>NZ_CP080575.1 GCF_019575955.1 Nesterenkonia pannonica
GCGAGGGCCGGTCCAGGCCGCGGCGTCCTCGTCGGTGCCGAGCCAGGCGATCCGACCGTCGACGACTGCTGCGGCCGTCGGGCGTGTGTGCGCGTCGGCGTCGTGGGCCATTGTGCGGATGTGCGCGCTGCGGATGATCAGGTCACTCATGGTCTGCTCTCTCGGGGTGGTCGGAGGAGGTGTTCAGGCGCGGGGTCCGGGCCGGTTCGGTGCGCCGCGGACGCAGCCGCTCGAAGGCGGCGGCGATGCGCAGCAGGGTCTGGTCGTCGTACGCCCGGGACGCGAACGTAAGCCCGACGGGCATGCCGGTGTCATCCATCGTGCCCATAGGCACGGTGACGGTGGGGATCCCCAGGTGACGGGGCACGAGGTTGCCGTTCGCCACCCACACGCCGTTCCTCCACGCCGCATCGGCTGCGGCGGGCTCCGTGTCGGCATCCGCGGGTCCCACGTCTGCCGCGGCGGGAAGGCCACCACGTCGAACCCGTTCCGGTCCATCCAGTCCTCAAGGTCGACGCGGCGCGTCTCCTCCAGCCCCGCAGTCCGTGCTCGACTCCGGGCAGGGACTCGAGCGTCGGAGCGCCTGTCCTTTGAATGAGATCCGGGTATGTGCTGATGTCGTCGTCGAAGCCGTCGTACCTGTCGGGCAGTGCGCCTTCCGGGTGCGGGAAGATGTCTTCGCCTCGAACCTGTGTGAGGCTGCTCAGCGCGGGTCGCCGTTGGCCTGAAGGAAGTCCTCCCACGCCCATGCGGCCAGTTCGTTGACCTCGAGCTTCAGGTAGTCGGGGTCGACGAGTCCTCGGCTGAAGACTGTCGGAGCACCCGCGCGGTCCCCTTCGTAGCGGCTCACGGCGGGAAAGTCGGTGACCTCCACGCGTGCTCCGGCGCCCACGAGATCCGCCTCGGCCTCCCGCCACAGCTGCAGGATGCTGTCCCGCACGCGGATCGGCTGGCCGGTGGGCCCTCCGATGCTTAAGCACTTTCGCGGCTGCCCGCCTCATGGTCCTCACCGATGTACATTCCAGGCGCCGCGATGCGCAGACCGCTGAGGGTTCCGTGGGCGCGCTCTTCGGAAGGGCAGTCCAACTCACGATGGCTGCGGGGACTGACGTCCGAAGCCTTGGGCAGTGCGATCCAGGGCTGGGTGCGCCAGAAGTCTCCGCGGGAGTCGTGGTCGTCGGCGACGATGACGTCGAGCACCTCAAGCATGTCGGTCATCGTCCGCGTGTGCGGGACTACCACGTCCATAGTGGGGACCAGCGGCCAGTTGCCCCGCACGGAGATCACTCCGCGTGAGGGCGTGTAGGCGCAGAGCCCGCTGTTGGAGGCGGGCGCCCTGCCCGAGGACCATGTCTCCTCCCCAGCCCGAACGCTGCGAAGCTCGCCGCAGTGGCCGTTCCCGACCCGTTCGAGGAACCGGACGCGAAGGCGGCGGCGAGATAGTCGGCGCTGTAGGGACTCTCGGCTCGGCCGTAGAGGCCCCTCTGCATCCCACCGTTCGCCATGGGCGGCATGTTCGTCAGGCCCAGGAGGACCGCTCCGGCCCCGCGAAGCCGCTCGATGGTGAAGGCGTCCTGCTGAGCGACCAGGTCTTTGAACGCCGGGGACCCCGCCGCGACGGTCATGCCTCGGACCTTGTAGCTGTCCTTCGCGGTGTACGGGATTCCTTCCAGCGGCCCGAGAGGGCGCCCTTCGGCGCGGCGCCGGTCGGAGGCTCGGGCTTCGGCCAGCGCCTCCGCGTTCCGGACCACCACAGCGTTCAGGCAGGGTCCCTGCTGATCGTAGGCATCGATGCGGCGCAGGTAGGCGCCCACAAGCTCTTCGGAGGTCGTGCTCCCGTCCTCCAGGGCGGCGCGCAGCTGGGGATGGTGGCTTCGACGACGTCGATCATCGGCTTCCTCTCAGGGTGCGGGCACTGCGCCCGGCGCGGTCGGGGACGATGGCTGCTGCTGGGTGATGCAGTGCACTCCGCCGCCGAACGCGAAGATGTCACGGGCGTCGACGCGTTCGACGGTGCGTCCCGGGTATTGCTCCTCGAGGATCTGCTGGGCCTTCTCGTCGCTGGGGTCCTGGAAGGCGCCCATGATGACGGCTCCGTTCGCGACGTAGTGGTTGATGTAGGACCAGTCGGACCAGCCGCTCTCATCCTGGAGCTGCTTCGGGGCGGGGAGCTCGGTGATGCTGATGGGGTCTCCGCTTACGACTGTCGCGCTCTCCAGCACCTCGCGCAGCTCGCGGCTCACCTGATGGTCAGGGTGGCTGCGGTCCCGCTGGGTGTGCAGCAGGACCGAACCTGCCGGGGTGAAGCAGGCGACGATGTCGACATGCCCGCGAGTCCCGAACTCGTCATAGTCGCGGGCGAGGCCCGGGGAAGCCACACTGCGTGGTGGGTGCCGAGGCGCTGGTGGATCTCCGCCTCGATCTGCTGCTGGGACCACCCTGGGTTGCGCCCCGGATCCTGCTGGACGGTCTGTGTCAGCAGGACGGTTCCGCGACCGTCCACGTGGAGCCCGCCTCCTTCGTTGACCAGGGTGCTGGCGATGCGAGGGACCCCGGCCAGGCTAGGCGATCTGCTCCCCGACCCGTTGGTCCGCCTCCCAGGCGGCCCAGGATTGGGCTCCCCAGCCGTTGAACACCCAGTCCACGGCTGCCACCGCGCCGCTCTCGTCCCGCACGAAGGTGGGGCCGGAGTCCCGCACCCAGGCGTCGTCGAGGGAACGGCGTGGAGCTCGACGGCCTCAGGGAGAAGCGTCCTCGCCACCGCGATGTCCTCTGGCCTGACCAGCATTCTGACCGGCTCGTAGCCGCAGACGGCGGCGGCCACGTTCGCCCACGCCTGTCGGGCACGCTGCAGCGACGCAGAGCCGTGAGCGCCGAAGGTCTCGTTGGTAGGCGGGAAGGCCATCCACGTGCACTCGTGCGGCTCCCATTCGGACGGCATGCGCCATGAGGTCACGACCGGGCCTCCAGGATCTCTTCGGCCGCCAGCCTACTCTGGCGCAGCGCACCGTCGACGTGCTGGTACCCCTCAGCGGCCAGATCGGAGCAGGCCCAGCGGATCGGCCCCACGGGGTCGCGCTGGTGGGCGCCGTATCGGTGCAGTCCGCCCAGGTCGTAGCTGGTGGCGTAGGCGCCTCTGGTCCACTCCTCGGAGGCGAAGTCCGACTCGTAGTACACCTCTGGGGTCAGCGCCTCCTTCCCGAGATAGTTCGCGAAGGAGCGCAGGATCCTGCTTCGGCGCTCCTCGTCGGGCAGGGCGAACAGCGCGTCGGCCACCTCGTCGGTGGCGAATCCGACCAGGGTGCCGCGGGCGTCGCCGTAGTTGGTGTTGTCATAGACCTCCTGGCACACCTCATCGGCCCCGAAGCCGGTGCCGGAGAGGCCCTTCTCACGCCAGAACGGACGGTCGTAGACGGCGTGGACCTTGATCACCAGACCCATGGCCTGGTGCTGGTGCATCTGGTGCTGCAGGCGCGGCAGAGGCGGCTCGAAAGAGATGCGGCTGTAGAGGTTGGGCGGGACGGCGACGATCACATCGTCAGCCTGAACGGTGACACGGTCGGACCACAGGGTCGCTCCGCCTGTCTCGTTCCAGCGAATCGTGCGCACGGGGGTTCCCAGGTGCACGGCCTCGCCCAGCTCTTCGGCCAGGGCGACGGATACGGACTGCATGCCGCCCACCACCCGGCGGTCGAGGATGAAGCCTTCGTCGACGAGATTGCTGAAGGAGCCCGCGGAGGCCGCCATCAGAACGGCCTGGAGCGCCGAGAAGGCGTGCGCGGGCTTGGTGAGCATGCCTCCTGCGACGAAGATGCCGATGTTCCGGCAGGCCTCCTCATCCGATGACTGCGTCCTCAGCCAGTCGTGGAAGGAGATGGTGTCGAGCTCGCGCGCCTTGGGGTGCGCCCACGGCTCGTGCGGCCCGATCTCAGCGGCCAGCTGGTCGAGGACCCCGGTCAGCCGCTCGATCTCTTCGGCCGTCTCCGAGGCGACGGGGAATGTGTCGCCGGTGTAGACGTGCCGGACTCCGTCGGAGCCGATGAAGACGTTCGAGCCCTCCCGGTAGCGCTGGTAGGTCTCCTTGCCCAGCTCCTCCACCAGACCGAGCAGCTCGGTCTGGTCGGGCGAGACCCACTGGCCCCCGATTTCGAGGAAGGCACCGTCGACGGTGTCAGACCATGTGCGTCCGCCGACGCGGTCGCGGGCCTCGAGCACGACCACCCGCAGGCCCCTGCGCGCTGCGGTGCGGGCAGCCATCAGGTTTAGCAGGCCCAGCCCCTACGATGGCCAGGTCGCACGTCACGACGTTTTCGCTGCCTATGTGCCGGATGTTCTCCACAGCACCTCCCATATGTCTGCGCATCAGATTAATGAACAGCATTCATATTACAGCTTCTGTGTTGCTGGCGTGTTACTTCCATCACTAGACTTGCAAAGTTCCCACCCCTGCCGATAGGAGCCCCTGTGCCGACCGATCAGCCGCGTCGCGGCAGGGGACGTCCCCGCCAGCCCATCCTCTCCGGACAGGCGATCACCGATGCTGCGCTGAAGATAGCCGCCGATCGGGGCCATCATCAGCTGACGGTGGCGAGCCTGGCCCGCGAGCTGGGCGTCTCTGCGTCGGCGCTGTACAACCATGTGAGGTCCAAGGACGAGCTGATGCTCTGGGTCCAGGATCGGCTGAATGAGGAGATCGACGCGTCGGTCTTCGACCGCCTGCCCTGGCATGAGGCGCTGATCGCCTGGGCACGCTCCTACCGGAACTGCTTTGCCCGGAATACGGCCATGATCCCCATCATGGCGGTGCTCCCGATCGCTGACGCGCCTCGCACCCTGGACATGTACGAGCGGGTGATCCGGGGCCTCACCGATGCCGGGATCGATCCGCAGGATGCCCTGGAGATCATTGTCGCGGTGGAGGCGTACGCCTTCGGCGCCGCATATGACGCCACAGCGCCATGAACATCTTCGAACCGGGCGACCCGGAGCGGGCCCCCACCTTCGCCGCCGCGGCAGCGGCCCGCGCCAAGGAGCCCTCAGAGGCTGCCGATCGCGCCTTCGAGCGAGGCCTGTCGGCGATGGTGCGCGGCTTCAGAGCCGACGTCGACAGCGTCGACGCCTCGGGCGCTACGCGCCGGGCAGAGCCAGGGCCTGCTTGCTGAGCTCGCGGTTGGGCTCCTCGTAGCTGACGGCCTCGACCCCGCGAGGACCGATGTGCAGGCTGGTGATGCTGGTCAGTGTGCACTCGCGGGAGCGTGGGTCGTGGAAGAGCGGCCGCTGCTCGGCCCATAGACGGGTCACGTAGATGGGGAGCTGGTGGGAGACGAGCACCGCCTCGGACCCGTCGCCGTGCTCGGCGATCGCTTCGTCGGCCAGGTCCTTCACCGCGGCCAGCACTCGGTTCACCTGTGCTTTGTAGGGCTCCCCATGAGGGGCGGATCGGGTTGATGAGCAGTGGCCAATGCTTGGGCCGTCGCAGCTGACGACGCACCGAAGACATGCCCTCGAACTTGTTCTCCGCCTCCAGGACCCGCCCTTCGATCCGTACCGGCAGGTTCAGGGCGGAGGCGACGGGGCAATCGTCTCTTGGGCGCGCTGAAGCGGGGAGGACGCAAGAATCACCGGGCCCTGGCCACGCTCAGCTCGTGCCGCGAAGTGATCGGCCAGCCCCTGCGCCATCTCTTTGCCGAGCTCGGAGAGGCCGAAGCCCGGCAGTCTTCCATAGAGCACGCGGTCAGGGTTGTGCACCTCGCCATGACGGACCAGGTGCACCGTGGCGTAGCCGGTGGTCGGGACGGGCTCAGCAGAGTGGGCGGCGGCGGAAGAGGTCATGCGGTCCAGTCTTCCAGAATCGGGCCTGACTCTCAGCGCAGGCCGTGCTCATTGCGGGCGATCTGGGCGAGCACCTGGTTCAGCAGGGTTCGCTCGGCAGTTTTGATGCGCTCGTGGAGGGTAGCCTCATCATCCTCAGCCCTCACCTCAACGGGGTTTGGGCAAGGATCGGGCCGGTGTCGACGCCGGAGTCCACCTGGTGCACGGTGCAGCCGGTCACCTTCACCCCGTGAGCAAGCGCATCACGCACCGCATGGGCGCCCGGAAAGCTGGGCAGCAGGGCCGGGTGCGTGTTGATCATCGGCACTGCGCGGCCATCCGCGCGCCTCAGGGTGTCGAGGAACTCTGCCGAGACGATCCTCATGAACCCGCTGGAGACCAACACCTCTGGGTCGTAGGAAAGCACAGCATCGCGCAGCCTGCTGTTCCAGTCGGCCCGCTGCTCCGCGTCTGCCCCGCGCTCGAGGGGGACGCTGAACGTCTCGATCCCTGCAGTCCCGGCTCTCACCAGCCCGTAGGCATCGGGGTTGTCCGAGCCGACCGCCGCGATCTCCACGGCTAGCTCCCTGCCTGGGACGCGTCGATGACCGACTGAAGATTGGACCCCGAGCCGGAGATCAGCACCACGATTCGCATAGGGCTCAGCCTACGTCCGCGCTCGCCTCAGCTCTGCGGTCAGCGGGGCGCCTGGGCGCGCCGAGCGATCTTCCACTGGCGCCGCTGCCGGAAGAAGGCGTTGGAGCTCGGGAGGAACATCATCACGATCGCGAGGACGGACAGCGCAACCACCGCGCCCACGAGCGCGAAGGCGGCGGGGTGAAGCCGAAGAAGAGCATGAAGACGCTGAGTGCGCACCAGACGGTCGCAATGATGCGGCAGGCGTTGTTGACCATCGTTCCGAGGAATCCCCAGAGGATGTACATGCAGAGCACAAAGATGCCCCACACCAGTGCCAGCCCGCCGAGCATCGTCATGCTGAGCTCCAGAAGCTCCTGCGGCGCCATGTCGTTGAGCTCCGGGTTGGCCTCAGCCTGACGCTCCATCTCCTGGAGGAACATGTCGTACTGCTCCGGAGACATCAGCTCCTCAATGCTGGCCGTGCTCGCGACCACCATGCCGTAGATGCCCCAGGCCAAGGCCGCGACGCTTACGCCGATCATCGCCAGCAGCGCCACCAGCAGAGAGGCGGGCCGTTTGGGCTTGTCCACGGGTGCTGGTGCGTAGCCGTGCTCGCCCTGCGAAGGCGAGCCGTGGCCGTAGGGCACCGGCTGATACCCGGTGTGGTGCTCGCCGTCGGCGGGAGGCTGGCCGTAGGGGTTCTGACCGTAGGGACTCTGGGCGTACTGGCCCCCATCATGCGCAGAGGGAGCGGCGGAGGCGCTTCCGCCGGGCTGCCCCCACACCGGCTGGTAAGCGGGTCCGGGCTGACCTGCCTCCTGCGGGGCGTATGCCCCGTACTGCGGACGTGGTCGCTCCTGCTCCCCCTGCGGCTCGTCAGGGCCTGCGGGGTCGCGCTCTGATGGGCGCTGACCGGACGGATTCTCTGGGGCGCTGTCACCATTCGGCGTCGTCATACCCTCAGCCTACGCTTCCCCTCAGCGGACGCATCATCCCTGAGGAGGACTCCCCGGCCCCGGCGTTGGATACCATCACGGTGATGACCGCGACACCGCCATCCGGCCAGCGGCCGGGCAAAGATGACCAGTCTTCCCGCTCAGACCCTGAAGGGAAGCGCAGCCGACCATCCCAGAGTCTGGCCGCCGATGCCAGATGGCTGGGCTGGGGCCTGCTGGCCATCGTGCTCACCTGGGGCGGCTTCCAGCTGCAGCTTCCCTGAAGCTGCTGGCAGTGCCTGCAGGACTGGCCGGGGTCGCCGTCGGCACCTTCATGGTGATCCGCGCCGTGCGCACCAAAGCGGGCGCCATGCTGCTTCTGTCCGGCGTGCTCACCGCGCTCAGCTGCGGACTCTTCGGCGTCAGCGCGGGGCTCAGGCCCTCTTCTGGGACGCGACATCCGAGTTCGAAGCATGCACCGACCGCGCGGTCACTGACCGTGCCCTGAATCAGTGCCAGCAGGAGTACGAGAATGCCATTCTCCGACCCTTTCCGGGGACCGGAGGCTGACTCAGCTCGCTGAGCTGCGCGTGAAGAGCCTACGCATGGGGCGACCAGGTAGCTTACTGCGCATCCCGCAGCAGCCCAGGCCCCCAGGAGCCCGGCTGCGACCAGCGCATCGGGGCCCACGTCGACGAAGCGCCCCACCCCCAGCGACAGGTGCGAGAGCCACAGCGGACCCACGAGCAGCAGACCCGCCATCAGGCCTGTCAGCGTGCCCAGCACCGCAGTGGACACCAGCAGGGAGACGGGCCGGAAGCGGATGGTGCGGGCGCACCAGTCGTCGAAGTGGTTCTCGCCCTCTCGAGCCAGCCAGATGCCGGCTGCAGAGCCCAGCAATGACCGGCAGAGCGAGGACCAGCCACGCGTGCTCCAGGCCCTCCTGCGGCACTGCTGCCAGCAGCGGAGATGCTCAGCCGCGGAGGCACCCGCCGTTCCGGGCTGCACAGTGGTGCTTACCCTACGCTGAAGCTTAAGCACCGGTGGTGTAGGCGAGCGTCCACATCACCATGTTGGGCACCAGAGCAAGCTGGAGAACCGTCAGGCCCACGGCGCCTACCACCCCGCCTCGGCCTGCTGGTAGGCGTTGGCGATGTCGATCCACTGCACGAGCACCACGACGGCGAAGAGAGTCCCGGCGAGCGCGAGAGAGGCCGCCGCGGCGACGGCACCCGCTCGAGTGACAGCCCACAGGTAGGAGCCGGTCCATTTGATCCGGGCGGACCAGCGATCGATGCGCTCGTCCATGTCCATCCCGAACATGCGCGTCACGCTCCGGGCCTCCCAGACGCAGCCTCCCGCAGAGGCGAGCACGGCAATTCCTCCTGCGGCCGCGGCAGCCCACACCGGTGAGGTAGCGCCGAACGGCGTGTCCACCCAGGCGGCCAGCTGCACCGCGGCGAGCACGACGATCAGGACGAACATGAGCAGCCCCAGCCACAGCTGCGTGGGATAGGCCCCATCGCCAGTTACGCCCGGAGCGCCAGCAGAGCATCGCCGGAATGAGCGTCAGCCCCAGGGGCACGGCATGGAACGCGGCCTCACGGCCCACCTCGCCGCCTCCCAGATCCAGGGGCTGCGAACATGATGAGCCACAGCTGCCCGGCCAGCTGGGCCGCACCGATGACATCCCACGCGGCGGGCTCGGCCAAGAACGTGAGCAGCCCCACCGGGATCGCCACCAGGAGAGCTGTGAGCAGAACGACCTGAACCCCTTCGAGCAGTCCGAAGAGCCACAGCGGCGCCGCTTAAGCAGGCGCAGCCAGCGCCGACGGCGGCCGGCGGAGGCGTCGTCACGTGCGGGTTGAGGGTCCTCGGACATCGTTCCCATCGTGCCAGCGCGCGGCCGAGTCCACGCGGTGAAACCCCGGGAGGCCGGACGGTGATTATGATGAGCGGTGATGATGTCCTCCGACGATCGACGCCCGCAGGACCACCCGGGCGCGCCTTCGTGGGCGAACCAGGATCTTGCCGCGCTGCGCCGCCACTACACCGACGCAGGCCGCAACAAGGCGATGAAGATCGAGGACCGCTGGCATCAGCTGCGGCTGGGACTGGCCCGTCGTCGCGGCCAGCAGGTGACAGTCCTCTCGCTCGCCGGGTACGGGTCCCCCGCTGGGTCCGAGTCCTCTCACGGGTAGTCATGGCCCCCGACCAGGACTTCGAGAATGGTCGGCGGGTCGCCAAGGTCATCGCCGACGGGGTGCGCGGCTGGCGGAACTTCGTCTCTGCGCCGGTTCCCTTCGCTCAGCTCAAGGTGACCATCGCGGGCCGGGAGTACGACATCGCAGCGGACCGCGGCGGCATCGTCGACGAGGTGGTCGAGCTGAGGGGTGAGCCGCTGGAGTCGGGGTGGACCCGCATCACCCTCCAGGCGCCCGGGGAGCAGCCCACCAGCGCCGGGGTTCGGATCATCGGTGAGGACACCGCCGCCGGCATCATCTGCGACATCGACGACACCGTCGTGGTGACCAAGCTTCCGCGGCCCTTCCTCGCCGCATGGAACTCCTTCGTGCTCGACGAGCATGCCCGCACCCCCACACCCGGCATGGCGGTGACGATGGAGAGGCTGAGGTCATCCATGCCCGGCTCCCCGGTGCTGTACCTCTCGACGGGCGCCTGGAACGTCGCGCAGACCCTGACCCGCTTCCTCAGCGCCAACCTGTACCCGTATGGGCCCCTGCTGCTGACCGACTGGGGACCGACGGAGGAGCGCTGGTTCCGGTCCGACGCCTGCACAAGGTGGAGCAGCTCGAGCGGCTCGCCGAGGAGTTCCCGCACGTGCGATGGGTGCTCATAGGCGACGACGGGCAGCACGACCCGGCGATCTACGCCGATTTCGCCCGGGCGCACCCCAGAACGTTCAGGCAGTCATCATTCGGGAGCTCACCTACACCGAGGCGGTGCTGGTTAGGCGGCCGCGCCGAGGCGCCTGAGGGCCAGGAGCTGCTGCATGCCGGCGAGCCCGGCGAGGATACGCACGGCTACCAGCACGTGGGCGAGAACCGGATCCCATGGATCTACGGCCCGGACGGCAAGGCCATCAGCGAGCAGCTCACGGAGCTGGGGCTGCTCCGCTAGGCAGGGCAGCCGCAGCGAGCGCAGCGCGCCGCATCATCCGGGAAGCAGGTTCGTGAACAGGCGGCTCTGCGCCCGCAGGTATGTCTTGGCGCGCATCGTGCGAATTCTGCGGTTGACCTCGACGGCGCGGGCGTAGTGCCCCACGAGCTCGTTGCAGATGGCCTCCCAGGTGCGGCCCTGCACCTCTGTGTGCGCGGCATCCGCGAAGTGCCTGCGCGCCGCGTGGTCGCTGACCAGGTGCTCCACCCTGCGGCGCATGCCGTGGAGATCCCCGGGGCCGTAGAGCCATCCAGTGCGGCCCTCATCCACCAGGTCGAGCGGGCCGCCCCGGCCCACCGCCACCACCGGCAGCGCTGCGGCCTGGGCCTCCTGGATGGTCTGGCAGAACGTCTCCGCCTCACCGGGGTGGACGAAGATGTCGAGGCTGGCGACGTGAGCACCGAGGTCCGCTCCGGACTGGAAGCTAAGCAAAGTGCGCTCGTGGGAGCCTCTTCGCCAGTGAGCTCTCCATCGGGCCGGAGCCGATGATGACCAGACGGGTGCCGGGGATGCCGTCGAGCACCGCAAGGTCCTCGACCTGCTTCTCCGCTGCCAGGCGACCCACGAATCCGATCAGGAGCTCGCCGTTCGGAGCGATGCGCGCTCTGAGCTCGGCAGAGCGCCGGGCGGGGCTGAACAGGTCGGTGTCCACTCCGCGACGCCACGTGCGGAGCCGTTTGACGCCCCGCTCGCGCAGCTGCTGCTTCGCGAAGGTGGAGGGCACCAGTGTGTAGGTGCAGGCCTGGTGCATCCTCTCGACGTGCTGCCACAGCAGCTCCTCGGCCCATGGCACTCTGTAGCGCGCGGCGTAGGCAGGCACCTCTGTCTGATAGATCGACACCGCCGGCAGGCCCAGCGCCTCAGCGGCCTGTATGGCCCGCCATCCCAGCACGAACGGTGAGGCGATGTGCACGACGTCCGGGCGGAGCTCCTCCAGAAGGTTGCGGATGCGCAGCACCGAACCGGCCGCGACCCGCACTTTGGGGTAGTCCGGAAGGGGCAGCGAGGGCACTCGGATCACCGGATACCCGTGGCAGCGCTCTGCGGAGCTGCTGATCTGATCGGTGAGCGGGTGGGCGTCGAAGGCCGAGTCCGCCGGGGCGATCACGGTGACGTCGTCGCCGCGGCGACGCAGGTGAGCAAGCACCTGCAGAACGGAGTTGGTGACCCCGTTCATGTGAGGGAGGAAGCTTTCGGCAACAACCGCAACTTTCATCGCTCCCAGGCTACGACGCCGTGGGTGACCCCAGGAGGCTCCCAGGTTGAATGATGATGAACTCTCCATGAACAGAAACGCGGGGTCAGGCAATGCGAGGGCGGTAGCCTGTGGCGGGTGAACTCCATACCCTCCTCCGCGTCCCTGAGGACCATTGCCGTCTCCGCCGCGCACGCGGTGGGACAGCCGCTCCGGGAGGCCTTCCGGGCCTCCATGGAGGTCCAGATGAAGACGTCCAACAGTGATCTCGTCACCATCCACGATCAGCAGACGGAGGAGGCCCTGATCCGGCTGCTCTCCGAGGCGGTGCCGGACTCGCGGTTCACCGGTGAGGAAGGCGGTTCGCACGGCGAGGGCTTACTGGAGTGGATCATCGACCCCATCGACGGCACGTCCAACTTCGCCCACGGCTTCGACCACTTCAGCGTCAGCATCGGGGCCGCGATCGACGACGTCGTGGTCGCCGGGGTGGTCCATGACCCCATCAATGAGCTCACCTTCTCCGCCGACGATGACGCCGCATACCTGTCCACCCGGGACGCGTCCGAAACGGTGCTGGCATCAGCTCCGAAGACCGGCACCGCCGAACCTCACCTGAACCTGCTCACCAACTTCCCGGCCCACGGATCGTTGCCGAGTACGGGACCGAGGCGCTGGAGGTGTTCGGGCATCTGGTGGGCACCTACGCCACGGTGCGCCGCATCGTCTCCGGGGCCCTGGAGCTCTGCTACGCCGCGGCGGGCTGGGCCGATGTGGTCATCAACTGCCGCACCAGCCCGTGGGACATCGCACCCGCCCAACTCATCCTCACCCGTGCCGGGGCACGTTCCTGCCCTACGGCACCCGCGGCGAGCGAACCTTCGACGGCACCTCGTCCCCCCACGCCCACCTGGCTCCGGGATACGTCGGGCTGGGCCCCGGCGTGGACTCCCCAGCGCCCTCGCCCCGGTCGAACGGTTCGTGCTGAACCAATAGCTGCGCGTTTCAGCTGAGGCAGACGCTCAGCAGCGGACACTGTTCGCGGGAGTTCAGGCCTGGCCCCACTCCTGAGGGAAGGTCTGCTGCGCCACATGCCCCACGTGCAGAGGACCTAGACCGCGCCCGCCAGGAAGGCAAGCAGCAGCCAGCGCAGGCTGTAGGAGTGGAACATAGTGACCACCAGAAGCATGAGGCAGGCGGTCGTCAGGACGAGACCGACGAGCCAGAAGATGAAGCGGCTGTCCTGATCCTTGATCAACCGAAGCACCTCACAGTACGAATCTATCCGTACGTGACGCAGAGGCTGAGCCCATCCCCGTCTCGGCGCCGATTGTCCACCACAGGGGTACATGTGAGCAGGCTTGAGGTGCGTCGACGGCTTAGGGGTGCTGAAGCTTCGTCATGCAGCGAGTCGAGCCGCCGCCCGGCCGTGAAGTGTGCGCACCATAGTGCCGTGAGCGATACACCTGAGACGGTACGGCCGGAGGGCGAACCCACCCCGAAGCAGGTCCGCCGGTGGCGCAGATACCTGGCCGATGAGGAGGCCGAGGCGAAGCTCTACTGGAAGCTCGCGCAGAAGCGCACCGGTGAGGAGAAGCAGATCCTGCTTGGGCTCTCCGAAGCCGAGAAGCGCCACCAGGAGCACTGGAGGCAGCTGCTCGGCCCACACTCGTACAACCTCCCGCGCCCCAGCGCACACCGCGTTCTGCTGGGGTGGATGGCGCGCGTCTTCGGCTCCGTGTTCGTGCTCGCCCTGGCTCAGCGCGCCGAAGGCGACTCTCCCTACGCCCGCGACGATGACGCCACCCCGCGCATGGCTGCGGACGAAGAGGTGCACGAGGAGGTCATCCGCGCCCTCGCCGCCCGCGGCAGAGAGAAGCTCTCGGGAGGCTTCAGAGCCGCCGTATTCGGAGCCAATGACGGGCTGGTCTCAAACTTCGCACTCATCATGGGCATGGGCGGCACCGGAGTCGGCCCCACCGTGGTGCTGCTGACCGGCATTGCTGGGCTGCTGTCCGGGGCGCTCTCCATGGCCGCCGGGGAGTTCATCTCAGTGCGCAGTCAGCGGGAGCTTCTGGATGCCACACGGCCCACCCAGGCGACCCTTCGTGCCGCGCCTGACCTCGATCTTGATCACAACGAGCTGATCCTGGTCTACAGGGCACGGGGCCTGAGCGAAGCCGACGCTGAGCACCGGGCCCTGGAACGGCTCAACGTCTTCGACTGCAACTGCCGCCCCGAACTGTCGCACGACCCGGACGAGCTTCATGACGAGCACCGCGCCGTAGGTTCTGCGTGGACCGCCGCCGGGTCAAGCTTCTGCTTCTTCGGGCTCGGAGCGATCATCCCGGTGCTGCCCTATCTCTTCGGCGCCGAGGGCTTGCTCGCCGTGGGGCTCTCCACCGGCCTGGTGGGCCTGGCGCTGCTGTGCACCGGCGGCGTCGTGGGGCTGCTCTCCGGCACGAACCCTCACCCGCGGGCTGCGCCAGCTGGCGATCGGCCTGGGTGCCGCCGCGGTGACCTACGCGTTGGGCTCCGCCCTCGGCGTCACCGTCGGCTGACCACAGCTCCCTCCTCTTGCAGATCCCAGGGGTTGACTGTGAAGCCCTATCCCAGGCGCGGCTCGACGAAGCCCAGCTCTGCGGCACGCACCAGCAGCTGCGTCCGATCATGTGTGCCGAAGCGCTCGTTCAGGCGCTTGCTGTACGTCTTCACCGTCTCCCGGCTGAAGTGCAGCTCCCGAGCGATCTCTGTGTTCGTCCACCCCCGCGCGATGCCCTCAGCACCTTCAGCTCTCCAGGCGGAACGTGGGGCATACCAGCCTGATGGGCAACCGCCTCGGCGATATCTGTAGGAGCCGTGTCATGAGTCTTCTGGGCCGCACGGGCGCTGGGCGCGGTGAACGGGTGCTCCCCGCGGCCACTGAACGGATCGCGTCCAGCACTGTGCTGGCGTGTGCATCCTTCGTCACATACCCACGGGCACCAGCACGCAGGGCGCGCACCACATGATGATCGGTGGTGAACGTCGTCACCACGAGCACCCTGATGTCCGGGCTCTCCTCCAGGATCTCCCGTGTGGCAGCCACACCGTTCTGCCCGGGAAGGTCTACGTCCATCACGACCACGTCCGGGGCCGACTCGCGCACCATCTCAACAGCGTCCACACCGTCGGCGGCCTCCCCTGCGAGCACCAGGTCATCAGTGGAGTCCAGGTAGAGACGCAGGGCCTCCTGCATCATGGGCTGATCCTCGACAAGAAATACTCGAATCATCGGAACCTCCTCTGCAGAAGCCTAGATCGAAGACCAGCAACATCACGAGAGGCGGCGAGAACTGTCCACCACAGGGGACTCTTCGAAGCCGGACACAAGAAATAGTCTGCTCAGATGAACCGGATCCTGCACGCCGCGGTCGTCATCGCGGCCTGCGTGCTGCTGCACACGGCGGGGGCCGATGTTCAGCGTGACTCCTGGCTCGGGGAGCAGTGGTGCGAGCTCTTCCCGAACCATTCGGCCTGTGATTGACTGAGATCCAAATGGGGTTCGAAGCAGCTGCGGAGTGGCGTGCTGAGAAGCCTGACCGGAAGGTCCTGAGTGCGCTGACCGGCATATCAGCTGCCTGGATTCTCCTAGACCTGAGCCTCTTCGGAGTTTTCAGCACTGGCCCTGTCTCGGTCGGCGCCCTCGTGTCGCTGCTGCTGTGGACGCTCTGCCTCTGCCTCCTATGGGTAGGCGTCATCCCAGGGGCGACAGCTGCCCAGGCGGCATTGGCGGCTATCCTCGTCGTGGGCTACATCCCCTCTACCAGGCCGTTTTCCTCGTGCTGATGAGCGCGGTCGTGGCGATGTACGCACCTGTCCGGCCTCGACGGCTCTACGTCGTCACCTCGGTGCTCTGGACGGGCGCTGTGGGAGCACAGTTCGGCGACTGGGAGACCGCAGCTTACGCCGCTGCATTCCTCAGCCTGCTGGTGCTGATCGCCTACGCGATCGGCCGAGGCATCAGACGAGTCGCAGACCGTGCGCGGGAGGAGCGCACGCAGAGACTCCACGCGGAGCAGGCCAGGGCGCACGCACTGCAGCAGGAGCGGCGCCGCTTTGCCCAGGAGCTCCACGACAATATCGGCCGTGATCTGACCATTCTGGCCATGCGGGCTGATGCCATGAGCCTCCACCCCCACGCGGCCGCACCGGAGGCGGTGCAGGTGCTGGGAGACACTGCACGCTCAGCGCTGGACGACCTGCGCGAGATGGTCATCCTCCTGAAGGGACAGGGCGTCCTTCCCTGCCGTCGACGGCAGAACATTCCCTGAGGACCTTGAGACGCTCCGCAGCGGACTACGGCCCGAACGAGGCGTCTTCGAGGCGGACGTGCGCGGAGACTGGTCACGAGTGGCCCAATGGGTGCGCACACAGCTGTTCGCCATTGTGGGCGAGGGACTCCTCAACGCACAGAAGCACGGCGCAGCGCCCGACGGCGGGATCGCGGGCATCAGGCTGGATGCTGAAGCCGCTGCCGACGCGTGGTCAGTGACGATCGAGAACGACGCGGCGCCGGTGCCCGACGGGCCGGAGAGCTTCCCTACGGCTCCTCGAGCGTCGGCCTGGAGGGCATGCACGTCCGCGCACAGTCGATCGGCGCCCGTCTGGAGGCCGGACCCTCAGAATCCGACCGTTGGGTGCTGAGAATCAGTTCCTCCGCCAGTGCAGCACCAGCTTGATCAGTTCGGTCAGCAGGAAGATCACGAGCCCCGCGCCGGTCACCACGGCCAGATGCTCCGGATTCAGCGGCTGGGACTCGAACAGGGCCTGCAGCGGTGCCGCGTAGATGAACAGCAGCTGCAGGACTGTCAGCCCGGCCACGCATGCCCACGCGACCCAGCTGCTGCCCAGCACGGTGGGCCGAAGGCTTGAGGACTCCAGGGCCTTGACGTTGAACAGGTAGAAGGCCTGGCACACCACCAGCACCGTGGTGGCCAGCGTCCGCGCGGACTCCAGATCGTCCCCGCTGCGATCCGCCACTGGAACACAGCGATCGTCGCTGCAGCGATCAGCAGCGACACCAGTGCGATCTGCACCATGTGCCGCAGCTCGACGAGTCCCTTGGCGGGGTCCCGCGGCCTGCGCCTCATCACACCGGGCTCGGCGGGCTCGAAGGCGAACGCGAACGCCAGGGTCACTGCCGTGATCATGTTGGCCCACAGGACCTGCAGCGGGGTCAGCGGCAGAGTCCATCCGAGTGCGACGGCGAAGAGCACCACTGCGGACTGGGCACCGTTGGTCGGCAGGAGGAAGACGATCGCCTTGCGGAGGTTGTCATAGATCCGCCGCCCCTCCTCCACTGCCGCTTCAATGGTCGTGAAGTCGTCGTCGGCCAAAACGATCTCGGCCGACTCCTTGGTGACCTCCGTGCCCTTCACGCCCATGGCGACGCCCACATCGGCGCGGCGCAGGGCGGGGGCGTCGTTGACGCCGTCGCCGGTCATCGCCACCACCTCACCCTCGGCCTGCAGAGCCTTCACGAGCCGGAGCTTGTGCTCCGGGCTGGTGCGGGCGAATACGCTGTGCCCCGCCGCGAGGCGACGCAGCTCCTCGTCGTCGGCCTGTTCGAGCTCAGGCCCGCTGATCGCGCCCGCTCCTCCGTCGATGCCCATCTGTTCAGCGATGGCACGCGCAGTGCCCACATGGTCTCCGGTGATCATCTTCACGCTGATGCCGGCTGTCGTGGCAGGTCTCGATGGCTGCGATCGCAGCCTCTCGGGGCGGATCAACGATGCCCACGACTCCGAGAAAGGTCAGCTCCTCCAGCGCGTCGAGGCTCAGAAGCCCCGCATCGCCCTGATGGGCCGGACGCTCAGCGGCGGCCAGGACGCGCAGGCCCTGAGCGGAGAGCAGTTCGATCTGCTCCTCCCAATACGCGCGGTCCAGCGGCTCCTCCTCGGTCCCGCGGAGCTGGGTCGCGGACCTGTCGAGCAGCCGGTCCGGCGCACCCTTCACCAGGATGCGGGCTGACCCGTCCATGTCGGCGACAGTGGCCATCAGCTTGTTCTCCGAGCTGAACGGCAGCGTCGAGGTGCGCCTCGCGGCAGTCGGGTCGAAGCCCAGCTTCCCGGCGAGCGCCTGCAGAGCACCCTCTGTCGGCTCCCCGCTGATTCCCCAGCGGCCCTCCTTCTGCGTCAGCTGGGTGTCGTTGGCGATGCTCATCGCTTCGATGAGGCGCCGGAGCTCCTCATGCTCCATGCCTGTCGGAGCACCGTCCGCCAGAACCTCCCTCGGGAGCGTAGCCCGTGCCGGAGACGCTGACCTGGGCGCTCGGCAGGGCGGCGGCGGTCACCGTCATCTCGTTCTTGGTGAGGGTGCCTGTCTTGTCCGAGCAGATCACTGTCACGCTGCCGAGGGTCTGCACCGCCGGCAGCCTGCGGGTGATCGCGTTCCGGCGGGCCATCGCCTGCACCCCCAGGGCGAGGGTGATGGTGATCAGGGCGGGCAGCCCTCGGGAATGGCGGCGACGGCGAAGCTGGCGGCTGCCTGCAGCAGCTCACCGGTATCGGTGTCATGGGCGAGGGTGCCCACCAGGACCAGCACCAGCGTCATCAGCACCACGGCGAGGGCCAGCCAGCGGCCGAAGGCTGCAATCTGGCGCGTCAGCGGAGTCTGCAGCGCTTCGACGTCACTCATCATGGTGCTGATCCGGCCGATCTCCGCCTGAGATCCTGTGCCGACGACGACGCCCTGGCTTACCCCGGACGTCACCATCGTCCCGGAGTAGGCGAGGCACACACGATCGCCCAGCGGCGCTTCGGGACTGACCTCGGCGGTGCTCTTCTGAGCGGGGACCGACTCCCCGTCAGGGCGGACTCCTCGACGGTGAGCTCGTGGGCTTCGATGAGCCGCATATCGGCGGGGACTCGGTCACCGGCACGCAGCCGGACAATGTCGCCGGGGACGAGGTCCTCCGCGGCCACGGTCTGCCACTGGTCTTCGCGACGGGCAGCCGCGGAGGGTGACAGCATGTCGCGAATGCCTTCGAGGGCGCGCTCGGAGCGCCCTTCCTGCAGGAACCCGACGACAGCGTTGATGAGCACCACAGCGAGAATGACGACGGTATCCACCCAGTGCTGCAGCGCGGCAGTCAGTGCGGCCGCACCCAGCAGCACGTAGATGAGCACGTCGTTGAGGTGACGCAGGAAGCGAACCGCCGCACTGTCCCTCTCTGCGGCGGGGAGGGCGTTCGGCCCGTGCTCGCCGAGGCGGGCCTGGACCTGCGTCCCGGTCAGACCAACGCTCGGATCCGCCTCGAAGCGGCTCAGTGCCTGCTCGGCGGTGAGCGCATGCGCCGGTCCTGTCAGCTCGCTGTTCGTTCCGGTGGTGACCTCAGGCATGCGTCTACCTTCTCACTGACGCGGGGCCTCCGAAGCTGGGGCCAGCTCCCCGTATTGCCGAGACCCTCAGCACGTTTCTGCGACGGGCGGAGCAGCACTGTGGCGGCGGACGCAGAAACGCCCTCGCCCTCCGCGCGGAACGGAGGGCGAGGGCGTCAGGCTGCAGAGAAGCTGAGGGGCGTCAGCCCTTGAAGATCTCCCGCAGCAGCTCGGCGGTCTCGGAGGGCGTCTTGCCGACCTTCACGCCTGCCGCTTCGAGTGCTTCCTTCTTGGCCTCGGCCGTGCCCGAGGAGCCGGAGACGATGGCGTTTGCGTGGCCCATGGTCTTGCCCTCGGGAGCGGTGAAGCCTGCGACGTAGCCGACGACCGGCTTGGTGACGTGGGCCTTGATGTACTCCGCGGCGCGCTCTTCGGCGTCTCCGCCGATCTCGCCGATCATCACGATCGCCTTGGTGTCCGGGTCGTTCTCGAACGCTTCGAGCGCATCGATGTGGGTGGTGCCTATGACCGGGTCGCCGCCGATTCCGATGCTGGTGGAGAACCCGATGTCTCGGAGTTCGTACATCATCTGGTAAGTCAGAGTGCCGGACTTGGACACCAGTCCGATGGGGCCGGACTCCGTGATGTTCGCCGGGGTGATGCTTACCAGCGCCTCACCGGGGTGATGATGCCGGGGCAGTTCGGGCCGATGACGCGGGTGATCGGGTTTCCGTCGTCGTCAGTGGTGGTCGCAGCCAGGTTGTAGAACTCGGCTGTGTCCTGCACCGGGATGCCCTCGGTGATCACCACGAGCAGGCCGATGCCTGCCTCGATGGCCTCGATCGCAGCATCCTTGGCGAACTTCGGAGGGACGAAGGCCACGGACACGTCGGCGCCGGTCTTCTCCATCGCTTCGGAGACGGAGCCGAAGACGGGCAGCTCTGTCTCGTAGCCGTCCTTGTGGATGTGGGTGACGTGCGAGTTTACTTTGCGGGCGTTGACTCCGCCCACGATGTTGGTGCTTACCCTGAGCATCAGGGCGGTGTGCTTGGTGCCCTCGCCGCCGGTGATGCCCTGGACGATGACTTTGGAGTCTTTGTTGAGGTAGATCGACATATGTGTCTCCGTCCCTTTACTTGTTCGCCAGCTCGGCGGCCTGGTCGGCCCCTGCGTCCATGGTGTCGGCCGTGGTGACCAGCGGGTGGTTGGCGTCGGCCAGGATCTTCCGGCCTGCCTCCACGTTGTTGCCGTCCAGGCGCACGACCAGCGGCTTGCTGGCGGTGTCGCCCAGAATGTCCAGAGCCTTGACGATGCCGTTGGCGACGGCGTCGCAGCTGGTGATGCCGCCGAAGACGTTCACAAACACCGACTTCACCTGATCGTCCGACAGGATCACGTCGAGGCCGTGCGCCATGATCTCCGCGGAGGCACCGCCTCCGATGTCGAGGAAGTTGGCGGGCTTGACCCCGCCGTGAGCCTCCCCGGCGTACGCGACCACGTCGAGAGTGGACATCACGAGACCGGCGCCGTTGCCGATGATGCCGACCTGACCGTCGAGCTTCACGTAGTTCAGCTCGTGCTCGGCTGCCTTGGCCTCGAGCGGGTCCACAGCGGACTCGTCGATCAGGTCAGCGTGCGCGGGCTGGCGGAAGGCGGCGTTCTCGTCGAGGGTGATCTTGCCGTCCAGCGCGATGATGCTGCCGTCGGCAGTCCTCACCAGCGGGTTGACCTCCACCAGCGAGGCGTCCTCTTCCTTGAAGACTCTCCAGAGCTGCTTGAAGACCTTGGACAGGGCAGGGGCGTCGGCTGCGTCGAATCCTGCCTTGGCGGCGATGTAGCCGCCCATGGAGCCGGTGATGCCCACGTTGGGGTCGAAGTTGACCCTTGCCAGCTTCTCCGGGGACTCCACGGCGAGCTGCTCGATCTCCACGCCGCCCTCCTTGGAGCTCATGGCGAGGTACTGGCGCTCTGCGCGGTCCAGGAGGATGGAGAAGTAGTACTCTTCGACGATCTCGGCGCCCTGGGCGATCATGACCCGGTGCACCGTGTGGCCTTTGATGTCCATGCCGAGGATGGCCTCGGCGTGCTCGTAGGCCTCCTGCGGCGTCTTGGCCAGCTTCACGCCGCTTACCTTGCCGCGGCCGCCGACCTTCACCTGGGCCTTGATGACCACTGTTCCGCCGATCTTCTCAGCGGCGTTCTTTGCTTCTTCGGGCGTGGTGGCGACGATGCCGCGAGCACGGGGACACCGTGCGCCTCGAACAGATCGCGCGCCTGGTACTCGTAAAGGTCCACAGGTGTGTCCTTCTGCGTTGACGACAAAGCGAGTGATGAGATGCTCGCTGGGCCGCACCGCAGGACGGCGTCGGCTCAGCCGAGTTTCTCCAGGGAGCATATCGCAGGAGAAGACGCTTCTCGGCACCGCTGAACGCGACCTTCGCCACTGTCTTGTCCCCTGAGCCCTCCACGGACAGGACCTCGCCGATGCCGAACTTGCCGTGCTTCACCTGGTCCCCGGGGCTGAGCGAGGGAATCTCCCGGTCGGGGTTCACGTTCTTCGGCGGCGCCGAAGCGGGCGCTCCCCATACGACCCCTGGTCAGGGCCTCGTCGCCGCCCCAGCCTGTCCTGCCGAGACTTGAGCCTGAGCCGAAGCCCGACAGTGCCGAGCCGCGGGAGCCCGGGGTGCGGCTGGTGACGGAGTCCGGGCTCAGGTGGAGGAGGTGCTCCGGGATCTCCGCGAGGAACTGGCTGGGCGGGTTGTAGGAGACCTGGCCCCAGAGGCTTCTCGACTCAGCGCGCGTCAGGAAGAGACGGTGCTCAGCTCGTGTGAGGCCCACGTAGGCCAGACGACGCTCCTCGGAGAGCTGGTCTGTGTCGCCCATGGCGCGCTGGTGGGGGAAGACACCGTGCTCCATGCCGGTGAGGAAGACGACAGGGAACTCCAGCCCCTTGGCGGTGTGCAGCGTCATCAGAGTGACCTGCCCTGCTCGGCCGCCAGCCGGGCCGACTCGTCATCGGGGGCGTTGGGTATCGCGTCTGCGTCAGCGATGAGGCTGACCTGCTCCAGGAAGCCCTCCAGGGAGGCGCCCTCCGTGCCTACTCTCGTACTCCTTCATCACCGCGACCAGCTCGCCGAGGTTGTCCGCGCGGGACTCGTCCTGAAGGTCCTTCGACTCTCGCAGCGCCGCCATCATGCCGGACTGCTCCAGCACCGCCTCCAGCACCACGGAGGGGTTCTCGTCCGCTGCGAGGCTGGTGACATCGTCGATCATGCGCACGAAGGAGGCGATCTGCTTCACCGCGCGGGTGGAGGCTGCGGTCTCGTCCGCCCGGCGCAGCGCTTCGAGGAACGTGATCCGGTCCCGGCCTGCCAGCTGGGCCACCGCACTCTCCGCCTTCTCACCGATGCCCCGCTTCGGCTCGTTGAGCACCCGCCGAAGATTCACGTCGTCATCGGGGTTGTTCACCACGTGCAGGTAAGCCAGAGCATCCTTGATCTCTTTGCGGTCGTAGAACCGTGTGCCGCCGATGACGCGGTAGGGGATGCCGCGGTGGATCAGGCGCTCCTCCAGGGACCTGGACTGGGCGTTGGTCCGGTAGAACACCGCCACATCCGAGGGCTTCACGCCCTCATCGTCTCCGAGACGGTCGATGGTCCGAGCGATCCACGCTGCCTCGTCCGACTCCGAGTGTGCCACGTGGAGGGTCACGTCCGGCCCAGCGCCGGACTCCGTCCAGAGGCTCTTCTCCTGACGGGCGGTGTTCTGGGAGATGACCGCGTTGGCGGCGTCGAGGATGTTCTGGGTGGAGCGGTAGTTCTGCTCCAGCTTGATGACCCGCGCCTGCGGGTAGTCCCGCTCAAACTCGGTGATGTTGCGGATGTCTGCGCCGCGGAAGGCGTAGATCGACTGGTCGGAGTCGCCGACCACCGTCAGCTCGGCAGGACTGGTCTCCACCTCGTCGTCCGGTGCTGTGAGCTGCCTGATGAGGCGATACTGGGCGTGGTTGGTGTCCTGGTACTCGTCGACGAGGACGTGTCGGAATCTGCGGCGGTAGCTGTCGCGCACCGCGGGAACGCCTCCAGCATGTAGACGGTCTCGGTGAGGAGGTCGTCGAAGTCGTAGGCGTTGGCAGCTCGCAGCCGCGCGGAGTATTCGCCGAATACCGTGGCGACCGCCTCGGAGAACGGCTCGCTGGGAGCCGTGGCGCGGAAGCTCTCCGCATCGACCAGCTCATTCTTCAGCGCGCTGATCCTGTTGCGCAGGGCCCGGGGTGCGAACCGCTTGGGGTCCAGCTGGTGCTCCTTTGCGATCTGGGTGACCAGGCGCAGGGAGTCTGAGGCGTCGTAGATGGTGAATGTGGACTTGCGGCCGATGGTGGACGCCTCCGCCCGGAGGATCCGCACGCAGGAGGAGTGGAACGTGGAGATCCACATGCGCTGGGCGGCCTACCCGATGAGCCGTTCGATGCGCTCCTTCATCTCCCGGGCGGCCTTGTTGGTGAAGGTGATCGCCAGGATCTCGTGCGGCCGGGCCGCTCCGGTGCGGATCAGGTGGGCGATCCGCCGGGTGAGCACCGCCGTCTTGCCCGAGCTTAAGCACCGGCGACGATCAGCAGCGGAGAGCCGCCGTGGAGGACGGCCTCCCTCTGCTGCGGGTTGAGCCCCTCGACGGCTGTCTCCGAGGGCGCTGGAGGCTCCTGAAGAACGGCCGGGCCGCTGTGGTCGTGGACGCCGTCCCGCTCGTCGTTCCGGGCTGAGCGAGGCCTCTCGCCTACGCGCTGCGAAGGCGGAGTGAAGAGAAAATCCATGGCGGCACCAGTGTAAGGGTGCTGCCTGACACGGCCTCCGCGGCGGGCCCTGAGGCGCACCTCTGCACCCGCGGCGGCACGTAGGGTGATGAGCATGCTGTGCTCATCGGTGGCCATAAGTGCGGCCGCTTGAGCGGCGTCGCCCTGGCGATGGTGCTGTCCGCCGCGGTCTTCCACGCAGTGTGGAACCTGGCGGCCAAGACTGCCCGCGGGGACACCACCGTCCTCATCTGGATGTACTACTCGATGGGCTGCCTCATCACCCTGCCGATCGGCATCGTCCGCGCCGTCGTCACTGGAGCTGACCATGGCTGGGAGCTTCCCTGGCGGCCTTGGTCACCGCGGTGCTGCACATCGTCTACGCCCAGCTGCTGCAGACCGGCTACCGGAAGGCCGAGCTGGGCGTGGTGTATCCGGTGGCCCGCGGCGTCGGCCCGGTGCTGACGATCGTGGTGGCCGTCGCCGTCCTGGGCGAGCGGCCCGAGAGCCTGGCGCTCCTCGGCGGGCTGGTGGTGATCGGCGGCATCCTGCTCGTGACGGGGCGGAGGCTGCTTCGGCGGTCCTCCGGGCTGGGAGTGGGGCTCATGTACGGTTCGGCCACGGGCGCGGCCATCGCGGCGTACACACTGTGGGACAGCTTTGCGGTGAACGGCCTGAGCATCGACCCGATCCTGTACTTCGGGCTCAGCGGCGTGCTCCAGTCTGCTGTGATGCTCCCGTGGGTGGTGCGGAAGCGGGAGCTCATCGCCCCCACCTGGCGCAGCGACCGCCGAGCCGTCGTCACCATTGCGGTCCTGTCCCCGCTGGCGTACATCCTGGTGCTCTACGCCATGACGACGACGTCGGTCGCCCTGGTCGCCCCCGTGCGGGAGTCCTCCATCATCATCGGTTCTCTGCTGGCCTGGTGGCTGTTCAAGGAGAGGGATCCTCTCCGCCGGCTGGCAGGGGCCGCAGTGGTCGCCGCGGGGATCGCGCTGATTGCCATCAGCTGATCAGCCGCGGGGTCAGCGCCGAAGGCATTGCACCCGACGACGGGAGCTTCCTCGTGGAGGTGGAGGGCGCACCGGAGGACAGCGTCTGGTCACTCCAACCAGGCGTCGCCGCCGAGTGAGCGTCTTGGGGCTGAGCGCTCAGCCGACGTAGAAGGGGTAGTCGGTGTAGCCGCGCTCCCCGCCGACGTAGAACGTCTCCGGCTGCGGTTCGTTCTCCTCAAGCTCCTCCCGCCACCGGCGCGCCAGATCCGGGTTGGCGATGACCGCCCGTCCCACGCTCACAGCCTCAGCCAGGTCATGGTCCACGAGCTGCTCGGCGGTCAGCCGATCCGTAGGAACGCCGAAGCCGGTATTGGCCACCAGCGGGGCACCCGACATGCTGCGGATGACCTGAACCATCTCCGACGCAGGGTCAGCACTGAGCACATCGATGTGTGCCATGCCGAGGGGTGCAAGCCCTTCGGCCAGCGCCCGGTACGTGGCCAGGGCGTCGGCGTCGTCCTCCTCGAGAGCGCCCTGAATGTTGTGCTGAGGCGACAGGCGTATGCCGGTCTTGTCGCCGCCGATGGCCTGGGCGGTCGCGGCGGCGATATCGATCGCGAACCTGGCGCGGTTCTGCGGTGAGCCGCCGTACTGGTCAGTGCGATGGTTGGTGGTGGCGGCGATGAACTCGTGGATGAGGTAGCCGTTGGCGCCGTGGATCTGCACACCGTCCATGCCTGCCGCCACGGCGTTCTCTGCGGCGCGGGCGAACTGCTGCACGGTCTGCTGCACCTCGTCGGTGGTCAGGGCGTGCGGCACCGGGTGGGGCTGCTTGCCCTCAGGGGTGCGGATCTCGCCGGGAGCGGCGATCGATGATGGTGCGGTGACCCGGCCCGTGGCGGAGATGGAGGGATGGCCGATCCTGCCTCCGTGCATGATCTGCATGATGATGCGTCCGCCCTCGGCGTGCACGGCCTCAGTGACCCGGCGCCACCCTCGATGTGCTGCTGCGTCTCGATGCCCGGCTGGCCGATCCAGGTCCGGCCCTCGCCCACCGGCCACGTGCCCTCGGTGGTGATCAGCCCCATGCTGGACCGCTGCCGGTAGTACTCCACCACCGCATCGTTGGGGTGCCGTCCTCATCGGAGCGGATGCGGGTCAGCGGCGCCATCACCAAGCGATTGGCAAGGTTCATGCTGCCGAGCGTCACGGGCGTGTAGAGAGCGGAGGTCATCGGAGTCCTTGATCGAGAAGCAGGGGTACGGTCAGGGCCAACCCGCCCGTCCCCTCAGCATTCCGCACCGTGGCAGACCCCACACCCGGTCGGCCCGAAAGCAGGCTTACGGTGCGGGGGCAGGCTCAGCTGCTGCCCGCAGCCGCGGAGGCGAGCTCCTCCATCTGGTCCCGGCGGTCGACGACGTATCTGGTCTGCCGCATCCGCGACGTCACCGGCCGCATGAGCACGTCTCCCAGCGCGATCCCGCCGGCGATCGCCAGAATGATGATCAGCGCGGTGAAGAGCTGGTGAAGCCCAGCATTCATCATCTCGGATGAGGAGCCGAGGGCGATCTGGTACATCCCGCGGAAGATGATGAGGCCTGGAAGCATGAACATCATGGCAGGCACTGCGATGACGAGGATGGGCGCCTGCATGCGCAGCGCGATGATGCGGGCGAGCGCCCCGATGACCACAGCCCCACGATGGGTGAGAACCAGATCCCCAGCCCGAGAGTGTCGGCCGCGTAGTACGCCGAGAATCCCAGACAGGCCACTGCGCCGGTGGGCAGCAGCAGACGCCAGGGGCCTGTTCGACGATGGCTGCCGTCACACCGGTGGCCAGGACGAGGACCGCGAGCGCGGACGGGTGGTAGAGGTGCGTGATGCCCTGGACGATCTCCACCTCAGGGGCGCCCAGGACGTCGGCGACGATGACCGCCGTCATGATCCCCGCCGTCATTCCGGCGAAGGACACCAGCGTGGAGACCAGGCGGTAAGCGGCGGTGATGGGGAAGGAGTGGATGACGTCCTGCATGGCGTTGACGATGCGCACACTGGGAAGAAGGATCATGAGGCCTCCGGCGACCACCATGGAGGGGGTGATGTCGGCCCCGAGCCAGAGGGCGGAGAGCGCGACCGAAGTGGCTGCGAATCCGCTTACTGCGAGGGTGAAGATCTCCGGGACCCTCCACGCATGCAGCTGGCGCGTGATGCCCAGCACCAGGAGTGTGGCGGCGAAGCCGAGGAACGCATCCAAAGGTGGAGCGCCGGTGTAGCTGGCGAACAGGCCCGCGAACAGTGCGCCCGAAACCGTCACGACCCAGCGGGCGTAGGGCTTGGGCTGGCGTCGGATGTCCCGCAGGCGCTTCTTCGCCTGCGCACGCGTGACGCGGCCGGTGATGATGTCTGTGACCATCTGGTGCAGCTCGCAGAGCGCACGGAAGTTGCCGGACCAGGATCGGACCACGCGGACCCGCGAGTAGGGGAACCTCCTCGGGCGCCCAGTTGAAGATGATCGACTGGTTGGTGATGTCCACGTCGGTGTGGTCCATGCCGTAGGCGGCAGTGACCGCGATGATGCTGGTCTCTACGTCGAAGGCTCCCGCCCCGTAGCGGAAGAGGGTCTCGCCGAGGTCGAGGACGAAATTGATGGTCTCCAGCTCGTCGGCCTCGTGGGTCTGCTCGGCGAGGATGGGGTTGGCGTAGGGCGTGCCGGTGAGCCGGTCGACCAGCGGCAGGACAGCGGTGGCCGTCTGCACAGGCTCGATGACGCGCCGGAAGATGTGGCGCGTGTCGGCCCTCTGCTCGAAGGCGGACGGGTCGAAGGCCTGCTTCTTCGGTGCGCGGCCGCGCCGCTGCTCCCGAGGCTTGCGGCGCGGATCCTTCTTCGGTTTCTCGGCCTCCTCGTCGGCAGCAGGCCTGACCACCGGCATCAGCTGCGAGGTGGTGTCAGGCTTCGAGACGGTCGGGTCGATGGGGACTGGTGGGCGGTGAGGCGGCATAGGCCCTCCAAGGCATCTGTGAGGGTTGCAGGGGATGAACAATCGGATCGAGGCGGCGTGAGGCTCGGGACTGCACTTTGACGGCGTCGTCAGAGTGCCAGAAAAGTCCCGTGAGAGATGTTGAATACCCTTCGAAGCTCCGGTCCTCGACAATGCTCCCACGCGCGGGAGGCACGGCACAACGCCTCGGGCGGGGCGCTCAGCCGCGGCTCTCAGCGCGCTCGCCGCCCATGGGCACCTCGAGGGCCGAGAAGGAGTAGGAGGCCACGGGCCGAGGAATCGAATGCGGGTCCCCGGGGCCTCGTCCTGGATGGCGGAGAGCTCGGCGCCCAGGTCCTCGATGCGGTCCGCGCGAAGCAGACAGGCTGCCGAGAGCACGCGCACGAGCCCCTTCGCGTGCTGAGCGCTGGTGTACTCCTGAAGCTCCGAGCTGTGCTGGGCGATTCGCTGCCGATAGTCGGGGTAGAGACGGTCGGCGGCCTGGTCCGTCAGCTGCTTCTGCAGCTTCTCCAGGCGCTTCTCCAGCAGCCGACGCACGCCTGCGGGCCTGGACTCCATCTCCTCACGGAGCTGAGCGACCGACGGGTCGTCCTGAGCGAACTCGTCCGGGTCGAGGCTGATCTCGACGCGGAGCTCCGAGGAGCCCTCCAGCTCATCGAGCCGAGTGCGCAGCTCGTCCCCAGCGCTGTTCAGCCAGGCCTGAAGCTGGTCGTCGGCCGTGGCGCCGCCGTCCTCGTCCGGTCGGACGATGACGTTGAAGGAGACCGGCAGCACACTGGCCGCGCTGCTCCAGCACGCCTCCACGACGTCGCTGTGCTGGAGCACCCACCGCTTCACGTCGTCATCCGGACCTTCGTACGGGGCCGCGTCGTGGGTGTGCACCACCGCCGCGACTCCCGAGGGTGCGCTCACGATGTGGAGGTCAGCACCGTTGATTCCCCTCTCTTCGGGAAGCGGGCTGTTTACCGGGACCAGGGCGTAGATGTACAGGGTCCTCATAGTCAGCCGGATCCTCTCTCGGTCTCGTCGGCCCACTGCTGCGGGTTGATGAGCTTTCCCACGACCTCATCGACGACTTCGTCCAGACCGCGGTGCAGGTCCGAGACGGAGCCGGTGATGCCGTGATCGGCTTTGATCTGGTCCATCGCCTCATCGAGCTCCAGCAGTGCTTCGCCGAGGCGGTTCTGCTCCTCCTCCGTGAGGTCACCGCCTTCCATGCGTCGCACCGCCTGGGTCTCCAGCGCCTCCTGAATGACTTCGACCAGGGTGACGACGAGCGTGAGCACGCCGTGCTTCAGGCTTTCTTCGTCAACCTGCAGCGCCATCGCCTACCTCCTTCGCCTCGGTGCTCCACTCGGTGAGGTGCTCCCTCCAGCGCTCCGGGTGGGACGATGCCAGGCGGAGCACGGAGTGGGATGTCTCCACCACCAGGATCTCACTCTCATCGGTCGGGTTGGACCGGCGCTCGAGCGCGACGGACAGCACATCCGCCGGATCCAGCCGCACGGAGGCCCGGGAATCCATCGGCGATCTCCAGGTGAGCTCCGTCCTTCCGGACGCCGAATCCGCGCCCAGCGTCGCGCGTCCCCGCGCCAGGTGGTGCTGTTCGCCAGTGTCTCCAGGTACCAGACGTGCCCGCTCATCCGGGGAGTGGCTGCCTGATCCGGCAGCAGGCTCTTCGAGCTCCGGGGCGCACCGATGCTCTCCTGAACGAGGCTGGCGAGCCGTTGCGGATCGGCGGCTGAGAGGGTGGCCTCGCTGCCTCCCTCAGTCCGTACGAGCAGCCGCGTCCGGGCTTCGCCCCAATCGACGCGTCCTCGAACGGCTCGATGCTCTCGATCGCTGTGAGGGGCGCCTCCCAAAGCGTCTCCGCGGGATCGCGGCGATGGATGAGGAGCCGCTCGGTCGTCACATACGCCCTGCCGGGGCGCCAGGTCCGATGGAAGCCTGGTAGTGGCTGGCGGCCATGGCTGCGATGACCTCTTCGTCCGGGCCCATGGCCAGGTGCTTCGCCAACGACTTCTGCACCCACGCGCGCGTCTGGTCGTCCCACTGCCGCATCATGCCGTACTCGAGCATCGTCTCAATGCCGGCGATGGTCGCCCGCAGATTGACGCCGATCAGCGGGATGTCGGCCACGGAGATGATGAGGTCCAGATTGAGGTGGACCCCTTGTTCAGGAGGACCTCGAGGAGGTCGGGCAGGGTGGCATTGGGATCGCGGGTGGGCTCCATGGCCGACCGGTCCGCGTCAGCCGTCGAATGTGGCTGCTTCACAGCGCTGCCTACTCGGCGCTGCGGGCTGAGAGCGACTCCTCTTCGGCGTCCTCACCCGTCGTCTCGGGAAGCGGCTCGCCCTCGTCGCTCTCGAGCTCTTCGGCGCCGCTCTGCTCCAGGCTGCGCGCGTAGGCGCTCTGCCACCCGCACCATGGGCAGAAGGTGTCCATCAGCTGCTTCAGCGACGCACGCTTCCCGCACTCGGGGCAGGTGTCCTTCTCCTCCATGGCTTCCTGCCATGCGGCCGTCTCACGGTCCGTTCCCGCGGGGAAGTCCAGACCGAACTTCGCTGCGGTTTCGAAGGAGGCGAGGGCCGCACGGATGCGGATTCCGAGAAGCTCCACCCCGGCGACTGAAACCATGATGTCTGCGTTGAGGACCAGGCCCTTGTCCAGGAGGGTCTCCACGACCTGCATCAGCGTTCCTTCGCGGTCCCGCTGCGGTTCCATCGCCTTGCCGGGCTGTCTCGTCGCCATAGTGCTCTCCTCAGGGGTAGGTGAGTGCCGCCGGAGCGGGCACTGGGTCGAATCCTCAGCTGGGGCGGCCGCGGACGTAGCGGCTGGTCCTGCTGTAGCCGAGGAGCTCCGCGTCGGGGCTCAGACTCACCTCATACTCTGCCAGGAGGTCGGCGGTGTCAGGCACGCGCCTGGACTCCACCACTTCCATGCTCACTGTCCACCCCTCGCTGGTCTTCTGGACTCCGATGATGGACTCCGGGGTTCGGCCCACGAGGCTCTCGAACTGCTCCCGGGCTTTGCGACTGGCAGCCACCGCCGTCACCTTGGACGACCGCTCGCTGCCTGATGCCTTCTGAGCCTCGGCGGACTTCTGACCCTCCGAGGACTTCTGCCGCTCGGGCGACCTCTGACTCTCAGTCCGCTCCGACTGGCTGCGGGTGCGGGCAGTGCCTTTGGCGGCGGTGCCGCTGCTTGAGCTGCTCTTGGTGCTTGAGGACGCAGTGCGCTTCGAGGCGTCGCCCCCGCTCTGCTTGGAGCTCTGCGAGGAGCTGCTCCGCTTGGCGGGGTCCGCTGGCTGCTCGTGCTCTTCTCTGCTTCGTCTTCACTCATGGGTCCTCCTTGTAGGGTTTCGGCGCTGACTGGCCTCCATAAGTCGCGCAATGAGCTCTCGCTCCAGCGCTGCGGCCTCGTCCTCGCTCAGCTCTCCAGCATTCCGGGCGTTCTCCACCTCGAGGAGCTGACGCCGGATGGTGTGCGGATCGTAGTGCTGCTGCTCAGCCTCCTGGGCGATCTGCTCCGCAAGCCACACAGTGCCGCGCAGGGTGCCAGCGGCAGGCCCAGCAGCGATGTGAACAGCCCCACGGCTACACCTCCGGTACGAAGTCATAGGAGCCTGCGGCCCCACCAGGCGGAACCTGAGCCGGGGTGATGCTCCCGGGCGAGATCCTCCACAGCCTGCTCGAAGTCCTCGAGCTGACCGTACTCTACGAGGACCGCCGCTTCGACCACATCATCGGGCTGGCGACGGTCATGGATCATCAGATCGCTCGTGACCTCCTCCAGCCGGTCGATCACCGGCTCGGCCGCCTCAGGCTGACGCTCCTCGAGCGCCCGCACCATCAGCTCGCCGAGCTGGATCCGCTGAGGACGCGTCTCATCCTCCGTCGTGCCCGCTATGGCGGCCTGGAGCTCCGCCGCAGCGGGAACCTCCTCGACGATGGCTCGGAGCTCGTCGTCCCGGCTGAAGGTCACCGTGACGGTGAACTGCGTCCGCCCGGCGACCGACTCGAGCCCAGCGGCATACGCATCCTCGTTGGGCTCCAGGACCTCGGCCTCCACGGCATCGGCTCCGGGAATGATGGTGCCGAAGGCCAGCGGAAGGACAGGCCCGGCGGCTGCGAGCGCGTCCAGAAGCTGCGTGTGGGCCAGCAGGTCCGCCGGGGTCCCCAGCACCTCATCAGGATCCGTCTCGCTGATCACCGCAGCCACTCGCCCATGAGCCACGAGGCGCACGGCACCTCCCTGCACACCCTCGGATGAGGGCGGCAGCTCGGCATCTGCGGGGACTACGGCGTAGAGATACGTGTCCTGGGGGAATCCCCGGAGGCGTCACTCATTCAGATCGGCTGCCTGCTCGGGAGCGGGTGCCCTCTTCCTCTTCGTCGTCGTCGCCTGTGACGGCTTCCTTGAGACCTTCGACGGCACCCTGCGTCTTGTTCTTGGCGCCGCCCTGAGCCATGCCGCTCATGAGGTCGGGCAGGTCACGTCCGCCCTGGTTGCTGAGGTCCAGCCGGTTGGTGGCCTCTGCGAAGCGCAGGTAAGTGTCGACGCTGGCGATCACGATGCGCGCGTCGATGGTGAGCACCTCGATGCCCACCAGAGAGACCCGGACATATGCGTCGATGACCAGACCTTTGTCGAGGATGATCTCGACGACGTCCGCCAGCGAGCTGGAGGAGGGGCGGTCAACGTAGCTCCCTTGGGAGCGCGATGTTCCTACACTCATTTCGATTACCTACTTTCACAGTTCGGCTCAGGGGTCCCTGAGCACATTGGGTTTCGGCCGCTTCTCAGTCTTCTTCCTCCGCTGGAGCCTCTTCCTCGGCGGGCTCTACGTCCTCTTCGTCCTCGGCAGGAGCGTCATCCTCCTCAGCGACGGGCTCCTCCTCGACGTCCTCAGGAGTAAGCTCTTCCTCGGGCTCGGCCTCATCCTCAGGTGCCGGTTCCTCCTCGACGTCCTCAGGCTCGGCCTCATCCTCGGGGCGGGCTCCTCGTCGACGTCCTCAGGCTCCTCCTCGGCGTACTGCTCCTCAGACTCCTCGGCGGGGACGTCCTCCTCGCCGCCTTCATCCTCCGGGGCGGTGTCCTGCTCGGATTCGGCGCTCTCGTCCTCGGCCGCCTCAGACGCTGCCTCCTGCTCCTGCTCCACTGCTTCCTCGTGGGACTGCACGAGCTCTCCGTCGCGGATCTCCCGCGCCATCCCTCGACAGAGTCGGGGTCCTGGATGACTTCGGTCATCACGTGATGGACGAAGAACTTCAGCTCGAGCCTGAACCGGCGGCCGACTGCTCGCCAGAGATTTCCGGTGCGCTCCACGAACCCTTGCGGGTGGTACTCGCCGATGGTGAGCATGCGGGTGAGCGTGGGCGTCACTTCGTGGAAGGACACGCTGCCGCTGATGCTGCCCTTCTCCCCGTGGATGACCACACGATGTGCGAGTCAGCCACCTGTTCGGTGATGGTCGCCTCCCAGGTTCTGTGGGAGAGGAAGACCTGTCCCTTGAAGCTGAGCTTGGTGTCGTCCACACGCTCGACGTTCTCAACCTTCCTCATGAAGGTGGGCCAGTCCTCGAACTGGGTGAACGCGTTGTACGCGACGTGGAGAGGGACTCCGATGTCGGTCCACTCCACGATGTTGATGAACTTCTTTCCGGAGGAGGAGCTCGAGGACCCGGACCCCCGGGCAGCGCGTCCTTCACCTTCGCCTGGGCTCCCGACGCCACGCCTGATGCTGCGGCGGAGACCGGCGACTTCCCTTCGGCCATCTTCTCCGCGCCTGCCTTGACGCCTTCTCCTGCGGCACCTCCGCCGCTTTCGATCCGCTCGGCGAAGTCGTCGACGCGGTCGCTCACGGAATTGATGGCTTTGCGTCCGAGGGCCTGTGCGTAGTCACCCAGCTGGGACTTCAGCCCTCCGAGCATGTCCTGATCGCTCATTTCTTAGCCCCTGGCTCTTGGATGCGGTCGATTTCCCGGCGTTGGACGACTTGCGCGTCGTGCTGCCGGTGCCGCTCTTGGCACGCGAGTTCGAACGGCTTCCGGAGCTGCCCGAGCGCGCCCTGCTCTGTGAGCTGCTGGAAGACTTCCTGCTCGAGGAGGCGGACCCCGTGCCGGACTTCGCCGTGGAGCGGCTGCGCTGCGAGGAGGACCTCTTCGCCGCGGGCTTCTCCTCCTCCTCGGATGAGGAGTCGTCAGCCTGGGGCTCCTCGGCCTCCTGCTGCTCCGGCTCGCTCGATTCGCTCTCCGCGCTCCTCGGAACCCTCTGGTTCAGCCTCCGCAGGCTCCTCAGCCGCGGATTCTTCCTCGCCGGAGTCAGGGCTCTTCTGCTTCAGCGAGGAATTGATGCTCTCGGTCTGCTGCTCAAGTCGGGAGCCGACCTGGCTCAGACCGGCTGATGCGACTCCCTGCACCGAACTGGCCAGACGGCCAAGTTCGGGTGAGCCCTCTCGAGGGAGCCCAACGCTTTGCTGATCTCTTCGCGCTGGCTGTACAGCTTGGAGCCGCCGACCGTCGCTGCGACGGTCAGAGCAAGTTTGAGCTTCTTGCCTCGGCCCAGCATGTAGCCGCCGAGCAGAAGTCCTGCAACTTTCGCTTTGTTGCCCATAGATTTCCCTCCGTCATGCGCTGACCAGCGCTAGGAACCTGCGTGAAGTGTTCTGGATTACATCTTTCCGACACGCTAGGGGCGTCAGCTGGAACAAAACATGAGGTTTTCTGATCGCCACGTGGATGCGCCGCGGCCAGTATCCTGGGCTCTGCACAGGAAGAATCATGGCCTGAAGAACACCCGGGAACCCACGATGAGGCACATGACCCCGTTCTCGAGCGGAGGAGGAGCATCACCATGAGCGGCATCCACCCCCAAGACCTGCTCCAGGTGCAGGACGCTGCGGAGCAGACCGTGCTGATCGACGTCCGATCGGCCGCAGAGTTCGAGAGTGTGCGCATTCCCGGCTCGCACAGCCTTCCTCTGGACCTCCTGCAGCAGAGGCCTGACGCGGTGGCAGCGAACCTTCCCGCCGGAAGTGTGCTGCTCTGCCAATCCGGCGTGCGCAGCCAGCAGGCGCTGACTGCGGTCTCGGCAGCGGGAGGGGCGACGCGCAGGTGCTCGTCGGAGGCATCAATGCGTATGAGGACGCCGGGGAAGCTCCTCCGCGGTCGCAGCACCTGGTCCATGGAGCGCCAAGTGCGGATGGCCGCGGGCAGCCTGGTGGCGGCTTGGCGTGCTGGGAGGTCGCCTCATCCATCCGAAGCTCACATGGCTTTCGTTCGGGGTGGGCTCCGGCCTCATCTTCGCCGCCGCATCGAACACCTGCGGCATGGCATACGCGCTCAGCCGCATGCCGTGGAACAGAGCCGAGAGGGTGCCCACCCTCGACTCCGCCCTCGCGAGCATCGCCGAGACGCCGCCCTCGACTCCCTGAACCGATCGGCGCTCACGGCCGCGCATCGGGAACGCCGCCGGGACGGCTTCGAAGAGGACACGCGTGGCAGGATGCTGCCACGCAGGGCTCGTGGGATCATTGTGCTCCCCACGGCCGTTCCACAATCTCCGGAGGATCATCGGTGCGCAGCGCAGACGCAGAGACCCAGCGCAAGATCGTCAACAGGCTTAAGCGCGCCCGAGGTCAGCTCGACTCGGTGATCAGCGCGGTGGAGGGCGGCGGCTCCTGCCGCGATGTGGTCACCCAGCTCGCTGCGGTATCCACCGCCCTGGACCGGTAGGCTTTCTGGTGGTCTCGGGCGCGATGCAGTACTGCATCGCTGAGCCTGATAAGGCAGCTGAGGACGAGGACGGGCTGACCGTCGAGGAGTTGGAGAAGCTGTTCCTCACCCTGTCTTGAGCTCCCGTCGTCGAAGCAGGGCAGCCGCACGCCCGGTTGCGCCCAGACTGCCTCGACAGGGTGCGAACACAATGCGCATCGAGCTCCCGCCGCGAGCTTGCGGAGGACGCTAGACTCAGTTGCGACGCATGAGCCTGGCGCCCTTTTGTGCCTCAGACCCGGGGAGACTGGATGTTCGAGCTGTGAGGAGAGCCCCTTCAGCTGCGACCGACGGCGAGTCCGGGTCCCGCATTCAGGCTCTGGACGCCGCCCGAGGGCTGGCCATAGTCGGCATGATCGCAGTCAACGTGGGGCCCCTCGACGGCACATCGTTCTGGGACTCGCTCTACCGTCTCCCCACGGACGGGCATCTCTCCTCTTCATCGTCCTGGGCGGCATCGGCTTCACACTCATCACCCGCCGGGCGAGGTCCGGTCACCTCAGGATCCCCTGGGGAACGTTCCTGTATCGCAGCGGCCTCCTGCTGCTCCTCGGCCTGCTGCTCCAAGAGCTGGACCACGGTGTCCGGGTCATCCTGACCAGCTATGCCGCTCTCTTTCTTCTGGGACTGCCGCTGGTAAGAGTAAGCAGCAGGGTGCTTCTTGCGCTGGTTACACCAGCGTGGCCCTCGGCCCGTTGGCATGGATCGTCATTCACGATGACCATCCGACCGGCTTCAAGCGCGAACCGATCACCGCAGACCAGCCCGCCCTTGAGATAGTGGCCGACATCCTGGTGACCGGACCCTACCCCGTGGCGGTATGGGCCGCACCCTTTCTGCTGGGCATGTGGCTCGGCCGACTGAACCTGCGGGACCCCCGCGTCAGCCTGCGCCTGATTGTCTGGGGCGGACTGACAGCCGTGTCCGCCCGCGCTGCATCTGCGCTGCTCATTCGGGCCCTCGGCGAACCGTCCAGCCACAATGACTGGCAGAGGCTGGTCAGCGATGTCGCCCACTCCGAAATGCCTCTATGGGTGATCGGCGGCACAGGCTCCGCCGTCTTCGTTCTCGGCCTCTGTCTCAGAGTTCCGACGTGGAATCGGCCCTGGCTGTCTCCCCTCACCTCACTGGGGCGTCTCGCGCTGACCGCCTACGCAGCGCACCTGGTGGTGCTGGCCCTGCTCGTGAGACCAGGCCCTGAGGGACTTGCGGCTGGGGCCGCCGCGACTGCGCTGCTGTGCGGCGCGCTCATGCTCTTTGCCGTGATCTGGCTGCGCGTGATGCAGAGGGGGCCTCTCGAAGCGCTGCTCAGGCTCCCGAGACAGGCCAAGGCCCCATAGCACCCCGCGCGGCAGGACTCGAAGAAACAGGCTGCGGAGGCCGCACGGACGGCCGGAAAGAAGCAGCCTGCCGAGCCCAGCCCTCGTCAGGCGACCTAGACACACCGACCGGCTCACCAAGACCGGTGCGGCAGACAGCGCATGCGCACCGACGAAGGCTTCGCTTGTGCCCCAGACAGGATTCGAACCTGTGACACCCGCTTTAGGAGAGCGGTGCTCTATCCCCTGAGCTACTGAGGCGGGGCGCGACCATCCTACCTCTCATCGACGTGTGACCCCACGTGAAGGGGCTGTAACACTGCCATTACACATCACCCCTACTCTTGAAGAATGATTGAACAATCTTCGTCGCACGGGGGCGTGTGACCCTGGTGGGCGCAGGGCCGGGCGCGGCCGACCTGATGACGGTCCGGGCTGTGCGAGCCCTGCAGTCGGCCGATGTGGTCTTCTATGACCGGCTTGCCCCTACCGACGCGCTGCGCGAATGGGCTCCGCAGGCACGGCTGTTCGACGTGGGGAAGCGTCCGGGGCATCACCGGGTGACGCAGGAGAATATTCACAGCATGATGCTCTCCTCGGCCAGCACGGGCCAGCATGTGGTCCGCCTCAAGGGCGGAGATCCGTTCGTCTTCGGCAGAGGGTGCGAGGAGGTCGCGGCCTGCAGGGAGGTAAGCGTTCCCGTCACCGTCGTTCCGGGGTGACCTCGGCGATCTCTGTGCTTAAGCAGCCGCCGGGATACCCGTGACCGCTCGCAACGTCACACGCACCTTCACCGTGATCTCGGGGCACGATCCGCTCAGCGAGGACGAGCTCTCCGGGCTGGTCTCCCTCGGCGGCACTGCCGTCATTCTGATGGGCGTGGGAACGCTCGGGAACACGCTCACCGGACTCCACCGCATGGGGATGAGCCCCACAACGCCGGTCGCCGTGGTGGAGCGCGGCTTCAGCGACGAGCAGCGTGTGCTCATCGACGGTTCAGCGAACATGATCGCGACCGCTGCCGCAGCGAAGATCCGACCCCCTGCCGTGCTCGTCGTGGGCGAAGTGGTCAGCCTCGCGGCAGCCAGCGACGACGAAGGACGTGCCGTGCTGAACCCTGACAACGCCCTCTCAGAGCTTCGCGCCATGGCGAACCAGAGCTGATGCGGACCGCCGGAAAAATCCTCCGGACATGGCTGTGGCCCCTGATCCGTGAAGATCAGGGGCCACAGTATGCGTCAGGCTGCTAGCGCCTGATCATCGCTGCTCTGCGGATCAGAGCGGGCTGACGTTCTCAGCCTGCAGACCCTTGGGTCCGCGGGCAGTCTCGAACTCAACCTGCTGGTTCTCCTCGAGCGAGCGGAAGCCTGAGCTGTTGATCGCGCTGAAGTGCACGAACACGTCGTCGGAGCCGTCCTGGGGGCGATGAAGCCGTAGCCCTTTTCGGCGTTGAACCATTTAACTGTGCCAGTGGCCATGGTGTTTCCTTACTGCTGTTTCTCTTGCACCGATGAGTTCACGGCGCATTTCTCCCGCAGGCCTGGCTAAGCTCGCAGGAGAGGTGCTTCGGCCACTAACAGGTTCTGCAAATGACGTACTGCATGAGAGTCTACGCGAGAACGGGGCCCGAAGATAGCCCGGACCCCGTTCTGACGCTCCCACTGGCCGCAATCGGCCCCTAAGCGGCTACGCCAACCTCGATCTGATGGTTGATTGTGGTGCGCTCCGAGCCGGTCGACGGAACGAAGCGGACCATCATGGCCTTGAACCCAGGAGTGTTGGACTCTCGAGCCTTCAGGTCGCGGTGGACCAGAGCGTTCGCCTCCGGGTAGTACGCCGCCACGCAGCCGCGGGCCGTCGGGTACTCCACCAGGGTGAACTGGTTGGCGCGGCGCTCCTCACCGTCGAACACGGAGATGACGTCGACGACTTCGCGGTGCTGGTAGCCTACCGCCTTCAGATCATCCGGGTGGATGAGGATGACGCGGCGCCCGCCCTTGATCCCGCGGTAACGGTCGTCAAGGCCGTAGAAGGTGGTGTTGTACTGGTCGTGGGACCGCATGGTCTGCAGCACCAGGTGGCCCTCCGGGGCTTGAGGTACTCCATCTCCCGCACGGTGAACGACGCCCGCCCATCCTCTGTGGCGAACTGCCGGTGATCCCGCGGGGGTTCGGCAGCACGAAGCCGTACTTCTGCCGGATTCGCTTATTGAAGTCCTGCGTACCGGGGATCACACGCGAGGCGTGGTCACGGATGACGTCGTAGTCGTCTGCCATGGCCTGCCAGTCGATCTCATGGTCGGCGTCATCCTTGAAGATGGCCTGGGCCATCCCCGCAAGGATCGCCTACTCGGACAGCAGGTGGTCCGAGACGGGCTCGAGCTACCCTGGGTGGAGGAGACCACGGACATCGAGTTCTCCACCGAGAGGAACTGCCTTCCGCCGGGGTGCTTGTCATCCCGGTCGGAGCGCCCAAGGGTGGGGAGAATGATGCTCGTCTTGCCGTGGGTCACATGCGAGCGGTTCGGCTTGGTCGAGATGTGCACCGTGAGACCGGTGTTCTTCAGGCCGTCCTCCATGATCGCGGTGTCCGAGTTGGCCATGGCAAGGTTGCCGCCGAGGGAGACGAAGACGTCGACATTGCCCTCTGCCATTGCGTACATCGTGTGTGTGGAGTCATGCCCCTCTTCGCGCGGAGAGACGATCCCGAACTCTGCGTCGAGCGCCTGCAGGAAGTCCTCCTTGGGCTTCTCCCAGATGCCGAAGGTCCGGTCCCCCTGCACGTTGGAGTGGCCTCGGACGGGGCACGCCCCGGCGCCCGGCTTGCCGAAGTTGCCCTGCATCAGCAGCAGGTTCACGATCTCCTTGATGGTGTCCACCGAGTGGGGCTGCTGGGTGATGCCCAGCGCCCAGCAGAAGATCGTGGCCTTGGACTTGGCGAGCAGATCGCCGATCTTCTCGATCTCCGCCCGCTCGAGGCCCGTCGCCTCCTCGACCTCAGCCCAGTCGAGCCTCAGCGCGCGCGGCCTTGTAGTCCTCCCAGCCCTTGGTGGACTGCTCGAGGAAGTCGCGGTCCAGGACCGACCTGGGGTTCTCCTCCTCCTTCTTCAGGAGAAGGTGGCCCAGAGCCTGGAGCAGAGCCTGGTCGCCGCCCACCTTGATCTGCAGGTACTCGTCGGAGATCTTGTCGCCGGTCAGAACTTTGTGGGACTGAAGCGGGTGCTCCATGGGCGCCTGTGGGTCCTTGAACTTCATCAGGCCAGCCTCTGGCAGCGGGTTCACCGAGACCACCTTGCCGCCGCGGTGACGAGCCTTGGCCAGCGAGCCCAGCATGCGGGGGTGGTTGGTCCCGGGGTTCTGACCGATGACGAAGATCAGCTCGGAGTTCTCGATGTCCTCCAACGAGACAGTGCCCTTGCCGATGCCGATGGTGGGGTTCATCGCTGTGCCGGAGGACTCGTGGCACATGTTCGAGCAGTCAGGGAGGTTGTTGGTGCCCAAGGAGCGCGCCATCAGCTGGAACATGAACGCCGTCTCGTTCGGTGTGCGGCCCGAAGTGTAGAACACCGACCGCTCCGGAGTGGTCGCCCGGATGTGCTCACCGATGGTCTCGAAGGCCTCATCCCAGGAGATGGGCTTGTAGTGGGTCTCCCCTCGCGAATGATCATCGGGTGGGTGATGCGCCCTGACTGGCCCAGCCAGTACTCCGTCTTCTTGTCCAGCTCAGAGATGGAGTGCTGCGCCCACCATTCCGGCGGGCAGATCCTCTTGGTGTGCTCCTCGGCGAGAGCCTTCGCGCCGTTCTCGCAGAACTCGACCTGCTTGCGGTCGCCTGTGATGGATTCGGGCCACGCACAGCCGGGGCAGTCCACACCCTTGTCCTGGTTGACGCGGTAGAAGTTGCCCACGGTGCGGCGCACACCGCCGTGGAAGAGGCTTCGCTTGAAGGACACCTGCACCGCCTTCAGCCCAGCGGCAGAATCCTTCTTGGGTGAGATCTTGAGATTGTTCTCGTCAATGTCTTTGAAATTGGCTATGCGGCCGCGAACGTCGTTCATGGGGTGCGCTCATCCTTCACAGTGGGCTGAGATGTTCGTGGTTGATCGGACTTCATCGTATCGAGCGCCTCATACGGGAGCATTCACGCGGCGTTCAGGGTCCCCGGCAGCCGCGGCGGACGCCTGCCGCACCGGAGGCTGCGCGTCCGGCTCCGCCTCCTCCTCAGCATCGAGGTCCATGATCCGCTCCGGATGGGTGTAGACGTTGATGGTCTTCCCTCGGGAGAAGCCTGCAAGCGTGATCCCGGCGCGGTCGGCCAGGTCCACCGCGAGAGAGGACGGCGCCCCCACTGCGGACAGCAGCTCGACGCTTAAACCAGTGCGGCCTTCTGCACAAGCTCGAAGCTGGCACGCCCGGAGACCTGAAGAGCCGTCCCTCGCAGCGGAAGCCTGTCCTCCATGAGCCCCCAGCCGACCACTTTGTCGACTGCGTTGTGGCGCCCGACGTCCTCCCGCAGGCACAGCAGCTCCCCGGCGGCGCTGAAGAGCCCCGCAGCATGAACGCCGCCCGTCTTGGAGAAGAGCGCCTGCGAATCGCGGAGGGCGTCCGGAAGATCGAGCAGCTGCTCCGCCGATATGCGAAGCTCGCTGGAGGTGCTTATGGCGGGAAGGGTCTTCTCGACCGCGTCGATGCTCGTCGTCCCGCAGATTCCGCAGGCTGAGGTGGTGGTGACGTTGCGCTTGCCGGACAGAGCCGCCTGCGCGGCCAAATGATCGAGTCCGACATCGATGACGTTGTACGTCTGATTCCCGAACTCATCCTCTCCTGAGCAGTAGCGCAGCCCTCGCAGCTGCTCAGCGGCAGCAACCAGTCCTTCAGAGACCATGAAGCCATGGCGAGCTCAAAATCGTTGCCGGGGTGCGCATCGTGACCGAGAACGACTCGCCTCCCACGCGCAGCTCAAGCGGCTCCTCGACGGCGAGGGAGTCGAGCTTGGTGCGGTGGCTGGCGGTGTCCTCGCCCTCGGGGGCGCGGATGACGCGGGTTACGCGTTTGCGCTGGATCAGTCGGCCCATCACTGCTCCTCAGGAATATGGCGTAGAGGGGTGAACGCCCCGGGGACCTGCAAACATTCCGCCGACCTTCCTGGATCCACTCCCTCAGGCGGAACGAGCGCGAACAGCTCGGCCTCAGCCAGGCCGCGCATCATGTGGGATTTGCTGTGCCCGGCGGCGCGGATGCCGTCGGGGTCCTGCGCACCGGCAGAACTCTTAGGCCGCGGCGCGCACCGGTGAGCTGCTCCGCTGCGGTGAGTTCGATGCTGGGCTCCGCCCGTCCGGCCAGTGCCGCCAGCAGAGGGGCGCCCAGTGCGGCGAGGGCGGCGAAGCCTACCAGAGGGTTGCCGGGCAGTCCCAGAATCCAACGCTCCCCAATCTGGCAAGAAGGGCAGGATGGCCGGGTCGCATGTCGACGGAATCGACGACGATGCGGGCTCCCAGCTGCTCAAGCGCCGGGCGAAGAGTGTCAGCACGCGAATGCGCGGTCCCGCCGGTGGTGATGAGCACGTCCTCCGATCCGCTGCCGAGCTCTGCTCTCATAGCGTCAACGTCGTCCCTCAGCCGCACGGAGTCGACCTGCTGGATCCCGAGGCGGCGAGCATGCCGGGCAGCGCTACCCCGAACACGTCCCGGACCTGCCCCGGCTGGGGCATCCCGGAGGTGATCACCTCCGAACCCGTGAGGATGAGACGAACAGAAGGGTTCGGATGGGCGAACAGCTCGTCGTGGTTTAGCGACTGCCGCCGCCGCGGCGCGAGCGGGCGTGATGCGCGAACCGGCCGAGAGCAGCCGGTCCCCTCCGCGGCCTCCACCCGCGGGGCCGGATGTTGCGGCCCGCATCGAGATCCGGGGTGTGCGCCTCCGCGGTGAGGATGCTTGCGCCTTCGTCATAGGCGCTGTGCTCCTCACGCAGCACGGAGAGAGCACCCTCCGGCATCGGAGAGCCGGTCACCACTCCTGCCGCCTCACCGGGCCTCAGCGGGGAAGAATGTCTGCGGGCCCCTCCGCGCTCTGCGGAATCACCGACCAGCCCACCGCAGCCTTCGGCACGCTGACCGCCCAGCCGTCCATGGCTGAGGTCGAGACGTGCGGGATATCCAGCCGGGCAAAGACGTCTTGGGCGCAGATCAGACCCACGGCCTCCGCAAGCGGCACGCGTCGTGGCGCGATGGGCTCGGCTTCAGCCGCCAGGCGTCGTGCCTCGTGAAGGCTCAGCATGATGCGCGCAGATCAGCCCTCGGCGTGGCCGCGCTGCTCCAGGAGCCCTTCAGCGACGCGCGAGGCAGCGTTGAACGCCTGCTCGTAGGTAGCCTGTCCTGAAGCCTCCGCCAGACCGACCACATAGCCGATGACGTATGTGCTCACCGGAGCGGCAGGCCGAACCACCGTGTGAGCAGCCACTCCGGCGAGCTTGAGAAGCCGGTTGATGTCGATGTCAGTCTCTGGAATCTCCAGATGCTCCTTGAGCTCATCGATCCAGAGCTCAATCGATTCTTTGGTGATTTGGGACTCAGACTTCTCGGCGTTTTCGGAGTTTTCGTTCACAGACATTTCAGGTTCCTTGGAGCTTGAGACGTTCGAATGCGTGGACAGCTGCTCTAAAGGGTCTCACAGGCCTGGCTGCCGCAGCAGACGCTGGTGCTCTCTTTTCTACTGACAGTAGAACAATGGGCTGAATACCCGGTGATAGCGTTCAATGACTGTTCTTCCCGCACGTAACTAATATGAGGAGAGTTGCACCCATGGCTCCAAGCGCCGACACGCGCGCAGACTCCTACCGCAAAATCACTGCGGGTCCGGGGTTCAATCGCTGGCTGATTCCGCTAACCGCCCTCGCCATCCATATGTGCATCGGCCAGGTCTACGGCACCTCGGTGTACCAGTCCCGCCTTGCAGAGCACTTCTCCGATGACCCGCTGGTCGGCATCTTCGGCCAGGTCCTGGGCCCCATCTTCGGAGGCGAGGACGCAGCGCAGACAGCAGTGGCGTTCTTCGCCTTCTCACTGTCGATCGTTCTGCTGGGACTTTCCGCGGCCCTGTTCGGCAAGTGGGTCGACTCTCGCGGCCCGCGGATGGCGATGCTCGCCTCGGCCGCCTGCTGGGTCTCCGGCTTCATCGTCGGCTCCGTCGGCGTGTTCACCCAGCAGCTGTGGCTCGTGGGTCTCGGGTACGGAGTGCTCGGCGGCATCGGCCTGGGCATCGGCTATATTGCGCCGGTCTCCACGCTGATGAAGTGGTTCCCGGACCGTCCCGGCTTGGGCACCGGCATGGCTATCATGGGCTTCGGCGTGGGTGCAATGATCGCCGCACCCTTCTCGAACATCATGATGGGCCTCTTCGACGACCTCGGAGCCGACCCAGGCGACTCGGTGGGCTTCCTCTACCTGACCATGGCCGTCGCGTACGGACTGATGATGCTCTTCGCCGCCTGGATCGTGCGAGTGCTTACTGACGACTGGAAGCCGGAGGGCTTCGACCCGGAGAAGAAGAAGACCTCGAAGATGGTCTCTGCGGGGAACGTGACGGCGAACAACGCCATCAAGACTCCCCAGTTCTGGCTGCTCTGGGTGCTGCTGTTCGTCAACATCACCGCATCCATCGGACTGCTTCCGCAGGCCGCGAACTTTGTGCAGGACTTCTTCCGCGAGGAGACCGGCGGCGAGACCTTCGCTCAGCCTGAAGTCGCAGCCGTGGCCGCGGTAACTTCGTCGGCTACCTCTCGCTGACCAACACTCTGGGACGGTTCATCTGGGCCTCAACCTCGGACAAGGTGGGCCGCAAGCCGATCTACATGCTGTATCTGGGCCTCGGCGCCGCCCTGTACGTGGCCCTGGGCATCTTCGGCGACACCAGCATGGCCGCCTTCGTGATCCTGACCGGACTCGTCCTGTCCTTCTACGGCGGCGGGTTCGCCACCATCCCCGCCTACCTCAGGGACATGTTCGGCACACTGCAGGTGGGAGCCATCCACGGTCGCCTGCTGACCTGCTGGTCGGCCGCCGGCATCGTGGGCCCGGCGATCGTGAACATCACTCTGGATGCGGCTGAGGGCGCACCGGGCGAGGATCTCACGGCGGCGGACTACCGCCCGGCCCTGTTCATCATGGCTGGCCTGCTCGCCGTCGGTTTCATTGCCAACCTGCTCGTACGGCCCGTCAATGAGAAGTGGCACGAGAAGTCTGAGCCCTCCGATGAGGAGAACGGGAACGGCTCCGATGCCGACAGTGCGGCAGAGGAGAAGAGCTCCGACGTCAAACAGGCGGGGAACCCGATCGTGCCGGTTCCCGTCGCGTGGATCATCGTCTCCATTCCGATGCTCTTCGGCTTGGTGTACACCTTCATCAACGCTGCGCAGCTGTTCATCCAGCCCGACGCTGATGAGGTGGACGGCGATGAGGCCGAGGCAGGCGCGGCTGCGACCGCGGTGCGCCTGGCCGCCGTCGTCCTGAGGGGAACGCACACCCTCGTCAGCTGAGCCCGAACGCTCTGCGTGCCCCGGTCCGCTCTTTCGGCGACCGGGGCACAGCTGTGCTCAGGAAGGTGAACTCCTAGACGGGCCGCGTCGGCTGGGCTGTCCACGTCGTGGCCGATGTGCTCAGGCATGGGCGGCTGGGTTCGTGGGATCTGCTCAAGCAGCTGCCGCACACGACCGCCGTTCACATCCTGCGGGCTCAGGGGAAGCAGCTGGGCCCGCAGGGCCGGGATCGCGATCGCGCAGCTCAGGTGCTGCTCCCGGCCGTTCACATCGATCGGCACCACAGCATCGGCCGGGCTGGAGCGGGCTTCCTCAATGAGCCAGCGCAGCAGCAGGGCTTACTCCACCACATCCACGGCGAGCAGCAGCACGCGCCCCTGCATGGCCTCCAGGGCTTTCATCCCGGCGTAGACGGCGGCGGCAGGCCCTCCGAAGGGAGGGTTCTCCCTCACGAGTTTGGTGTCACCTTCGGCATCGCATAGCGGCCGCAGCTCGTCGGGGCCCACCACGACAATTTCCGGGATTCCTTCGCTGCGGAGCGCGGTCAGCCAGTGCTGCAGGAGAGTGCGTCCGCGAAGCAGTAGGGAGGCCTTGTCCTCACCTCCCAGACGTCTGCCCTGTCCGCCTGCAAGGAGGACTGCGGCGGTCGGGACACGGTGGGGTTGGGACATGGCGTGGGGTCTCGTCTAGGCGGCGGCGGTGTTGAGGAACGGCATCCATGCCCGCTGCGGGGCGTCGAGCTCCTGAGGGAGCCAGACCTGGTGAGCGGGCTGCCGAGGCGTCACCCTGAGCGTCCAGCCGAGCTGCTCGAGGGTCTTGTCGCCTTTTCGGATGTTGCAGGGACCGCAGCAGGCGACCAGGTTCTCCCATGAGGAGCTGCCTCCACGTGCACGGGGATCACATGGTCGACGGTGGCTGCGGCGCTGCCGCAGTAGGCGCACGTGCGGTGATCGCGTCGGAGAACCCCTCGGCGTGAGGGGTACGAGGATCCTCGCCTCACGACGCGCACGTAGCGGGTGAGGAGGATGACAGTGGGCCGGGAATGAGCGCGGACGGGGAGCTGATGGGGTGGAGTCCTCGGCGAGGACGCTCGCCTTTCCTCGCATCACCAAGAGGGCGGCGCGATGGCACGAGACAACGCTCAGCGGCTCGTAGCCCGCGTTGAGCACCAGCGTGCCCATCCGATCAGCCTCCCGTGCGTACGTTCCGCGCGAGGGAATCGCGTACGCTGCGAATCTGTCCGATATTTACTATATGCCATCTGCTGCCGGTGCCCTGGTGGGGCGGGGAACGCGTAAGGGGTGCAGCCCCGTAGGACTGCACCCCTTGTGATCACGCTGAGTATTGGCTCAGATCAGCCGCCCGGACGCAGGTAAGCGACAACACCGGAGTAGCCGGTGCTGTGCTGGTGCACACCGCCGCCGTTTGTTGTGGCGGAGATGGACTGGCCGTTGCCGATGTAGATCTCGGCGTGGCCGCCGCCGTTGGAGATCACAATGTCTCCCGGCTGGGGCTTGAGACCCGAGGGAGGGAGGCCAGCATTCCACCGGTGGTGCGGGGAAGGCTGGGGCCGCCAGCACGGGCGTATGCCCAGTTGACGAACCCGGAGCAGTCCATGCCGGAAAGGCTGGATCCGGCCCACACGTAGGGGTGCCGATCGCTGCGTATGCGGAGGAGACGATGCCGCCGCCGCTCGCGGCGGGCTGAGCGGGTGCAGCGGGCTGAGTCGATGCTGCCATCGACTCGCCGGTGGCCTGCTGCTGGCCAGCGCCCGTGCCCTGGTCTGCGGTGCCCTGGTCGTAGGACTGGGTCCCACCGGTCTGCGTGGACTCACCGGTCTGTGCGGACTCTGCAGGAGCTTGCTGGGCCTCTTCCGTTGCGGGCTCGGGCTCAGCTGCCGGTTCGACTGGAGCAGCGCGCTCGGCGGTCACAGCTGCCCGCTCGAAGGCGAGCTCTGCAGTCGCTTCCGCAGACACTGTTGCGGTTTCGGGGACTCCACCTGGGAGGCGCGCTCGGCACCTTCGAGAGTCAGGCCGATCTCCTGGGAGGCCCTGCTGCTGTCTGACGCCTCGGCGGCGTCTGCGACTGCGGGGCTGCGGCCAGGAGGCCGGGGCGGTGAGTGCCAGTGCGGCAACTCCACCGGTACGGGCAGTGAGCTTCGCGGCGCGGGCCTGTGCGGCCTGCTTGCCAGCGGCTTCGCGGCGCTCGCGGCGGCTCTTCGGAGTGGTCTCTGTGATCAGCACGGGAGAAACTTTATAACAGAAAGGTCTCGATGTCACATTTTCATCACGAACTGCGCTGACCAGGCCTTATGCAGGCTGAATGCAGCCTGGAAGGCGGAGGGTGCAGGGACGCAGAAAGGGTGCAGTCCCGTAGGACTGCACCCCTTTCGGAGCGTGCTGCGAAGTGGTCAGCCGACCCGCAGGTAAGCGGTCGGGTTGTGCCACCCTGCGTGGAGGGAGTGAATGCTCACACCGTTGGACACAGTGGCGGAAATGACCTGCCCGTTGCCGATGTAGATGCCGCCGTGGGACTGGCCGTTGGCGATTACGATGTCGCCGGGCTGCGGGCTTGAGACGCGGCTCAAGGACGCCATCATGCCGTGGGTGGTGCGCGGGACGCCGTTGACACCGGCCCGGGAGTAGGCCCAGTTGATGAAGCCTGAGCAGTCCATGCCGGAGGTTGTCGAACCGCCCCAGCTGTAGGGGGTGCCGAGTGCTGCGTGCGCCGCTGCGACAATGGAGCTTGAGCCTCCGCCGGAGGATGGCGCCTCAGAGCTCGAGGATCCGCCGGATGAGCTGTCGCCGTTCGAAGCAGGCTGAGGGCTGGACGAAGCCTGCCCCTGCTCAGCCTGGCCGCCGCTTGAGTCAGCCGAGCCCTGACCTGAGGAGCTCTGACCCGACTGACCCTGGGCCTCTGGTGCTGGCTCGGGCTCTGGTGCCGCTCGGGAGCTGGCTCCGGCTCAGGCTGCGGCTCGGGCTCTGGTGCTTACTGGGAGCTGGCTCCGGCTCAGGCTGCGGCTCGGGCTCTGGTGCTTACTGGGAGCTGGCTCCGGCTCAGGCTCCGACTCGGGAGCTGGCTCGGGCTCTGGTGCAGGCTCGGGCTCAGCGGCTGGCTCAGACGTGACGGAGGGACGCTCGAATGCCAGCTCGGCACCCTGCGATGCACTGACGCTCACAGGCGCTGATGTCGATGCGCGCTCGACGTTCAGGTCAGTGGTGGAGATCTCGACGGTAGTAGCCTCACGGCCCTCGTCAGCCTTCGACTCAGATGCATTTGCGGCGATGCCGGAGCTGATGATCAGACCGGATGCGGCGAGCGTTGCTGCTGCCGAACGTCCAGCATGGGCAGAGACGGCACCGGCCAGACCACGGGTCTGACGACGAGTGCGGCGTGAAGCCAGTTCAGTTTTGTCAGTCACGGTAGAAACCTCTTCCCGGAATGCGGTGGATGCGTGCGCCCAAGTCCAGCTCAGGAGTTCAGCTGCTCCCGGCCGAACCAGGCGGTTTGGACGTTCGCCCAAGTTCGATGACGACTTTATAACAGTTTGGTCTCGATGTCACGCTAAGGTCACAAAATGGCTTCATTTGTGAGCGGATCGGCCACGACAGCACGCCCAGCGCCTGACTATGGGGAGCAGAAAGTCGCGACAGCGCAACGAACGCTCGACAGTTTGTCACAGAATGGTCACGGGGTGAAGGACCCGCTGTCCGCCCAGGTCAGAGGCGACCCATCGCCGTCACTCGTCGAAAGCGGCGAAGTGCCTAGAGAGAGCGTTCGTTGACGAAGATGTGCTGAGCCACTTCAAGGGGAAGCTCCACATCAAACTCGCCTTCGACCTCGTCCAGCACCGCAAGGAGAACATAGGCGTCATTGATGCCCGTGACTGTCACATCGACGCCGGGACGAAGGCCGACATCCAGCAGCTGCTCGAGGACTTCAGGCTCCACCTGGATGGACTCGGCAAGGCGCTGAACCCTCCAATGGCTCCCCTGGCCGGTCACCATTTCGGCAGCTCGGCGCAGCGTCGTACGGGCGAGCGACGCAGGGTGCGCGGCTCGATCCACCTGAGCTTCTCCAGACCCGGAATCGGGTTGCCGTAGGGAGACTCCACAGGGTCTTCGAGAATCTCGACGAGTAGCGCTCCACACGCTCGCTCATGACGTGCTCCCAGCGGCAGGCCTCTTCGTGGATGTAGGGCCAGTCAAGTCCGATGACGTCTGACAGCAGCCGCTCGGCCAGCCTGTGTTTGCGCATGACCTGCACGGCGAGATCTCTGCCCTTGTCCGTCAGCTCAAGCTGGCGCGCCTCCGTGAGCTGCAGCAGGCCATCCCGCTCCATGCGGGCGACGGTCTGCGACACCGTCGGGCCCGAATGCTCGAGGCGCTCAGCGATGCGGGCGCGCAGAGGCACGATGCCCTCCTCCTCAAGATCGAGGATGGTGCGGAGGTACATCTCTGTGGTGTCGATCAGATCGGTCAACCGGTGCTCCCATGACAACTAGGCTGGGCAAGGCATCGTACACATCATCTCACCTGCAAGGAGTCACGCCAGTGGTCGCTGAGCACATCACCATCCCCTGAGCTTCTTCCCGCCGATGGACGCTTCGGGGCAGGCCCTTCGAAGGTCCGGGCCCAGCAGATCGACGCACTGGCCGAAGCAGGCCCGAGGCTCCTGGGCACCTCCCACCGCCAGTCGCCGGTGAAGTCGCTCGTCGGCAGTGTGCGGGAGGGTCTGGGGAACCTCTTCAGTCTGCCCTCAGGCTACGAGGTGGTCCTCGGCGTCGGCGGGTCGACCGCGTTCTGGGACGTTGCCAGCTTCTGCCTGGTCTCGTCCAAGGCTCAGCACCTGTCATTCGGCGAATTCGGCTCCAAGTTCGCAAAGGCCACGGACAGCGCCCCGTTCCTCGAAGCCTCCAGCATCATCACCTCCGATGCGGGGACGCGCCCAGCACCCCGCGCCGAACAGGGCGTCGACGTCTATGCATGGCCGCAGAACGAGACGTCCACCGGCGTGGCCGCCCCGGTAAGCCGCGTATCGGGCTCGGACGACGATGCGCTGGTGATCATCGACGCGACCTCCGCAGCAGGAGGCCTGGCAGTCGACATCAGCGAAACGGACGTCTACTACTTCGCTCCGCAGAAGAACTTCGCCTCGGACGGCGGCCTCTGGCTGGCGATCATGTCCCCACGGGCCCTGGAGCGCGCCGAACGTCTCACCGGAGAGCGCTGGGTCCCCGAGTTCCTGAATCTGCAGACTGCCGTCGAGAACTCGCGCAAGAATCAGACGTACAACACTCCGGCGCTCGCCACACTGGTCACACTGGACGCCCAGATCGAGTGGATGAATGCCTCCGGCGGCCTCGACTTCGCCTCGGCCCGCACGGCCGACTCCGCCGGGCGCGTGTACGAATGGGCGGACAGGCACCAGCTGGCCTCACCGTTCGTCACCCGCCCGGAGGACCGGTCGAATGTCATCTGCACCGTCGACTTCGACGAGTCCGTGGATGCGGGAGCACTGGCGAAGACTCTCCGGTCGCACGGAGTGGTCGACGTCGAGCCGTACCGGAAGCTGGGCAGGAATCAGCTCCGCATCGCGACGTTCACCGCCATCGATCCCGAGGATGTGAGCCAGCTGCTCCGGGCCGTGGACTACCTCCTGGAGCACTGAAACGGGCATCGGCATGAGTGAGGGCGGGGGCCCGATAGCCCCGCCCCTCACTCACGCCTGCGGCAGAGCCGTACTAGCTGATGCCCTGCGTCTTCTGCCGACGCTCCCAGGTCTGCAGCACGTAGCCCACCCCGCGCTTGGTCTGGATGGCCGGGGCCCCATCGGCTCCGGAGTCGATCTTGCGACGCAGGTAAGAGATGTAGGACTCGACGATCGATGCGTCGCCGTTGAAGTTGTACTCCCACACGTGGTCCAGGATCTGCTGCTTGGAGAGCACCCTGTTGGGGTTCATCATCAGGTAGCGCAGAAGCTTGAACTCCGTAGGAGACAGCTCGATGATCTCCCTTCGCGCCGCACCTCGTGCGCGTCGTCGTCGAGCTCCAGGTTGTCGATCGCAAGAATCGCGTCCTCGCCGTCATCGGGGCCGTCCTGCGCAGCACTGCCTTGATCCTCGCGACCACTTCGTCCAGCGAGAACGGTTTGGTCACGTAGTCGTCCCCGCCGACGGTCAGCCCGGTGATCTTGTCATCGGTGTCGTCCCGGGCGGTCAGGAACACGACAGGGAAGAGCTTGCTTACAGATCGCAGCCGACGAGTCACGGTGAATCCGTCCATATCCGGCAGCATCACGTCCAGGACGGCGAGGTCCGGGGAGAACTCCTCCACCGTGTCCAACGCCTCACGCCCGTTGGCGGCGGCAGCGACCTCAAAGCCCGCGAACCGCAGCGAGGTGGCGAGCAGCTCACGAATGTTCGGCTCGTCGTCCACGACGAGCAGCTTGCCTTCGCTCTTTTCTCAGTCACGGCGCCAGTGAACACCCGATTTCTGAAAGTCTGCTGAACGTCTCCTGGCCGGGCAGTGAGCACTGCCTCACTCGGGTCAGCGGCTCAGCTCAGCGACGATCGCCCGGCACGCGCAGCCGTCGCGCATGCTGGCGGCGCCGCAGGGCAAGGAGCACGTAGCTGAGCATCAGCACAAATCCGATGGGAAGCCCCCACAGGAGAGCCAATACAGGGAGGCATGAGGGACGGTGTCGGCGAAGTAGAGCACCAGCACCAGGAGCAGAGCGACGAATGAGACAGCGGTGACTGCGACGCCGAGAATCAGTATGCCCTGGGAGAGAGGCCCGGCGCGGGCAGGGCTGCGGGGACGTCAGGCATGAACCTCATTGTATCGGCGTTACTCTTGTAGCTTCTGTCAGAAGGAGGTTATCCGCAGTGCCTACTGGAAAAGTAAAGTGGTTCGACGCTGAGAAGGGCTTCGGCTTCGTCACCGACGAGCACGGTGAAGAGGCGTACCTGCACTCTTCAGCCCTGCCCGACGGCGCCGCGGTCAAGTCCGGCACTCGTCTGGAGTACGGCGTCGCCGACGGCCGAAGGGGCAAGCAGGCCCTCTCGGTACGCCTGCTCAGCGAAGCTCCCTCCGTGGCGAAGGCTTCGCGCAAGCCCGCTGAGGAGATGGGCGAGCTGGTGCAGGACCTCGTGACGATGCTGGACAACACCACGGGTCAGCTTCGCAAGGGGCACTACCCCAAGCCCGAGCGCTCGCGGCAGATAGCTGCTCTGCTGCGCCGCGTTGCCGACGATTTCGACGTCTGAGGAGATCCCCATGGCTACCCCTGATCAGCCGCTGGCGGCCGCCGTCGCCGCAGCACGCGACGCTGTGGAAGAGATCGCAGAGTCCGGCGAAGTCGGAGAGCACCTCTCCGCCGCTGCGGACGACCTGCGCCTGGTGACCCACCGGTTCGCCGCCAGCCGCCCCGGCTACGGAGGCTGGGAGTGGTTCGCGACGCTCGCGCGCGCCCCCGCTCCCGCAAGGTGACCGTCTGCGAGGTCGGCATGCTGCCCGGGAAGGACGCCCTGCTGGCGCCGGAGTGGGTTCCTGGGAAGAGCGCCTCGACGAGGGCGAGAAGGACCCTGTCGAGGCCTGACCGCTCAGCGGTCCAGGGCCGCTTCGACCTCCCCGGAGATCTCAGCGATCTCATCCCAGCTCGACCCCTCGGTGAGGATCGTGAGGACCCAGACTCCCGCATCGTCGTGGACGATGGCCGCATCGTGGAGATAGGGGCCGCGGAATCCCACCTTGTCGCTGACGTCCCCGGAGACGCCCGCTGGGATCCCATCCCGGTGGATGTTCTCCGCCATGGCGCCCATGAGGGCATCCCCGTCCTGCTGCTGCACCGGCAGCTCGCCCGCCTCCCACCGGGCGAGCATGCCGGTGAGATCTGAGGCGGTGGTGCGGACATCGCCGATCTCGAAGCTGGTGCTGAGAGCGCCGACCTCTGGGAGATCCGCGACGATCTGCTCCCGCCCGACCACGTCGTTGAGGAGCGCCTCAGCGCACGCGTTGTCCGAGACGGCCAGCATGTCGTAGAAGCACTGGTCGAGATCTCGTCCGTCCACGATGCTCTGCTCCCACTGCAGCTCATCCTCTTCCACCTGCTTCAGAGCGCTGTACGCGACATAGAGCTTGTAGGTGCTCGCAGGATCCACCGGATCCTCTGCGCTGTGCTCTGCGCGACGTCCCTCGCCCGACAGCTCGGCGACGCTGACGCTGTAGCGGCCCGGACGCCCTCAACGGCTTCGGCCAGCGCCTGATCCAGCTCCGCGTCTGATGCCGCAGAGAGCACCTGGACGCTCTGGCGGCACTCGCCGCCGGGCCCTCCGCATCCTCAGCTCCTCCTGCACCCTGATCCTCGTCCTCAGCGCGCTCCGCGTGGGGAGCAGGGTCAGTGGGACTATCAGGCGCGGCCTGCGCATAGGGCTCATCAGACTCCCCAGCGGAGTCCCTCTGCTGGAGCTGATCCACCAGCAGCGCGCTGCCGCCGATGACGATCGCCGGAACCAGCACCACCACTGCTGCGACGAACGCAGCCCAGCCCACTATGGTGCCTCTCATTCGAAAAGCCTCTCCTCCGACATCGTGTGCGCGCACAGCACCCTAACGCACGCTGAGGGACTCTGAACTGCCGCCGGGGATACACTGAATCCATGCCCCGCCGTGCCGCCCAGAAGCTCTCGAGCACGTGGCGCAGCTCCTCGCTGCGCACACAGCTGGTCACCATCACTACGGCACTTCTGCTGCTCACCCTGGTGGTCACGACGTTCGTCTCAGCGTCCCTGTTCCGCCAGGAGCTGCTGCGCAATATGGATGAGGACCTGACCGCCAACGCCGAACTGGTCTCCGGGTACCTGCATCAGCAGGTGGACCCCGGCCAGCCGGAGGTGGACCACGGCAGCATCGTCCGGTTCCACGGCTGGATCGTCGACACCGAGGGCGACCCGGTCCTGCGCACACACTGGCCGTCCGAGAACCAGGATCACCCGGCCCTGCCCCGCCCCACCATTGACGAGGCCGAAGACCTCATGGGCGAGTCCTTCGACGTGCCGGGCACGCTGGAGAACAGCCGCGGGTGGAGGGTTCAGGTTCATCCGCTGAGCAGCGGAGAAGGCTCTCTGGTCATCGCCCTGCCTCTGCGTTCGGTGGAGACATCGGTGGAGCGCGCCACGTTCCTCGTGGCCACCATCGGGCTGCTCGCCACCCTCGGCGCCTCAATCATCGCCTACTCGCTCGTCACCCGAGCATTCCGGCCTCTGCTCCGCGTGGAGCGGACCGCGGGGGCCATCGCCGCGGGAGACTTTTCACAGCGTGTGCAGACCACTGCTCCGCGGGAGACCGAGGTGGGGCGGCTGGCTGCCTCGCTGAACGTGATGCTGGAGCACATCGAGCAGGCCTTCGACGCTCGCGTGGCGTCCGAGGAGAAGATGCGGCGCTTCATCCAGGACGCCTCGCACGAGCTGCGGACCCCGTTGGTCACCATCCGAGGGTTCTCCGAGCTGTACCGTCAAGGCGGGATGGAAGGGAACGACGAGGCTGTGCATGCCGCCATGGGCAGAATCGAATCGGAGGCCACGCGGCTCGGCGACCTGGTGGAGGACCTGCTCACGCTCGCCAGGCTGGACGAGCAGCGCCCCATGAAGCCGATGCCCCTGGACCTCAACATCGTGGCGCATGAGGCCATGATGGACATGAGCGTCAACGCTCCGGATCGTGAGGTGCGGGTCATCGGCCTCGACGATGGACCAGCTCGGCTTACCCCGTCATCGGCGATGAGGGGCGCATTCGACAGGTCGTTACCAACCTGGTGCAGAACGCCCTGCGCTACACACCTGCTTACCACCGATCGAATTGGCGGTCGGCACAGAGAGTCTGATCGAGGGACGGCCCGAATCCGTCATCCAGGTTCGCGATCACGGTGAGGGCATCAGCCATGAGGACGCGGAGAAGATCTTCCAGCGCTTCTACCGCGCCGACATTTCGCGACAGCGCGAGACCGGGGCACGGGCCTCGGTCTGGCAATCTGCGCCGCCATCGCGGCCCAGCACGATGGAAGCGTCCGCCACTCCGAGACGGAGGTCGGAGGCGCAACGATGACGCTTCGGCTGCCCAAGGCCGAAGCTCCTGACGACGACGGCTCCGATGACGATGCTGATGCCCTGGAGGAGGACCAGACCTTCGACACAGGAGACATTGAGCACCTGCGTGAGGCCGCTCTCCAGCACCGCAGCGACTGATCCCGCAGCACAGGCTCCCTCTTGCACAGGCGCGCAGACTCCTGCCGACGCCCCACCTTCCCCACAGCTGAGGCCGAGAGCCTCGGCGCACCACTTGCGCCTCCATAGCGTCGGCGCAGAAGGAAAAGCCTTCGAGGGACGCACGGAAGGGAACCGATCATGGCAGTTTTTCAGATCGACACATCAGACCTGCTGGCCAAGAGCCAGAACGTCGAGGCGACGCTGGGCCGCATTCAGTCCGACGTCAATATGATGGAGGGCCAGCTCAGGCAGCTGCAGGAGACGTGGAAGGGATCAGCAGCCGTCGCCTTCCAGGACGTGCTCACACAGTGGCGCTCCACGCAGGCGCAGGTGGAGCAGTCCCTGGCCAGCGTCAGGCAGGCCATGGCCTCGGCGTCCAGCCACTACGAGGAGACGGAGTCCGCGAACACCCGCATCTTCGGCCGCTGAGCTGAGACCGCGCAGACCAACGACGAAGGGGCCCCGCAGACGCGCAGTCTGCGGGGCCCCTTCGTCGCATTGAGCGGATTATGCGGAGATCACATCATTCCGCCCATGCCGCCCATCGGGTCCATGCCTTCGGCTCCGCCTCCGGCTGGGTGCTTCTCCGGAATGTCAGCCACCACTGCCTCAGTGGTGAGGAACAGCGAAGCGATGGAGGCAGCGTTCTGCAGCGCAGAGCGCGTCACCTTCACCGGGTCGTTCACGCCTACTCCAGGAGGTCCTCGTACTCGCCTGTAGCGGCGTTGAGGCCCACTCCGTCGGCCAGGCCCTTGACCTTCTTCCGCCACAACGCCTACCTCGAGGCCTGCGTTGACGGCGATCTGCTTCAGCGGGGCTTCGACCGCGAACTTCACGATGTTCGCACCCGTAGCCTCGTCGCCCTCGAGCTTCAGGCTCGCGAAGGCTCGTGCGCCTACCTGGATGAGAGCCACGCCGCCGCCTACGACGATTCCCTCGTCCACGGCTGCCTTCGCGTTCCGGACAGCATCCTCGATGCGGTGCTTGCGCTCCTTGAGCTCCACCTCGGTGGCGGCGCTAACTTTGATCACGGCCACACCGCGGCGAGCTTGGCCAGGCGCTCCTGGAGCTTCTCGCGGTCATAGTCGGAATCCGAGTTGGAGATTTCGGCCTTGATCTGGTTGACGCGGCCAGCGATCTCGTCCGCATCGCCTGCACCCTCGACGATGGTGGTCTCGTCCTTGGTCACGACCACCTTCCGGGCGGTGCCGAGCAGGTCGAGGGTGGTGTTCTCCAGCTTCAGGCCGACCTCTTCGGCGATGACCTGGCCGCCGGTGAGGACCGCGATGTCAGCCAGCATGGCCTTGCGGCGGTCGCCGAAGCCGGGAGCCTTGACAGCCACGGACTTGAACGTGCCCTTGAGCTTGTTGACCACCAGTGCGGCCAGGGCCTCACCCTCAACGTCCTCTGCGATGACCAGCAGCGGCTTGCCGGACTGCATGACCTGCTCGAGGACTCCGATGACGTCCTTCACGGACGAGATCTTGGAGTTCGCAATGAGGATGTAGGGGTCCTCGAGGACTGCTTCCTGACGCTCTGCGTCGGTGACGAAGTAGCCGGAGAGGTAGCCCTTGTCGAAGCGCATGCCCTCTGTGAGCTCGAGCTCCAGGCCGAAGGTGTTGGACTCCTCGACCGTGATGACGCCTTCCTTGCCGACCTTCTCGATCGACTGGGCGATGAGGTCGCCGATCTGCTTGTCAGCAGCGGAGATGGAGGCCGTCGCAGCGATCTGCTCGGTGGTCTCGATCTCCTTGGCGGCCTTGAAAAGCTCTGCTGTGACTGCCTCCACGGCCTTGTCGATGCCGCGCTTGAGTCCGACCGGGTCAGCTCCGGCTGCGACGTTGCGCAGGCCTTCCTTCACCAGAGCCTGTGCGAGCACAGTGGCAGTGGTGGTGCCGTCGCTTACGACGTCGTCGGTCTTCTTGGCGACCTCCTTGACCAGCTCGGCCCCGATCTTCTCGTAGGGGTCCTCGAGCTCGATCTCCTTGGCAATGGAGACGCCGTCGTTGGTGATGGTGGGGGCGCCCCAGGACTTCTCGAGCACCACGTTGCGGCCGCGGGGCCCAAGGTGACCTTGACGGCGTCGGCGAGCGCGTTCAAGCCTCGCTCGAGACCGCGTCGGGCCTCTTCGTCGAATGCAATGGTCTTGGCCATATGTGCACTGTCCTTCCTGGACCTTTTGATCTGACGATATTGGGGGAACCCTGTCAGATGCCCGCGACGGACGGCCCGCTCCCGCGTCACCGGGAGCATGGAATGGCCTTCACCTGTCAGGTTCAGCTTTTAGCAGTCTCACTCTGAGAGTGCTAACACAATTTTAGCACTCACCCCCGGCGAGTGCAAGGGAGGGGGCACCTGGAAGGACGCCGTCCTGCCGGTATTGTTGGCGCGATGACAGCTGTGACAGTACGCCCCTCTCTGCCCAGGAGCACCTTGACTTTCTGGCTTAACAGGCCGGAGGCGAGCTTCCTGCAGAATCCGCACTGGTCGCAGGTCAGCTCGTGGCGCTCCCAAGCCCTCGGAATCCGCCGAGGCGAAGAGCTCGTGGGCGCGGTCCTGGTGCTCGGCAAACGGGTGCCGCTCCCCGAGCGGGTGCCTGTGCTGGGACGCAAGCATTTTGCGTACATCCCTGAGGGGCCTGTCCTGGACACCTCCCGATGCTCCTACGCGGAGGCGCTCCCGCCCTCGTGCAGCATCTGAAGGACAGCGGAGCCTTTCTGATCCGTATGGGTATGCCCACCGTTGCCCGCCGGTGGACTGCGGCCACCATTCGCCAGGCTCTGGCCGACGGGAGCGCCTCCACCATCCCGGACATCGAGCCCGACTATGTCGATGACCAGGCCCTGGCGCTTCAGGCCGACCTGCTCGACCTGGGATGGAAGGACCTGCCGATCAGCATGAGCCTGGAGGCAGGCTGGCCTCAGTTCCAGGCGCGCATTCCGCTGGCTGACGAGGACGGCCGATCCCGGGACCTGGACGGGGTGCTCTCAGGAATGAGCTCGAGTGCACGCAAGTCCATGCGAAAGTCCGCTCGAAGCGGCGTCGAGGTCAATCTCCACGGGCCGGAGGCTCTGGAGGACTTCTACGCCCTGCACCACCAGACCGCGCAGCGTCACGGATTCACTCCTCGCAGCAAGGAGGGCGTGCGGACCCTCATGGATGCGCTGGCCAGCTCAGGCATTGCTGAGACGAAGATCTTCCTCGCAGAGTTCGAGGGGAGAAGCTTGCGACGAGCCTCTACGTGGGCCAGGGCGAGAGCGGCCACGCCCTGTATGCAGGCTCCTCGGAGAGCCGGAGGAAGCTCGAAGCTCCCTCTGCCTGAAGATGCAGCAGATCGAGCACCTGCTGGCCAACGGCTCGCGCTGGTTCAATCTCGGAGGCGTGAGCCCGTCCTTGGACCCGGCCGCTGCGACTACCGGAATCACGCAGTTCAAGACGAAGCAGGGGGCAGAGCTGATGCAGACCCTCGGCGAGTGGGACTACGCCGCTGAGCCCTCGCGGCCCTGTACAACAGGTACCGTCCGCGCCGGTGAGAGCACGCGATGCCCGCCGGAGGGCGCGTGCTACTCCGCGTCCACGAACTGCTGAAGCTCGTCCGTGGAGTTCTGCAGGGAGTACTCAGGGCCCACGACGATGACGGCAGTCTCCCACGCAGGGTTCAGGGATGTGTTCTCGAAGCCCATCGCCTCAGCGACCTCCTGAGCAAACTCCGCCTGACCCTCCTCAGGGTAGAAGACCACCGGCGTGCCGACTTCGCCCCATGAAGGCTCCCAGTCCAGGCGTCCCGTCACATTGAAGCCCTGCTCGGCCAGCCGGTAGTTCACATCGCTGGCCGACCAATCGGGCGCACCCGCGTTGGCAACGCGCACGGGGGTGTCGAGATCGACGCCCTCCTCCTCGTCCTGAGCGGCATCCTCAGCGTCCTCTTCCTCCTCGGGAGCAGCCTCGTCCTCCGCGGCCTCCCCTTCAGCCTCGTCGTCCGCCGCGCCCTCTTCAGCATCGTCGCCCGGCTCCTGCTCCTCGAGCTCATCCTGGTCGCCCGCCTGGTAAGCCTCCGGGTCCTCGTCGGAGCCGAAGAGAGGCAGAATCAGGTACACGGCCACCACCGCGACCAGCACCACAGCAGCCGCCAGGCCGATCCACTTCATCGGACCGGAGGCTCCCGATGCCGCCGCCGCTCCGCCGCCATGGGATACGCTCCGTAGGCGCGGTGCTTTCCGGCCTCGCCTGAGGAATAGGGGCGACGTCGTCGAACTCGTCGTGGGGAACTGGCTCATGGACGCGATTCTACGGGCGCAGCAGCAAGCAGTCCCGCATTTCGCGGCCTGATCCCGGCGGGTGCTTCATTAGGGTGACACCTATGGGAGTGAGTGATGAAGCATCTGCCCCGCTGGACCCGGGCTGGGAGCGAGCGCTCGAGGGGCTCGAGCCTCAGTTCGCGAAAGTCCGCGAGGAGCTCGTCGCGCGCCGCAGCGGAGGTGAGCAGATCCTTCCCGAGCCCCACCATGTGCTGCGTGCGTTCAGGCAGCCCTTTGAGCGCGTCAGAGTGCTCATCCTGGGTCAGGACCCCTACCCCACGCCGGGCCACCCGATCGGGCTGTCCTTCGCCGTGGAGGAGAGCGTGCGGCCCCTGCCGAAGTCGCTGAACAACATCTTCAAGGAGCTGGAGTCCGACTGCGGCGTGCCCCGAGCCCCCACGGCGATCTCACTGCGTGGGCTGACCAGGGGTGCTGATGCTCAATCGTGTCCTGACCGTGGCCGCGGGAAGGCCCGCCTCTCACCGGGGCATCGGCTGGGAGGAGATCACGGAGACGGCGATCCGGGCGCTGGCCGGGCGCGGCACCCTCTGGTGGCCATCCTGTGGGGCGCAGAAGCCCGTCGGCTCCAGCCGCTGCTCCATGACGGACCGAACACCGAGGTGATCGTTTCCCGCACCCTCGCCGCTGTCCGCCTACCGAGGGTTCTTCGGCTCCCGGCCGTTCAGCAGAGCGAATCAGGCCCTGGAAGCTATGGGTGCGGCTCCAGTGGACTGGCGGCTGCGGTGAGACCGCCGATCAGCGTCGGCGGGAGCGCGAGCGTTCGTTCGACTTCAGCGCCGTGGTGAAGGGGCGCATGATGACGTCGCCCAGCACGATGCCGGCGGCGATCGCCATGATGATGATGAGCGCGTTGAACAGCTCGAACAGTCCGCCGATCATGGAGGCCGTGGTGTTCTCGATGGCCAGCTGATACATGCCGCGGAAGACCATCAGCCCAGGCAGCATGAACATCATCGCCGGGACCGCCACCACCAGCTGAGGGGCGCCCAGCCGCAGCGCCACCACACGCCCGAGGGCTCCGACGATCGCCCCGCCGATCACAGGGGTGAAGCGCTCGCTGAGCCCGATGAGTTCGCCAGCATAGAGCCCGCAGAACCCCAGAGCGCCCACCGCCCCGGTGGGGAGGATGAGCACCGGGCGGCTCTGCTCGACCACCGCGGCGGCCGAGCAGGCCAGGAACACCAGCGCGATGAGGATCAGCGGGTGGTAGAGACGCTCCAAGCCTTGGGCCAGCTCCTGCTGGCTGACGCCGAGCAGGTCGGAGATGACCACGGCGGCCATGATGCCAAGCAGTCATTCCTGAGAAGGCCATCAGGGAGGAGACGATCCTTCCGGCGGAGGTCAGCGGAAAGCCGTTGATCGTATCCTGCAGGGCGCCCACGATCCGCACACTCGGCAGCAGAATCATCAGCCCGCCGGCGACCACCATCGAGGGGTGACCTCCGCATCCAGGCCGAAGACCGTCATCGCGAACGCGGAGGCGATGAAGCCGCCCGCCGCGAGCGTGAAGAACTCCGGAACACGCCATGCTGCAAGCTGGCGGGTCGCCCACAGGACAAGGAGCGTCGCCGTGAAGCTAGGCGATCGCGTCGAAGATCGGCGCTCCGAGGTAGCTGACGAAGAATGAGGCGAAGATCCCGCCGCAGAGCGTGACGAGCCATCGCGGATACGGCTTCGGCTCACGCGTGATCTCCGTGAGCCGAAGCTCCGCCTCGCTTCGAGTCAGGCGGCCGGAGGTGATGTCCGTGACCAGCCGGTGCACGGCGGAGAGCGCGTTGAAGTTCGAGGACCACGACCGCACCACGCGCACCCTGGAGTAGGGGATCTTGCCCCGGGCGCCCAGTTCAGGCTGATGGACTGGTTGGTGATGTCCACCTCGGTGTTCTTCATGCCGAACGCGGCCGTAGCGGCGATGATCGATGTCTCCACCTCGAGCGCCCCAGCGCCGTAGCGGAAGAGCGTCTCGCCCAGGTCCAGCACAAAGCTGATCGTCTCCAGCTCATCCGCCTGGACGGGAAGCTCCGTGTGCTGGCTCTGGGGAGACCGCTGGACGTGCTCGTAGGGCGTTCCGGTGAGCCGGTCCACGATCGACGTCTGGCGCGTGGCCAGGCGCTCGGGCTTCATCAGCCGGTTGAAGACGTGCTGGGGGCTCACGCGGAGGTCGAAGACCGTCCGGTCGAGAAGCTGCCCTTGGAGGCCTGGTGCCCGATCCGCTCCTTCAGCCAGGAGGGGTGAAGCACAGACCGCCGCCGCAGCGGGGAGGCGGGCGGCTGGTCGGATCCCGCAGCCTCAGCGATGCCGAGAGCGGGGTCCCCGGCGTGGTCGGCGCGGGTCCGGTCTGGGGCTCCGCAGAGTCGGCGAGGAGAATTCGTTGGAGTACGAGTGCCGCGTCTGCTGCTGAGTCTCGGCCTCTTCTAGCGCCCGGGCGGCGGCTTCGGCGTCGTACTCCTCCCACTCGAGGGTGGCCTCCTCCGCCGCGGACCGCCAGGAGGAGGCGATGGAGCCGGTGAGGCTGGAGACGAAGCCTTCGTCCTCCGCGGGCACGTCCGCGCTGGGCTTCACGAGCGGTATCAGGCTCGTGTCCACCTCAGGCTCTGAGATCACAGGATCGATCGGCTCTGACTCGTAGCCGGTCAGACCTGTCTCTGAGCTGAGGGGATCACGGGGCTTCTCTCCGGCATTCGAGCTCCGGCGGTGCTCCTGCTCCACAGCACCCTCCTCCGGAATCATCACTGCGACTGCGGACGCAGCCAGAAACCCGACGGTCGTTCGGTGCTCGCCACTGGATTCGAACCAGTGACCTCACGCGTGTGAAGCGTGCGCTCTAACCAACTGAGCTAGGCGAGCGGACTGATGCCGCGAACGGCAACGCCCAACCTTATCAGGATTATCGAGCTGCCTTCCAGTTCAGCGGATCGCTTCGGCGATCGGGGTGCTTCCGTCGAAGAAGTTCACCCGGGTGCGCTCTGCGGCACCGCTCTGGAGGACGTGACGAATCACTTCAGCAACATTCTCGCGGCCGGTCGAGGCGACCTCAGCATCGTCGGCTTCGACGACGCGAACAGTCCCGCTGGCTAAGCTCTTCAGTCAGCTTGCCGGGACCGAGGATCGCATAGTTCAGCTTCGTGCTGCGCAGGTGATTGTCGGCGTGGTGCTTGGCCGCCGCGTACGGATAGAAGCTGCTGTCAGTGTCCAGGGTGTGGATGTCCGTCTCACTGCGGGCGTAGGAGACCATCACATACCGAGACACCCCGGCCTGCTCTGCGGCATCCATGCTTCGGATGGCCGCGTCCTGGTCCACCGCGCGCGTCCGCTCGGGGTTGCCGCCGCCTGCTCCGGCGGAGAATACGACTGCCTCAGCACCTGCGAACGCTTCGGCCAGGGCAGCGGTGTCGGCCTCTTCGACGTCCAGGACGACGGGTTCTGCCTGCGCGCTGCGCACATCCTCGGCCTGCTCCGCCTTGCGGATCAGGGAGCGGACGGAGAATCCGGCCTCTGCCAGCTTGGGGCGGCGAGCAGGGCAATCTTCCCGTGGCCTCCGATGATGACGACGGTTCCGCGTTCAGCCATGTGAATCCTCCTGTGTCGTGGTGACATGCCTTCGGGGGCGTCAACACTCGGTCCGGCGACCTATTCCCGAGATTTACCAAGACAAGTGTTTGCTAATAGGGGCAGGCGTGTATAAGGTAGGACTCACTTGGGTGCGACAAGAAAGAGGCCCGGCAGATGGTGCGTCTGCCGGGCCTCGCCCATGTTCGGAGCTTCTCAGTTCTCGCAGCTCAGTGCGATGCCCCTGTCGCTCGTCCGAGGGTTCCGCCGCCGCGTGGCCCGCAGCGTGAAAGCCAGGATGAGCGTCAGCACGCTCAGTGCGGCGGCGAACCGGAACGCGGTACGGAATCCTTCGACCGCTGCCGCATCGGCGCTGAGTCCGTCCGCTGCCGCCATCGAAGCCCCCACCCCCATGACCGCAACCAGTGCCGCAGTGCCGATCGCCGCAGAGAGCTGCTGAAGGGTGTTGAGCACTGCGGAGCCGTGGGAGTAGAGCGCAGCGGGGAGGGGGTTCATCGCGGTCGTGAACGCGGGGGTGAAGAGCAGGGCAAGCCCCGTGGACAGGATCAGGTGCCCCGTCAGAATCATCCACCAGGGTGTGGCCTGGCTGATGAAGCCCAATGCCGTCATCGACAGCACGAGGACGCTGGCGCCGGGCACCACCAGGGGCCGAGGGCCGACGCGGTCGTATACACGGCCCACTATGGGCGCCAGGAGGGCCATCAGCAGCCCGCCGGGAAGCATCATCAGCCCTGTGCGCAGGGCGTGAGGCCGTACACCTGCTGGAGGAACAGCGGCAGGAGGATCAGCGCCCCGAAGAGCGCAATCATCATCAGCAGCATCATGAGCAGAGCACGGGTGTACTGCGTGTAGGTGAACGGCTTGAGGTTCAGCAGCGCAGACTCTGTCTTCTGGAGCCGCAGCTGGAGAAGCACGAACGCCGCCAGGAACACCACTCCGACGAGCAGCACTCCCACCGCGACCGGATCGACCGAGGCGCCTGCATCCTCCGGATCCAGCTCCTCGGTTCCGTGGCCGCCGCCGATCTGGCTGATTCCGTAGACGATCCCTCCGAAGCCGGGCGCTGACAGCAGCAGGGACGGAACGGAGAGGCGCTTGTCCCGCGTGCCGGGGTCCGCGTTCAGCCGGGGCGGCCCAGCAGCAGCGCAGCCACAGCGATCGGCAGGATGGTCAGGAACATCCATCGCCAGTCGGCGATCTCCAGGATGATGCCGGAGACCGTGGGGCCGATCGCTGGGGCTACCGAGATCACGATGGCGATGTTGCCCATCACCACGCCTCTGCGATGCATCGGCACCAGCGTCAGAACGGTCGTCATCAGCAGCGGGAGCATGATGGCGGTACCGGCGGCCTGAATGACGCGCCCGGCCAGGAGCACCGGAAAGCCGGGGGCTGCGGCGGCCAGGGCGGTGCCCGCAGCGAAGAGGAGCATTGCGGCGGTGAAGACCCCGCGCAGACTGAACCGCTGGATGAGGTAGCCGGTGGTGGGAATCACCACCGCCAGAGTCAGCATGAACGCAGTGGTGAGCCACTGCACGGTCGGCTCGGGGATCTGGAACTCCTCCATCAGCGGAGAGAGCGCCACGTTCATAATCGTCTCGTTGAGGATCATGACGAACGTGGCCACCAGAAGGGCGCCGATGGTCAGTTTGTCCGCCCTCGGCATCCTCTCGGCGTCAGAGGCGGCGACGGGGGTATCGGTAGATTGCACAAGAGACCGCAACGCAAACCTGTGCCCGGGCATTCCTGAACGTGGCGTTCAGTTTTTCTGAGCCCCTGCCGGGTTCGAACCGACGACCTGCTGATTACAAATCAGCTGCTCTACCAACTGAGCTAAGGAGGCACGGTACGGACGCTCAGCGGCGTCCGCACCAGGGATCGAGTCTAGCCCCGAAAGGGATCACTCGTCATCTTCGGGGACTTCGACCGCGTCCTCCTCGGCCTCATCCTGCTCCGCATCCGTCTCGGCGTCGGGGTCGACGTCCGCCTCGACATCGTCTCCGGCCTCAGCGGCGTACGCATCGATCTCCTCGCCCAGAGCCTCCATGAAGTCGAGGCCGTACTCCTGATCGTCGATGAAGACGGTAGGCGTGGCGAACTGCACACCCATCTGGGCCAGGGTGTCGCTGGCCTGGTTGGTGGTCCAGGAGCCGAAGGGCCGATAGGTGCCCTCCTCGACGCAGCTGGAGATGTCCGCGTCGTACCGCTCCTGAGCCGCCTGGGCCAGACCCTCGTTGCTGAGCTCATCCTGGGCGTAGGTGGCCGTGATGTAGGTCAGGTAGTCCTTGTAGTTCTCGGGCGACTCCTCAGCCATACACGCGAAGGCGTTCGACGCACGCGCCGAGTAGTTGGTGGGCGAGCCCACCACCTGGACCGACCGGAACTCCGCAGTGATCAGCCCCTGATCGAGCAGCTCGGCCATCGTGGAGCCGTAGGTCTCCTCCATCTGCTGACAGGCCGGGCACCCCGGGTCCGTGTAGATGACCAGGTGCGGGGCCTGCCCCTCCTGACGGGGAGCGGTGCCGTTGTCATCCCGCTCCGGCACATCCTCTGCGTCCACGGTCCCGATGTCGGTGCCGTCGGCGACCTCTGTGGATGAGGTCAGCGTGATCCCGCCGTACTCGTTGGCCACCGAGGGCGCAGGCCCTTCGGTGTACGCGGCGTCATCGTCGTCGCGGTTGACCACCCACAGGACGAGGCTTACCACCATTGCGACGGCCAGGACCACCACGATCACGGGCAGAAGCAGCGTGGATCGCTTCTCCTTCTTGGCCTGCTCAGCCTGCATCTTGCGGGCGCGCTCGCGTGCGTCGGCGCTTTCGGTGCTACGTGCCATAGGAAGGCGTCTCCCAGTGTGCGGATGGATACTCAGAACAGCATCTGACAGCGTACCTCTCGTGACCGCCCCACCGGCTCGACCAGGGGTTTTCAGCTGACGTCCAGCATATTCCTAGAGGGTGGCCGCATGGAGCACCAGGGTATGAGTTTGTGGTCGTCGCCAATCGTCTCGCCGTCAACCGCGTCACGACGAATGAGGGCGCCACCGGCTGGGAACGCTCCCCGGCGGACTGGTGACAGCTCTTGCTCCCATCATGGCCGCCTCTGAAGGCGCCTGGGTGGGCTGGCACGGCGCAGCCGACGAAGAGCTCGAGCCCTTCGACCATGAGGGACTGCATCTGCACCCCGTCCCGCTGACCGAGCGTGAGGTGCACGACTTCTACGAGGGCTTCTCGAACGACACCCTCTGGCCCCTGTACCACGATGTGATCGTCCGGCCCAGCTTCCACCGCCGCTGGTTCAATGCCTATCGAGAGGTGAATCAGCGCTTCGCTGAGGCTGCGGCCAACGTGGCGGGCCAAGGTGCCACCGTATGGGTCCAGGACTACCAGCTGCAGCTGGTGCCCCAGATGCTCCGCGACCTCCGGCCGGACGTGACCATCGGATTCTTCAACCACATCCCGTTCCCACCTCCCGGCATCTTCGCCCAGCTGCCTTGGAGACACTCTGTGCTGCGCGGCCTCCTGGGAGCCGACCTCATCGGCTTCCAGCGCGAGTCGGACGCCAGGAACTTCCAGCGGGCCGTGCGCAGCCGCCTGGGCCACTACATCAAGTCAGACCGCGTCTACGTGCCCAACGAGTACGACTCGCAGGCCTACTCGCCCCTGAAGGGCTTCGACGCCGACCCCGAGCGAGGCACTGCGCCGCGCCAGCTGTCCGCTCCGGAGGAGGGCACCTACCGCACGGCTGAGGCTCGGGCGTTCCTGATCAGCATCGACACAGAGACGATCCAGGAGCTGGCCCAGGATCCGTCGATCATCTCCCGAGCGGCTCAGATCCGGGCCGAGCTCGGCCACCCGAAGACGATATTCCTCGGTGTGGACCGCCTGGACTACACCAAGGGAATCCGTCACCGCCTCAAGGCCTACGAAGAGCTCCTGCGCGAGGGCGAGCTGCAGGTCGGTGACGTGACGCTGGTGCAGATCGCGTCGCCGTCCCGAGAGGGCGTGGCGTCATACCAGCAGCTCCGCGACGAGATCGACCTCACCGTGGGCCGCATCAACGGCGAGTACGACACGATGGGGCACACCGCAGTCCGATACCTCCACCACTCCTACCCCCTCAGGAGATGGTGGCGCTGTACCTCGCGGCCGACGTCATGCTGGTCACCGCCCTGCGCGACGGCATGAACCTGGTGGCCAAGGAGTACGTCGCCGCCCGCAAGTCGGGTGACGGGGTGCTTGTGCTCTCCGAGTTCACCGGAGCTGCCGATCAGCTGCGCCAGGCCCTGCTGATCAACCCTCACGACATCGAGGAGCTCAAGGCCTCGATTGTCACTGCCGCCACGATGGACTCAGATCAGGCGCGCAAGCGAATGCGCAGCCTGCGTCGCCAGGTGGTCTCCAACAATGTCTCCCGATGGGCCAAGGAATTTCTTGAGAGCCTGTCGCAGCAGCACACCGCCGCATAACCCACTGCCGCCTCGATCCTTCCAGGAGGGACCCGTGAGCTTTACCCTGCCAAAGACCTGCACCAGGCCCTCGAGACGCTGGCGTCCAAGAAGAAGGTGCTCATGTGCCTGGACTTCGACGGCTGCGTGGCCGAGCTCGTCGCCGACGCCTACTCAGCAGCCCCCGTTCCTGCGAACGGGGAAGCAATCGACCGCATCGCTGCACTCAACGACTCGGACATCACGCTTGCCTACGTCTCCGGCCGTCCCATCAGCGACCTGCAGCGGCAGGCATCCCCGCCTGCGGGCACAGTCCTGATCGGATCGCACGGCGCCGAGAAGCACATGGGGCCCGACTCCCCGGCCTCCAGCTGACACGGGCTGAGGAGGCCTCACGCGAGGAGATCATCTCGGTCCTCCAAGGCATCGCCGACCAGCACGATGACGTGTGGGTGGAGCACAAGCCCGCCGGAGCGGCCGTGCACGTCCGGCATGTGACCGACCCTCCATCCAAAACGCGGTGCTCAGCGAGGCCCACGCCGCACTCGCCCTGATCGACGGAGCGCATCAGAAGGAGGGAAAGCAGATCCTTGAGGCGGTCGTCCGGAAGTCGACGAAGGGCGAGGCCATCGAGGAGCTCCGCCGGGACCTTGAGCCTGACGTCGTCTTCTTCGCTTAGCGATGATGTGACGGATGAATCCGGCTTCGCTGTCCTCTCAGGCGATGATGTCAGCCTCAAAATCGGTGAGGGCGACACCGGTGCCCGGTTCCGCGTCCCGGAGCCCGCCTCCCTGGCGGAGGTCCTCAACGCCTTCGCCGACCTGCGCTGACCCTCGGGGTCAGGCCCTCCGGCTGAGCTTTCGCCCTATCTCTGCCGCTGTGCGCGACATCAGCGGGGCAGCATGGCGGATGAACATGTCGTTCATACGGGCCGTGGGACCTGAGACGGAGAGGCCCATACGCGTCGGGCCGTGAGGGATCGCCACAGCCAGACAGCGGACCCCGAGCTCCTGCTCCTCATCATCCAACGCATACCCCTGCTGAGCGATCACCGGCAGCTGCTCGATGAGAGCGTCCGGCTTGGTGAGGGTCTTCGGCGTCATCGACGGCATGCCGGTCAGGGCCAGCACCTCACGGACCCGGTCACGCTCCATCGTCGCGAGCATCGCCTTCCCCACCCCCGTGGAATGCATGTAGGCACGGCGGCCCACCTCAGTGAACATACGCATCGAATGCGGGGACGGGGCCTGGGCGATGTAGACGACCATCTCCGACTCCATCGCGGCCATATTCACGCTCTCGCCGAGCTCGCCCACCAGCGACTGCATCTGTGGCACTGCCAGTCCGCCCAGCTGACGGGTCGCTCCCTCCCCAGGGGCACAAGGTTCGCTCCGAGGGCATAGCGTCTGTCCGGCAGCTGGTGCACCATGCCGAGACCCACCAGCGTGTGCAGCAGCCGGTGCACCGTGGGCCCCGCCAGCCCGGATGCCTCTTTCAGCTCTCGGGCTGTGGCCGCCCCCTGACGCTGCCTGAGTGCTTCCAGCAGCCCGAAGGCGCGTTCGATGACCTGCACCCGCTGAGGATCACGAACTCCCCGAGTCCGCATTGCGGACTGTATCTTCCATATCGTGAATCATATGGCATAAGAATAGGGGAGCCCAGGCTCTTCCACCTGAGAACCGAAGGAGCACCATGAGCATCACCGTCAATCCGCCCTATGAGGTCGAAGGCACCGGCCTCATCATGACCGATGAGGCCCTGCAGTTCATCGAGGAGCTGCACGAGCGCTTTGCGCCCACCCGCGACGAGCTGCTCGGCCGACGCTCCGACGCTCAGGCCGAAGCCGCCCAGACCGGAGCCCTCGACTTCGACCCCGCGACCAAGGAGATCCGCGAATCGGACTGGACCGTGGCTGAGACGCCTGCATCCTCCGAGACCGCCGCGTCGAGATCACCGGCCCGCCCGCTCCGGCCAAGATGGCGATCAATGCGCTGAACTCCGGCGCCAAGGTGTGGCTCGCCTGCTTGGAGGACGCCCTCTCCCCACCTGGAACAACCTCGTGGACGCGCAGAAGAATCTCTACGAGTCAGCCCGCGGGACCCTGCAGTTCACCTCCCGGAGGGCAAGGAGTACCGACTGCGCGACGACATCACCCTCCCCACCGTCGTCGTCCGGCCCCGGGGCTGGCACCTGCCGGAGAAGCACATCGAGATCAACGGCGGCCCGGCCGTCGCCGGACTCGTCGACTTCGGGCTGCACTTCTTCCACAACGCCAAGCACCTCCATGAACAGGGCACCGGCCCCTTCTACTACCTGGCCAAGCTCGAGCACTACCTCGAGGCGCGGCTCTGGAACGACATCTTCACCTTTGCCGAGGAGCGGCTCGGACTGCCCCACGGCATCGTGCGGGCCACCGTGCTCATTGAGACGATCCCTGCTGCGTTCTGCATGGACGAGATCCTCTACGAGCTGCGGGACCACGCCGCCGCCTCAATGCTAAGCCGCTGGGACTACCTGTTCAGCATGATCAAGTACTTCCGGTCCTCCGGGGAGAAGTTCGTGCTGCCGGACCGCGCCCAGGTGGGGATGACCCAGCCGTTCATGCGCGCCTACACCGAGCTGCTCGTGAAGACCTGCCACCAGCGTGAGGCCTTCGCCATGGGAGGCATGGCCGCGTTCATCCCCAACCGCCGCGAGCCCGAGGTCACCGAGCGGGCCATCGAGAAGGTCCGGGATGACAAGTCCCGGAGGCCGCCGACGGCTTCGACGGCTCGTGGGTCGCCCACCCGGACCTCGTGGAGCTGTGCAGCGAAGAGTTCACCAAGGTCCTGGGCGAGAAGCCCAACCAGGTCGACAGGAAGCGCCCCGAGGTCAGCGTCACCCCCGAGGATCTGCTCAGCACCGGCTCGGCAGAAGGCGACGTGACGGAGAAGGGCGTGCGCACCAACCTCTACGTCGCCACCTACTACACCGCCGTGTGGCTCTCAGGCAACGGTGCCGTCGCGATCCACAACCTCATGGAGGACGCTGCGACCGCCGAGATCTCACGCTCCCAGGTGTGGCAGCAGATCCACAACGGCACCATCACCTCAGACACCGGACACCAGGTGACCCGAGAGCTCGTCGACACGCTCCTCGAGGAGGAGGTCACTCGTCTGCGCGAGGAGATCAACGACCCGGACACGTTCGCGTCCTACTTCGAGCCCGCTGCCGACATCGTTCGAAGCCTCGTCCTCTCCAAGGACTACGTCGACTACCTCACCCTGCCCGCCTATGAGCACCTCAGCTGAGCCGGGCTTGAGCACCTCACCCTGAGGGGCGGGCCTAGAGGTCGCGGAAGAGGCGTTCGTCGGGATCGGCGAGCGCCTCTTCCAGCAGCAGGCGGTTGCGGCGCAGCGTCTGCAGGTCCTTGCTCACCACGTCGTCGCGGGTCTTGGCCACGGCTTCGGCCATGAGGCTGATCTGACCCTTGAACTCTTCGGCGTGGCGCGGCTTGGCGGTGTTCGGAAGCTCGAGGAACAGTTCCAGGGTGCGGGGCAGGTGCCGACGAATGGTCATCGCGACCGCGTCCTGCTGCTCGGGCGCTCGCCGCAGCGCCTCCCAGCGCTGAATGATCTCGTCGAGCCCCACCACCATCATGCGCAGCTGGCCGTGGGTGGAGGGGGAAGCTCGCTCTGCCGGGTGCGCATCGTCGTCTCAGTCCGCTTCAGCTGCTCCCGGAGGGACTCCTGCTCCGAGCTGATCTGGGTGGCCTCATGCCGGGCCTTGGTCTCGCCCGTAGAGGGTTCCGTAGGTGCCTGCGCCTGCGGCACCGCCCACGAGCAGGCCTGCCACGATGCCCCACGCATTGGGAAGCATCACCAGCATCACCGCTGCGGCCCCCAGCACGAAGGCCAGCACCGAGGCGGCCCAACGAAGCTGCTGGTCTCGGCGCGAAGGTTCGGATTCGTTCACCGAACCAGCCTATCTCTGCCGGGCCGAGAGCCCGCCCAGGCCATGCACGGGTCTCAGGAACGACGGAATCCAGCCGTCCGGGACGTCCACAGCGTCGCCGAAGTCAGGATCAGCGAGGCTCTCGATCCCCAGCGCGCTCGGATCGCCGATGTGGACCGGGGCCCCGTGGACACCCGGGTAGCGGAGCTGATAGGTTCTGCCCCCATTCCTCGCCTCAGCCCTGCGTCCAGAGGTCCGCGATGCCGGTCAGGAGCTGACGCCCATGTAGATGGTCAGCAGCCAGATCACGGTGCCGCTGATCAGAAGCCACTTGGGGTAGTTGTAGCCGCCGAGGAGCGTGTCGCGCTTGAACCACGCGGCGATCAGGATGACCGCGAAGCCCAGCGGCAGCACCGCGCCGTTGAATGCCCCGGCCATGATCAGCAGGGTGGCGGGAGCCTGTCCGAGAATCAGGTAGATGCCGCATGTCAGGGCGAGGAAGCCGATGAACATGGCGGCACGGACCCGCGGAGACGTCTTCTGCGTGGTGATGAAGGAGACGGAGGTGTAGGTGGCGCCGAGGATCGAGGTGATGGCTGCGACCCAGAAGGCCACCCTGAACACCCGCAGTCCCCACTCGCCGAGCACCAGGAGGAACGCTGAGGCGGCGACATTGTCCTGGCCGGTGCCTTCGATCTGTGCGACGGAGTAGGCGGTGACCACTCCCAGGATCGCCAGGAAGAGCAGGTAGCGGATGACGCTGGCCACGATGATGCCCATGACGGACGTCCGAGCGATGGTGCGGGCGTTCTCCGGCCCGGTGTGGCCTGAGGCGATGACGCGGTGGGCTCCTGCGTAGGTGATGTATCCGCCTACGGTGCCGCCGATCAGCGTGGTGGTCACGAAGAAGAAGGTGCTCAGCCCCTCGCCCTCAGGCAGCGTCGGGGCGAAGGTCTGCAGGGCGGCCTCCCGACCGGCGGGCTGGTGGCGATGGCCATGTAGCCCATCAGGAGGATGAGCACGGCGCCGCAGCCGACCACGATCCTGTCCAGGGCGACCCCTGCCCGCTTCGACAGGAAGATCGCCATGGCGATGAGCACAGACACGGCGCCGCCTATCTGCGGGTCCAGGCCCGTCATCGCCTGCACGCCCAGGCTTAGCGCTTACGATGTTGCCGACGTTGAAGACGATGCCGCCGAAGAAGATGAGTCCGGCGAGCGCCCATCCGAGGCCGGGCAGAATGCGGTTGCCCAGCTCCTGGGCGTAGAGGCCGGAGACGCCGAGGGTGCGCCATACGTTCATCTGGATTGCGATGTCCACGATGACTGAGATGAGAATGGCCGCTGCGAAGGCGGCGCCGAGCTGCAGGGTGAACTCGGAGGTCTGGGTAATGAAGCCCGGACCGACGGCTGAGACGGCCATGAGGAACATGGCGCCGAGCATCGCGGTGCGCCGAGTGGCGGTGAAGGTGGGGCCTTTGGGCTTCTGCTGCGCCTCTGCGGCGGGTGCTGCGGGTCTCGGCTCAGACATGATGGTTCCCCTCGGGACGACTGGTGCGGTCGGGCAGCCATGATCGCGATCACACTGCCTGGGCCAGACACTAGAGGTTGTTCAACAATCGGGGCAAGGGATTGTCCAACAATCGCGCGAAGTTTTACTCAGCCGTAACAGCAGAGGGCGCTCATGCCCGTTCCAGGTGCGCGATGAGGTCGTTCTCCGCCGTGACGAGGTACTCCATCAGATAGGTCTCCGCCTCCGCCCGCCTGTTGCCGCGCAGCAGCTCGGCCAGCTCCCCGTTGCGGCGCACATACCGGGTGTGGAAGTCGGACTCATGCCGACGAGTGAGGAAGGCCAGCCGCATGCGTGCCAGCACCTGGCTCATCAGGCTGTCCAGGGTGGAGGAGCGGGCCTGAGCAACGATCAGCTGGTGAAACTGCTGGTTAGCCTCGGCCATGCCGTGCGCGTCCCCTCGGCGAGCGCAGCGTGCGCCCGATCGACGATCTCCTGAGCGCCGCCGTCGCCTCCGCGGAGAAGTCGGCGGCACGCAGGGCCCCGGTCTGGATGACGCGGCGGACCCTGTAGAGCTCCCGGATGTCCTCGGCCTGGGGCTCATAGACGAAGACTCCGCGGTTGGGGCGACGCTGCACCAGGCCCTCGCCGCATGAGGATCTGGAATGCGCTGCGCAGCGTGTGGCGGGAGATCCCGAGCTGCTGGGTGATGCGCACCTCGGGCAGCTTGGCTCCGGGGACCGCGAGGCCGCGGCGACCTGTTCGCGCAGTGCGGCCGCTGCCCGCTCGGGCAGGTGGGCGTGGTCCTCGGGCTCGGAGCCGATCGGCTGCAGCGAGGCCCAGACTTCGTCAGACATGGCCTCAAACCTACCCGCCGCGGGGACCTCAGCTGATGCGGGCGAGCACCTGGCCGCCGGTGACGGAGGCACCGGGGCTGAGGCTCTCCCTGGAGAGGACTCCTGCGGCCGGAGCTGTGACCCTCTGCTCCATCTTCATCGCCTCGACCACTGCTACCGGATCCCTGACTGCACCTCGCTGCCGTCCTCGGCGAGCCAGGTCACCAGCGTGCCCGCCATCGGCGCGGTGACGGCGCGGCGTCCTCGGACCGCTGGTCCTGATCGGCGGCTGCGTCGGCGGAGCCGAGCAGGCTCAGCAGCGAGGAGGGCAGGCCCAGCTGCACGGCCCGGCCGTCGATCTCTACGGTGGCGCGACGCATGGTCTGCTCACGGTGCCGCACAGCGGATGCCAGATGCTCGGATTCGACGAGAGCGTCCTGGAAGTCCGTTTCGATCCAGCGGGTGTGAACGGCGAAGTCCTCAGCCCCGCGCTCAGCGGCGAAATCCTCAGCGTCGAGCACCGCGCGGTGGAAGGGCAGCACCGTGGGGATGCCTTCGATGCGCATCTCGGCGAGGGCCGTGCGCGCTCGGATCAGCGTCGTCGCCCGATCCGGCCCGGTGACGATGAGCTTAGCGAACATGGAGTCGAAGGCGCCGGAGACCTCGTCACCGGTGCGCAGCCCCGTCTCCACGCGGATGCCGGGGCCGGTGGGCGGACTGAAGAGCTCCACGCGCCCAGGAGTGGGGATGAACCCGAGGGCGGGATCCTCGGCATTGAGGCGGAACTCGAGGGCGTGGCCGACGGCCTGGGGGTCCTCGGAGAGGCTGAGCGGCCTGCCCTCGGCGATGCGCAGCTGCTCGGCGACAAGATCGATGCCCGCCGTCTCCTCGGTCACGGGGTGCTCGACCTGCAGGCGGGTGTTGACCTCCAGGAAGCTCAGCAGCCCGTCGGGGCTCAGAAGATACTCGACGGTCCCAGCGCCCACGTACCCGGCGGCGGCGCAGATGCTCCGCGCAGACTCGTGGATCCGCTGCCGCGTCTCATCGGTGAGGAAGGGAGCGGGGCCTCCTCCACGAGCTTCTGGCTGCGGCGCTGCAGGGAGCAGTCGCGCGTGCCGACGACCACCACGTTCCCGTGGGCGTCGGCGATCACTTGGGCCTCCACGTGCCGGGGGCGGTCCAGGAAGCGCTCGACGAAGCACTCGCCGCGCCCGAAGGCGGACTCCGCCTCACGAACGGCGGAGGCGTAGCCCTCGTCGAGCTCCGACTCGCTCCGGATGATCCGCATGCCGCGGCCTCCGCCGCCGTGGGCAGCTTTGACCGCCACGGGCAGGCCATGCTCGGCGGCGAATGCCCGGACCTCCTCGGCCGAGGAGACCGGGCCGTCGGTGCCCGGCACCAGAGGGGCGCCCGCATCGACGGCGATCCGACGGGCGGTGACCTTGTTCCCCAGTGACTCGATGGTCTCGGGCCTGGGCCCGATCCAGGTCATTCCGGCGTCCGTCACGGCTCGGGCGAAGTCCGCGTTCTCCGAGAGGAACCCGTAGCCGGGGTGGACTGCGTCGGCTTCGAGGGTGCGGGCGGCCTCCAGGATCCGCGGAATGCTCAGGTAGGTGTCCGCGGCCGCATCTCCTCCGAGCGCTGCGGCAGCATCAGCCATTTCCACGTGCAGGGCGGCGGCGTCCTGGTCGGCGTAGACGGCGGCCGTGCTGCATCCGGCCTCGCGGGCTGAGCGGATGATGCGCACGGCGATCTCTCCGCGGTTGGCGATGAGGATGCGCTTCATGGTCGGGCCTCCAGGATGTGGGTCGGGGCGAGTGTGTCAGGGTCCACCGGCTGCAGGGAGACGGCGGTGCCGGGGCCAGCTGGGCAGCGATGCTCAGGTCCTCGGGCACGACGACGCCGATCACCGGGTAGCTTATGGTCACCGGGTGGTCGTTGAGGAACAGCACCGGACTCCCCTCCGGGGCATCTGCAGCGAGCCGCGCGGCACTCCTCGCTGGGGAGCTCGTCCTCCTTGGCGCGCCGGAGGGGACGGGCGTGCTCGTCGTCGGGGTCCGGCGCCAGCCGCAGGCCGATGCGGTCGGCCTGCGCAGTGACCTGCCAGTCCTGCTCCGCCAGGCGCGCCTGCTCGGCGCTGTCGAACCAGTCCTGGCGGGGCCCGTAGGTGAACCGCAGGACGGCGCGGCCTGCGTCGTCGGGCACGTAGAGGGTCGGCTGCTCCGGGACGCCCACCGGCGAGAGTCCCTGCGGCTCGGCGAGGGACAGGCCCTGGCCCTCCGCCAGGGGCCGGACCGAGTCCGGACATGGTGTCGGAGGATGCCGAGCCGAGCACCGGCTCAGCGTCGATCCCCGCGAACGGCCACGATGCTCCGCAGGCCCCGTGTCGGTGCGCGGAGGGTGAGGGTCTCACCCTCCATCAGGACGAACGGCGCGCAGAGCGGGGCAGATCGAACGGATTCGGGTCCGACGACCTCGGCCTGCGCCTGAGCGCCGGTGAGGGCGAGCACCACGGTCCGTGCGGCGCGCAGGCTCAAACCCCCATGACGGCCTCAAGAACTGCTGCGGACTGCGGGTTGCCGACGAGACGGTTGGCCTGAGCGGCGGCGGCCTCATCCGCGACGCCCGCCCGCGAGACGCCGAGGTCGCTCAGACCGGCGCGCCCGAAGTCCTGCACAAGGGTCTGCATCCCTGGGGAGACGATCTCCAGCGCCCCGTGCTCTGAGCCGTCAGCAGGGTTCGCGGGTGCCGCGGCGCCGGTCTCCGGCAGAGCGTCGACGGCGCGGTAGCTGACGGTGTCGCCGGGGCGCACGAGGGCCGGGCTCTCCTGCTCCAGATCCCACATGGCAGCGCCGGTGCGCCCGATGAGCTGCCAGCCGCCCGGGGACCTGCGCGGGTAGATCGCCGAGAACTCCCCGGCGAGCGTTACGCTGCCCGCCGGCACGGCCGTGCGGGGAGACCTCCTGCGGGGCACCTGCATGCTTCGGCTGTCCGGCACGCAGTAGGCGAATCCTGGGGCGAAGCCGCCGAAGGCCGCCGTCCATGTGCGGGAGGTGTGCCATTCGATGAGCTGTTCGACGCTCATGCTCAGCTGCTCGGCGAGCGCGGGCAGATCTTCGCCGTCGTATACGACGTCGATAGTGACCTCGCGAGCTTCACTGCGCTGCCTCTCCGGCAGCGGCGTGCGCTCCAGCTCGGCCCGCCCTGCGGTGAGGGCTGCGGGTGAGGAGAAGCGGATCATGACGGTTCGGGCGGCGGCGACCAGCTCCTCCTGGCCGTGCAGCGGATGGCGGCTGAGCTGCTGGTGTGCCGCGAGGACCGTCTCCAGTGCGTCGAATTCCAGCAGCAGGGCTCGAGTGCCTGCGCGGCGGACGCTGACGGCGGCGTGTCCGATGCTCATCGCGCGGCTCAGACGTCGACGAAGCTGCGGATCTGCACCCCAGCGTCTTCGAGGGCGGCGCGGAGCGTGGCGGCCATCTGGGCGGCGCCTGCCGTGTCGCCGTGGGTGCAGATCGACTCCGCCCCGGCCTCTATGCGGGTGCCGTCGTGGGCGATCATCACACCGTCCTGCGCCAGTCGGAGCATGTTCTCCACCACGCGGCCGGTGTCCTCGATCACCGCGCCGGGCTCGCGGCGGGAGACGAGAGTGCCGTCCGGGTTGTAGGCCCGGTCCGCGAACGCTTCGGAGACTCCCCGCAGCCCCTGGCGGCGGGCGTAGTCGAGTGCGTATCCGCCCGGCAGCAGCAGGACGGGCAGCGTCTCGTCGTACTCGCCGATGGCATCGATGACGGCGTGCGCCTGATCCTTGTGGTGGACGATCGTGTTGTACATGCCCCCATGAGGCTTGACGTATCGGATGCGGGTTCCTGCGGACCGGGCCAGCGCTTCGAGAGCTCCGAGCTGGTAGGTCACCTCAGCGGCGAGCTCCTGGGGGTCGTAGTCGATGAAGCGCCGTCCGAAGCCGGGGAGATCCCGGTAGCCGATGTGCGCCCCCACAGCCACTCCCCAGCCGCCGCCGCTTGCAGCGTGCGACGGATCGTCAGGGGTCGCTTGCGTGGAATCCGCAGGCGACGTTGGCGCTGGAGACGATGTCCAGCATGGACTCGTCAGGAATGGACCAGTTGCCGAAGGACTCTCCGACGTCGCTGTTCAGATCGATCCGGGTCACAGGTGTCTCCTTCGCTGACAGTGCACGTGCGATTGTTCAACAATAACAGCGGCTCTGTTTCAGCTCTGTGACTGGAGGAACCTGTAGACCTCCTCCGAATCCACCCCGGGGAACGCCCCTGCGGCATCGCCGCCAGCAGATGCGTGTTCGCCCGCGCCGTAGGCCATGCGTGCCCGTCCCACACCTCGGAGAGCTCCGCGGGCGGAATGCGGCAGCAGGTGGGGTCGTCCGGGCACCGGGATTTGGACCGGAACCCGGTGGCGCGGCCGCGGAACCACTTGGCGTGCTCGAAGGGCACTCCGATGGAGAGCGAATACACCGACGAGGAGTGCGACTCGGTGCGCGCCGTGCACCAGAAGGTGCCGCGGGGGTGTCGGTGTACTGGTCGAAGGAGCGGAACTTGTCCTCCACGTCGAACACCTCCCGCGAGGTCCAATGCCGACAGATCGTCTGGCCCTCGATGGCGCCGGAGTGGTCGGTGGGGAATCGGACCCCGTCGTTCTCGTAGGCCTTGTGGATGATCCCCGACTCATGGACCTTCTGGAAGTGGCAGGTGATGCCCAAGTGCTCGGTGGCCAGGTTGGTGAACCGGTGTGCGGCCGACTCGTAGCTCACCGCGAAGGCATCCCGCAGGTCCTCGATGGCCAGCTCCTTGGACCGCTTGGCCTGCTGCAGGAAGTCCGTGGTGGACGCCTCAGGCATGAGCAGGGCGCCAGCGAGATAGTTGGCGTAGACCCGCTGCCGGAGGAACTCCGAATAGTCCCCGGGCGCCTCATGCTTCAGCACCCGGTGCGCCAGCGCCTGCAGCAGCACCGATCGAGCGTCCCTGGCCCCCGTCGCAGACTGCGTGAGGTAGATGACCATGTTCCGCTGGTCGGTGACCGACTGGGTCTCGTGGGGAAGCCGCGAGACGTAGCGGATCGAGTAGCCGAGATGCTCGGCAATGTCGGCAGCCTTGTGATGGCTCAGCGGCCGGTGCTGACCACCGGGGCCCGCGTCATGGCGAACCGCTGCGAGCAGCTCGGCCGCCTGCTTCTCCAGCTCCGGGTAATAGTTGTTCTTGGCGCGCTGCTCCTCGCGCAGCTCCGTATTGGCCCGCCTGGCCTCCTCCGGCGTGGCAGCCTGCTCCTCGAGGCGACGCTTGAGCTCGCGCTGCAGAGCGACCAGCGACTCGAGGGCATCGGTGGGAAGCCGCGAGGAGATCCGCACATTGGGAAGGTTCAGGGCGGCGTAGAGGGTCCGCGCTGCGTCTTCTCGAGCTCTATCTCCAGGGCCGCGCGACGGTTGGGGGCTCTGCGCCGAAGAGCTCGTCGACCCCGACTCCGAGCGTCTTCGCGATCTGGCGAAGCTGGGAGAGCTTCGGCTCGCGACGGCCGTTCTCCAGCAGAGACAGCTGGGAGGGGACCGTCCCGACGGCCTCAGCGAGGTCATCGAGGGTCATCGGCTGCTTCTTGCGGAGGTGGCGGACGCGACGGCCCAGGGCAATCAGGTCGACGCCCTCGTCGCTCTCCTCGTCCACACTCCGCCCTGAGCGCATGTGAGTCATGCTACAGCTCCATCGTCCTGCTGAGAGACGGACCGACCCCAGAAGGACCTCGAAAACCTCTGGGGGCCGGTGGTTCCGGACGAGCCTGCAGGCTCTACACTGCCTGCGGACCGGCAGCCTCAGCATCGTCAGCATCGGTCGTCATGACGTGCAGTGAGGCGCGGGGGCCTCAGGGACGCCGTTGATCAGGATTCCTGCAGCGCTCATGGTCATTCATCTCCTCAGTGGAACTGTCCCTCTTCGGTCGACCCCTTGAGGGCGACCGTCGAGGAGTCAGGGTTCAGGGTGGTCGAGATGGCGTCGAAGTAGCCGGTGCCGACTTCGCGCTGGTGGCGGGTGGAGGTGTATCCGCTGCCCTCAGAGGCGAACTCAGCCTCCTGCAGCTCCACGTAGGCCTTCATCTGCTCCTCCTTGTAGCCCTTGGCGAGGTTGAAGGAGGCGTAGTTGAGGCTGTGGAAGCTTACCAGGGTGATGAACTGGAAGGTGAAGCCCATCTTGCCGAGCTCGTTCTGGAACTTCGCGATGGTCTCGTCGTCCAGGTGCTTCTTCCAGTTGAAGGACGGCGAGCAGTTGTAGGCCAGCATCTGGTCCGGGTGCTCAGCCTTCACCGCCTCGGCGAACCGACGCGCCGCCTCCAGGTCCGGGGTGCCCGTCTCCATCCAGATGAGGTCGGAGTAGGGGGCGTAGGCCTTGGCGCGCTCGATGCAGGGCTCGATGCCGTTGCGCACCTTGTAGAAGCCCTCGGCAGTGCGCTCGCCGGTGATGAAGGGCCGGTCCCGCTCGTCGACGTCCGAGGTGATCAGCGTGGCAGCCTCTGCGTCGGTGCGGGCGATGATCAGGCTGGAGACGTTGTGCACGTCGGCTGCCAGACGGGCGGCCTGCAGGGTGCGCACGTGCTGTCCGGTGGGGATCAGCACCTTGCCGCCGAGGTGGCCGCACTTCTTCTCGGAGGCCAGTTGGTCCTCCCAGTGCACTGCTGCCGCACCGGCGTCGATCATGCTCTTCATGAGCTCGTAGGCGTTGAGGGGCCGCCGAAGCTTACCTCTGCGTCGGCGACGATCGGGACCACATAGTCCTCGACGTCCCTGACGCCTTCGAGGTAGTCGATCTGGTCGGCGCGCATCAGAGCGTTGTTGATGCGGCGCACCACGGTCGGCACGGAGTTCGCCGGGTACAGCGACTGGTCCGGGTAGGTGTGGCCGGAGTTGTTGGCGTCGCTTACGACCTGCCAGCCGGAGAGGTAGATGGCCCGCAGGCCTACCTTCACGTAGTTGACCGCCTGGTTGCCGGAGAGTGCGCCCAGGAGTTGGTGTACCTGCTTACTGCGTGCTCCTCGGTGAGCTGCTTCCAGAGCTTCTCCGCGCCGCGCTTGGCGAGGGTCTTCCTCCTGGACGGTTCCCTGGAGCTTCACGACGTCAGTGGCGGAGTAGTCACGCGTGACGTTCTTCCAGCGGGGGTTCGTAGTCCATTCCTCCTGGAGGGCCTCCACCTTGCTGCTGAAGTCGGGATCGATGGTCGATGCTTACTCCTGAGCCACGCCGTCGACCTGAGTGTTCAGAGTGTCGGTCATGGTGAATCTCCTTTGAATCGTTGACCGTTCCGCACAACCTCGTCGTTGCGGGATGTGACTCCAGTCTCAGCGGGGCGCAACCCCCGAACCACCGGATCCGAGAAAAAGATCTGCATTTCTTCGATGCGGCGAAGAACGTGCAGTCTGCGGCGCGAACTGTCGCCCTGAGACGCTCCGGACCGCACCGCGAGCCCATGTCGAGGCCTCTCCTGCCCATTGAGCCTCTAGCCAACGAACGACCTGGTCAGACTAAGATGACCCCTAGAGAAAATTTCTTCACTGAGCCAGCGATCCCGTTCGGTCACCCATCATGAAGGGCTGCGCGCCTGATGAGAACGTTCGTATCGGATGAACCAGATCCGCCGACGCCCAGTGCCGCCCTGCTCCAGCCCCTCTCACCGTCAGGCGCGGGGAGCTCCTCGGAACGATCGGCCCCTCAGCCCTCCCTCTTCGTCCCGCCGCTCGGCCCGGATGTGCTGGACAGGCCACGCATCCACAGCCTGATCGACAGTGCCGCAGCCCCCGGCCGCCTCGCCATGCTCCTGGGGCCGCCCGGCACCGGCAAGACGACGGCAGCGGCGCTGTGGGCCCGCCGCTGCGAGCGCCCCGTGGTCTGGCTCGACGCGGAGGAGTCAGCAGGCGACCCGTGGGAGTTCTACGCCGATCTGATCGACGAGCTGCAGAGGGCGACGGGCACGACTGGCCTCTCGTCGATCATCGCTTACTTTGAGCAGCCCCGTCCCCTGAGACGCATGGGGGCCGTCCTCGCGCGGGAGCTGCTGCGCAGAGGCACTGACGCTGCGATCGTCGTCGATCATGCAGAGCTGCTCGGCGATGAGGCACTCGAACTTGTGGAGGTGCTCGCCGCCAGACTCTCCAGCCTCAGCTGGGTCCTTCTTGCGGTCAGCCTGGACTCCGACTTCATCCTCACGGCCGAGACAAAGCTATCCGGCGGAGTCATTGACTCCGAGGACCTGGAGCTCACCGCCGAGGAGGCACTCTCCGTGCTGAGAGAGGCCTAAGCATTCTCGATGTGAATCCGGAGGTGCTCCCCGCACCTCCAGTCCCCTGATGATCCGTTCGCTGATCGCCCAGACCAGGCGACGGGGAGGGGACGGACCCGTGACGGCCGAAACCCTGAATGACCTGCAGAAGGACCTCGCCGCGCGGTCCCTGCGCAGAATCATCGCCGAGGAGCGCTGACCTCAGAGCATCGGACGTTTCTGCTGGCTTCACTCACCCAGACGGCCGACAGTGAGCTGATCTCGGCCTGCTCCGCGTCTCCCCAGCGAAGGACGCGCAACCCTTCGTCGGCTGGCGCGCCACGGGCTGGGCTTCCTCGACGCCGACGGAATCCTCCACGTGGAGGAGAATCTCGGCAGCGGCATGCGGGAGATCGCAGAGGAGAGGCTCCAGCCCGCGGACCTGGCGCAGGCTCATCGGACCATCTGCGACTGGCACCTGAAGCACAGACGTCCCGCCGACGCGCTGCAGCATGCCGATTGCGCTTACGATTGGGAGCGGATCTCGCTGCTGATGCTTCTGCACTTCCACGAGCTCTCCGTCGCGGCGAAGCGGCAGGCTTACCAGATCCTCTCGCGGATGCCGTGCGGCATGCTTCGCACCCACCCCTGGATGGGATGGTTCCGCATCCTGCTCCTCAACGATGCCCCGGGCACCACGCTGACCACCCTTCAGGCGGCGGGGAGACCATTCTGGGGAGCCTCGACCCTGCGGCGGAGGGCCTGCACGCGATGGTGGTGGACGGTGTGAAGTTCGCTGTGCACCGGACTCTGGGCGACTTTGAGACCTCCGATGAGCTGATCAGCGGCCTTCTGCCTCAGGTGGAGGCGCTGCAGGTCACAGGTGCGAGTGAGCACGCACTGACGATGACCGTGGACCATTACCTCATTCTGCAGGCCGTCGAGGCATGGCTGAGCACGGCGCTGCGGCAGTATGCGGCCTCCTCGAAGCTCTTCCTCGGAGAGTTCGACGAAGCGCTGGCGCTGATCGACCCCATCACCGGTCCGCTGGTCGACGAGCAGGGCGAGTTCAGCTGGACCGCTCTCTACAGCCACGGGATCAAAGCTCTCACCCTGGCCGTCGCCGGGCGCTATGCCCCATGCCGGCAGGCCCTCGAGCAGCTCGAGGAGGCCGAGCTGCCCCCAGGATGGGACGAGAGCCGCGCAGGGATCCCCGCCTGCATCGCACGAGCGCATACGGCCCTCGTCGACCGACGCCCTGAGCGCGCACGGGCTGAGCTGGAGCTGATCATGCGTCACCACGGCTCGTCCGAATGGTGGCCGTTCGTGCTCGCCCTCCGCACGAGAATGTCCTTCTACTTCCCGGAGCCCGGCATGATCGGCTATGCGACCTCGCAGCTCTGGTCCCGCAAGGAGAGCCCTCCCACCAGCCGCTTCATGCAGGTGCATATGCACTGCCAAACGGCAGTGGCAGCGCTGGCCGCGGGCGGGCTGCCACAGGCTGCCAGTCACCTCGAGCGCGCGAAGGAGCTCGACTATCCGCGCCGCCCCGGGGCCTGCATCGAATACGCGGCGGCGATGCTCCACGCCGGGCGCGGCGAGTGGGAGCATGTTCGGCTGATCACAGAGCTGGCACTCGAGTCGCGCGAGCCGACGCCGCAGCAGGAGGCCGCCCTGGGGGCCTGCTTACTCCATGCAGGGGCCCAGCTCCTGCGCAGCGGCGCCCCGGACGCACAGGCGGAGCTCCTGGGGACCGAATTCCGTGCTGCTCTCTTCGCAGCAGACACCTCCGGCTCCTACTTCGACCTCCTGCTGATCCCCAGCAGCCTGCTGCTGCCCCTGATCGCAGAGCATGCCCCGAACGAACAGACCTTGCTGCGGGGCGCGCGGCGCTGCGTCGTCACCCGTCGAACCGGTCCAGGAAGGGAGTCCGCACCTGACCGGGTCGGAGAAGAGGGTGCTGGACGAAATGCTGCGGACTGATTCCCGGGCGGTGATCGCCCACCGCCTTTACCTCTCGGAGAACACGGTGAAGACGCATCTGCGTCGGATCTATAAGAAGCTTCAGGCCCGCTCACGCGATGAGGTGCTGGAGCGGGCGTACGCCTTCGGCCTGCTGGACCGGCCCCATGAGAGCTCCTGACACGCTCGGCACGCGCCCAGCCGTCGCCATCTTCCGCAGGCCTCGGGTGACCCGCATTCTTGGCGATGCGGTGAGCAGGTCGCCCATCACTCTCATGGTGGCTCCGCACAGCTTCGGCAAGCTGACGGCCGCGACCCAATGGGCGGCTCGGCAGAAGAGCCATGTGCTGTGGGTCAATGCCGCCGCCTCAGGGGGCCACGGCTGGGACTTCTACCGCAGCCTCGTCACGGCCCTGACCTCAGTCTCCGGGGGCGAGCGGCTCACAGAGCTCACCGGAGGGCTCGACGGTCAGCGGCCGCTGCGTCGCATGGGGACGATCCTGGGGCGCGAACTGCACCGATGCGGGATGGAGGCGGCAGTCATCGTCGAGCATGCCGAACGCCTCTCCGCGGAGGCGCTCGCCCTGCTGCGCACCCTGGCCGATCGGCACCCCGGGGTCCGCTATGTGGTTCTCGCAGCCGAATTGACACCGACTTCATCGCCCACGCTCAGGCGCAGGGCGCCGAGTTCATCGGCCCCGACGTCCTCCAGCTCCACGCCGAGGAGACCGCTCAGGCAGTGGCGGAGGCTTACCTTCGCACGGCATCCGCCGACGCGCTGGACCTGGTCACCACGCCTCTGATGCTGCGCTCCGTCATCCAATACGTCTCAGGCCTGGGAGAGCAGGTCATCACTGCGGCTCATCGGCAGCACGTCATCAGACGGCTCGCGTCCCGTTCCATGGCGCGGATCCTCGCCGACTACACCGGCGGCTCCAGCAGCGCCTCCTCCAGATCCTGTCCTTGGTGGCGCCTCGAACGAGGAGCTGGTCGCCCGACTGCTGCGCACCAGCCGTCCCGCCGCCCACGCCATTCTGGAGAGCCTGAGCCAGCAAGGGATGGGACGGTGGAGCGACGGCGGCCTCTTCCGGCTCGATGAGTCCCTGAACCGCGGCCTGTCCGAGATCGCGGCGGAGCAGCTGCAGGACTCGGAACGTGTCCGCACCCACCGGATCACTGCGGCATGGATGTATGAACGGGGCCGCATCGAGGGGCACTCCTGCACGCCGAACGCGCGGAGGACTGGGGGCTCATCGGACGCATCGTGCTGGAGCGCATGAGCGACCTGCCGGAGCATCGCGGTGAGGCCTTCCTTCGGATGCTCGAGCGTGCACCTGATCACGCCCTGCGTGAGAGCCCCTGGCTGAGCTGGCACCGGCTCCACCTCCTGGCCGGAACTCCCGGAGTGACGTACGCACAGCTGGAGGAGGTCGCGGCTCAGACACTGAACTCGATGGACCCTCAGGCTCGTGGCACGCGTCGTCTCATGCAGGAGGCATTCGTGTTCGGGGTGCGACGCGTCCTCGGCGACTACGAGGGGGCGGATGAGATGCTCGTACCGCTGCTGACCAGCATCGAACGCCTTCAAGCACCTGTCGCCTACCACGCCTCCCGGACTCCGCTGAGACATCCGTGCTCAGCGCATTCGAACGATGGGTCGCGCAGGCCGTGCGCCTCTTCGGGGCCAGCGGCTTAGGCTGCTGATGGGAGATCACCAGTCAGCTCTGGAGATGATCGCGCCTGCCATCCGGCCCCCGCGGGATGAGAACGACGTCTTCGAATGGCACGGCCTCTACAGCGCTTACCAAAGCGCTGACGCTGGCCTCCAGCGGCAGCATCAGGGAGGCTGAGAGGGAGCTTCGATGGATTCGAAGCTTCCGCCTCCCGGAGGGCTGGGAGGAGAGCCACTACGGCCTGCCCACCCTCCTCGCCGAAATCTATGCGGCCTTCGCCCAGCAGCGCCGCGAGACGGCGAAGGCCCTGATCGCAGGGCTGGGACGCTTCGAGATGACCCTGGATCTGTGGCCCTTCGTCTACGAGCTCCGCGCCCGGAGCGGGTACTACTACGGCGAGGCCGGTGCGTGGCAGGCCTTCGCGGCCGCGCTGGAGGCGCGCCCGGATCAGCCGGTCGCCTCCCTCTACTGGCACCAGAATCTGTGGGGCAGGGTCGCGTCGCTGGCCGCCGCCATGCGCGACAGGGAGGCCGCCGAGCGCTACATGGCGCGCATGAGGGAGATGGACTATCCCTCACGCCGCGGGGCCGTGCTGGAGCGCGCTCAGCTGAGCCTGCATCTTCAATGGAGGGAGTACGAGTCCGTCCGTGAGCTCGCAGAGGAGCTGCTGAGCCGAACCGACCTCAACCTGCGGGAGGAGACTCAGGCGCGCGTCTCCATGGCAGCAGCCCTGCACGCCCTCGGAGATGCCCCCGGTGCACGAGACCACCTGCGCCTGGCCCTGGACCTGGCCGACGACTCCGGGCTGCTCTTCGAGGCTCTCCACGTAGCGCGCCGCTCGATCCGGGAGATGACCGAGCTCTACGCGCCGGAGCGGACGCCGATGCTGAGGCTGCTCGCACCGATGGACAGCCCGGAGCGAGTCCCGCAGATGACCGAATCTGAGCTGCGCGTGCTTCAGGAGCTGGCCCACACCGAATCGCGGTCAGTGATTGCGCACCGGCTTCACCTCTCCGTCAACACCGTTAAGACCCACCTGCGAAAGATCTACCGCAAGCTCGACGTCGGCTCGCGGCTCGATGCGGTGGAGCGCGCCTACGCTCTGGGACTCATCCAGACCTGATCAGCACGGATACAGGCGCTCGTAAGCCCGCGCCGTCTGCTCCCACGTGAAGCTCCTGACGGCCTGGGCGCCCGCATGCCCCAGCGAGCGCCTCCGCCTCTCATCGGCCAGCAGCTCCACTATGCGTGCGCTCATGCCTGCGGGATCCTCCGGGTCGATGAGGAGCCCCGTGACCCCGTGCTCGAGAAACTCCCGAGGACCGCCGTGCCGCGTGGCGAGAACCGGCACCCCGGCACGCCACCCCTCCAGCACGGTGATGCCGAAGGGCTCCACCACACTGGGCACCACCAGCATCTGAGCCGCCGCCATCGCTGCCCCCACCTGAGTAGGCTGAGCTAACCGACCAGATGCACACGGTGCGCGATGCCGCACTCCGATGCCAGACCCTCCAAAGCCGAGCGCTCCGGCCCCTCCCCGCCGATCACCAGATCCGTGCCGTCGGCGGCATCCTCCGCGCAGGCGCGTGCGAATGCGCGGATGAGCCGGTCGAAGCCCTTGGTGCCCACAAGCCGCCCCACTCCGAGCACATACCGGCCCGGAAGACCAGGAACTTTGCCGTCAGCGGCCTCATTGAGATCCACGCCGTTGAAGACCACCTCCGCGGCGCCCGGCGCCAGACCGAAGCGGAGCAGATCGTCGGCGGCGAAGCGGGAGCAGGAGGTGACCGCTGCGGCCTGCCCCAGACTGCGACGCAGGCCGCTGCGCAGCAGCGCGGACTGGTCGAAGACGCCGTTCGCATCGCCGAATGTCTCTCCATGGTGGCTCAGCACCAGGGGCAGACCCGCCGTGCGGGCCAGCCGGGCGGCGTAGAGGCCATTGGGGCCGAAGCAGTGCACATGCAGGAGCTCAGGCTGATCCCTCCGGAGGGCCGAGCGCCACGCAGCCCATGCGCGCGGGGCCGCCGCCGCAAATCGAAGAGCCGGACCCGGAGCCCGGGTAGGCAAGGGGCAGGGAAGGTACCGCAGCGGAATGCCGCGGAATTCGGACGGGACGTCGTCTCCTGGTCCACCGACCAGATGACAACGTCGTGGCCGAGCTGCCTGAGCTGCACCGCCACGTTCGCCACGTGCTCCTCGACACCCCCGGCGCGGGGAACAAAGGAACTGGTCACCAACGCAATACGCATTGACGCTTACCCCTATCCAGGCCGATGGAATCCGCTTATGATGTCGATCAGGCCAGCTTCGCGGCATCATAGAACAGTGCGGGCGCTTGCCTGGGAAGAGTATAGAGGTGAGCCTTTTGCCCCACCTGGTGCTGGCTGCCACAGCCTCAGACACCCCATGGGCGCCGAGCGCTACCAGGAGGAGGTGAGCCTCCGAGCGCCCGAGGCCCTCCCCGACTGGCGCATCACAGAGATCGTCGCCCGCTCGCTGCGCTCTCCTCTCCCTGGCAATCGCCGTCTTCCGATGCGATGGCTGCGCGGCGCCACCGCACGCCAGCGCCGCGTGTTCGGACGCGCCCTGTACGGCAGCGGCCGTCCGGTCACCCACCGCATGGATCTGCTCCTGCCGCCCGGACCAGGCCCCAATGCGGCCACCATTCACGACACCGTGGCGTGGCGCTTTCCCGACGAAGCCCCACCCGCCCTCGCAGCGGCGGAGGAGGCACGCCGCGCCGACGCCGTCATCTGCGTCTCAGAGTTCTCGGCGCAGGAGGTCCGGGACCTCCTGGGGTGCGGAGCCCGACGGTGATCTACAACGGAGTGGACGCGCGGTTCTTCGACCCGACGCCCCTCACGGCGCACCAGCGGCAGGCTCTGGGACTGGAGCAGCCCTACGTGCTGCACTTCGGCGGCGCCTCCGAGAGGAAGAACCTCGGGGCGCTGGCCGAGGCATGGCCAACAGTGCGCCGCGCGCGCCGTCCCTGCAGCTGGCCCTCTCCGGGCCGCCGCATCCGCGCAGGACCGAGCTCTTCGCGGGGCTTCCGGGTGTGAGGCTGCTGGGCAGCCAGCCCTCCGAGATCATGCCCTCGCTCATCGGCAGCGCGGAAGCGGTGATCGTCCCCTCAACCTATGAGGGATTCGGACTCCCCGCCTTGGAGGCCATGGCGGTAGCGCGGTGGTCGCCGCCGCAGCCACATCGGCCCTGCCCGAGGTGGTGGGCGATGCCGGGCTTCTCATCCGTCCTACGCCGGACGGGGTGGCCTCGGGCCTGCTTGATCTGACCACGGACAGTCCGGAGATCTCCCGACTGCGCGATCGTGGACGGGCACGCGCCGCTGAGTTCACCTGGGAGCGCTGCGTGCGGGCGCACGCGGACGTCTGGCAGTCCCTCGCGGACGGAGGAGCCGGATGAGCTCAGGCAGCAGCCCCCGCGTGGCACTGGCCCACGACTACCTGACCCAGCGCGGAGGCGCCGAGCGCGTCGCCGCGATCATGGCTGAGGCCTTCCCTCAGGCTGCTCTGCACACCGCCCTGTATGACCCTGACGGAACGTTCGAGGACTTCCGCAGGCTCGACATCCGGGTGTCAGCCCTGAACCGCGCCGGCTTCCTGCGGCGGCACCACCGGGCTGCCCTGCCGCTGCTGGCTCCTGCCGTGTCCGCCATGCAGGCGGATGCCGACGTGCTCCTGGCCAGCTCCTCCGGGTGGGCGCACGCCGTGCGCACCACCGGGCGGAAGGTCGTCTACTGCCATGCGCCGGCGCGGTGGCTGTACCAGCGGCAGCGCTACCTGGGCCCGTTCGAGGAGGCCTGCGGCAGAAGGCCCAGCACGCCCTCGCTGCCGCGGCTCTGGGCATCGTCTCTCCCGGGCTGCGCTCATGGGATGCGCGACGCGCCGCTGAGGCGGACCGCTACCTGGTCAACTCGACGGTCATCCGCGACGCCGTGCTCGAGACCTACGGCATTGAGGCGGAGGTGCTGCCGCCGCCGCCCGCCATGGAGCCGCAGGGCCCTGCTGAGCCCGTGCCGATCGCTGCGCCGTTCGTGCTCTGTGTGGCCAGGCTTCTGCCGTACAAGAACGTCGACGTCGTCATTCGCGCGGTTCAGCAGATCGCCGGGCTGAGCCTCGCCGTCGTGGGACTCGGACCGGACGCGGAGCGCCTCCGGCAGCTGGCTGCCGACTCTCCGAACATCCGCATCCTCGGCGGAGTCTCCGAGGAGGAGCTCCGCTGGCTCTACTCCGAGTGCGTGGGACTTGCGGCCGCCTCCTTCGAGGACTTCGGGCTCACTCCTCTGGAGGCGGCGGCGTTCGGGAAGCCCACCGCGGCTCTGCGGGCGGGCGGATACCTGGACACCATCGACCCCGACGTCAACGGAGTCTTCTTCGACGAGCCGCGCAGCGAGTCGGCATCGGAGGCGATCGCAGCCCTGGCGCAGAGGCGGTGGGACGCTTCTGCCATCGCTGATCATGCCGAGGGGTTCAGCCGCGCACGCTTCGCCCGTCGGCTTCAGCAGGTCGTCGATGAGACGCATGCTGCCGGGTGAGGCGATCCGCCGGATCCTCGCCGCGCTGATGCATGCCGGGGCGGCCCTCCTCTGCTTCGCGTACTTTGTGGGAACCCCGACAGGTCAGGCGCTCGACAACGCCGGGCTGGGGATGGACCTTGTGGGAATGCCGGAGGCCGAGAGGCTTCAGCTCTTCGACGGGGTGCGCGTGGGAGCGGTCCTGGCCCTCGCGGTCCTGGCCTGCGCCCTGGGTCTCTGGGCCCTGCTCCGCCGCCGAGCGGCAGCTGCGGCGGTCCTCGCCCTCGCAGCCGTCGGCGTCGTGGTCCTGGCCGGGGCTCTGCGGCGAGCGCTCATGCGGCCGGAGCTGGTCCCGGGCGGCTATGACTACAACACCTGGCCCAGCGGCCATGTGGCCGCGGCCTGCGCATTGGCCGTCGTCTGCCTGCGGCTCCTGCCCCCGGGTCGCCTCCGTCCCGCGGCCGCCCTGGTCGCCGCGACGGCTGTGGCCGCGGCCAGCTACGCCTCAGCCACCACCTTCGCCCACCGGCCCAGCGACACGATCGGAGGGGTGCTCCTGTGCGGCGCCGTGATGGCGCTGTGTCGGGCTCCCGGGCGCCGTCTTCGCAGCACATGGTGGGCGTGGACGGTGACGCTGATCATCGGGCTCGCCTCAGCGGCGCTGCTGATCCTCGGCCCTGCGCTGGACCCTCCGAACGCCTACGCGTGGGCGGCCCTGGGATGGGCGGCAGCGATGGGCTGCGCGGCCTGCGCTGTGCTGCTCCCCGAGTCGGCAGCGCCGGGCGTTCAGCCTGCATCGCCTCGCCTGCGGCGCGGCGATGCAGCGGCGAGCGCCTGACTCCAGACCTCGCCGCACACCGCTGCGGCGGAGGCTGCGCCGAAGCGCCTGCGAGCAGAGGCCGAAGCCTGCTGGGCCGCGGACTCGGCATCGCCGGGGTTGTCGATCACCCATCTCATCGCGGACGCCAGGCCGTGAGGGTCTCCTGGGGCCACCAGCTGCCCCAGCGGGGTCCGGAGCACCTCACCGGGTGATGGGGCGGGGACCGGGTCCGCCGCTTCCGTCAGGATCTCAGCCGCCCCATGCGGCTGCGGTCGCGATGACAGGCACTCCTCGGGCCATGGCCTCGGCGATGACTTGGCCGAACGGCTCCGGCACGGGGAGGCGTGGACCAGTGCGCTGAACCTGTCGAGGTCCGCCTCGGGACGGGCGGACCAGTAAGCGAAGCGGACCCGTCCAGCGAGATCCAGCTGCGAGGTCAGGTCCTCCAGCTGCTTCGCGTACTCATGGTCGTTGAACAGGGCTTGGCCCACTATGTGGAATGCCGCACTCGGATCGGCAGCCGCGACGGTGAATGCCGCCTGCAGGAACTCCCGCTGCCCCTTGGTGCTGCTGATGCGGCCGAGCATGCCGAAGACCGGTGTGGGCGGCGCCTGATGGGCCACGACGAAGGACTCTTCGGGCAGGCCTGGGTATGCGACCGCCACCCGCCCGGTAAGCAGCCTCACCAGCCGGGCCGTGGCATGCGAGTTGGCGACGACTCCGTGCGCGGTGCGGGCGAGCAGGCGCAGAGCCGGCACCGCCGCGGCGGGAAGATAATCGGCGCTGATCCGATCGTGCAGGTGCCACACCCACGGACAGCGTGCGCGACGAGCGGCCAGCGAGCCGAGGACGGCAGCCTTCAGCGTGTTCGCCACGACCAGCTCCGCCTGCTCCGCGCGGAGCAGCTGCGCCAGCCGTCCGACGAAGCCCCATGAGTCGCGGCCGGAGAGCAGCAGGGTTCGCGGATCCTTCAGCTGCGCCCGGCCGCGCGAGGCGGTCCGCTGCGCCAGGGGCAGGACCCGAACGGCGATTCCCCGCTGTCTGAGCTGACTCTCCAGCTCCCCGGGGAAAAGAGGATCACTGTGACCTGCCACCGAGGGTCGAGGGCCTCGAGCAGGCGCATCAGGGCGATCTCCGCACCGCCGGTCTCTGCGGTGTGCCCCAGAACAGCGACCCGGACCGGCGCCACCTCAGGCGCCCGTTCGTTCGATCACGGACCGGTACACGGCTTCGGTCCTCTCCGCCTGCGCCGCGGGAACGAAGATCTCCCGCTGACGCTGCCGTCCCTGCTGCGCCAGCGCGCCGCGCGCTTCGGGGTCGGCTGCCAGCTGCCGGAGGGCTGCCGCCGCGGACGCCGCATCCCCGGGACGGAAGCAGAAGCGGTGCGCCGGCTGCGGAAGGGTTTCGAGATGACCCCTGATCTGCTCGCCACCACCGGCAGCCCGACGCTCATCGCCTCCAGCACACCCAGCCCGAGCCCTTCGACGGCGCAGGGCGCCAGCATCAGCCCGGCCGCGCCCATCAGCTCAGAGACGTCCGTGCGCATCCCGAGGAACTCGGTCGACTGTGCGATGCCGAGCTCGGCGGCCTGCCGCTCCAGAGCGGGGCGCAGCGACCCGTCTCCTGCGATGCGCAGCCGCCAGCCGCGAGCGGCCAGCTCCGAGCGCGCAAAGGCCTCGATCGCCGTGGCGGTGTCCTTCTCGGCCTCCAGCCGCTGCGCGATCAGCACGACGGGCTCTCGCTCCGCGCTCGGCAGATCCGCGCTCGCCACCCCGGGAAGATCACCGTCGACGCACCCTCGACCCGGTCGGCGACGTACCCGCTGATGGCGATCTGCGCGTCCGACCGGCGAACGATGAGCTTCGCCGCCAGGCCTCCGAGGCGTGAGCTGCCCCGGGGGCCTGCGAAGTGCCGCGTCACCACCAGAGGAGTCCCACGCGTGGGGCAGTACGAGGCTGCCGCGGCCGCACACTCGGCGGCAGTCATGTGGGCGTGGACCACATCCGCGCCCCCTCCGGCCCTGATGAGCCCCTGCAGCACCTTCGGCACCGTCTGCCCCGGCATCCACGTCACTGGGGTAAGCCAGCGCCGGACGCATCTGGTCGGCGCCGCCGCCGATGACGACGACCGCATGCCCCTGCTGGGTCTGCGCCCGGGCGAGCACCGCCACATGCCTCTCCACGCCGGCGAACCCGTCGGACCGGATGACGTGAAGCACCCGAAGGCGGCTGCTCATAGCCGCTCCCCGTCCCGGATTCGAAGAGCAGCAGGTACTGCTGAGCCACCGCCTGCCAAGAGTGCCTCTCGGCGGCGGCTCTGGCGGCCTGCGACCGCGCAGATCTGTCGCCGCGCAGGCAGCGGCGTATGCTTACTGCGATGGAGGGCGCGTCCCTGGAGACGATCGTGCCGTTGGTCCCGTCGATCACCTCCGGCACACATCCCACCGGAGTGGCCACCACCGGGACCCCGCAGGCGAGCGCCTCCAGGACCACCAGCCCGTAGGACTCGTAGGCACTGGGCAGGACGAACACGTCCCCTGCCTGGAGGAAGGGCCGGGGTCTGCCTGCCTGCCGAGCAGGTGCACGCGCTCCGCGGCACCGGACTCTGCGGCGCGCCTGTGCGCGTCGTCGACCATGTCAGGGTGCCTCCCACCACGATCAGATGGAGGTCCGCAAGCTCCCGGAGCGCCTCGATCACCTGAGGGAGGCCTTTGCGGTCGAACTCATGGCCGATGAACACGGCGACCTCTGTGCTGGGGGCCAGCCCGAGCTGCTCCCGCACGTCTCCTCGCTGCTGAGGATCGGGCTGGTACCGGCTGATGTCCACTCCGTTGCCGATCACAGCGGCGGGCGGGCGCACCCGGGGTAGGTCCGCTCCAACGCGCTGCGCTCCGCCTCGCACAGGCTGATCACCGCGGAGTGGGTGCGCCCGGCGAAGCGCGCTGCGTCGCGGGCCCAGACGAACAGGTGGAGCGGGTTCCGGAGCATCCGAAGCGCCGCGCCGCCGCGGGCGCGCATCGCCTCGGCGGTGATGCCATGATTGACGTAGTAGTCCCCGGCGAGCGCATCGTTGTGGCAGATGCTCACCGTTCCCTCAGGCTGGCGAGCCAGCTCCCGTCCGGCCAGCACGCTGCCGACGGTGGAGAACCACACCACCCGCGCAGCGAGGGTGAGCCGCCCCTTCACCCCTCCGCCTGCTGCCGGCGGCAGGCGCCGCGCGCGTCGGCGAGCGTGAACCGGCTGGTCTCGACGCCCAGCTTCGCCCATTCCTGCTCCAGGTGGTACGCCACTGACTCCACTCCGCTTCCGGTGCGGATCTCGGGGGCGATCTGAAGGATCCTCATGCGGGCCGCCCGTCGTCCGCCATCGCCAGATGCTCCGCGAGGAAGCTCCAGGACAGGCTCCAGTCGTGGTGCTCGGCATAGCGGCGGGCGGCTCGTCCGTGCTCTGCCGCCGCATCCCGGTCGTCCAGGAGCTCCTGCAGGGACCGCGCGAGGGCGTGCGGATCCCCAGCGGGAAAGAGATGCTTGGGGGAGGCGATGGCTTCCGGGATGCCGCCGACGTCGCTGGCCAGCACCACCAGCCCTGATGCTTGGCCTTCGGAGACGGTCAGGCCCCATGGCTCGGGCCATCGTGAGGGGACGACGAGCACGTCCTGGGAGCGCAGCACCTCAGGGAGGGTGCGTCGGTCGACGGAGGAGGAACCTCACGGGCGAGGCGAGTCCGGGCGCGGTCTGCCGGAGCCTGTCTTCGAAGGCGCTCAGCGGCGCCTCGGGGTCGAAGCCATCGCTGCCGATCACGGTGAGGGCCAGGTCTGCTGTGCCGAGGAGCTCAGCGGCCTCCAGGAGCACGTCCGCTCCCTTGGAGGATGACTCGGCCGAGATAGGCGACCCGCAGCGGCTCTCCGGCCGCGCGGGTCCGAGGCTCCTGCGCGGCGGTGAACTGCAGGCAGTCGGCCGCATTGGGCACCACGACCACGCGGCGGTGCATCGCCCCGGGCAGCTGACGCTTCAGCCTCTCCGCCAAGAAGCTGCTCACGCAGACGATGAGGGCGACGTGGGCCAGCGCCGCTGCGGCCTCCCGCTGCGTGTAGGTCCGCAGGAGATCGTTGTGCGCGTAGAGCACCGCCTGATGACGAGTGTGGTCCACCAGCGGAATCAGCTGCACCAGATTGTGGGCGATCACGGTGCTGGGCGGCCATGTGCCCTGCTCCGCCAGCAGCGGCTTCAGCTCCCTGCGCTGGAAGGGCCTGGAGCCTGAGACGGTGCCGACCGCGGCGTCGATCACTCGGCGGCCGCGTCCTGGGGAGGGCGCCTGAGCGTATTCGCGGCAGGTGACCTGCGGATACCTGTCCGAGTAGGTGCCCTCGGCGATGAGCACGCCCTGCTCCGGCGAGCCGTCCTCGCGCGCTGCCGCACGGGTGAGGCCGTCGATGACGGTCGGCACGGCACTGCCGGTGCGGGGAGAAGTGGTCACCGGGTGTGATGGCGTGCAGGATCGGCCTCATGCCCACCTCCTTCCGCATCTGTCGGCTGGGCCTTCTCCCAGGCCATGACCCCACGGCCAGGTAGGCCATCATCCAGGGATGGCGGCCTGCCCGGCGACAGAAGAGGTCGAGCTGGCCCTGCACGAATCGGGCCACAATGACGGCGGCGGCGATCTGGCCGTAGCGGGCGGGAAGGGCGAGCACGACCCACAGGGTCGTGACGCACAGGACGACGAAGCCTGCAAGGCCCAGGAGCCCGGCCGAGGAGAGCATCTCGAGGAACGCGTTGGGCGGTTGGAAGCCTCCGTACTCCTCGGTGTACCACCACCTCAGCCCGACGCCGAAGATCGGGAGACCTCCCAGATCTCCAGCGAATCGTCGAACCACTCCAGCCGCTGCGCGACGGAGTTGAACGGGTTGGCCTCGGAGAGCTGGTCCCGCACGGAGTACATCACGTAGGCGACGGTAAGCAGGCACGCGAGCAGGAGCAGCCTCGCCCGTCCGCCCCCGTTCTCCCGCCGCCTCAGCGCCAGGAGCGCGACGACGACGAAGACGGACACCATGGCCTGACGCGATCCGGACGCGGCGATGCTTACCGCGCACAGCACCATTCCTGAGAGGGCCAGCGTCCGGTTCCAGCGGAGCCAGTCGGGACGGAGCCACAGCATCAGGAACGCGAAGGCCAGCGTGTTGCCGATGAAGTTCTTGTGCAGGAAGGGCAGGTACACCTCGCCGTACGAGCCGGTCTGCACCAGCATCAGCAGCCCTGCAATGACCGCAGCCGCAGCGATGCCGGCTGAGCCGACCACGTAGAGGGTGAGCGCGCCTCGGGCGTAGCCGCCCCGGCCCACCACCCAGCCCACGGCCAGGCCGCCCATCACCAGGGCGAGGACATGGAACCACTCGAGAAGATTCGCCAGGTAGGGATTGAGCAGCACCGTGGGCACCAGCATCAGCTGGAAGGCCAGCGCCGCCCACATCAGCGGCCTCATCCGAGAGGCGTCTCCTCCGCGCAGATACAGCAGAACAGCGGGAAGCAGCGCAATCGCGAGCACCAGATCGGACACGCTCACCGGCCCAGCCCGGACCATCACCAGGGTGGCGGGGAATGCCAGGACGGGCAGCAGAGCGATGTTGGTGGAGAGAATTCCCAGAGCGAGCAGCCCTACGGCCACAAGGACGAGGACGGTCTCGATGGGCACGTTCATCGGCGGGCCGCCTCCAGCTCAGGCAGCGCTCCCGAGCAGCTGCGCAGAAGCTGGTCGATGAGCCGGTCCAGCTCTTCGATCGCAGCTCGCCATGCGCGCGCTTAGCCGACCCATGGGGTCATCGATGTCGTCCGCCGCGCTGCTGCCCAGCAGCACGGTGCGGGAGCAGTAAGCTGCCGCCTGCCCGACCCATGCCTGGAAGTCGGCCCCTGGGGCGCAGGGTTCTCGTGGGCCCATCGAAGAAACTGTCTGAGGGGTGCACACGGGGCCACGTCTCCGGCAGCTCCGCCACAAGGTCACGAGCTTCGGCTCGCCCAGAGGTGAGGATGAGGTCCGCGCGAGCGAGCTGGTCGGCGTTCGCGCGGCGGCTGCGATGCTCCGAGAGGTCTATCTTAGGCCTGGGCCGCAGCGCGGATGCCCACCTGCGGGGTGAGCTCGCCGGGGCGCAGCAGCCCTGCGGACGAGACGGTCACGCCGAGGCCCAGCCGATAAGCCTTGTCCCGGGTGAGATGCTCGGCCAGCGGGGATCGGCACCGGTTGGCCCGGCAGAGAAAGATGAGCTCTGGAGCAGCGATGACCATAGCGGACCCATACCGTCCCTTCGCCGATCCGGGCGCCTCGTGTGTGTCATCATAGCCCCAATATCGGCTTACGGCTGGGGGCCTCATGACGGACTCAGAGACACATCAGCTGCGGGTGCTTCGGATTGCCCACCACGGCGTCGTCTCGGCCTGGAGGCAGCGGGAGCGCGAGCTGCGGCGCCTGGGGCTGCACGTCACCCTGGTCTCGGCGAAGCGATGGAACGAGGGCGGCCGCGACGTGCAGCTGGACCCGGGCGACGACGACTTCGTCCGGGGAGTGCGCACGCTGGGCCGGCACCCGAACGCCTTCCTCTACTCTCCGTGGGCGCTGTGGCGCCTCCTGGGCCAGCCCTGGGATGTGATCGATCTTCACGAGGAGTAAGCGTCCTTGGCGACGGCGGAGGTTCTGGCGCTCCGTCGGCTGCGGCGCCTGAGCACGCCCTTCACCCTCTACTCCGCCCAGAACATCCCCAAGCGCTACCCGGCGCCCTTCCGCTGGTTCGAACAGTATGCGCTGCGCCGCACCGCAGGCGTGTCGGTCTGCAATGCCGAAGCAGGCGAGATTCTGCGCCGCAAGGGCCTGCGAGCGCCTGCCCGGCTGATCGGCCTGGGAATCGATCGATCGGTGTTCGCACCCGCAGCCTCTGCGGGCCCGCAGCGCCCGCTGCGTGTGGGATACGCCGGAAGGCTGGAGCCCCACAAGGGAGTGGAGGTGCTGATCGAGGCGCTGGGCCGCCTCGAGGGCTGCACTCTGGAGCTCGCCGGTGACGGCTCGCAGCGCACGCACCTTCAGGAGCTGGCCCGTCGCACCGGCGCTGCCGACCGGGTGACCTTCAGCGGCCATCTCGGCGACCGGCTGCCGGACTTCTACCGACGGATCGATGTGCTGGCGGTCCCTTCGCTGCCGACGCCGGGCTGGCTGGAGCAGTTCGGCCGGGTCGTCGTGGAGGCGTTCGCCTCCGGGGTGCCGGTGGTCGCCGCAGACAGCGGCGCACTGCCGGAGGTGGTGGGGCAGGCGGGCGTTCTTGTGCCGCCCGGGGATCCGCAGGCGCTGGCCGACGGCATCCGTGAGGCGTCAAGCCCGTTCGCTGGGCGGAGCTCAGGGAGGCGGGCCTGGAGCGCGCCCAGCGGTTCGACTGGCCCGCTGTGGCAGAGGCCCATGAGGAGCTCCTTCGCACGGCGCTGAGCCCCGCAAAGGAGGGGCCCGCACCCCACGGGGAGGAGGTGCCGCCGCCCGAGATCGTCGTGGTCGCCTACGGCCCGACGCCGCCCCTGGCTGAGGCCCTGAGGCCGCTGGGCGAATACTCGGTGACCATCGTGGACAACTCGTCCTCGGAAGAGACCCGCCTGCTGGCGGAGAGGACGGGCGCCCGCTACATCGACCCGGGCGCCAACCTGGGATTCGGCACCGGGGTCAACCGGGGCCTTCAGGACCTGGCGGCCCGAGGACGCAGCGACCGCGACGTCCTGCTGCTGAACCCCGATGCCGCGGTGGCTCCGTCTGCGATCCGCCTGCTGCAGGATGAGCTGCGCCGCAGGCCCGAGCTGGCGTGCGCGGCCCCGGTCCAGCGTCACCCCGAGACGGGGCGGCCGGAGCGGGTCGCGTGGCCGTTCCCCAGCCCCTCAGGAGCATGGCTCGAAGCGGTGGGGCTGGGCAGGCTGGACCGTCGTGCGGGGTTCGTGATCGGTTCGGTGCTGCTGCTGCGGGCGGCTGCCGTCGCCGACGTCGGGCACTTCGACGAGAGGTTCTTCCTCTACGCCGAGGAGACCGACTGGCAGCGCCGTGCGGTGAGCCGAGGGTGGTCGACGGGGATCGTCCCCGCGGCGACGGCGACCCACGTGGGCGCCGGAACAGGCGGGGACTCCACCCGCCGGATGGAGATGTTCAACACCTCCCTGCTGGAGTACATGAGCAAGCATCACGGCCGACGGGGCGAGCTCAGCTATCGCACAGCGGTGCTCGGAGGAGCCCTGCTGCGCCGGATCCTCGCCTCCGGGGAGGTGCGTGAGCGCTCCCGGTGGAGGCTCGGGTTCTACACCTCAGCTCCTCGGCCCGCCGGAGCGCAGGAGCAGCCCCTGTGGATCTGATCGTCTGCTCCCTGGAGCCGTGGGACAACATCTGGCGCAGAAACCAGTTCCTCATCGACGGACTGCTGCGACGGGGTGAGGTTCAGCGGGTCCTCTTTGTGGAGCCCTCGTGCGATCCGATCCACCAGCTGCGACGCCGCAGAGCCCCTCGTCGCGGAGCAGGCCTCTCAGCGGTGCCCGGCTATGAGGACGCCTGCACCGCCTCGAGCTCACCAAGTGGCTGCCCCGCTCCGCCTACCCGCTGGCCGACTTCGGCCTGCGGCGCGGGGTCCGCTCAGCGGCCCGGCGACTGGGGATGGACGACCCTCTGCTGTGGGTCAACGATCCGGGCTGGGCCCACCTTGCCGACTCTGCCGGATGGCCGGTCCTCTACGACATCACCGACGACTGGACCGCCGCCGATCGCCCCGCCCGCGAGCACGCACGGATCCTGGCCAATGAGCGCCTCCTGCTGCAGATCGCCCGCAGCGTCGTCGTGTGCTCCTCAGCCCTGGCGCGCAGCCGGGACCGACTGCGCACGGTGGAGCTGATCCCCAACGCGGTGGACACCCAGCGCTACGTGCAGCCCCAGCCCCGACCCGAAGATCTGGGGCCAGGGAGGACCGCCCTCTACGTGGGCACCCTTCACGAGGACAGGCTGGACGTGCAGCTGTGCCGCCGCCTCGGCGAACAGCTCGATGGGCAGGGCGCCTCCCTGGTCCTGCTCGGGCCCAACGCGCTGAGCCGGGAGAACACCGAGCTCCTGCAGCGCAGCCGCGGGGTGCGCATCCTGGGCTCGAGGGCGCACGATCAGATGCTTAAGCGTACATGCGGCACGCCGATGCGCTCGTCGTGCCGCACACGGTGAGCAGCTTCACCGACAGCCTGGACCCGCTGAAGCTCTACGAGTACCAGGCGGCGGGACGGCCGATCGCCGCGACCCCGGTCTCAGGCTTCAGGGAGCTGCACGGCCTGCCGGGCGTCGCGATAGCGTCCGCTGAGACCTTCGCTGAGGCCGCCGCTGAGCTGCTCGCACGCCCTCCGGAGCGGATCGGCCCCTTCGAGCCCCGACTGGAGCGACCGGGTGACGGCGATGGCAGGCGTCATCCGCGCCGCCGCAGCCTCCTGATCAGCTGTCTCGCCGCGCCGTCGACCAGCCCTGAGGGAGCGGTGCGCGCCGCCCATCCCAGCTCGCCCGCAGCACTCACAGGGCCCTCCTGGGACCATCGGCGTCTGGCAGCCCGCGCTGCGCCCCACCAGGCGAATCGTCGGTTCTTCTGGAGGCTCTCCCGCAGAGCGGCTGCGAGCTCGTCGCGGCCCGCGTCCTCAGCGAGGCCCAGGTGCAGCTGAAGAACCCGGTCGATGCTTACCACCAGCTCACGGTGCCGACCCGTGGTGTTCGACGCGTGCGCACGGTAGTCCACCAGGGCCTCCGGCACGCAGACGAATCGGCCGAGCTGTGCCAGCCTGAGGATCAGGTCCAGGTCCTCGGCCATGCGCATCCCCGCATGGAACCCGCCCGCAGCGATCAGCGCCGACCTGCGCACCATCAGGTTCGGCAGGATGATGCCGACGCTGCGCCGGGCGATGCTCAGCGCATCGGGGACCTGCCGCTGATCCGCATCCGCCACCACCTGGCCGTGCTCATCGATGCTGCGCATTCCGCAGTACGAGGCAGCCGCCTCGGGATGGGAGGCCAGGACTTCGGCCTGCCGCTCGAGCCGCTCAGGCGCCCAGCGATCATCGTCGTCGAGGAAGACCAGCAGATCCCCGTGCGCCGCGGCGCGCCACGTTGCGCGCAGCGCTGACTCCCGCCGCCCGACGGTGGATGACCCGTGCCCCGGAACCGCAGCCGCAGCCCGGTCGATCGCCGCGGGGTCCTCGGCCCCGTCGTCCACCACGATGACCTCCAGCGGCTGTCGCGTCTGGAGGGCGACCGAGCCGAGGGCTTCGTCGAAGAACGGTCCGGAGCGGTTGGTGGCGACCACCACGCTCACCGACGGCTCCACGCTCATGCGCCATATTCTAAGCGGAACGCTCTCACCTCTCGTTTTAGTGGGCGTAAGGGGATATGTTAAAGACAATCCGCGTTTAGAGGGGACAGAATGTGGCATCAGCTCCAGCAGTAAGTGTGTCCGGCCTGGGCAAAACCTATAGGTTGGGGGCCGCCACGAGCGCCCCTCCACAGCTGCGCAGGCCGCGGTGCAGTGGCTGCGCTCCACCGGCATCGCCAAGTACACGCTCTTCGACGCCCTCAAAGATGTGTCCTTCGACATCCCTCAGGGGAGGCGGTGGGCATCGTGGGCCGCAACGGCGCCGGGAAGTCGACCCTGCTCAAGCTCCTGACCCGAGTCACCGCTCCCACACAGGGCCGCATCGAGCTGCACGGCCGGGTGGGCTCGCTCCTGGAGGTCGGCACCGGCTTCCACCCGGAGCTCACCGGCAAGGAGAACATCTACCTCAACGGCTCGATCCTCGGGATGAGCCGCCGGGAGATCAAAAAGCGGTACGACGAGATTGTCGAGTTCTCCGGCATCGAGAGATTCCTTGCCACCCCCGTCAAACGCTATTCATCCGGAATGCAGGTACGCCTGGCCTTCTCCGTCGCAGCCCATCTGGACACGGAGATCCTCGCCATCGACGAGGTCCTGGCCGTCGGCGACGCCGAATTCCAGAGACGATCCATCGCCAAGATGCGTGAGGCGGCCATGCCGCAGGAGAACCGTGCTCTACGTGAGCCACCAGCTGCAGACCGTGCAGTCCCTGTGCAGCTCCGCGATGCTGCTGGACCGCGGCACGCTCACCTACTCCGGCACCGTCGAAGGGACTCTGGCCGCGTACCGCGACAGCTTCGAGAGCTTCGCCCTGGCCCAGCGCGACGCTGACCAGCGCCCCGGCACGGGCGCCCTGCGCCTGAGCAGCGTGTCGATGGAGGACGAGTTCCTGAAGTCCGGCGAGGACATCAGCGTCCGGTTCAGCGCACCCTCGGCGGAGCACCTCGTCGGCAGCTACTTCGTCTCAGCGCACATCAACAACGACCAGGGCGTGATCGTCGCCCAGTGCGATTCGCGCCTGCTGGGCGCATGGTTCGACCCGAACTCCCCATGAGGGGCAGCTGACCGTCAAGGACCTGTGGCTCAAGCCCGGGCAGTACACCGTGGATCTCTTCGTATGCCAGGCGGGCATCCTCGACGCCTGGGAGGGCGCCTGGCGCTTCGAGATCCTCCCCGACCTTCCCTACCCGGAGTTCACCGAGTCCTCCGGCACGGAGAAGGGCCTCGTCTTCGTCAACTTCGACTACCAGGTGGACTGATATGGCCGACACGGAGCACACCATCATCAACCCTCCCGGGCGGCTCAACATGCCGCCCTGGAGGGAAATATGGCGCGCCCGCGAAGTCGCCGTCCGGCTCGCCCAGCGGGACATCATCGTCCGCTACCGGCAGACGATCTTCGGGGTCACCTGGGTGCTGCTGCAGCCGCTCGTCACCGCCGGAGTGTTCACGATCGTCTTCGGCGTCATCGCCTACCTGGAGTCCGACGGCATCCCGACCTTCATCTTCACCCTGTCCGCCATGCTGGCGTGGAACCTGTTCAACGGGGCCGTCGGACAGGCCTCAGCCTCCATGGTCGCCAACCAGTCCCTGGTGCAGAAGGTGTTCTTCCCGCGGATTCTGGTGCTAGCCTCCAGCCTGGCATCGATCGTGGTGGACTTCCTGGTGGGGTTCGCGCTGCTGATCGTCCTGCTCTTCGTCTTCGGCATCGTTCCCGGGTGGGGCCTGCTCATGCTGCCGGTGTGGGTCGTTCTGATCCTCATGTTCGGGCTGGGCCTGGGCCTGATGGCGGCCGCCTACATGGTCAAGTATCGGGACGTGGGCTACGTGCTTCCCTGGGTGCTCCAGGTGCTGATGTACGCCAGCCCCTGGCCTACTCCGTCTCGGCGGTCCCGGAGAGCGTGCGCTGGCTGTTCGAGGCCAACCCGATCACATGGTTCCTCGAAGCGTTCCGGTGGTCCACCCTGGGCGCGGACGTTCCGCCCACCTGGCAGATGGTCGCCCTGGGCGCAGCTGCGCCGCTGGTTCTGTTCATAGGCATGCTCGTCTTCCAGAAGAACGAGCGGGAATTCGCGGACTTCATCTGATGCGCCTCACCGCTTATGTCCTGGCGGCCGATCCGAACTACCTCGCCTCGAGCGTCAGGGCCTACTACCCCTTCGTGGAGCGGATCATCGTCTCCTATGACCGGAGCTCCACGTCCTGGACGGGCACCGCCCTGCCGGTGCAGGAGTGTCTGGACATCCTCAGCGCCCTCGACTCCGAGGGCAAGTGCGTCCTCACGCCCGGAGACTTCGCCCGGCTGGACCATGACCCCTGAGCAATGACACGTTCCAGCGCCAGCACGCCCTGGACGCCGCCTCCGAGGACGCCGACTGGGTGGTGCAGCTGGACACCGACGAGGTCATGCTCAGCCTTGAGACGTTCTTCGCCTGCCTCGAGCGCGCCGAGGAGGCGGGCGCCTCCGCCCTGGACTACCCCTCCCGGTGGCTCTACTCCAGAACGGCAGGCGGGCAGTACCTCGAGGCGAGCACCCGCTTCGGTAAGCCGCGGGCCGACTACCCGGGCCCCTGGCAGTCCGGGCAGGCACCCAGCTCGTGCAGGCTCGGCAGACGCCCGTGCCCCTCTACCGCGTCGATCTTCGTCCGTGGAACACCGACCCGGCCCACAACCACGCTGCCACGGTCCACGAGGTCATCCCGCCCGACGCGGCCGTGCTGCACTTCTCGTGGGTGAGGGACCACGACACCATCAGGCGGAAGTTCGGCTGGTCGGGCCACGCCGAGGACTACTCAAGCCGGAGATCTACCGCCTCTGGGCGGCCCGCCAGCGCCGTCCGCGGCTGACCGCGCTGAGCTCGCCGCTGCGCCGCCGCGCCTGGTACCGGCTCGCGGCGATTCCCGACCGGGGCATCGCACCGTGAGCGGCCCCGACTCGACGGCCGTCAGCGTCATCGTCACCGGGGCCCACCGCAGCGAGGAGCTGGCAGCCTGCCTCGATCACCTCGGCCGCCTGGACCGCGCACCGCATGAGGTGCTGGTCATCGGCAGAGACGCCGAGGATCAGCAGCAGGCCGTCGAGGCGTGCAACGGGGATGTCGTCGCGCTCATCGACAGCACCTCGCGCCCCGCCCCCACGTGGCTCGACGAGCTGACGGCACCCTATGAGGACCCTGATGTGGCCGGGGTCGGCGGTCGGATCATCAGCGGCGACGGCAGCGCGGCCGAGGGACGCCTGAGCGAGATAGGCCGCCTGCTCCCCAACGGGAGCATCACCATGGGATTCGGCCTCGACCCGGGTAAGCCGGTGCTCACGGATCATCTGCCGCACGGCAACGCGTCATTCCGGCGCGCAGATCTTCGCAGGGCCGCGAGGCTGCTCGGACCTCAGGCCCTCTCCGAGCACAGGAGCACCACCCTCATCTCGCTGACCCTCAGAGCCGCAGGATCACGCCTGGTCTTCCAGCCGTCCGCATGCGTCGCCGCGCCCAGCACCGAGTTCCCGCCGGGCCAGAATCCCTTCAGCTACAGGGACCGCTACCTGCACAACCGCGACCTGGTGGTCATGCTGATCGAAGCGTTCGGCTGGCGGAGTCCCTACGCGGCACGGTTCGCCCGCACCATGCTGCGCCGCCAGCAGGAGCACGTGCGCCGCTTCGCCCGCACCGCAGTGCCGCGCGGCGCTGACGAGCCGGGCGCAGGCCCAGCGTCATCGGCGGACTCCTGGAAGGCGCTGCTGTGGATCCCCACTGACATGGGCGGCGTCGCTGCGGGCTTCGCCCACGCCGCACGCCGCAGCATGCCCGGCAGGCGCTGAAGCCTCCTCAGCCGCGCGTCACCTCGGAGTCGTACACCCGGACATAGTCGACGAGCATCTCCGCAGGCAGGTGCGAATCATCGGCCGGGGCCCCGGCCCACCCGCCGACCGCCAGGTTGAGGGTGATCGAATAGGGCCGGTCGAAGGGCCACTGCTCCTCGGGGCCAGCTCGGAGCGTTCCACGCTGAAGGTCTCCTCATCATCTGCGAAGAAGACGATGCGTTCGGCATCCCACTCCACGGCATAGACCACCCACCTGTCGCCCCACGGCTCCTCCGATTCCAGCACACTGGTCCGCAGCCACCGCTCATGGCGTCATCGGCGGCGATCACCGAGTTGTGCAGCTCCGAGGCGTCCCCGAGGAGCTCGACGATGTCGATCTCCCCACCTCGGGCCAGCTCTCATCGCCCAGGGAGTCTCCGAACAGCCAGAACGCAAGCCACAGCCCTGAACCGGCGGGGGCGAGGATGCGCGCCTCCACCCGCCCGTACTGGAAGCGCGCCGTGCTCTCCACGCGCCCCGAGGTGTACTCCCCGGAGAAGCCGCGGGGATCCGTGTACGGGTCCGCCCGCGCAGTCAGGCGCAGCGAGCCCTCGCCGTCCTGGCGGACGTTCTCCGGTAAGCCGGTGTAGACCTGCAGCTCCTCATTGCCGTAGCCGTCGCCCCGGTCGGAGACGGTCCATTCGGCGTCGTCGAGCGGTTCGCCGCTTTCGCCGTCGAACTCGGCGGACCACACAGGCTCAGGCCCCTGCTCGGCCTCCGGCTCCGGCGAGTCGACGGGCATGTCCTCCTCCTCGGCGGAACCCTCCGGCGGGTCGCCGTCCTCCCCGCCTCCTCCGCCCGAGGCGCAGCCCGGGAGGGCAAGGGCCACGAGCAGCGCCGCGAAGATCACCCGCCTCGTCCGCACTGCGCCTCCTCCTCAGGACGCAGAGAGCCTCCGACGTCCGCGTTGCCCCGGCGATCCGCCCGGCTGAGTGTTTGGGCTATCATACAACTGTCACTTCGGCCAAAAGCCTCTGCAGAGACGTGGGGTCAGCACTGTGGGCAGAAGCAAAGCAGGCGTCCTCGTCAGACGAGGCAGCATCGAGGGCCACACGCGCCCGCCGGGCGGCGAATTCGCTCAGCGAGCGCTCCTCCCGGTAGCTCACACCCCTGATCTCCCGATTCCTCGGCATCCACTGCGTGGACACCGCCGACCGCGCCGTCGCCCTCACCTATGACGACGGGCCGCACCCGGAGCACACTCCCCGGATCCTCGACGTGCTGGCCGATCATCAGGCGAGCGCCACGTTCTTCGTCCTCACCCCAGCGGCGCGCGCCCATCCCGGCATCCTGCGCCGCATGCTGGACGAGGGCCATCGCATCGGGCTGCACGGCGCCGATCATCGGTCCCTGCTGACCATGAGCACCCGCGCCGCCGTCCGTGCCGTCGCGAAGGCCAAGGATGAGCTGGAGCAGCTGGCGGGCGCACCTGTGACGCTCTACCGGCCGCCGTACGGGCACCACACCCCAGCCAGGCCTGGGCGCTGAGGCGGCTCGGCCTCGAGCTGGTCCTGTGGTCCGGCGACGGCATGGACTGGGTGGACCAGTAAGCCGCTGAGGTCGTCGAGCGCGTCGCCGCCTCCGCGTTCCCCGGCGGCATCCTGCTGATGCACGACGACCGAGCCGACCCGGAGACTCTGCAGCCCGGGAATCGCTCCCCGCGTTCGACAGGGCCCTGGTGGCCGACCATCTGCTGCGGCGCCTGGCTGCTGAGCGCCTGGCGATCGCGCCTCTGGAGGAGCTGCTTGCCCGGGCGCCGCATGTCTTCAGCGGCTCGCGCGAGAGGATGCGCCGACGATGACGCCGAGCATCAGTGTGGTCATCGCGGCCTACAACGCCCAGGAGACGCTCGCCGCGGAGCTCGACGCCCTGGGGCGCCAGACCTTCGACGGGGAGTGGGAGGTGCTGGTGTGCGACAACGGCTCCACCGACGGCACTGCCGCCCTTGCCGCCTCATACGCCGGCACCCTTCCGCGCCTGCGGGTCATCGACGCCTCCGCGGTGCAAGGGCCCGGTGCCGCACGCAATGCCGGCGCCCGCGCCGCCGAGTCTCCCTGCTCGCGTTCTGCGACGCCGACGACGTGGTCGCAGACGACTGGCTGGCCGTCATGCACGCAGCCCTCACCCGGGCGGCCTTCGTCACCGGGCGTGCCCGCCGCCTCGAGTTCAATGCGCGTCCGGGCGAGGAGCGCTACTTCAGCTGGGGCATCTACTGGGTGCCGTTCTTCCCCATCTGCCCGCCGTAAGCGCGGCAACATGGGCGTGCATCGTCAGGCGTTCCTGGACGCGGGAGGGTTCGATGAGAGCATGCGGACAGGCGAGGACCTGGACCTCTGCTGGCGCCTGCAGCTGGCAGGCCACACGCTCGTGGAGAAGCCTGCGGCCGTCGTCACCGTGAGCAACCGAGAGGGCCTGCGGGCGAGCATCGCCCAGACCTACGCCTACGGGGTGGGGGACGCGCGCCTCAAGCACAAATATGCCCAGGTGGAGGCCGCCTTCAGAGCCGCCCCGCAGCCTCCCGCCCCCACGCCCGCCGCCGAGGACGAGCCGCTTACCCGATCCCGCGCCGCAGCCGCCCTCGCCGCCGCGCCGAAGCTCCTGCGCAAGGTGATCGCACTGCGCAGACCCTCAGACCTCACCGACGTCGCTCGGCGGATCTCGGCGCAGGCCGGATACCGCTTCGGGCGCATCGACCGCTCCGCGCCGCAGGTCCCCGCCGGAGACCCTGCCCGGCACAGGCGCGCTGTGATCCACGGAGAGCCAGGCATCAGCGTCATCATGCCGGCCTTCAATGCCGCATCGACGATTGAGGTGCAGCTGGACGCGCTCGCGGCTCAGCGCGACGCCCCGGAGTGGGAGCTGATCGTCGCCGACAACGGCTCCACCGATGGCACAGCCGAGACGGCCCGTGGGTGGGACAGCCGCATCCATGGGCTGCGCGTCATCGACGCCTCCGCTCGCCGGGGACCGGGGCCGCACGGAATATCGGCGTCCAGCAGGCGCGCGGCGGGATACTGCTCTTCTGCGACGCCGACGATGCGGCGGAGCCCCACTGGATCGCAGGCCTGGCGGAGGCCTTGGGCACAGCTGACGCCGCCATGGCGCGCCGGGGCTACGCGCAGCTCAACGCCAGCCCCTTCGGCCCGTCCGACTGGCCCGCACCTCTGTTCTCCAAGCCTCCCTGGAGGACCTGGCGGCGGCGCCCTCCCACAGCCTCGCCGTGCGCCGCTCCGCCTTCGACGCCGTAGGCGCTTCGAGGAGCGGCTGCGGGCCGCCGAGGACATCGACCTGTGCTGGCGGCTGCAGCTCGCAGGCTTCTCCTTCTCCGCAGCGCCACGGGCGGTGATGCAGATCCGCCGCCGCACCGGTCTCAGGGCGGGCTTCAAGCAGGCGTGGACCTACGGCCGGGGCGATCGGGTGCTCGAGCGCCGGTTCGGTCCGATCGCTCAGAGGCGACGAGCAGCTTCTGACCAGCCCCCTGCCCCGCCCGACCCGCCGGCAGAAGGGTCGTCCGAGGTCTCGGCTCGCCGCCTCCGCCTTCCCGACCTGGAGTTCCACGCGCACCGCATCGGGCACCGGATGGGGCGCGCCCTGGGCAGGGACGAGGTCCCGCCCTCGATGCCCAGGAGGTCAGGTGAGCGTCGACCGTCCGCCCGCGCTGTCGGTGATCATCGCGGCCTACAACGCAGAGGCGACTCTGGCTGCGCAGCTGCACGCTCTGCGCCGGGAGCGTTCAGCGCGCCCCTTCGAGATCCTGGTCTGCGACAACGGCTCGACGGACGGGACCGCGCAGCTCGTGCGAGGCATGGCCTCGGGTGCGGCGAGCATCCGGCTGATCGATGCGTCGGCGCGACGAGGTCCGGCTGCGGCGAGGAACATCGGCGCGGAGGCTGCGCTGGGCGAGGTGCTGCTGTTCTGCGACGCCGACGATGTGATCGCCCCCGGCTGGGTCGAGACGATGGGCGACGCTGCCGCGGAGGCGGACCTGGTGGCCGGGCGGCTGGAGGGCCGGGCGCTGAATCGCGGGAGGCGCACGTCCGTCTCGTGGGAGGTGAGCTCGGAGATCACCGTGGCGTACTGGCCCCGGTATCCCGCCGGCGCCACGTCGAACCTGGCGGTGCGGGCGAGCGCCTTCCGGGCGGTGGGGGCTTCGACGAGCATCTCGGCACCGGGGAGGACGTCGATCTCTGCTGGCGCATTCAGCGTGCGGGCTTCTCCTTTGCGCGCGCACCGCAGGCCGTCGTGCACTCGCGGCAGCGGGAAGGGCTGCGGGCCGTGTTCCGACAGGCGTATTCCTACGCCGCTGGGCACCGGGCTCTCCGCATCAAGTACGCCCGGCTCATCGACGCCCAGCCTTCGCCTGCTGCGCCGCCCACCGGCGCCGAGGACGATGCTCCCGCTCTGCCCGTGGAGCGCCTCATCCAGCGGCTGCGCCGCGCCGCGCTGAGCAGGGCCGGGCAGGCCAACCTCGCGTGGCGGGTCGGTGAGCTGCTCGGCTCACGCTTCGGCCGCGTCCACCCCGACGTCGGACCTCTCGCGCCGCACTGACCGGCCGCCGCGCATCCTGTCGCGCACTGTGCGTGCCAGCGGGAGCCCCCGCACGACGGCGCGCCCCTTCGCGGTGGTTCCGATGAGCAGATCGATGTGCTCCCGCCGCTCGGGATAGAGCTTGGTGCTCGCCGCATACGACGGGTCGAACGCAGGATCGAAGTGGCTGACTCCGGTGACCCGCGTGATGTAGGCCCATTCGGCCAGGCGGCCTACAGCGCCCGGGCTGGAGCGCACATACTCCTCGTTGTATGCGTCGATGAACCCGAAGGCGGCACCGCCGGAGAGGAGGTCAGGGCCATGAAGATGACCTCATCGTTTAGCGAGCGCCGAAGGCGCCAGCAGTGCGTCGTCCTCAAGGAATCCTGCCAGCACCTCTCTGCACCAGCGCTCATGGTGGGGGTCCAGGCGGAATGCGCCGCCGCCCTGGGCGGGGTCGCCCTTCCATCCGGCGGCCTGGAAGTCGAGGAACTCCTCGACGAGGTCCTGATCCTCGCTCCGGTCGACGATCGTCAGGGGCGCACCGGCCTGCTTCTCGATGGCGCGGACGCGACGCCGGAACTCCTTGCGCGCCTTCGAGCTCATGTGTCCGACGTCGATGACCCCGTCCGCGGGCTCCTCCTGCCGCGCCTCGGCGTAGGCGCACTCCAGGCGCACCCGCTCAAGGGCCGAGAACCCTCCGGCCCGAACAGCCTCGGCCACGGCCTCGGCGACCGGCCCGTGGGCAGGAAGGTGGCGCATCAGCACCAGCCCGGCCTCGCGTGCGCCTCGGATTCCTTCGAGCAGCGCCTGGACGGTCTGCGCGGGCTCTTCGGCGGAGAGCAGCGGGTGGTGGCGGTCTGCGTGGGTGGTCATGAAGCGGCCGCCGGTTGAGGAGACGCGCACGGGCCAGCGGCCCTCCAGCAGGCCGGTCGTGAACTGCAGCACTCCCTCAGCTCGCCGCTGCGCTCCGCGAACACCACACGAATGTCGTCCGCATCCGGCCTGCTGCTTAAGTGGCAGGAGGAACCGGGGTCCAGGTAGGCGTTGGGCTCCAGCGCGTTCTCGGCGAGGTCCTTCCAGCGGGCGGCGTCCTGCTCTCCGACTTCGCCCAGCGGCACGATCCGCGTTCGCCATGTCATGGGGCGCTCCTGCGCAGCCGCGCGCGTGCGCGTCTGAGCGCCGGATACGCGCCGACTGTCATCCGCGCGCGGAGGGAGGGCCCGGCGACGAGCAGCTCGGCGTATTCGCGGTGGGAGGGGAACACGGCGTAAGCCTGCACGTAGGTGGGCTCCATCCCAGGTCGAACGGCGGCGCCCCAGGCTCACGCATGAGGGCGCCGATGAGGGCCAGGCGGCCGACGAATCCCGGTGAGAAGCTCTCGAAGTCCTCGCTGTAGACGTCGTGGAAGCCGAACGAATGGCCCCCTGAGATCAGGGTGAAGGCGATGTAGACGGTGCGCTCACCGGCGGTGACGTGCCAAGCACGCAGCCTGCCGTCGGCCTGGAATGCCTCAAGCACGCTGCGGAACCACGGTTCGCGTCCTCTGCGGCGAAACTGGGGCCCCGCCTTGGATGCGTCACCCTTCCATCCGGCCGCTTGGAGCTCAAGAACTCTTCGAGCAGCTCATCGGAGGCCTCGGCCTCCCTGATGCGAAGAGAGCCCCGGCGGCCGCTTCGAGGCGCTCCATGCTCCTGCGCGCATTGCGCCGGGTCCGTTGCTCAGGTGCGGCATCGGGTAGGACAGCGGTGGCACCCTCCTCGTCCCACACTGACCCCTGCGGATCGATGTCCGTGCGACGGGCGAGGGCGCGACGATCCCGGCCCCGCTCCTCCACTCGCACCGTGCCCTCCTGGCGGAGTGCGTCCAAGGCCGCGAACAGGGGCCGTCCAGGGAAGGCCGTCAGGCTCAGGAGGTCGCCGAACCCTTCGTCCCGCATGCCCAGCATCAGGGACCGGAGAGCCTCTGCGGGCTCCTCCGGTGCGATCAGGGGTGATACTTCGAGGCGTGGTCGAACATGAATTCGCCGCTGGTGGTCGCGTGCCGCAGCGGCGCCCCGGAGAGGGTCCGCGCCATGGTGAAGGGAAGCACCAGAGCGAAGTCATCTTCGGTCTCCACGATCCCCAGCCGGACCTTCTCGGCGGCGAGGCCGCTGCCCAGCGAGGTGTGAAGGAATCGCGGATCCGCGTTGGGGTTGGGGTCTGCGGCACGATCAGCCAGACGCTGCCACCGCAGACGATCGTCGGGCGATACGTCTGTGAGCGATACGGTTCTGAATTTCACCGGTCCTCCTGCACTCGCTCGAAGCCGAATGACCAGCGAGCGCTGGAACATCATCAGACTACTGACCGCCGCACAGGTTTACCAGTACTCTTATCAGCGTCTGCACAGCTTTGAACTCAGCGCGAGCAGGAGCACCCGCATGAACACCACCCGTCGAGGAAGGGCCGTACGCATGCGGCTGACTGACGCGGCCCTGACCGAGGTCACGCCGGACGCGGCCGCAGGATGGCGCGTCCTCGCCGACGCCGCGAGTGAGCCCAACGCCTTCGCCGACCCCCGGTTCCTTCTGCCCTCAGCCGCTGCGCACCCCCATGCACGCGAGGGGCGCGTCATGCTCGTCGACGACGGCGAGGCCACAGTGGGCGCCCTGTCCTACGCACGGCGGGAGCGGAAGGTCGGCAGGCTCACCCTGCGGACGGTCTCCACCTCAGAGTCCTTCAGCGCCTTCGAGGGCGAGCGCTTTCACCCGCTGACGGCGCCCGGCCGCGCAGAGGAGGTCTTCATCTCGCTCATCGAGGGGCACGGGCTCAGCGCGCCCACCTTCTGGAGATCAGTAGCTCCCCTGAACGGTGATCTCCCGGGCGCGCTGATGCGAGCTGCCCGAAGGATGGACGCTCCGGTGCTGCCGGAGGGCGAGCAGGAGTTCGCGTGCGCGGCTCCACGCCCGTCGACGGGGCCGCCGCCGAGGACGGAGAGCTGCTGGCTCTCTCCCACCTCTCGTCCTCATCTCGGAAGAACCTTCGGAGGCTCGCCCGCAAGCTGGAGCGGGACGAGGGTGGGCTCGAGATGGTCGAGGAGAGCGAGGACCCGGAGGCCATCACCCGGTTCCTGCGCCTCCAGAACGCCGGGTGGAAGGGCGACGCGGCCCAGGACGGCAAGAGCTTCGAACGCACCGGGCTCGATGCGTGGTTCCGCGACGTCACCGACAGCTTCCGAGCAGACGGGCGCCTCTCGGTGCTCAGCCTCCGCACCCCAGCCGGACGGTCTTCACCACTGTGGTGCTGCACAGCGGCTTGCGGGGCTTCGGGTTCCACGATGCCTACGATCAGGAGCTCGCCGCCTACAGCCCCGGAGCTCTCGGTAAGCTGGCTGAGCTGCAGGCGCTGCTCGGCTCGGGCCGGGTGGAGATGTTCGATCCGAGCATGGACGACCAGAAGTACCCGCAGGCCTCCCACCTGTATCCGGACCGTATGCGGTGCGGCTCCTTCACCGTGGGGTGCGCGGTCCCGGACCCCACGTCGCCCGGCACCTTCCTATGGCCCGCCGTCTCCGGGACCGGCTCCGGCGCTCTCAGGGTGATTCTGCGGCTCGCCGCGCTGCGCAGCGCCCGCAGCCGCTCCCCGCATTCCGCGCGGCCCGCACCGCAGCGAGCTGCAGCGTGGGCACCGGGCCGGGCGCCGAGAGCAGCAGCCTGAGCTGCTCCCGACGGTCGGGGTAGATCCGGGCAGACTCGGAGTAGCCCCAGAACATGTTCGGATCGAAGGTCTCGACCCCTGCTCCGCGAACCAGTTCAGGCACCCGGTGCGCGCCGCACTGCCGAGCCCATCGGGCGCGCTAAGCCTCATCGTAGGCGTCCTGAAGGCCGCATACGCTGCTGCCTGCGCGAAGGCAGAGCATGATGTAGAGGGACCTGTCTCCGGCGCAGACGTCCAGTGCCAGGAGCTGCCCCGGGATCTGAACTTGTCGGTCACCTCACGGAGCCACTCGGCCCGCCCCGTCACCTGGTAGGCCTCTCCTTCTTGGACGCATCGCCCTTCCACCCGGCGGCCTGCAGGGCGAGGAAATCCTCCACGGCCTGCGGATCCTCGCCTCGATCCCGCAGCGAAAGCTCGCCCCGAACCGCCGCTCCAGAGCCTCTCGCGCCCTCCTGGCCCGGCGACGCGTCGACGCGCTGCGGTGGTGCGGGGTCGTATCGAACGTTCCGGAGCGGTTCGGCTCCGGCGGGGTGCGCATATGCGCCACCGGCCAGGCCGAGCGCCCCTGATGTCCCAGCGGCCCTGCGGCTCCAGGGTCCGGCGCAGCAGGGCCGCGGTGGGGCCCTCAGTAAGCACTGTGACGATGTCGACCAGCCCCGGCAGGCCCAGAGCGGAAAGCCCTTCAAGCCCGGCGAGCAGCGCCCCTGCCGGGTCAGACCCTCCCAGAACGGGAAAGAGCCGCGTCGTCTCATCAGCCAGTGTGAGATCCCACGTCGACAGGACGGGGATGGGAAGCCGCAGGTGCAGGGGCATGATCCTGAACGGCATCACCATCTGCATCTCATCGTCCCGCTCGACGAGGAGCAGCCGCACGGATGCGGCGGTAACCAGTGCGCTAAGCGCTAGGCTGGAGATAGTCCGCGCTGAGATGGGGACGGGCTCCAGGGCGCGGGCGTCGAGCCGTCGCCAGCGCTCGAAGTCATCCGGGGTGAGCTCGCCGAGGGCTGCCGCCCGCACCGAGCAGCCCCTGCGACCGACACCTTCCTCACGTGCGTGCGGGCTCCGTGGGCCAGCGAGTGTCCCAGACCGGGGCGACCGTTGGGTCTTCGAGCATCATGCGGACCCTGTTGCCGCGGGGCGCCTGCGTGTCTGACAGGCGGAACCACCAGTGGGCGAGGGCGACTTGGATGTCCCGAAGCACCCGTCCGAACTCTGACCCGGAGGCCACGTACCCGGTGCCGAAGATGTCGGTGGCGATGTCGCTGATCTCCAGCACGGCCTGCCGCACGGGCATGCCGACTGACTCGATCCAGGCCGTGTCGGCAACGCTGGGGGCTCCGGAGTCGCTGGAGGCGGCGATGCGATCGATGTGCGCCGCGTAGCCGCGCAGTCCGATCACCATCATGTCCAGGGATGCCATGGCCTGCGTCAGTCGGGCGGTGTCGTGGAAGCCGATGGGAGCTCCTTGGCGCTCTTGGCGCGCAGCGCGGTCATCGTCAGGTCGACGAGGTGCTCGGCGGCGCCGACCATGACCCCATGAAGGAGAAGAAGTACGGGCGCCGGTCAGCTCCGACGTTGAAGCTGTGTCGCCGCGGCACCTCGATCGTCTCGGTGAGCCGGTAGGAGGCGCTGCCGGAGGACCGGACGCCGAGGGGGTCCCAGTCGTCGAGCTGACGAACCTTCTCGGGCGGCAGCCACACACCGATGATCTTCTGCTCGCCGGTCTGCTCGCAGATCACCGGCTCGCCGTTGGTGTCCCAGACCATGGCCCCGCCGATCCACCGCTCAGCATGGTATCCGCCGCTGCCGAGCCGCCATGTGGTGCCCTCGTCGAGGCGGTACCGGTCCCCCTCGACCTCCACGGCCCGTGCCAGCGGTTGGCGGAGAACGCGGTGGGCAGGTCGGCGTGGGGTAGATCTCAGCGAACGCCTCATCGGTGAGTAAGTGGCGATGTCTCCGTGGGCGGAGAGCCAGGTGGTGACCCAGGCGGTGCCCACATCGACGCGGGCGAGCTGGGTGATGGCTTCGAGGCGCTCGGCGAAGGAGGCGCTGAGCCCGCCTCTCTCCTGGGGAAAGCCCCAGCGGAACAGTCCGGCGGAGCGCAGCGCCCTGCCAACGAGCGGCGTGACCCGGCCCATGCGGTCGCCCTCGGGGGCCTCCTGGTGCAGAAGGGGCTTGATCCTCTCCAGGTTCCGCAGCACAGCCTCGCAGGATGCGGGCTCTTCGAGCCCCAGCTCCAGGATGCGCGGATGGTCCGCGGGGGCATCTCCCCGCGGGGTGGGGCCGGATTCGCGGGCGACGGGCCTCGCTGCAGGGGTCTGAGGGGTGGGCTGGGCAGCGGTGGAAGGCTGAGGTGAGGGTGCGGGCGCCCTGCGCCTCCGTCCGAGGATGCTCAGGCCGGGGATGCCGCGGCCGCGCGAACGCTGCCACTTCAGGGCTGCGGCCGCCAGGCCCACCGCGGCGACGAGCGCGATGACCAGCACCGCCGTCACGACGATCAGGATCAGGCTCAGAAGGGTTTCGGTTGACATGGTGCCTCCTTGGGGCAGCGGGGTTCAGGCGGGGTCGGAGTAAGCGCCGGGGCGGGGGCAGGACTGGGGGTGGGGGCGGGCTGGTAGTACGAGGTGTAGCTGCGGTGGGCTTTGCGGCGGGACCTGTTGGCTACGATGCCGACGACGGGCACGCTGCTCAGCTCCAGGCTGTGCAGCATGGCGGTGAGGTCCCGTTTGGCGGTCGTCCGGAGCGAGGCGACCACGACGACGCCGTCGGCCTGCTGGCCGAGCAGGGCGGCGTCGGCGATCTCCAGGCCGGGGGCGCATCGATGAGGACGACGTCCGCGAGGCCTCGCAGACGCTCCATGATGGAGGGCATGCTCTCCCCGGCGAGCAGGTCACCGGGCTGGCGGCGAGGCGCCCCGGACGCGAGCAGGCGAAGGTTCTCGAACTCTGTGGGGATCAGGCGCTGCTCGATCTGCTCGGAGGCGTCGTCGTTCTCGAGCGCTTCGGCGAAGCCCGGGCTCTCCGGCTCCGCGCCGAAGAAGCTCGCGAGCCCCAGGCGGCGCAGGTCTCCGCTGACCAGGAGGACGCGGCGTCCGCTGCGTGCGATGGAGACCGCGAGGTTGGCGATGAGGAATGATTTGCCGTCTCCGGGACTGGGGCTGGTGATGACGATGGCGGGGCGGCGCTGCGGGTATGCCACCTGAAGGGAGGTGCGCAGGCTGCGGATGCTTTCGTTGAACGGGGAGGGCGTGGGATCGGCCAGGGAAGGGTGGCCTCGCCTCTGCGGCGGCGGATGGCGGGCACCTCGGCGAGGAGGGGCTTGCCGGTCTGGCTCTCCATCGCTTGGGAGCTGCGCAGCCGATCGTCGAACTGTTCGCGCAGCAGCGCAGCGCCGGCGTAAACGATGAGGCCGCACACCGCGCCGATGATCAGCAGAAGGTACGGCTCCGTCCCCAGCGGCCGCCCCGGGGCGGCGTCCTCCATGAGGACGGCGGGCGGTCCGGCCTGTTCGAGGAAGGTCGTCTGGCTTTCGATGCTCACCACCTCGGTGAGGGCCTGGGTCAGCTGCTGCTGGGCGAAGAGGTCCTCGGAGTCGTCGGTCGCGGCCTCCAGCGCTTCATCCCTGTCAGTCTGGGCGCCCTCAAGCTCATCCTCGAGCTGCCCCTGGTGCTCATTCATCTGCTCCTCGAGGTGTGCGACGTAGGCCTGGGCCACCGCGTCTGCCTTCTGCTGGCTGGCTTCCGGGGTGGGGCCTCGCTGGTGACGGCCAGGCGCAGGGCCCGCGTGCCTTCCATCAGGGTGGCGACGGTCCCGCTGCGCAGCGTCTCCACGGTCTCCCCTGAGGCAGCTGATGCCTGTTCGAGCACCTCCTCGGAGGTGACGAAGAAGGTGTCCAGGTCCAGGTCCATGCCCGGATATCCGGCCTCTCCGCCTTCCAGGGACTGGGAGGCGGCACTGCTGAATCGAAGGATGGTGGTGGATTCGTAGCTCTGTTCGGTGAGTGCGGCGTAGACGCCGGCGGCACCGGTGATGAGCAGGGCAGTGACGAGCACGGTCAGCCATCGCTGCCGGATGATGCCCAGAACGTCTTTGAGTGTCATGGTTTCCTCAGTAGGCCCCGGCGCCGACGGTGACGGCCCGGAGGGTGCGGAAGATGATGCCGATGTCTGATGAGAGCGACCAGTTCTCCACGTAGTAGAGGTCCAGCCGGACGCTGTCCTCCCAGGAGAGGTCGGAGCGGCCTTGGATCTGCCAGAGGCCTGTGATGCCGGGTTTGACGAGGAGGCGGCGGTGGTAAGCGTCGTCGTATTCGTCGACCTCTGATGCCAGGGGCGGACGGGGCCCGACGATGGACATGTCGCCGCGCAGCACATTGATGAACTGCGGGAGCTCGTCCAGGCTGCATCGTCGAAGCAGCCGACCGGTGCGGGTCACTCGAGGGTCGGCCTTCATCTTGAACAGCACGTCGTTGCCTTCGGACTGCTCGAGCAGCAGGTGCTTCTGCGCCTCGGCGTCAACCACCATGGAGCGGAACTTCAACATGGTGAAGCGTGTGTGCTTGAGCCCCACACGTTCCTGCCGAAAGATGGCGCCTCCGGGGTGTCTCTGCGCACTGCCCATGCAATGACCGCCAGCACGGGCATCAGGGCGCAGAGGGCGAGGAGCGAGAACCCGATGTCGAAGGTGCGTTTGGTCAGGGCCGCCGAGCCGGAGAGACGGGGATAGTCCACCTGCACGAGGGAGAGCCCTGCCACCGGCAGGGAGTGCAGGCGCGGTCCGCCGACGTCTGTCAGGGAGTGTGCGGCGATGACGTCGACGTCGAGTGCGGAGAGCTCCCACCCGAGTTCGCGCATCGTTCTGGGGTCGAGTGCGTCGGCGCTGGTGAGCAGCACGGTGTCGGCACCGGAGGCGGTGACGGCGTCGAGGATGCTGGCGACGGTGCACTGGGTGTCTGTGTCGATCACGGTGAGTCCGGCGCCTGGGCGGGCTCGACGAATCTGTTCGAGGGCGTGGCTGACTTTGGTGGGCTCCCCGGCGAGGACTGCGCGTCGGTCCCATAGGCCTGCGGCGCTGTGGACGGTGAGTCTGCGGCGCCACAGCCATCGGGTGATGAGCAGCAGTCCCAGGCCGAGGGGCAGGGCGAGGATGAGGTAGCCCCTGGATATCTGCCATTGGGCAGCGAATGCGATGATCGCGAGGAGGCCGAAGACAGCGAACGTCGCTTGGGCGACTCGGCGGTATTCGACTGCCCCGCTGCCGATGATCCTGCGGTTTCTGCTGGCGACGGCGCTGAGCGCTCCCATCCACAGGACGAGCAGGATGAGGAGACGGCCCAGTGGTCCTGGCCGAACCAGGTGAGGGGACCTGGGGGCACTTCGTCGGGGACTGCTGCTCGGTCGGGCCAGATGTCGGTGAAGCGCACTGTGCGGGCTGTGACGAGGGCGATGATGATGCTGAGCAGGTCGGTGGCGAGGAGTCTGCGTCCGTATGCGTGCTGCCAGCTTCTGGTGCGGGCGGCTCCGCGAGGGTGTGCGGGGTGCCACTGTCCTGGGCTGGGGCGGCCGCGTCGGGGCGGGAGAGGGTGTCACTCATGGGTGTGGCCCTTGTGGCGGCCGAAGTACATGAGACCTGCGAGCCCGATCATGGCGGCGGTGGGGTGGGCTCCGGAGTACATGCCTTTGAGCAGGTGCTTGGCGCCCAGGGCGAGGGCACCGGATTCGAAGGCTCCTCGGGCGATGACGGAGGTGGTGAAGTCTCCGCGCGCTCGGTCGGAGACGGTGGCGGGAGGCTCTGCAGCCATGAGAGCGAGTCCTGCCAGCTGGATGCGCGGGAGTCGGCTGCTCCGCGGGGTCGGGGAAGACTCGGACGAGGACTTCGTCGAGCTGGGAGATGTGGACGCTTACTTCTTGGAGTCTGACGAGCCAGTCCCAGTCCTCTTGGTGGACGAGGGTGTCGTCCCATGGGACCCATTCGGCTGTCTCGCGGTGGCAGATGAGGGTGGAGGCGGGCATCAGGCATCGTCGGAGCCGGACGGTGGAGCGGTCCATGACGTAGTTGCCGATGGGGTGCCGGGGACGTAGAGCCGCTCGGGTGTGATGCGGCTGGTCTGCTGCACTCGGAGGCTCCGGGAGGAGATGACTGTTGTGCCCCATGTGGCGGTGGCTTGGCGGAGCGCGTCCAGCTGCGTGTGGGTCTTGTGGGAGACCCAGGCGTCGCGTTCGTCGAGGAAGGCGACGTACTCGGTGGTGGCGGCTTCGACGCCGATGTTGCGTGAGGCGGCGAGCCCTTCTTCTCCGCGGGTGGTGATGAGTCGGTAGTGCAGCCCTGCGAGGCGTCGGCGGATGCTGGTCTCTGCTTGGGGCTTGTCGAGGACGATGAGTGGGGTGACGGGGATGGTCTGTCGGGTGACTGATTGGACGGCGTTCTTCAGTCCGAGCCATCCGGTGGAGACGATGATGGCAGTGACGGGAGTGTCGGTGTGCTTCGTCACTGGTGTGGCCCTCTCGGGGAGCGAGGGCGTCGTGCGTCTGCCTCGAGCGGCTGTGCGGTGACAACCACCCCCGTGCAGTAGATGACGCACAGAAAGGTCCGCAGGATCATTGCGAGATGCCCCTTGAGCTGCTGGTAGTCGGTAGTGCGCATCGGGCTGATGTGCCAATTCCACTATCCTCGTGCGTTCGGCTCGCACCAAGCTTCTGCGGGGTGAACACTAAGGATCACCCGGGGTGATCGGGGTGCTTGGGGTGACGCCGTGGGGTGATGGCGCCAGCTGGGGGTGATTTTCTGCGGAGCGTGCGGTGGTGGCGCGGGCACAGGAAGAGCCCGGCGTCGGGGTTCCGACGCCGGGCTCTTTCTGTGGGTGGTGATGGGTGGTCGGGGTGACAGGATTTGAACCTGCGGCCTCCTCGTCCCGAACGAGGCGCGCTACCAAGCTGCGCTACACCCCGGGGCGCTGTGCTCAGTTGTTTATCCTACAGGGTCTGTTTGTGGTGGAGCTAATGCGTGGGGACGCGAAAAAGGCCCCCGTGCTGCTTCTTTGCAGCTCGGGGGCCTTTTCTTGAAGAGATGTCCGGCGGTGACCTACTCTCCCACACCGTTACCAGTGCAGTACCATCGGCGCTGTGGGTCTTAGCTTCCGGGTTCGGGATGGGACCGGGCGTTTCCACGCTATGACCGCCGTAACCCTAGACCAAACCACCCCCACATACCGGGGGTTTGGAAACCTATAAAGGGTCACAACACGTGACACTATTCAACTATCACCCCCAGGTGGGGGGTCGTGCAAACCACCAGCCACCCCCAAAGAACTGGGGGTCAGGCGGGTGGGGTTTGTTGGTCAGGGACCGCAGAGTGGACGCGTAGCACACAGTGTTCACACCTATTGAGTGAAACGTTGTGGTGGTGGTGTAAGTGGTCGGCTTATTAGTACCAGTCAGCTTCACGCATTGCTGCGCTTCCACATCTGGCCTATCAACCCCATCATCTATAGGGAGCCTTCACACATTGAATGTGATGGAGATCTTATCTTGAAGCTTACTTCCCGCTTAGATGCTTTCAGCGGTTATCCATCCCGAACGTAGCTAACCAGCGGTGCACTTGGCAGTACAACTGGCACACCAGAGGTTCGTCCGTCCCGGTCCTCTCGTACTAAGGACAGACCTTCTCAAATCTCCTGCGCGCGCAGCGGATAGGGACCGAACTGTCTCACGACGTTCTAAACCCAGCTCGCGTGCCTCTTTAATGGGCGAACAGCCCAACCCTTGGGACCAACTCCAGCCCCAGGATGAGACGAGCCGACATCGAGGTGCCAAACCATCCCGTCGATATGAACTCTTGGGGAGGATCAGCCTGTTATCCCCGAGGTACCTTTTATCCGTTGAGCGACGGCCCTTCCATACGGTGCCGCCGGATCACTAGTCCCAACTTTCGTTCCTGCTTGACATGCCTGTCTCACAGTCAAGCTCCCTTGTGCACTTACACTCGACACCTGATTGCCAACCAGGCTGAGGGAACCTTTGGGCGCCTCCGTTACTCTTTGGGAGGCAACCGCCCCAGTTAAACTACCCACCAGGCACTGTCCCTGGACCCGATCAGGGCCCGAAGTTAGATGATCCACAACACCAGAGTGGTATTTCAACGATGACTCCACCAGCACTAGCGTGCCAGCTTCACAGTCTCCCACCTATCCTACACAAGTGATGCGAATCACCAATACCAAGCTATAGTAAAGGTCTCGGGGTCTTTCCGTCCTGCTGCGCGTAACGAGCATCTTTACTCGTAGTGCAATTTCGCCGAGTTCACGGTTGAGACAGCGGGGTCTCGTTACTCCATTCGTGCAGGTCGGAACTTACCCGACAAGGAATTTCGCTACCTTAGGATGGTTATAGTTACCACCGCCGTTTACTGGGGCTTAAATTCTCCGCTTCGCCCACAAGGGGCTAACGGGTCCTCTTAACCTTCCAGCACCGGGCAGGAGTCAGTCCGTATACATCGTCTTACGACTTCGCACGGACCTGTGTTTTTAGTAAACAGTCGGACCCCTGGTCTCTGCGGCCACCACACCCTTTCGGAGCACGTCCTAATAGGCGAGTGGCCCCCTTCTCCCGAAGTTACGGGGGTATTTTGCCGAGTTCCTTAACCGTGATTCTCTCGATCGCCTTGGTATTCTCTACCTGACTACCTGTGTCGGTTTAGGGTACGGGCGGCTTGAACCTCGCGTCGATGCTTTTCTCGGCAGCATAGGATCACCGGATCCCCACCCGAGGTGGGGGCCCATCAAATCTCAGCCTGTATGACTGGCGGATTTACCTACCAGTCGGCCTACATTCTTAGACCCAGACAACCATCGCTGGGCCCGGCTACCTTCCTGCGTCACACCTGTTAATACGCTCGCTAGACCACTTCAGGTCCCACGCTACTGACTGCCGCGAAGCCCCAAAAGGGGCAACTGCAGCAGCGTTCGGGTGGTTAGTATCAGCGGGTTCGCGTGGGCGGTTCTTCGCCGGTACGGGAATATCAACCCGTTGTCCATCGACTACGCCTGTCGGCCTCGCCTTAGGTCCCGACTAACCCAGGGCAGATTAGCTTGACCCTGGAACCCTTAGTCATTCGGCGGACACGTTTCTCACGTGTCTTTCGCTACTCATGCCTGCATTCTCACTCGAACAACCTCCACCACTAGCTTCCGCTGCGGCTTCACCGGCTTGCTCGACGCTCCCTACCCATCCAGGACGAACCTGAATGCCACGGTTTCGGCGGTGTGCTTGAGCCCCGCTAAATTGTCGGCGCGGAATCACTTGACCAGTGAGCTATTACGCACTCTTTCAAGGGTGGCTGCTTCTAAGCCAACCTCCTGGTTGTCTAAGCAACTCCACATCCTTTCCCACTTAGCACACGCTTAGGGGCCTTAACCGGTGGTCTGGGCTGTTTCCTCTCGACGATGAAGCTTATCCCCACCGTCTCACTGCCGCGCTCTCACGTCTCGGGCATTCGGAGTTTAGCTGACGTCAGTAACCTTGTAGGGCCCATCGGCCATCCAGTAGCTCTACCTCCCGGACGAAACACGCGACGCTGCACCTAAATGCATTTCGGGGAGAACCAGCTATCACAGAGTTTGATTGGCCTTTCACCCCTACCCACAGCTCATCCCCCCAGTTTTCAACCTAGGTGGGTTCGGTCCTCCACGCGCTCTTACACGCGCTTCAACCTGGCCATGGGTAGATCACTCCGCTTCGGGTCTAGACCCAGCAACTAAGACGCCCTATTCAGACTCGCTTTCGCTGCGGCTTCCCACACGGGTTAACCTCGCTACTGAGCACTAACTCGCAGGCTCATTCTTCAAAAGGCACGCCATCACACCAACCAAGGGTGCTCTGACGGATTGTAGGCACATGGTTTCAGGTACTCTTTCACTCCTCCCGGGGTACTTTTCACCATTCCCTCACGGTACTGATTCACTATCGGTCAACAGGATGTATTCAGGCTTACCAGATGGTCCTGGCAGATTCACACACGATTCCTCGAGCCGCGTGCTACTCGAGAACCCAGATCAGCTAGGCGGAACGCATGTCAACTACGGACTCACACCCTCTACGGTGAAGGACTCAACCTTCTTCGTCTATACGCCCGCACCTCAACTGCCAAGACTGGTAGATCTTGGACACTGGGCCTCACAACCCCATCACGCAACCCCTACCAGGTATCACACGTGATGGGTTTAGCCCCATCGGCTTTCGCTCGCCACTACTCACCGAATCACTTTTGTTTTCTCTTCCTGACGGTACTGAGATGTTTCACTTCCCGTCGTTCCCCCAAACCGCCTATACATTCAGCGGCTGGTCGCGCACCATAACAGTGCACGGGGTTTCCCCATTCGGACATCCTGGCCTCAACGCTCGGTTATCAGCTCCACCAGGCTTTTCGCAGATTCCCACGTCCTTCATCGGCACCTGTTGCCAAGGCATCCACACATGCGCCCTTAAACACTTACACCCACTACACATAGCGATGTAAGCCACCAAACGACACATCAACGCACCAACCCCCAATCGGAGCTAAGCGCGCAGACGAACACTCAACAAAAAATTGCAAACAAAGATGCTCGCGTCCACTATGCAGTTCCCAAACAACAACCCCCACAGCCACCACCACACCAGACACGGTGCAGCAGACCTGCTGCAGAAGCACGATCCAAAAGGACGCCAACCAAACGGCTGCGGCCTCAGGACCCAACAGTGCGCCAAACACCAACCAGCAGACACCAGCCGCAGACCCTTCCAACACACTCCAAAGAGCACGCGTACTAAGCAACTGCGGCCAACACCACCAGCCGGTGACCACGACAAAACGTGGTATTCGTTGATATTCCACCCATGAGCAAACCCCGGGACACCACATTCGGATGCCACAACGGGGCGGCCGCGACTCGCAGCCAGCTCCTTAGAAAGGAGGTGATCCAGCCGCACCTTCCGGTACGGCTACCTTGTTACGACTTAGTCCCAATCGCCGGTCCCACCTTCGACCACTCCCCACAAGGGTTAGGCCGTGGGCTTCGGGTGTTACCAACTTTCGTGACTTGACGGGCGGTGTGTACAAGGCCCGGGAACGTATTCACCGCAGCATTGCTGATCTGCGATTACTAGCGACTCCAACTTCACGGAGTCGAGTTGCAGACTCCGATCCGAACTGAGACCGGCTTTTAGGGATTAGCTCCACCTCGCGGCATCGCAACCCACTGTACCGGCCATTGTAGCATGCGTGAAGCCCAAGACATAAGGGGCATGATGATTTGACGTCGTCCCCACCTTCCTCCGAGTTGACCCCGGCAGTCTCCCATGAGTCCCCGGCACTACCCGCTGGCAACATAGGACAAGGGTTGCGCTCGTTGCGGGACTTAACCCAACATCTCACGACACGAGCTGACGACAACCATGCACCACCTGTGAACCAGCCCCGAAGGGAAACCATATCTCTATGGCGATCCGGTCCATGTCAAGCCTTGGTAAGGTTCTTCGCGTTGCATCGAATTAATCCGCATGCTCCGCCGCTTGTGCGGGCCCCGTCAATTCCTTTGAGTTTTAGCCTTGCGGCCGTACTCCCCAGGCGGGGCACTTAATGCGTTAGCTACGGCGCGGAAAACGTGGAATGTTCCCCACACCTAGTGCCCAACGTTTACGGCATGGACTACCAGGGTATCTAATCCTGTTCGCTCCCCATGCTTTCGCTCCTCAGCGTCAGTAACAGCCCAGAGACCTGCCTTCGCCATCGGTGTTCCTCCTGATATCTGCGCATTTCACCGCTACACCAGGAATTCCGGTCTCCCCTACTGCACTCTAGTCTGCCCGTACCCACCGCACGATCCGGGTTAAGCCCGGATTTTTCACGGCAGACGCGGCAAACCGCCTACGAGCTCTTTACGCCCAATAATTCCGGATAACGCTCGCGCCCTACGTATTACCGCGGCTGCTGGCACGTAGTTAGTAGGCGCTTCTTCTGCAGGTACCGTCACAAAAAGCTTCTTCCCTGCTGAAAGCGGTTTACAACCCGAAGGCCGTCATCCCGCACGCGGCGTCGCTGCATCAGGCTTTCGCCCATTGTGCAATATTCCCCACTGCTGCCTCCCGTAGGAGTCTGGGCCGTGTCTCAGTCCCAGTGTGGCCGGTCACCCTCTCAGGCTAGGCTACCCGTCAAAGCCACGGTGAGCCACTACCTCACCGTCTAGCTGATAGGCCGCGAGCCCATCCAAGACCGCATAAAGCTTTCCACCACCACCCATGCGAGCGATGGTCACATCCGGTATTAGACCCAGTTTCCCGGGCTTATCCCGAAGTCAAGGGCAGGTTGCTCACGTGATACTCACCCGTTCGCCACTAATCCGCTCCCAGCAAGCTGGAAGCATCATCGTTCGACTTGCATGTGTTAAGCACGCCGCCAGCGTTCATCCTGAGCCAGGATCAAACTCTCCATTAGATGAATAGTTGATCTGGCATGTTACGTCTGACCACACGGGGTGTGGTAGCGTAACTACCAATAAATAAATTGGTATCAACAAATTTGGCACACTATTGAGTTCTCAAGCAGCAATCGCTGTCGACACCACCGGAAACTTTGTTTCCGGATCGCTCCGAAGCAACTTTTCTATCTTACCTGACTCCCTGGCGGAGTGTCAACTCCGCTTTTCCGAGTCATTCTAGACAGGGTTTGGATCTAAGTGATCCTAGATCGCCTCAAGCTTTCTGCCTATCGGCTGTGCTCTGTGGCGCGGATAGAAACTTTATCTCATCTCCGCACCCCGTGCAACTCCGGATTTCTCCGGGTTTATGGGGCCGCTCCGAAGAGCGTGTGTATGACTCTATCTGTGCCGAGCTCAGTTGTCGACCTGGAGCAGCATGCTCGGTCGAAAGACCCACTGGCCGCGCCAGCGACGGAAGAGATCCAGTGCTTCTGTGAGCATGGCAGCGCGGAAGAACACGCTGTCCACGCCCGCCGAATCGGCGTCTGACTCCCGATAGCCGGACAGAAACGCCTGGGTGAACTCTTCGTACCACTGGCCGAAGTTCACCGGCTCGGCCGGCGCATCGCTCTGGCCCTCCTGCTCAGCCTCGGCGGCCTCCTGCTCGGCTGCCGCCCGCAGGATCTCCGGAGTCTCGGCCGCCACGCTCATCACCGCATCTGCTGCGGAGATCAGCACCGTCACCACGTCCCGCAGGCCCAGTGCGTGGGACATCAGCCCTTCGGGCTCACGGATCACCCACGCGTCTCCTGCGGTGCGATGCAGGTGCTCCGCGCCGAGGTCACCGTGGATCTGCTGAAGCATGAGCGGCTCGTCGGCATCGCGAAGCTGCATCCGCATCATGTCGATGACCTCGTTGAGATCCGCCGCCTCGTCATCGTCGAACTCGCTACGGACCTGCTCCCACTGCTGGGTGAGAGTGGACTGAACGTTGGCGGTCATGATGCGCAGCTGCTCCTGCGTCTGCGGGTGCGCGCCGAAGGAGCCTGCCAGATCCGCGTGGAAGGTGCCGACCGCGCGGCCTGCTGCCCGTGCGCTGTCGCTGAGATCGTCGCCCGCCTGCAGCGCCCGGCGGATGATGGACGTGCCATCGGGCCCGGAGATCCCGGCCTCGCGAATGACGCCCAGAATGCCGGAGACCCAGTACCCCGCGTCGTCCGCATCATCCTTCTGCTTCCATGCGCCGTCGATCGTCCCCAGCACCTTGGGGATGACTTCGCAGTTGGCCTCGCTCAGGGTGATCAGAGATTCGAGGAGCTCATCCTGCTCCCCTGCGGGCCGGCGCAGCAGGTCCATGACGATTTCGTCGCGATCATGCTCGCCCTGCGAGTCGGCATGCTCTCGACGCACGATGGAGCGGGTCACACCTTCCTTGGGAGCGTCCGCGCCCGCGCGCCGCAGCTCAAGGGTCCAGGGCGAGCCGAACGCGAAGCCAGCGTGGGCACGGCCGCGCGACCGGCCGTTGCGGCTCCCCTGCTCTCGCCGGGCCATCTCGATCCATGCCGCCAGGAACGCCCGGTCTCCGGCCCCGTCGTACACCCAGAGCTCACCGTGCTCGGGCGAGGTCAGCTTGCCGATGAAGGCCGACTTTCCGGCCATGGCCGAAGGCCGGGAGCGCAGCGCCACGGGAACGGAGATGCGGACCGGACCGTCCTGATGCGCCACCTCGAAGATATGAAGCTCCAAGAAGACCCGGCTGTCGGAGTCGCCCTCGGGGGTAGGCAGGCGAAGCCCTCCGACCCGCGTCAGGGACAGGCGTCCTCGTGGGGCGCGGAACCAAGGCTGGCGCGGCAGCCACGTGCCCAGGACCTCGAAGAAGCCCGGCTGCTCCTCACCCCGGACTCGGGGCTCATCACTGCCTACTCACGAAGAGTCGCTATCTCGTACAGGCTGATTCCGACGGCCATCGAGGCGTTGAGCGACTCTGTGGAGCCGGCGATCGGTATGGACACGATGGTGTCACAGGTCTCGGAGACCAGGCGCGACAGCCCTTTGCCCTCAGACCCGACCACGAGCACCAGCGGCTCGTCCGCCAGCTTGAGACCGGGAAGGCTTGCGTCCCCGCCGCCGTCCAGGCTTACCACGAAGTAGCCCTGCTCCTGCGCATCCTTGAGCATCTGCGTGAGGTTCTTGGCCTGGGCCACCGGCACTCGCGCCGCGGCTCCCGCCGAGGTCTTCCACGCGGTCGCGGTCATCCCCGCACTGCGCCGCTCGGGCACCACAACGCCCGATGCGCCGAAGGCTGCAGCCGCGCGGAGGATCGCGCCCAAGTTTCGGGGATCTGTGATGGAGTCGCATGCGACGAAGAGCGGGGGTGAGCGACGTGCCCCTTCTGGGCTCGCTCCAACTCGTCCCTGAGCAGGTCATGGGGGTCCGCATACTCGTACGGCTCCAGCACAAGAGCGACGCCCTGGTGCACCGCGTCGCCGGTGAAGCTGTCCAGCTGCCGACGACCTACCTCCTTGACGCGAATCCTGCTCAGCGCAGCGCTGCAGGGCCTCACGCACTCGGCCGTCGTACTCGATGTCCGTCGCCACACGCATCTCCACGGACGGAACCTGCTCAGCCAGCGCCTCTACGACCGCATTGCGTCCGGCCACAACATCGTCCGCTCCACGGCCGGAGCCTCGCACCCGCGGCTGCTGGGCAGCACGCTTGGCGTCGGCGCGCTCAGCCAGCTGCTTCTGCCGGTACGCCTTGTGATACACACGGTCCTCGGCTTTGGGCGTGGGGCCCTTGCTTACCAGCTTCCGCTTACCCTGGCCCCGGAGCCCGAGGTCGGGCCCTTCTTCTCCTTGCGGACGGCCGCGCTCTTGGGACGAGAATCCTTCGCCATCAGTCCTCCACCTTCTTCAATGTCCAGGAGGCGCCGTGCGGAGTGTCCTCCACTGCGACGCCGGAGGCGCTGGAGCCGCTCACGGATCTCGTCCGCGCGCGCATAGTCCCTGCTCCTCTTAGCTTCGGCCCGCTCCGCCAGCTGCGCTTCGACCAGCCTACCAGGGAGGCTGCCTCCAGCCCTCCCGCCGTGTCCGGCTCGGGCACGTCGGCGAGGCCCAGCACCTCGAGCATCCGCCGCACCGACGCCCCGCAGTCTGCAGCGTCATCCGTGCGGCCATCGTCCAGCGCGGCGTTGCCGGTGCGGACGGTTTCGTGCAGAGCCCCCAGAGCGGCAGGCACGTTGAGGTCGTCATCCATGGCCTCGGCGAATGCGGCGGGCAGCTCGCCGCGCACCGCAGGATCGGAGGCCGCGTGCGGGCCAGGAAGGTCTCGATCCTCTCCAGGGCCGCTTCGGCCTCCTGGAGCGAGCCTGGGCGGTAGTCGAGCTGGGAGCGGTAGTGCGCCTGTCCCAGGAAGTAGCGCACCGCTTTGGGGCGCGCCTGATCCAGCATCGTCTGCGGGGAGATGGTGTTGCCCAAGGACTTGACATCTTCTGCCCTTCGAAGGTGACCATCCCGTTGTGCAGCCAGAAGCGGGCGAACCTGTCTCCCGCCGCCGCTGACTGCGCGAGCTCATTCTCATGATGGGGAAACCGGAGGTCGAGGCCGCCGCCATGGATGTCGAAGGTGTCGCCCAGGTACTTCGTCGCCATCGCGGAGCACTCGAGATGCCAGCCCGGGCGTCCTGTGCCCCACGGCGAGCTCCATGCCGCGGTCTGCGGCTCACCCTCCTTGTGCCCCTTCCACAGGGCGAAGTCCCGCGGGTCGCGCTTGCCGCGCGGATCGGCATCCGGAGCGTCCTGCATCTCGTCCACGCTCTGCCTGGTCAGCTCGCCGTAGGACGGCCAGGAGCGGACGTCGAAGTACACGTCTCCCGATCCGTCCTCTGCGGGATAGGCGTGGCTTGCGTCGATCAGCCGCTGGACCAGAGCATGCATCTCGGTGATGTGCCCCGTGGCGCGGGGCTCGTACCGGGGCTAAGCGCACCCCGAGCGCGTCATAGGCGGAGTGGAAGGCCTGCTCGAACCGGTAGGCGAGCACGAACCAGGGCTCCGCCGCCGGATAGTCCTCACCCGGCTCGAAATCTGGTGCGGAGGAGGCGGCCGCCTTCTCGAGGATCTTGTCGTCGATGTCAGTGACGTTGCGCACCGACAGCACGTCGAACCCGCTGGCCTCGAGCCAGCGGATCAGAATGTCGAAGGCCACTGCCGATCGGACGTGCCCGACATGGGGTCGGCCCTGGACCGTTGCTCCGCAGTAGTAGAGCGACACGCGGCCGGGCTGAAGGGGCTCAAAGTCGCGGATATCCGCGGTCTTGGTGTCGTACAGTCGCAGTGCCACGTGGCAACTCTACCGTGCAGCCTTCAGGACGCAGCATAGATCAGAGCGGTGGCCGTAGCCATGATTCCCTCGCCCCTGCCGGTGAATCCCAACCCGTCCGAGGTGGTGGCCGCCACGGAGACCGGAGCCTGCGCCGCTCGGGTGAGAGCGGCCTCCGACTCCTCGCGACGCGGCGCGAACTTCGGCCGATTCGCCACGAGCTGGATGGAGATGTTCCCTATCGCATAGCCGGCGCCCCGCACCAGGTCGGCTGCCTGCTCCAGCAGCCGCACTCCGGATGCGCCCTCCATGTCCGCCCGTGCGGTGCCGATGGTGTCCGCGCCGAAATGCGTGCCCAAATCGCCCATGCCATGGCAGAGAAAAGAGCCGCGCAGGCCGCATGCGCCGCAGCGTCACCGTCAGAATGCCCTGCCAGGCCGCGCTCCTCGGCCATTCGAGCCCGCCCAGCATGAGCGAGCAGGGCTCGTCAGGGAGGCGAAGGCGTGAATGTCGTGGGCCACGCCGGTCCTGGGCACCACCGAGGGCACGTGCGGCCCGGATGCGCCAGTCTCGCCGAGAAGACCGCGTGCGGTGACCAGATCGGTGGGCGTGGTGATCTTCAGTCCGCGCTCATCTCCCGGCACCACGACGACGCGGTGGCCCAGGTGCTCTGCGGCCATCCCCTCATCAGTGATCTGCTCCGCCTGCCTGTCATCCAGGTCGGCCAGGTCCTTGCGGATCCGCTGCAGCACCTCGAGGGAGAAGCCCTGCGGAGTCTGGACGGCGCGCAGCCTGGCGCGCGGCGGCGTCGCCTCCACGGACTCCTCGTCCTGCCCATCGGAGGAACGGATCTGTTTGATGGTGTCGGCGACAGGAGACCCGGCACCGCAGCAGCTGCTCCTGCTTCGACGGCGTGCGTGACGCGGCGGTACACATCGGAGGGGGTGAGAGCGCGCGCAGCGTCGTGGATGAGCACGGCGGTGCGCTCCGGATCCCACCCCTGAGATCGTGCGTGCTCCTCGACTTGGTGCACCCTTCGGCCACGGACGCTGCCCTGCTGGCACCGCCTGCGGTGAGGCGCACGTCAGCTCCGATCCGCGCTGCGAGCTCACCGCGCAGGTCGGGGAGCCGCTCAAATCCTGATGCGTCCGAGGGCACGACGATGACCACGACGCCGAAGCCCAGCGGCTCGGTCACCGCGTCGAGCGCGTGCTCGAGGATGCTGCGCCGACTCAGGGGCACAGCGGCCTTGGGCAGGGCATGCCCAAGGCGCGTTCCGGACCCGGCGGCCACAACAATGAGCGCCCGGCGATGGGCTGACGACGTCAGGCCACCCTCCGGGCGCTCGAAAGATGCGGTATTCAATTGGGGGAGACTGCGGGTCTCAGGCCTTGTTGGCGAGGACGTCGTCCAGCAGCTTCTCGGCTCCTCCTCCAGGTCCCTGGCCAGGCGCAGCTCAGACACCAGGATGCGGCGTGCCTGCGACAGCATCCGCTTCTCGCCTGCGGAGAGTCCGCGGTCGTTCTCGCGGCGCCACAGGTCACGCACGACCTCGGCGAGCTTGTGGATCGACCCTGAGGCCAGCTTCTCCACATTGGCCTTGTACCGCCGGGACCAGTTCGTAGGCTCCTCGGTGTGCTCGGCCTGAAGGAGGCCGAAGACCTTGTCCAGGCCCTCCTGGTCCACAACATCCCGGACCCCGACGAGGTCTACGTTGTCCGCGGGGACCTTGATGGTCAGATCGCCTTCCGATACGCGAAGGGTGAGGTAGGTCTTCTCCTCGCCCTTGAAGGTCCGCATCTCGACCTCTTCAATGGTGGCTGCACCGTGGTGCGGGTATACAACTGTCTCGCCGACTTCGAAATTCATGTATTTATTCCCTTTCCCGGACCCAACTTTAGCACGCCGACGGGCAGTACGGCGTGTCATAGCCGGGGATCATTGGTACTCAGCATAAGGTTCGCGCCGCAATCTTTCTTCTACAAAGCGTAGAAGGCGCGGCGAATGAAGTACCCTGGAAAGGACGCCGAACACGCACCTCTTACAAGGAGAGACGCACCTGTGAAACCCGCTCCTTCCGCTACGGGCACTGGTCGCCTGCGCCGCGCAGCCATGGGCTTCGTCGCTGCCGCAGCGGTCATCAGCACCGCTGGCTGCAGCGCCAGCAACTACATGGCCACCACCCACCAGTACTCCGGCTCCGACGGCGTGCGGGCCGACATCGGAGAGGTTCAGTTCCGCCACATCATGTTCGTGGCCAACGAGCAGGGCGGCGATGCACGCCTCCTCGGCGCGGTGAACAACCGAACCGGTGACGATGTCTCCATCGAGATCGAAGCCGCAGGCGACGCCTTCACGTTCGACTTGGCCCCGGAGAGCTGGCCAACCTGGAGCACGACGAGGAGTACATCGTCGAGTCCATCGAGGCCGCACCCGGCTCCAACCAGCAGACCACCATCAGCGTGGACGGCGAGGAGCAGGAGATCGGAGCGACCGTCAAGGACGGCGCCCTGGAGGAGTACCGCGCCTACGCCATGGAGCTCGACGGCTTCGACGAGGAGTCAAGCCTTGCCCACCTGGACCACTGCCCCGTCACGTGGGGAAGCGGCGCCGCGCACGACCCGCACGTGAGCCAGGCTGAGATCGAGGAGCTCTGCTCCGACTTCATGATCGAATACGCCGAGCAGCGAGAGGGCCCCGGACACCTCGGCGCCGACGAGGACGACGACCTCGGCTTCGACGCCGAGGAAGAGGGCACCGAGATGCAGGACTGACGCTCCAGCCACAGCCTCACAGGGGACCCCGCCTGCGGACGGGGTCCCCTTTCTCTGCCTCGCCGAACCCGCACCGGGCCTGAGGACTTCTGCACCACGGATGGACTTAATCGCCCAAAATGTGGTGTGATTCACATGTCAGGGCACGATGGTCATGGACGATCGGCCCGGACAGTTCACCTTCACTACGGATCGTCGGGCACGTACCTGCCCGTGAAAGGGAAGCAATGGCCTCCGTGACCTATGACCTCGCGAGCCGCGTCTATACGCCCGGCGCGCGCCCCGCCATCAACCAGCTGGACCTGAGATCGCCGACGGCGAGTTCCTCGTCCTCGTCGGGCCCTCCGGCTGCGGCAAGTCGACCGCGCTGCGCATGCTCGCCTACCTCGAAGAGATCAGCGAAGGCCGAATCCTCATCGGCGGGGAGGACGTCTCGCACGTGTCCCCAAGGACCGCGACATCGCCATGGTCTTCCAGAACTACGCCCTCTACCCCCACATGTCCGTCTCGGAGAACATGGGCTTCGCCCTGAAGATCGCGGGCGTGTCCAGGAGGAGCGCGCCGAGCGCGTGCACAAGGCCGCCGAGATCCTGGACCTCGTCCCCTACCTGGACCGCAAGCCCAAAGCGCTCTCCGGAGGCCAGAGGCAGCGAGTAGCCATGGGGCGGGCCATCGTCCGCTCCCCAAGGTGTTCCTGATGGACGAGCCGCTCTCCAACCTGGACGCCAAGCTGCGCGTCCAGACCCGTACGCAGATCGCCGCCCTGACGCGTGACCTCAAGACCACCACGGTCTACGTCACCCACGACCAGGTGGAGGCCATGACGATGGGCGACCGGGTGTGCGTCCTCAAGGACGGCGTCCTGCAGCAGGTCGACTCGCCCCGCAACCTCTACGATGAGCCCGCCAACGTGTTCGTCGCCGCTTCATCGGCTCCCCGCGATGAGCCTGTTCAAGACCACTCACGACGGCAGCAGCGTCAGCCTGGGCGAAGATCGGCTGCCCATTCCGGGCAGCTCGCTCACCAAGGCCAACACTGACGAGATCATCCTCGGCGTGCGGCCTGAGGATATGGCCCTCTCTGAGGATGGGTCGGGCATACCCATGGTGGTGGACGTCGTCGAGGAGCTCGGCGCAGACGCCTACATCTACGGCAACCCGCAGGGGATCAGCACCTTCCAGCCCGTGATCGTGCGAGTCAACGGCCGCAGGCCTCCCGCCAAGGAGAGACCGTCCGGCTCAAGCCCCAACCCGACGCGGTGCACCTGTTCGACATCGAGACAGGCCTGCGCCTCAACGGCGAACCGCCCGTGGGCACGCCCCACGCGCAGCTGGCCGACGTGGAGGCGCTCGCGGAGGCGGACGGATAGCCCGCACTCATCAGCGTTTCCACAGAGCGCAAGAGGGGCCCGCCGGTACCGGCGGGCCCTCTTCGTGTGCTGATCAGTGCTGAGTGCTCAGAGGAGCACGACGATCAGGATGATGACGAGAATGATGGTCAGAATACCGCCACCGATGTAGATTCCACCGCCCATTGCGATCACTCCTTACATATTTGGATCTAAAGGTCCGCTGTAACGAACACTGGTGTGAACGCCATGACCCCACGCAACCCTGCCTAACTGCACACTTGCTGAAAGGATGCTCGACGCATCGTATGAATCGTGCAGTAAGCGCACTTTGAACCGTCCGCAAGGGCTCAGGCTGCCAGTCCCTGCGCAGGACGGACCTTCGACATCCGGCGGGCGGGCAGCCACGCCGCGAGCAGAGCGGCCGCCAAAGCTGCCAGCCACACCGCGCCCATGCGCAGCCACGGAATCTCCAGCGTCACGACCCAGTCCGGCCGGGGCGCCACTGACGCGACGCCTGCCCAGCCGAACAGCGCACCCAGAGCGGAGCCCACGATGAGCGCCGCCGCCGCCATCAGAATCGCCTCCACGCTGATGGTTCGCGCCACGGCCCGGCGGGACATCCCCACCGCCCGGAGCAGCGCCCCTCCCGACGGCGCTCAAGGACCGAGAGCGAGAGCGTGTTGGAGACCCCGATGACGGCCACCACGATGGCAGCGCCGAGCAGCCTGAGAACGATGCCCAGCAGAATGTCGACGAAGCCGACCATCGAGGCATGGGAGAGGGCGCCGTCGAAGATGACCTCCTCAGACTCCAGCTGCCCCGCCAGGTTTGCGATCTGCCCCATCGACAGGCCGTCCTGAAGTCGTACGATCAGGGCTGTTCCATCCGTGGCGGGATCCAGCGCGGCCCAGGTCTCCGAACCTTGCTGCGCCGAGATCAGCGCCGTTCCCTGGGGCAGGCCGAAGTCCTCACGGCCGGTCACGGTAATCGGCTGCCCTCAGCCTCAAGGGTCAGCGAGGAGCCCACCCCCATCTGCCCGACCGTGTCGGCACTCATGCTGATCTCACCAGGTTCCGGGAAGAAGTCCGAGTGACGCACCATGTCCGCATGTGACTGCGGGTCGGCCACCAGCACCGTGACGAGCTCACTCTCCTGTTGGTCCGCACCGGTGAGTGTGCCTTCAGCAATGCCCAGCTCTGCGGTGCTCTCAACCCTGCTGTCCTCCGCAAGCAGCTCCTGATCGGCTTCCGAGAGCCCGACAGCGATCCCATCCACCGGGAAGGACTCGTCCAGTTCGTCGTAGAGGAGCCGTTCCGCGGTGGCCGCACCGATGGTGAAGGTTGACACCAGGGTCACGCCGATCAGCAGCGCTGAGGCCGTCGCGGCCGTGCGTCCGGGAACCTGCCGCGCATTCTCGCTTACCAGGCGTGCCACCATGCCCAACCCCGGCACATGCGAGAGCACTGCTCCCAGCCAGCCGACCAGCGGCGGAATGACGAGGCGCGCCAGGAGGAGTACTCCAAGGAACATCGTCATCGCCCCCAGCACGCCCACCACCACCATCGGCAGCCCCAGGACCGGAACAGTCGCTTACCCAGAGTCCCGTCGATCTCCTCCCCGGTGCTCAGCCCGGCCCACAGCACCATCACCAGACCGGCGGCCGCCATGAGAATGCCCGCGAGGAGCCGAACCGTGGGGAATCTGGGAGCCGAAGCCGCGAGCCCCACGGGCGCCAGCGCGGCCATCGGGGACACTCGGCCCGCACGAACGGCTTACCAGACGGAGGCGAACGTCGTCATCCCCACGCCTACCACCAGCCCCACGGCAGCGGCGCGGACATCGAGTCCGACGAGGGGCAGCCCCGCATCGGCCGTGGCGTTGGCGACCACGACGAAGGCCGTTGCGCCGCCCCACCCGAGCAGGACGCCGCCGACGGCCGACGCCGCTCCCAGGACGGCTCCTCGGCGATGGTCGCCCGGCGCAGCTGGGCCGCATCCGCACCCACGGCACGGAGCAGAGCCATCGTGCGCTGACGCATGGCGACGAGCACGCTGAACGTGTTGGTGATGACAAGGATGGAGACGAAGACCGCCACGGCGCCGAAGCCCAGAGTGATCCAGATCAGGACATCCGCACTTCCGGTCTGCTGCTCGACCCACTCATCGACCACTTCCTGCTGGGTCATCACCGGCAGCGACGTCAGCTCCTGAACCTGCTCCTTGACAGCTTCCTGATCCGACGCGGCATTCTGGCCATCAGGGAGCACAACCCTGATCTCCGAAGGCGTGGGGTTGTACGGCAGCCTCTCCATGCCCCCTCAGTGAGAAGGCTCCGCGGCGACCCGGGAAGGTCAGCGATGCCGACCACCTCATAGTCCGTCTCCAGAATCCGGCCCTCAGCCTCTCCACCGCCGTTCGACTCCTCGTCGGCGACCTGGAGCGAGGCAGTCAGCGTGTCGCCGACCGAAATCCCGAACGCCTCCGCCGCCACCTCGCTGACCATCGCCTCATCGTCGGCAGAGGGAGCCTCCCCGTCCAGCATCTCGAACTCCATCGAGTCGGTCAGCTGCGAGGCCGACACCCCGAAGGGCACGCCGTCAGCCTCACGGGCGGCACTCGTCTCGAGGAAGGCGCTGCGGACCGGCTCCGCCGACGCGACGCTGTCGAGAGCCTCCACCTGCTCCATCAGGTCCTCGTCGGCGTGCCGCTCGAGCTCGGAATCCTGCTCATAGTCGTCCCAGGCGTCGGGGTCCTGCCCGTCGATCAGCGAGTCCGTCCTGATGATGAGATCGGCTCCGGCCGCCTCGGCCTCGGCCTCCTCCGCGACGCTGGCGTTGAAGCTGCCCACCAGCAGCAGCCCCGCGACGATGAACGCTGTGGAGATCGCCACGGTGATGCTTAGCTGCGATCAGCCTGCTGCCTGAGGTGCGGATATTCGCGCGCAGGATGCTCATGATCGGACCTCCAGCATCCGTGCCGCCAGCGCCTCAGCGCTGGGGCGCTCGACCACGTCGACCACCCGGCCGTCGCTGAGGATGACGACGCGGTCAGCCTCAGCGGCCGCCGAGGCGTCGTGGGTGACCATCACGACTGTCTGCTGGTATTGGTCCACCGCGGAGCGCAGCAGCCGCAGCACCTCAGCGCTGGCGGTGGAGTCCAGGTTGCCCGTCGGCTCGTCCGCGAAGATCACCGCAGGCCGGGAGACCAGCGCCCGGGCCACCGCCACCCGCTGCTGCTGCCCCCTGAGAGCTCGTGCGGCCGGTGGCCCAGACGGTCCGCCAAGCCCAGCTCTTCGGCGATCCGCTCCAAGGCGCCCTTCTCAGGAGCGGGCCCGCCCAGAGTGCTCGGCAGGAGGATGTTCTCCCGTGCCGTCATCGCAGGCACCAGGTTGAACGCTTGGAAGATGAAGCCGACGTGCTCGCGGCGAACCCTGGTGAGGCGCCGCTCATCCAGCTGCATCAGCTCCACCAGCCCGGCATCGGTGGCCAGCTGCACTGTGCCGGACTCTGCGGTGTCGAGGCCCGCAAGGACGTGCATCAGCGTGGACTTTCCTGATCCCGAGGGACCCATGATGGCCGTGAACGTCGCGGCTTAAGCACCTGAACGGAGAGGTCGTTCAGCGGCCGCACGGCCGTGTCACCGGTGCCGTAGGTCTTGGTGAGATGGGATGCGGCGAGGGCTTACTGGACGCTCGTCCGCTGAATCGTTGAAGTGGTCATGGTCCAACCCTAGGAAGCGGCTGCAGGGCACACATCAGGCCACGGTCTGAACTGGGCCTCCCTGCAGGATGAGGCGGCTAGGACCGAACAACCCCGGATTCGTAGGCGAAGACGACGGCCTGCACCCGGTCTCGCACGCCGAGCTTGGCGAGCACCTGACCCACGTGGGTCTTCACGGTGGCCTCGGAGACGAACAGCCGCTCGGCAATCTCGGTGTTGGAGTCCCCTGTGGCCATCTCCTCCAGCATCTGGCGCTCCCGCGCCGTGAGCTGATCGAGCTTCCTCTGCTGCTGGGCATCGGCAGTCCGGGGTGCCCCGCGGGCGAGAAGCGTGGCATCCAGCAGGCGTCGGGTGGTGCTCGGGGCGACGACCGCCCCGCCGCGCATCACGGTGCGGATGGAGTCCAGGAGGGTCTCGGGCTGGACGTCCTTGAGCAGGAAGCGGCAGCGCTACTCGGAGCGCCTGCAGGGCGTACTCATCGGTGTCGAAGGTGGTCAGCACGATCACCCTGGTCGAGGCCAGGGTCGGGTCGGCGGCTATCTGCTGGGTCGCCTCGAGGCCGTCCATCGTCGGCATGCGAATGTCCATGAGCACCACATCGGGATGCTGAGCGCGTGCGGCGGCGAGCGCCTCGGCGCCGTCGGCCCCTGTCCCACCACCTCGAGGTCCGGCTGGGAGTTGATGACCATCGCGAACCCTGCTCTCAGGAGAGCCTGATCGTCGGCGAGGTAGACAGTGATGCTCATGCTCAGGCACCTCTCTTCGGGGCAGGCTGGGATCCGCCCGCCACCACTTTGCGCAGCGGGAAGCGGGCGGTGAGCCGGTAGCCGCCCTGCTCGGCGGACGCGTTCAGCACGCCTCCGTAGAGACGGGCCCGTTCGGACATGCCGAGTATGCCTGAGCCGGACCCGTCCGAGGGCGCATCGGCGCCCGCTCCGTCGTCCCGGACGTCGACGACCAGCTCAGGCGTGGCCTCGGAGGCGGTGTGCTCGACGGTTACGCGCAGCTCCGCTGCGGCGTCGGAACCGCCGTGCTTGAGCGTGTTGGTCAGCGCCTCCTGGATGATCCGGTAGACGGCCAGTCCCGCGCCTTCGCTGAGGATGGGAAGGTGCTCGGGCGCGGACATCACGCGGACCTCCAGCCCTGAGGCGCGGATGTCGTCGAGCAGCTGCGGAAGCTGATCGAGGCTTGGTGCCGGTCTGCGCTGGAGGTCCTCGGAGCCTTCTCGGAGGACCCCGAGCATGCTCCGCAGCTCGCTCAGCGCCTCCCGGCCGGTGCGCCCGATGGCTTCGAAGGCCTGTTCGGCCTGCTCGGCATCGTTGCGGAGCACGTATCTGCCGCCGTCCGACTGGGCGATCATGACCGACATGGAGTGGGAGACGACGTCGTGCATCTCGCGGGCGATGCGCATCCGCTCCGCATCTGCGGCCAGCCGGGCCTCCTGCTCCCGCTCGACCTCCAGCAGGCGGTTCTTCTCATTGGTCGCCGCCTGCTCGCGGCGTCGTCGTCCGCCCAGGTCGCCGAGGGTCCATGCGCCCACGACGACGGAGGCGCAGAAGCCCGTGAGCAGGGTCCCGATCATCACGACGAAGGGCATTGCCGTGCCGAGGCCCCTGGTTCCTGCACCACGGGCCCGAACTCATCGCGGGACCACAGCACCACGTATGAGCCGACCAGGAACGCTCCCGCGAGGAGTGCCCCAGCAAGCCCCACCAGAGACTGAGCAGCGAGATGCGGCGTGACCCGTATTTGGCGCAGGCGTAGACCACCGCGGGCACGGCCAAGGAGGCCCAGCCCGGTCCCTGCAGCAGCAGGATCTGAAGCGTGCAGGCTGTGCCTGCCGCTGCGAGCGCCGTGCCCGGCCGGATGCGGCTGATGACCAGAGCGCCGATGGCGATCAGGTCGAGGACGAGCATCAGCGGCCAGCTGACGTCGGCTCCCAGCATCCCGAACTCCGGGCGGTTCCGTCCCCACGTCACCAGAGCGAGCAGAAGCAGGGGAGGCGAGCAGCAGCGAACCCACCCAGGGTCTGCTCTCGAGGAACCGGCCCAGCCGCACGTGCACCGGCGGGCGCGTCTGATGAACGGGGTGAACGGTCACCCCATAAGTCTAGGAGCGGGCGGGGCCCCTGGCCTCAGACTGTGGGATGAGACGCCTCAGGAGACGCTGTTTACCCGCCCTGCTTCCCTCACGCCTCTGCGCCTCTGCCACCTCTTCGGGGGCCATGGTCTCGAGCGCCCGCGCACCGGCTTCCCGGGGTGGGCGGCTCGATGGCGCACCGTCATCGCGGTGAAGTAGATGATGGGTCCCAGCACCGGCACAGCGGCCACCAGCACGAACCATCCTGCGGCTCTCGCTTACGAACCGTGCTTCGTCTGCACGAAGATCATCATCGCGGCGACGAACAGCGCCCCGGCCACCAAAGCGAGCCAGCGGGCCCACCAGGGGAAGAGGGGCGCGGCCGACAGCATCTCAACCATGTGCCCAGCCTAGGTGCGGAGGCTGGGCCGGACCTCCGAGAAGCGTCGGCAGAGGCTCAGGCCTCGGATGCGCTTACCGCGCTCTGAGGCCAGTGCCCGCGGGCGCGCATCACCTCAGCCAGCGCCTCCACGTTGTCCGTCACGAGACCGTCGACGCCCATGTCGAGCAGACGGTTCATCTCGTCCGGGTCGTTGATCGTCCACATGGACCTGCAGCCCTGCTCGGTGGCAGCGCCGGACGAACGCCGGGCGGACCACTCGCAGCCTGCGGTGCCGGGCAGGCACCTGAACGCAGTCGATCTCGCGCACTCCCCGGAAGAGCCGCGCGGCTCTGCCGAAGGGGCCCAGCAGCACCAGGAGCCAGGCGAGCCGCCGGTCGGCGGAGCTGGCGATCCTAGGCCCCATGAGACGGCGCGTCCGACGGCGTCGTGCATGGTCGAAGCTGGCGGCGAGGACACGGTCGTGGGCGCCGAATCTCTCGACTGCGGCGCAGAAGGGCTCGACGGCTGCGTCCTCCTTCAGGTCCACGTTGAAGTGGGTGTCCGGAAACAGCTGCAGCGCATCCTCGAAGCGCAGCAGGAGCACTCCGTGCCGTCGCTGCCCTGCACCGTCACCTGGGCCAATTCGTCCCAGGTCATGCTGCTGATGGTGCCGGTGCTGCCGGTGGCGCGGTCCAGCACGGCGTCATGGAAGAGGACGAGCACACCGTCGGCGGTGGTCCTCAGATCGATCTCGATGTACCGGAAGCCCAGCTCCACAGCCCGCCGAAGGGCCAGCTCCGTGTTCTCCGGGCCGGGCTCCCGCCACGATGGGCGAGGGCCAGGGGCCAGCCTGCCAGAGGCCCGCTCCCTGAGTTCAGCAGATACGGCACGGATCTGCGCAGATGCTTGCGGGCCCCATCCCGGCGCCCAACGCGCGCAGGCTCTGCGCTCAAGGCTGGGTCGTCTCCAGCGCAGCGGCCAGCTCGGCGGCGCTCGGCGGCTGCGCGCCGAACCGGGAGGAGGTCAGGGCAGCCGCTTGTGCGGACACTCTCAGCACGTCCTGCATCTCCTCCAGGGTGATGCTGCGCAGCGCCGCGCGATTCTCTGCGCCGAGCAGGCCGCGCTCGGACAGGCTGGACAGGGTCGCAGCCATGAAGGAGTCGCGGCGCCGACGGTGTCTGCGACCTCTACGCCGAAGACGGGCTGCTCGGCGGAGCCGCTCGCCGCCAGGGCCGTGGCCCCGGACCCGCCGCGGGTCACAGTGATCAGGAGGGCCCCAGGTCCAGCCAGGCGTGCATCGTCTCCACGTGCGTCCGCTCCGGGTAGAGCTGCTCCAGGTCGTCGACGGATGCCTGCACCACATCGGAGAGAGCGATGAACTCCTCGGCCTGACGCCGAGCCTGCTCCCGGTTCGGAATGATCGTGGGCCGGTAGTTGGGGTCATACGAGACGGTCGCCGTGCCGCGCGCCGCCTGGAGCACCGCCTTCACCGTCGAGGCGCCGGGCTCGAGCATGGACGCGATCGAGCCGGTGTGCAGGTGCGCGCGGCGGCCCGGCTGAGCGCTGAACCTCTCCTCGAGCTGGGCCGGGTCCGGCAGCGTCCAGTCGAGTTCGAACTCGTAGCTGGGCTGTCCGGTGGGATCCAGGTCGCGGCGGCGACGGAGGTGGCGCGAGAGTCAGGTCCCAGCAGGCTGGTGATCCCTGCTGACCGCAGGGAGCGGGCGATCATCCGTCCGTAGTCGTCATTGCCGCGGCGGCCTGCGAAGACCACTGGGTGGTCCAGCCGCGCCAGTCCCACGGCCACGTTCAGGGGCTGCCGCCCACATGGGCCATGGGTGGGGACGTCTCGGTGTGGACGACATCCACCAGGCACTCGCCTATGACTGCCAGGTAGCTTCTCACCCCTCTACACTACCGAAACGTTCACTGAGCCTGGCGGTAGAGCTCATAGCCGCCCATCAGATTGGCCAGCGGGAGATCGGGATTCTGCTGCCTGAACCAGTCGACTGCCTGCCTGGACCGGACCCCGTGGGCGCAGTAGAGCACCACCGGACGATCCGCCTCCGCGTCCTCGGCGCCGGGCACGCTGCCGCTGCGGGCCAGATCCCCGAGCGGCATGCGCACCGCACCCTCGATGGTTCCCCGGCCCACTCGTGGGGCTCGCGCACATCGACCAGGCCTCCGACAGCCCCGGCGGCGATGGCTTCGCGCAGCTGACGGGGCGTGAGCTCATCGTCGCGCTTGGGCTCGCCGGTGAATGGGTTGAAGTCCAGGTCCTCGGGCTCAGCATCCGCCGAGGAGTGCGTCTGCCCAGACGTCTCGGCCTCAGCCGGCGCGGGCTCGGGCGCCTCGGACGCCTGTGCAGGGCCGCCGCCGATGCCCGTGACGTCGGCTCCGATGGTCGTGACCGGCTCTCGCTGGGGGTCTGGGTTGAGGGTCAGCTCCCGGAACGACGAGGTCAGGGCGTCGTAGGTGATGACGCGGCCCAGAAGGCTCTGCCCGATGCCGCATGAGGAGCTTGACCGTCTCTGTGGCCATGAGCGTGCCGATCACTCCCGGCAGCACGCCGAGGACGCCCGCTTCGGCGCAGGTGGGAACCTCGCCGGCGTCGGGGCCTCGGGGTAGAGGTCGCGGTAGCCGGGGCCCCGAGAGCTACTTACCAGCGCTGGGCGTCCGGCCCGTCGGGGAAGTCCGGCTGGGACCAGAACATGCTCACTTGGCCCTGGAAGCGCAGGATCGAGCCGGAGATGAGCGGCTTGCCCGCAATCTCGCATGCGTCGGCGGCCACGTACCGAGTGGCAAAGTTGTCGGAGCCGTCGACCACCGCATCGGCGGGGCCGATCAGCTCGAGGGCGTTCTGCGCGGTGAGCGGCTCCCGGTGCTCATGGATGACGATCTCCGGGTGCAGGCCGCGCATCGCCGCCGCTGCGGAGGCCGTCTTGGGCTGGCCAAGCGTCGCCTCCGAGTGGATGACCTGACGGTGCAGGTTGGACCGGTCGACCTCGTCGTGGTCGATCACATCGATGGTTCCCACGCCATGGCTGCCAGGTAGGTGAGTATCGGGGCGCCGAGGCCTCCGGCTCCGATGACGACCACCCGCGCGCCGAGCAGCTTGGCCTGCGCCTCGATGCCGAAGCCCTGCAGGGCGAAGTGCCGCTGGAACCGTTCGGCCTGGGATCGGGAGAATTGGCTGAGGTCGCTCACGTGAGGTCCTCCACAGGGTTGATGATGCCTTCCATCGGGGAGCTCGCGAGCGCATGCTCGCGCTTGGGGATGCGGCCCGCTCGCGCTGAGAGGCTGCTTACTTCGACGGCCAGGCGCACGGCGTGGGCCATGGTCTCCGGCTGCTGCGCTCGGGTCACCGCGGAGGCGACGAGCACCGCCGAGCAGCCCAGCTCCATGGCCAGTGCGGCCTCGCTCGCGGCGCCGATGCCGGCTGTCGAGGATGACCGGGACCGAAGCCCGGGACGTGATGAGCTGCAGGTTGTGGGGGTTCAGGATGCCCAGGCCGGTTCCGATGGGTGAGCCCAGGGGCATCACAGCGGCCGCGCCATGGATTCGAGGCGGAGCGCGGTGGCCGGGTCGTCGATCGTGTACACCAGGGGTGAATCCTGTCCGCGAGCTGCTCGGTGGCTTCCAGGGTCTCGACGACGTCGGGCAGCAGGGTGTGCTCGTCGGCGATGACTTCCACCTTGATCAGGCTGGTCTCCAGCGCCTCGCGGGCGAGCTCTGCGGTGAGCACGGTGTCCTTGACCGTGTAGCACCCCGCTGTGTTGGGGAGCACGTCGATGCCCAGGCGCTCCAGCAGGCTGAAGACGCTGGTCCGGCTCTCCGGGCTGAAGCGTCGCATCGCCACGGTGGTGAGCGTGGTTCCCGAGGCCACCAGGGCCTTCTCCAGCGCGGCGAGGTCCGTGGTTCCCCGGTGCCCATGATGAGCCGGGAGTCCAGCGAGTAGTCGCCGATCATCAGGGGCGGGGTCTGGGGGTGGGCATGGGCTCCTTCTGCATCTGCGCCTCTCTCAAGCCTCAGCCGCCCTGCACGGCGGTGACGATTTCCAGCTCTGTGCCGTCGGCGAGCGTCGTGGAGGACCACCTGCTGCGCGGCAGCACCTCCCCGGCGACCGCGACCGCGACCCCGAGCCTGCGGCCATCAGCCGGAGTGCCGTCCTGCTGCAGCTCCCTGCCGGTGGTCTGGGCCACGGCGTCGAGCACGGTGGCCGACTCCGGGAGGGCTGTGGAGGTGTCATTGATGGTGACTGTGGGCATAGGCCCTATTCAACACCAGTGCCGCAGGCGGTGTTCCCGGGCGGCGCTTCACCGGTGCCGACCGGGGCTCATCGCTTCCAGGTGGGCCCGGTCCGTCTCGGTGAGCGTTCCGTTGAGCATGCCTGCGGTCAGTCGGGCTGCCAGAGGAGCGAGCAGGATGCCGTGGCGCGAGTACCCGGTGGAGACGACGACGGCGGGGCTCAGGAGCCCCAGGTAGGGACGGTCGTCCGGGGTGCCCGGCCGGGCCCGTGCGGTGACCTCGTGCAGCTGCATGTCCCGCACCGCGGGCAGCAGCGCGATGGCATCGGCGAGCAGCTCGGCGACGGAGCCCACGTGCGCACTGGCGCGCCCGTCCTCACGGACGGAGGCTCCGACGACCAGCTCCTCCCGTTCGCGGGGCACGAGGTAGACCTGGCGTCCGGACACCCGGCCGCGCAGGGTGGCGCTGATGAGGCGCCGCTCCCCGGCGCTGAGCTGCCCGTCGGTGTACCGCAGCCGGAGGATGTCCCCGTAGACGGGCCGGAGGTCCAGCTGGGGTGCTCTCGCGGAATGCCGGTGATCTGGGAGTAGCCGAGCCCCGGAGCCAGCACCGCGGCGGCCGCGTCGTGCTCCTCATCCTGCTCGGTGCTCAGCTGCACCCCGCCGAGCTCGTGCCGGATGTCTGTGACGCGTTCGGCCCGCCACGCGGCGGGAGGGCCGGCTGTTCGGGAAGGAGGTCGGGTCAAGGTCTGCGTTGAGCGCGGCCGTCAGGGCGGCCACGAACTGGCGGGGATCGATCTGGTGGTCCCCGGCACGTCCCATGCTTTGGCGATGGCTTACGCCAGTGCGGGCTCGCGCGCCCGCAGCGTGCGCGAGGTCAGAGGCTCAACCTCCATGCCGTGGGATCGGTGGACTGCCACGAGGTCGTCGACGGCGCTGCGGTCCCCGGGTCGGCGGCGACCAGCAGGGTTCCGTTCTCCCAGTAGCCGGTGGGTACACGGACGGCCCTCTGGAGCTCAGCGAGCTGTTCGGGGTAGTGCTCGAGGGCAGCGGCCATGAGCGGCCACAGCTCCTCCTGTCCGTACTGCACCTCGCTGAGCGGGGCGAGCATTCCTGCTGCGGCGTAGGAGGAGTCGGAGGCGGAGCGGGATCGAAGATCGTCACCGCGTGGCCGGTGAGGCGAAGCTGCCACGCAGTCAGCAGGCCCACCACTCCGGCTCCGACGACAGCGGTAGACAAAGGGGACCACCTTCGGGTCGAAGGCCGCTGGGCGGCGAGGTCTGGCAGAGAGCCTGAGCTCTCGGAGGGAGGGTGCATGACCCTCATGTGAGCGGCTGACGGGAATCGAACCCGCGTCGTCTGCGTGGGAGGCAGAAGCTTTGCCACTAAGCTACAGCCGCTGGACGCCGTGATGAGTGCGAGTGATCCCACGGTCACGGCGTGGGAGTCAGTGTACTACCTCAGGGGCGGCCCGCATGACGGATTTGGGACGGCCGGGGCCCGCCGCCGGAAGCCTACTGCGGACCCCTGTGGCATGCGTCCCAGATCAGGTCAGGACCTTCTGATTCAGGCCTTTTCGACCAGGCTGATGAACTCGCGGTTGAAGTCCTCGAGGTCATCCGGGGTGCGGGAGGTGACGAGGCCGTCGGAGACGACGACTGACTCGTCGACCCAGCGTGCGCCGGCGTTCTTCAGGTCGGTGGTCAGCGAGGGGAAGCTGGTGACGGTGCGGCCCTGCGCTGCGCCGATCTCGGTGAGGATCCACAGGCCGTGGCAGATGGCTGCGACGGGCTTGCCCGCGTCGAAGAATGCTCGCGCGAACTTCTGGGCGTTCTCGTCGATGCGCACGGTGTCTGCGTTGAGCGTGCCGCCGGGCAGGACCAGGCCTGCGTAGTCGGAGGCATCGGCGGAGGCGAGCGTGACGTCGACGTCGAAGTGGTCGGCGTGCTCCCAGTCGCCCTTCATCGCCTGGATCGAGCCCTCTTCGGGGAGACGACCACTGCCGTGCCTCCCGCGGACTCGATGGCCTTCTTGGGCTCGGTCAGCTCGGGCTGCTCGACGCCGTTGGTGGTCAGGATTGCGATCTTCTTGCCGGTGATGTCAGCCATGAGCATCCTCCTTCGTGGGGATCTGTCATCTGTCGCGTACAGGTGAAAACTACTGGTCAGGCCTTGATGCTCAAGCCACGGTCCCTGGATTCTTCCTCAGAGGATCTGGGAGGCCTCCGCGAACTCCAGGCGTCCGGCCCGCTCGCCCACCGCTGATGCGTCCTCTGCATCGGCTGCGTGGCCCACGTTGATGGCTACGAGGGTCTTCCATCCGTTCTCGGCATGCAATTCCTCATCGAAGGCGGAGGCCTTGAGCCCGGTCATGGGTCCCACCTCCAGCCCGTGCGCCCGCAGCGCGGTGATCAGGTAGCCGACCTGGATGAGGGCGGACTGCTTGCCGACGTCCTCGCGCATCTTCTCGGCGTCGGCGAAGCGCTCGCGGGCGCCCCCGCTGGGGCTGCAGCGTGGGCAGGTGCTCGTGCCAGTCAGCGGTGTAGGCCGCCACGAGGGTCAGCGGCGCGGCCTTCGTCTTGTCCTGGTTGCCCTTCATCATGTGCTCGATGACGGCATCGCGCCTGGGACCGTCGGTGAGGACGCTCAGCCGCAGCGGCTGGGCGTTGAACGCGGTCGGGGCCCAGCGCAGGTCCTCGTACACCTGCTGGATCAGGGACAGGTCGACGGGCTCGGCGGTGAAGGCGTTGGTGGTGTGGGACCCCTCGAAGAGGCGGTCGATGGCGTCTCGGTCGAGGGTCTTCTCCATGGCGCTGGCGCTGGTCACAGGTGGCGCTCCTTCGCATCGTAAGGGTCAGGTTCCGTGGATCTCCAACATCCGTCCGGGCTGACTTCTTCCGGGTTCCGCCGCCGGCACCCGTCAGGCGGGGAGCTTCTCCACCAGTTCGCGCGAGGCGGCAGCGGGGTCCGGCGCCTCGGTGACGGCGCGCACCACGACCACTCGATCGGCGCCACTGCGGTCACCTCGCCGATGTTCTGCGCGTTGATGCCCCCGATCACGAAGAACGGCTTGCCCGTGTCCAGCTGTGAGGCCTGCGCCGGCAGCTCGGTGCCCACGGCTGCACGACCGGGCTTGGTCGGCGTCTCCCAGACGGGCCCGGTGCAGTAGTAGTCCAGCCCCGGGTCTGCTGCGGCGTCGCGCACCTGCTCGAAGGTGCGGCAGGAGAGTCCGATAAGGACATCGTCGCCGAGGATCTGCCGGGCCTGCTCCGTGCTGAGGTCATCCTGGCCCACATGGAAGACGTCCACGCCGCTGATCAGTGCCAGGTCGGCACGGTCGTTCGCGGCAGAAAGCCCGCCGTACGAGTCGGCCACCTCTTTGAGGAGTGTGAGCGCGGTCAGCTCGGTCTGCGTGGAGACCTGCTTGTCCCGGACCTGGATGATGTCGGTTCCGCCTTCGAACGCCTCAGCGTAGAAGCGCCTGAGCGCCTCGAGGTCCAGCTCATCGACCGGCCCGGCCTCTGGGTTCGTGATGAACCGCTGCAGGTCGGTGCACACGTACAGGCGTGCCGAGAGCAGCCGCTCGCGCCGGAGCTGGCCGAGCTGCGTGGGCTCGGGAACGGTGGTGGTGGTCATGCTCTCCTCAGTCATGGCACCACTGTAGAACGCCGAGGCTGGACGCCCGCTGAGGAGACGCTGAAGGCCGGTGAGGGTCAGCCTCTGCGCCGCCGCGCCGCGGGCCGTCTTCCCTGCCGGGGACCCGACTGCCTGTTCCTACGCTTCTCACCACCGTCTGCGGGAGTCCGGCCGGAGGCCTGCTTGGGCGGCTTCTTGGACGCCCCGGCCAGCTGGGTCCTCGCTGACTGGGGCTTGCGTCCGCGGGCGATGCCCACGAACTCTTGGATCTCGTCGCTGTCCCTCTCCCGCAGCCAGGCGAGCGCGACGTCGTACCCGGGCTGGTCCTCCACCCGTCGGATGATGACGTCCTTGCGCGAGAGGGCGCGGGCGAACGAGTTGGGCAGCAGGAGCAGCCCCGCACCGGAGGCGACGACTTCCATCGCGATCCGTTCGGCCCGGGCGAGCTCCTCGCCGCTGTGCGGCACATGCGGCTCCGGCTCCTGGCCGGGTGTCATGTCGGCCGGGGTGAAGAAGGTCTCCTCGGCGATGTCCGCCCAGGTGACAGACTCCTCCGCAGCGGCGATCCAGTGGCTGCGGGCGGCGCAGACCACAGGGTCTTCGGTGTAGAGCACCACGCGGTGCAGGTCGGGCACCTCGGGTGCGGCGCCTTCGCGGCTGCGCATGTAGGCGATGTCGACGGTGCCCTGGGTCAGGCGCACACGGGCCGCGTCGGGGTCATCGCCGCCCGGATCGTCGAAGTAGCTGACGGTCAGAGGAATGTCGGGAAAGCGCGCGCGCCACCGCCCCACCCACTTGTCGGGGATGCTCCTGGGACCACGCCGAGCGTCATGCCGGAGAGTCCGGGCGGATTGTCCTCAGGGGCGGGGCTGTCGCTCACTGCTCCAGCCTATAGACGTGTGGGCCGCTGATGGGCTCAGGCCACCTTCTTGCGCAGGAAGTCGACCGCGCGTCCCCATGCCTCGGCGGCCCTGTCCGGGTCGTAGGTGCCGATCGCGTTGGTGTCGTTGTGGAAGGCGTGTCCTGCGTCGTAGTAGAAGAACTCGACCTCGGCGCCGGACTCCTCGCGGATCTGAGCCTCCTGACGGCGGGCGTCCTCCTCGGGGTACATCTGGTCCTGCTTGGCGTAGTGGCCCTGGACGGCGGCCGTCAGGCCGCTGTAGGACTCGGGACTGCCTGCCCGACGCCGTAGAAGGGAACGGCGGCGGAGACCTTGTCGCCCTGCTGGGCGGCGAGCGCGAGGACGAATCCTCCGCCCATGCAGAAGCCGATCGCGCCGACTGTGCTGGAGGTGGTGGTCTCGTGGGCGAGCAGGAAGTCGGTGGCCCCTGCGAGCTGGCGAGCGCCCTCCTCGGCGGGGAGCTTGACATCATCTCGCCTACCTCGTCGCCGTCGTGGGTGATCCATCCGCCGTAGAGGTCGGGGGCCAGGGCGACGAAGCCTTCGACGGCGAGGCGGTCGACGACCTCCTTGATGTGGTCCGTCAGCCCCACCACTCCTGGATGACGATGACAGCGGGTCCGGAGCCCGATGGTGGAGTGGCAAGGTATCCGTGGCCTGTGCTGGTCACATCGGAGCCCGGGAGGAAAGGTGACGTTCTGGTGGGGAGTCTTCTCGGCCATGGGGTTCCTCCTGGAAGTCGACGTCGTCGCACCTCACACTACCGAGGAGTGCTCCTTGCGCCTACCCCGGCGCATGCAGGCAGGGTCCCTGCCGCAGTGCGCGGCAGGGACCCTGGGCCGGACGGGGCAGCCCCGGGCATCACTCCACTTCGTCGGCGAGGTCGGACTCGTAGAGGGACTCGAACTCGTCCTCGACGCGCTCCATCTCTTCGGCGACGTCGGCGTCAGAGGTGAGGATGCTCTCCAGCGTCTGGGCGAGCTCCAGGTCGGCGCCCGGCAGGAAGACGCGGGCGTTGTCCTGCACCCGGGCGCGATCGAGCTGGTCGACGGCGGTTTCGAACTGGGGCTGGTCCTCGTAGACGCCGGACATGTCGGCCTCCGTGTGGGAGGGCACATACCCGGTGCCTTCGGAGAAGAAGGCCTGGGACTCCGCGCTGGTGAGGTGGCCCATGAACATGGCTGCGGCCAGCTGCGCCTCGGGGTCGGACTGGGAGGCCAGCATCAGGTAGCGCCGCCTGTGGGCGTCTCGCCCTCGGCTTCGGGGCCGTCGGGAAGGAAGGCTGTTCCGACCTCGAAGTCGGCGGAGTCGAGGATTCCGCCCAGGGAGCCGGTGGACTGGATGGTCATCGAGGCCACGCCGGAGGCGAAGTCGTCGGTCTGGGAGGTGGCTGCCACGTTGGCCCATCCGTCCTGGACGCCGGACTGGGCGAACTCGATGGCCTCGACGGTCTCTTCGCTGCTGACGGTGGAGAAGTCCCACTCGTCGGACCAGGCACCGCCGTAGCCCCAGACGAGGTTCGCCATGCCCCAGGCGGGGTACTCGTTGGAGGGCGGAAAGGCGTAGCCGTAGTCTGCGATGCCTTCGTCGACGATGGTCTGTGCGTTCTCGGCGACCTCGTCCCAGGTCTCCGGCGGGCTGTCGATGCCGGCTTCCTCGTAGTGGTCAGCGTTGTAGTAGAACAGCGGGGTGGAGCGGGCGTAGGGCACCCTGTAATGGCTGCCCTCGTACTGGTAGTCCTCGTAGAGGGCGTCCACATAGCCGTCGGTGTCGACCTCTGCGGCGTCGAGCACGTCGTCGACGGGTGCGAGGGCGCCGTTGAGATAGTTGGGGAACCAGGTGGCGTCGGAGAGGACGATGACGTCAGCGTTGGAGCCGCCTCCGGTCTGGAACCACTGGGAGGTCTCTTCGTAGTCGGCGCCTGAGGTGATGACCTCCACCTCGATGCCCGTCTCGGCGGTGAAATCCTCGATCATCTCGGTCTCGAGGTCTTCGGAGCCCCGGGGTGGTTGGTGGCGAAGGTGATGGAGTCGGCTTACTCAACACCGTCCCAGTCGGTGGCCTCGGCCTCCTCCTCCTCGCCTCCGTCGTCGCCGACGTCGGGGCCGCAGGCGGTCAGTGCGAGGCTGGCGATGCTCACGGCCGCGAGTCCCTTCCAGGCGTCGCGGCTGATCAGAGTGCTCATGGTGTTCTCCTCAGTGTGGTGATTCAGGTGCACGAGTGGGGGTGGTCGAGGGGCGCTACTTGACCGCGCCTTGGGTCAGGCCTGCCACGATGTAGCGCTGCAAAGCGGCGAAGACGATGAGCATGGGGATGATGACCAGCACCGCGCCTACCATCAGCACTCCGTAGCTGGCGACGTCGTCCTCGACGCTTCGAAGCTGGTTCAGGGCCACCGGTAGGGTCATGCTGCCCCGGGTGTCGGTGATGATCAGGGGCCAGAGGAAGCTGTTCCACTCGTTGACGACCGTGACGAGGGTGACGGTGGCGATCGCGGGCGCGGAGACCGGCACGGCGATCTGGACGAGCTTGCGGAAGTGGCTTACGCCGTCGAGCTCGGCTGCCTCGAAGAGCTCCTTGGGGAGGGACTTGAAGTGCTGCCGCAGCAGGAATGTGCCGAATGCGGTGCCCAGTCCGGGCAGGATGATCCCCAGAGGGTGTCGCGTCCGCCGAGGGCCTGGATGGTCATGAAGTTGGGGAGCATGGAGACCTCCGGGGCACCATCAGCGCCACCAGGATCCCGAGGAAGATGAGGTTGGCTCCGGGGACGCGGATGAAGACCAGCGCGTATGCGGTGGTGATCGCGAGCACCACCTTGATGACGGAGCCGACGGCGGTGACGATGAGGCTGTTCTGGAAGACGGTCAGCAGCGGGATCCGCCGGTCCACGGTCTCGTAGTTGTCGAGGCTGGGATCCTGGGGCAGGAACGTGGGGCTGAGCGTGATGATCTCGTTGACCGGCTTGAAGCTCGAGGAGATCATCCAGGCCAGGGGCAGCACGATGATCAGCAGGGCGACGAGGATCGGCAGGTAGCCGGTGAGCATGGTGTCCGCGAGGTTCTGCCGGGTGAAGGCTTTGCGCCACTCCGGCAGCACGCGGTGCTGGGTCGGCGTCTTCGCCGCGGTGCCGCCGGAGGTCTGGGCTAGCTTCTGGGAGGTGGTGCTCATCGGTAGTGCACCTTCCTCTCGATGAAGCGCATCTGGGCTGCGGTGACGAGGAAGAGGGTGAAGAAGAGCACCACGGAGATCGCTGCGGAGTAGCTTACCCGGTTGTACTGCCCGAAGGCCTGCAGGTAGATCTCAAAGATGATGGTGTTGGTGCCGTTGCCGGTGGGCGTCATGACCCGGAGGATGTCGAAGGCGTTGGTCATGGAGAAGATGATGTTGGTGACCAGCAGGAAGAACACGGTAGGCGTCAGAAGCGGCAGAGTGATGCTGAAGAATCGGCGCACCGCCCCGGCCCGGTCGATCATCGCCTGCTCGATCAGGTCCTTGGGGATCGACTGCAGGTAAGCGAGGAAGACGACGGCGCAGTAGCCCAAGTTCTTCCAGACGTAGACGATGATGACCATCAGCAGGTTCCAGTCGCTGTCGAGGAACCAGGCTGGGGAGCTGACGCCGAAGGCGGCCAGGATGTGCGCCAGGGCGCCGCGGTGGGGTCGAAGATGAACATCCAGACCAGTGCGACGCCGACCCCGGAGAGCACATAGGGGCTGAAGACGGCCGTGCGCGCGGCGGTCCGCCCGGGGATCCTCTTGTTCAGCACCAGGGCGATCAGCAGGCCCAGCACCATCGAGCCGATGACGGCTCCGGCGGTGAAGATGGCGGTGACTCTCCACACTTCGATGCCGTCCGGCGAGGTGAAGAAGCGGATGTAATTGTCCAGCCCCACTGCGCTCGCCGTCGGGGCGCCGAGCCTCCAGTCCAGGGTGGAGTAGTACATGTTGCTGATCAGCGGGTAGTAGATGAACGCGAGGATCAGCAGAATGTTGGGGTAAGCGAACAGAAGGAACAGCGACCAGTTCTTGGAGCTCTGACGGCGCTTGGCCCGCTTGCGCTCGCGAGCCAGATGGGCCTCGCTGGGACGCGGAGGTCGAGGGGTGAAGCCTCAGCGGTAAGCTTCTTGGGGCCTGCCTCCCGCGCAATCGTCGTCAAAAACTGTTCCTCTTTCGTTGCAGAATGCGAATCGCGCGAACGCTGATTCAGTCCGGCGGGCGCCGCGGCCCGGAACATGTCCCATTCAAGGGAGTGTAAGCGACCAGATGCTTAACCCATGGTGAACCGAAGATGAACCGACTGTCCGGCGTCCGGTCAGCCGCCCTGCAGGTCCGTTCAGGCGGGAGCTGACAGAATCGTGATGTCCCGTGCCCGCTGACGAGGGGTAAGACCCCGTGGGATGCGCCCAGAGGAGGATCGTTGGTTGAGACTGTGCTCGCGGCGGTCTTCGTCGTCCTGGTGCTGAACCTGGTGGCAGCCCTGGTGATCTGCGCCCATCGCCGTCGTGCTTACTCCTGGCTGCTGGTCATCCTCCTGGCGGGAACCTCGGGCGCTGCGCTGGCGGGAATCCTCGCTGTGACAGCCGAGGACGGGGACCGATACTTCGACGTGGCGCTGGTGCTCACCGGCACCGCTGCTGTGACGGCGGCGGTCCGTGCCGCACTGCCGAACGCACGCGGCAGAGACGCTGTGGAGCACGCGGCCACCGATTCTTGGCGGAACGCTCAGGATGGACCCTCATGAGCGTCGCGGCGGATCTCTTCGGCCTGGCGCTGGTGGTGGTCGGCGCCCTGTTCTTCACGGCCGGAACGGTGGGCCTGCTCCGCTTTCCGGACGTGCGGAGCCAGCTGCACGCACTGACCAAGGCCGACAACCTCGGGCTGGGCCTGATGCTCGCGCGCTGCCGTCCTGCTGGGCAGCGTCACCGTCGCCGGGGCGGCCCTGCTGACCTGGCTGCTGGCGCTCGCGGCCGCATCGGTGTCGGCGCGCGCTCTGGGCGCCGTCGAGGCTGACTCTCTGGACGGCGGGGAGGCGGCCGATGGGTGAAGCAGGTCTGGTCGACTGGATTCTGGCGGCCGCGACGCTGGCCGCGGCTAAGCGTGGTGGTCTCTGCCCCCTGCGGATGGCGCAGGCCATGGGGTTCTTGGTCTTGGGTGTGCTCGCGTCCCTGGTGTGGCTGCGTATGGGCAGCGTGGATGTGGGGCTCGCGGAGGCTGGGCTCGGCGGCGGCCTTCTGGGCGCTGTGCTCGTCATCCTCGCCGCAGCGCCGCAGCGTGCCCCATCGTCGGAGTCGCGCGGCATGCCCGCAGCTCCGGCCGCACTCTTCGGGACGGTGGCCGGGGTCCTGATCACCCTCGTGCTGGGGGCGGCCTGGCTGCGGGCAGCGCCTGCGCTGGAGCAGCAGTCTCCCGGCTGGTCTGAGCCATTGGCCGAGCAGCTGCCGAGCACCGGCGTCGAGCACGGCATCACGGGGTGCTCCTGGCGTTCAGGGCCTATGACACGCTGCTGGAGTCGGGGGTGCTGATGCTGGCGGCCCTGGGGGCGTTGGCGCTGATGGACCCGGCGCGGCTCAGCGCCTCGCAGACCTTCTCTGTGGTGCCTCGGAACCTGAGCTGGATGGTCCGTGCGGCGGCGCCGGTGCTTCTGGTCGCCGGCATGTGGCTGCTGTTCGCCGGGAGCACGGATTCCGGCGGGGCGTTTCAGTCCGGGGCGGTGCTGACGGCGCTGCTCATTCTGCTTCGCGTCTCGGGGCGGATCTGTCATTCGTGCACCGGGTGCTGCTGCGCCCTGCCCTGGTGGTGGGGGTTCTGGCATTCATCGCGGCAGGGCTGGTGGGGTATGCGGCCACCGGAGACTGGCTGGGGTGGGCCCCGGAGTGGGCATTCGCCGCTGTCCTCACCGTGGAGATTCTGCTGACGGTGGGCATCGCCGCGGGCCTGTATGCGATCTTCCTGGCCGTGGAGCCGCAGAGCAGGAGCGAGGGGCCGTCGTATGAGCACCGCTGCTCTCTACCTGATTCTGGGCACCGCCGTGGCTGTGTCCGGCACGGTGCGCATGCTGCTGGTGCGGGACGCGGTGGCGCGGCTCATTGCGATGAATGTGGTGGGCGTCGGCTCGCTGCTGGTGCTGATGGCGATCGCAGCTCGTGCACCTGAGGGCACGGAGCCGCTGCTCTCTGCCCTGGTGATCACCGGCCTGGTCATCACGGTGGCGTTCACGGGCTTCGGCGCGGTGCTGATCCGCCGGATCGAAGAGGCGGGTGAGGACCCGTGAGCATGGCGTTCGTCCTGGGGGCCGCTGTGCTGCTGCCTCTGGCGGCTGCGGCGGCGGTCGCACTCCTGGGCCCCGGGCCGCACGCATCGTGGGGCTGGGCTCGACGCTGCTGACCGGCGTTCTGGGCGTCCTGCTGGCGGCGGAGGTGTCCCTGCACGGTGTGCAGGAGGTCGCCCTGGGCGGCTTCGGAGCCCCGCTGGGCATCCATCTGCGCGCAGATGGCCTGAGTGCGGTCTTCCTGGCCCTGGCGGCCCTGGTCTCCGTGGTGCTCAGTGTCTTCGCGGCCACGTCGAAGGACACTCCGGGAGGGTTCTGGCCGCTGTGGCTCGGCTGCCTGTCGGGCCTGAACGCTGTCTTCGTCTCGGGGACCTGTTCAACACCTATGTGGGCCTTGAGCTGGTGGGCCTGACCGCGGTGGCGCTGGTGGCCCTCGGCGGCCGGGGTGCGTGGTAAGCGCTGCGGTACCTGTTCGTGGCGGTGCTGGGCTCTCTGCTGTTCCTGGTGGGCGTCGGCCTTCTGGTGTCGGTGACGGGGACGCTGGACATCGCGCAGACGGGCGCTGCGATGCATGAGGCGAGCGCCGAGCAGGAGGCTGCTCTGCTGATGGCGGCGGGCCTGATGACCGTCGGCATGGGCCTGAAGGTGGCGCTGGTGCCTATGCATGCGTGGCTGATCAGCGCGCACTCGAGTGCCCCGAGCGTCGTGTCCCCTTTGCTCTCCGGATTGGTGATCAAGGCCGCACTTTTTGTGGTGCTGCGGGTGTGGCTCTGGGTGCTGCCGGAGGCTGGCTCGCCGAGCCTCTGGCCTGGGCTCTTGGAGCGTTGGGGGCGGTCGCGGTGATCGGCGCCTCGATGGCGGCTCTGCGGCAGGATCGGTTGAAGCCGCTGATCGCATATTCGACGGTGGCGCAGGTGGGCTACTGGTTCTTGGCGTTTCCGCTGCTGGTGGAGTCGACGCCGGGCCATGATGACGTGGCTCCGGGGCGTACAGCGGAATCGTTGCGCTGGCGGTGGGGCATGGTGTGGCGAAGGCAGGCCTCTTCGCTGCAGCCGGGTACCTGAAGTCTGTGTACGGAACGGATGAGATCGCGGAGCTGCATGGGGCGGTGCGGACTCATCCCATCGTGGTGATGAGCATGGGCCTCTCTGCGGTGGGGCTCGTCGGCCTCCCGGTGTCGTTGGGCTTTGCAGGCAAGTGGCAGGTGGCCACCGCTGCGGTGGAGGCTGAGCAGTGGTGGATGCTTCTGGTGATCGCGGTGGGGACTGTGCTGGCGGTAGCTATGCGGTCCGCGGCATTGCGCCGCTGCTGATGCAGCAGGACCCTCACGCCAAGCGATGCTGATCTCAGCAGCGAGGACACCGACGAGGGGCCGACCGTCAAAACGTCCCGCAACTTCACCTCGGTCCCTGGAATGGCTGTGCTGACGCTGGGCTCGGCGACGATCATCACCGGGTTCGCGCCCACGTGGCTCGCCGAGGTGCTGGAGGTGGGCGCCCCATGGTGAATGACCTGACGCAGAGCCATCTGGTGCTGACCGCCGTGCCGGTGGTGATGATTGCGCTGTCCTTGGGCGCTGCGACGATCATCTTCCCGCTGGGTGAGCATCAGGTCCGTCTGCGCTCCTCGATCAACCTGGCGGCGGCCAGCCTGAAGGTGCTGCTGCTGATCGCACTGGTCCCGGGGTGGTGGCCGAGGGGCTCCGGCCCGAGTTCGCGGTGCCGTTCCTGCCCACCCCTGGCGGTGAGCCTATTGAGCTGGTGCTGAGGGCTGATCCTCTGGCGCTGCTGTTCGCGGGGCTGTCGGCGATCCTGTGGCTGCTGACGACCATCTATGCGATCGGCTACTTGGAGGAAGCCGAACCGTTCACGGTTCTTCGGGTTCTTCAGCCTGTGTGTGACCGCGACGGTGGGGCTGAGCTTCTCCGGGAACCTGATCACTTTCCTGGTGTTCTATGAGCTGCTGACGCTGACGACCTACCCGCTGGTGGCGCACTGGGGCGACGAGAAGTCGCTGAAGGCGTCGAAGATCTACCTGCGCTACGCCTTGGGCGGCGGCGTGGCGGTGCTGATGGGCGTGGTCTGGCTGACCATGGAGGTCGGCGCGGTGGACTTCGAGGAGGGAGGCGCCGCGGAGGTGGCGGACTTCGCGCAGTCGAACCCGGCCTCTGCGGCGATCATCTTCGCGCTGCTGGTGGGCGGCATGGGGTCAAGGCGGCGCTGATTCCGCTGCACTCGTGGCTTCCCATCGCCATGGTTGCTCCTGCTCCCGTCTCTGCTCTGCTGCACGCGGTGGCTGTGGTGAAGGCGGCGTGTTCGGGATTGTGCGAGTGATCGACGATGTGTACGGAATCCGCACGGCGGAGGAGCTGGGGGTGCTGACCCCGCTGCTGGTGGTGGCGAGCGCGACGGTCATCTACGGCTCCTATCAGGCGTTGCGGGCGCAGGAGATCAAGCGTCGGCTCGCGTTCTCGACGGTCTCGCAGGTTAGCTATGTGGTGCTGGGGGTGGCGATGTTCTCGGTGGCGGGAACGGTGGCGGGATCATGCACCTGGTGCATCAGGGGATCATGAAGATCACGCTGTTCTTCTGCGCGGGTCTCTTCGCCGAGTCCATGGGGGCCCATACTCTCGATGACCTTCGGGGCCGGGCGTCGGATGCCGTGGACGTCGGCGGCGTTCACGGTGGGGCCCTCGGCATGATGGGACTCCCGCCGACGGCCGGGTTCATCTCCAAATGGCAGCTGGGGCTGGGCGCCCTGGACTCCCCGCATCCGTGGGTGCTGGGGTGCTGGTGGCCTCGTCGGCGCTGAACGCGGCGTACTTCCTGCCCGTGGTGTTCAGGATGTGGTTCTCGGATGCTTCGGAGGAGACCGGGTGGGCGCCGAGCGGCGGCCGCAAGGAGGGCGAGGAGGAGCCCGAGGAGAGCCGGTTCGCTGCGCGGGCGATCCGTGAGCCGAAGGCCCTGCTCCTTCCTGCTCTGTGCACAGCCTACTTCACGCTGGCGCTGGGGCTGGGCGCCTCGTGGGCGTTCTCGCCGCTGGAGGTCTCGCGGTTCATCGCTGAGGGGTGTTCAGCTGATGCTGATGCTCGCTGCCTTCCTCCTTCCGCTGGCCGCTGTGGCGGTCATCGCCTCTCCGGGCGCTGCGGTTCCGGCTGGTGCGCACCGGGTACGCCGCGCGACGGCGATCGCTGCTCCGCTGACCACTGTGCTTAGCTGCGCTTCTGTGCGTGTTCGACGCTGGCGCGCGGCTGGAGGTGCCGTGGCTGCTGTTCGGGTCCGAGTTCCATCTGGACCCGGCGGCGCGCGCCCTGACTCTGATTGCGGCGCTGCTGTATGGGGCGGCGCTGATGGCGGTGTCGTGGGCGAAGCTGCGCGATGCGGAGAAGGGGTCGGGAGCGCTGAGCGCGTTCCTGCTGCTCTGCTACGTGGGCAACATAGGAACGTACGTGGCGGCGGATGCGGTGAGCTTCTATCTTGCGTTCGCCCTGATGAGCTTCTCTGCGGTGGGGCTGGTGATCCATTACCGCTCGCAGGAGGCCAGGCGAGCGACCCGCATCTATCTGATCATGTCGGTGGTCTCGGAGACGGCGATCTTGGCGGGGTTGATTCTGACGGCGAGCGCGGGCGGCTACCGGGTCTCGAATGCTCCTGCGGCGGTGGCGGATTCGGAGTTCACGACGCTCATTGTGGTGCTGCTGCTGATCGGGTTCGGGGTGAAGGCGGGCACAGTGCCGCTGCATGTGTGGCTGCCGTTGGCTCACCCTGCGGCGCCGCCTGCTGCGTCCGCGGTCCTTTCGGGCGCGATGGTGAAGGCGGGCCTGGTGGGGTGGCTGCGCTTTATGCCGCTGGGTGAGATGGCGATGCCGGTGGTGGGCTACACGCTGCTGGGGCTGGCGCTGCTGGGTGCCTTCGCGGCCGCAGCGGTGGGGTGCTGCAGCGGGATCCGAAAGTAGTGCTGGCGTATTCAACGATCAGTCAGATGGGGTTCATCACGGCTCTGCCTGCGGTGGGCCTGCTGGTGCCGGAGCTCGCTTCGGCGACGATCACCGCGGCGGTGCTGTATGCGGTGCACCACGGTCTGGCGAAGGGTGCCATGTTCTTGGGCGTTCCGGTGATGAAGCATTTCGGCACCGGGTGGACGCGGTGGCTGGTGGCTGCGGGCCTGGTGGGCGCGGGCTTGGCGGTGGCGGGGGCTCCGCTGACGTCAGGCGCCTACGGCAAATACATCTCGAAGGAGACGGTGGAGGGAATCACGTTTGTGGGGGCGGACCTGTATGACCTTCTGCCCCTGGTGGCGACGGGGTCGACGGTGCTGCTGATGCGCTTCGGGTGGCTGCTGTGGTCTGCGCAGCGGCACCGGAGCACCGTCCCGCCGGGAGCTGGCCTCATGGCTGCTGGTCTGCGCTGCGGGCATTGCTGTGCCGTGGCTGGTGGGCATGCACTGGTTGGGCGCGGGAGCTTCTCGTGGGAGGCGGGCCCGCTGTGGGATGCGACGTGGCCGCTGCTGCTGGGCCTGGCGGTGGGCTCGGGCGTGTGGCTGCTCTCGGCGCGCGGCTGGCTTCCCGGGTGGGTGGAGCGCGCGGACGGCACGGCGCTTCAGCCGGGCGATCTGGTGGTTGCGGAGGAGTCGGTGGGTGCGCGCACGGCTCAGGGTGCGGCGTCAGTGCTGGAGGGTGCGCACCAGGGGGCCACCACGGTGCGTGAGTCGACCTTGGGGCTGGTGACGCGGTGGGCTTACCGTGCTGAGCAGGCCGTCGATGGGGGTGAACGCCGGTTGGCGCCCTGGGCTGCGAGCGGTGCGGCCGTGCTGGTGGTGCTGACGGGGAGTCTGCTGCTGTTGGCTGGGGGTGGCTGCTGTGAGGTTTGTGGTGTCGGGTGCTCTGCGGGGCTGCTGCTGGCGCTGGTGTGGGTGGCGTTGGCGGGGTTCGCGTCTGACTATGCGATCTACGGCGTGGTGAGTGTGGCTGCGGGGACAGCATTGAGTCTTGTGCTGCTGCCGCCTCGCCGCGACTCTGGGGTGCTGGTTGGTTCGGGCGCCTGTGGGGTTCGGTGCTTCTGGCGGGGTGGTTCCTGTGGCAGTCGGCGCGGGGTGGTGTGGATGTGGCCCGGCGGGCTGTGGCGCGGGTGCCGGATATTGATCCGGAGGTAATGACGGTGCCGGTGGTGCTGCCTGAGAGTGGGGTCGGCAGGTGGCGCTGCTGATGATGAATCTGATGCCGGGCACCATGGTGCAGCGGGGCCCGAGGGCGCTGCCTGATGGGTCGGAGTGCATTGAGCTGCATACGTTGTCGGCGGCGTTGGGTAAGCTGCCCAGTGGGAGGCGCTGCAGGTGCGGGCTGCTCGGGCGGCGGGTGTGGAGCTTAGCCGCGGGTGAGGCGCAGTGCGCTGATGTGCGCGATGGTGGGGTCGTTGTCCCAGCGGCTCATGGGGAGTTCGTCGTGGGGCACGAATCCGTATCGGGTGTAGAACCGTATGGCGCGGGGTTGTCTTTGAAGACTTCGAGGTAGCTGGGTTCGGGTCCGAGGATGTGGTCGATGAGCTGGTAAGCGAGTCCGGTGCCGTGGTGGGCGGCGAGGATGTAGAGCCCGTAGAGCTGGTGGGCGCGCGGGGCGTCGTCGTCTTTCGCGGGCCCGTAGTCTGCGAATCCGACCACGTTGTTGTTGTGAAGGGCGATGCGTCGGGTGCCGGTGAAGGGTTGGCTGAGGCTCTGCTGCCACATGGCGATGCGTTCGGCTTCAGCGTCGGCGTCGTACAGCCGTTCGGGAGGAAGTGGGCGTAGCTTTCGCGCCACGCTTGGTTGTGCATCCGGCCAAGCGCTTCGGCGTCTTCGGACTGGGGCTCCCGGATGAGGTAGTCGGTACTCACAGCGTTCCAGCATATGCACGACGCCGGGCTGTCTCCTTAGTAACACTCAGGGGAGAAAGTGTTACTAGGGAGAGCCCGGGACGTCGGTTCAGACGTCGAGGATGTTGAGCTGTTTCCCGGCTGCGTGGGCGATTTGTTCCATGTGCGCCCGGTTTGAGGTGACGACGCTGTCGCCGCGCCTCATGGCCCCTTCGGCGACTGTGACGTCGACGGGGTCGTTGAGCCCGGATTTCCCGATGAGCGTGCCGACTTTCTGGGCTTGCTCTTCGGTGAGGTCTTCTATGCGACATGTTTTGAGCACCCTGGCTATCTGGGCACTCTTCGAGCCTCGCCATGCTTCTGCGAGGACCCCAGCGGGAACTGTGGGGTATTCCTTAGTGGCTGCTGCCCAGTAGTGCATGGCCCAGAAGCGGCGGTCGCCTTTTTCTGCTGCGATGAGGGCGCCAGTGTCGTACGTAATGCCTTTCATACTGCTTTGCGCTCCTCAGCTTCAGCGTGGCTGTTGCCTTCATCGCCTGCGATGGGTCTGCCGGTGAGCTGGCGGAAGAGTCGATAGCCTCCTGCGAGCTCCTCTTGGGTGAAGGCCCCGAACTCTGCTTCGAATTCTGCGATGGCTTCCATGCCTTCGCGGTGCTTCAGTTCGACTTCGGCTACTTGGGCCAGCCATGTGGAAACACTGAGGCCTTCTGCCTCAGCGAGGTCTTTCACAGCAAGGTAGGTCTCTTCTGGAAGCGAGACTGACTTTTTCACAACACCCATGTGGGCCATGGTACTACCGCTGGTAGCACCGCGTTCGAGTGCAGCTGTTGCAGGGGTTCCTCGTAGGGGTTCCGTTCCGTTCGCACGCAGCCCGTCTGCGCGCTTGAACCATCATGGCACCCAGGTATGACATGCCTCTTGGCACGTCGGCCCGCCTATCCGTGGCGGTGACGGCGGACCTCTTCGGCGTAGTTGTCGAGGGTGTCGAGGATGCCGTCGTGCTGCCAGATGCGGTTGCGGTCTCGGCCGGTGGTTTCGCGGAGGATGCCGTGTTCGGTGAGCTGTTCGAGGGCACGTTGGGCGCCTGGCCCGCTGATGCCGAGGTGGTCTTGGAGGAATCGGGCGTTGGTGACGGGGTGGGCGAGGAGCTCGGAGAGGATTTTCCAGGCTTGGGAGCTCCTCCGGGTGCCGTGGAGCTGTTCTGCGGCGGTGTTCATGTGGTGGGAGAGCTCGTCGACGAGGGTTTTGCCGGTCTCTGCGGCGAACAGGGCCGCGTGGACGAAGCGTTCGGCGATGGGTCCGGCGTCTCCGTGGCGGAATGCTGTGAGTGCGTGGAAGTAACGCTCGGTGTCGGTGAGGAGGCTGGCGGATATGGGCACGGTGATGTTCCGAGTGACGTCTTTGCAGCGGAGCATGGCTTGGGAGAGTGCCATGCCGGTGCGCTCGTTGCCGTCGACGAAGGGGTGGATGGTTTCGAATTGGGCGTGCGCGACGGCGACGCGGAGGAGCCCGGGAGGTCGGCACGGTCCATGAAGCGGGTGAGGTCCTACATGGCCTGGGGATGAGGACGTGCTGCGGGGGCACGAAGTCGGCGACGACGGGCCCCAGCCCCGCGCCGATCCATACGACTTGCTCCCGGTAATGCCCAGCATGCTCTCCCATACCCGATTGGTGCTCGAGGAGGACTCGGTGCATGGCGAGGATGGTGTCTTGGGTCAGCTGGTCGGCGAGCGCGAGGGCGGCTTCCATGGCTCGGACGTTGCCGATGATGGTGCGAGCGTTGGGTCCTGGCTGCTCTTGGAGGTCGGCGAGGGTGAGCTGCTTGGCGCTGGATGTGAGCTGTTCGATTTCGGAGCTGGAGGAGCTTTCGGTGCGCAGCAGGGTGGCGGACATGGGCCCGATGGCGGTGCTGTGGGGGCCGAGGGTCCGGAGCGTGTAGGTGCCGAAGTCGACGAGCGCTGGGTGGCTTCGTCGAGGTCTGCGGCGCGGAGATGCTGGGCGTCCACTCGTTGAGGTCAGCGGGGATCGCGGACTGGTAGGTGCCTTGCTGCCGTCTCATCTCACGGGTGGAGATGCCAGGCCGACGCTTGGCGTGCCACATGTGCTCTTCTGACCCGGCGGGGACACGGGAGGCTCAGCACAGGATCCGCCTCTTGTTGAGCCACGAAGGCCTCCTTAGTTTCACTTTCTGCGCAAAGTGCAACTAAGCGGGAGCGCTAGATCGCAACACCTCTCTATTAGGACACAGTTTTCCTCGGTGCGTGCGGCTTCCTCCATCACACCGAATTCCTTACCACCAAGGGCCACCTGCCTACTGGGAGAAGTACCCCAGCAAGGGGTCCGTCAATGTGCCGACCACGAGCCCTCGGTCCAGGAAACGGTTGAACTCCTCACAGCTGGTTTCCGGCAACAACGCACAACCGTGGCAAGCTGCCAGGTTGCATGAGTCAGAGCCTTGCCCTTTCTCGTAAGCGTCCATACAGACAGGGTCTGTAGAGCACCAACGAGCACCTGAGAGAGCAGCCGCGAAAACCGAACGGAGATTGTCAGGACGTGCCATCCTCACCAGTCCACCCATCGTGCCCTCAGAATCACCGGCCGCAGTGTAGATGAGGAGCCCCGCCATTTCCCGACCAGCGGCAGTTGAGATGTAGAGCCGTTCACGGAGTGACGCAGAACTGTACCCGCACGCGAATACCAATTCATTGATCAGCAGATGACCCAGCGTGTGCAGCAATATGAAGCGCGGAGTGAGGGTTCTCTCTTGGAGACCGCGCTGGGTGACGACCTGCCCGTAATGGTCGGTGATCTTCTGAGCACGGTTCTGCACCTCAGAACGGGCCTCCCAAGCTGCCAACCGGGCAGAGTTAAGCTCCAAGTAAATGCCCTCACCTTTGACGACGTAGGCGGGCAGCCAATCTTGAACTGGCGGTAGTGGCTCACGCCGCAGTAGAGCCTTCCCGCGCTGAGCTTCAACACGTCGTCTCGCACGCGAGTGAAACCACGAAGTGCCCTGGTCTCGCGCAGGACGTCAACAGAACGCACCCGGTTCAGATGCTCATTGAGATCAGAATGAATGCCTGGGTCGGTGGCAGTTAGATAATCATCCTTCGGTGTCTCTCGAATGTGCCGGAACTCTGGATGGCGCCACTCATCCTCCCCAGTAAGCAACTCGGGATCCGACTCCTCGACTGGCTCGGACCCGCCTGCTCCGACGCCGAAAAGGTCCCGATACCCCGCAATCAACTCCTCATCCGAGATCGGGCTGAACAATTCTGGAGGTACATTTTTCAGAAGCTGGCCACGCAACATGTCGACCGTTAACTCTGAACCAAAGATGTCATGCAGAGTACGCATAGTGGTGCTCACCGCTGGATGGCGCATCAAATCATGCATCTCATCACTAACAGCACCCTCCTGGCGCGGCAAGTAGATCGACGACTCCACTTTCGGAAAGTAGACATTGCCCGCGGCTCGAAGGGCGCCACGCATTGGCTGCGAGCAAACCCCTACAAGCTCACCAAGCCATGGACGGGCTCCAGAACACAGGTAAGGGTCGTCAGGTTCCGACAGCTGGTCGCTAAGGTAAGTACGTTCTTCACCGTTAACCAAACGCATTTCCGTGATGCCGCGTAATGTCCGTTCCTTCTGGCACCCGTCACAAACCACCCGTTGTCCTTCAAGGCCACCGCCGCCCCATGATTTCAATCGCAGTGGCCCTTTACAAGAAGGTCGGCGAGTACGATGCACCCAATCTTCAAACGGGAAGTCGTCAAGGTGTCCGTCGCTACAGACAGCAATAAAAGGAACTTGTGACATCCGTGGCTTGTGCTTCCACTCGCGATGCTTCTTATCCCCACAGGACACAGGATGTTGCATAGTAAGGGTGGAGAGTTCAAGGCGTTTACAGAACATACAGAAGCACCAACGCGGAAACCGCAAAACTGGGACAGTGAGCTTTACGTTTCGATTGTCTTTACCCTGCCCCTGGTAGCGGTAATCAGGAGGGAGCCGGAACTCTGACACGCGAAGCCGAGCTTCCAGCCGCCAGTCATGCTCCTGGTACTCCTCGAGCGCAAGACTGCTTGCGTCGTTTGGCTCATACCAATGGTCCAATCCCGCGGTAATCACCGATGTGCCGTTGACCAGGACGCTCATCGCGCCAACGCCGAAAGGGGTGACGAGCTGGGCCCTCCTCATTGCTCCCGTGCTCATCGCTGGTCCTTCCCTTCAGATTCTGCATCGGCTTGTGCGTAGGCAAGCGAGATTGTCAGACGGCATTCAGCGTCGACGTTTCGCATACTCGTCGGTACATCCCAGATCGTAGCTTTACTGTCGAGATCGGGGAGAGTGCCAGCGAATCGCATCAACCCCTGTTTAGGATCGCCCCCGGCGTGGAATTGGCTTCCCACGTGGTGCGTTCCCACCCCTTCCATTGTCGGCGCCGCTTGTCGGCCATTCTGTCGAGTACGTTGACTTCACTCCCATCAGCAACCAGAGCTCGCTCACGAATCAGTTCGACGGCTTCGTCGTATTGCGCAGCGGGAAAGGGATGCGGTTGTAGATCTTCCGGTGCGGTCTGCCGAACATAGGCCACAGCAGCCGCATGAAGTGCACGGCGAAGCACCGGAGCAGCGAACGGTGTCACCGAGGTGGGTTCGACTTGAGCGTAAAGCTGCTGATGATACGTACGGAAACGCTCGTAATGACTACGGTCGCGGGGCTTTGCTGCACCGTAAATCGTGATCACCATCCCGGGCTGACGTCAGCGCGACGACCCACGCGACCGGAGACCTGAATGTACTGAGCAGTAGTTTTTGGCTGGCCAACGATAGTCATGAGTCCTAGACGATCGATGTCAACACCTACCTCGATGATGTTCGAGGCGAGACAGATGTCGATGGCCTCCTGATGTTCCTGTCCTGGGGCGTAGCGCGACTGGAGCTGTTCGATCGCCTTAGGAATCTCGTCCGAGCGACGCCGGGAAGTGAGCTCCAATGTACGGTTTGGCCAACGAGGGTTAATACCCTCGCGCCGGACTAGACCAGTCAGGTAATCAGGCACGTCAGACTCCAGCAACGAGACAGTATTACCGAGCTCGCGCAGGGAATTCAGGAAGTTCAGATTCGTCCAGTATCCATCACGGTCTGCCTCAGGAATCTTGGTAGCTGCCTGGAGAGTTGCGGCAGCAACACGCGTCTGAACGGTCTGCATCGACCCCAGCGAGGGACTCATCACCCCGACATAACGTCGGCCCGGCTCCGGCGATCCGTCGAGCTGTCGAGCAGGTTCAGCAAAGAAAGAGTGACCTTCTTCCAAACCGTGCGGCGGAAACAGGGCAGCCTCCTCGCGGCCGAAGATCCCTTTGATCTGATCTTCGTAACGGCGGATAGTTGCTGTGGAGGCAATGATCTTCGGGGATAGGCACGGCGCGTCGGCGGTCGGTACACAACTCCTCAATAACGGGCTCATAGAGACCTACCATCGAGCCAAGTGGGCCAGAGATGAGGTGGAGCTCATCTTGAACGATCAGGTTAGGCGGAGAATGGACCCGCTCGCCGTGTTCATCGAACCCGAACAGGTGCCGCGCTTTAGGACGCCAAGCCATCATCGCGAACTTGTCCACCGTACCGATCACGATCGAAGGACGGACTTTATAAATGTCTTCATCGACCACATGAACCGGCAATCCGGAGCGCCGTGAGTAACGGCATTGCGAATCCACACAGCGAAGTACAACTCTGTCTCGCCCAACTTGTTCATAACCGATGACATCCTGCCCGCCCCTACGCTTCGGCATAGTCCCCATCTGCGCCCCGCACCAGGGGCATCGCAAAAGCAGGAAGGGGTTCTGCTCCTGGGGTTGCGCCGAAGTTTGCCGAGGATTGTGACAGCTTGCTGCCAACTATTTGGTGTGGATGAACCTCCCAGCCAAATGCCAATGCTGAAAGGCGACGTTCCTAGTGCATCGGGATTATCGTCACGAATGGCTTCCAGCACGCAGACAAGTGAGGACGCACGCAGGAACTGCTGGGCGGTCAGGAGCCGCAATGTGTAGCGCATAAGCGTGTCGGTACCCGCGTCTTGAGGGTCGCGTAGACGGCGCGCCAGAAGGCTAATAGCACAAGCCCCGAGGTACGCCTCAGTTTTTCCACCACCAGTTGGAAAAAGATCAGGTCAACCAACGAGCGCGTCTTCCGAGACGGGTCCACTAAATCGGGAAGGCTGGCGAGGACGAAGGCAATCTGAAAAGGACGCCAAGCACCTCGGCCCCGGGAACGACCGCTTCAGGATGAGCACCCCTAACTCGCAGAACATCGTCTTTTCCACGCTCGGCCTCACGCAGCGGCAGGTTTGAGCGCACCTGCTGGTAAAGCATGGCCTCATTGGCCCATCGGAACGCCCTCTGCGCTATGGGGTCAGAGCCAACCAACTGCCACCCCTCCTGCATGCGGTCGAGTGCTTGCTCAGCTAAAGCCATGTGGCGACGAGCAGCCTCGCGGAAGCGCTCAGGAGGTCCTCAATCTCAGCTTGTCGCGCGCTTATCCATTCGCCATAGAGACGAAGAACCGTTTCGACTTGTGCCTGGCCATTGGCAGTCCCTTGAGCAAGCTCCTGCATACTGACGGTGACAGCCTGACGCTGTCCTTCCGAATCAAGACAGTAGTTCCCGTCCTCGTCAGTCAAGTAAACGTTGGGCGTCAAACTGACAACCTCATGGATTGGCAGAGCGACGGCACGGACTGAACTTACAGAGAGGTCCCCACCGCCTTCCCACTCAGCAGCACAACCGTGCCCAATAGCGTAGGTACGCTTCTTGCGGTACAGCAGGTCGATCGACTGCTCTTCTTCGTTACGGTCAACCGCCTCGACTTCGGGATACGGCTCAACCACAAGACCGCCAGCAGCGTTTACAGCAAAGCCCATCTGGAAGAAGGTACTGCTCGGCCCGGTTCCCGCTACCTGATTGACCACCGCCACCGTCACCAAGCGCAAATCCGGATCATCGACTCTGGGGACGGGACGGCTAAAAACCCGGGTTGTCGGCGTAATACTAGGTTGGTCACCCTGCGGCGTGGTATTGATATTTTTGAGTCGGTTGATTTCGTGCGTAAGGACACTACCGGGCACTGACCCAGTAAGTGTGAAGGGTCGGCGACGCCACCAGTTCACTGCTTTCGCAACCCCAGGGATGTGCACGTTGATCTTGTCGTAGTAGGCGCCGGTTACGTTGAGGTCCAACGAGCCGTTTTCCGGAATGCGGCATTGGAAAGAGATCGCCATAGCTGAGGGCTTGAAGCTATTAGCGTCGGTCAAATCAAAATCATCGGAGTCCGCCTCATCGTGCCGCAACGCACCTCGACTCTCCGGGGCGGCCATGCGGATCTTCCGCGCTATGGGGGACACCCGGCGCAGCGATGGGCTCAGACTGATTGAGTTCCGCGCCAACACCAGAGGCACCGCTGTGGAGCACTCCGACGCCGTAGCGCGTGAGCGGCGTGCCAACCGTCAGAATCTCCTGTCCGGTGCTGCTGTCATAGAACTGTCCACGGCTCTCTTCTGCCGTGGCGAAGGTGATCGTGCCTCTAGAACAGTCGAGTGGTTCTCCAGCAGGCTCCTCCGAATCAAGGGGCCGAACAATTCACGCCGGAGCTCGGCTTCAACGACGGCACGGGCCTCGAGTCCGCTCACGCGGTGCCTCCTAGAATGTTATGGAGTGTTCTGGATTCAACTAATGCGATTAAACGGTCAGTGGCACGTGTAAGCCCCACATAAAGCAGCGACTCGAAATTCTCGGCAGTACTGGACACGTCGAGATCAGTCACCACAACCGCAGGTGCTTCGAGACCCTTGAATGCGTGGATAGTGGAATACCTCACTTGCCCCGGACGAGCGCCACGGCCATCGGCAGGCTTCAGTATTTGGCGGAGCCAGGGATCGCATGTCATGGCTGCGGTGGAGGCATCTCGGAGGGGACTCAGGACAACAATCTCCCTGAGGTCATAACCTTCGTTCTTTAACCCACGAATCGCTGAGCTAAGAAGTTCGGACTGATCCTGCCATGCGTGGTACTGGCGAAGAACTGGATCGATACCATCGTCTTGGCGCCGAAACTGTTGGTAGCCAGGTTGCAAGTCGCTAAGTAAATTCACCTGGTAGCCGATACGTGGCAGGTTTCGGCAGTTCTGTATTAACTTATGGATCGAGAGATAGGGAATGCGCGATCGCAGCAGCTCCCGTCCTGACTCGCCTTCGAAGATTGCCTGCCTTTCGAAATCACCGAACAGCAGTAGCCGTCCCTCTTTCAATCCGCCTGCGACCATAAGGTCTAAGACATCGAGGTAAAGATCAGTGGCGATATCTTGCACTTCATCAATGACTAGAAAGTCAGAGAGCTCCGAACTACCGCGCTCGACGAGAGTTTCTATCGCACGCTCCGGCAACTCCACATTCCAAAACAAGGAGCCCGCGCCCTCCGGGATTCGCTCAAGCGCCGCCAAACGGATCAACTCCTGGTGAAATGTCCGGACACTGAGTCCGTCCAGGCCCTCTAGATCACTGGCAAGCTGTTTCCCGAGAAAGCGATTGAAACAGAGCAATTGGCCCTGCTTCCCGGCTGCTATCTCACGACGGGCAGATTCCATTGCCAGAAACGTTTTTCCAGAGCCCGCTGGCCCCGCGAACAATACGGTCTGATTCTCCGAAGCGGCATCAAGTCCTAGGGCCTGTTCCTCAATGAACGCATCCAGCTGAGCCTCGCGGGCACGTCGACGATCCCCGGCGGCAGTAACCAACTCGAATTTCGGACGCAACAAGTTAACGATTCGCTCTGCAGTCTGATCATCCGGCCCGAGACCTCCATAGGAGAAGTATTTAACCTTCTCGTCGAGATGCGTGGAGCCTGCCCAAAGTGTGCGCAGAATCGCTGCAGGCGCGGATTTCAAGTCTTCAGAATCCATTACCTGCCAGGTATGCCATTCCGGGGTCACTGGCAGCATAGCGCGGGCTCGAACCCCAGTGAACCAGACCGCCGAGAGCATCGGGATGCCGCGAAGATTGACCTTCCTCTTCTCCAAGAAGGCGCGCAGGCTGTACATCGCCTCACTCGCCTGCTGGAATGGCCCTCGCGCCGTAGGCGCGTCTTTGCCTAGCTTCCAGGTCCCTTCCCCACCCCGATCAATCGTCCGGTGTGACTTCACCTCAATGACGAGAATGCCAGTCTCGGGGACGACGACGACGAAGTCAGCTTCACCTTCTACCTGGCGAACATGATCTGCGATGCCAAGTGAATGAAGAACCATCCACTCGTCGGTACCCACGCTGTCTCGTAGTGCCGCGTAAATGGCCTTCTCGCCCGGTGGGGCATCCTCTGAGCAGAAGCCGGGGATCATTCGAGCCACTGCCCACCCTGATCTTCAAACGGCACCCTTGCATCGTGGCGGGGCACGATTTCGGTAAACGGCGAAACGGCTAATACCCGAGTCGCGAGGATCCCCGAAATCCTTCCGTATCGACATCGAGACTGAGGTGGCCGTAGTTATACAATACCGATAAGTCCGCAACGTCCACAGCAGCTTCAAGTTCTTTTCTGATCTTGGCGCTTACTCGGTAGAGGGTCTTGCGGAGCAAGGTTGCGTGATCAACGGTTGGTTGGACGGTAACGCCTAGCCATCGCAACAGTCCTCGAAGTCTTGATCACTCAACGGCCGGATGAGACTTGGAACGGTCCACGCCCGTGATCGATCAGCAGTCTTCACTCCAGCATTATGCAATTGTTTAACCACCTGGTCGTATCCAATCGCGTTAATCTTATTCTCCAATAATCTCTTCCAGGAGACCTGCGATCGGTGAATGTCAGCGCCATTAGAAAGCTGCGCAATCGCTTCTTGGTACAGCGCGCTGCGCTCAGTCTCACCTTGCCGGAGGACAAGATAAGTACCTGGTTGTACTGCTAGCACATCCGTGTAAGTAACACGCTCACCCACAGGCGCATCGGGATCAAGAGATCGAATACGCTCCCCTCATCTAGCCACATCGCCAGATCCCCGCTCAGGAGCACCTTTCGCGCTTCGACCTCCTCACTTGTAGGTTTACGGTCGACGTTACGCGAAGTGCCCCAGACCGGCTCGGGGGTGTATCTCTCCTCTGCTTCAGCTTCGGAAGCCAACTCCGAGACAGGTTCCGCTGTCTCGCCTTCCACGAAGATTCGCGCGTCCACGCGAATGGCCCCTCTGCATGCTCAGCAATAACCGACCGCGGAACACGGCGGTCCCTGAACCAGGCGGGTGTCAAGAAGCTCACTGCGTCCGTAAGAGGAGCTGTTACTAGTGCCGAAGGGTAAAACCGTGGTGGCCCGATAACGTACAGCTGCTCCCATGCACTTACATTCCTCTGAAGCTCACTAGCAGTAAACACCCTGATGCCGTCCTTCCCGACCCACGCCGAGACGGCTGCAGCTGCGGAACGACCTGCGCCAACCACAGCAACCGAGTCAGCGCCGACCTCTTCAATCGATTGAAGCAGCAGTGCTCCCACAGCCGAGTCGGTCGACGCCACTTCGATAGCAGCGGCGTCAATTTCCTGAAGGAGCTCCTCAGCATTAACGGCGTAGCGCACTCGTCGAGCGTGCTTAGTGACCTCCTCTGCCATTCTTGGGAGGCGAGAGCTGTATTCCGCTGGCTGCGGCTCCGTAACCCGACACCATCTCAAAGCCTTGGCCGCCCCAATGAGGTCATCGAGGAGGTCTCCTGTTCGTCCTTAGCCAGCATCAAAAGTCGGCGCAGCGCAACATTGAAACGCGCCCCTGGAGGATCTCCGACGGCAACAATCTCCATGCCGTGTCGAACGAGATTGGCAGAAGCCACGTAACGCTGATTCAGTGCGTCAATACGGCTCATAGTGCCACCGTGAAGGCCAGCGCCTCGACACCGTCAGGAGGTTGCCAGCCGAGGTCGCTCATAAGCGACAACGGCTCACCGCGCGTGTTCCTCAGCTGCATTACGAGCTCGGCCACCGACTCGTCAGCTACGGAACGATCAAGAACACAGATAACTACCGGAGCTTCGATGTCTCCCAGGTACTTAATCGCCCCACCGCCATCCAATATGACCGCGTTCAAGTCCTGTGGAAGCGGTAGAAGGTCAGCGAGGCGGGCAGAGGAAAAAGGCGCGTAGACCATGTTGCTGCCCTAGGTGTCTTGGGCTTGAGCACCGCTCTAATTGAACTCGGCTTTGAGCAGTCCGATTCCTTGGCTAAATATGCGTCCAGATCGTCCTCCAGCCATTTCATAGTGCCTACGATCGCGAGATCTGCCGCAGGTTGTGCAAGCCGGGCGTCCCAATCACGATCCCAGCCAGCCATGAGTTCAACGCTTCCTGGCTCGGGACGAGGCTCCCGCTCGGGAGTCTCCAGTCCATCCAAAGGAGCCACAGCGCGCAAACAATCGACTCGCCACCTGGAGCCCGCAAACTGAGCTCGCGGCGGACTCACAGATTCGTCCAGAGAGAAAAACCCCGTGATTACTTCGCTGGCATTTACCGCGCGCAGGAGTTGGCCTGGCTCCACCTGCCTCAGCATCACGAGAGGGTCAGGCAAGGTCGGCGCCTCGCTCGCGAGCATCCAGCCGCTACCAATTAGGACTGCAGCGAAGTCGCGGCTGGGGACCGAAACAGTAATAACCAGCTGGCGATCACGATAGCTCTGATAATGCCGCGCAGCCCGAGTCCCTAAAGCCAACATTGGGCCAATCCAGTGCGCAGCCCGACCGGGCTCGTCAGGGACTTCGGAGAGCACCAGTCGAGTCCTAATGCTGTTCGAGCTGACCAATCGGGCACCTCCTCTTGTATCTTCAGCCTTCGGGCTTTCTACAAGGGGAGCCTAGCGAACCCCGGACAAGGCTTGTCGCCCTGTACGGGGTATAAGGCTGAGGCCCCTCTTCCGCGACGTTTCCTACAGCTAAGCAGATCTCTTCGAAAGGCGAATCTGGCTTCTGCGCGCAGTCATTGGTGCAACGAACTGCCCCTGGCAGCCCGCCACCCGGGCCCTGGGGCTTCAAAACTAGGCCTCTACTTGCTGGCTAAACTGATTCTGAAACCCACGTTACTTGCCCCATGAGACCTGCTGGACTCCGGAGGTAGTCCTCAAATGGCACGACCCCTGTGTGGACACACGAGGAAACAATTCTGGCCGTAGACGTCGCCGAGGCCCTGCGCTGGCGAGGCGTCAACAACAAGACGCCAGAAGTAATTCAGCTCTCTAAGCTCCTACGCGCAGCTCGGATCCATCCCGGCGCTGAAACTAACCCCAAGTTCAGGAGTCCCAATAGCGTCGGACGCAAAATCAACAGTCTTCGAGCCTGTCACCCGGACCATCAAGGTAAGGGACTCCGAACAACTCGAGCCGAACACGCAGCGGTAGAGATTCTCCTTAGGGAGCGGACAAGCACGAAGCAACGTGCAGCAGAGATTCGACGCCGTTTGCAGCTACAAGTTTAACGGTTCGCGACGGCGCGGACTCTTGTCATGCCCGACCGGCAGACTATTCTCTTCTACATCGCTTACTAAGGAGTCCCATGTCGAAAACCCTCTCGACGCTGGAAATCTGCGCCGGTGCCGGCGGGCAGTCATACGGGCTCGAAGCTGCCGGATTCGACCATGCCCTTGCTGTCGAGATCGATTCCGACGCGGCCGCGACACTGCGCCTTAACCGACCTGATTGGCACGTCCACGAAGGTGACGTGCGCGATATCAACGGCACACAGTATCGAGGCCTTGACCTGCTCTCGGGCGGTGTTCCCTGCCCTCCCTTCAGCATGGCGGGAAAACAGCTCGGCGCTGAGGACGAACGAGATCTCTTCCCAGAGGCTCTTCGACTGATCCGCGAGGCGCGGCCACGCGCCGTCATGCTAGAGAACGTCCGTGGTCTCGCGTCCTCACGCTTTGAGACTTACAGAAACTCGATCCTCAGCGAACTCGGAGCCCTCGGTTATAGGTCAGAGTGGAAGCTCGTTTACAGCTCCAACTTCGGCGTTCCTCAGCTCCGCCCGAGGTTCATCCTCGTTGCACTGCAAGACGGCCTTGAACAGCACTTCCGCTGGCCAGACCCCGTAGAGACGAAGACAACCGTCGGCGAAGCACTTCTGCCCCTCATGGCCGAAAATGGCTGGGCAGGCGCCGAGCAGTGGGCCCGTAAAGCAAACGACGTTGCCCCCACCATCGTAGGCGGCTCGAAGAAACACGGTGGCGCAGACCTCGGGCCTACTCGAGCCAAAGGGCGTGGCTCGAGCTCGGAGTCGATGGGAAGGGCGTAGCGAACGAAGCACCTCTGAAAGACGACCCCGTCGATATGATTCCCCGACTCACGAACCCGATGGTTGCTCGTATTCAGGGATTCGATGCCAGCTGGAAATTCCACGGCCGGAAGACCTCGACCTACCGTCAGATCGGCAATGCCTTTCCCCGCCCGTCGCAAAAGCAATCGGTGGTGCCATTAAGGCTGCGCTCGATGCAAGCGACCGACTCGCTTCCGTGGAAGCCCCGGCACCTGCGCTTAAACAGACTGTTTAGGACTACTTCTCATCCACACGCGGGGCGGGCTCTGAGATGGCGTCCTCCGGCCTGGCACGTCGCCACCAGCGGGCGCCTAGCTGGACCCCTCGCCGGGTTCAGCAGGTACAACCCTCACTGAGATGTACTCGTCCGCGAGAGGTTCCTCCACCCCAAGGCCACGGGCGATCTCCTTGTGATACTTACCGCTCAACAAAAGATAGCCATCCTTCTGCAGACCGTCCCGGGCTCCCCGTTGTATCGCAGCCTCTTCTGGTGATCGAGCTGCTGAGCCACCGTAGCGACCGAGTTCCGGTGAACGATATGCCCTTCAGCTTCCTTGAATAGCACCTCAAGTTTCCGGGTGCCCCTGCGTTCTTCCTACCCTCAGGCGCAAACACCATGTCTACTTTCATAGGCGGAAGCTGCAACAAGATGTTGGGACGGAGCCGCTCGTGACGCCACAGCCACTTGATGGCATTGTTTCCCTCGGGGCTTAGCTGAGACTTTGCGTCACGGTTCGTAGAAGTACGCCGGTTTTCCTCTGTAACCCTGACGAGGCCAAGAGACCAAATGGCGTCCTGATCACTCCCAGTAGCTACGAGAGCGATCTTGTCGAAAACCTCTGGCGGCAGCATCCAGCCACCGTCCTTCTGACTCCATTTGGCATCGACCTCATGCCCTCAATCTCAAAATCCGTGGACTCGCCCCCTTTGAAACCAAACTCGCGCTGAGCGTTGATTTCAAACAACGAACCAAAGTGGGTCTTCTCTGTTTTCATGAGCTGCTCCCAACGGAAACGCCCAGTGATCGACCCCTGGTAAACCTGATCGTAGGTTTCACGGATTACTCGCGCCCAGCGGAGCCCGTCAGGATCTGCGAGTCGGAGCGCGGATTCCACGGCAAGCAGCGCCTCGTCTGTGGTAAAAGGTCCGATTGCTTAGCGGTCATCCAATAACTCCTCCTCAACGGCTATTCCCAGACTATCGCCGTAAAGTGCCATGACGATGATTGATGACGCATCATGGGCAAAGACCCCGGCCGTGCGGCGCAATATGCAATCAATTCGCTCCCGCGACACTAAGCCTGAGCTGCTGGTTCGTCGCGAGCTGCACAGACGCGGCTGGCGATTCCGCGTGGCCTACCGACCCTTGCCCGAAGACCGACGCCGCACCGTCGACATCGCGTTCACCCGCCTGAAGGTCGCAGTGCACATCGACGGGTGCTACTGGCACGGGTGCCCCGAACACTTCGTCCCACCCAAGACCAACCCCGACTATTGGATGCCCAAAATCCAGCGGAACACCGACCGGGACAAAGACACCGACCAGAAGCTCCACGCCGCAGGCTGGACAGTCCTCCGCTTCTGGGAGCACGAAGACCCCGCCACAGTCATTCAACGAATAGAGGCCGCCCTGCGAACAGCCGGGAACGCTTAAGAGGTTCGTCCCTCCGCCAGGAGCGCGGGCGCGATGATGTCGGTCAGCAGCGGGGCGAGGTCGTCGTTGTCCTGCAGTTCATCCTGGGGAACCCACCGGACCTCTTCGATCTCCGCAGCGGGCTGGATGCGAGAAAGAACCGCCTCCGCGTCGTCGTCGAGCCTCACACGGAAGGTGTCGCACACCACCGTGAAACCGGGCTCGTTCGCCGTTTGCTGCCGAGAACTCACCCATCGGCTCGAGCTGACCCAAGTCCAGCTGCAGGCCTGTCTCCTCGAACGTCTCCCGCAGGGCCGTCTCCGCGCCGCGCTCCCCGGCTCCGGCTTCCTCCCGGCTGCATGAACCGGTCAGTCCCCGCTTGCGCACCGTCAGCACGCGCCCCGCAGCATCCGTCAGAACCACCGCAGCCACACGGACCACCTCAGCCTCAGCACCAGTCACGCTCGTGACGTTAGCAGGACGCACAGCGAATCAGTCGCCCACAGGGCTGGCGTCTGTCTGGTTCGAGGGGAACATGGCCTCGACGAGCATCCCCGCCGCATCTCTGCTCTCCCCGCCCATGGATAATGATGGCCGACCATCAGCGGGCTGCTGTTGACCTCGAGAACATGGGGGCGTCACCCTTGCCGTCCCGGGGCAGAAGCATGTCCAGACCAGCCACCCTGAGCCCCGGAATGGCCTGGGCCACCCTCTCCGCCATCGCAATCTCCTCAACGGTCAGATCATCAGTGGCGTCGTGCGCCTCTCCCCGCTGCTCACATTGGAATTCGACCGCAGCCACACCCGCTGGCCGCGCGCAGGAACGCTGTCCAACGTCATGCCCACGGAAGACAGCTCGCGAACCACCACATCGTCGATGGGTATCTGAGCATCCACGTAGATGGAGTTGTTCGACTTGGTCCTGAGCCGGTTCTTCTTCCGAATGAGCTTCCGCACGGACGATCTGCCGTTGCCGATCACATGCGCGGGCACTCGGCGCTGGGCCGCAGCCACTTTCCCATAGATGAGAAGCACACGGTGCTCCACCCCATCCACGAAACGCTCCACGAGCACCTCCCCAGCGGCCTCCGCGACAACGGCGAAGGCCTCCTCGAAGTGCTCCCAGTCCGCGACTCCCACATGCACCAGATCGCCCTTGCCCCCATTCGGAGGCTTCATCACCACAGGGAGGTCGTAGGCGGCCCAATCCCAGGCCGCGCGAACCTCATCCGCGCCGAAGACAACATTCTCTGGGGCATTGACCTTGTGGCTCCGCAGCAGGCGGGCCGTCACGTCCTTATAGCGCACGCACCGCTGAGCAAGGACTTTGTTGATGTTCGACTGAGCGCCGTCGAACCACACTCGCCGTTTGCCGCGCTGCAGCGTCAGGCGCCCATAATCGTCGGAATAGAGACGAATTCCGCGCTGGATGGCGCGGTGAGCGATCAGAGTGCTGGTGGGGCCGCTGATGATATTCAGCTGCTCCAAATGCTTACGCGTCTCAGATAAATTCACCAAGCACCCTTTCGACCTCACCGCACGTGGGGTCCTGCGCCTGCCGAGGCCCCAGATTCGCCCTACAGTCTAGACGGCTTGGGGCCTCGAGCCCTGCGGCGCAAGCGCGCAGCGATGCGCACCACCATCAGGCGGTGTCACTCCTGCTCGCGGATGAAGCGGTGAAGGTCCTCCGCCGAGATTGGACGGAAATGCCACATATCCACCCCCACGTTCACCTGCAGCGTTCCGCCCGGCGAACGGCTCACCGTCCAGTCGTCGTGCACGTGCCCGCAGATCAGCGTCTGACCCAAGTCACGCAGCCGGAACTGGGCATGACGATCCTCCTCCGAGTGCGAATCCCCGCATAGGGAAGTGATTCAGCAGCACCGCCAGGTCACCTTCACCGGGCGCCACTTCGGGCAGAGTCGCCTGCGCCTGGGAGACCACCGCGTCGAACCCCGCATCCAGGTACCGGCGCACGTTCAGGTGGCCATCCCGCTCCACCGGTGAGCAGAGGTCGTGGTTCCCGGAGACCAAATACTTGGTGCCGTTCATACGCGCCAAGTAGCCCAGCCCCTGTGCGCGGTCCTTCATGGCGTAGTCCCCAGCACCCATACTTCATCATCGGGGCTCACCGTCTCGTTCCACCGGTCGATCATCGCCTCGTCCATCTCAGCCACATCAGCGAACGGACGGTCGCAGTACCTAATGATGTTTGCGTGCCCGAAATGATGATCCGAGGTGAAGAACGTGGTCATGCACCCAGGCTAGTCACCCAACAGCCCCAGGGGCACGACCGCGACTCCATCTGAACGGCGGTAGGCATATTTCCCCGAGTAGAGCATTACGAGATCCGAGACCCGGTCCGGCATCTGCTCACGCAGCCAGTGCAGATGCTTGACGTGCGCATCTGTAATGTGCGCCGACAGTTTCACCTCGATTCCGACCACGGAGCCGTCGAAGGCTTCGACAATGAGATCCACCTCCTGGCGTCCGGCCTTCGTCCTCAAGTGTCCTACACGGGCGTCTATGGCCTCAGCAATCACCCTCACTGACAAGGTCGCCAGAGACTCGAAAAGGGGCCCGGCCATCGCCGCGCCTTTGGGGCCACCGAGATCCTGTGCGCTCAGCCCCAACAGATGGGCCGCCAGCCCGGGATCAGCCAACTGGTGCTTCGGCGCGAACTGCAACCACTTAAAGGGGTTGTTCAGAGCCGGGCTCCAAGCTTAAGCACAGGATCCAGGAGCCACAGCTGCGTGAGCTGATCGCGATAGGCGATGGTGGTGCTTTTGCAGGCTGGTGACCGTCGCCGCTAGTAGTGGAATCGAGAATGTTCGAGTATGAAGTGGTCTGCGACGAAGCTGCCGCGTAGGCCGTCAGCCAACGACGGAGCGTCTCCGGACGACGCACCGCATATCCCTGATCCGGCATCTCCCTATCCACGATCCTACGCAGATACGTTTCGAGGCGGCGTCGCGCTCCCCGGGGCGGCAAAGCGTATATACCGGGAAAGCCGCTCTGGGTAATCGCGGTGTAGTAGTCGGAGGCACCCAGCACAGACTCTCCGGTGACCTTCTCGGCCTCGCCCCTCAGCATTTCCGACAAACTGACAGTCGGAGTCTCTACTCCTCGCTCGTGCAAAGCCATGGGCCGCATGCGGACAGAGGTGATCCGGCCTGCGCCCGAATGCGTGCCGCTTCCCGGAGCAGGCGATGCGCTTCCCGTCAGCAAAAACCTTCCAGTAAGCGCTCCCTCATCCACTCGCCGCCGCACTGAATCCCAGATGGGCGAGTAGTGCTGCCATTCATCCAGAAGGAGCGTGCCATCAGGCGCACTTTCGAACGTAGGGTCTGCCTGAACAACCGCACGCTGAGCCTCATCATCGAGGTGCCACGCGTGGTCTGCACGTCGCCGCGCCGTTTCTGTCTTTCCAACACCCTTTGGGCCGTCGATCGCCACGGCTGGTTCATAGGCGAGGAGCTCGTCGAGCTGAGCATCGATACTTCTCAGGCGATATTCCACGACTCTACGCTACCGTTAGAACACCTTCTACGCTACCTCTGGAACAATCCCTACGCTACCGTTTGAACACGTTCTACGCTACCTTTGAACACCCAGTCGGGTGTCGTGCGACTCGCTGACCTGGGCGGTTCCGTGTTTGCACACGTTTTCTTACCGCGTTTGCACACGCTCACCAGCGAGCGTTTCGGGGCACCGGCTGGCAGGCTGGGCAGAAGTAGCTGCTGCGGCCCATGAACTTCTCCCGGCGGATCGGGGTCATGCACCGCGGGCAGCGCCTGCCCTCCTGGCCGTAGGCGCTCAACGAGCGGTCGAAGTATCCGCTCGCGCCGTTCACATTCACATACAGGGCGTCGAAGCTGGTGCCGGCGGCGAGCGCATCCCCATCACGTCCTGCAGGCTCGCAAGCAGCAGTGACGCTTGAGCGCGGGTCATCGTCTCCGTGCGACGGGCGTAGTGCAGCCGAGAGCGCCACAGGGCCTCGTCCGCGTAGATGTTGCCAACCCCGAGACCATCGCCTGATCCAGCAGGGCGCGCTTCAGGCCCGTACGCCGCCCCCGCAGGATGCGGAAGAAGCGCTCGGCCGTCATCGCTGCCTCCAGCGGGTCCGGGGCGATATGCGCCGCAGCGGCTTAACACCCGACGAGCGTCCACGCCCTGGGCTTCCTGCACCACGGAATCCGGCACGAGTGGGCTGATCTGCATGCCGCCGAAGATCCGCTGATCCACGAAGCGCAGCTGATCAGGAACCGCCCCGTCGTCGGCAGCCTCAGTCCGCTGCGTCGGCGCACCGAGATGCAGGGTGACCTTGAGGTGCTTCTCCAAAGGAGCCTCGGCCGCCTCCATGAGCACCTGCCCGCTCATCCCCAGGTGGATCATCAGCGCCTGGCTCGGCGCCGCCTCAGTCTCGCTGCCCAGCGGGATCCACAGGAACTTACCTCGCCGCTCCGGCGCGAGGAGCGTCCGACCGATCAGCACGCGACGGAAATGCTCGGGGCCTTCCGCATATCGGCGCAGGCTGCGTGCATCATGGACCTGCGCCTCCGTGACGGCGCGGCCAGCCGCCCACGACTCCACACCCCGTCGGACCACTTCTACTTCAGGCAGCTCAGGCATGGCTTGCTCTCCTCACCACACCTGACAACCATTCACCAAGGTCACTCGTCGGCATTCCGCTCTTCTGCCGCTTCGGTGCTGCGTTCGTACACTGTTGTCCTATCTCCCTGGCCACCATGCCGTCGCACCATGCCTGCATCCACCAGCAGGCCCAAGCCGTACCGCGCCTGCGACAGGGACAGCCCAGTAGCCTCAACAATCTTCTGGCATCAGCGCGCAGCTGTGACCACGCGCACTGAAAATCAGTCTCATTCACCATCACACTTAGAAACTCTGCCTCAGACATCGAAACTTTGGATCCATTTTCAGAGTTTCGATGTCTGCGGGCAGTTTCGCTCAAAGTTTCTGTGTGAGACCCCGTGGGCATGACGAAGCTTCCGAGGCAGGTACGGCACGAGACACACTGAGGGCCCGGGCACTGCCAGTTCGGCAGCACCCGGGCCCTCAGCGGGGAAAGGGGTAAGAATCAGCCCTGGTGGACGAAGGCGACCTCGATGTCGAGGGTGACCTTGTCGCCGACCAGAACGCCGCCGCCTCAAGCGCGGCATTCCAGTTCAGGCCGAAGTCGTTGCGGGAGATGACGGCGGATGCGGAGAAGCCGGCGCGGGTGGCGCCGAACGGGTCCACAGCCTGGCCGCCGAACTCCACCTCGAAGGTCACCTCGCGGGAGACGCCGCGAATGGTGAGGTCACCGGTCATGTCGAAGGTGTCGTAAGCGGGGCGGATGCCCTTGGTGACGAAGGTCAGCTCGGGGTACTGCTCAGCGTTCAGGAAGTCCTCGCCGCGGACGTGGGCGTCGCGGTCCTCGTTCTTCGAGTTGAAGGACTCGGCGCGCACGTGGGCGTCGACCTCGAAGGTGCCCTCCTGAGCAACCTCGAGGGTGCCGGTGGCCTCCTGGAACACGGCGCGCACCTTCGAGATGCTTAGGCGTGACGCACGGTCAGGCCGATCTCGGAGTGGGCTGCGTCCAGGCTCCAGGTGCCGGGGGTAAGTGTGATGGCCATGATGATCTCCTCAGGTCTGCGTGATTCGGACTCGCGGTCCGCTCAAAGTGCCAGCACGCGCCGTAGACGACACGCACTGTCGAACTTAGACAACTAAGCTGTGCACCATCTTATTTCAAATTTGAAGATCTGTCACTCCCTTTCTCCCGCACCCCGCTCACCCCGACTCGCGAAGCACCAGATTCGTCGACAGCAGCCTCGACTCCGCCGTCTTCCCCGCCATCAGATCGGACAGCATCTCCACCGCATTGTGCGCCAGGCCCGCAGCGCGCCCTCCACCGTCGTCAGCGGCGGGCGCGCCAGCCGGGCCACCTCAGAATCGTCATAGCCGATCACCGCGACCTGCTCCGGCACGCTCACCCCCGGATCTGGAGCTCCTGAAGAGCAGGCACCGCCATCAGGTCGCTGGCCACGAAGATCGAATCAAGGCCCGGGTCCCGCTCCAGCAGACGCACGGCACACTCCCCACCTGATGCCGCCGTGAAGTCTCCGACCTCCACCAGATCATCCTCAAGCCCCGCCTCAGCCATCGCCCGCCGAAACCCCTCCAGACGGTCCGAGGCCGCAGCCATGTCCTGCGGACCAGCAATCGTCGCGATGCGGCGCCGCCCACCGTCCACCAGACGCCTGACCGCCATCTCGGCCCCCGGACGTTGTCCACATCCACATAGGGCAGCCCCACATCCCCGGCGTACGGTCGTCCGATGTACACCGACGGGAGCCTCGTCTCACGCAGGACCTCAGAGATCCCGTCGTCGAGGTGGTGCGAGACGATGATCGCCCCATCCGTGTACCCGCCGCGCAGATACCGCTCAATCTTCTCCCGCTTGCCCGGAGGGGCGACCGCCAGCAGGACCTGCACCGGCGAATCCGCCAGCTTCGTATAGACCGCACCCAGAATCGCGGAGAAGAACGGGTCCGTGAAGATCCGGTCCTCTGCCTCCGGCACCACCACCGCGATCGAATCGGCCTCCCGCCGGACCAGGGACCGCGCCGCACGATTCGGCCGGTACCCGAGGCTGAGAATCGCTGCCTCCACCGACTCCCGAGCAGGCAGACCCACCCGAGGGTCCTGATTGACCACCCGGGAGGCCGTTGCCCGAGAGACCCCGGCCTGCCGGGCCACATCCTCCAGCGTGGGCTGTCTGGATGCCTGCCCGGCAGACTGGGTATGCGTGGTTGGCATGCTTCCTAGTTCACCACACCGCTGGAGGCTACTCCCGAGTACCAGCGTGCGGACGCCTTAGGGGTCCGCTGCTGCGTCTCGTAGTCCACGCGGACGATCCCGAACCGCTTCTCGTAGCCCAGCGCCCACTCAAAATTGTCCAGCAGAGACCACACGAAGTATCCGCGCACATCAGCGCTTAGCTTCGACGGCCTCATGCACTGCGCCCAAGTGCCGCCGGATGTAGTCGACACGGTCAGCGTCGTCCACATACCCGTCGGCGTCCGCGACGTCATCGAACGCCGCCCCGTTCTCCGTGACATACATGGCCACACCCGCAGGCCCGGTGTACTCACGGTGCAGGCGCACCAGCAGATCGCGCAGCGCCTCCGGGAAGATCTCCCAGCCCATCGCCGTCTGCGGCAGACCGCGACGCACCGGCCGCACATGCTCGGATCCCACATTCGGGCTCGGCTGCCCGCCGACCCTCGCCTGCGCCGCCGCAGCCGAGGCCTCCTCAGGCTCCGCGCCGGTCAGGAGCTCACCGGTGTAGAAGTTCACGCCGAGCACATCAATGGGTGCCGAGATGGTCTCCAGATCGCCCTGCTGCACCAGCCCCTCCGGCCACAGGCCCTCCTGGTCTCGCAGCACATCCTCTGGGTAGGCACCGTGCAGGATGGGCTCGATGAAGAACCGGTTGAAGGACCCGTCCAGACGACGAGCCGCATCCGCGTCGCCGCGGCTCTGCTCATCGGCGGGACGATAGTCGGTGAAGTTCAGCGTCAGGCCCAGCTCCAGCCCCTCGTCCCGCTCGCGCAGGGCCCGGACCGCCAGCCCATGGGCCAGCAGCAGGTGGTGGGCCGCCGCCAGCGCATCAGGGCCATGGGTCCGGCCCGGGCGTGCACCCCGCGGCGTATCCGAGGAACGCGGCGCACCACGGCTCATTCAGCGTCGTCCAATGCCGCACCCGGTCCCCAGTGCCCCATGGAGGACCCGCGCATACTCCTCGAACGCGTAGGCCGTCTGCCTGTTCGTCCACCCGCCCTCATCCTCCAGCGCCTGCGGAAGATCCCAGTGGAACTGAGTCAGCCACGGCATGATCCCTGCTGCCAGCAGCTCATCGACCAGGTCCGAGTAGAACTTCAGTCCCTCCGGGTTCACCGTCCGCCCATCCGGCATCACCCGGGACCAGGAGACGGAGAACCGGTAGACCTGCAGGTTCAGGGACTTCATCAGCGCCACATCGTCGCGGTAGCGGCGGTAGTGGTCGCAGGCGTCGTCCCCGTGTGGCCGCCGATGACCTTGCCCGGCGTCTTGGAGAATGTGTCCCAGATCGAGGGGCCGCGGCCTCCGGCGTCGTGCGAGCCCTCCACCTGGTATGAGGCGGTGGCCGACCCCATAGGAAGGACGCGGGAAGGTGACCTCGCCCGCAGGTGAGACCGCGTCGAGGGGTTGGGTTGAGGTGGTCATGCTTTCACAGCTCCTTGCATAATTCCGGACACGAGCTGGCGACCCGTGAAGACGAAGAGGATGAGCAGCGGCACCGTCGCCAGGGTGGCGCCCGTGAGGACCAGCGAATAGTCCACGAAGTGGGCCGCCTGCAGCTGCTGCAGGGCCACCGGAAGCGTGGGGTTCTGAGGCCCCAGCACGATGAACGGCCAGAAGAAGTTCGTCCAGTTCAGGACGAACGTGAAGAGGAACAGCATCGCCGCGGCAGGACGCGCCGTAAGCAGGCACACATGGATGAACGTCCTGATCATGGAGCAGCCGTCCATAGTGGCCGCCTCGATCAGCTCATCCGGGATGGCCTGGCGCAGGTACTGGGTCATCCAGAACACCCCGAACGCCGTCACCAGCGCCGGCACGATCACAGCCATCAGCTCACCCGTCCACCCCAGGGCAGCCATCACCTGGTAGAGCGGAACGACGCCGAGCTGCGTGGGCACAGCCATGGTCGCGATCACGAACACCAGCAGAGGGCCCGACCCGCGGAACTTCAGCTTCGCGAACGCGTAGCCCGCCAGGGTGGAGAACAGCACCACGGACAGCGCCGTCGTCGTGGAGACGATGATGGAGTTCGCCGTGGCCCGCCAGAACGGAACCGTGTCCATGACCGTGGCCGCGTTGCTGAAGAAGTTGCCGCCGAACCACCCGGGGAAGCTCGTCTCCGCCAGGATCGTGGAATGGTGCGAGCCGATGAGCACGCTCCACCACAGCGGAAACAGGCTGCCCAGGATCACCGCGGTCAGGCACCCGTAGACGATGAAGCCTGGCCGCCGCTGCGCTCCGCCGGGAGACGAACGGCGCCGCCGTCCCAGGGTGCGTCTCGCGTCGGCCTCCCGGTCCACCGGAGCAATAGGGGCTGCGTCTGTCGTCATGGGGATCCTCTCCGTGCGAGACGCTTCAGCAGCGACGGTCGCGCTGCCCTCCCGCCTCGCCGTCAGCGATGCGGCGGGTGATGGTGAAGTTGATGATGCCGATCGCCACGATCAGCAGGAACAGCAGCACCGCCACGGCGCTGGCCGTCCCGAAGTCGGAGCGGGTCCAGCCCAGCTCATACAGATACAGGGTCATGGTCCGCCACTGACCGTCGGTGCCTCCGCGGCCGTACTGGTCGTACATGCGCGGCTCATCGAAGATCTGCAGGCCCCCGATCGTGGAGGTGATCACCACGAAGATGATCGTGGGCCGCAGCATCGGCACGGTGACCGACAGGAACTGACGGACCTTGCCCGCGCCGTCGAGCTCCGCCTGCTCGTACAGGTCCCGCGGGATCGCCTGCATCGCGGCCAGGAAGATCAGCGCGTTGTACCCGGTCCAGCGGAAGTTGACCATGCTCGCGATGGCCAGATGGCTGGGCAGCACATCCGACTGCCAACCGATGGACCCCAGCCCGATCGCCTCCAGCACCGAGTTCACCAGGCCGAAGCGCTGGCTGAACAGGTTCGAAAAGATCAGGGCCACCGCCACCGGGGTGACCACATAGGGCAGCAGCACGCCCATTCGCCAGAACGTCCGGGCCCGAAGGTGCGTATCCAGCATGTAGGCGATGATGATCGCCAGCACCACCTGCGGCCCGGTGGAGAGGACGAAGATGCTCAGGGTGTTGCGCAGCGACACCCAGAACGCCGACTGCCCCAGCACCTGGACGAAGTTCTCCAGCCCGATGAACTCGCCCTGGCCCATGATGAGGTCCCAGTCGTGCATGGCGACCCAGCCGGTGTAGACCAGGGGAAGAGCCCCACCACCGCGAAGAGGATGAAGAACGGACTGATGTAGAGGTACGGAGAGTACTTCCGGTCCCAGGCCGAGACCCGGGACCGGAGCGGAGCAGGCGCACTCATCCGACTACTTCATCGCCTCGATGTCGTTGACGAACTTGTCCCACGACGACTCGGGGTCGTCGATGCCGTCGACGTCGACGCGGCCCAGGGCATCCTGGATGGCCACGTTGATCAGCAGGTAGTTGGGGCCCTTGTACGGCTGGACCTCGATGGCCTCGGCCCGGTTCGCCAGGATCTGGCCTACCGGGGCGTCGTTGAAGAACTCGTCCTCATCCTCCTGAATCTCATCGGACTCCAGGGCCTCGACGGTGGACAGGAACGCCCCGATCGCGTCGAAGGCCTTCACCTGCTGCTCGGGGCCGTCAGCCACGCGGCAAGCTCCTTGGCGGCCTCAATGTTCTCCCCCTGGGTGGGGACCGTCAGGTAGGAGCCTCCCCAGTTGCCTCCGCCGCCGGGAAAGACGTCGGCGACGTCCCAGCCCTCCACACCCGCAGCATTGCCCTCGATGACGCCGAGCATCCAGCCCGGGCAGAGCATGGTGGCGAAGCCGTCGCGCTGGAAGGCGTCGGACCAGTCGCCCGACCACTGGGAGAGCCCGGCGGAGAGCTCGTCCTCCACGCTGGCCTCGAGGAGCTGGTCATAGAGGCTCCGGACCTCATCGTTGGTGTCGGCGATGATCTCCCCGTCCTCGGTCTCGTAGGGGACCTCGACCTGGTTGATCATTCCCTGCCAGACGTTGTCCGAGCCGGAGAACCAGGGGACGTCCGTGGCCTCCACGAACTCCTGGCCCACCTCGAAGTACGTGTCCCAGTCGCCGTCGATGAGCTCAGCGACCTCGTCACGATCCGTGGGGAGGCTCTACCTCCTCGAACAGGTCCGAGCGGTAGCAGAGCGCCTGCGGGCCGCTGTCCGTGCCGTATCCGATGAGTAAGCCGTCGTCGTCCTGGCCCTCCTCGTACTTCCAGTCCAGCCACCGGTCCTCCAGCTCGGGGTCGCCGAGGTCCTCGAACCGGTCGGCGTACTGCTTGAACTCAACCAGCCAGTCCAGCTCGACGGCCTCAATGTCGCTGGCGCCCGAATCGGCGCCGAGGGAGTTCCGCAGAGAGTCGCGGGCGTTCTCCGCGGTGTCGACCTTGTTGTGCTCGATCCGTATGCCGGTCTCCTCCTCGTATTCGTCGAAGAGATCCTCGTAGCCGAATTCGTTGAATGTGGTGACGCTCAGGCTCTCGGGAGCTTCTGCCTCCTCGGGCTGGCTCTCGGCGGCGTCCCTCCGCAGGCGCTGAGGCCCAGGGCCAGGACGGCCAAAGCCCCGGTCAGGCGGACGGGAGTCCCATAGCGGGACAAGGGGTGAACAGCTTCTGTGGTGCTCACGATCTCTCCTTAGATCTCAGGGAGGCGATATCAGCAGCCTCGATGCTGCGAGAGCGCTCTCACGATGTGATGAGAGTAGCATTTTTGTGGCGTCCGTCACACCCTTGGCGCAAACACTTCAGGCGACGTCAAGCCCGGGCTGATGGTCTCTTGGGGCGAATGACACCCCGGGACGTAGAATGTTCCGCGACACTGCCCGCAGTGCGCCGTTCTTCTCCACAGCATCTCGGCGTACGCATGACACCCGAAGGAGGCAGCTGTGGGATTGCTCGACTCACTGGAGCGCGGCATCGAAAAAGCCGTCCGCAGCGCCTTCTCGCCGCATGGAGGAGCCTCGGCCCCGTGGAGATCGCAACAGCCGTCCGCCGGCACATGGACCGCGAGTCCACCCAAGCACCCAACGGCGCCACCCTGGTGCCGAACCTCTACAAGATCCGCCTCTCCGAAACCGACTTCCAAGAGGCCAAGAAGTACGGCTCCGCCCTGGCGGAGGAGCTGTGCCAGGAGATCATCCGCCACGCAGACTCCCAGAGCTATACGCTCTTGGGCTCGGTCAGGGCGACGTTCGTGAAGAACACCGAGCTCAAGCGCGGCCAGATGAGCATCGAGACCACCACCGACGCCGGAGCAGCCCCGGAAGCTCCCGCAGCGCCGAAGGCCGCGGCTCAGCCGACACCAGCCGCAGGCCCCGAGGCCACCGCCGCCCTGCCCACCAGCATGGCTGCTGCCGGAGCCCAGGCCGCCACGACCACAGCCATCCTCGAGCACGCCGGAAACACCTACCCCTGGGGAGGACACCATCATCGGGCGCTCATCCTCAGCGGACATCACCATCACCGACACCGGGGTCTCCCGCCAGCATCTCGAGATCTTCGAGCACGAAGGCCGCTGGTACGCCCGCGACCTTGGCTCCACGAACGGGTCCTCGGTCGAAGGTCAGAAGCTGAGCCCCTCCACCGGCGACGCCGAGCTCTACGACCAGGCCACCATCGCCATGGGCAACGCCCGCCTCAGATTCCGTCTGGGGTGACCCGGAGAAGCCTATGAGCGAACTTGCCATCACCGTCCTGCAGTTCGGCCTCCTGCTGCTGCTGTGGATCCTGATCCTCTCCATCATCGCCGCCCAGGGCCGCGACATGATGGTCTCCCGCCGCACCCGCGGCGGCGCCGCAAACCCCGCAGCCCCAGCCGGGCAGGCAGCCAGCGCCGAGCAGGCCACCGTCCAGCAGGCGCTACCAGCGGCCCAAGCCGCGGCGGCTCGTCGTCTCCGAGGGCCCGCACGTGGGCACCGAAGTCACCCTGGGCTCCTCACCCGTCATGCTCGGCCGCGCCCAGGAGTGCACCGTCGTCCTCGAGGACGACTACTCCTCCGGACGCCACGCACGCCTGTTCCCGCAGGGTCCCGCTGGTTCATCGAGGACCTGGGATCCACCAACGGCACCTGGCTCGGCGACGAGCAGCTCACCCGCGCCTCCACCGTGGAGCCGGGGACCGGATCCGCATCGGCAAGACCGTTCTGGAGCTGAGAACCTAGTGGCGCTGGTGTTCCGTTTCGCCGCACGCTCCGACGAGGGCGTGGTGCGCTCCAAGAACGACGACTCCGGATACGCCGGACGGTTCTTCGCCGTGGTGGCCGACGGCATGGGCGGCCACGCAGGCGGCGACGTCGCCTCCGCCTCCACGGTGCTGGACCTCGCGCACCTGGATACGCGCGGCTTCGCGGAGCCTGAGACCGTCCTTCCCGATGAGATCCAGACTGCCAACGCGTTCCTCTCCAAGCTCGTGCAGACCAACCCCAAGCTCACCGGGATGGGAACGACCATCACCGCGCTGCTGATCACGGACAACCGGCTGCAGTTCGCCCACGTGGGAGACTCCCGTGCCTACCGGCTGAAGAAGGGCCGCTTCCGGCAGATCAGCAAGGACCACACCTTCGTGCAGCGGCTGGTCGACGAAGGCCGCCTGGACCCGGAGGCCGCCGAATACCACCCGCACAAGAACGTGCTGATGCGGGTGCTCGGCGACGTCGACGCCTCCCCGAGCTGGACATCACCAGCTTCCCCCTCGAGGTAAGCGAGCGCTGGCTGCTGTGCTCGGACGGCCTCAACGCCATCGTGTCCGACCGGCTCATCGAGCAGAAGCTGCGGTCCACCCTGTCGCTGGAGCAGATCGTCGACGACCTCACCAAGCTCACCCTCGACGGCGGCGCCCCGGACAACGTCACGGTCCTGGCCCTGGAGGTGGTGGACGCCGATGAGGCCGACCTCGCCGACTCCGACTCCCTCCCCTCTCCGAGGAGGCCGTGGCTGCGGCCGAGAGCCCCCACGAGTGGGAGGTCGATGCGCGGCAGACCATGGAGATGGAGCTCATCCCCGTGGTGAACAAAGAGGCCCTCACCGGCCACGACTACGACGACGCGGAGCTCTCCCCTGTCAGCCTCTATGGTCCGCTCCACCATCGGCGTCCGCCCGCACGTGCTCGTGGGTGCCGCGACCACCGCCACCGAGACCGGAACGATCACGCTGGTGCCCCGCAACGTCGACGAGCACCCGGTGCCCGTCCTGACGGGCCAGCCGCTGAAGCCGGTGCGGCACACCTACTCCGAGATGCTCGCTTAGCTACGACCCGAACCAGACCGCGCCTATGACCCGAGCCTCCGACGACTCAGCGCCCGTGGACCCCGAGGACACTGACGAGCCCTCAGAGTCCGAGGGGACTTCGGCCTGGAGCTGGACGACGAGGAGGTCGACTCCATTGCCCAGGCCCGGCGGCGCCACTCCTGGTTCCTTCCCGTCTTCGTGGCGCTGGTGACACTGCTCATCGGGATGATCGCCTTCATCGGCTACGTCTGGACGCAGCAGCAGTACTACGTGGGAGAGGACGACGGGGAGGTCGCCATCTACAACGGCGTCTCCCAGCAGCTGGGGCCCATCAGCCTCTCCGAGGTCAATGAGCATTCCGGCATCCCGCTGCAGGAGCTCAGCTTCTATGAGCGCGAGCGCCTGCGCTCCGGCATTCCGGCCGACGACCGACGCCACGCCGAGCAGATCGTCGAGACCCTGCGCGCCGACGCGGACCTGCCCGAGAATGCGGACCTTCCCGAGGACGGTGAGCAGTGATGCCCGCCCCGACTGAGACCTACCGGCCCCGCCGCAACATCGAGCTGCTCCTGCTGCTGATCGCACTGATCATCGGCGTCGGCGCACAGCTGCTCGTCGGCCTGAGCATGGACCAGAGCCTGGAGGACACCCACTACTGGGTGACCGGCGGCCTGTACGCGGCCATGGCCCTCGGCTTCCACGTGGTGCTCAGGCTCCGCGCCAAGTACGCCGACCCGTTCATCCTGCCGATCGTGGTGACGCTGAACGGGCTGGGGATCGCGATGATCCACCGGCTGGACCTCACACCGAACTACGCCGACGTGGCCACCCGCCAGCTGGGCTGGACCGCAGTGTCCATGCTCGCTGCGGTGCTGCTGCTGTGGTTCCTCAAAGACCACCGCAGACTTCGCCAAGTCACCTACATCTCGCTGCTCGCCAGTGTCGTGCTGCTGATGATGCCGATGCTGCCGGGCATCGGCATGGAGCTCAACGGCGCCAGAGTCTGGGTGAACCTGGGCATCGCCACCTTCCAGCCCGGCGAGCTGGCCAAGGTCACCCTCGCCATCTTCTTCGCCGGATTCCTGGCCAACAACCGCGACCTCATCCTGCTGGCGGGCAAGAAGATCGGGCCCCTGAGCCTGCCGCGGGTGCGGGATCTCGCACCGCTGTTCATCGCATGGCTCGCCGCCCTGGGCGTGCTGATCATGCAGAACGACCTCGGCACCGCTCTGATGTTCTTCGGGCTCTTCGTCGCGGTGATCTATGTGGCCACCTCGCGCATCTCCTGGATCCTGATCGGCGGCGGATTCATCGTCGCCGGTGCGGCCCTGGCATTCATGTACGTGCCCCACGCCCAGCAGCGGCTGCAGATCTGGCTGGACCCCTTCAACCAGGAGATCTACGAGCGCCAGTACGGCGGCTCGCACCAGGTGGTCCAGGGCCTCTTCGGGCTGGCGAACGGCGGACTGACCGGCACAGGGCTCGGCTCCGGATCGCCCCAGATGGCACCCCTGGCCAACTCGGACATGATCCCGGCAGCCTTCGGCGAGGAGCTGGGCTTCATCGGCCTCGCCGCCATGCTGATGCTCTACCTGCTGCTCTTCAGCCGGTACATGCGCGCTTAAGCATCGGAACCCGCGACTCCTTCGGCAAGCTGCTCGCCGTGGGCCTCGCCGTGGTCCTGGTGCTGCAGGTCTTCGTCGTGGTCGGAGGGATCACCCGAGTGATCCCCATGTCCGGCCTGGTCTCGCCGTTCCTGGCAGTAAGCGGCTCAGCCCTGCTGGCCAACTGGCTGATCGTCGCTCTCATGCTCCTCATCAGCCACTCGGCGCGCCAAGCCCGTCGTACTGGGCAGCATGGTCAACACCTCCGGTGAGGGCGCCTCCGGGACCGAGCACCCCTGAAGTGGCGCGACACCGGCGAAACCCAGTAGGCCCGCGACGCCCAGGCCGCAGGAGGTGAGCGATGAACCGCGCGATCCGCCACACCTGGATGGTCTCCATCGCCATGTTCATGACTCTCCTGGTGGCCCTGAGCCTGATCCAGGTGGTCCTCACCGAAGACCTCAACTCCCACCCGAACAACGCCCGGCAGACCATCCAGCAGGTGGCGCACCCCGCGGACCCATCACCGTGGAGGGAACTCCGATCGTGGAATCGGTGGAGTCCGAGAACTCCGTGTACGACTACCAGCGGGTGTACAACGAGCCGGAGCTCTACGCCTAAGCATCACCGGCTTCTACTCGACGAGCGAAGGCGCCCCCGCCGGCATCGAGCAGGCCGAGAACGACTTCCTCACCGGGCAGTCCGACTCCCAGTTCATCGACCGAGTGACCACCCTGTTCACCGGCGACACCATGCACGGAGCCCAGGTGGAGCTGACTCTCGACCACTCGATGCAGCAGGCCGCCTACAACCTCATCCCCAACGACGCCCGCGGCTCCATCGTGGTCACAGAGATCGAGACCGGCGACGTGAAGGCGATGGCCTCGAAGCCCAGCTATGACCCGAACGAGCTGGCTGTGCACTCCAACTCCCAGTACACGGAGAACCGCTCGCGCATCATCGACCAGGTAAGCGTGGACCCCTACAGCTTCCGGCCCCTCAACTCACCGATCTTCCCCGGCTCGTCCTTCAAGCTCGTCACCGCAGCCGCCATGCTCGAATCGGGCGACTACGCGCCTGACGACGAGCTGGACAACCCGCCGGAGATCGACCTGCCGGACTCGTCCAACACTCTGCCCAACTTCCGGGACGGCGGCTGCGGGGCCCAGTCCCAGGCTGAGCTGAACTGGATCTTCGCGAACTCGTGCAACACGCCGTTCGCCGAGGCCGCCATGGACATCGGCCAGGGGACCATGCTCGAGACGGCTGAGGCCTTCGGCTTCAACCAGCCGCTGCGCATTCCCAACCACGTCACCGCCTCGAACTTCCCGCAGGACGACATCGAGGATGCCTTCCTGGCACTGAGCTCCATCGGCCAGGACAACGTGACCGCCACCCCTCTGCAGATGAACATGGCAGCCGCCGCCGTCGCGAACGACGGAGCCATGATGCGCCCGCAGCTGGTCGACACCATCCGGGGCTCCGACCTCCAGATCCTCTCCCAGCCCGCTTCGGAGGTGTTGAATGATGCCATGAGCTCCTCCACCGCCGCAGACATCGCTGACATGATGGTGGAGACCGCCGAAACAGGCACCGGAGCAGCCGCATCCGCGCAGACCAGCCATGACATCGCCGTCAAGACCGGCACCGCGGAGACGGGGAGGACGGCGAAGTGCACTCCTGGATCACCGGGTTCGCGCTTACCGATGAGCCGCAGTACGCGATCACGGTGGCCTATGAGCGCACCAGCTACAGCGCTACTCCTCACTCACAGCAGGAAACTTCGCAGCGATGGTGGAAGAGGTGATGAGCCAGTGAGGCCAGCAGTCGGCATCACCATGGGGGCCGTTACAAGCTCACCGAACGGATCGCCATCGGCGGTATGGGCGAGGTATGGAAGGCCGACGACGAGATCCTCGGCCGCACCGTCGCCATCAAGATCCTCAAGGAGGAGTACACCGGCGACGAGGCGTTCCTGCGCCGCTTCCGTGCCGAGGCGCGTCACACGGCCCTGCTCAATCACCCCGGCATCGCCGACATCTACGACTACGGCGAGCAAGTAGGCTCCGGCTACCTGGTCATGGAGCTGGTTCCCGGTAAGCCGCTGAGCCTCATCCTCGAGAAGGAGAAGACCCTCCCTGGGAGAAGACGCTCTCAATCCTCGCCCAGACCGGCCGCGCCCTCCAGGTCGCGCACGATCAGGGCCTGGTGCACCGGGATGTGAAGCCCGGCAACCTGCTCATCACCCCACACGCCGGGTGAAGATCACCGACTTCGGCATTGCGCGCCTCGCCGACCAGGTCCCACTGACTGCCACCGGTCAGGTGATGGGAACCGTCCAGTACCTCTCTCCCGAGCAGGCCACCGGCCAGCACGCCACAGGCTCCTCGGACATCTACGCCCTCGGCGTGATCGGCTACGAAGCCCTGGTGGGCCACCGCCCCTTCACGGGCGAGTCCCAGATCGCCATCGCTCTCAAGCAGGTCAACGACCCGCCATAAGCCCTGCCCGACTCCTTCCCGGAGCCGGTCCGCGCGCTCATCATGACGATGCTGGCCAAGGAGCCCGAGGCGGCCCGCCAACGCGACGAAGATGGCCGACGCCTCTGAGGCTCTCCTGCGGCACGACCTCACCGGAGCGCTCGAGGCAGTGCCGTCCATGCGTCGCCACATGGGCTCGGAGAACGACGACACCCAGATCCTTCCCGCCTACAGCGCGGCACAGGGCAGCGAGTAGGCCGCGGCCTCCATAAACGACGCGCCCTCGGCCAAGACCCCGAACAGCCCGACGACCCCTCCGGACCCGGGCTGGCCCACGGCCTCTCCGCCAAAGACCCGGAGACAGGGAGCGTCCCGCCTCACCGGGCCAGGAGGACGGGCCCGGCTGGAGATGGCCCGCCGCCATCCTCGTGCTCCTGGTGCTTCTGGCGCTCGCCGCGGCGATCTTCCTGCCGCAGCTCGCCTCAGGCGACTCCCCGACGAGCAGCTGGCCACAGGTGAGCCCACCGAAGTGGAGACGGTCACCGCCGAGCCCGACCTGATCACCATCGACGAGGAGGCGCTGCTCGGAATGCCGGTGGACGAGGCCGCCGCGCTGCTCGAGGACGAAGGCTTCGAGGTCGACACCGAAGAGGCTGCCTCCAACGAGCCTGCCGGAACCGTCATCCAAGTCATCCCCACCGGAGAGCTGCCTGCCGGAAGTGCAGTGCACCTGCGCTACTCGGTAAGCCCACCGCCCGCGCCCACCACCCAGGCGCCCCGCAGCAGGACGCCCCGGCGACCCAGGCACCGCCTCCGGCGCCGGCGCCCGCCCCTGAGAACGACGGCGGGGAGGAACAGCCTCCCCGCCCCAGTCGCCCGCAGAAGCTCCCACCACGCAGCCGGACCCGACCCCCGAGGACGCTCCCAGCCCTGAGGAGGAGCCGAGGAGGACGGCAATGCCGCCGAGGGCGAGGCCGAAGACCCAGCCCCTGAAGCCAACACCGACACCGGCCCGGACGCTCGCACCAGCAGCTCCCAGGGCGCGGAATAGGTTCCATGCCCATATGCGAGACTGAACTGATCCATGACTGAGACAGACCAGCGCGTGCTCAACGGCCGCTACCGCATCGAGACTCTCATCGGGCGCGGCGGCATGGCAGACGTGTACCGTGCCCACGACCTCTCCCTGCAGAGGTCCGTGGCGGTGAAGATGCTGCGCCCCGACCTGGCCCGGGACCCGCAGTTCATCACGCGGTTCAAGCGAGAGGCTCAGTCCTCGGCGTCCCTCAACCACCCCAACATCGTGGGCGTGTACGACACCGGCCAAACTGCCGTCGACTCCAACGGCGGCGTCCAGACCCCATTCATCATCATGGAGCACGTGGACGGGGTCACCCTCCGGCACGTGCTGCACGGCAGCCCCGGCGCCGAGAACGCTGAGGGCGCGCCGCCGCCGCCGCCCGGCAGCACCACCGATCACACCGATGACGTCCTCGCCCTCTCCGACCAGATCCCCTCGGAGGAGGACCAGCCGACCGAAGCGATCCCCGCACCTCTGCAGGAGAAGATCGACCACGCCCTCGGCAAGCCGCTGAATGAGGCCGAGGCGACCGGCTACATGTCCGGAATCCTCGCCGCCCTGGGCTACAGCCACGAGCGCGGCATCGTGCACCGGGACATCAAGCCCTCCAACGTCATGGTGACCAATGAGGGCGCCGTGAAGGTCATGGACTTCGGCATCGCACGCGCCATCGCCGACTCCGCCAGCACAATGACTCAGACGGCCTCCGTCGTCGGCACCGCCCAGTACCTGTCGCCCGAGCAGGCCCGCGGCGAGGTCGTCGACCACCGCAGCGACCTCTACTCCGCCGGATGCCTGCTCTTCGAGCTCCTGACCAACCGTCCCCCTTCGTGGGCGAATCACCCGTCTCGGTGGCCTACCAGCACGTCAAGGAGCAGCCGCGTCCGGTCTCCGACTTCAACAGCAGGGTCACACCGGCTATGGAGTCGGTCGTGGCGAAGGCACTGGCCAAAGACCCCGTGCTGCGCTTCCAGCACGCCGAAGAGTTCCATGAGGCGCTGCAGAACTCGCTCCGAGGCATCCCAGCGGACGACTACGACGCCACAGGTGTGATCCCTGCTGCGGTAGCGCCGTCGCAGGGGCCGGGAGTGACCGCAGCTTCGACGACCTAGTGGGCTCCTCAGCACCGGCGCTCTCCGCCCGGACCCCCGAGGACCCCGACATCGACGACTACGCCGACTACGGCTATGCCGAAGGTAGGCGGCGGCGGCGGAGCCTGCTCCTGCCCATCCTGGGCGCCGTGGTGCTGCTGGGGCTGGTCGTGGCGGGCATCTATCTGCTCACTCAGGCCGGAGGGGGCGACGGCGAAGAGGTCGCCGTCCCGGACGTCGAGGGCCTGTCCCGCTCAGATGCGCTCGAGGAGCTCTCAGAGGCCTCCCTGAACCCACAGATCGAAACGCAGCCCCACGAGGAGATAGAGGCCGACTCGGCCATCGGGACCGACCCTGAGAGTAGGCGAGATGGTCGAGGCGGAGTCCGACATCACCCTCCTCATCTCCGAAGGGACTGAAGAGGTGACGGTGCCTGATCTCATCGGCACCGACCAGGCCACCGCGACCGCCGAGCTGGAATCCCTCGGGCTTGAGGTGGGCGAGGTGACCGAGGAGAACCACAGCTCAGCCCCTGCCGACGAAGTGCTGGAAGTCAGCCCCGCCGAGGGCACCGAGGTCCAGACAGGCTCCGCCGTGGACCTCACCGTCTCCACCGGAGAGGTGCAGCTTCCCTCCGGACTCATCGGCGAATGGCGCCAGCCGGTCGAGACCTCGCTGAACGATGCGGGCATCTCCTGGAGCCTGAACTGGGTCATCATTGATGATCCGGGCGACTTCTTCGTAAACCAGGTGATTGAGCTCGAAGTCGACGGCCAGTCCGTCAGCGACGGCGGAACCGTCCCCAACGATGCGACCGTGACCCTGGTGACCGTCAGCGGAGAGTCCTGGCCGGAGCCGGACCAAGATGAGCCTGACGACGACGATGGCGGCAACGGCAACGGCGGCAACGATGATGACGATGAGGACGCCGATGCGAATGGGAACGGCCCCGACGAAGACGATGAGGATGAGGACGCCGACGACGAGGACAACGGCGGAGACAACGGAAACGGCAACGGCGGCAACAGGAATGGCAACGGAAACGGCAACGGCGGAAACAGGAACGGCGAAAATGGCAACGGCGGCAACGGCAATGGCCAGAACGATGACGAGGAGTAGCAGCCGTTGAGCCTGCCGCATCCTCGCTCCCTCGCCTCCGTCGCTCTCGGCCGCGCCGCCCGCCTGGCCACCAGGTTCCGCGGCGGCTCCGGCTCAGCGTTCCCCGGCCTCGTCGTGGAGAGGGCCGATCCGCACTTCCTCGCCCGGACGCTCAAGCAGCTCCCGCGCGGAGTCGTCGTGGTCTCCGGAACGAACGGGAAGACCACCACCACCAAGATGGTCGTGGAGCTCCTGCGCGGCCAGGGGCTGCGGGTGGTGACCAACCGCTCGGGCTCCAACTTCACCCGCGGCGTCGTCGCGTCCCTGCTGGGCGAGGTCAACGCGTTCGGGAGGCTCCGCGCCGACATCGCAGTCCTTGAGCTCGATGAGGCCCACGCCGTCCACTTCGTACGAGCGGTTCGTCCCCAGTACTCCCTGCTGCTGAACGTGATGCGCGATCAGCTCGACCGATTCAGGGAGATCGACACCACCAGCCGCCTGCTGCGCACCATCGCCGAGCACACCTCCGACGGAGTGGTCCTCAACCGCGAGGATCATCGGGTCGCCGCCATCGCCGACAGCCTCCAGGGGCCGGAGGTGAGCTTCTTCGGGCTCGGACCGGCCGTCAAGCACCACTTCCCCTCAGACGACGACCTGCACTCCGAGAGCGAGGTAGGCGCCGACGAGTCTCCGGATCACGCGAGCGTCAGCGCCGAAGCGCCTCTCATTCCCGCCGAGGTCGTGCTCTCGGGCTGAGCCCCGCAGGCGGAACGTTCCTCGTCGGCGGAGACCGGATCAGCACCCAGCTGCGGGTCACCGGGGCGTACAACACCTACAACGCCGCCGCGGCGCTGGCGCTGGTCCGCCAGGCCCTCGGCCCGGACGTGGACTTCAGCAGGCTCATCGAGTCACTGGCTCAGGTGGCCCCCGCATTCGGACGCGGCGAATCGCTGACCGTCCACGGCCAGCCCCTGGACCTCGTCCTGGTCAAGAACCCCGCGGCTTCAGGCTCGGGCTCTCCAGCTTCCCCAGCAGGGCACCGCCACGATGATCGCCATCAATGACGACTACGCCGACGGTCGCGACATGTCCTGGCTGTGGGACGTCTCCTTCGAGGTCCTCGCGGAGCTGGAGTAGCGGTCACATCGGGCGTTCGCGCCTACGACATGGCGCTGCGCCTGACCTACGACCAGGTCGACGTCGGCTCAGCTGAGCCGGACCTGAGCGTCGCCCTGGCGGCATTCATCGCCGAGAACCCGGACACCCCAAACGGATCTACTGCACCTACACCGCCATGCTTGCCATACGACGGCAGCTGGCGGCCTACACCGAGGTGGAGGACTTCGCATGAGCCGAGACGTGCACGTCGTTCAGCTGTACCCGCGCGATATGAACATCTACGGGGACTACGGCAACGCCCTGACTCTTCAGCGGCGTCTGGAGTGGTACGGGTACGAGCCCGTGATCCACTCCTACAACCCGGGCGACGCGTTCCCCGAGCAGGCCGACATCCTCATCGGCGGCGGCGGGCGGGACTCCGGGCAGGACCGCATCCAGACCGACCTGCTCGGCATCGGGGACCGCCTGCACCGGCTTGCTGAGGACGACGTGCCGATGCTGATGATCTGCGGGCTCTACCAGCTCTTCGGACACTACTTCGAGACCCGCGAAGGGGCCCGGATTCCGGGCATCGGCCTGCTCGACGTGACCACCTACGGCACGGATCGCCGCCTGATCGGCAACATCGTCACCGAGTCGGAGGAGTTCGGGCGCATCGTCGGCTACGAGAACCACTCGGGCCAGACGTGGCTGGGCAGGGACGCGCAGCCGCTGGCCACCGTCACCTCAGGGGCCGGGAACAACGACCAGGACGCCCATGAAGGGGCCCGGCACAGAAACGTGCTGGCCAGCTATCTGCACGGCTCGCTGCTGCCGAAGAACCCGGCGATCGCCGACTTCCTGATCGGCACAGCCGTGCGGCGGAAGTACGGCGCCGAGCTCGGCGCCGTGGACCATCCCTCCGTGGAGACGCTCACGCAGCGCGCACGTGAGGCCGCCGTCGCTCGTCCCCGCTGAGCGGCTATTTCCACCGCATCAGCATGAAGAAGCCCGTCATGGCGATGCCGCCGCCGATGAGGATGTTCCATCCGCCCGCAGGCTGGATGGGACCCCGCCGGGGATCAGATAGTAGAGGCATATCCACACCAGGCCCAGAAGCAGCATGCCCACAGCGGTGTACATGTACCACGCGGGAAGCGACTGCTCCTCCGGCTCAAGGTCCTTGAACGCATAGGTTTCGGCGCCGCGCAGAGGAGGCGCCGGCATCGTCCGGCCCGGCCTCCGCCTCGGCTGCCGCCCGTTTGGCGGGGTTGCCGCTTCTGCGGCTCTTCTTGGCGTCCTCGGCCACTGGAACTCCCTGCTGAGAATCTGCAATGATCTAGATGATTGTGTCCCGCCATTCTACGCAGATCGAGGCTGCCCCTATGAAGCATGCAGCGCCGTCGCCGCACCTGCTTAAGCTCAGCACCGGCCCCGTCGGCGACGCTCTGCGTTCTCCATGGTCGTCGGCGGTCTCGGCGAGGTGCTGATCACGGTCGGAGTGCTGGGCCTGCTCTTCGTGGCCTGGGAGCTCTGGTGGACAGGCTTGGACGCTGAGCGGGACCGCGAGGAGTCAGCCGAGGAGTACTACGCCGGGATCGAGACCTACCGCCCCGAGGAGCAGGAGGCGGACTTCGACGTCTGCTACACCCTGGAGGACGGCACAGAGATCGGATGCGCCCCCTCGATGCATGACCGCGCCGACGGCGTCTCCACGATGGGGATGGCCTACGTGCCGCGCCTGGGCGAGGGCTGGGCCACGCCCATCCGGCACGGAACGGGGCCCGAGCAGATCGACCGGGGCGCGCTGGGCCACTACGTCAGCACGCAGATGCCGGATGAGCCGGGCAACTTCGCGCTCGCTGGGCACCGGCAGACCAACGGCAACATGCTGGGCAACCAGGATGACCTGGAATCAGGCGACCGCATCTACATCGAGGTTGCCGAGGGCATCTTCGTCTACGAGGTCGCCGAGAGGGAGGTGGTGCTCCCCATGAGACCCGCGTGCTGAACGCTGTGCCCTCCCAGCCCGACGCCGAGCCGGAGGCAGGAGTGCTGACGTTCACCACCTGCCACCCCTGTTCTCGAACACCGAGCGGCTGATCCACCACGCTGAGATCACCGACTTCATCCCCTACGGCGAGCAGGCCCCCAAGAGATCGACCACCACCTGCAGGCCTCCGGGTGGTACGCAGACCAGCAGCTGACGGCAGGTGAGAACTGATGTACGCGTGGCTGTTCCGCACAGCGCTCCCCGGACCCCTCTGGTTCAGAATCATCCTCGCCCTGCTCGTCGCCGCAGCCCTGGTTCTGCTCCTCATGGAGGCAGTGTTCCCGTGGCTGCACCAGCACAGCCCCTCAACGACTCGACCCTGGAAGGATCAGCATGACGCGCATCCTGGTCATCGACAACTACGACAGCTTCGTCTACACGCTCGTCGGATACCTGCGTGAGCTGGGGGCGGAGGCTGACGTCATCCGCAACGACGACCACTCCTTGGAGGAGGTCACCCAACTCGCCGCAGAGTACGACGGCGTGCTCATCTCCCGGGCCCCGGCACCCCGCCGATGCGGGAGTGTCGGTGGACCTCATTCGCTGGTGCGCTGAGTCAAGGCGCCGATGCTCGGCGTGTGCCTGGGCCACCAGGGCCTGGGCGAGGCCTTCGGGGCCACCGTCACCCACGCTGCTGAGCTGATGCACGGCAAGACCAGCGCGGTCACCCATACCGGGCATGCCTCGTTCGCCTAGCCTGCCGGATACGTTCAAGGCGACGCGCTACCACTCGCTGGCCGTCTCTCCGGAGACCGTCCCTGAGGTCCTAGAGGTCACGGCGTCCACCGAGGATGGCGTGATCATGGGGCTGGCCCACCGGGATGCTCCCCTGTGGGGCATGCAGTACCACCCCGAATCCGTGCTGACCGAGGGCGGGTACCGCATCCTCGGGAACTGGTTGGAGTCCATGGGCCTTGAAGGCGCGGCGGCTCAGGCCGCGGAGCTGAATCCGATCCGCTAGCTCCCCGGCGCCTCGGCGGACACAGAGAGGGCGGCCCCGCAGATGCGGAGCCGCCCTCTCTCTGTTCGCCTGGCTGCGACTACTCGGTAGCCGGCTTGGGCGAGGGACCTCAGCCGCGTTGGGCTTGGTGTCCTGGTTGGTCTCGGCCTGCTGAGCAGCGGGAGCCGCGACAGGCTTCTGCGCCTCGGCCTCGGTGGTCTTCACCGGCTCGGGCTTCTTCCAGGGTCCTCCACGGGCCTGGATGCGCGCCACGCGGCGACTCCGGCCGTCACTCCTGCGGCGACGACGCCGAAGATCAGCAGGGTCTTCTTCCTGCCGCCGGTCTTCGACTGCTTCTTCAGCTCCTTGGAAGCCTTCTTCGCAGCCTGCTCGGAGTTCTTCCGGAGCTTCTTGACGATCTTCTTGTCCCCGGTGGCCTTGATGAGGGCCTTCTCCACACGGGGTCGATCTCCGCCTTGTGGATGAGCTTGGCCGTCTTGTCGGCATAGCCGGAAAGCTGACCTGCCGCTGCGGGCACATACTTGCTCCGCACGTCGGCCTTGGCACCCTCGTACTTGGACAGAACCTTCTGCAGGTCCTTCTTCGTGCTCTTGGGCAGCTTGTCGTACTGGGCGTAGACGCCGTCGCCTGCCAGTGCCGCCAACTTCTTCGCTTGGTGGTAAGCGGCGTAGGCGCCGTCCTCCACTGCGTGCAGCGCGGTGACTGAGGCGTTCTGGACCTTCGGAGCGCTCTTGCGATACGTCCTCTCGGCCCAGTCCGCTGCGGCGCCGACCTTGGGCGCGCACCAGTCTGAGGCTGTCTCACCGCAGGCGAGCAGCTTGTGCTCCCAGCTTGACTTCTTCTTCTTCGCCATGCTTCCTCCAGGATCGGTTGCGCTCTACAGCCTACGTCGTCAACACAGCCAGTTGCTACGACAATGCGATCATGGGAGCAATTCCGGAGCAACTCCCCAGGTTCTGCACAGGCCCCATGCAGGCTCGCTCGTGCGAGAATGGCGGATATGAGCGCAATCGCAACGCACCAGGCAACTCTGAAGACGACGCAGGGCACCATCATCGTGGAGCTCTTCGGCAACCACGCCCCCAAGACGGTCAATAACTTTGTGGGACTGGCGACCGGTGAGATCACGTGGAAGCACCCTGAGAGCGGCGAGGAGAAGGTGAACACACCCCTGTATGACGGCACCGTGTTCCACCGCATCATCAAAGACTTCATGATCCAGGGCGGCGACCCGCTCGGCCTCGGCGTGGGCGGTCCCGGCTACCAGTTCGAGGACGAGATCCACCCTGAGCTGGACTTCACCCAGCCCCACAAGCTGGCGATGGCCAACGCAAGCCCCGGAACGAACGGCTCGCAGTTCTTCATCACGTCAGTTCCGACGACGTGGCTGCAGGGCAAGCACACCATCTTCGGCGAAGTGCAGGACGAGGAGTCGAAGAAGGTCGTCGACTCCCTGAACTCCGTCGCCACAGACATGCGTGACCGTCCCAAGGAGGACGTGGTCATCCAGAGCGTCGAGATCACCGAGCTCTAGATTCTCTCCCCGTGAGCGTCCCGTCATACGGCAGCTCAGGGAACACGGCCGGTCCGGAGTGCTTCTACCACCCGGGTAGGCCGTCCTATATCCGCTGCCAGCGGTGTGATCGTCCGATCTGCACGGACTGTCAGGCGCCGGCGCCCGTGGGCTTCCACTGCCCGGGCTGCATCGATCAGGCCAGACGAAGCCGCCCGACTCAGCGCACCGAATTCGGCGCCCCCTCCGTCCGGACGAGAAGCCGTACCTGACCTATGGGGTGATCGGGCTCTGCGTGGTGATGTACCTCCTGCAGTGGACGGGGCAGACGACGGGTCTGAACATCACCAGCTATCTCAGCTACGCGCCGGGACACACCTCGCAGTGGATCCTCGAGCCGTGGAGGATGCTGACCTCCGCCGTCCTGCACTCTCCGGCCAACATCATGCACATCGGCTTCAACATGCTTGCCCTGTGGATCGTCGGTCGAGTCATCGAGCCCGCCATCGGGCGTCTTCGCTACGGAGCGCTGCTTCTGCTCTCAGCGCTGGGAGGCTCAGTGGCCGTGCAGTGGCTGACCGAGCCGCACATCCCCACCGTCGGCGCCTCCGGGGCCGTGTTCGGACTCTTCGGTGCCCTGTTCATCCTCATGCGCTCCTCCGGAGCGGAGACCGGCGGAGTCATCGCCCTGGTGGCGGTGAACATGGTCCTGAGCTTCGCAGTCCCGAACATCTCGTGGCAGGGCCACCTCGGGGGCCTGGTCACCGGCGCACTGGTGGCACTGGTGATCGCACGAGCGCCGCGCAGAGGCCGCGGGCTGGTTCAGGGCGCAGGCCTGGCGGCCATAGCCGCGGGGCTGGTGCTGCTGGTCCTGATCGGCATCCCCTTGGTGAACCCTCCGCAGCCCGGGCAGAGCCCCATACTCGGTGTGTGAGCAGCCAATCAGGGCTGTCATTAAAATTTGAAATATATGGGCGTAGAATCAGTGCATGAGCAACACTGAGACGCAGCCCAAGGAGCAGGTCTGCATCAACGGGCCCGAGGCCTACTACGACTCCCACGGACGGGCTGACGAGGTAGGCGCATCGCCCCGGGAGGGAGCTGAGCCCGGGCATCAGCGTCGAGCCCTCCGGCGTGCAGCTGCTGGAGCCTCGGGATGTGCCTCTCGGCGGACCCCGTGCCATGAACGTCCGCCGCACCCTTCCCCAGCGGGCGCGTTCGCTGGTGGGCGCATGGTGCTTCCTGGACTTCTACGGCCCGGATGACCTGACCGAGGCCACGCCCATGCGCGTACCGCGCCATCCGCACACCGGGCTGGCCACATGCTCGTGGCTGTTCAGCGGACGGGTGGACCACCTCGACTCGGCGGGCAATTGGGCGACCGTCCGCCCGGGGAGGTCGCGCTGATGAACGCTGGACGCGGCATCAGCCACTCCGAGTTCTCCACAGCGGACACCTCCGTGCTTCACGGCGCCCAGCTCTGGTACGCCTTCCCTGAAGAGCATCGCTTCGTCGAGCCCAGCCTCGAGACCCACCGGCCGGACCCGGTGACCGGCGACGGGTGGGAGGCCATCGTGTTCCTCGGCTCCCTCCTGGGAAGCACCTCGCCGGTGCACACCTACATTCCGCTCACCGGCGCCCAGCTGCGCTTGGAGCCCGGCACCAGTCTGAGCATCGATGTGCCTGCCGGGCACGAGCATGCGCTGCTTCCGGTTCAGGGCAGGGTGAGTTTCAACGGGTCGGAGGTCTCGGCCGACCACTTGGCCGTTGTCGACAGCCGGCGCTGAGCAGCTGCGCATCACAGCGCACGACGAGCCTGTTCTGGCTCTGCTGATCGGTGGTGAGCCGCTGGGTGAGCAGATCGTGATGTGGTGGAACTTCGTCGGACGGTCCCATGAGGAGATCGCCGCCTACCGTGCCGCGTACCAGGCCGAAATGGGGTTCGAGGCACCGGACCCGCAGTCGCCGCTCTCCCATGCGGCACACGCGGCCTCTTCCTCTGTGGAGAGGGCGTCGCAGGCTGACGGTGCCGAGCAGGAGGTGGACGTCGAGGAGGGCGCCCTGGGCGAACCCGTGTCAGGGACGCTGCGCGATGAGCTGGTAGCGCCCAGTACGTCGACGGCAGGCCTTTCCCTCAGTTCGGCGACTTTCCCCGGGTCAGCATCCTCCGCTGCCGGCGCCGAACCTGCCGAATACGCGGATGAAGCCGCGCGGCTGATCACATGTCCACAGGGTTATCCCCAGTTGGGGGCGAATTACACACGTGTAGTTCTCCACACTGTGGATAAAGCCTGTGGATAAGCCGCTGGCCCGAACCCGCAGGGGTCCGGGCCAGTCAGCCGTCTTCAGGGTGCTTCTGTCTACATGGTGCCGTTCTGCTGGAAGTTGGCGTGCCACGAGAGCGCCTCACCCATCAGGTGGGGCGTGTGCTGGCCCTTGCTGTTCGCCGCCATGGCACGGTCGAAGTAGTCCTGGAGCCGGTCCTTGTAATCGGGGTGCGCACACTTGTCGATGACGGTCTGTGCGCGCTTCCGAGGGACAGGCCGCGCAGGTCCGCGATGCCCTGCTCGGTGACGATCACCTGAGTGTCATGCTCGGTGTGGTCGATGTGGCTCGCGAACGGAACGATCGTCGAGATGGCCCCGTCCTTCGCCACCGAGGGGAGACGAAGAAGTTCAGGTAGGCGTTGCGGGTGAAGTCCCCGGAGCCGCCGATGCCGTTGATGACGGAGGAGCCCATGACGTGGGTGGAGTTCACGTTGCCGTAGATGTCAGCCTCGACCATCGCGTTGATGGCGATCACGCCCAGCCGCGGATGATCTCGGGGTGGTTCGAGACGTCCTGGTTGCGCAGCAGGATGCGGCCCTTGTAGTTCTCGATGTTGGCGTTGAAGTCTGCGGCCCGCTCCGCCGAGAGGGCGAAGCTGGTGGCGGATGCGGACTTCAGCTTGCTTGGCGTCGATGAGGTCCAGCATGCCGTCCTGGATGACCTCGGTGTAGGAGGTCAGTCCTTCGAACTCCGAGTTGGCGAGGTTCACCAGCACCGCGTTGGCGATGTTGCCGACGCCGGACTGGATGGGGAACAGGCTGTCCGGCAGGCGGCCCTGGTTGATCTCGTAGCGCAGGAAGTCGACGATGTGGTCGGCCTGAGCCTTGGAGACCTCATCGGCGGGCTTGAAGGGAGCGTTCCGGTCGGGCGCGTTGGTGTGAACCACGGCGACGACCTTCTCAGCGTCCACCTGCAGGTAGGGGTGCCGATCTGCTGGAACGAGTCGTTGATGTTCAGCGGCTTCCGCTCGGGAGGCACACCGATGCCGGTGTAGACATCGTGCATGCCCTCGTAGGCGGCGGGCTGCCATTCGTTGACCTCGATGATCACCTTGTCGGCGAGGTCCAGCCACATCTGATTGTTGCCGACCGCCGAGGAGGGCACCAGCTGGCCGTTGGGGTGGATGGCTGCCACCTCGATCACGGCCACGTTGAGGTTGCCGAACCAGCCGAACTGCAGCTGCTGGGCCAGGTGGCTCAGGTGCGTGTCGACGTAGTCGGTCTGACCGGTGTTGATGGCGTTGCGCAGAGCCGGGTCCGACTGGAAGGGCGAGCGCTTGCGGATCACACCGGCCTCAGCCATGACGCCGTCCGCGTCAGTGGCCGTGGAGGCACCGGTGTAGAGCTCGATTCCGAACTCCTTGCCGTTCTCCTGGGCATCTTTGCCCTTTTCGGCGAGGGCTGCTGGCAGACCCTTGGGGTAGCCGGAGCCGGTGAAGCCAGACATTCCGACGATGTCGCCGTCGTTGATGAAGTTGGCTGCTTCCTCAGCGGAAGTGACCTTCTCGCTGAGAACAGGGCACGTAATACGTGTCATGGAGGTCTGCTCTTTCCTGAAGACGGAGGTGTGCTAGGCCATGCTTAGCGCCTGCAATCGTGTGATTCAGACCTCAATATCTTATGTGAAGCAGACCACTTTCACATAACGTCGGTGACGGCCCTGCGGCGAGCGGTCAAAGCTCTCGGTGAGCGGTGGAGGCTGGCCGTCAGGCCTCTTCGAGCACAAAAGTGACCTGCTCGCTGCGCTGTCCGTTGGCCTGCACTGACGCTGCGTGCGGTCCGGGATAGAGCGTGCGGGCATTGACGGGACGGAAGGAGCGGCGCTTGGTCAGCGTCACGCGGGCGCCGGGCTCGAGCATCACCCGCTTGAGCTTGAAGACCTTCGGACGGAGGCTGCCGTCCGCGCCGAGGAAGTGGACGGTGTAGTCGACGACCGCTTCACGACGCTCGTCGGAGACGTTGCGCACTTCCGCGGCGATGGTCAGCGTCTCACCGATGCGCAGGACCTCCGGTGAGACGGTGAGCGCCTCGACGACGACTGAGCGGTCGGGAGTCGCGTCCACCAGGGCCAGGGCTCCGGCGTCCCCGGCCTTGATCAGTGAGCGCAGTCCGTGCCGGACGACCCAGCGCGTCCGATCCGTGGGGCTCTGCTCCAGCCACTGCGTTGCCGCTGAGAGTGCGCGCGCTGGGTTGTCCTTGGAGATGTCGTTGAGACCGTTGGCGACGGACCGGCGCACATAGAGGGACGGATCGCGTACTCCGCAGTGTGGCGCCGGGTGATTGCGTCGAGCGCCGCCAGCGAGGTCTCCGGGTGCTGAAGCCCATAGATCTCGACGAATCGTGCCACCGGCATGAGGAACCATGCGGCGCTCATGGTTCCCTCGGCGTCAGGAAGCTCCGGGCCCAGGGAGCGCACGAGGACGTCGACAGCCTCCGGATACGACTCCGGAAGCCTGCTCCGGACCCCCTCTGCCAGGGCCCGCACGCGGTCCTTGAGCTCGAGGGGACCTACCGCCTCGTCGACCTCGCGCACAAAGCCTTCCGCGTCGAAGGACGGGAGCACGGGCAGGATGCGCTCCGCGAGCTCCCGGGCGCAGTCACCGGTGAAGTGCCTCTTGAGGGTGCTGTCTGTCATGGAGGGCTCATTCTCGCTCTCAGGCATGGAGCTCGGGTAGTGTGCGTTCTATGGACAGCGTAGAGGTTCGCTTCCGGCCTGCTGAGGAAACGAATCGCGGCTTCCTCGGGCGCATGTTCGAGCTGACGGAGACCGGCGAGCGCACCGCAGCAGGAGGCGCCTGGCTGCGCGCCTTCGCCGCTGACGAGCCGGGCTATGGGTTCGTCGAGGAGCGCTTTTCGGAGCTGGCCATCGCCCTGCTCCCCGAATTCACCGGCCGAGGGCTTGGGCCCCGGCTCCTTCGCGAGACTCTGCGGCATGCGGAAGCCATGGGCCTGCCCGGGGTGAGCCTCTCTGTGGAGGTGGGCAACGACCGAGCCCTGCAGACCTACGAGAGGAACGGGTTTCGCCACATGGGGCTCCACGCGTCCGGCGGCGCGCACACCATGCTCTACACCCGGGAGGCCTGATCTCGGCCTGACCCGATCAGGAGGTCGGCTCGAATGCAGTCCGCACCACAGCAGCAACCTTCTCCACCGTGGAGTCATCCAGCTCATCGAGGTACCAGGCGCATGGGCGGAGGGCGGTTCGGGATTCCCGCTCAACGTGCGCGTGCTCGGACAGGCCGAGCGTCATGACGCCGTCGTCGAGCCGGAAGAACACCACGACCGGCGTGCTCCGCCCAGTGGCATAGCCGGGCATGCCGTACCAGAGGCGAGGCTTGAGCTTTGGACCGGCGCTGATGATCGTCTCGTGAAGCCGCGCGCCGATCTCCGCATAGGGGTAGGCATGCTGTGAATCTTGCTGAGGACAGCCTGCAGATCCTTCTCGGCTTTGTCCGTCTTGGGTGTGGACATGGCAATCAGCCCTTCTCTCGCGCCGCATTCGCGGCATGGTGAACACAACAGCCCCAGTCAGGGGCGGTTGCGCAATCTCCACCGCGGACGTGTCCTGACCCATGCCAGTCCTCTCCGCGAATGTGTCAGACGAGCACTTCGTCATCGACTGCGCGAGGGCGCCGGAAGCGCCGCTTCAAGAATATCAGGGGCACCTGAGGGGAGAGATCAGTCACACGGCTTGCAACTCTACCCTTACGTGAGGTTAGGGTTACTGGAGGTCGCGTGGGCCATGACCCGCTCGAACCGATTCCTTATTGTTGGCGCGCACTGCGGCGCGCACCCTCAGATCCTGACCCGGGCACTCCCGTGCCCATGAGAACGAACGGAGATCCATGGCCGCTTCCACCGTCGCGCCGGACGCCGACATGTCACCCGAAGAGCGCCAGTCCGTTCTGCGCACGATTCGATCCCCGCGTCTGCTCAAGACCGAGATCCTGGCCGGGCTCGTCGTCGCCCTGGCGCTCATCCCTGAGGCCATAGCGTTCTCACTGATCGCTGGCGTCGACCCGCGCATCGGCCTTTTCGCATCCTTCACCATGGCGGTCTCCATCGCCTTCCTCGGAGGTCGGTAAGCGATGATCTCCGCGGCGACCGCAGCCACTGCGCTTGTCGTCGCACCTCTTGTGGAGAGCCACGGCCTGGACTATTTCATCGCCGCAGTGATTCTGGCCGGTGTCTTTCAGGTCATCATGGGGCTGATCGGCGTAGCCAAGATCATGCGATTCATCCCCGCTCGGTGATGGTCGGCTTCGTCAACGCACTGGCCATTCTGATCTTCACCTCCCAGTTTCCCGATCTGATCGGGGTCCCGTGGCTGGTCTACCCGATGGTCGCCTTCGGACTGGTCGTCATCTACCTTCTGCCGCGCATCACCAAGGTGGTGCCCCCGCCGTTGGTGGCGATCGTGCTGCTGACCGTGATCGGCGTGGTCTTCGCGCTCAATGTGCCCACCGTGGGGGACAAGGGTGAGCTGCCTCAGTCGATCCCCGAGCTGTTCATCCCCAACGTGCCGCTCACAGTGGAGACGTTCCAGATCATCGCTCCCTACGCACTGGGCATGGCTGCCGTCGGTCTCCTGGAATCCCTGATGACGGCCAAGCTGGTCGATGATGTCACCGACACTCGGTCCGGAAAAGTCCGTGAATCCTGGGGTCAGGGCGCTGCGAACATCATCAGCGGATTCTTCGGCGGCATGGGCGGCTGCGCGATGGTCGGCCAGACCATGATCAACGTCAAAGCCTCCGGGGCGCGCACCCGCATATCGACCTTCTGCGCCGGACTCTTCGTGCTCATCCTCGCCGTCGCACTCGGCGACATCGTGGCGATGATTCCGATGGCCGCGTTGGTCGCGGTGATGATCTTCGTCTCTATCGCAACCTTCGACTGGCACAGCATCAAGCCTTCCACCCTGAAGATGATGCCCAAGTCTGAGACGTCGGTCATGGTCATCACCGTCGTAGCGACTGTGTGGACCCACAACCTCGCCATCGGCGTTGGTCTCGGCGTGCTGGCTGCGATGGTCCTCTTCGCTCGCCGAGTCGCCCACCTGGTCACTGTCGACCGCCGGATCGAGCGCCACTTCGACGAGGACATCGCAAAGTATGAGGTGGTGGGTGAGCTGTTCTTCGCCTCCTCAAACGACCTCTACACCCAGTTCAACTACGCCGAGGACCCCGAGCACGTCGTGATCGACATGTACAGCTCCCACGTCTGGGACGCCTCCACGGTGGCGTCATTGGACGCCGTCACCGAGAAGTACGCCAAATACGGCAAGCGCGTAGAGATCTCTGGCCTGAACCGAGCCAGCGCGGCACTCCATGAGCGCATGGCCGGAAAGCTCGGCGCAGGACACTGATCAGTTCCGCGTCCCTGTCGTGTGCTTCTTCAGCACGGAGCGCAGCAGCTTGAGGGCGCAGAGCTCCGTCTGGGCCAGTATCTCGAGCGGCTCGCCGGAGAAGTGGTGGAGCTCCGTCTCTATGGTGCCGGAGACGCCTGCGGCCAGCCACGTCGTCCCGGGGCCTGGCCCTCCTGCTGATCAGGGCCATGGCGCCGCTCGCCGAGACTCCCGCGTCGGTGCCGAACAGGCTGGTGACCCCTTCGACCATGCTGACAACGGCCTCGCGCGAAATCACTGGTCCTTCCGGGACCCCAGGACCCGGTGCTTGGCGTCCGAGTGGTAGGCCACCACTCCTCCGGCGAACCAGTCGCCGGAGCCTTTGGCGGCCGCACACTGATTGGCGATCTTGCCGCCGGTCAGCGATTCGGCCACGGCCACGGTCAGCTCCCACTCGGCGAGGACCGCTCCGACGTCAGCGACGACCTCGGATGCTTCCGCCTCCAGGCGCTCCACGCTTTGCATGACCGTGACCTCCTATACGAGTTGAATCCCCGGGCTGGGCGCCGCACTTCGCGCGAGCGCGCAGACGTACGCGCCCAGTGCCAGCCTAACGACGTGGGCTCCCCGGTGATTCCCCGGTCCCGCACGAACCAGAAGCAGGCCAACGTGCTTCACATCACATTTCTAATGTAACAACTGGTACATTGCGTCCATGCGCACCTCGATCGCCACTGTCTGCCTCTCCGGGAGCCTCACGGAGAAGCTCCATGCCTGTGCTGCCGCAGGCTTCGACGGAGTGGAAGTCATGGATACAGACCTCACCGTCGCCTATGAGTCGCCGGAGGAGATACGGGCGCTCAGCGAACGCCTCGGCCTGGCCATCTATATGTTCCAGCCCCTCCGCGACATCGAGGGTGTCGAGCCGGAGCTGTTCGTCGACAATCTGCGGCGGGCAGAGGCTAAGTTCGAGCTGATGCGTCGTCTCGGGACCGACCTGGTCCTGGTCTGCAGCAACGCAGGCACAGCCACAGTGGACGATGACGCCGAGGCCGCCTCCCAGTTGGGCCGTCTCGCGGACCTCGCCGCCCAGTACGGCATTCGCATCGCCTACGAGGCCCTCGCATGGGGCCGGTTCGTCAACGACTACCGACATGCGTGGCGATTGGTCACGATGGCGGACCGGCCGAACCTGGGCACCTGCCTCGACAGCTTCCACATCCTGGCCCGAGGCCACGACCCGTCCCAGATCGAAGAGATCGACGGGAGAAGATCTTCTTCCTCCAGCTGGCGGACGCACCTCTGCTCGATATGGACGTCCTCTCCTGGAGCAGGCACCATCGCCTCTTTCCCGGCGAGGGAGGGTTCCGGCTCACCGCACTGCTCGGCCACGTCCTGCGCGCTTAGCTACACCGGCCCCATCTCCCTGGAGGTCTTCAACGATACCTACCGGCAGACCGACGTGCGGAGCACCGCGGCCCACGCCAGGCGCTCGCTGACCTGGCTGGCTGACCAAGCATCAGCCGCCCATGGGTGGGACGCGGACCGGCTGCCGGAGGTCCCCAGCCCCAGTCCGTCGACTTCGCCGAGATCACGGGTGCTGACCTCACCGCTCTGGACGAGACCCTCCATCATCTGGGCTTCACCTTCCGGGGCACGCATCAGACCAAGCCGGTCCGCCTGTGGTCTTGGGGCGATGCGCGCATCATCCTCAACGAGCAGAGCCATGGGGCGGAGCCGCAGCTCAGCGGGATCGGGATGACGGTCCGCGACGTGGAGGCAGTGATGGCTCGCGGGCTTGCCCTGGGGGCCGAGCGCGGATTCCGACGCACCTACACCGGCGAATACGACCTCAAGGCGCTGAAGGCACCCGACGGTACCCACATCTTCATGAACGATGTGCTTAGGCCGAGGACAGCTGGGTCCCCGAGTTCCGCGGGGGCAGGCGGAGCAGCGCTCGGATGCTCAGGTGGACCACATCAACCTCTCCTACCGGTGGCACGACTTCGAGGAGGCGGTCCTGTTCTTCCGCAGCGTCCTGGGCCTGGGCACAGACAAGGGCGAGAACGTGGCAGGACCCGAGGGCTGGTGCGCAGCCAAGTGATGCATACCGCTGACAAGATCCTGCGGCTGCCCCTGAACCTTGCACCGCCGACCGCAGCGATGCCGCCCCGGCACATCGCGGTGCGCTGCCGGGGATCCTCGAGGTGGCTCAGCGCGCACGAGAGAATGGCCTGTCGTTCCTGGGCGTGCCCGACAACTACTACCGAGACCTCCACGCGCGAACGGGGCTCGATCCGGAGTTCCTCGACAGGCTTCAGGACCTGGACCTGCTGTACGACGAGGACCACGACGGCGCCTTCATCCACTTCTACACGCGCACCTTCGGCGGCCTGTTCCTGGAGATGGTGGAACGGGTCGGCCAGTACGACGGGTACGGAGCCGTCAACGCACCCGTGCGCCTGGCAGCCCAGCGCGAGCCTCAGCACCCCGGCTGAGCGCCCCGCAGGACCCCATCCGCTGGCCCAGGGTGACCTTTGACACCGTATGTACCAGACAGTACATTATGAATATCTTGTGATTCAGCCCACATTCGAAGCATCGGAGGTCCCGTGTCGGACTCACCCCAGACGTCTCCCCGGACACGTCTCGCAGCCGTCCGCTGACGCGCAGGCTCCACGACGCCATCACACGCGTCGAGCTGGCCTTCGGCGCCGGCATGCTGCTCGTCATCCTCGTCCTGGTCTTCGCCCAGGCCGCCCAGCGGCACCTGCCGGTGACCGCCGCCGCATGGACCGGCGAAGTCTCCCGCTTCGGACTGGCGTGGCTGACGCTGGGACTGGCAGGAGTTCTGATCACCCTGCGCGGGCACATCACCCTCGAAGTGCTGGACATCGTGCCCAAGCCGCAGTTCGTGCGCTTCGTGCAGGCCTTCGCCCTGGTGGTCACAGCCGTCATCGCCGCCGGGCTGGCGCGAGAGGCCTTCGCCCTGGTCCAGAGCCAGGGGCGCTGCGATCCCCGTGCTGCGCATGCCGATGTCCTGGTTCTACCTCCCCGTGCTCCTGGGCATGGTCAGCACGGTCATCCGATCCGCGCTGGGGGCCTGGACGGTGCTGCGCCACGGGCCATACGTCTCCGCCTCAGCCGCCGATACGGCCTCGTCTCAAGGCAAGGAGCAGATCGCATGAGCCTCCTGCTTCTCGGGGTCGGCATCGCCGTCCTGCTGCTGCTGAGGGTGCCGGTCGCGTTCGCCTTCCTCGGCCCGTCTCTGGCCTACATGCTGCTGACCGGCCAATCCACCGGCACCAGCCTGCGCCAGGTGACCGATGCGACGCAGAGCTTCCCTCTGCTCGCCGTCCCGCTGTTCGTCTTCCTCGGCTCCCTGGCGAACCACGCCGGACTCGCGGACAAGCTGTTCAGGTTCGCGCTGGCTGCTCTGGCCAAAGTGCGGGGAAATCTGGGGTACGTGACCGTGGGCGGCAGCGTCGGCTTCTCCTGGATGTCCGGCTCTGCGGTGGCCGACGCGGCCGCACTGGGCAAGGTCAAATACCTGCCATGCTTCGCAACGGATACTCACGCCGCTTCGCCACTGGCCTCTCCGCGTCGTCGTCGCTGATCGCGCCCATCATGCCCCCGTCCATCCCCGCAGTGATCTACGCCGGCTTGGCCGCGGCCTCCACCGGCGCGCTCTTTGCCGCCTCTGTGGTGCCGCGCTTCTGATGGCGGTCGGACTGTGCGTCGTGGTCTTCATCATGGTGCGGCGCCAGCTGGCCTGAAGGCCGGACGCTTCGACCGCGCCGAACTGCTGGCGTCCGTCAAAGGGGTGCTCCTGCTTACGCTCACCCCTGTGATCATCCTCGGAGGAATCCTCGGAGGCCTCTTCACACCCACCGAAGCAGTAAGCGTCGCCGTGGTCTACGTGCTCCTGATAGCCGTGGGCACGCGTTCGCTGAGCTGGAGCGGCTTTCGAGCATCAGTGCGCGAGACGGTCATCACCACCGCGGGCATCATGCTCATCGTGGCCGCCGCCGCGCTGCTGGGGCACATCCTTGCGCGGGAGCGTCTCCCCAGATGCTCACCGAGCTGCTCTTCGGGCTCACCGAGTCGCCCATCGTCTTCCTGCTGCTGATCTCTCTGCTCATGCTGATCCTCGGAACGGTGGTGGACTCCACCGCGATCCTCGTGCTGGTGGTTCCCATCCTGCTCCCGATTGCGTCCCAGTACGGCATCGATCCGATCAATCTCGGCGTGGTCCTCATCATGTCGCTGATGATCGGCCTGCTGACTCCGCCGGTGGGCACTGCGCTCTTCGTCACCGCCGCCGTATCGGACACACGGGTGGGTGAGGTGTTCCGAGGCGCAGTCCCGTTCGCCCTTCCTGCTGTCGTGGTCCTGCTGCTGGTGATCCTCATTCCCGACGTTATTCTGTTCCTTCCGGAGGTCCTGGACCTATGAGCCCTGCCCTGCTTGATCGAAGCATCCTCGGGGCTCATCGGCTACGGCGTCCGGCCGTCGATGACGCCGCCCCTCCACGAGCTCGAAGGCCAGCGGCACGGCCTGCGCTACGTGTACCGCCCTATCGAGTTTCCCCGTCCGAGGACGCCCCGAATCGCCTCGCGAGCATGCTCAAGATGTGCCGCGATCTGGGCTTCGACGGCCTGAACATCACGTTCCCCGCAAAGCAGATCGTCATCCCGCTGCTCGACGAGCTGGCGCTAACCGCTCGCATGGTCGGGGCCGTGAACACCGTCACCTTTGCCGAAGACGGGCGCACCGTCGGCCACAACACGGACGTCACCGGATTCCGGGCCTCCCTCGAGGACTCGCTTCAGGGCCGCCCCTGCGGACGCTCTGTGCTCGTAGGGTAAGCGGCGCCGGGTCGGCCGTCGCCCACGCGCTGGTCACCCACGGCGCCGAGCAGCTCACGATCGTCGATGTCGATCGGACAAAGTCTGAGGAGGTCGCCTCCAGCCTGAGGCGCGCCCACGGATTCGACGCCGCGGCGGCGACCCTCGAGGAGCTCCCGCCCTCATCCGGGCTGCGGACGGCGTGGTGAACGCCACACCACTGGGAATGGCCCATCATCCGGGCACCCCTTCGATCCCATGCTGCTCGACCAGCGGCACTGGGTGGCCGACGTGGTCTACCGCCCCGTCGACACGGAGCTCCTTCATCACGCCGATGCTCGAGGAGCCTTCACCATCTCGGGCCTCGGCATGGCCATGCACCAAGCCGCAGAGGCTTTCGAAATCATCACAGGAGAGTCGGCCGACCGGGCAGCCATGCTCAACGACCTCCATGACATGGTCGCCGCCGAGGCGATCAGAGACCGTGCAACGACGCACTGACTGAAAGGAACGGGACAATGCGCCCCTCGCAGCACCCTCACAGCAGCACCCGCACCACCCGCCCGAAGCGCACCCTGGTAAGCGCAGCCGCGGTCATTCCGCTGCTGGCCCTCAGCGCCTGCGGCGACGACGCTGACTCCGACTCCGAGGCTGTCACGCTCACCCTGGCCCACAGCTACAACGAGGGCCAGCCCATGGTCGACTGCGGAGTCGCCACCATCGAGGATGAGGTCAACGGAGCCGACGCGGGCATCACCATCGATACCTACGGTTCGTCCTCACTCGGCGGGGACAGCGACCGGATCGCGGACGTCGCCTCCGGGGACATCGACATCGACATCCAAGGGGCCTCGGCGCTCGGGGCGGTCTACGAGCCCATCAGCGTCTTCGACGCCGCATACGCCTTCGACGATGCGGAGCACCTGAGAGCCTTCATGGACAGCAGCGCCTCAGAGGACGTCATCGCTGACTTCCGCGACACCACGGGCATCCACACCCTGGGCGCGTGGTCCGCGGGATCCCGTCACTTCACCGCTAACGATCCCATCCGGGAGCCGGATGACCTCTCAGGGCTGCAGATTCGCTTCCCGGGATCGCCCCAGTACCTCATGAACGCTCAGGCCCTGGGCGCGAACGCGACGGAGGTCGCCTTCGAGGAGATCTACCTGTCCCTCCAGCAGGGCGCGGTCGACGGGCAGGAGAACCCCACCAACATCATCGCGGCCGACAACATCGACGAGGTGCAGGACTACGTGAGCCTCACCGCGCATCAGCAGAACACCAACCTCGTCATCATCGGCGAGGTGTGGGACGAGCTGAACGACGAGCAGCAGCAGGTCCTCACGGACTCCGTCGAAATGGCCGTGGACCAGGTCGCTGAGTGCATCGCCGATCAGGAGGAGGAGATCCTGGACGAATGGCGCAGCGAAGGCTCCCCTGAGGTCGTCGAGGATGTGGACCTCGACGCTTTCCGCGAGCAGGCGTTCGACTACTTCGAGGAGAACTTTGACGACGAGTCCCTGACCGTCTTCGAATCGATCCGGGGCGAAGCAGAGTAGAGAGCGAGCACACCGACGCGCTGCGGGCGCCCGGCGGCTCTGCCCCGGGCGTCCGCAGCATGCCAGTAAGGTGACGTCATGGTCCATGGCAACGAAAGGCTTCGGGACGCGGAGCAGACACGCGCTGAGGTGCTGGCCGTTGCCACCGGCGTCTTCGCTGAGATGGGCTACTCAGGAGCCCGAGTGGATGAGATTGCTGACCGCACTCGCACCACCAAACGCATGATCTATTACTACTTCGGGGGCAAGGAGCAGCTGTACCTGGCTGTCCTGGAGAATGCGTACCGGGGCATACGGCAGGCTGAGCAGAGCCTCGACGTGGGCGACCTCCCCCGACCGATGCGCTGCGCCGGCTGGCTCACCTGACCTTCGACCACCACCTGGAGAACGTCGACTTCGTCCGCCTCGTGGCCATCGAGAACATCCACCGAGGCGAATCGATCCGCAAGATCAAGGCCGTCCAGGAGATGGGCCGCCCAGCTGTGGCGCTGCTGGAGGAGATCATTGGACGGGGTCACCGCGAGAAGGTCTTCCGCGAGGATGTCACCGCACTGGACACGCACCTGCTGATCAGCTCCTACTGCGTGTTCCAGATCGCCAACCAGCACACGTTCAGCCACCTCTTCGATGCTGATTTCGCCTCGCCGGAGCGCCGCAGCCAGATGCGAAGCCTCATCGGCGATGCCGTCCTCGCCTGGGCCCGCCTCTGATCGTGGGAAAAGGCCGCAGAGCGGCCTTTTGTGTGGCATAGATCACTTTTTCGGCATTTCTGGTAGGCTGTCGTGTGCCGTCCTTCCGCATGATGGCAACGAAGCAGCGCCATGCGCCCTCTCTTCTGCGGTGCACCCGTGCACATGGGCAGCCCTTACTATGAGCCGGGCGCGACCCTGGTAGTCGCGTGAGAACTGCCTGGATAAATACTGAAACGTCGGCTCAGGCTGCCTTGGGTACACATACGGAAGGAACGAATGGAAAACTCGTCGCCCATTCTGAGCACCCCGGCGGTGCTCCTGCTCCTCGGAGCGTTCTACGGCGTCACGCTCTATGTGGCGCTGCGGATCCGCAGAAAGAAGGAGAACGCGGACGCGTACATGACGGTAAACAACAGCGTCGGCTTCGGCATCGCCGCCGCGAGCATGACGGCCACCTGGATCTGGGCCTCATCGATGTACGCCTCTGCCACCTCCGGCTACACCTACGGAATCTCCGGCCCCATCCACTACGGCCTCTGGGGCGCCTTCATGATCCTCTTCATCTACCCTTTCGGCCGCCGCATTCGGCAGGTCGCCCCGCGTGCCCACACCCTGGCCGAGGTGATGCGGGCCCGTCACGGCAGCTCGAGTCAGCTGATGCTCGCTAAGCTCCAACGTGGTGGGCAGCCTCATCTCCTGATGAGCAACCTGGTGGTAAACGGCGCGCTCATCGCCCTGTTCTCCCCGCTGTCCTTCGTGCAGGGTGTGCTCCTGGTCGCCACCGGTGTGCTGCTCTACACCTTCTGGTCCGGGTTCCGCGCCTCCGCCCTGACCGACTTCATGCAGGTGCTGGCCATGATGCTCCTGGTGGGCCTCATCATTCCGATCATCTTCTTCGCCGCGGGCTTCCCCGGCGCCTTCGAGGCTCCGGAGAACCTGACGCCGCAGCAGTCCAACTTCTTCTCGTCCACGGCGTTCATGGAGCAGGGGCGCCGTACATCGCGGCCGTGCTGGCCTACGCCATCGGCAACCAGACCATCGCCCAGCGCCTCTTCGCTGTGCGCGAGGACCTGATCAAGCCGACCTTCATCACCGCCACCATCGGCTACGGCGGCATGGTCATCGGCGTGGGCATGCTCGGAGTGCTGGCCCTCTACCTCGGCATGGAGCCGCTGGATGGAGACTCGAACAACATCATTCCGCAGATGGCGGCTGAGTATCTGCCCACCGTTCTGGTGGCGCTGTTCCTGATCATGATCGTCGGCGCACTGTCCTCCACCGCCGACTCCGACCTCTCCGCACTGTCCTCCATCGTGATGGCGGACATCTACGGGCAGAACATCGCCTCCCGCCGCAAGGTCAACCCCAAGGTGATGCTGATGGTGGGCCGGGTGACCATGATTGTGGCCACCACCGCCGCGGTGGTGCTGGCGGGCATGCAGCTAGACATCCTCGACATGCTCGTCTTTGTGGGCGCTCTGTGGGGTGCGCTGGTCTTCCCGGTGATCGCCAGCTTCTACTGGCAGAAGATCACCAACGCCGGGTTCGTGGTGGCCGTCGTCGTCGCCCTGGCCGTCTTCATTCCGGTCCGCTTCGAGTGGCTGCCCGATGCTCTCCCCATCACCCTTGCTGTGGACGTCCTCGCCGCCCTCGGTGCGGGTGTGATTCTGGGACTGATGGCCTTCGGCTTCTTCGGGATGCGCGTCGGCCAGATCACGGGCGTCGTGACCGCTGCGGCGACGCTGCCGTTCGCCATCGGCTCGCTGCATGAGTTCACCGTGCTGAGCGCCTCGTTGGTGGCCTATTCGGTGAGCACACTGATTGTGCTGGCCATGTGCCTGCCCAACAGCAGGACCTTCGACTTCGCTTCGATCAGGGACCGCGTCGGCAACTTCGACGAGGCCCCATCATCGATGGCCGCGGAGGAACGCCCTGAAGCGGCCCATGCGGCTTCCACTGCGAATGCACCCGGAAAGGAGGCTTGATCATGGAGACCCTGCTGATGACCATCTATGTCCTCATGTGGCCAGTAGTAGTTCTCGGCGTCTTCGCCGTACTCGTGCGCGGATTCGTCAAGGACTGGCGCCAAGCCCGCCAAGAGGGCCGAAGCATCATCTGACCGGTCCCGCTGTATGCGTGTGGGCTCCTGGACTGAGGATCGGTCCAGGAGCCCACACGTCTGTTCGGTGCCCAGCCTCCGAGGAGGAGCCCTCAGTAGGCTCGTTCGACCGGCCGACGATCACAGGAGAAGTATGAGGATGAGCTCGAATGGGGTGCTGGCGGCAAGCCTGACGGCCCTCGCCGTGGTGGTTGCCACGATCGCCGCGTTCTTCGGCAGCGGGGCGCTGGGGGCACTCCGATCGACGAGGCCGCAGGAGGCGCGCTCTCTGCCGATGCCACTCCGCTGGCCCCCGCAGGCCCGGCGTTCAGCATCTGGAGCGTCATCTACACCGGGCTCGTGGCGTACGCGATCTATCAGCTGCTGCCGTCTCCGCGGCGCACCGCCCGGCACGTCTCGCTGCGGCCGTGGGCTGCGGCCTCGGCTCTGCTCAACGCGGCGTGGATCTGGGCAGTGCAGTTGGGAAGCGTCACGGCCAGCGTGGTGGTGATCGTCCTGCTTCTTGCTGTCCTGGTGCGGATTCTTGTTCTGCTGGTAGGAACGCGCTCCGGCAGCTGGCTCGATCTTCTCGTGACCGACGGAACGTTCGGCCTGTACCTGGGGTGGGTGTGCGTCGCCACCGTGGCGAACATTGCCGCGTGGGTTGCCACGTGGGGTTGGCCAGTTTCCGGGCTGGGAGTGGGCCGCTGGGGCTGTCGCCTTCGTCGCAGCAGGCATAGGCATTGCTTTGGCCACGTGGGCTCGAGGACGCATCGCGCCGTCGTTGGCGATCGCCTGGGGGCTGGGGTGGATCGCTGTGGGTCGTACAGGCGGCTCCCTGGAGTCGCCCGTGGTCGTTTGGAGCGCTTAGCCTCGCCTCGGCGGCAGTGCTGATCGCGACGGTGCTGCTCCGCATACGACGCACATCCCGGGACACCAGGACGGTGACCCACTGAGGCCGCAGCCCCATTCAGCCTTGAGGTTCAGGAGTCAGGGCTCGGCTCGCTGCAGAGGTCTCCACCGGGAGGCTCCCTGTGAGAGCGGCCTGCTGGCCACCGCATCGAGGACCAGAGAACGCCTCCAAGCACCAGAACGCCGCCGAAGAGTTGCAACCAGGTCGGAGCTTGGCCGAGCACCGCCCAGGCAGCCAGTATGCCGACGACCGGGACCAGCATGGAGAAGGGCGCGACCACTCCGGCTGGGTGCCGCCGCATGAGCCATACCCAGATGCCGGAGCCGAGAATGGTGCCGAAGAGCATGGTGTAGACCAATCCGCCCCACCCGGGCAATGCCTGCATGCTCCACGACGCAGCGACAGCGCCCGCTATCTGCTCCGGCCCCTCGACCAGCAGGGAGACGGTAAAGAGGGGCAGCGGCGGCACCACGGTCATCCACATCACCAGGGCGAGGGGCGGTCTGTCTGTGCCTGTCGGGACGCCAGGTTCCCCAATGCCCACCCGAAGGCGCCGAGGACCACCAGGAGGAATGGAGCCCAGCCGTCGATGCTTCCCCGGGAGAGGCCGACGATGAGCAGGCCGCTGACTGCGACTGCGATGCCCAGGGCCCGGCGTCCAGTGATGCTCTCGCGCAGCAGCAGCGCTCCCATCAGCACGGTGAAGGGCGCTGAGGCCTGCAGCACCAGTGAGGCCAGGCCAGCGGGAATCCGGCCGCCATTCCCAGATAGAGGCCGAAAAACTGCAGGGTGCCGAATCCGAGTCCGTAGCCCAGGAGGTACCTGACTCTGGCCCCTGGCCAGGGACGAACAGCAGAGCGGGGAGGGCCAGGAGCCCAAAGCGCAGCCCTGCCAGGAACAGGGGCGGGAAGTGCTCCAGGGAGAAATGAATGGCGATGAAGTTCAGGCCCCACATGGTGACCACAGTCAGAGCGAGCAGGATATGGCGAAGCGGCACCTCAGTATCATGGCGGAGGTGACTCAGTAGGTCTACTGATTGTTCGTTAAGTGTCTCTGTAGTCTTCCTACATGGAGGTTCGCCATCTTGAGCTGCTGAGGGACATCTCCCGGCGAGGAAGTCTGGCAGCGGTAGCCGCTGCTACTCACCGCACGCCCTCGGCGCTGTCGCAGCAGCTGCGCACTGCTGAGCGCGACATGGGAGCCAAGCTGGTGGAGCCGGATTCCAGAGGGATCCGCCTCACGGCAGCTTACCAACTGCTGGCTGACGGCGCTGAGGATATTCTTCAGCGGATCGCTGAGCTGCAGGCACGGTTGGATGAATCCTCCGGCGCTCCCCGCGGAACGGTCAGGATCGGCACGCTGCCCAGTGCCGCGAGAGCCTGATTCCGCCCCTGTTCGCCGAGTTGGCCGACACCGAGATTCAGCTGGAGCTCGATGATTTCGATCTCGCTGAGGAAGATTTCGCCGCACAGGCTCTGGATGCTGACATCGTGATCGGCCACAGTGTGACGGGGACGCGCCAGCAGGTGCCTCAGATCTGGTCAGCACTCTGCTGATGCGAGAGCCGCTGGATATTGCTGTGCCTGAGAAGCACCCTTTGGCGGCCCTGAACAGTCTGAGCCCTGATGACGTCAGCCGCTTCGCGTGGGTCGGGGTCCCAGCACGGTACCCCTTCGATTCGATCCCGGTTGCTGTTGAGCAGGTGACCGGACGCAGCATCCGACGAACTGTCAGGCTGCGGGACAACCGTTTGGTCCAATCACTGGTGGTCGCGGGGCAGGGCATTGCTCTGCTTCCACGGTTCACCACCCGCCCGCATCGCGGGATGGTTCTGCGGCCCCTCACCGGGATTCGCTCTGAACGGGCCATCGTGGCTCTGAGCCGCCCTGATCGGTATGCGCGATCAGCAGTCCAAGAGGTGACGGGTAGGCTCGTCGGCATCGGCAAGCAGATTGCGTCAGGCGTCCCTCCCTCAGCAGCAGTCCCCACTGCTTGATGGTGCGGATCACATAGTTCATCGGCCTCGGGCGCCGGTATGGAGCCTCCCGACAGGGTCGCAGCTGCCCACCCAAAGATGCCCCGTGCCGCGCTCTCATTCTTGCCCAGTGGCTCGGGGCTGCGCCATGAGGAAGACGACAGTATTCCCCCTTGCGGCTGCGGTCAGTATGCCTATCACCAGGATCAGCTGGAGGAGACCTGTCGCGAAGTAGAGTCCCTGCAGCCATGAGAACCCTCAATGAGGACGGTTTCAACGAAGATCCAGATGACCATAGAGCACCCGGCGACAGCGACCCAAAGCGGAGCCGAGCTCTGTCGCGCGATGGTGAGCACTGCAGCCACCAGCTGGGTGCCGCCGACAATCACGACCAGAATGATGCCAGGCCAGAGAAAGGAGTCGAAGGAACTATTGGAGAGCATCGACGCTGGCATCCCGAGCCCCCGGTGAGGGCGATCGCAACACCCCGCAACAGCCGTGACTGCGTTGAAGAGTGTGACGCCAACGGTAATACGCCAAGCAAGCCTTATCAGCGCGAGGGTTTTCATCGTGACCTCGTATCCCTGGGAGTCAGTGGACTTTGCGAAACCAGCTCGCCTGGTCGGGGTCACTAGTCAACGCGCTTCAAGGCGTCTGCGAAAGGGTCAAAAGGCCCTCTGCTGCCTCCGAACTCCATAGTTCCACCGGAGTCTTTGGCCGAACGTCTCCGCTGTCGCGATAGCGCATGTCAGTGCATGCTGTGAGGAATCGACTCTTGCCGAGGGCACGTGTGACCTCTGGCCCGGGGAGTAAGTGCCGGAGCAGCGTGAGCGGAGAATGCGAGAACGACACTAGCCCTGTGCTTGTTGACGCGATCGCGCCCATACGCGAAAGAGCCCCTCTCCAACTAAAGAGAGGGGCTCTGATCGGGTGCTTCTATCTGTGGAGCCTGGGATACTCGAACTCCTGACACCCTGCTTGCAAAGCATCTCCGGATAGCGCATTCCATTAGTCAGAGGAGGTTAGAAGAATGCTGTGTCGTACCTGGGGCGCACGGCTCAAATTAATCGCTTGTGCGACGCATTCCTCCGCGTCGAGAGGGATACTGCCGACCAAGTGAGTTACTACATGCTCGCTGCTGTCGCTGGCATGTTCGATCAACATGCAGCGTTGGCGCGTCCTCGTTGTGGAGATGACAAATGGGCATCACTCTGCGACTGCTCAACCTCTTAAAGGCTACCTACGGGTGTAACCGGTTAAGGTAGTTACATGATCCTCGATCCATCGAGTGGGCAGTGGTTCATTGCGCACGACGGGCAGCGCTGGTGGTTTGACTCGGGCTCTGTTGCTTTCGATTTTGCGTACACGGGCGGCTTCCCAGGCCCTGCAGATTGGGAGCACTGGCACAAGCCGGAGGATCTCGCGACGTGGTGGCGCGAGAGATTTGAGGCCGACGTGCCGGTAAGTGCATCGAACTATGGTCGAGCACGTGAGCTTCGGCACGCGATAGCTGAGTCGGTGTTCGCGGTCTCCCAGAACCATCGAGTTCCCGAAGAGGCTGTGTCTTTGATCAATGAGTGGGCGGCACGCCCAGACGTGCCGCCTCAGCTCTGCAAAGAGCCGCCAGTTACTTCCGATCGGCTGCTCGCCACGATTGCGCGGGCTGCCGTCAGTGCTCTCCGCCAGTCTGAACGAGTGCGCGTTTGCCGTGCTGGCGACTGTGCAGTGATGTACCTGGACACTTCACGTTCGGGGAATCGCGCGTGGTGCTCCATGCAACGATGTGGCAACCGCCACAAGATACGGGCACTGCGCGCACGTGGAGACACCTCCCGTGTAAGGACTGATTCTGAACACCCACCTCGACAGGAGATCAGCTCATGACCCTCACTCACCTCAACCCCGCATCTCTGCACACCAACCCTGCCTTCTCTCAGGGTGTGCTGGTGACAGGCGGTTCGCTGCTCGTCGTCGGAGGACAGAACGGCACCGATAAGGAGGGGCAACTCGTCTCCTCGGACCTGGGGGACCAGACGAAGCAGGCTCTCCGGAACGTTCTAGCGGTGCTCGCCGAGGCAGGGGCGGACGCGAGCCATGTCGCCCGACTCGGTGTATACCTTGCCGCTGGGGCTGACGCTGGGGTAAGCTACGCCTCGGCGTTCGACATCTGGGGTGCGAACCCCGCCGCGGTCACGGTCCTCACCGTTCACTCCTTCGCGCGGCCCGGCGTTCTGGTGGAGATCGAAGCGCTGGCTCTTGTACCGGAGACGCTATGACAATGAGAAGACCGGTCCAGCAGATGCCAGACGATATATCGGCAGTCCTCACCGAACGCCGGCTGCGCGATGCATACGACGATCGTCCGGCTTACCAGCGCAACGACTACCTCGCATGGGTTGGTGGGGCAAAGCGCCCCGAGACGCGAGAGAAGCGAATCACGCAGATGCTGAACGAATTGCAGAAGGGCGGGATCTATATGGGGATGCGACACAGGCCATCCGACCGATGATTCGCGTGCTCCGGCGACAAGGATCACTGGCGTCGCACCATGGGGTGGCTCAGACCAGACACGAAAGAGCCCCTCTCCAACTGGGGAGAGGGGCTCTGACCTGGGGTTTTGCTATTTTCGCGTCCAATGCGGGCGATAATCCGCATCCAACCAAACTGTGGAGCCTAGGAGACTCGAACTCCTGACATCCTGCTTGCAAAGCAGGCGCTCTACCAACTGAGCTAAGGCCCCGTACTGGTGCTGGCATGAGCACCGGGTATTCAGTTTTGCTTATCCACCGTATCAGTAGCGTCAGCCCAGATACTGCGGTTCTTCTCATTCTTGCGCCACTCGCGGTAAGCGAGCGCGTAAACTGCAGCCGCGGCTGCCACAATCAGTTTCTTCAAGTGGGCGTACGAGGACTTGAACCTCGGACCTCATCGTTATCAGCGATGCGCTCTAACCGCCTGAGCTATACGCCCCTTTTCCTTATTCGCCCTCTGGGCGACCACTACACGTTACACCAGCTCGGTCCGCGCCCACAAATTCTGCGGCCGCCAACCCAGGCGTCGACTCAGTCGTCCGTCAGCGTGACGCCCACGCCGCCGACCAGGGAGGCGCTGAAGTTGTACAGCACCGCGGCCAGCATGGACAGCAGCGTCAGCAGCACTACGTTCACCACTGAGATGATCGTCGCGAATGACGCCACCTGTCCCACACTCACAATCTCCTCGATCTGGAATCCAAGACCCCCGGCCTCAGCCCCGAGGACCTGCTCGCCGAGCTCATTGACCCGGTCGAAGATGCCCGTGACGTCCATGGCCGTCCAGATGGTCACAGCACAGACCACCATCATGATGCCCATGGCCACCGACAGCAGGAAGCTCATCTTCAGCACTGACCACGGGTCCACCCGTGACACCAGCAGGCGGGCCTTGCGCACCTTCGCCTTAGGCGTAGGCCGAACCAGCTGCGGCTGCGGACGCTGCCCGGCGCGCGGCTGGGGGCGTGCACCGCCCTGAGGACGCGGAGCCGCACCTGACTGGGGCCGCGGTGCGGCCTGCGGACGGGCTCCAGCGGACTGGGGCCGCGGCGCCTACTTCGTCGCACTGGTCTCCTGGACGGAGGATGCCCGCGGGCGCGGGGCGGGGAACCGGCTCGTCGACGGGTTGTTGCCGCCGGTGCCGTCCGGGGTTTCGCTCACGGGAGACCTCCATCTTGAGTCCCATAGGTCATGATCGAGAGACCACGGTACTGCATAGTCCTAACGCTCCTGCCCAGCAGGTTCAGCCTGTCCCTGAGATTCTTCGCCGTCGCCCTCAGCGGCCTCGTCCTCAGCAGCCTCACCGGCCGCCTCAAGCGCGGCACCTGCGGCCTTGGCCACCTTCAGGATCCGGTCCTTCTTCCTGGGCTTGGCGAAGATCACACCCATGGTGTCGCGTCCTCGTGCTTAAGCACGCCGCTGGCGGGTGATCGGACCACGTTGCCGGAGGCCATGACCACAAGCACCTCGTCGTCCTCCTCGACCACCATGGCGCCGACCAGGTTGCCGCGCTCCTCAGCGAACTTGCCCACCTTGATGCCCAGTCCGCCGCGGCCCTGCACGCGATAGTCGTTCACGTCCGTGCGCTTGGCGAACCCACCTCGGTCACCGTCAGAACGAAGGAGCTAAGCCGTGACCACATCGGCGGTCAGCAGCTCGTCGTCCTCACGGAACTTCATGCCCGTCACACCGGAAGTGGCGCGGCCCATCGGCCGAAGGGCCTCGTCCGACGCCGTGAACCGCAGGGACTGACCCTTGCGGGAGACGAGCATCAGATCGTCCTCAGCGGAGACGAGCTTGGCCGAGACCAGCTCATCGTCCTCGCGAAGGTTGATGGCGATGACTCCCGCCTGGCGGGGAGTGTCGTAGTCGGTCAGCTTGGTCTTCTTGACCAGGCCGCCCTTCGTGGCGAGCACCAGGTAGTCCGCGTCGTCATAGTTCTTCAGCGTCAGCACACCGGCAATGTGCTCGTCAGGCTGGAAGGCGACGATGTTGGCCACGTGCTGGCCCTTGGAGTCACGCCCGGCCTCCACCAGCTCGTAGCACTTGGTCCGGTAGACCCGTCCGAGGTTCGTGAAGAACAGGATCCAGTGGTGCGTGGTGGTGACGAAGAAGTGCTCGACCACGTCGTCCGCCCGCAGCTGCGCTCCGCGCACCCCCACACCGCCGCGGTGCTGTGCGCGATAGTTGTCGATCCGGGTCCTCTTGACGTACCCGTCCCGGGTGACGGAGACCACCACGTCCTCTTCAGGGATGAGGTCCTCCATGGACATGTCGCCGTCGTACCCGCGCAGAATGTGGGTGCGCCGCTCGTCGCCGAACTTGTCGACGATGGCCTCGAGCTCCTCACCGATGACCTGACGCTGCCGATCCTCGCTCGCGAGGATCTCCTTGTACTCAGCGATGAGGCGCATCAGCTCGTCGTACTCATCCTGCAGACGCTGGCGCTCCAGGCCGACCAGGCGGCGGAGCTGCATGTCGACGATGGCCGTCGCCTGCTCGTCGTCGATGTCGAGGAGCTGCTTCAGCCCTCACGGGCCTCCTCGACGTTGGCCGAGGCCCGAATCGTCTCAATCACCCGGTCGATCTCGTCCAGCGCCTTGAGCAGGCCCACCTTGATGTGCGCCTCCCGCTCAGCCTTGCCCAGGCGGAACTTCGTGCGACGGACGATGACCTCGATCTGGTGCATCACCCAGTGGTGGATGAACGCGTCCAGGCTCAGAGTCCGGGGCACACCGTCCACGAGGGCCAGCATGTTCGCGGAGAAGTTCTCCTGCAGGCTGGTGTGCTTGTAGAGGTTGTTCAGCACCACCTTCGCGACCGCGTCGCGCTTGAGCACCACAACCAGCCGCTGTCCGGTGCGGCCGGAGGACTCGTCGCGGATCTCCGCGATCCCGCCGACCTTGCCATCGCGCACCAGGTCAGCGATCTTCTCCGCGAGCTTGTCAGGATTGACGTGGTACGGAAGCTCAGTGACCACCAGGCACGTGCGGCCCTGAAGCTCCTCGACGCTGACCACTGCCCGCATCGTGATCGAACCGCGACCGGTCCGGTAGGCGTCCTCGATCCCTCGGATGCCGAGAATCTGCGCGCCCGTGGGGAAGTCAGGCCCCTTGATGCGCTCCAGCAGCGCCTCCAGCAGCTCCTCGCGGCTGGCCTGCGGGTTCTGCAGGTACCAGTGCACACCGTCGGCGAGCTCGCGCAGGTTGTGCGGCGGGATGTTGGTGGCCATGCCGACCGCGATGCCGGAGGAGCCGTTGGCCAGCAGGTTGGGGATCCGGCTGGTCAGGACCACCGGCTCCTGCTGCTTGCCGTCGTAGTTGTCCTGGAAGTCCACGGTGTCTTCGTGGATGTCCCGGACCATCTCCATGGCCAGCTGCGCCATCTTGGTCTCGGTGTATCGAGGCGCCGCTGCCCCATCGTTGCCCGGCGAGCCGAAGTTCCCTGACCGGCCGCCAGCGGGTAGCGCATCACCCAGTCCTGAATGAGCCGGACGAGCGCATCGTAGATCGCCATGTCGCCGTGCGGGTGGTAAGAGCCCATCACGTCGCCGACCACGCGGGCGCACTTGTTGAAGGAGCGGTCCGGGCGGAAGCCCCGTCGTACATCGCGTACAGGACGCGCCGATGAACAGGCTTCAGCCCGTCGCGCACGTCCGGCAGGGCACGGCCGACGATGACGGCCATGGCGTAGTCCAGGTAGGACCGCTTCATCTCCGTCTGGAGATCCACCTGCTCGATGCGGTCCGTCTCGACGATGGTGCCCTCCAGGGGCGCCGCGCTTTCGCGCTGCTGCCCTGCTTCGTTCTGGGGGTTCTCTGGGGTGTCAGTCATATGTCTGTGTGCTCTTTCTTCAGCGCAGTCTCAGGAGGCCAGTGATCAGATGTCCAGGAACCGGACATCCTTGGCGTTCTGCTGGATGAACCCTCGGCGGGACTCCACGTCCTCGCCCATCAGCACGGAGAAGATCTCGTCCGCGGCCGCGGCGTCCTCCATGGAGACCTGCAGCAGCGTGCGGTTGTCGGGGTCCATCGTCGTCTCCCACAGCTCCGAGTAGTCCATCTCCCTGAGCCCCTTGTACCGCTGGATGCCCAGCTCCTTGGGCAGCTTGCGTCCGGCTGACCGGTAGGCGTCCAGCGCACGGTCGCGCTCAGCGTCGGTGAAGACATAGTCGGGGTCACCGTTGGACCACTTGATCTTGTACAGGGGCGGCTGGGCCAGAAACACGTGCCCGTGCTCGATGAGCGGGCGCATGTAGCGGAACAGCAGAGTGAGCATCAGGGTGGTGATGTGCTGCCCGTCCACATCCGCATCGGCCATCAGCACGATCTTGTGGTACCTCAGCTTGGCGGCGGCGAACTCCTCGCCGATGCCCGTTCCGAAGGCGGTGATCATCGACTGGATCTCCTGGTTGCCCAGTGCCTTGTCCAGACGGGCCCGCTCCACGTTGAGGATCTTGCCGCGCAGCGGAAGGATCGCCTGGGTGCGGGGTTGCGGCCCCGCTTGGCGGAGCCGCTTATGGAGTCGCCCTCGACGAGGTAGATCTCCGACTCGGAGGGATCCTTGGAGGAGCAGTCCGCCAGCTTCCCCGGCATGCCGAACGTCTCCAGCGGAGACTTGCGACGGGCATTCTCGCGAGCCTTGCGCGCTGCCATGCGTGCGGTGGCCGCGGACTGGGCTTTGGCGATGATCGATTTGCTTGCGGCGGGGTTGCGCTCCAGCCAGTCGCCCAGGTAATCCGTGACCACACGCTGAACGAAGCCGCGCGCCTCGGAGTTGCCCAGCTTCGTCTTCGTCTGGCCCTCGAACTGGGGTTCGGCGAGCTTCACGGAGATGACGGCGGTGAGCCCTTCCCGGATGTCTTCGCCGGTCAGGTTCTCCTCCTTCTCCTTGATCAGGTTCTTCTCTCGGCCGTACCGGTTGATCAGGAGGTCATCGCGGCGCGGAAGCCCTCTTCGTGGGTGCCGCCCTCGTGGGTGTTGATCGTGTTGGCGTAGGTGTGGACCGATTCCGAGTAGGTGAGCGTCCACTGCATCGCCACCTCGGCGGTGATGCCGCGCTCGTCGTTCTCCGACTCGAAGGCAATGACATCGTCGTGCACCATCTCAGCCCGCTTGGCCTTGTTGAGATGGTTCACGTAGTCGAGCAGTCCGTGGTCGTACTGGTAGACGACGACTCGTCCGGCGCCCTTGCCCTCCTGAACGGCCTCCTGCTGCTCGCCCGGCTCTGCGGCGGCAGCCTCCTCACCGGATTCGGACTGGGCGTGGGTCTCCTCTCCACCACCTCGTCCTCGACCACGATGTTCTCTTCGATCCGACGCTCATCGCGGAGACTGATGCGCAGACCCTTGTTGAGGAACGCCATCTGCTGGAAGCGTGCACGGAGAGTCTCGAAGCTGAACACCGTGGAGTCGAAGATCTCAGCGTCCGGGTAGAAGACCTGGGTGGTGCCCCGGTCCTCAGTGGGGCCTTCGTTCGTCAGCTCCTTCATGACCTGACCGCCCTGCCCGAACGTGATCGCCCAGCGGCTGCCCTGACGGGCGACGCGGGTCTCCACGTGGGACGAGAGCGCGTTCACCACGGAAATGCCCACGCCGTGCAGGCCGCCCGAGACGGCGTATCCGCCTCCTCCGAACTTTCCGCCCGCGTGGAGCACCGTCATCACGACTTCGACGGTGGGCCTGCCCTCAGTGGGGTGCATGTCCACGGGGATCCCGCGGCCGTTGTCCTCCACACGCACGCCGCCGTCGTCCTGAAGGGTCACACTGATGTGATCGCAGTACCCCGCCAGCGCCTCATCGACAGAGTTGTCCACCACTTCGTAGACCAGGTGGTGGAGTCCCCGCTCGCCGGTGGAGCCGATGTACATGCCCGGCCGCTTCCGGACCGCCTCAAGGCCCTCCAGGACGGTGATGTCCGATGCTCCATAATTGCCTTGATCTTGCGGTGTGGTGGAATCCGCTGTCATGCGGGTGGATCGTCTCCTCGTAGCGGGCGGTCTATTGGCTTCATTCTACTGCCCGGATCCAAGTTTTCCCCATTCTGATGGGAGGAACATGCCAACAGATGCCGCTGAGCGGCCGCAGAAGGTATGCCAGAGAATCTCAGGGATCCTCTTATGGGGAACTGCTCACAGCAGACGGTCCCAGGACGGCATATGCGAAATGAGAGCTTTCGATCACCCGTAGGTGTCGCGCGGGCCGCGCCCTCCTCGGACGGACAGCCTGCCCCTCCTCCAGCTCGGCCCCGAGGGCCCCGGATCTCCAGGCTCGTCACGATGCCGGGACCGAGCTCTCGGGTGAACACCTGCAGCAGCTGGGGCTGCATGAGCTTGAGGTTCGTCGCCCACGCCGTGGAGTCGCAGACCACCTTCACCACGCCGTCCTCGAAGCTCTCAGGCTGGCAGTGCTCGGCGATCGCCTCTCCGACAAGGGCCTCCCAGCGGCTGATGACCCTCCGACGGCGACCGGGGCGCTCCAGCCCCGGCTGCGGATCAGGCCTTTGACCGCCTCGCCCAGCGGCTTCGGGTCCCGGAGACTGCCCACCCTCTGCCGTGACGGCGCCGAACGGAGGTGCTGCGCGGATCCCCGCGAGACCTTTGCCAGCCCCGGACGATGCGGCTCCGGAGCTCTTCGCCGGTGAGCGCGGAACGCCGCCCGCACGCCTGTCTCCGCGCTGCTCGGCGGATCTGCGGAAGCGCCGATACATCTGGGCTGCGGCGTCGATGCTGGCCTCATCCCCGTCCTGGCCCGGCTGGGGACTGCTCTGTTCACCCATAGCGGCTGACCCGGCTGATCTGCTGCTCCGACTCCACCCGATACGCGTTCGCCAGCAGCTCCTCAGGCACGTCGTCGTCCACTGCGGCAGTGACGATGAGCTGGCCGGGAGCGGCAGAGGAGCCTTCACCCGCAGCGAGGTCGGCCAGCCGACGCCGGCTGTCGTGCGTCGAGCTCCGCAAAGACATCGTCGAGAATCAGGATGGGTTCCGCGCCCTCGCTCGGGTCGTCCTCGAGCATGACCCGGTAGGAGCCCAGCCGCAGCGCCAACGCGTAGGACCATGTTTCCCCATGGGAGGCGTATCCCTTCACCGGTGTGGTGTCCAGGGTGAAGTGGAGGTCATCACGATGGGGCCCACCAGAGTGACCCCGCGGTCCCGCTCCGCGCTGCGGGCGCTGAGCAGGGCCTCCTGCATCCACTGGGCCAAGTCCTGCTCACCGGCCTCAGCGAGCTCGGCGGGCTCGCGCTCCAAAGAACTGGTGTACTCCATGGACGCCGAGCGCACACTCTGCGACAGCTCCTGATAGGCCATGGCGGTGTGCGGCCGGAGAGCGGCCAGCATGTCCAGCCGTGCTCTCAGCAGGCGGGCCCCGGCAGTCGACAGCTGAGCGTCCCACACGGCCAGGGTGGAATCATGGGTGGCGGTGAAGCCTTCATGCCGGATGGACTTCATGAGCGCATTGCGCTGCTTCAGCGCCTTTTCGTAGTCCTGCCGCACGCCGGCGAGCCAGGGCGCAGCTGCAAGGCCAGGGAGTCCAGCAGCCGCTGGCGCACTTCCGGCGAGCCCTTGATGAGTTCCAGGTCCTCCGGGGCGAAGAGGACCGTCCGCAGGATCCCCAGAATCTCGGATGCCCGAACCGGGCTTCCCTGTTGATCCGGGCGCGATTGACCGCCCCTGGTTGATCTCCAGCTCCAGGAACGCCTCGCGGCTGCCCCGGTGGGCGGCAGCTCTGATGATGGCCTGCTCATGACCGTGCCGGATCAGAGGGCCGTCATGGGGAACTCTGTGCGACGACAGAGTGGCCAGATAGCCCATCGCTTCGGCGATGTTGGTCTTCCCTACGCCGTTGTACCCCAGAAGGACATTGGGCCCAGGCTCCAGGGCCAGCTCCGTGTCCTCATAGCTGCGGTAGTTCTGGAGGATGAGCTGCGACACGCGCACTCTGGGCCTCCTGCCTACTGGTTGAGCAGACGCACCGGCATCAGCAGGTACCGGAATTCTGTCGAGTTCTCGCTGTCCGGAGCCTCCTGCCCAGTGATCATGGCCTACTTAGGCGCCGAGACGAAGGAGAACCGCAGGTACTCGGTGCTGATGACGTTCAGCCCTCATTGAGATACGCAGGGTTGAATCCCACGGTGATCGACTCACCGGTGAGCTGGGCGTCGATGCTCTCTGACGCTGAGGCATTGTCGTCGACGCCGGCGTCCAGAACCACCTGGTTGTCCTCAGTGAAGTGCAGACGCACATGTCCGTTGCGCCCGAGACCAAGGACACGCGGCGAGACGCTTCGATGAGCTCGGCGGTGTTCACCACCGCATGGATCGGAGTGTCCTCGGGGAAGAGCTGGCGGATCTTGGGATAGTCGCCGTCGACCAGGACGCTGGTGGTGCGCCTGCTCCCGGAGGAGAACCCCACGAGAGCATCATCCTCGGAGAGCGAGATCTGAAGATCGCCGCCGCCCGCGAGGGACTTGGCGACGTCATTGAGGGTCTTTGCCTTGATGAGCACAGATGTCGAGACGTCCGGCTGCGAGGGCGTCCAGCGGATCTCACGCATCGCCAGGCGATACCGGTCAGTCGCGAGGAACGTAATGGTGTCGCCCTCGATCTCCAGCTTGACGGCCGTGAGGATGGGCAGCGTGTCATCCCGCGATGCGGCTGTGATGACCTGCGAGACGGCTCGGGCGAAGACGCTGCCGTCGACGGTGCCTGCAGTCTGCGGCTGGCTCGGAAGCTCTGGGTATTCGTCCACCGGCATCGTGGCCAGAGTGAAGTTCGAGGAGCGGCAGGTGACCCTGACCTTCGAATCTTCGAGGGAGAAGCTTACGGGTGCGTTCGGGAACGACTTCACGATGTCGTTGAGCAGCCGTCCGGAGACGAGCACGGTTCCATCGGAGTCGATGTTCGCTTCGATGCTGAGCTGCGCCGAGACTTCGTAGTCGAAGCTCGAGATGGTGACGAGGCCGTTCTCCGCTCGGATCAGGAGTCCTGACAGCACCGGGGCAGGCGGCCGGGAGACAGAGACCGTGCAGCCCAGGAGACAGCCTCCGAGAGGACATCACGGTCAACGGTGAACTGCACTGTGGAGGGTCTCCTTACGGGAATGAGCACGTCTGCTGAGTGAGCCTACCGGCAGGGAGCAGCTACCCGCTACCAGAGTCGGCACAAGATGAGCGCCGGAGAGGTGCTCAGAGCACTACATCTTGTTTGCGTTCCTGGCCGCAGTCCAACCGTGCGCTGTCGAAATGCAATAGAGAGATTTTAGGAAGCAGTAGTAGTAACAGGTGTGGATTCTGTGGATAACTGCTCCTTTGCCGCGGCCTGGGCGGATTTCCCTGTGCAGTGACTGGTGGATGTGGAGCATGCGACGTGTGGATGCGCTGGGGAGAGATTTTAGGCCTGATGGGTGATATCCCCAGGGATGTGCAGCTTATCCACAGGATTTGGGGAATGGTCCTCAGGTTTTCCACCCATTTATCCACAGGTGTGGGGAGGCTTGTGAGCGAATTCCACGTCTGCTTGTGGAAATGTGGGAAAACTGTGGATAATGCGAAAGTCAAAACGTCTGGAGACCGCTGTCTGGGCTGAACTACATACGTGTGACATGTGCACAGACCCATCCGGGGTCCAGTGGAGAACCCTCTGGAAGAGGTCGGCTCCATGCGGCTGCGCCTGCAGCGCCTATCTGCCCTGCTTGATCTTGTTGGTCAGCTCAGTGACCTGGTTGAAGACCGCTCGCCGTTCGGCCATGAGCTCTCGGATCTTGCGCTCGGCATAGATCACCGTGGTGTGGTCACGTCCGCCCAGGGCCTGGCCGATCTTCGGCAGCGACATCTCCGTGAGCTCGCGCAGCAGGTACATGGCGATCTGACGAGCCGTGACGAGGGTGCGATTGCGCGATTTCGACATCAGCTCCTCGACGGCGAAGTGGTAATACTCCGCTGTGGCGTTGATGATCTGCTCGGCAGTGATCTCGTGAGCATGGTCGTCGGAGATCAGGTCCTGCATCACCTGCTCAGCCAGGTCCAGGTTCACATCCTGCCTATTGAGCGCGGCATAGGCCGTCACTCTGATGAGGGCACCCTCGAGCTCGCGGATGTTCGTCGAGATCTTGGAACCGATGTACTCCAGCACATCGTCCGGGCATGAGAAGTTCTCGGCGTTGGCCTTCTTGCGCAGGATCGCGATGCGCGTCTCCAGCTCCGGAGGCTGAATGTCAGTGATCAGGCCCCATTCGAACCGGGAGCGAAGCCGCTCCTCAAACCCTGACAGCTGCTTGGGGGCAGGTCCGAGGTGATGACGACCTGCTTGTTGTTGTTGTAGAGCGTGTTGAAGGTGTGGAAGAACTCCTCCACCGTGCGCTCCTTGTCGGCGAGGAACTGGATATCGTCGAGGAGGAGGATGTCCACGTTGCGGTAGAGGGTCTTGAAGCTGGCACCCTCATCGTCGCGGATGGAGTTGATGAAGTCGTTCGTGAACTCCTCAGAGTTGACGTACCTGACCCTGATTCCCGAGTAGAGGCGCTGGGCGTAGTGGCCGATGGCGTGCAGCAGGTGCGTCTTGCCCAGTCCCGAGTCCCCGTAGATGAACAGCGGGTTGTATGCCTTGGCGGGCGCTTCGGCGACCGCGTTGGCCGCTGCGTGTGCGAACCGGTTCGATGAGCCGATGACGAACGTGTCGAAGGTGTACCGCGGGTTCAGCCGAGAGGCCTCGAATGTCTCTCCCTGCGCAGTGGCATCAGGATCAGGAACCGGAGAGGGCCTGGGAGCCTCGAAGGGTTCGGCGTGGGAGGTCGGAGCGGGTCCGCGGGCTGGACTCGGAGCGGGGCTTCGGGCGCATGCGGCGGATACTGCGGGGAGGGCTGCTCGCCGACGGACTCAGCAGCCGGGGTGAGCGAGGGGTCGGTGCCGGAGAGTCAGCGCGCTGCCGCTTGGCGAGCTCCGGATCGATCACGTAGGCGCACAGCACATCTTTGCCGAAGACTGTCCGAAGTGCGGCGGAGATCTGAGCCTGGAGTGTGGACTGCATCGTCTCTCGGATCCGCTCATGCGGGACGGCGAGCAGCAGGGTGTCGCCGATGAGCTGGTCCGATTGGGGACCGCCCGGGCGATGTCGGTGAGCTTCAGACCGCTGATTCCATGGTTCTCACGCAGTTCTGCAATGACCTGCTGCCATTTGGCTGAGACGCTGGTCTGATAGGTGTCCGACACGCTGTGGAGGCCTCCATTAGTATTCTCAGGCCATGTGCTAAGCGGCCAGTCTTCGTGCTCGGACAGTATTCCACAGGTTGTGAACAGCCTGTGGGGAAAATGTTGACAATCTGTGGAGTTGACGATGACAGGCTGTCGCCCGTAGTGTTGACAGGTCGCTCTGTGTTATGTGCGCGCCGTGACGCCTCACGTGGCGCTCCCGCAGCGCCGAGCAGAGCCCGTAAGACTTCACAGACATTTCATTTGGGAGAAGACCAATGACCAAGCGGACTTTCCAGCCGAGCAACCGCCGCCGCAGCCGTAAGCACGGCTTCCGGTCCCGCATGCGGACCCGCGCGGGCCGGTCGATCATCTCAGCGCGCCGTCGCAGCGGACGCAAAGAGCTGAGCGCCTGAGCTTCTGCACGACACGTCAACGGCCCGTTCCCCGCTTGGGGACGGGCCGTCCGTGTTCTGAATATGCTTCCCGTCGAGCACCGCATCCGGAAGGCCCAGGACTTCAGGGCGATACTGCGCTCCGGCGCGCGCGCCGGAACGAGCACCTCTGTGGTGGTGGTTCGCGTGACTCCCCTCAGCGCTGAGGAACGCCTGCGCCCCGTCCGATGGAGGGCCGGGCTCGTCGTGTCCAAAGCGGTGGGCAACGCAGTCGTCCGCCATCGGACCGCCCGCAGACTCCGGCACATCTGCGCCGAGATCGTGCCTCCGTGGACCATGGATGGGCACCGTCTCGACATCGTGGTGAGGGCACTGCCCCCATCGCAGCCTCTGACCACGAGACGGTGACCAAAGAGGTGCGAAGCGGACTCAAGCGGGCTCTCAAGCGCGCCGGATACGGAGCGTCATGACGCAGACTCCCGAGAGCACATCCTGGCTCCGTCATCGTGACTACTACGTGGAGAAGGGCGAACAGCCCGGCCTCCCCGGTCCGGCACCGTCGGACGAAGAGGTCAGATCGCAGCACTGGGGCTGGCTCAGGAGAGCGCCCTCCTATCCTCTGGTGCTGTTCGTCATGGCCTGGCGCCGCGTCATCTCCCCGCTCTACGGGCAGGTGTGTGCGTTCTATCCCAGCTGCTCGGCCTACGGCCTGGAGGCGCTGACCACGCACGGGCTGATCAGGGGCGGCGCGCTGACGGCGTGGAGAGTGCTCCGGTGCAATCCCTTCACCGGCGGCGGAGTCGACCACGTTCCCTGCGCCCATCGGATTTGGCTTACGGAGGAGCTCCCCGGATCATAGAGACGAACCATCCGCCCATCGACCATGAGCCGAGCAGCCCCTAGAGGTCAGGAACTTCCGATACCCTGGAGGCTGATCTTTGCGAGCTTTCAGCCGGACGGCGTCCCAAGCACTGATGTCCGGCCCAACCCTTTGAGAGTTATATGGCCTTCCTCGACACACTAATGTGGCCCTTCAGCTGGGCCGTGTCATTCATCCTCAGCATCGCCCACTCCTTCCTGGGCATCCTCGGCATGGATTCCGAGTCCGGATGGACGTGGACGATCTCCATCATCCTGCTGGTGCTCTTCATCCGTACCCTGCTGATCCCGCTGTTCGTGCGGCAGATCAAGTCGCAGCGCGGCATGCAGTCGATGCAGCCGGAGATGCAGAAGCTCCAGGCCAAGTACAAGGGCAAGAAGGACCCCGTCTCGCGGCAGGCGATGGTTCAGGAGCAGCAGGCGCTGTTCAAGAAGCACAGCGTGAACCCGTTCATGACCTGCCTGCCCATTCTGGCGCAGCTGCCGATCTTCTTCTCCCTCTTCTGGATGCTGAACCGGATGAACGAGGAGTACTACGACGAGGGGTACTTCTCACTCTCCGGCAGCGAAGTGCAGAGCCTCCGAGTCCACCATCTTCGGCGTCGGCATGAACGACGTGCTCTGGGGCGCGGTCCAAGGCGATCCGTCGACTCAGGGCAGCGTGACCTCCGTCGTGCTCCTCGCCAGCATCCTGACGGCAGCCATGGTGGCCAGCCAGTTCTTCACGCAGAAGCAGCTGATGGCGAAGAACATGTCCGAGGCCGCCCAGACCGGCCAGATGGCACAGATGCAGAAGATCATGCTCTACGTGCTGCCGCTGGCCATGATCTTCGGCGGCGTGAACTTCCCGCTTGCACTGATCATCTACTGGACCGCCACCAACCTCTGGACCATGGGTCAGCAGTGGTGGGTCATCCGCAACAACCCCACGCCCGGCTCCATGGCGGAGAAGGAGCTCAACCTCCGGCGCGCTGCCAAGGGCCTGCCGCCGATCGGTGAGGAAGCACGGAAGGCCGCCGAAGAGGCGAAGAAGCCGACCGGCGAGCACAAAGGGCCCCAGGCCCAACCAGCCCGCAAGCGCAAGAAAAAGAAGAAGAAGAAAAAGGGACAGCGATGACGGAAACCTCTGAGAACCCTGCCGAGAACCCAGTGCTCCAGGCCAATGAGACTGTGGCCCCTGAGGAGGCGCACGTCGTCGAGAACCAGGACACTGTCGAAGAGCTTCCGGAGGAGGACTCCGACGGCGAGGACGACAGCGACGACGAGACCCCGGACGAGGGAGACGTCGCCGCCGATTACCTCGAAGAGCTTCTGGACATCGTGGACCTCGACGGTGACATCGAGATCGAGATCCGCGGCGAACGGACGTTCATCTCCATCCAGGCTGAGGACGGCGGCGCAGAGCTGCAGGACCTCGTAGGCACGGACGGAGAGACGCTCGACGCGCTCCAGGAACTGACGCGCCTCGCCGTGCTGTCGGCGACCGGTCACCGCACCCGACTCGTGCTGGACATCAACGGTCACCGCAACGCACGCAACGAGGAGCTCCGGGCCAAGGCCCAGGAAGCCGTCCAGAAGGTCAAGGACACCGGCGAAGAGGTGCCCATGGAGCCGATGAGCGCCTTCGAGCGCAAGATCGTCCACGACTTCATCGCCGAGGCAGGCCTGACCTCAGGCTCCGAGGGCGAGGGCCGCAAGCGGCACGTGGTGGTCTCCGCCTGATGACGGAGGCCCCAGTCCCGGACCCCACGGAGCAGGAGCGTCGAGCGGCCGAGCAGCTCTTCGGCGAACGCCTCCCCTTGCCGAGGGGTTCGTCCGCCACCTGTGCACCACAGGCATCGATCACGGTCTGCTGGGCCCTCGTGAGGTGCCGCGCATGTGGTCCCGCCATGTGCTGAACTGTGCTGTGCTTGCGCCCGAACTGCCGGAGGGCGGCGACGTGGCAGACGTGGGCTCCGGCGCAGGGCTTCCAGGACTGGCTCTTGCGATCGCACGGCCCGATGTCCGCATGTTACTCATCGAGCCCATGGAGCGACGTGTCGACTGGCTCTCCGAGGTGGTGGCCGATCTGGGCCTCGACAACGTCGACATCATCCGAGGCCGCGCCGAGGACGTCACGGACGAGGTCATGGCTGACGTGGTGACAGCACGCGCGGTGTCAGCACTTAAGAAGCTTGTACCCTGACAGCGCCACTGCTGGCTGATGACGGTCAGCTTCTCCTGATCAAGGGCCGGAGTGCGGCAGAAGAGATTGAGACGGCAGCGAAGGCCATTCGTCGCTTCAAACTCCGCGCGCTTACCGTCGAGCTTCTGGGCGAGGATCTTCTGGAGGAGCCGACGACGGTTGTCAGGATCCGTCGAGTGCCCGCGTCCGACAGCTGACCTAGACTCGTCGTCATGACTGAATCTCTCTCTGGCTCACCGCTGGCCGCACAGCTGCACGATGAGCAGCGCCGTCGCCGCAAACTTTCAGAGATGTCTCTGCAGCCCCGGAGAGCACCCGTGTCATCACGGTCTCCAATCAGAAGGGCGGCGTCGGCAAGACCACGACCACCGTGAACCTCGCAGCTGCCCTTGCCGATCACGGATTCAACGTTCTCGTCATCGACATTGATCCCCAAGGCAACGCATCAACAGGGCTGGGAGTCCCCACAGCGCTGAGACCGACTCCATCTATGACGTGCTGATCGATGACCTCTCCATCGCTGAGGTCGTCTCAGCCTCTCCCGACGTAGAGAACCTCGAAGTGGTTCCTGCAACGATCCACCTGGCGGGCGCGGAGATCGAACTGGTCTCTCTCGTTGCTAGGAGCAGCGTCTCCAGCGGTCGCTTGATGAGTACATCCAGTACAGGGAAAACGAGGGCAAACCCCGCCTGGACTACGTATTCATCGATTGCCCGCCGAGTCTTGGTCTCCTCACCGTCAACGCCTTCGTCGCGGCCAGAGAAGTTCTGATCCCGATCCAGTGCGAGTATTACGCGCTTGAGGGACTCAGCCAGCTGCTGAACAACATCAGTCTCATACAGAAGCATCTCAACCCGAAGCTTGAAGTCTCCACGATCCTGCTGACCATGTACGACGCCCGGACAAACTTGGCGGCGCAGGTCGTTCATGAGGTCAAGGAGTACTTCGGCGGGGAAGTGTTGGAGAGCAAGATTCCGCGCAGCGTCAGGATCGCTGAAGCTCCCAGCTATCAGCAGAGCGTCATCACCTACGCACGCGACAGCACCGGTGCGCTCGCCTATCTTGAAGCAGCTGCAGAGATAGTCCAACGGGCGTCGTCAGCTCCCTTTGCCGGGTAGCTTCCTGTTTCACGTGAAACCCTGCCCCCGCTGAAGCTCTCCCCGCCCTAGAATGAAGGGCATCATTCGAACGCTCGGGAGGGCATCTTTCTATGGCAGAGCGAAAGCGACGCGGACTTGGCCGGGGCCTCGGCGCACTGATCAACTCCGACGCGGAGGAACAGTCTCCCTCCGGCGCGACGGCGCATGCGATCCCTCCGCTGGAACCCGAGATACCTCCGGAGCCCGTTTCACGTGAAACCGATGAAGCGGCCAATGAGCGGCCCGAACGACCCATCGACGTCTTCTTCTCGGCCAAGAGTCACCTGGAGACCCAGAAGATCTCGCATCAGCGGGATGCACCGCGAGCCCGCACGACGAGCAGCCGCGCGAATGGGCGAAAGCGAGCAGAGATGCCTGCCATGTCCTCCGCCCAGACAGCGAAGCAGGAGCCTGTCAGCTCCGTTCCCGTTCCACGTGAAACGGAACCGTACGAGTCAGCCGAGTTCCTCGCCGTTCCGATCGCGAGCATCCGACCCAACCCTCGCCAGCCTCGTCAGGTGTTCGACGAAGACGATATGGCGGAGCTCGTTCACTCGATACGCGAGATTGGGGTCCTTCAACCCATCGTCGTGAGGCCTGTAGAAAATGCCACTATGAGCTCATTATGGGCGAACGTCGTTGGCGGGCTTCCGAGGCGGCGGGCAGGGAGACCATTCCGGCGGTGGTTCGGCACACCGCGGACGAGGATCTGCTCCGTGATGCGCTGCTCGAGAACATCCATCGCTCCGAACTCAACCCTCTGGAAGAAGCCGCGGCGTACCAGCAGCTGCTCGACGACTTCGGGATCAGTCAGGAAGAGCTGTCACGCCGTATTGGCAGGTCGCGCCCACAGATCTCCAACACTCTGCGTCTGATGCGCCTGCCCGCCGCAGCACAACGACGCGTGGCCGCCGGTGTGCTGTCCTCGGGTCATGCGCGCGCCCTGCTGTCCTTGGACAGTGAGGATCGTATGGAGGAGCTGGCATCCCGGATCGTATCCGAGGGCCTCTCCGTGCGCGCTGCCGAAGAGCAGGCGTCGGTCATGAAGCGGACTCCCGCACAAGAAGCTCCGGTTTCACGTGAAACGGACCGTCTGCCCAGCAGCTCTCGCTATGAGCAGCTCGACGAATATGCCGAGGCCTTGATCGACACCCTCGACACCCAGGTCAAGATCACTCTGGGGGCGAAGAAGGGACGCATAGCGATCGATTTCGCCGGAGTTGAGGATCTCGAACGCATTCTGAAGCAGCTGGGGCTGCACGTGGACGCTGGGTGATCAGCAGGCAAGGTGGACAGCCGGGCAGACTGGCGCGTTTCACGTGAAACACAAAATGCCCCTCCGGCGTCTCCATGAGATCAGCCAGAGGGGGCATTCCTATGCCCGATGTCTACTTCAGAAGATCGGAGAACTCATCCTCGAGGGCAGGCTTGGGCTTTGCTCCGATGGACGAGACCACGTGCTCGCCGTCGCGGAAGCCGTAGACCGCAGGAATCGACGTGATGCCGTACTTCGCCGCGGTGGCGGGGTTCTCGTCGACGTTGACCTTCACGACCTCGATCTTGTCCTCGTTCTCGTTGGCAAGCTCTTCGAGGACCGGGGAGAGGGCCCGGCAGGGGCCGCACCACTCCGCCCAGAAGTCCACCAGAACCGGCTTGGAGTTCTGCAGAACATCGGCTTCGAAGCTTGAATCGGTCACGTTCTTCAGTTCAGACATAATGTGTCCTTTCATAGGAGGTTTCGGCCAATTGGGGAGTGGTGGGCAGACGGGATGCCAGGTAGTGCTCGACGTCGAGGGCGGCCGTGCAGCCTGAGCCTGCAGCGGTGATCGCCTGACGGTAGTGCGGGTCCAGGACATCCCCTGCTGCGAAGACGCCGGGGAGCGACGTCTTGGAGGACCGTGCGTCCACGGCGACGGTCCCCTCGGCAGTGAGCTCGAGCTGATCAGCGAACAGTGCTGTGCGAGGATCATGGCCGATGGCGACGAAGAGGCCCGTCACATCCAAGGACGACTCCTCGCCTGTCACCGTGTTGCGCAGGGCCAGGCGGTTCACTTTGCCGTCACCGTCGACTCGAGTGATCTCGTTGTTCCACACGAAATCGATCTTGTCATTGGCATGGGCGCGGTCGGCCATAATCTGCGATGCGCGCAGGAGTCCCGTCGGTGAATGACGGTCACCTTGGACGCGAACTTTGTGAGGAACATTGCTTCTTCCATAGCGGAGTCGCCGCCTCCTGCCACGGCAATGTGCTGCTCCCTGAAGAAGAAGCCGTCACACGTGGCGCACCAGCTGACTCCGTGGCCGGAGAGCTCCTTCTCGCCGGGCACTCCCAGCTCTCGGTACGCCGAACCCGTTGCCAGAATGACAGCACGGGCGTGGAGGATCTCACCGGAGCCGGTGGTGATCTTCTTAATCTCGCCGCCCAGGTCCAGAGCGGTGGCGTCCTCGTGCCGGATGTCGGTGCCGAAGCGTCGCGCTTGGGCTTCCATGTTCATCATGAGGTCAGGTCCCATGATGCCCTCGGGGAATCCGGGGAAGTTCTCGACCTCAGTGGTGTTCATCAGCTCCCCGCCCGCGGTGACCGAGCCTGCGAGCACCACAGGGCTGAGATTCGCTCGGGCGGTGTAGATGGCAGCCGTGTAGTTTGCGGGTCCGGAGCCGACGATCACAACGTCGTGCACCTGGTTCGAGTCTGATCAGTCACGCTGGGTGTCCTTCGTGGGGTTGTAGGGTGCCAATGGCATCAACAGCTGTGTCCATGGAGCCTATTCCATCAGCTGAGTCTGAGGCCCTCCTGGCTGGGCCTCGGGGTCAGCCTTGAGCGCTGCGAAGATGATCACAGCGGCGATGATCACCAGAAGAAGGAGGCCGCTTACCGAGACCCACTGGCGGGGCGTGAGGCTGGCCATGCTGAAGCTGTCCTCGGACGGCGCTGCCTCTGCTGAGCCGGGTTCGGCTGCGGAGGTGCCTGCGGCGGAGCCGTCGCTGCTGGCGGACGGGAAGCTCTTCGGGGCCTTGGGTGCGTCAGATGTGAGCAGATCGGCGAAGCTGCTCGGTGCCTGCGCGCTCTGTGGGGCGACGGGGCGGGAGCAGCGCCGCTGTACATGTGGTCAGGCTGCTCAGGCGGGTTGTCTATGACTTCCTCGCCCTCTGCGATGAGGTCTTCCTCAGGGATGGCCTGGGGTGAGGCCGAGCTATCGGCGGCATCATCTGCTGCTGCAGCTTACTTATCACCCAGGGCTTCGGGTTCCTTGGCTTAGCTCTTCGACAGGTCCGTCGTCCGATGTTGCCCATGACGTTGAGGCCTCAGCTGCGTCACCGACGACGGAGGGGCGCAGTGACGCCTCCAAGGTCTCGCTTCCGTCCGCCTCAGAGGACACAGTGATCTCGTCCAGATCGGACAGCAGCCCCAGGTCGGCCTGGAACGCCTTCGAGGGCTCATCCTCGGGCGTGGAAGCAGGGGCTGCCTTGTCCAGGAACGCCGGACGCTTCCGAGCGCCTGCCTCACGGGGCGGACGCCGCTCTCCCATACGAAGCCGTCTGCGCGCCCACCCGGGGCAGGGGCATCCGGGGTCTCATGGAGCCTGGCATAGTACTCGGCATCGTCGGCGAAGGTCTGCGGCTGCATCTCCTGGACTGGCCGAAGATCTCCGAGCCCAGCGAGTCGGTGAAGTACGGCTCCACGAAGGGTGCGACGTCAGGAACCACCAGATCCAGAAGCTGATTGGGGTCCACCAATGTGGAGATCAGATACGTCCGATCATCGGCGAGGCCAAGATCCAGGACCTCCACCTCAGAGGCGCGGTCGTTTACCGCCAGCTCGCGAGCCGAGGTTGCGACCTGCTTCGCATTCGAGCGCGAAGCCAGAAGGACGGAGACCTCGCGGCCGAGGGCCTCGTCGTGCGCCTGGAAGACGATGTCCTGATCCGCGGAGGTCACCACGTGATACGTGATGCGATAGCGGCCGCCGACCACATCGCCGACGCCGAAAGGCTTGGCCACGGACTCTCCTTGGGCTAGCGGGGGTACTCAGGACTGCGTGGAAACATTAGCCTACCGCTCTCAGGCTCAATCAGAGGCGAACCAGGCGGCGAGCTGTTACAGGCGGCGCCCAATGGGCTCCATGAACTCCTCGAACTCCCGCACTCGCAGGGCCCGAAGCACCGCGACGTACACCACGGCCATCGCTGTGCCCGCCAGAGCGCTCGTGAGCGCAGCAGTCATGATGCTGCTGTAGGCGAATCCGAAGGTGTAACCACCCATCCCCAGGCGATCAGGCCGCCCGCCATGCCGGCGGCCGCCGCAGCCCATCCTGACCGCACATAGGCGGTGATGATGCTCGGCAGCCCGAAGCTGCCCCAGCGTCGGGCGGCCAGGACATGGAAGCACACGTAGCGCATCACGTTCATGATGCCCCACACGGCGACGACGACGAAGGGCATGAGCTCGTAGGGGACCACGAGCAGGCCGCATGCGCGGTCACCTGCCCGAAACCCATCGTGATGAGCGTCACCTTCAGGGGCGTTTTGGGGTCCTCGGCGGCGTAGAAGGTCCGCATCATGTACAGCGAGGCCGACCGGAACGGCAGCGCCACGGCGAAGAGGATCAGCAGCTGGCCGATGGCGGCCGCCGCCATCTCGGAGTCGGCGGCGGCGCCCGAGAACAGACGCCCCAGCACGCCTGCGAGGACGAGGAAGGCGATGGTGGAGAACATGATGGGTATGGCGAAGATTCGCAGACCCCGGTTCATCACCTCCCGGGCCTCACTGACCCGCCCTTCGCCCATCGCGTCGGACATCTGGTTGAACAGCACCGTCGCGATCGACAGGACGAACACCGAGTGCGGCAGGAGCACGATCAGCTCCGCGATGTTCGCGGCATACTCGCCGGGCACCGACGCCCCGTCCTGGCCCATCTCCTCACGGGCTGCCGTCGCGCCTGAGATGAGACGGATATGGACGATGTTGGAGACGTTCCCGATCGTCATCGTCAGCAGCGTCCAGGCGGCGATTCGGCCGGTGGCGCCGAGCCCCATGCCGCGGACGCCGAACCGGGGCGCAGCTTCAGACCGAGTCTGCTCAGCGGCCAGATCAGCAGGGCCGCCTGAGCGGCGATGCCCAACGTGTGGCCCCGGCGAGGATGACGGTCTGGGTCGTCGTCCACTCCGCCAGCTGCTCCTCTTCGCCGCTGTACTGTCCGAACGCGACGATGTAGCTGATGAGCATGGTGATGGCGACGATGTTGTTCAGCACCGGCGCCCACATGTACCAGCCGAACTTGGCGTTTGCGTTGAGGATCTGCCCGATCACGGCATAGACGCCGTAGAAGAAGACCTGCGGCAGGGTCCACAGGGCGAAGGATGTGCCCAGTGCGAGCATGGGCTCGCTCCAGCCGAGGGTGAGCAGCCTCAGGATCGGATACGCGCAGACCGTGAGCACAGCCGTGGAGACGAACATCACCACCAGGCTCAGCGTGAGCAGTCGGGAGGTGTAGTCGGCACCCTGGTCAGGCTTCTTGGCCGCCTTGATCAGCTGAGGGACCAGCACCATGTTGAACATGCCGCCCACCAGCAGCAGATACACCGAGTTGGGGATGGTGTTGGCGCGTTCGAAGACGTCCACGATCAGCGTGGTGCCGCCGATCGCCACCGCCAGCAGCATGCTCCGCACGAACCCCAGAACGCGCGAGACCATTGTGCCGGCGGCCATGATGGTCGAGGCCGCGGCCACACCATTCTTGGGAACATGGGCGGGAGGGGAAGGTTGGCTCATCGGAGCCGACTATAGGCCACTCAGACGATGTCGCTGATGACCTGCTTGGCCGCGGCCACAATGCGTCGCTCGTTCGGGAAGGACAGGCGCCGGTCCAGCTGCTCGAGGTTCACCCAGGCCACATCCACGGCCTCATGGTCCGGGTCCTTCTCGATCGTGAGCTCCCCGCCGATCGCCTCCATGAGGTAGTGGTGGACTGTCTTGTGCACCCGGTGGGTGGGAACGGTGAACCAATACTCGATGGATCCCAACGAGGTCAGGATCGACCCTTCGATGCCCGTCTCCTCAGCGACCTCCCGCAGAGCAGCCTCGCGGTGGTCCTCCGCACCCTCAGGGTGGCCCTTGGGAGGCACCACTCCAGACGTCCTCCCCGGTTGTAGCGGGCGATGATGGCAGCTTCGAATCCGTGGGCGGCCGGGCGGATGATCACACCGCCTGCGCTGACCTCCTCGACCGTGGGCATCTGGCCGGACTGCCGGGCGCGCGGGGCCGCTGCTGATGGATGCAGCCCGGCGTGCGCCCATCGAGACAGTCAGGGGCGTCTGCCCTTCATCTCCCGAGTCGGCCGTAGTCATGCTCTCTACTTTAACCGTGAGCGGTTTCACCAGGATTGTTCTCCGGGGAGAGGTGACGTAATGGCGAAGAAATCTGCCTGTACTACTCTTGAACGAGTACGAGTGACATATGTCACATAGCATATGCCGTCTAGGAATTCTCAGTCCAAGGATGAGGCCCAACGATGCGAGTAGATGCAGCGAACAACAAGATGCGTCTGGTCCGTGCGGTCAGAGATGTCATCAGTGAACAGGGAGGGCGGCGGTCACGGCAAAGAGATCGCCTCCAAGGCGGGAGTAGGCACTGCCACCTTGTATCGCCACTTCGAGAACAAAGACACCCTCATCGACGAGGTCTCCATCGTCCGCTGGATGCAGATGGAGCAGACGGCGCGACAGGGGGCACAGATGGGGGTTCGAGCCTCGAAGACATCATACGAACCCTGGACTTCTTCACGCGGATGATCAATGCAGACAACCAGTTCATCGATATCGTCGGTCTGAAGATCGGCTGGTCGCCGGAGCCGATCCGTCCGATCCGACGGGCCTTCGAGACACCGTTCACCGATATGTGGGTCAGGTGCCAGAGGGAGGGAGCGATTCGCCGCTCCGCACATCCCCGCGACGCCATCGACATGGCGGGGTCCGTGCGCAACGGTGAACGACGACTCCAAATGCTCACGATGGTGGTCGCCGGATTCTGCACCGGTGCCGTGGATGCCGAAGCCTTAGTGCATGACATGGTCGTCTCAGGAAAGTTAAAAGCGAGAACCTCCTTCTGAGTTGATCTCACTTTCAAGTCTTTTCGTCTGGACATTGGCAGTCTGTGCACATGGACAGCACAGAATCTTCTCAGCTATCGCTGCTGAGCACGATTGAGAGTCTCCGGACGGGCAAGGTGACTTCTGCCGACCTGGTGGGCGCAGCACTGGCCCGCATTGACCAGGTGAATGGACCAGCTCCGAGTTTCGACGGCACTGAAGGTGCAATCAATGCGTGGGTGCGTCTCTACCCTGAGCGAGCCCGCGCGGCCGCCCAGGAGGCCGACATGCGCCTGGCGCAGGAAGGCGACGACGCGCCTCTGCTTTGCGGCGTTCCGATCGGCATTAAGGACCTGTACGCCGTGGAAGGCCTTCCACTGACAGCCTCCAGCGCCGTGCTCGAGGGGAACATCGCGGATGAGTCCTCAGCGCTGACACGCCACTTAGAAACGCAAGGGGCAGTCGTCATTGGGCATACACATACCCATGAGTTCGCTGCAGGTGGTTCTACTGACCAGGTAGGAAACCCTTGGGACTTGAGCCGCTCCGCGGGGGATCCAGCGGCGGCTCAGCTGCGGCGGTAGCCTCCGGACAGGTTCCTTGACTCTGGGGACGGACACGGCAGGGTCCATCCGTATTCCTGCTTCCCTGTGCGGCGTTTCGGGCTTCAAGCCCTCTATCTCGGTGCTGCCCACCGACGGAATCATTCCGCTTTCCTACACTCGACCATGCCGGGCCACTGGCTCCGACTATCGCCGACTGCGCTGTCGCCCTCAATAGCCTGCGAGACGCACCTCGGACCTCTTCGCCCTTCGGTCTCCACAGTGCAGCCCGTCTGGAGGAGCTTCCCACCAGGGCGCTCAACGTTCCCACACCGCTCAAGGGTGTGCGCATAGCTCTGACGGGTCGCAACATGGGCGACATTGTCGAAAGAGAGATAGTTGAGGCGCTGGAACAGGCACGCGCGGCCTGTGAAGCACTGGGGGTGAGATCGTTGAGCTCCCACAGCCTTGTGACATGGACAAGGCTGCCTACGACACGATCCTCTTGGCCGAGTCGAGGGACTTCCACCGGCAGTTTGCCGAACAGGAAACCCAATATCGCGGGAGCACTAGAGATTTCCTCGCCTTCGGCTCTGCCCCTATTACCGCTCAGGACTACCTGGGCGCCCAGCGGGACCGGATCAGAGTCACAAAGGCATGGGATACGTGGTTTCAGGAGAACCGCATTGACGCCGTGCTAGAGCCGACTCAGGCAATCGTCGCGCCCAAGAGAGGACATGGCTACGACCCGGACCAGCAGATTGGGGGCGAAGACCCCATGACGCTGTTCACGGCTCTTTGGAACTACACCGGCTTCCTGCAGCCACTCTCCCGGTTGGTGTCGGACCGGAGAGCGGAATGCCGTTGGGAGTCTCGCTGATATCAGCCTTCGGCCGGGATCGTGCCCTCGTGGAGATCTGTCTTTCTCTGCAGGCCCAGGCGTTGCCTACCCTGAAGAAGCCCGGACAGACGGCACGTGCGGGTGCGCAGGCATGAGCATCAGGGGCCATGAGTCAGGAAGGAGGGCCGGACTGTGGAGATGATGGTCGTCTTCTCGCTCTCCGTTCTGACTCTCTTCGGCTTCTACGCCCTGCTTGCCTGGGGCCTGGGTTTGATCTTCGGGCAGCTGGGAGTGGTCAACGTTGCCCACGGAGAGTTCGCCATGGTTGGAGCCTTCACTGTGGTCGCCTTGGCTCCGCTGCCATTCGTGATTCGCGTGCTGGTGGCCATCCTCGTGGCGATCGTTCTGCGGTGCTCGCCGAGCGGCTATTGCTCACGAAGCTCTATGCCCGTGGACTGTTGGCCACTCTGCTGGCGATGTGGGGCGTCGGTATCGTTCTTCGGCAAGGAGCCGAGGCGATCTTCGGCACCACGCCTCGATCAGTCGCCGCTCCCATCACCGGCAGTTTGAATATTCTCGGAGTCCAGTACCCGACCTATCGTCTGGTGGCTACAGGCGTTGCGGTGCTGGTGATCGCGCTCGGACTGCTGGTTATATACCGAACCGATCTAGGCCTCAGACTTCGAGCGTCGATCGACAACCGTGAGATGGCTTCCCTGTTGGGCATCTCCCGACCCTCATGATTACCAGCACGTTCTGCCTGGGAATCAGCCTCGCCGTGCTGGCAGGTGCGCTGCAGAGCCCCATGCTGGGGATCACTCCGGAAGTGGGACTGAGCTTTCTAGCTCCTGCATTCTTTGCAGTCCTGGTCGGAAAGCCCGGCTCCCTGGCGGGTCCGGTCTTTGAGCCTTCCTGGTGGCGCTCCTGCAGACTGCGCTGCGAATGACCTTTCCGAGACGATCGCCAGCCTCATCTTCTTCCTCGCACTCATCATTCTGATCGCTATTCGCCCACAGGGCCTGAACTGGAGGATCCCCACATGGAGCAGAAAACTCGCACCGAAGCCGCGGCATGAGGCACAGCTCACTGCTGGCCTCCCCACTGATCGCAGCGTTGGGCCTGACCGCCTGCGGCGGGTCTATGGGCGGAGGTGATGACGACGGTTCGGCCGACGGCGAGCCCAACGAGGTGTTCACCGTGGGCATTGTCGCCCCGCTGACCGGGAATGCCTCCCTGGAGGGCAACGCCCTGAGCGATGGCTTCACCCTCGCGGTCGATGAGATCAACGCTGATGAGGGTCTGCTCGGCAACGATATCGAGCTGGTCTACGTCGATGACCAGGGCGACGCGGCGCAATCTACGCAGGCCGCTCAGCAGCTAATCCAGCAGGACGAGGTCGACTACATCTTCGGCACAGTGGCTTAGCGACACCTCCGAGGCCGCCGCAGGGGTGGCCGAGAGCGCTGAGGTTCCGTTCTCCACCTCCATTGTGGGATCCATCCCCACTGCAGTCCGCACTTCTGGCCCTTCGGCGCGACTGAGCAGACGGCGGTCGAAGATCTCATTCCGCACATGATGGAGGAATACGGCGAGTCCGTGGCCCTGGTGGGCAACGACTATCTTTTCCTCGTCAGTATCACGAGGTGGCTGCGGACATCATCGAGGAGGCTGGAGGCGAAGTGGTCGTCGAGGAGTACTCATCGATGGGAACTTCGGACTGGCAACCGGTGATCAATCAGATTTCCAGCGCTGATCCCGACTGGGTGCTCACGGCCGTGGTAGGCGGCGATGCCATCTCCTTCACCCAGCAAGCCGAGCAGTTCGGACTTCTCGACGACGTCGGCATCACAGGAACCTCTATGCAGCAGGAGTTCTTCCCTGCAACAGCCGACATCATTGCGGGGGAAGTGACGGCGCAGCCTTACTCCGATCAGGTCGACTCTGAGGAGAACGCAGCCTTCGTAGAGGCTTATCGGGACGAGTTCGACTTCGAAGACCCGATTCCGGTGGTTGCCGCCACTTCGTATCACGCGGCCCACTACATCGCAGAAGCAGTGGAGGCTGCAGGCAGCACAGACGCGGAGGCCATAAGCGCCCAGATGCCCGAGGTTGAATATTCCGGCCTCATCGGCTCAGGAAGCTTCGATGCGGAGAACCACACCTTCAGCAGTCATATGCGTCTGCTGGAGATCGGCGAGGACGGAGCGTATGAGCCGATCGAAGACTACGGTGTCGTCGAGGACACCTGGATCGATCGAGACTGCTCATGAGTTCAGCTCGCTTCGCCGGACGCATCCGACGCGGGCACATCCTGACTATCGCAATTGTCGCCGTGGGCATAGCGGCCACCCCGTTTGCACTGACGCCTTATCCGCTGGCCCTGCTCACACTGGCCTTGGCCTATGGGCTCTTCGCCTTCGGTCTGGACCTCACCTGGGGACGGGCCGGAGTGGTCAGCATCGGTCATGCTGCTTTCTTCGGCATCGGCGCCTACGGGGTAGCGATCGCGACGGACAATGATCAGCACATGCTCCTTGGGGCGCTCGCGGGGATCGCGATCTCAGTACTGGTGGCTCTGGCCATCGGGCGGATAGGACTGGGGTCGAAGACTCTGCCCTCGACGATGGCCATCCTTACCTTGGCGGCCACCCTGCTCGCCCAGCAAGTAGCACTTTCCTGGCGGGGCACCACCGGGGGTAGCAACGGCATCTTCGTTGCGAGCAGCGGAGTCGTTCCCGATTTCTATCGCACTGCCGCAGTCGTTTTCGTTGTGGTGATCTGTGTATGGTTCTTCGTGATCCGCGGCCAATGGGGACGCAGGTTCCGGGCCGTGCAGTCCAACGAAATCCGTGCCGCCCACCTGGGCATCGACCCCCGCCAGACGAAAGTGATCTCGTTCTGCCTCAGCGCCGCAGTCGCTGCCATCGCAGGGTGCTGGCAGCGCCCGTGATGGGTCTGGTGTCTCCCAGTGCGGCAGGGATCATGCTGTCTACCCAGGTGTTGGTCTGGCTGGCCGTGGGCGGCAGGGGCAGCATTGCAGGCGCATTTCTCGGGGCAGGACTGATCAGCATCGGGGAGCGCTATCTCGGCGATGCCATCGGCAGCTGGTACCTGCTTGTGCTGGGCATCGTGTTCATTCTGGTCGTCCGGTTCGCTCCGTCGGGACTGGTCGGGTCTATGCGGCTGCTCACGAGGCGGCCACTGTCAGAGACCGCCGCACTCGGTGCCCTGCTGAGGGCTCCTGAGCCTCCGACGCAGCATCAGAGTGCCGGAGGCAGCGGTCGCGCGGCGCTGTCGCTCGAAAGCGTCGAGAAATCCTTCGGGGCCTCTCGTGTGATCGATGAGGTCACCATGGATGTCACCGATGGAGAGGTTGTATGCCTCATCGGTCCAAACGGCGCTGGGAAGACGACTCTGCTCAACATCATGGCCGGAACCTGCTTGCAAGCAGGGGTACCACCCGATACTTCGGCCAGGACATTTCCCGATGGTCTATTCACCGGCGCGCCAGGCTCGGTCTGGGCAAGGTGTTTCAGATTCCCAGCGTCTTCGCGGACCTCACCCCTGCGCAGAACATTCAGATTGCGCAGTCCGAAGCGAACTGGACCGTGCCCATGCCCGTGGCCTACCAACGATTCGTGGAGGACGAGTCGATCCTGGCCGCGGATCTTCCCCTGGCGGACCGTAGGGCGCTCGAACTCGCCATGGTGCTGGCATGGGGACCGCAGGTCATTCTTCTGGACGAGCCCGCCGCCGGTCTCTCCCACGAGGAGTCCATCGGCCTGGCTCAGCGGCTGCGAGAGGTGGCCGAGCAGAACGGCTGCACCCTGGTGACTGTCGAGCACGACATGGAGATCGTACGAGAACTGGCCGACCGAGTCATTGTGCTCGCCAACGGCTCGCTCCTGGTGGACGGGAGCATGGACGAGGTCTCCGACAACGCGGACGTGCGCCGCGCATATCTAGGAGCATGACAGTGCTGAACGTAACGGACCTGGTCGCGGGCTATCGCGACGCCACAGTCATCCATGGCCTGAATCTGCATCTGCGGGCTTACGAAATGACAGCCGTGCTGGGACGCAACGGTGTAGGCAAGTCGACACTGCTGAAAAGCATATTCGGCCTCTGCCGCATCACATCCGGAGACGTCATGGCAGAGGATCAGTGGGTGCGTCCCGGCCGCCCGGAGCTGTTGGCACGACGCGGGTTCAGCTTCATGCCTGATGACAGGGGAGTCTTCTCCACCCTGACCGTAGAGGAGAATCTGCGGTTGGCCCGGCGTAAGGACTACACACCCCCGGTGGATGTCACGGAGCTGTTTCCGCTCCTGAACGAACGAGCATCCCAGCAGGCGGGAAGCCTCTCAGGCGGGCAGAAGCAGCAGGTCGGCATCGCGAGAGCCATCCTTCAGGGCAGCCGCATGGTCGTCATCGACGAATTCTCGCAAGGCTTGCAGCCATCGATCTCGCGGGCCGCGCTGCTGGCCTTCCGGCAGCTATGCGAGACAGGGGTCTCCGTCGTCATTGTGGAACAGAGCCCTGCGCTGCCCCTGGAGCACTGTGACCGCATCGTCGGAATGTCCAAAGGGCAGGTCGTTCTGGACCGAACAGTCGCGGAAGTGGAGGCTGAGCCCAGTGAGCTCAACGACCTGCTGATAGTTACCTGAACCCCGGGCTTCGCACGCCGCGATTCGCGCCCGTGGGTCTGCAGGCGTTGTGCCAGACTGTCCTGCATCATGGTTGATCTTCCCCACGGGTTCCCGGATGGCGCGCGCCTTCCGGACGTTGTTGTTGAGCTCGGCGAACGCTTCGAGTCCGCAGGCTTCGAGCTGGCGCTGGTCGGAGGGCCGGTGCGCGACCTCTTCCTGGGACGAGTGTCGCCCGACCTGGATTTCACCACCGATGCCGACCCGGACCAGATCCTCGGCGTCGTGCGGCCCTGGGCTGACGCCGTCTGGGAGATCGGACGGGACTTCGGGACGATCGGCCTGCGCAGGGCAGACAGCGACGGCGATCACCAGCTCGAGGTCACCACGTACCGTGCGGAGGCCTATGACGCGGCCTCACGCAAGCCTGAGGTCCGCTTCGGCAAAGACCTGGGCGACGATCTGGTCCGGCGAGACTTCACCGTCAACGCCATGGCGCTGCGGCTGCCGTCCCTGGAGCTCGTGGATCCCCATGGAGGTGTCCGCGACCTGGTCGGCTTACAGCTGCGCACCCCGCCACTCCCGAGGAGTCGTTCTCGGACGACCCCTGCGCATGATGCGGGCTGCGCGCTTCGCCTCCCAGCTGAGCCTCGACGTCGCCCCGAGGTGCGTGAGGCCATGACGCAGATGGCGGAGCGGCTGGAGATCGTCTCCGCCGAACGCATCCAAGTGGAGCTGGTCAAGCTGATCAGCGGCGAATCCCCGCGCTGGCATCGACCTGATGGTCGACACCGGGCTGGCGGACAGCATGCTGCCGGAGATTCCCGCGCTGAAGCGCCTGGACGATGAGCACAACCGCCACAAGGACGTCTACCAGCACTCCCTGCAGGTGCTCGAGCAGGCGGCCGAGCTGGAGACCGACCCCGACGGCCCTGTTCCCGGCCCAGACTTCGTCCTGCGGTTCGCCGCGCTGATGCACGACGTCGGCAAGCCCAAGACCCGCCGCTTCGAAGCCGGAGGAGCGGTCAGCTTCCGCCACCACGACGTCGTCGGAGCCAAGCTGACGCGCAAGCGCATGCAGGCGCTGCGGTTCGACAAGGAGAGCATCAAGGCCGTCACCCGGCTCGTCGAGCTGCACATGCGGTTCTACGGGTACGGAGAGCAGGAGTGGACCGACTCTGCAGTGCGGCGGTACGTCACCGATGCGGAGGATCAGCTGGAGCGCCTCCACCGACTCACCCGCTCGGACGTGACGACGCGGAACCGGAAGAAGGCCAACCGGCTCGCGCACGCCTACGACGACCTCGAGCAGCGGATCGCTGAGCTCCGGGAGAGGGAGGAGCTCTCCAAGATTCGGCCCCACCTCGACGGGGAGCAGATCATGGAGCTCCTCGAGATCCCTCCCGGACCCGCCGTCGGCAAGGCATACCGGTTCCTCCTGACCACCGGATGGAGCACGGCCCTGTGGAGCACCAGGAGGCAGTCGCCCTCCTGAACCGCTGGGCCCAAGAGAACCTGTAATGCCCGAGCACTCCTCGCCCTCCCGCACGGACCCGGTGGTGCGCCTTCTGTCCGATCGGGTCGGGGGCCTGCGGGACGACGCCGAGCTGCGGCACGCGGCGGATTCTGGACGCTGCCTCGGATACTGATGGCGCTCACCACGGTGGGCATCCTGCTCTCGGCGCTGTCCATGCAGTACTGCCGCATGCACGGCTGGGGAGGCGTCGAGGTCTATCACCACGGCTGCTACTCGGATGTGGCCGCGCTCTGGGAGGGACGCGACTTCGCCGCATCGGCCTGGGCTCCCTTCCGGGAGGACCTCAGCAGCTTCGAATACCCGGTGCTGACGATGCTGCTGGCCTCAACGGCTGCGGGCTTGACCCACGGGCTCGACGGACTCACAGACGGCTACTGGGAGCATCGGACGAGCCTGCTGTTCTGGGACATCACATTCGTCGTGGCCGCCCTGTGCTGGATGGCCCTGGTCCTGGTGACGATGCGCGCCGCACGGCACCGGCCCTGGGACGCCGCCGTGGTGGCCCTCTCCCCGGCCATCATCTTCGGCATCGGCATCAACTGGGACATCTACCCGGCCCTCGCTCTCGCCGGGGCGGTGCTTCTGACGCAGCGGGGCACTGGGCCGCGGCTTGCGTACTGATCGGGGTGGGAGCCTCGTTCAAGCTCTACCCGCTCTTTCTGCTGGGCGCCGTCTTCACCCTGGCGGTGCGCCGCAGGCTCCGCAGAGATGCGCACCTGGCCGCCCACCCCGAGGATGCGCCGGACATTCCCAGCGTGGTGAGGCTGGCGGTCGTTTACGCGGCGACCTGGGCGGTGCTGAATGTTCCAGCCATGCTGATCAGCTGGGACTCATGGGTCCGGTTCTACGGGTTCTCCTCCGAGCGCGGCGCCGGATACTCGAGCGTGTGGCATATATGGCAGACCCTCAGCGAGCAGGGCCCGTCGGCCGACACCGTCTCCCTGCTGAGCTTCCTCGTCTTCCTCACCGCGTGCGGGGCGTCTTCGCCGTCGGGCTCACAGCACCCTGCCCTCCCCGCATGGCTCAGCTGCTGCTTCTGATCGTCGCGGCGTTCTGCATCGCGAACAAGGTGTACTCGCCGCAGTTCATGCTGTGGCTGGCTCCCCTGATAGTGCTCGCCGCGCCTCGCATGCGCGACCTGATCATCTGGCATGCGGTGCAGCTGCTGCACTTCTGGGCCATCTGGATGCATCTGGCCGCCGTGGTCGGGGATGCCGAGCCGCAGCACAGCTTCGACGAGAACCTCTACATCGTGGCGGTGGCTGCGCACATCCTCAGCACGCTGTACATCTGCGCGCAGGTGGTTCGGGACGCGTACAGGCCATCCCGCGATGTGGTGCGCGCCGAGGCGCACTAGTTTACGCTCACTCCGCGTCCTCTCCCGTGCGCGTCTCGGTCAGCTCGGCCTGATACTCCACCTCGTCAGTCTCCTCATTGACGTCGACGATGGTGATCTCCCAGATGTCTGTCTCCGCGAGGTCCTCGAAGTGGACGGTGCACTCCTCCGAGGCACCCTCCTCCGCGTCGACGTCCGTGCACGTCATGGTGTATTCGTCCTGCGAGTACCCCATCTCCGCGTAGTCGCTGTGGAGAGCCTCCTCGATGGCGTCGGCCTCAAGCACTTGATCGCACCCCGTCAGGACCAGGGCCCCCAGTGCGGCCAGTCCTGCGCCTACCAGTCCTCTGCGTGTCATGCCGCTCCTCTCTCTGCTTCTGATCAGTACTCGATACGAACAGCCTGACCCTTTCTGCTCAGAGGCTGTGCAGAAGCTGAGTGTGCGCGGCGACGAGGACGTCGTCATCCCTGGGGAGGATGCGCCGGGAACCGGTCAGACGTAGGTTGCCAGTCATGAGCACCCCACACCCAGCACCTGAGAGCGACCCGCCCGGCAGCGGCAGTCCGGCATCCCAGGAGGGGGCAGCCGGAGACGCAGCATCCCGGTGCGGCTGCACGCGGTGGACGCTCTCCGGGCGCTGGCGCTTCTGGGCATCCTCAGCGTCAACGTATGGTTCTTCGCCCACCCCGACACCATCGTCGGCGCCGTGACAGGTGATGCGGACACTGCACAGCCCACCGGGGCCGACCAGCTGGTCCGCTTCGCCTCGAGCCTCCTCTTCGAGGGCAAGTCCTACGTGGTCTTCAGCTTCCTGTTCGGGCTGAGCTTCGTCTTCGCCTGGGCGCGGGCCTCGGAGAGCGGTGCCTCTGAGGTCCGGCGATCCCTGCGACGTTCGGCTGCGCTCATCGTTCTGGGCGCGCTCCACGGGATCTTCCTGTTCTTCGGCGACATCCTCCTGGCGTACGGGGTGCTCGGCATGCTGCTTCTGGCGGTCCGACGGATCTCCGTGAAGCTTACCTCATCATCGCCGCCTGCCTGTACGCACTGGTGATCACCGTCGTCCTGGGCAGCGCCGGTCTGATGGTCATGCTGGAGGGCGCAGTTTGCGCCGACGCCATGGGCGCCGGGTTCGAGCTTCCCGTCACCCCCGACGAGGTGACGGAGGCCTACACGGGCTCGGTCGGCACATACCTGCTGTATCAGCTCATTGCGTGGGTCGTCATGGTCTTCAACATCTTCCTCGCCCAGGGGCCGCTGGCCTTCGCCGCATTCCTGGTCGGCCTGGTGGTGGGCCGGGCGCGCATCATCGAACGCCTGCTGGCCGGGGAGTTCAGCACCGCGCGCCTCGTCGGCTATGCCGTTCCGGCCCTGGTCCTGGGGCTGCTGCTCAGCGGCCTGGGCTCCTGGCTGGCCTGGGGCGCTCCCGGAACGCCAGACTATGACGGCAGCGCGTGGGCCATGATGGGTCAGGCGCTGGCGCTCGCCGCTTACCCCATCCAATCCTTCGGCTATGTGGTCCTCCTCCTGATGGCCTTCCGCTCCGGAGCCTTCGACTGGCTCGTGACGATCCTGGCGCGGCAGGCCGCATGTCACTGACCAACTACCTCATGCAGTCGCTCGTGCTGGTGCTGATCTTCGCCGCACCCGGCCTGGGTTTGGCGGGTCAGCTGGAGGCCTCGAGCGTCGCAGTCATCGTCGCGGCGCTGTGGCTCAGCCAGCTGCTGCTCTCCCACCTGTGGTTCGCGAGGTTCCGCCGCGGACCGGTCGAAGCGCCGGTGCGCGCCTGACCTACCGATGAATCCTCCCTGAGGGGATGTGCTCATCCCGGGGCGGACCTAGGCTGAATTCTGTGATTACAGCGGAGAACCTCACCAAGCGCTATGGGAGCACCACGGCCGTCGACGGCATCAGCTTCGCTCTCAAGCCCGGTCAGGTGACAGGCTTCCTGGGGCCCAACGGCTCCGGCAAGTCCACCACCATGCGCATGGCGGTGGGCCTGGACCGGCCGACCTCAGGAGCGATCACCGTCTGCGGCATGGAGTATCCGCGGCACCCAGCGCCGATCCGCAGCGTAGGCGCTGTCCTGGACGCCGGTGCCACGCACCCTGGCCGCACGGGCAGAGGCCACCTGAAGATCCTCGCCGCCACCCACCGCATCTCCTCCGCTCGGGTGGAGGAGCTCATCGAGCTGACGGGGCTGGGCCCTGCCGCCCACAGGCGCATCAAGCAGTACTCGCTGGGAATGAACCAGAGGCTCGGCATCGCTGCCGCGCTGCTGGGAGACCCGGCGGCGCTGATCCTGGACGAGCCGGTCAACGGGCTCGACCCCGAAGGCGTCCGATGGGTGCGCCAGCTCTGCTTACAGCTCGCCGCAGAAGGGCGCACCGTGTTCGTCTCCTCCCACCTGATGAGCGAGGTGGCCCAGACCGCGGATCATCTGATTGTGCTGGGGCGCGGGCGGATCCTCTGCAGATGCCCCCATGCGCGACTTCATCAGCGACGGGGCGGAGCAGCGCACGCTGGTGCGGGCTGAGGACGCAGCGACTCTCATGAGTGCGCTGTCCGGTCAGAGCGCGGCCGTGACCACGCTCGATGCGGAGACGTTCGAAGTCGTCGGAGTCTCACCGCGCGACATCGGTCGCCGCGCTCTGAGGCCGGCTGTGGTCCTCCATGAGCTCTCACCGCAGCACAGCACCCTGGAGGACTCATACATGCGACTCACCGGCGACCACGTCGAATACCGATCAGGAGGCAGCATGACGCATCGCACCGCTCGGGGCGTGGCGGAGCCGGTCCGCCCCTTCGCCCCAGACCCGGACCTGCCAGGCGTCACCTTCGCTTACGCATTCATCGCCGAGGTGCGGAAGCTGCTGGCCCTGCGCACGGCCTGGTGGCTCATCGGCATCGCCGTCGGGCTCAGCGTGCTGCTGGCCGGGGCGGTCGCCTGAGCTTCAGCGGAGCCGCCCCGACGCCGGCATGCTCGGCGCCTCCGATGTTGCCGACGGAGCCATGGCGGGCCCTACTTCGCGATCATCCTCTTCGGGACCTTCGCCGCAATAGCGGTGACGACCGAATACTCCGCCGGGTCGATCCGATCCGCCCTGACCGCAGTTCCGCATCGCGGAATGCTGGGCGCAGCCAAGCTGGGCGCCGTGCTGACCGTGACAGCTGCCGCTGCCGCTGCCATCGTGCTGCTGAGCCACGTGGTCGCCGCCCTGTTCGCCGAGCAGCTCGGTCTGGGCGACATCGTCATGGACGCGACCGTGCCGGTCATCTATGGGACCAGCTGGCTGGCCATGATCGTCACAGCGGCGCTCGGGTTCGGGCTGGGGCTTCTCCTTCGCTCGCCCGCGGGAGCCATTGTGGTGCTGGCGGCGCTGCTCTTCGTCGTGGAGGTGGCACTTGCCGTCATGTACGGGGTGACTCAGGCGGAGTGGATTCAGTCGCTCTCCGAATGGCACTACATGTACTTCATGAGCGAATTCGTCAGTGTCGACGGCGAGCATCGTGAGCTGGGCCGTCCGGCGGCGCTGCTGGGGATGCTGGCGTGGGCTGCCCTGCCGACCGCAGCCGGGTGGGTCAGGTTCGTGCGCTCCGATGCCTGATACTTGAGCCCATGCCAGAGAATCAGCGGCCGAGCCCGGCACCCGGCAGCGGGTTCGAGGACCTCGGTCTGGTTCGCCGCCCCGGCCTGAGGGGCTGGCTCCGCAAGCACCCGGGGTGCATGAACGCCGTCGTCATCGCGATCTACCTGCTGATGGCGCTCTGGACGTTCCTGATCGCCCTGGTCGACATGGAGGCCGACGCCCTGTGGCTGCTGGCGGCCTACGCGCTCACCGCGATGCTGCTGTGCTTCCGCCGTACGAGGCCGCTGACTGTGCTGCTGGGGATCGCCGCCCTGGAGGCCGTCCAGCTGCTGATCTACCCGTGGAACGGCTCCCAGATGGTGGCCCTGTGGTTCGCCGCCTCACTGCGTCGCCCGGGACCGGGGACTGGTGCGGGGCCTGATGCTGTCCGTTCCGCTCTGCGCCGTCGCCTATACCGTCCTGCTCAGGTACGGAGCCTGGGAGCGGGCGTACGGGCCGAGCTGGTGGATGGAGGAGTTCTATCCAGCCTTCGGGGTGGACTTTCCCCAGGCGCTGATCACCCTGGCTCTCAGCGGACTCATGTTCACCCCTGTTGCGGTGGGGATCGGCGCCGCAGTCCGCGCGAACAGGCGGCACGAGCAGGAGATCCTCGAATGGGCGCAGCGCACCCACGGCCTCGCCCAGGCTGCCGAGCGCAACCGGATCGCACGCGAGATGCACGACGTGGTCGCCCACTCGCTGTCGGTCATGATCAGTCTGGCCGACGGCGCCAAAGTGGTGGGCCGCCGGGACTTCGCGCGGGCCGAGGAGGTCCTCAGCGAACTCTCATCGACTGGCCGCACCGCTCTGGACGATATGCGTCGGGTCATCGGGGTGCTGACCAAGGGCGAGGAGCTCAGCGAATCGCGCTTACCGGTCCACGAGTCCCTCGAGGAGCTCTACGAAGGATTCCGGCAGGCCTACCTGCCGCTGAGAGTGCGCACCTCAGGTCCGCCGCTGCCCGAGGACGCCGCGTTCGGCCTCACGGTGCACCGCATCATTCAGGAGTCTCTGACCAATGTGCTGCGCTACGGCTTGGCAGGTCACCGATGTGGAGGTCTCGGTGGAGCACACCCCGGCACCCGTGAGGCGGAGTGGCAGCAGCTGGCCGAGGAGGGCTACAGCCGCAAAGAGGCCGAGGCGCTCGGACTGGGCGGTCCGGCTCAGGTGGTCCTCTCCATCACCGACGACGGGGCAGTGGCCCCAGCGGGCCATCACGCGTCAGTCGGCTCAGGCATGGGCATCCGCGGGATGCAGGAGCGCGCCGGGTTCTACAGCGGGTCGGTCTGGGCCGGACCCGGAAAATACCGAGGCTGGGAAGTCAGAGCGGTCCTCGAACCGCCGCAGAGAAGGAGCGAAGCATGAGCATCAGGGTGGCGCTGGTCGATGACCAGCACCTGCTGAGGATGGGCTTTCGTCTGATCCTCGAAGGCGAGGACGACCTGCAGGTCGTGGGGAGGCCGCTGACGGGGCTGAGGCTCTGGAGCTGATCGGGGTTTGGGCGAGGAAGCTCCCGATGTGGTGCTCATGGACGTGCGGATGCCCCGCATGGACGGCATTGAGGCGACAGCCAAGGTGGTTCGCCGCCACCCCGAGACGAAGGTGATCATCCTGACCACCTTCGACCTCGACGAATACGCCTTCGCCGGGCTCCAGGTTTGCGCCAGTGCGTTCCTCCTCAAGGATGTGGAGCCGGAGGCGCTGGTGGAGGCGGTGCGCACCGTGGCCGCTTATGACGCCGTCGTCGCCCCCGGATCACCCAGCGCCTCCTGGAGGTCTATCTCCGGCACGGCGGCGGGGAGGGCCAGCAGGGCCCTCCGCACAGGCGGCGCCCCAGCACGCGCCGGGGCATTCTGCAGCTGGCCTGCCGCGCGGGGAGGACGTCGCCCAGGCGCTTCAGGACGGCACGCCCCGGGAGTCTCTGACCCAGCGCGAGACCGAGGTTCTCTTCGCCGTCGCTGAAGGCCTGTCGAATGCGGAGATCGCAGCGCGGCTCTTCCTCTCCGAAGCGACCGTGAAGACCCATGTGCGCCGCATCCTGACCAAGCTGCAGCTGCGGGACCGTGTCCAGGCGGTGGTCTACGTGTACCAGGCCGGACTGCTCGGACCTTAGTAGGCTGGCGGACATGATGAGCACTGACGAGCTGGTGTCCGACCTGGGAGCGTTCGTCACGGCGTCGCCCTCCTCCTACCACGCTGCCGAGGAGACGGCTCGACGGCTTGGGGCCGCAGGGTTCCGGATCCTGCGCGAGGGCCAGGACTGGAAGGAGGTGCAGCCCGGCAGCCGCTGCGCGGTGGTCCGCGACGGCGCCGTCATCGCGTGGGCCGTGCCGCAGGACGCAGGGCCCACGACGCCGGTGAGGATCCTGGGCGCCCACACCGATTCCCCGGCTTCAAGCTCAAGCCCGAGCCGACACTGACCCGGCACGGGTGGGTGCAGGCGGGTGCGGAGGTCTACGGAGGGCCGCTGCTGAACTCGTGGCTCGACCGGGAGCTGCGGCTCGCCGGACGCATGATCTTCAGCGACGGCAGCGAACGCACCGTGGCCACGGGGCCCGTGGCGCGCATCCCCAGCTGGCGATCCACCTGGACCGCCAGGTCAACGACGGGCTCAAGCTCGGCAAGCAGCAGCACACCCAGGCGGTGCTCGCGCTCGCTTACGATGATGCCGTCGACGTGCTCGATCTGGTGGCCGAATCCGCAGGCATGAGGGCCAAGGACGTCGACGGGTATGACATCGTCTTCGCCGACGCGCAGGAGCCCGCCCGCTTCGGCGCGCACGGCGAGTTCTTCGCCTCCGGCCGACTGGACAACCTCTCCTCCGTCCACGCCGGGCTCACCGCGCTCGAGCAGCTCGATGAGCGCCTCCTTCGGGGGCGATTCCGATGCTGGCCGCGTTCGATCACGAGGAGATCGGCTCCGGCTCCCGATCCGGTGCCGCGGGCCCATTCCTCGAGGAGGTGCTGGAGCGGATCTACGCGGGCCTCGGCGCCGACGCAGACCAGAGGGCGCGTGCGATGCACACCTCATGGCATGTCAGTTCGGATGCCGGCACCCGTGCACCCGAACTACCCGGAGCGGCACGACCCGGCCAACCGGCCCCTGCTCAACGGCGGCCCGCTGCTGAAGATCAACGCCAACCAGCGCTACACCACCGACGCACGCGGCACCGCCTTGTGGACGCGCGTCTGCCGCGACGCCGGGGTGCCGGTCCAGCCGTTCGTCTCGAACAACGACATTCCGTGCGGCTCCACGATCGGTCCGCTCACCGCCACCCGGCTGGGCATCAGCACGGTGGACGTGGGCATTCCGCTGCTGAGCATGCACTCTGCGCGGGAGATGTGCGGGATCCAGGACGTGGCTCATCTGCGGGACGCCATCAGCAGTTTCTTCCGAGGGGCCCGAATACCGTAAGATAGCTGAGTTGTGCTCGTACACGGGCACACACGCATCGAACCTCCTGTGACGGAAGTCCCGTCACCGTAAGACCGAAGGAGGTGGGTTCACACATGCGTCACTACGAACTGATGGTGATCGTCGACCCCGAGGTTGACGAGCGCACCGTTGAGCCGACCCTGGGCAAGTACATGGAACTCGTCAAGAAGAACGAGGGCACCGTGGACAAGATCGACGTCTGGGGCCGTCGCCAGCTCTCCTACGAGATCGACAAGAAGACCGAGGGCGTCTACGCCGTCGTCGACTTCAACTCCACTCCTGAGATCGCCAAGGAGCTTGACCGCCTGCTGCGTCTGAACGAGACCATCATGCGCACCAAGATCACCCGTCCCGAGGAGATGAAGATCGCCTGACGATCTTCGCCCCTCTCCGCTGCTGGGTACTCAACTGGACCGCCGGATACATCACCCTGAGGAGCCACCATGGCCAATGAAACAGTCATCACCGTCGTCGGCAACCTGACCGCTGACCCGGAGCTGCGCTTCACCCCTTCGGGTGCGGCCGTCTCCAACTTCGTGATCGCCTCCACGCCACGCTACTTCGACCGCCAGGCCAACGAGTTCAAGGACGGCGAGACTCTCTTCGTCCGCTGCTCGCTCTGGCGCGAAGCTGCTGAGAACGCCGCCGAGTCGCTCACCAAGGGCACTCGTGTGGTCGCTCAGGGCCGTCTGAAGGCTCGGTCCTTCCAGACCAAGGAAGGCGAGAACCGGACCAGCTGGGAGCTCGACGTCGATGAGATCGGCCCCTCGCTGCGCTTCGCCACCATGCAGGTGAACCGCCAGCCCGGCACCGGCGGCTCCGGCCGCGGCGGTGGCGGCGGCGGCTTCGAGGCAATTCCTCCGGAGGCGGCTTCGGCGGAGACTCCTACGGCGGCCAGCAGAGCTCCGGCGGCTGGGGCGGCGGCCAGGGCGGACAGCAGTCCGACCCTGGGGCGGCCAGCCTCCTCCGGAGGCGGCTGGGACACCCTGAACAACGACGAGCCTCCGTTCTGATCCACGGGCTCGTACGAACACCTGATTAATCACCATCCCGCGCCCACCCGGGCTGCGGGCTCCACCGAGGAAAAGGAGCACCACGATGGCTGGCAAGGCTGACACCAAGAAGCCCATCAAGCCCAAGGCGAACCCGCTGAAGGCTGCTGACATCACTCACATCGACTACAAGGACACCGCTCTGCTGCGGAAGTTCATCTCCGACCGGGGCAAGATTCTGCGCTCGTCGCGTGACCGGCGTGAGCGTGCAGGAGCAGCGCAAGATCGCTCAGGCCATCAAGAACGCCCGCGAGATGGCCCTGCTGCCCTACGCCGGCGCTGGCCGCGGCTGAGTCCGACTGAGGAAGGGAAGGAATAACCAATGGCAAAGCTCATCCTGACTCAGGAAGTGACCGGACTCGGAGCCGCTGGCGACGTCGTCGAGGTCCGAGACGGCTACGCGCGCAACTACCTGCTGCCCCGCGGATACGCGATGACCTGGTCCAAGGGCGGCGAGAAGGACGTGCAGCGCATCCGCTCAGCACGTCAGGCTCGCGAGATCGCGACCGTCGAAGAGGCTCAGGCGATCGCCCAGAAGCTGCAGGCGAACCCTGTCAGCGTCCAGGTGAAGACCGGCGAGTCCGGACGCCTGTTCGGCACCGTCGGTCCCGCTCACATTGCCGAGGCTGTTGAGGCCGCAGGCCTGGGCAGCATCGACAAGCGGACGGTGGAGATCCCCGAGCGGATCAAGTCCACCGGCAGCTACACCGCAACGGTCAAGCTGCACGCCGATGTTTCGGCCGCCCTGGATCTGAATGTGATCCCGGCTTAGCAAGTAAGCATCGTCGCACTGCGGCGCAGGACCCCGAAGCAGGCCCTCTCCTATGAGGCCCGCTCCGGGGTCCTTCTGCGTCCGGCTTACTTCTGCATCCCCTCCAGAGGGCCCCGCAGGCCGTAGACCAGCCCGGCCAGCCAGGTGCGCATGGCTCGCCGCGCCTGACGCGTGTCCGGGTACCGGCACCGCAGGTGCATCCCCGACTCGTTGATCACGAACCACACCATCACCCCATCGGTGCGTATCACCGCCGAAATGTGCTGAGGACGCAGCGTCTCCGGGACGTTGACCGGCAGCTTCCGATGATCAAGCCATGACATGGCGAACATCCCAGGGTCCTGCGGCATGCCGCCATAGGGCCGCATGATCGGCGCCAGAGGGTGCGATCCCAGCCTGACCGCCTCCTTCACAGCGGCGTGGCAGGCTTCATAGCTGGTGTCTGAGGATTCGATGACGGAGTTGGTGATGAACCATCCCACCGAGTCGTACCAGCGCGGCTCATAGCGGAATGGACCGGGAACACGGCGCGCAGCGGCTCCCCGACGAGCTCGTGGGCCAGCCGCGTCATCACCGAGACGGCCACCGCGATGAGCCGCACGCCGCCCTCCTCCGCGTGGCTCTCCACGGCGGCGAGCTCCTCCGCGTCGAACACATCCCGGACCTCCACCACCTCGGCCGCTGGGGCGGCGGGATCCCCAAGTCCAGGGGAAAGGTGGGCATAGCGCCGCCGCCACCTCAAGGATCTCAGTCCAGCGGCTCACCACATCCTCCGGGGGCACGAGCGCTGCTCCAGGGACGCCGAATGCGCTGCGAAGGACTCGGGCGCCTACCTGTCCTGCGCGGAGGGACCCCGGCGACGAGGTCCTCGATGGCCGTGGAGAGGTCGCGCATGAGCACCAGGAGGCTCCAGGCGTCGACATGCGCATGATCGGATCCGATGACGATCTGCGAGTGGCCGCCGTCAGCGGGATCCTCAATGAGGCACAGCCGATGCGAGGGGCGCGCGAAGGGTTCGCAGACGGCGTCGAAGTGAGCGCGCAGAGCGGCGCGGATTCCTCCCCGGTCATCGTTGAGGCTTCCTCTGCCGGAACAGGGTTCGCGTCGGCGCGGCTGTCGTCCTCCTCGTGATCCCACGCTGCCCACGGAGTGTCCAGAGGCTCCCACATGCCCCCGAGCACCTCCAGCGGAGTGAGGACCAGATCGGTGTCGGGCCCGCCGCACACGTCGCTGGGGCGCACAGCGGGCGCGGATGCCCGCTGTCTGGGGTCGCGGCTGAACGCTGTCCGAAGTGTGCTGTGGCGCGCGATGACGCAGTGCCAGGCCTCAGCGATCGTTTCACGTGAAGCGGCGCCGGGGAGCCGGAAGGAGGCGGCCATCCAGGTGCCCGGCCGCGAGCCGAAGCTCACGTGCCTGTCCTGGTCGAAGGAGACCGGCATCTGATCGTGCGGCTCCGGGAGGTCCTCGACGTGCAGGCGATAGGAGAGCAGTCGGCCGGGCTGCACGTCCATCTGGGAGACATTGGTGAGCCGCATGAGGCGTAGTCTAGGCTCCAGCTGAAAACCGAAACCGCCGGTTGTATGAACGCCGGTTTAACAGATGACCAAGAGGTGACATCTCTTCCGTGGCAGACGCCAGAACGCCCGCTTTCCGCGTGCAGGGGCCGCTCTCGCGTACGAGCTCACCGGCCCGGAAGACCCTGACGCCCCGGTGTTCGTGCAGATGCACGGACTGACGTCGTCTGCGTGGAGGGAGCACCGGGCCGGACTGGATATGACCGCAGGGCTACCTCGATCCATGCGTGTGCTCCGGTACGACGCCAGGGGCACGGTGCCTCGACGGGACGAGCGGTGCCCTACGACTATCTGTGGCCGAAGCTGGCAGATGATCTGCTGAAGCTGCTGGACCAGGCCGCACCGGGGCAGGCGGTGCATGCGGCAGGCCCGTCGATGGGAAGTGCCACACTGCTGTATGCGGCCCTGCGTGATCCCGAGCGGTTCCGGACGCTCACGCTGATGGTTCCGCCCACCGCTTGGGAGACGCGGGAGCACCAGGGCGAGTCCTACAGGGCGTCGGCCGATCTCGTGGAGAAGCAGGGATCGGCGCCTTCGTCCGCGTCGGCGAGGACGTGCTTCCTCCACCGGCTCTGGCGGACCGCCCGAAGGAGCGGGTGCCCGCGGTGAGCCAGGAGCTTCTTCCGTCGATATTCAGAGGGGCTGCCATGACCGACCTCCCCGCCCTGGAGGACATTCGGAGCATTTCTGCGCCCGTTCAGGTCTTCGCGTGGGCGGATGACCATACGCACCCGGTCTCGACGGCCCAGAAGCTTCACCGCGCCATACCGGGCTGCCAGCTTCGCATCGCGGAGACTCCGGAGGACCTGCAGACCTGGCCCGCCGCGACGGCGAGCTTCTTGGAACGCCACTCCTGAGCGCCAGTGGCCAGTTCGAGGGGCGCTTGAAGGGCCTGCGGTGAGGCGGATCGCCGAGCCGGGCCCCTGAGGGCACCAGCAGGATCACGCCCGTGAAGGCCTGATCCTCTTCCCAGTGCTGGTGGCTCGGCGATCCGAACGGCGCCGATGCACGCTGGACGATGATCCAGCCAATATCCGCGCCTCTTCTGCTCCCATCAAATGCGGGACGGTCCACACTGTATTGCCGCCGAGAGCTGCTGGGCAATAGCGCCATCCACTGGGGTTGTGGATTATGTGTGCAGTACGCGGCGTGTTGTGTGCACTAGCTGGGGATAACGCTGTGGATAGATATCAGCGGAGAGGGCATTAAGCGACCTGACCTGGGGTTTTGCAGCCGAGCGCCTGTGGGGAAAAGTTTTTCGCAAGCGGCGGCCGTCGAGCGGGGCCCTTGCTGTGGCACGCTCTGAGGTGTATAAGCGGACGCTATGTGGACCGAGAGTGAGGTTCTCCACAAGTTATCCCCACCCTGGTGATAATCCGCTGTGCGGAGCTTCCTGAGATTCCGCCTCTGCCGCGGCAATTGGGGGCACAGAGGGATCGTATTATATTCAAATTTGAATTATCATGCATCATATGCAGTTCGGAATCTTCTCCATCGGTGACGTCACACCCGACCCGACCACCGGCAGGGCCCCCAGCGAGCACGAGCGCATCAGATCGATGGTCGCCATCGGCAAGAAGGCCGAAGAGGTGGGACTTGATGTCTTCGCCATCGGCCAGCACCACAACCTCCGTTCGTCGCACCCGCCAATCCGCCCATTCTGATGGCCCATCTGGCTGCGCAGACCGAACGGCTGCTCTTCTCGACAGCCACGACCCTCATCACCACGACCGATCCGGTGCGCCTGGCCGAGGACTACGCCTACGTGCAGCACCTCACCGACGGACGCGTCGATCTGACCCTCGGACGGGGCAACACCGGGCCCGTGTACCCTGGTTCGGCAAAGATATGCGAGCAGGAATACCGCTGGCGGTGGAGAACTACGCGCTGCTGCACCGGCTGTGGCGCGAGGAGAGCGTGAACTGGAGCGGGCGATACCGGACCCCTTGGAGCGCTTCACCGCCACTCCACGCCCTCTCGACGACACCCCGCCGTTCGTGTGGCACGGATCGATCCGCTCCCCGGAGATGGCTGAGCAGGCCGCCTACTACGGCGACGGGTTCTTCCACAACAACATCTTCTGGAACAAGGAGCACACGGGTCGCCTCATCGACCTCTACCGCGAGCGCTTCGAGCACTACGGGCACGGCTCTGCCGACCAGGCCGTCGTGGGTCTGGGCGGTCAGGTGTTCATGCGCCCCACCAAGGAGCAGGCAGTGCGCGAGTTCCGTCCGTACTTCGACAACGCTCCTGTCTACGGCGGAGGCCCCAGCCTGGAGGACTTCTCGCAGCACACCCCTGACAGTGGGCACCCCGAGGAGGTGATCGAGAGGACGCTGACCTTCAGCGAGTATGCGGGCCACTACCAGCGCCAGCTCTTCCTCATCGATCACGCAGGGCTGCCGCTGAAGACCGTCCTGGAGCAGATCGACATCCTCGGCGAACAGGTGGTCCCGGTGCTGCGCAGAGAATTCGCCAAGCAGAGGCCTACCGACGCCTCCAGCGCCCACGCACCAGGGACTGGTGGAGCGTCGCCGTGCTTACCTGGAGCCCGTGCCGGGCGGCAGGGCCTCCTCGTCAGCGTCGGAGCAGGCGGCCTGAGCACAGGCACCTGACGCGACGGAGCCGGGCAGCGTCCAGGGTCGGTGGCGGATCCGGGGAAGTTTTACCTCATGCTCAGGCATTCACAGTGTAGGTCCTTACAGTTTGGTGCCAGAACGAGAGAAGAAAGCGACGAGACAACGCATGCTTCATCCAACCGGAGGCTGATATGAAGTCCCAGGAGTCCGACAAGGGCGAGCTCATTTTCGCACTCGGCCCGTCACGTGGACACGACACATCCAAAGGGCGGAGCGGCAGAGAGTCCGACGACGACGACCTCGGCTTCTCCGCATCGAATCGCGCTGTAGGCATCACGCTGGCCATCGGGATCGGCCTGATGGTTCTGGTGCTGATGCTTCCTTACATCGGCGGGCTCTGACCCGCCCAGACTCCCGTACCCTGGTGCGGTGAGCATCGACACCTACGACCCTCAACCGGTGCGGGCCAAGAATCCCGGATTCCACCGCAGGACGTCGTCGCGGAGCAGTCAGTGCTCGGCGGAATGCTTCTGGACAAGGACGCCATCGCGGATGTCGTCGAGGTCCTCCGCGGGCACGACTTCTACCGCCCCGCCCACGAGATGATCTATGAGGCGATCATCGACCTCTATGGTCGGGGTGAGCTGGCGGACGTCGTCACCGTCAACGATGAGCTGTCCAAGAAGCAGCAGCTGCAGCGTGTGGGCGGGCCCACGTATCTGCACAACATCGCGCAGACTGTCCCCACCTCGGCGAACGCGAGCTTCTACGCGGAGATCGTGCGCGAGCGGGCCATGCTCCGGCGCCTGGTCGAGGCTTAAGCACGAAGATCGTTCAGCTGGGCCACACCGCCGACGGTGAGGTGGAGGCCATCGTCAATGAGGCGCAGGCCGAGATCTACTCGGTGGCCGAGAACAGGCAGTCCGCGGACTACGTCTCACTGTCCGAGGTCCTGGCGCCCACGATCGATGAGATTGAGACCAACGCCGCCCATGACGGCTCCTTGACGGGCATTCCCACCGGATTCCGCGAGCTCGATGAGCTGACCCACGGCTTCCACGGGGGCCAGATGATCGTGGTGGCTGCGAGACCGGCCATGGGCAAGTCGACGCTGGCGCTGGACTTCGCCCGATCAGCGTCAGTCAACAACCAGATGCCCACCGCGTTCTTCTCCCTGGAGATGGGCCGCACCGAGATTGCGACCCGTCTGCTCTCGGCGGAGTCGCGGGTGCTCTTCGGAGACCTCCGCAAAGGAAACCTGAAGGACGAGGACTGGGAGAAGATCTCCCAGGCGGTGGACAAGCTGGACAACGTTCCGCTGTTCATCGATGACAGCCCGAACATGAGTCTGATGGAGATTCGCGCCAAATGCCGTCGGCTCAAGCAGCGCAATGGCCTGAAGTTTGTGATCCTCGACTACCTGCAGCTGCTGTCCTCCGGAAAGCGCGTCGAGTCCCGTCAGCAGGAGGTCAGCGAGTTCTCCCGCACGCTGAAGCTGCTGGCCAAAGAGATCGACGTGCCCATCATTGCGCTCTCTCAGCTGAACCGAGGCTCGGAGCAGCGGCCCGACAAGAAGCCCCAGGTCTCAGACCTGCGCGAATCGGGCTCGATCGAGCAGGACGCGGACATGGTGCTGCTGCTTCACCGGCCGGAGGTCTACGACAAGGAGACCGAACGCGCGGGCGAGGCAGACATCATCGTGGCCAAGAACCGAAACGGGCCCACCCGCGACATCGTCGTCGCCTTCCAGGGCCACTACGCGCGCTTCCAGGACATGGCCCGGGACTTCTGACGGCGACGTCCCGGTCAGGGCCTAGACCGGCGGGAGCGGGTCGTACTGAATCCCGCGGCGCACCTCGCGCGCCCGCTCGGCTCCTGCCAGCCGCCGCACCAGGTGAAGAGCCATATCGATGCTTAAGCGCTCACTCCGGCGCTGGTGATGGTGTCACCGTCGTCCACCCATCGACTCTCCGGCTTCACCGTGATCGTCGGGTCGTACTCGGTCAGGTGGTCCAGCGCGCCCCAATACGTGGTGGCAGGCCGATCCTTGAGCAGGCCTGCCGCGGCATACACCAGGCTGCCGGTGCACACGCTGGACATCAGCGGGGTGGACGCACGCAGCTCGCGCATCCACCGCAGATGCTCCGGGTCCACTGCCAGTGCCCGTGTGCCGACGCCCCGGGATGCAGGAGCACCTCCAGCTCGGGCAGGCCCGCTCTTGAGGTGTGCGGGGTCAGAAGCATGCCCTTGGCCGCGGCGACGGGGCGACCGTCGGGGAGACCATCGTGACCTCATAGCCGTCCTGAGGGAAGTTCTGGGTCCACCAGGCCAGCACCTCCCAGGGGCCGACGGCGTCGAGCTCCTCCACGCCGTCGAAGAGCAGCACACCGATGAGCTTCATGCCCTGAGACTCTCACGGACTCGCATCGCTGGCGAGCGGAGGCCAGGCGGCTCAGAAGGCGGCGAGGATCTGGTCCAGGAACAGGAAGCCGACGGTGCCGTAGATCAGACCGATCCACAATGCGTGCGTCAGGCTGCGCCAGAACTGGCCGGTGGCGATGAGCAGGCCGAAGGCCCACGGCAAGCAGGCAAGGACGTAGCCGCTTACGACGAACCACAGGCCGATGAACTCCGGGACCGACAGCATGTACACCCCCATGCCCAGGGTGAAGATCATCGTCGACTCGAACAGCAGGGCCGCGATGAGCAGGGAGGTGACCGCGCCCCAGAGCCTCCGGGCCCACGTCCATCGCCGTTCCTGGCGCTGCTGCTGCTCGAGGCGACGCTGGCGTGCCGCGGCCGACTCAGGGCTGCGGCGGCGCGCTCCCGACGATCCCGTCGATGGGCGAGGGGACCGGGTCGGCTTCCGCCGGGCGCTGCTCGGCTTCTTCTTCGCGGAGGAAGGCTTCCTGCTGCTCATCTGGCCCCCACACTACGTGGCGGGCCACAGGGCCCGCGCAGGCCCTGAGGGAGTCACCTCGAGGAACCTGATGCCTCTGCTCAGCCGCCCGACGCTTCGGGTGATCTTGTCCACCGCGGCCTCCGGGGCCATGATCAGCACGCTGCCGCCGAAGCCGCCGCCGATGAGCCGGGCACCCTGGGCGCCCGCCCCAGTGCGGCCTCGACCACACTGTCCGCCAGGGGAAGCTGACCTGCGCGTTGCTGCGCATACTGCTGTGGCGCATGGTCATGACCTCGCCCAGCTCACCGGCCATCTGGGTGACTCCGTGGCACTCACCGGTGAAATGGTGATTGAGCTTCTCCGACCGGACCATCTCTGACAGGGCGTGCTTGAGCCGACGCCGGCAGCCGTCCACGGGCCTACCCTGAATCTGGTCCTGACCGGCTGTCAGCTCGTCGAAGCGGGCGAGCACGTCATCCACCTCGGCTCGTCGGGCGCGGTGGCTGAGCGCATCCCGCAGCCGCTCCACGCCCAGCACCGCAGCAGCGGCCTCGGAATCTGCCCGGCGGGAGCCGAACTCCCCGTCCGAGAGTGCGTGGGGTGTCAGTGTCGACTGCGATGAGGCGGTGGCCGCGCAGCAGGAAGCTGATGGCGACTCGCTGGAGGCTGAAGTCGCGGCAGTCCAGCGAGAGCAGCATGCCTTCGGCCGCGCGCAGCGACGTGGTCTGGTCCAGCCCGCCCGTGCCGGCGCCGACGACCTCCACCTCGGCACGCATGCAGGCGGCTGCGACGTCAGCGCGATGGGCGTCGGTGAGCGCGTCGGTGAGCATCGTGCCGGGGTTGTCCCTGCCCAGAGCGGAGCCGAGGCCGACGAAGGCGAGGGCTGCCGCGCACTCCAGCGATGCGGAGGAGGAGAGGCCGCCGCCCACGGGGAGGGTCGAGCGGATCAGCAGGTCTGCACCGAACTGCGGGTCCGGCCGGAGGTCCTCATCGTCCGCGCGCTGCAGCGCCCACAGCACCCCGCTCACGTAGCGGGTCCACCCCGGGTACTGGTCCTGGCCCTCGGCGTCGGCAGGCCCGACGGCTGAGATGGTCACCTCGTGCACGCCCTGGTCCAAGGATGCTTCCAGGGTGCGCACCCGCAGCACCCCGTCGTTCCTTGCGCGAGCCGCGGCGTAGGTGCCGTGGGGCAGGGCAAGGGGCAGGCAGCGGCCTCCGTGGAAGTCGATGTGCTCTCCATTGAGGTTGGCTCGGCCGGGTGCGAACCAGATTCCTCGGGGTCCGTGCCGAACTCTTCGCTGAAGCGTGCGCGGAGGTTCTGAGCTATGGAGGCAGGCTCGCCTGGAGCGAGCCACCTCGGTGGGGCGTCATTCATCGTGAGCAATTGTGCCACTATGAGCCGCACCTGAACGTCGCCATGATATTTGCCCGAAGCTCTGGAACATCTGGGCACGGTGTGATGCTGTAGGGGACGGACATACAGTCCGCTGACCCTTCTAGGAGGACACCATGGCAGTTGACGTGAAGTACACCGCAGAAGCCCTTGCCACCGGCGGCGGCCGCGAAGGCCACGCGAAGACCAAGGACGGCTCCTTGATCTCACCCTTGCTCCGCCCAAGGAGCTGGGTGGATCCGGCGACGGCGTGAACCCCGAGCAGCTGTTCGCCACCGGGTGGGCCGCCTGCTTCCTCGGCGCCATGAAGAAGGTCGCTTACGACGACTACGACACCACCGACGCATCCATCGGCGTCAAAGTGGGGCTCGGCGCCGACGACGACGGCGGCTTCGGCCTCACCGCGGAGATCGAGGTGGTCCTGCCGAAGCTCGAGCAGGCCTCCGGCGAGGAGCTTGCGGAGAAGGCACACGCCTTCTGCCCCTACTCCAAGGCGACCCGCGGCAACATCGACGTGAAGCTCACCGTTTCGCAGGACTGATTCGCGCTGATTCGCAGAAGGGCCCGGGGAAGAAGTCCCCGGGCCCTTCGCGCGTCGCAGCCTGTGCGGCTAGAAGGTGGTTTCGTCGAAGGCGCCGCCCGCTGAGAATGCGAATCCGAGCAGGACGATGAACGCCACCAGGGCGAGCACATAGAGGATGCCCAGCGCCACATTGATCCAGCCCATCACCACGCCCGGAGTGCCGTTGGCGTGGCCTCGTGCGGCCTTCTTGTTCTGCCAGACGCCGAAGGCGCCGAGGATCAGGGAGACGGGCCCTGTGATCCACAGGAACGGTGAGATGACCACCGCGTTGACCAGGCCGATGATGCCCAGCACGAGCCCGGCCGTCTCGTTGCCCTTGCCCGGAGGCGCCGCCGGGTAGCCGTACCCGTAGTCGGGGGTGCCCTGCGGGTATGAGCCCGGAGGTGCTGCCGGGTAGCCGTATCCCTGCTGGGGTGCCTGCTGCGGGTAGGCGGGGTAGCTGCCTGCCTCAGGCTGTGCGGGGGAGTCGGCGGCTGCGGCGGAGGGTAGTGCCCTGAGCGGATCCGGTCTGCTCGTAGTCGGGACGGCCGTCTGCGCGCCGCGGCTTACTCGTCAGGTGTCTCGGTCATCGCGCTGCTCCGTCCGAGGAGTCGGGGGTGAGTACACCCAGCACTTTAGCCCTTTCGCGCACGAAGCTCCTCGATCATCTGCGGAAGCACCTCGTTGAGGTCCCCACCACACCGTAGTCGGCGATCTCGAAGACCGGAGCGTCCTCGTCCTTGTTGATCGCGACGATCACATCGGAGGTCTGCATGCCGGACTTCTGCTGGATCGCGCCTGAGATGCCCACGGAGATGTAGAGCTGCGGGGACACCGTGACGCCGGTCTGGCCGATCTGCGCCGAGTGGTCGATCCACCCCGCATCCGTGACGGCTCGGGAGGCGCCTATCGCCGCGCCCAGCTCGTCCGCGAGCTGCTCCACCAATGAGAGGTCGCCGTCGACGCCGCGGCTTACCGCGATGACCACCCGCGCCTCCGTCAGCGGAGGGCGCCCGGAGGTGGGAAGAGGTGCGGTCTCCAGCACCTCGAAGGCGGGCGAAGGCTTCACCGGCAGTGAGGTCAGCTCAGGGCGCGCGCCCTTCTCAGTGATCGCCTCGACGCTGTTCGGCTTCACCGTGGCGATGAGGGGCCCCTGGCCTGCCCGCGCGACGCAGGTGTGCTCGCTTACCAGCACCGGCTTGCTCACCGTTCCGTCGACGTCGATGCCGGTCGCTGAGGTGATGATGCCCGCATCCAGGCGGACCGAGAGGCGAGCCAGCGCGTCGACCGCGTCGGGAACGTCCACTCCCAGCACCACCGATGCCTCCGACTCCTTGACCGCGGTCTCGAGCAGATCCACCAGTGCGCCGTCGGGCGGGGTGATCTCACCGTCGCCCACGTACACCTCACGCACGCCCCGGATGCTCAGAGCGTCGCCTGCGGCCTCCCCGGACGCGCCGGTCACCACCGAGACGTCGCCGAGGCGCTCCGCGAGAGTCAGCAGCTCCGCCTGAGCGCCGCTGAGCGTGCCCTCGATCCGCTCCAGAAGCACCAGCACCTGACTGATCCCTGATGTGCCTCGGCTCATACAAGACGCTCCTTTGCGAGATACTCCACGATTCGTCGGCCGCCCTGACCATCGTCGGCGATGACCTCTCCGACAGCGCGGGCGGGCCGGGACTGGATGCTGACCAGCTCAACCTTTGAGCGCGCCTCGACCGGCGTCAGCCCCACATCGAGGAGGCTGAGCTCCGTGACCGGCTTCTTCTTCGCGGCCATGATCGCCTTGAAGTTGGGATAGCGGGGATCGTTGGCCTTGTCGGTGACGGAGACGACCGCAGGCAGGGGGAGGTCGAGCTTCTGGCTCGTCTGCCCTGAGATCCGGGTGACCACCAGGTGCCCGGCCTGAAGCGCCAGGTCAAGGGCGCGGGTCAGGGCAGGGATGCCCAGGCGCTCGCCGACCTGCGCCGGCACCGCGCTGGCCTCACCGTCGTCGGAGGCCATGCCGGTGAGCACCAGGTGCTCGGGGTCCTCGTCGGCGTCGAACACGGCCTGATCGCGCACGGTGCTCACCAGCGCGGCGACGGCCGCCGAGGTGGCCCAGATGTCAGCGCCCCTCAGAGCATCGTCGGTGAGCCGGAAGCCGTCGTCGGCTCCGAGCTGCAGGGCCTTCTTCAGGGCGGCCGAGGACCCTCGGGGCCGACCGTCACCGCCGAGACACGCACCTCACGGTCCGGGTGGGCCTCCTTGATCTGCAGCGCAGCCTCCAGCGGGTACTCATCCAGCTCCGCCAGGATTCCTCCGATCGGTCCAGCCGGTTCTCGTCGGTGAAGCGGCGCTGCAGCTGGGAGTCGGGCACCCATTTGACCAGGGTGATGATGTGAAGCGGTGCTTAGGCATGAGGTCCTTTCAGTCCAGGTGTCCGCGGCGTGCCAGGATCGATCACCAGTTTCGCACGATACTCACCGCTGGGTCAGGCGAGCGTAATGTGGGTCCTATGGCTGTCCTCCTCCCCGGTCCGGCACTCCTCTTCTGCCCCGCAGACCGCCCTGAGCGCTTCGCCAAGGCGGCAGCGCGATCCGACGGGGTCATCCTCGACCTGGAGGACGCAGTGCTGCCGGGCAGCAAGGACCAGGCCCGCCAGCATCTCGCCGCGGCCTTCGAGGGCCCTGAGCCGCTGGCCTCCGAGACCACCCTGGTGCGCATCAACGGGCAGGCATCCGGTCACCAGGACCACGACGTGGCCGCGCTGGCAGGCACAGGCCTGCGGTGGGCCGTGGTGCCCAAGGTCGAAGATCCCGCCGAGCTCGACCGTCTCGCACATCACCTCCCCGGCACAGGCCTGATTCCGCAGATCGAGACCCCGCGGGGCGTCCTTGAGGCCGCACGGCTGGCGGAGCACCCGGCTGTGGTCGGCATCCTGTGGGGCACCGAAGATCTCGCCGCAGGCCTCGGGGGAGCCGGGGCCCGGGATGAGGACGGGGCGCTGCTGCCCGCCATCAGCCACGTCCGGCATCAGCTGCTGCTCACGGCCGCCGCCTATGGGATCCCGGCGATCGACACCATCTTCACCGCCCTGGAGAGCCCGGCACGGATGCAGCAGGAGGCCGCCGAGGCGGCAGCTGCGGGCTTCGCTTGCAAGGCCTGCATCCACCCGCAGCAGGCGGCAGCGGTCCGCGAGGCCTATGCGCCCACCCCCGCGCAGCTGGAGCGGGCCGAGGAGCTGCTCGCTGAGTTCGCCCGCCACGCCGGCTGTGGCGCCTGACCAGGCCCACACCGCTGAGCCGAGCCTCAGCGGCGCATTCCGGTTCCGCTCCGACATGGTGGATGCTCCGGTGGTGGCCCAGGCTCAGCGCGTCATCCGCAGACATGAGGCAGCCGGGGATCGAAGGGCTGAGCGGTAGACTCCCGGGTATGTTCACCGGGTTCTATGGGGAGCTCCATGAGGAGTTCCGTGAGGTTGTCCGTGAGTTCGTGACCCGCGAAGTCGCCCCCACTACAAGGAGTGGGACGCAGCGCACATGATGCCGCGATCCCTGTGGGAGGCAGCCGCGGAGAACGGGCTGCTCGGCCTGGCGATCCCCGAGGAGCACGGGGGCATGGGCCTGACGGACCTCAGGTTCCGGATGATCATCGACGAGGAGCTCGCCCGCGCCGACTGCCTGGCCGTGGGCCTGGCGTTCCACCTGCACGACCACTGGGTGCTGCCCGCCGTGCTGCAGTTCGGCACTGATGAGCAGAAAGAGACCTGGCTTCCCGCTTCATGGATGCCAGCCTCATCACCTCCGTCGCCTTCACCGAGCCCGGGGCCTACTCGGACCTGCGCAGCATCCGCACCAAGGCGGAGAAGAACTCCGACGGCTCCTGGACGCTCAACGGGCAGAAGACCTTCATCGGCAACGGAATCAGCGGCGACGCCGCCCTGGTGCTCGCCCGCACCGGGGAGTCCCACTCACTGTTCCTGGTGGAGAAGAGCGGCAATCCCGGCTACCAGTCGGGCTAAGCAGCTGGACAAGATGGGGCTCAAGGCCTCCGACACCGCCGAGCTGTTCTTCTCAGACGTTCACATTCCGGCCAGCGGGCTCATCGGCGAGGAGGACCGCGGACTGGAGTACGCCAAAGCCGTGCTCCCCGAGGGGCGGCTGGGCCTGGGAGCCGCCGCCGTCGTCGTGGCTTAGCGCCGTGCTCGACGCGACCCTGACCTACGTGAAGGAGCGAGAGGCGTTCGGCCAGCCGATCGCAGGGTTCCAGAACACCCGGTTCCAGCTCGCCGAGACCTCCGCCCAGCTGGAGGCCGCGCAGCGCCTCGTCGGCGCCGCAGTGGAGAAGCACAGCGACGGCAGCCTGAGCCAGACGGACGCCGCGAAGCTGAAGCTGCACGCCTCCGAGTTCGCCAAGCAGGCGGTGGACACCTGCCTGCAGCTGCACGGCGGCTACGGCTACATCCTCGAATACCCGGTCGCTCAGGCGTTCCTGGCGGTGCGGCTGATGACGATCTTCGGCGGCACCAGCGAGGTGCTCAAAGAGACCATCGCCCACGACCTGCTCGGCTGAGCCGAAGCCGCCTCAGAGGTTGGCGCGGATGAGCGCGGCCAGCAGAGCCGTGCGCGGAGCGATGTAGGCGGAGAGGGCATGCTCGTGCTCGGCGTGCGCGCCGTCGCCCACAGCTCCCAGCCCGTCGAGGGTCGGGATGCCCGCCGCAGCCGTGTAGTTGCCGTCGGAGGCGCCCCCACCTCGCGGCCGGCAGGGACGTCGATGCCCAGCTCCCCGGCCAGCTTCTCCGCCTGCCTGAAGAGCTGCTCGCCCGCGGCGCGCTCCATCGGCGGCTTTCGGATGCCCCCGGTGACCTCCACCCGGGTCCCTCCACAGGGCTGGTGAGGGCACGGATCTGCTGATCCGTCCGCTCCTGCTCGGCCACGCTCGTCGCCCGGCCGTCCACCGCGACGGTGGCAAGGTCTGGCACCGTGTTGGTCGTGGTGCCTGCGGAGATGATGGTGGGAGTCACGGTGGTTCCGGCCTGGGGGTCGCCCAGCGCCTCGATGTGCGGCAGCAGCCGCCCCAGGGCGATGCCGGCGTTGATCCCCTTCTCAGGGTCCAGGCCTGCGTGGGCTGCGCGGCCGTGCACATGCACCTGCCAGTCCGCGGTCCCCTTGCGGGCGATCTTCAGGTCGCCGCGCTCGCCGATGGCGCCCTCCATGACAAATGCTGCGCGAGCGCTCCGCCCCTCATCGAGGAGGAGCCTGCGCCCGGTGGCTGAGCCGACCTCCTCGTCGCCGGTGACCACGATGCTCAGCCCGGTGAGGTCCTCGCCTACCTCCTGGAGCAGTGCGGCCGCGTGGATGGACATGACCACGCCGGTGAGCATGTCGAACACTCCGGGCCCGCGGAGGACGCCGTCTTCGTGGGCGAACGGCTTCCGCGCCAGCGTGCCGATCGGCCACACGGTGTCCTGGTGATTGACCAGCAGCACCCGTGGGTCGGAGGAGCCGAATCGGATGCGCACGTGGGTGACGCCCTCGTCCGTCAGGGTCTCTGCGGTGACCCCGCCCGTCTTCAGGTCCAGCCGCTCCGCTGCCAGCTGCGCCACCTCTGCGGCGCCGCGGGCCACCGCCTCGTAGTCGCTCGAGGGGCTCTCGACCTCCACCAGCCGCGGATGTCGGCGAGCATCTGCTCAAGCCGCGCGTCGGCGGCCTGACGCAGGGGACAGCGGTCGGCTCAGCGTCATTCATGCCGTCCAGCCTAACGGGGCGTGCCGACACGGCTGGGCGCAGGCCTGCGCCCCTCAGGCCGCGGAGAGGCTGTGGCGTTCATGGGCGCGAGCCTGGTGCTGCAGCGGCACTGTCCAGGTCTCCCCGGGCTGCAGCGTCTTGTGCTGGCCCTCGACATTGACGTCGATCGGCTCCGCCGAACCTTCGGACAGATTGAGGACGACCTTCTCGTGGTCGATGCGCACCACGATGGGCTGGTTCCGGTAGCGGATACGGAAGCACATCTCCGGCACCTCGTCCGGCAGCAGGGGTGCAGCCAGAGGGCGTCCGACCGGGTCTCCACCCCGCCGTAGCAGCGGATGACCATGTCGACGGTGCTTAGCCATGGCCCCCAGGTGGATGCCTTCGCGGACCGTGCCCCCTGGGTGTCTGAGATGTCGGCCTCCAGAGCCTCCTTGAAGAGGTTCCATGAGCCGCCGCGGTCGAACCTGGCCGCCACCCAGCCGTGCACCAGCCGGGACAGTGTGGAGCCGTGCGAGGAGCGGGCCAGGTAGTACTCGACGGTGTGGCCGAATTCGTCCATCGTGAGCTCATACCCCATGTGTTCGAGCGCGTCGATGAGCTCCTGGGCCGAGAAGATGTAGCAGAGCATGAGCACATCGGCCTGCTTGGAGAGCTTGTACCGGTTGGTGGCGTCACCCTCGGCCTGCAGGATGAGGTCCAGCCTGCCGATGTTCCCGTACTTGGCGCGATAGCCCTCCCAGTCGAACTCGAGCAGGTCTCCGTACCCGTCGAACTGGCTGATCACCCCGCCGTCGTGGAAGTGGATCCGAAGCCGCTGCGACACCTTGTCCCAGTGGTCCAGCTCGTCGTCGTAGATGTCCAGCCACTCGGAGAGGGGTCGTCGCGGTCGTCGAGCTCACGGACCAGCCCTGCTGTGTGCCGCAGAACCCACGAGGCCAGCACGTTGGTGTACGCGTTGTTGCGCAGCCCCGAGCCGGGCGTGTCGGGGTAGCCGTCGTGATACTCGTCGGGCCCCATCACTCCGTCGATGTCGTACCGGTCCGCCTCGGCGTCGTACTGGGCCATCGAGACGAAGAACCGGCTGACCTCCACCAGCATCTCCCGCCGTAGTCGGAGAGGAAGGTGTAGTCCTGGGTGACTTCGAAGTACCGGATGACCGAGTAGGCGATCGCCAGGAGACGTGCCGCTGCCGGTGGGAGTTGTCGGGCATCCACTGCTGGGAACGGGGTTCCACAGCTCTGTGGGGTCTCCTCGCGGCCGTCCGAGCCTGCCTGCCAGGGGTACATGGCGCCTTCGTACCCTTCGGCCGCTGCCATGGCGCGGGCTTCGTCGAGTAAGCGGTACCGGTACATCAGCAGCCCGCGCGTGAGCTCCGGCCGTCGAAGAGTCAGCATGGGGTACATGAACATCTCATCCCAGAAGAGATGGCCGCGGTAGCCCTCACCGTGAAGCCCGCGTGCGCCCAGAGAGGCGTCGAGGTCGTGACGCGCGCCGTAGGCCGTCTGCAGGACGTGGAAGATGTGAAGATTCAGGGCCAGCTGCTGGCGGCCGTTGGTGCACCCGTCCTCGGCCTCATTGCCCAGGGACACGGCGAAGCGGTGCCACAGGGCGCCCCACAGCTCCTCCTGATAGCTCAGCAGCGATCGGAAGCTCGGCGCCCGCTGCACGCGCTTGACCGCGTTGTGCCATACCGTGCTGATGGCGTGGTCGTGGGAGTTCGACGCCGCGGCGATCTTCTCGATCCGCACGGGAACACCCGCGTCGAGGCTCAGCGAGATGTCGTGGTTACCACCAGGTCCCCTCCATGACGGGTAGGCGCATCGGCGTGGTCTTGCCGGGTGTGGTGACGGAGGTGCGAGCGGCCACCGCGATCTGAACCTTCGACTGATTGGTCTCGGTCTCCAGAAGCACCGTTTCGCCGTCCACCTCGCGCGAATCGACCGGCTCGATGTGATTGCTTAGCGAGCTCGCGATCTGCGGCGACGTTGCGGTTGGCGACGCGGCCGTCGACCATCGATCGGATCCCCACGTTGCCGGACCAGTTCTCGGCCTCGAGCTTGACCTCCATGCACCCCAGGTGAACGTTGGCCAGGGCTTGGAACTGCCGGATGGTGACCTTGGTGCGCCGGCCGTGCAGATCCTCGTATCGCGCCACGCGAGTGTGCAGGCCGCGACGCATGTCGAGCTCCTGGAAGTAGTCGACCAGCTCCGGGGATCCGGGCAGCAGCGGCGTGCTTACCTCCGGGGTGACCTGCAGGAATGTCCAGTCCGGAATGTTGACCATGTGCTCGGTCTCGACGGTTCTGCCCATGATGTCGGTCTGCAGCCGGTTGAAGACCCCAGCCATGTAGTTGCCGGGGTAGTGGCTGGCGTCGGCCGAGGTGCCCGGGTAGGACCCTCAGGTGCCCCAGTAGCCGTTGGCCGTGGCCGTGAGCGTCTCCCGGGTGGGCTCCGCGGCCGGATCGAACTCGTCGTAGCGCAGCACCCACCTGGGGTCGAAGGGCCGGGTGGTCCTGGTCTCCAGCTTCGCGACCGCGAGGTCCTTCACGACGATGTCGGCCCCGCCCTCCTTGAGCCGCTTCGGGTCATCGCCCCGGTTCAGGCCCACCACCATGCCGAAGTCGCCCGCGCGCCCGGCCTGGACCCCGGAGACTGCGTCCTCGATGACGATGGAATCCTGAGGCTCCACGGCCAGCAGCGCCGACGCGTGCAGGAACATGTGCGGCGCGGGCTTGCCCGGCAGGCCGAGCTCTGCGATGTCTGAGCCGTCCACAATGACGTCGAAGCAGTCGATCAGCCCGGCGCGGCGGAGCACCTCGCGGCCGTTGCGCGAGCTGGTCGCCAGCGCAATCGGGATGGAGTCTCTGCGCAGCCGCTCGATGAGGGTCACGGTGGTGCTGAAGGTGTCCACGCCGTCGCGGTTGAGGACCTCTTCGAAGTACCCCTGCTTGCGCGCCGCCAGGCCGTGCACCGACAGGGTCTCCGGCGAGTCCCCGGTAAGCCCTCACGGACGGGCAGCCCGCGGGCGCTGAGCAGGCTGCGCACGCCGTCCTCGCGCGGCCGTCCGTCCACATAGTTGAGGTAGTCCTCCTCAGTGAACTCCGGCTGCGGCGCGTGGCGATCTCTGGCAGCGCGGCGTCGAAAAGCTCCTTCCATGCCGTGGCGTGGACGCCGGCGGTGTCGGTGACGACCCCGTCCATGTCGAAGATGACGGCGCGGAAGTGGCGGAGGGCGTGCCTCTTCGCCTCTGCGCTGTGGCGGAAGGGGTTCTCGAAGGGATGCATGTGGAGCCTCAGACGTCTCTGCGGATCGGGATCTGCTTCGGTCAGGGTTGTGCTTCTTCATCATCCTATGCACTGGTGCTCCATGCCGCCCTGTGATGCGCGCCACCGGGTAGAGTCAGGCCCGTGGCGCGACGAGCAAAGATTGAGCTGACCTTCAGAGAGGTCACGGGCACGTCGTCGAAGAAGAATGTCGCCGCCGGCACCGTGGTGGACTGGATCGACAAGACGGCCTACGCCTGTGCGGCCTCCTGGACCCGCGCGCAGTGCGTGACCTCGTACGTGGGGAACATGCACTTCACCCGGCCCGTTCCTCGCGACACCCCGTACGGGTGCAGGCGCGGGTGGTCCACACCGGCCGCCGCAGCGTCCACATCCAGACCAGAGTCCTCTCCCGCTCAGAGGGTCGTGGAAGGTCTGCACCGAGTGCTTCATGATCTACGTGGCGGTCGGCGAGGACGGCGAGCCGGTCGAGGTGCAGCCCTTCGAGCCCTCCACGGAGCTGGAGACCCGCCGTGACGTCGACGCTGCCCGCCGTATGGACCACCGCAGGCAGATTGAGGATGAGATCCGCGAGCTGCCCGAGTCCATGGGCGACTCCGAGGCTCTGACGATGCGGTTCGTGGCGGACACTGAGGAGCGCTACCCGGACGGCAAGGTCCGCGGAGGCACGGTGATGAAATGGGTGGACCTGGCTGCGGAGATCTGCGCAGAGCGCTTCAGCGGCCACCGGGTCACATCGGTGCTCACCGGCGGGGTGCGGTTCTACCGCCCCATCAAAGTGGGGATCTGGTCGAGGTCGAGGCGCGCCTGGTGCTCACCGGGAGCACCTCAATGCACGTGCTGGTCCGTGTCAGGGGCGGAGACCGCACCGAACGACGACCGGAGGACGTCGCCTACGGGCTCCCGGTGATGGTGGCGCTGAACGAGGACGGCTCCGCGATGCGCATCAGCCGGTGGGAGCCGATCTCGGATGAGGACTACGCGGTGGCGGAGAAGGCCCGGCGCATACGCGACCTCCGCAACGCGACGCTGCTGACGCCCAGCCCCGACCCCATGTGAGCCCCGTCCCTCCCTCAGCCCCGCCGTCGGATGACCCGAGAAGATCATTCGAAAGGCTGAGTACGTCGTCAGGGAGGGGCCGCTAGGCTGACCGGCGTGAATGAACAGCAGTCGCCCGGACCGCATGCCCCTGCCCCTCATCAGCCGTACTACGGGGCCCAGCCCGCGGACGGCGGGCACCCGGACAAGTACGCGGTCAGGTACCCGGCCAAGGGGCTTCCGACCCGCCTGTGGGGCCAGCCGGACTCCGACCCGGGTAGCTCTCATGGTGGGATCTGCTGACCGCCATCCCCTATTTCGGGTTCTTCCTCATCGGAACCACCATCCTCACGCTGGTGATGAACGCCGCGGGTGTGGACCCCATGGGCGGGGTGTCGCTCAGCGACGAGGACTACATGATGCAGTTCGCGGAGAACGCGGTGATCTTCGGGATCCTCCTGGCTCTGATCCTGCCGCTGAACCTGAAGGCCCTCATCAGGAGCTTCCGGGTGTTCACGCACAGCGGGCTGGCGTTCCTCAAGCTGCTCGCCGTACCGGGCCTGTGGCTGGTCACGATCGTGGCCAACCTGATCATCACTCTTCTGATCATGGCGATCTTCGGCCAGGAGCCGACCACCTCAGAGAACCAGGTAGGCCTGGAAGCCATGATGCAGGTGGTCCCGTTCTGGGCCGCTCTGCTGCTGTTCGGCATCGTGGTGCCCTACATTGAGGAGTACTTCTTCAGGCACCAGCTGGTCGGCAAGCTCTCCACCAAGCTCAACATCTGGGTCTGCGCGGTCATCTCGATCCTGATCTTCGCAGCCGTCCACGTGACTGCAGAGCTGGTGACCGGGGACCTGATGCTGATCATGACCTCGCTGTTCACCTATCTGACGATGTCGATCATCATGACGCTGGCATACATCTTCAGCGGACGCTCGCTCGCGTTCGCCTGGTTCGTCCACGCGTTCAACAACATCGTGGCCGTCTGCAGCATGTACTTCCTGCTTCCCTATGTCGACGACTTCGCCGTCATCCTCTTCTGAGGTGAGCCCCGGCACCGTCGCGGGCCATCAGGAGGGCTAAGCCGCGCTCCCTGCCCCGACAGATCCTGGCCCTAGCCGTCCCCGCACTGGGGGCCCTGGTGGTCGAGCCGCTCTTCCTGCTCGCCGACACGGCGATCATCGGCCGTCTGGGCACCGAGCCCCTCGCCGGAGCCGCCCTCGGCACCACCGTGATGCAGACGGTGGTGGGGCTGATGATCTTCCTGGCCTACTCCACCACTCCGGCGGTCGCGCGGTTCCTGGGGGCAGGAAAGCACGGACGGGCTCTGGCGGCCGGGCGCGACGGGGTATGGCTGGCCGTCCTCCTGGGAACAGGGCTGGCACTCGTGCGCGGCGCCTTCGGCCGAGAGCTGCTGAGCCGCATGGGAGCCGACGCCGCAGTGCTCGACCACGCCTGGGCGTATCTGCTGTGGTCCCTTCCCGGACTGCCCGCGATGCTGCTGGTCTTCGCTGCCGTGGGAACCCTCCGCGGGCTTCAGGACACCAAGACGCCGCTGGTCGTCGCCGGGGTCGGCTTCACGGCCAACGCGCTGCTCAACCTCGTCCTGGTGCACGTGCTGGGCATGGGTGTCGCGGGTGCGGCCCTGGGCACCTCAGCAGCGCAGTGGGGAATGGCCATCACGTACCTGATGATGCTCGCCCCCAGGCTCCGGGCCCACGGGTGTCCTCATGCCCGACCCCTGGGGCTGCGCAGCGCATGCACTGTGGGCGGGTGGATGTTCCTGCGGACCCTGTCTCTGCGTGCGGCGATCGTGGCCACCGTGCTGGCGGCCACAGATCTGGGCCCGGAGGTCCTGGCGGCGCACCAGGTGGCCTTCGTCGTGTTCTCCACCATGGCCTTCGCCCTCGACGCGCTCGCCATTGCTGCGCAGGCCCTGATCGGCCGCGAGCTGGGAGTAACCGGAAGCAGGACGCACAGCGGATGACGCGGCTGATGATTCTGTGGTCCTTGGGCTTCGGCGTGGTGACGGGGCTGGTCGTCGCGCTCTCCGCGCCGTGGGCGCCGCTGCTCTTCACACCCGACGAGCAGGTCGCCGCAAGCATCACCGTGGCCCTGCTCGTCCTCGCGGCGTCGCAGCCTCTGGTAAGCTTCGTGTTCATTCTCGACGGGGTGCTCATGGGCGTAAACGATGTGGCTTACCTGGCTGTGGCGGGCCTGGTCACACTGGGCATCTACCTGCCGGTGCTCTGGTGGGTCTCCGCGCTGGGCCATGAGGGACCTGCCGGGATCCTGTGGCTGTGGATGGCGTTCGCCGTGGTCTTCATGGGCGCCCGGGCCCTGACCCTCGGACTGCGCATCCTCACTGACCGCTGGATGCGGCTCGGAGAGCCCGACCGGGAGCGCCGTCCGCGCTGATCGGAGGTCCCGCGCAGAGGTCCTGCGCCCCGAAGCGCCTCAGGACGGCGTAGAATCTCGGCCGTGTCCGTGACCAGAGTTCCCGTCGAGACCGCGGCCGCCCTGCAGCGGCCCGTGTGGCTTCGTGCCGCCTTCACCGCCGCCTTCGGCATCTTCGCCACCTTCTGGACCGGCAACGAGGATCTGATCGGCCTGTGGGGTGACAACGCGTTCTTCATCGGCAAGGTGGTCATGGCCGCCTTCTTCATCGTGACTGCCTCCATGGTCTGGGAGTACGCCAAGAGCTCGCATGTGCCCCAGCGCCTCCGGACGATGCTGGCCGCGGGCGCTGCCCTCTGGACCCTGAGCGGTGCAGTGCTGGTGCTCATGGGCGCCAGCTGGGCAGTCGCTGTCGCCGTTACGCGTACCTGCTCGCCATGGGAGCCCTCGAGCTCATCGGAGGGGCCCTGGTGCGCGGAGAGTTCGTGCTTACCCGGGACCACATGACGGTGGGAGGTGTGACCGCCCTGACCGGGATCGCCCTCTTCATCTGGCACGGCCCGGATCTTCATGTAGTGGCTGGCACTGCGGGCATGGGAATGATCCTTGCCGCGGCACTGCTGCTCATCAGTGCTGCGGGGCTGACGTACGAGGCCCGTCGGAGCTGAGAGCGAAACGGTCGCACTGCTCCTTCTACGAGCAGTAGAATGATGTGGCCCCGAAACACCGTCCGATTGGAATCTGCACGTGTCCGATGATCAGAGTAGCGCCGCTCCTGCTTCAGTCGGTGAAGGCTCCCTGATCTTTTCGGGGATCCTGGGGGCAGTCGCTGCGGCCGTGGTGTTCCTGGCAACCTCCGGCGGCACGGACAACCCGCGCGTCGAACAGGGCGGGGGCGATATGGGCGGCCTCAGCTCACCGGTCAACCTGGCCCTGCTTGCCTTCGGCATCGCCTTCATTGCCGCGCTGCTGCTGGTCTCTATGCTTCAGCTGGCGTCGCGGGAGAACCCGGAGGAGCTCAGCCAAGGCTCGGGGGTGAACCAGAACGCCGAGGAGCTGTACCGCCAGCAGGTGGCGCAGCGGCGTGAGAAGGAGCGCCGCCGAAAGCAGGAGGAGGCCCGCCGTGAGCATGGCGAGCCCCCTACGGACGGGACGCTGAGTAGCGCCTCCGGCCTACTTCTTTTCTTCTTCTTCGACTTTTTCCCGGTTTCGGCGCGGGCGTCCATCAGCTCAGTGCGCATCTGATCGCGGAACTCCTTGGCCGCCACGGCGGACTCCGACGTGGGCTGCTCGATGGCCGCGGCCTTCTCCGCCGAAGACGGCTTGTTCAGCTTCGGCTCCCTCGGCAGATCCTCCTGCGGCGCCTGCGGAGTCGCCGCAGCAGGGCGGCGGCCGTTGCGCACGGCTGCCTGTCGCGCCCGGTAGGCGCGCACATGCGCTCGGTTCGCACAGTTGCCGAAGTCGCAGAACAGTTTGGAACGGTTCCGGGTGAGATCGATGATTGCGGCCTCACAGTCCTCGCCCTTGCAGATCCGCATGCGCGCGGTCTCCTCCTCCACCACCAGCCGGGTCAGGGCTGCGGCCATGGTGGCCGTCATGATGTCGCCGAGCTTCTTCGACACGGGAACGGGAGCCTGCCGGAACGGCGGCTCCGTCTTGCCCCGGTTCTCGACCTTCTCCAGCCGGGTGCCCACGCCGTGGAGCAGGTCATTGATCTGCTCCATCGGCCTGCCGCCGGTGACGGGGGCCTGGTGCCAGATCTGGCGGAGGGCGGTGCGAAGCGCTCGCGCCTTCTCCAGCTGGGGCGGTCGACAGTCGAGGTGGGCCAGCCGAGGCCCGGATCCTGTTGGCCTGAATATCGTTTCAGGTCCTCCACTGTGGTCAGAGTGTCAGACGTTTCGTGATTGCTTCGGAGACCCGCCTCTGTATTGATGAGCTCGGCGGCCGCGCTGAGGGCGCGGTTGATCTCGGGTTGAACATGCAGCCTCTCCTGCCGATTCGGCGTGACCGGCCAGGTGCGACGAGCCGGTCACGCGGTGCAACGTAGAAGCATCTGCAGACGGGTAACGGCCGTCGGGGGCAGACGCTTGTGCACAGAGTGTACTCGAGAGTAGGGCTGGCTCTCCGCAGCGGCGAGGGCCGTCAGGGAGACAGGAAGAGTCCGCGCATCCGTATCAGCGAGGCTCGGATGTTCGCGGCGTTGTCCTGGAATACTCCGGCAGCCTTCAGTCCGGCGCGCACCGGCGGCAGCTGCTTGGCCGCGTCGAACGCCTCGGTGACGATCACGTCCTCGCCGTCCGGTTCGATCTCCCACCGCCAGCGGTGGCCTGTGGGCTGCTTCCATTCGAGCACCCGCTGATGCTCAGACCGGGTCACGCGCAGCGGAAGCCTGTAGGGGATGCCGAACCTGCGCATGTGCACGCTGAAGCGGTCGCCCCGGCGCAGCTCCTCGGGTCCGATGGCCTGGGACTGAACGGAGCCGGAGCCGTCGAACTCGTGGTGCCGGTGGGGATTGGACACTAGGGCCCATATCTCCTCGGGGAGGCGGCGATCCGGATTCGCGCGCCGACGGCGTGCTTGCCGAGGTTCAGTGCCAGCGGAGCTTCGTCGTCGTGCATGTCTGTGACATTACCCGGGCACCTCGACCCGGCGATAGGCCGGGGATGATAATTATTGGTGATGAGCTTGTTGGGCACGCACGGCAGAGCCAGAGAGCTTGCCGCCAGGGCAGCCGTCGAGGATGCCGAGCACCACGCCCACGCCACCGGCCCTCAGGCGGAGTCGCACGCTCGGCTCCAGGTCCTCATCGAGTCCAGAGCCATCTGGTCGCTGCTCCTGGGAGCGGTCATCGGACTGCTGGTGGGCTTCGTGGTCTTCCCGGGGAGCGGCCTGCGCTGGCGGGAAACGACGACATGTCCATTCAGTTCTACGGAGCTGTGGTGGGCGGAGTCACCGCAGGCATGGCCTTCATCGTCGGATGGTCGCTGAACACCCGCATGGCCAATATCTGGATGGGCCAGCGCCCCGCCCTGCAGCAGGTGATCGACACGTTGTCCCTCGTGGTGATGCACAGCTCGATCGCGGTGATGGCCTCGCTCGGGATCTTCCGCGTCTTTCAGGAGGCCTTCATCGGCCTGACGGTCGACCACATCGCCGGATCGGTGCTGCTGGGACTGGTGGGTGCCGTCAGCGGCTACTTCGCCTTCAACTCGGGAGCCCGGCTCACAGCGTTCTCCCTGTCGACGATCCTGGCGATCTTCATGGCCAGCGGCATTCTGATCTCCACGCTCTTCGCGGAGAATCCGTACTGGTGGCACGTCATGTTCTCCGAGCTGGGAACCGGACAGGTGGCACCACCAGCTTCTGGACGTTCAACACCACGCTCGTGGTGTCGGGGATCATCATCACCACGCTCACGGGCTTCATCAGCCGGGACCTGCGACTGTGGGCTGAGGCAGCCCGGATCAAGGTCGGCAGACGCATCGCTCAGCGGCAGCAGCGCGCCGAAGAGGGCTCGCGCGCAGCGGCGGTGACCGCCCGGGTGTCCAACAGTCTCGACGCGCACTTCTGGAACCCGCGGATCGGTGTGGTGCGTGCCTGCATGGTCGGCATGGGGGTCTCGCTGGCGGGCATCGGCCTGATCCCGATCAGTCTCCACCACGACGGCCATGTGGTCGCCAGCGCCGGGTTCGCCCTGTTCTTCCTCATTCTGCTGGTGGGCATTCCGTACTGGCTGCCGGGCTTTCCGAGGTCGTTCTATCTGTTCAGCTACGTTGCCGCGGGGCGCTGATCTTCTCGTTCGTCCTGTGGATTCCGATGGACTACTGGAATCTGACCTCCATGGAGCTGGTCGGGGCGGCCATTCTGTTCAGCTGGCTGGTGGTGTTCATCCGCAATATTGCCGCTCAGGTGGAGCGGGTCCGAGCAGTAGGCTAGGGGCTATGGCATGGCGCGCCGCAGTAGTGGGGTCCGGTCCCAATGGTCTCGTGGCTGCGAACCGCCTTGCCCAGGTAGGCGCTGAGGTCACGCTCTTCGAGGCCGATGAGGCGGTGGGGGTGCGCTGCGTTCGGCTGAGCTGTTCGGCGAGGGGCTCATCAGTGATCTCGGCGCGAGCGTGCATCCGCTCAGCATCGCCTCCCCGCCTATGACTCGGTCCTGGAGCGCAGCCCTGACTGGGCTCATCCCGCCATACCCGCCGCTCACGGGATAGACGGCGGCCATGCGGCCCTGCTGCACGCCTCGATGGAGGAGACCGCAGCGGGTCTCGGGTCCGACGGCGGCCGGTGGAAAGCCCTGGTCGGTCCTCTGGTGCGGCAGTGGGAGGACGTCCGCAGGGGCGCTCTGGTCCCGCCCACTCGCCCGTTCGCCTACCGGTACGACGATCTGACCCGCGTCACCGACGACGTGCCGCTCTCGGAGCGCCTGGACGGGCTGCCCTTCGGCAGCGGGGCGATGCTCGGGAGGGTATGCGCTGGCGCAGCTGGGGCTGCAGGGCGCCCTTCCTGCGCGCACTGTGGACAGGCTGTTCGCCCGCGAGGAGACCCGTGCCCTCTTTGCGGGGCTGGTAAGCCACTCCTCGGCGGCGCTGAGCAGCATGATGACCTCGGCGTTCGGCGTGCTCTTCGGTGCGGCCGCGCACGCCAACGGTTGGCCGGTGGTGCGAGGAGGCTCCCAGCAGCTGGTCAATCAGCTGGTTGAGAGCCTGGTGCAGCGAGGGGCCGCATCGAAACGGGGTTCTCGGTGGAGTCGATGGCGGAGGCCGACCTGCCTGCGGGACGGGTGAGGACGCGCCGGGACGCGAGGCGCCGCGGCTACACGCTCGCCGGGTCCGGAGGGGGATCGCCCCGCGCCGCCGAGGACGTCTATGACGTGGTGGTGCTGAACCTGACGCCGCAGCAGCTGCTGCGCATGGACGGCCTGGAGATGCCGGAGTGGCTGCGTCGCCGTCTCGGCAGGTGGAAGTACGGACCGGCCGCAGTCAAGGTGGACTACCTGCTCGACGGGCCCATCCTGGAGCGATCCCCGCATGGCTGAGGCGGGCACGGTGCACCTGGGCGGCTCTGCCTCTCAGATCGCTGCTTGGGAGGCTGCTGTTGCCCGCGGCGTGGTTCCCGGACGTCCCTACGTTCTGATGGCCCAGGCGGGAGCGGCGGACGACACGCGCACCCCGGACCATCGGCAGACGATGTGGGCCTACGCGCATGTGCCGCAGGGCCTCGACGCCTCGGCTGCCCAGCGGACGGTGCGCATGATCGAGGAGGAGATCACGAGCCAGGCCCCTGAGTTCGGCGATGTGGTCCTCGAGCGCAGGGTCTGGAGCCCCGCGGACCTCGAGGAGTGGAATCCCAACCTGGTGGGCGGCTCCATCAGCGGCGGCCTGCCGATTCTGGGGCAGATGGTCGCTCGTCCGCGCCCGATGCGGCCCTACGCGCTGGGCCCGGAGGGCGTCTACCTGTGCTCCTCATCGACGCCCCGGGCGGCGGGGCCCACGGCATGGGCGGGTTCAATGCGGCCACCGCGGTGCTCAGGGATCTCGGGCTGGAGCACCGCGGCTCGTAGGTTCCTACAGCCCGCTGACGGCGAGCATACCGGCCACGACGAGCATCGTGACTCCCACGAGTGTGTCGATGATGACCCAGGTGCGGGGGCGGTTGAGCACACCGGCGAGAGCCGAGCTTCCTGCGCCCAGGGCCGCGTGCCACAGCACGGAGGCTGCCACGGCGCCCGCTGCGAAGGCCCACCGTCCGTCTCCGAAGCTGTTGGCCATGGTGCCCAGCACCACCACTGTGTCCACCAGGGCGTGCGGGTTCAGCAGCGACAGGGCCAGGCCGGTCATCAGCACCGCGGAGACCCGTGAGAGGGCGGGTGCGGCGGCGCGCTGGAGGGTGGCCGTTCCGCCTCGCGGCGTCTCCGCCGGGGCGTGGGAGTGAGCGTCCACGGCGGGCATTTCGCTGGTGAGGGCCTCCTCCACGGTCTCGCTGCGCTGGTCGGCGTCGGCGCCGGCGCGTGAGCGCCAGGCGGACCGGAACGACTTCAGGGCGAACCAGGTGATGTAGGCGACGCCCACCCAGCGCAGGACGTCGAGCAGCCACGGGGCCGCGTCGAGCGCGACTCCCACGCCGGCGACCCCAGGGCGATCAGGGCGATGTCGCCGATGAGGCAGGCGGTCACGGCCAGGGCCACTCGGTCTCGGCGCAGTCCCTGGCGGAGCAGCCACGCACTCTGCGGGCCGATCGCCACGATGAGGGCCATGGTGGTCAGGAATCCGGTGAGCAGAATGGTCATGGGCATCATCCTGGGCCCCGGGACCCTTTCCGCACCAGCTCACAATTCTTCAGCATCTGAAGCTATGCTTCATACGATGAACACTGATCATCTGCGAGCATTCGTCACCGCCGTGGACGAGGGGACCTTCAGGGCCGCCGCGGACCTGCTCAGAGTCTCCGGCTCGGCCCTCTCCCAGCGCATCAAGGCCCTGGAGCGCGAGGTCGGGCACGTGCTCGTCACCAGGACCGTGCCTGTGCGGCCCACCGCGTCAGGCGAGCAGATGCTGCGGATCGCCCGCCAGACGCTCCTGCTGGAGGACGAGGCGCGGGCCGCCCTGGGATTCCAGTCGGCGGAGGCCCAGCCCGTGACGACCATCAGCATCGCGGTCAACGCCGACACCCTGGCCACGTGGTTCATCCGGGTCCTGCAGGAGGCGGCCACCTGGGACGGTGTCGAGCTGCACCTCCACACGGAGGATCAGCAGCACACCCATGAGCTGCTCCGCAGCGGGACCGTGGCCGCGGCGGTGGCGGATCATCCCACTCCTGTCTCCGGGTGCGTCTCCGAGCCTCTGGGCACGATGCGGTACTGGCCGGTGGCCTCGGCCGAGCTGCTGGACCGTCACCGGCGCGAGGACGGCACCGTGGACTGGCGGCGCGTTCCGCAGGTGGACTACAGCATCCGGGACAACACTCAGCGCGCCGCGCTCGCCGGACTGGGCGTCGGCTCGCCTGCGATCACGCACCTGGTGCCCAGCGTGCAGGCGTACAACGCTGCGGTGGGGCACGGCCTGGGGTGGGGCACCATTCCGGATTCGATGCTGCCCCGGGGTGCGCGAGGGTGCGCATCGGGACCTGCAGGTCATTCCGGAGCTGGCCCCGGAGGAGGTGCAGCTGCACTGGCACCGATGGTCGACCAATGCCTCTCACATGCACCGGCTGACCGACGCGGTGCGCCGCGCCGCAAAAGTACTTCAAATCTGAAGGAATTGTTCGGCGGTCTCGGCGGTTGAGCTGACTATGACGATCAGCAACGAACGCCGCACTGACCACTTCGAGTTCGGAATCCACACCTTCGGGGACGTGACCAAGACCCCGGACGGCTCCCGCACCCTCTCCCAGCCCGAGGTGCTGCGCAACGTCGTGGAGGAGGCGCGCATGGCTGACTCGGTGGGGATCGATGTGATCGGCATCGGCGAGCACCACCGAGCCGACTACGCGATCTCAGCCCCGACGTCGTGCTCTCGGCGGTGGGCGCGGCGACCGAGCGGATCAAGCTGATCAGTGCCGTGACGGTCCTCTCCTCCGACGACCCGGTGCGTGTGTACCAGCGGTTCGCCACGATCGACAGGATCACCGGAGGCCGGGCTGAGGTCTCCCTGGGGCGAGGAAGCTTCATCGAGTCCTACCCTCTCTTCGGCTACGACCTGAGCGACTACGAGAAGCTCTTCGAGGAGAAGGTGGACCTTTTCGTCAAGCTGCGCAGCGAGGGGAAGGTCAGCTGGCAGGGCGAGACCCGAGTAGCCTGAAGAACCAGGAGATCTTCCCCAAGACCGACCACGAGAACGGGCTGCCCACATGGATCGCCGTCGGCGGCACCCCGAACTCGGTGGTGCGGGCTGCCCGCCACGGCGTCGGACTGGAGCTGGCGATCATCGGAGGCGCCCGCCGCGGTTCGCGCCCATGGTCGACCTCTACTACCGGGCGCTGCAGGAGTTCGGCCACGGGCAGGACTTTCGCGTGGCGAGCCACTCGCACGGATTTGTGGCGGAGACGGATGAGAAGGCCAAGGAGATCTTCTACCCCTCCTGGGCGGATCTGATGGCGCAGCTGGGCAGTGAGCGAGGATGGGGCGGGGCCGCCCGGGACGCGACCAGTTCGAGCAGGAGATCCAGCACGGCGCCCTCTTCGTCGGGTCCCCGGAGACTGTGGCCGACAAGATCGTCCGCACCAAGGAGGCTCTGGGCCTCACCCGCTTCGGCCTGAAATACGGCAACGGATCCCTCGCGCACGAGCACATGATGGAGACCATCGAGCTCTACGGCTCGAAGGTGAAGCCTCTGGTGCTGGAGAAGCTCGGCGACTCAGCCCTTTCAGGACACGCGGACCGCACGGCCAGCGTCTGATAAGACTTTCGTTGTACGCTCCGGCGCGTGTCTTCCTCCGAAACTGACGAGCGCGACGTCGATCATGAGAATCAGGGACAGGATGAGGTCCACGAGGCCCAAGGGGATCGTGCGCATCGAAAGATAGCCATCTACTCCGACCCGGGGCGCACGTCCCTGATCATGCGGAAGATTCTGGACGAGCAGAACCGTGACTGGGCGCAGGAATACTCAGTCGAGCACGAACAGGTGCTGATCCCGCTGCGCAAGGACGGCACCCTGGACCTGGACACCGCTCAGCAGTGGGCGCGCGACTCTGAGGCGGACATCACCGTGGTGGTCACCGAGGTGCCGCGTACCGCGGGCCGACGGTCCAAGACCACGGAGCTTCACTTCCAGGAGAAGCTGGCCGTCATCTCACTGCCCGCCCTGGGGCCCGTCGGCTGCAGAGGCGGGCTGAGATTCCAGCTCAACGGCGCCGTTCGTGCGCTGATCCACGAGTCAGCGGATGAGGCGCGCGTCAAAGGCGGGCTCATCAACCAGGTCCGGGACCAGCGCGGCGAAGACACCGTGTACATCAACCCGCGAGCACCTGTGCCGAGCCGCATATGGATGCTCATGGGCATGGTGGTCGCCAATGAGCCCCTGTGGTCGATGCTGAAGCTGTCCAAAGTGTTCGCGGTAAGCGTGGCCACGGGCGCCTTCGGCGTCTTCTTCACCACGATCTGGGAGATGTCCAACGCGCTGCCCTGGTGGCGGCTTGCGCTGGCCAGCATCATCGCCGTGACGGCGATGGTGGCGTGGCTGATCGTGTCGAACCGGCTGTGGGACCGTCCCGCCGACTTCGGCGGCGGCGCGAGGCGATGGTCTACAACGCCTCCACCGTGCTGAGTCTGCTGGTGTCGGTGACCTCGCTGTACCTGGTGCTCTTCTTCACCATCCTTGCCATGGCCCTGATGCTCATCGATCCGGGCTTCCTGGCGGAGTCGGTCGAGGACGCCGATGGTGAGTTCATCAACTACGTCGAGATTGCCTGGATGGCAGCGTCGATGGGCACCGTGGCCGGAGCGTTCGGCTCCAACTTCGACGACAACGTGGCGATCAAGGACCTGACCGAGGGCTCCAGAGAGGCCCAGCGTTACCCCGCGACGAGGAGCAGAGCTAGCAGCGCCGCCGATCGCCTCACCAGCGACGGCGGTCCAACAGCGGTCAGCTGATGACGGAGAGCAGCCAGATCGTGAGCGCGACAGAGAAAAGCCCCACAGGATGATCGATACCAGCATCCACGCCATCACGTTGTGACGGCTGGCGCCGAAGCTGACCATCAGCGGCGCAGTGAGCTGGCTGGGCAGGGCAAAGGGCCCCAGAATGGCGACGCCGGGCACGCCGTACTTGTCCAGGAGCCGCTGGACCTTCTCCCGGCGCCTGCGCTTCTTCTCGGGCACCGCCTCCGGGTCCTCTCGGCTCAGCGCCGCGGTGCGCAGGCCATGGGTCATGTACACCAGAGCGGCCACCGCGATCGCGTTGCCGAGGACGGCTGAGACCAGCGCCGCCCACCAGGGCATCCCTGCAATGATCCCGAAGAAGGGCCCCGTATAGGACTCCAGCCACGGGACGGCAGAGAGCGCGGCGACGCCGAGCCACTGCAGCGCTTCGGGCAGCCCGTCGACCCAGTCCTGCAGCCCTTCCATCCACGTGCCTTCCACAGCTGCTCTGCTGCTGATCCATGTCGTCATGGTCATCATTCTGCCGAGTGCTGCAGTCCCCGTCGTCATCCCTGGGGCGCATTCCGGCAGTCATCAGAAAGGCGTAAGCGATGCACGCCTGCGGGCTGAGGCCCTGAGGCCCTGAGGCCATTCTGCGGCCTACGCTGGCGAGCATGCTCAGCAGATGGCGCCGCAGCCGCAGGCTCAAGAAGGTCAGACCAGGAGACGGCCATGAGCTGAAGGCGTACCGCTGGTGGCAGCCGCTCTCCAGATCCATGTTCCACCTGCGCACCGCCGCTCCCGATGAGCCGGGCGGTGTGGTCTACACCGTCGACGTCGACTTTTTCGACTTCAGCAGCTACTCGGGGCCTACCGGGCCAACGTCTACCGCAACGGCGCCCATCATGCCTCCGCGGACCTGTAAGCGAGCTTTCCGGTGGAGGGCGGTCAGATCGAAGCGGCCGCGAGCTTCGCCGGGCTCAAGCGCATCCACTATGTGCCGCAGGGCGTATCCGCGAAGGACGGTCAGCTGCTCACGCCGGACCCCCAGTCCGGCGAGGGGCTTCGTGCTGCCCTGGGACGCCGCGCACCTGCTCTGAGCCGATGGTTGGGCCGCGCCGCCGTCGCGATCCTGATCACCGCTCTCCTCCTCAGGCTGCCCCAGACCGTGGAAGCCGTGACGGCGATCCCATGGGCGGCGGAGAACCTCGGCACGTTCGAGTCCCCGCTGCACCTGCTTACCTGGGCGAACACCACTCTGGTGGTCGCCGCTGCTCTGGCAGCCGTGGAACGTGCCCTGACCATGCGCCATCATTGGCTGCTGGACGGTGACGCGGGCCTCTGGGACGAGTGAGCGGCCCCGAGCTGCCTGGGGCCTGAATATGCCTTTGCGCCGTGGTCCGGGCAGACTGGCACCCATGGAAAGAGCCTCCGAGTCGGTGCTGGGCGCCCTATGGAAGTCCTCTCACCCGGGCCCGACCCTGGTGGTGACGGCCCTGGCGGGCCTCCTCGCGGTCAGCGCCGAGCTGGAGCTCTGGCGCGGAGCCGTGCTCACAGCGGCCGTCTTCGCCGGGCAGCTGTCGGTGGGCCTGTCGAATGACGCTCTGGACGCCGAGCGGGACCGTGCGGTGGGCCGCACGGACAAGCCGATCGCCCGGGGCGTGATCAGCGTGCGGACGGCCTGGGCCGCCACGTGGACGTGCTTGGCCCTCGCCCTGCTGCTGTCAGCCCCGCTCGGCGTGGGACTGCTGCTCGCCCACGCGGTGGCGCTTGCCTCCGCCTGGAGCTACAACGCCGGACTGAAGGCCACCCCGCTGTCTGTGCTGCCGTACATGGTGACGTTCGGCATCTTTCCCTCGCTGCTGGCCCTGGCCGCGGAGTCCGCCCAGTTCGCCGGGGCGTGGGTGTGGTGCACCGGTGCGGCACTCGGTGTGGCGCTGCACTTCACCAACGTCCTTCCCGATCTGGATGACGACGCCCGCACCGGCATTCGCGGACTCCCGCACCGCCTCGGCGGACAGATCTCTGCCGTCAGCGCCTCAGCGGCGGTCGTGGTGGGTGCCGCCGCCGCCACGCTCGGCCCGGCCCAGTGGAATGCTGCCGAGGTGCCCGTCGTCTCCTGGGCTCTCTGCGCGGCGGTCATCGTGCTCGCCGTCGTGACCGTCGCTGTGGGACGAGGGGTCCGCGCAGGACGGCTGCAGTTCCGCCTCGTCATGCTCGCTGCCCTGATTCTGGCGGTGCAGCTCATTCTCTCGGGCGGCTCCCTGACGGCCTAGCGCCCGGTCAGGAGTGGGCGTCGAAGCCCATGGCGTAGGCGTGAGCGAACAGACGGCCGGAGCCGGGTCCCAGCATCGTGCGGACCAGCTGCTTGCGCGCGAACTGCACCGGCGGTGAGGCCCGCCGTCCGAGGCGCGTGTTGAGGCTTGCCAGCGCGGCAGCCCGCCTGGCCGAGCTCAGACGATCCTGCTCCCAGGCTCGCAGATCAGCGTCAGGGGACGCCCCGGTATGCGTCCAGCGGGCCAGCAGCGGCGCAAGCGCTGCGGCGTCGAGCAGGCCGAGGTTCATGCCCTGCCCGCCGATGGGGCTGACCTCATGGGCGGCGTCGCCGATGACGAGCAGCTAAGCCGTTGCGCATGCGGGGGCGACGAACCGCCGGACCCCGAACGCCCGCACCTGCTCAGGATCTGCGGCTGCCCGGTGGCCGCTGAGCAGCTGGGCCATGCGCTCGGCTTGGGCGGCAGGCTCAGCCGAGCTGCCGGGGGCATCCCATGCGACGAAGCGCCGCCGTCCGCCGGGGAGGGGGAAGGATTCGAGCACCCCGTGGGATTCGAGGTGGATGACTGCCGCTGCCTCGTCCGGCCCGTCACCGGCTTCGGCGTCGACCATGAGGTAGCGGTCCGGATACTGGTGCGCCTGCGGCTGGGAGTAGACGAGGCTTCGTGAGCGGGCGCCGCCGGTGAGCACCACCAGAGGTGCTGTGCGCTCAGCCGGCGTCGGTGCGGATGCCGACGTGGTCGTCGCGGGAGTCAGCTGCTGCACGGGCGTTCCGCGCTCAGGCGGGGAGCGGCGGCGCCCAGGACCGCCTCGGTCGTCTCCTGGGGCAGCGTCGCCACAAAGGGGAACCGGCGCTTCAGGGCGTCGAACTGCACGGTGCCGAGGAGTAGTACCGCGCGAGCCTCGCCGGTGCGGACGCGCAGGGCGTGCTGCAGAAGCTGCTCGGTGACCCCGGAGGGCTCCATCGCGGACAGAGTAGGCGGGTGGATCCCTATGGCCCTGCTGCCGGGGCCCGGCGTGGGGCGCTGTTCGAGCAGGTGGACGTCCACCCCCAGCCGCTGAAGCTCAGCGCTGAGCAGCAGGCCGACGGGACCGGCCCCGATGACGATGACGTCAGGCACCGCCGGCGCTTCCGCGAGGACTCGGAAGGAGCAGCTGCGGTGACCGTCCATGGGTCCCCGAGGGCGCGGCTGAGTTCGGCCGGGGTGTAGCTGCGCCGGATGGACCGCAGCCCGTCCGTCCGCAGGAAGGTGCCGGGGCTCACCGGTGTGATGCCCGCGGCGAAGAGCGCGTAGGCCAGTAGGCTGCGGGCGATGTCATTGTGCAGGACCAGTCCGGTGGCGAGCAGGCGGGAGGTGTGTGCGAACTGGTCCAGCTCGGCGGCGGGGATGTGGTGGATCACGTGGTTGGTGAGCACCATGTCGAAGGTTTCTCCGCAGTCCAGCAGCGTTTCGGCCTTCGTGCAGAGGAATCGGACGGTGGGGGCTGGTCCGCCGTGGCCGCCCGGTGCGCTCGGGGTCGGGGTCGGCGCCGGTCCACTCCACATCGAGGCCGTCCTTGTCCGCGAGGCGGAGAGGCGCCTCAGCACGTCGCCGCCGCCTGACCCAAGGTCCAGCACGCGTGAGCGCCGTCCGGTGCTCTGCAGGAACGGCCGGATGTGTGAGCGGTAGATGGTGTCCCACCCGGAGACGGCCCGGTTGACCAGTCGAAGCGCCGGAACGTGGCGTCCAGGCGCTTCGGATCGCAGTTCAGGTCGTCCATGAGCTCCTGCAGGTGCTCGTCGCGCTGCGCCAGGAAGGGCATCGTTCTCAGCTCACCGGGTGCAGGAGGGCGGATTCCACGGTGAGCCCGGGCCCGAAGGCCAGCGCGGCGATCGGCGCGGAGGGTGGGCTGCTCCATGATCCGCCGGAGAATGAACAGGATGGTCGCGCTGGACATGTTCCCGTAGTCGCGAAGCACCGAGCGGGAGGAGTCCAATGCTTCGGGGCTGAGCTCGAGCCCCTTCTCGACGCGGTCCAGGACGCTGCGGCCGCCGGGGTGCACCGCCCACGTGTGGGGCGGGTGCGTCTCGCCGACCAGGCGAGCGACGGCGGCGCGAATCTCGCGGCCGATGATGCGGGAACTTCGGCGGAGAGCTTCATCTCGAAGCCGTGGTCGCCGATGGTCCAGACCATGTCCGCCTCCCCCTCGTCGGTGAGGGCTGTGGCGAAGCGGCCGAGCGCAAGCCCGCCGCTGCGTCCTCGCCCGGAGTCAGCGGTGACCACGGCTGAGGCGGCGCCGTCGGCGAAGACGGAGGAGGCGACGATCTGTTCGGGGTCGCTGCTGCTGCGAATGTGCAGTGAGCAGAGCTCCACGCTGACGACCAGCACGACGGCGTGCGGCTGGGAGTCGGTGATGTGCGCGGCTTGGCGCAGAGCCGGGATCGCCGCGGCGCATCCCATGAACCCGAGGTGGCTCCGCTCTGCGGTCGCGGGAGGCCGAGGTCGCGGATCAGCCGGTAGTCAGGCCGGGGGCGAAGAACCCGGTGCAGGAGACGGTGATCAGATGGGTCACCTGGGATGCCTCGAGCTGCGCCTGGTCGAGGGCGTCCTGGGCAGCGTCAAGGGCCAGCGGCGTGGACTCGCGGCGGTAGGTCTCGTTGCGTGTGCCGGTGCTGGGCCTCAGCAGCTCGTCGCCCTCCTGGGTGTAGACGCCGTCGGCCTGACCGTGCAGACCGGGCAGGACGGTGTGCCGGGTGCTGATCGCTGCAGCGTCGAATGCTGCCCCGATCAGGCGCTTGGTCAGGGGGCGGCATCCGGCTGACCTGCGAAGAAGGCCCGCAGCCGCTCTTGGGGCAGGGCGGCACCGGGGACGGCGGTGCCGATGGAGACGATGCGCGCAGTCATAGGGCCACTACATCACGAGTTCGACGGGTTTCCCATGAGAGCGCACCGCTCAGGGCGCTCTGATCAGCAGGTTCTCCGATGGGTGATCACTGACCGGGATAGGGCGCCTCAGCGAGGCGGTGCGCCAGGTGCACGGCGTTGGCGGCAGAGGTGCGGTTGGTGGCGGCGACGGCCTCGGGGTCTCCTCGAGGTCTTTGTAGTCCTTGGGGTTCATCGCCTCGTGGTTCCAGTAGGTGGCTCCTTGGGCGGGGATGCTGAACCCGATGTCGTTGAGCCCCTGGAACGCGTCGGCGATGATCGCATGCGCCCCGTCCTCGTTGCCCACGACGGCCGTGATGGCCACTTTGCCGAACATGACGGGGCGGCCCTGCTCGTCGGTTTCGCATGCATAAGCGGCGTTGAGGCGCTCAGGGCGCGCTGCGCCACGCTGGACATGTGGCCGAGCCAGGTGGGTGTGGCGAAGATGAGGATGTCGGCGCCGCTGATCTTTTCGAGGATCTGCGGCCACTCGTCGCCGCTGCCCATGTCGGCCTCCACGCCTGGGGCCACGCTGTGGTCCACCAGGCGCACTGTCTCGCAGCTGACGCTGTGCTCCTGGAGCTGCTCGGCGAGCTGGTCGATGATGACGTCTGTGCTGGATTCACCGGGGAGGGCTTGAGAGTGCAGTTCAGGGCGACGGCTGTGAGCGGCTTGTCCATAGGTGCACGCTAGGGTGCGACTCTGAGGGCGGCCTGGGCACCGGGTGGTGGCAGCCTCGCAGCGCGGGCTGGTCAGCCGATGCGCTGGGCGAAGATGACGACATCCTCCAGGACTGCGTCCTGCCCGTCGGGGCCGACGGTGCTCCTCCGGCGATTCTCCGCAGCATGCAGATGCCAGTCGGAGACGGGCGCCAGGGCGCGCAGGTCGCCCTCCACGGTGGGCATCTGGCGGGGCCGTGATCGTGGTTCGCCCATGGCGGCGGCTCGGCGTGGGAGACGATCAGCATGCGGCCGCCGGGGCGACGCGCGCCGCAGCCGCTTCGAGGATGCCCTGCCGGTCCAGCTCGACGGTGGACTGCAGGAAGGAGGCGGTGATCAGGTCGAAGGGCTCGTCCGGAATGCCCTGAGGCAGTTCCGCCGCCACGAACTCGGCCTGACCCTGAGGCAGCCCTGCCTCCTCGGCATGCGCCTCGGCGCGGGCGACGGCTGTCGCGGAGATGTCTATGCCGGTGGCTCGCCAGCCCCGCTGGGCCAGCCAGAGCACGTCGCCGCCTTCGCCGCAGCCGAGGTCCAGCGCGCGTCCGGGGCCAGGTCCGCCACGAGCGACTCGAGTGGGGTTCACCCGGCCTGACCAGACCCGGTCGGATTCTGCGTACCGCTTCTCCCAGTGCTCTGCGGGGCTCAGGTCGTCCATGGGGTCCGCCTTTCGGGTCTCTGCTGCGTGTCCAGCGTGTAGGGCAACGCTCTCGTCACGGGCGCTATGCCTGCGGCGTAGAGTGCCTCGCATGGGCGAGCCTGAGAGGACCGAGGACGGCAGGCACATCGTCGTCGACGGCAGACGCTGGCGTGCCTCGGACCCGAGCATCCCGGAGAAGCTGCGCTCCGAGCTCGTCAAAGAGCTGATGGCTGCCCGGCGTCTGGTGAAGACGCAGGGGATGCGGTGAGGTTCCGTGTGCAGGACGCCAAGGTGGCGCTCGGGGAGCGCGGAGACCCCTGGTGGGAGCCCACCGAGGAGGGGCGCCGTGAACGGATCGCCGCCGCAGTCCGTGCCCTGCTCCGGCACCGCGATGGGACCACGATCTGCCCCAGCGACGCGGCCAAGGTGGTGGGCGGCGAGCAGTGGCGCGACCTCATGGAGACGGTGCGGCACGTCGCCGCCGGGATGGCCTCCGAGCAGCAGATCAGCATCACCCAGAAGGGTGAGCTGGCCGAGGCCGACGCCAAGGGTCCGATCCGCCTGGGGCCCGGCCTGCAGCTCTGAGCCCCCGCCCGTTGGACACGGCCTGCGGGTGCTGACATGGTCGCCCCATGGATATCACTCAATATTGGGACGGGTGGGACCCCATCGTCCACACCCTGGTCACGGTTTTCGCCGGATACCTCGCGCTCGTGATCATGCTGCGCCTGTCGGGCGCACGAACGATGGCGTCGATGACTCCGTTGGACATCATCATTGCCATCACGATCGGTTCAGCCTTCGGACGGACGCTGACGGCCGTCGACGTTCCGCTGGCTCAGGCAGTCTTCGCCCTGTTCATGCTGATTCTGCTGCAGTGGGTTCTGGCGTGGGCCCGCGGCCGATCCCCGCGGATCCGGCGGATGCTGGATGCGCCCCCGGTCCTCGTCTACTACCAGGGCGAGTTCCATCGGCACCAGATGCGCCGGCACCAGCTGGTGGAGGACGACGTGCACACCGCGGTCCGGTCCTCGAGCAAGGGCTCCCTTGCGGGCGTCTCTGCGGTGGTGCTGGAGGCCAACGGCTCCCTGCTGGTCATCGGCGAGGACGCGGTGGGCGACGCATCCAGCGTGCTTCCTTCGTCGGCAAGGACCGTGAAGACGGTCACGGCAGCAACTAGGCCCGAAGGTCCCTGCGGGCCTGTAATCTCGATCCTGAAAGATCGGACGAGGCCGCGCGCCTCCCGCCCCTACACACGCTGGAGATCGTTATGAAGCTCTCAACCCTGGCCCTGCGCACCATCCCCGGGGCGTTCATCCTCAACGCGGGCATCGGCAAGCTGAAGCTGGACAAGGACTCCGCCGCCGGCCTGCAGCAGATGGGTGCCACCGGCGTCCCCGCGGTGAAGAACCTCTCCCCGGAGACGTTCGGCAAGGCTCTGGCCTACGGGGAGATCGCCGTGGGGGCAGCGCTGCTCACCCCCTGGTCCCCAACCGGCTGGTAAGCCTGGCTCTCGGCGGCTTCTCCGCGGGCATGCTCAGCATGTACTTCCGCAATGACGACATGACCGAGGCAGACGGCGTGCGGCCTTCGCAGCAGGGCACCCCCGTGGCGAAGGATGCATGGTTGGCGGCTATTGCCGTCGCCCTCATCGCACGCCGAAAGTGATCGCAGCTCCCCGCGGCGACGACGCAGAACGCGTCCCCGCCGCGGGGCCGCAGCCTCCCTGGGAGGCAAGCTCATAGAAAGGTGAGCGGCTCGTGCGCACCGAACAGCAGGCGCTGAAGCTCTCTTTGGCAGGGATCCTCCTCGTCGCAGCTCTGGGGGTAGGGTTCGGGCTCATCTCGGGATCGTTCGCAATCCTCTTCGACGGCGTCTTCTCCCTCGTCGACGCGGTGATGTCCGTGGTCTCCATCACTCTGGCTGGGCTGATCGCGAAGTCCGCTGCCAACGAGCTGTCAAGCGCACGCATGAGCGCTTCACCATGGGGTTCTGGCACTTTGAGCCGATCGTGCTGGCCGTCAATGCCCTGCTCATGATGTCCGTGGCCGCCTACGCGCTGTTCCAGGCCGTGACGGCGCTGCTGAGCGGCGGGCGCGATGTGGAGTTCGGCGCTGCCGTGATCTATGCCGGTGTCGTGGTCGTTCTGACGTTCGCCATCGGCTTCGTCGAGCACCGCGCGAACAGGACGCTGAACTCAGCGCTGGTGGCCATCGATGTGAAGGGCTGGATCATGGCGGGCGGTGTGACCAGCGCTCTCCTCGTCGCGTTCCTCATCGGTGCGCTGATCGACGGAACCGACGCGGAATGGCTGATGCCCTACGTCGATCCCGCGGTGCTGGCGCTCGTGGCGCTGGTGCTGCTGCCTGTGCCGTTCTCCACCCTGCGCCGCGCGGTTGCCGAGATCTCACTGGTGACCCCTCCTGAGCTGAAGGTGCAGGCGGAGGAGGCCGCAGGTGCCGTCGCCGCGTCCCACGGGTTCCTCGATCACCGGGTCTATGCGGCGCAGCAGGGGCGGGCCCGCACCATCGACGTCATCTACTACGTTCCCGCAGAGAAGGGCTGAGGCCCCTGGAGGAGTGGGACAGCATCCGCGACGAGACGCGCGCCCAGCTGGACGGCGAGGATCCGCACAGCTGGATCACGATCTCATTCACCACCAAGGCGCCCCCGCCGCAGCCTCGCGCCTGAGCGCACACTGCGGCCAGCGCACCCCCAGGGGCGCCGCGTACGGTGGATGGATGAGTGCTTCAGCACAGTCCACCATGCAGCTGCGCAGCGACGCCCACTCGCTCCCCGAGCTGGGCATCCCGTGGCAGGCGCAGGACATCCCCACCCGCGGCTTCTCGTGCTCAACGAGCCGCTGGCAGCGGACCTGGGGCTCGACGCCTCGGAGCTTCGCAGCCAGCAGGGGCTTCGGCTGCTCACCGGCGGCGACGTGCCTGAGGGTGCGACGCCCGTGGCCCAGGCCTACGCCGGTCACCAGTTCGGCGGCTACTCGCCCAGGCTGGGCGACGGCAGGGCCCTGCTCCTCGGCGAGCTCGCGGGTGCCGACGGGGCCCCGCACGACGTGCACCTGAAGGGTTCAGGGCGCACACCGTTTGCCCGCGGCGGCGACGGCCAAGCCGGCGTGGCACAGATGCTGCGCGAATACGTGATCAGTGAGGCGATGCACGCACTGGGCATCCCCACCACACGATCCCTGGCGGTCGTGGGAACCGGCCTGCCCGTCTACAGGGAGGCGGAGCTGCCGGGGGCGGTGCTGGTGAGGGTGGCCAGCAGCCACCTGCGCGTGGGCACTTTTCAGTACGCCCAGGCAATGGGGGATACGGATCTTCTGCGCAGACTCGCCGACCATGCCATCGACCGGCACTGCCCGGAGGTCGCTGAGGCTGAGAATCCCTATCTGGGGCTGCTGCAGGGTGTGATCAGTGCCCAAGCATCGCTGGTGGCGCAGTGGATGCTGGTGGGCTTCGTCCACGGGGTGATGAACACCGACAACACGACCATCTCGGGCGAGACCATCGACTACGGGCCGTGCGCGTTCATGGACGCGTTCAGCACCAGCGCTGTCTACAGCTCCATCGACAGGGGCGGACGCTACGCCTACGGAAACCAGCCCCTCGCTGCGGAATGGAATCTCACCCGTTTCGCTGAAACCCTGCTTCCGCTTCTGCACGAGGATGAGAAGGAGGCTGCGGCCATGGCCACAGAGGCCCTGGGCGGCTTCCGCAGCCAGTACAGCGCGGCCTGGTCAGCCGGAGCGCGGGCCAAAATGGGGTTGGGCGAGGAGGTCGACACCGACACTGCCGCCCCGCTGATGAATGAGCTGCTGACGCTGCTCGAAGAGCGCGAGGTGGACCACACCTCGTTCTTCCGGCGCCTCAGCCATGCCGTCTCCGATGGATCTGAGCTGGAGCCGAATCTGGTCAGCGACCCGGCGGCCTTCGAGAACTGGATTCGGCGCTGGCGGCAGCTCGGACCCGACGCCGATCTCATGAATCAGGTCAACCCGGCCTACATCCCCAGGAACCACCTGGTGGAGGAGGCCCTCTCCGCAGCCGTCGCGGGGAGCATGGATCCCATGCACCAGCTGCTGGACGCCGTGACCAGGCCCTACGAGGAGCGCCCCAGCCTGGAGCGCTGCGCGGAGTAAGCCCGGAGGACTTCGGCGCCTACCGGACCTTTTGCGGCACCTGAGCCCGGCGGTCCGCGGCCGCTGCGCGAATCTGACTACGGCCGCGCGCCTCGGGAATACGCTTCGGCGCTTTTCTGCTCCTGCCGAAACCTCTGTACGAGGAGGGCCCTCAGGCGTTGAATGGGGCCTATGAGCACTTTCGCAGTCACCAACCCGAACACAGGCCAGACCGAGCAGACCTTCGACTCCGTCCCGCCGGAGCAGATCCCTCCATCATCGAGGACGCCGACCGCGCCTACCAGCAGTGGCGCGACACCCCGGTCGCCAAGCGCGCCGAGGTGCTCCGCACCGCTGCGGACATCTTTGACTCTCGTGTGGACGAGCTGGCGGCCATCATCGGCCGGGAGATGGGCAAGCCTCACGCCCAAGGTGTGAAGGAGGCCAACAAGGTGGCCTTCACGATGCGCTGGTACGCAGACAACGGTCCCGGCTTCTTGGAGCCGACCGAGCTGCCGGAGGCCCAGGGCGCCGAGCGGACCTACGTGAAGCATGACCCCTGGGCGTGCTGCTGGGCATCATGCCGTGGAACTTCCCCTACAACCAGATCGCCCGGTTCGCGGTGCCCAACCTGATGGTCGGCAACGCGGTCCTGATGAAGCAGGCCGCGATCTGCCCGGTCTCATCCCAGACGTTCCAGGAGATCCTCGAGGAGGCGGGACTGCCGCGCGGGGTCTACACGAACATGTACCTCAACAGCAGCGATGCGGAGAAGGTCCTGGAGGACCCCGGGTTCAGGGCGTTTCGCTGACCGGCTCCGAAGCGGTAAGCGCCTCTGTGGTAAGCATCGCAGCGAAGCACCTGAAGAAGTCGGTCTTGGAGCTGGGCGGCAATGACCCTGCCGTCGTCCTGGACACCGACGACGTCACCGCTGTGGCGCAGAAGCTGGTTACGCTGCGGCTGGCGAATGCGGGTCAGGTCTGCACCTCGCCCAAGCGAATCATCGTGACCGAGGACCTGTACGACGACTTCGTCGCGGCCGCCAGGGAGGCCGTGGAGAATTCCGTCGTCGGCCCTGCCGATGACTCCAGCACCGACGTGGGCCCCCTCTCCTCCGAGGAGCGCGGGACGAGGTCGTCGAGCGTGTCCAGCAGGCCGCGAAGGACGGCGCCACCCTCCACGTCGGTGGTGACAAGCTGGATCGCGACGGCTGGTTCATGTCCCCGGCGCTGCTGACCGACATCGATCTGGACAGCGATTTGGGCTGCAATGAGCTCTTCGGCCCCGCCGTGATGGTGTTCAAGGCTAAGGATGAGGCGGACGCCCTGCGGATCGCCAACAGCACCCAGTACGGGCTGATGGCCTCGGTGTGGACCCAGGACATGGACCGCGGCCAGAAGTTTGCGGAGCAGATCGAGGCGGGTATGACGTTCGTCAACACCCATATGGACTCCAGCCCGGAGTTCCCGTTCGGGGGCATCAAGAACTCCGGCTATGGTCGCGAGAACGCACAGTGGGCGCTGCGCGAGTTCACCAACGAGCGGCTGGTGCGGCTGGCCGCTCACCCCACGGGGCGAGTGAGCTTCACACGGGTGAGTCCGGCATGAGGGCCGGGGCCGGGCTCACCGTCGGGGGATGGCGGCGTGCAGGAACGGTATGGCAGACACGCCGATGAGCGTGTAGCCGAGGGCGCTGCTCTCGGTGTGCAGCAGGGCCCCGGAGATCACCAGCCCGGTGAACAGCACGGCCGAGACGGCGCGTCGGCTGAGGCGCTCCACTCCGGGCCAGGCGGCGGTCCAGGTCGGGGGTGCGAACGGCGATGCGGCCGTCGTCGAGCCGTTCGGCGAGCGCGTTGAGCCTGCCGGGCAGGCGCAGGGCTGCGGCGGCTTCGGCTGCCTGCCGCGCGGTGTCCTGCAGGGCGGGGCCGCGCTGCTCGCGGATGAGCTGCTGGGCGTAGGGCTCGATGGAGTCCCAGAGGTTGAAGCGGGTGTCGAGAGTGCTGCACACCCCGGAGATCAGGGACACGGTTCTCAGGGTCAGCAGGAAGTTCTCGGGCAGCTGGAAGGGCAGTGAGCGCACCAGCTCCCGAACTCTCGGGCGAAGTCGCGGTATTCGCGGGGTCGACTTCTTTGAGCTCGGCGAACCCCATGCCCCCGAAGCGCGCGAAGAGCTCTGTCATGGCGCGCTCGAGCTCCGCGGTGTCCGCGGAGGGCAGGAGCACTCCTACGTCTTGGATGCCGTCGACGAGGCTCTTTCCGTCCCGCGATGCGGCGGCGATGAATACTCGCCGCAGCCCGTTGCGGAGGGTGTCGGGTATCTCGCCCATCATCCCGAAGTCGATGAACGTCAGATGCCAGGCAGGCGGCGTCTCGCCCTCGGCGCTCAGGCCTGCCGGCGGGGGCCGGGTGTGACGAAGATGTTGCCGGGGTGCGGGTCGGCGTGGAAGAACCCGTAGACGAACAGCTGGTCAAACATGACGTCGGCGAACTGGGCGGCGACCTCGGAGGGGTCGATGCCTGCCTGTCGGAGCCCGTCGACGTCGTTGATCTTGATGGCGGTGACGTCTTCGAGGGTCAGCACGCGTCGGGTGGAGCGTTCCCACAGCACCTGCGGCACTGAGACGCGGGGTCCTCGGCGAAGTTCGCGGCGAACCGTTCGGCGTTGGCAGCTTCCTGGAGGTAGTCGATCTCTTCGAGGCTGGTGGCGGCGAACTCTTCGACGAGGGCGGGTGCGTCGACCCTGCTGCTGACCAGTCGGATGTGGGAGAGCCACCGGCCGACTCGTCGCAGGGCGGCGAGGTCCACGTCGACGATGTCGCCGATGCCGGGTCGCTGGATCTTCACGACGGCGTGTGCGAAGCCGCCGAGTTCGGCGTCCTCATCCGTGGGCTGAGCGCGGTGGGCCTGGCCGAGGACGCCGAGGCCACGGGGGCCGGATCGACCCACGAGTAGGCCTGGTCGAGCGTCGTTCCGAGTTCGGCCTCGGCGACGGCTCTGATGTGGGCGAATGCGACGGGGCTGACTTCGTCCTGCAGCCCTTCGAGCTCTTTGGTGATCTCGGGCGGGAGCACGTCAGGCGTGAGGAGAGGAACTGTCCGACTTTGATCATGAGCCCGCCGAGGTCCACGGCGAGGCGGTGGAACCGTTGGGCGAGGCGCTGCATGCGCCGGGATCGGTTGATCGCGGAGATGCGGGCCAGGCCGATGCGCGGCAGGAACAGCTCGAACCACCACAGCTGGGCGAGGTGGAACGCGGCGAAGCGCAGGATGCGGCGGTATCGGGTGCGCAGCGGCTTAGCCGCGGCGGTCACTCGGCGCCCTGCAGGTGGCGGTGCGCGTGAGCGGCTGGGGCCACAGGCTCAGTCCTGCGCGAGGATGGCGTAGAGCCTGCGTCGCACTTGGTCGATCTCCTGCTCCGCCTGACGGATCTGCTCGGGGGTGCCGGAGCGTCCCACCTGGGCGAGTGCCTGGGCCAGGTCCATTCCGGTCTTGGACAGGGCGCGCACGGCTGGGCCGCGGTGCTCGGTTCCTTCCCACTGGGGCGGCCATTCCTCGGAGGCGGCTGCGGCTTCGCGCCCCTCCTCGGTGAGCGAGTAGGTCTTGCGTCCGCCGTCGGTCTCGGAGTGGATGAGGCCTTCGTCGGCGAGCAGCTGGAGTGTGGGGTACACCGAGCCGGGGCTGGGCTTCCAAGCTCCGCCGCTGCGCTGCTCGATCTCATGGATGATCTGGTAGCCGTGCATGGATCGCTCGGCGAGCAGTGAGAGCACCGCCAGGCGCACGTCGCCGCGGTTGGCTCAGGGTGCCGACTTCTGCTTGAACGTGCTCCGAAGGTTGTCCAGCGCCTCCCAGATGTCACCTGCGGGGCCGCCTGGGCCTGGGCGGCGGTCTCCGAACATGTGCCGGGAGTGCGAGCTGCCTGCTGATGAATCGTGCATCACGAACCTCCTGTGCGCCTCGCCCGCGGTGAGCGTGGCCTGCGTCAACGATATATCGGCAGTCACGAGAATGCGAGGGCTGAGGAGAGCTCCACCAGGTCTGAGGCTTCGATCTCCGGGGTGCGGAAGGAGGACGGGTGCGCGGCTTCGGTCCGGTTGATCCAGGCCGTGCGGAGCCCGCTGCGGCGGCCCCGTGAATGTCCCACGGGTGGACGGCAACCAGCATGACGTCACCGGGCTGCTGCTGGGTCTGGTGCACGGCGTAGCGGTAGGCCTCGCGCGTAAGCTTCCACAGGGAGCGTCCTGGACGCTGAGGCACTGCGAAAAGCGTGTCCGGATCGCAAGCTCTGTCCAGCAGGGACTCTGCGATGGCGGAGGAGCCGTTGCTGAGTGTGACCAGCTCAGCGGCGCGGCTGAGGGCGGTGACACCGGGCGCGACATCCGGATGCAGGCCCAGACCTTTGAAGGCGTCCAGGAGTTGTACGACTTTAGTCGAATGGTCTGCGTTCCCCAAGGTCGCACGCAGGTGACGGTGCAGCCCGTCCTGCGCGATCGTGACGAAGTCGGGGTTGTCTCCCGTGCTGGTCAGCGCGAACCCGTCGCGCAGCACCTCCGCGAACCACAGCGGTGCCCCTCAGCCGACAGTCCGACCGCTTCGAAGGCGTCAGCCAGCGGACTCATATCGGAGAGTGTCTCGTTGACGTCGAAGAGGACGACGGAGGGAACGGCGGTCATGGCGATTCCTAGAGGGCAGGTGCTTCGGGGAGGTCGAGTTCGGTCTTGACCATGTGGTTGAAGTAGTTGGTGTAGAGGTTCAGGGTCAGGTGGCTGGAGAGTTCGGTGAGCTCCTCGGGGTCCATCCGGCATCGAGGGCTGCCTGCCAGGCGTCGTCGTCGATGGTGCCCTTGTCTGCGGCTGCCTGGCGGGCCGCGTTCAGGAGTGCGGCGAGCTTGGGGTCGAAGTCGACGTCGCCGCGGCGGATGGCCACGGTCTGCTCCTCGCTGAGCCCGGCGGCTTTGGCGCCTTGGGTGTGTGCGGCTTGGCAGTAGGTGCAGTCATCGACGGTGCCGACGGCAAGGGCGATGGCTTCTTGGGTCTGTGCGTCGAAGGTGCCGTAGTCCTCGATGGCCTGCTGGATGGCGATGTAGGTCTGCAGCGCTACAGGTGAGGCGGCCATGGCTCCGTGGATGTTCAGGACTTTGCCGAACTTCTGCTCCAGGGTTTTCAGCTGGTCCTGGACGCTTTGGGGTGCGGACTCGACGGTGTGCACAGCGACTCTGCTCATGGTGATGCCTCTCTGGCGGGGTGACGTGAGGGCGACGCTCAGCTTGCGTGCGGAGCTCTTTGCCGCCTGATGCCACCGTAGACCCGCTTGCAAGGGCGCTTCCGGTGCTCAGAGGAGGTCTGGGATGTGGTGTGCGGTTTCTGCGCGGGCCCTGTTGGTGGACCTGACTTGGAGGTAGGCGCCTGTTGCAGCGGCCACTCCCATGACCGCACGCGGGGCGGGCACGCGAAGCGTCCTGAGCGTCTTCTCCGCTGCAGCGTCGAACCAGAAGCAGAAGCGAGCCCCAGGTAGGTCGCAGTGCCGGCGGTGAGGGCGTAGGCCGTTCTGGCGGCGGGGGTCAGTTCGGGCAGCTCCGTGGTGTCGAGGGGCTCACCCTGCCACGCGCTGAGCTTGTGCAGAACCCATGTGGTCGCACCGGGGGCAGCGGCCATGGCTGCCACGCTCGCCGTCGGCCCCCAGATCAGCGTGCGTCGCAGCCACTGCGGGTACGTGCGGGCGGGGATGACGGAGAGCGGGCCGATCACCGCCGCTTGAGTCCATGGGTCCTGTGCCAGACGGCGACCAACGCTGCTCAGGACGGCAGATGCGGTGGGCATGCCCCCACTCTAAGAGAGTCGGTGACTCAGCGGCGCGTCTGCTGCTGAAATATGGTGGGAGCATGAGGCGATTTCGGCAGGTTGACGTGTTCGGCCAGGAGCCCTGCACCGGCAATCCCGTGGCGGTGGTTCTCGATGCTGAGGGCTTGATGATGAGGCGCTCCGCCGGTTCTCGGTGTGGTCCAACCTCTCCGGAGTGCACGTTCGTCCTGCCGCCTACGGACCCCGGCGCGGACTACCGGGTGCGCATATTCAGCCTCAGCACCGAGCTGCCGTTCGCCGGGCACCCGACTCTGGGAACCGCGCGCGCCTGGCTGGACAGCCGGCGGCAGCTGCGACGCCCGGGGTTGTGGTGCAGGAGTGCGGTGCCGGGCTGGTGCCGGTCCGCATCGAGTATGACCGGCTGGCCTTCTGCGCACCCGACCGCCTGCGATCAGGACCCGTGGAAGCTGAGCTGTTGGACACTCTGACGCAGATCCTCGGAGTGGAGCGCGAGCGCGTTGTCGATGCGGAGTGGCTGGACAACGGGCCGGGCTGGGTCGGTGTTCTGCTGGACCACGCTGATGCTGTGCTCGCCCTGCGGCCAGAGGCTTCGCCCGCTGGGGGCCATGGGCTGTCGGTGTGGTCGGGGCCCACGCTGCTGACGCGGACACTGCGTATGAGGTCGGGCGTTCTTCACCGAGGACGACGGCCTGCTGCGTGAGGACCCGGTGACCGGCAGCCTCAATGCTGCGGCCGCCCAATGGCTGGTGGGCAGCGGTCGTGCCGCGACTCCCTACGTGGCCGCTCAGGGCACTGCGATGGGACGTCTCGGCCGTGTCCACGTCGGCGGCGACGATGAGGGATCTGGATCAGCGGACGTGCCGACGTCGTCCTTTCGGGGCGCGCAGCTTTGTCGCAGAGCGGTCCCTCGCCGGCCTGATCTGCTGCCGCGGGGCTTCCTTCGGAGTTCTCCGATTCGGGCTGCTGCATCCGGTAGCCTCGCGGCGCATCATGCCTGCCGATCGTCTTTGCCGACCGCCCGGGCCTGTTGTCTTGCCTCGTGTGCAGTCGCGGCTTTCCCGGGCCGCCTTGAAACGATCCTGCCGGCCATCGAGAGCAGGGCGATCGCAGCGAGCACGGCTGCCAGAATGCCGTACACCACGGTGTGGTCAGGGGTTGGCTGCATATTCCTGATAGGCGCTCCCAGAAGGATGCGAAGAGTTGCGTCGGCAGTCCAGAACGCAAGGAGTGATGCAAGGGCGCTAAGCCAGGAGAAATGGATCGCGCTTTGAGGCGCCGAGCGTCAGCAGTCCAACGACTATGGGGAAGATCGGCCCAAAACTGTCGAGAGCGGGATGAACGCGCCTGCAGCTGTCGCCGCGAGTGCCGCCCATCCGTAGTAAGCGGACTTCTCGGTGGATCGCAGCGCGCACCAGACCACTGCTAGCGCAAGAGGGAACGCAAAAACGGAGATCAGTTCGAAGCTCGGGGACATGAGCGGAAAGTCCATGACGGCCGATATGAGCGCGCAGAGAGAGCTCAGCAGGAGCACGCTGCACCTGTGGATGGCTGACACTGTCGATTTCCTCCCGTATGCGGAGAGCTTCGTGCAGGTAAGTCCTGTTCGGCACTCAACGCCCACCCTACGGGTCTCGGTCGACGCGCAGCGCGGGGCAACGTGCATGCAACCTCTGAGTCCCTAGTGTGAGGCACATCACCTACAAGAAATTTATGACGAGGGAGTCGCCATGAGCACCATGAACGCAGCAGTCGTCGAAGACTTCGGCAGAGAGCTGTCCGTCACCGAGTATCCCGTTCCCGAGCCTGCCTCTCATCAGGCGCTGGTGAGAGTCATCGCCTCAGGCGTCTGTCACACCGACCTCCACGCCCGCGACGGCGACTGGCCGGTGAAGCCTACGCCGCCCTTCATTCCGGGGCATGAGGGTGTCGGCGTCGTCGAGAAGGTCGGCAGCGACGTGACCAACGTTGCTGTTGGGGACATGGTCGGAAACGCGTGGCTGTGGTCGGCCTGCGGCTCCTGCGAATACTGCCGCACCGGCTGGGAGACCCTCTGCGAGCAGCAGTCCAACGGCGGGTATTCGATCGATGGATCGTTCGGCGAGTACATGCTCGTCGACGCCCGCTATGCCGCGCTGATCCCCAAAGGTGCTGATCCGCACGAGATCGCACCGGTGCTGTGCGCAGGCGTGACCGTCTACAAGGGGCTGAAGCTGACCGGGGTGCGCCCGGGCCAGTGGGTGGCGATCTCCGGGATCGGCGGTCTTGGTCATATCGCCGTCCAGTATGCGGTGGCGATGGGCATGCGCGTCATCGCAGTGGACATCGCTGATGACAAGCTGGCGCTGGCGAAGAAGCACGGCGCTGAGATCACTCTCAACGCGAAGGGTGTGGACCCGGCGCATGAGATTCAGCAGCAGGTCGGAGGGACCCACGGGGTCCTGGTGACTGCAGTGCACCCGAGCGCTTTCGGGCAGGCGATCAGCATGACCCGGCGCGGCGGAACGATCGTCTTCAACGGCTTGCCTCCGGGGACTTCCCTGCGCCCATCTTCGACATCGTGCTGAAGGGGCTCACCATCCGCGGCTCCATCGTCGGGACGCGCCAGGACATGGTCGAAGCCCTTGAGTTCTACGAGCGCGGACTCATCCACCCGACGTACTCGAAGCGCCCGCTGAGCGACATCAACGCGGTCTTCGATGAGATGCACCACGGCAAGATCGACGGTCGAGTGGTCATCGACTACTCCTACGCCGATGCGCAGTAGCCCGGCCTCAGCGCTAGGGGCCTGAGATCACCGTCGCCAGAACCAGCACCGCCGGTAGGCAGATCACGCCGAGCGCAGCGGAGGCGAGAGCCCACCTGGCCCGGTCCTGACTCCTCACCGCGCGGTCGAACCATGCAGCGGCCGCGTAAGCGAGGAGCAGTGCTGGCGGGAGAAGCAGGAGAATCGCGCCCAGGCGAAGATTGCTTCCACCGACGTATGGGTCACCGATGGTGGTGAACAGCAGCAGGACCGTGACGACGACGGCCAGCGTCATCAGGGCGACTGCTGCTGCCGGCACTCTTCGCGGGTGCTCTCGAGGTTCATGGGAACTCTGCACACGGTCTTCATACATCAGATATGCAGTGACCTCAGATAAGGCGCGGTCATCCTCAGCTCAGACTGTCGACGCCTCCCTTTCCGCGGCGGTGCTGTCCTCCAGTGCAGGAGCAGGCTTGGTGGCCAGGAGATGAGCACCAGGGCTGCCACAGCGACGGGGAACGCCACGACTACGGAGTTGACGCCTTCGCCGAAGACTTCCCACAGGACCGTCACGATGCCGCCGGTGATCATTGAGGCTGCGGCGTAGGCGGCGCTGACTCGTTTCCAGAAGAGCGCGGCGAGGACTGCAGGGGTCACCGCGGCGCCGTACATGGTGTAGGCGTACATCTGCAGGTCCAGCAGGGTGGGGAAGAACTGGACGAGGATGTACGCGCAGATCGCGATGCCGATGACGGCGAGCCTGGCGGTGAGGACCTGCCTGCCGGGGGCTGACGCTTCGTGCCGGGCCCTATCGCGGAAGATCAGGTCGTAGACGATGTTCCCCGAGCAGGTCAGCAGGTACGAGGAGCCGGTCGTGACGATGAGGGCCAGTGCGGTGACGAGGATGACGGCGCCCACCAGCTCCGGGGTGAATCCGCCCGCAGCCAGGCCGAGGACTGCCATGTCCGGCTCGGACCCCGGGTTCACGATCGTTGCGGAGGAGGCCAGCAGGATGATGGGGATGATCATGGTCAGGCCGCCGAGGAAGAACAGGAGAGCGGCGCGCTGGGCGGTCTTCGGGCTCTTCGCGGCCGAGAGTCGCTGGTGCATGTTCTGGTCGCCCAGGCAGAGCAGGAAGAGGGGAGGAAGTAGCCCAGGATCTGCAGCGGAGTCAGCGGCCCGGTGAGCGTGCTGAGGGCGGGGTCGAGCCGGTCGACGTAGCTTCCGAAGCCGCCGATGTCCTGGACGAAGACGAAGCCGACCGCGGCGACGAGACCGACGATGATGATGATCGCGGAGAGGAAGTCCGTCAGGCCACGGACTTCAGTCCATGCGGCGAGGAGCCAGGAACGTGATGAGCAGAACGGCCACCACTGCGCCCTGGGTCTGGCTCAGAGGAGTGATGAGGCTGAAGATGTAGTAAGCGCCTGTGAACTGTGTAGCGGCGATGCCCATGAAGGCGACCAGGACGATGAGCGTCCCGATGGTCCCGGTGTTCCTGCCGAAGCGGGTGCGCAGCAGCTGCGGCACCGTGTGGAAGGACTTGCGGCGGATCTTCTGCGCGAGGAAGCCGAGCGTCAGTGCGCCCAGCAGTGTGCCCAGGAAGAAGAAGATGCTTACCAGCGGGCCATTCTGGAAGACGAAGCTGGCGCCGCCGATGATGGAGCCGGAGCCGACGAACGTCGTGAGCAGGGTGCCCGCAAGGACCCAGGCGGGGAGCGACTGTCCGGCGAGGACGAAATCTGTGCCCGTCTTGATCTTGGCTCGCTTTCCGAGCCAGGCGGCGAATGCCACCATGAGCAGCAGGTAGCAGATGAGGACGACGATGTTGGTCACGGTGCGGTGCTCCATCCGGGCGGTGAGTGTGACGTGGAACTCATCAATAGTGACGGCCCACAGTCAGCATTGCAACATTCATTGCATTACCGTCGTGTTTCGCCGCCGCCCTGCCCGTCAGGTGCGCAGGTGGCCGTCGTGTCACTCCACGACGACGCCTACCCGCTTCCACATCTCATCGGCCTCGCGCAGGCTGGCCTCAGCCCCGGCGCGATCCTGCTCGGCAACGCCCATCAGGAGCGCCTGAATCACCGCAGTGGCGGGAATGGTCGAGGGCAGGTAGCGCGCGGACTCACTGGGCACGGTGATGGCCACATCGGATCGTTGGACCACCGGCGTGGAGCGGTCGGCGATGGCCAGGAGCGGGACTCCGCGCTCGGCTGCCATGATCGCCAGCTGGTTGATGGCCTCGGTGGTCTTCCAGATGTTGAATGTGATGACGAGGTCGTCGGCCTTCAGCTGCCGCACTGCTGTCATCTGCGCGGAGACTGCCCCGGTCTGCAGCGAAACGTCGCAGCCGAGCAGCTGCGCCCCGTGGGCGAGCTGGGCGGCGGGCCCTGCGAAGATTCCGGTGGCCAGCACCACGGTGCGCTTCGACCGGCGGATGAGTTCGGCGGCGGCCTCGATGACGCTCTCATCGAGGGTCGTGCTGAGCGACTCCAGTGCGCGCACGTCCTCCATGATCGACGCGAGCCCCTTCACGCCTGAGCCCGAGGCGCTGAGGATTCGGTCGGCGGTGAGCGTGGCGAGGTACCTTCCCCGATAGTCCAGCACCAGGTCCGGCCACCCTGAGAATCCGAGGAACTGCGCCGTTCGCGTCACCGTTGCGATGTTGACCCCGGCGACGTCGGCAAGCTGCTGGGTGGTGGCGAAGGCGCAGAGCTCGGGGTCGGCTCGGAGGAGCTCCACCACCCGGCCCAGCGCTGGCGAGGGGCGCGGCCTTCGACCAGCTTGTCCACCCAGGTGGAGACACTCTGACTCATGCTTGCAAAGTCCTTTGCATGTCGTTACGTTGATCACACCGCGCGATGATGATCTGCGGAGTCTGAACCAACTGAGGGAGTCTGATGCAGCTCGACCATTCCCACCGTGCGATCACCAACGTGCGCCTGCTCGATCCTGAGACCGAGACGATCTCCGAGCCGACGACGCTTCGGATGTCCGACGATCGTATCGTCTCGATCGGTGGGACGGCCGAGTCCGGCGACGAGGCTCTGGATGCTTAAACGGGCGCATCGCGATGCCGGGCCTGATCGACTGCCACGTGCATGTGCTGGCCAATACGGCGGACCTGGGGCGGCTCGGCGATGAGTCTCCCTCGTATCTTGCGATCACAGCCATGAACTCCATGCAGGACGCGCTGGGCAGAGGCTTCACCACGCTGCGCGACGCTGGCGGTGCCGACTTCGGCCTTGCCCGTGCGGCGGAGGAGGGCCTGTTCCCGGCACCGAGGCTGTTCTACGGCGGCAAGGCGATCTCGCAGACCGGGGGCCACGCGGATATGCGCGCACCGGGAGGCTCGGTCATGGACTCGCATCAGTGCTGCCCTCACATGGGCGTCGTATGCGATGGGGTGTCGGAGGTGCGTCGGGCAGCGCGCCATCAGCTGCGCACCGGCGCGGATCACATCAAGCTCATGCTCTCGGGCGGCGTGGCCTCCCCGACTGACCGGGTGGACTCCACGCAATTCTCCGATGAGGAGATTCGGGCTGCGGTGGAGGAGGCCGAGGCTGCGAACCGCTACGCGCTGGGCCATGCCTACACGGCGAAGGCCATCAACCGTGGGCTGCGGCTCGGTGTGCGCTCCATTGAGCACGGAAATCTTCTCGATGAGGAGAGCGTGCAGCTGTTCCGAGAATTCGACGCGTTCCTCGTCCCCACCCTCGTGACCTACGAGCGGCTCAAGGAGGACGGTGCGGCCAACAGGCTGCCCCAGGAGAGTCAGGACAAGGTCGACAACGTTCTTCACGCTTAAGCATGGAGGCGCTGCGTCTGGCGGACGAGGGCGGCGTCAATATTGCTTATGGCTCTGACCTGTTGGGTGGCATGCGGGGCTGGCAGAGCCACGAGTTCTCAATCCGAGCACGTGTGCAGTCACCCGGCTCGATCCTGCGCTCGGCGACCACTACGGCCGCGAAGCTGCTGCAGAGCGAGGGGACCTCGGAGTCATCGCGGAGGGCGCCTACGCGGACCTTGTCCTTCTGGACCGGAACCCTCTCGAGGATGTCACAGTGCTGAGCGAGCCGGAGACGGCCATCAGCCACGTGTTCAGCCGCGGCGGGCTCCTCATCGGTCGCTGATTGCTGGTTTCGCTTGGCGGACGCGCAGCGGGAGCGTCACCGCGACCTGCCTAGGTGCATACGCTGGCCTGCTTAGCGGAGGTCGTATCTGCATTTAGGCGTGATCCCCAATGAGATATGTCCGCACCTCTCTGATCTTCGCTGCTTTGGAGGTGCTCGCGAACCTGAACACGTGGCTGAAGGCGATTCGGCCCGAAGCGGTCTCCACGTAGCCGTCGCAGGACGCGAGTAAGCCGTGGGTAATGATCGACATGACGTCTAGGGAACTTGCCGGGGAGTATGGGCAAGATAAGTCGGACGCAGGTTGGTTACCGTTCTGCACTCGGCCCACGAGCTTCCAATCGACATCGTCCGTCAGCCACGCTGCTACCGCGTCACTATCCCCCTGTGCCCATGCGGTGACGAAGTCGCCGACTATTGAGATCCGGGGCGAATTGCCGCAGTCGGCGGGGAGCGTCGTCTTCATACTCAACCTTGGTTTTGGGGAGACAGTGTGACCGGAAGTTCTCGTCAGGCTTCGAGTCTGATGAGGATGCTGTGGGAATTCCAAATGAGTTCTACATTTCTGCAGGCTGCCTGCGGTGCAGTCTGACACCGCAGTTACGCGAAAACCTGTCTTTTGAAGCCCAGGATATCCAGATTACTTCATTGACGTGATCCGAATCACATTTTAGCCTCATTGGTGTGCGCGCGCCTGTTCGCACAGAGGCTGACAAAGGAAACCGTATGACTCACAGTCACACCCCTGGGGTTGCAGGAAGGCAGAGCACGGCGAGTAGTCGTCGCCATGTTCGTCGCATTGTTCGGAACTGCGCTCGTTGCGCCTGGGGCACATGCCACCAATGACCCTGCTCCCAGCTCGGGCGTCGAGGTCATCTCGGACATTGCGTACACCGACCCTGTCCCCGAAAGCACCAGAGGGAATCTGCTGGATCTCTACCTTCCGGAGGACACCGACGGGGAGCCGACGCCTCTGGTGATCTGGTCCTCGGGCTCAGCGTGGATGGCTGACAACGGCAAAGACGGAGCCGCAGCAATCGCCGAGGTGTTCAATGACAAGGGCTTCGCAGTGGCTGGGGTCAGCGTGCGATCGAGCTTCCAGGTCAATTTCCGGGTCAGCTGCACGACGTTCGCGCCGCCATCAGGTGGCTGCGAAGCAACGCTGACGAGCACAACATTGATCAGGACCGAATGGCGATCATGGGCGACTCATCAGGAGGCTGGGTAGCCGCGATCAGCAAGCACCACCAGCAGCACCGACCAGCTTCCCGGTGGTAAGCGACCGACAGGATCTCCAGTGCTGTCCAAGCCGCCGTCCCCTTCTTCCCACCGGTCGATCTTCTTCGCCTCGACGAGCAGACCGATGAGCAGCACGAAACCTACGACCTCCCATTCGATCCGCCCTTCGTGCACGACGCCCCCGACTCCCCGGCATCGATGATCATCGGGTGCCCCATCCAGACATGCCCGGAGGAAGCGGCCCAGGTCAACCCGCTCACCTATGTCACCGGTGACGAGCCCCGATGCACATCTTCCACGGCACACACGACTCCGTCCTGCCGCCAGGGTCCTCCCAGACACTTTTCGAAGGGCTGATCGCCGCAGGGTCTGAGGCGACATACACCCTCGTCGACGGAGCTGGCCACACCGTCAGCGACATCATCAACGCCGACTCCTATGAAGTGTTCCGCGCCAACCCCGGCGGCCAGATCGTGACAGGTCAGGAGCCCGCCCCGACCTGGGACAACATCGAGCAGTTCATCCGGTCTGCCTTCGGCGACGCTCCGGGCGAGGCCCCAGGGAACTCCGGCAACGCACCAGGCAGGAGCGGTGAAGCCCCGGGCAACTCGGGCAACGCACCGGGCAGGAGCGGCGAAGCCCCGGGAACTCCGGCAATGCACCGGGAAGAACTGGGAGGCCCGGGCAACTCCGGCAATGCTCCGGGAGGACCGGGAGCACCTCCGGGGCGCTGGTTCTGGTTCCGTAGGGCCGCTGCGTCCGACTAAGCCTGGGCGCTTCTCTCGTCCAGGGCGACCGATTCGAGCAGAGGCTGGGTTCTGGTGGGCATCACCTCCACCAGGGACATGGCGGTGCTCGTTCGCTCCACGCCCTCGATGGCCAGCATCCGGTTGGCGATCTCGTGCAGGTCCGCAGGGTTCCTCGCCGCAACCTTGACGTGCAGGTCAGCGTCGCCGGTCGTCGCATGCATCTCGATGATCTCGGGGATCGTGCGCACCTGCTCGATGGCGCTTTCGCTGGCTGACTGGCTGATCGCCACAGAGATGAACGCGATCAGGGGCAGCCCGAGCGCCTCAGTTCTGACGCGCTGGCTGAATGGGCCGAGGCTTCCGTCGGTCAGCAGCCTGCGCAGTCGGGCGTGGGCAGTGTTCCGCGCGACCCCGAGCTCACGAGACAGGGACAGAACGGTCGCCTGCGGGTCCCGGTCCAGAGCCAGCAAGATCTTGGCATCAAGGAGTCAATGGTGTGCATACTGCGCATTTTGTCACCCGTGGAGCCGAAAAGCACCTGATCTGTCCTGCGTCCGAGGCCTGTGTTGCGCACAACGCTGGGGTGGTTGAACATCCTTGCATGCCCAGTGCGTCCCACCTTCCCAGTGCTCCTCGTGTGCGGCCCGTCGTCGACGGTCTGCCTGCCTACGTTGCTGGCCGCAGTGCCCAGACGGCGCTCACGGCTGCGCTCGCATCGAACGAAAGTCACTTCCCGCCCCTGCCGTCGGTGACCAGCCTCATGGAGACAGAGACCTCACGGATCCATCGCTACCCGGACATGGCCTCCGCAGACCTTAGAGAGGCGATCGCCGCCCACGTAGACGTATCGGCTGAGGAGGTGGCCGTCGGCCCGGGCAGCTCGGGGGTGCTGCAGCAGATCCTGTCCGCTGTCTGCGACCCAGGCCACGAGGTGGTCTTCGCGTGGAGGTCCTTCGAGGCGTACCCGATCCTGGCGGCGGTTGCCGGGGCCGAGCCGGTGCGCGTGCCGCTGCTCCCCGATGAGCAGCATGATCTCGATGCGATGGCCGCAGCGGTCACCGAGCAGACGCGGGTCCTCCTCCTCTGCTCGCCCAACAACCCGACCGGCGTCCCCCTCGACGCTGAGCGGACGGAAGATCTCCTCAGCAGGGTGCCTCCGCATGTGCTGGTCGTGATCGACGAGGCCTACGTGGAGTTCAGGAGGAGGCCGGTGCGGTGGATGCCCTGGAGCTCTATCGCCGCTATCCGAACGTCTGCGTGCTGAGGACCTTCTCGAAGGCCTACGGACTGGCCGGGCTGCGCGTCGGCTATGCCATTGCCCGAGCACCGCTCGCTGAGGGACTGCGCAGGACCGCGATTCCCTTCGGCGTGAACCGGATGGCGCAGACAGCGGCCGCAGCCTCACTGGCAGCCCACGACGAGATGCGCGCCCGCACTGCCGAAGTGCGAGCCGAGCGCACACGGATGATCGCTGCCCTGCGCGGGGCCGGATGGATCCTCCCGGAGAGCCAGGCGAACTTCGTCTGGCTCCGCTGCGGGACGAGACCCGGGAGGCCATCCTGTCTGCTCTGGCGGATGCTGACATCCTCGCCCGCGGCTACAAGGACGACGGAGTCCGCATCACGTTGGCTGACCGTGACACCAACGATCGGGTGCTTGCAGTCCTGACCGAGCGCGAAAGGTTCGGCAGGCAGTGAGCAGCGCACCGACATCGCAGAGCCCGTCGGCCGACGCCCCCGCCCGCCCGTCGGATTCGGCGCCTCGGCACTCGGCGGTCGAGAACATCCTGGGCATCATTACCGGATGCTTCGTCGTCTCCCTGGGCCTGTTTCTGCTGAAGTCATGCCAGGCCGTAACCGGCGGCACCGCTGGGTTGGCTCTGCTGCTCAGCTATTCCATCGATGTCCCCTTTGGGGTCATCTTCATCGCCGTGAACTCCCCGTTCTTCGTGCTGGCGGTGTGGAAGAAGGGTGGGACTTCACGCTGCGCACCATCGGCGCGGTGGTGCTGGTGTCGGTGCTCGAGCCCGTTCACTCCGCCGTCATCGGCGAGATCACCATTGCGCCGCTCTACGGGGTCCTGGGAGGGAACCTGCTGACAGGGGTCGGACTGCTCATTCTGTTCCGCCACAAGGCCAGCCTCGGAGGCTTCAACATCCTGGTGCTCATCCTCCAGGAACGCTTCAACTGGCGCGCCAAGCTACGTGCAGATGGGACTCGACGTCACGATTGTTCTGGCGGCACTCACCGTCGTCTCCCCGATGATGGTGGTGCTCTCCGCGCTGGGCGCAGCGGTGATGAATCTGACCCTGGCGCTGAATCACCGCTCCGGACGGTACTTGGTGTCGTAGTCCGGCTGGCCGTGGACGGCTCTGGCATCCGTCGGCGGCTCCCCGACCTCGTCCACGGTGTGGCCTGTGCACGGTGTGCTGGTGACGCTGGCACGCTCGATGCGCGACACAGCGAACCAGCGGATGGCCTCGCGTGCGCGACACCATCCGACGAGGTGCCACTGGCCGTTCCTGGAGGCGAACAGCACCGGCTCGACGTCGCGGTCGGTCGTGGTGCTTAAGCCTGTGAGGTGTAGCGGATGCGGACGACGCGCTGCTCGGCCATCGCCTCCTCCACTGCTGACCTGATCGCCCGGGAGCCGGAGGGCGGCGCGCTGACCCACACGCGGTAGGCGAGTTCCTCGGCTCGCGCCCGTGTCCGAGGATCGAGCACATCCAGGATCTTCTGCACTCCTGCCGCGGCCGAGTCGGAGTAGGGAGCATCACGCGCTGCGGAGACAGCGGCCATCAGCGCCACGGCCTGCGGGGCGGAGAGGCTGACCGGCGGCAAGGACGAGTAAGCAGCCAGGCCGTACCCGCCGCCGGGGCCGGGGCGGGACCAGATGGGGGCGCCGCTGCGATCCAGGGCTTCGAGGTCCCGTTTGACGGTGCGCACGGAGACGTCGAATTCGCGTGCCAGCCGCTCGGCCGAGCAGCCCCGTGACCCGCTGCGCCGCAGCATCTCCGACAGGGCATGAAGCCGCTCCGCCCGCTTCATCCTCCTGCACTCCGCAGATTCATGACACAAATAGTGACATACAGCTGTCCGGAGCAACCCCAAAGCTAGCTGTATGACACCTTCACACAGCACCCCGCCCATCATTCTCGTCGCAGGCCACTGGCTCGGAGCGTGGGCCTGGGATGAGGTCCTCGACCACCTGGGCCCCGATCGTGACCGGACGGTCGCGGTGACGCTCCGGGACTGGACCCGGATGATCCTGAGCGGTCGACCAGGACTCTTGAGGATCAGGCGTCCGCGATCCACCACGTCCTCATCCAGAGCGGAGACCCGGAGGGGCGAGGTTCGGTGCTCGTCGCTCACAGCGGTGCGAACGCCCCGGTCAGTCTGGTCCTGGACCGGCACCCTGATCTGGTTCGTCGGGTGGTGTGGGTCGATTCCGGTCCGATGGCGCCGGGGACCGCGTTCGCCCCAGACCTTCCTCCGGAGCTGAAGGAGCTTCCGCTGCCCTCGTTCGATGAGCTCGAGCAGCAGGCGAGTCTGGAAGGCGTGAGCGAAGCGGCGCGTGACCGGTTCCGCGCCAAGGCGGTGCCGGAGCCCGGTCCTGTGATGCGCTCGACCGTTGAGCTGACGAACGACGCTCGCTGGGCCGTGCCCACCACGCTGGTGTGCTGCTCGATCTCAGGCGCGCAGGTGCAGGAGATGGCCGAGGGAGGGCATCCGATGTTCGCCGAGGTGGCGAACCTCGAGGATCTGGAGGTCGTAGACCTCCCGACGGGCCACTGGCCCATGTGGAGCCGTGCGGCCGACCTGGCGCGGATCGTCCGAGCGGCAGCCTCAGCCCCCAGCTGAGCCGGATAGGCACAGGCTGGCGCCGCGCAGGGTTAAGCGGGCGACGTGCCGGGCGGGCTGGGCTCTCGGCGCAGCAGATCCCCGGGTTCGCAGTCGAGGGCCTCGCAGAGTGCCTCCAAGGTGGAGAACCGGATGGCCCGGGCGCGATTGTTCTTCAGGATCGAGATATTGGCAGGGTGATCCCCACCTTCTCGGCCAGTTCGCCCACCGACATCTGACGTTCGGCGAGCATCACATCGATGGTGACCCTGATGGCCATCAGACGACCGCCGCCAGTTCGCTGCGGTAGTCGATCGCCTGGACCAGCAGTCCGCGCATGACCGCAAGGAGCAGCAGCAGCGACACTCCGAGCGCTGCGGCGCCGCCGAGTCCGAGCAGCGCCGGCGGTCCGCCGACCTGGACGATGAAGATCAGGTGGACGAAGACCGCTGCTGCCAACGCGGTGCTGGCGCTCAGCGCAGCGATGATGATGTCCACCCACTTCAAGGCAGAGGCATCGAAGATGCGGTCTTTGGACACCATGGATGCCAGGCGCCATGTAGCCACCAGCCCGATCTGCACCCCGATGATCGCGACGATCGCCAGAATCGCGTAGGGCACGGTCAGCGGCGCGATCTCCGGGAACATCTCCCCGGCGCTCTGTGCGTTGATGGGAATCGCGGCTTGAACCATGAGGCTTCCGAGCAGCAGCAGACCAACAGCGGCCCGGAGCCCGATGGAGAACACAGTAGACATGTGTTGAGTATCAACCGATATATATCGATAGTCAATATGATCAGCATGAGGAACTAGGGTGAGGCCATGTCAGGACCCCAATTCGGCCTTCGACGTCGCCTCAGTGCAATGTCGGTCCATGCCTACACGGCTGTGGGTGTGGTCCTCGCACTGCTGATGGTGCACATGTCCTACGCAAGCGAAGTCGAGATCGTTCTGTGGCTGTTCCTCGCCGCCATGTTCATCGACGGCTCTGACGGCTTCCTGGCCCGCTACTTCCGGGTCAAGGAGGTGACGCCGGGCTTCGACGGTGCGCTGCTGGACAACATCGTCGACTACATCACCTACGCCTTTGCGCCGATGGTGCTGCTGTGGAGCACCGGCTACCTGCCGGAGGGCTGGCTGGGCGGGGTGGTGGCCTCAGTGCCTCTGCTGGCGTCCTGCTTCCAGTTCTGCCGCAGCGATGCCAAGACCGACGACCACTTCTTCGTCGGGTTCCCCAGCTACTGGAACATCGCCGCGTTCTATCTCATCGTCCTCGGCGCAAGCGTGGCCACCACCACCACCGCACTGCTTGTCCTGACCGTGCTCGTCTTCGTCCCGATCAAGTACGTCTACCCGTCCCAGACGGAGACCGCATGGTGGCTGACGATGCCACTGACCGTCATCTGGTTCGGCCTCTACGCGCTGATCCTGGTGCAGTATCCGTCGCCGAGCCTGTGGCTCATCGCCCTGTCCGGCGGCTACGTCGTCTACTACACAGCCCTGAGCCTGCGGCTCACGCTGAAGCGGCGACGTCAGGACAGGCGCGAGGCGATCTCAGCCAACGCTGCATAGGGCTCCACCCTTCCGGATGAAACCCTATGAGGGAGCCTCTGGCAGCTCAGCCCCGTACCAGTGGGTGATCAGCGCATGCGACATGGCAGATGCCCACGGCAGCGTGATGCGGTAGGCGACGAGCGCGTCTCGCAGCTCCTCACGGCTGAACCACTGGACATCGCGGATTTCGTCCCGATCAGCTGCCGCGCCGGTCTCCCGGGTGTAGGCGAAGAATCCCAGCATGAGCGATCGCGGATACGGCCACGACTGGGACCCAAAGTACTCCACGCGTTCCACAGTGATGCCGGCTTCTTCGTGAACCTCCCGCACGACGGCGTTCTCCACCGATTCGCCCGCCTCGACGAAGCCCGCGAAGGTTGAATAGCGACGCGCCTCGCCCTTCATGGCTGACCCCAATAGCAGCCGATCCTGATCGTCGATGACGGCCGTGATGGCGGCGGGGTCTGTGCGCGGAAAGTGCGACGAGGCGCAGTGGACGCACTGACGAGACCATCCCGACGCGCCCGGCACGGTATGACCACCGCAGGATGGGCACAGGACGGCCGACCGATGCCAGGCAAACAGGGCCATTGCCTGCGCCACACACTCCGCCTCCCACGCGGGCAGAAGGTGGCCAGCGCTGAGAAGATCATCCCAGCGGCCTTGATGCGCCTGAATGTCCGCGGAGAACTCCTCATGGGGAACGGCCACCACATGGTTGGCGCGCCCCGCATCCGCGCTTAAGCACCGTCGTTGGTCAGCTCCCCCAAATAGATGCTCCCCTCCGGGAGAGCTCCTGCGGGAGCGGCGAACAGCACTCGCAGTGCGCCGGCTGACGTCCCGTCCGGGCCAGGAGCGGACAGGGTCGGGACCTTGCCCTCTCGGAGCAGCAGAACGCGTGTGTGGGGCTGGTTCCACACCTCATCCAGCCAGTTCTCCGCCTTCCGACGATCGCCATGCCTTTCGACACGGGTGACCTGTCCAGTCTGAAAAGATCCCTCAGTGGTGAGCACCGGATGACGCTAGCCGCCGCACCTTGAGGTTGCCTAGTCGGTGCTTCTCACAGATCGTCTGTGCCGAGAAGCCGCCACCGTCAGAGCTACGCCCGCGAAGACGACCATTCCTGCCGCGACGATGAGCGGCAGAGCTCAGATGCGCCCGTCTGGGCGATGGCTGCAGGCACACCTCGCGTGACTGGATCGCCCCCGTCGTGGGGTGGGCAGCCGCGCCCTGGTGCTCGGCGGCTGTGCTGCCGTCTGCCGGGTCAGGATATTCCGCTGCTGCAGCGGCGAAGCCTCAGACTCGTGCTCCTGAGAAGGGGTCCCATCGTCGCAGAGGACTCTGTGACGTCGGGCTCGGAGCTGGGGTCTATTTTGTTCGGGAGCGTGTGGCGCCTCCGGCCGAGTCCTCGGCCTGGGTTTCGTCCCGTGATTCCTCTGGGCTGATGCTCGGCGTCGCGGCAGGTTCCGCCGACGGTGTCGTTGTCGTCGGCTCCTCTGCGGATGTCGGAGACGCGGCGGGCCCCTCGGAGGCGGCAGGTGCTGAGGGAAGCGTCAGGCGTCGCGGTGCTGGGCGCGTCCCCACTGTCAGTGCTGGGTGGCAAGGGAGACGACGCTGTGGGCGCAGTCGTCGGTGAGGGGTCTGGGGTTTGGGAGACCTCGGGGGTGGGTGATCCCGCAGGAGCCGGGCTCGTCGCGGAGTCTGCAGGTTCTTCTGTTGCTGGTGCAGACGGCTCAGTCGGCTCAGCGGATTCGGTGGATTCCGGCAGCTCAGTGGGCTCGACCGCACCCGGTTCGGTGGGCTCAGGTGACACCGTGGGCTCGACCGATTCAGTCTCACTGGGTTCTGTGGGTTCAGGAACGTCAGTGGGCTCAGTCGCGCTCGTCTCAGTCGGCTCCGGCGTCTCGGGTGGCTCCGGCGATGCGGTCGGGGTCGGTGCGGCGCTGGGAGCCGGTGTCTCAGTGGGCGACGGAGTGGCCGTGTCCGACGGGGTGGGCTCCTCCTCCGGTTCGGCTGGTTCGATCACGCCGCTGCCCCGAACTGATGCAGTGGCGATGTGAACCGCCGCGGCCATCTCGTCGGAAGACGGCTCTGTATTGAGCGACCTCGGCGCGGGGTCCGGATCCTGAAGTTCGGGAACTCGACCGTCAGGGCGCGAGCTGTCGAGAAATCGTCAGTGCTGGCCCCTGGGTCGTGTGGGAGGCGCTGACCGCGACGGTCTGAGCCATGACATCTGTGATCGGCTCAGCGATGTGCTCCGCGACGGAGAAATCCGTCTCGAGGTAGGCGATCAGATCCATCAGCACAGCGCTCTCCGCTTCACAGCGTGCACTGTAGGCCTCCCGGATCTCTTCTTCCGACCTGAGTTCGGACCAGCTGGAGGGCTCGTTCTGCAAGTCGATGAGGGCCTCCCAGCTCGGCCTGTCTGTCACCTCGATGTGGGTGGCACACCTCTCAGCTCCCTGTGCGCCGGGATCTGTGGTGATGCGGGCGACGAGCGATCCGTTCTGGGTAATGGTGTGCTCGGTGCGGCGGTCAGCTGCGAAGCTTGTCAGCTGCTCGCGGGCGAACTGGTCCACAGACTCCGTCAGGATGTCTGCGACGGCGCTGCCGGACGGCATGCCCAGGATATGTTCACCGGGGACCTGGTCTGACCCAATGTCTGCGGGAGGCTGGGGAACGTTGATCTGCGCCTGGCCTGAGCTGAAGTCAATGCTGGCGTCATCAGTGGCGAACGTGGACTCGAAATCTGGCGGATCCTGGTCAGGCTGTTCTATGTCGAACCCGTCGGTTCCCCAAGGAGCCCATTGGATGATCGGAGGCTCATCCGGGGCTCTACGTTGGCCTCCGCCACCTGAAGGGAAGCCATCATGACGGAGGAAAGGAGCGGGCTCTTAAGTTCGACCTGGACGTTCTCCAGCGAGCTCTCCAGCTGAGGACCGTCCTCGTCCAGAACAGCGGAGGAGCTGACCGCCTCGATGCCCAGCCGAAGCTCGCTCACCACCTGCTCATGAGTGTCCGTCTGAACGAGCCACCACGGAGCATCCCACCCGTGGGGCTCATCGAAAGGTTCGGTGTAAGCCTGGGCGTCGGGATCCTCGATCGAGAGCAGCTCGATGGGGTCATCGTCGCCCGGGGAGGAAGGTGCTCGCCGATGCGATTGCCCGGGGACATCATCAGTCGTGAGGTGACATCCACTTCTACCGCGGGAGCCCCAGGGTCGGACTCGGACGGTGCGATGCCCATGGCGGTGGCCAGTGCGTACCCGTTCTCTTCGGTCAGTGCGCGCTCCTCGCCAGGCCCCACCCGGACATAGCCCTCTGGTCCTAGGATCGGATGACCGTCGTCAATCGTGGCCGATGCCCACTGTGAATCGCCGGGGACCACGGTGCGGGAGTCATCACCCGGGCTCTCGCGCGACGTCCCTGCGTCGAGTTCCTCGGAGTACTCCGCAGAGCCGCTTTCGACCGCGACCCACTGGCTGTGCGCGTGCGCCCAAGGCTGCGGGTCTTCGTCGGCGGATGAGGTCGGCACCGGAGCTGCGGCCGAGAACGTCGCCGAGGCTGTCAGCGTGCTCAGGGCCACGGCCGCGGCAGACGCCGCTGTCCAGCCACGAGACCAGCGGCCCGTCATGAATCCTTGCACTGTGTCTGCACCTCTCCGCCGCGGCCGGTCATTCCGACAAGCAGACAATACAGGTTTTGAAGAGGAAAAATTCGGCAAACACACAGTTTCGGGAATTGTCTGCAGAATCGCGAAGGCCGTCTCGGGACGATCGCCCGGGATTGGGTTTTGCGCTTAAGGCATTGTCGTGCGGCGAGCTCCTATTGTGACGCGGCGCCTGCTGCGGGAGGTCCACCTGACGTAGCATGGCCAGCATGGGCCCCGCCGCCGTCAGCGACCCGACGCCACCGGGCCAGGAAGCTGGCGAGACCAGGCACATGCGACAGTCAGAAGCAGCCGTTTCACGAGGCGGAAGGGACTCCACCGTCGAATCTCATGCGGGCGCACAGCCCGTCCTGCAGCGCATGGTGCACATTTCGCGGCCCGTTCTGTGGGTCAACACCATCGGTCCCGTGGTCCTGGCCATGTGGCTGGCCGGTCACCTGTGGGACTGGGGTGCCCTGGCGCTGCTCCTCTGGCTGACGCTGCCGTTCAACCTTCTCATCTACGGCGTCAACGACATCTTCGACCAAGACACGGACGCGCTGAACCCGCGCAAGGGCACCCTCGAAGGGGCCCGCATCGTGTCGGGCGAGGTGCGGCCGATCTGGGTGGGCGTCCTGGTCACCAACATCCCGTTCCTGGCGTACTTCCTGTGGACGCTTCCCGCTGATGCGCTGCTGTGGATGGGGCTCTACCTGCTCATCTTCATCTTCTACTCCGCACCGCCCCTGCGGTTCAAGGCCCGTGCCTACCTGGACTCCCTCAGCAACGCCGCCTATGCCTTTCCGATGGTGTTCGTGCCCATGGCGCTGGGAACCAGCCCGGTCTGGGCGGCTGCTCTGGCACTGATGGCATGGAGCGCGGCCAAGCACACTTTCGACGCAGTCCAGGACATCGATGAGGACGAGGCCGCCGGCATTGTCACCACGGCCGTTCGGCTGGGCGTGCGCGGAGTGGTGCTCTGGAGCGGCATCTGGTGGGCGGTGTCCACCGTCGGCTTTGCGCTGGTCAACCTTCCGGTGGCGGTGGTGAACGCGCTCATCAGCGGGTGGCTGCTCTACAGGCTGTTCCGATCTCCCTCCGTCGACACCGCCCACGGCCTCTACCGATACTCCATTGCCTTTCCCTACGTGGCAGGGGCAGTGGCGGGCGTTCAGCTGGCTGCCGCGCTCCTTCTGGGGTGGTACCCATGAGCCGCATCGCAGTGATCGGCGGGGAGTGGGCGGCCTCACGGCAGCGTTGCTCTCCGCCTGGGCGGGGCATTCGGTCACCCTGCTGGAAGCAGCTCCCACCCTGGGCGGCAAAAGCCACCGGATCGAGGTGGGCGGCCAGCGCGTCGACACCGGACCATCCCTGTTCACCTTTCCGGCCGTGTGGCAGGAGCTGCTGCGCCGCCTGGACAGCTCCAGCGGGAACACGGCCGCGCCTACTGAGGAGACCGCGGGGCTGCATCTTGAACAGCTGACGGAGGTGGGTCAGTACTACTTCCGCGGGCAGGCCTGTTCCCTTCCGGTCCCGCCGGGGCACCCTGGCACCCCGCGTGGGAGCGGTTCGTGGAGATGCACGGGCCGATCGGCCCCGACGTCACCCAACTGCTGACCACTGCGGTCATGGATCCCGCCGCGCGTCCTTCACTGGCCCGCCTAGGGAGCCTGTACGGGCGTCGGCTGACCACCCGCAGCTACCTCGACAGTCTCACCTGGATGCCCGAGGGCCTCCGCGAGGTGATCGCCATCCACACGCTCAATGCGGGGTGGGCCCATCCCGCACGCCAGCCCTCTACGCCAGCATGCCAAGCGGTGATGGCCGAAGAGGGAGTGTGGGTGCCGCAGGGCGGCATATATGAACTCATACGAGCCCTGGAGCGGCTGGCGCGTGCCGCGGGGTGGATATCCGGCTCGACGAGCCGGTCCTGCGCGTGAAGCGCGGCGAGGTGGAGACCGCGCAGCAGGTGCACCGGGCGGATGCCGTGGTCAGCGGCCTGGATGCTCACCGCCTCGGGGGCTGCTGAACGATCGCGCACCGCGTCCGCCGCGGAAGCTGTCCTGCTCAGCGATTGCGGTGTACTCCTCGCTCAAGCGGCCCCTGCCGGAGGGCATGCCGCGGCACAGTGTGGTGCTGCCCGACGACCCGTCGGAGCTCTACGCAAGCTTGGAGGCTCAGCGTGAGCCCGACCAGACCATGGCGTTCCTGAACTACTATCCGCAGTCGGATCCCGGTCCGAATACTGCGGATACGCTCGCGGTGCTGCTGACCTCGCCCTCGAACGGACGGCGCTACGACCTGGACAGCGAATTCGTCGACCGGGAGCTCCGGCGCGTGTGGAGCACGGTGGGACTGCCCGAAGGGTTCGACGCGTTTGCCGCAGAGACGACCATCTTGGACCCGGAGCACTTCAGCCGCGCCGGGTCCTCCGGGGCGCCCTCTATGGGCCGATTCGGCCTCTGTGGATGAGCGGGCCCATGCATCGTCCCTCGCATCGCAGCCTGACGAGGCCGTGGCTGTGGCGCGTCGGCGCCTCAGTCCACCCTGGAGGCGGCCTGCTTAACCGTGATGGGCGGGGCCATGATCACAACGCACGGGCTGCTCCGCGCACTGGGTCCGGCTGAGCGCACCGGCCGCTGAGGCCGCGCCCTGACGCGGGGCATGTGAGACGGCGATTTTATGCGCAGCGGCAGGTGCTTTTGGGCTATTTGTTCCGCCCGCGGGCGGCAACGCGCCACCGGTCGATGATGGCGCCACCGGCTGTCACGGTGACTTCATCGACGAGGTTCATCGCAAGACACACGTGGTTGGGAATGACCCGCAGGCGCTCACCCAATGCGGGCAGGGTCACGTCGGGTGGCCATACGACGGTGGCATGATGCTCCGAGAGCGCAGTGATGCGGGCGTCGAGGTGGTCCATCACCCTGCCGAAGCCCGTTGCCCACGCTGGTCGGTCGCTGCCCAGAATCTTGCTGCCCGCATCGAGGACCGCTCGTCGCGGCATGCCGTGCGTGCCCTCATGCTTAGGCTGACAACTGTGGCCGCGACGGTGAGCGCAATGTCCTCCGGCGTGCACCGTTCCAACTCAAGCTGCTGGGCGTCACCGAACACATAAACACCGGGTCTGACCTCTGTGACGAGGAGGGGCCCGTCAGGGTGGCCGTGGGCGTGGACCCTCCGCTGAGACGCTCCACATGGAACCCCGCGTTGGTGAGCAGGTTCGAGGCTGCGGCGAGAGCGGCCTCCTCCTGCTCTGCAGCCTTGATCGGCATACCGGGCGCGTAGCTGTGGCCGGGGAACGTGAAGATGCCCGCCACGTGCAGCCCGGCGGCCGCGGCTGATTCGGCAACGGCAACGGCGGCTTCCGGCGCGATCCCGCTTCGATGGTGGCCGCTGTCGATCTCCAAAAGGACGTCCATCTGGTAAGCGTCGGCTCCCATGGACTGCGCCATCATCTCCGCTGCCTCTGGGAGTCCACTCCGACAGCAAGGCGGATGTCGGCGTGCAGCAGACGTCGCAGTCGTTCGGCCTTCTGAGGTCCGACCCACAAGGGATACGCGATGAACACGTCGTCTGCGCCGTGCTCCGCGAAGACTTCGGCTTCTCCAACGGTTGCGACGGTGAGGCCGACAGCCCCGGCTGAACGCTGCAGGGCTGCTATCTCCGGCACCTTGTGCGTCTTGGCGTGAGGCCGAAGATCCAGCCCTTTGGTGCGGACCGTGGCGGCCATACGGTCGATATTGCGCACCAGCACGTCCCTGTCGATCAGGATTTCTGGTGTGTCGATGCTTTCAGGGATCAGGTGCATGCGGTTCCTTCCCTCTGCGTCGGCCGCAGCCTGTCAGCGGCTGCCTGGTCGGAGTCTAACGGCGAGATTCCACGTCCTCAGAGGATCAGCCGACGGCCCCGGCATCGTTGACCACTCCCGCCCGGTACTATCACCCCAACGTCGCCACAATGACGTGGCGGCGCCACCATGTAAGGGAGACCGCAGTCATGTTCTCGAAGATCCTTGTCGCCAATCGCGGAGAGATCGCCATCCGGGCCCTGCGCGCCGGCGTCGAACTCGGGGCTCGCACCGTCGCCGTGTATCCGCACGAGGACCGGAACTCCTTCCACCGCCAGAAGTCTGACGAGGCCTACCGGATCGGCGAAGAGGGCCACGCGGTTCGCGCCTACCTGAACATCGAGGAGATCATCCGCGTCGCCAAGGACGCCGAGGTGGACGCCATCTACCCCGGCTACGGCTTCCTCTCCGAGAACCCCGACCTGGCCCGCGCCTGCGAAGCCGCCGGCATCACATTCATCGGCCCGCCCGCCGACGTCCTGGAGTCGACCGGCGACAAGGTCAAAGCTCTCCGGGCCGCCAAGGAAGCCGGAGTGCCGGTCCTGCAGAGCTCCGAACCCTCCACCGACACCGAAGAGCTGACCTGCGCCGCCGAGGAGATCGGCTTCCCCATCTTCGTCAAAGCTGTCGTAAGCGGCGGCGGTCGCGGCATGCGCCGGGTGGACACCCGCGAAGACCTCGCGGAAGCGCTGCGCTCGGCCATGCATGAGGCCGAGACCGCGTTCGGCAACGCCACCGTCTTCCTCGAGCAGGCCGTCATCCGCCCCCGCCACATCGAGGTCCAGATTCTCGCCGACGCAGAGGGCAATGTGGTCCACCTCTTCGAGCGCGACTGCTCGCTGCAGCGCCGCTACCAGAAGGTCGTGGAGATCGCTCCCGCCCCCAGCTGGATGAGGGCATCCGGCAGGCGCTGCACCGGGACGCCGTCGCCTTCGCCAAGGCCATGGACTACCGCAATGCTTAAGCACTGTGGAGTTCCTCGTGGACACCGCCGGGGAGCGCGCCGGGCAGCACGTGTTCATCGAGATGAACCCGCGCATCCAGGTCGAGCACACGGTCACCGAGGAGATCACCGACATCGACCTGGTCGCCGCCCAGATGCGCATCGCCGCAGGGGAGACCCTCGAGGACCTCGACATCCGCCAGGAGGATCTGCGCGTCCGCGGGTCCGCCATGCAGTGCCGGATCACCACCGAAGACCCGCCAATGACTTCCGCCCCGACATCGGCACGGTCACCGTCTACCGTTCCGTAAGCGGCTCCGGCATTCGGCTCGACGGCGGCACGATCTACACCGGCGCAGAGATCAGCCCGCACTTCGACTCGATGCTGGTGAAGCTCACTGCCCGCGGGCGCGACCACCAGACCGCCATCGCCCGGGCCCGCCGCGCTCTCTCGGAGTTCCGCATCCGCGGCGTCGCCACCAACATCCCGTTCCTGCTCAACGTGCTGGACTCAGAGGAGTTCATCGCCGGGGACGTGGCCACTGACTTCATCGACGCCCACCCCGAGCTGGCCACGATCAACCGCTCCCAGGACCGCGGCTCCAAAGCCCTGCAGTACCTGGCGGACATCACGGTCAACCAGCCCCACGGCCCGCGGGTCGAAGGCATCGATCCGCGGGACAAGCTTCCGCGCTTCCCCGGGGACAAGACCGACGAACCGGACCGGAGCCCGTTCGACGGCCCCTCAGATCACCCCAAGCCGGATGGGTGGCGCCAGGTGCTCCTCGCCGAGGGTCCGGAGGGCTTCGCCAAGAGGCTGCGTGAGCAGACCGCCCTCGCCGTCACCGACACCACCTTCCGCGATGCCCACCAGTCGCTGCTCGCCACCCGGGTGCGCACCCGTGACCTGCTGGCGGCCGCCCCGCCGTCGCGCACGTGACCCCGGGGCTGCTCTCGGCGGAGGCCTGGGGCGGCGCCACCTACGACGTCGCGCTGCGGTTCCTCTCTGAGGATCCCTGGGATCGGCTGCGTCTGCTGCGCGCGGAGCTGCCGAACATCCCGATCCAGATGCTGCTGCGCGGGCGCAACACCGTGGGATACACGCCCTACCCCTTGAGGTGACCGACGCCTTCGTCGCTGAGGCGGCCGCCACGGGGTGGACATCTTCCGGATCTTCGACGCGCTCAATGATGCGGACCAGATCATCCCGGCCATCGAGGCGGTCCGCAGGACCGGCACCGCGGTGGCCGAGGCCGCCCTCTGCTACACCGGCAACCTCTCCGATCCGGACGAGGACCTCTACACCCTGGACTACTACCTCGGCCTGGCCGAGCAGCTGGTCGACGCAAGCGCTCACATCCTCGCGATCAAGGATATGGTAGGCCTCCTGCGGCCTGCCGCCGCGAAGACCCTGGTCACCGCGCTGCGGGAGCGCTTCGAGGTGCCCGTGCACCTGCACACCCATGACACCGCGGCGGGCAGCTGGCTACGCTGCTGGCTGCCGCAGAGGCCGGAGTCGACGCCGTGGACGTGGCGGTGGCCTCCATGGCCGCGACCACGTCCCAGCCGCCTGCCTCCGCGCTGGTCGCCGCTCTGGAGCACACCGAGCGCGACACGGGGCTCGGCCTGGAAGCGGCCGCCTCGATGGAGCCCTACTGGGAGGCCGTGCGTTCGATCTACACGCCGTTCGAGTCGGGGCTCCCAGCCCCACCGGCCGGGTCTACCGGCACGAGATCCCGGGAGGGCAGCTGTCCAACCTGCGCCAGCAGGCCATCGCCTTGGGCCTGGGGAGCGGTTCGAAAGCATCGAGGACATGTACCACGCGGCTGACACCATGCTGGGGCGGTTGGTGAAGGTCACCCCGTCGTCGAAGGTGGTCGGCGACTTGGCGCTGCAGCTGGTCGGGATGGACGCGGATCCCGAAGAGTTCGAAGCCGACCCGCAGAGCTTCGACCTGCCCGATTCAGTGATCCAGTTCCTCGCCGGGCAGCTCGGGGATCCGCCCGGGGCTGGCCCGAGCCGTTCCGCACCAAGGCGCTGGAGGGCCGCACGGTCAAGCCTCTGGATCAGAAGCTCAGCGAAGAGGACTCGAAGGCGTTGGCCTCAGAGGACGCCGCGGAGCGGCGCCGCACCCTGAACCGGCTGCTGTTCCCGGGACCGACCAAGGACTTCGAGGACGCCCGGGAGAAGTACGGCGATGTCCAAGTGCTGCATACGCGTGACTTCCTCTACGGGATGCGCACCGGCTACGAGCACGTCATCTCCCTCGGCAAGGGTGTACGGCTGCTCGTCACGCTGCAGACCATCTCGGACCCTGATGCCAAGGGTATGCGGACCGTCATGTGCACTCTCAACGGTCAGGCCCGCCAGGTCGGTGCCCGGGACGACTCCGTGGAGGCCACGGTCGCGGCGGCAGAGAAGGCGGACTCCTCCGACCAGGGCCACGTGGCGGCCCCTTCGCCGGGGCGGTCACGCTGACGGTCGAGGAGGGGACACGGTTGAGGCTGGGCAGAACGTGGCCACCATCGAGGCGATGAAGATGGAGGCCGGGATCACCGCCCACGTCGCAGGCACGGTGACGCGGGCGGTGATCAGCGGTGTGCAGCGGGTCGACGCCGGTGACCTGCTCCTCGTCGTCAGTGAGAGCTGAGGAGCCTGACTCTCGGCTCACGTGTCGGGAGGCGCGGACGTCCCGTCATGCCGGCCCTCGAGGGCGGACCGCACCGTGTCCAGGACGGCCCGCTGGCCGGAGCTGAGGTAGTCCGTCGTGTGCTGGCTGAACCACGCGTCCGGCGGGGCAGGGAGCTCGGGCGCGTCCTGGGCGGCGAGTTCAGCCACGACAGGCAGGAACAGCTCAGTGATCTGCTCAGCGAGAGCCATGATCTCTTCACGCGACGCCTCGTCGTCAAGGTCCGCCCACGCTGTCATCGCAGCCGCGGCGGTCGAGGCCCGGTGCGGGTGGCTGAGCAGCTCATAGATCGCGGTCAGGTAGCCCTGGCCCTGGCTGCCCATCAGATGCATCAGCAGCAGAGTGTGGTCGCGATCGACGGATGCTGCGCTTCCCGTCAGGCCAGAGCGGAGCAGGAGATGGTGGAATGACGCGATCTGAGGGGGAAGATCCGGCAGCGCCTCGTACTGTCTGAGATGAGCGAGAAGCTCTCGCTGGTGAGTGAGACGGTCGATCTGCGATGCGAACTCTGCGTCCAGGGCGTCGAACACCTCAGCGGGCGGCGGTTCGGTTCCCTCGAGCATGGTGGAGATCTGCGGCAGTGAGAATCCCAGATCGGCCAGGCGGCGAATGCGGAGGACTGTGACCAGCGCATGGGTGCCGTAGTCCCGGTATCCGTTGCTTGACCGCTCCGGCTCCTCCAGCAGGCCGATCTGGTGGTAGTGCCGCAGTGCCCGCACGGTGATGCTTAAGCCAGGCTGGCGAGTTCGCTGCTACGCATCACGCATCATCTCTTGATCCTGTCGGGCGGGGGCGGGCTTCTCCAGGTTACGCATCGACCTGGCGCCCAGTGCCACCAACAGCCCGGTCGACCACAATGATGCGAGCAGCACGAGTGCTGTGTGAAGCCCCAAGAACTCCGTCATGATCCCGGCCAGGAAGATCCCCAGGGGTGAGGCTGCGGTGACGAAGGTGTTCTGGGTGCCCAGGACCCGTCCGCGCTTGTCCTCGGGGATGCGTTCGATGGAGAGCACCCCACGAGGGCTCCGAAGAGCCCGACGGAGAAGCCGAGGACGAACGCCCCGGCGAAGAGCACCCACACCGACATCAGTGTGGCCACGATCGCCAGGCCGAGCACGCTGCCCAGCGAGCCCGTGACGAACCATGCACGACGAGATCCTCGTGCTCCGGCAGCGGCGTAGATTCCTCCGCTTACCAGTGACCCGGCGGCGATGGCACTCATGACAAGACCAAGCAGACCTGGGCGATCGATCTCGGTGAAGTAGAGCGGAAGAATGATGCCTTGGAGCCCTCCGATGGCGATGACTGCCGAGGTGGTCAGGATCGTGGTGACGAGCACGAACCTGTTGCGGATCATCTCGGCCCACCCTTCTCGCAGCTGCGCCCAGACGCGGCGGACTGGGGCCCCGCTCGTCGTGGTTGTTCGGTCGAGTGCTCCCACGCGGTGGGGAATCAGCAGGGTCAGCAGCGCCGCGTGCCAGTGAGGTGCTGGCTGTGACCCACAGGGCTGTGGTGCCGTCCCACGTGGTGAGCATGAATCCGGCGGCTGCGGGGCCGACGAGGATCGCGACTGCGCCGAGGGCTTCGCGGGTTCCTGTGATGCGTTCCGCAGAGATCCCGCCGCTGCGGATGACGGCGGGGAGCAGTGCTTCGCGTGCGGTGATCCCTGGCACGTCTCCGATGGCGCCGATGATTCCGAACAGGACGAACCAGCCGACAGAGAGCCCGGTGATCATGTCGATGACGGGGAGGGCGCCCATGGCGAGGGCGGAGATGAGGTCGGTGAGGACTGATGAGGTGCGTCGGTTGATCCGGTCGATGACGAGGCCCATGAAGATGCTTAGCGAGGACGGCGGGGATGATCGTGGCGGCTGCGATGGTGCCCGCTGCGAGGGCGCTTCCGGTGGTCTGCAGGACGATCAGCGGCAGCACGATGGCGGCGATGGAGTTCCCCAGCGCGGAGAGTGTGTAGGAGGCCAGGTACGCGGCGGGGAGGAATCTCATGGGATGAGCTAAAACTATGACGCCGCGTCGGGGTCAACAGGATCGGTCCGGCAGAGGAATCAGCGACAGCAGCGCCGTGAGAGCGGAGACGCCGAGAACGATCCCGGCCTAGCCTCACCTGTTCCGATCGTGACGCAGACCGTTTCCCTGGGTTCCCGGCCGCTCTACCTGTCTAAGGTCATCCTCCGACCGGAGGCGGGACCGCTCGAAATCAGTCACACCGCGAGGCTCGGGCAGCTGTCAGCGTGACGTTCGGCTGAAGGCGTGGCTGCCGGATCGCAGGTGATCATGGAGCTGACGCGCCACACCGGCCATCACAGCCTCAGCTCCGGGTTGGACAGATGCGGCCACGCGAGATTCCGTCAGCGCCGCAACAGCGATGACTGATCCGTCGGCGTGCTCTACGGCACCGATCTCATGGCGCAGGTTGAGCTGAGTCCCGGTCTTCGACGACCACCGGCTCGCATCGGAGGCGAAGTCGGGCGCCAGCCGGTGCCGGTGCACATTCGCGCTCATCAGGTTGCGAAGACGTTCCGCGACCCAGGGCTCGATTGGTGAGCGGCCCCGTGAGAGGCGGGTCTCTGTGGGCGAGAGGGCCGTCCAGACGACGTCGAGCAGATCCACCAGGCCACGTGCGGTGCCGGCATTCGTCCGGCTGAGATCGAACTGCTCCAGCCGGTGGCCACCGCCGGAGGTGCTTCTCTCGATTGCCAGGGAGTGCGCGAGGTCAGTGTCATGGGGTGCCAGCGTCTCCGCGGGCGTCTGGGTCAGTGCGGTGAGGGTGTCACGCACGATGATGGAGCTGAGATCCCATTGCGCGAGGAGGGCGCTCACCTCGGCTGGAGGGATCAGCTGGAACAGGGCATCAGCTGCCGCGTTGTCGCTGAGCGTGACTGCGAGCAGGAGCGCGTCTTCGACTGCGATGTCAGCGACATGCTGAAAGCGAGTGATTCCTGTGGGACCAGCCGTCGAGATGCGCCCCGGTGGGATCTGAAGTCTGCTGGCCGGATCGAGTGCTCCACGCCGAATGTTCTCCAGAACAGCCAGTGCGAGCGGCACTTTCACCAGCGACGCCAACGGCATCACCCGGTCGGCGTCTATGCTGATCTCCTCACCGGTGGCGAGGTCCTCACAAGGTAGGAGCCGACCAATCCCGCCTGTTCGAGTTGGTCGCGCAGATCATCGATCAGTTCCGCGAGAGCGGGTTCATCGTTCATAGCCATCCTGTGCATATACGTCCTGGATCGGGGAGCTCGTGCGATCAGCTCAAGAGCGCAGCCGATGGGTGTGTGCAGCGTTGCGGCGAGCTCTGCGGCGTCGCTTCCCGATACGCCTCGCAGGGCGTAGGAGCGTTTGAAGCCGGAGAGGGCGATGGCCCGCCAGTGGAGCCGAACTCGTCCGCCTGCTGCGCGGAGCACACCAGCATGTCATCCCCGCCGTAGGTCTCGGTGAGCGCATTGGTCAGGGTCGTTGCGATCTGCACCTGAGTCGGAGCCAGGCCTAAGCCGCGTCGCGAAGGTGGAGAAGGCGGTCACGGACCGTCGGCACATCATCCTCAGGCTGCAGCCATAGGCGGCGGGCCACCCTGCAGGCTTGTGCCGTCGGCCCCTGAGCGTATCGAGATGCAGGGGTGGGTGCCTTCATTCCGCACCGTGGCCACCCCAGCGGAACCGTCCAGTTCGCTTCGTCCTCCGCAACCGCAATGATCGCGGTCTCGACATCGTGGGTGCGCAGCTGCTCGACCCGCTCAGTGGCTCGGCCTGAGACAGGTGCAGCACCACGTCTGCTTCTCTGCCCGCCCTGCCGAGCTCTGCGAGGTCCCTGACCGCGCACGCGCTCGGGACCGCACACCGCAGGGGTGTCGCGCGGGCCTGAGCCGCGTCGCGTCGCAACGCGTCAGCACGTTCCACGAGCCGACGCGTCCGCGGCAGCAGTCTGGCCCCGAACGGCGTCAGCGTGGCACGACGGCCTGAGCGATCAATCAGCCGAGCTCCGAGCTCATGCTCCAGTGCGGCGACTCGTCTGCTCGCCACCGATTGGGGATTTGTGCCGCAGAGGCACCGATCGTGAAGCTGCCCATGTCACTGACGCTGACGAACGCGCGACAAGCGCCCAAGAAGTCCACCCGCTCATGCTATGCCGATTCAGCATCATCATGACGATCTCGTGCTTGGACTGCATAGACAGCGGTTCTGCACTCTAGGGACACCACTCATTCAGACCCGACGATCAGCGCACCGCGCAAGGAGATTGCATGCACTCGACCCACCGCCGGGGCCTCAGAGCCCTCGGCTTGACCCTCCCTCTGGTGCTGCTCACCGCAGCATGCTCTGCCGCTGAGCCGGACACTGCACCCTCAGCGCCTCCGTCTCCCGAAGAGTCGGCCGTCGCGGGGAGCTTCGAGGAGCTTGAGTCGCGCTATGACGCCCGGCTTGGCGTCTACGCGGTGGATACAGGCACCGGCGAAGAAGTGACCTGGCGCGATGGGGAGCGGTTCGCGTACGCCTCCACGATCAAGGCCATCGCCGCGGGTGCGCTCCTTGATCAGGTGGGCCTCGAGGGGCTCGAGACTGAAGTCCCGATCCAGGAGAGCGATATGGTGCCTCACGCCCCCGTCACCGAGAACCATGTCGGTCAGACGCTCACGCTCGGGAGATCGCCGAGGCCGCAGTGACCGTGAGTGACAACCCAGCGGCGAACTACCTCTTCGACGAGTTCGGCGGCCCCGCCGAGTTCGATGCTGCCCTGGAGGAGCTAGGCGACGACGTCACAGAGGTGGTGCGCCGTGAGCCTGATCTCAACGAAGCGACTCCCGGTGATGACCGAGACACCACCACGCCCCGTGCGATCTCAGAGAACCTGCGGGAGTACCTCTTCGGCACGACCTTGAATGACGAGGAGAAGTCTCAGCTCCGCCAGTGGATGATCGACAGCGAAACCGGAGACACCCTGATCCGCGCTGATCTTCCCTCGGAGTGGACCATCGGAGACAAATCTGGAGGCGGGGGCTACGGGAGCCGGGGCAATATCGCGGCGATCTGGTTAGGCCGAAGGTGATCCCATCGTGATCGCGGTCCTGTCCTCACGTGACGAGCCGGACGCTGAGCACGATGACCGGCTCATCGCTGAAGCAGCCGAGGCGGCTGTCTCCGACCTTCGCTGACGCACGAATCTCATACTCCAGGAGGAGAGAAGAAGTCCTACTCAGGGGTGTTCCTCGGCGTCTGCCCTCTCATAGCCTCGATGCAGTCAGTAGTTGCACGGCCCTGCATACGCGTTGAGGAGAATGAGATGACCGAAACAATGAACCATGCGGACACGGGTCTGAAAGCCGTGCGGCAAGGCACGATCGGCGAGGTCGATCGGTGCTGTTGGACTGGCTCTTGGTCTGGTGCTCAGCGGCTGCGGGTTCTTCGAGGAATCACGCGCGGTGACCTACGAGGTCGAGGCCGTGTCAGGGGATGCCGGTGCCGAGAACATGCGGGTCGAATACCTCGGGCGTGAGTCCGGATTGACCGGGCAGGAGACGGTGGGGGCCACCGTGACGGACACGTCAGATTCGGCGCAGTTCGAGACGCTGGCTCGGGTCGATGATGAGGTGTCGGTCTCCGTGTCTGGTGTCCCCGGCGCCGTCCTGAGGTGTGCCGTGATCATTGATGACTCGGAGACGCTGGTGGAGGCGGAGTCGAGCGCTTCTGGTGAAAGTGTGGAGTGCAGCGCCACCGTTCCTGCCCAGGAAGGTCAGGGGTGACACTGGCCTGGCTATGGTGGGCCCTGCTCCTGGTGGGGCTCGGGGCAGCAGGCTGGGGTGGGTCAGGTACTTCCGCGACGGTCGCCGCCTGGGAGCGTTCGTCCTGGGCACGTTCGGGGCGCTGGCCGCACTGGTTGCTGGGGATTCCTCGCCCTGGAGCACGGCCACCCGGGAGTGCTCCAGGGCATGGGCCTCGCTGCGTTGGTGATTCTCGTGGCGGGAAATGTTCTCGGCTACCCGGCTCTGACCGTGATCCTCCTGTGGAGCGGGGTGACCGTGCTGCGCCGGGAGAGCCGCTCGCTCGGCAACGCCTTGGCTCTGCTCGGCGGGGCGGCGCTGGTTGTTCTGCCCGCCGCATTGCGATGGCTGGAGCCCACGGGTGTTGTGCGTGACGATGCGGAGTACTTGAGCCGCTATGGGCTGCACCTGGCAGCAACGCTCTTCGTGGGGTACTTCGGGTTCTGCTTCTCGGTCTTCCTGGTCGCCTCGCTCCTCTATCGGTGGCGACCGGTCAGGCTCACTCCCGAGGCGGTCGTCGTGCTCGGGGCCGGGCTGGTCAACGATCAGGTCCCGCCGCTGCTGGCGGGCCGATTGGATCAGGGATGGGAAGCGCAGCGCCGATACGGTGCGCCGCTGCTGATCACCAGCGGAGGCCAGGGCGACGACGAGCCGGTCCCAGAGGGCAGGGCGATGCGTGACTACCTCATCGACCGGGGAGCTGAGCCGGACAGGGTCATCGCGGAGACGGCTTCGAGAAATACTGCGGAGAACCTCGAGCTCTCCCGCGCCCTGCTGTCTGACCCGCATGCCCCGGTGTTGGTGGTGACCAGCAGCTATCACGTGTTCCGGGCCGCTCTCCTGACTCGACAGCTGGGCATGAGAGCTCATGTGATCGGGTCAGGGACAGCCTGGTACTTCCTCCCCAGCGCAGTGATTCGTGAGTTCATCGGGATCCTGCGTGACCAGCTGCGATTCCATGTTGCAGCTGTGGGGGCCATCCTCGCGGTCAGTGTCATGGCCGTTGCGTTTGTCGCGGCCATGGCTGCACCTCAATGACCGATCGTTCCTACGGGCGATCTCAGCCGCCTTCGCCTCACACGAATCGCATAATGCGCTTCTGCATGTCGAGGCTTGGGTAGAGGTCACCCTTCACGCGCTGAAGGAGCACCTGCACGTACTCGGGCACCTCGTCCGGGGCCAGCATTGATTCGACCATATTGAGCTGTGTGACAGACGGGTAAGGCTCTTGCCCGATTCTGGTCAGCAGGTCTTGGACAAGTGTCGAACGCAGGTCGGTCAGCTCGTCGGTCGCCATGACGGTCTCCTCAATGCTCGAAGATTATGATCTCTGTCACGTTTCATGCTAAATGCGCTGAGGAGCGCCGTCGAGGTCCTATGCCTCGAGGCGCCTCATCCGGCTCTTCCGGCAGCGGTTTCCTGCACCCAGGACGACAGGTTCGGGTTGTTCGGTTGGTAGGGAGGCTCCTCGGGGCCCCACCGGGACAAGATAGAACTGTCGAGTGTTTCCCGACGGTCGTGCGAACCGGCCGCAGGTAGGGCTCGTTGCCGGGCAGAAATCGGCCCAGCCCTCCGAGGAAACGGCTGAAGGAGCCTCGGATCGGTCCGCGCCATTCATCTCCTGCCAGAGGCGATGTCGGCGGTCTGATCTCCAGTCCGGCAGCTGAGGCGCGCTCGGCAATCCACTCCCGGGAGAGCGCGGAGAGAGTATTCGTGTCGTCGGTCGAGGTGCCGTCCTTGAAGGTGCCGCCACCGATGTTGGAGTGGGAGCCGATGAACCAGCGCTGTTCGATCGTGGGGGTGCCATGGCTGCTCGGCGTGGGCACCCGGTCCAGAGCGTGGGCGCGAACTGCTTACGGTGTTCATCGACCGCGACCGCGTGACAGGCGTGGTCAACCAGGCCACTCAGCGCAGTGTCGTGGAACTGATAGCGCCTGCGGGAGAGAGCCCGTCCGATGCCGCCGGGAATGCCGAGGCGCCCCACCGTGTCGAAGACCCCGATGAACGCGATGCGCACCAGCCGGGATCGTTCAAGAATCAGGCGGTCTTCAGCGGTCACGGGTGGTGCTTCGCCGTTCTGCATTTCTCGGAGCCCTGGGGTGTCTTTGGTTCGCTGGTAACGAGCGAAGACTTCTTTCGCGGACATGTCCGACGGGTCAACAAGCCCGCATTTGGCTATCATTCCGGCGAGACTGCGGGCGGAGAAGGCGCCGCGGCTGTACCCGAGAAGGCAGATGCGATCGTCCTCGGAGTGGTGGTGCTCGGCGATGAAGCGGTAGGAATCTGTGATGTCGTCTTCGAGGCCGTGACCGAGGGCTCCACCGGTGAGGCGGCTCCATACGCCGCCGCTTGTGCCCACTCCGGGGTTGTAGTGGACTCTCTGCGCCGCCGCGAGACTGGCTTCAGGGGTCAGGCGTTCCCAGAGCTGCGCGATGTTGGTGCCATCTTCGCGGTCTCTCCATGTGCCATCGAGCAGGACCGCGATGTTCATGACTGTTCCCTGAAGAGTTGATGCTGATGCGGGAAGTCTAGTTCCGGGACCCCATCAGGCCGGTCTGGCGAAGCGTCTCAACTGGCTTCGTGCTGGAGTGCTGGGTGCTGGGTGCTAACGACGGCATCGTATCTGTCGCTGCGATCGTGGTCGGCGTCGCCGGGGCATCAGCGACGACCGGTCCTGTTCTGACCGCTGGAGTCGCTGGTCTGGTTGGCGGTGCTGTCTCGATGGCACTGGGGAGTATGTCTCGGTGAGCAGCCAAAGCGACAGCGAACGGGCGCTGATCGTGAAGGAACGCCGAGAGCTCGCAGAGATGCCTCAGGAAGAGCTTGACGAACTCGCCAGCCTTTACCGCAGGCAAGGACTCAGCGGAGACACGGCACGACAGGTTGCGGAGGAGCTGACCAAGCACGACGCGTTGACGGCTCACCTCTCGGCCGAGCTGCATATTGATCAGAACGACGTCGTGAACCCCTGGCACGCGGCGGCAGCCTCGGCAGCAGCCTTCACGGTGGGCGCGCTCCTGCCGCTTGTGGCGATTCTGCTGCCGCCTGATGCTTGGCGGGTACCAGTGACCTTCCTCGCCGTCCTGCTGGCATTGACGCTGACGGGCCTGGTCTCCGCACAGATCGGAGGCAGCTCCCGGGCAAGAGCCGTTCTGCGCCTGGTCGTCGGTGGAGCTCTCGCATTGGGTGTCACATATGTGGCCGGGCTGCTTCTAGGTGCCTCAGGGGCGGTGTGATGGGCAGCGGCTGCGGCAGCTTGTGGCCAACGGGGCTTTGATCTGAGATATCAGTGGTCCGGTCCCGGACGCCTCAGTCTCATGGGTCGAAGTGCCCTATACGACGCCGCTGGACCGGTGAAACACTCGTGCACATGGGCACTTACCCTTTAGAACTGAACACCGCGTCGGTGAACGTGCCGTCACAGGCAGCGAAGAGGCTGCGGATATTCAACGCTGTGATCGGTCTGCTGCATCTGGTCTCCGGCTCAGCCATGCTCGCTCTCAGCAATGACTTTGCCCTGCCTGTCTCCACCTTCGCTCTCAACGGTCCGCCAGGGACGCCGGTCTCGCAAGGCACCCTGAATCTGGTGTTCGAACTTCCCCTCGGAATCGCGGCAGCATCCTTTCTCTTCCTTTCCGCCCTTTTCCACTTCCTCATCATTTCCCCGTGGGGCTTTCGCCGCTACATAGGTGAGCTGTCTAAGGGTCGAAACCGTTTCCGCTGGGTGGAGTACAGCCTGTCCTCGACGCTCATGATTGTCCTCATCAGCCTCCTGCTTGGTATCTCCGACATTGCGGCCCTCATCGGTGTGGGCTTCGCCAATGTCGCCATGATCCTCTTCGGATGGCTGATGGAAATGGCAAACAACGGACTGATGCACGAGAAGAACGGGCGCTCGGCTCGTGGTGAGCGAGCATGGTGGACGCCCTTCTGGTTCGGGTGCATTGCCGGAGCTGCCCCGTGGTTGGCAGCCGCAGCCTACTTGATCATCAACGTCGGCATTGAGGGTGGCGAAGGTCCGCCCGGCTTCGTCTACGGAATCATCGTGTCGCTGTTCGTGCTCTTCAACATCTTTGCCGTCAACCAGTGGCTCCAATACAAACAGCTGGGCCGATGGAAGGACTACCTCACGGGAGAGCGCACGTACATCGTGCTCAGCCTTGTCGCCAAGAGCCTGCTGGCGTGGCAGGTGTTCGCGAACGTTCTGGTGGGCTGACCAGGGAAATATGCCGCGTTCTCGACGCGTACGCGCCGACTGGCAGAGGTATCAGGGCCATGCACCAGAGCATCCGCTGCAGGATCCCTCGGATCCTGTCAGGCGGGGCAGGGGTGGGCATTATGAGTCCTCGGTGGCGAACTGGGTTCGGTAGAGCTCGGCATAGCGTCCGTCGGCCGCGAGAAGCTCGACGTGTGTGCCGCGTTCCACGATCTGACCTGCCTCGACCACGAGGATCGCATCGGCGGCGCGGACGGTGGAGAGCCGATGAGCGATCACCAATGCGGTTCGTCCCACGAGCGCTTCGGTCAGCGCGGCCTGCACCGCGGCCTCGGAGGTGGAGTCCAACGCGGCGGTGGCCTCATCGAGGATGACCACCTGCGGCTGTGCAAGCAGCAGGCGGGCCAGTGTCATCCGTTGGCGCTCGCCGCCGGAGAGCCGGTAGCCGCGTTCCCCGACCACGGTGTCCAGTCCATCGGGCATTGACTGGATCACTGATTCCAGCTTGGCTCGACGTATGGCGTCCCTGATCTGCGCGTCGGTGGCTTCCGGGCCGGCAGTGTGAGGTTGGCTCGGACAGTGTCGTGGAAGAGGTGGCCGTCCTGGGTGACCACACCTATGGAGGCGCGCAGCGACGCGAAAGTCGTCTCGCGCACGTCCACCCCAGCCAGGCGCACCGCGCCGGAGTCCACGTCGTAGAGCCGCGCCAGCAGGGCGGCGATGGTGGACTTACCGGCTCCTGAGGAACCGACGATCGCGACAGTCTGTCCAGGCTCCACCCGCAGATTGATGCCGTGCAGCACCTGCTCGCCGCCACGCTGGTCCAGAGTGGCGACTTCCTCCAGTGAGGCCAGCGAGACCTTCTCAGCGGAGGGGTAGGAGAAGGTGACCTCCTCGAACTCCACGGATGCAGGGCCCGCTAAGCACTGGCTTGGCGTCCTCCTTTTCCGTGATCAGCGGTTCAAGGTCCAGCACCTCGAAGACCCGTTCAAAGCTGACCACCGCACTCATCACTTCTACTCGGGCGCTGGCCAAGGACGTCAAAGGAGCGTAGAGCCGGGTGAGCAGCAGGGCCAGGGAGACGACGGCTCCGGCCTGGAGTTCTCCCACGATGGCGTAGACGCCGCCTAGGCCATAGACCAGCGCGAGTGCCAGTGCGGAGACCAGGGTCAGCGCCGTGATGAAGGTGGACTGCAGCATCGCGGTCTTTACCCCGATGTCCTGGACCCGTTGGGCGCGCTTCTCGAATTCGGCGGACTCCTCCTCAGGGCGGCCGAAAAGCTTGATCAGGGTGGCGCCTGGGGCGGAGAAGCGTTCGGTCATTTGGTCGCCCATGGCGGCGTTGTGGTTCGCCGCCTCACGCTGAAGCCCGGCCAGCCGACTGCCCATCCGACGGGCGGGAACCACGAAGATCGGCAGAAGCACGAGAGCCAGCAGGGTGACCTGCCAGGACAGTGAGAGCATCGCGATGAGGGTGAGGACGACCATCACCAGGTTGCCCACGACCCCGGAGAGGGTGCCGCTGAAGGCGCGCTGCGCGCCGATGACGTCGTTGTTCAGTCGACTCACCAGGGCGCCGGTGCGGGTACGGGTGAAGAAGGCGATCGGCATCTTCTGCACGTGGTCGAATACTGCGGTGCGCAGATCCAGGATCAGGCCCTCGCCGATCCGCGAGGAGAGCCAGCGCCCGAGGATGCTGAACCCTGCGTCGGCGACGGCGATGAGCGCGATCAGCGCGGCCAGTCCGACGACGACGTCCACGTCGGCCGAGCCCGTGATCGCATTGATGACCTGTCCAGCCAGCAGCGGAGTGGTCACCGCGAGCGCGGCGGTGACCACCGAGAGGATCAGGAACCAGATCAGTCGGACGCGGTGGGGCGTGCAAACCGCCCGATGCGAGTCAGCGTCTCCCGATTGAACGGCCGGTAGTCCTGCTTCGCATGGGTGATGCTGTACAGCGAGCTCCGTGCCGCGCCTTCCATGCTCACGCACAAACCCCAAGTTCTCCACTGATGCCGCAGTGGCTGTTGTGGTGTCGCCCCAAGCTGGAAGTCGAAGCACCCTGTCCTGCGCGGCCTTCGCCTTCAACACATCCTTCTCATGGTCCTCGCCCATCATAAGCACCGGCGTCGCACTCGCGGCGTGATTGGAGCTGTCATCTATCGGTGCGGCAGAGCCTCTGTTGTTCGACTCTTCCTCATTGGTGGCGCACGGGAGACGACGTTCATAGACTCCGCCGACTGTGGTTGATGTGATCAGGACAAGGTCGGTGAGATGCGACATCTTGGTCTAGCTTCCCGCCGAACTTGTCACGCGCTCGAGCCGCTGACGTGGGGCTGTGACATCTTCCTGAGACACGCTCTGTCTCACTAACTTGTCATAATCCTCAAAAGAATGTCTTTACTGGGTCTCTCGGTCCTGTGCGGGTACATGATCTTGCCATTGAGAGGGTCCTGTTATCAGCTCCGTACTTAGGGCACGAAACTCGCTAGTGTGATGCGAAGTGGCTGGAGCTGGCTGAACTGTCTGTGTGCGCTGAGCGGCTGTCGCCTTAGCGAACTGATAATCGCCGCTCGCGGTTTAAGGGGACCTTCTGTCAGAGGGCGTAGCGGGAAATATTGGGCTATTGCCCTTCCAGGGCTGCTAGTGTTCGGCGATCTTCGACTTCAGGTAGTCCACGTAGCCAGCCCGTAGCCCCTGCGCACTCTTGGTCTCGAGCCCCTCTGGATTGCTTGGACGTACTTCTCCAGTTGTGCAGGATTGCCGCCGGTCCATCCGTGGGCGATGGCCCAGCCTGCTAACGTCGGACCGTCCAGTGCATAGCCCGCGTCGTGCAGCGCCAATAGCATCGAGACAACGTCGTCTTTCTCGGAGCCCGCGGCGATCGTGTTGTTGTGATTGATCCTCAGGGTGAGGCTCTTCATCCCTTCCTCTACCACTGGGTCAAGCGCTTGCGTCTGTTCCTGCCATGCGCTTGTGTCGCCCAGAAGCTCTGGCTGTTCCGCGCTCACCCACGGTTGCAGCCTTTTCTCGTCCCACGAGATTACGCACAGAGCTCTGATTTGGTTGCCATTAAACCGCAGGAATTTGGCTATGTCGTTGGGATCCGCCCACGCCATCAACACAGGCCCGGGGTCACCTAGGTATGCCCCGCCGCGTGCCGTGATGTGGTTGACGCTGTGGTGACTAGAGACGAACTGCTCGAGCAGCTTGTTGTTCCCGAGATTGCCTTTCAAATGCGTCCACACGGTCAGGTGGTCCCCGTCCTTCATGTGATCGATGCACCACTGAAAGCCCGAACGTAGACCCTCATTGTCTGCACTGGTGACTGCGGTCGGGTAATCGGCCTCGTGGTGGAACATGTGTCTCTTTCCGATGGAGGGTGTCGGGGCGGCTTATCTGAGACGGTTTATAGAAAACGTTATACCCGGCACCGGTACCCGATGTCGATCGTTTCTATTCCAAGAGGGCAAACTGGCGTGACAGAAATTAAAGCTACAGTTGGACGTATCAGTAGGCGAAAAGCATGCTTGTTTTGTAGCGGCAACCGCATGCGAGCAAGGGGTAGCACCCCAGGTCGCAACAATTCATTGTGGCAGCACGACAGTCATGCCGCCTTGTCGAAAATTAGTTTCTGAGTTTCGAGGTGGCGACGCAAGTCAATCACTACGTCGTCATCAGCGGTCTTGCTGAAATTCTCAGTCTTGTGCAGGTCGACGGGGTTAGCCTTGGCAAGTTCACTGGTGTACTCGAAGACGATCTTCGTTATCATCGCAAGCTGATCGGGCGAGAACTCCACAGTCGTGGCGTTCTCCTGACCGTATGCGATTACTGCGTCGAGGTCGGTGACGAGGCGGTCGATGTTGTCTGGATCGAGGCTGCCGGTCTGAATCGCGTCCAGGTATTCCTCGAGTGATAGCTGGTACTTTCGCACGCACTCAGGAATGTCGAGTTCGGCTTCGTTCCTGTGCTTGCGGGAGATGACTGCCACTGCGCCATGGCCGCTATCACCCCTCCTGCCCCTAGCCCCGCAATGATCCAAGGGTTCTTTAGGCTGAGTGCGGTGCTGTTCACTGCCTTCTCCACGACTTTCTCGGATAAAGCAGTCTCTTGGAGGTAAGTCACGACCCGACCAGCCGTGTCGCGTACTACGCCGCCGTATCGAATGAAGTCGCCACTCACTAGGCCATTTGCAATTTCAGGTGGAATCTCAAATGCGGGTTGAATAATCATGGCCAACCTTCAAAGTTGCGTCTAAAGATTCTATGGGCGTGTTTCCAGCGTGTTCAACGCTTATCTAACCCTGAGACTTCGGCTAGAACAAGGAAAGGTCGGGACCGCGTGGGTCGGACCTGCCAAGAGTCAGGTCTGGTCTGCGTGAGGCACGCGGTGGAATATTCGATGGCGGTGAACCAGGCCCTGGCTGCCATCCATGCTCGGGCATCGAAGAAGTTGGGCCTCGCGGTCACGATCGTCTTAAGGAGGAATGGTATTCCTCCAAGCTGCCCAGGTCCCAAGTCCTGTGTTCGGCGAGTGTCGTGCACAATGTACTTATGAAGGCGACCGCCAAGACGCTGCAAAGCAAGGCGCTGTCGTCTATTCGGATAGCGATGACTGCCTTCAATAGCCCGGAAGACCATGGTCGGACCACCGTTGTGCTCCTTCACCTGCAACATGCGTTCGAGATGCTTCTCAAAGCCGCGCTCATTCAAGGTGGGACCAAAGTATTCGATAAGAAATCAGGTCGCAGCATCGGTTTCGAAGCCGCGATAAACCGGTCATGCCAGCTGTCAGGCTTCAAGGTAACCCAGGACGAGGCCGGGACGCTTCGAGCCGTCGACGCACTCCGGGACGATGAGCAGCACTGGTTCAACGAGGTCTCCGAAGGCTTGCTCTACCTCCATGCCCGAGCTGCCGTCACTCTATTCGACGAGTTGCTATTTCGAGCCTTCAACGAGCGATTAGCCGACCATCTTCCCAATCGCGTGCTCCCGGTGTCGACGGAGGCACCTCAAGACATCCTCACTCTTGTGGATCGCGAGTACGCCAACATTGCCGAACTGCTCAAGCCTGGTCGCCGGGCTCGCGGCGAAGCGCGCGCCAAGATCCGCACACTCCTAGCGCTTGAGGCCCACGTCGCCGAAGACACGAAAGTCAGTGACTCCGACGTGAATCGCGTCGAGAAGGGGATCAAAGCCAGCAGGACCCGTGAGCAGGTCTTTCCTAAGCTGAACCCCTCACAGCTGATATCAGTGGCGAGGGTCTGATGGTGAAGGTCAAGATTGTCAAGCACGATGAGGCTCTGCCGGTGCGTCTAGTGCGTGACGGCGACGGGGGCGAGTTAGTGGACGCCGCAGCCGTGCGAGAAGTGGATCTTCAGAAGAAGTATCACTGGTCGCCGTTCGACCTGGCTGACAAGCTGCGTATCACGCGCCCGAGGGCCACTGCCCTCAGGGAACACCTAAACATCGACGAAGACTCGGACTGTAGACACATGTTCGAGTTCGGGTCGCAGAAGCACCCCGTTACTCCGACAATGCCTTGACGCGCATGCGGAATGCCATCGAGAACGAAGACATGGATGCAATCTGGGAGGCCCACCGCCCAGGCCCTCGCTCAAGAACTCGTCCCTCATGCCGCCAACCGAGCTGCGCGAATGCGAAGGTGTCTCAATAGCTGGCTGGAAGCAGATCCATCAACAACCGTGATCCGTCTGGCCCGATTACCGCCACGTCTCCAGAGATTGCGATTGGCTCGGTGCGGAGTGCGTTCGAACATTTCCAAGAACTACAACTAGCCTGGGCGAGCTAGATCGGACGTCGCCTATCAGTCCGGCAGATCCGTCAATGATGCGCCGTAGATATAATCCTAAGTTGCCCTCCCGCGGACTGACCTCACGGGGTGGCGAATTTTGGTTGGCCTCAATCCCTCGCAAGGCTGCGGATGTGCTTTGATAGACACGCAACTCCCCTACGCCGCGCCCCAACGCATGAGCTTCAGCGGCCCGTGCTGACCAGGGTAGATGGGGGCGTTCATAAAGCCGCTCAGACCTCCGCAGAACCGTGCGCTTGTACATCTAATGCTCGGTCCGCCAACCACGCGAGCTCCAGCTCCACCAGACTTTGGTGGACCAGGGTCCGGTCGTTAGACGATGCCCAAAAAGCCCTGGGTAGTTCCTCTGTCCTCGATAGCTCGGCGGAATCCGTATGGGCAGTCCCGCTGCGAGCAAGTAAGCACGTGTTAGTTTCCCCGTCGTCGTGACTTCTTCGTAAGCGGCGGTGCAGTATCGCAAGTAGGCCTCACGCATGCCCACGCTTCAATGTCGCCCACTGTCATTTAAGCGGGACCTTTGGCACGCCCCTGACAGAAATCTGGGATTACTGACGACTTAAGTGGAACCTACATCTGCAGATCCAGCACGCTCTCCGGCATGGCGGAATAAACCTGCAGTACCCTAAGTTGAGTGTCAGTGACTCAAGTTTCACTCGTCGTTGTCGACATGACTGAAAGGGGGCCGCAAGGCCATGGACGTTGACAAGCTCACCGAAAAGTCCCGCGAGGCCGTATCGGCCGCCATCTCCTACGCCGAACAGGTGAAGAACCCCGGGTTGAGCCCGCCCACCTGCTCAAAGCACTCATGGACACCCCCGAGTCCCTCGCCGTCCAAGTGCTCCGAGCCGCAGGCGGGGACCCGGAAGCAGTCAGCAGGAACGCCTCCGACCTCATCAGCAAGCTCCCCCAGCTCGGCAACGCCGCCTCCACCCAGGGCAGCCCCGGCTTCGCAGCCGTGCTGAACGCCGCCCAGCGCAACGCTGGCAACGCAGGCCACACCTACACCTCCGCCGAGCACCTCCTGCACGCCCTCGCCACCGAAGCCCAGGACACCGCAGAGGCCATCCGCCGCGGCGGAGCCACCCCCAAGACATACTCAAGGCCGCAGAGAATATCCGTGCTTACCAGCCAGGAGACAGTGTGAACCCAGAAGCCACCTCCGAAGCGCTCTCCAAATACGGCACCGACCTCACCGCCCTCGCCAAAGAGCGCAAACTCGACCCCGTCATCGGCCGAGACTCCGAAATCCGCCGCGTCGTCCAGGTGCTCTCCCGGCGCACCAAGAACAACCCCGTGCTCATCGGCGACCCCGGCGTCGGCAAGACCGCCGTCGTCGAAGGCCTCGCCCAGCGCATCGAGCAGGGCGACGTGCCCAACGCGCTCAAAGGCAAGACCCTCATCAGCCTCGACCTCGGCGCCATGGTCGCTTACTCCAAATACCGCGGCGAATTCGAAGAGCGCCTCAAAGCAGTGCTCGACGAGATCAAAGCCGCCGACGGTCAGATCATCAGCTTCATCGACGAGATCCACACCGTCGTCGGCGCAGGCGGAACCTCCGACGGTTCCATGGACGCAAGCAACATGCTCAAGCCCATGCTCGCCCGCGGCGAGCTGCGGCTCATCGGCGCCACCACCCTCGACGAATACCGCGAGAACATCGAAACCGACGCCGCCCTGGAACGCCGGTTCCAACAGGTGTACGTCGGCGAGCCCACCGTGGAAGACACGGTGGCCATCCTGCGCGGCATCAAAGAGAAGTACGAAGCCCACCACGGCGTCGAAATCGCCGACGCCGCGCTGATCTCCGCAGCCACCCTCTCCGACCGGTACATCACCGCCCGGCAGCTGCCTGACAAAGCCATCGACCTCGTCGACGAGGCCGCTTCCCGCCTGAAGATGGAGATCGACTCCAACCCCGTCGAGATCGACGAGCTCGACCGTGCCGTCAAGCGGCTCAAGGCCGAAGAGGAATGGCTCGAGAAGGAAGCCGACGACGCCTCCAAAGAACGCCTCGAAGTCCTCCGGGCAGAGCTCGCCGACAAGACCGAGAAGCTCGCGGAGCTCCAAGCCCGGTGGGAGGCCGAGCGGGCCACCCACGTCAGCGCCGGTGAGCTGCGCGCCAAGCGCGACGAGCTCAAATCCGCCGAGGAGCGGGCAGAGCGCGAAGGCAACCTCGCCGAACTCGGACGCATCCGCTACGGCGAAATCCCCGAGCTGGAGAAGCAGCTCGAAGCCGCCGAGGCCGCCGAGCAGTCCGCCGACAAGCAGGACCGCATGGTGCCCGAACGCGTCGACTCCGACGCCATCGCCGAAGTCATCTCCGCATGGACCGGCATCCCCGCCGGACGCCTGTTGGCCGGAGAGACCGAGAAGCTGCTCGCCATGGAGGAGCAGATCGGCTCCCGGCTCATCGGGCAGAAGCGCGCCGTCACCGCCGTCGCCGACGCAGTCCGCCGCGCCCGCACCGGCGTGGCCGACCCCGACCGGCCCACCGGCTCCTTCCTGTTCCTCGGCCCCACCGGCGTCGGCAAGACCGAGCTGGCCAAAGCGCTCGCCGAATTCCTCTTCGAGGACGAGCGCTCCATGGTCCGCATCGACATGTCCGAATACGCCGAGAAGCACTCCACCGCACGGCTTGTCGGAGCGCCCCTGGCTACGTCGGCTACGACGAAGGCGGCCAGCTCACCGAAGCCGTCCGCCGCCGCGCCTACTCGGTGGTGCTGCTCGACGAGGTCGAAAAGGCCCACCCCGAGGTGTTCGACATCCTCCTGCAGGTCCTCGACGACGGACGCCTCACCGACGGACAGGGACGCACCGTCGACTTCCGCAACACGGTGCTCATCCTCACCTCCAACCTGGGCAGCCAGTACCTCGTCGACCAGACCACCGACGAGGCCACCAAGCGCGAACAGGTGATGAGCGTGGTGAACAGCGCCTTCAAGCCCGAGTTCCTCAACCGGCTCGACGACACCGTCCTGTTCGACCCGCTCGGCATGGAGCAGCTGACCTCCATCGTCGACATCCAGATCAGGTCCCTGCAGGAGCGGCTGGCCTCACGGCGCCTCACCCTGCAGGTCACCTCCGCCGCCAAGGAATGGCTCGGCTTCACCGGCTACGACCCCGCCTACGGGGCACGGCCGCTGCGCCACTCATCCAACGGGAGATCGGCGACCAGCTCGCCAAGGCCCTGCTCAGCGGCGCGATCGTCGACGGCGACACCGTCGAGGTCGACCGCAACGAGCTGGCGCTGCAGGAAGGGTCATCGCACGGGCTCACCGTGCGAAGGGCCGACGGCTAATCCTCGGCGTCGGCGTCGTCCGCCTCATCGTCCCGCGGGTCAGCTGAGACGGACACGTCGGCCTCAGCATCCCCGTCCTCGTCCTCCTGCTCCTCCTCATCCAGCACAAAGTCGCCCGTCAGAGGGCCGTCATCACTGCGGGTGAGGAAGCAGGAGACCAGGCGGTCACCGTCGTCCCACGTGGACTCGGTCGGGTGCCACAGCCGCACCGCCAAGTCATGCTCAGCCTCGGCCGCCGTCTCCTCATCGAGGCGAAGGTCATCGTGGCACCACTCGTGCGCAGTGTCCGCCACCTCCACGTCACCCGGATAGGCGCCGTCGGAGATGTTCTGCCGCAGCACCACCTGCACGTCATAGGGGCGCTCGCAGTCCACCACGTCAGCGGGCTCGTCCTCGTCCTCATAGCCGACCAGGCACCAGCCGGTCTCCCAGTCCTCGGCAGGAACGTCACGGGCGTGGACGCCGTCCGCCGCTCCTCCACCCAGTCCCAGCCCTCAGACTCCTCCTCAGCGGGCTCCCGAATGACGAACCACCACAGCAGCCCCATGGTCAGAAGGACCACCAGGCCGTAACGATCAGGAAGGGAATCGCGTTGAGCTGAACCCCGTGCTCGGTCTGCGCGCGACGCTCCCGGCGCGATGCCGCAGGAGTGCTCTCGGAGGGGCTTGGGGAGTCCTCAGTCATCCAGGCGGAGCCTTCCGATCGGTGCGACGCAACGGGACGCCTCATGCTAACTTAGGGGCACGAAGCACATCATCTGAACAGTCAAGCCCGTGGTGAACCTTCCGACGTTCCGCTGCGGCATGAGTAGATGTTAAGGGGTCCCGCTCATGGGGCGTGGCCGTCAGAAGGCTAAAGCAACCAAGCAGGCACGGGAGATCAAGTACTTCACCCCGGACACTGATCTGTCGGCTCTGGAGCGGGAGCTCGCACAGTCCCGCGGAGAGACCGAGGACTCCGGGATCGAGTCTGATGACGACCCCTACGCCGATGAGTTCGACGCCGATGACGCAGGGGACCAGCGCTGACGCTGGCTCCCGGTTTTCACTCAGCAGGCTGAGCGCGCGCATGCCGCAGCCCTGAGGTCGATAGCCCGCATCGTCGAAGACTCAGCGGAGCCGCAGCCCCGGAAACGGCGAGAGTAAGCATTGCCGCGCTTCTCGGCGAGGGCTCAGTCCTCTGCGTCACCGGGGCGGGGGTCTCCACCGACTCCGGCATCCCCGACTACCGGGGACCCGCCGGATCTCTGCACCGGCACCGGCCGATGACCTACCAGGAATTCCGGTACGACTCCGCATCCCGGCACCGCTATTGGGCCCGATCCTTCGTCGGCTGGCGGCACATGGGCGCCGCTGAGCCGAACCCCGCGCATCATTGCCTGGCCGCCTGGCAGCAGTCCGGCGTGCTCTCCGGGCTGGTCACCCAGAACGTCGACGGCCTGCACGACCAAGCCGCAGCAGCCCTGAGCATGCGCACCTCCGATGACCAGCCCAACCACGCCCAGCAGGCCATGAGCCGGGTCGTGGCACTGCACGGCAACCTCGACCAGGTCACCTGCCTGACCTGCGGCGGCATCGAAGACCGCCGCGCCCTGGACCTCAGGCTTGAGGACGCCAACCCCGGCTACGCCGAAGCGGCCATGGTCGCCGCCGAGAACGTCAACCCAGACGGCGACGTCACCCTCGACCAGTCCTGGGTCCAAGAGTTCACCCTGGTGGGCTGCCAGACGTGCGGCGCCGACACCCTGAAGCCCGACGTCGTCTACTTCGGCGAGAGCGTGCCCGAAGAGCGCAAAGCCGCCGTCGACGAGCTCGTGGCGCAGTCCTCAGCACTCCTCGTCGTGGGCAGCTCCATGGCGGTGATGAGCGGATTCTCCATCGCACTGAAGATGCACCGGGCGAACAAGCCCATCGCCGTCGTCAACGGAGGCCCCTCCCGCGCCGACGCCAAAGCCGACTTCCGCTGGCGCACCCGCATCGCCCCCGCACTTGAGGAGCTAAGCCGCACCCTCTGACCGCTGCTTAGCCCGTGGGGGCAGGGAGCAGGCCGGTGCGGCAGTACTCCCTGTACTGCGCGTCGAAGGCGCGGACAGCAGTGGCCTGGACGATTCCCAGCGGCAGGATGACGGCGGACGCAGCCAGTGCGAGGAGGGCCACCCAGTAGCTGGCCCCGTCGGAGGAGCTGCCGAGCACCGCATTCGTGAACGCGTTCGGCAGCGACATGCTCATGCCGAAGGCCGCGACCAGCGGCAGCCACCAGGCGCGGCCGGGGTCACCGCGCAGCCAGTTCTGAGACTTCGGCCAGGGCTGGTCCGTCCTCACCTGATACTCCTGCTTGCTCAGCAGGCGGGCCTCCGGGGTCGGGTCCGTCATCAGTGCATCACTCCTCCGCTCCCACACTATCGGCCAGCCGCATTGCCGTGCCTTATTGAAGGATCTGCCCATAACCTTCAATAAGGCGGTTCCTTGTTGAAGGATGAGTGGGCGGCGTAAACGGCTGTGAGACGGGGCACAGGCCTCCCAAACTTAACCGTACGTACGGTACAGTTTGCGACTGTGGATGTGATGAGGACGCTGACAGGGCGCAAGCGGGTGAGCACCGAAACCGGCCCCGTTCCCCGCGCCGACCGGCGCGCCAGCGGCCCCTGCGCCCCTCCGCAGCCCCAGACACCAGCCTCACCCGCTGGCAGCGCTGGACCGTCCTGATCATCGTCTCCGCAGGGCTGCTGCTCGTGGCCCTGGACATGACGATCCTCTACACCGCCCTGCCCCGCCTGACCTCCGCGCTTGAGGCCAGCGCCTCTCAGCAGCTGTGGATCCTCAACATCTATCCCCTCTTCATGGCCGGGCTGCTCCCCGGCTCCGGGGCGCTCGGCGACCGCTTCGGACACAAACGCACCTTCCAAGTCGGCATGGTCGTCTTCGGCGTCGCCTCCCTGACGGCCGCCTACTCCCCGAACCCCGAAGTGCTGATCGCCGCCCGCGCGCTGCTGGCCGCAGGCGGAGCGCTCATGCTCCCCGCCACCCTCGCCCTGATCCGCATCAGCTTCTCCAACGTGCGCGAGCGCAACATCGCCATCGCCGTGTGGGCCTCCACGTTCATGGTCGCCATGGCCATGGGGCCCATCGTCTCCGGGGTGCTGCTGGAGTTCTTCTGGTGGGGATCGGTGTTCCTCATCAACCTGCCCATCGTGGCGGCCGCATCGGTTGCGATGATCCTGGTGGGCCCCGCAACGTCTACGACGCCTCACGCCGGTGGGATGCGATCTCCTCAGCCCAAGCCCTTGTCGGCATGGGGGCGGCAGTGCTGGCCATCAAGACCTGGGCCGAAGCGCCCATCGACTACCCGTGGCCATCGTCTCCACAGCAGTGGGTGCGGTGGTGCTGACCCTCTTCGCCAGACGGCAGGTGCGACTGGCCCGCACCGCCGAGCCGCTCATCGACTTCGGGATGTTCCGGAACCGCGGATTCACCGGCGGCGTCATCGGCGCCGGGCTCGCCACCTTCATCACCGCAGGGGTCCAGCTTGCCGTCGCCCAGCGCTACCAGCTGCTCGAAGGCTTCAGCCCGCTGGAGGCTGGGCTGCTCGTTACTGCGCTCGCCGCAGGCTCCGCGCCCTTCTCCATCGTCGGCGGGGCCCTGCTGCAGCGCATCGGCCTGCTCGTCCTCATCGGCGGGGGCATGGGCGTCGCCGCCCTGGGAACCATCGGCGCCACCGTCTCCGCCTTCCAGGACTCGCTGCCCGGGCTGGTGGTCTCCTGGTGATCGCCGGGGCCGGCATGGGCTGCTCCATCTCCGTGGCCTCCACCGCCATCATGGGCAACGTGCCCCCGCACCGGTAAGCATGGCCGCGTCCACCGAAGAGGTCTCCTACGAGTTCGGCAACCTGCTCGGCGTCGCCCTCCTCGGAGCCCTGCTGACGCTGGTCTACACCCACACACTCATCCTTCCGCCCAGCGTCGAGGAGTACGCTTAAGCGCCTCACCGGCAGCCGCCATCGAAAGCGGCAACGCCGACGTCATCGCCGCCGCCTCCGCAGCCTTCGACACCGCCTACCTCAGCGTCCTCACCGCGCTCTCAGCCGTGATGATCATCGGCTCCGCAGCCGTGACAGCGTTCCTGTGGCCCTACAAGCCCGGCACCGAATCCCAGGCCTACCCGAACAATCACTAAGGTGGAGCAGCAGCACCGCCGGAGAGCCCGGCCCAGCAGCAGAAGACAGGGAAGCGAGGCAACGTGCGGCAGTCCAAGCGTGAGCAGGCCCTGGAGGCAGCCACCCGAGTAGTCCAGCGCGACGGCGTCACCGCCCTGTCCTACGAGGCGGTCGCCGCCGAGGCCGGACTCACCAAAGGCGGCCTGGTCTACCACTTCCCCTCCCGCGAGGCGCTCCTGCGAGCGCTCCACGAGCACGTCTCAGGCGGCTGGGAGCGCTACATGGCCCAGCAGGTCAGCGACGACGCCAACCCCGCCCGCCCCGAGGAGCTCGACGCGCAGAGTAGGCTCGACGCTTACGTCCGCGGCTCAGCATCACCCGCCGGGAACCCCGACCGCGCCGAGCTGCAGCTGATGCTCCAGGCCACCGAGGACCCCGAGTCCCAAGCCATATGGAACGCCGTGCACGAGCGATGGGCGCCTCCGCTGCCCGAGGAGTCCGACGACCGAGCCGTCGACATGTTCCTCGCCCGGCTCGCCTCAGACGGCCTCTGGCTCTACGAAGCGCTCACGGACGAGCAGCTGGAGCCCGCACTGCGGGAGACGCTTCTGGCCCGCATCATCCAGCGCGGACGAGGCGAAGCAGGCTCCTGACCAGGGGGTCAGAAAAAGACACATGGAGCGTAGGTTCAGGCTCAAGCTCATAGGATGGTCTGATCCGGCTCATGCCACGCACTGCACCCGCACCTCCGGAGGTACCGACCATGAGCCAGCCGAACACCGCCCAGCGCGCCCGCCGAAGGCCCGCCGCGTGGATCTCCTCGCCGCAGTAAGCAGCCTCCTGCTCGGAGCCTGCGCCGACCCCACTGAGGAAGAGGCTGACGAGGGCCAGGAGGGTGAGGCCAGCGGCGCGGTCACCATCGGCTCCGCCGACTTCCCCGAGTCCGAAGTGGTGGCCTACCTCTACGCCCACGCCCTGGAGGACGCAAGCGTCGAGGTCAGCACCAGCATGAACATCGGCTCCCGGGAGGCCTACGTTCCGGCCCTGGAGGACGGGTCCATCGACCTCATCCCCGAATACACCGGCAACCTGCTCTTCTACCTCGACGAGGACTCCGAAGCGACCGACGCAGACAGCATCAACGATGAGCTCCCCGCAGCGCTGGAGGAGCGCGGCCTGGAGATGCTCACCCCGCCGAGGCGGAATCCACCGACGCCGTCGTCGTCACCTCAGAGACCGCCGAGGACTGGGACCTGACCACCATCGGCGACCTCGCCGACCAGTCCGAGGACGTCACCTTCGCCGGGCCGCCCGAGTTCCAGGAGCGCTCCGTGGGGATCCCCGGCCTGGAGGAGAACTATGGCCTGGAGATCTCCGAATTCACCCCCATCTCTGACGGAGGCGGCCCCGCCACCGTGGACGCCCTGGTCAGCGGCGACGTGACCGCTGCCAACATCTTCACCACCAGCCCTGCACTGCCTGAGAATGACCTCGTCGTCCTCGAGGACCCCGAGAGCAACTTCCCTGCCCAGCAGGTGGTTCCCATCCTCAGCAGCGACTCCATGGACGAGGACATCGCCGAGACCCTCGACGCGGTCTCCGAGCTGCTGAGCACCGAGGAGCTCATCGAGCTCAACGACCGGGTCAGCGGCAGCGAGAACCAGGAGCCCTCCGACGCGGCGCGCGACTGGCTCGAAGAGCAGGGGCTGATCGAGGGGTGACCGTGCCAGGTGCGCTCGGCGCAGCGCGGCCGTCGAAGCGCGGCACGCTGTGATCACCTTCCGCGGGGTCTCCAAGACCTACCCGGACGGCACCTCCGCGGTCGACGGCCTCAGCCTGACCGTGGAGGTAAGCAGCATGACCGTCTTCGTCGGCCCCTCCGGGTGCGGGAAGACCACCGCCATGCGGATGATCAACCGGATGATCGAGCCGACCGAGGGCACCATCGAGATCAACGGCTCCGACGCTGCTTACCGCCGCCCGGCCCAGCTGCGGCAGGGCATCGGCTACGTGATGCAGCACGCCGGACTGCTGCCCCACCGCACCGTGGTCGACAACGTCGCCACCGTGCTGCGCCTCACCGGCCAGAGCCGCAAGGAGGCACGCGGCGCCTCCTACGAGATGCTCACCCGGGTGGGCCTGGACGAGTCCCTCGCCCGCCGGTACCCCTCGCAGCTCTCCGGGGGCAGCAGCAGCGCGTCGGCGTGGCCCGGGCGCTCGCCTCGGACCCGCCCATCCTGCTGATGGACGAACCCTTCAGCGCAGTGGACCCGCTGGTGCGCCAAGACCTCCAGCAGGAGCTGCTGCGCCTGCAGGACGAGCTGAAGAAGACCATCGTCTTCGTCACCCACGACATCGAAGAGGCCCTGCTCCTCGGAGACCGGATCGCCGTGTTCGGGCCCGGGGAGTGCTGCAGCAGCACGACAGCCCCGAACGGGTCCTCACCGCCCCCGCCAACGACTTCGTCTCCCGGTTCATGCGGCCGTGAGCGAGGCATCCGCTCGCTCGCCTTCGCCAGCGCCTCCCAGGTGCACATCACCCCCGCGGAGCCGCAGGGCGGGCGCGTGAGCCTCAAGGACGGATGGGCGCTGCTCGTGGACGACGCCGGACGCCCGAGGCGTGGGAGGCCCCGTCGCAGGAGAGGACCCCGGTCACCTCCACGCTCAGCGAGGACGGCAGCCTGAGGTCAGCCGTCGACGCGGTGCTGTCCTCCCCGGCGCACACGGCACCGGTGACGGACAGCTCAGGCGCCCTCGTCGGCACGGTAAGCCGTGATGACATCTTCGCAGCACTCGCCTCACGCTCCGGAAGCTGACCCGACGTGAACTGGGCGCTCAACAACTTCTCCCGGCTCATGGAGCTCTTCTGGGAGCACACCGTGCTCTCCACCATCCCCACCCTGCTGGGCCTGATCATCGCCGTGCCCCTGGGCCTGTTCCTCAACGATCGCCGCTACGGACGCCGCATCGCCGTCGCCCTGGCATCGATCGCCTTCACCATCCCCTCCTGGCGCTGTTCGTCACCATCCCCACCATCATCGGCACCCAGGTGCTGGACCCCATCAACGTGATCGCCGCGCTCACGCTCTACTCCGGCGCGCTGACCCTGCGCTCGGTGTTCGACTCGCTCGACGCGGTCAGCACCAGCGTCCGCGACTCCGCCCAGGCCAGCGGCTACTCGCAGTTGGGGAGGGCGCTCTTCGTGGACCTTCCCTGGCCGTCCCGGTGCTGACCGCCGGGCTGCGCGTCACCGCCGCCACAAACGTCTCCCTCGTCTCCGTGGGCGCCGTGATCGGCGTCGGCGGACTGGGCGAGCTGTTCACCTCCGGCTACCAGCGCAGCTACCCGGACCAGGTCTTCGTAAGCATCCTGGCGATCATGGTGCTGGCCTTCATCATGGACCGGCTCATCGCCGTTGCTTAGGCTGGCTGCTCACCCCCTGGGAGCGTGCCCATGCTGGCTGACATGATCGCCTACTTCGCCGACCCTGAGAACTGGTGGGGCGCCCAGGGGATTCCGGTGCGCGTCGGGAGCACCTCTGGTACTCCTTCATCGCCGTGGCCCTTGCGGCTCTGCTCGCATTCCCGGCAGGGGTATACGTCGGCCACACGGGACGTGGCCAGACGTTCATCGTCACCGTCGCCAACTCCTGCGCGCCATCCCCTCCCTGGGCCTGATGACCCTGCTGGTTCTGCTCATGGGGCTGGGGCTGCTGCCGCCGGTGCTTGCGCTGGTCACCCTCGCCATTCCGCCGCTGCTGGCGGGGGTATACTCCGGGATGCGCAGCGTGGACCGCGCCGTGGTCGACGCCGCATGGGCCATGGGCATGGCCCGCCATCAGGTGATCGGGGTGGAGCTGCGCAACGGGCTGCCCGGCATGGTCGCCGGACTGCGGGGGCCTCTCTGCAGGTCATCGCCACAGCGATGATCGCCGCCTACGTGAACCTCGGAGGCATCGGCCGGTACATCTTCGACGGGCTGGCCCTCTACGACTACGGGCGCGTGCTCGTGGGGGCGGTGCTGGTGACGGGGCTCGCCCTCGCCGTCGACGGGGCGCTGGCCGTGGTGGTAACTGGCCCAGCCGGGGGCGAAGAAGTCCTCGGTCAGCCGGAGTAGGAGCCGGTGAGCAGCACGGCTCCGCCGTCCACGCCCTTGGCGCCCTGAGTGAAGTCGTCGCCGGTGCGGTCGGAGGAGGATGCGTCGTATTCGGCGACCTCGCCCATTATCCACGCCGACTGCCCGGCAGTGGTCAGCTGGGCCACGGCCTCGTCCGCCTTCTCAGCGGCGACCACGGCGACCATGCCGACGCCCAGGTTCCAGGTGCGCTCCGCGTCGGCCTGAGGACGCCCCCAGCTCGGAGAGCACGGAGAACACCGGCGGAACCGACCAGGTCGCGCGGTCCACGCGCGCCATCAGCCCAGCAGGAAGCACCCGGGCGAGGTTCGCCGCCAGGCCGCCGCCGGTGACATGGCTGAAGCCGCGCACCGGCAGATTCTCAGGCAGCTCGCCCTGGGCCGGGTCCCCGTTGAGGACTCCACCAGATCAAGGCACGGTGCGGTGTACAGGCGGGTGGGCTCCAGCAGCTCCTCGCCCAGTGTGCGCCCGAACTCGGGAACCTCGCGTGAGAGCTCCCACTTCGCGTCGGCGACGATGCGGCGCACCAGCGAATAGCCGTTGGAGTGGATGCCGGAGGAGGCGATGCCGACCACCTTGTCGCCGGGGCGCACCCGCTCCGCGCCCAGCACAGCGGAGGCGTCGACTACGCCGGTGGCCGCACCCGCGACGTCATACTCGTGCTCGCCCAGCAGGCCCGGGTGCTCGGCGGTCTCCCCGCCGACCAGTGCGGTGCCCGCCTCAGCGGCGGCCTTCGCCACACCGGAGACGATCGCCGCGATGCGGGTGGGCTCCACCTTGCCGCAGGCGATGTAGTCCGTCATGAACAGCGGCTTGGCGCCCATGACGACGATGTCGTCGACGACCATGCCCACCAGGTCGAAGCCGATCGAATCGTGGATGTCCATGGCCTGAGCGATGGCGACCTTGGTGCCCACCCCGTCGGTGGAGGTGGCCAGCAGAGGCTTGGGCAGCCGCTTGAGCTCCGAGGCGTCGAAGAGGCCCGCGAATGCGCCCACCCCGCCCATCACCTGAGGGCCGTGGGTGGCCTCCACATGGGCCTTCATCAGCTCGACGGCGCGGTCCCCGGCTTCGGTGTCCACACCGGAGGAGGCGTAGGTGGTGCTCATCGGACGGGGACTTCCTCTCGAAGCGGCGGTTCGGTCTCGTCCAGCTCAAACTCGGAGTCCGGCCCCGGCTCGCACCCGGTCTGCGGGCGCTGGTACGGCATGCCAGGCAGCCGCGGCTGCTCCAGCAGCATCTTGCCCCGCCGATCCTCCGGAGGAAGCTCAATGGGGTACTCGCCGGTGAAGCAGGCGGTGCACAGGGTGGAGCGCGGCTGGCCGGTGGCTGCGATCATGCCCTCCTCGCTGATGTAGGCCAGCGAATCCGCGCCCACCGCCGCAGCGATCTCGTCCATGGTGGCCCCATTGGCGATCAGCTCAGCACGGGTCGCGAAGTCGATGCCGTAGAAGCAGGGCCATTTGATCGGCGGCGAGGAGATCTTCACATGCACCTCCGCGGCGCCCGCCTCCTTCAGCATCCCCACGATGGCCTTCTGGGTGTTGCCGCGGACGATCGAATCGTCCACCACCACCACCTTCTTGCCCGCCACCACATGGTCCATCACGTTGAGCTTCAGCCGGATGCCCAGCTGGCGCAGCGTCTGCGAAGGCTGGATGAACGTGCGCCCTACGTAGGAGTTCTTGATGAAGCCTTGGGCGAAGGGAAGCCCTGAAGCCTCCGCATAGCCCACAGCGGCCGGGGTGCCGGACTCCGGCACAGGGATCACGATGTCAGCGGAGTGCTGCTCCTCGCGCGCCAGCTGGCGGCCCATCTCCACGCGGGCCTCGTACACCGAGCGCCCATTGATGGTGGCGTCGGGGCGGGCCAGGTAGACGTACTCGAACGCGCAGCGCGCAGGAGCCGCCTCGGCGAACCGGTGGGACCGCACACCCTCAGCGTCGATCGCGATGAGCTCCCGGGCTCGATCTCCCGGATCACGGAGGCGCCCACTGTGGCCAGGGCGGACTGCTCGGAGGCGACCACCCACCCGCGGGAGAGCCCAGCACCAGCGGGCGCACGCCCTGAGGGTCGCGCGCCGCGTAGAGCGTGTTCTCGTCCATGAAGGCCAGGCAGAACGCGCCCTTCAGGCGCGGAAGCAGCGCCAGGATCTGCTGCTCCAGGGACTCGCCCGGCTCCTCCTTCAGCAGCGCGGTGACCAGGGCCGTATCGGTGGTGTTGCCCTGGGCGAGCTCCCCGAAGGTGCGCTCGCCGTGACGCTCCACCACCGCGTCCCGCAGCTCAGCAGAGTTGGTGAGGTTGCCGTTGTGGCCCAGAGCGACCGTCCCGTGAGGGTGGCGCCCAGAGTGGGCTGGGCGTTGGCCCAGTTGTTGGCCCCGGTGGTCGAGTAGCGGCAGTGGCCCACCGCGATGTGACCGGTCAGTGCCGAGAGGGTGGCCTCGTCGAACACCTGGGAGACCAGTCCCACATCCTTGTACACCTTGATGTGGTCGCCGTCGCTCGCTGCGATGCCCGCAGACTCCTGGCCGCGGTGCTGAAGGGCGTACAGGCCGTAGTAGGCGAGCTTGGAGACCTCCTCGCCGGGAGCCCATACGCCGAAGACGCCGCATTCGTCCTGCGGCAGAGGGTCTTCGTCGAGGAGGTTGAAGTTCAGCCGCGCGGTTGCATCAGGCACTGCGGGGGCCTCGTTTCCGTCGGAGGGAGCGTCAGGGTCGTCGTGGGGCACCCGGCCGTTGTCCGGCAGGCGCTCCATGTCATACGTGGTGGCCCGACGGCGCATGATCTTCTCCGTGGCCAGGTAGGCGACAGCGGCCAGCATCAGGCAGGGCACGGTGTAGAACATGGTGAAGGTGCCGATGGAGGCGCCTGTGGTGTAGTCCTCCGCCGGAGGAGTGACGGCGACGGTGATGACCGCAGCGGTGAATGCCACGACCGGTGCGCCGATCATGAAGGGGATGAGCTTGGGTGTGCTGCGCACACGCGCACGACCACGCGGCTCGTGTGAAGGCATAGCCACCAGTCTACTGCTTTCCGCGTGTGCGGGCACAGGCGGCCGGGCCCTCAGGCATGGCCTAGGATTGGCGGTCGATGAGCACCCCGCAGAATCCCCGCCCGGCGCCGCGCCCTGGCGCGCCCAGCTGGGGAGTGGGTCGAGTCCAGCCCCGTCCAGCGCCTCGTCATCGGCGTCATCCTCCTCAACGCGGTCGTCCTGGGCCTGGAGACCTCGCCCGATGTGATGGACGCCGTCGGCCGCTGCTGATCACCGTGGACGTCATCTGCCTGTCCATCTTCGTGATCGAGATCCTGCTGAAGCTCGTCGCCTTCGGCTGGAGGTTCTTCCGCGACCCCTGGAACGTCTTCGACTTCCTGGTCGTCGGAGCCGCCGTGGTTCCGGCCGGAGACGGATTCGAGGTGCTCCGCACCCTGCGCGTGCTCCGCGTCCTGCGCCTGATCTCCCAGCTGCCGCAGCTGCGCAAAGTGGTCGGTGCCCTGCTGGCCGCCATCCCGGGATCCTCTCCACCGGCATGCTGCTGGGCATCATCTTCTACGTCGCCGCGGTCATGGCCACCACCTTCTTCCGCGAGACGCTCCCCGAATTCTTCGGCAGCTTCTGGGCCTCCCTGTTCAGCCTCTTCCAGATCGCCACCCTGAGCTCCTGGGAGACCATCGTCCGGCCCGCCATGGACGAGCACGAATGGGCCTGGGCGTTCTTCATCCCCTTCATCATCCTCGCCGCGTTCACGGCGCTGAACCTCATCATCGCCGTCATCGTCGACGCCATGAACACCCTGCATGACATGCCCAGCGCCAAGAGCGCCATGGAGACCGTCAGCGTCAACGGCGTGGAGGGCGGCGAGCAGTCCGCCGAGGAGCCTGCGGAACGCGGCAGCGCAGACGCTGGGCCGCGGCGCGACAACGAGGTCCTCTACGAGGAGATCAGGGCCCTGCGAGGCGAAGTCGCCGACCTCAGCGCGCTGCTCTCAGATCAGCGGAACAAGCCCTGACAGATCGGCCCGGGTGCCCGAGGCGCTGATGCCCCCGGCGGCGTAGGCCTCCTGCCAGGTGCTCAGGCCTGTGGCGAGCTCCATCCACGTCTGCGGGCTCATCTCCACCACATTCGGGGAGTGCCGCGCGTATGGGAGGGCCCTCCACGCACTGCGCGACGCCGAAGGGCGGCACTCGGACCTCCACGCTGCTGCCCGGAGCCCGCTCGGCCAGCTCCTCCAGCAGGTACCTGACCGCCGTCGCCAGCGTGCGACGGTCCGTCGCGGCGCCCGCCTCCTGGGCCTGAGCCCAGCTGCGTGCCGCCGCAGATCCCTCCGCGGCCGAAATGCGGCGTCGTGCCATCGCTACAGCACCGACGTGACGGCCTGGCTCAGCCGCACCGCGCCCACGGTCCGCTGATCAGCGCCGCCGACAATGGGCTTGAGGATCTTCTTCAGCACCGCAGAGAGCTGATCAAGATCCACCGCACCGACCGAGGCCAGCAGGCTGAGACCCACCAGATAGTTGGCCCGGTGGCTGCCGTCGAGCGTCTTGACCGCCGCGGCCGTCCCATCCGGAGCCGCGAGGACCAGAACGCCCTCTGCGCCGAGCTTCGAGATCAGCCCCAGCTCCTCCATCACCACCGTGTCCGCCTCGCGGCGGCCGTGCACCAGCCAGGGGTAGTCGAGCATCGCCTGAGCCACCGTGAACGCGTGCAGCTCCGCCCCGCGGTTGCGCTGCGCCCCGGCGACCTTCCCGATGCCGCGGGCCAGGCCGGTCAGGCTCATCGCCGGAGCCGGGGCGCCGCACCCGTCCGTGCCCACTGCGACGGGGCGCTCACCGGTGTACTCCTCGATGACCTCCATGACCGACAGCTGCAGCGGGTGGTCCGGGTCCAGGTAGGTGGCCAGGCGCGAGCCCTGCGTGCGCGCCGCAGCGAGGAAAGCCGGCATGCTTGCCGGAGCAGTTGTAGGCCAGCGGGGTGGCGTCCTTGCCCGCCTCCAGGTGCACCTTCAGATCCAGCGGCGCGGACGGCAGCGCCGGAGGGCACTGCAGATGCGACTCATCGAGCCCCTCCGCCTGCAGAGTCTGGGCCACCAGGTCCTGATGCTTCCGGGACCCCACATGGGAGCCGCAGGCGATCGCCACCGCCTCAGGGAGATCAGCGCACCCGCCCGCAGGGACGCGATCGCCTGCAGGGGCTTCAGCGTGGACCGGGGAACATGGTCCGCCCGGGTGCGCCCAAGGACTTGGCCACACTGCCGTCGGCGCTGACCAGCACCGCCGAACCCAGGTGCCTGGACTCGACCACCCCAGCCCGGGTCACGACGGCCAGCTCTGCGGACTCAGCGACGGATGCCGTCTCGACTGTGCTCATAAGCCCTAAGCCTACTGACCGATAGTCTTGGGCCCATGAAGGTTCTGGTGGTGGGCCCTGGCGGCCGAGAGCACGCATTGGTCCGGGCCCTGCTGCGCGACCCCGCCGTGGAGACGGTGGAGGCCGCCCCGGCAACGCAGGCATCGCGCGCGACGTCGTCTGTAGGCTGGTGGACGCCCAGGACGGCGACGCCGTGGCGCAGCTGGCGCTCGACGGCGCGTTCGACCTGGTGGTGATCGGCCCCGAAGCGCCCCTGGCCGCAGGAGTCGCCGACGCAGTCCGCGCGGCAGGCATCCCCGCCTTCGGGCCCTCACGGGCCGCCGCCCAGCTTGAGGCCTCGAAGGCCTTCGCCAAAGAGATCATGTCCGCGGCAGGCGTGCCCACCGCTGAGGCGGTGCACGCGGCTAAGCCCGCAGGAGGCCGCAGAGGCTCTGGACCGCTTCGGCGCCCCGCACGTGGTCAGGACGACGGCCTCGCCGCTAAGCAAAGGCGTGGTGGTCACCGATGACCGCGAGGAGGCGCTGGCGCACGCCCAGGCCTGCTTCGAGGTCGGCGGAACGGTGGTGATCGAGGAGTTCCTCGACGGCCCCGAGGTCAGCCTCTTCGTCCTCTCCGACGGCGAAAGCCTGGTGCCGCTCACTCCTGCCCAGGACTTCAAGCGCATCTTCGACCACGACGAGGGCCCCAACACCGGCGGCATGGGCGCCTACACCCCCTGGACTGGCTGGAGGGCTACACCGAGACCGACTCCTCCGGCACCGTCCGGGACTTCACCCAGATCGTGATGGATGCCGTGGCGGCTCCCACCGTTCAGGAGATGGCCCGCCGGGGCACCCGTTCGTCGGCGTGCTCTACTGCGGCCTCGCCGTCACCTCGCGCGGTGTGCGCGTGGTGGAGTTCAACGTCCGCTTCGGCGACCCCGAGACCCAGGCGGTCCTGGAGCGGCTCGAGACCAGGCTCGGCCAGCTGCTGCACGACGCCGCAGTCGGCGCCCTGAACGCAGGCCCGGACGGGACTGGTAAGCCCCTGGCCTGGAAGCCCGGCGCCGCCGTCGACGTCGTCCTTGCCGCCGCGAACTACCCGGAGACCCCGCAGAAGGGCGACCCCATTGAGGGGCTGGACCGAGCGGAGGCCCTGGAGGGCGTCTCTGTGCTTCATGCGGGCACCGCCGCCGACGATGCTGGCCGCACTCTCACCATAAGCGGACGGGTGCTCGCCGTCGTCGGGAACGGCGCCAGCCTCGCCGAAGCGCGCGACCGCGCATACGCCGGAGTCGAGCAGATCACCTGGCCCGGCGCCCAGCACCGCACCGACATCGCCGCCAAAGCACTCGGCGGAGAGATCCGAGTCGCGTCCCAGCTTCCCGGCTGGGTGCACGCGGGGTCCGGCAAAGTACGCGAGCTCTACACCCCGGCGCCCGGCTCCGAATGGGACGGTCAGGACGTCATGCTCCTGGTGACGACTGACCGGGTCAGCGCCTTCGACCACGTCCTCTCACCGGGCATACCGGACAAGGGCAGGATCCTGACCCAGATGAGCCTCTGGTGGTTCCGGGAGCTCGAGAAGCACGGCATCGCGAACCACGTCGTCTCCACGGAGGTGCCCGCGGCGGTGGAGGGCCGGGCCGTCATCGTTCGGCGCCTGAGCATGGTCTCGGCCGAAGCGATCGTGCGCGGCTTCCTGACCGGCTCCGGGCTGAAGGAGTACCAGCAGAGCAGGACCGTCACCGGGATCCCGCTGCCTGCAGGGCTGGTGGACGGGTCCGAGCTGCCGGAGCCGCTCTTCACCCCCTCGACCAAGGCTGAGCAGGGCGACCACGACGAGAACATCACCTACGACAGGCTCGTGGAGGTGGTGGGCTCAGAGCGGGCCAGCGCCCTGAAGGACCAGAGCCTGCGGATCTACGAGCTCGCCGGCGCTCGGGCGAGGGAAGCGGGCATCATCCTGGCCGACACGAAAGTGGAGTTCGGGATCGACGAGCAGGGGGCATGGTGCTCGCCGATGAGGTCCTCACCCCGGATTCTTCCCGGTTCTGGCCCGCCGATGAGTGGGCGCCGGGGAGGTCGCAGCCGAGTTTCGACAAGCAGTTCGTGCGTGATTGGCTCACCAGTGAGGATTCAGGCTGGGACCGTGGTGGCGTCGCACCCCCGCCGCTGCCGGAGCACATCGTTGCTGCCACCCGGGAGCGGTACATCGACGCATACCGCCGCCTCACCGGCCAGGAGCCGCAGCTCTAGGCCACCGGGCACCCTCGACGTCTCCGAGCGCACCCGGGACGGCGGCGCACCGCCTAGCTGTCGCGCAGGCTGCGACGGGCCTGGCCGATGACCCGATCGCGGCGGAAGATCCGCTCCAGGTGCTCCATCTGGTCGTTGATCTCAGCCTGGCCCGTGGAGAAGGCTTCGACGGTTTCGCGGTAGCGATCTTCGAAGAGCCGCCAATCGTCTGCTTCAAGCTGCGGGGCGATCTCGCGCAGCTCCTCCATGGCGCGCTGCGCCTCGGTGCCCTGGGCGTGAGCTTCGGCGGCCACGTCAGCCAGCAGGTGGAGCGTCGCCGTGGTGTCAAGGGTGGCGGTCTTCTCGTCATCATCGTCGCCGCTGACTTTGCCGATGCCCCACAGGAGAAAGAGAAGGGCAGCGACGCACCCGAAGATCAGCAGGACAGTTTCCCACCATTCGTTGACCACAGCATTCTCCCCGGTTCAGACAGCCCTTACTGATTCGAGTCTACAAGTGCTGCTGTGCCGGTCTCCGGGTGCGACTAGAGCGCGCTTGCGACGGCGGCCGCGTACTCGGCCGTGCACTCGCCGGTGGGGTGGACCTGGTCGGCCTGCAGGCAGTGCGTGTTCGCGTCGGCCCTGCTGTTCCAGTCGGCGACGCGCACGTTGCTGCGGCTCGCGGCGACGCTCTGCAGCATGGCGTTGTGCGAGTCCACGAATGCCATCGGTCCATAGAGGTTCACCAGGATGACGGTCCTGTCGTAAGCGGCGCTGACGGCCCGGGTCACATCCGCCTCGCTGCCCACACCGTTGATGCCTACGCCGAGCACCACCGTCTCGGCGGAGGGCACCTGGCTGACCGCGGCTGAGACGATGTCCGGGGCGCTGACCAGCTGCCGCGACTCGGCTGCGTCCACTACCACATCGAACCGGCTCGTCAGGGCGCCGGATGATGCGAGCATCACCGAATCGCCCACAGCAACCATGCTGGCACCGCTCCCGCTCTCCACCGCGGGAGCCTCCTCGGTGCTGCCTCCTCCTCGGAGTCGGTCGCCTCGTCCTCAGGAGTCGGCTCCTCGCTCGGGGTGGGGTCCTCGCTCGGGGTGGGCTCCTCGGAGGCGGATGCCTCTTCGGTCGGGGACGGTGCGCTGTCGGTGGGTGAGGGGTCCTGCGGCTCAGGCTCCGCGGCATCCGGCGAGGGGCTGCCTCCTCCTGCACGGCCTCGCTCGGCGCGGCCTCAGGCTCCTCCTCGAGCACGTCCTCAGGCGTCGGGTCCGGCCCCGATGCATCAGCCTCGTCGGATTCCTCCTCAGCGGCCTCCGGCTCTTCGTCAGCCGCCGACGACGAGCTTCGGTCGTCGCTGCCCGGAAGAGCCGGGCCTCCGGGAAGCAGGCCGCCTCGTTCGAACGACTCCGTGACGGTGTCGTGCTGATCCTCCGCCGGGTCCTCGGCAGGCAGGCCGTCCTCGTCCTCTCCCGCAAAGGACTGGGTGTGCTCCTGGCCCTCGGCGAGGAGGGTCTGGAGGAGGTGGACTCCGGCGAGCTGGTCTGCGACCAGGCAATCGAGGCGACGAGAGCGGCGACGATCGTTCCTGCCGCGGCGGCCCGCGCAGGAGCCTTCAGCACATGGCCGAACCCGTGTCGGCGCACGGGCATCTCCACCCACCGGTAGCTGGCCTCCGCCGCTGCCACGGCGACGATGACGGCCAGCACCCTCACCTGATACTGGTCGAGCAGCTCCAGCAGCGGGATCCGGTGCGCTGCCATGAGGTGGTCGGCCAGCACGATCAGAGGGAAGTGCCACAGGTAGAGGCCGTAGGAGCGTGTGCCGATCCATCCCAGCAGACTTACGTCACCCCACCGGGAGAGTCCTGCGGGGCCGATGAGGCATGCACCCACCAGCAGCAGGCTTACCAGGGTTCCGCCGAGGGTGAGGAGCGGCTCGCGGCCGGGGGTTTCGGCCCATGCGGAGAAGGTGAGCAGTCCGATGGCCGCCAGGCCCGCCGCCGTCATCAGCAGCGCCAGCCCGCCGCGTCCACGACTGCGGCAGTCTCCTGGACGCGTGAGGCAGGGACCTCCGCCTTCAGGGCCCCGGAGCTGCCTGAGGCGTGGCCGGACGCATCTCCGGCGGCACCGGCGCTGACGGGGGCGTCTTCAGGAAGGCTTTGGGGCTGAATGCCAATGCCGCGCCGAGCAGCAGCCCGTAGAGGTGGCTCACAGTGGCCAGGTAGGCGATGTTCGCCTGGCCGAAGTGGACCAGGCCGAGCATCAGGACTGTCGAGACCACGGCGAGGGCGATCAGGTTGGCGCGCATCCGGGCAAACGCCTGCTTGGGCAGCCGAGCCCTGACCAGGAAGGCGATCAGCAGAACCGGCCACAGGAGGTAGAACTGCTCCTCGATGGCCAGCGACCAGAAGTTGTCGAACAGCCCCGCCTGGGAGGCGTTGAAGTAGTCGAAGCTCGCGGCCATCTGCGTCCAGTTCGCCGTGAACGTGAAGATCCCGACCAGCTGCCAGCCCAGACCCGTGAGGACGTCGCCGCCCAGTGCGGCGGCGGCCAGGGTGCAGGCGGCCACGACCAGCACGATGGCGGGGACGAGGCGGCGTGCTCGCCGGACGTAGAAGCGCTTCAGATCGATCCGGCCACGGTCCCTGTACTCGCGGATCAGCAGCGAGGTGATGAGGAACCCGCTGATCACGAAGAACACATCCACGCCGACGAATCCGCCCGGGGCCCACGAGGGTTGATGTGGTAGACGATGACCAGCACCACGGCCAGGGCGCGGAGCCCGTCGAGCCCGTGGATGCGGGAACGGGCGCCCTCCGCCGGGCGACGCTTCCGCAGGCCGGTGGGGCGGGCACGCTGAGGTGCGTCGGGCGTGGGCGCGGGCCGTTCAGCCAGCTGTTCCATAGGCACAGCGGTTCTCCTAGGCCATCTGCTTCGGGGAAGAAAGGGAAGGCTGCAGAGGACCCGAAGTCATCATGTCAGCAGAGCCCCGGATGCGGCCCAACCGCAGCACGTGTGTTGGCCCGGAGTACGTCAGCGCGGCAGGGGGCTTCTACGCGCCGCTGGACATGGAGGCTTCCCATGCGGTGTGCAGCTGGGAGAAGTACCCGCGGCGTCGATGAGCTCCTGAGGGGTCCCGTCCTCAATCACCGTGCCCTCATCAATGACCAGGACCCGGTCGGCGATCGCCACCGTGGAGAGGCGGTGGGCGATGATGAGTGCGGTGCGGCTGCCCAGGAGACGTTCGAGCCCCTGCTGGACCAGCTGCTCGCTGGGCAGGTCCAGCGAAGCGGTCGCCTCGTCCAGGATCAGCACGGTCGGGTCAGCCAGGAAGGACCGCGCGAAGCTGACCAGCTGGCGCTGCCCCGCAGAGAGCCTGCCGCCGCGCTTGCTCACGTCGGTCTCGTAGCCCTCGGGCAGCGACTCGATGAAGTCATGCACCCCTACGACCTTCGCCGCGGCGACCACTTCCTCGAAGGTGGCGCTCGGGCGGCCCAGGGCGATGTTCTCCCGCACGCTCCCGGAGAACAGGAAGGCCTCCTGGGTGACCATGGCCACGTGTCGCTGCCGGTCCTTCTCGGCCAGCTGCCGAAGGTCAACGCCGTCGAGCGTCACGCGCCCGGAGGTGACGTCGTAGAAGCGGGTGAGCAGCTTGGCCAGCGTGGACTTGCCCGCTCCGGTGCGGCCCACAATAGCCACGGTCTGACCGGCAGGAATGTGCAGATCCATCTGTCGCAGTGCGACCGGGCCGTCGTCCGTGTAGCGGAACTCGGCCGCCTCGAACCTGACCTCGCCCCGCGCCTGCGGAAGCTGCTGAGGCTCAGGGGCCTCGGTGACCTTCGGCTTCTCCTCGAGGAGGCCGGAGACCTTCTCCAGGGCCGCGACCGCCGACTGCAGCGAGTTGTAGAAGATCGCGATCATGTCCAGGGGCTGGAAGACGCGCTTGGTGGCCAGCACCACCCCGGCCAGGTGCCCGCGCTGAGGTCGCCTTCGAGGGCGCGGAAACCGCCCCACAGCAGCACGGCTGTCACGGTGAGGTTCCCCACCAGGAGCAGGGAGGGCTGGAGCACGCCGAAGAGGCTGATCGCCCGGACCTGATCATTGCGGTATTCGCCGGTCAGCTGCCGGTACTGCCGGTTCCTGGAATGCTCACGCCGGAACGCCTGCACGGCGCGGATGCCCGTCATCGACTCCACGAAGTGCACGATCATCCGGGCCGAGCTGATCCTTGTCCGCCGGTACGCGACCTCGGAGCGCTTCTGATACCAGCGCGCGAGGAAGAAGACGGGCACGCAGGCCACCGCCAGCACCAGCCCCGAGCGGGGATCCATCACCACGATCGACACGGCGGTGAACAGCATGAACATCCCGCCCTGCACCAGCGCGTTCACGCCGCCGTCGAGCAGCTCCCGCAGCGACTCCAGATCACTGGTCTGGCGTGAGATCACCCGCCCGGAGGTGTACGTTTCATGGAAGTCCAGGGAGAGCCGCTGGGTCTGCTCGAAGACGTCGTCGCGCAGCCGGAACAGCATCGCCTGGGCGGCGGTCGCCGTCATCCGGGTGTAGCAGAACAGCAGCAGCGCGGCGGTGACGGCAGCGGTCATGTACACCGCGGCCGGGACGAACACGCCGCGGACGTCGCCGTCGAGCATCGTCGGGATGCCCCAGTTCAGCGCGAAGGCCACAATCATGGGAGTGGAGGCCTGAGCGGCCTGGGAGACCACCACGGCGATGGCCGTCAGCAGCAGACGCAGCCGCTGGCCCTCCGAGACTCGCACCAGCAGCCGCCAGGAGCGGCGCCGGATGAAGCGGCGCTCCTCCGTGGTGAGGTCGGTCTGCTCCTCGCCACTGTGCCCCGCAGGTGTGCGAACGGGTCTGGGGTCGGCTCGGTGCCGGACGCGTCGGCTCGCTGCCCGGCCATCAGATCAGCTCCCGCTGGGGCGCCATCACACTGCGGTACAGCTCACTGCGCGCCAGCAGCTCAGTATGGGTGCCCGTCTCAGCGATCCGCGCTCCCTGTCCGGGCTGTTTGTGCAGCAGCGCCACCCGGTCGGCCAGCGCCACAGTGGAGGGCCGGTGGGCGACGATGATGGTGGTGGTCCCCTGGAGGGCGGATTTCAGGCGTTCGGTGACGCGCTCCTCGGTGCGCACGTCCAGCGCGGAGAGCGGATCGTCGAGCAGCAGCACGGACGGGCGGGCAGCAATTGCTCTGGCCAGCGCCAGACGCTGCCGCTGACCGCCGGAGAGGCTCAGGCCCTCCTCGCCGATGCGAGTGTCCGCGCCGTACGGAAGAGACTCCACGAATTCGGCGTCCGCGGTGGTCAGCGCCTCCTCCATCACGCGTTCGAGCTCATCGGTGCCGGGTGCCCCGGGGCGCTGCGGATGGTGCGGGTCGTCCTCCTCGCGCTCATGCTCGGTGCCCAGCAGCACGTTGGCGCGCACCGACGCCGAGAAGAGCGTGGGATCCTCGAACGCCATGGCCACCCGCGACCGGAGATCGGCGAGGTCGAAGTCCCGCACATCGACGCCGTCGATGCGCACTGCTCCGCCGGTGACGTCGTGCAGGCGAGGAATCAGGCTCAGCAGGGTCGAGGTGCCGCCGCCGGTGGAGGAGACCAGCGCCAGGGTCTCGCCGGGCTCCACCCGCAGGCTGACCCCGTCGAGCAGGTCGGGCTCCGCCTGGGAGGTGTGCGGGAAGCGGAAGCTGACGCCCTCGAGCTCCACCAGCCCTCGCTCCGGTGCTGCGGCGGGGCGCTCCGGCGAGGTCAGCTCGGGCGGGATGCTCATCACGTCGATGTGGCGGTCTATGGCTGTCTTCGCCATGAACACCATAGACAGGAGCTGGCCGATGTTCTCCAGGGGCGCCTTCAGCACGATGGCCACGCCGAAGAAGCTGGTGATCGCACCGGCGGTGACATTGCCCTCGCTGACCTGCCAGATGCCGCTTACCAGGCAGACCGCCAGGACGCCCTCCGGCAGAAGGATCATGATGAGCTGAAACGCCGCGAGGGTCCTGGCCTTGGTGATCTCCAGGACGCGCAGCTGCTGCGCCTGGATGCGGAAGCTGGCCTGGGCCTCGTCGCTGCGCCCGAAGGCCTTGAGCACTCGGATCCCGTGCACGGACTCCTCGACCTCGGTCGCGACGTCGCCCGCCTGATCCTGCGAGGCGCGGGAGAGCCGGGAGAATCGCCGGCGAAAACGGGGTCGAACACCAGCACCGGGACGGCGCCGAAGAGGAAGATGCTCGCCATGACGGGCGAGTTCACGAACATCAGGGTCAGGCCGGTGAAGAGGGTGACGACGACGGTCACCAGCATCAGTGACCCGAATGCGAAGAACCGGCGCAGCATGTTCAGGTCCGCTATCGCCCGGGACTGCAGCTGACCGGCATCCCATGAGGCGTGGAATGCTGCCGACTGACCCACCAGGCGGCCGAAGAGTGTGGTGCGCATGTTCGTCTCGGCGTCTGAGGCGACCGGGATGACGAAGAACCGGCGCATGTACACCAGGACGGCTTCGAGGAGGCCGAGCGCGAGGATGAAGCTGGCTCCCAGCCACACGGCCTGCGCAGCGGCGCCGTCGGCCTCGATGTCGTCGACGACCCTGCCCAGCATCTGGGGATCGCCAGGGCCGTCACGCCTGCACCCACTGCGGAGAGTACGCCCAGCGTCCAGCGCAGGCGGAGCCCCTCGAAGTATGGGCCGAGGCGGGTCAGCGCCTCCCGGAGGCTGCGCTGCTGGCCCTGCGCCTGAGCCTGCTGCTGAGACGCCTTCCCGCTCGTCATCCGGAGGCTCTGCTCTCAGGGGCGTGAGCGTCAGCAGGGTCGCCTCGGGCGGGCAGAACAGCCGCACCGGTGCGGTTCGGGATGTGCCGATGCTTAAGCGGAGACGTGCAGGAGGGTGCGACCGCGCAGGGAGGGCGTGCCGCTGCGGTCGATCCGGCTCAGGCCCTTGGCCTGCCGGGCGGGGAGGTCGCAGTTGGTGACCAGCGCACGGCCGCCGGGGAGGCAGACCTGGCCGCCGTGGGTGTGGTAAGCGAAGACGATCCCGGCCTCTGCCTCGGCGAACTCGGCGAGCACTGATCGGACCGGCGCGTGGGTGACGCCGATGCGGGCGCCCTCCTCCTCGCCGGGCCACCCGGGAAGTCGTCGCGCTCGATGTGGGCGTCGTCGGTGCCAAGCGAGGCGGATTCGGCTCTCGCCCACCTGGAGCGAGGCGCGGGCGTTGGTCAGGTCGGCCCAGCCGGTGCTTTCGAAGCCCCGGTGCAGGGCTGCGGTGTCCAGGGTGGGCTCCCCGTGCTCCTGGTGGGGCTGGGAGGGGCCGCGCAAGTATTTGAGGGGTTCTTCAGCTGCGGCGCGAAGTAGTCATTGGATCCCGGTACGAAGGCGCCAGGAAATTGCCGCAGCGCGGCGAGTGCATCCAGCACCTCGTCGACCGCGTCCGGGTGGGAGAGGTTGTCTCCGGTGTTGATCACCAGATCCGGCTCCAGATCGGCCAGCTGCCGCAGCCATTCGAAGGCCTTGCGCTGGCCGGGCACGTAGTGGATGTCTGAGATGTGAAGGATGCGCAGCGGTGCCCGCAGTCCGGGCAGGGTTCCTTCAGCGCGTCGGAGTGTGTAGCGGCGACGCTCAACGACGCCGGCGTAGGCGGCCGTGCTGACCCCAGGGTGAGGGTCAGTCCGGCCGCCGCGCCTAGCGGGCGCATGAGCGGCAGGACGCGGTCCGATCAGTCATCGTCGTCATCGCCGTTGTCTGACCCACCGTTGCCGCCGTCGGGGCCCTGGGCCAGGGAGTAGGGCCAGTACCGGTTCTCGCGGCGCTCGTCGAACGGGGAGTTCCGCGCCTCGGAGAAGTCGCCGGTGGGGTAGGCGCTAGCGACGCTGCTCATGTAGTCGTACCACATGGGTGCGGCGAGGTCGCCTCCGTAGAGCTGCTCCTCGTAGAAGGTGCCGCCGAACGTTTCGTCGAAGAGGATGTCCTGCTCGCTCTGCGAGGCCCAGGTGCCGACGTGGCTGACGGTGGTCAGGCCCTCCGTGGAGTAAGCGAACCATGTGTTGGTGCCGTTGTTCGACGTTCCCGTCTTGCCCAGCATGGGGAAGGGCGCTTCACCGTCAGGGATGTCCTCGGCGTTGTTGACGAGGGTGTCGTTGACCTGCGCTGCCACCTCGCCGTCGAAGGCCTGGTGGCAGCTGACGTCTTGGCCTGGGTACTCGTTGCCCTGCGCGTCGGTCACCGAGAGGATAGCGCGGTTGTCGCACCGCTCACCGTCCTGGGCGAAGGCGGTGTAGCCCTCGGCCAGCGTCATCGGCGACATCTCGACGCCGCCGATGATCGCCGAGATCGTTTCGGTGAAGTCCGGGTAGCCGTCCTGATCGCCCGGGAGGTTCAGGCCCGAGCGCTCGATGAGGTCGTTGATGGCGCAGAGGTCCATGTCTGCCGCGGTGGCCGCCGTCGCCGTGTTGAGCGAATAGTAGAGGCCGAAGTCCACGGTGGTGTCTTCGTCGTCGAGCTCCTCGATCACGTTGGTGATGTTCCAGCCTCCGTCGTCGAGAAGCCGAACGCTGCCGCCCTCGCGGCAGCTGGCCTCGAACCGGTGGCCCTGCTCGTACTCGTCCGTGGAGGCGTCCACAACGTCATCCATAGACCCGCCCTCCTCGATCCAGGCGGCCGATACGAAGGGCTTCAGGGTGGAGCCGACGGGAACCCCGGAGTCGCCGTACCGGAAGTCGGTGTTGAAGTTCATGGTGGTGCGGCCCGCAGCGCCGTCATCATCGGTGTGATAATCCGTGGACTGCGCCATGGCGAGCACGTTGCCGGTGCTGTTCTCGATGGTGGTCATCGTGCCGACGGCGCCGGACTCGTGGCCGGTCTCGACGTTGTCGTAGACCTGGTCCTCAGCGGCAATCTGCAGGTTGGGGTCCAGGGTGGTCTCGATGCGCAGCCCGCCGCGGTTGAGCAGGTTCTCCCTGTCCTCCCACGTCTCGCCGAACTGCTCGTTCTCAAGGAAGAGCTTGGTCACGTAGTCGCAGAAGTACGGGGCGCTGGTGGCGTTGATGCAGTAAGCGCTCTCTCCGGTGTCCTCGACGAGGTCCAGATCCGAGTTCCGCGCCTCTTCGGCCTCGTCTGCGGAGATGAACCCGTTGCGCTCCATGGTGTCGATGACGGTGTTCCGCCGGTACAGCGAGGCGTCAGGGTTGGCGCGCGGGTTGTAGGCGTTGGGGACTGCACCATGCCTGCGAGGACTGCGGACTGGGCGACGTTCAGCTCGGAGGCGGGGATGCCCCAGTAGGACTGGGCGGCAGCCTCCACGCCGTAGTTCCGGCCGCCCAGCAGCACGATGTTCAGGTAGCCCTCAAGGATCTCCTCCTTGGTCATCTCCTGCTCCACCGCCACTGCCAGCTTCATCTCGCGCAGCTTGTCGCCGTAGGTCTTCTCGTTGATCCCGGAGATCGTGTACTGGCCCTCACCGGTGATCGTCACGGCGTTGTTGAGCACGTTGTTCACATACTGCTGGGTGATGGTCGAGGCGCCCTGCTGGGTGGGGCGGGTGAGGTTGTGCGCCATGGCACGGCCCACGCCTCGGGCGTCGACGCCGCCGTGCTCATAGAAGCGCTCGTCCTCGATGGCGAGGATGGCATCCTGCATTGTCTGCGAGACCTCGTCCAGAGCCACCGGCTCGCGGTTCTCCTCGTAGAACTCGGCGATCTGGTTGCCCTCGCTGTCGAGCATCACCGACGGGGTGGAGAGCGGCGCCTCCTCGAGCTCTGCAGGGATCTCATCCAGGATGTCCGAACCGGCCGCGGCCGCGGCCCCGCCGGTCGCAGCCAGGGGGAAGATCAGTCCGGCGGCGAGAATGCCGCACAGCGCGCTCACACCGAGGAAGGACATGATCTTGCCCACGGTGGTAGCGGTGTCGAAGAGGGAGATTTGCGAGGCGCCATCCGCACTATGATATACGCCAGGTCAACTCCAGCTCATCACGACCTCAACACCGGGTGGAGACCTGGGCCCCCGCCTCGTTGAGCTACCGTGACACCCATGATTTCACCTGCGAAGGCGGGCTTCGTGCCTGTGATCCTCGGCCCTCTGATCCACGGCTACACCGCAGCGCGGAGCTTCCACGAGATCTACGGGGTGAAGTCCGTCATGCTCGCCCGCAACAAGACGGGGTACACCTGGGCCTCCTCCATCCTCGACCTGCGGCTGCACGAGGACCTCAACGACGACGAAGCCTTCCTCAGGATCCTCACCGAGACGGCCGCGGAGCTCAGAGCCGCCTACGGCGTCCCGCTCGTGCTGGTTCCCAGCAACGACGTCTACGTCGAGCTGGTGGCCCGCCACGCCGAGGAGCTGGGGAGCCAGTACCTGTTCAACAGCCCGCACGAGGAGCTGCGCGCCCAGCTGATGGACAAGGAGGCGTTCTACGCCCTCGCCGGGCAGCACGGCCTCGACATCCCGGCCACCCAGATCCACCGGGTGGGGAGCCCTTCGAGCTCGAGATCGACCGTTTCCCCGTGGTCATCAAGCCCACGCACTCCAACCAGTGGTGGGAGCACCACACCAAGATCCGGGGCATCAGAAGGTCTACCGTCTGGACACGCTGGACGAGGTCCGGGACGTCGTGGCTGCCGTGGAGGACTCGCCCTACCGCGAGTCGCTGATCATCCAGGAGTACGTCCCCGGCGACGACACGCGGAACTGGGACGCGGTGCTGTATCTCAACAGCGAGGCGAAGTGCGAGCTGGTGACGCTGGGCCAGGTGGCGCTGCAGGAGCACGCTGCCAACGCTGTGGGCACCTACAGCGCGATCATCTCAAGTACGACGAGGCGCTGATGACCCGGTTCAGCACCTTTCTCGAGGAGATCGGCTACACGGGCATCGCCAACGCCGACATGAAGTGGGACGAGCGCGACGGGGTCTACAAGGTCATGGAGATCAACTGCCGCCCCGGCCGCTCCAGCTACTACACCTCGCAGCTGGGCCACCCGCTGGTGCAGCACCTGGTCGATGATGTCGTACACGGCCGCCGCCGGGAGCTGACCCTGGCGCAGGGCGATGTGCTGTTCCGGGTCACGCCCCGCTACGTGCTGCGCGACTATGTGAAGGACCCGGAGGTGCTCAAGGAGGTGAAGCGCCTCTTCCGCGAGCGCAAGGATCTCAACCCGCTCCACTACGCCAAGGATCTCTCGCCGAAGCGCAACGCCTACCTGCTGGGCCGTCACCTCAAGCAGGGCCGGAAGTACGCCGCTTAAGCACGTGGGCTCAGGACTGAGGCGCGGGGGCGGTCACCGGTCGGTGCACTGCCCCGTGCTGACCGTCTCGGTGAAGGCGCCCGGGTTGCTGAGCACGTCGCCTCCGGTCTCGGCGGTGATGGCGAAGCCCACCTGGTTGCCCTCCATCGCGCGGGCGAACACCACCCCCACCACGTTGCCCTCAGGATCGACCAGCGGTCCGCCGGAGTTGCCCTGACGCACGTCCGCGCTGATCTGGTAGATCTCCAGCGACGTGGGGTCGTCCCCGTAGATGCTGTTGACCTGCGAGGTTTCTCGGGCCTGCACCACAGCCGGGCGGCGGTGAAGGGGCCGCCGGAGGGGTAGCCCATGACGAAGCCCTCGTCGCCTGCATCCAGGGGCTCGCCGATGGTTGCCGCAGGGGCCTGGAGGGGTCGACGGCCAGGAGTGCGAGGTCCGCAGCGGTGTCGAAGTGGACAGGCTTAGGCCGGTGACGACCTGTCCGTCCGGCAGCTCGACGGAGGGGTCAGGGACCCCGGCCACCACGTGCGCGTTGGTGACCACCCGGGTCTCGGAGACGGCGACGCCGGAGCCGGACTGCGACTGCGCGCACTGCTCTGCCACTCCAGTGATCTTCGCCACAGAGGCGGAGGCGGCCTCCGCCTCCGCGGTGAGCTCACCGGTCAGCTCCGGGGCCTCCTCCGTCTCGGGCACGAGCAGCTGGGCCAGCTCTGGGATGTCGGAGTCCACGACGGCTCCTGCAGCTGCCCGAACATGCGCTCGACGGGATCGGGGACGGCGTCCTCGAGGGCCCGGAGGACGGTGGACTGCTGCATATGCTGGTTCACCGGTGCGAAGCCCATGCCCTGCATGGAGAAGCTCAGCCCGGCGAGCACGAGGCCCGCCACGAAGAGGTTCAGAACCCTCCGAAGACTGCGGTGAGGGCCTGGAGCGTCTCTCCGCGGAAGAGCTTCTGGACCTCCCGGCCCGCTGCGGCGCCGAGCGCGTTGTTTACCACCACGAGGATGATCGCTGTGCCGATGACGGCTATGACGCGCCAGAAGGGTCATCGACCCAGCCGCCCACGATCGGCATCGCGAAGAATGCGGCCGCCGCGCCGACGAGGAATCCGGCCGCCCCTCCCAGAGTCCTCCAGAAGCCGCGGGCCACCCCGGCGATGAAGAACCCGAGGAGGACGAGGATGAGGACGATGTCCAGCAGAGTGGGCTCCACGTGTCCTCCGGATGCGCGTGTGCAGGGTGTGTCGAAAAGATCGCACCCCAGCGTATGCCACCGCGTGCCGCACCGCGCGGACCGTTCGCCTGACACCCCAAGGGAATATCATGTGACTCTGATAACTTTTCTACGGGCGGTAGTAGATGCTGCCCGTTTTGCCTCGCCCGCCAAACCAGAAACGGATCGGTCATGGACCTCGACGAACTGCGTCGCGCCCCACTGTTCGCAACAGTGGACGACGACGCCTTTTCCACACTCACCGACCAGCTCACAGAGGTCGAGCTCTCCCGCGGAAAGTCGATCTTCCACGAGGGCGAAGAGGGTGACGAGCTCTACTTCATCACCTCAGGGAAGATCAAGCTTGGCCGGGCCACCCCTGACGGACGCGAGAACCTGCTGGCAGTTCTCGGCCCCGGGGAGATCTTCGGCGAGATGGCGCTGTTCAACCCCGCCCCCGAACAGCCACGGCGACTGCTGTCTCCGAGACGGTGCTGGCTTAGGCCTGAAGCACGAGAACCTGAAGAAGGTCATCCACCAGGCGCCTGAGGTCTCAGTGCAGCTGCTGCGCGCCCTCGCCCAGCGTCTGAGCCGCACTAACGAGTCGCTGGCCGACTTGGTCTTCTCCGACGTTCCCGGCCGTGTCGCGAAGGCTCTGCTGGATCTTGCGGACCGTTTCGGCCGCCCGGCGCCCGACGGCGTCCTGGTGGCGCATGAGCTCACGCAGGAGGAGCTCGCCCAGCTGGTGGGCGCCTCGCGGGAGACGGTGAACAAGGCCCTGGCAGAGTTCGTCCAGCGCGGATGGCTTCGTCTCGAAGCCCGCGCCGTCGTCATCCTCGACATCCAGCGCATCCGGCAGCGCTCGCGCCAGACGCCCGCGACGCCATGTAGAGGCTGAAGACCTTGGCAAGAGCGGGACTCACCTGGTAGTCCCACTCGCCCAAGGACTGGACCACATCTGCGCCCATCGTGGTCTTGAACTCGAGGAGGCCGCGCGCCGGGGAGCCCTCCAATGAGGGACTGACGCCGCCCAGCCCGTACCAGCGGCATCCGGCGGCCAGCGCCAGCTCGACCTGATGCAGCTGCAGCAGCCGGGGAGCATAGCGCTTACGCTCCTCATGCGATGAGGCTCCGTAGGCGTAGAAGCCGAAGTCGCCCTGCCGCAGGTACACGGCTGCAGCCAGTGGCTGCCCCTCGAAGTGGGCGCACAGGACGCGGCACTCACTGAGCCCGCCGCGGTTCATCGCGTCATGCATGCGACGGAAGTACTCGGCAGGGCGGGGATGAATCCCTGGCTGGAGGCCGTGGCCTCATAGAGGCGCTGGAACTCGCTCAGCCGTTCTGAGACGTCCCCGTCGGCCGAATCCAGAACCGTCAGCTCGGAGCGCGCGGATTTGCGGGTCTGCCGCTTCGAGGTGGAGCTCATCCTGCCCAGCACCTCATCGGAGGTGAGGGCCTCCTCTGCGCCGTCCTCCGTTCGTCTGGTCAGCGGAATGCTGGCGGCGAACTGCGGCTGGCTTGGCTTCGAAGTCGGTGCTCGGCTCGGGCTCTCTCCACCCCAGATCAAGGAGCTGCTGACGGGTCCGGAGCATGTGCGGCCCCTCCCACGCAGGAGGCAGAGCCGACACGTCCTGAGGGGCGTCCTGCTCCTTCTCTGCGGAGGCCAGCGCATGGCGCACCTCCTCGGCGCCCCAGCGCCGCAGATGTCCGGGGAGTCCCATGCGCACCAGGAAGGCTCCCGCCTGGGACAGGTGCTCCGTCAGCGCTGGGAGCGCCTCATGCCAGCTGATGCGCGCCTCGTCGAGGATCGGCCCTTCGGGAATGTAGGCCAGACGTCTGCGCCCGAGCACCGGGGTGCGGCGGGGACGGGCAGCCGCCTGCCGAGGACCAGGGCCGTTCCCGCGAGGGCCTCAGCACCGTCGTCACCGTGACGGAAAAGGCCCAGGGAGAAACTGTCCCATTCCTTCTTCACCAGCGCCCACTGGGGTTCTGCATGAAGCTGGCCGCAGGGTGCGCCGCGAGGAACCTCAGGTGCTTCTCGGAGCTGATGGGGCGAAGGGTGACCGCCCGCCCGGAAGGCTGCGGCGCAGTGCGCACAGGGGAGCCTGGGGACACTGGGCACCGCTCCTCTACAGGCCCTTGGCCCACGTGGCTTCGGCGTACTTCTTCCGGTAGCGGAAGGCCCGGACGGCAGCCCAGGCGTGACGTTTGAGGCTCCGCTCGCCCTTGGCGATCATCGGCTTGTAGACCCTCTTCTGCCGGTACATCTGATCCACATCGGCGAGGACCTCGGGGCTGTCGACGTAGGTGGTGAGGATGCTGCGGGAACGAGGGTGTAGAGCGGCGCTCCTCCACGAACACGCATTCTGAAGGACGGCGGCCGCGGATGAGGTCCTCCACCAGGTAGCTTACCAGGTTGTGGCCCTGCGCGGTGGCGTGGTCGCTGGAGCGGCCCTGCCGGATGTTGACCTCAAGGATCTTGAAGGTGCCGTCGCGGCTGTCCCACTTGAGGTCGAAGTTGGCGAGCCCGGTGTAGCCGATCTCCTCCAGAAAGTCCTTCATGAGCGTCATGGTGTCCCGGTCGTACCGAGAGATCACCGAGGCGAAGTTTCCGATCGCGGTCGGCTCATGCTCCTGCAGCACCACCTGGGCCAGGTTGACGAACTCGGCCCGCCCGGAGGTGTGCATGTAGAGGTCCGACTCGTACAGCGAGGTGTCGCCGCCGGGGATGAAGTCCTGGATGATGATGGGCGCGCGGTAGCCCGACGCCTCGATCATGGCCACCTTGGCCGCCAGGTCCTCGTGGGAATACACCCGGTAGACCTTCTCCTGGCCGTCGAACTTGTGGCGGTTGTACTGCACCGGGTCGGAGGGCTTCACGATGACGGGATAGTCGGAGATCTCCGTGGTGAGCGGCTGGCCGACCTGGTGGAAGTGCGTCTCCGGGATCGGCAGCCCGTGCTTCTGCGCGAACGGGTAGAAGAGCTCCTTCCACTGCAGCGTGTCCAGAAGCTCGAGGCTCGGATAGTTGAACCGATAGTGCGCGCGGAGAGCCTCGGCGTGCTCGATGATCAGGCGCACATAGTGGTCGCTGGTGCCCACGAGCAGCAGCGGTCCTTCGTCCTGGTGCGCCGCCGCGAACTCCAGCAGCGCCGGGAGGAAGACCTCAGAGTCGTCGAGTCGGTCCACCAGGGTGGTGGAGGCGATGAGCGAGGAGTATCCGGTGAAGCCGAGATTGACCTTGCCGATGACGCGCGGCCTGACGCCGAAGCCCGAGTAGAAGGCGCTGGCCATGTGGTACGCGTTGAGGTCGGTGCCGATGATGACCGGAGTGAACTCCGGGGTTCCTCTATGCGACATATGCGATGGCGTCCACTTCCACCGGGGTGTCCAGCGGCAGCACGGGGCTGCCACGGCGCTGCGGGCGTGCTGCCCGGCGTCGCCGAAGGCGTGGCCCAGAAGCTCGGAGGCCCCGTTGATCACACCCGGCTGGCCGGTGAAGTCCGGCGTGGAGGCCACGAATCCGCCGAGCTTGGCGATTCGTGTGACGCGATCGAGGTCTCCCACCGCGTGCTTCAGGGCGGCAATGATGTTGATGCCGCACTGGCGGGCCAGCTCATAGGCCTCCTCGGCGGTGACCTCGGCGCCCACTTTCCCGGTGGCCGGCAGCTCGCCGTTCACCAGAGGCAGCTGACCGGAGACGTAGACGACGTCGCCGACGACGACGGCCGGCTGGTACGCCGCCACGGGCGGAACCACGTCGGGCACGGTGATGCCCAGCTCTGCCAGGCGCTCCTCAACGCGAGACATGCTGCCCCTAGTGCTTGGGCCGCTTGAGGTATGCCACGGGCGCGTTGCCCTCAGGGCCGGGGAGCACGGTGACGAGCTCCCAGCCGTCCTCGCCCCACTGGTCCAGGATGCCCTTGGTGTTGTGAATGATGAGCGGAATGGTGGCGTATTCCCACACGGTCTGTTCAGCCATGGCCTCAGCTTACAAGCGTCTGTCCACCAGCGAGGCAATGTGGCGGATTGCGTACTGGTAGCCCGCAGGCCCGGCACCGGCGATGACCGCGTCGGCGACCGGCGAGACGTACGAGTGGCGGCGGAAGTCCTCACGGGCGTGCACGTTGGACAGGTGCACCTCCACCACGGGCAGGCCCACTGCTTTGAGCGCATCGGCGATGGCGACGGAGGTGTGCGTGTACGCGGCCGGGTTGATCACGATGCCCGCTGCGGTGCTTACCGCCGCCTGACGGCGTCGACGAGCTCACCCTCGTGGTTGGACTGGACGATGTCGGGCTCCATGGCGCAGTCGCGCGCGGTCTGCTTAAGACAGGGAGTTGATGTCCTCCAGGGTGGTGGACCCGTAGATCTCCGGCTCCCTGGTGCCCAGCAGGTTCAGATTCGGACCGTGCACGATCAGCAGACGCTCAGCCATACCTGCAGTGTATGCCTCTACTGAGCGTGCTGGGCGCGCATGTCCTCGGCGATCTGAATCATCACCGAGGGATCGGAGAGCGTGGACGAGTCGCCGACGTCGTCGCCGTTGGCCACGTTCTTCAGCAGCTTACGCATGATCTTGCCGGAGCGCGTCTTGGGAAGCTCCGGCACCACCAGGACGTTGCGCGGCTTCGCGATCGCCCCGATGTCGGACCGGACATGGTCTCGGAGCTCCGCTTCGACGGCCTCAGGGTCGCCCGCAGCGTCGTCGCTGAGCATCACGAAGGCCACGACTGCCTCCCCGGTCGTCGCGTCCTTCGCGCCCACCACGGCAGCCTCGGCCACCTTGGCGTGGGCGACGAGCGAGGACTCGATCTCAGTGGTGGAGAGCCTGTGCCCGGAGACGTTCATGACGTCGTCGACCCGGCCCATGAGCCAGATGTCGCCGTCCTCGTCGTAGCGCGCGCCGTCGCTTACGAAGTAGAGGTCCGTGCCGAATCGGGACCAGTACGTCTCGCGGTAGCGTTCGGGGTCCCTCCAGATGCCGCGAAGCATGGCGGGCCAGGGCTGCCTGATGACGAGGAACCCGGACTCGCCGTTGCCGACGGGCTCGCCCATCTCGTCGACGATGCCGATGTCGATGCCCGGGACCGGAGCCTGCGCGGAGCCCGGCTTGGTGTGGGTGACTCCCGGCAGGGGCGCGATCATGTGGCCGCCGGTCTCGGTCTGCCACCAGGTGTCGACGATCGGGGCTTACTCCTTCTTGGGCGGCTGGCCGGGGCCCTTGTTGGCGCCGATGACATCCCGGAACCACAGCCACGCCTCAGGGTTGATGGCCTCGCCCACCGTTCCCAGCACACGCAGGCTGGAGAGGTCGTAGCCGTCCGGGAGCTCGCGCCCCCATTTCATGCACGTACGGATCAGGGTCGGGGCCGTGTAGAGCTGCGTGACGCCGTACTTGGCGACGATCTCCCACATCCGTGCCTTGTGGGGTGTGTCCGGGGTGCCCTCGTAGATCACCTGGGTCGCACCGTTGGCCAGGGGCCCGTAGACCAGGTAGCTGTGGCCGGTGACCCAGCCGACGTCCGCGGTGCACCAGTAGACGTCGGACTCGGGCCTGAGGTCGAAGCTGTCCCGGTGGTCACCGCCGTCTGGGCCAGGTACCCGCCGGTGGTGTGCAGAATCCCCTTGGGCCTGCCCGTGGTGCCCGAGGTGTACAGGATGAACAGCGGGTGCTCGGAGTCATGAGGGGCATAGGTGTGCTCCGCCGACTGGAGGGGGACCGTCTCGTCCCACCACAGGTCGCGCTCCGGGGTGAGGGAGAGCTCCTCACCGTTGCGCCTGACCACCAGCACGTGCTCGACGGTGTGGCCCGGCTCCGAGAGCGCCTCGTCCACATTGGGCTTGAGCATGGTGGGGCGGCCCCTGCGGTACGAGCCGTCCGCGGTGATGACCAGCTTGGCCTCCGCGTCGTCGACCCGGGAGCGCAGGGCGTCGGCGCTGAATCCGCCGAAGACCACCGAGTGCAGTGCGCCGATGCGGGCGCAGGCGAGCATGCTGATGATCGTCTCGGGGATCAGAGGCATGTAGATGGCGACCCGGTCGCCCTTGCCCACGCCGAGCGACTCGAAGGCATTGGCCGCACGGGCCACCTCCTGGGCCAGCTCGGAGTAGGTGATGCGCCGGGCGTCGCCCGGCTCGCCTTCGAAGAGCAGAGCTGCGCGCTCGCCGTGCCCGGCCTCCACATGGCGGTCCACGCAGTTGTAGGCGGCGTTGAGCTGGCCATTGACGAACCACTTGGCGAACGGGGCCTCGGACCAGTCCAGGGTCTGGTCGAAGTCGGCGTCCCAGCTGAGAGCATCGCGTGCTTGGTCCGCCCAGTAGGCCAGCCTGTCCTCTGCGGAGGCCTCGTAGCGGTCCGCGCCCGCCACTGCGGCAGCAGCGAACTCTGCGCCGGGTGGGAAGGGCCCGGCCTGCCCGTGCTGGCTCGTGGGCGGTGCTGCGCTGCTGCTCATGCGGTCTCTCCTCACAGAAGGCCTGTGGTGTGCATCACAGATCCTACGTCGGGGGTGTTGAGTGTGAAGTCCGCAGGTCAGGGGCGGGGAGCGGCTCTTCTAGGATGGGCGGATGCCTGAGGAGACGCTGCTCGCAAAGAAGCGCCGTGTGCGCCGGATCAGTCGGGTGCTCGGTGAGACGTACCCCTACGCCGTCGCGGAGCTCGACTTCGAGAATCCTTCGAGCTTCTCGTCGCCACCGTCCTGTCCGCACAGACCACCGATGTGCGGGTCAACGCCGTCACCCCGAGGCTCTTCGCCGCGTACCCGGACGCGTTCGCCATGGCCGCCGCCCGGGAGGAGGAGCTCGCTGAGATCATCAGGCCCACCGGCTTCTACAACTCCAAGACGAAGGCGCTGCTGGGCCTGGCAGGTGCTCTGGCCGCCGAGCACGACGGGGAGGTTCCGACTCCATGGAGGCGCTGGTCAGGCTGCCGGGGTAGGACGCAAGACCGCCTTCGTGGTGCTCGGCAGCGCGTTCGGCAAGCCCGGCCTGACCGTCGACACCCACTTCGGACGCCTCGCGCGACGGCTGGGCATGACGGAGGAGACGGATCCGGTCAAGGTCGAGAAGGCCGTGGGGCCCTCTTCGAGCCCAAGGAGTGGACGGACCTGTCGCAGCGGCTGGTCTACCACGGCCGTCGCATGTGCCACTCGCGCTTACCTGCGTGCGGGTGTGCCCGGTCGCGAAATGGTGCCCCAGCTTCGGAGCGGGGAGACGGACCCCGAGGAGGCAGAGAAGCTGCTGGCCTATGAGCTCAAGCCCGGTCGCGAGGAGCTTCTCGAGAAGTTCCGCGCCGGGTACACCAGGCGGCAGCTGCAGGCGGAGGGGTATCCGCTGAGCGCCTGAGGCCGGCGCGCGTGCTTACTCTTCCACAGCTGCTTCGGGTGCCGGTGCGGCTCGCGGGCAGAGGCTCATGATGCGCGCTCAGGACGGGCATCAGGTGCGGCCTGGGCGACTCTGTCGGACATGCGATCTGAGACGGAGCCGCCCCGCTGCTGCTGGTCACCGCCGACAAGCGGCTCAGCGATGACATCGCCCTCATCGCCGCCGTCGTCGGAGCCTCCTTGGAGGTCCATGCGCTGTGGCGCGACGCAGCAGACAGCGCGTCGGATCGCTGGGCGGCTCGTCTCTGCGGCCCCGATGCTCCGCCGCCTGCTTAAGCATCTCAGACGTCCTGCTGGCCGGTCCGGACTCCGAGGCGCTCTGGGCTGCTGCCGCCCTGGCGCCCCATGCGTCGCCGGTGCCGCTGCTTACCGATGAGACGTGGCTGAGCGAGCACCTCAGCGCCAAGGTGCTCAACCGTTCGGAGGGCACGGTGATCAGCGTCGCTGGCGCGGTGGGCGGATCGGGAGCCACCACCATCGCCTATCTGCTGGCGGCCGAAGCGGCCGTTCGAGGGGACCGAGTCCTGCTCCTCGACGGCGATGCCGGATTCGGCAGCGGACTGCACCACGTGAATGAGCGGGCCCATACAGTCAGCGGCGCAGCAGCTTATGGCCTCGCCCTGCCGGAGCTCATCGCGGCGGAGGGGGAGATCTCAGCGTCGCACCTGACCAGAGCCGTGCCGGTGGTCGACGGCATCCATCTGCTCACCGGCGGGGCCGAGACGGACTCTGATCAGCTCAGATCACGCATGGGCAGCATCGTTCGGGCGGGAGCCCGCGCCTTCGACGCAGTCATCGTGGACGTCGGCCGCCGCGCGCTGCCGCAGGCCGTCGCCGAGCGGACTGATCAGATCCTCCTGGTGGCCCGGCCCACGCCTCGCGCCGCAGCGGCCGCGAGCCGTCTCATCGAGTCCGTCCCGCACCAGCCCGTGGCCGTGATGACGAACGGCAGACCGGCATCAGGGTGGGGGCCCGACGAGATGTCCCACCAGCTGGGGACGGAGATCGTCGCAGACCTTGCCGAGCAGCGCTGGCTGCGGGCCGCCGATGAGCTACTGAGGCCTACGAGGTGCTGCGTGCGGCACCCGGGGCTCGCCTGATCGGGAACCTCCTGGAGCGGCTCATGGCACGCGGTTCGCAGTCAGTCGGGAGACTGCACGGTGGCTGACGCGTTCGCCGTCGAAGCAGCGGAGCCCACGCCTCTGATCAGCCCGGAGCGCCTCGAGGTGCTGCGGGAGCAGCTGACGTCCAGTCCGGATGGGGTGACCGTGGCGCGCATCGCCGAGGCGGTGCGGGCGGAGGGTCTGGCTCTGAGCTCGGGCACGGCCCAGCAGCTGGTGCGAGCACTCAGGGATGAGCTCGTCGGCCTGGGACCTCTCCAGCAGTTCGTCGAGCAGCCGGGTGTGACCGATGTGGTGCTCGACGGCCAGGGGATGATCTGGACGGACGGCGCCGAAGGACTGCGGAGCACCGGCACGAGGGTCGAGTCCGAGGAGAAGGCGCGGGCGCTGGCCCGGCGGCTCATCAGCGTCTCCGGAGGCCGCCTCGATGAGGGGCACCCCTGCGCGGACGGGAGGATCGGGCACTGCCGCATCCATGCGGTCATACCGCCCATCGCCGTCGAAGGAACCATGATCTCGGTGCGGGCCGCGCGCAGCCAATCCGCCTCTCTCGAGGCGCTCGCCCTCCAGTGGGAGGGGGCGGACGACTGGCTCAGGGCGGTCCGAGGGATGGTGCGCGCCCGCATGAACGTGCTGATCTCCGGGGCGACCGGATCTGGGAAGACGGCGCTGCTCTCCGCTCTGCTGGCGGAGGTGCCGCCGGATGAGCGGATCATCGTCGTGGAGGACACCACCGAGATTCAGGCGTCTCACCCGCACCTGATCCACCTGCAGGGCCGCGGAGGCAACATTGAGGGCGCGCATGGCGTCGATATGGGTCATCTGGTCCGCCAGACCCTGCGCATGCGTCCGGACCGTCTCATCGTGGGCGAATGCCGAGGTGCGGAGCTGCGGGACTTCCTGACGGCGATGAACACAGGACACGCAGGGGCTGCCGGCACCATTCACGCCAACTCGCCCGAGGCAGTTCCGGCGCGGCTGGTGGCCATGGGTGCGCTGGCGGGGCTCACCCTGACACAGTGCGCATCCAGGCGGCCGCAGCCCTCCACGCCGTCATTCACGTGGAGCGTCGGCGCGGTTGCGGATGCCGGTGAAGCTGTCCATGGTGACCTATGACGAGGACAGGCTCGCCATGCTCCCAGCCCTGACGAGCACCGGCTCGGGCGTCGAGCGTGGGCCGGGCTGGGAGCAGCTCCTGGTCGGAGAGGAGGGGCGCCCGTGATGCTCGGGGCTGCAGCATGCGCTCTCGGGGCGGTCGCGGTGCTGCTTCTGCTGCCCTCACCCGGCGGCACCCAGGCGCAGCCCCGGTCCCGGGAACAGATACGCATGGTCCTGACGCGTCGGCTCCCAAAGAGGGCTCAGGCCGCAGACCATGAGGAGGCCGCGCAGCTGCTGCGCCAGCTCTCCGCACTGCTGAGCTCCGGCCGCGGCGAGGCCCAGGCGTGGGCAGACCTGCGCGACCACTGGGCCCGCACGAAGCCGGAGCACGCCATCGCCTCGATGACGCGCCAGATCGCGGCCTCGCACATTGTCGGGGTCGGCACCTCGGAGGCACTCAGCCGCCTTCTCAGCTCCGCCGAGGGCAATGGAGAGGAAGGGCGGGGACAGACGGAGCTGAGGCGAACCCTGAGGCGGCTGCTGGCTGTCGCACGTCTCTCCGAAACGACGGGGCACCTCGCGCACCTGATCGAGCGGCTCGCGGCCTCACTGGACGATGCCGCGGAGCTGCGCGCCTCGATTCAGTCCGCAGCCGCCGGGCCCCGGCTCACCCAGCTGATCCTGACGCTCCTTCCCGTCGGCGGGGTTCTGCTGGGACACCTGATGGGCGCCCAGCCCCTCCAGGCCCTGACCAGCAGCGCAGCAGGACTCGGATGCCTGGCCCTGGGCCTGCTCTTCCTGGGCGCGGCAGGCTCTGGAGCCGCGCGATGATCCGCGCGGTCGAGGCGCGCATATGAGGGCGCAGCTATGATCTCGGCTCTGGCGGCGAGCGCCTCAGCGGCGGCTCTGGTCCTCCTGCTTCTGCCTCCGAAGGCCGATCCCCGCGCCGCACCGCGACGAGCGCCTGCGCTGCCGCGGCCCTTCGTGCGCGAGCGGACGCAGGAGGACAGCTTGGATGCGGCCTCCTCCTTGACCTGACGGGAGCGCTGCTTGCTGCAGGAGTCGGCATCGAGGCTTCTCTGGATCGCCTGGCGCGCACTGTGCCTGGAGCGGAGCCTCTCGGCAGGGTGCATCGGGCGCTGGCAGCGGGCGCCGCCTGGCAGGCGGCTGCCGCCCACGTCGCTGACAGTCCGCAGCTGCAGGCCTACTGCGAGCACCTCAGCTTCTCCTACGCCACCGGGGCGCCCAGCGCGCAGATGCTGGAGGCCTCCGCTGCCCAGGCGCGGTCCCGGCAGCGGCACCAGGCGGAGCGTGCCGCCGGGGAGCTGGGAGTGAAGATGATGCTGCCGCTGGGAACCTGCTTCCTCCCGGCGTTCATCCTCATCGGAGTCGTTCCGGTCATTCTCAGCATGCTCCCCGAAGCCCTCGGCCTGTGAGCGCTACATTCGGTGGGCAGCGACGCCCAGTGCTTGGGTGACTGCAGGATCGCTGCTGCGCTGAGCGGCCGCTGACGTCATGCCTTCGAGCATTCCGCGGGCGTCGAAGTCGCCTCCCAGCGCGGCGAGGTACTGCTTGTGGGCTTCCAAGGAGGCGACGGCGCGCTCCAGCGGCTCACCGGTGACGTCGATCAGGTGAGTCGGTGCGTCGCCGAAGGTCAGCAGCCAGTCCGCGCCCCAGGCCTCGAGGCCCTCGTCCTCCGCCAAGCGTCGGAACACCCACGGGTTGTCCGCGTCGCGCACCGCATCCGCTGCCGCAAGGCCTGCGGCACGGTGATCAGCATGGTTCAGGCCCCAGCTGACCTCCAGACTCCAGGTTTGGGTGAGCACCATGTGGGGCCGCGTCTGCCGGATGCGACGAGCGATCGCCTCGCGCAGAGCCAGATCAGGCTGCAGCATCCCATCCGGGAAGCGGAGGATCTCGAGCTCGTCGACGCCGACTTCGGCACAGGCGGCCCGCTGCTCCTCGGCGCGCAGGGCGGCGGCCTCGAGGGGCTTTACGTTCCGCATGCCAGCCTCCCCGGCCGTCAGCAGCAGGTAGGAGACCTCCACGCCGCGCGCGCTCCATCGCGCGGCGGCCGCCGAGCCGCCGTACTCCATGTCGTCAGGATGGGCGACGATGCACAGCACGCGTCGGATCCCGGAATCATCGAAGAGGTCAAGCGCGTCTGTCATGCTTCCATCACACCACAGCGCGGCGGATGCGGCGGGCCCGTTGGCTGATGCGCAGCCCGGAGTCTCGTAGGATGCGGGCGAGATCCCGGCCTGTGACCTCAACGGCGCCGCAGACCACCAGCCGTTCGTAGTGGTGCGCCGGAACGTCGTAGTGGTCCAGATCGAATGCTCGCGGGCTGATGCCGCCCGCCCCCGCGAACGAGTGCAGCTCCACGAGCGAGGCATCTGAGATCAGATGCCCGAACGTGGTGCCGTGCGCGGGCCATATCGGCGGATCAATGAAGACGGTCATCAGAGCACAGGAGCCTACTCCACTGTCCTTCCCGAGCTCTCGACAGGCCCGGGTTCGTCGGACACAAGCGACGCAGAGCCTACTTGACTTGCCGCCGAATGCGCCTTAATGTGATCCACGACACATCGATGGTCCCAGTGGCCGCGCTTGACTGGAGCACAGCCCAGCAGAGCGCCTGGAGCGGGATCGTGAAACGGAGCCCGAGCAGGGAGAGATTCTTTCTGCTCGGGCTCCTTTCTGCGTCACCCTTGCTTCACCTGTGCGGCTGAGGTGCCTTCCGGCCCGCGTCCTCAGCGAGGGCTTCGGGCGGCCCAGCGCGACTGGTGCGCTCAGCGGAGCCTCCTGGAAGGGTCAGGCCTGCTTAAGCAGCAGAACGAATGTCGGCTCGACGGCTGCGGTGACCCGCACCTCAGTTTCGAACTCCCCGCCGACCCTGCAGTCCACGAACTCTGCAGCGTTGCGCGACACTGTCTCAGCGGCGGCCGAGCACGGGTCGCCCGCTGCAAGCCCGCGGGCGATGTCGGCGCTTACCAGCGCCGCGAGATCGGCGGCCCGAGAGGCTTGACTCCCGCGACGGCGGCGGCGCTGACCAGGTGAATCACCGCCAGGAGGGTCATGAGCCCCGCAATGATTCCTACAGCCGTCACCGTGCCGGAGCCGCGCTCGTCCCGGACAAGACGCTGGGTCCTGCTCACGGGCGGGCACCTGAGACGTGCTCCGTCCGCGCAGAAGCCTCCGCCTGATGAGCATGGTCGATGCCCACCCAACCGGCGATGCGCACCTGCCTGCTGAGGGACACCTGCGTGTAGGGACCCTCTGCGGCGAGAGACACGATGATGTCGCCTCCTGCAGCATCCCGTGCAGCAGCCTCCACCGCGGCAGACGGCTCCCTCGGGCCAGCTGACGCGCGGCCTCGCGGGCAGCGGACTCCAGGGCGACAGCCTGGACGCCGTAGGCGCCCAGGCTGAGCACCAGCAGAAGCACAGCGACGATGGTAAGCAGCGAGAGCGCGAACTCCGCGGTGACGGAACCGCGCTCGCCGTCGGTGTCGCGGGTGCGTCCCATCGATGTCGTCAGTGGTTCAGCGCGGACTCGACGACGCCGTTGAGCAGGCCCTGAACAGTGTCCGAGGTCAGGATCACCGTCAGCAGGTTGGCTGAAGCCGACGGCGGCCAGCATGACGATGCCGTACTCGGCCGTCGCCAAGCCCTCCTCATCGTGATGCAGGGCCTTCAGCGCTGCTTCGGCCTGGCTGCGATCGAACGGGGCGGGCCACGTGGTGCTGTTCTTCATGAGCGTCTCCTTCGCGATGGTGTCCGGACGGGGTGCCTGGACCCGCTCACTCACGGATGGGGGCCATCCGTCGCGGCGTGAGGAGCGACCCTGTGGAGGTGGGGCACACGCAGTGCGGGTGCGAAGGAGCGTGTGGAAGGGCGAGGGTCAGCGCATAGCCGGGACCACGGATGGTCTACAGCTCCGGGGCTCAGTATTCCGGCAGGCTCCAGTCGCGGACGGCTCGGGAATGGCCCCACACGGGCCGCCCGGCCTCACCGGCGCGCTCGGCATCATGATGCTTCAGGGCAGTCCGCAGCAGGTTCAGCGCCCCTGCTTGCTCAGCGGACTGTTGCGGTTGCCGCACTTGGGCGACTGCACGCAGGAGGGACAGCCGTCCGAGCAGCTGCAGGCCTCAATCGCCTCGGCGGTGGCGCGCACCCACTCGGCCGCCAGCTCGAACCCGCTGCGCGAAGCCTGCACCCCGGGTGTCCGTCGTAGACGAAGATGCTCGGCAGCTCCGTGTCGGCGTGCAGGGCAGTGGAGACCCCGCCGATGTCCCACCGATCAGAGCTGGACAGCAGCGGCAGCAGACCGATCATGGCGTGCTCGGCGGCGTGCAGCGACCCCGGCACATGCTCCACGATCACCCCGCCTACTCTGCAGCGTGGTCTCCGGGGCCGTGAGCCACATCGCCTGAGTCCGCAGAGTCGACGGCGGCAGCTCCAGGGGCTCGTCGGAGATCACCTCCGAGGAGCCGAGCGCCTTGCGCTGGAACCCGACGACGGTGCTCGTCACCTCCACCGTCCCGAAGCACAGCGTGAACTCGTTCCACGCCTCCGTGCGCTGCGTCTCGATCACACTGATGGACGTGGTCTCCTGGCCTGGGTGTAGTAGGGCGGGTTGGCAGGCACCACCAGGACGGTGTTCTGCTCCAGGTCCAGCTCCTCCACCACGTAGGTCCTGCCCTGGTGGACGTACACGGCCTGAGGGTGGCCTGCGGCAGCGCCTGGGCCGACCCCATGTCGCCGACCACAGTGCCGTCCTCCGCGTTGACGATGGTGTACGGCCCGGCGCCGTCGGAGCGCAGCTTCACCCAGGACGCGGCCGAGACGTCGTCATGGTTGAAGAACCAGCCCCGAGGGCGACGTCGCAGGTGGCCCTGCTCCGTCAGAGACTCCACCAGCCAGCGGAGCCCCGCGAAGAGGCCCAGGTCCTCGATGTCCGCAGGGACCAGGGGCAGCTCCTGCGCGGCCGCCAGCAGGTGCGGAGCAGCGACGTGAGGGTTCGACGGGTCGGTGACCGCATCCTCAACAGGTCGGTCGAAGATGGCCTCCGGGTGCGCCAGCAGGTAGGAGTCCAGGGGCTCATCGCCGCCGATGAAGAACGCCGCACCTCGCTGCCCGGACCGTCCGGCTCGGCCCAGCTGCTGGAAGAAGGATGCCCGAGTTCCCGGCCATCCGGCGATGACCACCGCGTCGAGGCCGGAGATGTCGATGCCCAGTTCCAAGGCCGGTGTGGACGCCACCCCCAGGAGCTGACCGGTGCGCAGCCGGTGCTCCAGCTCCCGGCGCTCCTCCTTCAGGTAGCCCGACCGGTACGCGGAGACCCGGTCGACCAGGGACGCGTCCACCTCGGCGAGATTCTCCTCGGCGATGCGCGCGATCGTCTCAGCGCCCCGGCGGGACTTGATGAACGCCAGGCTCCGGCGCCCTGCCACCACCAGGTTGGTCATCAGATCGGCGGCCTCCACTGTGAGGGAGCGCTTCACCGGGGCGCCGTTGTCCCCGGCGACCCCGACCGCGTCAGCCGCCTCCCACAGGTAGACGTCCACTGCACCGTGCGGGGAGCCGTCGTGGGTGATCGCGGTGACGGTCTCGGGGTCTCTCCGATCAGCCGGGCGAACGACGTCGCCGGGTCGCCGCTGGTGGCGCTGGCGCCCACGAACACCGGGTCGGCCCCATAGTGCCGTGCCACGCGGCGCAGACGCCTCAGCAGCAGGGCCAGGTGCGAACCGAAGATGCCGCGCGCCGTGTGGGCCTCGTCGATCATCACGTACCGCAGCCGCGCGAAGAACCGAGCCCACCCGCGGTGGTTCGGCAGGATGCCCGCATTCAGCATGTCCGGATTGGAGAGGATGAAGTTCGCGTGCTGGCGCACCCAGGCCCGGGACTGCTGGTCGGTGTCGCCGTCGTAGGCCTCGGCCCGGATGCCCCGGCGGGCCCGTGGGCGTCGACCGTCTCGGCGAGCTCCCTGAGCCCGTCCAGCTGATCGGCCGCGAGCGCCTTGGTGGGGAGAGGTACAGCACCGTGGCCTCGCCGGTGGCGTGCGCGGCGACGCCGGGCCCGGGCTCCGCTCCGAGGATGGCTGAGAGTGCGGGCAGCTGTGCCGCCAGCGACTTTCCGGATGCTGTCCCCGTGGCCAGGATGACGTGCTCTCCGGAGTGGAGGGCCTCCGCCGCGAGGGCCTGGTGCGCGTACGGCGAGGGGATGCCGACCTGCCGGTACGCAGCCCTCAGGGGTTCGGGCGTCCACACGGGCCATTCCGCCGGTGCGGCCTGCCGTGCAGGCAGTGTGCGCACATGCCTCAGGGGAGCTCTCCGAGTCGAGGCCAGCCCCGAGGCCCGCTTCACGCAGCAGCGTCAGCGGGTCCTCGGGGTCGGCATCATGCACCCCACCAAACTACAAGGCTTGGGATGCACTCAGGCGCGTGACCCCAGAGCGACGATGTTCTCAGGAGCCGCTCGTTGCTTCCGTACATGAAGTGGTTGCTCATGTTCTCGGAGAAGCGGCTGGCCTGCGTGGTCTGACCCACCGCCTCAGCCACCTGGCGGATGTGCATGGGCGAGGCTCCGCAGCAGACGCCCAGATAGTTGATGCCGAGCGCGTGCGCCTCCGCAGCCCAGGCGCCGAGCTCGTAGCGGTTGATGAACAGGGGATCCAGCGCCGTCGGGAACGTGCGTCCGTGGGGGACGGCACGGTGGCTCGCACATCGGACAGGTTGAAGAAGGTGGGCTCCTCAGGGTGGTGCGGTACGGGATGGGCAGCGCGCCCACATGGCAGCTGACCTTCTCCCGGATCTGGCGCAGCCAGGGCATGATCGTCTCCGGCCCGCGGAAGCAGTTGAGCCCGACGACGTCCGCACCTGCCTGCTCCAGCTGCTGCGCCGTCTCGACCACGCCCACGCCGTCGGCCATGCCTTCGAAGGCCATCGGCGCAAGGGTGAGCACCACCGGCAGTCCGCTGGCTCGAGCGACCTCCAGGGCGGTGAGCGCCTCGCCGGCGTAGTAGAAGGTCTCGCCGATGATGAGGTCCGCGCCCTCTTCGACGGCCCAGCCGACCATCTCCTCGAACATGGCGCGCACCTCGGCCTGCTTGGCGGAGTCTGCGGGGTCCCAGATGTTCGTGTTGGAGATGTTGCTTACCATGAAGTTGCCGGGCACGGCATCGGCCACATCCCGGGCGATGCGCAGCGCCGATCGGTTCAGCGGCTCGAGGAGGTCCTCTTTGCCGATGACGCGCATCTTCTCGCGATGCCCGTTGTAGGTGAAGGCCTGGACGATATCCGATCCGGCGCGCTGGAAGTCGACGTGAAGCGACCTCAGCGCATCCGGGTGCTCGAGGGCGACCTCCGGGACGAACTCGCCACGGTGAGGTAGCCGCGGCGCTCGAGCTCGAACAGGAACCCTTCGGCGCAGATGACGGGCCCAGCATCGAGCCGGGCCGTCAGAGAGGTGTGGGCGGACATTGCCGCTCCTTTCCGTCGTGGACGTGAAGCTGCCACGTGCAGGAGCGGCCGAGGCGAGGCCTCGCATATACGGCCGTTAAAAATGAACTCTTCGTGGCAGTGCCCGCAAATATAGTCGAACGAGGGGCGTCACTGCCACATTATGTTCAAATATTGTCGTGCTGAGAGTGCGACGGGCGTCGGCGGTCCTTCGCACCGGGCGCACCGAAGACGTGCACATCGCCGACGCGCTCCCAGCCGAGGTACTCATAGAGCTCCCGCCCGTCGTGGGTGGCCACCAGCAGTCCGTGCTCGACCTCCTGCTCGTGAGCGATGGCCAGCAGCGCACGGGTGACGAACGTGCCCAAGCCCTGCCATGGTAGTCGGGTGAGGTGTAGATGCGGTCGAGGATGCTGAATCCGTTGACGACGGCGAGCCGTCCGCGTGCGGCCGTCTTGTCACCGTGCTTGACCGTGAAGAGGGTCCACTCATCGAAGTCGTTGCGGGAGGTCGTGAACTCCTCAGGAGTGATGGGGTCTTCGACGTCCTGGTGCTCCATGTCGGCGATCATGATGACCTCCTCGTCGGAGATCAGCTCCAGGCCGTCGATGGTGCGCAGATCCATGACTTCGTCATTGGGCTCGGCGATCACGGTGAGGAGGCGCTTGGGGGATCGGCCCACGGCTGAGGCGATGCGGCGCAGCTCAACCTCATCGGGGGCGTAGAGCACATGCTCGAGAGCCTCAGGGTCCGACGTCGGCTGAGCCGTGTGGACGCGGCCCTCATGGGTCACCTCATAGTTGTGGGTGCGGGCCCATCCGGTCACCCACGTGCTGACCAAGTCATCATTCAGTTCCACTCCCATAAATCCACAATATGGCATGGGTCACTGTTTGACCAGGCAGTGTGGCAACGGCCATCTATCCTGGTCATGTGAGTCAGTCGCGCATAGTCCTCTACTACCATTTCACACCCTCGCCGACCCGGAAGGGGTCAAGCTGTGGCAGCGAACCCTGTGCCAGAAGCTTGGCCTGCGGGGACGGATCATCATCTCTGAGCACGGCATCAACGGGACCGTGGGAGGGGACATGGCGGCGGTCAAGCAGTACGCCAGAGAGACGCGCGGCTACACGCCGTTCAAAGACGTCGCCTTCAAATGGTCCGAGGGCGGAGCCGAGGACTTCCCCGCCTGAGCGTCAAAGTGCGCCCTGAGCTGGTGGCCTTCGGGGTCCCCGACGAAGTCGCAGTCGACGAGAACGGTGTGGTCGGCGGCGGCGAGCACCTGAAGCCGACACAGGTGCATGAGCTGATCGATGCCAAGAAGCGCGACGGAGTGAACGTCACCTTCCTCGACGGCCGCAACGCTATGGAGGCTCAGATTGGGAAGTTCAAGGACGCGGTCGTTCCTGACACCGAGACGACCCGGGACTTCATCGCCGAGCTTGACTCCGGAAAGTACGACCACCTCAAGGATCAGCCCATCGTCACCTACTGCACCGGAGGGATTCGCTGCGAGGTGCTCTCGGCGCTGATGAGGAACAGAGGCTTCGAAGAGGTCTACCAGATCGACGGCGGGATCGTCCGCTACGGAGAGACCTTCGGCGACGACGGCTACTGGGAGGGTGAGCTGTACGTCTTCGACGGACGGATGAACACCCGCTTCAGCGAGAACGCGCGCACCATCGGCGAGTGCGCGAACTGCCGCGCGGAGACCTCGACGTTCTACAACTGCATGGACCGCGGCTGCTCCACCCTTCAGCTCTACTGCGCCGACTGCGCCCACATCCCGGAGACGACCAGGTGCGCGCGCTGCGCTGCCCGTCTCGACGCTGACCCGGCGGACCCCAACTCCGGGGTGCTCGGCAAGCCGCGCCGATCCCATCAGACCGCCGCATGAGCCCCTCACCCAGCCCGGCCCCGCCCTCCTGCGACGACCCGGAGCTGATCGCGTCCCTGCGTGAGGACCTCTCCGCTGCCTACTTCACCAACGACGGTGTCGCTGAGCTCCTCGGCGAGGACGCGGTGCAGGCCCTCGACCGGGAGCAGGTCGTGCCGGGGCAGCTGCGAATCCTGGAGCTGCTGGAGGCCGGTGCGCCTGCCGGTGCGGTGCTCACGGCCCTGTGGCTGGTCTCCATTGAAGTGACGCCCGAGCAGGTCGACGGCGCCCTCCCGCAGGTCCGCACGGATGGACTGGTCCGCCTGGGTCTGGCGGAGATCACCGAGGCGGACCCCGAGGATCACGCCATCACCCCCAGGAGGGGCCCGAGTCGGCCGTCCGGCAGCGCGCGGGTGCCCGGCGCCGTGTCCGGCCCACCGCTGACCTGCGGCCGTACCAGGCGCAGCACGGGGAGACGGTGCATGACCTGTGGGTGCTCAGCGATCTCTCCTCCCACCAGGTCTCCGGGGCCCTGCCGCACGACCACGTGCTCGGCATCGGGCAGGCCAGCCTGACGCTGGCGGCATCCACTCACCGCCGGCAGGTGGCCACGGCCCTGGACATCGGCACGGGATGCGGCATCCAGCTTCTGCATCTGCTGCTGCACGCCGACCATGTGGTCGGCACCGACCTGTCGGAGCGGGCGCTGACGTGCGCGCGGTTCAACCTGCTGCTCAATGCGCCGACGCTGCGTCTGGATCCGCAGAATCTGCACTCGCGGGTCGAGCTCCTCCATGGCAGCCTGCTGGAGCCCGTGGCCGGTCGGCGGTTCGACCTCGTCGTGTCCAACCCCCGTTCGTCATCACCCTCGCACCGGTGCCCCGGATGAGGAGCTCTACACCTACCGCGACGGCGGCCGGGAGGGCGACACCCTCATGGCGGAGCTGGTCAGCGGCCTGCCCGCGGTGCTCGCGCCCGCCGGAACCGCCCAGATGCTCGGCAACTGGGAGATTCTCGAGGAGGATGCGATGGCCCGTCCGCGCGCCTGGGCCGAGGACTCGGGGCTGTCCGCATGGTTCATCCAGCGCGATGCTCAGACCCCGCCCAGTACGCAGAGATGTGGCTCAGGGAGGCCGGCGAGGAGCGGAACCTCGCCGAGTACCGCCGCAGCTACGCCGCCTACCTGCGTGACTTTGAGGCGCGCGGAGTGCGCAGCGTCGGCTTCGGGATGATCTGGCTGGGCAGGCCCCAGGAGGACGGGTCCCTGCCCTGGCGCCGGTTCGAGGAGCTCACCGGCGAGGTTCAGCAGCCGCTGGGCCCGGTGATCGGACGGACCGCGGAGCGCGCCGTGCGGGATCGCCGGAGCATCCTGGCCGAACACTTCACGGTGGCCGGAGACGTCACCGAGGAGCGGTACCAGCGCTTCGGCGCTGAGCATCCCGAAGTCATCCTCGCCCGGCAGGGTGCGGGCCTGCGGCGAGCCCGTCCCATCAGCAGCGCAGCGGCTTACTTCATGGCCGCCTCTGACGGGGAACTGGCCGCCGGACAGATCATCACAGCAGTGTGCGCACTGACTGATGCTGACGAAGATGCCCTGCAGGCGGAGGTTCTGGACCTTTGCGCCGACGGATTCCTCACCCTATATAGTGAGGCGCAGCCGCCAAGCAGCAGCACCGCTGCACCCCAGTAGGTTCCAAGGAGATCAGTGCCTCAAGGCAAGAAGCTCGTCATCGTCGAGTCCCCGGCTAAATCCCGCTCCATCGCAAAGTACATGGGCGACGACTTCATCGTGGATGCCTCGGCGGGGCACATCCGTGACCTCCCGCAGCCCTCAGAGCTGCCGGATGACATGAAGAAGGGGCCCTTCGGCAAATTTGCCGTGGATCCCGACCACGGATTCGAGCCCTACTATGTGATTTCGACTCAAAGAAGTCCAAGGTCCGGGAGCTCAAGCAGCTGCTGAAGGAAGCCGACGAGCTCTACCTCGCCACGGATGCCGACAGGGAGGGCGAGGCCATCGCCTGGCACCTCTATGAGGTGCTCAAGCCCAAGGTCCCCACATTCCGGCTCACCTTCACGGAGATCACCAAGGAGGGGATCACCCGTGCCATGGAGTCCCCTCGCGAGATCGACACCGATCTGGTCGATGCGCAGGAGACCCGACGGATCCTCGACCGCCTCTACGGCTACGAGATCTCCCCGGTGCTGTGGCGCAAAGTCGGCCGCGGCCTCTCAGCGGGCCGTGTTCAGTCGGTGGCCACCCGCCTGGTGGTGGACCGGGAGCGCGAGCGCATGGCCTTCGTTCCGGCCTCCTACTGGGACCTCAGCGGTGAGTTCGCCACCGCCTCCGAGGAGACTTTCACCGCCAAGCTGAACGCCGTCGACGGCCGCAGGATCGCGCAGGGAAGCGACTTCGACGAGACCGGTCAGCTGAAGAAGTCCCGGCAGGACGTTGCCGTCCTGGGCCAGGACGAGGCGCAGTCGCTGGCCGACGGGCTGCTGGAGGCCAGCTTCACTGTGGACTCCTCGAGGAGAAGCCCTACAGCCGCTCTACCGCAGCCTCCGTTCATCACCTCCACCCTGCAGCAGGACGCAGCACGCAGGCTCCGCTTCTCGTCCCGCGTGGCCATGCAGGTGGCGCAGCGGCTCTATGAGAACGGCTACATCACCTACATGCGAACTGATTCGACCACGCTGTCGAATGAGGCGCTCAACGCGGCCCGGAAGCAGGCCACCGAGCTCTACTCGGCCGCGCATGTGCCGGATAAGCCGCGCGTCTACGGCAAGCGCAGCCAGACCGCGCAGGAGGCCCACGAGGCCATCCGGCCCGCAGGCGACTCCTTCCGCACTCCCAAGCAGGTCAAGGGTGAGCTCTCCGCCGACGAGTTCCGGCTCTACGAGCTGGTCTGGAAGCGCACAGTCGCCTCCCAGATGGAGGACGCGAAGGGCTTCACTGCCAGCGTGCGCCTCACCGGTGAGGCCTCCGACGGCCGCAGCGCCACCTTCGGCGCATCCGGCACGGTCATCACTTTCCCCGGGTTCCTCGCCGCCTACGAAGAGGTGGCCGACGACTCCGAGAAGAAGGACGAGGACGCGAAGTCCGCCAAGGACAAGCGCCTTCCGCAGCTCGAAGAGGGTCAGAGCCTCACCGGCACGGACGTGGAGGCCAAGGGGCACGAGACCACGCCCCCGCCCGGTACACCGAGGCCAGCATCGTGGCCGAGCTGGAGAAGCGCGAGATCGGCCGTCCCTCCACCTACGCGCCCACCATCTCCACCATCATGGACCGCGGCTACGTCACCAAGCGAGGCTCCGCCCTCGTGCCCTCCTGGACTGCATTCAGCGTGATCCGTCTGCTGGAGGAGCACTTCGGCAAGTATGTCGACTACGACTTCACCGCCCGGCTCGAGGGCGATCTGGACCAGATCGCCCGCGGGGACGTGGAGCGGGAGGTGTGGCTCCAAGGGTTCTACTTCGGTGCGGAGAGCGCTGAGGAGGGATTGAAGAATGTGGTCGAGAACCTCGGGGAAATCGACGCTCGAGCGATCAACACCATCCGAGTTGCCGAGGGTGTGGACGTTCGCGTCGGCCGCTACGGACCGTACCTGGAGCGCCCGAACCCCGACGGTGAGGCGGATGAGAACGGCGAGCTGAAGATGCTCCGCGCCAACGTTCCCGAGGAGATCGCCCCGGATGAGCTGACCACGGACAAGGCTGAGGAGCTCTTCCAGCAGGCGGCGCAGTCCGGCCGCGTGCTGGGCACCGATCCTGAGACCGGCCGGGAGATCGTCGCGAAGGACGGTCGTTTCGGCCCCTACGTCACCGAAGTCATCCCCGAGATGACGGAGGAGGAGATGCAGGCGTATCTGGACGCCCTGCCGACGGAGTACTACAAGAACGGCAAGCCCAAGCCCAAGAAGAAGCCGAAGCCGGTCAAGCCGCGCACCGGCTCGCTGCTGAAGTCGATGTCGCTGGAGAGCGTGTCCATCGACGATGCCCTGCTGCTGCTGTCTCTGCCGCGCACCGTGGGCACCGACGAGGACGGCCAGGAGATCACGGCTCAGAACGGCCGATTCGGGCCGTACCTGAAGAAGGGCAGCGACTCCCGGTCCCTGGAGTCCGAGGAGCAGCTCTTCAGCATCACCGAGGATGAGGCTCGGAAGATCTACGCCCAGCCGAAGCAGCGCGGCCGCCAGGCTGCTGCCGCCCCTGGCGGAGTTCGGCGCTGACCCCACCACGGAGAAGCCCGTGGTGGTCAAGGAAGGACGCTTCGGCGCCTACGTCACCGACGGGGAGACCAATGTCACGGTGCCGCGCAGCGTGACCCTGGAACAGCTCACCAAGGAGCAGGCGTTCTCCCTGTTGGCCGAAAAGCGAGCCAAGGGCCCGGCCACGGGTGCCAAGAAGAAGAGCAGCGGCGGGGCTCGTAAGAAGACCGCCGCGAAGAAGTCCTAGGACCACTGAGGGGACGCAGGAGATTCATGCGACTGGGTGTGCTCGACATCGGATCGAACACCGTCCATCTGGCTCTGGTCGACGCGCACATCGGCGCGAAGCCTGAGCCGTTCGCCTCGCACAAGCGGCCGCTGTCGCTCGTGCAGCATCTGGACGCGGACGGGGCCATTACGGAGCACGGGCAGGATCAGCTCCTCAGCTTCATCAATGACGCCATGAGGTTCGCCACCCGTCACCGGGCGGAGGATCTGCTGGCCTTCTGCACCTCTGCCATCAGAGAGTCGGCCAACGGCGAGCAGGTGCTTCAGCGGGTCCAGGCGGAGACCGACATTGAGCTCACCGAGCTCACCGGCGCGCAGGAGTCTGCTATGACGTTCTTCGCGGTGCGCCGCTGGCACGGGTGGTCAGCCGGGCACATCCTGAATTTCGACATCGGGGCGGCTCGCTGGAGATCGCCTACGGGCAGGATGAGCTGCCCTCCACCGCGCTGAGCGTGCCGCTGGGTGCGGCGAGGCTGACCCGCGAATGGCTCCTGAGGAGCTGCAGGAGGGCGGTCGGCTGAGCGACCAGGCGCCATCGAAGGCACAGGTGAAGGAGCTGCGCGCCTTCGCCGCCGAGGAGGTGAGGGCCGCGCGCCGTGAGTTCCCGCAGAACCTGGAGATCCCGACGACGCCGAAGACGATGGTCACCGCGACCTCCAAGACGTTCCGCTCCCTGGCGCGCCTGACCGGGTCGGCCCCGTCTGAGGATGGGCCGTATGTCCTCGGACGCTGAAGCACAAGGATCTGAAGGCGCTGGTGAAGAAGCTCGGGAGCTTCCCGCCACGGAGCGCGCTCAGCTTCCCGGCGTCTCAGAGACGAGGGCGCCCCAGGTGCTCGCCGGTGCGATTGCGGCGGAGGCTGCGATGAAGGCTTTTGGGGCCGAGGAGATGACGATCTGCCCCTGGGCGCTGCGCGAGGGCCTGATCCTGCGTCGATTGGATGCGCTGTCCTGCTCCAACGGCGTGTCCCTGCCGTCCGCCCCGGTGTGGGCCACGTCGACCTGGCCCGTGAGCTGCGCAGGCCCAATCACAAGGACGTCCGGCAGATCACCGTGGAGCACGCCTGATGAGTGGGCCCCGCTCTCGCATTCCCGTGGCGCTGTCCACCTCATCGATGTATCCGCTGCGTCTTGATGCGACGTTCGCCATAGCGCAGGACCTGGGCTACGACGGCATCGAGGTGATGGTCACCCACCGCGCTGAGACCCAGCAGGCATCCATGATCAACGAGGCTGTTCAGCGCTTCGGGCTGCCTGTGATGGCCATCCACGCCCCGACCCTGCTGCTGACCCAGCAGGTCTGGGGCACCGCGGACGAGAAGCTGTGGAAGTCTGCCCAGCTGGCCGCGGAGGTCGGAGCCTCCGCCGTCGTCGCCCACCCCCGTTCCGGTGGCAGGGCGCTTACGCGGTGCGCTTCCCGGAGCTGGTCGATGAGATCGAGGCGGAGACCGGCATCATGTTCGCCGTGGAGAACATGTACCCTGGCGTGCCCGGGGCGCGAGGCGAAGATGTATCTGCCCCACTGGAACCCGGTGGCCTACGGATACAAGCACGTCACGTGGGACTTCGCACGCGGCCACGGCCGAGGACGACTCCTACGAGGCGGTGAAGGCTCTGGGCTCTCGCCTGCGCCACGTTCACCTGACAGACGGCTGGTCCAACGGCTTCAAGGACGACCACCTCGTGCCGGGGCTCGGAGAGCAGCGGGTGGCCGAATCGATGGAGCTGATCGGTCAGCCGGACTTCGGCGGCTCAGGGTTCGACGGTGTGGTCGCGGTGGAAGTGTCCACTCGCAGCGCCAAGCAGGTGGGGAGCGGGAGCGCATGCTCGCCGACTCCCTGCGCTTCGCCCGCTACCACCTCGGCCAAGAGGACTAGAGCTTTACTCCCACTCGGGGAAATAACTGGGAGCAGTGGACGAGATAGAAGATCTGGCGCTCCGCATCAGCATCCTCATGCGCGATATCGAACTCTGACTCGCCGCCGAATCCGCTCTAGGGTGGGGGCATGAGTTCTGTGAAGATTGCGATGCTGGGGCTGGGCTCCATGAACGGGGCCATCCTGGCCGGACTGCTCGGATCCGGGGTCCCACCCGAGAACGTGACCGTCACCAATCGGTCCGAAGCCTCCGCCCAGCGATCCCGAGACGAGTACGGGGTCACCGCGCTGGCCGAGGAGAGTGCCCCGGGGCCAATCTGGAGGCTGTGGCGGAAGCGGACGTCGTCTTCCTGGGGTCAAGCCCCACCAGATCACCGACCTCTGCACTGAGATCAGAGAGGCGGTCCGTCCCGACGCTGCGGTGGTCTCCGTGGCCGCGGCTGTCACCCTGACATGATGCAGAGCGCCCTGCGGCAGAACCAGCTTACCATCCGCACCATGCCCAACACACCGCTGTCCGTCGGCGCGGGCGTGGTCGGACTGGCACCAGGGGACCACGCCACCCAGGAGCAGACGGAAACGGTCGCGGAGCTCCTCTCAGCGGCTTACCGCGTGCACATCCTCGACGAGCCGCAGATCGACGCCCTCACCGGGGTCGCCGGTTCGGGCCCGGCCTACGCCTTCTACCTCGCCGAGCACATGGCCGCCGCAGGCGTCGAAATGGGACTGGACCCGGACCTCGCCGCGGCCCTCGCCGCCCAGACGCTCTACGGCGCCGGCACGATGCTCGTCGAGAACCTCGGTGTCCTCGACGCCGCTCAGCTGCGACGCAACGTCACCAGCCCCAACGGCACCACCGAGCAGGCCATTCGCACCTTCGACGAGGCCGACATGGGGCACACCATCCGCGCCGGAGCCAAAGCCTCATCCGAACGTGCGGCTGAGATCAGCCAGTCGCTTCGCTGAGCATCCGACGCAGCCGGGCGGCGTCGAAGCGCCAAAAATCGCGGGGCACCCCGTCGATCCGCAGCACCGGGATCTCCTCCGCGAACTGCTCCGCCAGCACGGGGTCCTGCGAAATGTCCGACGTTCGGTGCTCCAGCCCGAACTCGGCGCACACCTCAGCGGTCACAGCGACGGCGTCCGCGCACAAGTGGCAGCCCGGCTTCACCAGAACCTCAACGTCAGTCACAAGCACATCCTCTCAGCCGAATCCTCGGCACACAGCAGGGCCCCGGACTCTCAATGAGAATCCGGGGCCCTGCGTGAAGCTCGCTACTTCTTGTTGCGTCGCTGGTGACGCGTCTTGCGCAGACGTTTGCGGTGCTTCTTCTTCGCCATGCGCTTGCGGCGCTTCTTAATCACTGAACCCATAGGGCGACAATCCTTGTCTATAGGGGATAAGGCCAAAATGGTCTCGAAGTAGTTTACAGACCGCATCACATCACACGAAACTAGCGCGCGTCGTCGGGAGTTAGGCCTGTTCAGTCGTAGTGCGGGTCGAGGCCCCAGAACGGGAAGATCTCCTTGCGCGTCTGGATCACGGCGCGGTCTGCGTCATCCTCCGGGTCATAGCCTTCGCTCCAGCTGCGGAAGACCGGATCGACGCCGTCGCCCATTGTCTGCGGAGCAGCGGCCCCCGGCTCTCGACTTCAGCCTGCCACGCCGAGGGGTGGGCGCTTCAGGCGGCAGGGGATCTCCGGCGACGATGGCCGTCAGGTGCGCCCACGTGCGAGGCACCACGTCGAAGACGGCGTAGCCCCCGCCGCCCGTGGCGATCCAGCGCCCGCCGCAGTGCCCGTCCGCCAGCTCCCCAACGGCCAGAGCGAGCTGCCGCTGCCCTCGATGCTCATCTGCAGGTCGCTCAGCGGATCACGCGCATGCGCGTCAGCGCCGTGCTGAGAAATGATGACCTCAGGGGCGAAGGCTTCCAAGAGGGCTTAAGCACCGTCGCGTCGAAGGCGCGGAGGAAGCCCGCATCCCCGTCTCTTCAGGAAGGGACACGTTGACGCTGGTTCCGGCCGCATCCCCGGAACCGGTCTCGTTCGGGTACCCGGAGAACGGGAACAGGTTCGCCCCCGACTGGTGCAGCGAGATGGTCATCACGCGAGGGTCGTCATAGAAGATCTGCTGGGTTCCGTCCCCATGGTGGGCATCCAGGTCGATGCAGGCCACACGGCTGATCCCTCCGTCCAGCAGAATTCTGACAGCGAGCGCCACGTCGTTGTAGACGCAGAACCCTCCGGCCGAGCTACCTGAGCGTGGTGCATGCCCCCGGCGAAGTTCACGCCGCGCGTGATGCTCCCGGATGCGACCTGCTCGGCAAGCGCCGCAGTTCCGTAAACAATGAGGGCTGCGCCGGTGTGCATCGCCTCGAAGACCGGGTTGTCCTCCGTGCCCAGTCCGTGCGCCCTCGAGCCCGTCCCATGCTGCCCTGCTGCCTCGACAGCTGCGAGGTACGCCTCGGTGTGGATCGTGCGCAGCTGATCCGTGCTGGCAGGGGCGGGCGCAATGGTGGTGACCTTCTCGAGCAGTCCCAGCTCCGCGCACAGACGCTCTGTGAGCTCCAGGCGTGCCGGGTCCATGGGGTGCCGATCCCCGAACCGGAACTCCAGCAGCGCAGGATCCCACACCAGGGCGGCTGGAGGGGAGAGAGGCGGCCGGTTCACATGGCCAAGCCTATGCCAGCCTCACACGTGGTCAGCGAAGTACTCCAGTTTGCTGACGTCCCCGGACACGACGATCGTGTCCCCGGCTGAGACCAGAGTGTCAGGCTGGGCGTAGACGAAGTCCTCACCGGGAGACTTCACACCCACGACGTTCACGCCCAGCCGCTTGCGCGGCTGAGTCTGGTCGATGGTCTTGCCGTGGAGGATCTTCGGCGGACGCATCTTCACGATCGCGAAGTCATCGTCGAACTTGATGAAGTCGAGCATCTGTCCCGAGACCAGGTGCGCCGCACGGACGCCGGCGTCGTGCTCGGGGTAGATGACATGGTGGCATCCGATGCGGGTCAGGATCTTGCCGTGGGTGGGGTTGATGGCCTTCGCCCACACCTGCTTCACCCCGATGTCCACGAGGTTCGCGGCAATCAGGACTGACGATTCGATCGATGTGCCGACCCCCACCACGGCGGAGTCGAACTCGTGGGCGCCCAGCTGCTTCAGCGCCTCCATGTCGGTGGCGTCGGCCTGAACCGTGTGGGTGAAGATGTCGGCGAACTTCTGGACCAGGCGTCCGTCGCTGTCCACCGCGAGGACCTCCTTGTCCTGGGAGACCAGCTGCTCGCCCAGGGCGATGCCGAAGCGGCCCAGGCCGACCACCAGGATCGGCTTATTCGGGGTGCGTCGTTCTCTAGCCAATGATCGGCCGTCCTTCCGGGTAGCGGTAGCGGATGCGGCTCTGCCGCAGGGTCAGGGCCGCAGCGAAGGTCATAATGCCGACGCGTCCGGCGAACATCAGGCCTACCAGGACATAGAGCCCTGCCGGAGGCAGCTCCTCACTGAGACCGGAGGTCAGGCCGACGGTGGCGAACGCAGAGATCGCTTCGAAGAGGGGGCGCTCCAGCTCCTCGCCGGTGAGGATGATCAGCGCCATGGTGGCGATGAGGACGAAGGTGGCGCCCATGGCGACCACGCTGATGGCCACGCGCACCGCCTGTGCAGGGATGGTCCGTCCGTGCGCGGTCGACTCCCCGCGACCGCGGGCCTCAGCCAGGAACGCCAGGAAGATCACCGCGAACGTGGTCACCTTGATGCCGCCGCGGTGGAGGCTGAGCCCCTCCGACGAACATCAGCGCGCTGGTCATGAGCATCGTCTCGGAGTGCTCCATGACGTTCTCGACCACGGAGAAGCCGCCTGAGCGCATCATGACGGAGGCGAACAGGGAGCTTTGGAGCTTCTCGCCCGTCGTCATCTCTCCGATGGTGTCCGTATGGTTCCACTCCAAGGCGGCGTAGCCCACGGCTCCCAGCACCATGAGCAGCGTCGTCACCTCCATGGTGAGGCGGGCGTGGAGGCCCCATCGCCTGATGTGCCAGCGGAATCGCCACAGCACCAGCAGCACGGGGAACCCCAACGAGCCGAGGAACACGCCGATCATGATGACCCAGAGCACCAGCGGATCGTTCACGGCGCCCTGGAGGCCTTCGGGGTGAACGACGAAGCTTGCGTTGTTGAACGCGGACACGGCGTAGAAGACGCCGTGCCACAGGCCGTCGAGGACGTCGTTCTCGACCACCATCAGGCGGGGCACCAGGACCGCTGCGAGGGCGGCCTCAACCACCAGGGAGCAGATGACGACGGTGCGGATCAGCGAGCCGACCTCGCCCAGCGCACCGGTGGACATCCCCTGCTCAGCGACGAGGCGGGTGCGAAGCCCCAGATGGTGCGTCACAGAGAGGGCAACCAGCGATGCGAGCGTCAGGATGCCCAGCCCACCGATCTGGATGCCGATGAGAATGACGATCTGGCCCGCCGGAGACCAGTGCTCGGCGGTGTTGACGGAGGTGAGTCCGGTGACGGTGACCGCTGAGGTGGCCGTGAACAGAGCATCGTGGAAGGCGGGCGCGCGGCCGTTGGCGGTGGACCAGGGTGCCATCAGGAGAGCGGTGAAGATCATGATCACCGCCGCAAAGATCAGCAGGGCGGTGCGAGGCGGCGAGGACTTGGCCACCCGGCTGACCAGCTGCTTGATTACCTCCCAGGCGTGGAGCACGAGACCTACTGTAGACACGCTTTGCTGGCCGCACAGCGGCCGGGCCCAAAGGTTGAAGGTTGTGCCTGCGAGCGGTGCTCAGTCCTCTTCGACGATGAGGGGTAGACGCCGTTCTCGTCGTGCACTTCACGGCCGGTCACCGGCGGGTTGAAGACGCAGACCATGCGCATCTCCTCCTCCACCGAGACGTGGTGCTTCTCGTGGCCGTCGAGCAGGTAGAGGAACCCGTCGGTGATCTCGTAGGTCTTGCCGGTCTCTTTGTCGGTCAGCGTGCCTTTGCCGCCGACGCAGTAGACGGCCTCGACGTGGTTGGCGTACCAGAAGTCGTTCTCGGTGCCTGCGCGCAGGGTGGTCTCGTGCAGGGAGAAGCCGACCTTCTCCTTGGCCAGGACCATACGGCGGGAGCGCCAGTTGGTCTCGTTGATGTCGCGGTCGGTGCCGTTGAGGTCATCGATGTGCAGGGTGTACATACACGCTCCTTGCGTTGAGGGGAACTGGTGGGACATGCCTGAGCCAGGCTAGGCACAGGACCAGCCTGGCACAGAGTCAGGCACAGTCCCTCACAGGGGACCTGAGGAGGGGCTTCAGTGGGGTGCGCGCAGGCGCGAAGGCTCACCCATCTGACCGGTGGCGGCCAGGACGGCCTCCTCCAGGATGGCCAGGCCCTTCTGAAGGTCCTCGTCCGGGATGTTGAGCGCCGGCATGAGCTTGACGACCTCATCCTGCGGACCGGAGGTCTCGACCAGCATGTTGCGCTTGTACGCCTCGGCTGCGACCTTGCTTACCGTATCCGGGTCGGGGAAGCTGATGCTTAAGCGAGGAAGCCGCGTCCCTTGATGTAGGAGCCCTTCACGTGCTCGACGATCTTGGCCATGCCGGTGTGCAGAGCTTCGATCTTTCCGGCCAGCTCCTCCTGGAAGGTGCCGTCGGCCCAGAACAGCTCGAGGGCGCGCCGCTGTGACGAAGGCGAGGTTGTTGCCGCGGAAGGTGCCGTTGTGCTCACCGGGCTCCCAGACGTCCAGCTCGGACTTGAAGAGGGTGAGCGCCATGGCCAGGCCGTAGCCGGAGATCGACTTGGAGACGCAGACGATGTCGGGCTGGATGCCTAGCCTCTTCGAAGGAGAAGAAGGTTCCCGTCCGCCCGCAGCCTACCTGGACGTCGTCGACGATCAGCAGGATGCTGTGCTTCTTCAGCAGGTTGGACAGGGCCCTGAGCCACTCCATGCGTGCGGTGTTGAGGCCGCCCTCGCCCTGGACTGTCTCCACGATCACGGCAGCAGGCTTGTCCACGCCGGATCCCGAGTCCTCAGGACCTTCTCCAGCCAGAGGAAGTCAGGGATGTCCCCGTCGAAGTAGTCGTCGTAGGGGATCTTGGAGCTGTTGGTCAGCGGGATGCCCGCACCCCGGCGCTTCATGGAGTTGCCGGTGACGGACAGGGCGCCCAGCGTCATGCCGTGGAAGGCGTTGGTGAACGACAGGATGTGCTGCCGACCGGTGACCTTGCGGGCCAGCTTCAGCGCGGCCTCCACGGTGTTGGTGCCTGTGGGGCCCGGGAACATGACCTTGTAGTCCAGGTTCCTGGGCTCCAGGATGATGCGCTCGAAGGTTTCGAGGAAGCGCCGCTTGGCGGGGACTTCATGTCCATGGAGTGGGTGACGCCTGAGTTGGCCACATACTCCACGACGAGGTCGCGGAGCTCAGGGTGGTTGTGTCCGTAGTTCAGTGCGCTGCGCCGGAGAAGAAGTCGAGGTACTTGGTGCCGTTCTCAGACCACTGGTAGGGGCCCTCTGCCTTTTCGAAGACAGCGGGCCAGCTCATGCAGTAGCTGCGCACCTGGGATTCGCGGGTGTCAAAGATGTCTGTAGCCATGCTTCTTTCCTGGTTGCCTAACGTGTTGAGAACAGAGAAACAGATGAGGACGTCACAGTGTGGGACGAGCCGGGGACTCGATCAGGAGCCCGGTGCCTGCAGCGGCTCCACGGTGTAGAGGTCCTCGTCGGCGTGCTCCTCGCCGGTCTCGCCCGAGCTGGGAAAGAGGTCTGCGGTGAACAGGGGTTTCTGGACATCTCGGTGCCGTGGGCGCGTGCCAGGGCGGCGAAGAGGGCCTGTGAGGCCTCGTTGTCCATGGTGATGGTCGTCTCGAGCCGTGACGCTCCTGCGGCCGTGACGCGGTCGACAAGGTCGAAGAGCATCTTCTTGGCCAGGCCGCGGCCCCGGAAGCGGGAGTCCACGGCGACCTGCCAGATGAACAGCGTGCTGGGGTCCGAAGGTTTGCGGAAGCCGGTGATGAAGCCTGCTTACTCCCCTCGACCTCAGCGATCACGGACGTCTCGGCGAAGTCCCTCGCCCACAGCAGATAGGCGTAGGGGTATTGGTGTCAAGCACTCCGGTGCCCTCTGCAAGGCGCCACAGGTCTGCCCCGTCAGCCACCGTAGGTGACCGCAGGATGATCAGCTCATTGCTCTGTTGGTCGCTCATCGCTCCAAGATTAGTAAGACCTGTGGCCGATTCCAATAGCCTGACTCAAAAGCTTGAAAAGTGACGCCCATTTTTGGTAGGGGAGGTCGCGTTGTCTGAACGGATGCCCATAGCTTGCCCTGAAAGTCCTTGAGTCTGCTGACACGGACCCCGCCGCTCCGTAGCGTGGGGGCCAAGAGGTCGTCGACATAGAAGGGAGGCCCAACGACGGGACTCGAAGGAAAGGCAGATGCCAACAAGGACAAGGCCGCCGGAAGCGTCACGGAGGGCGTAGGCAAGCTCACCGGCGACGAGCGCGCCGAGGCCGACGGCAAGGCCCAGAAGACTCAGGGCAAGGGCAAGGAGGCCGCTGAGTCGGTCAAAGAGGCCGCCGGAGATGCCCGCGACAGCGCTAAAGGCTTCGTCGACGGTCTGAAGAAGGACTGACCCGGCGCAGAGCCCACGCTGAGAAGGGCCGGAGAGGACGCAGCTCCTCTCCGGCCCTTCCTGTGCCCGGGGCGGATAGAATCGTCGCCCGTGATGAAGAGCTTTGTTCCCGGCTTCGGCTGGAAGATCCACGGTGACGGCAGAACCATCAGACCCGGAGATGTGGTCGCGCCCGAGGAGCGGCTGAGCTGGCTGCAGACCACCGGCGTCGGAATGCAGCACGTCGTCGCCATGTTCGGCGCCACCTTCCTCGTTCCGGTGATCACCGGGTTCCCGCCCTCGACGACCCTGCTCTTCTCGGGGATCGGGACGCTGCTGTTCCTGATCGTCACGGCTGGACGCGTGCCGAGCTACCTCGGCTCCTCCTTCGCCTTCCTGGCGCCCGTGGGGCCGCCAGCGCCCAGTACGGCATGTCGGGGCTCTCGGCGGCATCCTGATGACCGGTCTGGGCCTGTTCCTCGTCGGGCTGGTCGTGCACTTCGCCGGGCCCACGTGGATCCAGAAGCTGATGCCGCCCGTCGTCACCGGCTCCATCGTCGCGCTCATCGGCCTGAACCTGGCGCCTGCGGCGTGGGGGAACGTGCAGGAGGGTCCGGTGACGGCGACGGTGACCATCGTCGCGATGCTGGTGGCAGGCGTGCTGTTCCGGGGCATGCTGGGCCGACTGTCCATTCTGCTTGGTGTCGTCGTCGGCTATGCGGTCGCCGTGGTGCGCGGGGAGGTCGACTTCTCCGAGATCACCCAGGCGGGGTGGGTCGGGCTGCCCGACTTCACCGCACCCAGCTTCCACATCGGAGTGCTGGCACTGTTCATCCCGGTGGTGCTGGTGCTCGTCGCCGAGAACGTCGGCCACGTGAAGTCGGTGGCGCTGATGACCAAGCGGGACCTGGACCCGGTGACCGGGCGTGCCCTCATGGCCGACGGCGCTGCGACCATGCTGGTAAGCTCCGGCGGAGGCTCGGGCACCACCACCTACGCGGAGAACATCGGCGTGATGGCCTCCTCGAAGGTGTACTCCACGGCGGCCTACTGGGTGGCAGGGATCTTCGCCATCCTGCTGGCCCTGGTGCCCAAGTTCGGCGCGCTGGTCAACACAGTCCCCGACGGAGTGCTCGGCGGTGCTTAAGCACGGTCCTCTACGGCATGATCGGGATCCTCGGCGTGCGGATCTGGGTCCAGAACAACGTCGACTTCTCCAACCCGATCAACCTTGCGGTGGCGGGTGTCCCGCTGATCGTCGCGATCGCCGACTACACGATGGTGTTCGGCGAGATCGTCTTCACCGGCATCGCTCTGGGCTCGGTGGCCGCCCTGGTCATCCACCACGGCATGAGCGCCATTGCGCGGTGGCGCGGCACGGACGCCGGATTCGAGGATGCTGAGGCCGACTTCGCCACCCCCGTCAACCAGGCCGATGCTGAGCACCTGGAGTCGGGCGGGCGCTGGGACGACGACACCTCCGGGCGCTGAGGCTGCCCGGCGCGGTCGCTCGTGCCCGGTCCTCAGGGCTGCATCAGCGTGGCGGCCAGGGCCAGCAGGTGCTCCTCGGTCCGGGGTCTGCCGATCAGCTGGACGCTCCAGCTCAGCCCTGAGTCGTCGGTGAGCATGGGCACGCTCACGGCAGGAAACCCCAGGACGTTGATGATGGCCGTGTACGGCGTGAAGCGGCACTGCTCTGCCCCATTGTCCTCCGGTGACATGCTGTCGAACCATCCCACCTCGGGCGGCGCGTAGGCGAGCACGGGCGTCATGATGAGGTCGTGGTGGCCGAAGATGCTCTCCGCGGTGTCGGCCGCCTGCTGAAGGCGTCCCTCAGCCGCTTCGTTCTCTGCGGCGGGACGCGCTTCCGCTGCCTCCAGGTAGTAGCGCGTGAGGGCTTCCATCTGGTCCCGCTGGGCATCGTCGAAGTTGGCGCGGGCCAGCCGTGAGGTCCACAGGGTGGTGAAGTCGCGGAAGAAGCCTTCTGGCCACATGCGCTGCGCTCCTGCGCGGGAGCGGTCCCGTGGACGCTGTGCCCCCGGTTCAGCAGCCGAGCCACGGCCTCCTCCAGCGCCGCCGTCGCCTCCTCCGCGAGGGTGATGTCCAGCTCGGGGAGAAGGGCGATTCGGTGGTGACCCCGACGCTCAGCGGCGGCAGCCCATGCCGCTCAGCATGATGGATTGCGCGTGACGCCGGGCCGTACGCCAAGTCAGCCCCGTCGACCCCGCACCCTGAGGTGACGCTGAACGGATTCCCCGCCATCGCGTCGAAGAGCAGTGCGGCGTCCTGAGGAATGGTGGCCAGCGGGCCGTTGACTCCCAGGTTCGCGGCGGAGTGGGCCTGGCGGTCATCGGGCAGACGGCCGCGGCCCGGCTTCAGGCCGACGAGCCCGCAGGCTGCGGCCGGTATCCGGATGGAGCCGCCTCCGTCGCTTCCGGGCGCGAAGGGAGGATGCCTGCGGCCACCGCGGCGGCGGCACCGCCGGAGGAGCCTCCGGCGGTGCGTGCGGGAGCCAGCGGGTTGCGGGCGGGTGAGCCGACCTGGTTCTCGGAGTAGCAGTGCAGCGCGAACTCAGGCACCTGGGTCTTGCCGATGCTCACCGAGTAAGCAGCGTGGGTGCGCCGCACCACAGGCTCGTCCCGTGCCGGAATGTCTGCGGCAAGTGCCAGGGTGCCCCGGGTGCGAGGCAGGCCCCGACTCGGCTGACGTCCTTGAAGGCAAGCGGCAGGCCCAGCAGGGGGCCCTGGTCGAGAGTTCGCTCATGGAGCCGCTGCGTCGGACCATCTCGACCACTTCGTCGAGCTGGTCAGCTTTGGCCAGGGCGTACTCGGGATCCACCGAGAGGAACGCGCCCAGTTCGGTGAGGGTGGCGGCCGCGGTCAGGGCGGTGCTAAGCCAGTTCGACTGCGGTCACGTCGCCGTTCAGGATGGCGGCACGCCACTGATCGGCCGTGGAGGCGCGGAAGTCGGCACGGGTGCGGTCCGTGGTGTGCTCAGCCGAAGGGACGGGGTGCGGGGAGCTGGGCGTGAGGACCATGTGCTCACTCTATGCAGAAGGCAGTGCGCTCGGCAGAGGCGGGAGGCTATCGTGACGTCCATGAGCGATGTGGAGACTGTGCCAGCCGTGGAGGTGCCGGACGAGGCCCGGCTGCTGGATGTTCGCGAGGCCTACGAGTTCCGTGTTAGCCGGGCGCCGGGGCCCTGCACATGCCGGTCGAGGAGGTTCCGGAACGGTTTGAGGCGGAGCTGGACCCGGATGAGGACTACTTCGTCATCTGCCGCACGGGAGGCCGCAGCATCCAGATGGCGGGCTGGCTGACCCAGCAGGGGTACTCGGTGCTCTTCGTCGCAGGAGGGTACGACGCCTGGGTCACGTCCGGCCGGGCGCTGGAGAGCGACGACGGCCAGCCCCGGATCCTCTGACGGTAGGCTTTCGAGCTGTGACCGGCATACTGCGCTACTCGTTCCTCGGCCCGGAGGGCACGTTCACTGAGGCCGCCCTGACCCAGATGCCCGGTGCTGAGCGTGCCGAGCGCGTTCCGGCCTCCAGCGTCCTGGCCGCCCTGAGCATGGTGGACGAGGGGACGCCGAGGGGGCTGTCGTCCCGATCGAGAACTCTGTGGAGGGCGGGGTGACCGCCACCCTGGATGCCGTCTCGGTCACCCACCGTCTGCAGATCACCGCAGAGACCCTGGTGCCCATCACGTTTGTGCTGGCCAGCGCCCAGCCCATGGAGCTGTCCGAGGTCACCTCCGTGGCCACCCACTCCCACGCGTGGGCGCAGGTGCGCTCGTGGGCGCAGAACGTGCTGCCCCGGGTGCAGTACATACCGGCGCCGTCGACGGCCATGGCGCCCACAGTCTTCGGACGTCCGCGCCGATGGCAGACGCGGCCATCTGCGCGCCACTCGTGGCGGAGCAGCTGGGGCTCCACGTCATCGCTTCCGGCATCGAGGACTTTCCGGGCGCGGTCACACGATTCGTCCTCGTCACCAAGCCTGGTCAGGTCCCTCCATGACGGGTGCGGACAAGACCACCGTGACCATCCCTCTGCCCGAGGACCGCGCTGGGGCCCTGATGGAGCTGCTGGAGCACTTCGCCACCCGAGGCGTCAACATCTGCCGCATCGAGTCTCGCCCCACCGGCAGCGCCATGGGCGACTACTTCTTCTCCATGGACCTCGAGGGCCACATCCACGAGCCGCGTGTTGCCGACGCGCTCGCCGGAATCCACCGGGTCTCATGCGGCTGTGCGCTTCCTGGGCTCGTACCCGCGAGCCGACCGAAAGGCCCAGCATGTTCGGCCGGAAGTCTCGGAGGAGGCCTTCGACGCGGCGACGCAGTGGGTGGCCTCGCTGACCCGGCGCACCTGACGGCCCAAAGCATCAAGCAGCGCGGACATATTCATGTCATGCATGATCAGTAAGCTTATTCTACTGTTCGCATGACTTGAGGGAGTTCGCAAATGTCCGAATCCGGATCGGCCTTAGTTTCCGAGGAGAGAACTCCGCATCCGGACGGTTCCCTCGGAACTGGGATCTTCGTCAGCGTCATCATCGCGTTGATTCTCAGCATTGTTCCTTTCGTCGCTGTGCTGCTGATCCCCCGGTTCTCGTATACGTCTTCTTCATGCGGCGGCGTGCGACCTCGTTGTGGAGACAGCAGGGTCGCCTGACTCAGGAGCGAGACCAGGTCACTGCTGATGCCCGGAAGTTATGGGATGAGAACCATTTCCTGCGCCAGGAAGCGCAGCGACTTGGTGTCATGGACGACCTGTCACGCGGAGAGCATCGGAACGCGCTGGAGAAAGAAATCGCGCGGGTTGAGACCGAGCTCAAGGCTCGGCGTGATGAAGGTGAGAGAAAAGTGGCACAGGTCGAGGCTGAGCTTAGGTCTGGACGTGAGGCGGGCGAGGCGCAGCAGCAAAACTATGCGGAACTGGTGCGCAAAGAACAGGCACGCCTGGAACAGGTGCGTGAAGACATCGTCGACCTCAGAGACATGGCAGACCTGAACGACTACGGGCTCTATAACTTCGAGAACCCTGCAGATGACTCCGTGAGGTACAAAGATGAACTGCAAACAAGACAGGCGGAGATCAGGAAATGGTCCGGCAGAAGACCGCCGCGACAGGCAGTACGTCTATGACCTTGGACGGCAACCTCAAGAAGGGCCAGAAGATGGTCGGGGACATGACTAAGCTCCTTCTCCGGGCCTTCAACGCGGAAGCGGAGAACTCAGTCAAAACGGTCAAAGCCAAGCCACCTCAACGCCGCTATCAAGCGCCTTGAAAAATCCGCCCAGCAAGTCGAGCGGCTCGGTAAGTCCATGGCTATCACCATCAGCAGCCGTTATCTCTTCCTGCGAGAGGAAGAGCTGAGACTCACTCATGCTCATCTCGAGGCAGTCAAAGCCGCTAAGGAGGAAGAGAAGGAAGCTCGCGCGCGAGTCAGGAAGAGGCCAAAGCGCAGAAGGAATTTCTGGCGCTCAAGGCGAAACAGGAAAAGGAAGTGGAGCATCGCAGAATCGTCCTCGCTCAGCTCCAGGCCCAAGGTGATGTTGAAGAGGCGTCCAAGGCTGCGGCTGCGCTTTCGCACGCCGAAGCTGAACTGGAAGATGTCGAATCGACGATGGCAAACACGCGTGCCAAGCTACGTTTATGTGGCTTCAAACCGAGGTGCTTTCGGTTCCGAGGTGGTGAAGATCAGGATGACTCGTCGTCTCAACCCCGAAGAGCGGCTCAAAGAACTCTCAGACGCGTCGGTTCCATTCAACTTCGATAAGCACACGGTGATCTTCTCGGAGGATGCCTGGGGTCTTGAGAGCGCTCTGCACAGACACTTTGCAGATCGACGCGTGAACCTGATCAATATGCGCCGAGTACTTCTATGCCACACCCTCAGAGGTGAAAGACGCGCTTCTTCAACATGACGTTCAGGTGCTCGAATATCACGAGGAAGCAGAAGCACCGGAATTCTTGGCCAGCCAGAAGATGCGTGAAGAGCGCACTGCGGAGTGTGCCGTCCAGGCATGAGGTAGGCGGGAGTGGCGAATAACGCCAACTACCCAAAGAACGCGGCGTCGATTTGAAATCAGGTCTCGGCAGACGACGACCCGCACAGGTGAGTAGATGGGCCTGCGCCACCCGAAGTGACGCGTGCTCGTGGATAGACTCGGGAGCATGACGCTGGTCGGAGCTGTGCTCAACGTGACGAAGGAGCAGGCTCCTGAGGCGGTGCGCCTCATCGAGTTCACCTGCTACGAGGCCGGGATGGAGACGCCGCTGGTGATGGCCTCCACTGCGGAGGATCCGGGGCATGTGATGACCCGGCGAGCACTGGATGCTGGCTGCGACGTCGTGCTGGCTGTGGGCGGCGATGGGACCGTTCGTGCCGTCGCAGCGGAGCTGGCGGGAACCTCGACGCCGATGGGCGTGGTGCCGATGGGCACCGGCAACCTCTTTGCGCGGAACATCGGCCTTCCCCACGATGACCTGCTCATATGCGTCCACGAGGCCATCCACGGAACCCCCACTGGGTGGACACCCTGCAGCTGGAGCTCAGACGCCCTGACGGTCCCATCGACGAAGAGATCTCGCTGGTGATCGCGGCGGAGGTTTGGACGCCGAAGTGATGGCCGATACGCGCGAGGTCCTCAAAGCGCGCGCTGGGTGGCTCGCCTACGGAGAATCGGGGCTGCGGCACGCGTAAGCGATCGTAAGAATGTGCGTGTCGAGCTCGAGGGCGGGAGACCGCTCAGATGCGCGTGCGCTCGGTGCTGCTGGCCAACTGCGGGACCCTCCAGGGCGGGGTGCAGCTCATCCCGACCGCCCTGTTCGACGACGGGCAGATGGACATCGTGCTCCTCTCGCCCCGCAACCCCTTGGATTGGGCCCGGATCGTCGCGAAGACGGTGCTGCGATGGGGTGAGGACATCCCGGTGATGACGGTGAAGCAGTCGCCGAGCTGCACGGTGGAGATGGATGAGCCGCTCATGTTCCAGATCGACGGCGACGCCGTAGGCGACGTCATCGGCGTCAAGGCGCGAGTTTCCCTTCATCGCTGAAGGTGAACGGCGTGAGCCGCGCAGTCACCGACGCGTAGGCGTCTCAGCGTTCGCGGCCCCTAGCGACGCTTCTCTTCAGCTGTCACTTCAATCTTCTCGACGAACCAGGTGGCCAGCGTCGCTGTCACGGTCCCCAGCAGCCCGAGGCCGCACAGCATGAGGCCGACCGCGATGGCGCGACCGAACCCGGTCACCGGGTAATAGTCGCCGTAGCCGACTGTGGTGATCGTGACCACCGACCACCACAGTGCATCCCCGTAGCTGGTGATGTTGGCGCCCGGATCGTTCTGCTCCGCATCGAGAATGGCCAGTGAAGCCGTGAAAACCAGCACCCCGGCGACGAAGGCGGTGGAAATCGTGACCTTCTCCCTCAGTGCGGCCCCCGCATGGCGGCTGAACACCGAAATGACCGTGACCAGGCGCAGAAGGCGCAGCGGCCGCAGGACCGGGAGGATGACGATGGCCAGTTCGTGAATGTGGGTGAAGAACCACCGTCGAGTGTGGGGCACCAGGATCAGCGACACGATGTAGTCGATCGCGAAAAGAACCCACACGGCGTTCATCAGCCAAAAGGCCAATCGACATGCGACTCGCGCAGATTTCCGATGACCACGTAGCCGTACACACCGACGAACACCAGGGCGACCCCACCATGGGCCACTCGGTGGCTCTCGTCCACCGCTCGTAGGCGGCCCTGTTGTTCCACAATGACCGCATCAGGTGATCCCCTCCCTCGCCTTGGACCGTGAGGGTCACGACGCGCTTCTCACCATATCGAATCAAACGCCCATCCGACCGACGCCTGAGGAGCGCAAGGACGGCGATCAGTACGTCTCCACGGACCTTTCTTCGCGTGACGACGCTCAGCCTGCTGAGGTGCCGAACGGCGTCGATTAGGCTGGTCTTTGTGATCGACATCAAGGACCTCATTGAGAACCCGGATCAGTACAAGGCCTCGCAGCGTGCGCGGGGCGCATCTGAGGCGGTGGTCGATCAGCTGATCGCCGCACACGAGACTCGGTCCGCGGCGATCACCCGCTTCGAGTCGCTGCGTGCCGAGCAGAAGGCCAACGGCAAGAAGGTCGCCCAGGCGCAGGGCGAGGAGAAGCAGCAGCTTCTTCAGGCCGTCAAGCAGCTGAGCCAGGACGTGAAGGCCGCCGAGGCCGAATCCGCGCACGCTCAGGACGAGCTGCGCAGCCTGCAGGCCTCCTTCCCTAACCTCATCCACGAGGGCGTCCCCATGCGGCGGCGAGGATGACTTCGCGACGCTGCGCCACGAAGGATCACCGCGAGACTTCGCCGCCGAAGGCTTCGAGCCCAAAGATCACCTGGAGCTCGCCGAAGCTCTCGGCGCAGTGGACATGGAGCAGGGCGCCAAAGTCTCCGGCGCCCGCTTCTACTTCCTCAAAGGCATCGGAGCCCGCCTCGAGCTGGCCATCATGCAGATGGGGCTGGATCAGGCCCTGGAGGCAGACTTCACACCGATGATGACCCCCACCCTCGTCCGTCCCGACACCATGGTAAGCACCGGCTTTGACGTCGAGCACGACGATGAGATCTACCGCCTCGAACGCGACGACATGTATCTCGTCGGCACCTCCGAGGTCGCTCTGGTAAGCTACCACGCCGACGAGATTCTCGACCTCTCCATAAGCCCCAGCGCTACGCAGGGTGGTCCACCTGCTACCGGCGAGAAGTACTCGCACGGCAAGGACACCCGCGGCATCATCCGAGTGCACCAGTTCAACAAGCTGGAGATGTTCGTCTACTGCTCCGCATCAGAGTCCAAAGCTGAGCACGAGCGGCTCCTCGCGTGGGAGGAGCAGATGCTGGCCAAGCTCGAGCTGCCCTACCGCGTGATCGACACCGCCGCCGGGGATCTGGGCCTCTCGGCCGCCCGCAAGTTCGACTGTGAGGCGTGGGTGCCCACACAGGGCACCTACCGCGAGCTCACCTCCACCTCCGACACCACCACATTCCAGGCGCGACGGCTCAACATCCGCGAGAGAACGCTCAACGACGACGGCAGCAGAGGCCCCACAGCCCCGGTCGCCACCCTCAACGGGACGCTCGCCACCACCCGGTGGATCGTCGCCCTCCTCGAGAACCACCAGCAGGCCGACGGCTCGGTGCGCGTCCCCGAGGCACTGCGCCCTTACCTCGGCGGCCTCGAGCTCATCCAGGCCCCCAGTAGCACTCCGGAGCCGACCCGAGCATCGGCCGAACGTTCGGCCAATGCTCAGGCTGCACTCACCTTCGCTCGTTACGAAAGAGACATGAACTCCGAAGGCGCGCCCGGCAAGGACAGCCTCATCTTGCTGGCGCGACTTTTCTGAGTTTCTAAGATCTGAGTGTTGGCGTACGCCAGCACCTGACCCCTCTAAGCGAAGGAGCGGATGGATATGTCCGACAAACATGCAGACTACACAGTGCCCGGCGTCAGCCTGGAGAGCGGACGCGAGCTCGCGGGCCTTCTGCAGGCTCGCCTCCACGCTCTCAACGACCTCCAGCTCGCCCTCAAGCACGTTCACTGGAACGTCGTGGGCCCCAACTTCATCGCCGTCCACGAGATGATCGACCCGCAGGTCGAGAAGGTGCGCGGCTTTGCCGACGAGGTGGCAGAGCGCATCGCCACCCTGGGCTCCGCTCCTCCGGCCTCTCCGGTGAGCTCGTGACCGAGCGTCACTGGGCCGACTACCCGCTGTTCAAGGCCTCCGTCGAGGACCACCTGAAGGAGCTCGACAAGGTCTACACCGGCGTCATCGAGGATCACCGCGAGGTGATGGCCAAGGTCGGAGACACCGACATGATCACCGAGGACCTGCTCGTCGGCCAGATCAAGGACCTCGAGCTGTTCCAGTGGTTCATCCGCAGCCACGTCGAGAAGCTGGGCTGATCCGCAGCCGCCAGCACTGAATCCTGTGGGGTCCCGCTCAGTCCGCTGAGCGGGGCCCCACAGGCATGTGCGCCGGGGCGCCCGTCGTCTCCTGACGACCAGCTGAGTCGCCAGCTGAACATGATGCGAATCCGGGCCCGCCCCCGATGCATCTGGAGAAGTGTGCGCAGCGCAGTCCTCCCCATCTCCGAGATGGGCTGCCGGATCGTGGTCAGCGCAGGGGCCGTGGGCATGGTTGCGTAGGTGTCGTCGAATCCCATGACCGACAGATCCTCGGGCACGCGCAGCCCTCTGACGCGGGCCGCCTCCAGGACGCCCTGCGCAGACCGGTCGGAGCCGCAGAAGATCGCAGTCGGAGGCTCAGGCGCGTCCAGCAGCTGCGATCCCATCTCCACACCATCTTCGAAGTCGAACTGCCTCTCCAGGACCATCGACGGGTCGGCGTCCAAGCCCCGGCCGCGCAGTGCACTCAGGAACCCGTGAAGGCGCTCGCTCCAGGTAAGCGATCGATGATGGCCCCCGCGAAGCCGAAGCGCGTATGCCCCAGTTCGATCAGGTGCCCCGCAGCCTGGACGCCTCCCGTGAAGTTCGCTCCCCCAATCGAGACCAGCCCGTCGTCCAAGGGGTCCACCGGGTCCACGGCCACCACCGCAATCCCCAGAGACTCAAGACGTCTCCGCTGCTCGGGCGACATCTCCGCCGTCACCAGGATGACGCCCGCTCGGCCCCGTCGGACCGCATGCTCGCACCAACGCTGAGACAGAGGGGCGCCGGACGGTTCGCCGTGCGCATCAAGGCTGTCGACCAGAATCTCCACGCGCTCTGACGCTGCCGCGGAGAGGATGCCGTCCAAAGCCTGCATGACGTACGCATTCAGCACCGTGTTCACCACAACATGCACTTCGTGGAGGGCGTTGACGGTGCGCGGCCCCGTAGACGGCACATAGCCCATCTGCTCCAGCGCAGCCTCCACCTGAGTGCGCGTGGTGGGCGCTACATCAGGACGGTGGTTCAGCACCTTCGACACCGTGGCCGTCGACACGCCGCAGTGCCGCGCCACCTGCTCGAGGGTCGGGCGTGCGGTCTGCGGCATCAGGACCTCCGGAAGTCATCGAAAATCTTTCGTGCGGACCATCGTTGGAATGGACTCACAACGCGGCTAGTCTAAGCACACAAGGAGGCATCGGGCCTGAAAAGCGCCACGATGACCGAAAAAGTTTCGACGCACTTTCACGAGAAATGAGGAGCTTGGCCATGCAGAACCTTCCATAGGCCGAGGGGTCCGAGCCCCCGTCGCGCGATCGCACTGATCGCCCGGTCTGCCGCGAACCGGCGAGTCTTCGCCGCTTCCATGAGGCAGCTTCGGCATATCGGTCTGCCGATGCGCAGAATTCGGCTGATCAGACCGGCAGTGCGGCAGCTCGAGGGCCCTTTCGATCACGTCGATGCACTTCCCGCCCCGGATTCTCAGGATCCGGCCGTTGCGGGGACGGCATCGAACGAACGCAGCGCAGCCCCGGGAATCCGGGAACGCTGACTATGTGACAGCTGTCACTGTGCTCCTTGACACAACCTGTGCGCCCTATTTAGTCTCTCCGTAAGACGAAATGTGGGTCAGATCACCTCGAACAGTCATCCGGACCGTTGGGGAGACCTGCAGGTTGATCCGAAAGGACGTACGCAATGGCGCGTCATCTCACACTCAAAGCTGGAATCGCCGGACTCTCGGCCGCGTCACTGGTGGCCCTGACGGCCTGCGGCGGCGACAACGGCGACGGCAACGGCGGCGGGGACGGCGAAGGCGGCGGCGACGCCTCCGCATGGGTCCTCACCGGCGGCGGCTGGCCGCAGATCGAGGACGACTTCGAGCGCTGGAACGAAGAGAACCCCGAGCAGGACATCAGCGTCGAAGCCTACGAGAACGACGCCTACAAGGAGCAGATCCGCACGGCAGTCGGTGCAGGCGAAGCCCCCACGCTCATCATGAGCTGGACCGGCGGCGCGCTGCTCGAGTACGTCGAGGCCGAGCGCGTGGTGCCCTGACTGACAACACCGGAGACCTTGAGGACCGTGTCTACGATGCGATCTGGGAGAACGGCGTCGTCGACGGCGAAACTTACGCCGTTCCCTCAACGACGTGCAGCCCGTTGTCATGTACTACAACCAGGAGCTCTTCGACGAGGTCGGCATCGAGGTGCCCGAGACCTGGTCCGACGTCGAGGAGGCCATCGAGGTCTTCAACGACAACGACATCGCGCCCTTCTCCCTGGTAAGCGGCTCCGTGTGGTAAGCCTGATGTGGCTGCAGTACCTCACTGACCGTCACGGCGGCGAGGAGCAGTTCACCGGAATCATCGAGGATGGCGACTCCTGGAACAACGAATCCGTCCTCTTCGCGCTCGAGACCATGCAGGACCTCGGCGAGAACGGCGGATACATCGACACCTACAACGGCATCGACGCCGCTCAGAACGAGGACGCCCAGCTGCTGGCCGACGGCCAGGCAGCCATGCTGCTTCAGGGATCCTGGGTCTACGCGACCATCAACATGGACTTCCCTGAGTTCGCAGACTCGGGCAACTTCGGCTTCACCACCTTCCCTGAGCTGGAGGACGGCGAGGGCGACCCGAGCAACCTCGTCGGAAACCCGGCGAACTACTGGTCGGTCTCCGCTGACGCTCCCGAAGTGGACCAGCAGGACGCCATGGACTACATCAGCGAGCACCTCTACAACGATGAGGCCGTGGACACCATGCTCGATCTTAAGCTCCCTTCCGCCGCTGAACGACATCAGCGACCGGATCGAAGGCACCGAGGCCGAGGACTTCCTCACCTTCGCCGACGAGCAGGTCGACAACGCCAACCACTTCCAGCTGTCCTGGGACCAGGCCGTCATGCCCGAGCTTGAGCAGCCGCTCATGGACAACCTCTCCGAGATCCTCGCCGGAAACATCACTCCGGAAGAGTTCGCGGAGAACATGGACAACGCAAGCAACTGATACGGGAATAAGACACCTCACTGATGACTGAGACTGCCGCACCCCGCTCCACGGACGCCCCGGAGACCCCACAGGGTCCCGGGGCGCCCGGAGGGCAGAAGGCATCACCTGCCTCGCCCTCGCCCAAGACATCGGGCGTCCGCAGACAGGGCCCCTCCTTCCTGATGGCGCTGCCCGCCGTGGCGTTCTTCGGGTTCTTCGCCCTCGTCCCGCTCGCCGGGGTCATTGCCATCTCCTTCCTGGACTGGCAGACCATCCGGGGCACCGTGGAGTGGGTCGGCCTCAGCAACTGGGAGACCGTGCTGACCAACCGGGACTTCACCTGGCGCGCCCTTCAGCTGACGCTCTACTTCGTTGTCGGGTCATACCTGTTCCAAATGCCGGTGGCGCTGCTGCTCGGCGTGTTCATGGCAGGAGCCCAGAAGTATCGGGCCCTGCTGGCAGTGCTCTACTTCCTGCCGCTGCTGTTCAGCTCGGTGGCGGTCGGCCTGACCTTCCAGTCGCTGTTCTCCCCGAACTACGGGATCTCCGCGGCGCTGGACTGGGCGCCGCTGCCCAACGACTGGCTGTCCAACCCCAACATCGTCATGTTCGTGATGATCTTCGTGGTCGGCTGGTGCTTCATCCCCTTCCACTCCCTGCTGTACCAGGCAGGAGTCCGTCAGATCCCGCAGAGCATGTACGAGGCGGCGACGCTCGACGGCGTAGGCCGGGTGCGGCAGTTCTTCTCCATCACCATGCCGCAGCTGCGGTACACCTTCATCACATCGTCCACCCTGATGCTGGTCGGCTCGCTCACCTACTTCGACCTCATCTACGTGCTCACCGGAGGCTCGCCCGCCAACGCGGTGCGCATCCTGCCGCTCGACATGTACATCGAAGGCTTCAGCGCCCACAACCTGGGCAACGCGTCCGTGATCGCGGTCATCCTGGTGGCGATCGGCCTGGCGCTGTCGCTGATGCTGAACGTGCTGTCCGGCTCGACCAAGATGCAGTCCGACAAGGCAGGTGCCTGAACCGATGACCCACACCGCTTCCACGCAGGCTTAGCCAGCCCGACGCCGGACAGGCCCTGGACCCCAAGGAGCCCAAGGGCGGCGCCCAGGGCACCAAAGCCTTCGGCCCCAAGGGCCGGGGCACCAAGCCCGCAAAGCCCTACGAATCCCCAACGTCGCCGCGGCGTCATGGGATGGGTCTGGCTGGGCATCATCATCCTGCCGATCTACTTCATCGTCATCACGGCGTTCCGGTCCCGGCAGGACCTTGCGGCCAGCAACCAGCTGATCCCCACCGCCGAACCGACCCTGCAGAACTTCGTCAGGGTCATCGAGAACGACTTCTTCCACTTCTTCCTCAACTCGGTGATCGTGACCATCTCCACGGTGGTGGTGGTGCTCGCGGTGTCCGTGATGGCCGCCTACTACATCACCCGATCCACCAGCTGGGGCGGGGTAGCTCTTCCAGGTGATCCTGCTCGGAATCGCAATCCCCGTGCAGGCCACGATCATCCCGGTCTACTACCTGATCCAGTATCTCAACCTGTACGACACCCTCTGGGCGCTGATCCTGCCCCAGATCGCCTTCGCCATCCCGCTGAGCGTGCTCATCATCGTGAACTTCGTCCGGGACATCCCCAACGAGCTCTTCGAATCGATGAGGGTCGACGGAGTAAGCGAGTGGAGGATCCTGAGCTCGCTCGTGCTGCCCATGTCGATGCCCGCTCTGATGACCGTCGGCATCTACCAGGCGCTGCAGGTGTGGAACGGGTTCCTGTTCCCGCTGGTCCTCACCCAGTCCAGAGACGTCCGCGTGCTGCCCCTGAGCCTCTGGGAGTACCAGGGCCAGTTCGGTGTGGACACCCCCGCCACCCTGGCCGCTGTGGTGCTGTCCGCACTGCCGCTGCTGGCCGCCTACATCGTGGGCCGCCGCTACATTGTGGCGGGCCTGACCGCCGCTTCTCCAAGTAGGACGAGCACCTCTCCGCACTCCCCACCCGTGACACACCTGAAAGGGGCCTCGTGGCTGATCACGTGACCGGACCCTGGAACGACCCATCCCTCAGCGTCGACGAGCGCGTCGATGCGCTGCTGGCCAAGATGACCCTCGAAGAGAAGGTCTCCCAGCTCGGCGCACACTGGGAGATGGAGGACGGCAACGAGGAGGCCGACGGTGATGTCGCACCCATGGAGGATGCGATGTCTGCCGGGAAGCTTCCCTTCGACGAGGAGATCGTCGACGGGCTTGGGCACCTGACACGCACCTTCGGCACCAAGCCGCTGAGCGTGCCCGAAGGCGCTGCGGACCTGCGCAGGCGCCAGGCTGCGGTGGTCGAGAGCAACAGGTTCGGAATTCCTGCCATCGCGCACGAGGAGTGCCTGACAGGCTTCACCGCCTACCAGGCCACCGTCTACCCGACGTCACTCGCGTGGGGTGCCACCTTCGATCCGGAGCTGATCGAACGCATGGCGCGGGCCATCGGCGAGGACATGGCGGCCGTCGGCGTGCAGCAGGGACTCTCGCCCGTGCTCGACGTGGTGCGCGATGCTCGCTGGGGCCGGGTCGAAGAGACGATGGGCGAGGACCCCTACGTCATCGGCACCCTGGCCACCTCCTATGTGAAGGGCCTCCAGAAGGCCGGGATCATCGCCACTCTGAAGCACTTCGCGGCTATGCGGCCTCACGAGCCGCCCGAAACCACGCCCCCGTGCACATGGGCCGCCGCGAGCTGATCGACCTGATCCTGTACCCCTTCGAGATGGCGGTGCGCGACGGCAAGGTCGGCTCGGTCATGAACTCCTACGCCGACATCGACGGCGAAGCCCCGCGGCCTCGCACTGGCTGCTCACCGAGCTGCTGCGGGACGAGTGGGGATTCGAAGGGACCGTGGTGGCTGACTACTGGTCCGTCGCGTTCCTCGAAAAGATGCACCACGTCGCCGCCGACCAGGCTGAGGCTGCTCGGCTGGCCGTCTCGGCGGGCCTGGACGTCGAGCTGCCGCACACCGGCGGCTACCGGACGCTTCCGGATCAGGTGCGCGACGGCCTGCTCGACGAGTCTGTGATCGACACAGCGGTCGCCCGGGTGCTCCGGCAGAAGATCGAACTGGGTCTCCTCGACGCTCCCCACAAGGGTGAGTCCTGGGAGCCGACCATCGACGAGAGCCGGGACCTGGACTCGGAGGCCAATAAGCAGATCGCCCGCGACGTCGCCCAGAAGTCGCTCGTGCTGCTCCAGAACGACGGAACCCTGCCCCTGGCCCCTGCTGACGCAGCCGGGAAGAGGATCGCCGTGCTCGGCCCCTCCGCGGAGGACGCGCGCACCATGATGGGCTGCTACTCCTTCCCCAACCATGTGCTGGCGAAGTACCCGCAGGGCCGGTTCCCGCACAACGGGCTCGGCGTGCCGGTCCCCACCATCCTCGACGCGCTGCGCGAGACCTACGCCGATGCGGAGATCACCCACGCCGTCGGCGCTCCGATCCTCGGATACGACGACTCGAACATCGCCGGCGCTGCCGAGCTGGCGGGCTCCGCCGACCTCGCCGTCATCACCGTCGGGGACCTGGTAGGCATGTTCGGCAAGGGAACCTCCGGCGAAGGCTGCGACGCGCAGGACCTGAAGCTTCCCGGAGCCCAGCAGGAGCTCGTCGAGGCGGCGCTGGCCACCGGCACGCCGGTGGTCCTGGTGCTCGTCGCAGGCCGCCCCTACGCGCTCGGCGGCATTGCAGAGCGCTGCGCGGCCGTCGTGCAGAGCTTCTTCCCCGGGCAGGAGGGCGGCCCGGCCCTGGCGCAGCTGCTCTCCGGGGCCGCTGAGCCCACCGGTAAACTGCCCATCGGCATCCCCGCAGGATCCGGCGGCCAGCCCAGCGGCTACATCGCCGCCCCGCTCGGACAGAACAGCCAAGGCGTCTCGAACCTCGACCCGACGCCCCTCTTCTCCTTCGGCCACGGTCTGAGCTACACCACCGTGGAGTACTCCGGCCTCAGCACGGAGGCCGAGCGCATCGCCGTGGACGGAACGACCAACGTTCGCGTCACGGTCACGAACACCGGGGACCGGCCCACGGAAGAGGTCGTGCAGCTCTACTTCGGGGATCGGCATGCCCAGGTGGCCCGACCGGTCAAGCAGCTCCTGGCCTACCAGCGGACCCGCTCGCGCCCGGTGAGTCCAAAGAGGTCACCTTCTGGGTGCACGCGGACCGCTTCGCCTTCACCGGCGTCGACTACCGCCGGATCGTGGAGCCCGGACTCATCGATCTGTGGGTAAGCCCCAGCGCTGGGGAGCTGCCGCTGTCGGCTGAGCTGACCCTCACCGGAGAGGTTCGAGAAGTCTCAGGGCCGCGGGTGCTGGACACCCCCGCGCGCATCAGCTGACCACCGCACAATATCTGAACTTATAAACAAATAGATCTGACGTGTGTGACGTCGCGTGACAGAACGCGGCGTCACACACCTCTTCTCCTCTAATCTGGGGCTTCGGCCCGATTCAGAGAGGAGGAGCTGTGCACGTCAGGCCTAAATATGTTCAGAGATTCCGCGGCTCCTGCCTCGCGCTCTCAGGCCTGACCCTCCTCAGCGGGTGCGCAGACGGCGACGTCGACGACCAGATCACCATGGTCGGATTCGCGGTCTCCGCCGAGGCCGACACGGCCGTGGCGGACGCCTTCGCCCAGACGCCTCAGGGGCAGAGCACCACCTACGCCACCTCCTACGGAGCCTCCGGCGATCAGTCCCGCGCGGTCGCCAACGGGCTCCCCGGAGAGTTCGTCCACTTCAGCATCGAACCCGATCTCACGCGCCTCGAGGACGCCGGGATGGTGTCCGCCGACTGGGACGAGGGCCCCAGCGGAGGCATGATCACAGAATCCGTCGTCGTGCTCATCGTCCGCGAGGGAAACCCCAAGGGCATCACCGACTGGAACGATCTGGTCCGAGAGGACGTCGGAGTCGTCACCCCCAACCCCGGCTCCTCCGGCGCAGCGCGGTGGAACATCCTGGCCGCCTGGGCCTCCGTCCTCCAGAACGGCGGCACCGAGGCTGACGCGGCCGACTACCTGGACCGTATGGTCTCCAACATCGAAGCGTTTCCCGGCTCCGGCCGCGACGCGACCACAGCATTCCTCGACGGCACGGGCGATGTTCTGCTCTCCTACGAGAACGAGGCCATTCTGGGTAGGCAGGCCGGGGAGAATTTCGAGTACATCGTCCCCGACCGGAACCTGCTCATCGAGAACCCGGCCGCCCTCACCGAGCAGGCGCCTCAGGCGGCGGAGGATCTTCTCGAGTTCGCCCTGAGCCCGGAGGGGCAGTCGGTGTACGCCCAGTACGGCTTCCGGCCCCTGCGCCACCTGGCCGATGACGTGGACCCCGGAGAGGTCGACGGCTCCTCAGACCACTCCGATCCTTACCCGACGGTCGAGACGCTCTGGACGGTGGATGAGCACTTCGGCGGCTGGGACAGCGTGGTCGAGGAGTTCTTCGCCGAGGACGGCACCATCACCCGGGCGATAGAGCAGTCAGGGATCGGCTGATGCGCACAGCATCCCTCACCCGTCCTGCGGCTCTGGCCCTGGGCATCTCCGTCCTGTGGTTCTCACTGCTGGTGCTGCTGCCGCTGGCGCTGGTCCTCGTCGCCTCGGTCGAGGACGGCTGGGGTCTTCTGGGCAACGCTCACCAACGTGCAGACCGCCAATGCCATCCGGCTCACCCTCACCGCAGCTCTGGCCGCCACCGCGGTCAACATCGTGATGGGCACGCTCATCGCATGGGTGCTCGTTCGGGACAGGTTCCCCGGAAGGCGGGTGATCGAGTTCCTCATCGACATCCCCTTCGCCCTGCCCTCACTGGTCGCCTACCTGGTCCTGCTGAGCCTCTACGGGCCCGACAGCCCACTGGGAATCAACGTTCTCGGCACGCCCTACTCCGTCTTCCTGGCGATCCTCTTCGTCACCCTGCCTTTCGTGGTCCGCACCGTGGAGCCGGTGCTCATGGAGCTGGACGCCGACGTGGAGAGAGCCGCCGAATCCCTCGGCGCCTCTAAGGGCGCCACGTTCGTGCGCATCATCCTGCCGTCGCTGGCGCCAGCTGTGGCTGCCGGAGCCACGCTCTCCTTCGCCCGCGGGGTGGGCGAGTTCGGCGCGCTCATCCTCCTCACCGGCAACAGGCCCAATGTCTCCGAGGGCGCTCCCGTCCGTATACAGGCGTACATCGAGACGGACAATACGGCTGCGGCGGCCGCCGTCGCCGTGCTCCTGCTGGTGGTCGCCCTGGCGGCCATCGGAGCCCTGGACCTGATCTCCCGGAGAGTGGCGCGGCATGAGGGCTAGAGCTGGGGTGCGCGTCGGCCTCGTCGTCGCCTATGTGTTCCTCCTCGTCGCCTGGCCCCTGTGGATGGTGATCGAGGAGACCTTCCTCTCCGGAGAGAACTACGTGGCCATCGCCCTAAGCGACCCCACCCTGCGCAGGGCCATCGGCGTGACGCTCGCCGCCTCTGCCTGCGCGGTGGTGCTCAACACGGTGTTCGGCGTCGGGCTGGGCATCCTGCTCGTCCGTCACCGGTTCCCCGGGCGGCGGCTGCTGTCCGCGCTGACCGACCTGCCCGCCTCGGTCTCTCCCATCGTGGTGGGCCTTGCCCTGCTGCTGGCCTACGGGCCGGTGAACGGCGTGCTCGGCGCGCCCCTGGCCGATGCGGGGTGCGGATCATCTTCAGCTTTCCGGGCATCGTGCTCGCAGTGACGTTCGTCTCGCTGCCCCTCGTGCTGCGCGCCGTCGTTCCGGTGCTCAGAGAGATCGGCGTCGAGCAGGAGACTGCCGCACAGTCGCTCGGCGCCTCGGGGCGGCAGGTGCTGGTGCGCATCACGCTCCCCGCGATCAAGTGGGCCGTCGCCTACGGGATGGTGCTGACGCTTGCGCGGGCTGTCGGCGAATTCGGCGCGGTCCTGATCGTCTCAGGAGGCATCGTGAACCAGACCGAGACCGCCACCATCGCGGTGCAGCGCCTGCACCAGGGGTTCGAAACCGGGCAGGCCTACGCCGTCGGGTTTCTGCTGGCGCTGGTGGCCGTGGCCGCCCTGGGCATCGTCACCATCCTGCGTCCGCACGAGCGGCACTGACCACAAGGAGGCCCATGGGGATCGAGATCTCACAGCTGAGCAAGAGCTACGGCGACTTCGTCGCCCTGCAGGACATCAGCCTGTCCGTGCCCTCAGGAAGGCTCACCGCACTGCTGGGCCCCTCCGGGTCGGGGAAGACGACCCTGCTCAGGATCCTCGGGGTCAGGAGTCGGCCGACACCGGCACCGTGCAGATCGACGGCAGCGACGTCACGGTCCTGCCCGCCCAGAAGCGCAGCATCGGGTTCGTCTTCCAGCACTACGCCGCCTTCAAGCACATGTCCGTGGCCAGGAACGTGGCCTTCGGCCTGGAGATCCGCAAGGTGCCCAAAGCGCGGATCCGCGCACGCGTGGACGAGCTGCTGCAGCTGGTGCAGCTCTCCCAGCACGGGCACAAGCTCCCCTCCCAGCTCTCCGGCGGGCAGCGCCAAAGGATGGCCCTGGCACGGGCGCTCGCCATCGACCCCACGGTGCTGCTGCTGGATGAGCCCTTCGGCGCCCTGGATGCCAAAGTCCGCAGGGAGCTGCGGGACTGGCTGCGCCGACTCCATGAGGATGTGCACGTGACCAGTGTGTTCGTCACCCACGACCAGGAGGAGGCGCTGGAGGTGGCCGACACGGTGGTGGTGGTCAACGAGGGCAGGATCGAACAGGTGGGCACTCCTGATGAGATCTACGACAGTCCCGCCACCGACTTCGTCTTCCAGTTCATCGGCGAAGCCACCCGTCTGGGGCCTGTGCAGCTGCGTCCGCACGACGTCGTGATCCGGCCCGAGGCCGAGGGAGACGGATGGGCCGGACGGATCACCCGGTGGAACAGGATCGGGTTCGAAGTCCGGCTCGAGGTGACCCTCGACGCCTCCGTCCAGCCGGGCCCCGTGCAGGTGCAGCTCACGCGCACGGAGATGCAGGGCCTGGGCATCGGCCTCGGGGATGCGGTCCGTGTGGCGGCCCACCTGAACGCCGAGCTCCGCCCCGTCTAGAGCGAGGTCAGACGCGCCGTGATCGCCGCAGCGAGCGCGTCAGCAGCCTCAGGGGCGCGATGCAGATTCAGCGCCTACTCGAACAGCTCGACCTCCAGCAGCACGGTGCCGTGCTGAGCAGCGGTGACGATGTCCACACGGCCGTACAGGGGCGTGGTGCTGCCGGTGGCCTGCTCGACGGCCCGCATCACCTGGGCGCCGAAGGCCGCCTCCTCCTCCGCGGCCTCGACCGGCTGCGGATTCTCGAGGTACCGCCCGCCGAGGAATCCGCCGCCGCGGGCGAGGAGTGCCCCTTTGCGATGGTGTGGGTGTGCTTGCCGTCGATGAAGTACACCGCCTTCTCCAGACCCTCGGAGAGCTCCGGGATCTCCGGCTGGATCATCACCGTGCGACCGGCCCCGAGGATGCGCGCACCGAGGGCCTTGGCCTCGAGGGAATCCGCCCGCAGCAGCTCCGTGTCCACCGCGCCCGCAGAGAGCGACGGCTTGATGACCACCCAGTCGTTCCCGTGAGCAGCCAGTGCTTACTCAAGCTCCGCAGGGCCGGTGACCCACTGCGTGGGCACGGTCGCCACACCGTGGTCCTCAAGCTCGCGCAGATAGAGCTTGTCGAGGTTCCACATCACCACCTCGGGCGGGTTGAGCACCGTGACGTGCTCCTGCGCCCTCAGCAGCCAGGAGCGGAACTCCTGCTCGCGCTGCGGATAGTCCCAGGGGAGCGCAGCACCAGCAGGTCGAACGCTGCTGCGAGCTCCGGGCCCATGGGCCACTGGTGCCACACCACGGGCTCCGCAGCGACGCCCCGCTCGCCCAGCGCGGCGATCAGGGGGCCGGTGTCCTTGTCCTCATCACCGGGCCGGTACTGGTCGGTGACGACGATGCCGACCTTCGCTTCGCTCATGGGGCTGGTCCTTTCGGGGGCGGTGTCTGGGGAGGAATAGGGATCGGGCCGGTCCTCAGCAGCGGCTCCCGCTTGCCGCCGCGCTGAGCCGCGGCGCCGGTGAGGACGACGATCGCAATGCCGACGCACTGCACCGCAGTCGGCACCTGGGAGAGGATGATCAGCCCCAGCAGCAGAGCTGCGGCGGGCTCCAGCGCCATCAGAGTCCCGAACGCGGTGGCGGTCATGCGCCGCAGGGCCGCCATCTCCAGGATGTATTGGATGACGGGGGCCATCAGTGCCAGGCCCAGGGCGATGCCCAGCACCCGGAGGTCCATGTTTCCGGCGGCCTGGGGTATGCCGAGGAATGAGGTGGCCACTGCGGCGATCGGCAGCACGATCGACAGGGCGCCCGCACCGGTGAACCGGTCCCCGACCTTCTGCAGCAGCACGATGTAGGTTCCCAGCCCACGCCCGCGATCAGAGCCAGGGCGATGCTTGCGACGTTGGCCTCACCGTCCCACGGCTCAGTCATCAGCAGCACCCCGACCAGGGCGCCCACGGGCCAGACCATGGCTTTCAGCCCTCCGCTGCGGACGGCGGCGACCGTCAGGGGCCCGAGGAACTCGATGGCCACGGCCGTGCCCAGGGGATCCGCTCCAAAGAGGCGAGGAAGGCCACAGTGGTGACCCCATCGTCAGTCCCAGCCCCAGCAGGACGGGCACGTCGCGGCGGCGCACGCGGCGCAGCGGAGGGGCGCCAGCAGGATCATCAGCAGTGCACCCATGCCGAGCCGCAGCCAGGCGGCGCTTACGGGCCCGACCATATCGATCAGCGGCACCGACAGTGCCGAGGTCAGCTGGATGAAGAAGATTGCGACCACAGCGATGAGCCAGGGCGGGCCCGGAATCTGCATCAGGTGCTTAGCAATCACCAGGAGAGCCTAGGGGATATCGTGACCGCAGAAGACTCGCCCCTTCAAGGAGGTTCGATGATGAACCGGCTGATCAGTTCTCGGCTGCCGCTGGCCGCCGCCCCTATGGCCGGAGGTCCGACCGGCCCGGACCTGACCGCGGCGGCCGCCCGAGCAGGAGCCTTCCCCTTCATCGTAAGCGGGTACAAGACCCCGAGGCGCTGAGGGAGGAGATCGACGCGGCCCGCCTGCTCGGCGTCGGCTTCGGAGTGAACCTCTTCGTCCCTGAGGGCCGGAGCCCCGACCGCGCGGCCTTCCGCGCCTACGCGGCCCAGCTGCAACCCGAAGCGGATGCGTGCGGTCTCACCCTCAGCGCAGAGCCGGTGCTCGACGACGACCACTGGAACGCCAAGCTGCAGCTGCTCACCGGAGACCCCGTGCCGGTGGTGTCCATGACCTTCGGAATCCCCGATCCTGCAGCAATCGCTGCCCTGCAGGACAATAGCTCCCATGTGCTTATCAGCGTCACCACGGCCGAGGAGGCAGAATCGGCCCGCAGCGCCGGAGCCGACGGCCTCGTCGTCCAGGGGCCGCAGGCGGGAGGGCACAGTGCCGTGCATGACCCGCACCGGACCCCGAACCGGTCGAGACGCCCGATGTGGTGCGGCAGATTCGCAGCCGCGTGCCGCTGCCCGTGATCGGCGCCGCGGAGTCGACGGCCCGCATGCGGTGCGCCGGATCCTCGACGCCGGTGCGGAGGCCGTCGTCGTCGGGACCCTGCTGCTGCGCACGGACGAGGCAGGCACCTCGCCCACTCACCGGGCTGCCCTGTCCGATCCGCAGTTCGAGGAGACGGTGCTCACCCGCGCGTTCACCGGGCGCCCGGCTCAGGCGCTGCGCAACGGGTTCATCGACCGCCATCATGCGGCGGCGCCCACGGCCTACCCGCCCTGCACCACCTGACCAAGCCCATCCGAGCAGCTGCAGGCTCGATCGGCGACGCCCAGCGGCTGCACCTCTGGGCTAGGCACCGGCTGGCGGAGCGCCCCGGAGGGCCCTGCGGCACGTGTCTTTGAATGGCTGGCCGAAGGCGCAGACCGATCGGAAGGAGCCGGTCAGGACTGAGCGGTGAGCAGGTCCAGCAGGTCGCGCCGCAGCGCGAGGTACTCCTGGCTGGCCTGGACGGTGTCGCGGTCCCGGGGCCGGGGAAGGGAACGCGCACGTCGCGCGTCACTCGCGCCTCAGGCCCCTGGGAAAGCACCAGGATGCGGTCTGACAGCAGAAGCGCCTCGTCCACATCGTGGGTGACCAGCACGAAGGTGCGGCTCTCCTGCTCCGAGAGGTGCAGCAGCTGCAGCTGCAGCGCGTGGCGGGTCAGAGCGTCCAGGGCGCCGAGGGCTCGTCGAGCAGAAGCACCTCGGACTCGAGTGCGAAGGCGCGGGCGATCCCCACCCGCTGCTGCATGCCCCGGAGAGCTGAGCGGGCTTCAGGTCCTTTGAATCCGACAGCTGCACCAGGTCCAGCCAATAGTCCGCGAGCTCCTCCTGTCCTTTGCCGAGCGGCCGGAGCGCCCATCGGCCTCCAGGGCGAAGAGCACGTTCTGCCGGGCGCTCATCCACGGCAGGAGCACGTGCTGCTGGAACACGACGCCGAGCCTGCGGCTGGGTCGAAGGATCGGGTCGCCGGTGAGCGTGAGGGTGCCCGCATCGGGAGTCTCCAGGCCCGCCAGCAGCTTCAGCAGCGTTGATTTGCCGGATCCTGAGGGCCCGATGATGGTGACGAACTCGCCCTGGTCGATGGAGAAGGAGGTTTCGCCCAGCACGGGCTGGAAGCCGCGTCCTCGACGCGGGAACCCCTTGGTGATGCCCTCGACGGTCAGGGCCGGTGCGGTGCTGGTCATGGTCGTGATCCTCTTAGCTCTTCGGAGTGAGCCGGTGCAGCTGGGCGATGGAGCGGTCCAGGACGAAGCCCACGACGCCGATGATGAGGATCGCGACGACGATGCTGTTGATGTTCATCGCGTTCCACTCGGTCCAGACGAAGGTGCCCATGCCGCGGTTTCCGACGATCATCTCGGCGGCGACGATCACCAGCCACGCGGTGGACAGTGCGGTGCGCAGCCCGGTCACGATGCCGGGAAGGGTGGTGGCACCAGAATCTTCAGCGTTCGGTTGGCCGGTGTGGCCTCAAGGGTCCGTGCGAGGTCCAGGTACAGGGGGCTGACGCGGCTCACGCCGTCGATGGTGTTGATCAGGATGATCCACAGGCTGGCCATGAAGATGACGAACACGGCGGTGCCCTCCGCGTCCCGCAGCAGGGCAAGGCCGATGGGCAGCCACGCCAGCGGGGAGACCGGCCTCAGCACCTGGATGAACGGGTCCAGAGCCGCGTTGATGCTGCGGTGAGTGCCCAGCAGCAGCCCCAGCGGGATCGCCACGACTGCCGCGAGCCCGAAGCCCAGGGCCACGCGCTGGAGCGAGGCCAGCAGGTGGAAGAAGATGCCGACATCGTTCGGGGTTGTGCGTGAACGCGCCGCCGAGCACCTCGATGAGCCGCTCCCAGCTGGCCGCGGGGGTGGGGCCAGGCCTCCGTCGTCGTACCCCAGGGTCAGGAGCTGCCAGATGCCCAGGAATGCGGCGAGGGCAACCACGAACAGGGCGGCGGTCCGCACCCGGTGCAGAGTGCGCTCACGGCGGGCAGCGTCCTGCACCGCCTGAGGGGATGAGGCCTTCTGGGGACGTTCGTCATGATGCGACCTGCTCGCTCCACTCAAGGGGATTCTCGGGACGGAAGGTTCGGCCTAGGACGGTCTCGGCGCTGCGCTCCTCGGTGACGCCGCCCAGCTCATCGAGCACAGAGGCCGCGGCGTCGGAGTCGAAGACCTCAGAGACCGTCGCGGAGAACTCCGCACCGGTGCTGAACTGCTGCCCGCCCGTCAGGTCCCACCGCTGCAGCGCATCGAGGATCCAGGTGCCGTAGGACTCGTGGGGGTAGGGCTGGAAGCCGATGCGCTCCGGTACCGAGAGCTCGGCCCCGTGCCGTCCGGGAACTCTCCGGTGAGCACCGCGGTGAGCACCGGCTCGGGCAGGCCCAGGTACGCGGGCTGGGCCATGAGCTCCGCGGTCTCGGCCCGATGGTCGTGGTCGTCGATGAACAGGGCGGAGTCGCCGATGGCGCGCAGCAGGGCCGTGTAGGTGTTCGGATGGGCGTCGGCGAAGTCCTGCCCCACGGCGAAGCTGCAGCAGGGGTGGTCCTCCCACAGATCCTTGGTGAGGGTGTGGATGAAGCCGATGCCCTCAGCGACGGCGCGCTGGTTGAACTGGTCGGGGAGGCAGAACGCATCGATCTGGTCCACGGAGAGCGCAGTGACCATATCCGCCGGACGCATAATGCGAAGATCCACATCCGAATGCGGATCGAGGCCCCCGGAGACGAGGTAGTCCAGCATCAGCAGGTAGTGCACCGAATACTCGAAGGGCAGGCCGATGCGCAGGCCTCTGAAGTCCTCTGGGCCGTTGACCTCGCTTACCAGCCGCTGCGAGACGGTGATGCCGTTGCCGTTGATGTTGGTGACGTAGGGCAGACGGATGTCCCGCTGGCCTGAGGCGAACCCGTGATGGATCGCCAGGGCATGGGCGCCAGGAGCTGGGTGGCATCGAGCTCCCCGGCGACGAAGGCGGTCCACAGCTCACCCCACCCGGTGTATCGGCGCAGGGTGACGTTGAGGCCGTAGTGGGCGTAGATGTCCATCGCCGCCGCATTGACGATCGGCGAGGCGCAGGTGATGGGCACGAATCCGATGGTGATGTCGGTCTGCTCGAGGTTCTCCGGGGTAGGCAGGCTGGGATCGAAGGCCCCGGCCGCTGCTGCGCCTGCGGTTCCGGGGCTTTGGGAGCCGCAGGCCGCCAGGAGGGCCGCCGCGGTGGTCCCGACGCCCAGGCCCAGCAGTGGCGCCGCGTCAGCAGCCTGCTGAGGGAAGGGTCCCCTCCGGCCGCCGCCGGGCGTGTGTTCATGGTGAGAAGGTTAGAGACTGTGAACATACAAGGCCAGCGTCGTCGTAACCTGGGAGACATTCTCCGCGCTCACAGCCGCGGCGACTAGCATCTCGGCTAAGGATCAGCCCTACCAGACCCCAGGAGAACCGCTGATGACTGAGACCTCGGTGACAGGAACGTTCAACGGGATCGACCCGCAGGGCCTGGACAGCCTGGCCGCCAAGAACATTGAGAAGCCGGAGCACGGGCACAAGGTGGTCAAGTCCAAGACAGTGCTGGACTCCGGATTCCGGAACTACAACTACGTGCGCGACCACGAGGGCTACCTCATCTCCGAGCCGCCCAAGCTGCTCGGCGACGACGAGGCGCCCAACCCCACCGAGATCGCCCTCGGCGCCCTGGGCTCCTGCATCTCCGTGGGACTCGTCGCCAACGCCACCAAGCGCGGTGTGACGCTCAGCAAGGTCGAGGTGGAGCTCGAGGGTCAGATCGACATCTCAGCCACCTGGGGAGTCGGCGACCTCGATGATGACAAGGTGCTCGGCGTCTCCCACGTCAACGTGCACGTATACCTCGACGGCGACGCGGATGAGGAGACGCTCAAGGCGATCACTGAGAACGCCGTCAAGTGGTCACCGGTGGTCAACACGTTCTCCCGCCCCGCTTCCTTCGACACCAGCCTCACCGTGGGCGGAGGCCACGCCGACGCAGACGGCTACGCCTCCTCCCACGGCTGACCGCATGGCGCAGCGCACCCTCGAGGAGCCCCTGGCCTCCGTTGAGATCCCCGCAGAGGCGCTCGCCTCCGCTCAGGAGAACGCCCGGGCGGTCGATCAGGGCGACGCCTTCGCCCGCGAGATCTTTCCCGCGCTCGGGCGGGCCGAGCTGCTGAGCCTGGGCGCGTACCAACGCCGGCGGCGAGCTCCTGAAGCAGGCGGCGGTGATCGAAGCGCTGGCCGAGCGCTCACTCGCCAGCGGGTTCGCCCTCTGGGGGCACCGCATGTGCATCGAGTACCTGGCCGCTGCGGACACCGACTGGGCGCGATCGATCCTCCCGGACCTGCAGGCTTAGGCACCGTGCCCGGCGTCTCCGGCATGGCCTCGGCGTTCAAGACCTTCGCAGGAGTAGGCACCCTGGACCTGAGCATGGTCCGAGAGGGAGGCAGCGTGGTGCTCAGCGGAACCCTTCCCTGGGCCTCGAACCTCTACGCGGACGCGCTCGTCGTCTCTGCCGCGTGGGACAGGACCGAGGAGCAGACCAAGCGGTTCCCACCGTCGTCGCCTTCTGGCTCAGCACCGAGGGCGTCGAGGTGGGCAAGGATCTTGACCTGCTCGCCCTGCAGGGCACGGCCTCCACCTACGTCAAGGTCCAGGATGCGCGGATACCGGCGCAGCAGGTCCTCTCCACAGACTTCTACGACTTCCTCGGACGCTGCTTACCGACCTTCGGCATCCTCCAGTCCGCGTTCTGCATGGGGCTGGCCACAGCGAGCTTCCGCATGGCGCGGGCGAACCTGCCCGGCCTCAACGAGGTGTTCTTCGACGAATTCAGCGGCCTGCAGGATCAGCTGGAGGAGGCACGCAGCACACTGCGCGACTACGCCCGCTGCGTCGGCACGCCAGAGGCGCCGGAGCGCCGGGACGTGCTCCGGCTGCGCCTCAGGGTAAGCCAGCTCGCCGTCGCCCTGGCGGCGCTGGAGGGCAAGACCTCGGGAGGCAAGGGCTACGTGGTCACCTCAGACGCCAACCGGCGCCTGCGCGAATCGCTGTTCCTCCCGGTGCAGTCCCCTCAGAGGCGCAGCTCAAATGGGAGATCGCCAAGGGAAGCTGAGCTGATCCCCGGGCCTCGGCTCAGCGACGCTCAGCGTAGAGTGTTAAGCGGCTCGCGTAGAGCTCCCGGACCTGCGGGGTCGGCTCAGCGGTGAACGTCTTCAGCTCCGAGACGGTCCACGAGGGCGGAGTCGGTCCGCCTGCGAGCACCCAAGCAGCCTGTCGTGCGGCGCCGTCGGCGACGTACTCGCCCGGCTCCGGGACCAGGACCTCCTGGCCGAAGATGGCCGGGGCGATCCGCTGCACAGCCGCGGAGCGGGCTGCTCCTCCGATCAGCTGGATCGAGCTGACCGGGACGCCCAGTGCCGTCTGCGCCTCGAGCCCATCGGCCAGGCCGCACAGCAGTCCCTCCACGGCGGCCCGGGCCACATCGGCGGGGTTCATCGAGGCCAGCGACATGCCCACGAAGGAGCCGGTGGCGTGCGGCAGGTTGGGCGTGCGCTCGCCTTCGAGGTAGGGGATCATCGTCAGGCCGTTCGCGCCCGGCTCGGCAGCCAGGGCCAGCTGGGCCAGCTGCTCGTGGTCGGCGCCGAGCATCTCAGCCACCCCGTCCAGAACTCTGGAGCCGTTGAGGGTCACGGCCAGGGGAGGTACTCACCGGTGGCGGAGGCGAACCCGTTGATGAGGCCGGTGGGGTCCAGAATCGGTTTGGGGAGACCGCGGCCACCACGCCGGAGGTGCCGATGGAGATCGATACGTCCCCGGTTCCCATGTTGATGCCCAGCGAGGCGGCGGCGTTGTCGCCTGCCCCGGGACCCAGCACCATCTCGCCCCAGCCGCGGCTGGAGTCGCCGGTTCCGGCAGCCTCGTTGGGGCCCAGAACGCGCGGCAGGATGATGGCCCTGGCGTCGTCCTCGGAGATGCGCAGCGCCTGGGCGAGAAGGTCGTATCGGTACTGGTCCATTGAGGAGTCCCAGTAGCCGGTGCCCGATGCCTCGGACCGGTCCGTGGCGAGGTCCTCCAGCGAGGCCGAGCCGGAGAGCTTCCAGGTCAGCCAGTCGTGGGGAGGGCGACGGCGGCCACACGCCGCGCGTTCGCAGGCTCCGCGTCCGCCAGCCAGCGCAGCTTGGTGACCGTCAGGGAGGCCACGGGCACCGAACCGGTCGCCTCGGCCCAGGCCGCAGCGCCGTTGACCAGAGCATTGGCAGTGTCTGAGCCCTCCGTGACGTGGCCCCGCTCAGCGATGAGCGCCTCGGCCGCCTCAGCGGAGCGGGTGTCGTTCCACAGCAGCGCATCGCGGATGACCTGGCCGTGCGCATCGAGGGCGACCATGCCGTGCTGCTGGCCTCCGACGGACGCGGCGGCCACGTCGTCGAGGCCGTAAGCCTGCTCGATGGCGCTCAGGAGGGCATCCCACCATGCCTGCGGGTTCACCTCGGTGCCGTTCGGGTGGGACGCCTGGCCCTGGCGCACCAGCTCTCCGGAGTCAGCGTCACGGATGACGACTTTGCAGGACTGGGTGGAGGAGTCGATGCCGGCGACGAGTGCCATAGAGGTCTCCTTGGAGGGGCGTGGGACAGGTGGGGTCAGTCTATGTGAGGCGAGGCACAGCGAAGCCCGAGCTCTGAACAGGTGAGCTCGGGCTTCGTCGCACGTCTGAGCAGGTCAGCCGATGAGGTGGCGCAGTGCGAGCTGGTTGAGCTTCACGAATCCGTAGTTGCGCTCCGCGGCCTTGTCCACGTCGAAGTCCTCGTAGGCGGAGGAGTCGGCGAGGAAGTCCGAGACGGACTCGCCCTGAGCGATCGTCGGCTCGGCGAGCTCGTGGATGCCTGCGGTCCTGAACGCCTCCTGGACCTCCGGGTCGGCGCGGTAGGCCTTGGCCTTCTCCGCCAGGAGGGTCACCATCTCCACGTTCGCGGCAGCCGAGTCCCAGATGCCCTGCATGTGGTCGGTGCGCGACGGCTTGTAGTCGAAGTGCAGCCAGCCGTCGTAGGTGGGCCCGCCGTTGGGGAAGCCGTTGACGAGGAGGTCCACGGTGAAGAACGCGGAGATGAGGTCTCCGTGGCCGAAGACCAGGTCCTGGTCGTACTTGATGGACCGCTGGCCGTTGAGGTCGATGTGGAAGAGCTTGCTTAAGCCCACAGGGCCTGCGCGATGCCGTGGGTGAAGTTCAGGCCCGCCATCTGCTCGTGGCCGGTCTCGGGGTTCAGTCCGACGATGTCCTCGTTGTCGAGCTGGGCGATCAGGCCCAGCGCGTGGCCGATGGTGGGCAGGAAGATGTCGCCGCGGGGCTCGTTCGGCTTGGGCTCCAGCGCGATGCGCAGGTCGTAGCCCTTCTCCTTGATGTAGCTTACGATCGTGTCGATGCCCTCGGCGTAGCGCTCGTGGGCGGCGTTGAGGTCTTTGGCATTGTCGTACTCCGAGCCCTCGCGCCCGCCCCACATGACGAAGGTCTCGGCGCCGAACTCAGCGGCGCGGTCGACGTTGCGGAGGAGCTTGCGCAGGCCGAAGCGGCGCACGGAGCGGTCGTTGGAGGTCAGGCCGCCGTCTTTGAAGACCGGGTGGGAGAAGGTGTTGGTGGTGAGCATCTCCACCTTCAGGCCGACCTCGTCGGCCGCGTCCTTGAATCGGCTGAAGTACTTCTCACGCTCAGCGTCATCGGTGCCGAAGGGGCGACGTCGTCGTCGTGGAAGGTGACGCCGGATGCGCTAACCTCCTTCAGCTTGGGGAGGTAGTCCCATGGCTCGAGCTCGGGGCGGGAGGCCTCGCCGAACTGGTCGCGGGCGGTCCATCCCACGGTCCACAGGCCGAAGGAGAACTTGTAGTCGTCTGCCGGCGTCGTTGCCATGGGTGCCTCCGAGAAATCGTGTCAGGGTTGTGATGGGATCAGCGGGTGACCACTCTGTCGGGATGTGATCCCCGACTCATTTTGTTTCTAGGTGAAACCTAATTGCTTCGGAGGCTAAGATCAAGTCTGTGATCCAGGGCACAGCACAGCGCGACCCCGCGCGGACCAACGGGGTGCATACGAGCGCGCCCGCTTCCGCGGCACCGGTGCCCGGTCGGCTGGCGCGCCTCGGACGACGATCATTCTCCCGAGGGCTGGTGGCTGAGGCGCAGGACGGCGGCAAGAACGACTTCCAGCGGCCGCAGCGGCGCGACCGGCCCCGCAAGGGCGAGGCGCAGCGCCCCGGCGCCCGGCAGGAGACGCTGCGCGAGGCCAACCTGCTGGTGCTCACCGAGGAGATCTTCGCATCGGCCGAGCCTCTCTCGCGCGCCGATCTCAGCATCCGCACGGGCATGACGCGGTCGACCGTGTCGCGTCTGGTCGACGAGCTCCTGGCAGCCGGGATCGTCAGAGAGGGCTCCCCAGTGGTCGGGGGCACCCGCGGCCGTACGGCGGTGCCGCTGACTCCCGCCCGCAGGACGCTGGTGGGACTCGGAGTCGAAGTCAATGTGGACTTCATGGCCGCCCGGGCGCTGGATCTCACCGGCACGGTGCTCGCCGAGGAGATCATCGAGGGGACTACCGCAATTCGGATGCGGCAGAGGTGCTCCGCGCCGCGGAGCGATGGCCGGGCGGGTTGCCGCAGGCGCCCAGGAGTCGGGGCCCGCATCGTCGGCACAGTCGTTGCAATCCCGGGCCTGGTGGCAGCTGACGAACGCTCGCTGCTCTACGCGCCCAACCTCGGGTGGAAGTCGGTGGACGTCGTCGATGCGTTCACCGCGGGCTGGCCCGAGCGCGGCGGATTCGCCCTCGTGGTCAACGAGGCCAAGCTGGCGGCCCTCGCCGTCGCAGAGGAGCTCACCGCCGAGGACCGCACGGAGCAGACCTTCATCTACCTCTCCGCCCAGGCTTAAGCATCGGCTCTGCGGTGGTCGTCGACGGGGTGGTCGACGCGGGTCAGCACGGCTGGGCCGGTGAGATCGGCCACCTGACCGTGGAGCCCTCCGGCCCGCAGTGCGGATGCGGGTCCACCGGCTGCCTGGAGGTCTATGCTTAAGCAAGAGGAGCCTTCTGCTGGCCGCAGGGCTGAGCGCCTCGGCCACGGCCGACGACTTGGTCTCACTGACTGAGTGGGACGACAGTGCGGGCGCCCAAGCATGTGCGGCCCTCAGCAAAGCCGGTGAGGCACTGGGAGTGGCTCTCGGGCGCGATGAACATGGTCGACGTCCACTGTGTGGTGCTCGGCGGCGAATTCGCCCCGCTGACGGACCTGCTGCGTCCCGGGATCGAAGCGCAGCTGCAGCACCGCGTGCTCGCGGCGGAGTTCTGCGAGTTCCGGGTCCGCGAATCCTGCAGCGGGCTCTCCCCGGCGACCACAGGGGAGCGCTCCGAGCCCTGCGGGCCGTGATCGACGCCCCGCAGAACTGGGTCCCCGCAGCCTAGGGCCTCGGAGGCGCGGCCGCTCAGGCGGGCGAAGTGAGCTCGAACTCCAGGGTGAAGTTGTTGAGCAGCCCCGGCATGCTTCCGGGCTCCAGGCTGTGGCTGGTGAGCGTGACGTCCTTGGCGCGGATGATCTCGGCCAGGAAGTTGCTCGTCAGCAGCAGCACCAGGTGCCGTCCGGGGCAGATGGCCGTGCCCGCCGAGAACGGCATGAGGGGCCACTGGTCCCTGGTCCGCGGCTCCTCCCAGATCTCCGGCGAGAACGAGTGTGCGAAGTCCAGATTCCGCTCATCCCGGTGGAAGAACGGCGCGAAGATCAGCACGGACGTGCCTGCTTAAGCATGACACCGTGCTCGAACTCCACCTCCCGGGTGGTCTCTCGCAGGATCATGGGCGTCGTCGCCCAGAGCCGCAGCGACTCGAGGACTGTGCCCCGCAGATGCTGCAGCATCGGAGCGGTCTCTGCGCCCTCGGCGGCGATCTGTTCGCGCGCCTTGGCCATGTGCTCCGGGTGCTCGGCGAGCAGCGCCAGTGACCGTGCGCTGGCCATGCCATGGGATCGAAGGCGAAGAACCACTGCGGCACCTGGTTGGTAGGCTGATCCTCCGGGCCGAAGTCCATATCCTTCATGAAGGCCGCAAGGCTGCCCGGCTCGGCCTTGCTGAGTGCGGCGCCGATCTGGTCCAGCAGCTCCTTGCGGCCGCCCTTGTCCACCGGCTTCAGGAAGGCCCAGTTGCCGTCCCCGGAGCTTCTCGGTGAGGTCGGTGATCTGACGGTCATCGCGATGGGAGTCGCCGAGCACCACGCGGCGGACCACGCGGAACCAGGCCTGATAGAAGTCCGGGTACTCCAGCGTCCCGCCTTTGGCGTCGACCTCGCGCAGCAGGCCCTCTGCCTCCTCGCGCACCGCCGGCATGAAGGACTCTGCCATGCGGTGGATCGGGTGATCGGTGTCGAGCGCCGCCTCGTTGAGCTGGCGGCGCTGAGTCCGCTCCTCGCCGTGGGAGATGAGCGAGACCTTCGGCTCGAAGTGCTTCAGCGCGTGCCGCTTGAGAGTCTCGGCGGTGGCGAAGGGCTCCGGCGATGCGTCGAGGATCCGGTGCACGTGCTCGGGGTCGAGCACCATGGCCATCTTCTTGGGGTGGAGAGCATCAGAGGGCCGGTTCCGTAGCGGTCCGCCACCTTCTGCATCCGCTTCACGGCTTGAGTCTCCCAGCCGGTGCGGGCCACCAGCTCCACCACCTTGGGGCGCCGGATGATGGGCCCCTTCGCGATCATGGGCAGCTCGACGTCCCGCAGAATCTGAAGAGTCTCCTGATGGTGGCCTGCGGAAGGGGTTCTGCCGGGAGTTCGCATCCGTGGAGGACACCGACGGAACGCGGCGGCTGCTGGGCTGGTCCTTCTCAGGAAGCGTCTGTGACATAAGGTGTGCGGCTCTCTTGTCTTTCGGTGGTCGCTGCCGGTCCTACAGAATCAACCTCACCTGGGCGTCGGCTGATACTATGATCTGCGTCACAAACGAGCAATCTGCAGTGCACACACCCAGGGGGCGCACCGATGGACAGCCTGAATTCGCTGGTGCTGGCGGGCATCGGCATCGTCATGCTGCTGGGCGGGTACTTCCTGTACTCGCGATTCCTGGCCCGCCGGGTCTACGCGCTCAGCGCGGACTTCAAGACCCCGGCCCACACCCAGCGCGACGGCGTGGACTTCGTCCCCACCAACAAATACGTCCTCTGGGGACACCATTTCACCTCAGTCGCCGGGGCCGCCCCCATCGTCGGACCAGCGGTCGCAGTCATCTGGGGCTGGCTCCCTGCCTTCCTCTGGGTCACCATCGGCACCGTCTTCATCGCCGGCATGCACGACCTCGGAGCCCTGTGGGCCTCGCAGCGGAACAGAGGCCAGTCCATCGGCACCCTGTCGGGGCGCTACATCGGCCCCCGCGGACGCAACCTCTTCATCGTCGTGGTGTTCCTGCTCCTTCTGATGGTGATCTGCGCCTTCGCCGTCGTGATCTCCGACCTGCTGGTCGCCCAGCCCACCGCGGTGATTCCCGTCTGGGGCGCGCTCGCCGTCGCCCTGATCATCGGTCAGATGATCTACCGCTTCAGGTGGAACCTCGCCATGGTCACCGTCGTCGGCGTCGTCGCGCTGTACGGGCTGATCCTGGTGGGCAACCAGGTCCCGGTGAGCCTGCCCGAGTCCGTTCTCGGTCTGAACCCCAACGGGCAGTGGATCATCCTGCTCTTCGTCTACGCCGCAGTCGCGTCCCTGCTGCCCGTCTGGGTGCTCCTGCAGCCGCGCGACTACATCAACGGGGTCCAGCTCTTCATCGGACTGGGCATCCTCTACGGTGCGGTGCTCATCGCGACCCCCACCATCGTGGCTCCCGCCATCAACACCAGCACCCCTGACGGCACTCCCAGCCTGGTCCCGCTGCTGTTCGTCACCATCGCGTGCGGCGCCATCTCCGGCTTCCACGGCACCGTCGCCTCCGGCACCACCTCCAAGCAGCTGGACAAGGAGACCGATGCGCGGTTCGTCGGCTACTTCGGCGCAGTGGGCGAAGGGCTGCTGGCCCTGGGTGCGATCATCGCCACCACCGCAGGCTTCCAGACGCTCGCCCAGTGGGAGGACGTCTACAGCAGCTTCAACGATGCACCGGTCGCCAACTTCGTCTCCGGGGCGGCGCGATCGTCAACGCAAGCCTCGGCCTTCCTGAGTCTCTCTCGGCCACCATTCTGGCCACAATGGCCGTGCTGTTCGCCGCCACCACCATGGATACGGGCATCCGCCTGCTGAGGTTCGTCGTCCAGGAGATCGGCGAGATCGGCAACGTCCGCATCAACATCTACGCAGCGACTGCCATCGCCGTCGGCGCGGCCGCAGCCCTCACCTTCTCGCAGGGCGCGGACGGGTCCGGCGGCATGCTCATCTGGCCGCTCTTCGGCACGACGAACCAGCTCCTGGCCGCACTGACCATGGGCATCATCACCGTCATGCTCATTCGTCGCCGCCGTCCCTTCCTGCCTGTCCTCATCCCCATGGGCTTCGTGCTGTGCATGAGTCTCTTCGCCGCAGCCGTGCAGCTGGGAGACTTCTACGCCGACGGCAACTGGCTGCTCTTCGTGCTCGACGCCATCATCCTGGTGGTAAGCACGTGGGTGCTGGTGGAGTCCGTCATCGCCATGGTCGCAGCGCGGAAGAACCCCGACGGCGACGACGCTGACCTCGCTGCAGTAAGCCACCGGCACGACCCGTTCGACGACGTGAACAGCTGCTGCTGACAGCGCGTCCCCGGCCAGGCGCTGTAGGGTCGGCCACTGTGGATGGACTCGAACGCGACCCGAGAGGCACGCCTGCCACGGAGCGCCTGAACTACAGCAGCTACCGCCTGAGCCGGGCGCTCGACCGCTTCACGGAGAACCTGGCGCTCGCCCACGGCGTCACGCTCTCCCAGTTCCTGGTCATGCAGGTCCTGGCGGAGGGGCTGCCGGTCTCCAACGCGCAGCTGGCGCGTCGGACATTCGTCAGCGCCCAGGCGGCGCATTCGGTGCTCGAAGAGCTGCTGAAGGCCGATCTGGTCGCCCGGAGCAGCCACCCCCAGAACCGGAGGGTGCGCCTGGTGCGGCTCACCGAAGCTGGCTGGACCCTCATCAGCCGCTGCTACGCGGAGCTCGAGGAGCTGGAGAGCAGGCTGACGGAGCGGCTCGATGCGGGCGCGCCCCTGGTGGACATCGTCCACACGGCAGCCGAGGCGCTGGTTTACGGCTACTTCGGCGACGACGAGGCCGAAGCCGAAGCCGTGGCGCAGCGGGCCGTGACCAACCGCCCTCGCCATGTGCCCTCCCGCCTGGCTGCGGCGCGCCTGCGTCAGACGAAGCGTCGCGCATCCGAAGCCGGGGCGATCCGGAGCACTCCTGAGAGTAAGCCTCAGAGCCGCTCTTCGATGAACTCAGCAATCCTCTCCGGGATGCGCGCCGCACCGCTGGAGCGCTGATCAGCGTTGTTAGCCCTGATCTCGAGCACGGGTATGCCGCAGTCCTCCAAGGCCTCCGTGATGAATCCGCTGCCCGGAGTGTCGTCCGCGACGAGGTGGACGACCCCGTCGACGCCGTGCGTCTGCGCCTCCTTGACATACCACTGCGAGGACCACGGCGGCACATAGAGAAGGTCAGTGAGTCCGACGAATCGCCCTGCCAGTGCGCGCAGCGGATCCTCTCCGTATCTGGCATAGCCGTCGGCGGCGATCGCCAGGTACATCGACCAGACGAAGACCGCACCGTGGGTGTCGTGAAATCGGGTGTAGAGGTCCATGTCGGACCACAGGCCCCGTCCGATCCACATGAGGCGGCGGCGCTCGCCCGGACACACGGCTGCTGAGCGGGACACCCTGTCCCGGACCTCCTCGTAGAGGCTGCGGGCTGCCTCGACCGCCCATTCGGTGCCGCGGTGCCACTGCGGGATCATGACGGTAAGCATCGTGTCGCGCACGAGCACCGGGGACGGGCGCGTCCGGGCGAGGAGATCTCGGGTGCGCCTGTTCCACTCGGCCTGAGCGTTGGCGCGGTCCATGATGGCGCTGAGGACGGTGCGGTCGAGCCGGCGGCCGGTGCGCTCCTCCAGCCACGCGATCAGCTCCTCCATCTCGGCCTGAAGAAGGTCGATCCGATCGCTGCCGAATGCGGTCTCCCACTGCTCGGGCACCAGCTCCCACCAGTCGGTAAGCAGAGGGTCCGCGCCGGTGCGTGAGAGCAGAAACGTCTCCGTGCCCTCCCGGCTGCCCCACTGCTCGAAGATCTTCTGCGTCACGTCGCCGCTGCGCTCGGCGACGGCGAAAGCAGGCATGGGCAGCCCGCCCCACGGGCGCTCAGCCTCCGGCAGCAGCTGCTCACCCAGGGGCAGCGCGTCGTACTGGACGCTGAAGTCGGGCAGCCCCTGCTCATCGAGCGCGGCCAGCGCACCGGGACCGGCGCCCTTCGCCGCGATGATCGAGGACCACCATTGGGTCACCACATAGGGGATGTCCAGCGCGCGGAAGATCTCGTGCGGCGCATCGGCGTTCACGATAGCGATGGGCTCCCCGGCCGCCGCCCGGTCCTGAACCTCGCGGAACCACTGCTTCTGGTACGCCGTGGCGGAGACGGCGCTCTGAAGTCGATCGATGCTCACGGGGTGACTGCCTCTCGGGCTCAGGGAGCTCCCGGACGGCTGACACTGCCGCCGAGAGACCGTCGTGCGGGCGGATGCGCGTGCGTGCGGCGAGGGGCACAGACGTCGCCCGCAGAGCCGCACTCTGCGGCTGCAGGTCCCAGGCAGGCGCGTCGTCGTGCTCGCGAACCAGTGCCAGGACACCATCGCAGCGCATATCGCTGACCCGTCGGGCCAGATGCTCGGCGCGCTCGCCGCTGAGGGACCGTGCGGCCAGGGGCGGGCGCATCGCATGCCTCTCCGCCAGCCCTCGGAACACATCCTCCGGCGCCTCCTCGAAGACGGCGACGCCCATCCACGCCGCGTCCCCTGAGTCATGGTCCTCACCGACGATCAGCGCGCCCTCAGCCTCGACGGCCTGATAGAGCGTCTCGTCGGGGTGGGAGCTTCCGGTCATGAAGACGCGGCGCGCCGGGGCCCTTTCCGGGGAGCGCGCCGCATCCACCAGTCGCTCTCCCTCCGCGGGCGCTGTCCGGTTACCGCCCGGTATGCCTGCAGGGCCTGGGCTCCGGAGCACTGGTAAGCCAGGCGGCGTCGGCGGAGCCTGTCCAGAGCCTCGCCGAGGCGGTGCTCCTCCTCAGCCGCCTGCAGGGACGATGATGCGTCCATCGGGCGTCCCGCGGCTCCGGCGAACGCGGCGAGCCGGGCGAACTGCTTCGCGGCGAAGGCCGTGTGGTGAGGGGCTGTGCCGCGCGGAGCGTCGAGCAGATGCACAGGAAAGGTCAGCCTCCCCGCTGGGCGAGGATCCGGGCGACGTAGAAGAGGCGAAGATTCGCCATCGAGTCGTTGCACACGACCAGGCTTAGCCAATCCGGCGGCCTCCTCGGAGAGCAGGTGATCGAGCACCCGCATGCTCACCGCATCCGCGGCGCCCAGCAGCTCCTGCGACTCCTCGGACGCCTCCGCCTGCCACGAGCCGACGATCCGCTGCGGAAGAGTCTGCGAAGCGAGCAGGATGTGGCGCGGCGCGTCCGCGCCCACCACGCCGATGACGGGCTGCTCCGCCCCTTGCGTCTCCGAGGCCGCGTCGGTCATAGGACGCCGTCCTCCCCGAGGCTGGCGATGGTCTCCTGCGTGTAGCCGAGGTCGCTGAGTATCGACGCGGTGTGCTGACCCAGGTGGGGGCGGTGGGCTGAAGCTGGGCCGCGCTCGAGGAGTAGCGGAACGGCATCCCGGAGCCGAGCAGCCCGTCGAAATGGCCGAATTCAGGGTGCTCCAGGGGCACGACCTCGCGCCGCTCGGTCACCTGGGGGTCGCGGACGGCCTCCGCGGTGGTGCGCACCGGCGCGGCTTAGCGCCCCTCCCGGTCCAGAGCGCCCAGAGCGGCCTCGAGGGTCTGCTCCGCGGCCCACCCTGCGATGAGGCCGTGCAGACGCTTGGAGTTGGTCACGCGGGCGTCCCGGGTTCCGAAGTCCTCGGACTCGAGGAGGTCGGGGCGGCCGATCGCCCGGAGCACGCCCGCGGCGAACTGATCGGTGGGCGCACAGATGGCGAACCACCCGTCGACGGCTTCGAACGTGCCGAAGGGCGCGAGCCGGGGACGTAGGCCCCGGTGCGCAGCGGGAAGCCGACCGACTCCAGCGCATCGAAGGGCTCGCAGGCGACCAACGAGGTCAGGGCCCCGAGCATGGACACGTCGACGTGCTGGCCCTCGCCTGTGCGCTCCGCGTGGAGGACCGCGCCCAAGGTTCCGATCACTGCTGAGAGCGGAGCGACGAGGTCGCCCACGGGGAGGCCGAACCGCACCGGCGGATCGTCCGGCTCCCCTGCGGTGGTCATGATGCCGGACAGGGCCTGGACGATGGTGTCCATGGCCTTGCGGTCCCCGCTGTCCGATCCTGCGCCGAATCCGCTGATGGAGGTGTAGACGAGCCTCTCGTTGACGGTGCGGACGCTGGCATAGTCGATGCCCAGGCGCTTGGTGACCCCGGCGCTGTAGTTCTCCACGAGGATGTCCGCGTCCCTGATCACATCCATGAGCACGGCACGGCTCTCAGGGTGCTTGAGGTTCAGCGTCATCGACTCCTTGCCGCGTCCGCGCAGCATCATCGACACGGACATATCCTCGGGCGAGGTGCGCTGGGCGCTCAGGCCCTCCGCCGAGATGTAGGGCGAATTGTTGCGCGAGGAGTCCCCTCCTCGCACCGGGTTCTCGACCTTGATGACGCGGGCGCCCAGTCCCGACAGAAGCAGCGTCGCGTACGGCCCGGCCAGGGCGGTGGTGAGGTCGACGACAGTCTTTCCGTGCAATGGCCCCTTGTTCATGCGTTTCCTTCCAGTGTCACGTGCAGACGGTCTGCGTCCCAGCCGAATCCGGTTCGCAGCCCGGCTTCCTGGGAGATGCTGATGATGTAGTCCCCGATGTCCTGGCCGCGTCCGGAGCGGGTCTCCGGGCGCGGCCTGCACTGCTCGTCGATCCAGCAGGGGATGAGCTGTGCGCCGGTGAGCCCGTCGTCGCCGAAGCGCAGCTCTGCCACGGCGGTGCGTCTGCTCTGCGGGTGGAACGGGTACTCGGGCATCCGCGGGTCGGGGTCGAAGCCGAATAGGCGGCGCCGCTCCCGTGCCCAGCTTCGGCGCTCAGGCGTCTGATCGGCGTCGCCGCTGAGCGCCGTCGTGACGGTGGCGAAGTTCCCCAGACCGTGGAAGATGGGGCGGCCGCGGTAGACCTCCACCCCTTCATGATGTGCGCGTGGTGGGACAGCACGGCGGCAGCACCAGCGTCGATGGCAGCGTGCGCCACCTCGTACTCGTAGTCGGCGATCTGCGCGGGCTGGTGCACCAGTCCCTTGTGGAGCGAGACGACGACGTCGGTGCCCAGGCCTGCGTGATCGGCGATGCGGTCGGCGAAGGCGCGCAGGGAGCGGGGCTCAGCGAACGTGTAGACCCTCGGAGGCCCTCCGGGGTTGGCGCCCCGGGGCTCGTAGTGCGTGACGATCTCGACGTAGGCGCACCCTGGCTTGGAGGTGCTTAGGCGTGGGACTCTCGCGGGCCGACGCAGTTCACGCTGAGCACCAGCAGCCTCCGCCTGCCGAGCTGCTGAACGGTAACTCCCATGCCTGCTCAAGATCCATGCCTACCCCGGCTGTGAGCATGCCTCGGTCCCGGCAGTGCCCGCGGGTGTCTGCGATGCCCTGCGCCCCGAAGTCGAACACGTGGTTTCCGGCGAGAGTGAGGACGCTGAAGCCCGCATCGGCGACCGCATCCAAAGCCTGCGGAGGGGCTTAGGCTGAGCGGCGACGTCGGAGGACATGACGGTCGACGCGTCGGTGTGGGGCACCTCGAGGTGGCCGATGACCGCATCGGCCTGCAGCAGGAGCGGGCGCGCCTCGCCCAGCAGCTCCGCGGGATCGTCGCGCTCCAGGACGAGATCACCGGTCGCCATGACGGTGCTCATGCGCTCGCCCGGCTGGACTGGTGGCTGCTGCGGGCGAGGAACGTGCGGAGCTCCTCGGACTGGGGATCCTCGAAGAACTCCTGCGACGGCCGGTCCTCGACGATCCTTCCGTCGGCCATGAAGATGCAGCGGTCCGAGACTTGACGCGCGAACTCCAGCTCATGGGTCACCACCATCATCGTGCGTCCCGAGACCGCCAGGTCCTGCATGGTGCGGAGCACCTCGTCCACCAGCTCCGGGTCGAGTGCGCTGGTCGGCTCGTCGAACAGCAGGACGCGTGGTTCGACGGCCACTGCCCGTGCGATCGCCACGCGCTGCTGCTGTCCCCGGAGAGCTGACGCGGGTAGGCGTGAGTCTTGTCGGACAGGCCCACGCGTTCGAGGAGCTCGAGGCCGCGCTTAACGCGCATCGGCCCTGGAGAGGCCGTGGGCGACCATCGGCGCCTCCGTGACGTTTCTGAGCACCGTCCAATGGGGGAAGAGGTTGAACTGCTGGAACACCATGCTCATCCGGCGACGCTGGATGCGGCGTGCTGAGTCGCTCAGAGTGCGCAGTCCGCTGCTGGTGCGCTCGTAGCCCAGCAGCTCACCGTCGAGGTAGATGGCTCCGGAGTCGATCTCCTCCAGCTGGTCGACGCATCGGACCAGGGTCGATTTGCCGGATCCGGAGCGGCCGAGGATGGCGACGACTTCACGCTCATAGACGGTCAGGTCGACGTTGTCCAGGGCGGTCAGCTCGCCGAAGTGCTTGCTCATCGATCGCACGTCGACGACGGGGGCGGCGTCAGGGCTGCTTTTCACGTGTCTTGCCTCGCGTTCTCGAACGGTGATGTGCGGGACGGTTCGTTCCGCGCCCGAAGTGGGCCTCGACTCGCCGCTGGACCAGGGTGAGGAGCGTGACGATGACCAGATACCAGATGACGGCCACGATCAGCATCGGAACCACGTCGTAGGTGCGGTTGTAGATGGTCTGGACGGCGTTGAGCAGATCGCCCATCGCGATGACGCTGACCAGGGAGGTCCCCTTCAGCAGGGCGATCACCTGTGACCCCGAGGGCGGGATGATCACGCGCATGGCCTGCGGTAGCACGATGGTGCTGAAGGTGTGCCATCTGCCGAAGCCCATGGCTGATGCGGCGTCGTGCTGGCCGTGGTCCACCGAGAGGAGCCCTGCGCGGATGATCTCGGCCATGTAGGCCGACTGGTGGAGCGAGAGCCCGATGATGGCGGCCGTCAGCGGCGTGATCAGCGAGTTGGTGGACCATCCTGCAATCTCCGGCCCGAAGGGGACGCCGATGGAGATGCGGGGCAGCAGGTAGGCGAGGTTGAACCAGAAGATCAGCTGGACCAGCGGCGGGACTCCGCGGAAGAAGCCGACGAACACCAGGCAGGCGAGTCGGTAGGGCCAGAAGTCGCTGAGCTGACCCGCTGCGAGCACTGTGCCCAGCAGGGTTCCCAGCGTCATGCAGACCGCGGTCAGCACCAGCGTCATCATGAGTAAGCCAGCACCGTGGGGGCGAAGAGGAACTCTGCGACCACGGGCCACTCGAACCGCTCGTTCGTGATGAGGAAGGCGGCCACCCCGAGGGTGATCAGGCCCAGCAGCGCCGATCCCACGATGCGCAGGGGCATCACGCGGGGGCGGGCGTTCGCGGCGTCCGGCTCCTCAGCGACCTGGTCGTGGCGGAGGTGCGGCTGTGCGCTGACGGCCGTCATGAGTCATCGTCCGACATGGGGTTCAGGGACGGCTCGTCGACGGAGGCGTCCTGCAGGTTCCAGTCCTCCATGACCCGCTCGTACTCACCGTTCTCGAAGATGGCCTGGAACGCCTCATACATGGGCTCGGCCAGGTCGTTGTCCCGTGGGAGGAACATGGCCAGCAGGTCTGTGCTTACTCCCTGCTCGTCCGACTGTGCGATGTAGCCGTACTCGTCAGGGCTCTGGCCCTGGATGTCCAGGGCTGCAGCCTGGGTGGTGCCCGCGTAGTCGGCGCGGTCGGAGTTCAGGGCCAGGATGGTCGAGTTGGTGTCCTCGAGGCCGATGAACTCGGGGCGTCCAGGCCGTTCTCCGAGCACCACTCCGTGTAGAGCTCCAGCTGACTCTCGGTGACGGAGCCTGTCACCCCGGCGACGCGTGCGCCGCACAGAGCCTCGGGGTCCTCCCGATCGTCGGCGGCCTCCTCCAGGTAGAGGTAGGACGTGCGGGTCGTCATCCATACGATGGCGTCGAAGTCCTCCTCGCGCTCGGGAGTGGTCCGAACGGGGCCGTTGAATGCGTGGTACCGACCGGAGAGCATGCCCGAGAGCATCGCGTCGAGGCCCGAGGTGGTCTGGACGTCGAACGGCACGCCGAGCTGCTCCGAGAGCACCTCCTGCAGATCCGGGTCGATGCCGGTGATCGTCCCGTCGTCGGCGATGGTGCGGTACGGGGGTGGGTGTCTGCGGCGATGGTGATGCTGCTTAAGCGTCTCTGATCTCCTGGGGCAGCTCGTCGTAGAGGGGCGCGTCCTCGTTGGCCTCTCCCTGGTCTGCGGGCGAGTCCGAGTCGGTCTCCTCTCCGCCGTCAGCGCATGCCGTCATTGCCAGCGCTGCGGAGAGGAAGAGGGCCGACGTGGCCGGGATGCCGATTCTCATAACAGCCTCCTGAATTTGTGATCCCCATCACATTTGATGAGTGGACGAAGAATATCATGCAGATTGATAACTGTCCCGGGTCGGATGCCGAAGGGCTGCGGTGCGCTCTGCCGCATGCTGCGCGCTGCGACTCAGGATGAGGAGGTGTGAGGGTCTGACTCTATCCGGTCACGAGGGTACCGGAAGCATGTCAAAAATGTGCTGGAGCGTCAGTAAGTGAAATACAAGTGCTCGTTGGCGGACTGCTTCGCCATGGCACCTGCATCGGCAACTCTGTGACTGCTGACGAACGTCATGTGCGCCCGTGAATGGCGCTCCACGGCGTTGTGGACCATGGAGCTCGCCAGCGGCTCGAGCTGGGCGTAGAGCGTCGAGAAGAGCTCGGCGGCCTCCTGGCGCGGCCAGGGCTGGGGAGCAGTCCCAGGGGCAGGCTCGGGTCTGCACGCGGAAAGCACCGCCACACGTTGATGAGCTCTGTGCGCATGACCAGCGCCTCGGCTGCGGTGACCTTCCCTCCGACACGCGCTGCAGGGCCTGCCCAGCCTCATCCAGGAATCGGGCGTACTGATCCTGCAGGGTCGGAATGGACCAGGCGTCAGTGGGCTGCCCGTAGGTGAGCCCCGCGCTGTAGGCGGTCGCCTCGAAGACGGTGGCGGAGCTGATCTCCTGCGACTTCAGCAGCGCATCGACCTGCTCCCGGGCGGCCTGCGGGCTGACCCAGACGCCGTCATAGAGCGGCGCGAAGCCCATCCAGCGCAGTCCCTTGTGCAGGCGCAGGCGCCGTGTGCGCATGCCCTCGGGCACGGAGAACATCAGGCAGGTCCAGATGAAGGGGTCGGGCTCCTTCTCCGCGCCGAAGCGGGCGATGGCGCTGAATCCGGAGACGAGCCTGCGGCGCGACCCTGGGGCGATGCTGTAGAACGTGCGGCGGCCCTCTTTGAAGGATTCGAGGCGGCCCTGTCGGCACAGCTTACTCAGCAGCGTCCGTGTTCCGCTGGGCGGCACATCGAACTCCTCCAGCAGGTCCACCAAGGCCCCTGAGGGCGCGGACGCCCCTGGAGTGATCCAGTAGTCGGCCATGAGGGTGACCAGCAGCTGGCGAGGCCTGGGGCCCTCGGCCATCTCGGCGCGCAGCCCTTCGAGAAACCTCTTCTGCACAGCTACCTCATCGTCAGTATCAGCGGGATATTCCAGGGTCCGAGGATACTCGGGCGCCCTCTGCGCCCGGTCCTCCCCGGTGCGCCCGCTGCTGCCGATGGTCTGCTCCGCGACTTTCATGGGAGCAACAATAATCGTCAATCCCTTGACGCGCGACAAAAAGTTGACAACAATGATCGACGAAATGTGATCCAGATCTCATCTGGTTCCGGACAGTTCGGACAGGCGGAGGTTTCAGTGGAGCCTGCAGTACAGATCGATCGGCTGACCAAAGAGTTCACCCGCAGGGACGGCACTCTGGTCAAAGCGATCGATGACGCGGACCTTGTGGTGGAGCCCGGCGAATTCGTCGTGCTCCTGGGTCCCAGCGGATGCGGCAAGACCACGCTGCTGCGCACCATCGCAGGACTGGAGACTCCGGACCGGGGCCAGATCCGAGTCAGCGGCAAGACCGTCTTCTCCAGCGATGAGCGTGTGCTCGTCACGCCTTCGCAGCGCAATCTCAGCATGATGTTCCAGTCGTACGCGCTCTGGCCTCACATGACGGTGCGCAACAACGTGCGCTATCCCTTGGAGAACCGACGCGCTTAAGCAAGATGTCTCGCAGCCAGATGCAGGAGAAGGTAGAAGACTCCTTGGCCACAGTCGGCATCTCGGACCTGATCGATCAGTACCCCGGGCAGCTCAGCGGCGGCCAGCAGCAGCGCACAGCCCTGGCCCGTGCCCTGGTGGACGGCTCGCGGGTGGTGCTCTTCGACGAGCCCCTCTCCAACGTCGACGCACAGGTCCGCGAGCAGCTGCGCATCGAACTGCTCGCCACGCAGCGTCGTCTCGGCTTCACCGCGATCTTCGTGACGCACGACCAGGCCGAAGCGATGGAGCTTGCCACCCGCATCGCCGTGCTGGACCAGGAAAGGTCCAGCAGTTCGGCACGCCGGAGGAGATCTACCGCAGCCCCGCGACCGAATATGTCGCCACCTTCATCGGCTCGACGAACCGGATGGCCGGTGCGTGGGATTCCTCGGCGGGGTGTTCCGCACGTCGCATGGGCCGATCCGAGTGGGGACGGCTTAGCCCACGCCGAAGCAGGCCAACCTGCTGTGGCGGCCTGAGGACGGCGGCCTCTCCCAGGAGGACCCAGGCACGACGAATGCGATCAGCGGCACGGTGCAGGCCATGCTCTTCATGGGGTCGCACACGGAGTACATCGTGCAGTGCGGCGAGGACCGGATGCGCATCTGGAGCAGCTAACCCACGTCGCTCTCCGTCGACGATCACGTGTGGATCACTCTGGATCCCGAGTGCGTCATGGTCTTCGAGGACTCCTCGGACAGCCGCCCCTCGGATGAGGCTGGGAGCACCGAGTCCGCAGCAGGGCGCTCCGCAGAGGTCGTCTCATGAAGACCATCACGCCGCTGGTCAGGCCCGGGTCCTCACTCAGGAGCCGCCACTCATCGCTGGACATCGTTGCCCTGCTGATCGCCCTGACGCTCATCGCCATTGTGTGCGTGCCGCTGATTCAGGTCGTGGTGGGGATGGTCTGGAAGGACGGAGGCTTCTCCCTCGAGGCCTTTGAGCGCACACTGGCCATTCCGGACCTCGGATCGCTGGTCTTCAACACGCTGGTCGTCGTGGTCGTCTCCAGCGCATGCGCGGTGGTGATCGGCTTCCTCCTCGCCTGGGCGAACCAGAGAACGGACGCGCGGCTGGGGATCCTCAACGACATCCTTCCCTATCTGCCCTTCCTCCTGCCCCCGGTGGCGGGCGCCGTGGGATGGACCATGCTGCTCTCACCGCGCGCAGGGCTGCTCAACGCCTGGATCCGCGACGCGCTGTCGCTCGTCGGCATCCATATGGAGTCAGGCCCCTTCGACATCAACTCCTGGTACGGCCTCATCATGGTCTACACCATCTACGCCGTGCCCTATGTCTATATGAATGTGGCGGCAGCCCTCGCGTCGTTCGACTCGAGCCTCGAGGAGGCATCGCGCCTCAGCGGGGCAAGCTATCTGCGCACCCTGCGGAAGGTGACGCTGCCGACGCTCGCCCCGTCGGTCGGGGTAGGCTTCCTGCTCTGCACCTGGTTCGGGTTCGGCATGTTCTCCATCGCCGCGATCATCGGAACCCCGCGCAGATCGACGTCATCGCCGTGCGGATCGTGAACCTGCTGACCTTCAGCTATCCGCCGGATGAGGACCTTGCCCTGGGACTCAGCGCCATCGTCATGGTCTTCGTGGGCATCTCCTACTACGTCCAGTTCCGCATTCTTCGCTCCGCACGCTTCGGCAGCATAGGCGGAAAGGGCGGCTAAGCACGGCATCATCAAGCTGGGCCCCTGGAAGCCCGTGGTCCGCGGCCTGGTGCTGCTCTATGTGCTGGTGTCGACCATCCTTCCCATGGCTAAGCCTCTTCATCGTCGCGCTCAACGGCTACTGGACGCCCAACGTGGACTGGTCGGGGCTGAGCTTCGAAGCGTTCGCCACCACGCTGGTGAGGGACCCCAGCACCCGGGAAGCGTTCATGAACAGCATGGGACTGGGCATCGTCGGCGGCTTCATCGGCATCATGGCTGCCGCACTCGTGTCCCTCTACGTGCAGCGCCGACGAACCCTCCTGGCCCAGGGAATCGATGTGGCGATCAAGATGCCGGCGTCCATCTCCAACATGGTCATCGCCGTCGGCATCCTGCTGCTGCTGGGCCGGGAGCCGTTCAACCTCGGCGGAACCTGGATCATCCTCCTGATCGGGTACCTGGCGCTCTACCTGCCGCAGGCCTCGATCGCCTCGGATGCGTCCGTGGCAGTGGTGGGCAAGGAGCTGGGAGAGGCGTCCACCGTATCTGGCGCCAAGGACTGGAAGACGTTCTTCCGGGTCTACGCCCCACTGATGCTGCCGGGCCTCGTCGGGGGCTGGGCGCTGCTCTTCATCCGCATCGTGGGGACCTGACCGCCTCGGCGATTCTCTCCGGCACGGAGAACGTGGTGCTCGGCTTCCGCATCCTCGAGGTGTTCAACGGCGGCTCGTACGCCGAACTTGCTGCCCTTTCGTCCACCCTCGTCCTGATCACGGGAACAGTGCTGTTCTTCGTGATCGTCATCTCAAAGCGCTTCGGCGTATCGAAAACCCAATAGTCCTCGCACGCTCTATGAAGGGAACAACTGTGAAAACACCACGCATCGCCATCCCCACGATTTCAGTCGCCGCCCTGGTCCTCACCGGATGCGGCGGAGGAGACGCCGACGAGGCCGAGGCCGCCGACCAGGGCGGAGGAGACCACAGCGAAGAGGTCCAGGCGCTCGTCGATGAGGCCCAGGACGCAGGGGCGGTCACCTTCTACAGCATGATCGACGAGTCCGCGCTGCGGACCATCGCCGAAGAGTTCACCGAAGAGTACGGCGTGGAGGTCCGGCCGGTCCGGCTGGTGACCGGAGACCTCACCCAGCGGTACTCCGCCGAGGCCGACTCGGGCTCCGCTGTGGCAGACCTGATCCTGATGACGCAGTCCCCTTCTTCGCCGAGGCGCTCGAGAATGAGTGGCTGACCCCGTCGACGAGCTCGACATGCCCGAGATGGCCGACGAGCTCCCGGAGGAGTTCTGGGACGATGAGGAGCCACTCCCATCGCCTCGCTGATCCCCACCGACGCGGTGATCAACACTGAGGAGGTCAGTGCGCCTCTGGAGCAGTGGGAGGACTACGCGGACCCCGAGTTCGCCGGAAGCCTGCTTCTGGCCGAACCTGACTCCTCGCCCGCGAACGCCTCCTTCTGGGGGCTGATGCGTCAGGAGTTCGGCGACGAGTTCCTCGAGGGGTCGCTGACAACGACCCCACGTGGTTGGACAGCGCCGTGCCGGTCACCCAGGCCGTGGCAGCGGGCGAAGGCCAGATCGGCCACCCCGGAGTCAGCGCCATCGTCAACAACCTCATCGAGCAGGGCGCTCCGGTGGAGATCGTCGAAATGTCGCCCACCACCGGACCTGAGGCTGCGATCGGCATCTCCAACGACTCCCCAACCAGGCAGGGGCGCAGCTTCTGGCCGCATACCTGATGGGCGAGGAGGGCAGCACGCTGCTCAACGATGTCACCGACGCGATCTCTCCCTACGACGACGAAGGCATGGACCGGTTCACCCGGACCAGCGAGATCGAGGATCCTGACACGGACGAGATCAACTCCTGCTGGGGCTGAACTGATGGATCACCAGACCGCACTCGACGTAAGCCGGGACCGGCACGACTTCGACCCCCAGGCCCCGGAGACCTTCGACAGCGCACACCGGGATCTCGGCGAGGTGCGTTCGCGGTGTCCGGTGGCCCGCAGCCAGGCCTTCGGCGGCTTCTGGGCGATGCTCGGCTACGACGAGCTTCTGGAGGTCATCACCGACATCTCCCGGTTCACCACGACCAAGCAGAATGCTGTGCCGGCCTTCTCGTTCACCGGTGTGAGGCCTCCGCTGCATCTGGATCCCCGGAGCATATGGCCTACAGGCGTGTCATCAACCGGTTCTTCACTCCGCCCAAGATGCGGGCGATGGAGCCGAAGGTCCGGGAATGCTCCACCCAGCTGCTCACGCCGCTCATCGAGAAGGGCGACGCCGATGTGGCCACCGAGTACGCCCAGAAGCTGCCCGCCCACGTCTTCGCCGAATTCTTCAACCTGTCGGTGGAGACCAGCAGCGAGATCAAGAGTGTGAGCGGCGAATATGTCGACGCGATCCAGGTGCTGGACCACGACACGGTCAAGCGTCTGAGCAAGAGGCTCTACGAGATCGCTCAGGACATCATCGACGCGCGCTCGCAGGGGATTCGACCCGAGGAGGATCTGACGGCGGGCCTCCTGGACGCTGAGTACAACGGTGCTCCGCTGCCCGCCCCGATGGTGCTCGGCTGCGTGCGGCAGCTGATCGTCACCGGCATGGTGGCCCCCTCGGTGTTCATCGGCAACATGTTCGTCCACCTCTCCCGGGACCCGGAGCTGCAGGATGAGCTCCGGGCCTCGCCGGAGAAGATCCCGGCGGCGGTGGAGGAGTTCCTGCGCCTGTACAGCCCCTATCGGGGCATGGCCCGCACCGCGCGGGAGGACACGGAGGTCGGTGGGCAGACGATCCGTCAGGACGACCCCATCGCCCTGGTGTACACCGCGGCCAACCGAGACCCACGCGTCTTCGAGAATCCCGATGAGTTCGTGCTCGAGCGGGAGAACATCGCCGACCACATCAGCTTCGGACGCGGAACGCACAGCTGCCCGGGTGCCCCCTGGCGCGGATCATGCTGCGCGTCACCCTCGAGGAGGCGCTGTCCCGCTCGGAGTTCTCCCTGACGGGGAACCCTGGGATGGCGATGTGGGCCGAGTGGGGCACCAACTCCGTCCCCTGGAGTTCATCTCGCTCTGACCCTCCCGCATTCGACGCTCACGAGCCTTCACAGAAGAGAGGCAACGATGGCACGCACTGTTCCGGCAGACTTCACCCTCGGCACCGACGACCCGGCGGCTGCCCATGAGGTGTACGACAGGCTGCGCAGCGGCTGTCCGGTGGCCTACACCGCAGATCAGGGAGGGTATTGGGCCCTGACCCGGCACGAGGACATCCGACGGGCAGCCGCCGACTCCGAGACGTACATCTCCTCGGTCAAGGCCGTGGTTCCCAGCGACCCGCGGGGCATACGCCGTCCTCCTCTGAACTTCGACGCGCCTCGGCACACTCCGTTCCGGCGAGCGCTGAGCCGGACCCTGTCGGCCCAGCGGGTGGAGTCGCTCCTGGGGAGCTGCGCCCCATCGCCGAGGATCTCCTCGCAGCCTTCGTGCAGGAGGGCGGGGCAGCATCACCAAGTCCTTCGGCACCTCCCTGCCTGCTCAGGCCGCCTGCCTCTGGCTCGGGCTGGAGGAGGAGAGGAGCAGCTGGCTTGCCGAGACGGCCACGCTCTGGGTCGATGCGTGGCGGCGGCAGAGCGGCGAGGAGGTGACCCAGCACAGCGAGCAGATGTACGAGGTGGCCCGCTGGCTGGTGGAGGATCGGCGTCAGCATCCCCGGGATCCCCACACTGATCCGGCATCCTCGCTGCTCCATGAGCGGTACGAGGGCGAGCCCTTGGCCGAGGATCTCGTCGTCGGGGCTCTGCGGCAGTCGCTGGTGGTCGGGATGGTGGCGCCGCCGCTGCTCATCGGTTCGATGGTGGTGCACCTGCTCGAGTCCCCGGAGCTTGCGGAGCAGCTGAGGGCTCAGCCGCAGCGGCGCGCAGCGGCGCTGGAGGAGTTCATCCGTCTGTACTCGCCGTACCGGGGCTTCGCGCGCACCGTGAGTGAGCCGATCACGCTCCGCGGCAGGCGGATTGAGCCGGGGAGCCGGTGACGATGACCTACGCGGCAGCCAACAGGGACCCTGCCGTGTTCGAGGATCCGCACGAGTTCAAGCTGGACCGGCCGAACGCTGCGGCGCATCTCGGCTTCGGCCGCGGTAAGCACCAGTGCGTGGGCATGCATCTGGCCCGCGGTGTCCTCAGCATCGCCTTGGATGTCCTCCTGGACGCCGACGCGGAGCTGCGGCTCGAGGCCTCGCCGGAGCCCACCCGCATGCCGGAGCTGGGGTACCAGGAGGTGCGCGTCTCCGTGCATTCGCGGTGAGGCGCCGACGCCCTCGCCGTGCGCATCCAATAGCACACAGCTGGTCACACCTGAACATATGACGGCATGTGAACTTTGGTGAACTCTGATTGGCTCTCTCCTTGATCTCCTCCATAGTGTTGTTCAGAAAGGTTTGAACATATAAGTGCCGTCCCCTCATGGGCTAAGCAGCAGACCATCGGGGAGAGGGCCTTCATGAGCACAGAGAGCAGCACCACGCCGAAGAGCACGTCCGGCGGCTCCGGACTGAAGACGGGAATCGCCGTCGTCGCCGCAGCAGCGCTCGCCGGCACCGGCGGATACCTGGTGGCCAACAGCGGCGATGACGCCGGATCGCAGTCGCAGACCGCCCAGGGGTCCTCCGATGCCGAGGCCGCTGAGACGGTGGCCGTCGCCGACGTCGCCGGTGAGAGCCGCGGCTTCGACGACGTGCACACCGACGAGCCGCTGGTCTCGACGGACTGGCTGGCCGAACGGCTGGACGAGGGCGACCTCGACGAACAGGGCATCGTGCTCCTGGACGTCTCCGAGGAGCTCGCCTCCTCAGAGCTGACCCCTACTCCGAGGCGCACATCCCCAGGCCCAGTCCGTGAACTGGTCGAGCGAGTTCACCCAGGCCAATACGCGAGAGTTCATCTCCGAAAGCGAGTTCACCGAGCTGGCACAGAGCTTGGGCATCGACGACGACTCCACCGTGGTCATCTACGGCGACAGCAACAACTGGTTCGCCGCCTACGCAGCGTGGGTCTTCAACCTCTACGGAGCCGAGGACGTCCGGCTGCTCGACGGCGGTCTTCACAAATGGGAGGCCTATGACGGCCGCGAGCTCTCCGAGGAGAAGCCCTCAGTGGAGGCGGGGTCCTTCGAGGCGCAGCCGCAGAACCACGACATCCGCGCGCTGCAGCCCGAAGTCCTCGAGGTGGCCGAGACCAATGCGGAGGCCGACGGTGAGAACGCCGGGGACTACAACCTGGTCGACATCCGAAGCGCCGAGGAGTACACCGGCGAGATTGGGGTTGACCCAGAAATCTTCGAGGGGAGGGCGCCTCCATCTGGGGGCACATTCCCGGAGCGGTGAACGTGACGTGGTCTGCGATCGTCGACGAGGAGACCGGAGAGTTCCTGCCTGAGGACGAGATCCGAGAGATCTACGCCGACGCCGGAGTCGACTTCGACAAAGACATCATCACGTACTGCAGGATCGGAGAGCGTGCGTCCCACACCTGGTACGCGCTGAGCCAGATCCTCGGTGAGGACGTGCAGGTCTACGACGGCTCATGGTCCGAGTGGGGCAACAGCGTGGGACTGCCTGTGTCCAACACCAGCGGCGAGCGCGGCGGCGTATGGGGAGGATCCTGAGGCCTCTGCTTAAGCGCTCAGGCGCGGCACGGCTGTGAGGGGACATGATGACGACTGAGACTCCGAGCATGACGGTTGAGGTCAGGGCCGATCGGGCACTGGGCTGGACCAGGGCCGACACGGTGCGCACAGCGGTGGCAGCCGTCGTGGCGGCTCTGCTCCTGGGAACCGCCTGGTACCTGCACTCCACATCCGGCGAGGGGCTCGGCGGCTCGAACGCGGCTCTGATGCTGCTGGTGGGCGCCGGGCTGGGCATCCTGTTCGAGAGGGGTCGCTACTGCTTCTTCTGCATCTTCCGGGACCTGTTCGAGAAGGGGATTCGCGGGGATGTACGCCATCCTCGTCTCGATCGCGGTCGGGATGATCGGGTACGCGATCATCTTCTCCACCCGGGTGCCCGATCCGCAGTCGAGCACGGTGCCGACTGACGCGCACATCGCCCCGGTCTCGCTGGCACTGGTGATCGCCGGGGTCGCGTTCGGGGTCGGCATGGTGATCTCCGGGGCTGCATCGCAGGCCACCTCTACCGCCTCCCGGAGGGGCATCTGCGCTCGATCCCGGCCCTGGCGGGTGTGATCCTCGGCTTCGCTTAGCGGCTTCCTCTCCTGGGACTTCATGTACTCAGGCTTCATCCTCGGGGCCCCAGCCCCATGGCTGCCCATGCGGGGGCTACGTGGTGGCCGTGCTGCTGCAGCTGGGGGTCCTGGCCGGTCTGGGCGTGTGGCTGCTGAAGTGGAACCCGCCGGTGCTGGGCCGGGGACGCGGACGGTGGATGCGCAGGAGGTTCGCCGTCTGGTGTTCTTCAAGCGCTGGCCCGCTTTGGCCACTGGCGCCGGAGTGGGCCTGCTGGCCGTGGTGGCCTACTACAAGGATCAGCCGCTGGGAGTCACTCAGCAGATCTCGTCCTCCGCACGGACCGGGATGACGGAGGCCGGGCTGCTGGATTCCTTCATGCCGGGCCTCGATGAGCGTCTCGCCGGGTGTGTGGCCATGGTGGTGGATACGATCACCACCAACGGGTGGCTGATCGTCGGCATCATGCTCGCATCCCTGGCCGCTGCGCTGCCGGGTCGGCGGGCTCGCATCGAGCGTGCCACCGGCTTCAGCTCTGCGACGGCGCTCTTCGGCGGTGTGCTGCTCGGATGGGGCGCGATGATCGGTCTGGGGTGCACCATCGGGGTGCTCCTCTCCGGGACGCAGGCCATGGCCCTGTCCGGGTGGGTGTTCGGCGCCGCCGTCCTCGTCGCGGCAGGGATTGCCTTCCGGGCGGGACTGCACCGCTGGTCAGCGCCCGGGGCCTACCCGGGAGGACCTGTCAGCTGAGGACGGAGCGCAGAACCTGCGCCAACCCATCCTCGTGGACGCTGCCGGTGACCTCATCGGCGGCGTCCTTCACCTCGTCGATCGCCTGGCCCATCGCCACGCCGCGGTGAGCCCACTGCAGCATCTCCACATCGTTGAGCCCGTCCCCGACGGCCACGGTCGCCTCCCGCGGGGCACCGATCCGCGCTCGCAGGCCCTCCAGGGAGGATGCCTTGGTCACGCCCTGCGCCGCCACGTCCAACCATGCGGACCATCCGACCGAGTAGGTCACGCCCTGCAGTCCGATGCCGCGGACGGCGTCGGCGAAATCGTGGGCGGTGGAGTCCTCGGAGTTCACCACCAGCCGGACCGCCTGGGTGCGCTTCATCTCTTTGAAGCTTGTGGGCTCGGCGACCAGCCCGAAGCTCCGGTCCTCGAACCGTTCGGTGGCCACGAAGTGGCTTACCGCGTCCTCGATGGCGAACCGTGCCGTCGGCAGCTGCCCTGCGAGGGTTTCGAGCGCCTCAGCGGGGTCGAAGACCTGTCGGTCGATGACCTCGTAGTTGTCCTCCAGGGCCGTGTCGATGCGGAGGGTCACGCCGCCGTTGGAGCACACCGCGAAGCCGTGCGTGATGCCGAACGCCTCGATGATGGGCAGGGTGGCCAGCAGGGACCGCCCGGTGGAGATCACCACGGTGTGCCCCGCAGCCACCGCGGCGCGCCCGGACTCGCGCACAGCGTCGGTCATGTGCCCGTCGTGATCGACGATGGTGCCGTCCACGTCCAGGCACAGCATGCTGGTGCCCTCGACGAACTCGAAGGTGCCGCCTTCGCCCGCAGCAGGAACGGAGAAGTCGGCCGGGCGGGTGGGGTCGGACAGTTCGGTCGGTCTCATAGGGACTAATCTATCCGGGGAGAACACGTGGTTCCTCACGCTGGATGCTGACGGCCCAGCGGAGGAGGCCCCAGATCAGAGGAGCTTCACATGTCGAGGACGGCGAAGACGGTCACCATCACGTCCGGCGAGTACACCGCAGAGATCGCCCTGCGGGGCGGGCAGCTTCTGACGCTGACCAGCGGCCATGACAGTCTGGTGGTCCCGGCGCAGGCCGCCGAGGGCGCCTTCCCGGGGCGGTGCTGGCCCCGTGGCCCAACCGGGTCGCAGGCGCGAAGTATCTGCACGAGGGGCAGAAGATGCACCTGAGCATCACCGAGCCGGAGACGGGCTCGGCCATCCACGGGCTGCTCACCGACGTGCGGTTCGACATCCTGCTGCGCCGGGCCTCCGAGGTGCACCTGCAGGGCTTCATCCCGCCTGCCGAGGGGTACCCGTTCCCGCTCGAGGTGGTTATCATCTACCGGGTGGGCGCGGCGTTCGGCATGGCGGTGACGCTGATGGCCCGCTATGTGCCGCAGGAGGGCGATGAGCGCTCGCTCGCCGCGGCACCCTTCGGAGTCGGCTTCCATCCTTACCTGACAGTAGGCGAGGCGCCCCTGAAGGAATGCCGTCTGCGGCTGCTTAAGCCCGCACGGTGGCTCAGACCAAGCCCTCGGGCAAAGTGGTGGACAAGCTCCCGGTGTCCGGGGATCTGGACCTCACCGGCGGGCCGCTGCTCACCGGTAAGCGCATCGATCACGCCTACACGGATCTTCCGAAGGAGGGGTGGACGGCGGAGCTCACCCATGGGCCCTCGGGCCTCGGCGTCCGCATGATCTCCGACACCCCTTGGGCTCAGGTGTACACCGGGGACCGCATCGGTCGGGCCGGTGTGGCCGTGGAGCCGATGAGCTGCCCTCCCAACGCGTTCAACAGCGGGGAGGATCTTGCGTTCCTCTCACCTGGTGAGTGGTCCAGGACCGGCTGCTCCATCGAGGCGATCCGCACCTGATCGGCGCTGACCCGGTGATCGGCCGCCTTCCCGTGAGCGCAGAGGCGTGACGCCGCCGCGCGTCAGCGCCGCCTGGGCCCGCGGGGCTGTCGTCGCTGCCCAGGGGATCCCCGCCCCGGGCGGCCCAGGCGAGCACCGCGACGCCGCTGAGGTGCTGCGAGAGCTCGGACTGATCCAGCTGGACCCGCTGACCCGGGTCTCCACCGCCCAGCGGCTGACCTGCCTGACCCGGCTGTCCGGCCATGCGCGTGCGGAGCAGGTGGACGCGGCGCTCTGGCCGGATCCGGCCGTTTATGGCCCTGCCTCCTTCGAAGCATTCACGAAGGTGGCGTGCGTCTTCCCGGTGCAGGACTGGCCGCTGCTGCGCCTGCGCAGGGAAGCGGTCCGAGCCCGTCACGGCCACAAGGTCGAGGCGGGAGTGCGCGATCGGATCCTGGAGCTGGTGGCCGAGCACCCGCAGGGCGTGGCCACCGGAACTGTTGAGAGCGAATTCGGGCCGGAGCGCACTGCCGGATGGCAGTGGTCTCAGGTGAAGAAGGCGACGGAGCTCATGGTGCGCATGGGGATCTGGTCATCACGGCGCGCCGAGGTGCGGTGCGGCTGTTCGATCTGCCGGAGCGGGCGCTGCCGCCCGGAGTGCGCGAGGCCGAGCAGCTGCCTGCCGATGAGCTCAGGGCCGGTTTGGCCCGCCGCGCCGCCGGCGCGCTGGGGTGATGACAGTCGCCGACTTCGCCCATCACTATCACGTCAGCCGGGCCGATGCTGGCCAGGGCGTGGAGGCGGCAGGCCTGCTGCCGGTTGCGGTCGAGGGCTGGAAGGATCTCGCATACGTGACGCCTGAGACGGTGGAGCGCGGCGCACCGGAGCCCGGTTTGGGTCCGGTCAGCCATGCGCGGCTGATCGGGCCCTTTGACCCTCTGCTGAGAGATCGGGGCCGGGCCCAGCGGATCTTCGGCTTCGACTACCGGTTCGAGGCGTATGTGCCCCGCGATCAGCGGATCTACGGCCACTACGTCATGGGGCTGCTCTCCGGGAACGAGCTGATCGGGCGAGCAGACGTCCGGCGCCGCGCCGGGGAGCTGGTGGTGGGTCAGACCTGGCACGAACCGGGTGTCCGGCGGCGCAGCGCAGAAGCTCGCAGCGCAGCTGCCGCCGCCACACTCGCCCGCCAGCTGGGCGTGCAGATGGTGCATCAGCCCAGCGAAGGCGGGATCGATGAGTGAGCGGAATCTTTGCCTGGCCGCGCCGCCTATGGAGCACGGGCCTGTGCGGCTGGAGCCGCTCGCCGCGGAGCACGCTGCGGACCTGGCAGAGGCGGTGGTGCCCGGTGAGCTGTGGCGCACCTGGTATGCCTCTGTTCCGGCGCCCGAAGCCGTGGGGAGGAGATCGAGCGGCGCCTGCAGAAGCAGGCCGAGGGCGACATAGCCGCGTGGGCGGTCGTCGAGCGTCGCACCGGCAGCGCGGTCGGGATGACCACCTATCTGAACTTTGACCTGGCTCATCGACGTCTGGAGATCGGCTCCACCTGGCTCGGTCAGAAGGTGCAGGGCACCGGCATCAACCCCGCGATGAAGCTGCTGCTTCTGCAGCGGGCGTTCGAGGAGCTGGGCTGCATTGCGGTGGAGTTCCGCACGCATTGGCACAATCACCAGTCCCGTGCGGCGATCGCCAGGCTCGGAGCCAAGCAGGACGGGGTGCTCCGCAACCACCGAATCCTGCCGGATGGGACGCTGCGGGACACCGTCGTCTTCTCGATCCTTGATTCGGAGTGGCCCGCGGTGAAAGTACCTCCACCATCGGCTCACCAGGCGCTGATCCCTCAGCTGATGCTGAAGGCGCGGCGAGCTCTGCCGCAGGTAAGAGGCCGGAGACCGCAGACAGGTGCGTTCCGCATATTACGTAATTACGTAAAACATGTATTATGTCGCCATGAGTCATGACGAGCGCATAGCTGCCCTGGAGCGGCGGGTGGCCGCACTGGAGGAGCAGCGGCATGCTCCGGTCGAGACTGAGGCCGGGTCGGGGCCGATGGCACCCTCTGGGCTCTGGACGGGCTGCGTTCCCGTCTCCCCGAACCGGGCGGGGTGCTCATGGTTTACTCCGTGCAGACGCCGAACGGGGCCAATGCGCGCTGGCAGATGGCCGCGCCTGCTGAGGCGTTCTTCGACTCGGACTTCGCGGAGCGCGCCGAAGCGCTCTCCGCTCTGGGGCATCCCGCACGTCTGCGGATCGTGCAGCGGCTCATGAGCGACGCGGACACGGTGCAGGATCTGGTGGGCACTGGCGAGTTCGGCACCAGCGGGCAGATCTACCACCACATCAAGCAGCTCACCGCCGCAGGATGGCTGCGCTCCGTCGGCGGCGGGCGGTACGAGGTGCCCGCCGCTCGCGTCGTCCCCTGCTGACCACTCTGCTGGCGGTCGACCGATGAGGCGGATGATCGCACGCCTGAGAAGGCTGTGGACCGCGCTGCTGATGGCTGCGCTTCTGAGCATCCTCGCCGACATGCTGGGGCTCATTAGCCCTCCCGGAGGACTCGTATGGGTCCTGGCCGTGATCGGGGCGATCGTGCTGCTCTCCGCCGCCATGGGGTGGCCCCGCGCGCGCCGGTGAAGGAGCCCGTCGAGGTGGCCGCCCCGGTGCGAGGACGATGGATTGCCGTGAACAGTCCGGGCCAGAAGATTCCGAGCCACGGCGGCGCACGGTCGCGGGGGCAGCTGAGCGCCGCGGACATCACACACCCGACCCACCATGAGCCCGACGAGAACCCTCCGCTGGTCCGGCGGGGCTGGCGGGGCAGCCGACCTGAGGAGTTCACGTGCTTCGGCGCGCCCATCCGTGCGATGGCCGACGGCACCGTGACGGAGACGGCGGACGGCCAGCGCGACCAGCGTGCGCGCAACACATGGCCGACTCTGCTGTGGATGATGACTGTCGAGGGGCGGTGCGCGAGCTGCTGTTCGGCTATCGGGGCATCTTCGGCAACCGGGTGGTGATCGCACACGACGACGGCACCTGCGCCGCCTACGCCCACCTCAAGAGGGGCTCCGTCACGGTGCGGCCGGGCCAGCGCGTCGCCCAGGGCGACCTGATCGGACGGCTCGGGAACACCGGCAACACGTCGATGCCGCACCTGCACGTGCAGCTGATGGACCATCCCGTCATCGATGCCGCAGCGGGCATCCCGATGCGCTGGACGAACATCGAGCTGGAGGACATCGACCCCCAATGGCAGAAGCACGCCAAGGCGCCTGAGAGGTCAGCCCTGGAAGGCATGCCGCGCGACGGTCAGATCTTCCGTGCGTTGTAGGCTGAACGCCGAGTCTTCAGACCCCACACCAAGGAGGAGCCGTGGCGACAGTCCGCGACGTGACCATCGAAATCCCTGCCGGATCCCGCGTGAAGTACGAGATCGACCATGAGACCCACCGCCTCCGCCTGGACCGGGTCCTCTTCACGTCCATGCAGTACCCCACGCACTACGGGTACTTCGACGACACCCTCGGCGAGGACGGCGACCCCCTCGACGCGCTCGTCTGCATCCCCGGCGTCGACCTGATCCCCGGCGTAGTCGTCGAGGCCCGCACCATCGGCATGCTGAACATGACCGACGACGGCGGAGGCGACGCCAAGCTCATATGCGTCCCGGACGACAAGCGCTTCGACAGCATCACCGAGCTCTCCGACCTCGACGAGCAGCTGCTCAAGGAGATCGAGCACTTCTTCACCCGCTACAAGGACCTCGAGCCGGGGAAGTGGGTCAAGATCGAAGGATGGGAAGGCCGTGAAGAGGCCGAAGCCGAGCTGCAGCGCAGCATCGAGCGCTACAAGGGCTGAGACGCCCCTGCTCCATGAGATGAGCCCGCACCCACCGGAAGGGGTGCGGGCTCATCCGCGTCTGAGCCTCGACGGGCCGATCAGCGCACGGGCTCAGCGGCCCCCAAGTGATGTGCGAGGAACGCGTAGTCCCAGGCGCGCTCCCTCCACTGCTCGTACCGTCCCGAGGCGCCGCCGTGGCCGCCGTCCATCTCACATTTGAAGACGATGGGCGCCTGACCCTGCTGATGCTCGCGCAGGGCCTGCACCCACTTGGTAGCTCCACATAGAGGACGCGGGTGTCGTGCAGCGAGGTGACGGCCGCGATCGCCGGATATGCAGTGTCACGGACGTTCTCATAGGGGCGTAGGACTTCATCAGCTCATAGACCGCCGCGTCCTCGATGGGGTTGCCCCACTCCTCCCACTCCAAGGCTGAGAGCGGCAGGTTCGGATCGAGGATGGTGGTGAGGTTGTCGACGAACGGCACCTGCGCCACGATCGCCCGGTACTTCTCAGGAGCCATGTTCGCCACAGCGCCCATCAGGAGTCCGTAAGCAGAGCCGCCGAGGGCGGCCACACGGTCAGCCGCGCCCCAGCCCTGGGCGACGAGGTGATCGGTGGCGGCGATGAAGTCGGTGAACGTGTTGGTCTTCGCGAGCTTCTTGCCCGCCTCGTACCAGGCCCGGCCCAGCTCGCCGCCGCCGCGGATATGCGCGATCGCGAACACGATCCCGCGGTCCAGCAGGCTCAGCCGGGCGATGCCGAAGACCGGGTTCATGCTGATCTCGTAGGAGCCGTACCCGTACACCAGCAGCGGGTTGGTGCCGTCGGCGGTCACGTCCCGGTGGTGGATGACCGTGACCGGCACCTGGGTGCCGTCCTCGGCCGTGGCCCACACGCGGCTGGTCCGGTAGGCGTCGAGGTCGACATCATGGACGGGCGTCTGGCGCCGAAGGGCCGGCGCGGCCACATCGTCGTGCGCGATGTCGTAGATGCGCGGCGGGGTGAGCCAGGAGGTGTAGACCACCCGGAAGATCGGAGCCTCATACTCGGCCGCAGCGAGGCTGAGCGTGTACAGCTCCTCCTCAAACTGCGGAGAGTCCAGTGAGGACGGCGCCACCGGCGCCCCGCCGTCGCGCACCTGCCGGATGGTGTCCAGGGGGAGCAGGAAGACCGACTCGACCGTGTCGACCCGTGCGGTCACCAGCACCTGGGACGCGGTGACGATCAGGTGCTCATCGACCTTCACCGTGTCCTCATGGGAGAGCAGGGGCCTGCCGGGGCTGAAGGTCTCAGCGCCGATCTGGGCCTCCAGCTCCTCCGCAGTGGTCAGGGAGACTGAGTTGTTGGGCCCCTCGGCGCTGTGGACCAGGACGATGCGGCGCTCGCCGTCGAGCTCTATGGGCTCGGCGCTGTGCAGCAGGCGGCGCGTCTCGGGGACGAGGAGCCGCGGCTCGGCGGAGGGGTCGGAGACGTCGAGGGTGCGGGTGGCGTTGTACTCCGAGTTGCCGGAGACGATGACCAGCTCCTTCTTGTCCGCGGAGAGGCCGAACCCGGTCCACAGCTGCTCGTCGCCTATCTCGAGCAGCAGCCGGTCCTCCTCGGCGGCGGTGCCCACCGTGTGCTGGTAGAGCCGGTATGGACGCCAGGCGGCGTCCGCCACCATGTAGTAGACGCGCTGGCCCGTCGGCTCGAGCAGGCCGCCTCCGTGGACGCTGTCGACCTGCTCGGCCAGGTTCTCGCCCGTGGTGAGGCTCCGCAGGCGCAGGGTGTAGTGCTCATCTCCGCTGGTGTCCTCGGTGTAGGCCAGCAGGCTGCCGTCGGCGCTGATGGAGAGTCCGCCGATGGAGTAGAAGGGGTGCTCGGCGGCCTCGGCGTTGGTGTCGAAGTAGACCTGCTCACCGTCGAGCTCCACGCCCGCCTCCACCTGCGGTGGCTCCCAGGACTCCGGGTCCTCAACGGGCACCCGGCAGAAGATGGGGTGCTGCTCGCCCTCGATGGTGCGGGAGAAGTACCAGAAGCCTCCTCGGCGGGATGGGACGGAAAGGTCGGTCTCGACGGTGCGGTGCCTGATCTCTTCGAAGATCGCCTCACGCAGCGGCTGCTGCTCGGCGGTGACCGCATCGGTGTAGGCGTTCTCGGCCTCCAGGTGCGCACGGACCTCGGGAGTCCTTCTCGCGCAGCCACTCGTAGGGATCGGTGAACGTGTCGCCGTGATGGGTGCGCTCGACGGGCACCTGCTTGGCCTGCGGCGGAGTGGTCGTCGTCATGACTGCCATTCCATCAGAGATCGAGGCGCGCCTGAGCCACCAGCACGGCCAGCTGTGCGCTGGAGTCGGCGTCGACCGCGCTCATCGCCCGGCTGATCGTGCTCTTGACGGTGCTGGGGAGATGAACAGCTCCTCGGCTATCTCGCCGTAGGTCATGCCGGATCCGACCAGCTGAGCGACCTGGATCTGCCGCTCGGAGAGCTTCTCCGCCTGGGCGCGGGCATGCTCGCAGACCGGGTCGGTGCGCGGAGCGATGTAGCTGGAGATCAGCCGGGAGGTCAGGGCTGGGAGATCATCGGGTCCCTGCACGGGCCATCCGGATCGCTGAGGCGAGGCGTTCGGCGGCATCGTTCTTCAGCAGGAACCCGGCGGCACCTGCTTCCAGGGCGCCGCGCATGTACACCTCGGTGTCGAAGCTGGTGACCGCAAGAACAGCGGGCGGGCTCAGGGAGCTGCGGAGCGCGGGTCGCCTCCACTCCGTCCATCTCCCCGCGCAGCTGCAGGTCCATGAGGACGACGTCGGGCCTGACGGTGCGGACCAGCTGCAGGGCGTCGACGCCGGTGGAGGCTGTGCCGACCAGGCTGAGGTCGGAATGCTCGGAGAGGATGCGTCGGAGCGAGTCGAGCACCAGCGGGTCGTCGTCCACCATCGCCACCGTGATCTGCACGCCCGGCAGTCTATCGGCTGGCTCGGATGAGCCGCAGGCGGGTCAGTCTCAGGGATCCGGAGGGCCCCAGGGCAGCTCGACCCGCAGGTGAAACATGTGGTCCTCGTGGGTGACGTCGGCGCGGCCGCCCAGCAGCTCGGCGCGTTCCCGGATTCCGATCAGCCCGGTGCCTGAGCCGCCGGCGAAGGTGCTCGGGCCGCTGCTGCGGCTGCTCACCTCCAGGCGCACCCCGCGCTCCGGGTCGCCCACGATGCGGCAGTCTGCGGCACGGTCCGAGCTGTGGCGCAGGGCGTTGGTGAGAGCCTCCTGGGTGATGCGGAAGATGCCGCGCTGCAGGGCCTCAGGCGCGGAGGAGTATCCGTCCAGCAGCACGTAGGGCCGCAGGCTGAGCCCCGCAGAGACAGCATCCTCGAACAGGTCCTGGAGGTCTTGGCCCCGGCGGGCGCTCTGGTGGGAGCCGAGGAGCGGCGCCGCCCTCCCGCAGTGAGGTGAGCAGAGTCCTGAGGTCGAGCAGGGCCTGATCGGCGTAGCTGCGGGTGGTGCGCAGCGCGTCGTCGAGATGCTGGACCTCGCCGCGCTGAGCGCTCTTCTCCAGGCTGCCCACCTGCAGCGACAGTCCGGAGAGCCTGCCCGCCAGCGTGTCGTGGACCTCGCGGGCCAGCTCCTGGCGTTCCCGCTCGCGAGCCAGTTCGCCGCTGAGCTCCTCGGCGCTGTCCTGGGCCGTTCGGGCCTCGACCGCAGCCTGCTGCGCCGAGCGGCGCAGCCGCGCCCAGAGCGCGATGCCCACCACCAGGCCCAGGCAGATCACGGCCATCGCGGCGACCAGCAGCTGGCCTGTGCGCTGGTAGTCCTCGTCGGGCCACCCCTCAGGGCATTGAGGTGGATGGCGGCATTCGCCAGGATGGCGGCGACTCCCGCTGCGGCCACCGCCCCATGCCAGCGCTGGCGCGCCCGTGCCATCCATACGGTCAGGCCCACGGCCAGGACCAAAGGATCAGCCTGCACGATGAGTGCGTTCGCGGCGCCGGCGCACAGCAGCAGGCTGGGCAGCCGCCGGTACCAGGGGAGGGTGAGCAGCACGAGCGTACCCAGCATGAACTGGACCACGCCGAAGTCGGTGACCTCGTCCGTGTGCGGGTCGATGGCCCGGACGGACGTCATCAGTGAGCTGGTGAGCAGCAGAATGCCGACAGCGATCATCAGCACGACCGCAGCGCCTGAGAGCAGTGCGCGCAGAGCGGCTCGGCGGCGGCTGCTGGGGTCATTCCGCCAGTCTACTGAGCGCGCCGGGCCTCTCATCAGGCCGGATCGGGGCGCGCACTGTGCCCGATCGGGCATCCGGGTCCGCCTGATCCCCGTCCAGCGGGAGCTTAAGATCCGGGCAGGCTGAGCAGCAGCGCAGACCGCGCACTTCTCGTTCCCTACTGAAGACAGGTGCATGATGACCTCCCACACCAGACCGAGGCCCCCAGCTCGCCGCCGAAAGCCCCAGCAGAAACACCCTGGGCATCGTCGCCCTCATCATCGCGTTGGTGGGCGCCGTATTCGCCTGCATCCCGGGTGCGCTCATCGTCGGCTGGGTCCTCCTGCCCATCGCCTTCATCCTCGGCCTCGTATCCCTCTTCCTCAGGGGAAGGCGGCGCGGCGCGGCATCGCCGCCGTCATCGTGTCGGTCATCGGCACGGTCATCGGCGTCGTCATCTTTCTGATGGTGGTGGCGGACGCCTTCGATGAGAGCTTCAGCACCGAGACCACCGCCGAGGCGCCGGATGATGCTGAGGGTGAGAGCGCAGAGGGCGCCGCGGAGCCCGAAGACGAGGCGGAGGAGCCGGAGGAGGAGGGCGGCGCCGAGGTGGAGGGCACCCGCGAGAACCCCCATCCGCTGGGCACCGAGGTGTCCAGCGGCGATTGGACAGTCACCGTGAACAGCGTGGACCTCGAGGCCACAGATGAGGTGATGGCCGAGAACCAGTTCAACGAGGCCCCTGAGGACGGGCAGACGTACATCCTGGTGAACATCACCGCTGAGTACGTCGGCAGCGATGCAGAGGGCGACATGCCCTGGGCAAGCGTCGAGTATGTTTCGCCCGAGGGGAACACGTTCACCGAAGGCGATGCCCTGATTGTGGCCCCGGACGCCTTCGACTCCTCACCACCCTCTACGAGGGCGCTTCCGAGACCGGGAACATCGCCCTTCAGGTCCCCGCGGACGACGTGGACGCCGGAGTGCTGGCTGTCACCGCCGACATGTTCGGCGACACCGTCTTCGTCTCAGTCAGCTGATCCGAGCGAATCGGATGGTTCGCCGAGTGGCGTGGGCGGCGTGGGGCTGCTGCCGTTCTACCCTGAGGGGATGAGCAGCCCCCGCCGTCCTCGCCCCAGGTGGCCCGTCGTCGCCAGCTGGTGGCCGCGGTCCTCGGTGTGCTTCTGCTCGCCCTGGTGATCTGGGTCGTCAGCTCACTCATGGGCACCGGTGAGGACGAGACCGACCAGCAGGACGCCTACCAGAGCCAGGACGACATTCCGGCGCCTGAGGGCGGGGACTCGGAGCAGGACGAGGACGCTGAGACCGGCAACGCCGATCAGCCGGACGAGGTGCCCGAGGGGCACTGCCACCCCGACGATGTGCTGGTCACCGCCAACACCCACGCCGAGGCGTACGCGGCCGATGAGGCGGTGCGGATGATCATGCAGGTCCGCAATGTCTCCGGCAGCGAGTGCACGATCGAGGTCGGCACCGCGGAGCAGACGTGGAGTGTCTCCCACAACGGCTCCGAAATCTTCACCACAGAGGAATGCGACATCGCTTACGAATCCTTTGAGCGCGACTTCTCCGCCGGTGAGACCGTCCGTGCGGACCTCAACTGGCCCTGCTCCGACTCCTCCGAGGACTGCTCCGCACCGGCAGCGATCCCCAGCGGGGAGTACCAGCTGACCGTCAGCGTCTCCGGCACTACTTCCTACCCGCACGCCTTCACTGTGGAAGGGGCTGATCCCGAATGAGTCGGCGCAGCGCGGACCCGCCCCCGCCCTACAGCATCCGGCCCGCCCGCACGCGGGATGTGCGTGCCATCCTTACGCTGTCCGAGCCCCTGGTCGATCAGCGCGTGCTCGTCCCCAAGGACGCGGTGGCCTACTACGAGGACATCCAGGAGTTCCTCATCGCTGAGGACGGCCACGGGGAGGTGGTCGGCTTCGGCGCCCTGCACGTGATGTGGGAGGACCTCGCCGAGGTGCGCACCTTGGCGACCAGCCCCACCACCCGCGGCAGCGGTCTCGGAGCCGCCCTGCTGCACCAGCTCCTCGACCGCGCCCGGAGCCTCGGCGTCACCCGGGTCTTCTGCCTGACCTTTGAGACCGCGTTCTTCGCGCGCCACGGCTTCGAGCCGCTGGGCGAAGGGCAGGAAGCGGTGGACCCCGAGGTGTACGCGGAGCTGCTGCGCTCCCCGGACGAGGGCGTGGCCGAATTCCTCGACCTCGCGCGCGTGAAGCCCAACACGCTGGGCAACACGCGCATGTTCCTCACTCTCTGACGGGGCCTCGCAGCCCTCCATCTGTTCCCCATACGTTCATCTGTCGTTCACGCATGAGCTGACTGCCGGTCATCTGGCGTCCCTAGCCTGACATGCGGTTCGCCCCGCGCACCTTGTTCTCAGGCGCCAGCCGACCAGGACGCGGGAGGGCCGAGAAGAGCACGACAAGGGCTCCGTGAAGCACCTGATGGGCACGGAGAATGAATCCTTCAGAGAGGGACACCAGTGAACGTTTTGGCTTTGGGCCGCGCTGCGGCCATCATGTCCGTCGCATCTCTGGCACTTGTTGCCTGCGGTGACGACACGGGCGACGCCGAGGAGAACGGCGACACCGGCGACACCGGCGTGGAGGAGAACGGCGGCGAGGAGAACGGCGCCGCAGAGACCGGCTCCGAGGACGGTGCAGGAGACGCTGAGGCCGCCGCTTACGAGCTCGACATCGACTACTCCGCCTTGTCCGGGAACCTCTCCGGCTCTGGTGCCTCCAGCTTCCAGCTCGCCATTCAGGAGTGGACCGCCGAGTTCGAGATCGAAACAGGCGTCCCTGTCGACTATGACGCCGTCGGCTCAGGAGACGGCCGGTCCAACTTCCTCAACGGTGCCGACTCCTTCGCTTACTCCGACGCCCTGATGGACGAGGAGGAGTACGAAGCCTCCCTCGAGCGCTGCGGCGACGAGGGCGCCTTCCACGTGCCCGCCGCCATCATCCCCATCGCCGTGGCCGTGAACCTGGACGGCGTTGACGAGCTCAACCTCGACGGCGACACCATCGCCCAGATCTTCTCCGGAGAGATCACCGAATGGGACGACGAGGCCATCGCAGAGCACAACGACGGCGTCGACCTGCCTTCGGAATCCATCACCGTGGTGCACCGCTCCGACACCTCCGGCACCACAGAGAACTTCACCGAGTACCTCGCTGAGGGCACCGACGAGTGGGACTACGAGGCGGACGGCGACTGGCCCAGCGAAGTCACCGCAGAGACAGGCGACGGCACCACCGGCGTGCTGAGCACCGCAGAGTCCGTCCAGGGCGCGATCACCTACTCAGACGCTCAGCAGGTGGAGGACGCGGGCCTCACCACGGTCAACGTCCAGGTCGGCGAAGAGTACGCCTACCCCAGCCCCGAAGCTGCTGCGGAAGCCCTGGCCGCCTCTGACACCGAGAGCGGCGGAGCGGACAACAACTTGGGCTTCGACCTCGCGCGCGACATCGATGAGGACGGCACCTACCCCATCATCCAGGTGACCTACACCATCTGGTGCAACCAGTACGACGACGAGAACGAGGCCGAGCTGGCTCGTGCCTTCGCCGCCTACATCACCTCTTCGGAGGCCCAGCAGCTCGCCGCCGACATCGCTTAAGCGCAGCACCGCTCTCGGATGAGCTGATCGAGCAGGCCCACGAGTCCATCGACCAGATCTCCGCAGGCTGATCATCGACGCTGAGCACATCGCGGTGAGGTGGTCGGGCGCACGCGTCCGGCCGCCTCACCGCTTCCTGCACCGCAGTCCGCACATCGCACCGCCTCTGGCACAGGAGACCTGGTGACCACCACCGACCACAGCACACCCGGCACCGCCTCGGCCCCGAGCCGCAGCGAGAACCGCCTCATCTCGGGGACCGGATCGGAGCGCGAGTCGATCGCAGCTTCGCCCGACTGGCCATGTCCGCTTAAGCATTCTGATTCTCGTCATTCTCGCCTTCGTCGCGATCTTCCTCTCATACAACTCCATCGGTGCGGTGTATCAGGAGGATGAGGGATTCCGCGTAGGAGAGTTCCTCGGATACGCGTGGCCCTTCGCCATCGGCACAGTCGTCGCCGCCGTGATGGCACTGATCCTTGCCACTCCCGTCGCCGTAGGCGTCGCCCTCTACATCTCCCACTACGCCCCGCCGAGGGCATCGAAGACGATCGGGTACATCATTGACCTGCTCGCCGCGATTCCCTCGGTGGTCTACGGGGCGTGGGGCTGGCTGGTCCTGGCTCCCCAGATGGTCGGGTTCTACCAGTGGCTCAGCGACAACCTCGGCTTCATTCCCTTCTTCGGCGGAAGCCCCTCCGCCACAGGGCGGACGATCGTCACCGCCTCGGTGGTGCTGGCGGTGATGATTCTGCCCATCATCGCCTCCGTCAGCCGCGAGATCTTCATCCAGACCCCCAAGCTCCACGAGGAGGCCGCGCTCGCACTGGGCGCCACACGGTGGGAGATGATCAGGATGGCCGTGCTGCCCTTCGCTCGGGCCGGAATCATCTCCGGAATCATGCTCGGGCTCGGACGGGCGCTCGGCGAGACCATGGCCGTCGTCATGGTGCTCTCGGGTGCGGGCTTCTCGCTCTCACTGATCTCCGCGTCGAACTCCACCATCCCCGCGAGATCGCCAACCAGTTCGGGAGGCGCCGCCGCTGTCGACGCTCTGGAACGAGCTGATTGCTCTGGGGCTGGTGCTCTTCATCATCACCCTGGTCGTGAACGTGATCGCCCGCTGGGTGGTCTCGCGGAACAAAGAATTCTCGGGAGCCAACTAATGTCTGAGACCGACACCAGAATCCCCACAGCCACGTCCGTGGCGGGCCCTGCCGGTCCCCTGCTAAGGGGCCGGGCAGCCCCACCCGCATGATTCGCCCGGGATCCCTGCGCGGAAACAGCATGCTTACCTGGTTCACCCCTGCGGCCGCCGCGGCGGGAGTCGCAGTCGGCTTCGGACTGGCCGTCTTGGTAGGAACAGCCAACACAGGCTTCGAGTCCGTGGAGTACTCCTGGTCCTGTGGGTCATCTTCTCTGCGGCCTCGTTCGTGGCGATCAGCTACGGAGTGCAGCGTCGAAGGCTGGGCAGGCGCAAGGCAGTCGACGGCATGTGGCGCATCCTGATCCACCTGGCCTTCGGTCTTGCGCTCATCCCCTGATCTCCGTGATCTGGTCTGTGACGGCCGACGGGATCACAGGCCTGATGAACACAGGGTTCTTCACCCAGGACATGCAGATGCACGCCCGGCGCAGCTCTGAGATGGCGATCCACGCGGGCGAGGAGCCGATGGGCGGAGGCATCCGACACGCGATCGTCGGCTCGCTGATGATCACTCTGACGGCTACTGCCATCTCAGTGCCCATCGGCCTGCTCACATCGATCTACCTGGTCGAATACTCCCGCGGCGGCCCCTGTCCCGCGGCATCACCTTCTTCGTGGATGTCATGACTGGAATCCCTCGATCGTGGTAAGCCTCTTCGGTGCGGCGGCGATGCAGAGCATCCTCGCGATCGGCGGGCAGATCGGTCTGTGGAGCTACGGAGCCGGAAACTACGGGATGGGCATCACTGCCGCCGTGGCACTGTGCGTGCTGATGATTCCCGTGGTGGTCCGCACCACCGAGGAGATGCTCCGTGTGGTGCCCAACGAGCTCCGTGAGGCCTCATACGCCCTCGGTGTGCGCAAGTGGCGGACCATTCTCAAGGTGGTCATTCCCACGGCCATCTCCGGCATCGCAGCGGGAGTGACCCTCGCCATCGCCCGCGTCATCGGGGAGACCGCCCCGATCCTGCTCACCGCCGGCACACTGAGCCGCGTCAACTGGAACATGTTCGACGCCTCCGGAATGATGTCGCTGCCGGTCTTCATCTATCAGACCTTCCAGTATCCCTTCGGCGGTCCGGGGAGCTGGAGTACCTCTCGCAGGAGCGCGCCTGGGGCGCTGCTCTCGTGCTGATCCTCATCGTGATGGTGCTGAACCTCATCGCTCGGCTCATCGCGACCCTGTTTGCGCCGAAGACGTCCGGCCGCTGAGCCTAACCCAAGCTCCCGAAGAAAGTGTGACCTGAACAGATGTCGAAAAGCATCACCGCCAAGAACCTCAACGTGTACTACGGCGACTTCCTTGCTGTGAAGGACGTGAGCATCGAGGTGGCGCCCAAATCCGTCACCGCGTTCATCGGGCCCTCGGGCTGCGGAAAGACCACATTCCTGCGAAGTCTGAACCGGATGCATGAAGTCCTCCCCGGTGCCCGCGTGGAGGGCGAGCTGTACCTCGACGACGACAACATCTACGGGCCCGGAGTGGACCCCGTGACCGTCCGGTCGATGGTCGGCATGGTGTTCCAGCGGCCCAACCCGTTCCCGACTCAGACCATTCGGGAGAACGTGCTTGCCGGGTACAAGCTCAACGGGGCCCGGCTGTCGAAGTCCGATGCGGACGACATTGCCGAGCGGGCGCTGCGCGGCGCCAACCTGTGGGCCGAGGTCAAGGATCGGCTCGACAAGCCCGGCTCTGGGCTCTCAGGAGGTCAGCAGCAGCGCCTCTGCATTGCACGAGCCGTGGCGGTGGAGCCCGAGGTGATCCTGATGGACGAGCCCTGCTCGGCTCTCGACCCCATCTCCACCTTGGCCATTGAGGACCTCATCGCCGAGCTGAAGGAGCAGTACACCATCGTGGTGGTGACCCACAACATGCAGCAGGCCTCTCGCGTCTCGGAGAAGACGGCCTTCTTCAACATTCGAGGCACCGGTGAGCCGGGCGAGCTCTTCGAGTACGACGACACCGCCACGATCTTCAACAACCCCAGCAACCCTGAGACAGAGCGGTACGTCACCGGTCAGTTCGGCTGAGCAGAGGCCGTCAGACCAGGGTGCTCAGCCCGGCCGTGATGGCGGCCGCCGCGCCGATGCCGACCAGGGGCGTCACGGCCCAGTAGAGGACGATGCGTCGGAACTGCCGCCAATTCACGGTGGCGAAGCGCTGGTTGGATCCGGCACCGATGATCGCTGATGCGGCGGTGAACGAGGTGGACAGCGGAAGTGCCGCCGCCAAGGATCCCACCACCAGCAGTCCGGCCGTGGTGGTGGTGCTGACCATGCCGCGCAGCGGGTCCATGGCCACCAGTCGGTGGCCCAGCACGTGCCCGATCCTCCATCCCCGTTGAGGCAGCCCAGCGCGATCATCAGAGCGAAGGTCAGTGTCAGTGCCGCGAGGATCGGTGCGCCCTGCGGAATGTCGGCGGCGCTCAGGGCGATCAGCGCCACGATGAGGAACCGCTGCCCCGCCTGGATCCCTGTGCCGAAGCTGGTCAGCCCGGCGCTGACGCACTGGGCCGCCCGTGAGGTGCGATTGATCTGCTCGGCCTCTTCGCCGCGCACGATGCGGGCGGCGGCGAAGACGAGCAGGTAGGCCACCAGGAACGCCGCCACCGGCGAGACGATCAGCGTCAGCAGGGGGTTGAGCCACGGCAGGCGCAGGATTTCGGAGCCGTCCACCCGGAGATGAGCCCTGCGGCAAGGGTTCCGCCCAGCAGGGCCGAGAGCAGCACATGTGTGTTCGAGGTGGGCATGCCCTGGAAGTACGTGTGCGTCTGCCACCCCAGGGCCGTGATCAGCGCTGCCAGCACCACGCTCAGAGTCATGGCGGGAGGCATGTCGGGAACGTCGAACCAGCTGTACAGGTACAGGCCCATGGGCAGGGCGGTGAGGACGCCTGCGGCGGTGCACCCGGCGGCGAGGCGCGTGGCAGCCCTGGCTGTCAGCGCACGGGTGCGCACAGGGATGGCGATGGCGTTGGGCACATCATGCAGGCCCGCCAGGTACAGGGTGGGGAGCATGAGCGCCCCCACCAGAATCAGCAGGAGGACTTCCACCTGCTCAGGACTCCCGCACCACGATGGAACCGCACACGGTGGCCACGTCGTCGCGCAGCGCGTGCATTGCGGCGAGGATCTCCGAGGCGAGCTCCGCGTGCTGCAGTGCGACGCCCGGCTGCAGCGCCCCGTCGGTGGAGGTGGACCATTCGCGATGGCCGCGGTTCGCCTGCTTGGTGAGCCGCTGGGTCTGTGACCAGTACTCCTCAAGATGGTCGAGATCGTCCAGGCGCCTCAGCGCAGAGGCGGTCAGCTCCACCTCCCGGCTGAGGACCTCAAGCTGCTGGTGAGCCTGCTCGGGCAGAGCCAGCCCCGAGCGGGTGATGAGCAGATCCCCACAGCCATCAGGTGCTCCATGGCGCGGTTGAGGTAGGCGGAGATCGAGTAGACGTCCTCACGCGGAATCGGGGTGAGGAAGACGCTCCGGATCTGGGTCATCAGAGCCAGGTGCTTGTCCATGGCCCGGCCTTCCAGCGAGAGCAGCCCTTCGCGCCGGGAGAGGCGCTCTGAGGCGGAGGTGCCGAGCAGTTCGGCGAGGAGTGCGGTTCCGGATTGGAGCTCGTCGGCTATTTCCGCGAGCAGGTTGGCTTAGCCCATCATGGCGCGCCCTGTTCAGAGCAATCATGCGTCCCCACAGCATTAGGAATGAATATCAGGTGAACTACGGGTACTGAGTCTATAGCCCGCAGGTGAACAGCTGAGGGGAGGGTGGGTGCCGGACTGGGAACGCCTCACGGCGCGTGGCCGCTCGAAGCGGCTAATGGTTGGAGCCCGGGGTTACCAGCAGCCCGGCACCGCCCATACAGTCTGGGGCCTGTGATCCCAGGCCGTCAAGCGGTCTGAGGCGGCGCTCTGCCCCGTCGGCGGGCAGGCCACGGTGGCCTGCGATGGGCTATTTGATGTACGGAGTTCCGTTGGCCGCGGGAGGCCGGACCCTGCCGACGAATCCTGCCACGGCGAAGATGGTGATGACGTAGGGGAGCATCAGCAGCATCTCGGAGGCGACGGGGTCCCAATCGCGGAGAGAGTGTTGCCCAGCGAGGTGGAGAAGCCGAAGAGCAGCGCCGCCAGCAGGGCGGACACGGGCTTCCAGCGGCCCAGAATCATCGCAGCGAGGGCGATGAAGCCTTGGCTTACGGAGATCTCGGGGCCGAAGGCGAGTCCCTGCCCGATGGTGAAGGCGGCTCCTCCGAGCCCTGCGATCGCGCCGCCGAGGATGACGTTGCGGACGCGGGTCCTGTTCACGTTGATGCCGACGGTGTCTGCGGCTTTGGGGTGCTCACCGACAGCGCGGATGCGCAGCCCCACCGCGAACGGAACAGCATGATCTGCAGAATGATGACGACGGCGTACATCAGGTAGACCAGCACCGTTTGGTTGAAGAGCACGGGGCCGATGACCGGCACCTCAGACAGCAGCGGAATCGGCAGTCGGTCCAGCTGCTGGCGAGCGTTCCACACGCCGGGGTTCTCAGTGAGCAGGGTGGAGTAGAAGAAGCTGGTCAGCCCTATGACCAGAACGTTGAGGACCACGCCCACGATGATCTGGTTGACGTGGTACTTCACCGAGAAGAACACCAGCATCGCGCCGACTGCTGCGCCGGCGAACGGGGCGGCGATGAGCCCGAAGTAGGCGTTGGTGACCAGCGAGGCGGCCACGGCGGCGAGGAAGGCGCCACCAGCAGCTGAGCTTCGATGGCGATGTTGATGACTCCGGAGCGTTCGCCGACGAGCCCGCAGAGCGCCCCGAAGATCAGCGGTACGGATAGGGCCAGGGCGCCGGTGAGCATGGTGGTGAGCGGTATGACCGCTCCGCTGCCGGATCCGGCCCACAGCAGGAAGGCGAGCACGAAGGTCACCCCGAAGAGAATGGGCACGAACAGCTGCGTCCTCTGCCGGGCCGCTGCCCGCCTGAAGGCATAGCCGGTGAGGGCCGCCAGGAGCGCCGCACACACGATTCCGCCCGCCAGTGAGGGGACGGTGATCGGCGGTATCTCGATGAAGTCCCGGGCGCTGGCGACCCGGAACACGGTGGTGCTGCCTGTCGAGGCGGAGAGCGGGAAGAGCACGCTCACCAGGGCGAGGATCAGGTAGGTGATCGGGTACTTCCAGCTGATCGGCTGGAGTGGGGCGGGCGCAGTGGCCTCTCCTGGGCGGTCACACTCATGCGGAGACCTCCTGTGAGCGCTTGGCGCCTACTGTCGGATCTTTCTGCCCGGCCTCTCCGGATCAGGGAGGAAGAAGATGGCGCGCACCAGCGGCGGTGCCGCGATCAGCAGCACGATAACGGACTGGACCACCAGAATGATGTCGATCGGCGTTCCAGTGGAGGCCTGCATGAGCACGCCTCCGGCCTGCAGTCCGCCGAAGAGAAGGCCCGCGAGGAATGTGCCCAGGGGCTTGGAGCGGCCGAGCAGGGCCACGGTGATGGCATCGAACCCCAGGGAGCCGCGACTCCGCCGGTCAGGGAGTACTGGGTGCCCAGCACGTGGGCGGCTCCCGCGAGCCCGGCGAGCCCGCCGCCGATGATCAGCACCATCGCAGTGGCTTTGGGCACCGAGATGCCGGCGGTCCTGGCGGCGTGAGGGTTCTCGCCGATGGCGCGCATCTCGAATCCGAGGGTGGAGCGCTCCAGCAGCCACCAGACGAAGACGGTGGCCAGGATGGCCAGGAGGAAGCCGGCGTGGAGCCGGAACCCGTCGCCGAGCAGCCCGAACAGGCGAGCGGATTCGTCGACGCCGGTGGACCGGGGCTGGTTCGATCCGGTCTGGACGAACCACTGCTGCTGAAGAAGGTATGCGAGCAGGTAGAGGGCAATGTAGTTGAGCATGATCGTGACGATCACCTCGTTCGCGCCGGTGCGCGCCTTGAGCACGCCCGCGATGCCTCCCCATATGGCCCCGCCCAGCAGTCCGCCGAAGAGGGCGAAGAGCATGTGGACGCCTACGGGCATGCTGAGCGTGTAGCCCAGGAAGCCTGCAAACGTGGCGCCCAGGATGATCTGGCCCTGTCCGCCGATGTTGAGCATCCCGGACCGGAAACCGATGGCGATGCCGAGGCCGCACAGGATGAGCGGCACCGCGTTGGTCATCGTCTCGGTCACGGGGCGAACCGCACGGGAGAACTCGGGCGCGGTCCAGTCGAAGACAGCGCCGCGGAAGAGGGCCGTGTAGGCCTCCGAGACGGTGGTCCAGCTGGTGACGAAGAAGTCGCCGGGCCGGGCGAAGAAGTAGCTTACGGTGGACCGGACACTGGGATCCGCAGCGAGGATCAGCAGTGCGCCCACCGCAAGGGCGATGACGACCGCCAGCAGGGAGACGACTGCAGAGGACTGGCCCATTTCTCTGAGGGCCCGGGCGAGCTTCGATTCGGCGTCCGCGAGCGAGGCGCCGTTCTGCTCGGGCTTCTTCGGGGCGTGTTCCTGACTCATCCGTCCACTTCCTCGTCCACCTCGGAGAGCGCCGTCTGGTGCTCTGCGGCAGTGCGTGCTGCCTCATCGGCGGGGACCCCGGCCATCATCAGTCCGATGACGTCGCGGGGCGTGTCCGGGCCGACGATGCCGACGACCCGTCCGCGGTACATCACAGCGATGCGGTCGGCCAGGTTGAGCGCCTCATCGAGCTCGGTGGAGACGATCAGGCAGGGGTGCCCCGGTCACGCTCTTCGATGATGGTGCGGTGCACGAACTCGATGGAGCCGACGTCCAGCCCGCGCGTGGGCTGGGAGGCGACGAAGAGCTTGAGGGATCTGCTCATCTCCCGGGCCAGCACGACTTTCTGCTGGTTGCCGCCCGAGAGGGTCCTGATGGGGTCGTCGACGGTTCCCATGCGCACGTCGAAGCGTGCGGTCTGCTCCTCGGCGGCCGCGCGCATCACCGAGGGCCTCATGGTTACCCGGAGGCGTAGGGCGGCTGGTCATACATGTCCAGGACGAAGTTCTCGGTGATGGAGAAGCCCGCAATCACCCCGTCGGTCGATCTGTCTTCCGGCACGAAGCCCAAGCCCGCGTTCAGCCGCTCCTTGATGCTGCGCGCCCTGAGGCTGGTGCCGTTGAGGAGGATGTCGCCCGAGGCTGGCTGTCGGGCGCCCAGGATCGTCTCCGTCAGCTCGGTCTGGCCGTTCCCGTCCACACCGGCCACGGCCAGAATCTCTCCTGCCCTCACGTCCAGCGTCACGTTGTCCAGCGTCACCTTGCCGGTGCTGGAGAGCACGGTCAGGCCCTGAATCTGCAGTGCGGGCTCACCGGGCTGTGCGGGCTCCTTCTGCGTGGTCAGGCTGACCTCGCGTCCGACCATCATGGAGGCGAGCTCCGTCTCGGACGCGCTGGGCGGCGCGGAGCCGACCACTTCGCCCCTGCGGATGACGGTGATGGTGTCCGCCACTGCCTTCACCTCGCGCAGCTTGTGCGTGATGAAGAGGATGGAGGTGCTTAGCCTCCTTCAGCTGACGCATGATGCTGATGAGCTCATCCGTCTCCTGCGGGGTCAGTACGGCGGTCGGCTCATCGAGAATCAGGACCTTCGCGTCCCGCGCGAGGGCCTTGATGATCTCGACGCGCTGCTGGACGCCGACCGGAAGCTCTTCGACGGTGGCGTCGGGGTCCACATCGAAGCCGAATCGGGCTGAGATCTCCTCGACCCTGCGGCGGGCGGCGGCGAAGTCGAGCATGCCGACGCCGGAGGTGGGCTCGTAGCCCAGGGCCACAGATTCGGTCACGGTGAAGACCGGGATCAGCATGAAGTGCTGGTGCACCATGCCGATCCCGGCCGCCACGGCGTCGCCGGGGCCGTCGAAGCTCACGTGCTCACCGTCCAGGAGCATGTCCCCGAGGTGGGGAATGCATGCCGTAGATGGTGTTCATGAGGGTCGACTTGCTTACCCTGTTCTCACCGAGCAGGGCGTGGATCTGCCCAGGCTCAACGGTCAGGCTGATGCTGTCGTTGGCGGTGAAGGAGCCGAACCTCTTGGTGACGTCCCGCAGCTCAAGTTTCACGTCGGCGACCTATGCGTTGCGTGCCTGGGTCCGGCGCTCGTACAGACTCGTCACTCGTCCTCGTCGGCGTCGCCCTCTTCGGCCTCAGCGTCATCCTCGGAGGGGCGTTCTCACTGTCGATGACCGTCTCGCCCGAGATGATCTCCTCGGTGATCTGGTCGAGGGCGTCCATGACGTCCTCCGGGACCTCGTCCTCGAAGTCGTGGAAGGGCGCCAGGCCGACGCCGTCGTTCTCCAGGTCGCCGACGTAGGGCTCGTTGCTGAACTCGTCGTTGGCACCCTCTTCGATGGTGTCGTAGACGGCCTGGGAGATCTGCTTGAGCACCGAGGTCAGGATGATGTCGCCGTATTCGGTGGACTCGTAGCCGTCGGAGTCGACCCAGATCATCCGGGCGTCTGCGGACTCGATGGCCGGTCCGGCGCCCAGTTTGCTGCTGCTTGGCGACAGGCATGATGATGTCGGCGTCCTGAGCCAGGAGCTGCTCAGTGACCTGCTGGCCCTGGGTCTGGTCGGAGAAGTCGCCGGAGAAGGATCCGTTCTGGGAGTCCTTGTCCCACCCGACGAGCTCGACGTCCTCGTCGTTGTCCTCGTTGTAGCGCTCCACGCCGCGGCGAAGCCGTCCATGAAGACGGTCACCGAGGGAATCTGGATGCCGCCCCAGGTGCCGACGACGCCGCTCTCGGTCATAGCGGCGGCCGCATAGCCGCCGAGGTATGCCGCCTCTGCGGTGTTGAACACCAGCGGCTTGCCGTTCTCGTGCTCCTCGGAGAACACTTCGTCGATCAGGGCGAAGTCGGTGTCGGGGTTCGCTTCGGCTGCGGCGTTGAGGGACTCTTCGAGCAGAAAGCCCACGCCGAAGACGATGTCGCAGCCCTGCTGGACCATGGCGTCGACGTTGCTGCTGTAGTCGGCCTCTGACTGCGACTCTGCGGTCTGGTCATCGATGCCGAAGTCGTCGATGGCGGCCTGCAGGCCTTCGTAGGCGGACTGGTTGAAGGACTGGTCGTCCCAGCCGCCCTCGTCGGAGACCAGGCATGCGGTGTAGTCGACGTCTTCGGCAGCCTCGCCGTTCTCGCCGTCGCCGTTCTCCTCATCGGGGCTTCGCCGCAGGCGGAGAGCGTCAGTGCGGCAGCGGCGGCCAGGGCGATGCTTACTCGGGCGGTGATGGGCTTCATGGTGGGCTCCTCGGATGGTGCGATGTGAGTGACGGCTGCGCCCGTTCACGCAGCGTTGGAGAGAATCTTACGTCCGGATGTGTTTCTCCGATGTATCTGGCCGCTGGCGACGACATTGTGACGTCGACGGACGAGGCTGACGCCCTCTCAGTCCAGGGTGCTTACTCGGTATGAGCGGGCCGAGAGCTCAAGCTCCTCGGCGGTGCGGACCAGCTGGTTGGCGCGGGAGGTCAGGCGCTGGGCGTCGCCGGAGGAGACTCCGCGCTGATCGGCCCAGAGGGCTTGGCCGCGGGCGATGACCCGGCAGAATGCGGCAGCTCGGTCGAAGGCCACGTCGACGTCGCCGTCGTGCATGCCGCTGAGCACCCGGTCGGCCAGGCGGGTCATCTCTTCGGCGGTGGGCGGATCGGCGATGCTTGCGATCGCGTGCGGTGCCGAGTGCGAACGCCCCAGCTGGTAGTACTCGCTCATGCGCTCGGGGAGGCGTGCACGGCGGTGCGAAGGGCGTAGATCCTCCACAGCGAGCTTACCAGAGAATGGGCGGAGGAGTGGGACCACAGCTCGGCGACGGCGTCGATGCCCTCGGTCTCGGCGAGGCGGACGAATCGTGATGTCAGATCGGGATCCCCGGCGCTGCGCCCGGCCTCGACCAGGGCGTGGGCCGAATCATGGGCTGCCTGGGAGATCGCGGCAGGATCGGCTCCGCCTTCTCTGCGGTCGAAGCTGGCCGGGTCGGACAGTGAAGGGCGGTGGTGGGAACGGGAGGCCATCAGGGCTGATCCGCCTCGGCCGGGTCCTGAACCTCGGTGTCGTCGTTCTCGTCGTCCTGCTCGGGGTATTCGGCATCGACGCGGCTGTCCTCGATGTCGAGATCCTCGAGTTCGACGACTTCGCGGTCACCGAGCGGCTCCTCGAGCGGCACGGTGATCTCGGCCTCGACGACTTCAGTGGTGCACACCTCCGGGGAATCGGGCAGGACACCGGTGATCAGCGCGACGGCCACCTCGTCCTCGTCCTCCTCCGCCTCGTAGCGGATGCCGTAGCACTCGGGGTTCCCCATCCAGGTGGTGAAGCGCAGCTCCGCCTCCCCAGACTCCTCCACGCCTGTCCACGGCTGGGGGCGTTCGCTCTCGAGGGCGTCGGTGGTCTCGGTGACGGTCTCCATGTCGGCGGCGGATGGCGCGCTGGCCGCGCCGTCGTCGGCGTCGTCCCCGCAGGCAGCGAGCGCCAGCGCGGCGGCACCGGCGGCTGCGGCAAGGCGGAGATGCGATGTCATGGGTATACGATCCACCCTCCTACCGGTCCAAGGTCAAGTTTGGGCGGCCTCTGCGGACGGGGAAACCGCTGCCCTACGCTCCATTCTCTGCACGATTTACGCTACATCCTCTGCATGCTCTGCGTAGGGCTCTCCGGCCGCAGTGCTGACCACCGCAGGGCGGCTGTTGACCGGCGGGCATAGAACGGTCAGCATGACATCAGCACGACGTCGTCGGCACGAGGCCGCAACCAGGAGGATCCTTCCGATGGACCATCAGAGAAGCAAGCAGCCCCAGCCCGGCGACCACTCGCGTAAGCGGACGGAGGAGACGCTTACTGAGGAGCTCCTCGAAGGAGAGACGGACGAGTCGCGCGTCGTAGATGTTGACGCGGAGACGGAGCACCGCCAGGGCGGCGACAACCAGCAGCAGGACAAGATCGCTGAGGATCAGGACACGGAGAACGATCGCTCGCAGTGACGGGCTGTCACCGTGCGGCTTACTCGGCCCGGTGGGTCAGGCCCAGCCCCGCCTCACTGCGAAGAAGCGTGGGCAGGATGGCCAGCACCGCGAAGATGCTTACCACGATGAACGCCGGGGCTGGAGAGGCAGGATCCAGCAGCAGTCCCAGAATCGCGGAGCCCGCCGCCTGTCCCACCGCAAGTGCGATGAACAGAGCGGCGGTGCCCGTCGCGGCGCGGTCCGGCACCGCCCGCTCAGCCCAGACGATGAGCAGGCCCGAGACAGCGGTATAGGTCGCGCCGAACGCGGCCGCAGAGACGTACGCCGCTGCCATGGAGCCTGGCGCTGAGCCGAGCACCACGGTGGCGGCCCCCATGGCGAAGGTGATGCTGCTCCACGATGTGCGCAGGCTCAGCGCGTGTACGGCGTGGCCCGCCCCTAGTCCCAGCACGCCGAAGCCGCCCAGCAGCATCCACGCGATGACGGAGTAGACCTCGCCGCCGCCCGAGGTCTCCGCCATGATGGTGCGGCCGAAGGTCCATATGCCGGCGCTTGAGGCGCCCGCCAGGATCGCGGCGGCGAAGGGCCATGCCAGTGCTCGCCAGTGGGATCGGCTCATCGACGGCGACCTGCCCCCGGAGGTGTTCTCCGCCTGGGACCGGTCTGTGACGAGGGTGGAGACGGCGGCCGCAGCGGCAGCCAGGGCGATCGTTGCCCATCCCAGGCGCCATTGGGAGACGGTGGCGAACAGCAGCAGCCCAGCAATGACGATCCCTGCCCCGGTGCCGCGTTGACAGTGGTCTGCGCGTTCTCGCGACGCTGCGCAGAGACGTTGTTCTGCACTAGGGTGACCAGGCCGGGGTGGCGAACCCGGCTCCTGCCCCGGCCACGACGATGCTCACCGCAAGAACGCCGGCGTTCGGCGACAGTGCCACTCCCAAGGATCCGAGCGAAGCGGTGGCGCTTGCAGCCATGACGATGCGTCGGGGATGTGTGCTGACGAGAGTCGCGACGACCGCAGCGACGCAGAAGGAGAGGAAGCTCCCGGCCTGGATGAATCCCGAGACGGCGGAGCTGATGCCGAACTCCTCCATGAAGCGGGGAAGGAACAGTCCGTAGCCGAAGCGCGCCAGACCGTAGGTCGCGGCGATCAGCGCCATGCCGCTCAGCACGAATCCGCGCATCGTCTGCCCTTTCGTCGAAAAATAGAACGATCGTTATATTACATCAAAACGTGCGTTTTGTTTACCGTGCCTCTAGACTGATGCTGTGAGTACTGCAGGACGCCTCTCAGCCCGAGACCGACTGCTCCGCGCCGCGGACAGTCTCCTGTTTCAGCGGGGAATCCGCGTCACAGCCGTCGACGACGTGCTGCGCGAGGCGGACGTCTCCACAGCGAGTCTCTACACGCACTTCGGCAGCAAGGATGCGCTCACGGCGGAAGTGCTGCGCATCCGTTTCGCCGACTGGCAGGCGATATGGGATCGCTGTGCCGCCGTCGCGGTCACGGATGAGGCTCGGCTGCTCTCTGTCTTCGACGCGTTGGCGGAGTACCGCGAAAGCTCAGGCCACGCGTCGCGCTGGTGCGCCTTCCTGGCCGCTGCGCACGAACTGGGCGACGCGGCGCCGGAGGTGACGCCGATCCTGGCGGAGGAGAGAGAACTGCTCACCTCCCGCCTCCTGCACTTCTCGCGCCCATTGGCGGGGAGCGCGCGCAGGAGCTCGCCGATCAGGTCCACGTGGCATACACCGGCGCTCTCGCCTCATTCCTGAGCGGTGTGCCGGGGTCGCCGATCACCGTCGGCCGACGACTGGCTTGCGCCGCCGTGCGTGCGCACTCGACCGCTGACTACGACCAGTCGCAGGCGATGCGATAAGGTTGAGCCCTGCCTGACGGGCAGGAACGGGCCTTTAGCTCAGCTGGTAGAGCACTGGACTTTTAATCCATTGGTCGCGGGTTCGAGCCCCGCAGGGCCCACCAGAGAGTCGTTGTTCAAACCGCCGACGTCTCCGGCTGCTTGCCTCGTTTTCGTTCTTGCCATGCTGGCTCCATGGGCCATCGAGCCCCGCGGACGGCGACATTCCACCCACCTGCCCGATGATGCACAGTCGCCAGAAAGGGGAGGCATGATCGACAGCCAGCACCAGGAGCCCGAGTCCTTCGAAGGTCACACGGCGATGGGCCTACCGTTGTCCATCAAAACGGCCTACAAGCGCTGGGAGCTCACTGCTAAGCGTGCGACAGTCATCGACACCGTCGCGCCGCTGCGCCCGCTGCGGAGCCCCTACGTCTGGGGCTGTGTGCTGGCCACCCTCGCCGGTGTCGGGCTGCTCGTGCAAGGAGAGCTCCTCACCGGCGCGCTCGCGCTGCTCGGCTTCGGGCTTCTCGGCCTCCCGCTCAGCTGCTTCGGCGCCAGCGCCTACCCGCAGCTGCGGCTCACCCGCGAGGGCGTCGCACTCCAGCGCTCGGCACGGCGCAGGCGCCCGTCGCACTGGACCCTTCCCTGGGACGGATTCGACGTCGTGCGGGTGGACGCCTCACGCCGCCCCATCAGCCTCGAGGTGAACGAGCACGGCCAGGAGGCACTGCGCGGCACCCGCGCCAAGCTGGACGGAGTAGCCCTGCGCCTACCCCGGCTCGCAACCCCCAGCTGCACGAGGCCTACCCTGGCTGGCCGAAGCACGTGCCACCTTCGCTTAGCAGTGAGGCGCGGCTCGACGACTCCGCCCGCCCGGCAGGCGCTTACCCGGAGCCCACGTCCGCGTCAGAGCCAGGCAGCGCGCTCGAGTCGGCCAGGCACGCCGAGTGGAACGCCCAGCTCGTCCACGACGGGCAGGTGACCGTACGGACGTCCCGCACGGGAGCTGCCGTCGCCGCCGTCTTCTTCCTGGTGCTCGCCGCGATCTGCGGCGCCACCGCACTGTTCGCTCTCGGGGCCCCGTTCTCCCCGTGGAACACTCCGCTCACTCGGGCGATCATGGCGCTGGGCGCCCTGGGGTGCTTGGCCTGCGCTCTGTGGGCCGCCGCCCGCATCCTGCGGCCCACTTCCGTAGTGATCCAGCGCGACGGGGTCCACATCGACCAAGTCGCTGTGGCCTGGCGCGAGGTCCAGGAGGTGACTAGGGACAGCCGCAGCGTCGCTCTGCTGGTCCCGGCGCCCGCTCAGTCCGCCTCGGTGATGGTAGGCTGCCAGCTCTGAAACGGGTGGGTCGGAGTATCAACCAGCGTGCTGGGAACGCGACGGCATCCGCCTCCCGGGCTGCTCGCCGAAGGCGAGGAGCTGCGAGGCTGGCTCCAGGAGCTGCACCGCGCCGCCCGCGCTCAGAAGGCGCCTACGTGCGGTGCCGACCCGGCGGGCAGCCAAGAGGAATGACCTCGGGTGTGCGCAGCGCTCACCACCTTCGGCGCCGCACCTGCCGTGCCGACGAAATCTGCAGCGTCAGCGAGGTTCGTTGCTGTCGTGTGTGCTGACGGCTTGGATGAGCTTTTCGAGGAATGTGGCGGCGCTACTCGTTCGGTGGGGGTGAGCTCTTCGGCGGCGGTGATCATGTCTGCGTGCATGCGGCTCAGGGTGCTTCGTACGTCTCGGTCAGCGGCGGGGAGGACTTTCAGCCCGACGGAGCGGCGGTCCTCGGGGTGGGGACTCGTTGTACGTAGCTGTGGGCTTCGAGCCGGTCGACCAGGGCGGTCACTGAGGCGGCGGTCAGCTCCAGTGTCGCGGCGAGGTCCTTCTGCCGGGGTGTGTCCGGCGGTGTCCTGCTGCAGCAGGAACCGCAGGGCCTTCATCTCGGTGTCCTTCATGCCCATCGAGCCTTGGGTGCGGGCGCGCATGGCTGTTTCTTCGTCGCGGTAGCTGCGCAGCAGGTTCAGCAGGTCGATGGCGGAGTAGGACTCCTGGGTGCGCAGGTACCAGTAGCCGGTGCCGGAGGCGGCCTCGGGGTTGGTCACTGCCTGCTGCAGCTGCGCCTCGGCGGGCTGCAGGGTGGGGGTCTCTTTGTCCTTCATGGTTCCTTCAGGTCTTCGCCGGATGCGGCTGTCTGAACTGATCAATGAGGAGCCTAACAGTTGACCTCATTAACTGTTAGGCTGGCTAAAAGTTGTACACCTTATAGATGAATTTGAGATGAGAAGACGATGAGCGAGCAGGTCGAAGAAGCACAGGATCATAAGGTGAGCCCAGCACTGACGGCCCCCAAGGATGCGGGCCAGGACGTGAATGATGACAGGGTGCGGCTGGACCAGGCGGCCAAGGCGGTCTCGGCGGGGCTGATGGCCCACCCGGCGGTTGCCTCAGCGATCGTGGAGATCTCTGGGAGCACTCAGGCCCCGGACTTGGGTCTGCGGTGCACTCTGCACGAGGAGGACGACACCCGGGAGGTGATGGGCACCATCATCAATGGTGTGGTGCCCAATATGGAGCTGATCCTGGATCTGGTGTTCGCCTCCCAGGACATCAGCTTCGTCCTTCCCTCCGGTCGGACTCTGAGCCGGGACGAGCTGGAAGGTGCAGGGCTGTGAGGACCGCGGCCATAGCCACAGCCCAGGCATACCTGACGGTGGCCCTTGTTCTGATGGCCCTGATCGTGGTGATCATCGCCTGCCGCCTACTCCACACCCGAGCCCAGCAGTCCAAAGCCCTGAACCAGAACCTGCAGGCTGCCCCCAGACCCGCAGCCCAGCCTGACCCATCCCCGCAGCCTGACACCCGGGAACAGCAGGCCTGGGGCGGAGCCCCGTAAGGCCCACCAGAGCGTCATCCTTCACGCTGCGTGCCACGTGAATCCACGGTGCCTCGGCGGCCAAAGTCCACGTGCTGCCGTCATGCGCTCGAAGCGTCGCCCCTGAAGGCCCCCACCGCACGGTGGCTCGCTCCTCACGAGTGCCGCCCGCATTCCAGAATGATCGTTTTGGTATACCGTAATGATCGTTCTATCGGTCTATTGGGCGAGCTGCGCTTCCTCCGGCGAGAAACGTTTTCGCCGCATTGCGCTAGGTGAGGAGAAGATCATGACGCTCTCTGTCGGCGCCAGGATCGGGGTGGTAAGCGCTGCTGTGGTCGGAGTTGCTTTCGGCATGGCCCGCTACGCCTACGGTCTGACTCTGCCCGGCATCCGCGAGGATGTGGGGCTCTCCGAGCTGGTGCTCGGCCTCATCTCCAGCGCCACCTTCGTCGGCTACCTGGTAGGCCTGCTGCTCGCAGGGCGATTGGCTGCCCGTTACGGTGCGCGTGCTCCCACCACCGCCGGTGGGATCTGCGGACTTCTCGGCGCGGTGATTGTGGCGCTCGCGCAGTCGCCGGGGCTGCTCGTCGTCGGTGTGGTCCTGGCAGCGCCATGGTTTGGTCTGGGCACCGTATTCCGACATCGTGACTCGTGCTGTGCCCGTGGGCCAGCAGCCCAGGGCATTGGCGATCATCACCACCGGGACCAGCGGAGGGCTCTTAGTGCTGGGCGGGCTGGCAGTGCTTGCCGCACTGGGCTCCTGGCGCTTGGTCTGGGCTAAGCGTGGCACTGGCGATGGTGGCCGCCGCACTCGTGAACCTGCGCCTGGTTCCGAGAAGCAGGCCGTACGCGCGCCCGGTCGTGCGGGATGGCGATGTCTCGCTGGTCCGGGCGCTTCGCATCCCGGTCGCCTATTCCGTTGTCTACTTCGCGGTCATCGTCATCTACTTCACCTATGCCGCCGATGTCCTCGGACAGGGTGCTCTTCCCGCGGGAGCCGTCCCCGTGCTCTATGCGGCGATCGGCCTGTGCGGCATGGTGGGCGTCGCCACCGGGACCTTCGCGCAGAGGATCGGCACGGCGCGGGTGGCCGCCCTGTGCCTGGCAACGGTGAGTGCGGCGCTGGCGCTGCTGGGACTTGCCAGCGACTCTCTGACCGCCACGATGATCTCGGCGTGCATCTTCGGCGTGGGGTACATGACGGGATCGGCGGTGCTCGCGGTGTGGACTGCCGAGCTGGTGCCCCAGCGCGCGGGCGAGGCGTTCACTCTCTGCCTGGTCGTAGGAGCTCTCAGCTCGGTCGCAGCGCTTACTCGCCGGAGCGGCGATCCCTGCCCTGGGGCTTCCGGCCCTGCTCGTCCTGACCGCCGCCGTGTCACTGCTCGGAGGGGCAGCGCTGATGATCCACGGGTTCACTCGGGGAACTCAGTCCACAGCCTGAAACCCGGGAATAGCAGCCCCATATGCGTGGCTGATGAGTGAACGCGTCCACTCTTCAGGGCGTGCCATCAGCACGACCTACGCAGAAGGAGCACCCTGTGACCACCCTCGCCATCATCGGAGTAAGCAGGAACCTCGGAGAGGCCCTGGCTCGCCGCTTCGGCAAAGAGGGCTACAGCCTCGCCCTGATCTCCCGCAGCCAGGAGCGGCTCGACGCCCTTGCCTCCGACCTTCAGGCTGACGGCTTCACTGCCCGGGGCTACGCGGCGAATGTCCGCGACCCTGAGTCGCTGATCGCGGCGCTGGACCAGGCTTACCAGGAGCTGGGGCACATCGAGGTCCTCAGCTACAGCCCGCTGCCGCAGAAGGAGTTCCTGCGCCCCCTGCTGGAGTCCACCGTGACAGACATCAAGGCGGCTGTGGAGTTCTCCGTCTTCGGGCCTGTGGCCGCAGTGCACCAGGTGCTTCAGGGGATGCGGTTCCTCAAGCGGGGAACCGTGCTGTTCGTCAACGGCGGCTCCGCCGTCCAGCCGGTCCAGCACTTCGCTTAAGACGTCCATCGGCTTCGCTTACGAAACCGCCTACATCGAGATGCTCGCTCAGGCGATGAAGGACGAGCCGATCTACGTCGGGCAGCTGATCATCCCCGGAGCGATCATCCCGGGCGACGAGCAGAAGGACCCCGAGGTGCTGGCCGAGAAGCTCTGGCAGATGCACACTGACCGTGACCAGTTCCGTGTCTTCGCCACCGAGCTGGAGCAGCAGCCCTACTGACCGGAAGACTGCCGTGACGCGAGGTCACAGAGCCGCTTACGCCATCATGCCCGAAGGGCCGGTTCGCGCGGGTCGATGACTGTGATGCCGGCAACCGCGGCGGCGTCGAAGGTCGGCAGCATCTCAGCAGCCTGATCCAGCCCCACCGTCCGCTCGATGAGCCGCTGCGGCGCCAGCTCCCCTCGGGCAATGAGCTCCAGCATCGCAGGGTAGTCCGCTGCGGCCATGCCGTGGCTCCCCAGGATGTCGAGCTCCCAAGCGATCGCCCGGTCCAACGGGATGCGAGGGTGCCCCCGGTCGGGGCGAGGAGCCCCACCTGCACATGACGGCCGCGGCGCCGAAGGCTCAGCACCGCATCCGCACTCGTCTGCTCGCTGCCGACAGCATCCACCGCCGCATGGCTGCCCCCACCCGTCAGCGCGGAGACTGCTGCCGGAATGTCCTGCCCTCAGCCAGGAGAACCTGATCGGCCCCCAGGCCCGAGGCCGCATCAAGAGCACCGCGGTGGCGATCCACTGCAATGGTTCGAGCCCCAGCGCCTTCGCGATCATCACTGTGCTCAGGCCCACACCGCCCGCGCCGATCACTGTGACCCACTCACCGGGCTGCACCGCAGCGCGCCCGACCAGCGCGCGGTACGCAGTCGCGAACCGGCACCCGAGCGCTGCGGCGGCCGCCATGCTCACACCATCCGGCACCGCGATGAGATTCGTGTCTGCTGCGTGCAGCGCCACATACTCCGCGAACGATCCCCAATGGGTGAAGCCGGGCTGCTGCTGATCAGGGCACACCTGGGCATCGCCCTGCAGGCACCAGGAGCACTGCCCGCAGCCGCAGATGAAGGGTGCCGTCACCCGGTCGCCCGCCTGCCAGCCCTTCACCTCCGGCGCCGTCTCGACCACCACGCTTACCAGCTCATGCCCGGGCACGTGAGGGAACGCGACACCATCGTCGTGCCCGGCCCACGCGTGCCAGTCGCTGCGGCACAGACCCGTGGCCTCCACGCGGATCACCGCCCCGCCCGGAGGCGGGCTGGGCCGCTCGACGTCGGTGACGGCGGGAACGCCCTGGGCCTGGTCAATCACGAGTGCACGCATCGTCAGCATTCTGACAGAAGCCGCTCAGTCGATCGCCTCAGCGAACACCACACGATTGTCCAGGTGTCGGCCGTTCTGCTCGTCGAAAACGCCGGTGCAGGTGATCAGCCGCAGCTCATCGTCGGCGGATAGGCCGAAGACCTCCTGCGTGGGAAAGTCATCCTTCGGGAAGTCAGCCGTGTGCGTCACGTCGTACTCGTAGAGCTCACCGTCCTCGCCGGTGATGCTGACCCGGTCACCCTCCTGCATCTCCAGGAGCCGGTAGAACACCGCCGGGCCGGTCAGGAGTCCACATGGCCTGCAATGACCGTCGGGCCGCGTTCGCCCGGGCGGCTCCCTCGGCGAACCAGCCCACATCGTCCCAGTCCTGCGGCTCCTCAAGACGCCCCGACGAGTCGATGCTCAGGTCGATCATGGGCTCGTCGATGCCGATGGAAGGAATGGTGACCCGTTCCGGAACCGGTCCGCGGTCAGCACTGGCGGAGACTGGGTCAGGCTGCTGCTGATTCTGCTGCTGAGGCGGCGTCGACTCCTCGGCGGACGACGGCGGGCTCCCCTCCCGAACCGTCTCGGCCTCCGACGGGCTGACTGACTCCATTGAGGCGGCTGATCCGTCCGGCGCTCCCTCTGCGGCGCATCCGCCGACTCCGAGCATCAGTGCGGCCGCCGCGAGCCAGCGGGCTGCCGGAGCCGGATGAGACCCGGTCCGACAGCCCGCGGCTGCGCGCGAAGAGCGCACCTGGAATCAGGCCTGCTCAGCGCGACGACGCATGAAGGCCAGCGCGCCCAGCCCGAGCGCTGCGGCAGCTGCGCCGACGCCCAGCATCGGTGCCACGGCCGACTGCTCAGCTCCCCCGCCGCCGGTCTCCACGCCGTCCAGCGGGACCTGCATCAGCTGACCGCGCACGGTCCCGGCAGGGTAGTCATCGGTGTGCGTGTCGGCCTGGAAGGCGGAGGGGTCCTCTTCGATCTGCGCCACGGTGAAGCCCTCACCGTGGTCATTGCCCTCGTCGTCGTCCACGCCGGTCACGAACGGACCCTCGATGCAGCCGGAGGACTCACGCACTCCGTCGCCGACGGGCTCCGGGTCCGCAAACGCAACGCGCGGCGGGCCGAACTCGCCCAATGAGGCTTCGTGAATATGGGTGGCGCTGATCGCAGGGCTCTCGTACTCACCTGAGACGCCGTTCAGGGTGATCTCGTAGCAGATGGTGTCCGTGTCAGAGTTCATCCAGAGCATGAACTCGCCGGTGGCGCCCTCCTCTCCGGTCTCCTGCTCGCCCTCGTCGTTGATGACCTCCTCCGGCACTGCCATGACGCTGTAGGCGCTGGTGAACTCCTCCGGCCACTCCGCCTCGTTCATCGCCTGAGCGGGTGCTGCCAGGAGCAGGGATGCGCCGCCGGTCACAGCGATGCCTGCGCCGATGAAGCCTGTCCGTCTGATCGTGCTGCGAGTCATTGTCTCGTCCTCTCGGATGGAACAGGCCGCTGATGCGCCCTGCTACTGTGGTCTACGCAACAAGCAGGGGTTCCGTTGAACAAGCGCCCCGACTTTTTCCAGACCCGCTCAGCACGGCCGCCAGAGAGGCGACCCGCCGAGCCGTCAGCACCTCGAAAGACAGCGGGGAGGCCGCATGGGCAGAGGCGAGGCACCTGGTGCGCAGAAGCCCACCCATGATGAGGTTCCCGCGTTCGACCTTTCCGAGGCCTATCTGCAGCATGGCCGGGAGCTCTTCCTGTTCGCCCGCAACGCCGTCGCCGACGCCGGAACCGCCGAAGAGATCACTCAAGAGACGTTCACCAAGGCGTGGCGGTCCCAAGAGCGGTTCGACGGCCGGTACGGCAGCGTCCGGACATGGCTGTTCGCCATAGCGCGCAACGTCATCAAAGATGCCTATCGGCGCAATGCTCGCATCCCCGAACCGACCCCAGACCCCGCTGACGGAATCACCGCGCCCGAACCGTCGCACGTCCACGACAGGCTCGAGCTCATCGAAGCGCTGGCGCAGCTGAGCATCGAGCAGCGCCAGGCAGTGGTGGCGGTTCACGTGCTCGGATGGAGCTACGCTGAACTCTCCGAATCCGTGGACGTTCCCGTCTCGACGCTGCGCTCCAGAACATTCCATGGACTCAGCGCACTTCGACGCCTGATGGAGGAGGCCGATCATGCATAGTCTCCCGCCCCGAGCCGAGGAGCTGATCGCCGCCGAGCTGGCCGGTGACATCACCGACGCGGAGCGCGCCGAGCTCGAAGCCTTCGCAGCCGAGGACCACAGCGTGCGCAGAGCCTGGGATGAGCTCGCCCCAGTGGCCGCGCGCCTGGAACGCAGCGTGGGCACATGGGATGAGGCGCAGCCCCTTGCCCACCCGCCGCAGATCATCGCCGAGAAGGGGGCCGATGCGGAAGGGCCGCGCGGACGGGCAGTCCCCGCCGCCGCCCTTGAAGGGAACCGCGCGCGCCGTCGACGCTTGAGGGCCTGGTTCGCGCTCGCAGCAGCAGGGAGCTTCCTCATAAGCGCCGCCGTGACAGCCGTGCTGCAGCAGACGACGGATCGTCCTCCGGAGGCCCTCCGGGAACCTACGGCATGGTGGAAGAAGTGACCTTCGCCGAGGAGGCCCGCAGGCAGAGATTGACGCAAGCATCATCGCCCACACCTGGGGCACCGAGACCGTCCTGGAGATCGACGGTCTCGCGCCCGAGCGGACGTTCACGGTCACCTTGGTCGACGAGGACGGTGCGGAGCACCCTCCGGCACCTTCTTCGGTTCGGAGCTGCTCATCGAATGCCGCATGAACGCCGCCGTCATGCGGCAGGACGTCAGCCACGTTGAGATCCACGCTGACGACGGCTCCACCGTGGCCGCGGCCGAGCTCCCCTGCGATCGACCCTGAGGAGTGATCCCCATGGCAGCTCCGCCGCCGCAGCCGGGCAGCAATCACCGGGTTGAGGCACGATGACGCGCACCCTCGTCTGGTTCCGCGATGACCTGCGCGTCGAGGATCACCCGGCCCTCAGCGCAGCCGCCGACGCAGCCGGGAGAGCCGACGACGTCGTCGGGCTCTACGTTCTGGACGATCACACGGACGGCGTCAGGCCCCTGGGCGGTGCCTCCCGCTGGTGGCTGCACCATGCCCTGGAGTCGCTGAGGGCCGCGCTCGGGCAGCGCGGAGTGCCGCTGATCGTCCGGGTAGGCTCGCCTGCCGAGCTGGTCCCTGAGCTTGCCGCGGAGCTCCGCACGGAGAGGGTCCACTGGTCCCGGCGATACGGACCCGGTGAGCGCGCCCTCGACGCGGCGATCAAGAAGGACCTGCCCGCACGCGGGATCGAGGCGGAGAGCTTCCCCGGAACGCTCCTCCACGAGCCGTGGAAGGTTCAGACCAACACCGGCGGTCCCTACAAGGTCTTCACCCCTTTCTACAGGGCGCTCACCTCCTCGACGATCCGCGAGCCGGGCCCAGGGGCTGATCTTCTTCCGGAGCAGGACGACCCGTCGAGCAGTGCCGCGGTATCAGCGTCGGGCTCGGCGACTCCTCCGACCTCGACCTGCTCCCCACCCGCCCCGACTGGTGGCGGGCTGCGCCGCGCATGGGACCCCACCATCGACGGAGCGCACCGTCGCCTCCGGGAGTTCGTCGACAGCCTCGCCGAAGGCTATGCGGATGGGCGGGATGTTCCCTCCTCGGACAGCACCTCACGGCTCTCCCCGTACCTCAGGTTCGGACAGCTCAGCCCGTTCCAGGTGTGGGCCGCGGCCTCAGACATCCCCGACGAGAAGAGCCGCCGGGCCTTCCGCTCCGAGATCGGCTGGCGCGAATTCTGCTGGCACCTTCTCTTCCACTTCCCCGACCTGCCGGAGAAGAACCTCCGCTCACAGTTCGACGCCTATCCGTGGCAGAGCGCATCCGACGAGCTGGAGACCTTCGAGGCCTGGACCGCTGGCCGGACCGGCTTCCCTTTGTGGACGCCGGTCTCCGGCAGCTATGGGACATCGGCTACATGCACAATCGGGTCCGCATGGCCGCGGCCAGCCTGCTCATCAAGAACCTGGGAGTCGACTGGCGCGACGGCGAGGCCTGGTTCTGGGACACGCTGGTGGACGCTGACGCAGCCTCGAACCCCGCCAACTGGCAGTGGGTGGTAAGCTCCGGAATGGACGCCGCCCCTACTTCCGCATCCTCAACCCGGAGCGGCAGCGTGAACGCTTCGACCCCACGACGAGTACGCCCGCCAATGGATTCCCGAATTCGGCACCGACGACTACGCCGACCCCATCGTGGACCTCAAAGCCTCGCGGGCAGAAGCCCTGGAGCACTACCAGCGCATCACCGGCGCCTGAGAGCCGAGGCGCCCCCACGCGTGCGCCGAACCCCATGATCTAGACTCAGAGGAACCTCTCTGGAGGTGCTAGCCGAGTCGTTCCGCCGCAAACCGACAGCTCAGTCCCCGAGGTGGTCTCAATGCCAGTCTTCGAATATCGCTCCTATCTTCCCTTTCCGCGCGAGGACGTCTTCGACTGGTACTCCCGGCCGGGTGCGCTCGTGCGTCTCCACCCGCCGTTCGTAAGCCGAGTGGTCAGCGAGCCGTCCAACGGGCTGCAGGACGGGTCCGAGTCCACGCTCGGCATCAACCTTCCTGGGCTGCTCGGGACCAGCCTGACCGCAGGCGCGGGCCTGGTGAGCGCACAGACCCACCTGCCGCTGCGGACCTGGATGAAGTGGGACGCCCGGCACAGCGAGTATGTCCCCGGGGAGGGATTCTCCGACGACATCGTCTCCGGGCCGATCTCCGAATGGCACCACGAGCGAGAGTTCACGGACGATGGCGAGGGCACTCGGCTCACCGAGAGGGTCCACTACGAGCTGCCCCTCGTCAGCCGAGCGCCAGCAGCGCTTGCAAGCATCGCCGACTCCCGCTTCGAAGCCGAGATGCGCCGTCTCTTCGAATATAGGGAGCGGCAGACCACCGAGGAGCTCGCCTTCCACCAGGCTCTCGGCACCCTGGCCTCCTCAGAGAGCCGGCCCAGCGTTCGGGTCGCCGCAGTCTCCGGGGCATCCGGGATGATCGGCAAGCACGTGTGCGCGATCCTCGGCAGGGCAGGCATTGAGGTCCGCCCCATGGTCCGCAGCTCCGGGACGGACTCGCGGACCTCCACAGACTCCAGCGGACGCCGCACCATCCCCTGGGACCCCAAGGCCCAGACGCTCGAGCCCGCGCACCTCGAGGACGTCGACGTGGTGATCCACCTGGTAAGCCACCCGCTCGCGGCACGATTCACCGCCGCCCACAAACGCAAAGTGCGCGCGTCTCGCGTCGACGGCACAGATCTCATCGCTCGGACCCTTGCTCGCCTCGAGGCGTCAGACCATCGCGGGCGCGCCCTGGTGAACGGCTCAGCTGTCGGCTTCTACGGCGCCACACCTCACGACCGGGCCCACCACCAGGAGATTCTGACCGAAGACCTCCCGGTAAGCACCGACTTCCTCGCAGACGTGTGCAGACAGTGGGAGAAGGCCACAGCTCCTGCGCGGGATGCCGGAGTCAGAGTCTCCATGATCCGGACCGGGATCGTGCAGACCCCCGCCGGAGGCGTCCTGCAGCAGATGCTCCCGCTCTTCGCCCTCGGGCTGGGCGGACCGCTGGGATCCGAGCAGTGGCAGAGCTGGATCAGCATCGACGACATCGCCTCCATGATCGTCCACGCCGCGCTGACGCCCACTGTGGAGGGACCCCTCAACGGGACCGCCCCCACCCCGTGCGGGCCAAGGAGTACGCCAAAGAGCTTGCCGCGGTGCTGCGCCGACCCGCTGCCGTGCCGGTGCCAGGCTTCGGCCCCAAGCTTCTCCTCGGACGCCAAGGCGCGCGCGAAGTCGCCATGGCCGATCAGCGGGCCAGTGCGGATCACGTGCTCAGTTCGGGATTCGGCTTCAGGCATTCGACCTTGGGCCCTGCGCTCCGTCACGTCCTCGGCCGCTGACCCGCCCCAGGTCAGAGGGGCCGTGAAGCTCGCAGCACTCTGTAGAGTGTGCGCAAAGACGCCGCCAAGGGGACGCAATGGATTCTTACGATGAAGCGAGCAGCCAACGAGCGCTCGAACAGCTGAACATCCTCGACACGCTGCCCGATGAGCGCGTGGACCGCGTCACCAGATTGGCGCAGGAGCTCTTCGACGTCCCGATGGTCAGCGTGACCCTCCTGGACAAGGACCGTCAGTGGCGTATGTCCGAGATCGGGCTGGGCGGCCGAGAAGCTGGCCGCGAGCACGCATTCTGCGACGTCACTGTGCGTCAGCCCAATACCCTCATCGTCGAGGACGCCTCTCAGGACGAGCACTTTCACGACAACCCCTTCGTCACCGGGGACCCCCACCTGCGCTTCTACGCCGGGCACCCCCTGCGAGCTCCCGGCGGGGAGCCCATCGGCACCCTCTGCATCATGGACAGCGCCACGCGGAGCCTGGACGCGCGCCAGCGGGCGCTTCTTCAGGACTTGGCCCAGTGGGTCCAGACTGAGATCGCACGCCGGGCCGAGCTGGATGACCTCGAACTGATACAGCGGGCTCAGTGCCCCGGAAGCTGCCCAGCATCCCTGGCTACACCGTGGCCACAGGGGCGAAGCCCGCGCGTGCCATATCCGGGGATTTTCACGATCTGCAGCTGACCGAAGACGGCCTGCGACTCACTGTGGCGGACGTCATGGGCAAAGGTCTGGGCCCGGGGATCGTGGCAGCAGGGCTGCGCTCCACGCTGCGAGCTCTCGGACAGCGGCCCCCGCGGAGGCCATGGCTGAGGCGGACCGTCTGCTTGCCGAGGACCTGGGCGATATCGACATCTTCGTCACCGCCTTCCATGGAGACCTGAACACCTCCACGGGCATCCTGCGGTTCGTGGACGCTTAGCCACAACCTCGGGGTTCTCTTCCGCGCTTCGGGAACCAGCACAGAGCGCGCACGAGCGGACTGCCGCTCGGGATGGGGCTGGCGTCCGAGCACGAAGAGGCGGTGGTCCACATGGAGCCCGGCGACACCTTCGTCTGCAGCAGCGACGGGCTGCTGGACCTCCTTGACCTGGACGATCCCACCGGAGACGTCGAGCGGATCTTCCGCGACGTCGAGCCTGCAGATGCGGTGGAGACCGTGCTTGATCTGGCTCGCGCTGCCGAAGACGCCGACGACGTGACGGTCGTGATCATCAGGCGCGACGCATGAGCCGCTTACTCATCGTCATCCGCGTCGTCGCCGTCCTGGCGGTGCTGCTCGGCATCAACTATGTGGTCTGGCGCTGGCTGGAGTCCGTGAACTGGGAGGCGTGGTGGATCGCCGTGCCCCTCATCGTCGCGGAGACGTACAGCCTCATCGACACCTTCCTCTTCGCCGCGACCATGTGGAAGTCCCAGGAGCGGCCGCGGCCGACCTCGCCCCCGCAGGGCACCGTCGACGTGCTCATCACCACGTACAACGAACCCATCGGGATGGTCATGCAGACCGCTCTCGCCGCGAAGGGCATCGCCTACCCCACACCACCTACATCCTCGACGACGGGGACCGCCCCGAGATGGCCGAGGCGGCGCGTTCGGCGGGCCTCGGCTACATCACCCGCTCGCAGGACTGGCAGAACAAGCCGCGGCACGCCAAGGTAAGCAACCTCAACAACGCCCTGTTCCAGACGGACGGCGAGTTCCTCCTCATCCTGGACGCCGATCAGATCCCCGACCCGCTGATCCTCCACAACACCCTCGGGTACTTCGCCGACGACCCCGAGGTCGCACTGGTGCAGACCCCCAGTGGTTCACCAACGTGGGGAGACCGACCCGCTCGGCAGCCAGGCGCCCCTCTTCTACGGGCCCATCCAACAGGGCAAGGACGGATGGAACGCCGCCTTCTTCTGCGGATCCAACGCGGTCCTCCGGCGTGAGGCGCTCATGCAGCTGGGCATCGTCGGATACGTGCACGATCTGCAGAGCTCCACGCGGCGCACCCTGCGCGCCGCCGAGTCCCTGCTGACTCGCGAGGCCAAGCGGCACCGCTCCGCTCCCGCTCTGCAGGCTGAGCTGACTCAGCTTCGGGAGGTCACCATGCGCGCCCTCGAGGAACTGAGGAAGGGAGCCTTCCGCAGATCTCGTATACCGCGTCCACGACGCCGCAGAGAAGGCATCCCGTCGCCTCTCCTCCCAGGACGTGGAGCAGATGCGGGCGGACCTGGAGTCGCTCCAGCACCTTCCCGTTCAGCGCGACGGTGAGCTGGAAGGCATCGTCATCGACGACGCCGGGCTCCAGGCACTCATCGCCCGGGAGCACTCGCCGCTGGGCGCCGTCGAATCCGTCGCAGCCCTGCTCGATGAGCTGCGCGTAGACCGCCCCGGAGAGGCGCAGCCGATCCAGCCGCTGGCCACCATCTCCGTCACCGAAGACATGGCCACCGCTATGCAGCTGCACTCCATGGGGTGGCGAAGCGTCTACCACCACGAGGTGCTCGCGCGTGGGCTCGCCCCCGAGGACCTGACTACGATGCTCAAGCAGCGCCTGCGCTGGGCGCAGGGAACGCTGCAGGTGATGCTGCGCGACAATCCGCTGGTGAAGAAGGGCCTCTCCGCCTACCAGCGGCTCATGTACTTCGGCACCATGTGGAGCTACCTCTCAGGCTTCGCCGCACTCGCCTACATGACCGCCCCGATCCTGTACCTCACGCTGGGCGTGCTCCCGGTGAATGCGTGGAGCGTCGACTTCTTCGCCCGCTTCATCCCGTACTTCCTGGTCAACCAGATCCTGTTCATCTACGTCTCCCGAGGCATGAGCACCTGGCGCGGGCAGCAGTACTCCTTGGCCCTCTTCCCGCTGTGGATCAAAGCCTGCGTGACCACGGTCCTCAACGTCGTCTTCCGGCAGCCGCTGGGCTTCGTGGTCACCAAGAAGGACGGCAAGGCGGAGGGAGGACCTCCTTGGCGGGAGATCTGGCCGCAGCTGACCTTCATGGTGCTGCTCGCCGTGGCGCTCATCGTCGGCCTCGCGCGTCTGGCCGTCGGAACGGCGGACGGCACCGGCACCCTCGTCAACACGATCTGGGTGGCGTACATCCTGATCGTTCTCAGTGTGATAATTCAGGCAGCCCGATACCGCGGCCCGGCAGCGGCCCTCGACGACGACCCCGAAGGAACATCATGGACATCAGCGTGACCACCCCAGGCGACTACGCCGTGCTCAGCCCGCAGGGAAGGCTGACCGCCGTGGGAGCGCCGATGCTGCGGAAGAATGTGGACCGTCTGCTCGAGGAGGGCAGCACCCGCATCGTCATCGACCTCTCTCAGACCTCCTTCGTGGACTCCTCAGGCCTCGGCGCTCTCATCGGAGGACTGAAGGCAGCGCGTGTTGCCGGGGCGACCTCCGCATCGCGGCCGCCACCCCCGCGGTGATGAACGTGCTGAAGCTCACCAACCTCGACAAGGTGCTGCGCACCTATTCGTCCTCTGAGGCAGCCTTCGGCGATGGGTGACCTCGACAACTGCTGCCGGGTCAGCGGCGAAGCCGAGCTGGCGCTCGTCGACAGCGTCCTCGATGAGTTCAGCAGCCTGTGCGCCCGGGTGGGGAGGTCAGCGATGATGAGCGGGATCAGTTCTCCCTGGCGGTCAGCGAGCTGCTCACGAACATGATCACTCATGGGGAGACCGACGACGCCTCCGGCGTCCGCATCAACGCGTGCTTGTGCGTCAGGCCGGACCGTCTCACCGGCACCCTCAGCGACACTGCTCAGGAGGCCGAGGTGGTTCTCGACGGTGTGCGCATGCCGGATCCGATGGCCGAGTCGGGCAGAGGCCTTGCCATCTCCACCATGATCCTCGACAGCCTCGAGCACACCACGGACACCGGAAACGTGTGGAGCTTCTGGCGCTCCCGGGGCCACTGATCCAGGCGTTCGCTCGGAGCCTCAGCCGTTCGGCTGGGACACAGGCTGAGATGGTGGGATACAGCACATGGCACGTATTGCGGTCACCGGAGCAACTGGCTACATAGGTGGGCGCCTCGTGCCCCACCTGCTGCAGGAAGGGCACACTGTCCGCGTCCTCACGCGGCGCGCAGAGTCCCTCCGGGATGTTCCCTGGCGGAAGGACGTGGAGGTTGTCGAGGGCGACCTGTCAGACATTGAGCGCGCTCGCGAGCTCTGCACCGACATGGACGTCGTCTACTTCCTCGTCCACTCCATGACGGGCGGCTCCGACTTCGCCGCCGTCGACAAGCAGTGTGCTGAGGCGGTGGGATCTGCGGCCAAGGAGTGCGGTGTGCGCAGCATCGTGTATCTTTCGGGGCTCCACCCCGAGGGCGAGCTCAGTCCGCACCTGCGCTCGCGCGTCGAGGTCGGCGAGATCCTCGAGGCCAGCGGCGTACCCGTGCTCACCCTCCAGGCCGGTCTGGTCATCGGCTCCGGCTCGGCCAGCTTCGAAATGATCCGCCACCTCACCGACGTGCTGCCTGCGATGCCGTCGCCGCGCTGGGTCCTGAACAGGGTGCAGCCCATCGCCGTGCGGGACGCTCTGCACTACCTCACCCGGGCAGCCGATGTGGAGCTGACCGAAAGCGTCCGTCGCGACATCGGCGGCCCCGACGTGCACACCTACGCCCAACTGATGAAGCGCTACGCGCGCGCCGCGCTTCCGGGAGCCGATCGTGATGCCGCTGCCCGTGCTCACGCCATGGCTGGCCGCACAGTGGGTCAACCTCGTCACCCCCATCCCGCGTTCGCTGGCCATCCCGCTCGTGCAGTCCCTGCAGCACGACTGCCTCGTCAAGGGCAACAGGATCGATGACCTCATTCCGCCTCCGGACTCCGGACTGACGGACTATGACACCGCCGTGGGTCTGGCGCTGGAGAAGATGTCCGCCGACCTCGTCGAGACCACATGGGCCGGAGCCCACCCGCTCGAGACTCCTCCGAACCTCTGCCCTCCGACCCCGACTGGTCCGGCCGCACCGTCCTGATCGACAAGCGGGAAGCCATCAGCACCGCCTCGCCCGAGGCGGTCTTCAGCGTCATCGAGAGCATCGGCGGCGAGAAGGGCTACTTCTCCCTGTCAAGGCGTGGCGTCTGCGCGGACTCGCCGACAAGCTCATAGGCGGCGTCGGGCTCGGCCGCGGCCGCCGGAGCAGGAGGAGCTGCAGCTGGGCGACGCGGTGGACTGGTGGCGGGTGGAGAGCCTGGACCCAGGCAGACTGCTGCGGCTCCGAGCTGAGATGAAGACCCCGGGGCAGGCCTGGCTCGAATTCCGCGTCGAGCCCGACGGCGATGGTTCGATCCTGACCCAGCGCGCCATCTTTTCCCCTCGGGGCTCGGGGTCGGGCCTACTGGCTGGCGCTGGCGCCGTTCCACGCGATCATCTTCCGCAAGATGGTCGCGCGGCTCACGGCTGAGGCCGAGGCTCGGTAGCGCACAGGTCATCCAGGAAGCCGATGATCGTCCGGCGCTCCTGCGACGTGAGCTCCGCGGCCACACGGAATCGCTCAGCATGCGTCTTCCCCACCAGCGTGCGAGCGCTTCGACGGGTCTCCTCGGTGACCTCCACCGCGGTGCTCCGCCGATCCGCAGGGTGCGGCAGGCGCAGGATGTGGTCCTTCGCGGCAAGTCTGTCGAGGATCTTCGTCACCGAGGCCGTGGACACCCCAGGTGCTTGGCCAGGTCGCTCGGAGTCACCACCCGGCCTGCGCTCATGCCCGCCATGACGAATCGGATGGCACGCATGTCCGTCTCGCCGAGCTCCATGTGCCTGCGTGAGGCTTCGCTCATGCGCCGCTCGGCGGCTCGCCACCGGCGCATAGCATCCAGCACAGCGGCAGCTTCGGAGACCTCCTCGGGCGTCATAGCGCCCCGGCTGAGCCGTGTGCTCTCAGGGTCCATCGCCAGGAGCTCAGAGATCGGCTCTTCGGCGGGCCCGAGCGGTTCGGCAACGTGCATCATAGGAGATCCCCAGTTACGATTAGCTAAGTTAATTACTAGATAGACTAGCTGATTGAGGAGCATCTATGGAGCCTGCGATCTCAGACCAGGTGGTCCTTGTGACTCCTCAGGGCGAAGCACGAGGAACCCTCCTCAAGAGTGAGGCCCACGGCACCGATACGCCGCTGCATCTCGGCTTCTCCTGCCATGCCATCGACGGCCGGGGGCGCGTCCTGGTCACGCGCCGGGCGCTGAGCAAACGGACCTGGCCAGGCGTGTGGACCAATTCGTTCTGCGGGCACCCGGGCCCCGGCGAGGCGTGGGAGGACGCGGTCAGACGCCACGGAATGTCGGAATTGGGGCTCGCCATCCATGAGGTCGTCTCTGCGCTGCCTGACTTCCGGTACCGCGCCACTGATGCCTCCGGCGTGGTGGAGAACGAGATATGCCCCGTCTTCACCGCGTCCGCCGAGGATCTTCCGGAGCCGAACCCCACGAGGTCGTGGAGACGGCATGGGTGGCCCCGCATGATCTGCGCAGCGCCGTGGAGGCCGCACCGTGGGCCTTCAGCCCCTGGATGGTGCTGCAGATTCCACAGATGCCGCTCTACGGAGGCACTCCCAGCAGCGACGCGTCCCCGGGGGCGTGATGAGCGTCGTGCCCGCCAGCAGCGATCTCGGCCTCTACACCAGCTCCGCCCAGGCCGCGGCCGCTGGTGATTGATGCCTACTCGACCTCCTTCGGCCTTGCGACCAGCCTGCTGCCCGCTGAGACGCGCACAGGCATCCGCAGCATCTACGCGCTGGTGCGCGTCGCCGACGAGATCGTCGATGGAACAGCAGAGGAGGCGGGGCTCGACGCGGAGCAGCAGCGCGAGGTCCTCGACGCGCTCGAGAGTGAGACCCTCGAGGCCCTCGAGCGAGGGTTCAGCGCCAACCTCGTCGTCCACGCCTTCGCGGTCGCGGCCCGCACGTCCTCGCTCGAAGCCTCGCTGGTGACCGCATTCTTCGCATCCATGCGACGGGATCTGGAGCCCGTGCAGTCGCTGAGCCGTGAGGAGTACAGCACCTACATCTACGGCTCCGCCGAAGTCGTCGGGCTGATGTGCCTGCGCGTGTTCCTGATGCACGAGACGCTCACCCCGGAGGAGCGCGCCGACGCCGAGGCGGGCGCCTCCAGCCTCGGAGCCGCGTTTCAGAAGGTGAACTTCCTACGCGACCTCGGGAGGACGCCCAGCAGAGGGGCAGGGCGTACTTTCCTGGGACCGTGCCCGGGCAGCTCAGCGAGTCGGAGAAGGTCGCGTTCCTGCGCGAGATCGAGGCGGACCTCGCAGCGGCGCGCAAAGCCCTGCCGCTCCTGCCGCCCGGGCCGCGCAGGGCCACCGCCCTGGCTGCATCCCTCTTCGGGAGCTCGCGGCCAGGCTCAGAACCACTCCGGTCGAAGAGCTGCAGAGCCGACGCGTCAGCGTGCCCACACGTACCAAGCTGCGCCTGCTCATGGCAGTTCTCGCGGCCGAAGCAGCAGGAGGCCTGCGATGAAGCGCGGACGCACAGAGACCAAGAGCGCCATCGTGATCGGCGGGGGCTTCTCAGGCCTCGCTACGGCCGCCCTGCTCGCCAAAGACGGCATCGATGTGACGGTGCTCGAAGGCCGCGACACTCTGGGCGGACGGGTAGGCGAGTGGCACGAGCAGGGCTTTCGATTCGAGACCGGCCCCTCCTGGTACCTGATGCCCGAGGTCTTCGACCGCTTCTTCGAGCAGATGGGCACCTCCACCGAGGCGCAGCTGGACCTCGTCACCCTCGACCCGGCCTACCGGGTCTTCTTCGAAGAGGACCCTGACCCCTTCGACCTCCCGGACCAGGGTTCCCTCCAGGCGCTGAAGGCGCTGGAGAAGGAACCGGGCTCCCTCGACGAGTACATGCGGTCCGCCGCCGTGGCCTGCCGTCTCGCCACGGACCGGCTGCTCTACTCCACGTACAGCTCGCTCAAGGACTTTACCGACCCCGCTCTGCTTCGCCATCTGCCCCGGCTGCTGCGCCTGCTGGCCGAACCGATGGAACGCTTCATCAGCAGGCACACCTCCGACTCACGCGTGCAGAAGGTGCTCGGATATCCGGCCGTCTTCCTGGGCACCTCGCCGAAGGACGCGCCCAGCCTCTATCACCTGATGAGCCATCTGGACATCAATCAGTCGGTTCTCTATCCCCGCGGAGGGTTCACCGCCATCGTGCAGGCTGCGGCTCGCCTGGCCGAGGACCACGGCGCTGACGTGCGCACCGGATGCAGAGTCCAGCACATCGCTGCGTCAAAGGCCGTGCCACCGGAGTCCACTTCACCGATGCCGAGGACGACGGCAATTCCTGGAGGCCGACGCGGTGGTCACCAGCGCAGACATGCACCACACCGAGACGCGGCTGCTCTCCCCGGAGCACCGCACGCGCTCCGACCGCGACTGGACGCGCAGGGATCCCGGCCCCGGGGCCGTCTTGGCGCTGCTCGGGGTGGAGGGCGAGCTTCCGGAGCTGGCGCACCACTCGCTGTTCTTCACTGAGGACTGGCAGAAGGGCTTCGACGAGATCGCGGGGGTCCGCGCGCCCGCCGGGCCCCCGCGATCCGTGTACGTGTCTTAAGCCCAGCGCCACCGATGACGTCGCACCGGAGGGCACGAGAACCTCTTCGTCCTGGTGCCTGTCCGCGCCGATGAGAGTCTCGGAGGAGGCGGCGTCGACGGAGCGGGGACGCCCAGGTGGAGCAGATCGTCGACGAGTCCATCGACCAGATCGCGGCGTGGTAGGCATCGACGGTCTGAAGGACCGTGTGCGGGTTCGCCGAAGCATCGGCCCTGCAGATTTCGCCCGCGAGTACGGCGCCTGGAAGGGCGGGGCGCTCGGACCGGCCCACACCCTGCGCCAGAGCGCGTTCTTCCGCGGCCCCATCCGCTCCCCGAAGCTCGACGGGCTCTACTACACCGGCAGCACCACCATGCCGGGCATCGGCGTGCCCATGTGCCTGATCAGCGCCGAACTGGTGCGGATGTCGCTGCGACGGGCCGCCGGGAGGCCCACCGATGCCTGAGGCCCTCATCGGCTTCGTCTATCTGGCGGGCCTGATCCTCTCGCTGGGCGGCATGCTGCTCATCGATCACCGGTTCTCGCTGTTCGTCTTCAGCAACCCGATGCGTGCCGCCGCGGTGCTGGTCATCGGCGTCGCCTTCTTCCTCCTGTGGGACGCCGGAGGCATTGCCCTGGGCATCTTCTTCCAGGGCACGGGTCCCTACATGACCGGTGTAGTCCTTGCCCCGGAGCTGCCGCTTGAGGAGGTCGTGTTCCTCACGTTCCTCTGCCACCTGACGATGGTTCTCACCCTGGGCGCACACCGTCTCCTCCAGCATCGGAGGTCAGCATGGGCGAACTGACCTACGCGGTGCTGTGCATCCCCTTTCTGCTGATCAGCGCGGCTGCCGCGGTCACTGCCCGACGCGCTCACCTGCGCCGCCGTGCGAGCGGAAGCGTGCACGCCGAGGCGCGGCCGCGGGATCTCGTCGTCGCCGCTGCCCTGGCCATGGGGGTGCTGTTCGTGCTCACCGCCATCTTCGACAACGTGATCATCGGCATCGGCCTGGTCGCCTACGACGAATCCGTCATCTCCGGGCTGCGCATCGGACGCGCGCCGATCGAAGACTTCGCCTACCCCTGGCGGGTGTGATCCTGCTGCTTAAGCGCTGTGGGTCCTGCTGAGGCCCCTCGGATCCGCAGGGAGCGCGATGATCGCTGAGCTGCTCCGCTCCTCCCGCCCGCTGAGCTGGATCAACACGGCCTACCCTTCGCCGCCGCCTGGCTGCTCGCCGGGGAGACGTCGGCGCGGAGCTGATCGTCGGCTCCCTCTTCTTCCTCATCCCGTACAACCTGGCGATGTACGGCATCAACGACGTGTTCGACTATGCCTCCGACCTCGCCAACCCTCGCAAGGGCGGTGCCGAGGGGCGCTGCTCGACACCTCTCTCCACCGGCCCACACTGATCGCCAGCGGGGTGCTCGCCGCACCCTTCGTCATCGTGCTGGTCGCGCTGGGGAACCCGGCCTCCTGGGCGGTGCTGGCGGTGAGCCTCCTGGCCGTCGTCGCCTACTCCGCCCCGCCGCTGCGCACCAGGAGATCCCGGTCCTCGACTCGGTCACCTCCAGCCTGCACTTCGTCACGCCCGCCGCCTACGCGGTTGCACTGGTAAACGGCGAGGTCAGCGTCGCCGTCGCCTGCGCCCTCGGAGCCTTCTTCCTCTGGGGCATGGCCAGCCACGCGTTCGGCGCCGTACAGGACATCGGTCCGGACCGCGCCATGCGGCATCAGCTCCATCGCCACAGCGCTCGGCGCCCGCCTCACCGTCCGAATCTCCCTGGCGCTGTGGGCTGCGGCCGGGGTGCTGATGCTCGGCGCCGGCTGGCCCTGGGCGCTCGCAAGCCTGCTCGCCCTGCCCTATCTTCTGGCGGCTGCGCCCACGCCCGACTCACCGACGAGACCGCCGCCCGAGCGCACAGCGGGTGGCGTCACTTCCTCTGGATCAACTACGTGGCCGGGGCTGCACTGACGCTCCTGCTTCTTGAACACCGAACAATCGCCCCAAGCGCAGTATGAAAGGACAGGCACCATGTCAGAGAACGGTCTGAGCTCAGCCGCTGCGAACAGCAGCGAGTCTGAGACCACCCAGGTCCCCTTCGCCAGCGAAGCCTCACTCCACGGACCCAAGCACGTGACGGTCCCGCAGGAGTACGACGCCATCATGCTCGTAAGCTTCGGCGGTCGGAGGGTCAGGACGATGTGATCCCCTTCCTGCGCAACGTCACCCGCGGCCGAGGCATCCCGGACGAGCGGCTCGAGGAGGTGGCCACGCACTACCGCCACTTCGGCGGCGTGAGCCCCATCAACGAGCACAACCGCCAGCTGCGCCAGGCCATCGAGGATGAGATGCGCCGCCGCGGCCTCGACCTTCCCATCTACTGGGGCAACCGAAACTGGGCCCCCTATCTGGAGGAGAAGGTCAAGGAGGCCGCCGACGCAAACCACACCCGGATTCTGGGAGTGGCGACCAGCGCATACAGCTCATACTCCTCGTGCCGCCAGTACCGCGAGGACTTCGCGAGAGCGATCCTGGACAACGGGCTCGAAGGAAAGGTCCGCATCGACAAGGTGCGCCAGTTCTTCGACGTTCCCGGCTTCGTCAAGCCCTTCGCCGACGGGGTCGCCGATGCGCTGAAGGGATTCTCGGATCAGGGGTCGCCCCGAGGACATCCGCGTCCTCTTCGCCACCCACTCGATCCCGACCGCCGATGCTGAGCGGTCCGGTCCTCAGGAGCTCGGCCTGGGCGAAGGCGGAGCCTACGCCGCCCAGCACCTGGCCGTGGGCGGGCAGATCATGAACCAGCTGCGCGAGGAGGGAAGAGTAGGCGCCGAGACCCAGTGGGAGCTCGTCTACCAGTCACGCTCCGGCCCGCCCTCCCAGCCGTGGCTGGAGCCCGACGTCTGCGACCGCATCGCCGAGCTTCCCGCCGAAGGGGCCAAGGCTGTGGCCGTGGTTCCCCTGGGCTTCCTCAGCGACCACATGGAAGTCATGTGGGATCTCGATGAGGAGGCCATGGAAGCAGCGGAGGAGGTAAGCCTGCACGCAGTGCGCACCCCCACGCCCGGTTCCCACGCAGACTTCGTCTCCAGCGTCGTGGACCTCATCGAGGAGAGGATGCAGGCCACCCCGGTGGACCAGCGCCCCCACACGACAGACCTGGGCCCCTGGTTCGACGTCTGCCGCCCCGGATGCTGCGAGAACGTCCGGCTCGGCTTCAAGCCCGCCGCGTCCGGGGTCAAGCCCTAACGGTGCGCCTGTGGTCTCTGCACCCTGCGGCCCTGGACCGGCAGGGACTGATCGCCTCCTGGCGTGAGGCCCTGCTCGCCCAAGCAGTGCTGCTGGGCCGAACGCGCGGGTACACCCGCCACCCGCAGCTGCACCGGTTCCGGGAGCATCCGGAGCCGGTGCAGGCCATCGTCGCCTTCCTGCACGGGGTGCGGGAGGAGGCGGTGGTCAGGGCTACAGGTTCGACGCCTACCGCATCGCCGAACCTCCTGAGAGCGCCGCCATGCGGCATTGATCCGTCGCCGATCGAGGTCACCGCCGGTCAGCTCGATCTTGAGTGGCAGCACCTGCGGGCCAAGATCGCCGCGCGCTCCCGGAGCGGCTCGAAGCCGCCGACGCCCTCGTGGCGGGACCCGTCGGGGCCGGACGCGAGCATCCGCCGGCGCACCCCTGTTCACCGTGGTTCCGGGCGGCTTACCGACTGGGAGCGCGCGTGAGCTCCAGCACCGTCTCCGTGGTCATTCCCTGCAAGGACGATGCTCGACTGCTGCGCGTATGCCTCGCATCGCTGGCCGAGCAGACGGTCCCCGCCGATGAGGTGATAGTGGTGGACAACAGGTCCTCCGACGATTCCGCCGCCGTGGCCGAGGCTGCCGGAGCGAGGGTGGTGCGGTGCGAGGAGCCCGGCATTCCCGCGGCCAGCGCCATGCGGCTACGATGCCGCCTCCGGGGATCTCATCCTCCGGCTCGATGCGGACTGCATCCCGCCGGTCCTGTGGATCGAAGAGATGGCGGCAGGGTTCGACGAGCACCCGCGGGCAGCGGCGCTGACCGGGTAAGCCCAGTTCTATGACGGCCCCGCTGCTCTGCGCCGACCGCTGGTGGCCTGCTACCTGGGCGCCTATGTCGCCGTCTCATCCGCCGCCCTGGGGCATCGGCCGCTCTTCGGATCCAACATGGGCATCCGGCGCGCTGCGTGGCGAGAGGTGCGTGACGGTGTGCACCGGAGCGACCAGGAGATACATGACGATATGGACCTCTCCTTCCACATCGGCGCAGAGCACCGCGTCGCATACCTGCGAGGAGCCTCGGTGATGGGCATGTCCATGCGACCGTTCTACGATGGGCGAGCATTTATGAAGAGATTCAGCAGAGGCATGCGCACGGTCACGATCCACTGGCCGGAGGACTTCCCTCCCCGCCGGTGGACGAGGCTCCTGAGGCAGGGGCGTCCCGATGACCCTGCCGCCGCAGACCGCCGCGTCGATGATGGACCGCTTCCTGCGCCCGCCGGAGACCTACGCCGAGACCGCCGCTGATGCCCTCCGGGTCATCGGTGTGCTCGGAGTCATTCTCGCGTTTGCACTCTTTGAGGTGACCGACGCCGGAATCCTTGCCTTCGCCCTGCCGGGGTCTTCGCGCCCCGCTTCATCGGCCTGCGGCCCTCCTGGACATCACGGTCTCCGTGACGCTGCTGATCGCGGCCTGGAGCAACGTGTTCGACCTGTACACCAGCATCTGGTGGTGGGACATCGTCGTCCACCTCGTCCTCAACGGCGTGCTCGCCGCCGCGCTGCACGCCTTCCTCGTGACCCAGAGCGTGCTCCCGCAGCCGGGGACCCGCGCCCCATCGCCACCGTGGGCCTGACCGTCGCACTGGGCCTGGCCATGGCCTCCCTGTGGGAGATGGTCGAATGGGTGGGCTTCGAATACGTCACCCAAGACATCTACGTCACCTACGCGGACACGATCGGCGATATGGCTGCCGGAGGACTCGGCTCCCTGTTCGCCGGGTACGTGGTGCTGCGCTGCCGCCTCACGCGCATCGAGCGCTGACCCGACCTCTGAAGGCCCGCTTCAGCCGGAGCACACCCCAGTGCGCGGCAGCTTCAGGTCGCGAGCGGCAGAGTCCGCGCCGCGAGCTCCGCTGCGATGGACCGGACCTGCTCATAGCCGGTGGCCATCAGGAAGGTCGGCGCCCTGCCGTATGACTTCATGCCCGCGATGAAGAACCCCTCCTCCGGGTGAGAGAGGACGTCCGCGCCGTGAGCGGGCACGGTGCCGCAGGAGTGGATGGCCGGATCGATCAGCGGGGCCAGCGATCGGGGCGCGAGAAGCTGAGAGTCCAGATCCAGCTCCAGGGAGCTCAGCGGGCCCAGGTCCGGGCCGAAGCCGGTCGCAGAGATGAGCGAGTCGACGCTCGCCGTCCGGCCGTCCGTGAACGTGACGGTCAGAGACCCTGCGTCGCTGTGAAGACGGTCGAGTCCGGCTGCGGTGAGGAGCTCCACCTTCTCGCTCTCCACCAGACGGCGCAGACGCTGCCCCAGCGCCCCGCGCTCGGGCAGCTGATCCGCCTCCCCGCCCCCGTAGGTGCGCTCGGGATCATGTCCGCGGATGGCCCACAGGATCTGCGTCCGGGGCTCTTCCCGTTTGAGCGCGGCCAGGCTGAGGAGCGAGTTCACGGCGCTGTGGCCCGATCCGACGACGAGCGCCCGTCGACCCGCACACCGAGAGCGATCCCGGCCGAGCACATCGGGCAGGGCTCCGAGCAGGTGCCGCTGGACGCTCGGGTCGTCCTCACCCGGAACCGGCGCATCGGGGGCGCCGAGCGTGTTGGGCCTGTCCCATGTGCCGGAGGCATCGATCACCGCCCGGGCCTGCGCCTGCGTCGGAGCACCGTGCTGATCGCCGCTGAGCAGGAACGCTCCGGCGCCCTCCGCCGCGGCGGTGCGCGCGATGGCGGTGATGCGAGTGCCCCACCGGATGTGCCCGCGCAGCTCGGGGGTGTCCGCCAGCGGCGTGAGATAGTTCTCGACGAGCTCGGCTCCGGTGGGAAGAGCGGTGGGCCGAGGAGAGGTCCAGTCCTCAGCCTCGAGCATCCGGCGGGCGGCGGCGTCGAGGTTGTACTGCCAGGGGAGAAGAGCCGGATGTGCCCCCACCGGCTGACGGCCGCTCCCGCGTGCTCGCCTGCTTCGAAGACGAGTGGCTCGATGCCGTGCTCGATCAGGTGAGCCGCAGCTGCGAGCCCCACAGGCCCGGCCCCGACGACTGCGACGGGCAGCTGCTCGTTCATGCTCGCTCCTTCAGAGAGTGGTGGGCGGGGTGTGGGCCATCACGCGCTGGCCGCGTTCGCCCGCGGTGTGGAAGTGCTTGCGGGCCCAGAGGGCCACGTAGACCAGGCCGACGAGGACCGGCACCTCGATGAGCGGGCCGACGACTCCGGCCAGCGCCTGCCCGGACGCGGCGCCGAAGGTCGCGATCGAGACCGCGATCGCCAGCTCGAAGTTGTTGCCCGCCGCGGTGAAGGCCAGCGTGGTGGAGCGCTCGTATCCCATCCTCAGCATCCAGCCGATCGCCATGGAGGCGATGAACGTGACCGTGAAGTAGACCAGCAGCGGCAGTGCGATGCGCACCACGTCCAAGGGCTGGCTGAGCACCTGCTCACCCTGCAGGGCGAAGAGGACGACGATGGTGAACAGAAGGCCGTAGAGCGCCCACGGGCCGAGCTTCGGCAGGAGCCGCTCCTCATACCAGGCGCGGCCTTTGCGGCGCTCGCCGACGACGCGGGTGAGGAAGCCTGCCGCCAGCGGTATTCCGAGGAAGACGAGCACCGAGACCGTGATCGCCCAGATGCTGAACTCCGCCGTCGTCGTCTCCAGGCCCAGCCACGTGGGGAGCACCTGGAGGTAGAACCAGCCGAGGACGCCGAACATGAAGACCTGGAAGACGGAGTTGATGCCGACCAGGACGGCGGCGGCCTCACGGTTGCCGCACGCGAGGTCGTTCCAGATCAGGACCATGGCGATGCAGCGGGCGAGGCCCACAATGATCAGCCCGGTGCGGTATTCGGGCAGGTCGGGCAGGAAGATCCAGGCCAGAGCGAACATGAACGCCGGAGCAAGGAGCCAGTTGATCACCAGCGAGGTGATGAGGAGCTTCCTGTCCCGCAGCACCAGATGGGTCTCGGAATAGCGCACCTTGGCCAGGACGGGGTACATCATGACCAGCAGTCCGACTGCGATCGGCACCGAGACGCTTAGCCACCTCGACGGCGTGGAGGGCCTGCCCCACCCATGGAGCGACGACGGCGATCAGCAGTCAAGTCCCATCGCTGCGAGAATCCAGACCGGCAGGAATCTGTCCAGCAGCGACAGCCGTGCGGCCACGGGCGCTGTGTCGACCGGGGTGGGGTTCATAAGAAGCCGGATCCTTCATCTAGATCGATGGGTGTCGATATGAGAGTATTCTCTTAAACATCGATGTTCGTCAATCCAAGGAGGTCGATCATGGCACAGAACGGCGAGCCGCAGCCTGCCGAGTGCCGCAGTGTCCCTCCGGGGCATCCCGCAGTGGATGCGAACACTGCTGTGGAGGTCGCCTCCAGGATGAAGGCGCTGAGCGATCCGAACCGGCTCGTTCTGCTCTCACTCGTGGCGGCCGGGGAGAACGCAGAGGCCTGCGTCTGCGATCTCACGGAGCCTGTGGGCCTCAGGCAGCCCACCGTCTCGCACCACCTGAAGATCCTCGTCGACGCCGGGTACCTCACCCGCGAGAAGCGCGGAACCTGGTCCTACTACTCCAGTGGTGCCAGGCTCCTGGAGGAGCTGAGCCAGACCCTCAGCAGCCTGATGCCCGGCACCGTCGTCGACGACCGTGCCGACCAACCCTCGAAGGAGACAGTGAACGTATGAGCAGCAGCACTCCGGGCGTCCTGTTCGTCTGCGTGAAGAACGGAGGCAAGTCGCAGATGGCGGCAGGCCTCTTCGAGAAGGGCCTCGAAGAGCGCGGCCAGTCCGACGCGGTGCGGGTCGCCTCCGCCGGCACGAAGCCGGGAAGCGCAGTGAACGCGCTGTCAGCAGAGGTCCTCGCTGAGGTCGGCGTCGATATCGCCGACCGCACGCCCACGCAGCTGACGCCCGAGGCGATGCAGGAGGCCGGGCGGGTCGTGATCCTAGGCGCAGAGGCGGAGGTCCCCGAGGTCGAGGGCGTCACGATCGAGCGGTGGGAGACCGACGAGCCATCCGAGCGCGGCATCGAAGGCCGTGAGCGCATGGAGCTCGTGCGAGACGATATCCGTGCTCGGACCGAGAGGCTGACCGACCAGCTGCTGTCGGACAGGGCCGCCTGAGCCGCGGATCAGGCGCTGATGATGCCGAAGCTCAGCATCACATAGACGCTGATGCCCAGCAGGATGCGGTAGCCCACGAACAGGCCGTAGCTGTTCCTCGACACGTAGGCGAGGAACCAGCCGATGATCACATAGGCGACGACGAAGCCGACCGCCGTGGCCAGCATCGTCTGCCCCATCGTGTACGGCCCCGTCTGGTCCCCGAACGAGCCCATCAGCTTATAGAGGCCTGAGCCGAACACCGCCGGAATCGCGAGAAGGAACGAGTACCGAGCGGCGGCCTCACGGGTGTATCCCATCAGGAGCCCCGCGGTGATCGTTCCGCCGGAGCGTGAGACCCCGGGCACCAGGGCCAACGCCTGAGCGAAGCCGAAGATCACACCGTCACGCACGCTCAGCCGCTCCAGCGGCTTCCGCTGGCTGCCTATCCTGTCCGCGAACCCCAGCAGGATTCCGAACCCGATGAGCATCGTGGCCACGAGCCACAGGCTGCGGAAGGTGGACATGATGTAGTCCTCCAGCAGAAGCCCCAGCACCACGATCGGGATCGTTCCGACAATGATGAGCCAGCCCATCCGGGCGTCCGGGGAGCTGTGGGGACCGCGTCCCAGCACTGCGCGGCCCCACGCACCGAGAATGCGGAGAATGTCGCGCCAGAAGAACACCAGGACCGCCGCCTCGGTCCCGAGCTGGGTGATGGCGGTGAACGCCGCCCGGGATCCGCTGCGCTGGGCAGAAACTCTCCGACGATCCTCAGATGGGCCGAGGAGGAGATGGGGAGGAATTCGGTGAGGCCCTGCACCAGGCCCAGAATGATCGCTTCGATCCATTGCACCTGCTGAGACTACTCCTGGCCGGGCCCTCCGAAGACCGCCTATGTGGGCGCGTTCTCGCTCTCGATGACAGTCTCGCCCGAGATGATCTCCTCACGGAGCCTGTCCAGGTCGTCGACGAGCTGCTGCGGCACATCGTCCTCGAACTCGTGGAAGGGTGCCAGCCCCACTCCTTCGTTCTCGAGGTCGCCGACGTAGGTCTCACTGCCGAACTGGTCCGCTTCGCCCTCTTCGATAGTGTCGTACACCGCCTCCGAGATCTTCTTCATGACGGAGGTCAGCACCACATCGCCGTATCGGGTGGACATGTACCCGTCCGAGTCGACCCACACCATCTTTGCGCCGGCATCCGCGATCGGGTCACCGGCCCCAGGCCGGACTGGTAACTACGGGCATGATGATGTCCGCGCCCCAGGCGATCAGCTGCTCGGTGACGAGCTCACCCTGCGCACGGTCGGCGAAGTCGTCGGAGAAGGACCCCTCCTGCGTCTCCTTGTCCCAGCCGACGAGATCCACGTCGGCGTCGTTGTCCTCGTTGTAGCGATCAATGCCGTCCGAGAAGCCGTCCATGAACACCGTGACCGACGGGATGGGCATGCCGCCCCACGTGCCGACCGTTCCGGTCTCTGACATGCCGGCGGAGAGGTAGCCGGCGAGGTACGCGGCCTCACCGGTGTTGAAGACCAGTGCCTTGGCGTTCTCATGCTCGTCGGCGAACACGTCGTCGACCAGGGCGAAGTCGGTGTCCGGCTGCGCGTCGGCCGAGGTGTTCAGCGTCTCCTGCAGGTTGAAGCCGATGCCGAAGATGAGGTCGCACTCCGCCTCCAGCATCTCCTCCATGTTGGGCTCGAAGTCCCACTCATAGGTGGACTCCGCCTCGTCGTAGCCGATCTCGAGGTCCTCCACCGCGCGCATCAGGCCCTCATAGGCGGACTGGTTGAAGGATTCGTCGTTCCAGCCTCCGGAGTCTGAGATCAGGCACGCGCCGTAGTCGGCGTCGGCAGGACGGACCTGGGGTCTTCGGAGACTTGCTCCTCCGCAGCCGAGCTGCAGGCAGTGACAGTCAGAATGCTCGCCGCCGCCATGACCGTTCCGGCGCGAGAGATTTTGGGCATCATGTGATTAGGGGTCCTCAGTGGGAAGTTCGAGTGATAGGACGACGTCGTTCCTCGCCGTCCCGGTCGGAGAGTCTACCCTCTGCCGGAGAGGCCGCCGCGCCGGTTGCCGCATCAGCCCCGCCTCTCGGGCCATACTGAGGAGATGCATGAGCAACTTTTCGCGGCCGTCCAGACCACCGTCTCCTCGGAGCCTGAGGCGGAAGCGCTGGCCCGACGGATCATCGAGGAGCGCCTCGCCGCCTGCGTTCAGGTGACGCAGGTGCGGAGCTACTACCGATGGGACGGAGTGCAGAGCTCTCCTGAGCAGCTCCTGACCTGCAAAACGGCCTCGCGCGGTGTCGGCGCTGAAGTCGCTGATCGCCCGGGAGCACCCCTACGATGAGCCCGAACTCATCGTGCTTCCCATCACCGACGGCAGTGAGGGCTATCTCGACTGGGTCTCGTCCGAGACGCGCTGAGCACTCCCGCCTGATTGTGTTCGGCCTAGACTCGCAGGGTGAGCATCTCTTCCCTCCCCGACACAGATCAGCACCGGCGCACGTTCGCCTCCGACAACTATTCCGGGGCCCACCCTGAGGTGATGGCCGCTCTCGCTGAGGCGAACGTCGGCCACGCCCCTGCCTACGGCGACGATCCGTGGACGGCTCAGCTGAAGGAGCTCGTCGGCCGCCTCTTCGCCCCGGAGGCTGAGGTGCATCCGGTGTTCAACGGCACGGGGGCCAACGTCATCGGCCTCCAAGCCGCGCTGCCGCGGTGGGGCGCCGTCATCTGCGCTTACTCCGCACACATTCAGAACGACGAAGGGGCCGCTCCGGAGAAGACCGGAGGGCTGAAGCTGCTCGCCCTCGATGCGCCCGACGGAAAGCTCACACCGGAGCTGGTCGAGGGGCGCGCCTGGGGATGGGGCGACCCGCACCGGGCTCAGCCGCTGGCAGTGTCCATCACGCAGAGCACCGAGCTCGGCACCTGCTACACGCCGGATGAGGTCCGCGCGCTGGCGGAGTGCACGCATCGTTACGGCATGGTGCTGCACATGGACGGATCCCGGCTCGGCAACGCGGCTGCGCACCTGGGTGCGAGCCTGGCCGAGATCACCGCCGACGCCGGGGTGGACGTCCTCAGCCTCGGCGGCACCAAAAATGGTCTTATGGGCGCCGAGGCGGTGGTGGTGCTGCGTCCGCATGCTGCACTCGGCATGGAGTATCTGCGCAAGACGAACATGCAGCTCGGCTCCAAGATGCGATTCCTGTCCGCACAGCTGCTGGCGCTCTATGAGGGTGACCTCTGGCACCGCTCAGCCGCACATGCGAACGCGATGGCCGCTCGGCTCCGCCGTGGGCTGGAGGAGATCCCGGAGGTGGGCCTGGACCTCCCGACGCAGGCCAACGTCGTCTTTGCCGTCCTCCCCGGAGGCCAAGAGTCGAGCGCGCGAGGCCTTCCACTTCTACGATTGGCCTGGCCGCCCTGGCCTGGTGCGTCTGATGTGCTCCTTCGACACCACCCCGGAGGATGTGGATGCGCTCGTCGATGCGGTGTCCGGCGCCGCCCGATGACCTCTGAGGCGGGGGACGGCGCAGAGCCTGCATGGCTGAGTCTGCTGCGCAACGCCGCCCTGGGCGGTGTCGTGCTGCTCATGATCTGGTTGGTCTTCAACGTCGACCTTCCCTCCGTGGACGCCCTGCAGCAGATGGCGGCAGACTGGGGCCTGCTGGGCATCCTCGCCTTCATCGGTCTCTACGCCGCCGTGGGGCTGACTCCCATTCCTGTGACCGTGATGGCCGCAGCCGCCGGCGTGCTCTACGGGGTGGCGCTGGGCAGCATCGTCGCGGTGATCGGGGTGACGCTCGGAGCCTGGGGCGCGTACTGGCTGGCGCGGCTTCTGGGGAGCGAACCGTGCTGAGGATGCTGGGGCGGTATCGGGAACGCCTCGTGGGCCATCTCGGCCGCGCTTAAACTTCGAAGCGATCACCATGCTCCGCCTGATGCCCGGGATCCCCTACTGGCCCGTGAACTACGGCGCGGGGCCTTCGGCGTCCGGCAGCGGATATACCTCACCGCCAGCTTTGTCAGCATCATTCCCGGTCAGGTGTCCCTCGTGTCCGTCGGGGCCTTCGCCGCCGAGCCCACCGCAATGACCGCACTGCCGGTCCTCGTGGCATGGACTGTGGTGATCGTCCTGACGGTCATCGCGTACCGCCGTTGGCGGGCCGTTGAGAGCAACGGCTGAGGGGTTCGCATGGATGCTCAGTACACGGCTCTCCGTGAAGGATTCCGCGCCGCCGCTGAGGTGGAGCGGAAGAAGTCCCGCTTCCTTGCGGTGCTCACCAGGGTCCATTCCGCCGAGGAGGCGCAGAGCCTGGTGGAGGAGCTGAGGCGCGAGCACCCCGGGGCCCGCCATCACTGCTCCGCCTGGGTCATCGGGCCGGAGCGCCGAGTGCAGCGCGCCAACGATGATGGTGAGCCGTCCGGCACCGCGCGCGCTCCGATGCTTGAGGCTCTGACCAGAGCTGACACCGCGCGCGGCGGGGCGACCTCTCAGACGTCGCATTGGTGGTGGTGCGCTGGTTCGGCGGAACCCTGCTGGGGTCCGGCGGACTCGTCAGCGCCTATTCGGATGCCGCTCGCGCGGCCCTGGACCAGGCCCGCAGCGCGTTCGTCACTCGTTCGCGGCAGCGGCTCTTCACGCTCGAGGCGCCTCCGGCTCTCTCCGGTCAGTGGGAGAACGAGCTGCGACGGCGCGGAGCCCGCATCGCGGGGTGGAGTACACCGCGGAGGGCACTGCCGTCATCTGCCTGTCGGCCCTGGATGCGGGCGCCGCCGCTGATCAGCTCGCCGCTCATGCGGCGGCCGTGACAGGCGGAACGGCCCCGCTGACCCTCTTAGGCGTCGAGTGGATCGACTCGCCGGACTGAGATCAGCGGGGCCGTCAGGACCCGCGTGCCTGAGGGCTCAGACGTGATCGCGCGGAATGGTGGTCTCCCAGGTCTTGGACGCGAACCGCTCCTCGCCCTCGTAGGCGTCCAGTTCGGCGTAGACGTGGAAGTCTGTGGGGGTGGAGGTCAGCACCGTCTTGGTGCGTATCTCGGTGCTCCAGTCCCCGCGGGAGAAGCCCATGGTCCACACGGTCTCGCCGCGGACCGAGTCGTAGTCCCGGTCGACGAAGCTGTACTTCTCGAAGGCGCGGCGAGTCAGGTTGAGGTCGATGTCCGGAAGGTGGACGACACCGAGGTCCTTGACCACTTCGAGGGCGCCGGAGAGGTCCACCAGGCTTCGGGAGACCTTCCAGTCCTTCTCCCCGGGAACGACCTGGTTGACCGGCAGAGTAAGCGTCCCCTCGGGCTCGCCGAAGACGGGGGTCAGGGCGGAGTCCTCCTCCTCGGAGACCGGCCGCTCCGGCAGCAGGAGCGCCGACTCCTGCGGGTGCACCGTGAGCCGGAACGGCTCAGGCGACGGCCACACCACTGGCCAGTAGGAGGTGGACACGGACAGGCGCAGCCGGTGGCCGGGCGGAAACGACTGCGCCATGCCGTTGAGCTGCACACGGATGGTGCGCTTCTCGCCCGGCTGCAGGGGCTGCGGGCTGTCATGGCCGTCATGGTGGTTCAGGTTCAGCACGCCGTAGCTGACCCGTGTGGCGGCGTCGTCGGGGGCGACGTCGGAGAGGCGCACTGCCACCTGGGCAATGGGCTTGTCCACTTCGACGGTGAGCTCCGCGACGGGCGCCCCAGCAGCTCGACCCGCTCGTTCAGGGGTTCGGTGGTGAAGATCATCGCACCGCCGTCCTCCTCCCGCTGGTCGTAGGGGAGGTCCGGGGTGCGTTGTAGGAGCACCATTTTCCGCCGAACTGGCCGACGGTCAGGGGCGATTGGATGCTGACCGGAGGGCTGTCCTCAGACTCGCCGGGCTCGAGGATCCCGTAGCGGCTGAGGGGGCGTCGCACCTCGTCGATGCGCGGGCTGGGCCACGACGGTTCGCCGACCCACCGGCCGGGCCGCTCGTCGTAGGCGGTGGCAGGCTCGACGGTGTCCTGCATCCACACCGACAGCTCGGGGCCGTCCATCGCCCCATTGTCGGTCTTGTCCTTCAGCCAGTGGTCCCACCAGGCGACGACTTCCTGCAGCCAGCCGATGGCCGGGCCCGGCTCCCCTTGGTGAGGGTATTTGTGGCTCCACGGGCCGATGAGGCCGCGGGTGGGCGAGTCGAGGTTCTCGACGAGCCGGAACACCGAGTTGGAGTAGCCGTCGGCCCAACCGCTGACGGCAAAGACGGGAACGTCGACGTCCTGGAAGTTCTCGCTGATGGAGCCGTGCTTCCAGTAGTCGTCCCGCCGCTGGTGCTGCAGCCACTTCTCCAGCCACAGGCCGGAGCCTTCGATGCGGTCGCGCCACATCTCGCGCCACCGGTCGCCTACCACGTCCGGGTCCGGCGGGCATGTGGTGTAGGCGAACATGGTCGATGCCCACGACAGGTTGTCCGTGAGCATGAGGCCGCCCATGTAGTGGACGTCGTCGGCGTAGCGGTCGTCCGTGGAGGCCACGGTGACCACGGCGCCGAGTGACTCCGGGCGACGGGCAGCGACCTGCAGGCCGTTGAAGCCGCCCCACGAGATGCCCATGATGCCGGTGCGTCCTGAGCACCACGGCTGGGAGGCGGCCCACGCCAGGACCTCTTCGACGTCCTGGAGCTCCTGCTCAAGGTATTCGTCCTCCAGCACGCCCTCGGAGTCGCCGGAGCCGCGCAGGTCCACACGCAGGCACGCGTAGCCGTGCCCTGCCATATAGGGGTGGTGGACCGAATCCCGCTCGGCGGTCATGTCCCGCTTGCGGTACGGGATGGCTTCGACGATGCAGGGCACCGGGCTGCCCTCCGCGTCGGCGGGCTTCCACAGCCGTGCACCCAGGCGCGTGCCGTCAGAGAGGGTGATGAAGAGGTTCTCGGTCTCTTCGACCTGGTGGGGAGTTCTGTGACAGTGTGCAAAAGGGACTCCTCAGAGGTCTTCGATCTCGAAGTTCAGCTCGTCGACTACCTTGTTGTACGTCTCGATCATGTCGTCCTCAGACTGCCCTGCTGTGAAGATCTCAGCAAGCGCGAAGCTGTAGCTGTCCTCAGCGACGTCGCCGGAGAGCCGTCGTCCCTCGCCCTTGTCGACCTGGATCGTCGTGCCGGGATACTTCTCCTCGATGGCCCTGACCTCCTCCGAGGTGGGAGCGCGGCGGATCCAGCCGTCCTTGAAGTGCCGGAGGAACCAGGTGGCCGCCACCTTGAACTCGCCGTTCTGCGCCGGCATCTGGGGACGGCGGCCCAGAGCCAGATCGACCATGCATGCGTGGTTGGGACGCCCGTCCACCAGCTGGAAGAGCTGGGCGTGGGACTGCGAATGCCGCGAATTGATCTCCAGCAGCCGCAGCTTCTGCGCGTCAGCGTCCCAGAAGTATTCGATGTTGAAGGTGCTGTGGTGCAGACCCACTGCCTCGATGACGCGTTCTGAGACGCTGACGATGCGCTCCTGGACATCCTCCGGGAGCTGGGAGGGTACTGGTACCGGAGGAAGCTTGAGGTGCCGTCGTAGACGTGGGAGTCGATGACCCCGTACACCTCGACCTCGCCCTCGTAGCTGAAGCCTTCCACGGTGAGCATCGAACCGGAGGCCTCCTCCTCCACCATGGCGGCGCTTCCGCCGATGCCGCCGATCTCGGCGGGCAGGTCCAGCCGCTCGAGGATCTCGTTGAAGCCGCCTCCCAGCCGGTTCACGGCTTGGCGCTCCTCCTCGAGGGCGGCCTTGAGGGACTCGTCGTCGGTGATGCGGTATGCGCCCTCCGATGAGGTGGATTTGATGGGCTTGATCCATGCCGGGTAGCTGACTCCCTCCGGCAGGGCGGGGTCAGCACCGTTGAGGTCGACGAGCCCGAACCCGGGGATCTCCTCGTCGGCGACGCGCTGCTGCTCGAGCTTAGCTCCAGTATTTGTGCTCCACCGTGGCGATGCCTTTGAGGTTGGCGGAGGGGAGTCCCTGCTTCTGGGCGAGGACCGGGGCCATCGCGGTGGCGGGGAAGTCCCAGTAGGCGACGATGCCGTCGATCGTGCCGTCGAAGCCGTTCAGCTGGTCCTCGGCCTTCTCCAGCAGTCCAGTGACGGTGAGGGAGGAGTCCTGCAGCTCATCGAAGGTGAGCAGCTGATGGAAGGTGTACTCCTCGGCGCCGGGCAGCTTCTGCAGCGCTCGATGGTTCAGGTCGTCCAGACCCAGTACGAAGATGTTGCGGCCCAATGAGGCTCCTTGCGCGTTCGGTGGTTTCGATGACTGTGGAAGCCAACCCCACCCCGCTGAACAGAACCCCACCCGGAACTGGCGGGCCTCTCCGCAACGGCTGAACACGGCCTCGGAGGGCCGCGGCGCCTCCAAGGCCGGGCCTCTACTGCAGCATGCCCGTGGGCAGGAACTCGCTCTCCTCGTCGGGCTCATCATCCGGCGCTTCCTCGCCGCTGTCGGGGTCCCATGAGGCGCCGTAGCCCTCCCACGTCACCTCGGGGCTCTCATCGGTCATGTCGACGATGGGGTCATCCAGACGAAGCTCCGGGCCGATGGTGACTTCGTAGATGCTGCGTTCGCCGTCCACGGTGCCCTCGAACAGCGTGTCCACGGTGACGCCGCTGATCCATGTGCCCACGAGGTTGGGATTGTTGTAGTCGATCTCGGGTTCGATGCTCTCGAGGCTCTGACGGCTGCTGGTGCTCATGCTGCGCTGCACTGAGCCCTCTTCGATGTCGACGTTGTCATAGACGATGTCGAGCCCGCACCCGGGCGCGGCCTCCCCGGAATCGAGGCACTCGTCGACGTCGGCGATGATCAGATCGCGCCACATCTCCTCAGCCTCCTCGGTGAGGGCGAGGTCGGTCGAGCTGAATGTCACCCAGTCGTCGGCCTCGAGGACGAACCAGCCCTCGTCATTCGACTGCTCGGCCGCGAGCTCGAAGTTCTCGTGGTCGACATCGACCTCATAGGCGAGTCCGGCAACCAGCTCCGCACGATCGCCGTGCCCGCCTTCGCCGTTGACGGTGTACTCAAGGTCGCCGCCGCTCTGCGGCAGAGTCACTGCGGTGAGCGCGTAGATGTCGTCCACTTCCCACGTCTCGGACTGGAAATCTTGGACTGTGTCGATCGAGCCGGAGTGCTGCTCACCCCCGACGGTCCACGTGTAGTCCACCGGAACGCTGTACTCGTCGGTGTAGCTGTCCTCCGAAGGCGCCTCCGCGATCTCGAGGTCTTCGACGGGAGCGATCTCCAGCGATCTGTCCAGCATCTCTTGGGTGAAGTCGCCGAAAGAGCCTGAGAAGTGATCCTCCGCGCCCGAGAGGTCGCCCGCGGCCAGGGCCTGCAGGTAGCCCTCGGCGGCGGCGTGGGGGACTGGTTAGCCGGTTCGTCTTCAGCCTGATCGTCCTGGGCTTCGGCCTCCTGCTCGTCACCGACCGCCTCTGGCTGGGGTTCGTCGTCGCCGCCCAGGAGCAGCCAGCCCACGATGGCCACCATGACGCCGCTTAGCGAGCACCACGAGCGCTCCCAGAACGAGGACGGGCAGAAGCCATGCAGGCCGTGAACTCGTGGGCTCGGTGCTGCTCCAGTGATTCTCGGGGCGCTGGCCCTGAGGCTCGTACGGCTGCTGCGTCTCGGACATGCTTACCCCTGAAGTCGTCTGTCTGCGGTTGTGACACTGATCCTAGCGCTTGGTCATGACATGGGGCAGGGCGGCTCGTTCAGGTCCGCGCCGCACAGACGTCCTCGTCGTCGAGCCACTGTTCGAGCTCCTGGCCGCTCAGGGCGTCTCCCGGGTGGGGCCCTGCCGCGCGGATGCGACGCACCTCCGCGTCGGCGAACCCTGCGGAGTCGACCGCGAGCATGAGGTTGCCTTCGGCGGATCCGCTCATCACCTCGTGCGGGGCGGAGAGGAGCATCCGGCTGCTGTCGCCGTCGGCAGCGGCAAGCACCGAGGTGACCAGCCTGCGGGCGAAGGTGAGGTCGGCGTCGTCGCCGAAGTTCATCAGCAGAGTCCCGGGGCTCCTGACGGCAGCCAGCGCCTGGCGGAAGAACGCCTACTGGTCAGGTGCGGCGGTGCCTGGGCCGAATTGAAAGGTCGATGACGAGGAGCTCAAACTGAGCGTCCCTGAGGTCCGTGGAGAGCGCCTCTGCCGCGTCGGCGACGATGCTCCTCGGCGGGGAGCCATCGGCAGATGCTCGAGGACGAAGGCGACGAGCTCCGGCTCATAGTCGACCACCGTCTGCTCGATGCCGGGCCAGGTCACGAGCAGCCACCGGGGCAGGGTCATCGCACCGGCGCCCAGGTGCAGAGCGGTCCGAGCCCGCTGCCCCGAGAGGCCTCCAAGGCGGTGAGCACCGAGCGCATCCTGCGCAGATAGTCGTGGAGCAGGAAAGCCGGGTCCTGAGCCTCGACGTGCGACTGCTCGGCGGCTCCGATCGTCAGCACGACGCCTGACTCGGTGATCGAGTCATGCTCCAGCGTCGCGGTGAGTCCGGACCGGCTCAGTCGGACTCGTGCGGGAAGCTCCGGTGCCATGCGCCCATCAAACCACGGGCCGACGAACACCTCCGACAGCAGGGGGACGAGACGACTGTGGGTCCAGCTCCTGGGTGAGGAGCTGGACCCACAGGTCTCATTGAGGGTGGGTCAGGAGCCGATGACCTGGTCAGCCGTACGGGCCTGCGGGTAGCGGATCTCCTCGACCATCTCCTGGATCTCCGGGGTCGGAGGCTTGGTGGCCAGCGAGATGATGATGATCAGGGCGGCGTTGATCGTTGCGCCGATCACACCGATGCCCTCGGGGAGATCCCGAAGACGTGATCGTTGGCGGCCGTCCCGAAGATCTCCAGGGTGTAGATCATGTAGCTGACCGAGAAGATCAGACCGGCCAGCATGCCGGTGACGGCACCCTTGGCGTTGGCCTTCTTCCAGAACACGCCGAGGATCAGCACCGGCAGCAGTGTGGACGCTGCGATGCCGAAGGCCAGCGCCACCACCTGGGCGACGAAGCCTGGAGGGTTCAGGCCGCCGATCACAGCGATGACCACTGCAACACCCATGGCGATGCGGGCCACGAGCATCTGCTTGGCGTTGGATGCCTGCTCCTTGGAGATCATCCGGTAGTAGATGTCGTGGCTGGCTGCCGAGGAGATGACCAGCAGCAGGTAGGCCGCGGTGGACAGCGCCGCTGCCATGCCGCCGTAAGCCATCAGGCCGATGATCGGAGCCGGAAGTCCGCCGATCTCCGGGGAGGCCAGCACCATGATGTCGTTGGAGACGATGAGGTCAGCGCCGGAGGCGGCCTGGTTCGAGACGGTCTCAATAATGCCGTCAGTGTTCAGGGTGACGTATCCGGCGGTCGACCACGGTTCGATCCAGCTGGGCAGCTCATCCGCCGTGGAGCCCCTGTGCGCCGCGGAGCAGGTTCAGCTTGGTGAACGCGCCGACGGCAGGAGCTGTCAGGTAGAGGATGCCGATGAAGAACAGGGCCCAGAAGACCGAGTAGCGCGCCCCTCGCACCGTTCGAGTGGTGTAGAAGCGGATGATCACGTGAGGCGAGTAGGCGGTGCCGAGCATGATGGTCAGCGTCACCAGGAACACGTCGAGCATGCCGCCCGGGCGTCCGCCGAACGCATCGGTGAACTCGTTGAGCCCGAAGTCGCTCTGGAGTCCGTCCAGCTCGCTGAGGATCTGGCCGAAGGTGACCTGGGGATCGGGATGCCGCCGAGGCTCTGCGAGACAGCCACTGCCGGGATCAGGTAGGCGGTGATCAGCACGATGTACTGGGCCACCTGGGTGTAGGTGATCCCCTTCATGCCGCCGAGGACGGCGTAGAAGAAGATGACAGCTGCCGCAACGATGACGGCCCATTCCGCCGGGAGGCCCAGGAAGCGGGCGAACACCACGCCGCCGCCGGTCATCTGACCGACCACGTAGGTGAAGGAGGCGATGATCGCACAGGCTGCTGCCACGACGCGGACGGAGTCCGAGTAGCGGTCGCCGACGAACTCAGGAACCGTGAACTTGCCCCACTTGCGCAGGTACGGCGCGAGGAGCAGAGCCAGCAGCACGAAGCCGCCGGTCCAGCCGATCAGGTAGACCGAGGCGTCGGAGCCCATGAAGGCCACCATGCCTGCCATGCCGATGAAGCTCGCGGCGCTCATCCAGTCAGCACCGACGGCCGCGCCGTTGGTGATGGCGGAGACGCCGCGGGAGGCGACGTAGAAGTCCTTCGACTGGCTGACGCGTGCCCGCCAGGCGATAACGATGTAGATGCCGAAGGTCAGAATGAGGAAGAAGAGGGTCCAGAACTGCATAGCGCTCATGCCTTGTCACCTCCGGGCTTCTCTGAGACGCCGAATTCTGAGTCGATGCGGTCCATCCAGACGGCGTACACGAGGGTGATCAGGATGAAGGTGATGATGGATCCCTGGTGGGCGAACCACAGTCCCAGCGGGAAGCCGAGGATCTCGAAGTTGTTCAGCGGCTCGATGAGGAGGACGCTCAGGCCCAGTGAGACGAACGCCCAGATGCTCAGGAGGACGACGAGCACTCTCACGTTCTTCTTCCAATAGCGTTTCCGCCAGCTGAGGTCCGGCGGCGGACTGCTTACCTCCTGATGCTGGTCCACGTCGGACATAGTGATCTCCTTCTCTTCACAAGGGTGGTGCGTGCGTTACCCAGCGCACTGTTGCGTCAGGGCCTGCAGTTAGAGAACACTGAATGTGATTGCAGTCACAAGCTGAGAGGCGTGAACGGAAGCCACTCTTCCTTCAGCGGTCACTGAGAACTCTTCAGTGGCTCATGCAGAAGGGTCCTGTGCCGTTTGATCGGGATTGACCACCACTCGGGGGCAGAAAACTGCCGCTCATCGACGATTCCCAGCAAAAACATAGCTATGTGATGTGCCTCACCTTAGTCTGAGGCCATGGCAGCGACACAGCAGTCAAAACCTCGAAAGCACAGAACGCTAAGCAGCATCCAGTCCGCAGCAGAGCTGCAGGGACTCGCTTAGCGTGGCCCAGCGCCTCAAAGTAAGCAGCCGAGACGGCTTCGGCGTCTTCCACATGGGGAGCTTCGCCATGCTCGGCGCTACTTCATGCTCCTCATCGCCACGTTCTCCCCTTGGGTCTACGTCACGCTCACCCAGGACATCATCGGCGAAGCCTTCGTCCTGCGCGGCACCGACGGCCCCGGCATCGTCACCATCTGCATGGGCGTGCTGGCGCTCGTAAGCGGGTTCTTCCCGCGCAGGCGCTTGGCCATCGCGCATGCTCTCATCGCCGGGGCTGACCGGCCTCGTCGTCGGATGGCAGGTGTGGAACATCCTCAGCGCCTCCGCCGCCACCGCGTGGGGTCATTCCTTCCCGGCATGGGCCTGGTGCTCTCTGCCTAGCGCCGTGGCGCTGCTCCTGCACGCAGCGGTTCGCATGATCCGCGGCTGGGAGAAGCTTACCAGAAGGCCGTGGCGTGATGTCCGGCGCGCGAGCTCTCATCCTCGACCGGGACCCCCTGACCCGGCACCGGCTGCGCCGCTCCTCGCCCCGCTCGGGGCGTAGAGATCATCAGGGAGGTCAGCTGCGCCGAAGAGGCGATGGCTCTGCTCGATCGCCTCGGCGCCAATGTGCTGATCACCGCAGAGCAGAGCGGGACTCCCGCTGCTCCCCGCCACGAGCCCGAGGCCGAAACGGTCCGCATCCCGTGCAGCGGCAGGGGCGGACAGTGCTGGTCGACGCCTCACGCATCGTCTTTGCCGACGCCGCAGGCGGCTACGCGCGCCTGAAGCTCGGCGACGAGCGGCACCTGGTCTCCTTCTCACTCTCTGAGCTCGAGCGGAGGCTCCCTGACCACTTCTTCCGCGCTCACCGCTCATGCTTGGTGAACCTGCATCTGGTCCGGGAGCTCACTCCCGATTTCGGCGGCTCCCTGACGCTGATCATGGGGATCGCGAACGCTCACGCGTCGGGGTCTCTCGCCGACGCGCACGCGATCTCCGTGCTCGGCTGGGCGTCCCGGCCACGCGGACTGCCTCGCCTGAATAGAGGGCAAGCACCGCCCTGCACGAAAGAGCCCGCCCCGGAGACCCGGGGCGGGCTCTTTCGCCTGACTGAGGGCGAAGGCTACGAGCTGTTCTCGTCCTTCGGCTTCGTGTTCGGCTCCACCGTTTCGATCGTCCCCGTGGCGACAGTCTCGTCGAAGAACTCCTCGGACTCGCTCTCCCAGCCCTCGTAGGACTGTGCGTACTCCTCGGAATCGAACTCGGTGTCCGGCAGCGGGTCGCGATATCCAAGCTCTCGGTTCCAGCCCAGAACACCCGTCTCCGTGTTGACGGTGGTGGCCTGGCCTGGGACGTCCTGGATGGCCAGCACGAGATCGTCATTGGCGACGCCCTCGGCCAGCTTCCGCTCGCTGGAGCGCGCCGGAAGGCCTGCAAGCGTCGCAGATGCGCCGCCAAACAGAGTGCGCAGGGAGGTCGCCTGCTTATTGAGCAGGCTGAGCAGGTTGCGCTGGACCGCGGTGCCATTCTCTGCGTAAGCCGCCTCTCGAGCGGCCTTGACCATGGCCGCCTTCGTGGCGTGGTGGCGGACTCGGACGTACTTCGATGAGGTGCGCCCCTCAAAGAGCAGAAGGCGCAGCATCGCGATCACTGCGAGCGCATAGACGATCGACAGAGGTGCTGCTGCCATGATCGCCGACATCTGCAGCACGGTCATGGACGCCTCGGGATCGGGCGCCGCGGAGAGCAGCACGATCGCGGTGATGGCGATCAGCACGGTCCAGAACGTCCTGGTCAGCTTCGGGGTCTCGGTGCGTCCGCCGTAGGAGAGCACATCGGTGACCAGGGATGCCGAGTCACCTGAGGTGATGAAGAACAGCGTGACGATCAGGATGGCGATGACCGAAGCGATGGACGCGATGGGCAGCTGCTCCAGCATCAGGAAGAGGGACTCCTCTGTGCCGATCTCGGCAGCGCCCTCGTCGTCATAGCTGACCATCGTGCCCTCGGTGATCTGGAACCACAGGCCGGTGCCGCCGAAGATGGAGAACCACAGGAGCCCCACCATGGTGGGGGCCAGCAGCACGCCCAGGACGAATTCGCGGATGGTGCGTCCCCGGGAGATGCGGGCGATGAACATGCCGACGAAGGGCGCCCAGGACATCCACCAGCCCCAGTAGTAGACCGTCCAGTCCACGGAGAATGAGCCCAGCAGGCCGCCGTCCTCCGTGACCCCTTCCCCGCCGGATCCGGCGTAGTCCATCGAGGACTCGAAGAGCATCTGCGGGAAGATCTGAATGTATTCGCCGATGTTGGCCACGAACGACTGCAGGAGGAAGAGGGTCGGTTACCGCCAACACGAACAGTGCGAGGCAGGCTGCAGCGATCATGTTGGTGTTGGAGAGCCATTTGAGGCCCTTGTTGACGCCGGTGATGACCGAAATCGTGGCGATCCCCATGACCACCACCACGACCATGGTGAGCAGGAACTGGTCTGAGCCGTCCTCGACCCAGCCCATGAAGCCCAGCCCTGCGGCGATCTGCTGCGTGCCGAAGCCGAGAGAGGTCACGACGCCGAAGACGGTGCCCGTGATGGCGACGATGTCGATCAGGTGGCCGACCCAGGATTCGATGAGCCTGCGGCCGAAGATCGGCTCGAGCAGCCAGCGGACGGACAGAGGGCGTCCGCGGCGGAACGTCATATAGGCAAGGCCCAGCCCCACGACGACGTAGATGGCCCAGGCGTGGAGCCCCAGTGGAAGGCCGTTGCGCCGAAGGCCGATCCGATCATGTCGGACTGCGTGGCCATACCCTCGCTGGTGGCGTCTCCGGTTGCCTCAGGCGGTGCGACGAAGTGCCAGAGAGGCTCTGCGACACCCCAGAAGACCAGGCCGATGCCCATACCCGCCGCGAAGAGCATCGTGAACCACGACCCCAGAGCGAATTCGGGCTTCTCGTCGTCGCGGCCCAGGCGAATGTTGCCCACTTTGGACAGTCCGGCCCAGAAGGCGAAGCCGACGAAGACGGCGGTGATGATCACGTACCACCAGCCGATGGTCTCGACCACCGTGTTGTTGAGCTCCTCGAAGCCCTCCCCGCCGTGCTCGGCGCCCCACCATGTGGCGAAGATCAGGCCTGCGATGATGATGATCACCGCAGGGATGAATACGGGCTTGTTCAGGCCCCGCCAGACGTCTGACGGCGACCAGTCCCGGAGTTTCGACTCGGGCTCCACAGCCATAGCTGTCTGTCCTTCCTCATTGGTTCAGTGATGCACTCCCGCGCCCACCATACTCTTGCTGGAAAAAACAACATGTAAGGACTAAAAACTAGCTGGACATTGCGGCCGGAATGTCCACGAGGACCCAAGAACAGGAACGTCACGGCTTTATAACATTTCTTCAAATCTTGAGGAGCGGGGTTGGCACCCTGAGCCGACCTCGTTACGGTGGGGGCATGCCTGAAGGCTTTACTGCTCCTGCGCGCCGTTTTCGAGGGATATGCGCCGCGGCACCTCTGCTGCCGCCGTCGTGGCCCTCACCTTCGCGGCCGCTCCGGCGGCTCATTCATCGCGCCTACCCGGAGGCGTCCTTTGCCGCCGCGCTGACCCCTCTGTACCCCACACCTGGCCAGCCTGCCTCCAGCGAGCCCGGCTCCGAGGCTGAGGTCACTGCTGTGCCCAACGAGGACGGCGATCTCCGCGTCGCGACTCTGCATGCCGGGCTCACTGCCTCGAATCCCGAGGGCAGCGATCCCCTCGACAGTCTCATCAGCGACTTGGCGGGCGGGAACCACGGCCAGGCGAGGACCTTGGCCGAGACTGTCCAAATCAATGAGCCGGATGTGCTGGTCCTCACGGGGGTCAGCCACGACGAGGACGGCCGCATCGCCGAGATCCTGCAGGACCAGTACTTCGCAAGCGGTCAGAACGGACAGTCCAGCAAGCACTACCCCCACGTGTTCACGGCCCCCACGAACTCGGGTGTGGACTCCGGCGTGGATCTCGACGGAGACGGAACCGTCGGAGGCTCCGGCGACGCCATGGGGTACGGCTCCTACCCGGGCCAGGAGGGGATGATCATCTTCTCCAAGGAGCCGCTCGACACTGACGGTGCTCGCACTTTCCAGGAGTTTCTGTGGAAGGACATGCCCGGCTCCTCCCTCTCGGACGAGGGCTTCACACAGGCGGAGGAGTCGATCCTGCGCCTGGCCACAACGAGCCTGTGGGACGTTCCCGTGCTCGTCGAAGGTCATGAGCCCATCCATCTCATCGTTTCGGCGACCGCGGCTTCCGACGAGCCGGGCACCGCGGATCGGGCTCGGTCCGAGGACTTCGCTCAGCTCCTGGCGGACTATGTGGCCTCTGAAGCCTGGTATCTGTATGACGACGAGGGAGTCGAGGGCGGGCTGCGCCCCGGTGCTCACGCCATCGTCGTCGGGGAGCCGTTCATCCATGAAGACGCCGGGGCCGAGAAGCTGACCAGCCACCCGGCGCTGGAGGACCCCGAGCCTGAAGCGGTCACCGACACCGACGTGAGCGAACGTCCGGGCGAACCTTCGCAGACTGACGAGACCGCCACCCGGTGGGTGAGCGGCGGAGAGGACCTGCGAGCGTCCTTTGCCGTGCCCTCGACAGGGCTGAGCTTCATCCAGTCAGGCGTCTTTTGGCCGGGAGACGGCGAGTTCGGCCATAGGACGGTAGACCCCACCGCCTCGAACGCCCTCGACGACCGCCTCGTCTGGCTGGATGTCCACGCCCCGCACTGAGACGCCCTGGGTGGGGTGACTCCCCAGCTGCGCGGCCCGTAGACTGCCGGGCATGGCCTCGACGAGCATCATCCCCTCCGGCGGCTACGACCCCAGGATCACCCGCCGGTCCCCAGCAGGTCGCCGAGCACCAAGCAGGGCGCTTACTCTGTGCTGCGCAGCGCCGCCGGCTGGCTACGCGGCGGCCAAGGGGCTCAGCATGGTCTCCCGCAGGACTTTTTCCGAGGACGGTCGCCTCACACCGACGGCGGAGGAATGGCTCACACGAGCGGTCACCGTTCAGCGGCCCGTCGTCCTGGCCAACCTGCGCCGCCTCCGGAAAGCGCACCCCACCCACACCAACCGGCAGCTCGCCCATGAGCTCGACCGAGAGTTCAAGCGCACCCTCACCGGCTCCGGGGCGGCAATCGGTGCCACAGCTGCTGTTCCAGGAGTGGGCACTGCGGCTGCGCTCGGCATCTCCGCAGCCGCTACAGGGGGCTTTCTGGAGCTGTGCGCCCTCTACGCCCAGTCCATGGCAGAACTCTCGGGAATCACCACCGAGGACCCGCAGAAGGCCAAGCTACTGGTCATGGGCGTGATGCTCGGCGATGACGGCCGCAAACTGCTGGCCGAGCTCAACGCTCAGGTAGGCGGCAGGGGAGCCGGGCCGATCAGCTCCATGGTTCCGCTGAGCTCATGGGGTTCGGCCTCTGCAGGCTCCTCGACCATGGGCAATCTGGTGGCCAACCAGCTGAAGCGGCAGTTCCTGAAGCGATTCTTCGTGCGCCAAGGCTCGTCCATGTTCGCCCGCGCCATACCTTTCGGCATCGGCGCCGCGGTCGGCGGGCTCGGCAACCGTGCCCTGGGCTCACGAGTGATCGACAGTGCCCACAAGACCTTCGGCGAGCTGCCGGATGAGACGCCCGCTGCACTCGTCGCGGACTTTCGGCGAGGGCTCGAACGCGATAAGCACCGGGCCGAACGCCGGGAGCGGCGCCAGCGCAGGAAGGCGCTGAAGGCCGAGGGTCGGTCGGAGCGTGCCCAGCGCAGAGCGCTGCGCGCAGCAGAGGCCGAGTCCGACGACGAGGACGGCCAGGAGCTGCGAGAAGTCGGGTCCTAGACCGGTTCACCCACTGTTCACCTGACGTTCTGTCTGGGTTTCACCCGTCGCCCCTCTCCGGTTGATTTCATCGCCTTGCATAGGGGTTGTGACGACAGGCCTCTTCAGCGCACAGTCCACAGCCCCTGCCCCTGCCGCCGCGCCGACCAGGCGACGCGCGCAGATCTTCGCCCACCGCGGTGCCTCCGGAGCATTCGCCGAGCACACCCGCGCCGCCTACCTCCACGCCCTGGCAGAAGGAGCCGATGGGCTCGAGATCGATGTGCATCTCACCAAGGACGGCCAGGTGGTGTGCTTCCACGACGAGACTCTGGACCGAACCACCGACGCCCGAGGCCTGGTGGCGGAGCGGACCCTGGCTGAGCTTCGCCGACTCGACGTCTGCAGCTGGAAGACCTCAGCGATTCCCGCCGAGTACGGCGGGCTCCGCAGTCAGCTGATGACCCTGGGGACACTCTGGAGCTGCTGCTCACTGCTGGTCGAAGCGTGCGCCTGGCCATCGAGCTGAAGCATCCGTCCCCTTCGGCCATCAGCTCGAAGATCACGTCCTCCGTACGCTGCTGTCCTACGGGTGGGATCCGGAGACGTCTCTCATAGGTGTGAAGGAGGGACAGGCCGTCGAAGTGTCCTTCATGAGCTTTCACCCGGGATCCCTCATGCACCTGGCCGAGATGGTGCTTAGCGGAGAAGCTCTGCGCCCTGTTCGCCCCGGTGACATCCGAGGACGTCGGCGCTCGTGCGGGACGCACGCCCCTGGGTGCGGCATTCAGGCCCCTGATCTCCGCAGTGATGCGCGGCGCTGTCAAAGACGCCGAGGCGCTGGTGTGGAACAGGCAGGTCGGCATCGCGGGCCCGGGGATGAGCTTCGTGCGCGCGCACCGTGCTGAGGCCAAAGCCTGGATCGCCCGGGCGCGCACCTGCGCGTGTGGACCGTGGATGAGTCCGAGGACGCGCAGCTCCTTCTGTCGCTGGGGGTCCAGGAGCTGACGACGAACTTTCCGGGCCGGATGGTCAATGAGGTCTCGACGCAGGCGAGCGTGAGCTGAGAGCTGGCCCATGGCTTCCTGCCGGGCCGGATCCTCTCCGCGTAGAATGAGGAGACCGTACTCAGTGAGGGAGGTCACTCATGACGGATGCACGTGGGAGCACGAGCCCCAGCGGCGCAGTGGTGGTGGGAGTGGACGGCTCGGAGCAGTCTCTGCGCGCCGCGCACTGGGCCGCGGCTGAGGCCTACCGACGCGGACTGCCGCTGTCGGTGCTGACCGCATACTCGATGCCACCTTCGCCGCCTCCTCCATGGACGGCGGCTACGCCATGATGGACGATTCCGGCCTGCGCGCCGGAGCTGACGGCGTCATCGAGCAGGCCAGGGAGTTTCTCCGGGACTACCCGGCGGAGGTGGCCTACCGCGTCGAATCGGGGATCCTCGACGGTGCTCCTCGAGGAGTCGCGGACCGCTGAGCTGGTCGTGATCGGCACCCGAGGCCGGGGAGGGTTCCTCGGTAACTGCTCGGCTCCGTCTCGTCAGCGCTGCCCGCGCACGCGCACTCGCCGGTCGTTCTCGTGCCTCTGCAGTTCTCGTCGCAGGCAGAGAATGCCGTGACCTCGGCAACCGGGGCCATACCGATCGTCTCCGAGTCGGACGGCCCAGGGCCGCTGCGTAAGCAAGCCTGGTGGAGCAGGGCGCCAAGCCCATCCGCGAGCGGGACCCGCGGCCGGTGATCGCAGGAGTGGACGGATCCGACTACGGCCGAGTGGCCGCACTGACCGCCGCCCGAGAAGCGTCTGAGCGCGGCACCACGCTGAGGCTGGTGTGCGCACTGCCGCCCGTCAGCGCCATCACCATGTGGGCTCCGACTCACATCGACGATGCTGAAGCGATCGAGGAGCTGAGGGGCAAGCTCTACGCCGGCGCGCTCTGGCTCAACTATCACTACCCGTCGCTGCACATCGACTATGAGGTTCAGTCCGGCACGTCGGTGGACGTGCTGGTCGATCAGACGCGCCATGCTCAGCTCACCGTCCTCGGCACTCGGGGCCGCGGAGGATTCGCCGGCATGCTGCTGGGCTCCACATCCCAAGGCGTGATCCAGCGTGCGGTAAGCCCGCTGATGGTGGTGCCGGAGAACTCCGATCGTCGCATTGCTAACCGCGATGAGTTCGGGCCCGTTCTCTAGGGGCTCTGAGCCCATATCGCACGCCAGACGCAGGTGGGCCCCGGGGATGTCATATCCCCGGGGCCCACCTGCGTGGTGAGGCTCTGGCGTCAGCCCACGCGCTGACCGTGGAGGCGCCGCCGAACATGCGACGTTCGGTCACACCGGAGGCCGGAGTGCCAGCGTCGAGGATCATGCCGCCGCTTGCGTAGACGGCCACGTGGTAGGCGCTTCCGCGGCCGCCCCAGAAGACCAGGTCCCCGGCCTGCAGGTCACTGATGGAGACGGTGGTCCCCACCGTGGACTGCTGAGCGGCGGTCCGGGGAGGCTGATCCCTGCCGCGCGGAAGGCTGCGGTGGTGAAGCCGGAGCAGTCGTAGGCGGTCGGTCCATTGTTTAGCGTGCCGGTAGAACACACCGGGGTGTTCACGATGCTGCGTGCCGCACTGACCGCCGCGGTGGCGCCCCACCCGGAGCGGGCGCTGAGGCCGGGGTCGCACCCGATCCGGAGCTGGTCGAGTTCGAGCTCGGGGAGCTGGACTGGGTGGGGCTGCTGGACGTTGACGGGCCTCGAGCTGGATCCGGAGCTGCTGCTCGAGGAGCTGGAGCCGCCGTGGCGGGACTCGAGCATGTTCACGTGCGAGGTCATCGCCACCTGCGAAGCACGGCCGCTCGAGTCCGTCAGCGCATCGTTGTTCAGCACCGCTCGGTAGTAGTCGCTGCCTGAGCCGGAGAAGTTGGGCTCCAGCTCCGCGCCCCGTTCCATCAGTCGGCGCAGATCGCCGCTGAGGTTCCCATAGGAGGGGATCGATGGAGCGGACGAGGAGCTGGAGCTGCCGCTCGAGGACGAGCTCGAGCTCGACGAAGAGCTGGATGAGCTGGAGCTGCTCGACGAGGAGCTGCTGCTCGATGAGGAGCTGGAGCTGCTGCTTGAGTTCGACGAGGAGCCGGATGAGCTGCTGTTCGACGAGGAGCTCGTCTGGGACGGGCTCGGTGTCGAGGACGGGGTGGGTGACGCGTTGGATTCGAGGTAGCGCACGTGGTCAGACATGGCGTCGAAGTTGAACGAGCCGTCTGAGGACATGAACGTGTCGTTGCTCTGCGCCAGCGTGTAGTAGTTCGAGGCGCTGGAGATGTTCTCGAGCTCTGCGGCCTCGGCCAGCAGGTCTCGCTGGCTCGATGAGAGCTGGCTGAACGGTGCGGGGCCGGAGCGTGCTCGCTCGGTGGGAGTGGACTCCGCCGTGGGGGTGGGCTCTGCGGATGGTGTGGGCTCAGCTGTTTCGCTGGGCTCCTGAGTGGGAGTCGGCTCCTCGGTGGGCGTCGGCTCTGCGGATGGGGTGGGCTCAGCTGTTTCGCTGGGCTCCTCAGTGGGAGTCGGCTCCTCGGTGGGCGTCGGCTCTGCGGATGGGGTGGGCTCAGCTGTTTCGCTGGGCTCCTCAGTGGGAGTCGGCTCTGCGGATGGGGTGGGCTCAGCTGTTTCGCTGGGCTCCTCCGACGCTTCCTCCTCCTCATCCTCATCTTCGGAGGATGCGGCTTCCCTTCCGCATCCTCCGAAGAGGTGTTGGACGCCTACTCAGCCTGCACGTCCTCGTCGCGGACCTCGGCCTGCTCTGCCTCGGCGCGCAGCTGCTGCACGCGGAAGGCCAGGGCCTGATAGTCCACATCGCCGTCGTCGTCGAGGAAGTCGGAATTGCCGAGGACCATCTCGTAGAACTCTTGGAGCGAGTAGCCTTCGCCCTCGAGCTCGTGCAGAGCCACCATCTGGCGGTGGACGTTGGCGCCGAGCTCCTCCACGTCCTCGACGGTTGAGCTGCTGCTGGTGTCGACGCTGGCCTCGGCCTCGCGGGCCTCCTCTGCCAGGCGCTCCGCCTCAGCTTCGGCTTCGCGTGCCGTCTGCTCAGCGGCGACGGCGTCAGACTCGGCGCGGTCCTCGAGCTGCTGGTCCGTGGCGTCGTCGGCCAGAGCGTCTTCGTCACCAAGGAGGACATCTGCGGCAGAGGTGTCGTCGTCCTCAGTGTCCTCTACGGCCATGGCGGCCTCGGCCTCGGTCCGCGCCTGCTGAGCGGCCTCTTCGGCCTCCTCTGCAGCGGCGAGGCGCTCAGACGCCTCAGCCTGCTGGCGCATCAGGTTCTGCTCCAGCTCGTCAGCGCGAGCGCTGGCCTGGTCGATGCGGCTTACGATGTCAGCGATCATGCGGTCGCTGGCCCCGCGGTCGCTCTTGGCACCGGAGATGTCGTCGACGGATGGGTTGGCGGGCAGGGCCGTGGTGGTGCCGCCCTCGACGGTGCCGCCCTGTCCCGCTGCTCGACCGCATTGTTGATGCGGTCGGCGACGATGTCGGGCAGGGTCGTTCCGACCAGGGCGGTGGTCACGATCACGGCGGTGACGGCCGCCACCGCAAGATTACGGTTGTTCACAGCAGTTCCTCACTTTGTTCCTCGGGCGCAGCGGGGCTCCAGGTGGGGCCGGGTCGGCACAGAGCGGATGAGGGTGAGCGATGGGAAGCTCCTCATCCGGTGTCGAGCGATGGGAAAGCTCTGAACCGGTTGGGTCCTGTCGTGGTGCTGCTCCGCTCACGTTAATTGCGAAAGGTCACGACGACAAGGTGTGTCGCTTTTTCTGTGATTGAACTGTGAGCCCTAGATCCGCATGATGACGCGGATCCAGGGTTACAAATCAGTCTCGATGAACCTTCAAGCTACTTGAAGGTTGGCCATTGCCCAGGTTTGTCACAGGCCTGTGCTAAGCGGAGTCATGCGCTGGGGGCCGCACTGTGAGGGCTCAGCCCCAGCCCAGGCGGTGCAGGGTCTCGTCGTCGATCCCGAAGTAGTGCGCGACCTCGTGCACCACAGTGATGCGAACCTGTTCGATCACTTCTTCGCGGCTGCTGCAGATGCTCAGAATCGGCTCCTTGTAGAGCGTGATGCGGTCGGGCATCGCCCAGGGGCCTCCCCGCGCTCCGTCAGAGGGATGCCCTCGTAGAGTCCGAGCAGCGTGGTCTCCGGGTCCTCCCACGGCTCTGGGGTGTAGACGTCTTCGACGAAGACCGCCACGTTGTCGATCTTCGAGGCGAGGCGCTCCGGAATGGACTCCAGTGCGACGCCGACGGCCTCGTCGAACTCCTCGTCTGACATCGCAGGGACCATGTCCCCACTCTAGGGGCGTCGGCACTGATTTGACAGGCTGCGCCGGAGCGACTATTCTTATCAGGTCCTCATCGTGGGCTTTCGAACGCGATGGAGCAGGCCCCATCGTCTAGCGGTTTAGGACACCGCCCTTTCACGGCGGCGGCACGGGTTCGAATCCCGTTGGGGGTACGGATTGGCGTTGCAGGCAAAGCACTGGTAACGTTCTTCCTCGGCCGTCATGGCCGGTACAACTGAAAATATGGCCCTGTGGCGCAGTTGGTTAGCGCGCCACCCTGTCACGGTGGAGGTCGCGGGTTCAAGTCCCGTCAGGGTCGCCAGGCATCGGATTCAGTGAAGGCTCTGTAGCTCAGTTGGTAGAGCGTTCGACTGAAAATCGAAAGGTCACCGGATCGACGCCGGTCGGAGCCACCAATCCGGTGTCATAGATAGCCCCCGTACTCTTCGGAGTGCGGGGGCTATCTGCGTCACAACCGAGTGTGCTCTCGTCTCTTGGGCTCGGGGCTGAAAGGATGAGCCTCAGACGGCTGACAGAGCCGTTCAGCCGATTGTGCTGACCCCACTGTGCAGAGGCAGGACTCTTCATGACTCAGCCCCTCAACCGCCGGAGCCCCACGGACCGGAGTCCGAAGGCGCAGACCCGCATCCCCGGAGCCCAACGAAGCTCACCGGCCCGAGCCTGCCGAGCCGCACCGGCCGGAGCTTACCGCTGCTGAGCACCAGGCGCAGGGGCCCACGCCCCCGCGTCCGCCCTACCCGGGCCCGCCAGTGGGCGGCGGGGGTATCAGCCCCGTACCAGCCGCCGACCGGCCCCGGCGGAGGCTCGGACGGGTCAGGAGAGCCGCGTCGGGACCCGGCCCGCCGCAAAGGGTTCTTCGGTGCTCTGTTCGACCTGACGTTCCGCAGCTTCGTCGCGATCAAGTTCGCGTCGTTCATCTACGTGATCCTGCTGGTCGCCATCGCCATCGGCTGGATCATCGCCATGATTGCGACGCTGGTGCTCACAGTTGCTGTCGCTCAGGAGAACGGGGTTCTGGCCGTCCTGATGTTCCTCGGCGGCGTCATCGGCGGGACCATCTGGTCTGCCGTGCAGCTGATCGTTCTGCGCGTGGTTCTTGAGTTCATGATCGCTGCCATCCGTACAGCGGAGAACACCGGAATCGCCGTCGAGGAACTGGAGCGGCTCAACGCCCGCAGATGAGGCGAGGAGGACGCGGCTGCGGTCCGTGTGAGGCCGCGCCGCGTCCTCCTCGCGATCAGCTGAAGTCTGCGATCACCGGCGCATGATCGCTGGCACCCTTGCCGCGTCGCTCGTCCTTGTCGATGAACGCGTCTGCGGCACGGTCCGCAAGTGCGGGGAGGCGAGGAGAAAGTCGATCCGCATGCCCTGCCTCTTCTGGAAGCGCAGGCTCGTGTAGTCCCAGAACGTGTACGCCCCGGGCCCCGGAGTGTAGGGGCGGGCCACGTCCGCGTAGCTTGCGTCCAGGAACCCTGGAACGCGGCGCGCTCCTCGTCGGTGACGTGGGTCAGCCGGTTCTTCTCAAAGAAGTCGATGTCCCAGACATCCTCATCCTCCGGCGCCACGTTCCAGTCGCTTACCAGCACGATCTGCGCGTCGGGCGTCTCGGTCAGCCAGGCCTCGGCATGGTCGCGGAGGCGGTTCAGCCAGCCGAGCTTGTAGGTCATGTGCTCATCGTCGCGCGAGCGGCCGTTGGGGACGTAGAGGGACCACACCCGCACGTCGCCGCATGTTGCAGCGATCGCCCGAGCCTCCTGAACCGGGTCCTTCCCGCCTTCCCGAAGGGGGCTGGTCGGGGAAGGTCCTCTCCACGTCCTTCATGCCCACGCGCGAGGCGATGGCGACGCCGTTCCACTGGTCGTAGCCGAAGTGGGCCACGTCGTAGCTGTTGTGCTCGAAGACCTCCCACGGGAAGTTCTCGTCCTTGCACTTGGTCTCCTGGATGGCCAGAACATCTACGTCCTGGCGCTCCAGAAACTCCTCGACCCTGTCGGCCCGGGCCCGCAGCGAATTGACGTTCCATGTAGCGATGCGCATCGCCAGAACGCTATCAGGACTCGGACTTCCACCACTGGTCGGCGATCGTGACCGGCTCTGTGCGCTTATGGCGCGTCTTCAGCCACTGGTTCTCGAGCCGGGCTGCCGTCTCCGCGGAGACCTCGCGGCCCTCCAGGTAGTCGTCGATCTCGTCGTAGGTGATGCCGAGCTCCGTCTCGTCAAGCTGTCCTGGGCTGTCGTCCAGCAGATCGGCGGTGGGAGCCTTGGTGTAGAGCCTCTCCTCCGCGCCCAGGTGCTTCAGGATCTGCCTGACCTGCCGCTTGTTCAGCGTGAACAGGGGGCGACGTCCACGCCGCCGTCCCCGTACTTGGTGAAGAAGCCGGTGATGCCCTCGGCCCCGTGATCTGTGCCGACCACCAGAGCGTTGTTCTCGCTTACCACCGCATACTGGGCCACCATGCGCAGGCGCGCCTTGACGTTGCCTCGGTGGTAGTCCTTCAGGGGTCGGCCGTGGCCCTCGGCGAAGGCCGCATCCATCCCGGCGACGGCCTGTTCGATGTTGAAGGTGTGCAGGCGGTCCGGGCCGATGAATCCGAGCGCCCGCTCGGCATCCTCCTCATCATGCTGGACCCCGTGCGGGAGCCGCATCGCATGGAAGGTCGCCTCATACCCGTCCTCGCGCAGCTTCTCGACGGCCAGCTGGCACAGTCGTCCGCCCAACGAGGAGTCCACCCCGCCCGAGATGCCCAGCACCAGGCCGTCCGCTCCCGCGGCCTTCACGTACTCAGCCAGGAACGTCGTGCGGCGCAGCACCTCCTCGGTGGGGTCGATCGTGGGGCTGACGCCCATCTCTTCCAGAATCTGATTCCGCAGATCACCCATACTGCGCAGTGTATCCGGGGCTTCGTGACCCAGATGTGAATGGCGGCTGAACGCCGCCTTGACGGAGGGCGCGCACAGTCCCGGCACGACGGATCATAGGATACCTGTATGACTTCTGCTGCTGACCGCGACCGTCTCAACGAACTCATCCGCGACCTCGCCGTGGTGCGCGGTCGGGTGACCCTCTCCTCGGGCAGAGAGGCCGACTATTACGTCGACCTGCGCCGCGTCACACTCCACCACGAGGCCTCCGGCCTGGTGGGCCGGGTGATGCTGAACCTCCTCGACGAGGCGGGGATCGACGTCGACGCCGCAGGAGGGCTGACGATGGGTGCGGACCCGGTCGGAACGGCTCTGATGCACGCCGCGCGGGAGCAGGGCCGCAGCGTGGACGCGTTCGTGGTGAGGAAGCAGCAGAAGGACTACGGAATGGGGCGCCAGGTGGAGGGCCCTCAGTGGAGGGTCGCCGAGTGGTGGTCCTGGAGGACACCTCCACCACAGGAGGCTCGGCGCTGACAGCAGTGGAGGGAGTCCGCGCAGCGGGCGGCATCGTCCAGGCTGTGGCCGTCATCGTGGACCGGGCAACCGGGGCCGGGGATCACATTGCGCAGCAGGCGGATGTTCCCTATCTCTACGCCTACACCAAGGACGACCTCGGCCTGGAGTGAGCACCCCGCCTCAGCGCAGGGGGCGCTGGAGCAGGTATGTGCCCAGCGTCCTGCCGTGCTTGACGTCGACCTGCGGCAGGTGGCCGACGGGACGGAAGCCCAGCTTGGTGTGCAGGGCGAACGACGCCTCACTCTCCTCATCGGTGAGCACGCCGATCATCTGCTGGTGCCCCGCTTCGGCGCAGCGCTCGATCAGAGCGCTCAGGAGCGCGGTTCCGACGCCGCGGTTTACGGCAGCAGGACTGAGGTAGATGCTGTCCTCAACCGTGATGCGGTGCTCGGACTTCGGGCGCCACCAGTCCGCATAGGCGAAGCCGACGATCTCGCCGGGCGCCTCGTCCGCGCTCTCCGCCTCCGGGTGCAGCTCGGCCACGAGGAAGGGCAGGCCGTCCTCCCGCATGCGCTCCATGCGCACCTGCCAGTCAGCGGCGGTCGGTGCCCGATGCGTGAAGGTGGCCAGAGTGCTGAGCACATAGTGCTCCATGATGGTCGCCGCAGCGTCGAGGTCTGCGGTCTGCGCGTCGCGGATGATCGGTTCAGTCACCCTGCAGAGGGTAGCCGAGAAGCTCAGCCGAGCGCCCGGCCGATGCGCTCTGCGGCCTCGGTGAGCGTCGACTGCGAGCACGCGAAGTTCAGCCGGGCGTGCCGTTCGCCGCCGGTGCCGAATCCGTGCCCGCCGCTCAGCGCCACTCCGGCCTCCGCGAGCAGGTGCCGCGCGGGGCCCTGGATGGGCGATTCGGTGCCGCCCGTCGGCTCATCCGTCTCGAACCCGTAGGCGGAGAAGTCCAGCCATGCCAGGTAAGTGCCCTCCGGCATGGTGTGGCCGACCTGCGGCGCGTGCTTCTGGAGCAGCTCGCTGAGGAGCCTGCGGTTGGAATCCAGCCCCGTCAGCAGCGAGTCCAGCCACGGTCCGCCCTCGCTGTAGGCCGCTGTCTGGGCGAGCACTCCGAGGTGGCTGGGCCCGTAGGCGATTTCGGAGGGCAGGTTCTGCAGCTCGCCCACGGCGTCGTCGCTTACGAGGAGGAGGCCCGCCTTCGCGCCCGCCAGGTTCCAGGCCTTGGACGCGGACATGAGGGACAGGCCCGCAGGATCCACCGTCAGGTACGGCGTGAAGCTGTGCTCGTCGTAGACCAGGGGCGCGTGGATCTCGTCGGCGACCACCCGAACTCCGTAGGAGTGGGCGAGCTCCGCGACCTGCTCGAGCTCCTCGCGGGTGTGGACCACGCCGGTCGGGTTCTGCGGGTTGCAGAGCAGCATGGCCGCGCTGCCGCCCGAGGTGCGCAGGTTGAACGACTCCTCCAGCATCTCGAAGTCGATGCGTCCGTCGGCTCCGAGCGGGGCCTCGACCACGCGCAGTCCTCCGGAGGAGGGATATTTGAAGAACGGCGGATAGACCGGCGAGTTCACGATCACGGTGTCCGCCAGTTCGGTGATCAGATGCAGCGCGTTCACCACGCCGCTCATCACATCGCGGACGGGGCGCACCTGGGATGCTGAGACCTCCCAGCCCCACCGCTGCGCTGCGAATCCGCAGAAGGCCTCCACGAAGGGTGCGGTGGTGGGGTAGCCGGTGTCGCCGATCTCCACCGCACGGCGCAGCGCCTCGGCGACGGGCTCGGCAAGAAGGGTGTCCTGCTCGGCCACCCAGAGCGGAAGCACGTCGTCGCCGAACACCCGCCACTTCGCAGACCGGCGGTGGCGCAGCTGCTCCAGGGAGAGCTGCTCAAGCGGGTTGTCAGGAGATTCTGCTGTCTGGCCCATGCGTTGAGCGTAGTACGCTCAGCCGGATGAGTCAGGGTCCGGGGAGAAAGATGACGAGCTCGGGCCTCAGGAGCTCCAGCGCGAAGTCGGCGTAGGCCCCTGGGAAGGGCCCTCCCGGCCTACGAGCACTGGGATGGGGAGCTGCTGCGCGACGGCGACCGTCGCAATGTGGTGGACGCCTACCGCTATTGGAGCCGTGAGGCCATCGTCGCCGACTTGGACACGCGACGCCACGGATTCCACGTGGCGATCGAGAACTGGCAGCACGACTTCAACATCGGCACCGTCGTCCGCACCGCGAACGCCTTCCTGGCCCAGGAAGTCCATATCATCGGGAAGAAGCGGTGGAACCGACGGGGGCGATGGTCACCGACAGATACCAGCATGTGCGGCACCATCCCACCGTCGAGGACTTCGTCGCCTGGGCGCAGGACGCCGGGCTGCCGGTGCTCGGGGTGGACCTCTTTCCCGATTCGGTCCCGCTGGAGACCTTCAGTTTGCCGCGCGACTGCGTCCTGGTCTTCGGGCAGGAGGGCCCCGGGCTCAGCGATCAGATCCGCGACGCCGCCGCGGCGACCCTCTCGATCGCCCAGTTCGGCTCCACCCGCTCCATCAACGCGGGCGTAGCTGTTTAAGCATCGCCATGCACGCATGGGTCCGGCAGCACGCAGCGCCCGGCGGCGCAGACGGCTCAGACCACGGGGCCCCGCTCGGCTGAGGCCGCACCCCGAGCGCGTCCCGCCGACTGGGAGAGCACCCGTGCGACCTGGCTTACCACCGCATCGGACGGCTCGAGGACGGTGACCGAACGATCGGGCAGGTCAGCGCGCAGCCTACTTCGATGCGGTCCCGGATCCAGTGGTAATGGGTGCAGGCCAGCACCACCGCGTCGGCACCGGAGCTGCGCACCGTCTCGACCAGGGGCTGAGGTCCACGCTCTCGGGACCATCCCGCTCAATGCTTGCGGCCCAGTCGCGGCAGTCAGGCTCCACCACCTCAACACCCGGTGCCCACCGGTCCTTCAGAGCTGCGTAGCGCGCGCTGTCCAGGGTCGCGGGTGTGGCGCAGACGGCGATGACGCCGCTGAGGCTCATTGCCGCGGCGGGCTTGACCATTGGCTCTAGGCCGACGAATGGGATGCCTGGGATCTGTCGCCGCAGATGCTCAATGGCCGCGGCGGTGGCTGTGTTGCAGGCGAGGACCACTGTGTCGCATCCGGCGTCCAGCAGCGGCCGGATGCCGGCTTCGGTGAGGCGCTGAACCTCCGCCTCGGAGCGGCTCCCGTAGGGGACGTTGGCCGAATCGTGGGCGGTGAGCACCTCGGAGTCGGGCAGGAGCTCGCGGAGACGGACGGCGACTGCTTCGCCCCCGCGCCCAGAATCGAAAACGCCGATCTTCATCGAAGAAACCATAGCCGGGTCCGCACCCTGTGGGCGCGCTTTGGGGTCGACTCGCCGCGCACGGCATTGCGTACGATGTGCCGGTGGGCTGCGAGGGGCGGAAGGACGGTGAGGCGCTGCTGCGGGTGACCCCGCGAGCAGGATGGCCGCATCCATCACACTCGCCGTCTCCCTCTACGGCATCTCCTTCGGCGCACTGGCAGTGGCCGCTTACTTCAGCGTCTGGCAGGCCGTGGCCCTGAGCGTGCTGATGTTCACCGGAGGCTCGCAGTTCGCCTTCATCGGCGTCGCGGCCGTTTATGGCTCTCCCGCGGCCGCATTCACCAGCGCCACCCTGCTCGGGGTTCGGAATACGCTCTACGCGGCTCAGATCAAGGCGATGCTCAGCCCTCGGGGCTGAAGCGGCTGCTGGCGGCCCAGGTCACGATCGACGAGAGCATGGCCGCGGCGACGGCCCAGGAGGCGGGCCCCGAGCAGCGCCGCGGCTTCTGGCTGACCGGGATGGGCATCTGGATCGGCTGGTCACTGGCCACGGTGATCGGCGCGCTCCTCGGAGACGTGATGGCGGACCCCGAAGCACTCGGCCTCGACGGAGCGGTGGTCGCGGCGTTCCTCGGTCTCCTCTGGCCCCGGCTGAAGGCAGCAGAGCCCTGGGCGCTCGCCGTCGTCGCGGCTCTCGTCACGGTGATCGCGATGCCGGTGGTGCCCGCGGGGTGCTGATCCTGCTGGCCGCTGCGGTGACCGTGCTCTGGGGACGGTCGCGTCGCGTCTCGAGCGGAGCAGGGAGCGGCGAGCGGCATGAGCGTCTGGGCATGGATCGTGCTGGCCTGCGTCGCAGCGTACGCGCTGAAGATCCTCGGCTACCTGGTGCTTACCGCGTGGCTGGCCTGTCCGGCCGTGGTGCGCATCTCGGGGATGCTCACCATCGGACTGCTCGCGGCGCTGGTCGCCATGAACGCGGTCTCCTACGACGGCGGCTTCGTTCTGACTCCCGTCTCGGAGCGCTCGTCGCTGCCGCCGCGGCGCTGATGCTCAGAGCTCCCTTCATCCTCGTCGTGGTCATCGGCGCCCTCGCAGCCGCCGGACTGAGGCTCCTCGGATTCCCCTGATCGAGACGCACAGGGTTACGTGTGGCTCGCGTCTCGTTAGGATGGGTGCGGAGAACGTGCATGAGGGCGTTCCCCGACCGACTTCACCGACAGAGGAGCATCACGTGGCCGTTGCAACCCCGGACAAGTACACCGAGATGATTGACGCGGCCAAGGTTATGGATATGCCTACCCCGCGGTCAACGTGACGAGCTCCCAGACGCTCAACGCGGCCATCAGAGGCTTCGCCGACGCAGAGTCGGACGGCATCATCCAGGTCTCCACCGGCGGCGCCGCGTACTGGTCGGGCTCGTCCGTGAAGGACATGGTCACCGGATCCAGGGCGTTCGCCGCCTTCGCCAAAGAGGTCGCGAAGAACTACGGGGTCAACATCGCCCTGCACACCGACCACTGCCCCAAGGACAAGCTCGACAGCTTCGTCCTGCCCCTGCTGGAGGCTTCCGAGGCCGAGGTGAAGGCCGGACGCGACCCCATCTTCAACTCCCACATGTGGGACGGCTCCGCGGAGACCCTCGAGGAGAACCTGCGGATCGCCGCTGAGCTGCTGCCCCGCTCGGCCGCCGCCAAGCAGATCCTTGAGGTGGAGATCGGAACCGTCGGCGGCGAGGAGGACGGTGTGGAGAACGAGATCAACGAGAAGCTCTACACCACCGTCGACGATGCGATCGCGACCCTTGAGGCTCTGGGCACCGGCGAGCACGGCCGCTACATCACCGCTCTGACCTTCGGAAACGTGCACGGGGTCTACAAGCCCGGCAACGTGAAGCTGCGCCCGGAGATCCTCGATGAGATTCAGCGGGCGACGGCCGAGAAGTACGGCTCGGCGCGTCCCTTCGACCTGGTCTTCCACGGCGGCTCCGGCTCCAGCCAGCAGGAGATCGAGGATGCCGTCAGCTACGGCGTCATCAAGATGAACATCGACACCGACACCCAGTACGCCTTCACCCGCCCGGTGGCCGGGCACATGCTGGAGAACTACGACGGCGTGCTGAAGGTCGACGGCGACGTCGGCAACAAGAAGACCTACGACCCCCGCGTGTGGGGCAAGAAGGCCGAGGAGGGGATGGCCGCACGCATCGTCGAGGCGGCACAGTCCTCGGCAGCGCAGGGAAGACGATCAGGTAGTCGGATGCACGGCACAGGGACCCCGCAGGCAGCGCGCCTGCGGGGTCCCTGTGCATCATCGGCCGGTCAGCGAGGCGGAGCCCGGGGAGCATAGGGCGTCGCCTATAGTTCTCCACTGCGGAGAATGCGTCCATAGGCGACTTCCGCTGCTTCCCCTCATTCCCGTCCCCTAAGGCTCATCATCGTGCTCAGCTCCTCAGCTTCCGATCACCGGCGCAGGCTGCTCATCCTCGACTTCGACGGGACGGTCTGCCTCGGCGACGAGCTTACCATGCTCTACGCGCATCAGGCGGATGAGCTGATCGCCCAGCACGGCCTTCCGGGCCTGGGCCGAAGCATCGCCCGAATCGTCGCGCAGGCACTGTCATCCGACTCTCTGTCCATCCCGGAGATCGACGTGGACGAGAACGGCGAGCCGCCCCTCCTGCGTGAGACGTTCGGGGTGCAGGGTGCGCATCCTGTGGCCTGGCCGCTGCAGGACGGCTACCAGCTGGTCCAGCTTCTGGGCCGCCAGGCCGGTCTCGATGACGCCCAGACGGGGCAGGCGTTCATGGCCGCGCGCCGCCGCATTGTGGGGAGGGCCTGGAGCAGACCGACGTTCACGCGCCGGAGGAGGCCGGTCGGCTCATCGCGGAGATGCGTGCCGCCGGTGTGAGGGTCGTGCTGATCACCACCCGCTTACCGAAGGGTTCGACCGCTGGCTGGACGCCCTAGGCCTGCACGAGTCCTTCGACGAGGTCATCAACAGCGCGCGCAAGCCCTACGGCATGCCGGAGGCGCTCCAGCAGGCCGCCCGCCACGACGATCTCAACGGGCTGAGCATCCTGTCCGTGGGCGACATCTGGAAGAACGACCTTGCCCCTGTCGCGGACCTCGGTGGAGAGACCGTCCTGATCGACCGCTTCAGCACCGGGCTCGGCGCCCCGGGTCATAGGGTCTCGTCCTTCGACGAGGCGGTCAGCATCATGCGCGCCTGGGCGGATGCCCCAACGCCGGGTTAATTCTGCGTGACGAGTGTGAAAACTGCCGGGTTACAAGTTGAGGGGCCGCTCAGCGCGCCCATAGAGTGAGCATCGGACCTCCGTGCCGCAGATCACCATTTCGGCTGGCCGGGCTCAGAGTTCCGCACTTGCACCTGGATCTATGGACTAAGGACGTTCGCATGCGCTTGAACACCACGTCAGCCTTCGCGCTGGCATCTGTGCTGACCCTCTCACTGGCCGCGTGCGCCGGAGACGAAGGTGACATCGACACCGGCGACGATGACGCTGAGGACCAGACTGAGGAGGACGCCGGAGAGGGCGCCGAGAACGGCGAAGAGGCCGACGGGGAAGCTTGCGCTGAGATCGAGTCGGTGGACAGCATCACCATCGGCCTGGTCCCTGCCACCGACTCCGCCACACAGGCGGAGGAGGAGAACGCTGAGGCGCTGGCGGACCAGCTCTCCGAGGCGCTCGGGGGCTTCGAGGTCGACCTGTTCTTCGCAGACTCCTACCTCGGCGTCATCCAGGGCATGCAGTCCGGCGACGTGCAGCTGGTGATGTCCGGCCCCATCGGCATGATTCAGGCCGAGGACGAGGCCGAGGGCACCCTGATCCTCCAGTCGATCCGTTACGGCGCGGACACGTACGTGACCCAGTGGTTCACGAACGACCCCGACACCTACTGCGAGGACGAGCCGGTCGCCAATGAGGACGGCTACATGTTCTGCAACGGGATCTACGACGAGGACTCCGGCGAGCTTGCCGACTACGGTCCCATGGGTGAGGACTCCTTGGCCCAGATCGAGGACGGCACCCCGTCGCCTACGTGGAGGAGGGCTCCGCATCGGGCTTCTACTTCCCGCAGACCCAGCTCAATGATCTCGGCGTCGAGGTGGACCCGCAGTTCGCAGGCGGCCATGACGATGCTGTGCTGAACGTCTACAACGGCGAGTTCGAGATCGGCACCTCGTTCGACGACGCACGCACCAACGTGGTCGACGACAACCCTGACGTCGGCGATGAGCTCGTGGTGTTCGCCTGGGCCTACCGATCCCCAACGACGGCATCGTCGCGTCCAACGAGTTCACCGACGAAGAGCTCCAGACGCTTGAGGACGCGTGGCTGAGCTTCGCTGAGTCCGGCGACCTGGACGAGGGAGACCCGCTCTACGACGTCTACGAGATCAACGGACTGACGCCTGCCGACGAGGAGGCCCTCGACGTGGCCCGTGAGGTCTACAACGACTTCGGCGACGAAGCTTAGGCGAGTGACCCTGAGGCCTTTCTGAGCTGAGAGGAATTCTCTGGCATGCTGGGGTGTGGGCTGCGGCACAGGGCCGCGGCCTGCACCACGGCCGTCAGGAACTTTTCATTATGATCAAGTTTGAGAACGTCGATGTCGTCTATCCGAACGGCTTCAGAGGCCTGAACGACATCAGCCTGAGATCGGCCAGGGCGAGTTCGTGGCCATCATCGGCCTCTCCGGGGCGGGAAAATCGACTCTCATCCGGGCGGTCAACGGTCTGGTGCCCTACACCGGAGGCACCCTGACGGTCGGTGAGACGGTGGTGGACCCGAAGAACAAGTCCAAGCTGCGGAGACTGCGGTCCCGGGTCGGCATGATCTTCCAGCAGTTCAACAACGTCGGCCGCATCACTGTTCTCAACAATGTGCTGATCGGACGCTCGTCCGTCACCCCACCTGGCGCTCGCTGCTCGGCTGGTACGGGCACGAGGACAAGGAAGTCGCATTCCAGTCCCTGGAGCGGGTGGGAATCGTCGACAAGGCCTACAGCCGGGCATCGGCCCTGTCCGGAGGGCAGCAGCAGAGGGTGGCGATCGCGCGGGTGCTCGCCCAGGATCCGGAGCTGATCCTGGCCGACGAGCCGGTCGCATCGCTGGACCCGCCCACGGCTCGCAAAGTCCTCGGAGACCTCCGCCGCATCCAGCGCGAGCTCGGCATCACCTGCATCGTCAACATGCACCACCTCGACCTCGCCCGCGACTACGCCGACCGGATCGTCGGGATGCGCAACGGCGAAGTCGTGTTCGACGGTCCCACTGAGGAGGCGACCGACGCGGTGATCGAGGAGGTCTATCAGCGCTCCCTCTCCCAGGAGGAGGCAGCCGCCGAGAAGCCCTCCGATGAGACCGCCGAGGTCGCCGCCGCGGGACGGACCGGAGAGTCCTGAGCGTGACAGCAGTCGCCGACCCGGCTGCGGCCAGGACCGCCTCCCAGCCGGCGCCCCGCCCGGCGCCTCCCAAGCCGCCGCTGGCCAACTACCTGATGCTCGTCGGCGTCGCCGTTCTGGCCTTCGCCTTCTTCTGGTGGACCCGTGAGTCCACCGGCGTGCTCTTTCTGCCCCTGGGCTTCACCACCCTGTGGGCGCCCCAGTGGCCGCTCATCGGCTTCCTGACGATGCTCGGGGTCCTGGCGCTCTGCTGGCTGACGCGCGTGGGCCCCATGGGAGCCTTCGGGGCGCTGACATTCGTCATCATCAGCTACTGGGCTTACTCCAGCATCTACTTCCTCGACAGGATCGCCGAGCTGCCGGGCCGCCTGACGGGAGGCAGCACCCGTGATCAGCTGCTGGGATACTTCAGCCCGGACTGGTCCTACCTGCTGCTCTCCAACGTCGCCGGAACCTCCCGCCCGATCTGGGGAGTGGCTGATCACGCTGTGCATGGCGGTCGTGGCCACCATCATCGGATGCTTCATCGGACTTCTCCTGGCGATGCTGGCCTCGCCGGTCTCCAGCCCCAACCGCTTCAGCAGCCAGGGCATCAAGGGCCTCAACTCGATCGTCCGTTCGATCCCCGATGTTGCCTGGGCACTGCTCTTCGCCGCATTCATCGGAAGCACCGCCTACGGATTCGGCGCCCTCGCCGCAGTCCTCGCCCTGATCATGTTCAACATCGGCATCGTCGCGAAGCTGCTCGGCGAGTCCATCGACTCGGTCGACCCCGGGCCGCTGGAAGCCGCCGACGCGACGGGTGCGAACCTGATGCAGCGCGACCGCGTCGCCGTCCTCCCGGCGGTCATGCCGAGCTTCATCTCGTACAGCCTGTATGTGTTCGAGCTGAACATCAGGGCCTCAGCTGCCCTCGGCGTGGTCGGCGTAGCTTAAGCATCGGCGGGGAGCTGAGCTAAGCAGATCGGACGCATGTCCCAGGGCTACGACAACGTGGGGCGATCCTCTGGGCACTGGTCGCCGTGGTCCTGATGGTGGACCTGTTCTCGCTGTGGATCCGGAGGAAGCTGCTGTGAGTCACGGACACAAGATCATCGCAGCCGTGGCCGGTGCGCTGCTGCTGGCTGCAGGCAGCTTTCTGCTGACCTACTCGGCTGCCGCCGAATCATCTGACGTGCTGCTCCGCGGTCTGTGGGGCTTCGCCCTCTGCGGCGCCGTTGCGGCCCTCGGGGTGGGCATCTACGGCCTGGCGTATGCGAGCACCGCCACGCAGCAGAGGCAGGAGCAGCGGCGCCTCTCCGCAGGAGGTGCGGGCTTCGCCCCGATCGCCTCGATGAGCGGCCGGTCAGGCCCGTGAAGTTCTGGTACACTATGGCGCTGCTGCTGGTCGGAGCAGTATTCATCTCCTCGGCCGCTGGGACGGGGATGACGCTGTCTGCCCTGCTGGACATGCCTGCGCGCATCTGGGAGTTCAGCGTGCAGATGGTCGGCGGGGTGGCTCAGGTCCCTGACGAGGAGGCGCGCGAGGACTGGTCGCTCGCCTTCGACGCCATGCTGGAGTCCGTGGCCATCGCCTGGGTCGGCACAGTAGTCGGGGCCCTGTTCTCCCTGCCCTGCGGGATCCTGGCGGCGAGAAACATGACGCCCCTGTCGATCTACATCCCCATGCGCTTCATCCTCTCGGTCATCCGTGCGGTGCCCGAGCTGGTGTTCGCCGTGGCCATATTCATCCCCTGCTGGGGTCGGTCCGGCGCAGATGGGCGGGGCGATGGTAAGCGCCTTCGCGCTGGGCATCAGCAGCATCGGGACCCTCTCCAAACTGATCTCCGAAGCCATCGAAGGCGTGGACCCCGGCCCCTGGAGGCGTCGACGGCCGCTGGAGCGACCCATGTCCAGCGGATCCGCTGGGCGGTGCTGCCTCAGGTCCTGCCAGAGGTGCTGGCCATCTGGCTGTACCGCTTCGAGGTCAACATCCGTGCCTCAGCCATCCTGGGCGCCCTGGGCGCCGGGGGCATCGGGCGGCTGATCAGTCCGCCCAACGGCCTGTTCGGTCAGCGCCCCTACGACTGGGAAGCCATCGGCATCACCCTCTTCGTGATCATTGTGATCACCATGGCGGTGGATCAGATCTCCGGGTTCGTCCGGCACCGGGTGATCCACGGCGCCAAAGTGAGGCAGAGGAAGAGCGCAAAGCCCGGGGACGGCGCCGCCCCGGACACCTCGCAGGCGGCCGCCGTGCGGATCTGAGCCGCTTCACCGTTAGGCTGGGCCCATGTCTATGCTTGGCAAGAACCTGATGGAGCCTGAACCCACTCTGCTGCCTCCCGAGCCGGAGGTGACTGAGTCGCTGGCCGCCTACGAGGAGCCGGTGGACCTCGCCGCCAAGCACCCCACCTCATCCTTGGTGTGGGCGCTGCTGGCCGAGGACGCCCTGGACGGCGGATACACCGTGGAGGGCTATGCATACGCGCGTGTGGGCTACCACCGCGGCCTGGACTCCCTGCGCCAGAACGGCTGGAAGGGAACCGGCCCGGTCCCCACAGCCACGAGCCCAACCACGGCTTCCTCCGGGCCCTCTACTCCCTCGGTCAGGCCGCGGCCGCGATCGGAGAGGAGCCGGAGGTCGTGCGGATCAACAACCTGCTGGACGACTGCGACCCCACCGCGAAGGAGAAGATCGCAGCCATCCGCCGATGACGGCGGCGCTGCGCTCCGAGGATCAGGTGATCAGGTCGTGGATCTGAACCACCTGGTCCCGGCCCGGGCCCACACCGATCGCTGAGAAGCGGGTGCCGGAGAGGCTCTCCAGGGCCCGCACGTAGGCCTGAGCGTTCTCAGGAAGCTCATCCATGGTCCGGGCGCCGGTGATGTCCTCGGTCCACCCGTCGAAGTGCTCGAAGATGGGCGTGGCGTGGTGCAGCTCGGTCTGGGTCATCGGCATCTGGTCGTGCCGCACGCCGTCGACGTCGTAGGCCACGCAGACCGGGATCGACTCGATGTTGGTGAGCACATCGAGCTTGGTGAGGAAGTAGTCCGTGAAGCCGTTGATGCGTGCGGCGTACTTGGCCATCACAGCGTCGTACCAGCCGCACCGTCGAGGACGGCCCGTGTTTACACCGAACTCGCCGCCGGTCTTCTGCAGGTACTCGCCCCACTCGTCGAAGAGCTCGGTGGGGAACGGGCCAGCGCCCACACGCGTGGTGTAGGCCTTGATGATTCCGATGGACCGGTCGATGCGGGTGGGGCCGATCCCCGAGCCCACTGAGGCCCCGCCCGCGGTCGGGTTCGACGAGGTGACAAACGGGTAAGTGCCGTGGTCCACATCCAGGAAGGTGGCCTGGCCGCCCTCCATGAGCACCACTTTGCCCTCGTCCAGCGCATCGTTGAGAAGGTTCGTGGCGTCGACGACCATGGGGCGCAGACGCTCAGCGAAGCTCAGGAAGTACTCGACGATCTCGTCGACCTCCACCGCCCTGCGGTTGTAGAGCTTCACCAGCAGCTCGTTCTTCTGGCGCAGCGCCCCTTCGATCTTCTGACGCAGGATGGACTCGTCGAAGATGTCCTGGACGCGGATGCCCAGCCGTCCGACCTTGTCCATGTAGGTCGGGCCGATGCCCCGGCCGGTGGTGCCGATGGCGCGCTTGCCGAGGAAGCGCTCGGTGACTTTGTCCATGGTCTGGTGGTACGGCGCCACCAGGTGCGCGTTGGCGCTGATCCTCAGCTTGGAGGTGTCTGCGCCGCGGGCCTCCAGCCCCTCGATCTCCTCGAACAGCGCCTCGAGGTTCACGACCACGCCGTTGCCGATCACCGGGACCGCATTGGGGAGAGGATGCCCGCAGGCAGGAGCTTCAGCTCGAACTTCTCCCCGCCGACCACCACCGTGTGCCCGGCGTTGTTGCCCCCATTGGGCTTGACGACGTAGTCGACACGGGAGCCGAGCACGTCAGTAGCTTTGCCCTTCCCTTCGTCGCCCCATTGGGCGCCGACGATGACAATGGCGGGCATAGCGGGGCTCCTTGAAAACTGGTGAACTGGCCGTCAGGAGTCTACCAACCAGGCTTTGAGGAACCGCTCAGGGGCCCTGGCTAGGGTCGGCGACATGGTTGCAGCGCTGAAGAAGATGGCCGTCACATTCCTCAAAGCACGCGTGCTGGCGAAATTTGCGATGCCGAAGGTGCTGCTGATCCTCGGTGCGGTGAAGCTGATCAGGTGGGTCTTCGCCCGTCGGAGCAGGGCGCCTCAGTGAGGAAAGGAGCCCCGCGCTCCTCCGAGCGGCAGGGCCCCTTCCCAGACTGCGTGCGTGGAGGGAGCTAGGCGTCCCTGAGCTGCCTCTTGGCGCTGATCACACCGGTGTCGAAGCCGCCGAGGTGAAGGTTGCCGTGGAAGCGGCCGTGCTCGATCTTCACGCACCGGTTCTGCACCGCGCTCAGGCCCAGATCGGTGGCCGTCTGCATGGCCTCCTCCGAATGGATCCCCAGCTGCACCCACAGGGTCTGCGCCCCCGCCTCTGCGGCGTCGCGGGCAAGGTCCGGCAGATCCTCCGGCTTGCGGAAGGCGACGACGATGTCCGGCGACTCGGGCAGGTCCTGCAGGGACCCGTAGCCGGGCTCCCCTAGGACTGTCTTGCCCACCAGGGCCGGGTTCACCCAGTAGAGCCTGTAGCTGGAGTCGGACTGCAGGTAGGTGGCCACGAAGTGGCTGGCCCGGGAGGGCTTATTGACATGCCCACGATCGCCACGGACTTCGCCGCGCGCAGCAGCTGAAGCCGACGCGCCGGACCCGGCTCCTCCCACACGCCGTTCGGGTGCTCAACAGTGCTGGTGCTCATGAGTTCTCTCCCTTGGTCGCCGTCTCCAGGGCCTGGTCGAGGTCCCAGATGATGTCTTCAACGTCTTCGAGGCCCACAGAAATCCTGATCAGGTCATCGGGAATTCCGTTTACGACCAGCTGCTCCTCCGAGAGCTGCTGGTGGGTGGTGGATGCAGGGTGCAGCACGAGGGTGCGCGCATCGCCGACGTTGGCCAGGTGCGAGGCCAGCTGCAGCGACTCGATGAACCGCTTGCCGTTGGCCCTGCCGCTTACTATGCCGAAGCTGAAGACTGCGCCGAGCCCCTTCGGCAGGAGCTCCTTGCCTCGGCTGTGGTGCCGGTGCTCGGGCAGGCTTGCGTGGTTGACGTAGTCCACGCGCGGGTCAGCATTGAGCCACTCGGCGACCGTCTGGGCGTTGGCCACGTGCTCCTCCATGCGCTGGGGAGGGTCTCGACGCCCTGGATCAGCTGGAAGGCAGCCTGCGGCGTCAGGGAGGGGCCGAAGTCGCGGAGCTGCTCGGCGCGGATCTTGGTCAGGAATCCGTACTCGGCGAAGTTGCCCCACCAGGAGAGGCCGCCGTAGGAGGCCACCTCCTCGGTCATCTGGGGAAGTTTCCGTTGTTCCACGGGAACGTGCTTAGCTTCGACGATCACCCTCCAAGTGTGGTGCCGTGCCCGCCGAGGAACTTCGTCACCGAGTGGGTGACGATGTCCGCTCCGTGCTCGATCGGCCGCAGCAGGTAGGGGTGGTGAGCGTGGAGTCGACGACGAGCGGGATCCCGTGCTCGTGGGCGACGTCAGCCACGCCGGGGAGGTCCACGACGTCTGAGCTGGGGTTGGAGACGACCTCGGTGAAGATGAGCTTGGTGTTCGGCTGCAGGGCCGCCTTGAAGTCTGCCGCCTCGTCCGAGTTCACGAACGTGGTCTCGATGCCGAACCGCCGCAGCGAGACGTCGAGCTGGGTGATCGTGCCGCCGTAGAGCTTGGAGCTGGCCACGATGTGGTCTCCTGCTGGCACAGGGCGGCGAAGACGAGGAACTCCGCCGACATTCCCGAGGCGGTGGCCACGGCGCCGATGCCGCCCTCCAGGGATGCCATGCGCTCCTCCAGGGCCGCCACAGTGGGGTTGCTGATGCGGGAGTAGATGTTGCCGAACTTCTGCAGGGCGAAGAGGTTCGCCGCATCGTCGCTGTCCTTGAAGACGAAGCTGGTGGACTGGTGGATCGGCACTGCACGTGTGCCGTACGTGGCGTCGGGGACGGCGCCTGCGTGCAGGGCGCGGGTGCGGAATCCGAACTGGCGGTCGCTGCTCATCGTGTTGCCTCTTTCCTTGGTGGTGCCGTGCTGCGTGCTGCGCAGATCTCGGCGATCTGCGGCACGCATGGTTCGTTCTGCAGGCTGGTGGTGTCGCCGAGCCGGTCGCCGTCGTGCAGCTGGGCGAGCAGTCGGCGCATGATCTTGCCCGACCGGGTCTTGGGGACGTCGGGGACCGGAATGACGGTGCGCGGCTTCGCGACGGGGCCGATCACCGTCGCCACATGCTCGCGAAGGAGTGAGGCGAGATCGGCCTCGGCGTCGGGGTCGGCCGCCAGGCGGGAGGACGCGGCTTCGCTGAGGACGGTGAAGGCAACTGCCGCGTGGCCGGTCTTCTCGTCGTGGCAGGGCGCCACTCCGGCCTCGATCACATCGGGGTGGGAGATCAGAGCCGACTCGATCTCGATGGTGGAGAGGAGATGGCCCGACACATTGATCGCATCGTCGATGCGTCCCAGGATCCAGACGTCTCCGTCCTCATCCTGCTTGGCGCCGTCGCCGCGAGGAACCATCCCTGGTCGACGTGCGCCTCCCAGTACGAGGTGTAGAAGCGCTCCGGATCTCCCCATACGCCGCGCGCCATCGAAGGTCCGAATTCGGTGACCACGATGCTTCCCTGAACTCCGGGGCGACGGGCTGGCTGTCCTGGTCCACGACCCTCGCGCCCCAGCCCGGCAGGGGACGGGTCGCGGAGCCCGGCTTGAAGGAGGTGTCGTCGGGTCTGGGGAGAGGACTGCTGAGCCGGACTCCGACTGCCACCACGTGTCGACCATCGGCAGCGCGGGCCTGCTTACCGCGTCAGACGTGTCCCGTCCGATCTGGCTGCGCAGCCAGGACCATGCCTCCGGGTTCACCGCCTCGCCCACCGTGCGGCATGAGCCGCACCGAGGAGAGGTCGTACTCGGCCGGGATGCCGTCGGGCCACCAGCCCATCAGCGAGCGGACCAGCGTGGGGGCCGTGTAGTAGCTGGTCACGCGGTGCCGCTGGATGATCTCGAAGTGCCTACTCGGGTGGGGCGCATTCGGCACACCCTCGTAGATCACCTGGGCGGCGCCATGGCCAGCGGCCCGTACATCTCGTAGGTGTGGGCGGTGACCCATGCCAGGTCGGCGGTGCACCAGTGCACGTCATGCTCGCGCTCGGCCGGGTCCGGGTGGGCGAAGAGGCGCAGATAGGAGTAGAGGCTGCCGGTGAGATACCCGGCCGTGGTGTGCACCAGGCCCTTGGGCCTGCCGGTGGTGCCTGAGGTGTACATGATGAACAGCTCGTTCTCCGCATCGAACATGGGAGCCTCGTGCTGGTCCGACGCGGCGTCGACGACGTCGTGCCACCACACGTCGCGGCCCAGGCCGTCGCCGCTGAGGTCGGTGCTGTCCCAGCTGATCTCGGAGCCGGTGCGTCGCAGCACCAGCACGTGCTCCACCGCGCCGCCGCCGCCCAGGGTGAGACCCTCCACGGCGGCGTCGGCGTTCTCTTTGACCGGCACAGCCTGACCGCGGCGGTATTGGCCGTCCGTGGTGACCAGCAGCTTCGCCCCGGTGTCCTCCACCCGGAAGCGCAGGGCCTGGGCCGAGAATCCGCCGAAGACCAGCTGGTGCACCGCGCCGATGCGGGCGCAGGCGAGGGTGATGACAATCGTCTCCACCAGCACCGGGAGGTAGATGACCACCCGGTCGCCGTGGCCTACGCCGAGGGCCTCCAGAGCGTTGGCCGCCCGGCAGACGCGGCGCTGAAGCTCCGCGTAGGTCACCGTCTCCCGGTCGCCGGGCTCACCCTCGAAGTGCAGGGCGACGGTGTCCCCGCGTCCGGCGTCCACGTGACGGTCCACGCAGTTGACCGCCGCGTTGAGCCTGCCGCCTTCGAACCAGCGCATCGAAGGACCCCGTCGGGTCTCCGGGTTCGGCGGCTCCCATGTGCGCAAGGTATGCCAGCCGGTGTCCCACTCGAGGAGTCCGGCCGCACGCTCCCAGTGCGCGAGGCGCTCCGCCTCGGAGGAGGGCTCGGGCCACGAGAGCACATCGGCAGAGAGGGGTGGTGGTGAGTGCGGGCAGCGTCCGGCATGTGCGGCCTCCTTCGGCTCAGGCCCAGGTCTTGAGCGCTTTGCGCTCGACCAGGCCGAGCAGCGCATCTGTTGTTTTGCCCAGGACGGCCAGCAGCACGATGGCGAGCAGCAGCCGGTCCACGCGACCGTTGCTCTGCGACTCCGTGAGCAGGAAGCCCAGCCCTTCGGCCGCGGCGAGCAGCTCAGCGGCCACCAGGAACAGCCAGGACTGTGCCAGCGCCAGCCGCAGCCCGGAGAACACCGGGGCACGACGGCGGGCAGCTGGACGGTCGCCAGCAGACGCACTCCGTGGAACCCGAAGGCGCGGCTTACTCCACCAGCTGGGCGTCCACGTGGCGGAGCGCCGAGTGCACCGAGGTGAAGACGGGGAAGAAGGCGCCGATGGCGATGAGCAGGTATTTTCCGTCCTCACCGATGCCGATCCAGAGCAGGATCAGGGGCACCCATGCCAGGGACGGCACGGCACGGAAGGCCCCGACAGTGGGGTGCAGCAGCGCATCGGCCGCTCGGGACAGGCCCAGCAGCGAGCCGAGCACCAGTCCCGCCCCGGCGCCGAGGGCGAAGCCGACCAGCACACGCTGCACGGAGATGCCGATATGGCCTGCGAGGGCGCCGGACTCCAGCAGAGCCTGACCGGCTTCGACGACAGCGACGGGGAGGGCAGCTGAATGGGGGTGAAGATCCCCAGGGCGTCCGTGACCAGCCACCACAGGGCGACGAGCGCCACCGGGACGATCGCGCCGACAAGGACCCTTGAGGCCCCGTTGAGGCCGGAGCGGGAGCGCGACGGCTTCGACCCCTGATCAGCCGTGGTAAGCGCGGGCGCGGCTGCGAACCCGGCGGTGCTCGCAGCCGCAGGAGGCGTGTGCTCGGTGGGGGCCGGGCTCATGCGTCCTCGTCCTCCTGAATCTCCGCCTGCTCGGCTGCGTCGTCAGTGCCCTCAGCATCGGTGGCCTCAGCCGCTTCCGCGTACTCGGGCCAGAAGAGGTCCTCGAGGGCCTCGTCGACCTGCTCCTCGGAGTCGACGTCGCCGGTCTCGACGAAGAAGGGGCCCACCGGCTCCAGGGCGGCGCGCAGGTCTTCGCCCGGCACCGGGCTGATGTCGAAGTTCACGCGGTCGGCGATCACCAGCTCTGCGACGTCGAGATCGATGCTTGCGTACTCGGCGAGGATCTCCGCGGTCTCCTGGGGTTCTCCTCGGCCCACTGCCGGGCCTGCTCGTACACGTTGACGACCGTCTGAGCGACCTCCGGGTGGTTCTCCAGGAAGTCTCCGGTCGCGTTGACGGTGGAGTAGGTGTTGAAGTCGACCTCCCGGGAGAACAGCTCGGCTCCGCCGAGCTCGGCGTCGCCCATGATCGGGTCCAGGCTTACCCAGGCATCGACGTCGCCGTTCTCCAAGGCCTGACGGCCGTCTGCGTGCTGCAGGGCCTGAACCTCAATGTCGTCGAGGGAGAGGCCCGCCTCGTCCAGCGAACGGGCGAGGAAGAAGAACGGGTCGGTGGCCAGCGTCGCCGCCACGGAGGCGCCCTCGAGGTCCTCCACGCTCTCGATGTCGGAGTCTTCACTGGTGACCAGTGCGGACCACTCAGGCTGCGACTCCACGTAGAAGGTGTGCGTGTCGGCGCCGACGGAGCGGTTCAGCAGGGCGGCGGAGCCTGCGGTCGAGCCGACGTGCAGCTCATCGGCGCGGAGGTACTCGTTCGCCTGGTTGGAGCCGTGGGACTGGATCCACTGCACGTCGGTGCCGATCTCCTCCAGCTCCTCCTCAAGCCAGCCGTGCTCCAGGATCACCAGGGACAGCGGGTTGTAGGTGGCGAAGTCGATGTTCAGGGTGTCCAGCTCCCCGTCTGCATCATCGCCGCAGGCGGACAGGGCGAGCAGGGCGGCTGTCCCGACGGCGGTGACGGAGGCGGCGGAGCGGGAGAAGGAGGTGGGCATGGGGAGCCTTTCAAAGTGTCGTTCGGCGAGGTGGGCGGACCTGTGCGAGGCAGGCCCAAAGAATGCAGAGGGGTGTGCGGGCGGGGTCAGTGGGCGTCGACGCCGAGGCCTGCGTACAGCTGCGACTTCAGCTCGGCCAGGTCGGCGGAGGCTCGATCGCGGGGGCGGCGTCCCGGCACGGTCAGCAGCCGCTTGGCGGTGGCTCCCTCGGCCGCGGCGCCGTCGTCCTTGCCCAGCAGAAGAATCCGGTCGGCCAGCTGCAGAGACTCGTCGACGTCGTGGGTGACCAGGAGCACCGTCGTCCCTGTCTGGGCGTGGATGTCCAGGAGCAGATCCTGCATCTTGAGCCGGGTGAGGGCATCGAGTGCGCCGAAGGGCTCGTCGAGCAGGAGAACGCCGGGCCGGCGTGCCAGGGCGCGGGCCAGCGAGGCCCGCTGGGCCATGCCCCGGAGATCTCCCGGGGCTTCAGATGCGCGCGCTCGGCGAGCCCGACCAGCTCCAGCAGCTCGTCGACCCGGGCCCTGCCCTCGGCCTTGGACAGCTCGCGGGGCAGTCCGAGCTCAATGTTCCTGCGCACCGAGCGCCAGGAGCAGGCGAGGCTCCTGGAATCCGACGGCGGTGCGGTCGTCATAGGGCTGCACGGGCTTCCCGCGATGGTCAGCTCACCGGTGAAGCCGGTGTCGAGACCCGCCAGGGCGCGGAGCAGGGTGGATTTGCCGCAGCCTGAGGTCCCCAGGATCGCGAGGACCTCGCCGGGGGCGATCTCCAGGCTGATGTCGCGGAGCACGGGGCGGCCGCCGAAGCTGCGACCCACACCGGCGAACCGGACGTTCAGCGAGTCGAAGGCGGCCTGCGGGGCGGCGGAATGCGTGGAGGGCTCCCCAGGCGAGGTCGGCGCCTCAAGGGTCGCAGAAGCAGTCATGCGAGAATTCACTCCCATCGTCCCTGGCATTAGCACCGAGCCCGCAGAGAAGCTCTGCAGTGGTTGCTGCGGCGTCGTCGAGCCAGATCTCTCAGCCGCTCCGGATGGATACGCCTATGACTGTACGCCAGAGCCGAGTCCGCGCACAAAAACCGGGTCACAAACGTCACACTGCGCGTCTGGGGCGGGGCGCGGCCCGCAGAGGACCGCGCCCCGCCCCAGACGTCATGCTGCTTGTCGGCTACTGCTGTCCGCGGGTCACGGGCCAGCCTTTGGAAGCGCTGGTGCTGCCTGTTCGCCTCCGCCCGGCGGTGTCCATCTCTGCGCAGATCTTCTTGATGGACGCCAGGCACTTCTGGTTCTGCACGTCGGAGACGTCCTCGGGGTCTTCGCCTGCGTAGAGCCGTCCGAGCACGCGGCTGATCACCTGGTGCTCCTTGTCCTTGGGCATGTCCAGCACGGGGATGATCTTCCGCGGCACGGCTTCCTCGGAGACCTTCTCGGCGACCAGTGCTTGGACGGAGTCGACCATCTTGCGCTCCCGGGGACCGAACGGGTCTGGGAGCCGTCGTCGGGCGGCAGCCGAGTGGCGTTGACCTCCTCGCGCGCCTCGGGCGTCAGCACGACGAACGCCACCGGGATCGTGCCAGCTTCCGCGTCGCCGATGGAGCAGACGCCGGATTCGAGCACGCTTTCGTGCGAGTTCATGGCGTCACGGATGTCGTTGAGGTGAATCTCCTGGCCGTTGACGGTGATCTCGTCGTCGTGCACGGCTTCGAGATCCTCTTCGGCGGGATCGGTGCGGAACCGCGGCTCCTCCGTCGTCGCCCGATCAGGACCCGTTGTCGTGCGGTCTGTGGTGCTCATCGCTCGGCCTCTCCTCGAACATCATGCGGAGTGTGTCATGCACAAGGTGGCAGACCTGTCTGAGTGTGGCCTCAGCGTCTGGTCCATGCTCCTCACACGGTCGTCGACTCATGAGGGACGGTCGAGCGTCGCCCGCACGGCCAGATGATCGGACGGAAAGGCGTTGCCCCTCTGGTCAGGGATGTGGCGCGCTGGGCCCCCATAGTCGCAGAAGCCCTCATCTGCGGCGGTGTCGGACGCGTCTGCCGCCCCGCCCAGATGGTCCGCTGCGACCACGTTCAGACCCCTGGCGAAGATGAAGTCGATGCGATCGCGAGGCTCGGTCTCCAGGGACTCGATCTGGGACCAGGTCAGCCCCGGCGCCCGAGCGGGATCGGGATGCACTGCGCGGAACGCGTCGGTGAAGCTTACTTCAGGAGTGCGTCCGTGGCGGGCCACTGAGCCGCAGGACGGTGGGAGCCGTCCCAGTCCAGGGGTGAGGGAACGTTGAAGTCTCCGGCGATGATGACCGGCATGTCGCCGAGCTCGTGGAGGAGCCGATCGGTCTCGGCCAGGATCTGCTGCGCCTGCTGGGTGCGCTGGGCCTCGCCCGGCTGGGCGAAGACCGACTCGGCCGCATGGGGCAGGTCATCTCGTCGGTACGGGCTGTAGTCGGAGGAGGCCAGGTGGACGGACCAGGCCAGCACCTCGCCGAGACGCGTCTGGACAGCGGCTGCCGTCGCGAAGGGCTCCGTGCTGGTCTGCAGGAGCCGGATGGGGAGGCGCTGAGCACAGCACAGTTGAAGTCCTGCTGGGCTGCGGTCATCCCCGCCGATCGCGCCAGGCGGATGCCTGCGGTGCCATAGCACTCCTGCAGGAGAACGATGTCGGCGTCCTCGGCCGCGAGCACAGCTGCCTGCTTGGCGGCGGAGTCGTCGACCTCTCTGCCGCCGAACCAGAGGTTCCAGGTGAAGACCTTCAGGGTCCGCAGCTCTCGGAGCTTCTGCTCGACGGCCTGCTCGGGGTCATCCCGTCCGCCTGCTGCTGGTCCAGGGGCTGGTCCGCCAGCGTGTCCTGAGGGCGCCGGATCTGCTGCTGCGGGTCTGCTTCAGTCATGGTGCTCCTGATCGTCGATGGGGCTTCGGGCTCGGCTGTCGGGAGGAGGACCTCCTCCAGGCTGGAGATGCGGTAGCGGCACGGCAGCTCGAGATGCGGGTCCTGGTTCACCCTGATCACGATGAGTCCGGCTGCTGCGGCCGCCTGGGCGCCCGCGGGGAGTCCTCGAACGCTGCGGTTGCGGCAGGATCCACGCCGAGCCGCTCGCAGGCCTCGAGGTACAGGTCGGGGGCGGGCTTGCTTACCGCGACGTCCTCCACCGTGCAGACCGCCCCGGGGAGCGCAGAAGCCCTGCGCTGTCGAGCATCGTCCGGACGTCGCGGCGCAGCCCGTTGCTGGCGACGGCGGTGGGCACCGAGGCGGCGAGCTCGGTGAGCAGCCTGCGCGCTCCCGGCATCAGCTCCACGCCGTCGGAGAGCATCTCGGAGTAGCGGGCGTTGATCTCCTGCAGGGTGCTCTGCGCAGGCAGGCCGGTCAGCTCGCCCAGCCGCTCAGCCGTGTCTGCCGAGGCGAAGCCGTGGAAGCGCTCGGCCTCCTCGGGGTGCGGCCGTGCTCGCTGAGCCAGCTGCTGAGCATGCGCAGCCACGTGTCCTCGGAGTCCATGAGGAGTCCGTCGCAGTCGAAGACGGCTCCTGGATGCACAGGTCAGCGCGGAGCCCACCGGCGCGGATGCTCAGCGGGGCGGTGATCGGAGGCCGCGTCCCTGGGTCGGAGGAGTGGCTGCTCATGCGGCGGAGAGGGAGGTCGACGAGCTACCCCGACGCGCAGCGCCGGAGCCGAGTTCACGTACGGGGTGACGCGCGAGCCCGGCGTGAGATCGGATGCCTCTGCGGCCGACACCGACGATATGATCTCCAGGCCCTCGACGGGCGTGACGGCACGGATCATCGTGCGTTCGCCTGTATAGGTCTGGGATATCACGGTCGACTGCCCCTCCTCGTCGGGAGCGAGGGTGATGTCCTCGGGGCGCACGAAGAGTGTGTCGAGCCGCTCGGAGGGGGAGTGGATGGGCAGCTCGCCGCCTCGGAAGGACGGCTCCACGCCGACCTCTGTGACGGATCCGACGAACCGGGCGACGAACTCGTTGGTAGGCGACTGGTACACCCGACGCGGCTCGTCGACCTGGTCGATCACGCCGTCGCGCAGCACGGCGACCCGGTCTGCGATGGACAGGGCCTCCTCCTGGTCGTGCGTGACGAACATGGTGGTGATCCCCAGCTGCTGCTGCAGCCGTCTGATCTCTTCGCGGATCTGGACGCGCACGGTGGCGTCCAGGGCGGAGAGCGGCTCATCGAGCAGCAGCACCTCCGGCTGGGTGGCCAGCGCCCTGGCCAGAGCGACGCGCTGCTGCTGACCTCCGGAGAGCTGGGCGGGGAACCGGGAGGCGAACTCGCCCAGTCCGCACATCTCCAGCATCTCCTGGGCGGTGCCGCGCCTCTTCTGCCGGTCGATCCTGCGGACCCGCAGCCCGTACTCGACATTGTCCTGGACGGTCATGTTGGGGAAGAGGCTGTAGGCCTGGAAGACCATGCCGATGCCCCGACGGTTGGGGGCCACCTGCGTGAGGTCTCGGCCTCCGACGCGCACCGTGCCCGTGGTCGGCTTCTCGAACCCAGCGAGGATCCTCAGGGCGGTGGTCTTGCCGCAGCCCGAGGGGCCGAGCACGGTGATCAGCTCGCCTGCGCCGATGGTGAGGTCCAGGCCGTGGAGCACGGGGGTCGAGCCGAAGGTCTTCGAGATGCCCTGAAGCACCACCTCATTGGAGGTCTGTGTCGGGCCTGCGCATGGCGGCGGTGGAGGTCATGATGCAGCTTTCTGTAGGGAGCGTTCGGCACGGGCTGCCCGTCCGGCCGGGGAGAACCGGTCGGCGGAGAGGGTCGCGACGAACAGAAGGGCCCACGTCGCGAGGTTCAGGAGAACGGCAATGGCGATGGAGGCTCGGAAGTTGTTCGAGGAGACGTCGAACAGCCAGACCGGCACAGTCTGCTGGCCCAGGGTGGCGGCCAGCGAAAACTCTCCGAAGCACAGGGCCGTGGTGAAGAAGACGGAGAAGAGCATGGAGCCCCTGATGTTGGGGATGACGACGCGCCAGATGGTCCCCAGGTGCTCGAGCCCAGGATCGCTGAGCCCTCCACCATTGCTTTGAGCGGGATCGTGCGCAGCCCCGCGTCGATCGAGCGGAACGTGAAGGGCAGGCACAGGACCACATAGGTGCCCACCAGGATGAGGGGCAGGTCGGGGCTCTGCATGAACTGGCTGACCTCGCTGGCCAGGAGCCGCGGCCCTGCTGAGCGCCCCAGCGCAGCAGCGCCACCACCCCGGCGGCGATCGCGATGGGCGGGACCACCAGCGGCAGGGTGCACAGAATCTCCAGGATCGGGCGCAGCTGAGGAGCCCAGAGGTGGACGGCGACGAGCGCGGGGACCAGTGTGGCCACCAACGTGACGATGGTCAGCCCGGTGATCATGAAGGTTCGGCTTGCGGCGGCGGCGAGGCTGGCATCTTCGGTGATCACCGAGTAGGCGCGCAGTGAGAAGGTGCCCCGGGGAACACGGCGTAGTAGGCGGCGCAGAGCACCGGAATGAGGACGTAGAGGCCGACGGCGATCACCGGCAGCCAGCGGGAGAGTCTCACTGCACCCATCGGGCGGACCTCCTCTGCAGGCGGTTGAAGACGAACAGCACGGTGACGGCGATGACCACCATCGTCACGCCCAGCGCCATGGCGACGGGCTGGCTGGAGGGGACTGGCCCAGGAGCGAGGAGATGTTCAGCGGAATGAGCGGGAATCCGCCCGCGCCGATGAGGACCGCCGCGGAGGCATGGGTGGCGAACGCTGCGCCGAAGCACAGGATCCAGCCGCCCAGCAGGGCCGGTGCGGCGACCGGCAGGCCCACGCGGAGCCAGAACGTGCTGGGAGCCGCCGAGGGCGGCATTGGCCTCACGCCACTCCTTGCGCAGTCCCATGAACGTCGGCAGTGTGACCATCACCATCGTGGGGATCAGGAAGTACTGGTACATCACCACCAGCCCCTGCCACGAGTAGAGCGTGAAGCCGGTGGCCTCCAGATTCAGCGCAGCGTACAGAACGCCCGCATTGCCGAGGGTGACGATGAACGAGAACGCCAGCGGCGCGCCGCCGTCGTTGGCCAGCACCGAGGAGAAGACGGCCACCACGGAGTCCAGCGCCTTGGACCGGATCTGAGCGATGCAGAACGCGGTGAGGGAGCCGACCGCCGCAGCGATCGTCGACCCCACCAGCGACACCTGCACCGAGTTGGCGATCGCCTGAAGGTGGGAGCCTCTGGTCAGCGCCTCAAAGTTCGCCAGGCCTACGCTCGTTCCTCCATCCTCCGCGGTGACGGAGAAGGCGATGACGGCCATCCCCACGATCGGAAGGATGAAGAAGATGCCCAGGATGAGTCCCAGGGGAAAGAGCGAGAGGGCGGCCGGAGACCGCAGCGCCGATCCCACCCCTTCCACCGCTCTCTGCTGAGCAGCGGGGCCGAGCCCCGGCCGGCGCCGAGGCGCCGTCCGGGGCGGGCCGCTGACCCGCGCCAGCGGATTGGGTGATCGGCAGACTCACTGAACAGTGCCGTCCCACTGCTCATTGACGATGGCCTGGTTGGTATCGCGCTGCTCCAGAGTGGGCTGGGGAGCTTCGATGCCGTCCTGGCTGGGCAGCTCGGCGAGCGCGTCCTCGTTCACGGTGCCCTCTTCGATCATGGCGTCCAGGCGCACCGGGGAGACATAGCCCTCCAGCAGGATGTTCTGGCCCTCGTCGGAGAAGAGGAACTCGTAGAACAGCCGCGCCACTGCGGGGTGGGGCGCATCGTCGTTGATGGAGGCGGCGTAGAAGGAGGAGACCTGACCGTCCTCGGGCAGGTTGATGTCCATCTCGATGCCGGCTGTCCTCCTCGAGGTCGTTGGCGATGGGCTGGAGCAGGTAGTCCCAGTCGATGACGATGGGAGTCTCACCGGTTTCGATGGTTCCTGCGTCGGCTTCGACGGGGACGAGGTTGCCCATGCCGGAGAGCTCGCCGAAGAACTCGATGCCGGGCTCGATGTCGTCGAAGCTGCCGCCGTTGGCCTCAGCAGCGGCGTGCACGATCATGAATGAGCCCTCGGAGGCCGTGGGGTTCGAGGGCAGAGCCACCTGGCCGGAGTACTGCTCGTCCAGCAGGTCCTCGAAGCTCTCGGGGCAGTCCTCGACGCGTGAGGTGTCGCACCCGATGGCGACGGTGCCGCCGAGGTGGTTGATCCACGTGCCGGACTCGGAGACGAACTCTTCGTCGATGTCGTCGATGGTCTGGGGTGAGTACTCGGCGAGCAGGCCGTCCTCGGCAGCCTCTTCGGCGAAGCTGACGCCGGTGTCGAGATAGTCCAGGAGTTGTCCTGCCCCTGGCGGTTCACCACGGCGTTGATGAGGTCCTGGCTGGAGCCGGTGGAGGTGTCGTTGGTGATCTCGATGTCGTACTCCTCGGAGAACGCCTCGAGGAGCTCGCCGTAGTTGGCCCAGTCTTCGTAGAGCCCCATGGCGTTGAACTGCCCTTCGGCCTGGGCGTCCTCGACGAGCTGGTCCATGCCGCCGCCGTCCTCGACGGACCCGGCCTCGCGCCAGTTCTGCGATGCCTCAGATTCGCCGCCGTCGCCGCAGGCTGTCAGGCCGAGGGTTGCGGCAAGGGCGGAACCGATCATGATGCGGGTGCGAGTGATCATGCGAGTGTCTCTGTCCTTTGGTTGCAGGTGGTCGGCACTGCGGTGCTCACGTGCCGGAAGCGCCGTGGAGCGGCCCTCTGTTTCTCCATCCTCACTAGTGAAGTGCTCTTGGTCAACTGTTACGTCACTAGTGATGATGAATTCTGCGTAAACTCTGGGTGGACAGAGATCAGCATCAGAAGGAGCGCCGGTGGGAACAGTCGCCTACGCAGAGATAGCCCGTGCACTCGCCCGGGACATCGAGCAGGGGTTCTACAGGCCGGGCGCCCTGCTGCCCTCAGAGCGTGAGCTCTCCGAGCGCTTCGGAGTCTCCCCGGGGACTGTCAGAATGAGCTGCGCGAGCTCGTGGCCGAAGGAACAGTGGACGGAACGCGCGGCTTACCAAGCGCGTGGTGCAGGTGCCCAAGCGCCAGGCATCCTTCGACGAGTTCCGAAGCTTCGCGCAGTGGGCCCGGCGCCAGGGGATGTCGCCCGGGGTGCCGTGATCTCCTCCCGGTGGCAGATCGCCGATGCGCAGGATGAGCAGATGCTCGACGTCCCGCGCGGACGGCGGGTGCTGGGAGTTCTGCGCCTGCGCTCTTTGGACGGTCAGGCGGTGATGCTTGAGCACACGCACTATCCCGAGTGGTTGGGGAGATCGTGGAGGGCCTTCCGGCGGATGCGCCCTCCGTCACCTCGCTGCTGGAGGAGGGGCACGGGGTGCACTTCAGCCACGCGGAGCACATCTTCGGCGCGGAGCGGGCCAAGCGCGAGCACGCCGAGCACCTCGGGGTGGGGCGCAGCTCCGCGCTGCTGGTCCATCACCGTGTCTCCCGCGACTCGGCCGGACGGTCGCTGGAGTGGTCCAGCGACCGCTACATCGCCGGGCGCATCATGCTCTCCGTCGGCAACTCGCGCCACGCGAACCCCATGCAGTGGATCACCCTGAGGCATTCGGGCTAACAGCCTTCGGCGCCGAGAGCATCCCGGAGGAGTAGCCCTGCTTACGGGCGGCCGGGTGACTAGCGTGAGGCCTGCTCCAGGATCTCGTCCATGACGGCGTCGTTGACCTTCCGGGGCTCCCCGTAGCTGGGGTAGTGGAACTGCGCGATGTTGGCATAGGGGTTCACGTCGAGCACCACTGCTCCTCAGCGGAGTCCAGCCGGGGCACCAGCAGGTCCACGCCTACTGCCCCGAGACCGGGCACAGCCTGCAGGCCGCTGACGGCCAGATCCTTCAGCTCGCCACGAGGTGGTCCAGCACGTCGACGGCCAGGCCTCCGCCCCGGGCGGTGTCGGCGATCTCGGTCAGCATCACGAGCTCTCCCATGGTTTGGCACCGCGGTGCGGTCCAGGCCTGCAGGGGCGAGGAACTGGTCCGTCACCTCGGCTGCCGCGGCTTGAGGTATTCGTTGCCGCGCCGTCCTGCGATCTCGTCGTCGGCGAGCTTACCGATCGATGAGACGCCGTCGCCGATCACGTAGAGCGGGATGCGAGCGACCGCCCCACCACGCGGCTGCCCACCACATAGGCGCGGATGTCCAGGCCGGGCGCGTACTCCTCGACCACGATCAGGTAGCGCGAGTCTGAGGTGGCCGACCGTGCTGCCATCGCTTTGGCCCAGGCGGCCCGCAGCTGAGACTCGCGTGTGATGTCCGGTGTGATGCCCTTGCCGACTCGTCCGGAGGAGGGCTTGACGGCGACGCGCTTGCCCAGCGACTTCATGGTCTTCACGGCCCGGGAGAATTCCGTAGGGCTGATGGCCTTGCCTCTGGGAGTGGGCACTTCGGACGTCTGAAGGTACTTCTTCGTCATCGCCTTGGAGCGTGAGAGGCGGCGGGCCTGATGGGACACCAGGGAGGTGATGACGCCGTCCATCCCGCCGACCACCACACCGGAGAGGAAGAACAGCTGGTTGGCCTCGGAGATGATCTTGATGGTCATTCTCTTGCGGCGGGCGGCGCGCTGCAGCAGCTCCTGGTGGGGCAGGGTCGAGGACCACTGCCTGAGCTCGTCGTACATCGGCTCCACGTGCTCGACGATGAAGCGCGCGGTGACTGAGGCGCTCTCCTCCAGGCGGGCGGCAGGACGCACCTCGGAGGCGGTGCGGTCCGCGTCCCGCTCGTCGTGCTCCTGCGGCAGATCCGCGTCGGCAGCAGCGTCGGCAGGGCGGGCGCGAGGGGGCAGCGGAAAGGATGGGGCAGTCGTCTCGGCGTCGGGGAGGGCGCAGCGCGGACGTCTGAGGCCTACTGAGGGTCGGTCCCGGCTGCGGGGCGTGTGCGGCCGGGGCGCCTCGCGCCGAGTGGGAAGGTGTGCGGCTCAGAGCTCATCGTGGGGTCAGCCTAACGGCTTCAGACCGCTGCTGTGGCGAGGAGCTGCTCCGCGATCGCGGCGCTGACGGGCCGTCCGGGTCCCAGGGTGGGATAGGTGTGGGGCAGAGGCGAGGCCTCTGCTGATACGTCGAGGACGGCTGCGTGCTGGGCTGAGTCCAGCGAGGCGGCGGAGAGGGTGGTCGCCCCGGCCAGGACCCCGGGCACTGCGCGCAGCGCGTCGGTGCCGAGCTGCTTGAGCTCCTCCGCCACGAGGTCGGTGACGTCCACGGCGATGGTGGGCGGCTCCGAGGGCTGGGGATCGGGAGGAGGTCCCGGTCCACCAGGGCGAGAACGCTGACGGCATGCTCGCTTACCGTGTAGACCTCCAGCGTCAGGGTCTGCGGAGGATCGTCGTCGTCCTGCTCCTCGTCCTCCTCGGCGGGATCCTCGGAGCTCAGGGTCCGGCTTACTTACTCAGCGTCCGCGCGGCCGATGCGGTGAGGTATGTCCATGAGGTCGAGGTGGGCGGCGACGCTCTCCGGCTTCGCGAGCACCCGGCGGCCGTGGGCGCTGACCAGCGTGGTGACGCCCTGGGACCACCCGCCGATGACGGCGTCCCCGAAGATGAAGACCCACCGGCCCTCGGTGATCCGTCGGAGCCGAATGCGCCGCTCTGCCAGAGCCTGGCCGAGCAGCTGCTGGGCCGAGGGCAGGTTCCCGCGGTGCGGAAGGAGTCGCGCTCAGGGGCGATGCGCTCGGAGACGAGCCGGGACAGATCCATCACCCGCTCAGCGTAATAGGTCAGGGCGACGTATTGCCGCTTTGGCCGCCGTTCTCGTCTCCGGTCTGCTCGGCGGCCCGCTGAACGGTCTCCTCGGCTTCGTCGATGATGTCCTCCGCTCGGTTAGCGGCGGCATCGGCCTGCTCGGATGCGCTCCTCACCGCGTCGGAGGCGTAGGTGGCAGCCCTGCGGCCCTGCACGGCCACCTCATGGACCAGCTCCTCAGCCCGCTCCGATGTCTTGGACACCAGATCCTGAACGTCAGGGCGGTTCCACGCCTCTTCGGCTCTCCTCTTGGCGGTGTCGAGGGCGGTGTCGACCTTTCGCGGCCCTTGAGGTGCCCAGGGCGTAGCCGATCGCGACGCTTGCGCCCAGCGAGATGAGTCCCATAGCTGCTCTCACTTTCTGATGAGGTTCGATGTGCTCTCAAAGCTAGCGGCACGCGGCAGAGCTGTCATCAGGTGGTGTCCCTGACGCGACCCTGATTCACCCTGAAGTCCCGATGCGTGCATGATGGTGGCGGACCCCACCCTAAGGAGAGCTCTATGGCTACCGCTGGAACTGATCGCCGCATCCTCGTCACCGGAGCCTCCACAGGCATCGGCGAAAAGACCGTCCGTTGTCTTGCCGACCAGGGATATCGGGTGGTGGCAGCTGCTCGGCGCAGGAGAGGCTGGAAGCCCTCGCCCAGGCGCACAGCAGTGTGGAGGCATACCCCTGGACATCACCTCGGATGAGGAAGTCGCGGCGCTGGCCGAGCACCTCAGCTCCACCGGCGGCCTCGACGGAGTCGTCAACAACGCCGGAGGCGCCCTCGGCCTCGACAGGGTTGAGGACGGCGACGTGGACGGGTGGCGCTGGATGTACGAGCTCAACGTGCTGGGCACACTGCGCGTGACCAAGGCGATGCTCCTGCTGCTGCGCGCCGCCGCAGGGGGAGACATCGTCGTGGTCACCTCCACTGCGGCCTACGAGGCGTACGAGGGCGGGGCCGGCTACACGGGGTCAAGCATGCCGAGCGCATGCTGTCCACCACGCTCCGCCAAGAGATCGTGGGCGAACCGATCCGGATCATCGAGGTCGCCCCCGGCGCCGTCGCCACAGAGGAGTTCAGCCTGACCCGGTTCTCCGGCGACGCCGAACGAGCCAAGAAGGTCTACGAGGGGTACCAGCCCCTGCACGGCGAGGATGTCGCAGAATCCATCGAATGGGCCCTCGGACGGCCGGAGCATGTCAATGTGGACCTGATGGTCGTTCGCCCCCGCGATCAGGCCAGCAGCAGCAAGATCGCAAAGAAAGGCGCATGAGATGACCGTCACGCCCACCGCCGCCGCCCTCGCGCCCCACCGGGAATTCACCTCTGAGGAGCTCGAAGCGGGCCGAAGCGCCTACGCCCTGGACCGTCAGCACGTCTTCCATTCGTGGTCCGCGCAGGAGACCCTGTCGCCCCTGACCGTCCTGGACGCCGAAGGGTCCTGGATCTGGGACGGAGAGGGCTTACCGCTGCTCGATCTCACCTCGCAGCTGATCTACACCAACGTCGGCCACAAGCACCCTGCCGTGGTGCAGGCGATCAGGGACCAGGCGGAGAAGCTCTGCACCGTCGCCCTCAGCACGCCAACGACGCGCGCTCCGAAGCCGCACGGCTCATCGTCGAGCGCCTGCCCGAGGACATCAGCCACGTCTTCTTCACCGCAGGGGGAGCCGACGCCAATGAGCACGCGGTGAGGATGGCGCGCCACCACACCGGCCGACGCAAGGTGCTCTCCGCCTACCGCAGCTATCACGGGGGCACGCAGCTGGCGGTGAACATGACCGGCGACCCTCGCCGGATCCCCAACGATGACGACGCGGGTGTGGTGCACTTCCTTCCGGCCTACACCTACCGCTCCTACTTCGCCCCGGACTCGCAGCGCGGCTCGTGGACCGAGCAGGATGAGTCGCAGGCTGCCCTGGCCCATCTGAAGCAGGTACTGGAGCTTGAGCGCGGGACCTCCGTGGCGGCCATCGTGCTCGAGGGCATCCCCGAACGGCTGGCATCTACCCGCCCCCGCCGGGATACATGGAAGGGGTGCGCCAGCTGTGCGATGAGCACGGCATTGTGATGATCCTCGACGAGGTGATGGCAGGCTTCGGCCGGTCCGGACGGTGGTTCGCCCACCAGCACTTCGGCATTGAGCCGGACATCGTCACCTTCGCCAAGGGCGTCAACTCTGGCTACGTCCCCTGGGCGGCGTGGCGATGGATGACGAGATCTTCGCCAATTTCGCCACGCACCCGTACCCCGGGGCCTGACCTATTCAGGCCACCCCTGGCTGCGGCGGCGGCCGTGGCGAACATGCGTGCCATGGCAGACGAGCAGATGGTCGAGAACGCGGCCCATCTGGGGAGGCCGTCATCGGTCCCCGGCTGGAGCAGATCAGGCAGAACCACCCCTCAGTGGGCGACGTGCGCGGACTCGGCGCGTTCTGGGCGATCGAACTGGTCAGGGATCCCGCGACCCGGGAGCCGCTGGCGCCCTACGGCCAGACCCATGAGGTGATGGGGAAGATCGTCGCCGCGGCCAAAGAGCGGGTGTGCTGCCCTTCATCAACATGAACAGGATTCACATCTGCCCGCCGCTCAACGCCTCAGAGGGCGAGATCCGCTTCGGCCTGACGTTCTCGACGAGGTGCTAGCCCTCGCGGATGCCCACGTCGACTGAGAGGAATTCGTGAGGCCCTAACGGCTGGGAATCTGATCGGCTGAGCCGGGCACAGGCTCAGCCGGATCGCTGCCCAGGGCCACGATGCTGTTGCGCTCGTCGACGTGGACCACACGGGGAGTGCTGAGCGCGCTCCGCGTCGTCGACCATGGCGTAGGAGATGATGATGACGAGGTCGCCGGGGTGCACCAGGTGGGCAGCCGCCCTGTTGATGCCGATCACCCCGGAGCCGCGCTCGCCGGCGATCGTGTAGGTGTCCAGGCGAGCGCCGTTGGTCACATCGACGATCTGCACACGCTCGCCGTCGACGATGTTCGCCGCGTCCAGGAGGTCAGCGTCGATCGTCACCGAGCCGACATAGTGCAGATCGGCCTGAGTGACCGTCGCCCGGTGAATCTTCCCGCTCATCAGAGTTCTCAGCATCGCGGGCGATTCTATTGCACCCCGCACCTCCCTCAAAGGGACGCTGGGCGGTCCACCGCTGCGGTGTAGACGCGGTGCCCCAGCTCTACGGCGCCGCAGCCCAGCACGCTGGTCACGAAGGCGACAGCCAGCAGCTCAGCCTCGGGCAGTTGGAAGAGGTGATACTGCTGGCTGATCGGCAGCAGCAGCACCGCGGCCAGCAGCAGGTACAGGCCCGTCACCACAGCAATCCGGGCCGCGTTCAGCGGACGAAGCACCAGATTGAGGATCCACAGACCCACAAGGGCAAGGGTGATGAAGCTCGCCGTCTGGATCTGCGCCGCCGCGTCCTCGAAGAGCCTCCCGAAGAACGACACCGTCACCACCGCGACCACGACCACCACCGAGGGCGGAAGCGCGAACAGCGCGGAGCGGCGCAGGAAGCCGCGGCGATACCGCTGCGGGTTCGGCATCATCGCAAGGAAGAACGCCGGGGCCCCACAATGATGAAGTCGACCGTGGAGAACTGCCGCGGCAGGAACGGAAAGGGCCAGAACATGAGGGCGAACACCAGTCCCAGCCCCACCCCGAACGCCGTCTTCGTCAGGAACAGGTGCGCCAGCCGCTCCGCGTTGGCAATGACCTTCCGGCCCTCGGCGAGCACCCCCGGCAGGCGGGCGAACCTGCCGTCCAGCAGCACCAGCTTCGACACGGCCTTGGTGGCCGGGGCGCCTGAGCCCATCGCGATGCCGAGGTCGGCACGCTTCACCGCCAGCGCATCATTGATCCTGTCTCCGGTCATGGCCACCACATGCCCGTTGGCCTGCAGCGCCTGGACCATCGCCGCCTTCTGCTCCGGACTGACCCGCCCGAAGACAGTGTGCTGAGCCATCAGCGGGCGAAGAGTCTCCGGATCCGTGCCCAGCTGGGCGGCATCCACGGCCTCGCCCTGAACCGGCAGACCAACCTCCCGCGCCACCGCGGAGACCGTATGGGGTTGTCGCCGGAGATGATTCTCAGCCCCACGTCCTGCTCACGGAAGTACTCCAAGGTGCTCGCGGCGTCGCGGCGGACATTCTCCCGGAACGTCAGCAGAGCCACGGGCCGCAGCGGGCCCGGAAGCTGCTCACCGCGGCGCAGCGGCACCGTCTCCTCCGAGTCAGGGGAGCGGCATTGGGCGCGTGCGCCAGCACCACGGTGCGCAGGCCCTGCGCTGAGACGGCGTCCGCATGCTTCAGAAGTTCGGATGTGTCGACGCCCTCGACAGCCTCGGCCTCCCGCAGCACCTCAGGGGCCCTGAGGATCCACTGGCCCGAGAGGTCGCCTGCGGTCTCGGCGAAGCTGACTGCCGAGAACCTGCGCATCGACGAGAACTGCACCCTCCAGGCGGGATGGTGGCCGGGAACGTCACGGAACGGAACCTTCAGCGCCGCCGCGGTGGGGTTCGCCTGCTCATCGGCTCCGAAATGAGCCAGAATGCGCTGCCACGGCTGCAGCTCGCCGGAGGAGAGCTCCTCGGCGCGGCGCCAGGGGTTTACTCTGCCGCCCTCGTCCATCTCCGAGGCGGCGTGGAAGGCGATGGTGCCGTCTGTGAGCGTGCCGGTCTTGTCCAGGCAGACGACATCGACCCGCGCCAGGATCTCGACCGCAGGCTGCTCCTGGATGAGCACATGATTGTGTGCCAGCTTCACGGCCGCCAGGGCGAAGCTGATCGTCGTCATCAGCGCCAGCCCTGCCGGAATCATGGCGGTCACCGAAGAGACCGCTGTGACCAGCCCCTCCTGCCACTCGCCCGAAGCCCACGCCTCGGCCCACCCGCCGTGGGCCTGCATCTGGCCGTTGAAGACCACCGCGGTGATGGGGATCAGAGCCAGAGAAAGCCAGAACGCGATACGTTCCAGCGCCCGCCGGATCTCCGAATTGATCTTCAGATACTTCTTCGCCTGAGCGGCCAGCTGCACGGCATGAGCCTTCGGGCCCACTGCCGTGACCACAAACCTCCCCGTGCTTACCAGAACCGCCGTGCCGGAGAGCAGACGGTCGTCCCGATGCTTCGGCACCGCCCGGGCCTCACCGGTCAGCATCGATTCGTCGAGATCCAAGTCCGATGACGAGACCACCACCCCATCCGCAGGAACCTGATCGCCGCGGCGCAGCTCCACCACGTCGTCCAGAACAATCTGCTCCCGATGGATCAGCACGACCATGCCATCGCGCAGCACACGGATGTGGTCCTGGTGCAGCAGTGCGATCGCATCCAGCTTCCGCTTGGCGCCGTACTCCTGCCCCAGGCCGATGACGACATTGCCCACCGCGGCGACGGCGAAGAGCAGATCGAGCCACCGGCCCAGCAGCACAATGATCAGAGCGCAGGCGAAGATGATGCCGTTGAAGAGGGTCAGCAGATGCGTCCGCAGGATCTCCGTGATGGAGCGTGACGTGGTCCGGGGCTGCACATTGGCAAGCCTGAGTCTCTGGCGCTCGCCGACCTGCACAGAGTTCAGGCCGTGGCGCTCGAGAAGCTCAGGGTTGACGGACGAGCGCCGCTCCTCCGGGGTGAGCTCGGGGGAGTCGGGGCTGGATTCAGGTGCGCGACCGCGCTGGGGAGGCGCAGAGTCCTGTTCCGTCACGCATCGAGTGTATAGGCCGCGCGGCTGAGCCTCAGAGGGACTCCTGGTCAACGCCCTGCCGCCCTCGGAGCTGCTGACGGACACGATGAGGTCCTCTCCGCTGGCGCCCACCGTGATGTCCAGGGCGAAGGGAACCGTCTCGGTCTCGCTGATCTGAGTTCCGTCGAAGTAGTGCACCGCCTCGAAGCTCACGTCCGCGGTCAGCTCACCATGGTCCACGCTCCACCCGTCGGCGTCGAAGCTGAGCTCGAAGTCCTCCGGGTCCGGGAAGCTCCAGCTGATGCTGTCGGGATCCACACTGTGAGGGGTGGACGTCCCGACCGGGCACCCTGAGGGCATCAGAACCTCCTGCTCGCAGCCCTCGAAGTACTCCGCGAGCTCGCTGCGGAGCACCTCGGCGGCATCGTCGCTGGCCTCAAGATCGAGCGTCACTCCGGCTTACTGCTCCTGGGGTCCTCCTGGGCGGTCACGGCGTGCTGGGCCCGCCTGATGAGCCACTGGGAGTCCACCTCCACCTCTGCTGCGGCGGGCGCGAAGGCGGAGAGCCGTGCGGTCTCGCCGTCGAGATTCACGGAGTCCCATTGACGCTGACCTGCCTGATCCCGCCCTGCGGAGCCCCCGGCACGTCGATCTCGAACCACGTCATCGCGCTCGAATCGATGCTGTACTCGTCGAAGAAGCCCCAGGTCGTTCCCGTGCGCTCCACGGGCAGGCTGGTGCTGTGGCTGTCGTCTCCGAGCACGAAGTCCACCTGGGCGGCGGCCTCGCCCTCCTCCTCGGCCACCGTCAGCTGGGAAGCCTCCATCAGCTCTGCGCTGCGAGCCAGCGGGTCCCTGTTGAGCAGCACATGGTCCAGGTCTTCCTCGGACAGGAACTCCGGCCGCTGCTCCACATGTCCCAGCGCGACTCTGCCTCGGCTTACCTGCAGGGCCTCCCAATAGTCCTCGGCGGCGCTCTCCGGGGTGTAGACCTGCTCATTGACCTGCCAGACGGCAATCACAGTGCTTACCACGGCGATGAGCACAGCCGCGAGCCAGCCCCAGCCACGAAGCTTCGACCGTTCGAGCCCCTGCCTGATCTCCGCGCGCAGGGCGGTGCGGCTGCTCCCATATGGGCGCGTCTGCAGCCTCGCCGTGCTGCTCGTTCGGTGGGGGCGGTGGTGCGGAGGTCACCGGAATAGGGTAAGGCCTGGGCAGGAGATTCAGGCGAGCAGCAGGGCGATGAGCACCATCGACGGAATGCCGAGGACCGTGGTGACCAGCACTGTGTCGCGGGCGATGTTCTCACCCGATCGGTAGCGCACGGCGGTGACCAGCACGTTCTGCGCGGTGGAGAGCGAGCCCATGATGACGGCGGCCAGAAGCATGTTCCCTCCAGCCCGAAGAGGAAGTAGGCGATGAGGAAGGCGATCGCCGGATGCACCAGCAGCTTGATGCCGGAGGCGAGCGTCGCGTCCCGACGTCGTCCGCCCTCCTTGTTCAAGGGCTTCACGCCCACCAGCGACAGTCCGAAGGCCAGCAGCATCAGCGGGATGGATGCCCCCGCCAGCAGCTCTATCGCTTCGCTGACAGGCTCCGGGAACGACCACCCCTGCCACGAGAAGAGCAGGCCGAGCATGGACGCGACGATCACAGGGTTCAGCATCGACATTCCGGCCGAGCGGAGAACCGCGAGCCGGGGGTGGACGGGGCGATCCTCCGGGCCTGATCGCTCTCGTCGGGTCAGCTGATCCATCACCATGACGTACAGGGGTGCGTAGCAGGCGAGCTGGAACATGACGATGGGTGCGGCCAGCCGAACATCGCCCAGGACATACTCGGCGATCGGGAAGCCGAGGTTCGCCGCGTTCACCAGGGAGGCGCCCATCCCTGCGATCATCAGCTCCGAGCCCTGCGGCCGCGCAGAAGCACCGTGCCCAGCAGGAGAAAGACCCCAGGGTGGCGAAGGCGCTCAGGGCTGCCACGGCGAACTGGGGCCCGAGCACCTCAGCAATCGGTGAGGCTGAGATCGTGGTGAACAGAAGGCACGGCGAGGCCACGAAGAAGGTGAGCCTGGAGAGGATGAGCCTCGCGTCGGGCCCCAGCAGGCCCCAGCGGCCGATGGCGAAGCCCACCACGATGATGATCCAGATGACGGTGAAGCCCTGAAGCACCGCACCCATACTGAACCCTCCGGCATCGTTCGCCTCGTCCGCCCCACAGCCTACGCCGAGGGCTCGCCTGGTAGTTTGTCTGCGTGCTGCTCTCAGATCGCGACATTCGGGCCGAGCTCGACGCTGGCCGTGTTCGGCTGGATCCCTTGAGACCTCCTCATCCAGCCGTCGAGCGTGGATGTGCGGCTCGAGCGCATGTTCAGGCTCTTCGACAACCACAAGTATGCGCACATCGACCCCTCCGAGCCTCAGCCTGACCTGACCCGTCTGGTGGAGGTGGACCCGGACGAGCCCTTCATCCTTCACCCGGGCGAGTTCGTCCTCGGCGCCACCTACGAGACGGTCACGCTGCCGGACGACATCGCCGCGCGCCTGGAGGGCAAATCCTCGCTGGGAAGGCTCGGCCTGCTGACGCACTCCACGGCCGGCTTCATCGACCCCGGCTTCTCCGGGCAGGTCACCCTTGAGCTGTCGAACATGGCTACCCTGCCGATCAAGCTCTGGCCGGGCTCCAAGATCGGCCAGCTGTGCTTCTTCCGGCTGACCTCACCGGCGGAGCACGGGTACGGCGCGGGCGCCCACCAGTCCCGCTACCAGGGGCAGCGAGGCCCCACCGCCTCGCGCAGCCACGAAAACTTCCACCGGACCATCATCGCCTGAGCTTATGCTCGGTCATGTAGGCCGGGCCCTGAGGGTCTCGAACCAGGGTGAGAAGCAGGACCAGCCCAGTCCCGAGCACGATGACGATGCCTGGTATCGCCATCACCTGCCCGCCGACCAGAGCAATCAGAGCTCCGATGAGTGCGGGCGTGAGGAATGACATGCCCTGTCCTGCGGTGGCGTAGAGCCCGAAGAGCTCTCCGGCCCGTGCAGGGGGCGCCAGACGGCCGAGGAACGCGCGCGAGGACGCCTGAGCCGGTCCGACGAACAGGCACAGCAGCAGTCCGAACAGCCAGAACGCCTCCACTGGGGTGATCGCGGCCGGGCCTATCTGACGGGGCTGAATCATGACCCAGAGAAGGATCGCAATGCTCAGCAGGCTGATGATGCTCATCGAGATCACACGGCGCGGGCCGATCCTGTCATCGAGCCAGCCGCTTGGCTGAACGCGCCCAGCGCGGCCACGACATTTCCGGCGATTCCGAAGAGCAGGACGCTGCTTACGATCTGGGTGAACGGGATGTCAGCATCCTCGATCTGGTAGACGTGCACGCCCAGGACCGCACCCCAGGTGAAGATGGCGGAGAGGCCGTCCCGGTAGATGGCGGAGGAGAGCAGGAACCACAGCGTATTGCGGTCGTGGCGCCACAGCCCCGCGAGCACCCGGAAGAGCCGCCGGTAGGACTCGGCGACGGTGACCTTCTCCTCGACGTGGTCCTGGTCGGCGGTGGGGATCTTCGTCAGCAGCAGCGGCAGGGCGAAGATGAGGTGCCAGGCTGCGGCGAGCAGGGCGACGCTGCGGATGTTGATCGCGTCCTCCTCGCCCAGGCCGAACCAGTGCGGGGCTCCCCAGCGATCAGCCCGACATAGACGATCAGCAGCAGCACAATCCCGCCGAGGTAACCGGCGCCCCATCCGATCCTCGAGACCCTGCCCATGCGGCTGTGATCGCTGATGTCCGTGATCATGGCGTTGTAGTTGAGGTTCGCGAATTCGTCGAAGATCCCCATGAGCGCCATCAGCGTGACGCCCAGGAGGAGATACCCTCCTCCGGGCGGACGAAGAAGCACGCGGCCACCATCGTGACCACCATGATGGTGTTCAGGGTCAGCCAGAGGCGGCGGCGCCCTGCTTTGTCCGTCCTCTGTCCGATCACCGGCGCCGTCAGCGCGACGATCGCGCTTACCGCCGCTGTGGCGACCGCCAGGTACTGGGCGCCTCGGTCACCGGGGCCGAAGGCTTCGGAGGTGATGTAGGTGCCGAAGACGAATGTGGTCATCACGGCTGACACCGTGGAGTTCCCCCAGGACCACATGGACCAGTAGGCCACCAGCTTTCGGCTCAGCGGCTGCGCGGGCCCTTCGCTGCGCTCTGATGAGGATGTCGCCGCAGATCGGGGCCCTGTCGGTGAGGTGCTCATCACAGTCGGATAGTACACGGGCGCTGATAACATGACGTGAACTTCTCCATTCTCCCGCCGAAAGGGCGCTACATGCTATTGATGCTTGCTGCGCTCTCTGCAGCGAGCATCGCAGCACCGGCTCTGTTCGCGGTGGTGGGGCGGAAAGTCTTCTACGTGCTGGCCGGGATCCTCGGCGGCGTCTTCGTCGTGGCCCTCTCCTACGGCGGTGCGGTCCTGACTCCCCGCGCACCGAGACCTACGAGTGGATTCCTCAGCTGGGCATCGAGATCGCGCTGCGCCTGACGCGCTCAGCTATGCACTGGTGCTTCTCATCACTGGCGTCGGGGCCCTGGTCATGCTCTACTGCGCCCGGTACTTCCCCGAGGGGGAGCGGCTCCAAGGCGCGCTGGCGGCTCAGCTGTTCGCCTTTGCGGTGGCGATGCTGGGGCTGGTGCTCTCGGACGACATTGTGCTGCTCTTCGTCTTCTGGGAGCTCACGACTGTCCTGTCCTTCATGCTTATCGGCTACTCCGGCCACCGGGTCTTCGCCCGCAGGTCAGCGGTCCAGGCCCTGGTGGTGACCACATTCGGCGGGTTGGCCATGCTCATCGGACTGCTGTGGCTGGGCCAGTTGGCGGAACCTACCGGCTCTCCGAGATTGTGGCGGCAGGAGGCGAGCTCTCGGGAGAGTGGGCAGCGGACGGCGCTGCCGCTCTGATCCTGGTCGGGGCGCTGTCGAAGTCGGCTCTGGTGCCCTTCCACTTCTGGCTGCCCTCTGCCATGGCCGCTCCCACCCCGGTCTCCGCCTACCTGCACGCCGCCGCGATGGTGAAGGCGGGCGTGTACCTGGTGGCGCGCCTGGCCGAAGGCTTCCATGAGGGGGCGCTCTGGCTGCCCCTGGTGCTGGGCCTGGGCCTGGCGACGATGCTCATCGGCGCCTACAGAGCTCTTCGGCAGACTGACATCAAGCTCATCCTCGCCTACGGCACCGTCTCCCAGCTGGGCTTCCTGGTGATGGTCAGCGGCCTGGGCACCCGCGACGCCGCGCTGGCGGGCGTGGCCATGCTTCTGGCCCACGGCCTCTTCAAGGCCTCTCTGTTCATGATCGTCGGCATCATCGACCATAAGGCTAAGCACACGAGACCTCAGAGTCCTCTCCGGCGTCGGCCGCCGCCAGCGCACGCTCCTGGCTGCCGCCGTGATCGCAGCGGCGTCCATGGCGGCTGCCGCCGCTGTTCGGCTTCGTCGCCAAAGAGGTTGTCTTCGAGTCCCTCTACGGCTATGCGGAGGTGAGCGGTCCGGCCGGGTGGGCGGTGCTGGCCGGTGTCTCGGTCGCCTCGGCGCTGACGGTCGCGTACTCGCTGCGCTTCCTGTGGGGCGCGTTCGCAGCCAAGAGGGACGGGTACGGCCATGAGCTGAAGCCCACTGAGTTCCACGGCAGACCTGAGCCGGTATTCCTGGCAGCGCCGATGCTCCTTACCGGCGCCACTCTGCTGTTCGCCGTATGGCCTGCCCCGATCCAAGCGATGGTCGTTCCGTTCGCGGAATCCTTCGCGCCTACCGACGCGGACATTCCTCCCACGTATCTGGCGCTGTGGCACGGGGTGACCCCGGTGCTCGGCCTCTCCGTCCTCACCTGGGGTGCGGGACTGGGAATCTTCTGGCTCATCGGCCGCTCGCTGAACCCGCAGCGGGCCGTTCCTGCGCCTTTGGACTCGGAACGGATGTATCGACTGGTGCTGCGGTCGCTCGACGACGTGGCCGCGTGGGTGACCTCAAAGACGCAGCGCGGCTCCTCGGCTGGTACCTGTCCATCATCTTCGGAGTGGCGACGGTCGTCCCTGGGGTTCTGATGCTGGTGACTGAGCACCAGATGCCCGAGCACTGGATCATTGCCGAGCAGCCGATCCAGGCTGGACTGGGCGCCCTGATCATTGCTGGGGCGTCGGCGCGGTGCTGGCCCCCAAACGCTTTATGGCCGTTCTGATGATGGGCCTGTGCGGCTGGGGATCGCCAGCATGTTCGCGATCCAAGGTGCGCCGGATCTGGCGCTGACCCTGCTGCTGGTCGAGTCGATCATTCTGGTCTCCTTCGTCCTGGCCCTGCGCAGCCTTCCTGCTCGGGTGTGGACGCAGAACCCCACCCGCTTCAAACTGGGCCGGGCGGCGCTGGGCGCCTACTTCGGCCTCCTCATCATGGTGGCGGCGGCCGTGGCCATGGGCGGGCGAGTGGCCGAGCCCATCAGTGTCGAGTACCCATGGATGAGCTACGACATCGGCCACGGGGCGAACATCGTCAATGTGACGCTGGTCGACATCCGTGTGTGGACACCTTCGGCGAGATCACCGTCATCGCCGCCGCAGCCACGGGCGTCGCGAGCCTGATCTTCGTCAAGCGGCGAGACGTCCGGCGGCGGAGCCTGCACGAGGTCCCGACGGGCTCCGTGGGACGCATCCTCTCCGACCGGGAGCTCTCCACTCGCCAGGTCAAGGAGATCCAGGTGGCGCGCTCCTTCTCCACGGTGGCGCGTGAGGCATGGCTGGTGGCTAAGCAGAACCCTGGCGCCCGAGCACCGTTCGATCATCTTCGAGGTGATCACGCGCCTGATGTTCCACCCCATCATCCTCATCTCCGTCTACCTGCTGCTCGCCGGGCACAACACCCCGGGCGGCGGATTCGCAGGAGGCCTCCTCGCGGGCCTCGCCTTCGTCCTGCGCTATCTGGCGGGCGGACGCTACGAGCTGGAGGCCGCCATCCCCTTCTCGGCCGGGGCGCTGATGGGATGGGGGCTGGCCATCGCGTGCTTCACCGGAGTCCTTCCCTGTTCGCGGGCGGTCAGGCATTCCAGTCGTTCGTCGTGGACTTCCAGCTGCCCCTCATCGGGGAGCACCACTTCGTCTCAGCGCTGCTGTTCGACGTGGGCGTCTACCTGGTGGTCATCGGCCTCATCGTGGATGTGCTTCGGTCGCTGGGCTCTGAGATCGATGTGCGCAGCGAGCAGGAGAACATCGAGTCCGACATCGGCCACAGCAGCCACTCCCGCACGTCGATGGGAGTGGCCCGATGACCATCAATCTGACGCTGCTGATCGTGATGGGCGCCATGTTCGCGATCGGCCTCTACCTGATGCTTGAGCGCTCCCTGACACGGGTGCTCCTCGGCATCATCCTGATGTCCAACGGCGCCAACCTGCTGGTGCTGATGACGGCTGGCCGCGCGGGCAGGGCCCCTGTATGAGGAGGGCGTGGACGCTGGTGAGTACCTCGACCCTCTGCCGCAGGCTCTGCTGCTCACAGCCATCGTGATCGGATTCGCCACAGTGGCGTTCATGCTCGCGCTGATCTACCGGTCCTGGGTGCTGGCGCGGCAGGACGAGCTCACCGATGACGAGGAGGACCGCCGCGTCGCCGCGGCCGTCGGAGCGTACGACCCTGAGGAGGACGCCGAGGTCGTCTCGAGACCTCCGAGTTCGCCGAGCACGAGGACCCCAACACCGGCTCTGTGCGCCCAGTCTCCCGCGAGGCCAGGGACACCCCTGAAGCCGCGGAGTTCGGGCCGGAGAAAGCGACCCCGATGTGCGCTCAGAGGGCGACCGTCGCCGCCGGGCGGACCGTCTCAGGCGCAGGGGTGAGCGCTGATGGAGCTGGACTTTCTCGCCCTGACGCCGCTGGCGGTGCTCATCCTGTTCTTCGGTGCCGCCTTCGCGTTCGCCTTCTACCGCAATCAGTCGCTGCAGAAGTCGATCACCATCGGCACCCTCATCGCAGTGCTCATCCTGGAGAGCGCGCTGCTGAGCCAGGTCTGGGACGGGGGACCTACGCGGTGCACCTTGCGGGATGGCTTACTCCCTTCGGCATCGCCATGGTCATCGACCGCTTCGCCGCGCTGATGCTGGTCACCTCCTCCATCATCACGTTGGCAGTGCTCCTCTACGCCGTGGGTCAGGGCGCCGCAGAGGAGAAGAACGATTCGGGCCCCGTCAGCATCTTCTACCCCGCCTACCTGATCCTGGTGGCCGGAGTGTCCAACGCATTCCTGGCAGGGGACCTGTTCAACCTCTACGTAGGCTTCGAGATCTTCCTCACCGCCTCCTACGTGCTGCTGACCCTCGGGGGAGGTGAGTCGCGCATCCGGGCAGGCGTCACCTATGTGGTGGTCTCGATCGTCTCCTCCTCCCTCTTCCTCATCGTCATCGGGCTGTTCTACGCGGCCACCGGCACGGTGAACCTGGCAGACCTCGCGCTGAAGATCAATGAGCTGCCGCCCGGGACTCAGCTCGTCCTCCACGTGATGCTGCTGATCGCGCTCGGCATCAAGGCGGCCGTCTTCCCGCTCGCGTTCTGGCTGCCGGACTCGTACCCCACAGCGCCGCGCCGGTCACTGCCGTCTTCGCCTACCTGCTCACCAAAGTGGGGATCTACGCCATGATCCGACCGAGACCCTGCTGTTCCCCGGGGACCGGATCAACACCGCGCTGATGATCGTGGCCGCGCTGACGATGATCGTGGGGATACTCGGGGCCCTCGCCCAGGCTGACATCAAGCGGATGCTCTCGTTCACCCTGATCAGCCACATCGGCTACCTGGTGTTCGGGCTGAGCCTGACGAGCATCATCGGGATGGCGGCCACCATCTTCTACGTAGCCCACCACATCACGATCCAGACCACCCTCTTCCTCGTGACGGGCCTCATCGAACGTCGCGCCGGGACCTCCAACGTCGACCGCCTCGGCTCGCTTGCGAAGATCTCTCCCGTGCTCGCCGTCCTGTTCCTCCTTCCCGCCCTGAACCTGGCTTAAGCATTCCGCCCTTCAGCGGCTTCATCGGCAAGGTCGGGATGATGGCCTACGGCATCGCTGAGAACACGTGGATCACGTGGACGCTCGTGGTGGCCTCCGCGCTCACCAGCCTGCTGACTCTGCTGGCGGTGGCGCGCATATGGTCCAAGTCGTTCTGGCGCCGCGCTGAGGACGCCGAGAACACGCCTCGGCTGCTGAGGCCGAAGACCCTGACTCACGCCCGGGCGGCCAACAAGCGGCTTCTGCCTGCCTCCATGGTGGGGCCCACGGCGCTTCTGGTGGGAGTGTCTTTGGCCTTCACGGTCTTCGCTTACCGCTGATGGACTATTCAGCGCCGCGGCCCAGGACATGTACGAGAGGACTCCCTACTTGATGCGGTACTGGGCGAAGCGCAGGTGGATTCGGTCCGCGGGGATCTGGAGGAGTTCACGGAGAGTTTGGACCTGGATCCGGATCCCCAGGACGGCGGCGCCGATGAGCACGCCCCATCGACACCTCGGTGCAGCCCGATATGCGCGACGACCAGGACGGCGCCGATGTGGACGAAGGAGGTGCAGAATGAGGAGACCGCGCACACCTCTTCGGATGGAGCTGCCTCTGATCCTTGTGCTGGGTGTGATCTGATGTCGCTCTGGCAGTCCTTCGATGCTGGCACGTTCATCATCGGCCTGATCTACGGGACCATCCTTGTGCGGGTGTTCTATCTGCCGCCGCTTCGCGGCACGGGACGCATCAACCCGGTGTGGGGCGTGGTGTTTCTCGTGCGATTCTTGGGCAAGATGGTTCTGGCCAGCTTCGAGGTCTCCTGGATCGCGGTGGTCAAGGGCCCTCGGGTCCGCAACTCGCTCACCTCGGTCCAGCTGCGCAGCCACGATGATCTGCTGGTCACCCTGACCGCCCACTCCCTGGCCCTGGTGCCGGGGTCAGTCGTCATCGACGTGGATCGCACCACGGCCACGCTCTACCTGCATGTGCTCAATGTGGCTGACGATGCGGACGCCGAACGCGTGAGGCAGGACGCCCTGGCCACGGAGGCGCTGCTGATTCGGGTGCTCGGCACCCGGTCTGACCTGGCCGGTGTGAAGGCGGAGAAGCGTCTCGGACGCGTGGCCGGGCTCTCCAAGACAGAGCGAGAGTCACCGATCGCCAGCCAGTCCGCCGATATCAGGGTCCTCGGCCGCGGCGGAGCCTACCTGTCCGACATGAGCGGCAGGACGCCTCGCCGGAAGGGCAAGCCATGATGCTCGACTACGCCTACTGGATCACGCAGGGGCTCCTCGCCGCCGCGCTCATCGGCGCGGTGTGCCGTGCCTACCGCGGTCCCAGCGTGCTCGATCGGGTGATCAGCCTGGACGTCATCCTGATCGTGGTCGCGTCCGTGATGCTGACCGATATGGCCTACAACCGGCATCAGGATCACATCATCTTCGTCGTCGTCACTGCCGTGATCGGGTTCTTGGGCGCAGTGGCGCTGGCGCGGTACGTGGTGGTGCGCACCCCGAGGGGGAGCCCGGCACAGGGAGGTGCCTCAGGTGGGGACCCGGGCGTGCCTGCAGACACCACTCCGCCTGACATTCAGGACGAGAACCGGCTGCATGAGGAGGCCACGGAGCAGCACACCGTGGAAGTCCCGGGCGCTCGCTCGTATCCGCGTCCGGCCCCTGACGGGTCTGAGGAGGACGAGCCTGAGGAGGATGAGACCACCGCTTGGTTCACCCATCTCACGCGGTCCGGCTACCGGCCCCGTGCGCGCGGTGACGATCAGAGCCAGGATGAGAGTCTGCGGCAGGATGATGGCACGGGAAGCGAAGGTGATCGCTGATGGATTGGGGTGAGGTGCTCGACGGGACGGCGGCGGTCTTCATGGTTATCGGCGGCCTGATGTCCTTGGCCGCCGGTGTGGGGCTGGTTCGGTTCCCGGACCTCCACTCGCGCATGCACGCTGCCACGAAGCCCCAGGTGCTGGGCCTGCTGATGATGCTGCTCTCGGCAGGCATCATGTGGAGGTCATGGTCCTGGCTGGCGATATGCCTTCTGGTCTGGTCGCTGATGCTTCTCACCGCGCCGGTGAGCGCCCATGTGGTGGGGCGCGCGGCTATCGGACGAAGCATCTGCGCACGGATCTGCTCACTCACGATGAGCTGGCCCTGACGGTGGACCGGCTGTCCCGTCACGGCAGTGTGCGCCGGGAGCTGAGGGGACCGGAGCACGGCCCCGAGACGTGACCGGACATTTCGATCCCCGCGGAGGCCTGATTAGTCTTAGGCTGGACCTATGATCCTCAAAATTGGTCTGGGCCTCATCACGATCCTCACGGTCACAGCCAGCATCATGAGCCTGATGGAGACGGAGCCCGGCGTGACGGCTTACTTCGCCTTCGGTGCCGCGGTCGTCTCTGCGATCGGCATCGCCTACCTGCTGGGCCGTGACGGGAATGGCAGAAAGAGCCACGCCACGCTGCGTCGACCGGCGACCGTCCTGCTAAGAAGCTCTGATCACACTTCGCTTCGGCGGCCGTAGCCGCCCCGCACCTTGCGGGTGGCGGCTTTGGCGCCCCGCTGGGAGAGGACCTGCACGGCGCCGCTCACGGCAGCTGAGGTGATGCCGAACACCAGCGCCCGCTTGATGTCGACGGCGTCGATCTCGTCGTCCTTCGGCGGGTTCTCGCCGGTGATCTGCCTCCACGCCAGGTCGAAGATCTTCGTGGCGACCAGCCCTGCGCCCAGGGAGATGGCTGTGGTCATGCCCTTTTCAATCAGCTTGTCCATGCGCTCAGCCTACCGCGCGGTTCCTGGAGATTTCCGGTGCTCCGTAGGATGGGCGCATGAGGATCGCTGTCGCACAGGTCACTACCGGGGCCGAGGTTCAGCAGAACCTGGACCTCATCGCCGAATGGACCGCGGATGCCGCCGCCCAGGGGCCGAGCTGGTCGTCTTCCGGAGGCCGCCCAGCGGCCTTCGGCAACCCCTGAAGGAGATCGCCGAGCCGCTCGACGGCTGGTTCGCCCAACAGGTCGAGAAGATCGCGGAGGAGCACGGGGTGGTCGTGGTGGTCGGGATGTTCACCCCGGCCAGCCCAGTGAAGAAGGAGCTGAGCGCGTCACCAACACCCTGCTCATCAGCGACGGTGAGCAGCTGAAGGTCAGCTACGACAAGATCCACCTCTACGACGCGTTCGGATTCCAAGAGTCCCAGACCGTCCAGCCCGGCGCTGAGCCCGTCACCGTCAAGGTCAGCGGCGCGACCGTCGGCTTCGCCACCTGCTACGACGTGAGGTTTCCCACCTCTTCCAGCATTACGCGCGCCGCGGTGCATCAGCGACCATCCTGCCCGCCTCATGGCAGTCCGGCCCGGGCAAAGTCGCGCAGTGGAAGACGCTCGTCACCGCCAGGGCCCTGGACTCGACGCAGTTCATCATCGCCTGCGGGCAGGCGCTGCCCGAAGGGACAGACCTGGAGGAGCGCATGGCCGCGCCGACCGGTGTGGGCACTCCTGGTGGTCTCGCCGACCGGGAGTGTGATCGCTGAGGCTTACGAAGGACCCGAACTGCTGATCGTAGACATCGATCCCGCTGACGTTCAGGAGGCGCGGAAGCGGATCCCCGTCCTGCAGAATGCTCGCGACCTGAGCTGACGCCGGACGTTGGAGCCGCGTCCGGTCAGGAGGGGTGCTGGACCGGGAGGTCCTCGTCCAGGAACTCGTTGAGCTTCTGGGTCCAGTGCTCGTCGGTGCTCAGGCGGTGCTGGGCTCCGACCTGATCCTCGATGAGCTCAATCGGCTTGGCCAGTGCCACCGATCCGACCAGCCACACGTGGTCTGCGTCGTAGAGGTCCTGGGGGTCAGCGGACCGTAGCCCAGCTCCCACCCCTGGCGCTTCGCAGCCGCGAAGATCGCGCCCTGCGTGGTCCCCGGAAGGATTCCGGCTTCGAGGATGGGGGTGATGAGCCGCGGGCGCTCCGGGTCGGCCGGATTCTTCTTCAGCATCAGCACAGACGAGACAGGCCCTCGAGGACCTGCTCGCGCGGGGTGACGAAGATGGCGTCGTTGTGGCCGTTGGCCTTCGCATGCCGCAGCGCGGCCATGTTGACTGCGTACGAGAGCGTCTTCGCCCCCAGCAGCAGCCACGGCGCGCGGTCGGCCAGGTCCGCGTCGTACCCGCGATCCAGCAGCATCACGGAGATGGGGAGAAGCGCTTGGCGATGGTTTCCTCAGGCACGGGGTCAGCAGCGCCCAGTACGTCCCGGCGAAGAGAGGGTCATCGCTTGCGGGCTCACCGTCCACGCCGCGAGTCGCGGAGAGCCGTACCGTCACCTCTGCGGGAAGGCCTCCGCGGGCCTCGAACTCGTCAAGGCCGCGACGAACGGCAGCCCGCCACGACTCGGCCGGAGGAATGCCGATATCGGTGATGTCTGCTGATCGCTGCAGGCGAGCCAGATGCGCGTCGAACTTCCGCACGTGGCCTTCGCGGACCAGCATCGTCTCGAAGATTCCGTCGCCGCGGACGGCGCCGAGATCAGTGACGCGCAGCTGCGGCTGGTGGGGGTCGAAGAGGAAGCCCTCGGGGTGCTCAGGGTCGATGCGGACAGCCACGGCGGACACGGAGCTGTCCTGAAAGTGCTCAGCCATAGGGACCAGCGTACTCTGTCGCGCGCAGTCTGCTCCCGTCGGGGAGGAATGGTCGTATTGTTGGGATGATGCTGTGGCCTTTGAGCGGATTGGGGATCGAAAACTTCCCCACGTGGGCGGTGGCGCTCATCCTCGCCGTAGAAGTGGGCGTCCGCCTGGCCGTGCTCGGCTTCATCCCGGAGAACAGGCGTCCGCAGACTGCCATGGCCTGGCTCATCGCGATCTTCTTCATCCCGGCGCTCGCGCTGCCGCTGTTCCTGCTGATCGGCAGCGCCAAACTCTCAGCCCGGCGGCAGCGTCGTCAGGCGAGGATCAACGAAGAGGTGCTGAAGGCCACGCGGGGCATGGACCTCTCGGACCAGCTGCGTGACCTCGACGAGCAGCTCGGCGGCACGGCTGCGCTGAACCGAAATCTGGGGCCTTCCTGTGCAGGACGGAAACAGCATCGACCTGATCTCCGACTATGACGACTACTTCGACCAGTTGGCGGACGTCATCGATGAGGCGGAGCAGTACGTCCACGTGCTCTTCTACATCATCGGAGCTGACGACACCGCCGCAAGGTCCTTGATGCCTTGGAGCGTGCAGCAGCCCGTGGCGTGACGGTCAGGCTTCTCTACGATCATGTGGGAAGCATGCGCACCAACGGCTACCGCAGACTGGTGCGGCGGCTCCGCATGGCAGGGCGCCGGTGGCCCGATCACTTCAACTGGCACCGTGTGCTGCCCATCCGACCCTTCCGCCTGCGGTTCTCTCGGCCCGATCTGCGCAATCACCGCAAGATCGTCGTCGTCGACGGGCACACGGCCTTCACCGGCAGCGCCAACCTGATCGAGTCTCAGTACCTGCGCAGAACCTCCCGACGCCTGGGCAGACACTGGGTGGAGCTCAACGCGAGGATCACCGGCCCGGCAGTCTCAGGGTTGGACATCGTGTTCGCCACCGACTGGTACGCAGAGTCGGACGAGAACCTGGCTCTCACCCGCCACGGCCACCCCTGATGGTCGACATCGAAGCCGACGAGGCAGCCCGCGGCGGCTCACTGGCCCAGGTGGTGCCCTCCGGCCCCGGCTTTCCCGATGAGAACAACCTTCGGCTCTTCAACGACCTCATCTATCAGGCCACCCACCGGATCGTGGTCTGCACTCCGTACCTCGTCCCCGACGACTCCCTCCTCTACGCCCTGACGAACGCCTCGTACCGGAACGTGGATGTCGTCGTCCTCGTCACGGAGAAGGCTGATCAGCTGCTGGTGCAGCACGCCCAGCAGTCCTACTACCAGGCGCTGCTGGAAGCCGGAGTGCGAATTCTCAGGTACCCCGCGCCCGATGTGCTGCATTCGAAGTTCATGGTCATCGACCGTGATACCGCCGTCCTCGGCTCCTCCAACATGGACATGCGGTCCTTCACGCTGAATCTCGAGGTGACGCTGATGGTGGTCGACGAGGAGACTGTCAGGGCGTTCGACCAGATTCTGGCGCAATATTTCGCCATATCCTCGGAGGTGACCGCCGAGGCATGGGCGGGACGGAGCCTGGCCACGCGATACCTCGACAATGTGAGTCGGCTCACAGCTGCACTGCAGTGACGTGTTTTCCATTACCCTGGTGCGCGTGCCTCGACCAGCCCACAGCTTCTCACGGACGGTGAGTGCTGTCGCCGCCGCTTCGGCGGTCTGTCTCCTCAGCGCCTGCGGCGACGAGGAGACCCCGAACGGCGAGGAGGAGACTCCCGAGCCCACCGCCGAGGTCACCGAGGGCACCACCGACAGTCCGGATGAGGAGAGCCCGGCGGAGGGCGACGAGCCGAGCGAGCCCGAGCCCTTCAGCGGCGAGGAGATGACGGAGATCCTCCTCACGTCCGGCGAGCTGCCGGAGACGCCCACCGGGCACTCCACCCATACAGGACTCGACTGGTTCACCGAAGAGCTCGCAGTGGAATCGACCGCCTACGCCGATGCCTTCGGCGAATCCGAATGCGCCTCCGCTCTGGACACCATCAATGTGGACCTCGTGGGCGAGGAGGCTCAGGAGGGACTTGCCCATGAGTACCAGCGCACGACGGGCGAGGACGACGGCGATGCCGAGGACGCTGCCACGGAGACGCTGGTGGTCTGGGCACTGGCCTACCCGGCGGACACTTCCCGAGAGACCGCGGAGCTCTGGGAGGATCTCGCGGCATCCTGCGAGGACGATCTGGAGCGCGGCGGCGACACCATCAGCGTCGAGCCCCTGGAGCCCAGCGATGATGAGCTCTTCACCGGAATGAGCCTGACCATCACGATGAGCGACGGCGACGACGCTGCGGAGATCGATGTGTTCTCAGCCACCGCCGACGTGGGGCCCAACACCGTCATGCTCAGCGCCGTCAATATGGACCGGAGCACCTTCGTGGACCTGCTGGACGCCCAGGAGGACAAGATCCAGGATCATCTCGCGGGCTAGCTAGCGCTCCGGGAAGCTGGCTCCCAGGGCGCCGAGCACGCCGCGAGCCTTCACCAGCACCTCATCCCATTCGCGCTCAGCGACAGAGTCCGAGGTGATGGCCCCTCCGACTCCCAGATGGAACGAGGCCGACTCGCTGCCCGGGTCGCGGCGCAGCACCGCCGTGCGGATCAGCACGGAGAGGTCGCAGCTGCCGTCGGAGCCGAAGTACCCGGCGGCTCCCGCATAGGGCCCTCGGCTTCCGCCCTCCAAGCGGCGAAGAATCTCCATCGTCGAGATCTTCGGCGCACCGGTCATTGACCCCGGCGGGAAGGCGGCCAGCACCGCGGCCGCGCGCGATGCGCCGGGCGCCAGCCGGGCGCTGATCGTCGAGACCATCTGGTGCACCGTCGGGTAGCTCTCCACAGCGCACAGGCGTTCCGTGCGGAGCGTTCCGGCCTGCGAATGCCTGGACAGGTCGTTGCGGACGAGGTCTGCGATCATGATGTTCTCCGCCCGGTCCTTGGGGTCTGTCCGCAGCTCCTCGAGCAGAGCGGCATCACTCTCAGGGTGGAGCCCCGGGGCGCGTGCCCTTGATCGGCTCCGAGCGCATGGTGCCGTCCGGGGCGACGCTGAGAAATCGCTCCGGTGAGGTCGACAGCACCTCAACTGTGCCTCCGTCGGCTTCGGGAAGGATCAGCAGCTGGGTGAACGGCGCTCGGTTCGCGGACCGGAGCCGACGGTAGGCACTCATCGCGTCTCCATGGAGGGTCCCGCAGACCGCAGTGGTCAGGCATACCTCGTAGGAGTTCCCGCGGCGGATCTCCTCCTTCGCCGCAGCCACCTTGCTGAGGTACTCCGCGCGGGAGTCCCGGACGCAGAGGTCGGTCAGGACGGGAGTGATGCTCTGAGGCTCCTCGACGACGAGATCTGCGACGGCTGCCTCGACCAGCTCATGCCAGCCGGGCTCTCCTCGGATCTCGAGGCCGCCGGTGCTGTGGTCGACGATCACGCTCCGCTCGGCTCTGAAGAAGTATCCGGTGAGCTCGTACTCGATCATGCCGAACCAGTCCGCCCCACCGGGCCAGACGCTCTCGAGCCATGCGGGCAGCTCCTCGGCGGACGGCGCGGCGGTCTCCGTGCCGAAGGCGAGCAGGCTTCGGCGCCCGCTCGAGGCAGGCATATGCGCCGCGTCCGAGGAGTCGAGGAAGGCCCGCGGCCCCGGGGAAGCTGACGGCTCAGCGCCTCGAACAGGGCGAAGGCGCGGTCAGGCATGCGGGCCATCCTATTCTGCGCGCACGGGGGCCGCGCAGGTTCATGACGGGGTTCAGGGTCGCGTCTGCCGAAACGAGACGAGCCGGGCACAATATGTTCTGGCAGATCTGGTCTGCAGCGATGACTTTCGAAGGGTATTGATGGCACGTCTTCTCTACAGGCTGGGTCTCTTCGCGGCACGGAGGGCGAAGTCGGTCCTGGCGTTCTGGTTCGCGATGCTTGTGCTGGCCGCAACTGCGTTCGCCTACTTCGGCGGGCAGCTGACTGACCAGATCTCGATGCCGGACCTGGAGACCTCCGAGGTCGCCGACCGGCTGGCCGACGAGCTCCCCGATGCTGGGGGCGGCTCCGTCACGGCTGTGGTGCGCAGCGAGGACGGCTCGGCGATCACTGAGGAGCAGCGTGAGGCTGTCGAGGATCTCATCGCCGAGGTGGAGTCACATGACGTCATCGACGAGATCACCGACCCGTGGGCGGCGCAGGAGGACCTGGCCGAGGCCGAGGAGGAGCTTCAGAAGGGGCGCGCCGAGCTGGAGGACGGCCAGGAGCAGCTGGATGAGGCTGAGGCCGAGCTCGACCAGGCGCGTGAGCAGCTCGACGGGCTCGACCGCGAAGGTCTCGAAGAGGCTCAGGCGGAGGTGGACCAGGCGTGGGATGACGCCGCATCACACCTGAGGAGGCCGAGGAGCAGCGCCAGGAGGTGGAAGCCGGACTGGCGGAGCTGGATGCCGCCGACGCCGAGCTGGACGCACAGGTGGAGCAGGCTCTGGCTGATGGCACGTGGTCTCAGCAGGAGGCGGAGCTGAACGCTCAGCGTGCGGAGATCGCAGCTCAGCGCAGCGAGCTCCTGGAGGCTCAGGCCCAGCTCCAGGCGCTGGAGCCGCTGGAGGCTCAGCAGGAGGAGCTCGACGCCGCTGAGGAGGCGCTCACCGAGATCGAAGAGGGTGAGGAGGAGCTCGCGGAGCAGCGCGAGGAGCTGGAGTCGGGCGACGCGGAGCAGGAGCTGGATCAGGCCGAGCGTCAGCTGGAGCTGAACGAGGAGTTCCAGCTGCTCTCCGAGGACGAAGGCGTCGCGGTGCTGATGGTGGGCTTCGACGTGCCGATGGAGCAGGTGGGCACCGAGGCCCTGGCTGCTGTCTCCGATGAGCTGACCGGCGCGGACATCGACGGCCTGGACGTGCTGCCCGGGGTGACCTCTCCATGGAGGTGCCCCGCTCTTCGGGTTCGCCGAGGCAGTGGGTCTTCTGGTGGCCGGACTGGTGCTCTTCATCATGCTGGGCACTTTTGTGGGCGCGGGGCTGCCCCTGCTCTCGGCGATCCTGGGCGTCGGCATTGCGGTCCCCGCGGCGATCTCCCTCTCCGGGTTCATCGAGATGAACAGCATCACACCGATTCTGGGGCTGATGCTCGGACTGGCCGTCGGCCTGGACTATGCGCTGTTCATCATTCACCGCCACCGCGAGCAGCTCAAGGGGTGCCGAGCTGCACGAATCCATCGGGCTGGCCAACGGCACCGCCGGCAACGCGGTGCTCTTCGCAGGCATCACCAATGTCATCGCGCTGCTGGCGCTCAACGTCACCGGCATCCCGATGCTCGCGATGATGGGCTCGGTGGCAGCCTTCTGCGTCGTCGTCGCGGTGATGCTCGCCACCACGATCATTCCTGCGCTTCTGCGTCTGGCCGGACGACGGATCCTGAGTCCGCGCGAGCGCCGCTACATCGGTGCTGACTGGACGTCCCAGGGCAGCGCTGAGAGCCGTATCTCCGAGCCCATATCCGTGGGCCGCTCGCTGCTCTACGGAGCGGTGAGCATCGCGGCGCTGGTCGTGCTCGCCCTGTTTACCACGGACATCCGGCTTGCGTTCCCCGACGCCTACTGGAGGCGGAGGACACCGCGGCGCACCAGGCCTACATCGCCATCGAGGACGCGTTCGGCCAAGGCATGAACGGTCCGCTGCTCGTGGTCTCCGACTTCCCCGCCGGTATGGAGGACCTGGAGGCGGGGCAGACGCAGCTCGACGTGGCGGAGGAGCTGGGCAGCCTGGAGCAGGTGGAGACGGTGGTCCCCATTGCGATGAACGATGAGAACACCATGGCCGCCTACCAGCTCATTCCGCAGGAGGGCCCCGCGGCAGAGTCGACTCAGAACCTCGTCCACCTGCTGCGGGACTCGAACCCCGTGGAGGGGCAGGGAGTCGAAGAGATCTCCGTGGCCGGTGTGACCGCAGCGGAGATCGACATCTCCGACATCATTTCGGACGCCATGCCGCTGTACCTCGCCCTGGTCATCGGCCTGTGCCTGCTGCTGATGATCATGGTGTTCCGATCGCTTCTGCTGCCGGTGGTGGCCACACTGGGCTTCGTGGGATCGCTCGCGGCGTCGGTGGGCATCGTCGTGGCCGTCTTCCAGTGGGGCTGGGGCGCTGAGATCCTCGAACTCGGCAGACCCGGACCGATCATGACCATGCTGCCGATCCTCATGGTCGGCATCCTGTTCGGCCTGGCGATGGACTATCAGCTCTTCACCGCCTCGGGCATGCGCGAGGCCTATGCGAAAGGCGTGCCCGCGCGGCTGGCCGTGCGTCGCGGTCTGCATGCGGGCCGGGCCGTGGTCACCGCCTGCGCTCTGATCATGACCTCGGTGTTCGCCGGGTTCATCTTCACTCCCGATCCGATGATCGCCTCCATCGGCCTGGGCCTGGCGGTGGGCGTGCTGCTGGACGCGTTCGTGGTGCGTGTGGTGCTGGTGCTTACCGTGCTGACCCTGCTGGGTCCCGCCGCCTGGTGGATGCCCGCGTGGCTGGACCGTGTGCTTCCGGACATCGACGTCGAAGGCGCACGGCTGATCGAGCCGGAGCCGCGCCCGAGCGGCTCCGAGGCGGCAGAGCGGGAGGAGGTGCGCATATGACGAGCACGAAGAGAGGGCGTCCGCGCAGCGAAAGCTCGCACCGATCCGTCATGGAGGCGGTCGCCCGTCTCCTTGACGAGCAGCGGTTTCCGTACGAGGAGGTCACGGTCGAGGGCATCGCGGCCGAGGCTTGCGTGGGCAAGCAGACGATCTACCGGTGGTGGCAGAACAAGGCTGCGGTAGTCCTGGAGGCGCTGCTGACGGGCTATCTGAGGCTCGACTTCGACCCTGTCCCGGATACTGGGGATCTCCGGGCTGACCTGCACGCCTGGTTGGACGAGGGGACCGGGGCGACGACGTGCCGACGATGGTGCGCAGCCTGATGGCGGCCATGGTGACTGCGGGGCCGGAGACTCAGGCGCTCATGGCCGAGGCGGAGCCGTGGGCCAACACCTACCTCGCTGAGCGCTTCAGGGCCGCGGCAGAGGCTTACCACCTGCGCGACAGCGTGGAGCCTTCGATGCTCGCCTCGGCGCTGATGGGACCGGTGGTGCTGCGCATGATCACCGTCGGCGAGCCGGATCCGGAATGGATGAGGAATCTGATCGACATCCTGCTGAACGGCGCACTGGCCCCATAGAGTGTGAAGTTCATCACTTTCGAGTCCCTGCGTCTCGATTCGTTCTTATGAGACGCGGCGTCCCGTTTATGCTCGTGGCATGGCAAAGCTCCTCTTTCGGCTCGGGCTGCTCGCCGCGCGCCGCGCTAAGACCGTCATCGCCGCCTGGCTCGCCCTGCTCGCGCTGGCCGCAGCATCCTTCCTCGCATTCGGAGGGAACCTGACAGACCAGATCACACTGCCTGATCTGGAGACCACTGAAGTGGCCGATCGCCTGGCGGAGGAGCTTCCCGACGCAGGCGGCGACAGTGCCAGCGCCGTGCTCAGGACTGAGGACGGCTCCGCCTTCTCGGAGGCGCAGGAGCAGGAGGTCGCTGCGCTCGTCGACGAGCTTGAGGAGCGGGACGCTGTTGCTGAGGTGACGGATCCCTTCGCCGCGGAGTCTGACATGGCTGAGGGGCGGGATGAGCTGGCAGAAGGCAGGGACGAACTGGAGTCCGGCGCCGATGAACTGGAGTCTGCGCGGGCCGAGGTGGACGAGGGCCGCGACGAGCTGGACGCCGTCCAGGAGCAGCTGGACGCCGCCGTGGCCGAGGCAGAGGCGGGAGGCTACTACGATGCCGCCGCACCGGAGCTCGAGACCCAGCAGCAGGAGCTCGACGCGGCCCAGGAGGAGCTCGACGAAGCCCTCGTCGAGATCGAAGATGCTGAGGAGGAGCTCGCAGACGGAGAGGCCGAGCTGGATCGAGGCGAGGCCATGCTCGAGCTCACCGAGGAGCTTGCGCTGGTGTCCGAGGACGAGGACGTCGCCGTCATGATGGTGAGCCTCTCCGACTCATTCGCCAACATGGGGCTCGAGGAGCTCTCCGCCGTCGATGAGCAGCTCACCTCAGTAAGCATCGACGGCGTGGAGATCCTGCCGTCCTCGGAGCTCTCCCAGGAGATGCCCCACCTGTTCAGCGTGGCCGAAGTGATCGGCCTGATGGTCGCGGCCCTGGTGCTGCTGATCATGCTGGGCACCTTCGTGGGTGCCGGGCTGCCGCTGCTGAACGCACTGGTCGGCGTCGGAATCGGCGTGGCCGGTGCGATGTCGCTCTCCGGCGCAGTCGAGATGATGTCGGTGACGCCGATCCTGGGTCTGATGCTCGGGCTGGCCGTCGGCATCGACTATGCCCTGTTCATCCTGCACCGACACCGACGGCAGCTCAAGAGCGGGATGGGCGTCCGAGACTCCATCGGCCTGGCCGTCGGAACAGCTGGAAATGCCGTGGTCTTCGCAGGCGCCACCGTGGTGATCGCGCTCCTCGCGCTGAACACGACGGGGCTCGGGTTCCTCGGTCTCATGGGCACCGTGGCGGCTGCCTGCGTCGTCATCGCTGTGCTGATGGCCGTGACGATGACCCCGCCATGCTCTCGTTGGTGGGGAGAGGATCCTCAGCCGGCAGGAGCGGCGCGCGGTGAGCGGCGCCGATTCTGCCGCTGCCCAGCACGAACGTGAGGGCGCTGCGCCCGACAGCTCCCAGCAGGTCGTATCACCCATGTCCGGGCGGAAGGCGCTGGGGATCGCCGCGCTGTCCCTGGTGGGGCTGGGGATCCTTGCTGTGCCTGCGGCCGACCTGCGCCTGGGGCTTCCCGACGCGAGCTCGGAAGCCGCCGACTCCACGGCCTACATGGCCTATGCCGAGACCGAGGAGGCGTTCGGCCAAGGCATGAATGGTCCCCTGGCAGTCCTCGCTGACCTTCCTGAAGGGCTCAGTGAGGAGGAGGCGACCGACTATCAGATTGACGTCGCCGGGGTTCTTTCGGACCATGACGACATCGCGGCAGCCGTGCCTGCGGCTCTCAACGACGAGCACACTGCGGCCGTCTTCCAAGTGATCCCGGAGGAGGGGCCCGCAGCGGCCTCGACGGAGGCTCTGGTCTATGAATTCCGCGACGGAGACCCTCTGGCAGGAAGCGGCATCGACGGTGTGGAGCTGTCAGTCGCCGGCATCACGGCCGCCAATATCGATGTCTCCGGCGTCATCGCAGACGCTCTGCCGCTCTACCTGCTGGTGGTGGTGGGCCTCTCGCTGCTGCTGATGATCATGGTGTTCCGCTCACTGGTGCTGCCGGTGGTGGCAACCCTCGGGTTCGTCGGCTCGTTCGCGGCGGCAGTCGGCGTCGTGGTGGCCGTCTTCCAGTGGGGGTGGTTCGGCGAGCTCTTCGGAGTGACCGAGCCCGGTCCGATCCTCACGTTCCTGCCCATCATCATGGTCGGAATCCTGTTCGGGCTCGCGATGGACTACCAGCTGTTCACCGGCTCCGGAATGCGCGAGTTCTACGCCCACGGCACGGAGGCGCGCCTGGCGGTCCGTCAAGGGCTGCTGGCAGGCCGTTCGGTGGTGATCGCGGCGGCGCTGATCATGGGCTCCGTGTTCGCTTACTTCATCTTCACCCCGGACCCGATGGTCGCCTCCATCGGACTGGGGCTCGCCGTCGGCGTGCTGCTCGACGCCTTCGTGGTGCGCCTGCTGCTGGTTCCGGCGGTGCTCACGCTCGTCGGGCGGGCCGCCTGGTGGCTGCCGCGCTGGCTGGACAGGCTCCTGCCCGACGTCGACGTGGAGGGTGCGAAGCTCGAGCGGCAGGGCGCCTCGCAGCTATGAGTCGTCCGGGTCCTGCTCCGTTCTCAGGAGAGGGTCTTCGACGAGCTCATGCACGCCGTCGATGATCCGGTTGGGGCGGAAGGGGTAGTCGGCCACGCTCGCCTGCGATGAGACCCCGGTCATGACCAGCACGGTGTACATTCCGGCTTCCATCCCGGCGACGATGTCGGTGTCCATCCGGTCGCCGATCATGGCCGTGTTCATCGAGTGGGCGCCGAGCCGGTTGAGCGCAGAGCGGAACATCATCGGGTTCGGCTTGCCGACCACATATGGATCCCGGCCGGTCGCCTTGGAGATCAGCGAGGCGATGGCGCCTGTGGCTGGCATGACCCCTTCGGGCGAAGGGCCTGTGGCATCCGGGTTGGTGACGATGAACTTTGCCCCGCCGTTGATGAGGCGCACTGCCCTGGTGATTGCTTCGAAGCTGTAGTTGCGGGTCTCGCCGACGACTACGTAGTCGGGGTCGGTCTCGGTCATGATGAAGCCGACTTCGTGAAGCGCCGTGGTCAGCCCGGTCTCGCCCACGACGTAGCAGGTGCCTGCCGCGTTGGCCTCCCCGCCTACCTGCTGTGCAAGGAAGGTCGCAGTCGCCAGCGCCGACGTCCAGATGCGGTCCTCGGGGACCACCAGCCCTGAGTTCCTCAGCCGAGCGGAGAGATCGCGCGCGGTGTAGATCGAGTTGTTGGTGAGGACGAGATAGGGAGGTCTCGGCGGCGCCACTGCTCCAGCAGCTCGGCCGCGCCGGGGAGAGCCTCGTACTCCCGCACGAGGACCCCGTCCATATCGGTCAGCCAGCATTCGATGTTCGCATCTCGCTCCATGGCCTCATCCTATGGGGCGGCGGAAGAGGGCGACAGGGTTGACGACCCTCGGGATCCATGGTTCATTAGTTAGGTAACTAACCATTGAAGCTGTGGTGCGGAGGCGCTGAGCCGATGACCACGACCTCCTGAGGCGGTGAATGGGTGGAAGAAGGACGTCCGCTGTTCGTGCAGATTGCGGAGCAGGTTGAGGCTTCCGTGCTTGACGGATCCCTGGCCGAGGGCGAGCGCGCCCTCAACGAATGAGCTGGCGGCCTTCCACCGCATCAACCCGGCAACGGCGGCCAAGGGCATCAACCTCCTGGTCGACCGGGGGTCCTCGTCAAGCGCCGCGGACTGGGGATGTTCGTCGCCGACGGCGCGCGCGACATTCTCCGCTCCGAGCGGCGTCGGAGCTTCGCCCATGACTACGTGGACCCGATGGTGGCTGAGGCCAGGCACCTCGGCATGACAGATGACCAGCTGATCGAGCTGCTGCGCGAGCGAGCGCAGCGTCACGAGTAGAGGAGGAGCGGCTATGGCGGAGCCATACGAGGGCGTCGCAGTGAGCGCACGAGGACTGACACGGACCTACGGAAAGGCCCATGCTCTCCGTGACGTCGATCTGGACCTGGCGGCGGGGCAGGTGCACGGGCTGCTGGGCCGCAACGGCGCAGGGAAGTCCACTCATGTCCATCGCCACGGGCCAGGAGTATGCCACTGCGGGTGAAGTGCGGATCTTCGGCGAGCATCCTCACGAGAATGAGGGGATCCTTCCCAAGATCTGCTTCATCCGCGAATCCCAGCAATACCTGGACGACATTCGCGCGGTGCACGCATTCAGGGCGGCGGCGGATGCCTTTCCACGGTGGGACTGGGACCTGGCCGAGCGTCTGATCCACGAATTCCAGGTCCCGGAGAAGACCAAGATCAAGAAGATGTCCCACGGCCAGAGGTCTGCTGTCGGAGTGATCACCGGCATCGCCTCCCGTGCTGAGCTCACACTCTTCGACGAGCCCTATGTGGGGCTGGACCCGGTGGCGCGCAGTCAGTTCTACCGGGCCCTGCTGGAGGACTACACCGAGCACCCTCGGACCATCGTCGTCTCCTCCCATCTCATCGATGAGATCGCGCATCTGATCGAGAATGTGGTGCTCATCGACCACGGGCAGGTGATGCTTCATGAGGCCGCCGACGACATCCGCGAACGTGCCGTCACCCTGGTCGGAAGGGATGATGCTGTCGCGCTGATCGCGGGTGATCGTGAGGTCCTCACTCGCGAAGAGATGGGAAGAACCGTCCGCGTCACAGTCGAGCGTGCGCTCAGCGACGCGGAGCGCCGACGGGCGGCCGAGCTGGACGTCGACGTGCTTCCTGTGGGCCTGCAGGATCTGGTGGTGCATCTCACCACCCGGGAGCAGACCTCGAGCGGAAAGGAGAACGGAGCATGAAGCGCATCATCGCTGCAGCGCGGCTGCACCTGCTGCCGAAGAGCAACGTCATCACGATGACCTTGATGGTGCTGCCCATCGCGTACATCATTCAGCTGGGGATCGTCTCCCGGCTGCAGCTGCAGAATGAGCAGATGCCCGGTGGGGGCAATGTGGGCGGCGTCTACGGCGCCGTGATCGGAGCGCTCGTCGTCACAGCAGCCATGGCTGGGGCCTACGGGGTGCCGCACGCGCTGAGCCTCAGCTACAGCCGGAGGGTCACACTGGCAGGGCTTGTCCTCGTGTTCGCCGCGTCCTCACTGACTGCCGGTGCGCTCGTCGCCGCAGTGATCGGCCTGGAGCAGCTGACGGACACGTTCGGCACCGGGCAATCCATGCTGGCGATCCCTGACCTCATGGAGCCCGCCGGAGCGTGGGGACTGGGGCTGGTGATCGCTGCAACGACCATGTTCCTCATGATGAACGGCTTGTTGGCGCCGATGCTCTATCGTCGGCTGGGCACGGCGAGGATGCTCATCGTCTACGGGCTGGCCGCCGTGGTTCTGCTGGTCGGCGGTGCCGGGATCACCGCGGCGGGCGGCTGGGGTGCCGTGTTCAGCTGGGTCGTTGAGCAGAACGCTCTGACGTGGACAGGCTGGCTGACGCTTGGAGCCCTGGTGATGACGGGAGCGAACTGGCTGGTGATCCGCCGCATTCCGGCCGCCTAGTGGCGGGCGCCGCCTGCCGCGCAGCAGCAGCGCATGAGAAAACCCCGAGTCGGCTGCGTGAGGGGGACGCTTGATAGCCTACTGGGGTTTGAATCACTCGCACCTTGATGAGGTGCTTACTAATGTAGGGGCCCACCTTGAAGGGATGCCCCAAAACCCTGAACATTCGCTGTGAGTTTGTCGGCGCCTCTACCGACCGTGCTCGGCGAAGTAGCTGTCGCCGTAGCCGCCGGGGCTGCCCTGGAGTCCGAGCTGCCGTGAGCAGGAGGGCCACGCGCCCCAGCCCTGACGCTGGTAGAGCGCGTAGGCGCGGTTGATCTGCTCAGCGCGGGATGCCTCGTGGGGTACCGGTGCCGCCGACCCACTCCCAGGACTGCTGGGAGAACTGCAGGCCCCCGTAGTAGCCGTTGCCGGTGTTGATCGACCAGTTGCCGGAGGACTCGCACTGCGCCAGCTCGTCCCATGCCCGGCTGTACGGGCCGTGCGGGGACTGGCGGTGCATGCCGCTGCTGGGCCCCTGCCGGGCGGGGGCCGTGCTGCCGCTCGAGCTCCCGGAGGAGCTCGTGCCGGAGCTGCTGGATCCGGACGCGCTCGACTCGTTCGATCCGGATGCGGTCGACTCCGACGAGCCGGAGGTGCTGGACTCGCTGGAACCGGAGCTGCTCGAGTCTGAGGAGCCGGAGCTGCTTGACCCGCCCGAGCTGTCTGAGTCGTTGGAACCAGAGCTGCTTGAACCTTCGGAGTCGCTCGATCCAGAGCCGCTTGAGCTGGAGGTGCTGGAGCCGCTCGATCCGGATGTGCTCGAACCTGAGCTCGAACTGCTGCTCTGCCCGGTGCTGTCGCTGGATGAGGAGGAGCTGGAGTCCAGTCCGCTCAGGTAAGCAGTGGATAGCCATCCGGTTCGGCCGCTGTGCTGAACCTGAGCCCAGCCGGAGCTCTGCTGAAGGACCGTCACATCCGTTCCTCGGGAAAGGGTGCTGATCACGCCGTGCTGGGTGCTGGGACCGGAGCGGAAGTTCAGCGCCGCTGTTGTGCTTGCCGTCGGTCCGCTGGCGGGGCTCTCCGATGCTGAGGGGTCAGTCACGCTCGAGTCATCTCGGCTGGGAGCGTCGTCTGCAGCGGAGGAGCTCGATGTGCCTGCGCCGGTGCTCGGAGTGCTGGAGTCCTCGTCTGATTCGGAGGACGTGGCGTCTTCTGTGCCGGGGAGCTCCAGGAGGGACTTCGCCAACCATCCTGTGGTGCCCTGGTGCCTGATCTGGACCCAGTGGTCTGTCTCGTTCAGGATATCCAGCTCGGTCTGGGGTGCGACAGTTCGCACGACGCCGTGGTTCAGCCTGGCTCCGGAGCGCAGATTCTGCGTGGTCGTGGTCGTCGCCGTCCCCAGGGAGGCGCTGGAGCTGGCGGTCTCATCGCTGGACGAGGACGATGAAGATGAGTTCGAGCTCGATCCGGACGACCGTGAAGCGGAGGATGAGCCGTCTGCGGAGGAGCTTGCGCTGCGTCCCTGCTCGGACGACTCCGAGGAGGAGCGGGAAGAGTCGGAGGACCCGGAGCTGGAGCTCCCACTGTCCGTCTCCCTCTGGGGCGATGCAGGAGCAGACGATCCCGTCTGAGCGTCGTCGCGCGATGCTGACCGCGCCTGGCCTGAGCTCTGCGAGGATTCACCCGATCCCGATCCCGATCCTGATCCTGATCCTGATCCCGATCCCGAGCTCGGGAGGGGGCCGGGAGCTCTGCGAGCGTGTGCCCTGCGAACTCGTCGCCGTGTCTCCGCCGGAGCTGTCCCGAGAGCTGGCGGGGGCCGAGGCGTCCTCGGACGCCGAAGCCGAGGATTGGCCGCCGACCGGTGCCATGTAGAAGCTGTTGGACCACACTTCCTGACCGTTGCGGCTGAAATGGACCCAATCGCCCCTGCGGTCGGTCACGGTGATCTGAGTGCCAGCGGGCATGCCCTGGAGCACCGGGTGCTGCACCCTGGGCCGCTCCGGGCGTTCAGGGGCGTGGTGACGCGCAGGCGCTCACCGGTGCTTGAGGAGCTGCTGGAGGGAGCGTTCGAGGAGGTGCTCGCGGCCCTTGCTTCGCCACTTACTCCAAGTAGTCGCCGTGGGACCACACGCTGCGGCCGCTGCGCTCGAACTGGACCCACTTGCCGCTGCGGCCCGTGGCGGTGACCTCAGTTCCGGTGAACATCCCGTCCACCACGGGGTGCTGCATACCGGGGCCGCTTCGGACGTTCAGAGGCTGGGTGACCCGCAGGCGCTCGTTCACGCTGTCATCGGTGCGGGACGTCGGTTTTGAAGCAGGAACGCGCAATTCGATGCCCCTGAGAGTGACGTCCCGGCCAGCTGGGGAGTGCTGAACTGAGACGAGCTGAGGTGTTGGGGTCCCGCCCGCTGCTTGGGGCATCGGTGTGGGCGGACGCTCCGGCAGCGCTCAGCGGCACCACGGCTCCGGCCGCCAGCGTTCCGATGATGGCCGGAGCCAGCTTCTTCTGGGCAGTCACAGTCTTTTCCTCACTCTTGGGCACCCGATGCACGGGCCTTCCGCCGCTGGCAGGTGCCGCGGCGGAAGCCCGTTCGACTGCTGAGGGATCAGGTGCGCGATGGGAAGCACAGCCCCCGGCAATCGCCGCCAGCGTAATGAGAGCCCGCGCGTTCATGCGATTCACAGCTCAAGCACAGGTTTAAGGTCAGAAAGGCGGCATTCATGTGGTTGCCTGTGCGTCTGCCTAGAAACGGGGCTCGGCGGGCTGACAGACTCACAGCGAATGCCCAGTGAAAACAGGGGGTCCCGTCAAGGTCTGCCGCCGAATATAGAGAGTGCCTCTTCAAGGTGCGAGTGATTCAGCCCCGGGCTTAAGATTCTTAAGCGTCCCCTCACGCAGCCGGACCGGGGCTTCTCTCTGCCCGGCGCCCTCTCAGTACACTGGATCACTATGACTGAGGGACCTGTCTCGCCTGTTCGTCTGGACGCGTGGCTGTGGTCAGTTCGGGTCTTCAAGACCCGGTCCGCAGCCACCGAGGCGTGCCGTGCCGGGAAGGTCAAGATCGGCGGTGAGGCGGCCAAGCCCGCGCTGAAGATCACCCCGGCACCTATGTCCACATTTCCAGGCCCGGCTACACAGTGATCCTCGAGGCTGTGCACACCCACGCCAAACGAGTGGGAGCGCCTGTCGCGCATCAGGCGTACCGCGACCACTCGCCGGAGCAGATCAGGCCGCGGGATGTGGGTCTGCCCCGGCGTGAGAGAGGCACCGGCCTACTCTCCAAGAAGGAACGCCGCCAACTGGAGCTGCTTCGCGGATACACCAAGAGGTACGGCCCGGATCAGTAGACTGTCGCGCATGTCTGACAAAGTTGCTCTAGGACCTGCCGACCAGCTGCCCGCTTACGAGGTGATGCTCGCTTCGGGCAAGGACACCGGCTACGGCGAAGACATTGCGGTGGTGCACGCGGCCGAGGGAGGCTACTACGGCCTCGACGACGAATGCTCCCACGAGGCTGTCTCGCTCTCGGACGGCTTCGTCGAGGAGGGTGTGCTGGAGTGCCCCATGCACGCCTCCGGCTTCTGCCTGAAGACGGGCGTGCCGGAGACTCCTCCGGCGCTCGAGCCGGTCAGGACTCACCTGGTCACGGTGGAGGACGGCGTCCTCTACCTTCACCCCGGCACCCCGCACCCGGAGTCGGCCCAGGCTTAGCCGAAGCGGGCGTCCACTGCGTCGCCGTGCGCCGCAGCCCTCCTCGTCGGCGAGGCGCCGCACGTGGGCGCTGACCATGCCCAGACCCTCTCTGCCGTAGTGGACCACCTGCTGGGACCGCATGAACGCCGTGACGTTGAGCCCTGAGGAATAGCGCGCCGCGCCGCCGGTGGGCAGAATGTGGTTCGACCCGGCGCAGTAGTCGCCCAGGGAGACGGGCGTGTAGGGGCCCACGAAGATCGCGCTTACCTCAGTGATCCGCTCCGCTACCCGGGCGTCGTCGCCCGTCATGATCTCAAGGTGCTCGGCGCCGTAGGCGTTGGCCACCGCGATCGCGGCGTCCAGGTCATCCACCACCAGCACCGCAGACTGCGAGCCTGTCAGCGAGGAGCGGACACGCTCGGCATGCTTCGTGACCGCGGCGCGCGTCTCCACGTGCTCGATCACGCGCTGGGCCAGGCTCTCCGAGGGGGTGACCAGCACGGCGGCGGCGAGCTCATCGTGCTCGGCCTGAGAGATGAGGTCGGCTGCGATCAGGTGGGCCGGGGCCGTCTCGTCGGCCAGCACCATGATCTCGGTCGGGCTTACTCGGAATCGATGCCCACCGCGCCCTGGACGGCCCGTTTGGCCGTCGCGACGAAGATGTTGCCCGGCCCGGTGATGAAGCTGACCGGGGGCAGTCGAGCTCGCCCGCCTCGCTGCGCGCCCCGTAGGCCAGCATCGCGATCGCCTGGGCGCCTCCGGCCGCGTACACCTCATCGACGCCCAGCAGGTGCGCCGCCGCGAGGATCGTGGGGTGCGGCCACCCCCGGAATCCTTCTGGGGCGGAGAGGCGATCACCAGGGATTCGACGCCCGCCACTTGGGCCGGAACCACGTTCATCACCACTGACGACGGGTACACCGCCTGGCCGCCCGGCACATAGAGTCCCACGCGCGCCATCGGCACCCACCGGTTGGTGACCCTGGCGTCGGGCCCCGGGGTGATCACGGAGGCGGCGGGCAGCTGAGCGGAGTGCACCTCCCGGGTTCGGGCGATGGCAGTCTCCAGGGCCTCCCGGATCTGGGGGTCAAGGGCTGCTGCAGCCTCTGCGAGCACCTCCGCGGGGACCCTCAGGGCACTGGGCCTGACCCCGTCGAAGCGTTCCGCGAAGTCCATCATGGCTGCGGTCCCGCGCGTGCGCACCTCCTGCAGAATGGGCGCCACAGCGTCCGTGGTGCCGGTGATGTCCGTGCTTACGCGCGGGAGCAGCTCGGAGTCGGGGCTGAGCGTCAGCGATGAGACGGCGGTGCCGCGCAGGTCTTTGAGGGTCAGCAACGAATCTCCTGGGACGTGGCAGGGCGGGGTGATCAGAATCATTGTTCCAGCATTCGTGTGTTCTTTCCGCCAGCGACAGCGCCGTGGCAGGATGCAGCCATGCTGAATGCCGATCCGAACCTGACCTCTGCGGGGCTGCGCCCGGCGAAGGCGGCGAGCCCGATGTGCTCGACGAGGCCGTCACCCAGATGGAGGAGCACGTCCCCGAGCAGTTCGAACAGATCGTCTCCGAGGCGGGACCTCTCATGGGGTGCTGCTCGGCGCATCGATCGTCGCGCTCTTCGCCGCTGTTGTCACGCTGACGATCCACGCGGTCTTCAAGCAGATCTTCCGCAGAAAGCCCGCCGTCCGACGGGCGGTCAGCCGAACGCGGCTGCCTCTGTTCTGCGTGCTGCTCTTCTCCGGCTCTGCCCTGAGCGTCTACTTCGCCCTTGACGCATGGTGGCAGGGCCCCGTCTACGTGGCCCTGCTCATCGCGTTCATCGTCAGCGTGGCGTGGTGGGCGCTCAGGGCCGTCCAGGTGGTCAAGGCGATCATCCTCTCCAAATATGTGGGGAGGACGAGCCCGACCCGGAGGACCGTCGAGGCCGGCGCGTGCAGACCCAGGTGGACCTCATCGGCAGGATCCTTGCTGCGATCATCATCACCGTCGCCGTGGCCGCCGTGCTGCTGCTCAACGAGAATCTGCGGGTCTGGGCGCCGGTGTGCTGGCCTCAGCAGGTGTGGTCTCTGTGGTGGCAGGCCTGGCCATGCAGTCCACCCTGTCGAACGTGATCGCCGGGATCCAGCTGGCCTTCACAGACTCAATCAGAGTGGGCGACGTGATCGTCATCGAGGGAAACTTCGGCAACGTCGAGGAGATCACGCTCTCGGCCGTCGTGGTGAAGTCATGGGACGGGCGCAGATTCATCTACCCCAGCGCGCACTTCGTCGCGACCCCTTCGAGAACTGGACCCGCGTGGGCACTGAGCTGATGGGCACCGTCGAGCCTCGATGTGGACTGGAGGGTGCCGATGGACGCCCTGCGGCAGCGTCTGAAGGAGACCGTGGGCGCCAGTGAGCTGTGGGACGGCGATACGTACAACCTGCAGCTGACCGAGGCCACGGAGGGCCACGTGCAGGCCCGTGTGGTCGTATCTGCCCGCAACTCCGCGGATCTGTGGGACCTGCGGTGCCTGATCCGTGAGGATCTCGTCAGCTTCATCCGCACTGAGCACCCGTACGCGCTGCTCACCCAAAGGATGCTCTACAGCAGCGAGGAGGCGCTCACCGCAGTGCCGGACAGCAGCCGGAGCGAGACGGCGCCGGAGATCCAGTCGGCTCCCCACCCCCAGCGAGGGCGTGGGGCTGTTCACCGGGTCGATCAGCGCCGTTCAGCGCAGCAGGGACCTGGTCGGACCTGGAGAGGACGCCTACCGCGAGCGCAAAGAGCGCCAGGAGGACCAGCATAAGGAGTAGCGGCCCATCTGCTCATCGGGCGGGGCCTGTCCCGGCCTCCCCAGGAGCTCAGGATCGGTCGGCGCGCGGGGATGAGTCCTTCTCCGACTCGTCCGTGCTCTCCTCAGAGCTGTCCTGCCCAGGGATTCCGACTCCGCGCTCCGTGACCCAGTGGACCACCCGGTCCGGCACGAACCGCAGGCCGGTGGTCAGTGCGCGGTAGTGGGCCGAGGGCACCGACTGGGCTGCGCCCTGGGCGTTGTCGGTCAGCGCCTGGCGCACCACGTCGTCGGGCTCGAGCCACATCCATTTCTTCGCGCCTGCGATGTGGATTCCGCCGCGCTCGTGGAACTCGGTGCGGACCAGCCCCGGACAGACGGCGGTGATGAGCACGCCGTCGTGCTTGTGCTGCTGGTGAAGGGCCTTGGAGAAGTTCAGCATCCACGCCTTGGCCGCGGAGTAGGTGCCGGTGGGGGTGAAGGCGGCGACCGAGGCGACGTTGATGATGCGGCCCCCGCGCCGTGCCACCATGTGGCGCAGGGCCGTGTGGGTCAGCTCCATGGTGGTCTGGACGTGCAGCCGCACCAGCCCGCGCTCGGCATCCAGGCTGCTTTCGATGAACGGCTCTCCCAACCCGTGCCCGGCGTTGTTCACCAGCACGTGAACAGGGTTCGATTCGTCGCTGAGGCGTTCCTGCACGGCAGCGACACCGTCTTCGGTCATCAGATCCGCGACGATGGTCTCGGCGTCGGTGTCATAGCGGCGGCGCAGGTGCTCGGCCTGCTCGGTGAGCTTGTCCTCCCGACGAGCGACAAGCACCACTCCGTACCCCTGCGAGGCCAGCTGGCGGGCGAATTCTGCCCCCAGACCGGCGGTTGAACCTGTGACGAGTGCGGTATGGGATGCCATAGGTCCATCGTAGTGGCCTCGGCTAGGTGGTGGGCGAACAGGCCGCCGTCAGGCGGCGCCCGAGGCGAGGAGAGCAGCTGTGGCTGAGGACAAGCAGGAGACGTTCGGAACCGAGCATTCCACCAAAGGCGCATACGTCACCGGCGGTGAGTTCACCCGGGACACCAACTACATCGAGGACCGTGTGGTCCGTGATCCTGACGCCGTGAGCTCGGCCCCGGAGGAGGAGTCCTCGAAGATCGGGGATCCGAGGATCGGAGGCCTGACCGCTGATGCGCAGGCGTGGCCGGTCGAGCCCGGAAGGTACCGCCTGGTCGCCGCGCGGGCCTGCCCCTGGGCGCACCGCACCATCATCATTCGACGGCTTCTCGGCCTGGAGGACGTGCTGTCCCTGGGGACGCCTGGACCCGTGCACGATGTGCGTTCGTGGACATTCGACCTCGACGAGGACGGCCGGGACCCCGTCCTGGGCACCCAGCGTCTGCAGGAGAACTACTTCGCCCGCTTCCCGGAGTATCCGCGCGGCATCACCGTGCTACTCTGGTGGACATTCCCAGCGGCGGAGTCGTGACGAACAACTACCCGCAGCTGACCTTCGACCTCTCCACGCAGTGGTCGGAGCATCATCGCGAGGGTGCGCCGAACCTGATCCCCGATGAGCTCATCGACGAGATGCTCCCGGTGATCAGGCGGATCTTCACCGAGGTGAACAACGGCGTGTACTGGGCAGGGTTCGCTTACTCCCAGAAGGCCTACGACGAGGCCCATGACCGGCTGTTCGAGACTCTGGACTGGTTGGAGGAGCGTCTGGCCGCGCGCCGCTACCTCATGGGGACCACATCACAGAGGCCGACGTGCGTCTGTTCACCACGCTTGTCCGCTTCGACCCCGTCTACCACGGGCATTTCAAGTGCAACCGGAACAAGCTCGCCGAGATGCCCAACCTCTGGGGCTATGCCCGGGACCTCTTTCAGACCCCGGCTTCGGCGACACCGTCGACTTCGACCAGATCAAGGCCCATTACTACGAGGTCCACGAGGACATCAACCCCACTCAGATCGTGCCGAAGGGCCCGGAGATGAGCTCGTGGCTCTCGGATCACGGACGCGAGAACCTGGGCGGCGCACCGTTCGCCGAAGGCGCCTCGGCCCCGGGTCCAGTCGCCCCGGAGGAGCAGCCTCCGGGCGCGAACCCGCTCCACTCCTGAGTCGGCAGTGCTGAGAAGGGGCCGCAGGCGAGGATGCCTGCGGCCCCTTCTCAGTGCGCGACGCACAGGGCGCCTGCAGCAGCTGACCGATTATTGGTCAGGATCGACGAATTATGCATTGGGCGCCCGGTCCGACTGTGCCCTGAGGTGCAATGGATGTTGCTTGCATCACAGGGGCCCTGCTCCTGGTTCACAGTCCGATCTACAAAGGAGTAGTCGTGGAAGAACAGACTCCTGACGCGGCACCGCCGCATGGATGCGCCTCAGAAGAAGAGCCGCCGTCCGATGACGAACAGAAAGTTCCTCTGGATCTGGGCGCCGGTCCTCGCCGTGGCGCTGATCATCATTCTGGGTGCAAACATCGCCATCGCCACGTTCCACAACTGGGTCGCATCCCAGCTGGGCACGGGGACGTGGGAGGTGGAGAACACCGAGGACGCCGAGGAGTGGGACCTCGAGTACAGCAAGGCCTCCTACGACTCCGTGGAGGAGACCCGCGACGCGGCCTCCGAGCTTGTCCAGGAGATCGCCGCGGAGGGCATCACGCTGCTGAAGAACAGCGACGACGCGCTGCCCATCGAGGCCGGAGCCGTGACGCTGATGGGCCGGACCGCGGCGGAGCCGGTCTACGGCGGCTCAGGCTCGGGCTCAGTGGATGTCTCTACGGCGGTCAACGTGCGCGGCGGACTGGAGTACGCCGGATTCGACATCAACGAGACCGTCTACGAGGAGCTCCAGGGCTTCGCCGAGGACGCCCCGCGCACAGACATCGTCATGGATGAGCCGGATGAGTCGGAGTACGCCGTGGGCGAGATGCCCGCTGGGGACTACTCGGACGATGCCCTCGACTCCTTCGAAGAATACGAGGACGCCGCTGTGGTCGTCTTCGGCCGCGGTGGGGAGAGGGCGGCGACCTCGCCACCGACATGGAGGGCTGGGACGACAACTACTTCGACGGGCAGCACGAGCTGATGCTCAACGTCGACGAGCAGGAGACTCTCGAACTCGCTCAGGAGAACTTCGACACGGTCGTGGTGGTCATCAACTCCTCCAACATCATGGAGCTCGGCGAGCTCGAGGACGATGAGGACGTGGACGCTGTGCTGTGGACCGGCGCCCCGGGTGAGACCGGGTTCAACGCGCTGGGCGAGATCCTCACCGGCGAGGTGAGCCCTTCCGGGCGCACCGTGGACCTCTGGGCGCGCGACTTCACGCAGGACCCCACATTCGCGAACTTCGGCCAGTGGCAGTACACCAACATCGACGAGGACAATGCCTCGACCCTGCGCCAGCCGTCCCACGCGGCGATGCAGAACAATGCGTACTTCGTGGAGCTCGAGGAGGGCATCTACCACGGCTACCGCTACTACGAGACGGCGGCGGAGGAAGGGTTCATCGACTACGACGACGCAGTGGTCTACCCGTTCGGCCACGGCCTGAGCTACACCGACTTCGAGTGGGAGCTTACCTCAAGCGCGGAGCCGGAGACGGACGGCACCTTCGAAGCTGAGGTGGAGGTCACCAACACCGGCGACGCCGCAGGCCGCGACGTCGTCCAGCTGTACTACACGGCCCCTACACACCCGGTGAGATCGAGAAGGCCCACGTGGTGCTCGGCGACTTCGCCAAGACCGGCCTGCTGGAGCCCGGGGAGTCGGAGACGGTCACCGTCGAGCTTCCCGTGGAGGACATGGCCTCCTACGACCACGAAGACGCAGAGGCGTGGGTGCTCGACGAGGGCACCTACGAGCTGAAGCTGCAGACGGATTCGCACAGCATGGCCGAAGGCATCGAGCCCATCGAGTACGAGGTCGGCGAGACTGTCGTCTTCGACCAGGAGAACCCCTGATCCGGCGATGAGCAGGCGGCGACGAACCGCTTCGACGACGTCTCCCAGCACTTCGACGGAAGCGCCGACGGCGAGGGTGCGCACGTGATGAGCCGCGAGGACTTTGAGGGCACATTCCCCACAGCTCCCGACGAGAGCGACCAGGTGGCGGACGACTACATTATCGAGGGGTACCAGCACTACGACGCGGAAGCCGCCGCAGAGGCATCCGACGAGGACATGCTTACCACGGGTGAGGACAACGGTCTGAGCCTGATCGACATGCGCGGGCTCGACTACGACGACCCCAGTGGGAGGAGCTGCTGGACCAGCTCAGCATCGACGAGATGACGGAGATGCTCCTCAATGGCGCGTACAACACGGAGGCGATCCTCCATCGCGAAGCCTCGCACCAACGACATCGACGGACCCCACGGGTTCACCTCATTCATCAATGATGACTTCGCTTACGCTGCCTACCCTCAGCGGTGCTCATCGCTGCTGCGTGGAACAAGGACATCGTCTACCGCATGGGCGAGATGCTCGGCGAGGAGGCCCTGCACATGGACGTCTCGGGCTGGTACGCGCCGGGTGTGAACCTGCACCGCTCCCCGTTCGCGGGCCGAAACTTCGAGTACTACTCGGAGGACCCGGTCATCTCAGGCATCCTCGGCGCTGAGGCGGTCTCCGGGGCAGCCAGCCGCGGCCTCTATGCCTACACCAAGCACTATGCGATGAACGATCAGGAGGCTTACCGGGTAGACAACGGCATCGCCACGTGGGCGCCTGAGCAGGCTATCCGTGAGATCTACCTGCGCCCGTTCGAAACGGTGGTCAAGGACTCCGGCGCGCCGATGGACTTCATCCCGGACGAGGACGGCGCCCACGAGCAGACGGAGGTCTCGGCCTCCGCGATGATGAGCTCGTTCAACCGGATCGGTGCCACATGGGCAGGCGGCTCCCGGAGCTGATGCACGATGTGCTCCGCGACGAGTGGGCTTCCGAGGGTCGTCATCACGGACTTCAACCTCTACGGCTACATGTCGCCTGACCAGTCCATCGAGGCTTAAGACGGACCACCAGCTGGTCTTCGCCCCGATGAAGCAGTTCGAGGACACGGAGAGCGCGCACGGGGTGAGCAATATCCGCAGCGCATCCCACAACGTCCTCTTCACCGTGGCCAACTCCAACGCCATGAACGGGTTCGGCCCGGGCGCGGAGATGAGCTACACGCCAGCAGCATGGGAGATTATCCGATGGGTGGCCACTGCCCTCCTGGGCCTCCTGTGGGTCGTCGGACTGATCTGGGTCATCCGTCGGGTGCGCCGCCACGGCAGCGGGTCGGAGGCGGCTGCCTGATGCCGACTCCCAGCACGACGACCGAGCTTCTGTCGGCACTCGAGAAGGCCGCTCTGCTCAGCGGCGAGAATGTGTGGCAGACCCGGGAAATCCCAAGGCGGGGCTGCGCTCCCTGGTCCTCTCCGACGGCCCGCACGGCATCCGTCGGCAGGTCGGGGAGGGGGACCATCTCGGGCAGCACGCCTCCGAGCTTACCACCTGCTTCCCCACTGCGGCGACGGTCGCGAACAGTTGGGACCCCAGCTGGGCGAGAGGATCGGGGCGGCCCTGGGGGCTGAGGCAGTCGCACTGGGAGTCGACGTCGTGCTGGGACCGGGACTGAACATCAAACGGTCTCCGCTGTGCGGCAGGAATTTCGAGTACTTCTCCGAGGATCCGCTCCTGTCCGGCCGGTTCGCCGCCGCGTACGTCCGCGGCATCGAATCGGCCGGACCGGCAGCATGCCCCAAGCACTTCGCCGCGAACAGCCAGGAGACCCTGCGGATGATCGGGGACTCCGTGGTCGACGAGAGGACTCTGCACGAGATCTATCTCGCAGGCTTCGAGATCGCCGTGCGCGAGGGGCGGCCGCGGACTATCATGTCCAGCTACAACCGGGTCAACGGGACCTATGCGCACGAGAGCGCGTATCTCCTGAACGACGTGCTTCGGCAGCAGTGGGGCTTCTCCGGCGCCGTGGTCTCTGACTGGGGCGGCAGCAATGAGGCGGTCGCCGCAGCGCGGTCCGGCGGGACCCTGGAGATGCCTTCGCCGGGGTGGGACTCAGTGAAGCAGCTGCTGGAGGCTCTGTCCCAAGGCACGCTTGCCCAGGAGGATCTCGACGCCCGGGCCGACGAGATGGTGCGTCTGACTGAGTCTCTTCAGCGAAGCATCACGCCGCAGCCTGCTGTCGACGCAGAGGCCCACCATCGCCTCGCCCGGACAGCGGCAGCAGAGTCGGCGGTGCTGCTGAAGAACGAGCTAAGCAGATGCCGGCAGCGCCGAGACGGCGCCCATCCTTCCCTGAGGGAGGGCGCGCGGGTCGCCCTCGTCGGAGACTTCGCCCTGGCTCCCCGCTACCAGGGCGCAGGCTCCTCCCTGGTGAACCCCACGCGCCTGACCACAGGCGCTGAGGCAGCTGCGACCTCCGGTCTGGAGGTCGGGAACGGCTCAGGGGTTCCGCCGGGACGGCGAGCACAGTGCGGCCCTCGTCGTAGAGGCGGCAGCACTGGCCTCCGAGGCGGAGACCGTGCTGCTGTGGCTCGGGCTCGACGAGATGAGCGAGTCCGAAGGGCTCGACAGGGAGCATATGCGCCTGCCCGCGAATCAGCTGCAGCTGCTGGACGAACTCACCGCAGCGGGCACCCCCATCGTCGTCGTCCTCTCCGGCGGCTCCGCCGTAGAGGTCGGGTGGATGCCCCAGACCTCTGCGGTGGTCCACAGCTATTTGTCGGGCCAGGCCGGGGCAGAAGGGGTGCTCGATGTGCTGACGGGCCGCACGAACCCCTCCGGCCGTCTGGCGGAGACCTACCCCACGTCGATCGAGGACACTGCGACGGCTTACCGATTCCCGTCGAGGATCCCACGGTCGAGTACTTGAGGGTCCGCTGGTCGGGTACCGGTGGCACACCAGCTCAGGCATACAGCCTGCGCTTCCCTTCGGCTTTGGCCTGAGCTACACGAGCTTCGACCTCGTGGGTCTGAGCGCCGATGAGCATGCGGCGGAGTGCACGGTGACCAACACCGGCGATCGTGCTGGCGCCGAGGTGGTCCAGGTGTACGTCTCACGGCGCGGCGACTCCGGCGTTCTGCGTCCGGAGCGGCAGCTGGCAGGGTTCGACAAGGTGCACCTTGAGCCAGGGGAGACACGCACTGTCCGCGTCCCCTGGGCAGCATGGCCTTTCGCCACTGGGACGCGTCCGTCCGACGGTGGGAGACGGAGTCGGGCCAGTGGGCGGTCATCGTGGGCCGCCATGCCGACGACACCGCGGCGGAGCAGACGGTGGAGGTGGTCGGCACCGTTGAGCGCGGAACCGGGGCCGCAGAGGAGCTTCAGGATCTGGTCGCTCAGGTTCGGGTCGCCCAGGGTCAGGCGCCGCCGGTGAGCCGGACGCCGCGAAGGATCCCCTGACGCTCAACCACCCTCTCGGCGAGCTGCGCCGTGCGCAGCCCGATCGGACGACCTCGCGGGGGCGGTGCTGCAGAGGATGCTTGCACGTTCAGAGTCCAAGGGACAGCCGGACCTGAACCTGCTCTTCCTCACCGGTATGCCGGTGAGGGGCTGGCGAAGATGAGCGGCGGTCTGATGAGCATCAGGATGGCCGAGCAGCTCGTCACCGTGCTCAACGGTCGGCACGTGACAGGCCTCGCCTACCTGGCGAAGCAGACCGTTCTGCACAAGGCATCAAGCCGCCGCACCTCCCGGGCGTTCCGCCGCGCAGCAGAGTCCGCAGCGAGCGGCCCAGCCACTGAGACGAAGGAGCGCTCATCGTGACGCAGCAGCCTGCCCAAGGATCTCAGCAGGAGGACCATCAGGCCCCAGTGCCTTCGCTGTGGCGCCGCACCGTCGCCCGGTGGGCGGTCTTCTACGAGCGGCACACCACGCTTGCGCAGTTCATCATGTTCTTTGTGATCAGCAACGGTGTGACAGCCCTGCAGCTGGCCCTGATGCCCATTTTCCGGTGGGCCTTCAGCTTCACGCCGCTGGTCGACCGCGACTTCCAAGTGCTGCAGGTCGGAGAGAACCCGGACGGCTCGCCGTTCTACATCTTCGACTACCCCGGCGGCGGGTTTTCCGACGGCGGGGCCGGGGGCTGGGATACTTCCTGGCCGTTCAGATCACGATTCTGATCGCACAGGTCATCAACTTCTTCATGCAGCGAAGCGTGACCTTCCGGTCCAACTCAAGCATCTGGTGGGCTGGCATGTGGTACGCCATTGCCTACGTGATCATCACGTTCGCGGCCGCCGCTGCTCAGGGCCTTTATCGGGCCCCGCTGTATGACTTCTTCATCGTGAACCTCGAATGGGGCGCCGCAGGTGAGACCACTGCCGATGTGGTCACGATGATCATCAACGCGGCCATCCAGTTCTGGGTCTTCTTCCCTATCTTCAAGTTGATCTTCCGCCACGTGCCGGAGGCCCCTGGCAGCGATGCAGAGGATATGATCGAGACCAGCCCGGCCGCCCAGGCCTCCGCGGTGGCGGCCGCTTCGACGGAGGGTGGGGCCCCGGAGCAGGAGCAGGGCCGCAGCCCTGAGGAGGGGACCGCGCAGAAGCAGTGAAGACACTGAGCCTCGTTGTTCCCAGCTACAACGCACAGGACTATCTGCTCCGGTGCCTGAAGAGCCTCGTTCCCGACGGGGAGGCCGCCGATGTCGAAGTCATCGTCATCGACGACGGCTCGACCGATTCCACGGCCGCGGCGGCGGAGCAGTTCGCGGCGCATCACCCAGAGACCGTGCGCGTCATTCGTCAGGCGAACGCCGGGCACGGCGGTGCCATCAATACCGGGGTCGCTCATGCCCGAGGCGAATATCTGAAGGTGGTGGACTCTGACGACTGGCTGGACCGGGGTGCCTACGCGGCGCTGCTGGATGAGCTGCGTGCCAGCATCCGCCAGCGGCGTGAGGTGGATCTGTTCGTCACCAACTACGTGTACGAGAAGGTCGGCAGAAAGCGGCGGGCCGCGGTCCGGTACGGCAGCGTGATGCCCCTGGGCCGCGACTTCGGCTGGGAGGAGGTCCAACGGTTCAGACCCTGGCAGTACCTCCTGATGCACGCGCTGACCTATAGGACCGAGGTGCTGCGCCGAGCAGGCCTGACCCTTCCGCGGCACACCTTCTATGTGGACAACCTCTTCGCCTTCGTCCCCTCACGCACGTGCGGCGCATGCGCTACGTCGATGCTGACCTCTACAGGTACCTGATCGGACGGTCGGACCAGTCCGTCAACGAGGCGGTGATGATCTCCCGGCTCGACCAGCAGCTCCGTGTGAACCGGCTGATGCTCCACCACCTCACCCAGGTGCGCGGGGTGCAGGACATACCGCCGCGCCTCGAACGGTATCTGTCCCACTACTTGGGCATCATCACCGCTGTCACCTCCACCATGGCGCTCCGGGCGGGGACCTCCGACCGGCTCACCCAGCGGGCCGGGCTCTGGAGCGAGATGCGGCGTGCGGACCCTGCCCTGCACCGACGGCTGCGGCGTTCCACGGTCGGTGTGCTGGCCACACTCCCGGGTGCGTGGGGAGAAGGACGTCCCTGGCCGCCTACCGCACCGCCCATTGGGCCTATGGTTTCAACTGATGACTGACCTTGTTGTGGTGGGCTCAGGCCTCTTCGGCCTGACCGTGGCGGAGCAGGCCGCGGCCCGCTGGGGCGCGGACGTGACCGTGGTGGAGCGGCGTGACCATATCGGCGGCAACGCACATTCGGAGACGGAGCCGTCGACGGGCATCGAAGTGCACCGGTACGGCTCGCACATCTTCCACACCTCCAACCAGCGCGTCTGGGACTACGTCACCCGCTTCACCCGATTCAACGACTACACCCACAGAGTTCAGACGGTGCACAGGGGCGAGGTCTACCCCATGCCCATCACTCTGGCCACCATCAACCAGTTCTTCCGCGCCGCGCACGGCCCCGATTCCGCCAGGGAGCTGATCCGGGAGCAGGCGGCGGAGATGCAGGGCCGTTCGCCGCAGAACCTGACGAGCAGGAGTCGCCCTCATCGGTCGACCTCTGTACGAAGCCTTCATCCAGGGGTACACGGCCAAGCAGTGGCAGACGGACCCGCGGGATCTTCCTGCGTCGGTGATTCGCCGCCTGCCGGTGCGCTACACCTACGATGCGCGATACTTCAGCGACCAGTACGAGGGCCTGCCACGGACGGGTACGCGGCCTGGCTCAGCAGGATGGCGGATCATCCCCGCATCACCGTGCGGACGGAGACAGATTTTCTGGCCCCGGGCCATGCCCTGTCCAAGGACGCCGTGGTCGGCCAGGTGCCGGTGGTCTATACGGGTCCCATCGACGCGTACTTCGACTTCGAGGCGGGGAGCTGACGTGGCGGACCCTGGACTTCCAGCAGGAGGTGCTGGAGACGGGCGATTACCAGGGGACGGCTGTGATGAACTATGCGGACCAGGACGTTCCCTTCACCCGTATCCATGAGTTCAGGCACTTCCATCCCGAAAGGGACTGGTATCCCTGGATGCCACGGTCATCGCACGTGAGCACTCGCGGTTCGCTGGGCCCGGCGATGAGCCGTACTACCCGGTCAGCGGCCCCGAGGACCGCCACGACTCGGCCGGTATCGCCAGATGGCTGAGGCGGAGCGGGGCGTGATCTTCGGCGGAAGGCTGGGCAGCTACCAGTACCTGGACATGCACATGGCGATCGCATCAGCCCTGGTGTCCACCGACACTGCTGTGGCTGCCATGCTCGCCTGAGCCGGGCAGAGGGAGCACAGCGGTGAGGGTGAACCACCCGTTCTCAGCGGAGAAGGTGGCTACCCCGCCGTAGTCCTCGGCGATCTGCCTGATGTTCCGCAGGCCGTAGCCGTGCTCGGCGCGGTCGTGCTTGGTGGACCGGGGAAGATCGCCGTCGATGTCGATGGACCCCTCGAACGTGTTCTCGGAGGAGATCACCGCAAAGCCGTCTCGGCGCATGACGCCGACGCGCACGAGCCGCTGGTCGGCCGCCCGGACCTGCGAGGCGGCACGCAGGGCATTGTCCAGGGCGTTGCCGAAGAGGGCCGAGAGGTCCAGCGGCTCCATGAAGTCCAGCAGCTGCCCCTGCGCCACCGTGGTGATCTCCACACCCTGCTCGGCGGCCTCGGTGAGCTTGGCGGCGAGCACGGCGTCGAGAATGCTGTTGCCGGTCTCGACCTGCTCACCGTATCCGCTGATGCTCTCTTCGAGTCTGTCGAGGTAGCGGGCTTTGACTCGGGGTCGGTCTCGGAGCGGAAGGCAGTCACGTAGTGCTTCAGGTCGTGGTACTTCCGATTGACCGCATCCATGTTGCGCTTGGACTGCAGGTACTGCTCGTGCTGGGAGCGCACGAGCTGCTTCATGGCTTCGACATCGCGCCGGCTGCCCCAGCTCCTGACGCTGCGCGTGCAGAGCGAGGAGCGCCGCATAGCTTAAGCAAGATCGACCAGCGTGCGGACGTAGAGGACATCGGTGGCCGTCGCGGCGCTGAACGGCGTCGCTGCGGCGACGAAGCTGAGATTGCTCATGAGGAACGTGACCGCGGCAACTGCGACGGCTGCGGCGAGAGCTCGTACCTCCACATCCGGGGCGCCTCGGCTGAACATCCGCCGCTCCACGGCGTAGGCCGCGCCGAATGCTGCGCCGAACACGGCTGCGGCCATCAGCGCGGTCACCCACCATTCGGCCTCACGTGCGAAGAAGACGTGCAGCTGCCAGTGCAGCGAGGCCACGAGCTCCGCCAGCACGAATGCGCGCGCCAGCAGGTACCCCGTCGCCACCGGCTGTGTGCGGGCGCCCGCGCTGATGAACTGGTGCATGACCGCCACTGCCACGAGCATTCCCGGGGTCCACAGAGCCACGGGCAGCCTGTCCGCGGCTTCGTGCACTGCGATCAGGACGATCAGAGCGCCGCACGCCAGGAGGACCAGCCGCAGACCACGCTGCCGCGGCCTGAGCAGCAGGATGTACAGCAGGCATGCGCTCCATTCGGCGAACGCTGTCAGCAGGCGGGGAATGTCCGCGGCCACTGCGTCGGTCACAGCCGGTTCCTCACGTGGTCGGAGAAGGCCTCCAGGAAGGCCCGGCGCCGAGCGCGAGATCGGCAGCTCCGCCCCGCTGCGCACGGTGCACCGTGGGCCCTCCACCGCGACCACGTGGTCGAGATTGACGAGGTAGCTGCTGCTCGATCGGTGGAATCCCTGTCCGGCGAGTTCGGCCTCGAACGCTTTGAGAGTGCCGCTGAGGACGTACTTCCTGTCAAGAGCGTGCACGGTGATGCGGTGCCTGTCGCTCTCCAGGTAGAGGACGGAGGCCGTGTCCACGCGTGCGGTACCCTCGGCGGTGTTCAGCATCACGAATGCTCCGTGCCGGCTGCTGACGCCGTTCGAGGGCCCTGCGGACCTCGTGGGCCACGGCGAAGTGCTTCACCGGTTTGACCAGATAGTTGACGGCGCCCACTTCGTATCCTGGATGGCCTGCTGCGCCATATGGGTGACGAAGACGATGGTCACGTCCTCATCGAGGCTGCGGATCCGATGCGCCGTCTCGAAGCCGTCGAGCCCGGGCATCTGCACATCCATGAAGATGAGATCGCAGCCCGGCCTGTAGGGCCGGGTCAGCTCGTCGCCCGAGCGGAAGACCGTGACGTCCAGAGCCGCGCCGGTGAGCTTCTCCGCGTGCTTGAGATGCTGCCGGAGGTTCGTCGCTGAGGCTTCCTCATCGTCGACCACGGCGACGCGTACGGGTCCCTCCACCTCCGGTCCTCCTGTGTGGGCTCACGCACATACGGCTATGGAACCCGGTCAGACTACTACACAGCGTGCCCCGAAGTTCGGGGTGAGGAGCGCGCCCTCCGAGGCCATGCCGCAGCCGAGCGCGGGGAGGATACAGTGGCGGCATTGTCGATACAGGGGAGGACCAATGTCAGCGAAGGATGAGCTGAGCGGACCGTTCAGCTTGGCGGTTCGTCGCCGTCGGAGACTCGTTCACCGAAGGAGTGGGGGACATCGATCCCTCGAGCCCCAATGGGGTGCGCGGATGGGCGGACCGGGTCGCAGCGCAGCTGATCAGCAACGACCCTCCTGGGGTACGCCAATCTGGCTGTGCGCGGTCGGAAGCTGGAGCAGGTCATTGACGGGCAGCTCGACGCCGCTGTCTCGCTCAACCCCAGCCTGGTGACGATGTATGCCGGCGGCAATGACATCCTGCGGCCCGCGGTGAACCTGGACGCTCTGATGCAGCGCTACCGCTGGGCTGCGGAGCGGCTTGCCGACACCGGTGCCCGGGTCCTGCTGTTCACCGGCTTCGACTCCGGGAAAGCTCCCATGTTCAGGGCCACCCGCGGACGGACCGCCATCTACAACGAAGCGGTGCGCAAGATCGCATCCGATCTCGGCCTGGACCTCGTCGACTTCTGGCACATGAAGCACCTCCAGGACTGGCGGTACTGGGACGCGGATCGGCTGCACCTGTCCATCGAGGGGCACATCGTGATGGCCAAGGAGGTCCTTCGCGTCCTGGGCGAGCCCGACGAGATCGACGAGCCGGAGATGGAGGAGAAGCGCCTGCGGCGCTCCACCGGCAGGTCTACGACGAGCTGACCTGGACCAGGGACTACCTGGCTCCGTGGGTGCGCCGCCGGATCACACGCAGATCCAGCGGGGACCACCTCGACGCGAAGTACCCCACGCTCACCTCAAGGGTCTGGTGACCCGGAGGCCCGCAGCTCACAGGACAGCGCTGAGGGTCTCCTCCCACAGGCTCAGGGCGTGATTCACTTCGTCCTCGCTCACGACCAGGGCTGGGATGAAGCGGACGTTCTGACCGTGCATGCCGTTGGTCAGCAGCAGCAGCCCGTTCTTGGCCGCATGCTGGTGAGCTCTGGAGGCGGCGGCGCCGTCCGGCTCCCCGTCCTTGTCGGTGAATTCCACGGCGAGCATCAGGCCGAGTCCGTGCACCGCAGTGACGGCGTCGAACTTCTCTGCAATCTCCTCCAGTCCTGCTTTGAGCTGGGCGCCCCGGGCCGCGGCGTTGGCCACCAGGCCCTCCTCCTGGATGACCTCCAGGGTGGCGACCGCCGCTGCGCAGGCGACGGCGTTGGCCCTGTACGTGCCGCCCTGCGAGCCCGGCCATGCCTTGGACATGACAGCCTCGGAGGCTGCGATCCCTGAGATCGGGAAGCCTGATGCGATTCCTTTGGCGAACATCTGGATGTCGGGGGTGAGGCCGAAGTGCTCCTGGCCCCAGAAGGCGCCGGTCCGGCCGAAGCCGGTCTGGACCTCGTCGACCACCAGCAGGATTCCGTGCCGGTCGGCCCTCTCGCGCAGCCCGGCGAAGAACCGCTCATTGCCGGGGACGTAGCCTCCTCACCCAGCACCGGCTCGACGAGGAACGCGGCCGTGTCGGCCGGGTGGGACTGAGTCTGCAGGACGAGGTCCAGCTCGCGCAGCGCGAAGTCCGTGGCCTGCTCCGCGTCCCAGCCGTAGTGCCGGTAGTGGGCAGGGTTCGGGAAGGAGAGACGACCACACCGGGCATCAGCGGAGAGAACCCGGCCTTGAACTTGGTGCCCGAGGTGGTCATGGAGGCCGCACCCACGGTCCGGCCGTGGAAGCCTCCCTGGAAGACCACGATGTTGGGCCGTCCCGTGGCCTGGCGGGCCAGGCGCAGGGCGGCCTCTGCGGCCTCCGAGCCCGAGTTTGAGAAGAAGATGGAGTCCAGCCCGGCAGGCAGCACCTCACCGAGCGCCGCGGTGAGACGCTGGAGCGGCTTATGCATGATGGTCGTGTACTGGCCATGGATCAGGCTCCCGACCTGCTCCTGCGCTGCGGCCACGACTTTGGGGTGGCAGTGTCCTGTGGAGGTCACGCCGATCCCCGCAGTGAAGTCCAGGTGCTTGTTCCCTGCTTCGTCGTAGATCCATACGCCCTCGCCGCGGTCGGCGACGACGGGGGTGGCCTGCTTGAGCTGGGGCGAGAGCTGCGCCATGTTCGGCTCCTCAATAAACGCGGGGAAAGGGGTCGTGCGGTGCTACGGTAGCACCACCCGTAAACTGTTAACAGTTTCGTGCACAGGCTTTCCCCACCGATCAGGAGGCTCACTGGTGAGTGCACCTGCCGTCGCGTCCGCAGGCGCGCACGCTTCGTCCGAGCTCCTCCACCACCTGCACCGGGCAGGGATTCCCAGCGCGGACGATTCGCCCCTGACCCGCGGCATGTACGCAGCGGACGCGAGCCTCTACCGCGTGCTGCCCCAGGCGGTCGCTCGTCCTCAGCACATCGACGAGGTGCACGCAGCCCATCAGGTCGCGACGGAGCTGGGCGTTCCGCTGACGATGCGCGGTGCTGGCACCTCCATCGCTTGGCAACGCGGTGGGGAGGGCATCGTTCTTGACCTGCGCGATCTGAAGCAGATCGTCAGCATCGACCCCGAGCTGGGAACGGCCACCGTGCAGCCCGGTGTGGTGCACGCGGATCTGCAGCGGGCCGCGGCGCCTCACGGACTGAGGTTCGGCCCCGATCCGTCCACCCATTCCCGCTGCACCATCGGCGGCATGATCGGCAACAACGCCTGCGGCTCCGGGCCCTGGGCTATGGGCGCACCGCGGACAACATCGAGGCCGCGACCGTGCTGTTCGGCAACGGGGAGATCGGCAGCTTCGATGCGCGGGTGGGCGGCGCCCAGGGCCGGACGGCCGTGCGGCTGCTGGAGCTCGCCGAGGAGAACCTTGGGCATATCCGCACGCGCTTCGGCCAGTTCGCCAGGCAGGTCTCCGGCTACAGCCTTGAGCACCTGCTTCCGGAGAACCGGGGCCGAGTGGAGCGGTTCATGGCAGGCTCGGAGGGCACTCTGGGGACGATTCTGGAGGCCACGGTGAACCTGGTCCAGGACGACCCGGGCAGGCGCCTGATGGTTCTGGGATTCCCCTCGGTGGCGGAAGCAGCCGACGCTGTGCCGCACATCCCGCCGCTGGCGACGGCCGCCTGATCGCCTGCGAGGGCATGGACTCCCGACTGGTGGCGCTGGTGCGCGGGGTAGGCAAGCGCGTCCCCGCCCTTCCCCGAGGGGAGTCCTGGCTGTTCGTGGAGGCTGCCGGCGACGGTGCGGGCAGCGTCCTCGACGCGGTCCGCACGGCCTCCGAAGCCGTCGGCCATCGCGCGATCGACGATCCGCGAGAGGCTGCCGCCCTCTGGAAGATCCGCGAGGACGGGGCGGGCCTGGCGGGGATCAGCCTCGAGACTCCGGCGCATTCGGGGTGGGAGGACGCGGCGGTTCCTCCTGAGCATCTGGGCAGCTGGATGCGTGAGTTCGAGGGTCTGATGGTGGAGTTCGGGCTGCAGGGCTACCCCTACGGCCACTTCGGCGACGGATGCATCCATTGCCGCATCGACTTCCCCTTCCAGCACGGCGACCCCGGCAGCACCGGAGTCTTCCGGGAGTTCCTCGCCGCCTGCGCCGAGCGCCTGGCCGTCTACGGGGCTCACTGTCGGGCGAGCACGGCGACGGACGGGTCCGTTCGGAGCTGCTGCCGACCATGTACGAGGCTGAGTCGCTGGACCTCTTTGCCCAGGCGAAGGAGATCTGCGACCCGCAGAACCTGCTGAACCCCGGAATCATCGCCTCCCCGGAACCGCGAGGCAGTGAGCGGGTCGGCATCGCCTCACCGTTCGAGAGCCTGAAGCCGACACAGCCGAAAGTCAGCCTGCCCTTCCCCGGTATGCGGATGACGCACGACGCCGGCGACCTCGGCGCAGCGGTGCACCGCTGCTCAGGCGTGGGCCGCTGTGTGGCGCCCAAGGCCGCCGGGGTCATGTGCCCCAGCTATATGGCCACCCGGGAGGAGAAGGACTCCACGCGCGGCCGCGGCCGCATTCTCCAGGAGGCTATGGACGGCTCCCTGGTGCATGGCCTGGCCGACCCGGCCGTGCACGAAGCCCTGGATCTGTGCCTGTCCTGCAAAGGATGCGCCTCGGACTGCCCCGCCGGGGTCGACATGGCCGCCTACAAGGCCGAAGCGCTCCACCAGACCTACGACCGCGACGCAGAAGGACGTCCCAAGCGGCGTCTGCGGCCGCGCAGCCACTATGCGATGGGCCGCCTGCCCCAGTGGGCGGCGCTCACAGCCCCGCGGCGCCGCTGGCCAACCTCAGCATGCGCATTCCGCCGGTCGCAGCGCTGGTCAAGTGGGCGGCGGGCATCGATCAGCGGCGCGGGGTGGCAGCCTTCGCCCGCAGGACGCTGAAGGCCGCGGAGAGGAAGAAGTCGGGCGCGCTCGCCGCCCCGGCGGACGTCTACGTGTGGGCGGACTCGTTCACCGACCACTTCTTCCCCAGTCCGGCCACGCCGCCCTCGAGTTCCTTCGGTCCCAGGGCCTCAATGCCCACGTCATCCAGAAGAAGGGATGCTGCGGCCTGCCGTGGATCACCACCGGCCAGCTGGACCAGGCGAGGGCGCGCATCGAAGAGGCCGTGGAGATGCTCGAGCCCTACGTGAGCTCAGGTGTTCCGGTGATCGGCATGGAGCCCAGCTGCCTGGCCACCCTCCGCTCCGATGCCCGTGAGCTGACGGATGCTCCCGCCGCGGGCGTGGTCGCCGACGGCGTTCTCACGTTCTCCGAGCTGCTCGCCCGGCTGCTCGAGGAGGGCCGCATCGAGCTGCCTGACCTGTCAGGGGTCGACGTGGTGGCCCAGCCGCACTGCCATCAGGAGTCGATCATCGGCTGGGACGCTGACCAGATGCTCCTGGAGAAGTAGGCGCCGTCGTGACCAAGGTGTCGGGGTGCTGCGGACTCGCGGGGAACTTCGGCATGGAGAAGGGGCACTACGAGACCTCGGTGGCGGTGGCCGAAACGTACCTTCTGCCGGCCCTGCGCGCGCAGCAGGGGCGTGAGGACGCCCCCGCTGCGTGGTGCTCGCCGACGGAATGTCCTGTCGGGTGCAGCTCGACGACTTGGCGGATGCTCCTCCCTGCACCTGGCTGAGCTGATGGCAGGTGCAGGCCGGTGACCCTCGAACCCGCAGCGCTGCTGGCATCGCCGCCGCTGGGCGCTCGGCTTGCCCGGCAGCTCAGGCTCCAAGTCCTCGCCGGGGACCTTCCTCCGCACGCACACCTGGTCGAGTCCCGTCTGGCCCAGCAGTACGGGGTCAGCCGGGGCCCGGTGCGCGACGCGCTGAAGGAGCTGGAGCACGAAGGCATCATCTACTCCGCCCGTCAGGGCCACCGTGTCGCCCAGATCGCCCGGCAGGACGTCGACGAGATCTTCGCCATTCGGCACATGGCCGAAAGGACTGCGATCGAGTCTGGGCTCGCCGCAGAGGCCGACTGGGCTCCCTTGGAGCAGAGGGCCGCGGAGATGAAGGCTGCGGCCCTGCGCGGGGACCAGCCCGCCTTCGCCGAAGCGGACCTGAACTTTCACCGCTCAGTCCTGCAGATCGGCGGCGGCAAGCGGCTCCAGGCCGTGTGGCACCTGTTCGAGCCGACCCTGGCTGCGCTCTTCACACTGAACCCCCACCCCGGAGAGAATCTGGCAGTGAGCGCAGAGGACCACGCGGCGCTCCCAGGATGCTCCAGACCGGCGACGACCGATGGCGCCTCTGGCTGGAGCAGCATCTGGAGAGCGCTCGCCTGCGCTTCCTCGACACCGTGCCAGCACCCGACATCACCCCTCAGGAGACCCCCGCATGAGCGTACCGATCACAGCCGACCGTGAGAACGAAGTCGTCCAGGCCGCCCCCACCCAGCTCTTCATCGACGGTGAGTGGCGGGATGCGCGGGGAGGGCGCACTCTCGAGGTGTTCGACCCTCCACGGGCAGAGTGCTGACCCGTGCGGCGAATGCTTCCCCGAGGACGGCTGGGACGCGCTGAAGGCGGCCGAGGCGGCGCAGAAGGGCTTCGAGCGCACGCCTCCCCGTGAGCGCGCCGAGATGCTGATGAACGCGTTCCGGCTCATGCATGAGCGCAAGGACGACCTGGCCCTTCTGATGACCCTGGAGATGGGCAAACCGCTGGCTGAGTCGTACGGCGAGGTGAACTACGCCGCCGAGTTCTTCCGGCACTTCGCCGAAGAGGCCACGCGCATCAGCGGCGGATACCAGACGGCCCCCGCGGAGGGTCGCGGTTCCTCATCCACAAGCAGGCGGTCGGGCCTCGATCCTCATCACCCCTGGAACTTCCCCTCGCGATGGGCACCCGCAAGCTCGGCCCCGCCATCGCCGCCTAAGCTGCACCAGTGTGCTGAAGTAAGCCGAGCTGACGCCGCTGTCCATGCTGGCGCTCGCCGACATTCTTCGCGAGGCTGGGGTCCCGGCCGGAGTGGTCAACATTCTGGTCACCTCCTCCGCAGGCGAGGTGGTCGAGCCGCTCATCCGTTCGGGCATCGCCCGCAAGCTCAGCTTCACCGGATCCACCCCGTCGGCCGCAGACTTCTGGAGCAGTGCTCCGAGAAGGTCCTTCGCACCTCGATGGAGCTCGGCGGCAACGCGGCGTTCGTGGTCTTCGAGGACGCTGACCTGGACAAGGCGGTCGAGGGCGCTGTGCTGGCGAAGATGCGCAACTCAGGGGAGGCGTGCACGGCGGCCAATCGCATCTTCGTCCACTCCCAGGTGATGGACGAGTTCTCCCAGAAGCTCGCGGAGCGTCTCGGGCGGATGAAGACGGGCCGCGGAGTCGATGAGGAGACCGCTGTCGGCCCCATGGTCGACGCGCGTCAGCGCGACAAGGTGGCTGAGCTCGTGGAGGACGCCGTGAAGTCCGGGGCGAAGGTCGTCCTCGGTGGGGAGCCACCGCGGGTGAGGGTACTTCTACCCGCCGACGGTGCTGACCGGCGTTCCCGAGAGCGCGCGCATGTGGTCCGAGGAGATCTTCGGACCGGTGGCCCCGCTGACGCCGTTCGACGATGAGAAGGAGGTCATCGACCGGGTCAACGACACCGAGTACGGCTTGGTCAACTACGTCTTCACCGAAAGTCTGAACCGGGCCCTGCGGGTGGCCGAGCAGGTGGAGTCGGGCATGGTCGGGATCAATCAGGGGCTGTCTCCAACCCGGCGGCGCCCTTCGGCGGGATCAAGGAGTCGGGACTGGGCCGCGAGGGCGGCGACACCGGCATCGAGGAGTTCCTGGAGACCAAGTACATCGGGATCGCGATGTAGCCGCGCTGCCTAAGGCTGCTGGCTGACTCTGGCCTGCAGCAGCTCAAGGAGGCGTCGGACGGCGGGAGCGCTGTCCGACGCCTCCTTGTGCGCACGGCCAGCACGCGGTGCAGGCCGGGCTCGTCCAGCGGGAGCGCCTGCACCCCGCTCACCATGCCGGCGACGGTCTGCCAGGACAGCTGCGGCATCACCGTGATGCCGACTCCGGCCTCCACGCATGCGACGGCGGCGGCATAGTCCTGCGTCTCGATCCTGAAGTCGGGTGCCAGGCCCACCCCGGCGCAGGCCTGCATAAGGATCTTGCGGTTGGGCCCGCGCGTGTAGTCGTTGTCGACCCACACTTCGCCGCGCAGGTCCTCCAGCCCGATGCGCTCTCGCCCAGCGAGGCGATGCCCGGCGGGGAGCACGGCTGCATAGGAGTCCTGCATCAGCTCCGTCGTGCGGTAGCCGGCACGGTCCGCCACGTCCGGGTGCCGGACGAATATCTCCGCGTCCGGCTCCCAAGCGGCCGCCTCCTCCAGATCCCAGAGGCGCATCGTAATGCGCAGCTCCGGAAACTCCGAGGAGATCGCGGCCACCAGAGCCGGGATCCATGCGACTCCCACCGACACGAAGTGCGAGATGAGCAGGGATCCGGTGCGTCCCTGCCGCAGGTCCGCTGCCAGGCCCTGCAGCTGCCCGGCTTCTCGCAGCAGCCGCTCTGCCCGGACCGAGAGCTGTGGTAAATGCCGTCACGGCGATGCCTCTCCCGCGCCGCTCCAGCAGGGTCAGCCCCGTCTCCCTCTGCAGCGCCTGCATCTGCTGGCTCGCGGCCGCTCGGCTGATGCGCAGATTGTCTGCGGCCGCACTGATCGACTCTTCGGCGACGACGGCGAGAAAAGTGCGCAGGCGGCCTACGTCGGGGTCGAAGCTGGGCATCCCACTACTGTAAAGCAATGTTTGACAGTACGTGCGAAAAGTTTGCTTGTGCATGTTTCAGTCTGTCGGAACGATGGGCCGGGACCCCATTCCCATCCTGAAGGAGGAGCCGCCATGCCCAAGCCCACCATCCTCACGTGTGCGCTCACCGGCGCAAGCGACACTGCTTAAGCAGATCCGAGCACGTTCCCGTGACGCCTCAGCAGATCGCCGAATCAGGCATCGAAGCTGCCCGAGCAGGTGCCTCGGTGATCCACATTCACGTCCGCGACCCCGAGACGACGCAGGGTTCTCGCGAGACAGCGTTCTACGAAGAGGTGGTGGCTCGCCTCCGTGCATCCGACGTGGATCCGGTCATCAACCTCACGGCAGGCATGGGCGGAGACCTCGCCATCGACCCCTCCAGTCCTGCGGAGAGCCTGGGCCGTGTCGAGGGGACCGACCTCGTCTCCGGGTTGGAGCGGCTCAAGCATGTGGAGGTCATCCGACCGGAGATCTGCACCCTGGACTGCGGAACCCTCAACTTCGGCGACGGCAGCCAGATCTACGTGGGCACCCCGAGATGATCAGGCAGGGCGCCGCTCGGATCAGGGAGCTCGGCGTGAAGCCGGAGCTGGAGCTCTTCGACACCGGCAATCTGTGGTTCGCCAACACCCTCTTTCATGAAGGCCTCCTGGCCGACCCGCCCATGTACCAGCTGTGCATGGGCATCCCCTACGGCGCCCCGCCGATCCGGGACTGCTCGGCGCCATGGTGAACATGGTGCCAGAAGGTGTGGAGTGGACCAGCTTCGCCATAGGCCGCAATCAGCTTCCGTGGGTGGCCCAGTCGGTGCTTCTCGGCGGACACGTGCGCGTGGGGCTCGAGGACAACCTCTACCTGCGCAAGGGCGTCAAGGCAACCAACGCACAGCTCACCGCAGAGGTTAGCAGAATCGTCGACTCACTCGGCCGGAAGGTCGCGTCGCCGAATGAGGCGCGCGAGATGCTCGGGCTGGAGGTGCACTGATGACTCGCACCCCAGAAGGCTCTCCCGCCCCTGATGAGGTCACCGCCGTGTGCTGCGCCGGCGCCGGAACCATCGGTGTAAGCTGGGCTGCATACTTTCTGGCGCGGGGCTTCCGGGTCAAAGCCTGGGACCCGTCCCCGGAGGCCGAGGCCAAGCTTCGTTAGCTGATCGACGCCGCCTGGCCCGCGCTGACCGAGCTGGGGCTGCACGAGGACGCTTCTCGGGAGGGCCTCAGCTTCCACACAGACCTCAGCGAGGCCCTCGAAGGCGTCCAGTTCGTTCAGGAGTCGGCGCCGGAGGTGCTGCAGCTCAAGCAGCAGCTGCTGGCAAGGCTCGACGCTGCGTCGGATCCGGGCATCGTCATCGGCTCCTCCACCTCCGGATACTCGATGACGGAGATGGCGCTGAACGCTGAGCGTCCGGAGCGGTTCGTCGTGGGCCATCCTTTCAACCCGCCCTACCTGATTCCCCTGGTGGAGGTGGTCGGAGGTGAGCGCACCTCCGCTGAGGCGGTCCAGTGGGCGGCTGACTTCTACGAGCGCATCGGCAAATCTGTGATCACCATGGACCGTGAGGTGCCCGGCTTCATCGCCAACCGGCTCCAGGAGGCCCTGTGGCGGGAAGCCCTGCACATGGTGGACAACGGTGAGGCCACGGTGGAGCAGATCGACCGATCCATCACCGAGGGTCCCGGGCTTCGCTGGCCATTCCAGGGGCCCATGCTCACCTTCCATCTTGCAAGCGGTGAGGGCGGCATGGCGCACATGCTGGACCATTTCGGGCCGTCCCTGAAGTCGCCGTGGACGCGACTGGACGCTCCTGAGCTCACGGAGCGGCTGCGGGACGACGTGGTGGATGGCTGCGCGGTCGAAGATGCTCGTCCTGTCACCGAGCTGATGCAGGAGCGGGACCGCGGGATCATCGCCCTGCGTCGCATGATTGAGGGATGCGCCGTGGACCTTCCTGAGTACCGCACGGCGGTCCGTGAGGAGTGGATCGACTACAACGGGCATCTATCAGAGGCCTACTACGTGCTGGTCTTCGGCTTTGCCACCGACCAGGCGATGGAGGTCCTCGGGATGGATGCCGCCTACCGGCAGCGCGAGGGTGCTTCCCTGTACACCGTCGAGGCCCACGTGCGGTACCTCCAGGAGGTGCCGCAGGGTGCCGGGGTCGCTGTCCGCACAGCGATCGTCGGCACAGGGGACCGCAAGCTCCACCTCGCCCATGAGATGCACGACGACTCCGGCCGCCTCGTGGCGACCGAGGAGATGCTCGGCGTGCACGTGGGCGGGGAGCCTGCAGGCGCTCAGCCTTTCCCCAGCGAGGTGCGGAAGCGTATGGCGATGTGCGGGAGCGGTAAGCCGGATTGGGTCGGCAGAGCAGTGCGCATGTGAGGTGGTCCTGGCCGGACCTGTGCGTGGGAAATAAACCCGCGAGGCACGGCGTTCCGTTCGTGTCAGAGCAAAGTTGAGTCGGGTCGGCTCAAGTCGAGTTGACACTCCCATTCCCGGGATGAAAACTTGAGCTCGTACCGCTCAATACATGGTTGAGTCTCTTCGAAAGGAGCCCGCACATGGCACGTGCAGTAGGAATCGATCTGGGTACCACCAACTCCGTGGTCTCCGTGCTGGAGGGCGGCGAGCCCGCCGTCATCGCAAACGCCGAGGGTGCGCGCACCACCCCCTCCGTCGTCGGCTTCTCCAAGTCCGGCGAGGTCCTCGTGGGCGAGGTCGCCCGCCGTCAGGCCGTCTCCAACCCGGACCGCACATACGCCTCCATCAAGCGCCACATGGGCACTGACTGGAGCACCGAGGTCGACGAGAAGAAGTACACCCCGCAGGAGATCAGCGCCCGCACGCTGATGAAGCTCAAGCACGACGCCGAGTCCTACCTCGGCGAGGACGTGACGGACGCCGTCATCACCGTCCCCGCATACTTCAACGACGCCGAGCGTCAGGCGACCAAGGAGGCAGGCGAGATCGCAGCCTCAACGTCTCCCGCATCGTCAACGAGCCCACCGCAGCAGCTCTCGCGTACGGGCTGGACAAGGGCAACGAGGAAGAGCTCATTCTCGTCTTCGACCTCGGCGGCGGCACATTCGACGTGTCCCTGCTCGAGGTGGCCAAGGACGAGGACGACTTCTCCACCATCCAGGTGCGCTCCACCATAAGCGACAACAGGCTCGGCGGCGACGACTGGGACCAGCGCATCATGGACTGGCTCGTTCAGCAGGTGAAGCAGAAGGAGGGCGTTGACCTCTCCAAGGACTCCATCGCCGTGCCTCGCCTGAAGGAGGAGGCTGAGCGTGCGAAGAAGGAGCTCTCCTCCGCCTCCTCCGCCACCATCAACATCCCCTACGCCACCCAGAACGACGGCGTCCCGGTGCACGTGAACGAGACCCTCTCCCGCGCCAAGTTCGAGGACATGACCTCGGACCTGCTCGAGCGCACCAAGAAGCCGTTCAACGATGCGATCACCGAAGCGGCGTGAAGATCAGCGAGATCGACCACGTCATCCTCGTCGGAGGCTCGACGCGTATGCCCGCAGTCGCAGATCTCGTCAAGCAGCTCTCCGGCAAGGACGCGAACAAGACCGTGAACCCGGACGAGGTGGTGGCCATGGGTGCCGCACTGCAGGTAAGCGTCCTCTCCGGTGAGCGCAAAGACGTGCTGCTCATCGACGTCACGCCCCTGTCGCTCGGCATCGAGACCAAGGGCGGCGTCATGACCAAGCTCATCGAGCGCAACACCGCCATCCCCACGAAGAAGTCCGAGGTGTTCTCGACGGCGGAGGACAACCAGCCCTCCGTGGCCATCCAGGTCTTCCAGGGCGAGCGCGAGTTCACCCGTGACAACAAGCCACTGGGCACGTTCGAGCTCACGGGCATCGCCCCCGCACCGCGCGGCATGCCGCAGATCGAGGTCACCTTCGACATCGACGCCAACGGCATCGTCCACGTGTCCGCCAAGGACAAGGGCACCGGCACCGAGCAGTCGATGAAGATCACCGGCGGCACCTCCCTGGAGAAGGAGGACATCGAGCGCATGGTGGCCGACGCCGAGGCTCACGCCGAGGAGGACAAGAAGCGCCGCGAGGCTGCCGAGCAGCGCAACGCGGCAGAGTCCGCCGCCTACTCCGTCGACAAGCTGATCAAGGAGAACGACGAGAAGCTGCCGGAGGACGTTAAGAACGAGGTTCAGGCCGACGTGGACGCCGTGAAGAAGGCGCTCGAGGGCGAGGACAACGACGACGAGATCAAGGCCGCGTTCGAGAAGCTCCAGGCTTCGCAGGGCAAGATCGGCGAAGCCCTCTACGCCCAGGGCGCCGAAGCAGGCGCTGAGGGCGCACCAGGGGCGGATGCTCCCGGCCAGGAGGACGAGGACATCGTCGACGCTGAAGTGGTCGACGAGGACGAGTCCTCCGAGTCCGAGAACAAGTAAGGAGAGCCTGCATGGCTAAGGACCAGTTCAACCCCGAAAAGGGCGAAGACGGCATTCCGGAGAACCCCGCACCCTCCGACGGTCAGCAGGCCGAGGGCCAGGGAGGCTTCGACGACGAGCAGGCCGCGGCCGCCGACCCGGCGGCAGACCCCTGGCTGAAGCCGAACGGATTCTCCGGGACGCGCCGCAGGGCGCCGAAGAGATCCAGCAGGCTCACCAGGAGGCGGCAGGCCAGGAGGGCACTCAGCCCGACCCCTCGCCGAGAACCCGGAGCTCGCTGAGGACCCGGAGCTGCGCGAAGTGGGCCTCGACGAGGTCGCCGGCGGAGTCGAGACCGAGCCCGCAGAGCGCATCGAGGCTGCGGAGGAGATGCTCGAAGAGTCCGGCTACAGCCGCGAGGCTGAGCTGGAGGAGGACCTCCGCCGCGTCACCGCCGAGTACCAGAACTACCGGCGGCGCGTGGACCGTGACCGGTCATCGGAGAAGGAGCGGGTCAAGGGCCAGTTCATCTCCGAGCTCATGCCGGTCCTGGACGACATCTCCGGAGCGCGTCAGGCCGGAGAGCTCCAGGAGGGTCCGTTCGCACACATTGCGGAGCGCCTGGAGACCGTCCTGGCTCAGCAGGGCCTCGAGCGGGTCGGCGAAGTGGGCATTCCCTTCGACCCCAACGAGCATGAGGCGATCATGCAGCAGGCCAGCGATGAGATTGAGGCTGAGCACGTCGCAGTCGTCGTCCGCTCCGGCTACCGCATCGGCGATCGGCTGCTGCGCGCAGCTCAGGTGATCGTCAGCTCCGGCTCGGAATGAGCCGATCGCAGCTGAGCAGCCCGCCCCCACAGCGGCTCATCCGCTGATCGGGTATGGGAGCTCAGCTGAAGACCCCGTACAGCAGAGAGGAGGCGCCTGATGGCTTCGCAGGAGTGGCTCGAAAAGGATTTCTACAAAGTATTGGGCGTCTCCAAGGACGCCACGGCCGAAGAGATCAAGAAGGCATATCGTCGGCTCGCCCGCGAGAACCATCCGGACAAGAATCCGGACGACCCCAGCGCTGAGCAGCGGTTCAAGGACATCTCTGAAGCGCACACGGTTCTGTCTGATCCGGAGAAGCGGCGCGAGTACGACCAGATCCGCGCCATGGGCTCCGGCGCCCGCTTTTCCGGCGGTGCCGGACCGGGCTCAGCAGGCGGCTTCGAAGACATGTTCGGCGGGCTCTTCGGAGACAGATTCGGCCGCAGCGGCGGTGCCGGGACATTCTCCGGCGGCGGCGGCTTCGAGGACCTCTTCGGCGGACGCTTCGGCAGTGCCGGAGCCGCCCCGAAGGGGGCGGACCGCACCGCGAAGACCACCATCTCGTTCAAAGGTGCCGTGCGCGGCACCACTGTCGGGCTCCGCGAGCCCAACGGCAGCGTGATCGATGTCCGGATTCCTCCGGGCGTCAAAGAGGGCAGAAGGTCCGGGTCAAAGGCAAAGGCTCTCAGGGCCCCGGCGGCAGCGGAGATCTTCTTGTCGAGGTCTCCATCACCGCGCATCCCTTCTATGAGCGCGACGGCGACAACATCCGCATCCACCTGCCCGTGAGCTTCGACGAAGCTGTCCTCGGCGCCACCGCAGAAGTCCCGACGGTCCACGGAGAGAAGGTCCGGATCCGCATCCCGGTAAGCACCTCCTCAGGTCGAACCCTGAGGCTCAAAGGCCAAGGGATCAGAACCAAGAAGCATCAGGGCGACATGCTGGTCGTCGTCGATGTGGCGGTGCCCAAGGACCTGCCCGACGAGGCGATGGAAGCGGTCAGGGCATATCAGGACGCCACATCCGGCATCGACCCCGGTCCGGTCTGGAGGGAGGGCGGCGCTGTGAGGCCTGAGCCTTCGATGCCCCCGCATGCGAGGTCCAACCGTCACGCGCCCTTCTTCGTCATATCCGTCGCGGCCGAACTGGCCGACATGCACCCTCAGACCCTGCGGCAGTACGACCGCATGGGCCTGGTCACGCCCAAGCGTCAAGGAGGCCGCCACCGCAGATACTCTGCCTACGACATCGACCAGCTCCGCCAGATTCAGCAGCTCTCCCAAGAAGGAGTCTCGCTGGAGGGGATCCGGCGGATCATCGCGCTCCAGAACCACGTCGAAGAGCTCGAGGACGAAGTCGCTGAGCTGCAGAACCAGCTCAGAGAGATCCAGCGCAGCGGAGGGTCCAGGGTCTTCGCCGTCGGGCCCCACGGCGACGTCGTCACCATGGCCCGAGGGCAGCGGCCCCGCCCCGCCAGCCGCGAGATAGTCCTCTTCCGCCGCTCGGCGTAGCCCCCGACGCCCCGCAACGGTGCGCCGGCATGTTCGTCCGTTGGCCCATACTGGTCAGGTGAAACTTTCGTGGGGACGACTTCCACTGCTCGCCGCGGCCGCAGCTGCGCTGCTGTCGGCCTGCTCGGAGGAGCCTGATCCGGCTGAGAGCCTCGGCCCGGCGGCCGAGCGGCTCGCCGACGCTCTTCAGCAGGGAGACCTCGAAGGCGTGCCGCTCGCCTCGGGCGATCTCCAGTCCCTGAACACCGCCGCCGATCGGCTGCATGACTCCCTCGACGAGCTGTCCGTGCAGGTCGAGGTCCAGGAGACGGAGCTCGATGTTCCGCCCGAGGAGTCCCCGCGGGCTCCGAGTGCGGTCGTCACCTACCTCCATGCCTGGGACCTCGAGGCCCTCGGCGTCGAGGACGAGGAGTGGGACTACGTCACCGAAGCCGCTCTGACATACCACGAGGAGTCTGAGACCTGGTATCTGGACGGAGAGTACGACCTCTTCCTTCCGGAGTATCAGGGGCACGAGGAGATCGGCGTCAGCACCGCCGCAGCCGACCGGGGACGGATCATGGACGGTGAGGGCCGCGCGATGGTCTACAACCGCGACGTGGTGATCCTGGGCGTGGACAAGACCCAGTTCGGAGCGGATGAGGACGACGAGCTGGAGGCGTCGGCCCGTCAGCTGGCCGACGCTGTCGGCATCGATGCCGCATCCTACGCCGAGCAGGTCGAGGCCTACGGCGATGAGGCCTTCGTCGAGGCCATCACCGTGCGCCGCGAGGGGGCATGTGACGGTCGACGATGTGGAGGACATCCCGGGGTGCATTGGCAGGAGTCGCAGATGTCCTTGGCCGACAGTCCGGACTTCGCCCCGCTGCTGCTGGGCCGGGTCGGCCCCGTGACGGCCGAGCACCTGGAGGAGGATCCCACGCTGCAGGTCGGACAGACGGTGGGCACGTCGGGCCTGCAGGCCGTCCACGAGCAGACCCTGCGGGGCACCCCGGAGTGAGGATCTACCGCGGGGAGGAGACTCTCTTCTCCACTGAGCCGGAGGCCGGAGGAGACGTGAGCACCAGCCTCCTCCCGCGTCTGCAGAATCTCGCGCAGGACATTGCCGCAGACCAGGACACCACCGCAGGAATCGTGGCCGTCCGACCCTCCGACGGGGGATCCTCGCGTCGGCCAGCCACAGCCCCGATGAGTCGGCTGTGGAGGCGGCCACCCAATCGGCCTATGCGCCGGGGTCCACCTTCAAGATGGTGTCCTCACTGGCCATGCTCAGAGACGGTCTCAGCGCGGACTCGACCATCAGCTGTCCCACCAGCGTGACCGTGCACGGCCAGGAGTTCCGCAACGTCGCAGGATACGACGAGACCGGAAGCATCACCTTCGCAGAGGCCGTCGCCCACTCCTGCAACACCGTGTTCGCGGCGTCCCATGACGAGGTCAGCTCAGCGGACCTGCGGCAGGCCGCAATGGACCTCGGCATCAACAACGATGTGGGCATCGGCCTGCTTAACCATCAAAGGCACCGTTCCTGAGGACGCCGAGCTCAACGAGCACGCCGCAAACCTCTTCGGCCAAGGAACAGTCCAGACCTCCGCCCTCGGCATGGCGGCCGTGGCCGCGTCCATCGCCGATGCTCGGACCGTCCACCCATGGCTGGTGGAAGGCTCAGGGAGCCGGACGACGATGCGGGACCGGGCCTGACCGAGGATGAGGGCGCCCAGATGCAGGCGCTGATGGCGGGCACCGTCTCGTACGGCACGCTGGACTTCCTCGACCCCATCCCCGGCGCGCGTGTGTACGCCAAGACAGGCACCGCCGAGTCCGGGGAGGACCTGCCGCACACCTGGGTCATCGGATTCCAAGGAGACCTGGCTGTAGCGATCTTCCTCGAGGAGGGAGAGTGGGGCTCAACGGACAACGGGCCACTGCTGCGGGAGTTCCTCGTCGGCGCGCAGGATATCCTCGACGACTGATGCCACAGACTTCCGCACCCGATCCCGCGTCCGAGCCGTCGCCGCAGCACTACCGCCGCCCGCTCTCCTTCGTCCGCCGCTCCAACCAGCTCAAGCCCAGCTACCAGCGCGCCTGGGACGCAGCGCTGGGGCGAGAGCTGCTCGATGTTCCGGCCGGAAGCCGGGACACCTCCGTGGCCGAAGGGTTCACCATCGACTGGCAGGAGGAGTTCGGCCGCAGCCACAGTGTCGACTCAGGCGGGAGCCTGACCGTGGAGATCGGATCCGGCTCCGGCGAGGCCGTAGCCGCCGCAGCCGTGGCCAACCCCACCGGGACTTCATCGCCGCAGAGGTCTACAGGCCCGGAGCCGCCCAGCTGGCCGCGCGGGTGCGCCGCGAAGGGCTCACCAACGTCCGCGTCGCCTGCCTCGACGCGGTGGAGCTGCTCGACAATCTGATCCCCACGGCCTACCTGGACGAACTGTGGATCTTCTTCCCCGACCCCTGGCACAAGAAGAAGCACAACAAACGGCGGCTCATCCAGCCGTCCTTCACCGCCAAAGCCGCCCGCGCGCTGCGGCCCGAAGGCCGTATCCGCCTGGCCACCGACTGGCCGCACTATGCGGTCCAGATGCGGCGAGTCCTCACCGAATCGCCCGATTTCGCCAACGAGCACGCCGGATGGGCGCCGCGCTTCGCCGGGCGTGTGCTGACCGATTTCGAAGCCAAGGCAGGCGCGGCAGGGAGAAAGTCATTTGATCTGACGTTCACACGTGTCTGTGTATAGTCAGGGGCTGAAGCCCCGGATGAAATTTCAGAATCACACGCACTTGAGGTCAGAAGCACAATGTCGGACAAAAACCGCATAATACCGACCCCAGCAGGCGGGGACGCCTAGGAGCTGAAGCACGCCGTGCAGGCGGGATGCTGAGAACGCTCGACTACAGGCGCCCGAACTACCCTCACGACACCCACCCGGCGCTGGTGCCAGGCATCGGCATCGACGAGCAGCGACGCTGGTACAGCGTGGACAAGCTTGTCCTCATCATCGCCGGAGCGCTCACCGTAGCGTTCGTCATCTGGGGCTCACCGCCCCGGCCCAGGTCGCCTCCGTTGCCGACGCAGCATTCACCTGGGTCACCTACAACGTCTCCTGGCTGTTCAACATCACTGCGGCCATCATCCTCGTGGTGATGCTGATACTGGCCTTCTCGTCCTACGGGCGCATCCCCTGGGCAAGGACGACGAGGAGCCGGAATTCTCCACCTTCGCGTGGATATCCATGCTCTTCGCCGCCGGACTGGGGATCGGAGTGCTCTTCTTCGGCCCATCAGAGCCCCTCGACTACTACACCGACCCGCCGCCGATGACCAACGAGGCCGAAACCACAGAGGCCCTGCACTACTCGCTGGGGCAGACCTTCTACCACTGGGGCTTCCACGCCTGGGCGATCTACGCCCTGGTGGGCGGCGCCGTCGCGTACGCCGCCTACCGCCGCGGGCGGGTGCTTCTGATGTCCTCGATCTTCGAGACGCTCTTCGGCAAGCGGCGCACCGAAGGCTTCGCGGGACAGATCGTCGACATCTTCGCGATCGTCGCCACGCTCTTCGGCACGGCTGCCACCGTCGGCATCGCCACGATGCAGGTCCAGCAGGGCGTGACCATTGTGACCGGGTGGGGTGAGACCGGAAATACGGCACTCATCGTCATCATCGCCGTGCTCGCCGTCGGATTCATCCTCTCTGCCGTATCGGGCGTCGCACGCGGCATCCGCTACCTCTCGAACATCAATATCGTGCTGACCCTGGGGGTCGTGGCCCTGGTCTTCATCGCAGGGCCGACCCTCTTCCTGGCCAACCTGCTCCCGTCCGGGCTGATGTCCTACCTCGGAAACCTGCCTGACATGATGAGCCGCTCGGCGTCCTGGGGCGAAGAGACGCAGGAGTTCCAGTCGTGGTGGACCGTCTACTACTGGGCCTGGTGGATCTCCTGGTCGCCGTTCGTCGGAATCTTCATCGCCCGCATCTCCCGCGGCCGCACCATCCGCCAGTTCGTCCTGGGTGTGATCACCATTCCCACCCTGCTGCTGGTCATCTCCTACGGGGTGCTGGGCGGCACCGCGATGTGGATGCGCAGCGAGGGCTATCCCGGGTTCGAGGACGACGCGGACGGGAACCTTGCTCTGGCCCCGCCGGAAGTCTTCTACACCGTGGTAGAGAACCTGCCCGCGCTCGCGGCCTGGGTTCCGCTCCTCAGCATTGCGGTGCTGCTCGTCTTTGCGATCACCGCACTGGACTCTGCCTCGACCGTCATGGGCATGCTGTCCTCCAAGGGAAGCCAGAACCCCGCTCGATCATCGTCGTCTTCTGGGGCTGGTGATGACCGGCATCGCGCTGGTCATGCTCCTGCTCGGAGACGAGTCTGCCCTGGAAGGCCTGCAGCAGCTGGTCATCATCACCGCTGCTCCCTTCGCAGTGATCATCCTTCTCATCATCGTCGCCTGGTTCAGCGAGCTTCGGACCGACCCCGAGCGATCCGGCTGCGCTACGCCGACCGGGCGATGCGCAACGCCGTGATCGACGGCGTGGACCGCTACGGGGACAACTTTGCTCTTGAAGTGGTGCCCAGCGAGCCCGGCCAGGGCGCCGGGGCTGTCATCGACTCCGCCGACTCCGCCTACACCGACTGGTACCAGCGCACCAATGCGGACGGTGAGCCGGTCGACTACAACTACAGGACGGGCGAATGGGGCGACGGCTGGGATCCTGCCACCGGCGAGTTCAAGGCGATCATCGCCGAGCAGGACTCTGACCCCAAGGAGCCGGAGGGCGAGGGCGCTCCGGATGCAGAGACGCCGCGGAGCTGAATCGTATGACCGCGACACTGATACTGCTGACGCAGAGGCGTAAGCCTCTGCCTCCGGCGAACCGTCCACGCAAGTGTGCTCCGAACCGCGCCGCCGGGTGGGAGAACGACTCCTGGGAGCCTGACGCCATCGGATGGTGGGGCCGCGAGCCGTAGCGACGTCCTCGCTGACATTCGCACGCCCATGCTCGAAGACCACCTGATGAAGGAATTTCAACAATGCGCACAAATACTGCACGCCTTACTGCCCTGACATCCTTGGCCCTGGCCTCCGGGCTGGCGCTCAGCGCCTGCGGCGACGCCGGAGAATCCGGCGAGGATGCCGAGGCCGCCGACGGCATCACCCTTGAGCTCGGAGAGTTCAACTGGCTCGCCTCCGAATTCCAGGGTGCAGTCATCACCCAGATCATCGAGGACTACCCGGAGCTCGGCATCTCTGATGTCAGCACCACGCAGTTCGACCCCGCCGTGGGCTGGACAGGGCTCGGCTCCGGCGACGTCGACCTGCTCGTCGACGTGATCATGCCCAACCACGAAGGCTTCGCGGAGGAGAACGAGGACACCGTCGAGATCGTCTCCGAGGTCTACGGCGGTGCTGCCCAGGGTGGTTCATCCCCGAGTATGCCGCCGAAGGCGAGCTCTCCGGGCTGGAATCCGTGGACCAGCTCTCCGATTCGGAGTATGCCGATGCCGTCGGCAACACGCTCTACGACGCCGAGGCTTACTGGGTCACCACCGAGCACAATGCGGAGCGCCTCGAGGGCTTCGACCTCGATCTGGAGCACCTGACGTCCTCCGAGGCGGCGCTGATCGCCGAGGTGGAGAGCCACTACAGCGACGAGGAGCCCATCCTCTTCTTCTTCTACCAGCCGCACTGGCTGTTCAGCCAGCTCGACCTCGTGCAGCTCGACGAGCCCAACGAGTACAACGAGGACTGCTTCGACGGGGGCAGCAGGACTGCGCCAGCCCTGAGCTCTCCGGCTGGACGGCAGCCCACACTGACCTGCGGGACGAGGCCCCCGAGTTCGTGGCCATGCTGGAGGAGTTCGAGATCCCCTGGAGGACATCGAGGAGGCGATGCTTCAGGACGAGGATGAGGACGTCGACGTCGAGGACCTCGCTGCCGATTGGGTTGAGGAGAACGCCGACACGGTCGAATCCTGGGTCAACGGCTGATCGAGCCGTTCTGAGGTGCGGGGCCGGGGCAGCAGCCTCGGCCCCGCACCTGTTCAGAGGGCCAGTCGGTAGCCCCGTTTGACCACGGTCTGGACCACTGCGGCCTCCGGAAGTGCGTGCCGCAGGCGAGAGATCCACATCTCCAAGCCGTGCGCAGAGCCGCACTGGGGCAGCATGCGCATGAGATGCTCGCGCGAAATGACTGCGCCCTGCGCCCGAGCCAGCACCCGCATGACGGCCATGGGTCCCGGGGCGAGCCGGATCGGCGGGCACCCCGGAAGGGTGACCGTGTTCGTCGTCATCTCCACGACGCCGCTGGCGGTCTTCACGCGCAGGAACTGATCGTCTGCGATGACTTCGGCCGGGGTTCCACGATCACCGCCTTGGGGTCTCTTGTCTGCGGAGAGAAGCAGCGTTCGCCTCATGCAGGGGTTCGGGGCAGCGGCTGCGGCTCCGCAGTCAGGCTATGGGGCGCCGTTTCTCGCCCTTGTCGGCGGTGTAAAGCAGGTGTTGCCGAGTTTTCACGATTCGGAGCACGACTCGTTATTGAGAACGATTTGCGATGAGTGGGACCTTGTGATGATAATGATTCGCATGAACACCGCATCGAAGACCTTGACATCTCTTGCCCTTGTCTCCGCCCTGGCGCTGAGCGCCTGCGCCGGGGAGAACGGCGAGGAGGCTGAAGAGCAGAACGACGCAGACCAGAACGCCGCTGCGGAGGACACCGGCGCCGATGAGGCGGGGGAGCTGCGGACGCTGACGACGACGCTGATGCTGACGCCGAGGGGGAGGACGACATTGACCCCTCCGAGCGTGAGCAGCAGGAGGTTTAGCGGCGCTGAGCCGCGCGTGGCCGTCACCTATGACGGAGGCGCGGCAGTCCTCGACGGCGTCTCCCTGGACGTCATCGACGAGTTCGACGCCGACGGGTTCCTCCGGATCAACGAGGCCGGGGACGGCCGGCATGCCTTCCTGACTGAGGGCAGCAGCTTCCGCCTCCTGGACGCTTAAGCACCTGGGGAGAGCCGCACGGCGAGCACAACCACTACTACACCACCGAGCCCTATCTCTCGGATGTCACGGTGGACGGGGACACGCCCGCCCACGTCGTCTCCCACGACGGCATCGGCACCCTGTTCTTCGACGGAACGGGGAGTACCGCTCCTTCGACCTGGCGGAGCTGGACGTCGAGGCAGAGAGCCTGGAGACCGAGAGCTACGAGAGCGAAGGCGAGCACCATGGTGTGGCCGTGGTGCTCGAGGACGGCTCACGCTTCGAAACTCTCGAGGACCGCTCGGGTGCGCGTTTCCTCGACGCTGACGGCGAGGAGATGGATCGGAACGAGAACTGCCCCGGCGTCCACGGCGAGGCGGCCGGGCCGGAGGGGTCATTGCGGTCGGCTGTGAGGACGGCGTCCTGGTCTGGGACGGCGAGCAGTTCGAGAAGCATGACACCGGCGAGGACTACTCCCGCATCGGAAACCTGTTCCCTCGGAGGGCTCTCCCATCTTCCTGGGCGACTACCGCACGGATCAGGACGGCGAGGAGCCGATGACCGAGGTGGCCCTGGTCAACACGGAGTCCGGCGACATCTCGACCGTCAACGTGGATTCCCCTATAACTTCCGGAACCTGCAGCGCGGCCCCGACGGCGAGGCGCTGGTGCTGACCGAGGACGGCCAGCTCCACATCATCGACCCGGAGACTGGCGAGCACCTGGAGCACATCGACGTCATCGACGAGTGGACCGAGCCGGAGGATTGGCAGGAGCCGCGTCCGGCCATCCGTGCCCACGATGACCTCGTCTACGTCACGGACCCGGACAGCCAGGAGATCCACCTCCTGGACCTGACCGAGGGCGAAGTGATCACCACCGCTGAGTTCGACTTCGAGCCCAACGAGATCATCGTCATCGACGGCCGCCCCGTCGAGGGTGTGTCCTCCGACTACGACGAGGACCACGAGGAGGACGATCACGGACACGGCGATGACGACCATGATCACGACGAAGACCACGATGACGACGATCACGGCCACGACGATGATGGCCATGATCACGACCACGAGGATGACCACGATCACTGAGTGATCCTCGTCCGAGACCTCCTCTGTCAGGTGCGATAAGGGAACGGTGAGCGGCCTTCGGCCCCGATCTCGGGAGCCGGGGCCGCTCTTCCGTCGCAGAGGGAACACCGCGCGACGGCCTGACGTTTGAGAGCGTATGACCAGCCCACAGGTGTACACAGTGACGGAATGTCGTGCGCGCACTGCGAGACCGCAGTGCGTGAGGAGCTGGAGGACGTCGACGGCATCGCCGAGGTCCGCGTCAGCGCATCCTCCGGACGCCTCGAGGTGACCCCGCAGCCCGACGCGCCCGTCGCAGACGCAGCGGTTGAGGCGGCCGTCGAGGAGGTAGGCTACACGGCGGTGCGGGCAGCATGACCGGCCGCCTGAAGGAGCAGACGACGGATGCGCCCGCCGAGGGCGAACGGATCGAGCTGGCCATCGGCGGGATGACCTGCGCGGCCTGCGCCCAGCGGGTGGAGAAGAAGCTGAACAAGATCGACGGCGTGACCGCGCACGTCAACTATGCGACGGAGAAGGCATGGATCTCTGGTGGAGCTGACGATGTCCGAGAAGACTTCGTCAGCCAGCTGATCACCACGGTGGAGAAGGCGGGCTACACCGCTGAGCGCCCCCGCAGAGCGGGGTCGGGCAGGAGAGCGACGGGTCGCGCAGGGACATGAGGTCTCTGCGGCTGCGGCTCATCATCGCATCGGTGCTCTCCGTGCCGGTGGTGCTGTGGGCCATGGTTCCCGCCTCCCAGTTCGACTACTGGGCCTGGGCCTCCCTGGCGCTCACTGCGCCGGTGGTGCTGTGGGCCGGGTGGCCCTTCCACCGGGCTGCGGCGCTCAGCGCACGCAGCGCGACTGCCACCATGGACACCCTCATCTCGATAGGAACCCTCGCCGCGCTGGGGTGGTCCCTGTACGCCATGCTCTTCGGCGCCGCCGGGATCCCCAGCTGCGCCACGAGTTCGTCCTCTTCGACACTCCCATCTGGGCTAAGCGGCGGCACCCACGGTGCCTACCACGTCTACTTCGAAGTGGCCGCGGCCGTCACCGCGTTCCTGCTCCTGGGCCGGTACCTCGAGAAGCGCGCGAAGTCCCAGGCCGGACAGGCCCTGCGCTCACTGCTGAATCTGGGCGCCAAGGAGGTCACCCTCATGCGCGGGGGCGGAGGTCCAGGCCCCGGCCAGCAGCCTGGCCGTGGGGGACGAGTTCGTCGTCCGCCCGGGAGAGAAGATCGCCACCGACGGCACGGTGCTCAGCGGTGCCTCCGCGGTCGACATGTCGATGCTCACAGGAGAGTCGGTGCCGGTGCAGGTCGCAGAGGGCGACGCCGTCGTCGGCGCCACGGTCAACGCCTCCGGTAAACTGCTGATCCGGGCGGACCGGGTCGGCGGCGACACCCAGCTCGCCCAGATGGCCAAACTGGTGGAGGAGGCGCAGTCCGGCAAAGCTGCGGTGCAGAGGCTGGCCGATCGCGTCTCCGGCGTCTTCGTCCCCGCAGTGCTGCTGCTCGCGCTGATCACCCTGATCAGCTGGCTGGTCCTCGGCGCCTCGGGGAGGCGGCGTTCACCGCGGCCGTGGCTGTTCTGATCATTGCCTGCCCATGCGCCCTGGGGCTGGCCACGCCGACCGCCCTGCTTGTGGGCACCGGGCGCGGCGCGCAGCGAGGCATCCTCATCAAGGGGCCGGAGGTGCTCGAGTCCTCCCGCCGGCTGGATGCGGTGCTGCTCGACAAGACCGGAACGGTCACCACGGGTGCGATGCACATGAACGCGCTCCACGTCGCCGAAGGCTTCTCGGAGCCCGAGGTGCTGCGTCTGGCCGGGGCGCTGGAGTCCTACTCGGAGCACCCCGTGGCCCGAGCGGTGACGAACGCGGCCCGCGAGGCCCACGGCTCGCGCGCCGGAACCCTCCCTGCGGTGGAAGCATTCACCAACCACGAGGGCCATGGAGTGAGCGGCGAAGTCCTCGGCGCCGACGGCGCTGCCCGGCGCGTGATGGTGGGGCGACGCGCCCTCATCGAATCGCAGGGGATGGGCATCCCCGGCGGCATCGGACAGCTCGCTGCGGCGGCCGAGGCAGGCGGCAGCACCCCGTGCTCGTCACGGTCGACGGTGTGCTCGCCGGTGTGGCGATCGTTGCTGACGCGGTGAAGCCCACCAGTGCCGAGGCGGTGTCGCAGCTGAAGGCGCAGGGGGTGCGGTGCTGCTGCTCACCGGAGACAACGAAGGGGCTGCCCGACGAGTCGCCGACGAGGTGGGCATCGACGAGGTGCTCGCTGAGGCGATGCCCCAGGACAAGGTGGCTGCGATCAGGCGGCTGCAGTCGGAGGGCAGCCGCGTGGCCATGGTGGGCGATGGTGTGAACGACGCCGCGGCCCTGGCCCAAGCGGATCTCGGCGTGGCCATGGGGACCGGCACCGACGTGGCCATCGATGCGGCGGACATCACCATCATCCGAGGTGACCTGCGCAGCGTCGGAGAGTCCCTGAAGCTGGCCCGCCGCACCCTGCGGACCATTCGCGAGAATCTCTTCTGGGCGTTCCTCTACAACACGGCGGCGCTGCCTCTGGCCGCCCTGGGGCTGCTCAGCCCGATGCTCGCCGGTGCCGCGATGGTGCTCAGCTCCTGAGCGTCGTGGCGAACTCCCTGCGCCTGCGCCGATTCTCAGCTGTGTGAAGAGGGTCTCACTCGTCGCGGGCTGATCGGCAGGCGCAGGAGCAATAGACTTCCGGGGTGATTTCCCCGGGGCGCGGTGTGCTGCTGATGCTGGTCGGTACGTTCGCGCTGGCGGCGTCCGCCGCGATGATCGCCGCCATCGATTCGGAGCCGATGAGCGTGGCCGCCTGGCGCTGCCTGCTGGCCTGCCCCATGCTGCTGCCCTTCGCCCTGTGGGAGCTGCGACGCGTGGACCGTGCGGCCGCCCTGCCGCGGCGCACGCTGCTGGGCGCTGTCATCGGAGGCATCGCCATCGGCGCCGACTACGCGTTCTACAACACCTCCATCGTCGTCATCGGCGCGGCATCGCCACCGTGCTCATCAACATCCAGCTGGTGGTTCTGCCGCTGCTGGCATGGGCAGTCGAAGGCGTACGGCCCATGCGCTCGCTGCTGTGGATCGTTCCGATGATGCTGCTGGGGTGGCGTTTGCCGCGGGCGCCTTCGGGGACGAGGCGCTCAACTGGGGCGGGGTCGCAGCCGGTCTGGCAGCTAAGCGTCTGCTACGCGGCGTACCTGGCCATCATCCGGCGCACCGCCCCGCGCACTGTCCGTCCGGCCCCGTTCACCGTGCTGGCGGTGGTCTGCCTCTCGGCGGGCCTGGTGAGCCTGGCCGCTGCGGCGGGCACCGGCCGTCTGGTCATGCCCGCAGGATGGGAGGGCTGGGCGTGGTTCGCCGCTCTCGCACTCGTCGGGCAGGTCATCACGTACCTGAGCTTCAACATTGCCATGACCGGCATCACGGAGGTGACCTCCTCAACCCTGATGCTGCTCAGCGCCGTATTCGCCGTGGTGCTCGATGTGATCATCTTCGGGCGGATCCCCACCGTCTGGCAGCTGCTCGGCTGCGGCCTCATCATCGCTTACGCCTGGTGCGCCTCCGTCCTCTCCGCCAATCGCCGGGTCAGGCAAGAAGCGGCTGTGCGGACTCCCAGATCTCCACGAATGCGGGGATGAGGGACGCCACCAGCAGCAGCGCCATGACCACGTTGAACACGCGCATGTGGGCTTACCTGCTGATGATGCGGCTTACGCCCACCCCCATCACGGCCCACGCTGTGGTGCAGGGGGCGCCGAAGACCATCGCGAACAGCGCGATGACCACCACCTCGGCGAAGAACGAGCCCCAGAACCCCGTGTAGGTCGACAGGGCCGCGATCACCAAGGTCCAGGCCTTCGGGTTGACCAGCTGAAAGAGCGCCATCTTCACAAAGCCCGGAGGCCTGCCCTGCGTGCCGGGTTGGACGTGCGTCGGAGCCGCGGCGATGTTCCATGCCAGCCACAGCAGGTAGACCACGCCGATGGGACGCAGTATGTCCAGCACGAACGGCCACTGGGCGAGGACCCCGCCGAGCCCCATCCCCACCAGGATGATCATCAGCGGGAACCCCACGTTCACCCCGGCGATGCACGGCACCGTTCGACGCAGCCCATAGTTGGCCCCGGACGCCAGCGCGATGGCGTTGTTCGGCCCTGGGGTGCCCGCGCTAAGCGAGGATGAAGGCGATCAGCGACAGAAACGACATTCGATGAATGTACTTCCTCGAAGCGGTGCGACCACGCATGCTCGCCCGGGCCGATGAGCCTCGGCGTCGGTCCGTCGCCGCGGACGTGGCTTAGGGTTCACCCCAGGAGCATCGGCAGACCGTTGAAGGAGCAGAACGATGGGCTATCCCATGCCGGGAATGTGGGTTGAGGAGCACACGCTGAGAGTGCCGCTGGACTGGTCGAGCCCCGACGGGGAGGACATCGACCTGTTCGTCCGGGAGCTGGTGGGACCGGAGAAGCGGCGCGAGGACCTGCCGCTGCTGCTGTTCCTTCAGGGCGGGCCCGGGGCGCGAATCCTCGTCCGACCCGTCCCGGCTCCTGGATCGAGGAAGCGCTGGCGCATTACCGCATCGTGCTGGTGGACCAGCGCGGCACAGGACGCTCCACCCCGCTGGAGGCTGAAGACGTCTCGGCCCGCGGCGACGCCGAGGCGGGAGCCGAGCACCTGTCCCTGTTCCGCGCAGACTCCATCGTCCGAGACCTCGAGCACGTCCGCAGCACCCTCTTCGGCGGCCGCCGGTGGGCAACCCTGGGGCAGTCCTACGGAGGCTTCCTGACTCTCACGTACCTGTCGATGCACCCCGAAGCGCTGACGGCCTGCTACATCACCGGGGAGTGCCCGGCACGCCTCCCCAGGCATCTGAGGTGTACGCGCGGACCTTCCCGCGGGTGGAGGCCAAGACCCATGAGTACTACAGCCGCTACCCCAGGACGTCGAGACCCTCGCAGCGGTGGCCGACGTGCTCGCCCAACAGGATGTGCGCCTGCCCGACGGGGACGCTCTGACGGTCCGCCGCCTTCAGTCCCTGGGCCAGGACTTCGGCATGAAGCCGGGCTTCGAGCGCATGCACTGGCTGCTTGAGACGGCCTTCGCCCGGCCCGGGCGGCTCGCGGAGGGCTTCCTCGAGGAGGTCCAGATCCAGACCTCGCAGGCCGGACGCGTCCTGTACTGGACGCTGCAGGAGGCCATCTACGCGGACGCTGACTCCGGCCCCACCGCGTGGGCCGCCCAGGCGGAGAGGAGCCGCAGGCCTCAGTTCCGGGAGGACGCACGGCCGCTGCTGCTCACCGGGGAGATGTCGTTCCCTGGATGTTCGAGGATATCCGCGCGCTGAAGCCGCTTCGTCCTGCCGTGGAGGCGCTGCACCAGAAGCAGGACTGGACGCCCCTCTACGACCTGGATCGGCTGGCCGCCAACGAAGTTCCGGTGGCCGCCGCCGTCTACTACGACGACATGTTCGTCGATGCAGGCCTCTCACTGGACACGCTGAGCCGGATCGGCAGCTCCCAAGGGTGGGTGACCAACGAATTCGAGCACGACGGCATCGCCTCCGGCCGGACCTTCACGCACCTGCGCGAGATGGTCGCTGACCGCGGCGGCGAGCTCCGCTGAGCAGAGGCGAGCGGGCCCGGCTCTAGGTCTGCGGAGAGGCCTTCAGAAACGCCTCACGGATGGCTGCCCGGCACGCCTGAGCGGCCGGAGTCTCTGCCGATGCGCGGCGTGCCGTGGTGTAGATGGTGCGCGCGGGCGCGTCGGGAAGCGGCAGCAGGGCTGTGCCGGCGGTGTCCTGATCGGTGAGCAGAAGCTGCGGCAGGAGCCCCACCGCCAGCCCGGCGCGTATGAGCCGCAGGTGCGAGGTGAGGTCATCGGTGGTGAAGCGGACGTCAGGCTCGAAGCCCAGGGAGCGGCACTGTTGGAGGCACCATTCGCGGGAGGCGGTTCCCGCAGGCTCCATGACCCAGGGTAGGCGTCCAGGTCCTCCGGCTCGATGCCTGCAAGCTGCTCCGGGACCACGAGCCACAGCCGGTCGCTTCCCAGCTCCTCGATGTCGAACTCGGGCTGACGCGGTCTGCTGACTCCCGGGTACTGCTCAGCGACCACCAGATCATGCCGGCGCCCGGCCAGGTCGAACAGCGCCCGCTCGGGCGGAGCCTGGACCATCTCGACGCGCAGCCCGGGGTGGTCGGCCTTCATGCTGCTCAGCGCTTGGGGCGCCAGCGCCAGGGCGACGGACTGGAACACTGAGAGGCGAAGGACGCCTGAGAGCTCGGGCTCGCCTGCGGAGAGGGAGCGCATCGCCTCGTCCTGGAGGTCGAGCATCGCCTGTGCGTGCTCAGCCAGCCTCAGCCCTGCGTGGGTGAGCCGCAGGGACCTGCCGCCGCGGTGGAAGAGCTCGGCTCCGGTCTCAAGCTCCAGCTGGCTGAGCTGCTGCGACACGGTGGAGGGGCTCAGCCCCATCGCAGCCGCAGCGGCGGAGACGGTTCCGCGCAGCCTGAACGCGTGCAGCAGGCGGAGCCTGTGGAGGTTGAGCATGACGTCGATGTTACTGATTGTCCGACACCACCGGGAAGGACCTTTCGGTTCTGTCGAAAAGCGGCGCAGGGGTGCCTACTCTTGATGCTATGAGTGAGATCACGTTCGAAGAGACCCGCACCGAGCTGGACGCCCTGGCAGGCGAGGCCGTTGAGCAGGTCCGCCGCTGGCTCCAGCGCACCCAGGCTGTCGGCGCCGAGCCCCACAAGGCCGCCAAGACTCTCTCCGCAGTCCTCTCGCATCCCACCGGCCTGACTTCACCGTCGGGTTCGTGGACCGCGTGATCCGCACCGAAGACACCAAGGCGGCGGCGTCCGCTCTGAAGGACCTCGGCGGGCTCGCGCCCGACACTCTCGACGCCCTGGAGCTGGCGCAGATCCGCGCCGGGTCGGCACTGGGCACGGCCCTGCCGCAGGTCGTCGTGCCTGCTGCGCGCCGAAGGATGCGATCGATGGTCGGGCACATGGTCGTCGACGCTCGCGACAAGCAGTTCGGCAAGGCCGTCGCCAAGATCAGGAAGGACGGCAACCGGCTCAACATCAACCTGCTCGGAGAGGCGGTGCTCGGCGAGCAGGAGGCCGACAAGCACCTCGAGGACACCGTCCGGCTGCTGCGGCGCGACGATGTCGACTACGTCTCGATCAAGGCCAGCTCCATCGCCAGCCAGATCAGCATGTGGGGCTTCGAGGAGACCGTGGACTACGTGACCTCCCGGCTCGTGCCGCTCTACAGCGAGGCCGCTGCGGCCCCGGCGGGATCCAAGTTCATCAACCTGGACATGGAGGAGTACGGGGACCTGCGCCTGACCATCGAGGTCTTCAAGCGGCTGCTCACGACCGGAGATGAAGCACTACGAGGGCGGCATCGTCATTCAGGCCTACCTGCCGGATGCTCTCGGCGCCGTCCAGGAGCTCACCGCGTTCGCCAATGAGCGAGTCGACGCCAGCGGCGCCGGCATCAAGATCCGCCTGGTCAAGGGTGCCAACCTGGCCATGGAGCGGGTGCACGGCGACATCCACGATTGGCCTGTGGCCACCTGCGAGTCCAAGGAGGCCAGCGACGCCAACTACAAGCGGGTGCTGCACTGGCTGCTGACCGCAGAGCGCATGCGGGGCGTCCGCCTCGGCGTGGCTTACCAGAACCTCTTCGACATTGCCTTCGCCCACCTGCTGGGCGCACGGCGCGGCGTCACAGCCAGGCTCGAGTTCGAGATGCTGCAGGGCATGGCCGCCGAGCAGCAGCAGACCCTGCGCGAGGACGTGGGCCAGCTGCTGCTCTACGTCCCGGCCGTGCGGCCGGAGGAGTTCGACGTGGCCGTCTCCTACTTGGTGCGCTTACTCGAGGAGAACGCCGCGAGCGAGAACTTCATGTCCGGGATCTTTGAGCTCAGTGTGGACGGCACAGGACGCGGCAGCGACGTGTTCATCCGCGAGGAGAGCCGCTTCCGTGCGTCCGTGAGCGCCCTGGGAGAGCTCCTGGAGCGCGACGGCGAGGACGCACCGGCTCCGAACCACACGCAGAGCCGGCTGGCTGAGGAGCAGGCAGGAGTTCCTTCTGCGAGCGAGGCAGGCGCGGCTGAGCTGCCGCCCTTCGCCAACGAGCCGGACACCAACCCCGCCCTGGAGCCCAACCAGCGCTGGACCGAGCAGGTCATGGCCAGGGCCACCCCGCAGTGGCTCGCGGAGCAGGCCGTGCCGCATGGTCATCGATGCTGCGGACGTCGACGCCGTCGTGGCAGGCGCACGGGCCGCCGGCGCCGAATGGGCCGCTCGGCCCGCGGCGGAGCGTGCCGGGATTCTGTACCGGGCTGCTGACATCATGGCGGCCCGTCGTGGTCACCTCGCCTCGATCGCGGCCGCTGAGGTCGGCAAATCCCTGGCGCAGTCCGACCCGGAGATCTCCGAGGCGATCGACTTCATGCGCTACTACGCTCACCGGGCCCTTGAACTGGACCAGGTGGAGGGGGCGTCCTTCGCCCCGGACCGTCTGGTGCTCATCACTCCGCCCTGGAACTTCCCGCTGGCCATCCCGACCGGCGGCACGGCGGCCGCCCTGGCTGCTGGGGCAGCTGTGATCCACAAGCCGCCCCAGCCGACGCCCCACTGCTCCATGGCGATCCTCGAATGCCTGTGGGACGCAGGAGTGCCGAGGGAGGTCCTGCTCGGCATGCACCCGGACGAGGGCGACGCAGGCCGGGCTCTCGTCTCGCACGAGGGGTTGACCGCATCATTCTCACCGGCGCCTCCGAGACAGCGGCCCTGTTCCGCTCCTGGAAGCCGGAGCTGACCATCAACGCCGAAACCTCAGGCAAGGATGCCCTGGTCGTCACCCCCGCGGCGGACCGGGACCTCGCCGTGGCGGACCTGGTCACCTCAGCCTTCGGGCATGCTGGGCAGAAGTGCTCGGCGGCCTCACTGGGCATCCTGGTCGGCAGCGTCTACAGCTCCGAGCGGTTCCGGCGCCAGCTCGTCGACGCCGCCTCCTCCTTGGTGGTGGACTGGCCGCAGAACCTCTCCGCGACGGTGGGTCCGCTCACCGAGGACCCCAGCGACAAGCTGCGGCGCGCCCTGACCACGTTGGAACCCGGCGAGGAATGGCTTCTGCAGCCCCGCCAGCTGGACGAGACCGGACGGCTCTGGTCCCCGGGCATCAAGTCCGGGGTCAAGCCGGAAGCTTCTTCCACCTCACCGAGGTGTTCGGCCCCGTGCTGGGCCTGATGGAGGCTAAGGACCTCGACGAGGCCATCGCCCTGCAGAACCAGGTCGAGTTCGGCCTCACCGGCGGCATCCACTCCCTGGAGATTTCCGAGGTGGAGCGGTGGCTCGATGAGGTTCAGATCGGCAACGCCTACGTGAACCGAGGGATCACCGGCGCGATCGTGCAGCGGCAGCCGTTCGGCGGATGGAAGAAGTCCTCCGTGGGGCTCGGCTCCAAGGTAAGCGGACCCAACTACGTGATGCTCTTCGGCCGGTGGAGCGACAGCACCGACATCGCCTCAGCGGCCCAGCTGCCGATGCCCGCGGGTGCGGCCGGAGACCTTCTGCGCAGCGCCTCGGAGAAGAATGCGCTCACCGAGGCCGGTCTCGCCTGGCTGAAGGCCGCGGCCGCATCGGATGCGCAGGCATGGGAAGCAGAGTTCGGGACCCCCACCGACCCCACAGGCTTGGGCTCCGAGGCGAACATCTTCCGGTACCTCCCCACCAGCGTCGTGCTGCGTGTGGGCGCGGACGCCGAGCCCCACCATGCTCTGCGCACGCTGCTGGCCGGGCACCGGGCCGGAGCATCGGCCGTGGTCTCGGTGGACAAGGACGCGTCGAAGGAGGTCCGACGCGCGGTGAAGCTCGCCGCCAAGGCATTCGGCATCGACGTGGAGAAGAACGAGACGGAGGACGAGTTCGCCGCGGCGCTCGCCGAGGGGCGATACGACCAGGGCCTCGGGGCTCGCGTCCGCGCCGTGGGGTCGCTCAGCCGCAGCGTCTGGGAGGCTGTCTCGCACAGGCCCGAGATTGCCCTGCTGGATGACCCGATCACTGCGTCAGGACGCGTGGAGATTCGCCACTGGGTGAAGGAGCAGTCCGTCTCGATGACGCTTCACCGCTTCGGCAACTCCAGCTCCCAGTTCAAGGCTCTGGCCGAGCGGCTGAAGGGGCAGTAGGCAGCTCGAGGCGGGCCCTCGAGTTTTCCTAGTAGAGCTCCTCGAAAATTACTAGTAGAACTCCTCGAGTTTTCCTAGTAGGGGTCCTCGCGTTTTGCTAGTATCCCTGTATGGCAGAGAGTAAGAGGGGTCTGGTTCCCCGTCGAATCAGGGGACTGTTGGAGGATCGTTCTGAGGAGGAGCCGGTCATTGCTCTGCACGGACCGCGTTCAGTCGGGAAGTCCACAGTTCTGCATGATTTTGCAGCTGAGCACCAGGCTGATGTCATCGATCTCGACAATCTCGAGGTGCGAGACGCGGTGGCGCGTAACCCTTCAGCTGCTGTTGAAGTCCCGATCCCGCCGGTGTGCATCGACGAGTACCAGCACCTGCCTGAGGTGCTGGATGCGATCAAGGCTCGGCTGAACCGCACGGGCAGTGAACCGGGCACCGCTGTGCTCACGGGATCTACGAGACATGACGCCCTGCCTCGCACGGCCCAGGCGCTCACGGGGCGTCTCCACTCGATGGTTATTTGGCCGCTGGCCCAGTGTGAGATCGAGGGGCGAGAGAGGTCGCTCCTCGAAGGCCTGTTGGAGGACCCGAGCGGGACGGTGTCTGCCCAGCCTCACTCCACCACCAGTCGTGAAGAGTATGTGGAGCGACTGTGCGCAGGAGGGCTGCCCACTCCCCGAAAGCGTCGGGAGGCTTCGCGTGCTCGCTGGTTCGACGACTATGTCCGCACCTCTGTGGAAAGAGATGCGGTGGAGCTCTTCCGGGTGCGTCAGCGGCAGGCCCTCGCGGAGATTCTGAACCGACTCGCCGGGCAGACGGCTCAGGTGCTCAACCTGTCCAAAGTCGGTGAGGGTGTGGGCATCAGCAGGGAGACTCTCGAGAACTATGTTCGTCTCCTGGAGGACCTTTACCTGGTCCACCGGCTTCCCGCTTGGGGAAGACGCTCAGTGCCAGAAGCACAGGTAAGCCCAAAGTGCATGTGGTGGATTCAGGGCTGGCAGCTCATCTTCATCGCATTGGAGCCAAAAAGCTTGCCTCGCTGGATCCCACGGTGCAGACCGAGTTTGGTCACTTGATGGAGACGTTCGTGGTCGGGGAGCTCCGCACGCAGGCTTCATGGTTGGAGCAGCCCTATGTGCTCGGTCATTGGCGCACCAGTGATGACGAGGAAGTGGATTTCGTCTTGGAGCTGAGTGACGGCCGCGTGTTGGCCTTCGAGGTCAAGGCCTCTGAGCGGATCCCGGGCAAGGACTTCGCCGGGCTCCGAAAGATGCGGGAGGCAGTGGGTGACCGTTTCGCCGCGGGAATAGCACTGAGCATGGGCACACGCTCCTACACCTACGAGGACAGGCTTCACGTGATGCCCATCGACAGGCTCTGGTCCTGAGCGTCCTAAGGGCGGCAGGATCACATGTGAACGAATCCGAGGGTGCTGGTGAACGTTTTCGAGGGCAATCGCTCACAAATTACTAGTAGGAGCCCTCGAGTTTTCCTAGTAGCGTCCGGGTGAACAGGAATGAGAAGGGAGTGATCACCTCGGTGAATCTGGGAGCGATGACCTCGGACGACCCTAGAGACCTTCTCCGGAAAGTCTCCCTCTGACTGGCCCCGCGGCCCCGCACGAACAACTGACCCTGAGAGGACACTGTGCCTGCTTCGCTGATGCTCACCGACGCCCGGCTGCTCGACCGGGACGGAACCTTCGATGTGATGATCGAGGACGGCGTCGTCGTCGACATCTTTAGGGCCGGGTCCGAGTAGGCTGCCGGTGCTGAGACGCACAGCCTGGGAGGACGGTTCCTCGTCCCGGGACTCTGGGACCACCATGTGCATTTCACCCAGTGGGTGGCTCAGCAGCAGCGCCTGGACCTGTCTGCCCATGCCTCGGCGGCCGAGGTGCTGGAGCTGGTGCGTGCCGCAGAGAAGCCCGTGGATGGGAAGCCCCTGGTCGGGTACGGGTTCCGGGACGGGCTGTGGGGGACGAGCCTTCCCAGGAGGACCTCGACGAGGCCGCAGGGGCGCTCCGGCGGTCATGGTCTCCGGGGACCTGCACTGCGCGTGGATCAGCAGCGCGGCGGAGAGGCTGCTCGACGTCCGGGCAGATCCCGACGGCCTGGTCCGGGAGGAGGCCTGGTTCGGCGCCCTGGAGAAGATTCAGAGCCCCGGCGAGCTCACCTCGGACCAGTACCGGGCCGCTGCCCAGCCGCCGCCGCCCGCGGAGTGGTCGGCATCGTCGAGTTTGAGAACACGGAGAACATCACGCTCTGGCCCCAGCGGGTGGACGACGGTGTGGACCGGCTGCGCGTGGAGATCTCCGTGTGGCCGGACAAGCTGGACGGCGCGATCGCGCGCGGGGTGAAGACGGGGACCCCTGGACAGGCTCGGTCTGGTGACCATGGGGCCGCTCAAAGTGGTGGTCGACGGTTCCCTGAACACCCGCACCGCCTGGTGCTGGGACCCCTACCCAGGGCTGGACCCAGCGCACCCGCACGCCTGCGGCATGGAGTCGGTCCCGATCGAGGACCTGAGAGGCCTGATGCAGCGGGCGCGGGACGCCGGCATCGGCGCAGCCATCCACGCCATCGGCGACCGGGCCAACACGGGGTGCTCGACGCCTTCGAGACCCTGGGGATGACGGGTTCGGTGGAGCACGCCCAGCTGCTGCGGCACGAGGATGTGGCTCGTTTCGCCGAGCTCGGCCTCGCCGCCAGTGTGCAGCCCGAGCATGCGATGGATGACCGAGATGTGGCCGACACGCACTGGAGCGGCCGCACTGATCGGGCCTTTGCCCTGAAGTCCCTGCACGACGCGGGGTCGAGCTGCGTATGGGGTCGGACGCCCCTGTCTCCCCGCTGGACCCGTGGTTCGCCATGGCCTCTGCGGTGCACCGCAGCCGCGATGACCGGCAGCCCTGGCACCCGGAGCAGAGCATCGACATCCGCACCGCGCTGAGGTCCTCAGCCCGGGGCCGCTCGGATGTTCAGGTGGGAGACGTCGCTGACCTTGCCGTTGTCGGCCGGAGCCCCTTCGACTGTGACCGGAACGAGCTGCGCACCATGCCGGTGGCCGCGACCCTGGTGGGAGGCCGCTTCACCCACTACGCGCTGTAAGGGTCAGCCGAGGTCTACGGCGAGACGGAAGCCGGTGTGGCCGAGGCTGGTGTCGGACGTGGAGGCCGTGCGGGCTGAGGTCCGATAGCGGCGGCAGTAGGAGGCGTGGCACATGTAGCTTCCGCCCTCACCACCGGCCTAGGATCGGTCTCCGACCAGGGGCTGGATGTCCACTCCCACACGTTGCCGGTGACGTTGTGCAGCCCGTATCCGTTGGCGGGGAACGCGGCGGCGGGCACGGTGCCCACCGCCGCTCCCGGCCGGTCCGGGAACTCTCCGGGAAGGTGTTCATGCGGGGCTCTCCGTGGGGCTCCCGGACAGAGCCCCAGGGAACGGCTGCTGATCGAGTCCGCCGCGGGCTGCGAACTCCCATTCCGCTTCGGCGGGCAGGCGTGCACCGACCCATGCGGCGTACGCCTCCGCATCGCGCTGAGAGACATGGGTGACGGGGTGATCCTCACGTCCCAGGGCTGCCGATCCCGGGCCTTCGGGCCGAAGCCAGGAGGCCCCGGCGACTTGGCGCCACCAGGTCGCGCCTACCACGGCGGGGAGGACGCCTTCAGCTCATCGGTCAGCAGTCCCGAGAAGACGAGTGAGTCGCCGTGCTTCTCCGCGTCGGTGGTGTGACCCGTGGCGGCGACGAACGCGGCGAACTGTGCCACGGTGACGGTGGTGGCAGCCACGGCGAACGGCGCGATCTCCACGGTGCGCACCGGGCCCTCCCCGTCGTCGGGGTAGGCCAGCGCATCCTCCGAACCCATGCGGAAGCTTCCCTGACAGGCCGACGAACCGCAGATCCTCGGACGCGGAGGACGCAAGGTGCTTCACCATGTCCGAGTCCTCCGCGGCACGGGACGCCGTCACGGGGCCGTGGTCGTCCCTGACCTCGTTGCGGGCAGGACCGCAGCAGGCGCTCATCCGTAACCTCCACCTCGACACTTCTTCGCACAGCTACTGTAGGGGCTGGAGACCCGTCCCGACATGGGCGTGCCGTCTCCGCGCTATGACGAACCCAATCTCCCGAAGGAGGGACTCAGTATGTCTGATGCCGCATACCCGCAGGGCGACGGTCCTCAGATCAGCCACAACAACGGAACTGTGTCCCCTCCTGAAGAGGGTGCCCGGCACGGCCGAACATCGTTGTCATCCAGGCGGATCAGATGGCCGCCCAATCTCTGGGCGCCTATGGAGACCAGGCAGCCCGAACGCCCACCATCGACGCCCTGGCCCAAGAGGGGGCGGTCTTTGACCGCGCCTACTGCAGCACTCCGCTGTGTGCGCCGTCCCGGGCCTCCATGATGACCGGGCGGCTCCCCAGCGAGATCGGCTGCTACGACAACGGCGATGACTTCACCACCTCCGAGCCCACCTTCGCCCACCGTCTGCGCCGGGCCGGCTACCACACCGCCCTCATCGGACGGATGCACTTCATCGGACCGGACCAGCACCACGGCTTCGAAGAGCGTCTCACCACGGACGTGTATCCGGCCGATCTGGACATGGTTCCTGACTGGAACCTGCCCATGGAGGAGAAGCTGCAGTGGTACCACGACGCTGATGCGGTCTTCTCTGCAGGAGCTTCCAAAGCAACGGTGCAGCAGGACTTCGACGACGAGGTGACCTGGCGGACCCTGCGCCACCTCAACGATCGGGCGCGGGCCAACCAGAGGCACCGGCGCGAGGGCCGCCAGGAGCAGCCGTTCCTGATGGTCACCAGCTACATCCACCCCCACGACCCCTACGAGCCCCGGCGGAGCACTGGGACAGATTCGACGATGTCGACATTCCTGACCCTGCCCACCCTGAGATTCCGGATGCCGAGGCCGACCCGCACACCCACCGGCTGCGTGCCATGAGCGGGTTCGACAAGCGGGACCCCTCAGCCGACGAGGTGCGCAGGGCCCGTCGCGCCTACTACGCCGCGGTCAGCTACATCGATGATCAGATCGCTGCTGTGACCCAGCGGCTGGAGTACCTCGGCCTGGCCGAGAACACTGTGATCATGGTGACCTCCGACCACGGCGACATGCTCGGGGAGAAGGGCCTCTGGTACAAGATGAGCCCGTATGAGAGGTCCTCCAGGGTGCCGATGATCATCACGGGGCCCGAGGCGCTGGTGCCGCGCGGCCGGTTCAGTACGAATGTTTCGCTGCTCGACGTCGCGCCGACGCTCAGCGCACTTGCCCTCGATGATCAGGGCGAGGCCGAGCTTCCGGGGCGCCCCTGCACGTCCTCGCCGAGCAGGAGACTGCCGAGGGGCCCACAGACCGGGATGTGCTTATCGAGTACTTGGCAGAGGGAACCCACCGGCCGCACCTCACGCTGGTGCGGGGCACCTGGAAGCTCTCCATCTGCCCAGGCGACCCGGACCACCTGTACAACCTGGCTGAGGATCCTGAGGAGCTGACCAACCTCGCTTAAGCAGCCCAGCGCACGCAGAGCAGCTGGAGCTGATGCGCAAGGAGCTCCACAGCCGCTACGGCCTGGAATCGCTGGAGCATGATGTTCTGTCCAGTCAGCGCCGTCGTCAGCTGGTCGCCGGCGCGCTGGCCACAGGGCAGCATCGAGCATTCGACTTCGCGCCGGGACCCGAGCAGCGCTACGTCCGCGGGGACTTCTGGTCAGCCTTGGAGCACGGCAAGATCGCAGATCCGGCACGATGAGCACACTTCCGGGGTGGCAGCAGCGGATTCTGGGGAGGGGCAGGACCCAGACCCCCGCTTCACGCTGGCCAACGAGCGCACCTTCCTGGCATGGATACGGACGGCCATGGCTCTGGTCGCCGCAGGCGTGGCGGTGGAGGCGCTGACCCAGGCCGTATTCCGGGAACTCTGCGGACAGCGCTCGCCGCCAGTCTTCTCGTGCTCGGGATGCTGCTGGCGGCTTACTCGTTCGCCCGGTGGCTGAACGTGGAGCGCAGCCTCAGGCGGCGCCGGTCGCTTCCGGTGCCGCTCATCGCACCGCTGCTGGCCGGGGAGTGGCTGTGGTCACCGCTCTGCTGGTGATCTGGATCATCGCGGTCTGAGCCGCCGATGAGCTCCGCCGATCTCCCGCTGCATGAGGATCCCGGCGTCCAGCCGGAGCGGACGCTGCTGGCCTGGAACCGCACCCTGCTGCTCCTGCTTGTCCTGGCCGGGTTCCTGCTGCGCTGGATTCCCTACCAGGGAGCGGCCGTCCTCACACTGGTGGGAGGCTGCTCCCTGGTGGCCCTGGGCATCTTCGTCGGTGAGCGCGCACGCTACCGGCGAGCGGTGCACGGCATCCTCGACGAGAGCTACCCGGCGGCGGTGCGTTCGGTTCTGGGGCTGACGGCCGCAGTGATGGGCATCGGCCTGGCAGCTCTGATCCTGCTGCTCAGCGGGGAGGCGCCGTGAGGTGCCGTCGGTGAGGGTCGAGGTGCGCGGCGTGGAGCCGCAGGCGTCGGATCAGATCGGCTTCAGCATCGGCGGCATGGGTGAGGAGCTGCTGCGGCCAGTGGAGTGGAAGGCGCACGCGCACCCGTTCCACGAGCTGCTGTGGAACCCGCGCGGCGCCTCCACCATCGCCGTGGGGTCTCGCCTCTGGTCCGTAGCCGGTGCCGACGGGCTGTGGATCCCAGCGGGCACTGAGCATTCCGGATGGGCCGGGGCCGGGACGCTGTATCGTGCCGTGCTTCTGAGCCCGGAAGCCGTGGAGACGATGCCTGGGGACGTCGCAGCAGTGACGATGACTGCGCTGCTGACCAGTCTGCTCGACCACATCGACTCGCAGGACCTCACCGACGAGCAGCGCGCTCGGGCGCAGGCGGTGGTCCCGGACCTGATCCGACCTTCCGAGGTGCAGGTCAGCCTTCGCCTTCCGGCGAGGGACCCTGCCCGCACAGCAGCCCGGGCGGTGCTGGAGGATGTCCGCTCTGCGCCCTCAGCTCACGAGTGGGCAGAGCGGCTGGGCATCAGTACGCGCACGCTGACGCGCAGCTTCCAGGCGGAGACGGGCGTGGGCTACGCCCGCTGGAGGGCGGAAGCGCGCGTGCATCGAGCCAGGAGCTGCTGACCGGCGGCTTCAGCGTGACGGACACTGCGGAAGAGGTGGGCTTCTCCTCCGCGAGCGCCTTCATCTCTGCGTTCAAGCGCGTCACCGGCGCGACCCCGGGCCTGTCAGTGAGGCCTCAGGACCGACACAGGTGACGAATGCCGCCCGCATCGGCCCGTGCGCCGAATTCGCCGCATGAGATAAGCCTCCCTGACCTTGCTGCCCGTCAATGAGACGGATTCTGATGCGACAATCCCCGAGTGTGTCGCAAATGCGACAGGCTGAGTCGCTGCGCATAGATTGCGTCATGCCCGTGGACCTCGTAGCTTATTCATAGGCCGCATTCGGCCATATGAAGCTTCTCTAATCACTGAGGAAACATGTCCGTCCAGACCGCACCTCTGCGGAGCCGCGCACCGGCCCTTCCGGCAGCCGCTGCGCCTCGGGCTGCAGCCCAGCAGCAGACGCAGGCCGCGTCCCCCGCAGTGCGGGGCGCGTTCTCGTGATTCCTGCGGGCCTGACCCTGCTGGCAGGTCTTGCCGTCCTCAGCCTCTTCGTCGGATCCGGCGATCTGCCCGCCGCCCAGACCGCGGAGACGCTGCGCGCGTGGATCGCAGGTGAGCTTCCCCGGAGTCGCGGGGCACCGCGGAGCTTCTCGTGCTCGAGCGCCGCCTGCCGCGCACGGCCTTGGCGCTCGCCGCGGGCGCCGCCCTTGGTGCGGCAGGAGTCGTGATGCAGGCGCTGGCTCGCAACCCTCTGGCGGACCCCGGCCTGCTCGGCGTCAACGCAGGCGCCTACACGGCCGTGGTCTTCGGCTCCGCCGTGATGGGGCCCAGCGTCGGAACCGGCCATGTGTGGCTCGCCGTCCTCGGGGCCCTCGTCACGGCAGCCGCCGTCTACGTCATCGGCACCTCGGGGCCTATGGGGGCCAACCCGGCCAAGCTCGTGCTCACAGGCGTCGCCATCGGGGCCGTCCTCTCCGGGATCAGCTTCGCCGTCACCCTGGCCATGCCCGAGGTCTTCGACCGGGTGCGCTTCTGGTCCGCCGGGTCGCTCCAAGGCCGCGGCGGCGAAGACGTCACAGCCATCCTGCCCTTCGTCGCCGTGGGGCTGCTGATCGCACTGGCCCTTCCTCGGGCCCTCAACGCCCTGGCGCTCGGCGACGACGCCGCCTCCGCCCTGGGAGCGCGCCCGGGTCTGACCCGGCTCGCCGGTCTGGCTGCCGTGACGCTTCTCTGCGGTGCGGCCACCGCCGCAGCGGGGCCGCTGAGCTTCATCGGCCTGCTGGTCCTCACGCCCTGCGGATGCTCGTGGGCCCCGATCACCGGTGGCTGCTGCCCCTGAGCCTGGTGGCCGCTCCGGCTCTGCTGCTGGCGGCCGACATTCTGGCGCGCGTCGCCGCACCCTCCGAGCTGCCTGCCGGTGTGGTCACCGCATTTCTCGGAGCGCCCATGCTGATCTGGCTGACTCGACGCAGGGCAGTGAGAGAGCTGTGAGCGCCGCCGCCCCGAGAGCCCCGCGCGCCACCAGCATGCGGGGTCCGATCCCACCCAGCAGATGACGGTCCCCGGGCTGCTCACGCTGCGCAGCGGCGGGCGAAGCGCACGGCTGCACCTGCGCACCCTCGTCGTCCTCCTCATCGTCACGGCAGTCGCCGCCGGCGTCGGCTGGTGGAACCTCATCAGCGGATCCGCATCACTGGGCGCCGCCGAAGCGCTCGCCGCCTTCACCGGGCAGGCGGACGACGGCACCGCACGCGTCATCCTCGACTGGCGCGCCCCGCGAGTGGTCTTCACCCTGGTCGGCGGGGCCGCGCTCGCCGTGGCCGGGGCAGTCTTCCAATCCCAGACCCGGAATCCCCTGGGCAGCCCGGACATCATCGGCTTCTCCACCGGCGCCTACACCGGGGTGCTCGTGGCGGCCTCCATCGGCCTCGCTTAAGCATCTGGACCGCCCCCATCGCCGCCGTCGTCGGCGGACTCGGCACCGGCGTCGCCGTCTATCTGCTGGCGGTCCGACGCAGCGCCGGCGGCATGGGTGCGACGGGCATGCGCCTGATCCTCGTGGGCATCGGCATCAGCATCTTCCTGGGTGCGCTCAACACCTACCTCGTCACGGTGCTCGATCTTGAGACGGCTATGTCGGTCGCCAGCTGGGGAGCCGGGTCGGTCAACACAGTGGGCTGGGCGCACGCAGCGCCTCTGCTGGCGCTCTGTGCGGTGACCTTCCCTGTGATGCTGGCGCATGCGCGCGACATGACCCTGATCGAGATGGGCGATGACACCGCCTCCGCTCTGGGGATCCGCGCCGAGCGTGTGCGTCTGGTCCAATTCGTCTGCGGTGTGCTGCTGGTGGCGGCGGTGACGGCCGGGGCGGGACCGATCGCGTTCATCGCGCTGGTGGCTCCCCAGGTGGCGCTTCGCCTGACCGGCGCAGGAGCGTCCAGCTCATCCCGGCCGCAGCGATGGGTGCGCTGCTGCTGACGGCCGCAGACGCCGTCGCGCGCACGGAGCCGATGCTTACCAACCTTCCCGTCGGCGTCGTGACGCTGATCCTCGGCGGGGCATACCTGGTCTGGCTTCTCATCAGCATGAGCAGAAGGAGGACGGCATGACAGCAGCCCACCACCGCCTGGAGACGGAGCAGCTCAGTGCCGGATACGACCAGCGGGCCGTGCTCGAGGATCTCAGCGTGCAGATCCCGGAAGGCTCCTTCACCGTCATCATGGGGCCCAACGCCTGCGGCAAGTCGACTCTGCTGCGGAGCCTGGCTCGGCTCATCCGTCCCACCGCCGGGCATGTGCTCCTGGACGGGCAGGCCATCCTCGCCCGGCCCGCCAAGGAGCTGGCGCGGACCATCGGCCTGCTGCCCCAGTCCTCCACGGCTCCCGACGGCATCGTCGTCGCCGACCTGGTCTCCCGGGGCGGCATCCGCACCAGAGCCTGCTGCGCCGGTGGAGCGCTGAGGACGAGCGGGCCGTGGCTGAGGCACTGGAGCTGACCGGCACCGCGGACCTGGCCTCACGCCCCGTCGACGAGCTCTCCGGGGCCAGCGCCAACGGGTATGGATCGCTATGGCGCTGGCTCAGCAGACCCCGCTTCTGCTGCTCGATGAGCCCACCACGTTCTTGGACATTGCGCACCAGATCGAAGTCCTGGAGCTGTGCACCCGCCTGCAGCAGCAGGGACGCACCATGGTCGCCGTGCTGCACGACCTGAACCAGGCGCTGCGGTACGCCACACACGTGGTGGCGATGCATGAGGGCCGCATCGTCGCCCAGGGACACCCTCACGAGGTGGCCACCTCGGAGCTGGTCAGCAGCGTCTTCGGGGTCGAGGCCCGCATCATCGAAGACCCTGAGACCGGCCGCCCGCTCGTCATCCCGCGTGCTCCCGCTGCGGTTCGCCCGGCCCCGCTGATCCTGTCCTGAAGCTTCGCACCCAGCATCACCCGGTCCGCGCACCACGGGCTGCCACCTTGAAGGAGAACCCCATGAAGAATGCTCACCCGCTCATCGCCGGCGTCGCGGCCCTGGCCCTGACGCTGACGGCCTGCGGCGGCGGTGACACCGACGCTGCTGAGGAGACCGGCGACGAGGGCGCCGGCACAGGCACGGCGACGGCCGAGCACATGTACGGCACCACAGAGGTCGAGCTGCCGGAGGACGGCGAGCTGCGCGTCGTCGCCCTCGGCTGGTCCGACGCTGAGGTGGCGCTGGCACTGGCGTGGAGCCCATCGCTGTGCACGACTGGCTCGGCTTCGGCGAGGAGACCCACGGCGTGGGGCCCTGGGCCGCTGACCTCATCGAAGGTGATCCGGAGGTGATCCCACGCTCTGACGAGGAGCTGGACTACGAGCAGATTCAGGCCATGGAGCCGGACCTGATCCTCAACGTGAACTCCGGCTACGAGGAGGACGAGTACAACCGGCTCTCCGAGATCGCGCCGACGGTCTCCGGGCCTGAGGGGCGGAGAACTTCAACCCCGGCTGGGAGAGCCACACTCAGCTGATCGCCGACGCCCTGGGCCTCTCGGAGGAGGGTGAGCAGCTCGTCGCCGACACTGAGGAGAGCTTCGCGGCCGCACGCGAGGAGCACCCGGAGTTCGACGGAGTGGAGGCGGTCACCGGGTCCAAGTTCGGCGAGGCCTACGGGCTGAGCTACAGCGGGGACATGCGCTGGGATGTCATGGAGGAGCTCGGCTTCCAGATGTACGGCCCTGCCGCGGACATGGAGCCCAACCAGGGCTTCTTCGCCGACGTCTCCGAGGAGCAGGTGGAGGTGCTCGACGCTGAGGTCGCCGTCCTCTTCCCCATCGGCTACACCCTTGAGGAGCTTGAGGAGGACCCGCTGCTGTCCTCCCTGGACGTCGTCGAGGAGGACCGTGCGGTGCTGCTGCCCGATGACGGGGATCTCGTCATGGCATTCTCCGCGGGTTCCCCGCTGAGCATCGACGTGGTGCTGGACGAGCTGCCGGAGCAGCTCGCCGAGGCCGTCGAGAACCTGGACTGATGCCCTCGCCCGCCGCCGTGGCTGCTGTGTTCGCGACCCGCGCCTACCTCACCACGGTGGCGCGGGTCTCCCGCCTGAGCGCCCACTTTGTGCGCGTCACCGTCACAGGGAGTCTCTTGTCGACTTCGGTCCCTCTGCCGTGAGCGGACTGGCAGCGGCGGCTCCGGCCGATCCGGTGCCCGCATGGGACCAGCGGATCAAGCTGTTCCTGCCGTGTCCCGACGGCACCTACCCCGAGCTGGGCCTCTTCGATGAGCTAAGCCCGGCCGATGATGGAGTGGTACACCGTCTGGCGGCAGCTTCCGGAGGAGGAGCGCAACCCGATCCGCACCTATACGGTCCGGGCGGCTCGTCCCCTGAGCCGCGAAGTGGATATGGACTTCGTTCTCCATGAGGAGCCCGACGGCAGCATGGGTCCAGCGTCGTCCTGGGCGGCTTCCGCGGCGGTGGGCGATGAGCTGATCGTCATCGGCCCTGACCGCCGGTCGGAGCAGGTAAGCGGCGGCATCGAATGGAACCCCGGGACCGCTCGTGAGGTGATGCTCGCCGGGGACGAGACGGCCGCGCCCGCCATCTGCGCCATCTTGGAGTCCCTGGCGGCCTCGGATGAGGCCCGAGTGTTCTTCGGCGAGGCCTATATCGAGGTGCCCACGGCCGATGATGTGCTGGAGGTCAACCCGCCCTCGGGGGTGGTGGTGCGCTGGCTTCCGCGGGATGGTGCGCCCTTGGGCGAGCTGCTCGGCCCTGCGGTGCAGGACTGGGGCAGGCGCCGCAGCATCATCTTCGAGGCGCGCCGGGCTGCCTGGGCGCCGGGGCTGTCCCCGTCGGGGCGCCTGCTGCGTCGAAGGACTACCGGGAGCTGTCTCCTGAGGACCCCGTGTGGGAGGTCGCCGAGCCTGAGGGGTTCCGCGAGTACGCGTGGCTGGCCGGCGAGTCCGGCGTCATCACCGGACTGCGCGGCACCTGGTGAAGGAGATCGGCCTCTCCGGGGCAGGTCTCGTTCATGGGCTATTGGAAGCAGGGTCGCCCCAGCGCGTGACCGTACATCAGGTGTTCAGGCGGCGAGGGCTCGGTCCCGGAAGTCCTCCAGGATCGTGACGACGGTGTCCACGCGATCTTCTCCGAGCACTTCGTCGGGCCCGTTCGGTGCGTAGTCCGTGAAGGGCGACTGGTAGAGGGAAGCCGCCTTCATTGCGCCGTTCACTGAGAGGTAGTCCACGATCAACTCGATGAACCGCAGCTGTTCAGCAGAGAAGTTTGCACCCTGGATGAACTGGGCGAAAGCCTCCCGGGCGACCTCCCTCTCTACGCCAACGATTCTGCGGATGAAGAGGCCGAGACCGTCAGCCTCTTGGGCAGCAGCTTCGACGTCTTCCCGAGTGCCGACGCCCGAATCCACCAGCATCTCCTCGAGGACCTGGATGTCCTGAGCAGTGAGCTGCCGGTTGAACCGAACACGCTGCAGCGCCACATGGTTGAGGTGCTTCTGAAGGAACTGCTCCGCTTTCTGGCGGAACCGGGCCAGGTCTGTTGCTTAGGCGTTGTATGCCTCAGGAAGGCCTCAGCGACCGTGACGTCGGTGTCCTCGAAGTTCGTGTGGACGGGCGTCCATGTTCGGGGCTCGACATAGTGGACGATGTTGCGCAGGGTTGTTCGTACCTTCTCCAGCCGTACGGAGTCTGCCCCAGCCCACCAGGCATCATCCTGAAGGTCCTGAAGGAGCGGTGTGTGCTGGTCGACCGCCGGGATGCTCCTGCGAGTCAGAAGGTCTTCGGCGATGTCTTGGATCTTGTTCCGCTGGGCAGCGAACAGTTCGGCATCGCCTTCCACTTGCGCCGTTTGGGCCTGAAGGATCGTGTAGTCGAAGCTCTTTGCCTCCTCCTTCTCCTGGGCGGAGGTTGAGGGAAGCGGACCAAACGTCTGCGAGAGCTGCTGAACTTCCGCCGCATTGATGTGCCGCCACTTGCTGCGGGGGTGTACTGCACGAGCAGTTCTCGGTGGGGACGCACTTGGACAAAGTCCGGGTTCATGCCCCGCAGGTGCTGCAGTGTGCTCTCCAGGACATGTTCCCGGAGTGTTTTTCGGTGGTCGGCTAAGAGGGCTGCGCCGGGCCCCTCATCCAGGGAGTTCAGGAGGCGCAGACGTGACTCGAAAAGACGTTCGCTGAGAGACTTTGGGCGGGGACGCGGCTTCTCTTCTCGGTCTTCGTCGAAGAACGCGAGGTTGTCCCCGAAGTCGAGGATGAGGAAGTTCTCCTTGTCCTGGTCGGGACCGAAGAGGTTCTCACAGAGCCGTGTGCCACGGCCCACCATCTGCCAGAACTTGGCCTTGGAGTACACGGTCTTGAAGAACACCAGATTCACCACGGATGGGACGTCGATGCCGGTGTCGAGCATGTCGACGGTGATGGCGATCTGCGGTTCGGAGTCCTGCTTTGAGAAATCTCTGATGAGCTCTTGGACCCGCTCGACCTCATGCGTAATGACTCGTGCGAAGTTGCCGCCCAAATGCGGGTACTGCTCAGTGAAGCTCTCGTAGAGGGCGTAGGCGTGCTCCTGGTTCTGGGCGAAGATGATCGTCTTGCCCAGCACGTCCCCGCTTACCACATGGATGCCTTCCTCCATGAGGGTCGCCAGCACTTTGTTGTTCGTGTCCCTGTTGAGCACCTTGCGGTTCATGTCCTGCTTGCGGACCACCTCGGGGATCAGTCCCGCCTCGTCGGTGCCGGGATCCGTCCATTCCAGGGCCTCCCACTGTTCTCGGTCGTCCTCGGACATCTCGTCGTACCGCATCCCGTGGCTGAGGAACTGCGTTTCGGCGGCCCGAGGGATGTAGGGAACTAACCATCCTTTCGCGATGGCTTCCTCGAGGGGGTAGGTGTCGGTGGGCACGCCGTTCTCCTGGCCGAAGAACTCGAATGTGCTGCGGTGCACGTCTTCGACTGGCGTGGCTGTGAGTCCCACGAGGTGAGCGTCGAAGTAGTCGAAGAGGGACCTGTAGGAGGCATAGATGGAACGGTGTGCCTCGTCCACGATGACCAGGTCGAAGAACCCAGGCCCGAACATTCTCTCTTCGGGCTTCAGCAGGTTCATCATGGTCGGGTAGGTGCAGACGAAGACTCGACCGTCGGTGTTCTTCTCGGTGACGAGATTGATCGGGGAGCGTCGGGCAGGTTCTGCCGAAAGGCATCGACTGCCTGGTTCACGAGGGCTACGCGGTCGGCCAGAAACAGCACTCGTTTAGCCCAGCTAAGCTCGCATCATTTGATCGGCCAGGGCGATCACGGTACGGGTTTTGCCGGTGCCGGTGGCCATCACCAGCAGGGACCGGCGTCGCATCTGGGCGAACTGCTGGCCCACACTCCGAATCATCCTCTCTTGGTATGGCCGACCTGCGATGCTGTCATTGATGGCGGTCTCAGCCAGCGGCTTCCGGGCGGTGCGGGAACGGATGCGCCACTGCAGGTCGGTTTTGGTGAGGAACCCGTCGACTCGGCGCGGCGGGTATCCCTTGAGGCCGAAGGCGGTGTCATCCCACAGCATGGTCCGGTAGCCGTTGGTGTAGAAGATGAGGGGCGCTGACCGTAGTCGCGTTCGATCCCGTCGGCGTAGAGCTTGGCCTGTTCCTGGCCCACCTCTGCTTTGCGGAGGGTGCGTTTAGCCTCGACGACGGCTAGGGGCAGGCCGTCATCTGACCACAGCACGTAGTCCACAAAGCCGGTAGCGGTGCATGCCCCGGTGGCGTCGGGCATGCCGGTGACCCGGTGTTCGCGGGTTGCGTCAGCGTCGGCGACATCGGGACCTTCGAGGCGCCACCCAGCAGCTTGAGGTCCACATCAATCTGGTAGAGACGGGTGCTGCGCTCGTCCGGGTCACGCTCGTCAAAGACCGCAGTGGCCTGCTGGGCCTGTTCGCTCTGCGCTGCGGCGGCGTGGGCTGCACGGAGCGTTTCCAGCTCGGCTTCTAGCTCTGCGTTCTTGGCGGCGGACTCTTCGAGCTGCGCCTTATAGCTCTGCTGCTCTTTCTGGATCTTGATTGCGAGCTTCTGGAGGTCTCCGTAGTGCATGGGCTGCCTTTTGGCAGCTATCTCAGTGTTGAAGCTCGCGGCGGTGGGCACTTGATGCGGGACGCTTGAGTAGTGCTGGGCGCCCCAGAGCATGACGTAGTGGAGGTCGCGAAGAACCTGCAGGGCGATGTCCGGGCGGATCTGGTTGTGGCTGTGTACGGCCTGGTTGCCGACCTTCCGAATGAGGTTCAACTTCTGGACGATGGCCTGGCCAGCGCGTTGGACGAAGGCGTCGGCGTGGATTTGGGCGGCGAGGTCGTCGCGGTAGGGCTCGGGAAGGCGGGCCCAGTTGTAGATGTGCTGGATCAGCTGCTCGGTGGCATAGCGGGCGTGGAAGCAGGCGGCACGCGGATCCGTGCGGATGTACTCCTCGGCGCGCAGGCTCGACTGGTAGATCTGCGGCCATTCCTGCTCGATGAACGCGAAGTTGCTGGGCCCCGCCACGCTTCCCTAAATGCCAGGTGTGATCCTCAGCTCACGCTATCTGATCGGCCCGACATGGTGTGAGCGTTGGCAGCCGCCTGGTTAGGCCATGTGTGGCGAACTGGAGTTGTGGTCTTCACTGCTAAAAGTCTGCATTGTGTGTTGATAACTCTTTGCATCAGGTGTTGACTTTCTTGGTGTTTGGCGGGATCCTCTACGCATGGCGTATGTGCATCGGTTCATCGAGCCTTTCGTTGTCGAGGCCCTTCGGGACCAGTCCTCGTGATTCTCGAGGGTGCTCGAGCCATTGGTAAGACGAGCTTGCTGTTGGCGCTCCGAGAGCGTGGCCACATCAATACGGTTCAGTCACTGACGAATCCTGAAGTGCGAAACGCCGCGGAGACCGACATCGACGGTTGGCTTCGTTCGCTCACGGAGCCCTTTGCGATTGATGAAGCGCAGCTCCTCCCGAGTTGCAGTTGGCGCTAAAGCGCCTCCTCGATGAACGACAGGACCAATTGAGCGGGCTTCTCACGGGATCAGCCGAAATCGGTCGGAAGGGATTCGGGGCAGTGATCCTCTGGCGAGGCGAGCACAGCGTATTCGCCTCGAACCTCTGACTGAGGCCGAGATCCATTCTCTTGAGGATTCTCAGTCCTCTGGTGCTGGGCCTTGGTCTGTAGTTGATGCGTTGATTACTCAAGAGCCCCAACTCAATGCGCTGGTCGAAGATCCGTCGTGGTGGAAAGCGGGCCTCTGGGAAGGTGGGATGCCCTACAACCGGCTCGATGAGAGCCGCAGTGCGCGTCGGCAGCGATCCAGCAGAATTCGGGCGGGTGTGGAGGCAATTCTCACGGATGATGTGCTCCCGGGGAGAGGTTTGACCTCACGAATGCGAAACGGGTGCTGGATTACGTTCTCCGCAAGCCTGCCGAAGAGGTCAAAGCGAAGACCATTGCCGACATGCTTGGGATCGACCCCAGAAGCGTCAACCGCTACCTCGATGTATTGAGAGGCGGTTCTTGACTCATGAGCTTCCCAACTTTCTGCGCTCGTCCAAGACGTCATCTCGTGTGACGGCGAAACTCTATCCTGCTGATACGTCGCTCAGTGCTGAGTGGCTTGCTGCTCAGTCTTATGAACAGCTTGATGACGATCAGCGAGGGCACCTCTTCGAAGCATTCGTTGCTCAGCAATTGCGTGCGCATCTGACGTGGTCGACTCAGGGTGTGGCTCTTTACCACTGGCGCGATACGCGGAAGGGCAGAACGAAGGAAGTCGACCTTGTTATCGAGGCAACGGACGGATCGCTCACAGCCATCGAGATGAAGTCCTCGTTGAAACCTCGCACACAGGATTTCAACGGGATTCGAAACTTCCGTGAGCAGTATCCTGACCGTTTCGCGCGCGGTTTCGTCATCTCTCCGGCAGGCTCTCCTGCGAAATTCGGTGAGGACTTGTGGTCGCTGCCTGTGGTAGCTCTCCGTGACGTGGATGCGTGGAAGAATCTCCGCCTGCCTACTTCTATGCCCGAGTCTCTTCACTCACAACGAACGAACACCGAACAAGTTGAAAAGGTTGGAATGAGCCCTAGCTCCTCATTGTATTCAGAGAATGACCAACCAAGTTCAGACACCCAAATTTTCGTCAGCTATGCGCACCGGGACAACGAAGGACTCTATGAGGGCAAGGTCACCCAGTTTGTAGAGGACGTCCGTGAGGTGCTCGAGGTCGAGCACGAATGGTCAGCAAAAATCGTTTGGGATGCAACTTTTATGAATTGGGGTGACGATCTTGAGGCGCGGATCGAGAAGGAACTGGCGGATTCCGCGCTCTTCATTCCATTCATCTCGCCTTCCTACATCCGCAGTGAATGGTGCCGCCGAGAGTTCGTACAGTTCAGTGACGCTGCCGCTCGTGCCAATGTTCCACTTCGATCAGAGGCGACGAACCTTGTTCTGCCTGTGATCTGGACGCCTCCGAGGGCTTTCCGGGAGCAGTCGAGCGGTGACCCTGTCCTTGACCGCGTACGCAGCACGTTCTTCATCGAGGTGATGGAGGCGCGGGCAAAGCCCCGGGGCTCTCAGGAGTACCTCGCGGCCGTTACTACCGTCGCTGAGGGTCTGGCTCGGATTCTGGATGAACGGGCCCAAAGTGCTCTTGCCGACAACGGGGTGAGCCCCTGCCGGAGGATTCACGAGATTTAGCGGAGGTTCTGGAATCGATTGAAGAGCTTCAGTCCAACTTCGAGGCTGATCTCGTCAAGTTTGGTGAGTCTTTTGAGGAGCTAAGCCTCGGGTTCCAGATGACGACTACGCAGCAGCCGTTGTCGAAGACGGCCAACGCGCGCGAGCTGCTGAACTGGGCTGAGCGAGCTCGACATTCGTTGCAGGGGCCCTCGGAGAGGTTGGAGTCTGCTGCGGCGAAGGTTCAGCAGGGCTGGGACCAGATGACTCAGGATATTGCTGCTTTCGTTGCTATTGCGAATGATACGGGGCAGGACGTGCCCGCTGCGGAGTTGCGTACGCTTGCTGCGGACCTGGAACAATCGACCAGCGGGCTCCTGATTCAGATTTGGAGCAGATGGAGACGATCGCTCGAGCCCTGCCTCGTATGTCTCGCAGGCTGTCCCCGGTTTCGCAGGCGCTGCTGAAGGCCGTTGACACTATAAGAGGCGTAAGCGTCTCCGCAGATGGTTGGCTTAGTTCGATCTATCGCAGCGCGGGCCTCGAGGAGAGCTGATTCGAGGCGGGTCGGGGCAGACAGTCTCAGCTCTGAGGGTGAAGTCGGGCGGCCCGATGCGGAGGTTTTGTTGTGGAGTACCAGGCGCCATTCCATGCGGCCTGCCGACACGGGGACAGCACCGTTGTTCGCGGCCGTTGGCTGCCTCGACTTCGCGCTGCAGTTCGTTGAACCAGAAGCTCATCACGTCACGGATCTCGTCGGGCAGAGGGAGCGATGAGAACTCTTCGGGTGGGGGTATGCGATGCTCGACTTGTCGCCTTCGGTGACTGGCCCGAGGTGCACCCCATCACGGTCACGGAGATCGAGGACGGCGTACAGAGGCCAGCTGCGGATTGTGTCACTCATGAGGCACTTCTTTCTTCGCCTGACTCATCCCCAGAAGACGGCGCTGTCGGGTTCGTCGAGGAAGGCAAGGACTTCACGGGCGTTGAGGATGGGGCGGGAGGATCCGTGGAGGTGGAACATCAGGTTCCGGTCCCGCCAGTAGATGGTCCACAGCCCGGTGCGGGTGGTGTACCGCAGAGGGCGACGGGGAACCGCATGGTCGGGCGGTTCTGCGGGTCTATCCAGTCCGGCTTAAGCACCCCATGATGTCCACATCGCGTGGGTGACGTCGTAGTCGGTCCACACCTGGTCCCGAACATACTCAGGGGTGTGCTCTTCACACCAGGCGGCGATCAGCTTCAGGTCTGATTCAGGGACCGCCATGGGTCAGAGTTCGCCGCGGAACGCGCGGGACTGTAGGGAGGCGCTTACCGTGTTCAGGGCCGTTCGCTTGTGAACGTACAGTTCACGCTGTTGCTCCAGGGTGGAAAGCCAGTGGGCGTAATGCTGTTGCGCTTCCCGTGGAGGTACTAACACTGGGAAGCTCTTGACGAGCTTGGCACTCAAGTTCGGTTGCGTTCCGCCTTGGCCTAGGGCGCGAAGCCGGTCATAGCCGATCTTGAGTTGCGCGTGAAGAAACTCGGGGACGAAATGGCCGTTAGGAGGAATGACTGCACAGGCCTGGTTCGTCGTTGAGGGATCGCCAGGAGCCCACTTTGGCCGCGTGTCTTTCCTTGTCCGTACATGGCGATGACCACAGATCCCGGAGGGAAAATCCGTAGGGATGAGGCCTCGATTCCAGCTTCAGTGACGTGTTCCTCCGTCTCACTAATCACTCCACTCACCTCTCCGGTCTTGATCCAGGGAGTAGATCCGCCGTAATAGTGAGGCTGTTTGCGGCTGGGAGTAGAGCCGCTTTGAACTGTGACGAGATCTCCTAGGGGAGATCCTCTTTGTAGAGGCGAATCGTCTACGAAACTCCGCGACGATGAGCGCATCGAAAAGTTCCGGTGCCGAGTCAGCTCTTGAGCGGAGACTTGTGACCTTGTCGAGGATGGCGGCGATACGGCGTTGTTCGGGAGGGGTGGGACCGCCGGAAGCTGGAGATTCAGGAAGTCCTTGACGGATGATCGCTTGCGCCGAGGAACCGATCCGAATGCGATGGTGTCGAACTTCTGAACCATTGAGGGGGACAGAAGGATGTGGCGCAGGTACGAGGAATCGAACCCGTCTCGCACGCGGAATGTCGGGTACAGCGGAGAGATCACCCCAACGTCGAAGCGATCATTCTGCGCGAGCGCACCAGCCCAGAGCAGGTATGGGTTGAAAGCGAAGTCTTCGTGGCGGATGACCTTGTACCTCGAAACGTCGGTGGTCGCGAGACGCTTGTTGAAGCGTTCTTCTTGAGGAACGAAGCCGTTGTGCTCCGTCAGGGTCAGGACGGGAGCATCGTCCGTGGAAGCGCCGAAAGTCTCCTTGAACTCCTCGAGTACGTCGCCAATGCGCAGCGTTTCGGCAGCACCGCTCACTTCAGGGTCTCCTTGAGGTCGGCGAGGCCTTGTCGGATTTCCTCGTCGAGCTTCTCTAGCTCGGCGATAATCTCCAGCGGGTCCTCGTGCTCCTCCTCCTCGAAAGCGACCTCCTTGTAGCGGTTGATGGAGAGGTCGTAATCGTTCGAAGCGACCTCCTCACGCGGCACAGTGAAGGACTGATCTGTACGGGCGCGCTCACGCTCGGCGTCGTCCTTCTCCCGCCACCTGCGGACCAGATCCGGCAGATTGTTCTTGGCGTGCTCGGCATCGTCGATCTCAGCGTGGGGTCCGAGCTTCTCCACATCCAGCAGCGGCTGACGCTTGTCATCCAGGCTCAGACCATCCGCCGCGACGTCGTAGAACCACACCTGGTCTGTGGAGGACTCGCTGCCAGCGGTATCGGTCTTGGTGAAGAACAGGATCGCCGTGGACACACCGGCATACGGCTTGAACACCCCCGAAGGAAGCTTCACCACAGCCTCCAATTTCTGGTCCTCCACCAAGGTTCGTCGCAGGTTCTTATGCGCCTTAGAGGAACTGAACAGCACACCGTCGGGCACAATCACCGCAGCCCGGCCACCTGGAGCCAGCAGGCGCAGGAACAATGCCATGAACAGCAGCTCAGTCTTCTTCGTCTTCACCACCGAGAGCAGATCTTGCGACGTCGACTCATAGTCCAGGCTGCTTAGGCGAACGGTGGATTCGCCAGCACCATCGTGAAGTCCTCAGACTCCCCAACAGCCCCCTCAGACAACGAATCCCGGTACCGGATATCCGGGGATTCCACCCCGTGCAGCATCATGTTCATCGACCCGATCCGCAGCATCGTCGAATCAAAGTCGTAGCCATGGAACATCTGCGCATGGAACTGCTCACGGTTCTCCGGGCGCATCAGCTCCGCTGAGTAATGCTCACGAATGTGATCAGCCGCGCTCACCAAGAAACCAGCCGTACCGCACGCAGGGTCAATAATCCGGTCCCCAGGCTTCGGGTCCATCATCGCCACCATCGTCTCGATGATGTGCCGCGGCGTCCGGAACTGCCCATTCGTGCCCGACGTCGCGATCTTCGACAGCATGTACTCATACAAGTCACCCGTCGCATCCCTGTTCTCCATAGGGATCCCATCCACCATGTCCACCACACGGCCCAGCAGCGCAGCCGTCGGCACCGTGAACCGGGCATCCCGCATATGGTCCGAATACGTGGAAGCCCCAGCCGACGACTGATTGTCACCCAAGGCACGAAGGAACGGGAAGACCTCCTCCGCCATCACCTGGTGCATCGTGCCTGGATCCAGCTCCTTCAGCTTCGACCAGCGCAGATGATCCTGGTCTGCGGAGAAGATCGGGTTCTCCACCGGTTCGCCAGTCCGTTGGGCCCGTTTGAGTCTCAAAGAATGCAGTTCATCCAGCCTGCGGATGAACAGCAGATAGGTAATCTGCTCGATCACCTCTAGAGGGTTCGATATACCACCGGACCAAAACGCATCCCAGAGCCGGTCCACCTTGCTGCGCACGTCACCCGTAACCATTAGCGATACCTTAACCGGCAACGTCCACCGCGAAGGTCATCCGCCTGCGGGGAGCCCCAGCGCGTGACCGTGGGACAATGGCGAGGATGTCTGAGACTTCTGACGCCCGTCCCCAGGTCCGCCCCAAGCCGAGGGCTGGACCCAGGCCCTGGATGCCGAGGGCAGGCCCAAGCTGCAGTTTGCCCAGTCCAAGCGCATCAAGCAGCCGCCGACGCACTTGGCCGACCTCGGCCTGGATGAACGCATCGCCAAGGCCAAGGAGATGGGGCTGCCCGGATTTCGGGCCAAGCAGCTGAGCGTCCACTACTTCCAGCACTACACCGCAGATCCGGATGCGATGACGGACCTTCCGGCCGCTGACAGGGAGAAGCTCGTCGAGGAGTTCCTGCCGCCGCTGCTCACCGAGATTCGGCGGCTGAAGACCGACGACGGCGCCACCATCAAGTTCCTGTGGCGGCTCTTCGACGGAGCGATGGTGGAATCGGTGCTGATGCGGTATCGCAACCGCATCACGCTGTGCATCTCATCCCAGTGCGGATGCGGCATGAACTGCCCTTCTGCGCCACGGGCCAGAACGGGTTGACCCGCAACATGTCCGCAGCCGAGATCGTGGACCAGATTGTGCAGGCCAACCGGGTCATCGCCGCCGCGAGCTCGACGCTCCCAACGCGGCCGAGGTCGCAGAGGAGGTCGACCACGCCGGGCTGGGCGAGGAGACCGACTTCGCCGATTCCGAGATCTCGCCGCTGAAGCAGGGGCAGGCAGCCTCCGCAGACGGGGATCGGTCTGGTCCGCAGCGGGTCGGCAACATCGTCTTCATGGGCATGGGAGCCGCTGGCGAACTACAAGCGGGTGATGAACGCCGTCCGGCGCATGGTCTCTCCGGCCCCGACGGGCTGGGCATGTCCGCCCGCGGCATCACGATCTCCACCGTGGGCCTGGTGCCCGCGATCCGGAAGCTGGCCGCGGAGGATCTGCCCATCACGTTCGCCCTGAGCCTCCACGCTCCGGATGACGAGCTGCGGGACGAGCTGATCCCCGTGAACGACCGGTGGAAGGCCGATGAGGCGATCGACGCCGCTTATGAGTACTACGAGCGCACGGGCCGCCGCGTCAGCATCGAGTACGCCCTGATCAAAGACATGAACGACCACCCGTGGCGGGCCGATCTGCTGGCGAAGAAGCTCAACGCCCGCGGGCGGGGCTGGGTGCACGTGAACCCGATCCCGCTGAATCCGACGCCGAACTCCGTGTGGACCTCGTCCGAGCCCGCCGTCATGCGAGAGTTCATCCGCCGTCTCAACGCCGCCGGGGTCCCGACGACGCTGCGCGACACTCGCGGCAAGGAGATCGACGGCGCGTGCGGGCAGCTGGCCGCAGCCGAGGACTGAGCCTCTGCGGCACCCTGATGGGGTGACCGGAGGCGCCGGGAGCAGGCGGCGCCCCTCACCTTCGAGCCTCTGCGAATGACAAGGTCTCTTGACATGCGGTGTCAAAGAAGCTTTACATGGAGTCATGGTTTCGCAGGTCGCTGAGAAAGCTGCCCCGCGAGTGCGGGCAGCGCGCAAGGCGTGCGGGCTGACTCAGGCTCAGCTGGCGAATGCGGCGGGTGTAAGCCGCCAAACCGTCATTGCCATGGAGCGCGGTGATTACGCGCCGTCGGTATACCTCGCCCTGCGCATCGCAGCCGAGCTGGGATCCACAGTCGAAGAGCTCTTCGGCGGAGCGCCGTCCACTGAAGGGGATCACCCGTGACCAAGCTGAACGCGATCGACCGGGCCGCCGCCAGGCTGGCCGACACCCGTGAGGGGTCACGATTCGACGAGCGCGAGCGCGCCGTCTACAGCGAATCTGCCACCTTCGCCAACACTCTGGGCATCCTCGTCGCACTGGTGGTCAGTCTCGTGCTCGCGAGCGTCGGGCACTTTGTCGCCTCCTTCGCGGTGCTGCTCACCATGGCCATCCCGGAAGCAGCGGCGGCCTGGTACTCCATGCGCCGCGGAGTGGATCCCACGAAGCTGCGCGACAGCGCATGGGACAAGCTCATCGTGTGGAGCACCATCGTGATGATGGCTCTGCTGTTCGTGGCGTGGAGCGCCCCATCTTCGCTGACCGCCCGATCTTCGACGCAGGGATCGCCGCTGACGCGCGGCCCACTGACTCGACGTTCGTCCTCTGGGCAGTGGTTCTTTCCTGTCTCGTGCTGACTCTGTGGATGCAGCTCCAGCGGCACAGGATTCGCAGGGCCGAGCGCTCTGATCAGGACGAGTGACGGTGCCAGGGCTCAGTCCTCTCTGGGCGCGCCCTGCTCGGTGGGGCTGTGCTGCGCTGAGCGCATGCGCTGCAGCCGCTGCTCCTCCCGCTCCTGCATAGGGATGAGCTCACTGGGCTTCTCATAGGCGACGATCAGAGTCAGCATAGGTCCGAGAAGGGGCAGCATCACACTGAGGACGCCCAGGGCGAACTTGTTGGCGAAGCTGAGGTGCTTGGCTCGAAGGACCAGCGCGAGCAGAGCCCAGCCTGCTGCCGCGACCGCTGCGACGAGCATCAGGGTCTCCACAGCGGTGGGCATCAGGGGCTCGCAGCCAGCAGTGTCATGTCTGCACGCTATCGGATGCGGGGGCATGGGGTATTGAGGCCGAGGTGCTCGAGTGGGACGGTGGAATGTATGACGCGAAGCATCACCGCCGGGATCGGGGTCGTCAGTGTCGTGACGCTCGCCGCGTGCGCACCCGACGAGGAGGCCGCCCAGCCCGAAGAGCCCCAGGAGACCGTCACCGAGACAGCCGCACCGGCCCCGGAGACTCAGGAGCTAAGCCGAGACGGAGACGGTCACCGAGGAGCCGGAGGCCGAGCCGACCGAAGCCGAGGCAGAGGAGCCGCCGGACCGCAGTGACCTGCCGCCTGAGGAGCAGGGCTACCCGGAGGGCGGTGCGGAGCGGGTCCCCGACGAGGAGCTGCCCGGCGATGGAGAGCCGGAAACCCTGTTCTACGGGGAGGAGGGCGATGAGCTCGGCGTCGCGGGACTCGATCCGGAGGATGCGCCCCTGGAGGTCTACGCCGCGCCCGCACCCGACGGTGAGGCTGAGGTAGTCGGCGGGCTGCAGCCCACCGATGCGGTCATCATGGCTTACCGCGAACGTCATAGCCCTGGTGACGACGACTTCGGAACGTGGGCTGAGGTCGAACTCGCTGACGGATATGGCTGGGTCGAGGGGGACCTCAGCCACTTCGGGGAACTGACGATGTCACGTCGAACTACATCGACGACGTGCCGCTTACTGAAGACCCCCAGGTGATCGCGGAAAGCGTGGCCGAACGCTCCCTAGGGGCTGACATCCAGGATGTCGACGACGGAGAGCAGGCAGGACCTGACTGGACGGTCATCTCTGCCCCGGAGGACTATGGCGAGGACTTCTACCGCGTCGACACCACCGGCCTGCGGGACGACGCGCAGATGGGCGATCGCCTGTTCATCTACGTTGAGGAGAGTGCGGACGGCTATGAGCTCACTCAGGTGGAGGCCACGAATCTCTGCCGCAGGGGTGTCACCGACGAGGGCCTCTGCCTCTGACGGGTCACCTCCGCATATGCGGCTGATAGTCTTTATTCGTGCCGCATATACGGATCAGTGACGCCGCCCAGTTCCTCGGCGTCAGCGACGACACCCTCAGGCGTTGGATCTCATCAGGGGACCTGAGTGCGCTGACCGACGATGCCGGCAGGAAGGTGGTCGACGGAGCGGAGCTCGCGCGCTTCTCACGCTTAAGGCGCAGCGCCCAGCTTCCTCACCCTGAGGGCGCCTCCTCGGCCCGCAACCGGTTCGTAGGGCTGGTCACCCAGGTGACCTCCGACGCCGTCATGTCCCAGGTGGAGCTGCAGTGCGGGCCCTACCGCGTCGTCTCGCTCATCAGCACGGAGGCCGTCCGAGACCTGGGCCTGGAACCCGGAGTCGTGGCGACCGCGTCGATGAAGGCCACGAATGTCAGCGTCGAAAGGTCCTGAGGCGCGGATGAGGCGGCGAACTGCTCTGCTGCCTCTGGCCGCCCTGGCTCTGACGGGCTGCGCCCAGGCCTCGGATGAGGACACGGTGACGGTGTTCGCGGCTGCGAGTCTCAACGAAGCGTTCGAAGAGATCGGGAGCCTGTACACGCAGGAGACCGGCACCGAGGTCGAGCTGAGCGTCGCGGGGTCCTCCGGCCTGGTCGAGCAGCTGGAGCACGGTGCGCCCGCCGATGTGTTCGCGACTGCAGACGAGCAGAGCATGGAACGGGCCGCCGAAAGCGGCCTCCTCGCCGGGAACGCCGAGCTCTTCGCGTCCAACACTTTGGTGATCGCAGTCCCTGCCGGAAACCCCGCCGAGGTGGAGACCTTTGAAGACCTTGCGGACGCGACGGTGGATACAGTCCTCTGCGCGGAGGCGGTGCCCTGCGGCTCAGCATCCCTGCGTCTCGCCGCAGAGCATGGTGTGAGCATCTCCCGGTCTCGGAGGAGATGTCCGTGACGGATGTGCTCGGCCGGGTGCGCAGCGCAGAAGCCGCAGCCTACCTCGTCTACACCACGGACGTCCTGCAGGCCGGGGACGAGGTGGAGGGCATCGAGATCGAAGGCGCCGACGCCCACCCGAACCAGTATCCGATCGCACTGCTGCAGGATGCTCAGAGCCCGGAGGCGGGCGATGAGTTCGTGGACTTCGTCCTCGGCAGCGACGCTGCGCAGCAGGTCCTTCACGATGCTGGGTTCGGCGAGCCCCGGTGACTGCGCTGAGCATCAGCCGCCCGCCCGCCTGGGTCCTGGTGCCCGGTCTGCTGGGCGCTGCGCTGATCCTGCTGCCGGTCACCGGCATGCTGACCCGGATCAGCTGGGCGGAGCTGCCTGCCCTGCTGACCTCCGAGTCCTCCCTGGCCGCACTGCGTCTGTCCGTCTGGACAGCATCGGCGGCCACCGTGCTCTGCATCATTCTCGGACTGCCTCTGGCGCTGATGCTCGCTCACGCCCGGTTCCGGGGACTGACGATCGTCCGTTCCCTGGTGCTGCTGCCGCTGGTGCTGCCTCCGGTGGTGGGCGGCCTCGCGCTTCTCTACACCTTCGGCAGCCAAGGGCTGCTCTCGGGTGCCCTGGATCTTTTCGGAGTGCAGATCGCATACACGTCCATCGCTGTGGTGCTCGCCATGACGTTCGTATCGATGCCCTTCCTCGTCATCAGCGTCGAGACCGCCGTGCGGGGCATGGACCGCCAGGTCATTGAGGCGGCCGCGGTGGACGGCACCGGCCGGACCGGGATCCTGCGCCACATCATCCTGCCGCTCATTGGCCCCGGCCTGGCCACTGGGGCGGTGCTCGCCTTCGCCCGCAGCCTGGGCGAGTTCGGCGCGACCCTCGCCTTCGCGGGCAATCGGGAGGGGGTCACGCGCACGCTGCCCCTGGAGGTCTACCTGCAGCGGGAGACGGACCCCGACGCCGCCGTCGCGCTCTCCCTGCTGCTGATCGGGGTCGCAGTCATCGTGATCAGTGCCGCCTACTCCCGTCGGCCGCAGTCGCAGCAGTGAGCGCTCAGCCGCGGGCGTGGAAGCTGAGGATGCGTTCCAGGCCCTCAGCGACCTTCGCCGGGCCGGGTGCCAGCGAGACTCGGATCCACTCGTGACCGTTGACGCGGTCGAAGTCGGTCCCTGGGACCACCGCCACCCCGCCGTGCTCCAGGAGCGCCTCAGCGTAGGCCGTGGCATCGCGGTGCTGTCCGGGACCCTCGCCCAGGTGCCTGCCCAGGTGCGCATACACGTAGAACGCGCCGTCGGCGGGAGCCAGCTCTCCCCATCCCAGCTCGGGCAGGGCTTCCAGCACATGCTGACGCGCCTGGGCGTACCCCGCCGCCTGGGCCCTGCAGAACTCCATCGACTCCGCGCTGAAGGCCTCCGTCGCAGCGAGCTGCGAGCCGTGAGGGGCCGAGAGGGTGACGTTGCTTACCAGCCGCTCCACCGCATCCACCAAGTGCTCAGGAGGACGGCCCACCCCAGCCGCCAGCCCGGCATGCCCCAGAACTTGGAGAACGAGGACACGACGATGGCGTCCTCGGACGTCTCGAGCGCACTGACTGAGGGCTGGGTGTAGCTGATGCCGTGATAGATCTCGTCGCTGATCAGCTGGACCCCGTTCTGCGTGCACCAGCTGCTGAGTCGGCTGAGCTGCTCGCGGTCCAGCATGGTGCCCGTGGGGTTCGCGGGGAGGCGACGACAAGGCCCTTCAGCGGCCTTTCGCGGTGGACCGCGCTCAGCTGCTCCACCGTGGGCTGGAAGCGTGCCTCCGGGCCGCAGTCGAGGTCTTCGACGATGATTCCCAGGCTGCTCAGGATGTTCCGGTACGCCGGGTAGCCCGGCCGGGCCAGGGCCACGCGGTCCCCGTGGTCGAACGCGGCCAGGAAGCTCAGCACGAAGGCGCCTGAGGAGCCGGTGGTCACCGCAACCCGCTCCGCAGGCACATCGACTCCGTACCAGTCCCGGCAGTGGGCGGCGATGGAGTCGCGCAGCGGCCTCAGGCCGAGCGCGGGGGCGTAGTTCAGCACAGTCTGGGCGGAGTGGACCCGGGCTGCCGCCTCGTTGACGCCCGGAGGGCGCCGCCGCCGGGCTCGCGGCGGTGAGGAGACGATGTCCCTGCTTAGGCGGCGCGAAGCTCCTCAATGCGCCCCACGATCCGCATCACCTCGAAGCCGGGTATGCCGGAACGCTCAGAGGACTGACGCGGGGGTGGGGATGCATAGAGGCAAGCCTAGCGGTAAGCCCTGCGGGTGCTCCGCAGGGCTGAACATCGGCTGATCAGTGCGTTGTGGTGTCAGTGCTAACGTGCCCGTTCAACCACACGCTTTAAGGAGCACTTTCGTCATGAAGAAAGCACCGCTGACCAGTCTTGCCCTGGCGTGCCTTCTCTTCGGTCTCGCAGCATGCGGCAACGGCGACGCCGAAGGTGACGCCGACGAGGCCCAGCAGGACCAGGGCCAGGAGGAGACCCAGCCCGAGGGTGCCGAGGGCGCCGAAGGTGACGCCCAGATGCCGGAGCCTCAGCTGGATGATGTGCCGGACGTCGTGGCCGAGGTCAACGGCGAGGACATCTCCGGGGAGGACTTCGAGGCCGCCTACGAGTCGCAGTTCATGAATGCCCAGATGCAGTCGCAGATGACGGGCGAGGAGCCGGACGAGGAGGCGCTCCAGGAGCAGACCCTGGAGCAGCTCATCGGAAACCAGCTGCTGATCCAGGACGCTGAGGACCAGGGCTACGAGGCCTCCGAGGAGGACGTTGAGGAGCAGCTGGAGCAGACGGCTGAGAACAACGGCCTCTCCTCGGTGGAGGAGTTTACGAGCTCGCTGACGAGCAGGGCGTCAGCGAGGATGAGCTCCGCGACGACGTGGAGCAGCAGGTGCGCGTCCAGCAGCTGATCGAGGACCTCGACTATGACGAGCCCACGGACGAAGAGGTCGAGGACGCCTATGACGAGGCCGTCGCCGCTCAGCCCGAGGCTGAGGGCGGGGACGATGCCGAGACCCCTGAGTTCGACGACGTCCGCGCGGAGCTCGAGGAGCAGCTCGTGAACGAGCGCCAGAACGAGGCGGCTCAGGACCACGTTGAGCAGCTGCGCGACGAGGCCGACGTCGAGACCCACCTCTGAGCCGCACGCACAGCGGTAGCCTGAGCGCATGCTGTGGCAGCGCTCCTCACTGTTCGTATCCTGCACGCGCTGACAGCGCTGCTGACCCTCACCGGGCTGGTCACATCTCTGCACCTGGGCTGGACCCGGGACAGCGACCTCCCGGTGGGGGTCGGATACGGGCACAGCTTCTCGGCTTACTGGGAGCACATGCTCAACCAGCTGGCATACTTCACGTTCATCTCGGCGCTGATGGTCTTCGTCAGCTCGGTATGGACGGCTCTGCGGCTTACTTCGACGTCCGCGGTTCTGCGGACCGTCCGGCTCTCGGGACTGGTCTGCGTCATCATCACCGGGCTGGTGTTCAACGTGCTTCTGCGCGAGCTCCCTGACCGGGGTCATGCTGTTCAACGACACGGTGCTCCACGTCGCAGTGCCCGTGCTCGTGCCGCTCATCTGGGCGGCCGTAGGCCCCCACGGCACACTCAGCGCACGCATCGTCCTCGCCTCGACGGCGATTCCCGTGGCCTGGCTGGCGGCGACGCTCCTGAGAGGTCCGCAGTTGGACTGGTACCCCTACACGATCCTCGACGTGCCGACCCTCGGCTACAGCGGGATCAGCGTCTATGTAGTGTCGATCCTGGCTCTCTATCTCATGCTGGCACTGGGATTCCTAGGCCTGGACCGCCTGCTGCTGCGTGCTCACAGCGGATCGGAGGCCAGCGCGCTGCGCAGCGGGACGCGCTGACCGGTGCGCAGCAGCGAGCGGCTGTAGATCCTGGCCGCCAGCATCATGACCAGGCCCGCACAGGCGATGAGTCCTACCATCGCCGCGACGGGCTCGAACCATGCCACCTCATCGAAGTAGAGCCGGACCGGCATCGCCACCGGTGCGGTGAAGGGGACGTAGGAGGCCACGCGCATCACCAGCTCGTTCTGCGAGAAGAACAGCACGAGGAAGTAGGGCAGCATCACGACCATCATGGTCGGGAGCATGACTGGGCCTGAATCCTCCTGCCGCGACACCAGGGAGGCGCCTGCGGCGTACATCGCCGCGACGAGGACGAAGCCGGGCAGGAAGAACAGGACGAACCAGAGCATGGGCGCCGAAAGCACGCCGAGAAGGTCCGTCTGCCCGGTGAGGGTGAGTCCCAGCGCCGTTGCACCGGCGATGACGGCAGCCTGGCCGATGGCCATCGCCGTGTTCCCGAGCACTTTGCCGACCAGCAGAGAGCGTGCCGAGATGGCGGAGAGCAGGATCTCGACCACGCGGGACTGCTTCTCCTGGATGGTGTTCTGCTGAATTATCGTTCCGGATCCGATCGCGAGCATGATGAAGACCAGGCCGAAGCCGAAGGGAATCAGGAATCTCATGGCCCCTGATCCTCGGAGTCCCGGAGCGTCTCCGTGGTGGGCTGCTCGGAGAGCATGGTCACGATGCCGATCGGCACCGAGTCGCGGCCGATGACATGCAGGCCGGTCGGCGACTCCCGTGTGAGGTGATGACTGCCTCCACCGAGCCCCCGTCGAGCTGGTCGAGGGCCTGGCTGCGCGTGTCGGCGGGCTCTGCGCTGAGGGGCAGATCGTCCAGGCTCTCCAGCTGCGGCTCGGAGAGTCCCACCACGGCGACGCGAGAATCCTCGGCCTCGCTGCTGCCCGCCGCGGACATCAGCAGGATCCCGCCGAGCACGACGGTCACGATCACGCCCAGGCTGATGAGGAAGGCTTTCGACCTCAGCTGGCTGGTGAGCTCACGTTCGGCGACCAGCAGCGAGGCCCTCCACGGGGTCAGTGCTCGGCCGGGCCGGGATGCGGGCGGCGGCTCCGGGGCGGAACGGGTGCTCACGCGTGCACCTCCTGAGCGTCGTCGGCGGCCACGTCTTTGAAGATCTCGGCCAGGGTGGGCAGGACAGGGCGGAAGCTGCGGACCGGACCCCGCTGGGAGGCAGCGGAGAGCACATGCTGCGCCGCCTCGTCGGATGCGCGGAAGAGCGCACCACCGTCCTCCATGGTGTCCACCGAGATGTCCGGCATCCCGGACAGCCACGTCGGAGTCTCGTCCATCACCAGCTCGAAACGTCGGGTGCCGTGCTGACGCCGAAGCTCCTCGCGGGGCCCTGCGGCCAGCACCTTGCCGGAGCCGATGATCACCAGGTCGTCGCAGAGCCTCTCCACCACATCCAGCTGGTGGGAGGAGAACAGCACCACCGCACCCTGGGCGGCCTGCTCCTGAAGGACGCCGCGCACCACATCCACCGCGAGGGGATCCAGTCCGGAGAAGGGCTCGTCGAGCACCAGAACGTCCGGCTCGTGCACCAGCGCCGCCGCGATCTGGACGCGCTGCTGATTGCCCAGGGACAGCGCCTCAAGCGGGTCCTTCATCCGCGAATCCAGGCCGAGCCGCTCAAGCAGGGCCTCGGCGCGTCCGCGCGCATGCGCCCGGGAGTACCCGTGAAGACGCGCGAGGTAGGAGAGCTGGTCGCCCAGGCGCATCTTCGGGTAAAGGCCGCGCTCCTCGGGCATGTACCCGAACCGGGTGCGCGCGCTGGGCGAGAGCTCCTCCCCGTCGAGCAGCACTCGCCCCGAATCCGCGTGCAGGACCCCAGGATGATGCGCATCGCTGTGGTCTTTCCGGCACCGTTGCCGCCCACGAAGCCTGTCAGCTGACCCCGGCCTGCGCTGAAGGACACGTCGTGGAGCACCTGCCGCCCGGAATATGACCGGCACATGCCCTGCAGCTCGAGCATGCGACTCAGCCGAACCGGCGTGCCAAGTGGGCGGCCAGGCCGGTGTACTCGGCGGGGTGAGGCTCTTCAGACGGGCCTCGGCGCCGGGGAGAGACCCAGCCCCGACGAACTCTTGGAGCTTCTCGGCGTCCACACGGCGTCCGCGGGTGAGCTCCTTGAGCCGCTCGTACGGGTCCTCCATGCCGGGGTGCCTGCGATCGCCTCAGCCCGCATCACCGTCTGGATCGCCTCACCGAGCACCTCCCAGTTGGCGTCGAGGTCGGCGGCGATCGTCTGCTCCGCCACGTCGAGCTGCTTGAGGCCCTTGGTGACGTTGGAGAGTGCGAGCACGGAGTGGCCCAGGGCGGTTCCGATATTGCGCTGGCCGGACGAATCGGTGAGGTCCCGCTGCCACCGCGATTCCACGAGGGTGGCGCCCAGGGCGTCCAGCAGGGCGTTGGAGATCTCCAGGTTCGCCTCGGCATTCTCGAAGCGGATGGGGTTGACCTTGTGCGGCATCGTGGATGACCCGGTGGCGCCTGCGACGGGGATCTGCTTGAAGAATCCGATGCTGATGTAGCTCCACACGTCGACGCAGAGCCCATGCAGAATGCGGTTGAAGCGGGCGATGTCGGCGTAGATCTCCGCCTGGAAGTCGTGCGACTCGATCTGTGTGGTCAGCGGGTTGAAGCTCAGGCCCAGCTTTTCGACGAAGCTCTCCGCGATGCTCGGCCAGTCGGCGTCGGGAGCGGCGGCGAGGTGGGCCGCATAGGTGCCGGTGGCGCCGTTGATCTTGCCCAGGTACTCCTGCTGCTCGATGCGCCGCACCTGGCGCCCCAGTCGGTGCACGAAGACTGCAATCTCCTTGCCCAGGGTGCTCGGCGTGGTACTGGCCATGGGTGCGGGAGAGCATCGGCACGTCGGCGGCGTGCTCGGCGAGTGCGCTGAGGCCCTCGAGCATCGCGGCGGCGGGCAGCCAGACCTGCTGCACGGCGTCTCTGATGCCCACGGCGTAGGACAGGTTGTTGATGTCTTCCGAGGTGCAGGCGAAGTGCACCAAGGGCTTGAGCTCGCCGAGCCCCAATCCGTCCAGGCGCCGGGCGATGAAGTACTCGACGGCTTTGACGTCGTGGACGGTCTGCGCCTCGATAGCACCCAGCTCGGCGATCTCCTCCGGCCCGAAGGCGGTGACGATGCCGCGCAGGCCCTCGATGTCCTCGTCGGTGAGGCGGGGAGGCCCGGCAGCACCTGCTGCTGGCACAGGTGGATGAACCATTCGACCTCGATGTGGATCCGGTTGCGGTTCAGCGCAGCCTCGGAGAGGTGGTCCACCAGCGGAGCGACGGCTGGACGGTACCGGCCGTCGAGGGCTCCGAGCGCGATGGTCGGCTCGGCGTCGGCCAGGGAGACGCGGTTCTGTGCAGCGGAGTGAGCGGAGGTCAGCATGAGCGCCATTCTTTCATCACCCCGGGCGAGCGGGCCGTTCAGTCCGGCCTTCCACACCTTGAAGAGGGCCGAGCAGACACGCACTCTTCTCCCCAGGCCCGGACGAGGCCCGATTCTCCAGCGCTGATCGCATCGAGACTGGCACCGCACGATGATCGCGGTTCGAGGAGCTCGGGAGGGCAGGCATGGTGGCAGGAGCGGCGGTCCAGCAGCTGGAGCAGCTGTCGCAGAACTACGCCACGGCCGCGCAGAAGCTGCTGGAGGCAGCGGGTCTCTATGAGAAGCAGCAGGGCCATGTGGTCCAGGCCTTCACCGTCGAGTGGGAGTCTCAGGCCGCAGGCCTGTTCCGCAATGCCCTCGTCCCGCTGGCGGCGGGCAGCAAGCACGCCAGGGACGAGGCGGAGGCCCTGGCCGCGGAGGCGCTCCTCATCTCCCAGGAGCTCACAGGCCTGGCCGACCAGGCCAGGCACTGGCAGGCAGTCCTCGGCGCGCTAGGCGGCGTCGACATCAGCGGGCTCCTCGGTACGGCCGCGGAGGAGCTGAGGGCCCGCGCCGCTCGGACCGCACTGGAGGGCGCGATGAGCTCATCCGAAGCCTTCGTGGAGTTCGTTCAGGGCGATGCCTCCGCCTCGTTTCGTCTGACTCTGCAGCGCCTCGGCGCCCAAATTCTCTGAGAGAAGGGTCCTCCATGTCTTCGCCGTCCGCATGGCAGCCGTCGTCCTCGACGAATGAGGAGGGAGGCTTCAGCGTCACCGCCCGCGGCGGCCCCAGCCGGATCAACCTCAACTGGGAGTCGCTCATCAGCGCCTCGGTGCATCTCGGCGAAGCAGTCACGGTGATGAACGAGCAGCGCACCCACCTCATCGACGCAGACCGAGCCTCCCTGCCAGCACCGGTGTGGCGATGCGTCGGCTTTCAGGCGAGGCTCCTGCTGCTGTGCAGCGCGGTGACCACGGGGCAGTGGAGCATGGAGCAGACGCTCATCGGTGTCGAGGCCGCGCACGAGGCCTATCGCGAGGCGGAGAGCTCAGCGCAGCGCTGGATCGATCAGCTGACTCGCGGCAGCCTTCCGGCGCAGCTCTGGGGTCGGCTTCAGGGCGACGGCTCGGACGAGTACGACTCAGATCGGCTCGCCTCGTCCGTGATCCAGGAGACCTATGGGGTTCGAGAGGCTGCGGCCCTGTTCGGAGGATTCGTCCCCATGGGACGCCAGGCCCACACCGCAGCGATGCAGGCGGAGGGGACTCTTCGCATCGCCGGTGCCGGAGCCTAACCGGTGGACAGAGGACCTGATGCGTCGGAACCGGCTGGTGGTCCAAGGCGCCGAGGAGCTGCCGCAGGTTGCCTACACCGGGCCCCTGTCGAACTACCTGGAGAGCGTCGAGGGGGCCGCTGAGAGCGGAAACATCGTCATCAGCACAGTGGACAAGGGTCAGGAGGACGATGTCTATGTCGTCCACCTGCCCGGACTGGACCCTGAGGCGGTGACGCCCGGCAGCGCTGATCGCTCATCCGGACGAGGGGCGCTGACCACCACCGACGCGTTCTTCAACGATGCGGAGCGCCTGGGCGACGCTGTTCTCGAGGCGCTCAGACAGCAGGGTGCGCCCGCCGGAGCCTCTGTGGTCCTCACCGGGCACAGTCAAGGAGGGCTGGCGGCGGTGAAGCTGGCGGACGGCTCCTCCGCCGTGTCGCAGAAGTACTCCGTGAAGCACACGGCCACCGCCCGCCGTCGCGGCCACATCAGCCCTCAGCCCCATCAGCCACATCAGCGGCCACATCAGCATCCCGTGCCCAAGCTCGGAGGCGGGTTCAACGGGGTCTCATCCGACCGGCACGAGTACCGCTACGACTACAGGCGCCCGGAGGAAGCGGCCGAGGACTCGGACTCCGGACCGCTGGACTTCCTCTCCCACGACTACGGCCACAACGTGGAAGGCATCCGGTCCACAGAGTCTGACCCGCACGGGGAGCTGAGCGATGAGGACCGCATGAACCTCGACGAGCTCGAAGCGCTGCTGCGAGGCTCAGCCTCCGTCACCGCCTACGACACCGGCTGGGAGCCCGTGCCGTGAACCCCTCAGGCGCGCTCGGGCTGCAGGAACCGGCCCAGGAGCGCGGAGACCAGCGCAACAACGATCGCCCCGAGGACGCCTACCAGAGGAAGCCGTCGATCACGAACTCGACCCCGGAATGAACTCCGTGACAAGCCACCCGGTGAGCATCAGCATGGCGGCATTGATGACGATCGCGAACAGGCCGAGCGTCAGGCACGTGATCGGCAGGGCCAGCAGGGACAGGACAGGCTTGATGACAGCGTTGATCACGCCGAAGACGGCCCCCACGACCAAGTAGGCCAGGACCACCATCAGCGGATCCTGACTCCACCCGCTCACCCAGATGCCGGGTACCAGCGTGGCGGCCCAGACGGCCAAGGCATTCAGAAGGATCACCAGTAGGATTCTCACAGCCACGATCCTAATGGTTTGTACCTTGTCAGCACCTGGAAGCCGCGATCGGCTATGAGAGGGTGAGCGGGACCGCCGTCGTCGCCGAGAGGAGCCCCACCTGTGCAGCCAATCCAGCTGCTCGCCGAAGACGGCACGCTGAAGGAGCACGAGACGTACACGCCCTACCTCGAAGGGCTCGACGACGCCTTCCTGCGGGACCTCTACCGGCACATGGCCGTAGAGCGTCGCTTCGACGCCGAAGCCACGAGCCTCCAACGCCAGGGGCAGCTCGCCCTATGGGCCCCGCGACCGGCCAGGAGGCCGCGCAGATCGGGACCATCGCGGCGCTGAAGAGCACCGACATGGTGTTCCCGACCTACCGCGAGCACGCCATGGCGCTCTACCGCGGCATCAGCGCCGAAGAGATGATGACTCTCTTCCGCGCCACCGCCCACTCCGGGTGGGACCCCAACGCTTACAACTTCAACCTCTACGCCATCGTCCTCGCCTCCCAGGCGCTGCACGCCACGGGCTGGGCCATGGGGATCCAGCAGGACCTCAGGCTCGATGCGGTGCCCCGAGACCGGGCAGCCGACGAGATCGTCCTCGCCTGCCTCGGCGACGGAGCCTCGTCCCAAGGAGACATCCACGAGTCCATGGTGTTCGCCTCGTCCTACGAGCTGCCGCTGCTCTACCTGATCCAGAACAACCACTGGGCCATCTCAGTCCCCAGCCGCACCCAGTCGCGCGCACCCTTGGCGCACCGGGCCGCCGGCTACGGATTCGAAGGCATCCGGGTCGACGGCAACGACGTGCTGGCCAGCTACGCGGCGGCTGCGGCCTGTGCCGACAGCATCCGTGCAGGCAGCGGGCCCAAACTCATCGAATCTGTGACCTACCGGATCGGCGCCCACACCACAGCAGACGACCCCACCAAGTACCGGCCCGCCTCAGAGGTCGAGGAATGGTCCGCCAAAGACCCCTGGTCAGGTACCGCACCTGGCTGACCGCATCGGACAAAGCCGACCAGAGCTTCTTCGACGAGATCGACTCCGAGGCGGAGGAGCTCGCCTCCGAGCTGCGCCGGATCGTTCCAGCCATGCGCCCCATAGACATCGAACGCGTCTTCGACACCGTCTACTCCGAGCCGCACAGGCAGGTCGAGACGGAGAAGGCCTGGCTCAAAGACTACGAGGCAGGCTTCGCAGACGAGGAGGAAGGCCGATGAGCCCCAGCAGTCGTCCGCCGTTCAGGCCGAAGCCCCCGCCGAGAAGCGTCGGGCAGCTCCCCAGCCCCGACACCGCCGTACGGACCATGCCGCTGGCCAAGGCGATCAATGCCGCCCTGCGCGACGAGCTCGCCGCCGACGAGAAGACCCTCCTCATCGGGGAGGACATCGGAGCCCTCGGCGGCGTATTCCGGGTGACGGACGGGCTCCAGGCAGACTTCGGCGAGCACCGCGTGATCGACTCGCCCCTGGCCGAGTCCGGAATCATCGGAGCATGCATCGGCATGGCCATGCGGGGATACCGGCCCGTCGCCGAGATGCAGTTCGACGGATTCGTCTTCCCCGCCTACAACCAGATCACCACCCAGCTGGCCAAGATCCACAACCGCACCGATGGTGCGGTGCGAGTGCCGGTGACCGTGCGCATACCGTACGGCGGGCACATCGGCTCCATCGAGCACCACTCAGAGTCGCCCGAGGCACTCTTCGCCCATACCGCAGGGCTGCGCATCATCACCCCCTCCTCCGCCCAGGACGCCTACTGGATGACCCGTCAGGCCATCGTCTCGGACGACCCCGTCATCATCTTCGAGCCCAAGCGCCGCTACTGGCTCAAAGGCGAGGTCGACACCGCCAACCCGGCCCCCGACGCATTCAGCGCCCAGATCCTGCGCGAAGGCCGCGACGCCACCATAGCCGTCTACGGGCCGCTGGTCCCCGTGGCGCTCGCCGCCGCCGAAGCGGCCGCAGCGCAGGGCCGAAGCATCGAGGTGGTGGACGTCCGCTCCATCAGCCCGCTCGACGACGAGACCATCGCCCGCTCAGCGGCCAAGACCACGCGCCTGATCGTCGCCCACGAGGCGCCGACCTTCGGCGGCTTCGGCGCAGAGATCGCAGCCCGCGTCACCGAACGCGCCTACCACCGGCTCACCGCCCCGGTGCTGCGCGTGGGCGGCTTCCACATGCCATACCCGCCCTCAGGGCAGGAGCACCGCTACCTGCCTGACATCGACAGGATGCTCGAAGCCGTCGAACGGGCCTTCGCGTACCAGAAGGGAGCCGCGCGATGACGCAGACCTTCATGCTGCCCGACGTCGGAGAGGGCCTCACTGAAGCTGAGGTCACCTCCTGGAAGGTCGCCCCGGCGAGACCGTCGAAGTCAACCAGATCATCTGCGAGATCGAAACGGCCAAGTCTCTGGTCGAGCTCCCGGTGCCGTTCGTGCGGCGAAGTCGCGGAGCTCCTCGCAGAAGAAGGGGAGACCGTCGAAGTCGGCAAGCCCCTCATCCGCATCGCAGGGAGGGCGACGACAGCAGCGAGCCCACCTCGGACCGCAGCGTCGAGACGGGCTCAGAGGCCGCAGACTCCAGCGAGGGGAGCAGGCCCTCGTCGGCTCAGGCCCCAAGGCAGACCCCGCCAAGCACCATGCGCGGCTGCGCCCCACGTCCCCGACGTCATCGACGCCGCGGCGCTGGGGCTGGAGGAGCAGGCCCCGGCATCCCGGGCCCCGGTCTGCACACCACCGACCTGGCGGAGATCGTCTCCCGGGCAAGCCCGCCCGTCCGCGCCCTGGCCAAAGGCTGGGCGTCGCCGTCTGGGAGCTGGTCGGCTCCGGGCGCAACGGTCAGATCACCCGGGATGACGTCGAACGGCAGGCTCGCGCCAAGAAGGCTCAGCAGGACCAGGGCCAGACGCCCCGTGCTTAAGCGCCCCCACACCCCAAGGCAGGCCGCCGACGCCGCAGGAGGTGGGCCTTCTCTACGACGGGCCTCGCGAGGAGAACGTGCAGGTGCGCGGCGTGCGCAAGGCTACGGCGCTCAATGTCGCCGCCTCGGCGCAGAACGTGCCCCACGTCTCGGTGTTCAAAGAGGTGGACGTCACACGCACCATGGAGCTGCGGGCAGCCCTGAAGCAGGACCCCTCCTACCAGGGCCTGAGCGTGTCACCGATGCTCTTCGCCGCGAAGGCGATCATCTGGGCCGCACGCCGCAACCCCCAAGTCAACGCCACCTGGCACGAGACGCACTACACGCTGCGGAACTATGTGAACCTCGGCGTCGCAGCAGCGACGCCTCGCGGACTGGTGGTCCCGGTCATCCACGAGGCCCACACCTACAACACGCAGGGCCTCGCGGCCGCCATCACCCAGCTGACCGTCGACGCGCGGGATGGCCGCACCACGCCCGGCGAAATGCAGGGCGGGACCATCTCCATCACCAACATCGGAACCCTGGGCCTGGACTCAGGGACCCCATCCTTCCGCCCGGCCAGGCCAGCATCATCGCCCTCGGTGCGGTGCGCAAGAAGCCGTGGGTCGTCGACGGCCAAATTGTTCCGCGCGATGTGATGGTCATCGGGGATCCTTCGACCACCGCCTCATCGACGGCGACAAGGCGGGGCCTTCATCTCCGATGTGGCCTCCGTGATGGAGCAGCCCGGCCTGCTCATCAACTGAGGTCACTGCCCAGAAGCCATGCTCCTGTCAGGGGCGAAGCTCCCGGTCAGGCGTTCCACAGACCGTAGCTGTCACCCAGGCTTGCGATCTTCTGCGCCCGAGCCAGGCGGGGAAGGTATGAGCCGTCCCCGATCGCCGCACCAGACTCATGAGCCTGGATGACCTCCCTGGCCCACTGCAGCTCCTCGTCCGAAGGGGCCAGCCCTCGATTCACCTGCTCGACCTGGGTGCGGTTCAGCGAAAGCTTGCCGGTCATTCCCATCTCGGCGGTGACTCGGCAGGCCTCTGCGACGGCCTCAGCAGAGGCATTGGCCTCCGCGGGTCCGTCGATGGCCCCGGGCAGGCCGCCCACACGAGAGGCGATGACCAGGCGCGAGCGTGCATACGCCAGTGCCATGGGGTCGGATGAGACGCCGACGTCCTTGCGGAAGTCGTTGGTTCCGAATGCCAAACGGAACGTACCCGGCGAAGAGGCGATCTGAACGGCGTTCTCGACACCGAGAGCGGATTCGATGAGCGCGATGACTGGGGTGCCCGCCCTGAGGCGCATCGCTGTGTAGGCCACCTGGTCAGGCCGCTCGGTCTCGGCGAGCATCACGCCCCGGAGGCCGTCCGCCTTCGACAGGGCCTTGACATCATCCTCCCAGTGCTCGGAGGTCGTCGGGCTGATCCGAACCCATGCAGTCATCCCGCCGTTCAGCGCACCGAGCACCGACTCCCGCGCCGCCGCCTTGCCGTCAGCGGGAACGGACGCCTCCAGATCAAAGATCACCGAGTCCGCCTCCGATGCCAGCCCCGGTGCGAAATCGTCCTCCCTCGAGGCGTTGATCAGCAGCCACGAACGCGACAGTTTGGCGGGCAGAGCGGCAGCTCGGCGGTTTCGGATCGGCATGCCTCCAGCCTAGCCTGAGGGGAGCTCGTGGAGCGGCACCTTCTGCTTGACACACCCCTTCCCAGCGCCGCACACTTAGTCCACAGCGGGTGCTTCAGACTCTGAAGAAATCCGCGGGAATGACTTCTACGTTGTTCTCGTTACCCCTGGATACAGACGTGACTCAGAGCATCCGTTCCCTCTGTGTCACACTCTGAATAGTTGAGAAGTTGAGGCTGGGTGCCAACCATCCCACCCCTCCGTGCGGCATCCGGACTCCTTCTCAACAGAGGTGGGGCGGCCCCGTTCACCGCCCCCACCTCGCCCGCCCTTCTTCGCGCAGACCACCCGCATCAGGCTGCACCTGCACCGCGGCGGTTTCCTGCCCCAGGGCCCTCTGACGTACTCTTTTCCGGTGCTTACCTGCTGGCTCTCATCCATTCTCGGTGCTGCTCTCGGCCTCACGCTGACCCTCAGCGCATGCGGAGGAGGTCAGGACGACGGAAGCAGCTCGCAGGGCAGCGGAGACCAGGGCGCCCAGGAGCAGGAGTACGACAACCCGGTGCCTGCCCCGGAGTACGAGGACGACGACTCAGTGCGTCTGCCTCTGGGCTTCATCAGCCCGGTGGGGCAGAACGAGGCAGCACCGCTGGAGGACGGCGGCATCGGCGAGGCTGATGACGCTCCCGGCGATCCCTTTCAGGCCCAGCCTGAGCAGTCGGAGCCGCACCTGACGGAGATCGCCAGAACAGACGCCTTCGGATGTGAGGACCGCATCTCGGTCATCCAGACGGTGCCGATGGTGGTGGATGACCCCGCCGGAGCGGCCCTTGAGTTTCTGCTGGAGGATCAGTACGGCCAGCACGGCAGCCCTGAGTTCGTGAATGCCCTGGCTGTCACTGATCTCAGCATCGAGAGCGTCGAGCATTCGGGAGGCACCGTGACGGTGGAGCTTTCGGGCCAGCCCCGGCAGCAGGCGGCTGCCAGGCGTGGCAGGTGCTGAAGCAGATCGAGACCACAGCCCGGATGGCCACGGGCGCGGATGAGGCAGAGGTCCTCCTCGAGGGCGCGAGCCTGGCCGAGCAGCTGGGCATCAGCGAGGACTCGCCGCTGCAGATCAACGAGATCGAACCCGAAGTGGAGTACTGAGCGGCCTGAGCGCACCGGCTGAGGACGCACGTGCCTCAAGCCGGGTCCTCAGCTCCTCCTGAGATCGAGGTCAGCTTCGGCGAACTCCGCACCGGGCTCGGCAGGCTCCTCGCCGGAAGCCCGCCGGATCTCGAGATCACGCAGCTCCACCCGCCGGATCTTTCCGGAGATGGTCTTGGGCAGCTCTGCCTGCTCGATCCTGCGCACCCTCTTGAATCCGGGCACAGAGTCCCGGCAGTGCTGAAGGATGGAGGCGGCCGTCTCCCTGCTCCACTGCGCATCCCGGGTCAGAGACACGAAAGCTTTGGGGACGGAGAGCCGCAGGGCGTCAGGAGAGGGAACGACGGCGGCCTCGGCGACCGCAGGATGCTCCACCAGCACCGACTCCAGCTCGAAGGGGAGATGCGGTAGTCGGAGGACTTGAACACGTCGTCGGAGCGCCCGACGTAGGTCAGCACGCCCGACTCCTCCCGTCGGACCACATCGCCAGTGTGGTAAACACCGTCGCGGAAGGCCTCCGAGGTGCGCTCCTCGTCTCCGAAGTAGGCCTTGAAGAGGCCCGCAGGCCGATCCGGGCTCTGCTCCCGCGTCGCCCGCAGACAGAGCTCACCCTCATCGGAGGCCTCGCCGGTCTGGGGGTCCACGATGACGACCTCGTAGCCCGGCAGGGGACGCCCCATGGAGCCGGGCACGACGTCCTGCCCCGGAGTGTTGGCCACCTGCAGAGTGGTCTCCGTCTGGCCGTAGCCGTCGCGGATGGTGGTTCCCCATGCTCGCTCCACCTGCGCGATCACTTCGGCGTTGAGCGGCTCGTAAGCGGAGACGGTCACCCTGGGCGGACTGGTCAGCTGGGCGAGATCGGCCTGGATGAGCATGCGCCACACGGTGGGCGGTGCGCAGAAGCTGGTGACGCCGTGCTTCTCCATGGTCTGCATGAGAGCGACCGGGTCGAAGCGGCCGTAGTTGTAGACGAAGATCGTGGCTTCGGCGATCCACGGCGCGAAGAAGCTGGACCATGCGTGCTTGCCCCACCCGGGGCCTGCGACGTTGAGGTGCACATCGCCCGGCCGGATGCCGATCCAGTACATGGTGGTCAGATGCCCCACGGGGTACGAGGTGTGCGTGTGCTCCACCAGCTTGGGCAGGCTCGTGGTCCCGGAGGTGAAGTACAGCAGGAGGGTCTCGTCGGCTGCGGTGGCCCGATCGGGGCGAACTCCGGGGATGCCTCGTATGCCTGCGGAAACGAGAGGATGCGCCGGGCCCCGCTCTGAGGGGAGTCCGCCGCCGGGAGCGAGGCATCCGGGGTGTATTGCCCGGGCACGTGGATGAGCGTGAGGTCGCCCTCAACCGCGGAGAACTTCTCGCAGTCTGCCGCACCGGCGACGGCCCACTGAGCTCTGCCGCGCGCGACGCGGTCCTGCAGGTCGGCCGGTCCCATCTGGGTGGCGGTGGGGATCAGCACGGCGCCGAGCTTGATGCCGGCGAGCATGATCTCCCACAGCTCCACCTGGTTGCCGAGCATCAGGATGATTCGGTCCCCGCGCCGGACTCCGGCTGCGCGCAGCCAGGTGGCCGTCCGGTTCGATCTGTCGGCCAGCTCGGCGAAGGTGCGCCGCAGGACTGAGCCGTCTGCTTCGGCGATCACCAGGGCATCCTGGTCGCGGCGCTCGGGGCTTGCAGCGATCACGTCGAACCAGTCGAGGCCGAAGTTGAAGTGCGGGATCTCGGGCCAGCGGAACTCTGCGCGAGCCCGGTCGTAGTCCGTTCGGCAGTCCACCAGCTGGTCGCGTGCGGTGCGGAATGCGTCAGCTGCGGGGTTCTGGCTGGTGTGTGTCACGACGCGGGTACGTCCTTCGATTCGGCGGACAGTGCGGCTTCCGTGACAGCCTAGGACTGTATGCGAGCCCCGCACTGGTGCGGTGCCCATGAGTCCGCATAGTGATCCTTATATGATCGGGACAATATTTCTACTGGTGGGAGGCTGAATGCAGAGCATTGAGGAGGGCTTCAGCGTCGGGCTGCGCATCTCCTCACCGGTGCTCATTCTGGCCGGACCATCCCCGCCTCGAGTGAGCTGACGGCGCGGCTTCGGAGCCTCGACGTCAAGGTGCTCACGGCATCTGCCGCTGACGCGGCGGTGCAGCTCGCCGAGGAGGAGGACGTGCATCTGGTGGTGGCCGACGCCCGCGCGTCACGTCGGATCGCGGAGCTCGACGACGCGGTCGCTCGTCTGCGCGAGGGGCGCGCCGAGATGGCGGGTCTGCTGTGGTTCGATTCGGATGCCCCCGACGCCGAGATCCTCAGCCTGTGCACCTCCGCAGATGATCACATGGCTGCTCATATCGGTGTCGACGAGTCGCTGCGGAGGCTGCACCTGCTCACAGGGCGCATACCTGAGAGCAGGGACGGCGAGCGCCTGGTGATCGGAGATCTTGAGCTTGACGCCCACAGCCGGACGGTCACGCGCGCTGGTGTGGACATCGACTTGTCGGACACGGAGTTCCGGCTTCTGCGCCTGCTGATGCGCCACGCGCGCACAGTGCTTCCCAAGTCTCAGATCCTTCAGGAGGTGTGGGAGTACGAGTTCGCTGGCCAGGCCAACCTGGTGGAGCTGTACATCTCGTACGTGCGCAAGAAGATCGAGAACGGCATGCCCCGAATGATCCACACCGTTCGGGGCGCCGGCTACGTGCTGCGGTAGGCCTCGGACTGAGCGCGCCGTGAGGCCCTGACGGCCCCGAGTCCCAGCGAGAGGGCGAGCAGGGCGAGTATGGCTGCCCACAGGGTGGCGCCGGTCTGGGCCAGACCGATCTCCTCGCTGGCCTGCGTGCCCTCCGTCTCGAACGGCCCCTCAGCAGCGTCCTCGCTACCCGCGCGCCCTGCTGGAGTCCGGTGAAGGGGTTCAGTGTGCCGGTCATCCCCGGCATGGTCAGCGAGTAGCTGCCCTCCGGGACTTCGAGGCTGTCCTCAGGTGCGGGGTTGGGCGCTCCGGGAAGCGAAAGTCCTGCGGCCGGGGACGAAGGAGTGCCCTGCGGCCCCTCCTCTGTGGGCGTCGGAGCCGCGACCGCGTCGTCGGTGGTGTCGGTCTCGTCGTCCTCACCGTCCTCCGGGACGGTGGCGTCCGGCTCGTCAGTGTCGGGGGTCTGGGCGTCTTCGTCGGGCTGGGTCTGTGTGGGAGTGGACTCCGGCTCCGTCTCCGTCTCCGGCGTTGGGCTGGCTGCGGCGTCGCCGTTGACGGTGATGACGGCGGAGCACCCGAACGTCTCCCCGTCCGCGGAGGTCCCGTTGATCGTCAGAGTGTCCTGTTGGGTGCCGGTGACTGATTCAGGGGCCGTGTATGTGAGCTGGCTGCCGCTGAGCGAGACGGATGCGCCCAGGGAGGAGCCGCCGGGGCCTAGGCTCAGCTGCGTTCCGCTTGGCGCGTTGATCGTCAGAGTGGCCTGCTCGCTAAGCATTGATGCTGGTGCGAGGGCATTCAAAGCTGAACGCCTCAGGCTCCTCCGGCTCGGTCTCATCCGGCACATCAGTGTCTTCCGCCGGGTCGGTCTCGAGCTCCGGCTCCGGCTCCGAATCTGTCTCCTCGGGCTCAGGCTCCAGAGGCTCTTCCGGCGTAGGCGTCGGAGTAGGTGTGGGCGTCGGGGAGGCGTCGACGGTGGGCTCAGGAGCCCCCTCATCGTCCTGCGTCACGGAATCGTCCTCTTCGTCCTCTGACACACCGTCCTCAGTGCCTTCGGCGGTCTGAGCGGGCGTCGGCTCCGCAGTCTCGGAGGCATGCGAAACCGCTGCCCCGGGGATCAGGAGGAGGGCGGCGAGGAGGAGCTGCCGCAGCTGGACGTGCACGCACGCCGAGGAGTCTACAGGCCAGTAACAGCTGGTATCACGCGAGACGCTCCGGAGGGGACGCAGTCAGCGACGGGTCGGTCTGGGCCAGGTGCCCCACGGCTTCCTCGATCGCTGAGATGGTCTCTGCGGGCAGCGTCACACCTGCGGCGGCCGCGTTCGAGGCGATCTGCTCGGGCCGCGAGGCGCCGACGAGCGCTGAGGCCACGTTGGGCCGGTTCAGGACCCACGCGATGGCCAGCTGGGCCATCGTCAGACCCTGGTCCTCGGCGATGGGGCGCAGCTGCTGGACGGCGCGCAGGACCTCGTCGTTGAGGTACTTCTCGACGAAGTGTCCGGATTCCTCGTGGGCTGCCCTGGACCCCTCCGGATACGGCTCCCCGGGCTTGTACTTGCCGGTGAGGACGCCCTGGGCAATGGGAGACCAGACGATCTGGCTGACCCCCAGCTCCTCGGAGGCTGGAACGACCTCCTCCTCGATCACCCTCCAGAGCATGTTGTACTGCGGCTGGCTGCTGATGAGCTGGATGCCCAGATCCTCGGCCAGTGCATGGTAGCCTGATCTGCTCCGCAGTCCACTCGCTGACGCCGATGTAGAGCGCCTTGCCCTGGCGCACCACGTCGGCGAAGGCCTGCATGGTCTCCTCCAGCGGTGTGGCGTAGTCGAACCGGTGCGCCTGATAGAGGTCCACGTAGTCGGTGCCGAGCCGCTTCAGCGAACCGCTGATCGACTCCATGATGTGCTTTCGGCTCAGGCCGGTGTCGTTCGGGCCCTTGGGGCCGGTGGGGAAGTAGACCTTGGTGAGGATCTCCAGGGATTCCCGCCGCTGGCCCTTCAGAGCATCGCCGAGAACCTGTTCGGCGATGGTGTTGGCATACACGTCCGCCGTGTCGAAGGTGGTGATCCCTGCGTCGAGGGCGGCGTGCACGCACTGCGCGGCCACTTCGTTCTCCACCTGGGACCCGTGGGTCAGCCAGTTGCCGTAGGTGATCTCTGAGATCTTCAGGCCGGAATTGCCGAGGTGTCTGAACTCCATGATCGCCAGCGTAGGCCACGCCCTCGGCAAAGTCTCCCCCTTCTGGGCCGCCCCGGGCCCCTCGGGTCCGCACCGGGTCGCTGGTAGGTTGCTTTCATGGCAGAGCTTCCTGTGATCACAGTCCTGCACCCCGCCGACGCCTCAGGGCCGATGGCTGTGCCCCTGGTCTGGAGCGCCTCGAGGGGCGGGCCGACATCCGGCTCACCGGCCCCGAGGGCCTGTCTGAGGCAGTCCGCGGCGCAGATGCGCTCTTCCTCTGGGACTTCTTCTCGGAGGCTGTGCAGGACGCATGGCCGCAGGCGGACCGACTGTCCTGGATCCACGTGGCGGCAGCAGGAGTGGACAAGCTGATCTTCGACGAGCTCGCCGCATCCGAGGTGACGGTCACCAACGCTCAGGGCACGTTCGACCGGCCCATCGCAGAGTGGGTGCTCGGGGCAGTTCTGGCCGAGGCCAAGGACTTCGCCGCGGCTACGAGTACAAGTCGCAGAAGGTCTGGAAGCACCGTGAGACGCGTCGGGTGCAGGGGCTCTCAGCGATCGTGGTCGGCACCGGCGCGATCGGACGCGAGACGGCTCGTCTGCTGAAGGCTGTGGGCATCGAGGTGCGCGGCGCAGGCCGGAGAGCCCGCCAGGGCGACCCGGACTTCGGCGAGGTGGTGCTCTCAGAGAGCCTCGAGGAGCACGTCGGCGACGCGGACATCCTCGTCAACGCTGCGCCTCTGACCCCGCAGACGCACGGGCTGATCGGCCGCGGCGTCCTGAGCGCCATGAAGCCTGGGGCCCACTTTGTGAACATCGGCCGCGGCCAGTCGGTGGATGAGGCCGCACTGGCTGACGCGCTGCGGCAGGGGCCTGTGGGCTTCGCCTCGCTCGACGTGTTCGAGACCGAGCCGCTGCCTGAGTCCTCGCCGCTCTGGGAGATGGAGAACGTGCTCATCAGCGCGCACATGTCAGGCGACGTGGTGGGGTGGCAGGAGACCCTCGCAGAGCAGTTCCTCGACAACGCCGAAAGGTGGCTCGAGGGTCAGTCGCTGAACAACGTGGTGGACAAGGAGAAGGGCTACGTGCCCCAGCCCCGGTGACTGGTCTGTGTCCGTGGCGGGGCACAGGCGCGCCGCGTGGCACACTGACCGCAGAACGTGTTCGGCGACACCGTGATCGAGGAGGCCCCATGACCGATTTGGCAGACCTGACCGCAGCGGAGCTGCTCGACGGCTATGCGTCGGGACAGTTCACACCTGTCGACGCAGCGGAGGCGGCCCTGACCCGCATCGAGGAGCGGGACGACGACCTCAACGCCTTCGTCCTGGTGGACAGGGAGTCCGCACTGGCCTCGGCGCAGGAGTCCGCCGCCCGATGGCGATCGGGGAGACGCTCGGCCCCGGCGACGGGGTGCCCACCAGCATCAAAGACATCTTCGGCACCAAAGGGTGGCCCACCCTGCGCGGCACCACCCTCATCGATGAGGCAGGTCCCTGGGAGTGGGACGCTCCCTGCGTGGCGCGCCTGCGTGAGACCGGCGCGGTCCTCCTGGGGAAGACCGCCACCCCGGAATTCGCGTGGAAGGGCGTGACGGACTGCAGTCGGTTCGGCGCCACATCCAACCCCTGGGACGCGTCCACCCACGCAGGCGGCTCCTCCGGCGGGTCGGCGGCAGCGGTGGGCGTAAGCATGGGTCCGTGGTCGGTGGGCACCGACGGCGGCGGCTCCGTCCGAATCCCGGCCTCCTTCACCGGGACGGTGGCGCTCAAGCCCACCTACGGCCTCATCCCGATGTACCCGTCCTCGCCCTTCGGCACCCTCGCGCACGCCGGTCCGATGACCCGGACCGTCACCGACACTGCGCTCCTTCTCGATGTCATCTCGGGTACGACCCTCGGGACTGGTCCTCGCTGCCGACGCCGCACACCTCGTTCGTGCAGAGCCTCGAGGGCGATCTGAAGGGGCTGCGCATCGCCTTCAGCGCTGACCTCGGGTTCGGCACCAACGACCCTGAGGTGGACCGCCTGGTCCGGGATGCCGTGAAGACACTGGAGGAGGGCGGTGCGATCGTCGAGGAGGTGGACCCCGGCTTCGAGGACCCGGTGGAGCCGTTCCACGTGCTCTGGTTCACCGGTGCCAGCAAGGTCCTCGAGGCCTATGACGACGACGCCATGGAGAAGATCGATCCGGGCCTGCGGGAAGGAATCGAAAAGTATCAGGACGCCACCGCCCGCGACTACCTGCAGGCGGTGCAGGTGCGCATGAACATGGGCGTGCAGATGGGCGCCTTTCACCAGAAGTACGACCTGCTCGTGACTCCCACCATGCCGATCACCTCCTTCGACTGCAGTAAGCAGTCCCCCAGGGCTGGTCCTCGGACCTGTGGACCTCCTGGACCCCTACACCTACCCGTTCAACATGACGCAGCAGCCCGCCGTCTCGGTGCCCTGCGGAGTGGCCGACAACGGCCTGCCGGTGGGACTGCAGTTCGTCGGCGCGCGCAACCAGGACGCCGCAGTGCTGCGGGCCGCAGCCGCCTACGAGCAGCTGGAGGGCAGCAGCTTCGCCCGGCCCAGAGCCTGACCCCATGGGCAGGCTCCCAGGAGCCGGGCAGACGGCAGGCGGGGCTCCGTGCGCCCTTCGCTGAGGGCGGTCCTCACCGGCCTGTGCATCACACAGATCACCGCGTGGGGCACGCTCTACTACGCCTTCCCCGTGCTCTCGGCGCGCATCGCAGAGGACACCGGATGGACTGTGGCGCAGACGACCGCCGCATACTCCGCCGGGCTCGTCGTGTCGGCTCTGCTGGGGATCCCCGCAGGCAGGCTGCTGGACCGGCGCGGACCGCGCCTTGTGATGACTGCGGGCTCCGTCGCGGGAACCGCTGCTCTGGTCATCATCGCCGCGGCCCCCAACTACCCCGTCTTCGTGGTCGGCTGGCTGCTCGCCGGGGTCGGCATGGCAGGCACTCTCTATCCTCCGGCGTTTGCGGCCGTGACGAGGTGGTACGGACATCGGCGGGTGTTCGCCCTGACCGTCATCACGCTCATCGGCGGGCTGGCCTCCACGGTCTTCGCTCCGGTGACGGAGGCGCTCGCGGAAGCCTTCCCTGGCAGCACGTCTATCTGGTGCTCGCCGGAATCTACGCCCTGATCACCCTGCCGCTGCACGCCGTCGTCCTGAACCGCGCGTGGCCCTCGGACCAGAGCGCATCATCGGCCGAGGGAGCGGACGAGACCGACCAGCAGTACGCGCGGGCCGTGATGCGCTCCCCGTCGTACGTGCTGATGACCGTCGGCATGACGCTGGGGCGCTGTCGATGTTCGCGGCGATGATCAATCTCGTGCCCATGCTCATCGACCGAGGGGTCTCCTCGACGCTCGCCGCGTGGGTGCTGGGGCTGGGAGGCGCCTACCAGGTGCTGGGGCGGCTGTTCTACTGGGCGATGGAGCGAGGCATGAGCGTGCGCGCCCGGACCGTGCTGATCTACGGCGTCACGGCAGTGGCCACGGGGCTTCTTGCCCTCGATGCCTCGAATGCGGTGTGGCTGGTGATCGTCTCAGTCGGGGCAGGCGTGGGTCGGGGGCTGTCCACCCTGCTGAAGGCGACGGCTGTGACGGATCGCTGGGGGCCGCGGGCCTACGGACGGCTCTCCGGGGTGTTCAACGCCCCGGTCATGCTGGCCATCGCGGTCGCGCCCGCCGCCGGTGCGTGGGGAGCTCAGCTGCTGGGAAGCTGGGAGCTGATGTACGTGGTGCTGGCTGCGGTGGGCGCTGCGGCCGTGGCGTCGCTGGCGCTCAGCGTGCCCCGCCCTCCTCGTGAGGGCGGCGCGTAGCGGCTTTGCAGCCGGTCGGCTTCCCGCGTAGTATGAGTCGTTGTCCGCTTGGCTGTGCTGTGCCCCTTCGCGGGGTTCAGCGCCCGGAAAGCAGCTCAGGCGCCAAAATTTTGCACCGTCCGCGTGGTCTCCGCGCGTCCGCAGGCAGCTTCGGTTGGATCTCACCCAGCCTGGTCGCTCGTACCGGTGCCAGTGAAGCGGTTCGCACCGCGGACCGAAAAACAGCATCTACGTACTCATCAGCTCAAGGAGTGATCATGGCAGCACGTTGCCAGGTGACGGGAGTGGTGCCGCAGTTCGGCAACCAGATCTCGCACTCGCACCGCCGCACCAAGCGCCGGTTCGACCCGAATATCCAGAAGAAGACCTACTGGGTCCCCTCCCTCGGACGGAAGGTGACTCTGAACATCTCCACCAAGGGGATCAAGACCATCGACGTGCGCGGGATCGACGCCGTCGTCGCCGACCTGCTTGCGAAGGGTGAGAAGCTCTAATGGCAAAGGACAAGGACGTACGTCCGATCATCAAGCTGAAGTCGACGGTAGGCACAGGGTTCACCTACGTGACCCGCAAAAACCGCCGCAACAACCCTGACCGCATTGTGCTCAAGAAGTATGACCCGGTCGTCCGCAAGCACGTCGACTTCCGAGAGGAGCGCTGATCATGGCCAAGAAGTCCAAGATCGCAAAGAACGAACAGCGCAAGGTCATCGTTGAGCGCTATGCCGAGAAGCGCGCCCAGCTGAAGAAGACCCTGATTGACCCCAACGCCTCCGACGAAGAGCGTGAGGCCGCACGCGTGGGTCTGCAGAAGCTTCCCGCGACTCAAGCCCCGTCCGCGTCCGCGACCGCGACAGCATCGACGGCCGCCCCGCGGCACGTTCCGGAAGTTCGGCATCAGCCGCATCCGCTTCCGCAACATGGCTCACAACGGCGAGCTCCCCGGCATCACCAAGTCCTCCTGGTGACCGCTTAGGCGAGCAGCCGTTCAGAAGGGATCCTCCCGAGGGAGGGTCCCTTCTTCTTTGCCCTGAAAGTGTCGGAATCACTCAGCTCGGAGCGGAAAAGCCCGCCGAATCGCCGCACCAGCGCGTTTCGGGCTTGCAGGCTCAGGCGGTGGTGGTAAGTTGCCGTTCTGACAGCCCGCTGGGCCGAGATCCGCGGAATCATGCGGAATTCGGCGGTCCACAGGACCTATTGAGGAACAAGTCCAGGAGGACAATCACCATGGCACTTAACCGCAGCGAGCTCGTCGCCGCCGTCGCTGAGAAGTCCGGCAACTCCCAGGCCGCCGTCAACGGTGTGCTCGACGCCGTCTTCGAGGTCTTCTCCGAAGAGGTCTCCAACGGCTCCAAGGTCTCCGTCCCCGGCTGGCTGTCCGTGGAGCGCACTGAGCGCGCCGCCCGCACCGGCCGCAACCCCAGACCGGTGAGAGCATCGAGATCCCGGCCGGATACTCCGTCAAGCTCTCCATGGCTCCAAGCTGAAGGCTGCCGCCTCCGGCAAGTGATCCGCCCGAGCGTGCCCCTCAGCCGTGCTGAGGAGGGTGCAGAAGAGCCCGTGACGTGAAGATCGTCACGGGCTCTTCTGCGTCCGGGGCCGGTAGAATTCTCACCATGCACCTCGCAGCTCTTCACGCCTCCGCGGCAGCGAACGCACAGCCGGACAGCCCCACGTGGGCGCCCATCCTCTTCGCTGCGGGTGCATTCGCGTTCATGGTGGTCGTGCTGCTGACCATGTGGAAGAAGATTCGGACCAACGAGCAGTGGCACCAGGCCGAAGAGGACACCGAGGGGAACGACCACGGCACCGGACATGACCGCGAGGACTGAGCCGAAGCTCTGGGCAGCCCCGCTGCCCCTCACCGCGGCGGCCCTCTGCCTCGGCCTGCTCGTCCTTGCTGCGACCGGAATGCTCACAGGCCTCGGCGAGGCCTACCGCATCCAGGACCCCGGTGCCGCTACGCGCTGGGGTCTTCCCATCGCGCGGTACGTCCACCACATCGCAATGGCCGCGGCAGTCTCCGCAGCCCTCCTCGCCGCCGTGGCCGTGCCGCCTCGCACCGGGCCCCGCAGCCGCCAGCAGCGCAGATCCCGCGGCCCGGAGGGCGCCGGAGCACCCGCTCTACTCCAGAACTCTGCAGATAGCGACCGTCGCCTCGATCGTCTGGACGGTCGCGGCGATCGCGGTGCTCGTGCTCTCCTTCTCCTCGCTGGTAAGCATGGCCGTCACCGCCGAGGATGAGTTCTCCGCAGGCTTCTTCGACTACGCCACCAACATCGCCACCGGCCAGGCGTGGCTGGGCATCGTCATCCTGGCGGGGCTCTTCTCCACACTGGTCACGGCGGTGCGCCAACCGGCAGGCCTGGGCTTCGTCGCACTGCTGGGACTGTGCGCTCTGATCCCCATGGCGATGGTGGGCCACTCGGCCTCCGGCGATGATCACATCGCCGCGGTGAACTCGCTGCTGCTGCACCTTGTGGGTGTGGTGATCTGGGTCGGGGAGTCGTGGTCCTCGCGCTGCTGGCTCCTGAGCTGCGCAGAAGCGCCCTCACGCTGTCCGCCCGGGATCAGGGCGGTGCCGAGCTGCTGGGCACTGTCCTGCGCCGGTACTCGGGGCTGGTAAGCATCGCTCTGGTGCTGGTGGCGGTCTCCGGGGTCATCAACGCCGATCTGCGCGTCTTCGGGCTGGCGGACCTCTTCAGCACCCCTACGGCCTGATGCTGGTGGCCAAGACGGTGCTCACCCTCGCTCTTGCGCTCATCGGCTGGGCCCACAGGTCCTGGATCATCCCGCGGCTGGCCGGGGACTCCCGAGGAGCGGGTGCCGGCGGAAGCGGGCAGCCTGTCACCTCCTACGGCACCAGCCGCCTGCTGTGGCAGCTCATCCTCGTCGAGGTCGCCCTGATGGCCGCGGTCGTGGCCGTCTCTGCAGTGCTGGGCCGCACCTCCCCGCCGGTGCCCGAGGAGCTGCCGGACGACGCCTCAGCGGCTCGCACGCTGACCGGCTACGACCTGCCTCCGGAGCCCGGACTGGCCGAGTACTTCACCCTGTGGCGCATCGACTGGCTCTGGACCGCCGTCGTTCTGCTCCTCGCCGTCTGGTATGTGCGGGCCTTCCTGCGCGTGCGCCGACGCGGCATCGCCTGGCCTGTGATGCGGACCGTGTCCTGGCTGACAGGCTTGGGGGTGCTGCTCTGGGTCACCTCCGGAGGGCCCGCGGTGTACGGAATGGTGCTGTTCTCCGGGCACATGATCCAGCACATGACGCTGACCATGGTGGTGCCCATCTTCCTGGTCCTCGGCTCACCGGTGACGCTTGCGATGCGTGCGCTGACCTCCCGCACGGACGGCTCCCGCGGCCCCAGGGAATGGATCCTGTGGCTCGTGCACTCGCGGTGGTCCCGGTTCGTGACGCACCCGATCGTCGCCTGCGTGAACTTCGCTTACTCCATCATCGTCTTCTACTACACGCCGATCTTCGGCTTCGCCCTCGAATACCACCTGGGGCACGTCCTGATGGTGGCGCACTTCCTGATCACCGGGTACATCTTCGCGCTCGTCCTCATCGGGCGGGACCCGCTGCCCCAGCGGCCGCCCCACTTCGTCCGGGTCATCATTCTGCTGGCCACCATGGTGTTCCACGCGTTCTTCGCCATCGCCCTGATGCAGGCCGAGCAGCTCATCGAGGCCAGCTGGTTCGGCAATATGGGCCACGGCTGGTTCCCCGCCATCCAGGACCAGCACAACGGCGCGGAGCTGATGTGGGGACTGGGTGAGATTCCTGCCGTGGTCCTGGGCGTCATCGCCTGCATCCAATGGGCCAAGGACGACACCCGCGAAATGAAGCGCGTCGACCGGGAGGCCGACCGCACGGGCGACGCCGACCTTGAGGCGTACAACCGAGTCTTCGAAGAGATGGCCGAGCACGACGCGCGCCGATGAGGAATGCGCACCGCACCACCGGAGTTGGGAACGACTATGACTGAGACTGCAGCAGAGCGCACCATGCCGCGCACCCGTATCCGCGCCTCGGAGCTGGTCGGCCGAGGCTGGCTGAACACCGGCGGGGAGCAGGTCTCCCTGGAGGACCTGCGTGGGAAGATCGTCATCCTCGACTTCTGGACCTTCTGCTGCATCAACTGCCTCCACGTCCTCGACGAGCTGCGGCCGCTGGAGGAGGCCTTCCACGACGTCCTCGTCACGGTCGGCGTGCACTCGCCCAAGTTCGAGCATGAGGCTGACCCCGACGCGCTCGCCGCCGCGGTGGAGCGCTACGAGATCGAGCACCCGGTGCTCGACGACCCCGAGCTGACCACCTGGCAGGCCTACTCGGCGCGCGCATGGCCCACCCTCGTCGTCATCGACCCCGAGGGCTACATCGCCGCGAACCTCGCGGGCGAGGGCCACGTGGCCGGTCTGACGTCCCTGGTGGAGGAGCTGGTCGCCGAGCACGAGGCCAAGGGCACCCTGCACCGGGGACAGGGGTCTATGTGCCCCCGAGCCGGTTTCGCGCACCCTCCGCTTCCCGAGCAAGGCGGTGGAGTCCCCGGGGGCGAGGGACGCTTCCTGGTCGCGGACACCGGCCACCACAGAATCGTCGAGCTCGAGGATGATCTCCAGACCGTGGTTCGAGCCTGGGGCTCGGGCGAGCGCGGCCACCTGGACGGACCTGCCGAGAGTGCCCGCCTGAACGAGCCTCAGGGGCTTGCCGTACTGCCCGCCGCGGTGGCGGAGCAGGTCGGATACGACGTGCTGGTCGCCGACACCGTCAACCATCGTCTGCGAGCCCTGAGCACAGCCACCGGTGAGATCCTCACGCTGGTAAACGGCGGTGTGCAGCGTCTGATCGACGGCGACCGGGCCAAGGAGAACCAGGCTGAGTCGGTCGGCCCGCTGGTTTACGGCGAGACGGGCACTGCCCCGGCGCACGTGTCGCTGTCCTCACCCTGGGACGTGGTGTGGTCCGAGAAGCTCCAGCGAGTGGTCGTCGCGATGGCGGGCACCCATCAGATCTTCACCTACGAGCCGATCTCCGGCGAGCTGTCCTCTGGGCGGGCACCGGTCTGGAGGGCCTGACGGACGGCGCCCCCGAGGAGGCCTGGTTCGCCCAGACCTCCGGGCTGGCGGTCGATGCCGCGGGCGACATCTGGCTCGCGGACTCCGAGACCTCCAGCCTGCGGGTGATGCGCGCGGCAGCCAGCCCCGATGAACCCATCACCGAGACGCTGGTGGGGAGGGGCTCTTCGACTTCGGCTTCCGCGACGGGGATCCCTCGCAGGCGCGCCTGCAGCACCCTCGGAGTCACCGCCCTGCCGGATGGGTCCGTGCTGATCGCAGACACGTACAACGGTGCCATCAGGCGCTACGCCCCGGCCCGCACCGCCGCCGATGGTCAGCAGCTGCCCGCAGAGGTCTCCACGGTGGCGCGGGGCCTGAAGGAGCCCAGCGACGTGATGGTCGACGCTGACGGGACGAGCCTGCTGGTTGTCGAGACGAATGCCCACCAGCTGGTGCGGGTGGCCGTGCCGGAGCACTACCTCACGGTCGATGAGGGGCTGCGCAGACTCAGCGGCCCGCGACGCAGGTCGCAGCCAGCGAGTTCGACCTCCAGATCGGGTTCAGCGCGCCGGCGGGACAGAAGCTGGATGACCGGTGGGGGACCCCACGCAGCTGAAGATCTCATCGACGCCGCCTGAGCTCATCACCGACGGCGGCGGCAATTCGGAGGGCTCCGCCGCACGCTGCGGCTGAACCCGGAGGTCGTCGAAGGCGTCCTGCACATCACAGCGCGCGCCGCCGCATGCGACGGCGCGCCCGGCGAGGACATCCCGATGCATGCCGCCTGCCACCTGTACCAGCAGGACTGGGGCATCCCCGTCGTCCTGGGCGAAGGCGGGGAGTCGCACCTGGAGCTTGACCTGCGCGGAGTCAAGTGAGCCGGGCGCGCCCGCGTCGATTAGGCTGGGTTCAGCACCCGGACCCGGCGAAAGGCTGAGAAGACGATGACGACTATGGTCGTGGTGGCGAGCAAGCATGGCTCGACGGCTGAGATCGGCGAGCGCATCGCCTCGACGCTTTCTGCCCGGGCGTGGCCGCCCACGTGAAGGACGTGGGCGAGGCCGGAGCGTGGCTCTACGAGTCCGACAACGTGATCGTCGGCTTCCCCGTGTACCGGCAGAAGTTCCTCAGCGAGGGCCGCTGTTCCTGGACGCGCATCGGACGGAGCTGCAGGGCAAGCCTCTGTTCATCTTCGCGGTGGGCGGCGGTCCGCGGCTCGCCCCGGAGCTCACTGCCGAGCTGCGCCGCTTTCCCACGCGGGAGGTGACCTACTTCCGCGGCGCGATCACCGAGGAGACCCTGTCGTTCTTCGAGAAGCTCCAGCTGAAGGTGGCCAAGCAGCCCTCCGACGCGGATTATCGGGATTGGTAAGCGATCGAGGAGTGGGCAGACGGCCTGCTCGCCTACGGAGTCGCATAGGCCTGGCTGCTCCCGCGCGCCGTCGGGGTGAAGCACTAGAATGACCCGGGTGACTGAAGAGCACGGCGACGCCGAACAGCCTCCCGGCCAGGACCTGCGTGAGGAGTACGCCCAGCTCACCGAGCAGGTCAGCGCCCACCAGGTGGCCTACCACGTCGAGGATGCACCGCAGATCCCGGACGCCGACTACGACGAGCTCGTCCATCGGCTCCGCCAGCTTGAGGCTGAGCATCCTGAGCTGATCTCCGCGGACTCGCCCACCCAGCAGGTGGGCGGTGCGCCGTCCTCAGCGTTCGCTCCGGTGCAGCACCTGCAGAGGATGTACTCCCTGGAGGACCTGTTCTCGCTGGAGGAGCTTCGGGTCTGGTACGACCGGGCCGTGGCGTCGCTGGCTCGCATGCGTCCGGACGAGCAGCCTCGCTGGCTGGCGGAGGTCAAGATCGATGGCTTGGCCGTCAGCCTGGTGTACCGCCGCGGGGAGCTGGTGCGCGCCGCCACCCGCGGTGACGGAACAACGGGTGAGGACGTCACCCACAATGTGCTCACCATCGACGACATCCCGCAGCGGCTCACGGGCGAGGGGCACCCTGAGGAACTCGAGGTCCGCGGGGAGATCTTCATGCCCACCCAGGAGTTCGCCGCCCTGAACGAAAAGCTTCGGGAGGCCTCCGAGAAGGAGTTCGCCAACCCCGCAACGCCGCCGCAGGCTCGCTGCGGCAGAAGGATCCCGCCAAGACGGCCGAACGGCCCCTGTCGATGTTCGTCCACGGCCTGGGCGCCCGCTCAGGCCTCTCCCTGGACAGTCAGCATGAGGCCTACGACCAGCTCGCCGAGTGGGGCCTCCCTGTCTCGCCCTACACGAAGGTCCTTGAGACCTTCGAGGAGCTCGAGGCATACCTCCACGAGCACGAGGCCAACCGGCACAGCCTGCTCCACGAGATCGACGGCGTCGTGATCAAAGTCGACGGGTTCGAGGGTCAGCGGGCACTGGGGCACACCTCTCGGGTGCCGCGCTGGGCGGCGGCGTACAAGTACCCGCCGGAGGAGGCGTCCACGGAGCTGCTGGACATCCGAGTGCACGTGGGCCGGACGGGCAGGGTGACTCCGTTCGCCATGCTCGAGCCGGTGAAGGTGGTTACTCCACCGTGGAGAAGGCCACGCTGCACAACCAGGAGGTCGTGAAGCTCAAGGATGTCCGCATCGGTGATCGGGTCACCGTCCGCAAAGCTGGCGACGTCATCCCTGAGGTCCTGGGTCCCGTGCTTAGGCCGAGCGTGAGCGCCGCGAGGCGCAGGGTCTGCTGCGCGAGTTCGTGTTCCCGGAGCTCTGCCCTGCCTGCGGCGCTTCGCTGGCGCCTACCAAAGAGGGCGACGTGGACTACCGGTGCCCCAATGCCGAGACGTGTCCTGCGCAGCTGGCTGAGCGGGTCATCCACGTCGGCTCCGCGGCGCACTGGACATCGAGGCCCTGGGCGAGGAGTCGGGACTTGCGCTGACCAACCCGGATCCTGAGGATGTGCGTCCCCGGCGCAGCTGATCCACCGGGAGAAGACGGCGGAGTCCGGAGCTCCGGTGGAGTTCGACGATGAGGGTGAGCCTCTGCCGCAGACTCCGGTGCTGCGCAATGAGGCTGGCCTCTTCGACCTGACCCCGGAGGCTCTGAAGGGGTCTACCGGTGGCGTGAGGTGCTGGAGAAGTCCTCGCAGAGCGGGAAGTTCGAGCCGACGGGGCGCTACGCCCCGGTGCTCTACTTCTGGACGAAGCCGCAGTACGGAGGGAGCGGTGAGGTCAGTCAGCCCTCCAAGCCCCGCGAGAACACCAACACCCTGTTCAGCGAGCTCCAGAAGGCCAAGGAGCAGCCCCTGTGGAGGGTCCTGGTGGCCCTCTCCATCCGGCACGTGGGGCCCACGGCGTCGCGGGCTCTTGCCAACGCCTACGGTTCGATGGAGAAGATCCGCGCTGCCAGCCAGGAGGAGCTGGCAGGGATCGACGGTGTGGGCCCGATCATCGCCTCCTCCATTCGCGACTGGTTCGACGTGGACTGGCACTGCCGCCTGGTCGACGCCTGGGCCGCCGCGGGGGTGCGGATGGAGGATGAGATCGACGAGTCCATGCCTCGCACCCTCGAGGGCTCACCGTCGTGGTGACCGGCTCGCTCGAGCGGTTCTCCCGGGACGAGTCCAAGGAGGCGATCCTCGCCCGAGGGGCCGCGCCTCAGGCTCGGTGTCGAAGAAGACCCACTATGTGGTGGTAAGCGGCTCCGCCGGTTCGAAGCTTGCCAAGGCGGAGCAGCTGGGTGTGCCCGTCCTGGATGAGGACCAATTTGAGATTCTGCTGAAGCAGGGTCCCCAAGGACTGGAGGAAAGCGCATGAGCACTGACCTGAGCACGCTGAACGAGCTGCTGAAGATCGCAGGCGAGGCCGCCCGTGCTGGAGCGGATGTGCTCGCCGGGCGGGCACAGACAGCTCCGGCGGGAATTCCTCTCACCGCGGAGAACTCCGGCCTGGAGATCAAGACCTCAGCGGCCGACTTCGTGACGGACTTCGACAAGAAGGCCGAGGACGCTGTGCGGAATGTGATCACCTCCTACCGGCCCCATGACGTCATCTCGGGCGAGGAGTACGGCACCACCGAGGTGGCGGACCCGTCCGGCTACCGCTGGTCCATCGACCCGCTCGACGGGACCACCAACTTTGTCCGCGGCATCGCCTACTACGGCACCTCCGTGGGGCTTCAGGCGCCTGACGGGGCGTGGATCGTCGGGGTCGTGGACGCCCCCGCCCTGCAGAAGATGTGGTGGGCCTCCGCAGGTCAGGGCGCCTGGACGGCGTCCTACACCTCCGAGCCGGTGCGCATGCACGGCCCCAGCGGGGAGCTGTCGGCGGGTCTGCTGGCCAGCGGCTTCGCATACGACGCGGAGCGGCGCGAGGAGCAGGCCGCAGCGGTGACGGACATGCTGGCCCAGTTCGGCAATATGCGTCGGCTGGGTGCGGCCGCCCTGGACATCTGCATGGTCGCAGAAGGGACCATGGACGCCTACGCGGAGTACGGCATTCAGGAGCACGACTGGGCTGCGGCCGCCGTGATCGCCGAGGAGGCGGGCACGCCCATGCGACGGCCGCCCATGTCAACGGCAATGAGCACCCGGACTGGACGATCGCCGGGAACCTGGGCGTTCCTCATGACCGCCTGCGTCCGCGCCCCGAAGGTCTCTGATCCGGCATGAGCTTCACCAAGAGCGCTGAGCCGCCTGAGGCCGCACATGTGGAGGCAGCCGGCCTGCGCTGGCTGAAGGAGGCGGAGGCCCAGGGCGGGCCCCGCATCGCGGAGGTGATCGCAGCGGAGCACGGCCGCCTGGTCATAGAGACCGTTTCGGCGGACGGGCCCTCCTCACAGGCTGCCGCAGCGTTCGGGCAGGCGCTGGCCCGCATGCATGGGTCCCTGTTAGCGGAGGCCGAATTCGGCGAGCTTCCGACGGAGCACCCGGGGCGTGCCTCCGCTGTTCGGTCCGGCTGACGCCCTGTTCGAAGTGGGTGCCGATGCGTACGAATCCTGGGGCGTCTTCCACGCCAGGGAGCGGCTCGATCCGGTGCTGGAGCGGCTGAGCGCCAGCATCAGCATGGAGGACGCTGCCTTTCTGGCCAAGGCGCGGAACCGGATCGCCTCAGGCGAGCTGGACTTCGAGGAGCCTCACGGATTCATGGTGACCTGTGGGCTGGAAACGTCATCTGGAGCGCAGAGGGAGTCGTACTCATCGACCCCGCCGCGCATGCGGGACACCGGGAGGCGGACCTCGCGATGCTGTCGCTGTTCGGGCTTCCGCACCTGGACACGGTGCTCGAGTCCTACCAGGATGCCTGGCCGCTCACCGACGGCTGGCAGGAGCGGGTCCCCGCGCACCAGCTGTTCTACCTGGCCACGCATTGGCTGCTGTTCGGCGGGAGCTACGGCCCGTCGACCGTGGAGGCGGCTCGGAGAACCGTGGAGCTCTGACAGACGCAGAGAGCGGGACCGGCCATTGGGACCGGTCCCGCTCTCTGCGTCTGCTCTATCAGGCGTGCGTGCGAATCAGTCGATCTGGTCGGTCGGTGCCTGGTAGCGGAGGATGGCAGCGACGTTGTCCGTCACGCTGGCCCCCACCAGGGCGGCCGAGGCGTCCACACTGGCCGCTGCGGCCAGCAGAGTGTCCTCGTTCTCGGCCGGTGCGTCGTAGCGCAGCAGGATGGTGTCGACTGCTCCCAGCTGCACGGCCTTCATGATCTCGTCGTATCCTTCGACGGCCTGACCGTTGCCCTTGTTCTCCTTGTAGCGCTCCGTGACCTCACGGGCACGCTCCAGGGTGATCTCACGGGCCATGCGGCCGAGGCTCTCGTACAGCGAGTTCTCAACGCCCTCATCCGCGGAGTCCGACGGGATGCCGCCTCCAGCTTCGACCTCGCGGGCGATGGACTGAAGGTCGTTCGGGAGCTCATCCAGCAGGAGCTTGCGGCCTTGGACCTCGCCTACCACGACGACGACGTCGGGGTTCCAGGCCGAGGCGGCCTTGGCGACCCGCTCGGTGATGTCGCGGATGTTCAGCGCGGCTGCCTCTTCGGCCCGCTGCTGCATTCTGCGGTGGTGCTCAGCACCCTCGCGGGGCTTGTTGACGCTCTCGGTGGCTGAGCCCTCGACCTGCGTCTCGGGAGCGGCGGCAAGGACTTCCTCGGAGGTGAAGACCTCGCGGCGAAGCACTGCCTTCTCCTGGTCGGTGATGACGACCAGTGCGCGCACGGAGCGGGCCCGCTGGCGGATGTAGTCGCCCAGGGCGGCGGGTTCGCCGAGGATGGCGTAGTCGCCGCCGTCGCGGGTGGAGTCGAAGTCCCGCTCCAGCAGCAGGCCGTCGCGGTTGGCGACCAGCACACGGCCTTCGGTCTGAACGGCCGTGATGTTCTCGGTCATGATGGCGTCGTCGAGGGCCTCGATCGCCTCGTCATGGGCGCCGGCATCCTCGAGCTGTCCGCGCAGCGAGTCCCAGCGCAGGCGCACCTCGTGCTCGGCCTCTGCGGATGCGGGCTGAGCCTGCAGGTAGACGGTGGCGAAGGGGCCTTCGGCCTCGTAGATGCCGCGAATCTCGGAGAGCTGCATGCGATCCACCTTTCGTTGTGACGTATGTGAACTGTGGGGAACGCTAGGAGACCGAGGTCGGCACCGGGTGAAAGAATCCTGGATGCTTGCTGGATGCAGAGGCCGGTGTGAGGAAGCTCGCGGACGCCGGCGGCTGGGGCGCCCGGAAGACCAGGGCCCAGCGGGTCAGGCTGTGCGGCGCAGCAGGCCGAGCTCAGGCAGGCGGTCCACGGAGAACTCTCCGGGCCTGTGGAATCGGCAGAAGCCGCCCTCGGGGACCTGCTGCAGGTAGGAGGCCATCTGGGCGAGCTCGGCCGCGGAGAAGTCCTCCACGCGGCGACGCCTGGCGGGCGCTGTGCGCTGGGACTCCTCCGGGGTCCACCGCGAGGCCGAAGAGTGCTTCGAGGGCGGCGACGTATTCGTTCGTCCGCCCCTCGGAGGCCAGCTCGCGGGCGCGCACTGTGGGGGTGTGCAGGAGCTTCCGCACGATCCGTCGGGCGGCGAACTCCACCTCTTCGGCGGCGGCCGTGCAGCCGTGCTGCTTGCGCACCTTCTCCATCTCGTCGTCGAAGAGGGACTGTGTGTGCTTGCGCAGAGCGACGATGGCCTGGTCTGCGGTGCGCTCCTGCGGGCGGCGAGGTACTGCTGCACCGAGTCCGCCACCACCGCACGGGCCTGCTCCACCGAGGCGGAGGTCTCGTCGGGGGCTGCGAGCTTCACCGACTCCAGGGTGACGAGCTCCACTCCGGGCAGCTCGGCCACGTCCGGGGTGAAGTCGTGCGAGAGGGCAAGGTCGATGACGATCAGCGGGGGCGGCCCTCGGCCTGGCGGCGCTCCAGCTGAGCCAGGCTGCGGATCTCGCCTGCCGTGATCCGTCGGTTTCCGCCGGACGCTCCGATGACGACGTCAGCGCTTACCAGGGTGGGGCCAGCTCGTGCATCTGCAGGTGACGGGCGGAGCCTCCTCGGGCGGCAAGGTGCACCGCGCGCTCCGCGAGGAAGGCCTCGGCCCGTCCGGAGCCGGAGAACACGGAGATGTCCTGGACGCCGCGCTCGGCGAGCTGGGCCAGCGTCGTCCCTGCGTAGGCGCCGGTGCCGATGAGCAGTGCGTTGGCGCCGGGATAGAACGCGTCCGATCCGCCGCGGATGTCCCCGGCGATGTCCAGTGCCACGGAGACGATGGAGCGGCCGCGCGCTCCGAGCGCCGTGCGGGCGCCCACGTCCTTGGCCGTGCGGGTGGCGGTTTCGAAGAGCTTGGTCAGATTGGCCGAGACCGTGCCGGCCTCCTGCGCCTCCGTCAGTGAGCGCCTGACCTGCCCGGCGATCTCACGCTCCCCGATGACGGCGGAGTCGAGGCCCGCTCCCACTTCGAAGAGGTGGCTGACGGCGTCGTCGTCCACGAGCACTTTGAAGCTTCGGGCGACGGTCTCCGTGTCCAGCTGGGAGGACTCCGCGACCGCCTCGATGAGGGTGCGGCAGGATGCGTCGATGCCTTCGGGGTGTCCGACTGGGACTCCGCGTAGATCTCAAGACGATTGCACGTGGCCAGGGTGACGGCAGGCAGAGATACAGAAGCGGCGACATCGGCCGCTCCTGACGAGAGGGTTCCGACGGTCTCGAGGTCGAGGTCGGAGTGGGTTGCGACAAGTGAGAACAGAACCACGGCGTCCTACAGTCTAACTCCTCGATCTCCCGGGGCACTTCAGGGGCGCACGCGCGCCGGGGGCCAGCGTGCACTGGCAGAATGGGCGCCATGACTCTGACCGGCCTCCCTGAGAACCACCCGCTCGCCTCCGGTGCCACCGCAGACTCCCGCTCCTCAACCAGTACCGCGGCGGTCGCAGCGCAGCCGGTGAGACGGCGGCTCCGCATCGCCGCCCGGTGTGGTTCATGCGGCAGGCGGGACGTTCGCTCCCGGAGTACCGCAGGCTCCGCGAGAACACCACCATGCTGGGTGCGTGCCTCGACCCTGAGATGGCCTCAGAGATTACGATGCAGCCGGTCCGGCGGCACGACGTCGACGCGGCGATCTTCTTCTCCGACATCGTGATCCCGCTGCGCCTGGCAGGCATCGACGTGGAGATCCAGCCGGGCGTGGGCCCTGTCCTGGGGAGCCCGGTGCGCACAGCCGCAGATGTGGCGAAGCTGCCGGAGCTGGATGAGGACGCGTTCGCTCCCATCGTCGAGGCCGTGCAGCTCACCACAGCCCAGCTGGGCTCCACTCCGCTGATCGGATTCGCAGGGGCCCCGTTCACCCTCGCCGCCTACATGGTGGAGGGCCCTCACGGGACCACCTGGGGCCGCGCACCATGATGCACGCCGACCCGGACACCTGGAGGGCGCTCGCCGAGTGGGCTGCAGCCGCCTCCGGCGCGTTCCTGCGCGCCCAGGTGAAGGCCGGAGCCTCCGCGGCTCAGCTCTTCGACTCCTGGGCAGGCTCGCTGGGCCGAGCCGACTACGCCGAACATGTCATGCCGCATTCGACGGCTGCCCTCTCGCAGGTCAGGGACCTGGGTGTGCCCCTGGTGCACTTCGGCACCGGCACCGGCGAGATCCTGGATCTGATGAAGGAGGCGGGAGCTGACGTGGTCGGCGTGGACTATCGCCTGAACCTGGCGGAGGCCACTCGTCGCCTCGGGGCCCAGACCCCGCTGCAGGGGAACATCGACCCGGCGCTGCTGACGGCGCCCTGGGAGGTCCTCGAGGCCCATGTGCGTGCGGTCGCCGAAGCAGGGTCCGGCGCAGCCGGGCACGTGCTGAACCTGGGGCACGGTGTGCCTCCCGAGACTGACCCCGAGGTCCTCACCCGCGTCGTAGAGCTGATCCACTCCCTGTGACCGTCGCCGTCGTCGGGGGCGGGGTCGCCGGAATGGTGGCCGCCTGGGAGCTTGCGCGCACCTCCGAGCGCGACGTCGTGATCTTCGAAGCATCTGACCGGCTGGGCGGGGCTCTGGCGCCTCTGCGGTTCGGCTCCGTGACCCTGGACGCCGGGGCCGAGGCGTTCGCCACCCGCGGGCCCGAGGTGCGGGACTTCGTCGAGCAGCTCGGCCTGGAGAGCCTGCTGACCGACCCCCACCCCGTCGGCGCGTGGCTGCAGCTCCCGCACGCCGCCGGGCCTCTGCCGCTCGCCGGAATCCTCGGCATCCCCGCGGATCCTGAGGCTGAGGATGTGCGTGCCCTCATCGGAGACGCAGCCGCCGAGCGTGCGGCGCAGGACCTGCACGCACCGATGAGGTGGACCGCACAGGACCGCCCCTCGGTCGGAGCCGTGGTGAGGGATCGCATGGGCGATGCGCTCGCCGACACCCTGGTGGCCCCCATCACTGCTGGGGTCTACTCCGCGGGCCCGGACGCCCTGGATCTGAGGACGGTCGCACCCGGGCTGTTCGAGACGATGCTCACGGAGGGCTCGCTGGCGCGTGCCGTGGGCGCGCAGAAGGGGCGGCAGGAGGCTGCGGCGAAGGCCGGGTCCGCTGTGCAGTCCCTCAGGGAGGGCTCTGGGGCCTGGTCGACGTGCTGGAGCGGCAGCTGCTCGCCGCAGGGGTCAGGATCGAGCGCGGTCGGCGCATCGAGGATCTTGCTGAGATCTCCGACTGCGAAGACATCGTCATCGCCCTCGACGCACCGGAGGCCTCGGACCTGCTGTCGAGGGCGCTGAGCTTCCCTCCCCTGCCGTCCGCGTTCGGCGGCCTCGGCACGACGATCCCGCGGTCCAGCGGAAGCGGACTCCCTCCGTGGCTCATCGATGACGCTACGCGAGGAGTCGCCCTGGTCACGCTGCTGCTGAACGCGCCTCAGCTCGATGCCAGGCCCCGCGGCACAGGCATGCTCGTCTCGCCCAAGGCGGAGGGCATCACGGCGAAGGCCATGACGCACATCTCCGCCAAGTGGGGGTGGGCGAAGGAGGAGCTCGACGCGCAGCTCGGAGCTGGTCATCACGCCGTGCGACTGTCCTACGGCCGCATCGAGGATCCGCACGGCCCCGGTCGGGGCTCCTCCGACGAGGAGCTGATCGCACTGGCGCGACGGGACGTGGTGACCCTCTTCGGCCAGGATCTTGTGGGAGGCCCGATCTCTGGGGAGCAGATCCTTGATGCCCGAGTGGCGCGATGGCAGAGGGCGCTGCCGGGCACAAGCGCCGTCCAGGCGGCCCGGCTCCGTGAGGTGCAGGCCGCGCTGCGGCGCAGCGGCAGGATGTCCGGGAGCGGCCGTCCTCGGCTGCATCTGGCGGGAACGTGGTTTGCCGGAACAGGCCTGGCGCGCGTCGTCCCTCACGCGCGTAGAGTGGCGACGGACATCGCGCGGATCTCTTCTACGTGACGTAGAAGAGCCGCTAGAATGACGAATTGCGAATAACTCAGAAAAGCCTGTGCCGAAGGAGGCGCCCCTATGAGCTACGGACGCAATGCGCAGCGGACTCCCGAAGAGGTCAACTCGTCCGGCAAGGATTGGTTCACGCTCTATGCCGTGTTCAAGCGCGCCTCCTGGCGCGGCTCCCTGGCAGGGCAGGGACGGCTGCCGTCTCAGCTCCTGCCCCGGAAGAAGCACGTCAAGGAGTTCGACGCGGAGGTCGGCTCCTTTGCGGGCAAGGGATTGGGCCGCGACGAGGACGCTGTGGAGCTTCAGGGCGTCTACGACGTCTCCGGGATGCGCGCCGACGCGGACGTGATGGTCTGGCTGGTGGGGCACAAGGCGGAGAACATCCAGGCCGCCCTGCGCGCTCTGCACCGAACCCACCTGCTCGCGCGCACCGAGATCGCGTTCTCGGCGATGGGCGTGCACCGCACTGCCGAGTTCGCTCGCGGCCATGTGCTTAACCTTCGCGCGCGGCGTCGAGGCTGAGGAGTGGCTGTGCGTCTACCCGTTCAACCGCTCATACGACTGGTATCTCATGGACCCGGCCAAGCGCGGCGCGCTGCTGCGTGAGCACGGCGAGCTGGGCCAGGAGTTCCCCTCTGTCCTGGCGAACACCACGAGCGCCTTCGCCCTCAACGACTGGGAGTGGCTCCTGGCGCTCGAGGCCCCGGAGCTTCGCGATCTGGTGGACATGATGCGCTTACTCCGGGAGTCGGAGACCCGCTATCACGTGCGCGACGAGACCCCGTTCTACACCGGGCGTCGGCTGGGCTCCGCTGCAGAGCTGCTGGAGGTGCTCCGGTGATCATCCTGCTCGCTGCGTCTTCCGAAGGGGCCGCATGAGCCCCAGCGGTGCCGCACTGCGCGTGGGAACCCGCGCGTCGAGGCTTGCCCTGAAGCAGACGGGCACGACCGCTGACGCACTGTCGGATCTGGCCGGTCAGGAGTACGAGCTCGTCACCATCAGGTCCGAGGGCGATGTGCTCACCGGTCCGCTCTCGCAGATGGGCGGGACCGGAGTCTTCGCGACGGCCCTGCGGCAGGCCCTCTTCGATGAGCGCGTCGACGTGGCCGTCCACTCCATGAAGGACCTCCCGTCCAAGGACCTCGAGGGCCTCTCCATCGCGGCGGTTCCGGTGCGCGAAGAGGTGCGCGACGCCCTGTGCGCAGCAGAGGGCATGATGCTGGAGGAGCTTCCCGAGGGCGCGACGATCGGGACCGGCTCCCCGCGCCGGGCTGCGCAGCTCCGGGCCGCGCGTCCGGACCTGAATGTGGTGGACATCCGAGGCAATGTGGGCACCCGGCTTGCACGGGTCCGCGGCTTCGAAGAGGCGGCGGAGGCGTCCTCGCAGGCTCCCGATGCTGCACGCGGCGACCTGGATGCCGTGGTGCTGGCTTAGCGCCGGTCTGGGCCGACTCGGCCTGGAGGACTACATCTCTGAGCTCATCGACCCGGAGGTCATGACCCCGCGCCAGGGCAGGGCGCCCTGGCTGTGGAGGTGCGGGCCCCTGATGCCGGCGGCATGACTGGTCTGAGCATGGCGCTGGCGCAGCTGGAGGACATCCCGTCGCGCCTGGAGGTCACAGCGGAGCGGGCTCTGCTCGCCCGGCTGAACGCTGGGTGCTCCGCCCCTATTGGTGGGCTGAGCCGCTGCGTCGATGAGCCTGACGGTGGGGTGCGCCTGCGCCTGGACACTGTGGTCTGCGCACCGGACGGCTCGGACGTCCAGCGCGCGGGTGAGGAGATCACCATGGAGGCGGGGCTGACCCGGGAGGCCGGGATGGACGCCGCTGCGAAGCTCGGCACGCGCGTCGCAGAGACGCTCCTCGCCGAGGACAGAGGCCTGCTGAAGCACGTCATCGACACCTGAGGAGCAGCGCATGGGTGATGCGGCGCCGCACGCTGCGGACATTCTGCAGAGACGACATGTCGACGAGGCTTACTGATGGGCAGTCTCCGGATCGTCCTGACGCGACCGGCGTCCGGTGCTGGGCCGTTGGAGGACGGGCTCGAACAGGCGGGCCTCGTGCCTACCCACCTGCCGCTCACGCGCCAAGCGCCCCTGAGGACGGGAGTCGGCTCACCGAGGGCATCGATCGCCTGGCCGCGGCGAATGTGACTGGCTGCTGCTGACCTCAGGCAATACTGTTCGGTTCCTCCTCGAGGCCGGGTGGGCGGGCGCCGTCCCCGGGCACCCGAGTGGGTGCGGTGGGTCCCGGCACTGCCCAGGCGCTGGCCCGGCTCACGGAGATCGACCGCCCATGGGTGCCCGCGCTCCACAGCGCACAAGGAATCCTCGACGAGTTCGGGCAGGCTAGGCGCAGCGAATCGGATCTTCCTTCCGCAGTCGGCCCAGGCCCGGCCGCTGCTTGCGGATGGTCTTCTGAGCATGGGCTGGCAGGTTGTCTCGGCCCCCGCCTACGAGACGGTCCCCGTACAGGGACCTCTGCCCTGGCGGCCCGAAGCCGAGGACGTCGTTCTGGTCACGGCCTCATCGGCGGCTCACGAGTGGGTCCGCCGTGGTCTCAGCGCCCGGGCGGTCCTGGCTATCGGTGAGCCCACCGCCCGGAGTCTGCGCGAGCTGGGCGCACCGGCGGATGCTGTTCTCGCAGAGCCGACCGCCGCAGGCGTGCTCGCGGCGGTCGAATCGTTAGGCTGAGCCCATGCCTTTCCCCGCTGATCGTCCCCGCCGTCTGCGCCGGACGCCTGCCCTTCGCCGGCTTGTCGCCGAGACGCGCCTGCACCCCGCTGACCTCATTCTTCCGATGTTCGTGCGGGAGGGCCTCTCGGAGCCGTCGCCGATCATTTCGATGCCCGGCGTCGTCCAGCACACTGAGGCGACCCTCCTGGATGCTGCGCGGGAGGCCCGTGACCTGGGCCTGGGCGGCATCATGCTCTTCGGCATTCCCTCCGCGCGGGACCCGCAGGGCAGCGCTTGGCGCCGATCCCGACGGCATCCTCAACCGCTCGATCCGCGCTGTGAAGAATGCCGTGGGGAGGAGCTGCCGGTGATGAGCGACCTGTGCCTGGATGAGTTCACCGACCACGGGCACTGCGGCATCGTGGATGAGACTGGGTATGTGGACAACGACGCCACCCTGGAGATCTACGCGCTGATGGGCGTGGAGCAGGCCAGGGCGGGTGCTGACGTCGTGGCGCCGTCAGGGATGATGGACGGCCAGGTGGCAGTGATCCGGGAGGCTCTCGACGACGCCGGCTTCCAGCACGTGCCGATCCTCGCCTACGCCGCGAAGTACGCGTCCGGCTTCTACGGACCTTTCCGGGAAGCAGTGGATTCCCAGCTCAAGGGAGATCGCAGGCAGTATCAGATGGATGCCCCGAACCGCCGGGAGGCGCTCAAGGAGGTCGAACTGGACCTTGCCGAGGGCGCGGACATGGTGATGGTCAAGCCTGCCTCCGCCTACCTGGACATACTGGCCGATGTCGCTGCGACGTCCGATGTGCCCGTTGCTGCCTATCAGGTGTCGGGGAGTACGCGATGATCGAGGCCGCCTCCGCCCAAGGGTGGATCGACCGGAAGCAGGTGGCGATGGAGTCGCTGATGGCCATCCGCCGTGCAGGAGCCGACGCTGTGCTGACCTACTACGCCGCTGAGGCGGCTCGATGGATCAAGGAGACACCATGACGACCAACGCTGAGCTGTTCGAGACCGCGCAGACGCTGATGCCCGGCGGGGTGAGCTCCCGGTGCGGGCCCACGGGTCCGTGGGAGGCACCCCGGTGTCCATGGTCGCGGGCGATGGCGCCTGGCTGACCGACGCCGAGGGCAGCTCCTATGTGGACCTGGTGGGGTCGTGGGGCCCTGCCCTTCTGGGGCACAGGCACCCTGCGGTGATCGAGGCGGTGCGGTCGGCGGTCGACTCCGGCCTGGGCTTCGGCACGTCGCACCCTGGTGAGGCCCGGCTGGCCTCATTGGTGCGGGACAGGGTGCCGGGCGCAGAGCGGGTGCGGTTCGTCTCCACGGGCACGGAGGCCACAATGACGGCGGTCCGGCTGGCCCGTGGCGCCACCGGCAGAAACATCGTGGTCAAGTTTGCTTACTGCTACCACGGGCACTCTGACGGGCTGCTCGCCGCGGCAGGTTCGGGCGTGGCCACCATGGGCCTGCCGGGATCTGCGGGAGTGACCTCGGCGCAGGCCTCCGAGACGATCGTCATCGAGTACAACGACCGGGGAGCCCTCGAGCAGGTCTTCGCTGAGCACGGCGAGAGCATCGCTGCGGTGATCACGGAGGCGACCCCGCGAACATGGGCGTGGTGCCCCCGATGAGGGCTTCAACGCGTTCATCCGTGAGGTCACGCAGGAGCACGGCGCCCTCATGATCTTCGATGAGGTCATGACCGGCTTCCGCATCACGGAGGTAAGCTATTGGGAGCCTCCGGCCGTGTCGAGGGGTGGGTCCCGACCTGTTCACCTTCGGGAAGGTCATCGGCGGAGGTCTTCCGACGGCGGCGCTGGCAGGCCGCGCCGAGCTGATGGAGCACCTGGCGCCCACCGGGCCGTCTATCACGCGGGCACCCTGTCCGGTAACCCAGTGGCGATGGCTGCCGGGGCGGCCACGCTGGAGAACGCCGATGCTGCGGTCTATGCGCATCTCGACGAGACGGCTCGGACTGTCGCTGACGCACTCACTGCGTCCCTGACCGCGGCCGGGGTGGACCACTCGCTGCAGAAGGTGGGCAATCTGTTCTCGGTGGCTTTCGGGACCTCGGAGAGCGGTGTGAGCAACTACGCACAGGCTGGGGCGCAGGAGGCCTTCCGCTACGGCCCGTTCTTCCACGCGATGCTGGATGCTGGGGTGTACCTGCCGCCCAGTGTCTTCGAGGCATGGTTCGTGTCCGCGGCCCACGATGAGGCCGCTGTCGATCGGATCCTGGAAGCGCTGCCCACGGCGGCAAAGGCTGCCGCACAGGCTTACTAGCGAAGGGCCGGGAGGCTGAGCTGTTCGGAGGCTGCGCCGAGCAGGCCGTAGTCGACGCGGTCGCCGAGCCAGCCGCTGACCAGCAGGTAGAGGCCGATGAATGCCAGAACGGCGAGGATGATGATTCTCACCGGCAGCCCTTTGCCCGTGTCCTCCTCGGGGCGCTCATCGTCGTCGTTGAGGTGCGGGTAGTTGCTCATGCGGCTGACACCTCCTGCTGCACGGGCCAGGCAGGGTCCACGACTGCTTCCGGCTTGGCCCGCCTCAGCCATTCCTGAAAGTCGGCGGCCTGCTCCGCCTTCCAGCTGACCTGCATCTGGTGGAGCTGAGCAGCTGGGACCTGAAGCTGCGGGTACTGCTTCGCCAGGCACATGGCCACCTCCACGGCGGCTGCGGCGTCGGCGGCCGCTGAGTGGGCGGCGTCGAGAACCACTTTGTACACCCCGCACAGGTCTCCGAGGGTGCGCTTGCCGCGGCGGAACTTGTCCACCTGCTTATCGATCACCAGCGGATCGATGACGGGGAAGGGCAGCGGAAAGCCCACGCCGTGCCGAGCGGCCTCGTGCTTGAGGACGGTGAAGTCGTAGGGGCGTTCATCGCCACCACAGCGGCCCCGGCATCGAACTCTTTGGCCAGCTCCACGACGAGCTGTCGGACAGCTTCGTAAGCAGGCATGCCCTCTGCCTGGGCGTATTCGGTGCTGATTCCGTGAATCTCGGTGGTCTCGGCGGGGATCTCGACCCCTGGGTCCACCAGCCATTCGCGGATCTTGACGGCCTCAGCGCCGGGCTCGAGCTCAGCCAGGGCAGCGGAGACGATGCGCGCTTGGGCCGGGTGCCGGGACGTGGTCTCCACGTCGAACCCGACCACCCGCCCCGTGTGCCACGAACCGGCGGCGGGAGTGATCTCAAACAGGGCATCGCTCATGATCCAGCACTTTACAGCGCGGCCGGGACATGCCGCAGGACTCGCAAGGCAGCTCCGAGTGTGTGCGCAATTCGCGCGCGGCGAAGTGGGCTCAGGCCGCTTCACACAGGCATGGGCCTGGCGTAGCGTGGTGAGCACCGAGACGTGCAGAAGAAGACTGAGCGCGCTGAACCGAACCGTTATGAGGTAATTGAGATGTCCCAGGAAACTGCAGCTCCCCAGCCAGATCTGAAACAGGCCCTGCTGACCGCAGCAGACGGTGAGACCAAGACGGAGGAGCTGGTCGACGTCGTCAACGCCTTCCTGCAGTCGCAGGTCTACCTGCCCACGGTGGAGCAGGCGTCTGAGGACGGCACGATCAACCCGCTGATGCTCCAGGACACTGAGGAGAACGCGGTGATGCCGCTCTTCAGCTCCGAGGACGCCATCCCGGCGGAGTACGCCGAGCGCGCCCCGCACACTGCAGTGGTGACCGGAGTGGCCATCCTGCAGTCGGTGGACAACGCCGGCGTGGTCATCGACCCGGGCGCAGACCACCAGTTCCCGCTGAGCCAGGAGCAGATGGCAGCCATCCGTCAGCAGATCAGTGAGGCAGCCTACGACGACGCAGCCGAGTGAGCGCTGAGCTGAACCATTCACCGTGGGGCGGTGGGCCGTGTGCCCGCCGCCCCACGGTAGGTTTGGGAGCATGACGGATCAGACCCCGAGACTGACCATGACCTCTCCGACCTCAGGAGCGTCCTGGTGGCCTCCGCCGCCAATGCCGATGCCAACAGCAAGCAGTACCTCGATGACGACATCAGCGCCATCTTCACCTCCTTCCTCCAGGTGGACGTATTCATTCCCAGCGTGAGCGCGGCCGATGACGACGGGTTCTCGCCGCTGCTGATGAAGGGTCTGGACGGCGGGCCCATCCTCCCCGTGTACACCTCGGACGAGGCGGTCCCCGCAGAGCTGCGGGAGCAGGTCGAGACCGTCGCAGAAGTGCCGGGGGCAGGGGTGGTCCAGTCGCTGGCCAACGTCATGGTCGTTCTCGACCACGGGACAGGCCACCAGTTCTTCATCACGGCCGACCAGTGGTCCTGGTTCCGCTCCCAGGTCCTCGACACTGAGGAGGCATGAGTGAGCGCTGACGTCCCCGGACGCCTGCGCGGCGTCCCCGAGCTGGTGGCAGCGGCCCGCGCTCAGGAGAATGAGCATCGCGCATCAGCGGAGAAGATCACCCACCTGCTGGCGTTCCGGGAACGCATCTGGAACGACGCAGAGGCTGCCGCTGAGGCCGCAGGCGTCCAGGGCGCCGAGCTGGAGGCGCGGCTGGAGGCCGCCGATGACGGGGTGGCCCGCGATATAGAGGCCGCACTCGGCCCCCGCGGGTACGGGGAGCCTCTCCGCAACCCCGAGGTCACCATCCTGCAGGCCCTCGATGCCGCCGAATGGGTGCGGGAGGAGAACCCCAACGCCTGGGCAGAGTTCGCCGCCGGACGCACCGACCTTGCCTGGGTGCGCCGCACCTTCGAGAAGTCCCGCGCGCCGCTCCCTGCCTCGGCGGACCCCAGGCTATGGCCGAGGCGGCGAAGAAGGCTGAGGCGGTGGAGGCGGAGCTCGTGGCTCGCCGGAACAGCCGGATCCGCAGCTGCGTGCTGCTCTTCGCGCTGGGAGACGCATGGGGCAGGGAAGCTCCTTCCGTCACGGCCGATGAGCCGTCGGTCGCCGGCTGCTCCGCCGGTTCCCAGGAGCTGAGGATCACCGATGAGACGCAGATGGGACTCTGCACGCTCGATGCCATCAGGACGCTGCGCCGTCGCGGCTTCACGCTGGAGGGGCTCTCGACCGACGCCGGAATGCAGAACACAGTGCGGCGGGCCTTCGCGGATGCCTACCTCGAGTTCGCCCATGACCCGGACAATGACCGCGGCACGGGAGCGACGGAGATGGCGGCGCTCGCTTACTACGAGGCGGCGATGGACAAGATCACCGGCGACGAGGGCGCTGACAACAGCAGCCTCGGCTCCGGCGCTGTCACCCGTGCGCCCTGGCTGGGGCTGCTGCCCTACACCCGGCCGACCCTGATGAGCCTTGCGGTGCTGCAGGCGCAGACCACCCACGGGCACCCCAGGGGATGGGCCGCTGCGGCAGTCACCACTCTGCTGATCAACGATCTGCTCAACGGGCGCGTCTCAGCGCCTGCCGAGCCTGAGCTGCTGCTGCATGCGGCGAGGATCGTCGACGAGGTGCGTGAGATGGACTCGCCCCTGATGCAGGTGATGGTGGAGGAGCTCGATGCCCTGGAGCGGAGCTGCTCGGCTTCGCGGCGCGCTGGTACGCCGTGGAGAAGACCCTGGACCCGGCCAGAAGCCCGCAGGCAGATGTGAGCACGGTGTTCGGCGAAGGAGACGCAGCCGATGCGACGCTCTACAGCGCGGTGGGAGTGCCGTCGGTCTATGCTTAGCGAAGCGGTCATCCCCACTCTGCGCCTACTGGTCTCAGTTCGGGGCGATTCCACGTCGACTGCGGCATTGGGCGGCGCAGTGATCGGCCTGCGGCATCCGAGGAACCGGGCGGCGCTGAACATGATTCGTGGGCGGCTGGAGCCCCGCTATCGCAGGGAGCTGGACGACGCCGCTGAGTTCCTCATCACGCACCATCTCTGATGCTCGGCGGGGCCCTGAGCATGCGGAGGGACGGAGCCGATGCGACCGGTTCGGCCCCTGCAGCTCTGTGCGTCGGAGGAGATGTCCGTAGGGGCGTCTACTGTGGTGTGCCATGGGAAGCGTCGATGGGAGCCGCGTGGCTGAGCTGAGCGAGAGCAGGACGGCGGACGCTGATCAGGTGGAGGTCCTTCAGCTGTCCGGCGCTGAGCATGGCCCAGTGCTGGTGTGGGGCGGCCCCGGGACCGGGAAGAGCACCTTGGCCGAGGAGCTCTGCGTGCGCTTCCTGGCCCAGGGCCACGATGCCCGTCGGACGGTGCTGCTCTCTCCGACCCGAGCCTCCGCGGCGCGCATGCGGGAGCGCATCGAAGATCGATGGGCTGCCGAGACCCCGGACGCAGCGCTGAGCGACCAGCCCTCCCGCTCCTTCGCCTCCTACGCCTTCTGGCTGCTCGGCGAGGCGCGGCGCCGTCGCATCCTGAACTTCGCCGCCAGGAGCCCCGGCTGCTCTCGGGCGCTGAGCAGGACCGGATCATACGGGAGATCCTCACCGACATGCGTACGGCTGAGGCCGAGCATTGGAAGGGATCGCTCGCCGACGCGGCCACCACCGAGGGCTTCCGCAAAGAGATCCGTGAGCTGATCGATCGCACCTCGGAGCACGGCATCTCCCCGGAGCTCCTCACGCGCCTCGGACTGCAGCATGGGAAGCCGGAGTGGGAAGCAGGGGCTGAAGTCTGCCGCCGATACGGAAAGGTCCTCAGCAGCCCTGCCTACGCCGACGCCTTCGACCCCGCCGGACTCATCAATGCGGCAGTTCGGCTGCTTCAGGACAGTCCTGAGCTGCTGGCCGCTGAGCGCGAGCGGCTCCAGCTCATCATCATCGATGATCTGCAGGAGGCAGGGGCCAGCACCTTCCGACTTCTGCGCCTCATCGGTGCTTACGTACCCGTCGTCGCCTTCGCCAACCCCGACGCCGCCGTCCAGGGCTTCCGCGGCGCTCGCCCCGACAGGCTCCGCGAATGGACCGCCGCCGGTCAGCCGGGAGCCATGCAGCCCGACGCTGCCGCAGGGCTTCCGGGCAGGGAAGCCTCCGTGCTCACACTGAGCACCGGCTACCGCCTCAGCCCGGGACTGGCGGACATCTATGCCCGAACTGTGCAGCGGATCGGAGCTGTCGGGCCGGCAAGCCTCCGCCGCCCCCGCCTCGCTGCCGCTGACGAGCGAGTCGATGTCCCGGCGTCAGCGGTGACCGCCGCAAGCGGCCACGTGGCCGAACAGGCCCTTGTTGCGGAGATCCTCACCCGCTCCGATGATGCGGGGGTCCTGTTCGACCAGATCGCGGTCATTGCGCGAAGCGGCGCAGCTGCTCACCATCTTGGGCAGGTCCTGCGTGCGCACAGCATCCCGGTGATCCAGCCCATGAGCGAACTCGTCCTCAAGCAGGAGCCCGCGGTGGCGCCCCTGCTCAGCATCCTCGAGCTCGTCACCGCCGACACCCTGCCCTTCGCCCAGGAGAGCGACGTGCCGAGCTTCCGCGTGGAGCTCGAGAGCCTCATCGACCTGCTCGGCAGTCGGTACGGCGACACGGACCCGTTCAAGCAGCGCCGACTGCGGCAGCTCCTGCGCCAGGCGGAGCGCCGCCGCGTCCAGGAAGCCGGGGCCTCGGCACGGGACTCGGATGCGCTGCTCGTCGAAGCTTAAGCAACGATCCGGATGCGGAGGTGCTGCGCGACGTGGCAGAGAGCTTCCCGGCATGGCCTACGGGATCAGCCGCGTCGCGCGGATGATCCGCGCGGCCCGAGAGGTCGTCGAGACGAATCCGCACGGCGTCGGCCCCGAGGAGGTTCTGTGGGCCGCGTGGGAGGCCGCAGCCGTCTCCGACCGCTGGGCGGAGACCACGCGGGGAACCGGATGGGAGGCTGAGCGAGCCGATCAGGATCTCGACGCCGTGCTCGCTTTGTTCCATGCTGCGGAGCGCTTCGCCGACCAGAATCCCAGAGCGTCGGCTGCGAGCTTCGCCGATCACATGAACCGTCTCGAGCTGCCGATGGACACCCTGGCCGAGGGTGCCGCCCCGACGATGCTGTTCACCTCCTCACCCCGCGACCGCGGCGGGCCGGGAGTTCGACACGGTGATTCTCACCGGCCTCCAGGAAGGCGTCTGGCCCAATCTCAAGCCGCGCGGGCAGATGCTCAGCAGCACGGACCTGGTCGAGGTGGTGGAGCATGGAGCCTCGCCGGAGGACAGCAGCCCGCTGGTGCGCCGCATCCGCACGCTGCAGGACGAATACCGTCTCTTCGCCGCCGCGGCGTCCCGGGCGCGCGCCCGCATCTTCTCCGTTGCGGTGGAGGCGGAGGAGGAGCAACCCAGCATGTTCCTCGACCTGATCACGCCCGCCCACCAGCGTCCGCCCGTCACCGCACTTGCTCCGGATCCCGTCACAGGCCCACGGCTGGTCGCCCAGCTCAGACGCCGCCTCGAGGCGGACCCCGAGGATCGTGCCGCCGCCGAAGCGCTGGCAGCGCTCGCCGAACACCGCATCAGCGGAGCAGACCCGCTGCAGTGGTGGGGCCTCCATCCGCTGAGCCACGATGGGCCGCTGCTCGACCCGGATGAGGAGGTCCGGGTCTCACCCTCCAGCGTAGGCGGCGCGGTCGCCGATCCGCTCGGATGGTTCACGGCCGAGGCGGGCGGCACCGAGCCCACCGACTTCAGCCGCATGCTGGGCACCCTCATCCACGAAGTCGCCGAGAACCACCCGGAGGAGACCGACCCCGAGGAGCTCAGCGCCGCGCTCGCCTCTCGATGGAGCCAGCTGGCGCTCGACCCGGGGTGGCAGGCAGAGGCCGAATGGGCGCGCGCCCAGGACATGCTCCGGCAGCTCGCCCAGTATCACCGGGAGTCACGCGCTGCGCGCGAGCTGGCCCACGTCGAGCTCAAAGCGGCTGCAGCCACCACCCTCACGCTGTCCCACGGCGAGCGGGACGTCATCATCAGCGGCATGATCGACCGCGTGGAAAGAACCCCTGAGGGCGGACTGTGGGTCATCGACTCAAGACCGGCCGCAGTGCGGCCACCGCCCAGGCGACCGCCCGCCACGGCCAGCTGGGCACCTATCAGCTGCTGCTTGCCCATGCAGAGCTTCCCGAGGGTCTCCGCGCTCCGCTGGAGAAGGCCGCCCTGCTGTACGTCGGCGTGAACAGGAACCCGACGACCCGAGAGCAGGATGCCGCGCCCTCGACAACCCCGAGGCGTGGCCGCACCGCATGCTGCGCTCCGCCGCAGAAGTGATGACGGGCGCCCGCTTCGTCTCCCGCCGCACTCCAGGGGAGGCTGGAGCGGGCCCGGCCAGGCCGTCAGTCCGCTCAGCCCCTCGCCGATGAGAACAAGCAGGTGACCCAGCCGTGAGCGCCCAGCCCCCTTACCGCGATACACATCCGCTGAGATTGCTGAGCGGCTCGGAGCGAACCCGCCCACGCCCGAGCAGAAGGACGTCATCGAGGCGCCCCTTGAGCCCACACTGGTGATCGCAGGCGCCGGATCCGGCAAGACCGCAACCATGGCGGACCGGGTGGTCTACCTGGTGGCAAACGGCATGGTCCGCCCCGACCAGGTCCTCGGCGTCACCTTCACCCGCAAGGCCGCTTACGAGCTGCGGGAACGTGTGGTCCACAAGCTCAGCCAGCTCGTCAGCGTCGGCATGGTCGACCGCGACGCGCTCCTGCCCGAAAACACCCTGGGCGAAGACGTGGTGCTCGATCCGGAAGGGCTCGTCGCACCCGTCATCTCCACCTATCACTCCTACGCACAGTCGCTCGTCGCCGAGCACGGCATGCACATCGGGCTGGAGCCGGAGACGGCACTCATCGGCCAGGCCGCAGCATGGCAGCTCGTCACCCCTCATCCGCCGCTACGAGCGGGGCAGGCCTTCGTCGATGCGGGAACAGCTGCCTCCTCACTGCCGAAGCAGGTCCTCACACTCGCCGGCGACTGCGCTGAGCATCTCGTCGCCCCCGAGCAGGTCACCCAGCACCTCGACGAGGAGATTGCTCGAGGCGAGCGGCTCGCCGAGCAGAAGGGCAAGGCTCTCACCAACGGAGAGCAGCGCCTCCTCGACCTGCTGCGCACCCGCCGAGAGCTGCCCGAACTGGTGCGCCGATACCACCAGGCCAAAGAGGCCGAAGGGCTCATGGACTTCGGCGACCTGCTCCGTCACGCAGTCAGCATCGCCCAGAACGTGCCTGCGGCCGCGGCAGCCGAACGCAGCAAGTACAAGCTGGTCCTGCTCGACGAGTTCCAGGACACCTCCTACGCGCAGCTGGAGCTCTTCGCGAAGCTCTACGGCGAAGGCGCGGGCACTGCGGTCACCGCGGTCGGGGACCCCAACCAGTCCATCTACGGCTTCCGGGGCGCCTCGGCCGGGCAGCTCTTCGACTTCGCTCACAGATTCCCCACGGTCCATCCCGGCACAGGCGCACGTGCCCCCGCCCAGCTGCGGCAGCTCACCGTTGCCTGGCGCAACGGCCGCGCCATCCTGCGCATCGCCAACACCGCTGTGGAGCGCTTCGCACAGGATGCGCGCAGCCCGCAGCAGCGATGGCATCGATCCACAGCCCACCTGCGGCAGAAGCTCAAACCCCTGCGCACCCCGACGCGGCTTAAGATCCTCCTCAGAGCAGCGTCCCGAACGGCGAGGTCCGGTACGGCTTCTTCACCTCGGACGCCGACGAGGCTCAGACCATCGCCGCTCACCTCACCCACGAGATCGAGTCTGCTCGGAGTCAGGGACAGAAACCGCCCTCGTGTGCGGTGCTGGCGCCCACCCACAGCCAGCTTGCCGACATCGCCGAGCATCTGCGCCGGGCGGGCCTGGAGTACGAGCTCCTCGGGCTGCGCGGCCTGCTCTACGTTCCCGAAGTCGCCGAGACGCTCGCGCATCTGCGGGTCCTTGCAGATCCGAGCCGGTCCGACGCCATGATCCGCATCCTGCTTACGCCCGCTGGCGGATCGGGCCCAGGACCTCCGCACCCTCGGACAGTACGCATCCGGCCTGCAGAGCCATCGGCGGCGCCAGCCCCGCCCCGAGACGGACGAGGCCCACGACGCCGAGCGGCTCCCGACCTCCGACCTGGAGATCGAGGAGCTCTCCAGCCTCGTCGAAGCCCTTGACTCCCTCCCGCGAGACCCAGTGCGTCTGACGGAGCAGCACCGCTTCAGCGATACCGGCGCACAGCGCCTCCTGCAGGCGCAGGACGACTTCCGCGCCCTCCGCGGACTCGTCGGCCTCGAACTCGGCGTCCTCATCCAGCGTCTCGTGGCGCACATCGGCCTCGACGTGGAGGTTGCCTCCCGCCCCTGGGAGGCCCAGCACCATGCGACTCGCCAGATCGACGCGTTCATCGAGCAGGCACAGTCCTACAGCTCCGGCGCCGATCCCACAGATCTCCGCGGCTTCCTCGAGTGGCTCGACGCCGCCGCTGCCCAGGAGAAAGGCCTGGAGCAGGCTCCCAAAGATCCGATGCCCGGTGCGGTCCAGCTGCTGACAGTCCACGCCTCCAAAGGCCTCGAATGGGACGTGGTGGCCGTGGCTTACTCCGCGAGGAGAAGTTCCCAGCCCAAGGGCAAGGCCCAGAACTGGCTCAACAGTGAGGCGAATCTGCCCTGGCCCCTTCGAGGAGACCGGGAATCGATCCCGCAGTGGGACTCCGACCAGGAGACCGCCCAGTTCTGGGCCTGCTCCGCAGGGGTGGCCAGCTCCACAAAGTACGAAGGAGGCATCTTCAAGGAGGAATGCGTCTCCTTCGCACGGGAGGAGCAGCGCCGCCTGGCCTACGTCGCCTTCACTCGAGCCCGACGGCTGCTGCTGTGCACCGGCGCCAGCTTCTACGGCTCGGCAGGGGGCAAGGAGCCCTCCGAGTTCCTCGCCGAGATTCGGAAGGCTGCTCAAGCGGCCGGGGAGAGGGCTTCGCCGAGCTCAGCTGGTACGAGTACGACCCCGACGATCAGCCGGAGAACCCAGACGCCGGGCAGCTGGCCGTCGCCGAATGGCCCTACGACCCGCTCACCGAGGTGACCATTCGCCGTGTCGAGCACCGTCAGGCCGACCCGGAGGACCCCACCTCCATCGACGAGTACGTGGACCTGGAGGATGACGCCCCTGTCCCCAAGACCCGACGGCCCGCCCTGGAGGCGGCCGCGCAGCTGGTGCGCGACGCGCAGACAGCCGTCGGCAGCGCGGACGTGCCTGCCGAGAACCCCTGGGCGGAGCGGGTCCACCACGTGATCAGACGGGCCGAGCTCGCACGTCGCAGCGCCCGGCGGCCTGACCTGCCCAAGCACCTCAGCGCCTCACGGCTCATCGCCCTGGCCCAAGACCCCGCCGAGGTGGCGGAGCAGGTGCGGCGCCCCGTGCCCCGGCGGCCCTCGCGAGCAGCCAGGCGCGGCACGGTCGTCCACGCCTGGGTGGAGCAGCAGTTCGACGCCACAGCGCCCTTCCCCGAGATCGACGACGCTGTCTCAGCCGATAAGGATCTCGAGCGCCTCTTTGATCTCGACACCGTCCGGGAGAGCTTCCGGGCCACCGAATGGGCGCGCTAAGCAGGTCTACGCCATGGAGATCCCTGTAGAAGTCTCCGTCGCCGGAGTGACCCTGCGCGGACGCCTCGACGCGGTCTTCGGCACAGACCCAGAGGGGCGGCAGCTCGGCACTGCCGACTACGACCGCTGGGAGCGGCTGCCCTAAGCCGACCGCAACGCGGCCATGGCCCAATGCACATGGGACCTCGTCGACTGGAAGACAGGCAGGGTGCCCACCGGACGGACCCTCCACGAGAAGCAGCTGCAGCTGGCCGTGTACCGGCTCGCCTTCAGCCTACTCTACGGGGTACCCGTCGAGCAGATACGCACCCAGTTCGTGTACCTGGACCACGGGCAGACGCTGACCCCCGAGGCCCTTCAGACCGAGGACGAGCTCGAAGCACTCATCCTCGAGGCGCGCTCAGCATTCGGCTGAGCCCAGATCCGCTAGGGTGCAGGGCATGTCTGCCATCACCATCAGCGCATCCTGGATCGACCGGTACACCTCCGCCCTCGAGGCGAAGAGCCTGAGCCACCAGGTGGGCCCGTTCAACGACATCACCGTGACCGTCGAAGACGCCGAATACGTCGTACGCAACACCGCCAGCGTGGTGCCCCAGCGCATCCACCTCGTCGGCTACCCCACCGAGCCCATCACCGCGGACCCCGACCAGCTCGAGAGCGTCACAGTCAAGCAGCAGTTCGACGACATGACCATCCGAGCGCGAGGACGCGCCCTGCCCGACCACCAGGGCCGGGTCTACTTCGACCTGATCTGCGTCGCAGGCGAACCCGGCGACGTCCCCGCCCAGGAGCGCCTCGAACGGCTCCTGCCCCAACTGTTCGTCCTCATGACCCAGATGCAGCAGCAGCTCAGAGACTAGAGGCCACACCGGCTCAGACCGGGTGGCCCCTCGGCGGGCCATCCGGATCGCAATGAAGGCGATGACGACGCCCGCCGCCGCGGCGATCGCACCCGCATAGGCAGGCGAACGCAGCGGCTCGTCGCCGATCTGCAGATCGATCACCATTCCTCCGACGAAGGCGCCCATCGCGTTCGCCGCATTGAACGCCGAATGGTGGAACGTCGCAGCGAGCTGCGAGCCTTCGGCGCCACATCGATCAGGTGGGTCTGCAGGGTCGGGCCCAAGCTCGACGCAGAGATCCCCACCAGCACCAGCAGAGTGATCATCAGCCACGGAATATGAGCGAAGAGGCCGAACGCCGTCATGAAGACCGCCACCAGGGCCATCGCGACCAGCGCGGTCCACAGCACAGACTTGTCCGACATCCAGCCGCCCACAAAGTTTCCCAGCAGCCCGCCCACTCCGAACAGGAGCACCACAATGGGCAGCGCCGATTCCGCCAGGCCCGTCACATCCACCGCGATGTGAGAGATGTAGGCATAGATGGCGAACATGCCGGAGAAGCCGATGACGCCCATCGCGATGCCCACCCACAGGCGCGCGTTCGCCAGCCCGCGCAGCTCTCCCGAAAGGGAGGCGCCCGCAGGGGCTGCTGCTTGGGTGCGAAGAGCACGATGGCCACCATGGTCACCACAGCCAGGGCCGCCGTGACCAGGAACATGGCACGCCAATGAGTGTTCTGGCCCAGCCACGTCACCGCGGGCACACCAATGACGTTGCAGACCGCCAGGCCCGAGAGCACCGTCGCGATGGCCTTCGCTCGCTGCGCGGGACCCGCCATCTGCGCGGCCATCAGGGCGGCCACAGCGAAGTACGCGCCGTGCGGCAGCCCCGAGAGGAAGCGCGCGACGAGCATCAGCTCGAAGCTGGCGGTGAAGAAGCTGATGATGTGAGCGGCGATGAACAGCACCAGAAGCATCAGCAGGAACGACCGGCGCTCACGCTTGGCGCCCAGCAGGGCGAGCACCGGTGAGCCCAGCACCACCCCCAGCGCGTAGAAGGTGACGAGCATGCCGCCCTGCGAGATCGAGATCCCCAGGTCCTCCACAGCTTCGCGCTGAAGGCCCATGATCGCGAACTCGGTGACCCTGATGGAGAACCCTCCGAGGGCCAGAGCGAGGATCGCGACCATCACCTGCCTGCGCGAATAGGGCGTCTGACTGCCCGGCGCGGCGGGCTCCTGTCCTGTGATCGCTAAAGCACCGAACCGGTGACAAGCGGAACCGGCCCGCTGCGGGCGTCGATGGAGGCGCCGGACCGCGCGCCTGAAGGCTTCTGTGAGCCCTCAGGCCCCTGGGGATTGCTCAGACTTTCAGTCCTTCTCGCTTCGTCAGGTGGATTGCATACAGCGTAACGACAACGCCCAGCACCGCGAAGAGCGCACCGGCGAAGGCAGGGGCGCGCAGCCCGAGTCCCATGTCGATCACCAGTCCGCCCATCAGGGCGCCCAGACCGTTGGAGGCGTTGAACGCCGAGTGCTGGAAGGTCGCCGCCAGCTGCGGCGCCCTGGGTGCGGTGTCGATCAGGTGAGTCTGCATTGCGGGCCCCAGGTTTACCGATGCTGCGCCGAGGAAGAGCAGCAGCAGGATCATGACCCAGCCGACGCTGGCGAGCAGGCCGAAGAGGGTCATGGAGATGGAGACTGCGATGGCCATGCCGAGCACGGTGTAGAGGACCGACTTGTCCGTCAGCCAGCCGCCGACGAAGGTGCCGATGACCATGCCGGTGCCGAAGATGAACGTGACGAAGGGCAGGCTCGAGTCGCTGAACCCGGCAAGGTCCACGGCGATGTCTGCGATGAAGGAGTACACCGCGAACATCCCCAGGAAGCCGAACACAGCCAGGAAGACGCCCACCCAGAGGCGCTGATTCTTCAGGCCCTTGAGCTCAGAGGCGACGGAGGCGCCGGGTGCGGCTTACTGCCGGGGCGCGGCGAAGCCGACGGCCACCATCGTCCCGATCGCGATCAGCGCCGCCACCAGGAACATCGTCCGCCAGCCCCACAGCTGGCCCAGCCAGACCACCAGGGGCACGCCCGCCATGTTCGCAATCGTCAGTCCGGACAGAACGGCGGCGATCGCCCGGGCACGCCGGGTTGGACCGGCCATATGCGCGGCGATGAGGGCGGCGGTGGCGAAGTACGCGCCGTGGGGCATCCCCGAGAGGAAGCGGGAGACCAGCATCATCTCGTAGTTCGGGGCGATGAAGCTCAGCAGGTGGGCGACGGCGAAGAACCCGAGGAGGAACATCCCGTAGGACTTCCGCTCCCGGCGCGCGCCCATCAGCGCCAGCACCGGGGAGCCCAGCACCACGCCGAAGGCGTAGAAGGAGATGAGCAGTCCGCCTTCGAACTCGTTGATTGCGAGGTCCGCGCGGGCATCGCGCTGGAGCCCCATGATGGCGAACTCGGTCACACCGATCGCGAATCCGCCCATGGCCAGCGCGATCACGGCGACGACGATCTGCTTGGTGGAGTACTGCGGGCCCGTGCGCCCGGAGACGGTGCGCATCGCCCCGGTGACCGCTGGGATGGACCCGGTCAGGATCGACAGCGGGCTGGTCATGGGCCCGATCGGTGAGGTCTCGGGCTCCACGTTGCTGTAATCGGGCTTGTTCGTCTTGGGCATGTCTGGCCTCGACCCTTCGGTACGGCGTTCATCGAAAAGGGGTGTCGCCATCGACACGAACTGCTTCAACGCACAATGCGCGCAGAAATTTCCGGCTGATCCTAGAAGCTTTAGGCGCCGGGCGGGCGCAGGCCCGGGTGACGATCATAGATGCCAGAGGGGTTTGAACGCGACATCGCGTCCTGAGGCTGATCGTCGGCGGTTTCGTCCGTGCCCGCATCGGCAGGTGCCGCGGGCGTCTCGTCGGCGGTGCTCCCGGCGTCCGCCGCAGAGCTTACCGAGCGCGCAGAGGCAGCCGACTGGGCCGACCCGGCCGACTGTGCGGAGCCGGTGGAGCGCGCGGACTCCGCCGATCGGGCAGAGGCAGCCGACTGGGCCGACCCGGCCGACTGTGCGGAGCCGGTGGAGCGCGCGGACTCCGCCGATCGGGCAGAGCCTGCCGATGCTGCGGAGGTGGGGAAGAACTTCTTCTGCTTGGCGCGCTTCTCGCTCACCGCGTCAGGCTGAATGGGGAGCGGCTCGCCGTTCGCGGAGTTCCTGATGACCGGCGCCTCACCGGTGTCGAACTCCGAATCGTCCACGTAGGCGGGGATCTCCTCAGTGGGGGATCCTCATCGAAGGTTCGTCCGTGCCGGGGCCGAAGAGGTGCCACCTTGTCGGTGGGCTGAGCATCATCGGCGTATTCGTCGTAGTCCTCGTGCTCCTCGGCCGAGTCGGCAGAGAGGCCGTATGCGTCGGAGTCTGTGATGACGGCTTACTCGCCGTCGTCCTCCGGCTCCCGAAGCCTGCCACCGTGGCGGCGGAGCGCGCGCGAGCCACCGGCTGGGAGTCCATGCGGCCTGCGGGGCCTTCGTCCTCGCCCTCCAGAGGAGTGGCGGAGATCTCGCGGCCTCCGTAGGTGTCGATGTCCGCTGCGAGCTTCTCCAGCAGGGCCTTGGCCTCAGCGACCATGTCATCGTTCTGCTCGGCTCGGCCGCGCACGAGCCACTGGGCCAGGGAGAACTCGGCGGAGAGGGCCGCGCGTCGCATCACATACTCATCCGCGCTTACGCCGGATTCGGTCCGATGCGTGCGATAGGCGGCGAGCACGGCGTCGACGAAGCTCTGCTGGGGGAGGAGACCAGCCATGCGAGATCCAGCGCCGGATCCCCGAGGTGCAGGTCGGTCCATCCGGTCACCGCGACCACGCGTTCGCCCTCGACGAGGAGGTTGTCCTCGTGCAGATCGCCGTGGACGACGGTGGGCGCGAAGTCCCAGAGCTCCTTGTCCTCCATGGCGTGCTCCCACCGGCGCAGCAGCTCGGCTTGCACTCGCCGGTGGCGGCAGCGTTGTCCAGCTCGTTGAGGCGGCGCTGCCTGAGCTGCTCCGAGGAGTATCGGGGCAGCTCAGCATGGTCCACGACGGCCTCGGTGAGGCAGTGCACCGCTGCCAGCGTGCGCCCGACGTCGTCGACCAGAGCCTCGGGCGACTCCACGAGCTCGTCCAGGGTCTCAGCGCTGCCCGGCAGATGGTTGTAGACGAAGACGCGCATCTCATCGACCTCGCCGCTCCTGCCACGCTCGGCACGCGGAAGGGAAGCTCCGCGCGGATCGAGGTGGAGAAGCCGCGCAGGACCTGGACTTCGGTCTCCAGACGCATAGCTGCTTGGGCATGCTGAGGCGCACGGACCCGCCACCGGTTCTCGGCGGCATCGGTGACGACGGCGGAGGCGAAGTCACGGGCGTCGTCAGCCGCGGAGGCCACCCCGGTGGGGGCGAGCCCCGGCACAGCGCGCGTCGCCAGCGCCGCCAGTTCCATCGATGTCCATCGCACGGATGCAAGCCTAGGAGCGCGGAGGGCCCGTGCTCGGCTGAAACGCCGGGGAGGGGGCGTGCAGTGGAGAGGGGCGGGCCTGTGGATCGACCCGGCAGCTCGTCAGCTGCGGCGGATACGGTAGAGGCCATGCAATCAGCCGAAGCAGTCCTGCACGGACTCGACGACGAGCAGCGCGCGGCCGCATCCACTCTTACGGGGCCCCTGTGCATCCTTGCCGGGGCGGGGACGGGCAAGACGCGGGCGATCACGCACCGCATCGCCTATGGGGTCCGTGCGGGCGTCTACGATCCGCACCGCGTGCTGGCCGTGACGTTCACCGCCTCGCGCTGCCGCAGAGATGAGGTCACGGCTCACGGTCTGGGCGCGCCCGGGGTTCAGGCGCGCACCTTCCATGCAGCCGCCCTGCGGCAGCTCCAGTACTTCTGGCCCATTTCGGTGGGAGGCCAGATGCCGCAGCTGCTGGACCACAAGGTCCGGCTGATCGCCGAGGCGGCCAAACGCCTGCGGCTCACCACGGACAGGGCCTCCCTGCGGGACTTCGCCTCGGAGGTCGAGTGGGCGAAGGTCTCGACCATCACCCCCGAGGACTACGCGGCGGCGGCAGCGGGCCGGGATCAGCTTACAGGGCTTGACCATGCGAGCTTCGCCCGCCTCTATGCCGCCTATGAGGAGCTGAAGGACGACCAGCACGTCATCGACTTCGAGGATGTGCTGCTTCTGACCGCCGGGATGCTCACTGAGGACGAGCGTGTCGCCGCCCAGGTCCGGCAGCAGTACAGACACTTTGTGGTGGACGAGTTCCAGGACGTCTCCCTCTGCAGCAGCGGCTCCTGGACCTGTGGCTCGGCGGCCGCGAGGAGATCTGCGTGGTGGGCGATGCGGCTCAGACCATCTACTCCTTCACCGGGGCCAGCCCGCGGTACCTCCTGGAGTTCCGCGCGCTACCAGCAGGCTGAGGTGGTGAAGCTGGTGCGGGACTATCGGTCCACGCCCCAGGTGGTGAAGCTGGCCAACACTCTTCTGGCCGAGCGCAGCGCCGAGCAGCCCAGGCTTCAGCGCCGCACCGACTGGAAGCGGTCGACGGGCGAGCAGGCAGAGGACCCGCCCGAGTGGCCCGACCCGCTGCAGCTGATCTCTCAGCGCGACGCGGGCCCGGACCCCAGCATCACCCAGCACCCCGACGATGATGCGGAGGCCGCCTGGATCGCCTCGGAGATAGCCCGCCTCTCCGAGGAGGGGACGCCGCTGAGCGAGGTTGCGGTGCTGTACCGGACCAATGGGCAGTCGCAGACCTTCGAGCAGGCTTTGGCCACCGCCGGGATCTCGTACCAGCTGCGCGGCTCCGAGAGGTTCTTCTCGCGCCGGGAGGTCAGGAGGCGCTGGCGGCCCTGCGCACCACCTCGATGGTGGACTCCGACGAGACGGTGCCCCAGGCGGTGCGGGCGGTGCTGTCCTCGCTGGGCTGGGCCGAGAAGGCACCGACCTCCGCCGGTGCGGTGCGTGAGCGGTGGGAGTCTCTGGCCGCACTGGTCTCGCTGGCGGATGACCTCTCGGCTGAGCGCGAGGGATTCACGATGCGGCATCTGCTCGCTGAGCTGGAGGAGCGATCCGCGGCTCAGCATGCGCCCACGGTGGAGGGGGTCACGCTGGCCTCGCTGCATTCGGCCAAGGGCCTGGAGTGGGACGCTGTGTTCCTCGCAGGCCTGTGCGAGGGCCTGATGCCGATCAGCTTCGCCCAGACGCAGGCTGAGGTGGACGAGGAGCGGCGCCTTCTCTATGTGGGCATCACACGGGCGCGGAAGCATCTGTCGCTGAGCTCATCCGCGGCGCGTCATGCGGGCGGCAGGGGTCGGCGCAAGCCCTCGCGCTTCCTCGAGCCGCTCCGCGCGGAGCTGGGACTGGAGCCGACTGTGCGGAAGATCGCGCCCGGGTCAGGACGGCGGAGCCCGAATGCGGCGTCGCGGAAGAAGACGGCCGTCTGTGCGACATGCGGAACCGTGCTCACCGTCGCGACCCAGGTGCGCCGCCAGCGCTGCGAGGACTGTCCGCCCAGGTACGATCCCGAGCTGTTCGAGGCGCTGCGGGAGTGGAGGCGGCAGGCCGCTCAGGAGGCGGGCCGCCCGGCGTTCATGATCTTCGCGGACGCGGAGCTGGAGATCATCGCTGAGCACCGGCCGGAGGCTTCCGATGAGGCGCTGCTGAAGCTCCCCGGGATCGGCCCGAAGAAGCTTGAGACGCATGGCGACGGCCTCAAGAGCGTGCTGCAGGAGCATGCTCCCGAGGTCGCATAGACGAGCGGGCCCGAAGCACACGGCCCACTGAATCGCCGGGCAGGTACCTGCCCATGAAGAGGTCGGTGCCCTCCTCAGTGAGGATGGCCTCCCACCAGCCCGGGCCTCCGCTCGGCCCGTCCTGCGGCCTCATATGCGCCAGAGGCAGCTCCCAGCCGTCATCGCCGCCGTCCCCGACGAAGAGCATCCTCTGCGTGCCCTCACCCTCGATGCGGGGTCTGACAGGCATACGTCGAGCATCTGCTGATGGCCCGTAAATCGCAGCGTGCCGGAGAACCGCTCGTCCTGCGGCCCCAGCGGCGGGCGGCCCTCGAAGCAGAACAGGTCGAGGCCGGACTCCTCGTCGCGTCGGCGGGCTCCCGTGTGGGTCACGGCTCCGTCGGGGAGCGCCTCGATGTACTGGGTGAAGGAGGGCTTGAACTCCCACCACAGTGCGTCGGCTGGGTCGGCTCCTCTCATGCGAGCGTCATCTCCAGCGGGAGCCGCTCCCACCCCTGGAGCGTGTTGTTCAGGTGGCGGGTGGGCTCTTCGGGGAGGCGGAGGCTCTCGACCCGGGGCAGGATGGCCTGGAGGAGGCAGACGGCCTCCAACCGCGCGACGTGCTGTCCGACGCACTGGTGCAGTCCGCTGCCGAAGGCGACGTGTCCGGAGGGGTCGCGTGACAGGTCGAATCGGTCCGGGTCCTCCCATCGCCGGGGGTCCCGGTTCGCGGAGCCGAGGAACATCAGGATCTTGTGCCCGTCGGGGATGACGACGTCGCCGACCCGGACATCGCTCAGAGCGGTGCGGAAGAAGGTCTGCACCGGCGACTCCAGTCGGAATGCCTCCTCGACGGCCGCTCGCGCCAGCTGCGGTTCGCGGCGCAGCCTCTGGTACTCCTCCGGGTTCGTCGCCAGGTGGTAGAGCACCGCTGCGATGCCGTACACGGTGGTGTCCACTCCTGCGGTCAGCAGGGATCTGACGATCAGGGGGCCTGCTCCTCTGTGATGTCCAGGCGGTCAGCGGCCTGCCAGATGTCCGCGCCGAAGCCCTTGTCGCTCAGCCGTTCGCGGCGGCACTGCTCGTTCACCCACCCGATCAGCTGGGGAAGCTGCTCTGCGCGCTGGGCGACGAGCTCATTGTCCGGTCCGAAGGCGTTGAAGGCATGGTCGCCGTAGGGGAGGAGGTGCTCGAGGCCGCTGCCGTCGAGCCCCACTGCTCGTGGGAAGACGCGCAGGGGTACGCCTCGGCGAGGTCTTCGACGGCCTCCAGGGAGAGGACTCCGCCGGAGGGCGCTCTGCGGTCGATGATCTCGGAGACGAGGGACTCGGCCGTCTGCGACCAGGACTCCCTGAACCGGCGCAGCTGACGGGGCCCCAGGACTTTGGAGAGGACCGCTCGCGGCGCATCGTGCCGGGGCGGGTCGGTTTCGAGCAGGACGCTGGGCGGGCGCCACGGCTTCTCGTAGCGGAAGTTCGACAGGCCGACGCTTACTCCGCTGGAGAACTCCTGCCAGTTCTCGAGGGCCTCCTGACTTCCTCGTACCGAGCCATGGCGTAGACGTTGTAGGCGGAGAGGTGCACCACGGGCCCGAGCTCGCGCAGCTGATGGTGCATCGCACCGGGGCCCTGAGGTTCTCAGGAATGAACGGGTCCAGCTCCGAGACCGGGGCTGGGCGGGTGTGCTGTTCGGCGGCGAGGCTCATGGGAGCTCCTTCACAGGTCGAGGACGAGGGTCTTGGACAGCGACCGGGAGACGCAGGGGTAGACGCAGGCGCCCTCGTCGCGCTCCTGCTCATCCAGGATGCTGTCGCGGTGGTCCGGCTCCCCGCGGAGCACGGAGAGCTCGCAGGTGCCGCATACTCCCTGGCCGCAGGACATGACGACCTCCGTGCCGCCGGCGCGCAGCGCTTCGCCGATCGTCTGGTCCGCTTCGGCGCGAATCACCCGGCCGCTCTGCGCCAGGGTGATGTCGTAGGGGAGGAGTCGATGCTCTGGGACTGTGCCCGTCCCGTGAACCGCTCGGTGCGGATGCGTGGGCCTGAGAACCGGTCACGGAGGGCCTCCGCGTCGTCGAGCAGGGGGTTGGGGCCGCACGCGTAGACGAGGCAGTCATCGGGCATCTCGCCCAGCCATGCGGCGATGTCCTGCCGTCCGGCATCGTGCGAGCAGTGGACCTGGACCCGGTCCCCGTGAGGGGCGAGCTCCGGCAGGTAGGCCAGTGCGGAGCTGCGGCGTCCCAGGTAGAGCAGGCGCCAATCTGCTTCGAGCTCCGCGGCCTGCCGAATCATGGGCAGCAGAGGTGTGATGCCTATTCCCCCTGCAATGAAGCGGTAGCTGGAGGCGGGGCCCAGGCGGAAGTTGTTCCTCGGTCCGCCGAATCGCACGGCCGTCCCCGGAGTCAGGGTGTGGGCCTCGGCGGAGCCGCCTCGGCCGTCGGGGTGCGCAGCACGGCGATCCGGTATGAGAGGGGATCCATCCGGTCGCCGCACAGTGAGTACTGCCTCACACTGCCGCTGGGCAGGATCAGGTCGATGTGGGATCCGGGCGTCCAGTCGGGCAGTCGGCCCCCTTCGGGCCTGCCCAGCGTCAGTTCGACGATGTCGGACGTCAGGGTTCTCCGGCTGAGCACCGTGAGCGTGTCGGCCGAGGCCTTCGGTGAGGTGCGATCGGCCGACGGGGAGGGGTGAGGAGCAATGGTCATGGTCACTCGGCCTCGAACACCATGTCCTCGATGCTGAAGCTCTCATCGAGCATGCCGTAGCCCTCCATGAGCTCAACCATGCGCTGAAGCCATTCGAGGTCCAGATCCGACTGGTACTGCGGCAGCTCCATGTCTTCGATGAGGTCCTCCTCGAGCATGGTGAAGGTGGGCACCAGGTCGCGGGTGATGTCGCCGTCGTCGTTGAGCTCCTGGGTGGACTCGCTCATCGCTGCCTGGAAGGCGCGGAGTATCTCGGGGTTCTCTTCGGCGAACTCCTCTGTGGTGACCCATCCGGCGACGGGCGCTCCCTCCATCTCCCCGGAGAACAGGTTGTCGATGCGCTTGTAGCCCTCGTTGGCTGCCATGGTCTGGAAGGGCTCCACCTGCCAGATCGCGTCGACGCTGCCGCTGTCCAGGGCGCTGCGCATATCGGGGTTGGGCATCTCGACGAGATTGATGTCCTCCGGCGACTCTCCTGCGGCCTCCATGTGTGAGTAGTAGGCGATCGTCCCGATGTTCTGCAGGTTGTTGACCGTCGCGGTCGTTCCTGCGAGGTCGTCGAGGGATTCGATGTCCGAGTCGGGGAGACGAACACTCCGTGGTCATCGGCTCCGACGTCGTTGGCGGCGACGATGACGAGCGGCAGGCCCTGAGCGTTCGCGAGGACCGCCGAGGTGTAGTTCGAGTAGGTGATGTCGTACTGGCCTGAGACCAGAGCCGCGATCGCTTCGGCTCCGCCTTCGGTCTCGACGAGCTCGACGTCGAGGTTGTGCGCGTCGAAGAGCCCGTTCTCGACCCGTGCACGGCCGTAGCTGTGTGGGCCAGCGGGAAGTATCCGACGGCTGCCTCTGAGGTTTCGGCAGGCATCTCCTCCTCGTCATCTGCGACGGCGTCGGAGCAGCCCGTGAGGGCGAGGGAGGCGATGCTGACGAATGCTGCGGTGCGCAGCGTCCGGTGGTTGCTTGTCATGGTGCTCTCCTTTGAGCGTGCCGATCATGTACTCCTGAGTGTGAGCTGTGACACACTTTGCGCATAGTTCGATTTCGACTGAGCGGAAAGACCGGAGGGATCCTGATGCCCGGAGCTGAGCAGTCCGAGTCGGTGCTGGCCCGCCACCTGCGCGTGCTGGACGCCTTCAACATGGATGCCGCTTTCCTGACGCTGTCCCAGATAGCAGCGCGCACGCAGCTCCCTGTGTCCACCGTGCATCGCCTGATCGGCATTCTTGAGCACGAGAAGCTCGTGGAGCGGATGCCCGATCGCAGCTACCGGCTGGGCATCAGGCTGTGGGAGCTTGCCAGCCGAACGCCCGGGGCGCTGGGCCTGCGCGAGATCGCCATGCCCTTCATGCAGTGGGCCCACAACCAGGTGCGGCAGCATGTGCAGCTGGGCGTGATGAGCGAGTACGACGTTCTCTTCCTCGAGCGGCTCTCCGCTCGCTCTGCCGTCGTCAACGCCACGGTGATCGGGGGCCGTATTCCCTTGCCGCCTCAAGCAGCGGCCATGTCCTCCTCGCCCAGATGAGCGAGGACTTTGTGGAGCGGCTCGTGGCGGCGGGCGTCCCCAGACTGACCTCCAAGACGCCGACCACGGTCGAGGAGATCAGGGCCATCCAGGCCCAGGTGAAGAGCCAGGGCCACGCGGTCGGCAACGGTCTGGTCCATCCCGACGCGCGCGGCATTGCGGTGCCCATTCGCAGCAGCGACGGGGCGGTCGTGGCCGCATTGGGGGTGGTGGTCGCCAACGATGACGAGTAAGCAGGTCCTTACGTGGAGCTGCTGAAGCGGGCGGCCAGGGGATCGCGGGTGCCCTTCGTGCGTCCTATCTTCCGCCCGGTCATCCCGGGCCCTGCCGGGCGCCCGCTATCGGGCTCTGGTGAACTCTTCGGACAAGTCGATGGAGTACTTCGAGCAGCTCGGGGGCCTAGGACGGTGAGTGCGCCTGCGTCGGCGCTGCCTCGAGGTGCTGCTCCGCCCAGCTGACCCCGGCCAGGAAGGCGTCGGCCTCGGCGGTCCGCGGGTACTTAGCGACCAGACGGACGAACGCGGGTCCGTGGCCCGGCTCGATGAGGTGAGCCAGTTCGTGGACGAGCACCGAGTCCACCACCCACCCGGGCATCTCCTTCAGACGGGAGGAGAGTCTGATGGTCCTTGAGGCAGACGTCGTGGAGCCCCAGCGGCGGAGCTGCTGGGCGGACCAGGTGACGGATGCCTACTCGGCCTCACCGTCGAGATATTCGTCCGAGAGTCGGCGCGCACGTTCGGCCAGGGCGTGATCGCCGCCTGCTCCGCCGGAGCCCCGGGCGCTGAGCCGCTTGCGGAAGGCCCGTGCGTGCTTCTCGATCTCTCTGCGGCTTGTGCGGGCAGGTACGCGGAGCCGGAGCACGCCCCGGACCTGGTCGCCTGAGATCGTTCGTCGGCGACGTGCCGACCGAATGACGATGACGTCGGCGCCGTCCACGGTGATGCGCTCTTCGCTCTGCCTCTCTGCGGTCACAGCCGCCCACTGTAGTGCCTGTGGACAGCGACGGCGGCGGAGGCCGTTTCGACCCAGAATGTCCTCATGACTCCTCGCGCCGCGCCCCGTGTCCATGCTCGCCGCCAACTGGCCACCGTCCTCATCGACGGGGCATCGCCGGTGGGCCTGCGGGTCGCGGAGCACCTGGCGCGCTCAGGGCTCGGAACGCTGCTGCTGCGCGACGCAGCCCCGGTGGGAGCGGCGGATCTGCGGCAGGCTGCAGGCGCTCTCGGCTATCGGGCGCTGCATCAGGGGCGGCGGCGTGAGGATGCGGCCGTGGAGGAGCTGAAGCTGGTGGGAGCCGACGCCGCGGTGCTGGCTGCGCCGGAGGACTTCGGCACCGCGGGTGTGGATCTGCACATTGCTCTGGGCGACTCCTCGAGAAGCTTCTGGGCCGTGTGCGCCCAGCGGTGGAGGAGGGGCAGGGGGCGCTGCCGGTGGTGATCGGAGACCGGGAATGGCGGATCGGCCCGCTTCTGACGCGTGAGGGCGGCGTCTGTCCGGACTGTCTGCTGGCGGAGGCGGCGCCTTCGGAGGATCCGCAAGGGGGCTGGACGAGGCGGATGCTTCGCTGGTGGCCGCTGCGGTGGCTCAGCAGGCGCTGCGGCTGGTCGACGGCAGCACCGCGGCGGCGGTGGAGCAGCACACGCTGTGGGGAGGTCTGGAGTCGGGACGGCTGGGCTGTTCGGAGGCAGAGGCCGCCGATCGCTGCGACTGTCTGTTCGCCCGCCTCTGAGGGGTGATCGGTCTGCGGCTTATCCCTTCGGCGAACTGAGAGGCGGTGCCTCGGGTGTGGGGGCTACCCTTGGTCACAGAGGTCAGCACGCCCAGACCAATGCCTCAAGGAGCGTGACGCGTGAGCGACAACAGCCAGAACCCAGGCCAAGGGGACAGCCAGGACCCCGAGGAGATGCTGCGGCGCCTCTTCGGCGAGGCCTTCCCCGACGGGGACAAGGACGAGCCGGACGAGGAGTCGAAGACCGACGAGGACTCCGAGCAGAGCGGAAAGAGCCGGGGCCCGAGTATGGGCTTCACCGGCAGCCCCGGCAGTGGGGATCGCAGGGCGGTCAGCAGAACCCCTTCGCAGGGTTCGACCCCTCGATGCTCGGCGGATCCGGACCGTTCGGAATGGACCCCAACAACCCGATGATGCAGCAGATCATGGGGCAGGTGCAGGCCATGTTCTCCGCCATGCAGAACGATGAGGGCTCCGGTCCGGTGAATTGGGAGGTCGCCGAATCGGCGGCGCTCTCGGCGGCTGCGGAGGACGACCCGTCGGTCACTCCGGGCGAGCAGCACCAGATCGATTCCGCCCTGCGACTGGCTGACATGTGGCTCAATGAGTCGACGGTCTTCGAGGCGCAGAGCCAGATCGGACAGGGCTGGACCCGCTTAAGCAGTGGATCGAGCAGACCTCCGAGTCATGGCAGCGGCTGAGCCAGCCGGTGGCGGACTCCACCGTCGAAGCCCTCAGCAGCGTCATGCGTGAGCAGCTGGAGGAGAACGGCGGTCCTCAGGTGCCGGAGGAGCTCAAAGGAATGATTCCTCCCGAGGCTCTGGGCCAGATGACAAGCATGATGGAGCGCATGACGGGGATGTCCGTCGCCGGGCAGATGGGCCAGGCGATCGGGAAGCTCTCCGCCGAGGTGCTCTCAGGCTCGGACGTGGGCCTGCCGATGGCCGGATCCCGTGCGGTCCTGCTGTTACGAGCATCCGCGAGTTCAGCAAGGGCCTCGATGTCGAGGACGAGGAGGTCATGCTCTACCTGGCGCTTCGCGAAGCGGCCCGGATTCGGCTCTTCACACACTCGCCGTGGCTGACGGATGACCTGTTCAACGCTGTGGTCCACCCGCGGCCGATCTTCGGGTGGACATGACTCGCCTCGAGGAGATCGCCCAGGGCATCGACCCGCAGGATCCTGAGACCCTCGAGATCGACTTGGGGGTGGACCTCTTCGCCGAGCATACGGACATGCAGAAGGCAGCTCTGCGGCGCATCGAGACCACCGTGGCGCTGGTGGAGGGTGGGTCGACGATGTGGTCGGCCAGGCGGGTGCCCACCTGCCGTCGGCCGAGCGCCTCCGGGAGATGATGAACCGCCGCCGCGCCACCGGCGGCCCAGCTGAGGACGCCTTCGCTGCCCTGGTGGGCCTGGAGCTGCGCCCGCAGCGCCTTCGCGACGCTGCCGCCCTGTGGGCGCACCTGCGCGAGAGCGGCGGCATCGAGGCCCGGGACGAGGTGTGGTCGCACCCCGACGTTCAGCCGGACGAGGCTGATTTGGACGACCCTCCACGTTCTACACGCGCCGCAGGGAGCAGGAGCAGGCCAGTGCCAGCATGGACGATGAGCTCAAGAAGCTTCTCGACGATGAGCTCGGCGGCGAGCCCGGCAAGGACGATTAGTGGGTCTTCGCAGGACCGTCCAATGGGGTCGGCCTCTGTGGCAGCCGTCGGGGGCATCGTCGCGCTCGCCCTTCCTGCTCCGTACATCAGCGAGGCGCCTGGCCCGATCTTCAACACCACCGCAGAGGTGGAGCTGGAGAATGAGGGAGATGGCGCCGAGCCGGTGATCGAAGTCGCGGGCGCGGAGACATACGACACGGACGGCGCCCTGGCCCTGACCACCGTCTACGTCAACGGCGCCCCACCGGAACGCTCTTCGTGCCCGACGCGGTGCGAGGCTGGGTGAGCCCCAGCATCGACCTCATCCCCGAGGAGCTTGTATATCCCTCCGGCACCACTGCCGAGGAGGTTCGGGAGCGCAACACTGCTGCGATGGCGTCCTCACAGGATCTCGCCTTCGCCGCAGCCTTGGACCAGCAGGGCATCGACTTCGGCCTGGAGCTGTTCGTCGAGGGCTTCACCCCTGAGGCGGAGGAGGCCGGCGTGGGCGATCAGCTTCAGCCGGGAGACCGCATCCTCCGCGCCGCATGGAGAGCAGATCACCGGCATTGAGGGTCTGCGCGGCGCGGTCAATGACGCTGCGGGCGAGCCGGTTCGGCTGAGCGTGCAGCGCGAGGGCGAGCAGATCGACGTGGAGGTTCCCACGTACCAGGAGACCGACGGCGAGTACTACATCGGAACCCTCATGGGCACTCAGTTCGAATTCCCGGTCGAGGCGCAGATCCGGCTTTCAGAGAACGTGGGCGGGCCCTCTGCCGGGCTGATGTTCGCACTCGGTGTCATTGACACCATGAGTGAGGAGTCCCTGACCGGGGGCGAGAGCTGGGCGGGCACGGGCACTGTGGACCCGGACGGCACAGTGGGCCCCATCGGCGGCATCCCGCAGAAGATTGTGGGCGCCCGGAACTCCGGAGCGGACCACTTTTGGCCCCCGAGGAAACTGTGATGAGCTGAACGGCAGGCTTGTGGACGGCTTGGACGTCTACGGCATCGAGACGGTCGATGAGGCAGTGGATGTGCTGGAGGCCGTTCGTGACGACGATCAGAACTTTTTGAGACAATTGGAATCCTGCGGACGCTAGATGAGGCAGTAGGGGTTCGCAGATCACTCCCCTTGAATAAGTACAAAAGATAGAGGACAACACACGCGTGAGCTCCAACCCGGGCTTCGGCTCCCAGAACCCCTTCGGCAGGGGCATCTTCGGCAATTCCGGCGGCCCCGGCCGCGGCAGTGACGGTGAGGGCGGCTCCAACGGCGGCGGCCGCGCCTCATCCGATGAGTCAGGAGGATTCCGCAGGCCCTCTGCGCTGATTCTGACGATCATCATCATCGTGGCCCTGCTGGCCGCGTTCGTGTTCTTCGCCTAAGCATATACGCCGACGTGATGTGGTTCAGCCAGCTCGGCTACCAGGAAGTCTTCTGGACCGAACGCATCGCCCGCGTCGCCGTGTTCGCCGCAGCCTTCCTCATCATGGCGGTGCTGGTCTGGCTCTCCCTCTTCATCGCCTTCAAATACAGGCCGGACGGGGTGCGGCAGGTCAGCGAGTCGGTGGCACAGTACCAGCGCTCGCTGACCTCGATGCGTCGTCTGCTGATGTTCGGGCTTCCTGCCCTGATGGGCGTCTTCGCCGCACCGCAGCCCAGGCCAACTGGGACGGGGTCCTGCTGTTCTTCAACCAGCAGCCCTTCGGCCAGACTGACCCGGAGTTCGGCCTGGACTACGGCTTCTACGTCTTCACGCTTCCCTTCCTGACGTTCGTCGTCGGATTCCTGATCTCGGCGCTGCTGGTGGCGGGAATCGCCGGAATCCTCTGCCACTACCTGTTCGGCTCCATCCGGATCGAGCAGTCGGGCAAGTTCGTCGTGGAGAAGGCGGCACGCTGGCACATCGCCATTGCCGCAGCGCTGTTTCTGCTTCTGCAGGGCGCCAACTGGTTCCTCGGCCGCTTCGGCACGCTGCAGGACCAGAGCGGCAACTGGGTTACGCCATGTACACCGACGTCAACGCGGTCATCCCCGCCCAGACCATCCTGGCTGTGGCCGCGGTGCTGGTGGCGCTGATCTTCATCGTCACAGCGATCACCGCTCGGTGGAGGCTCTCCCTGGTGGGTGCGGCCATGCTGGTGATTACGGCGATCGTCGGCACCGGCGTCTACCCCTTCCTGGTGCAGGAGTACCAGGTGGGCCCCACCGAGCAGACGCTGGAGTCCGAGTACATTGAGCGGAACATGGACCTGACCCGGTTCGCCTACGGGCTCGACGACCTCGAGCAGGAGGACTACCAGGCCACTCCCCAGGCCCAGCAGGGCGCCCTGGCGGGCGATGAGGCCAACATCGAGAACCTCCGCCTCCTGGACCCGAACCTGGTCTCACCGGCGTACCGGCAGTTCCAACAGTTCCGTCCCTACTACCAGTTCCCGGACACGCTCAGCTTCGACCGGTACGAGATCGACGGCGAGATGCACGACACCGTGATCGCCGCACGTGAGGTCAATGCGCCCACGGAGGGCTCGTGGGTCAACCAGCACCTCATCTACACCCACGGCTACGGCCTGGTGGCGGCCAGCGCCAACACGGTGACGGATGAGGGTCGTCCTGAGTTCACGCTCCAGGGGATCCCCACCACGGGCGAGCTGGCATCGGATGATGACTACCAGCCCCGCATCTACTTCGGCGAGAACTCTCCTCAGTACTCCATCGCCGGTGCTCCTGAGGGCACCTCACCGATGGAGCTGGACCGCCCGGCGGCTCAGATCGTCGAGGATGAGGACGGCGAGGCTGTTGAGGAGGGCGACGACGGCCAGGACACGCAGTACACCTTCACGGGAGACGGCGGCCCCTCGGTGGGGAACCTGTTCTCCCGCCTGGTGTACGCCATGGAGTTCGGCTCCCCGGAGATCTTCCTCTCGGGCGATATGAACGAGGAGTCGCAGATCCTCTACAACCGTCACCCGCGTGAGCGTGTGATGGAGGTGGCTCCGTATCTGGAGGTCGACCAGAACATATACCCCGCCATCGTCGACGGCGGCGTGAAGTGGATCATCGAGGGGTACACCACCTCCAACAGCTTCCCGTACTCCACCCAGCAGCAGCTGGAGTCGGCAACGGAGGACGCACTGACGGACGGTCCGGCGCTGACGGGCCAGGTCAACTACATGCGGAACTCGGTGAAGGCCACCGTGGACGCCTACGACGGCTCCGTTGAGCTCTATGCGTGGGACGACGAGGACCCGATCCTCCAGGCGTGGCAGGACGTGTTCCCGAGCAGCCTGCAGTCCTACGAGGACATGTCGGCCGAGCTGCTGGACCACATCCGCTACCCGGAGGATATGTTCCGGATTCAGCGCCAGCTGCTCACTGAGTACCACGTGGACAACCCCGGCACGTTCTACGAGGGCAACGATGCGTGGTCCATTCCGTCGGACCCCACCGGGGGCGACGACGCGATGGCTCAGCCTCCGTACTACATGACGATGCAGATGCCTGGGCAGGAGGACCCCAGCTTCCAGCTGACCTCCACGTTCATTCCGGCGACTGAGGCGGACGGCCAGCAGCGCAACGTGCTCTACGGGTTCCTGGCAGCGTCCGGGGATGCAGGCACAGGCGAGGACGGCGTCAAGAACGAGGGCTACGGTGACATGAGACTGCTGGAGCTCCCGCGTGACACGGCGATCCCTGGACCGGGGCAGACGCAGGCGAACTTCGACTCGAACTCGACGATCGCGTCCCAGCTGAACATCCTGGAGCTCGGCGGCTCCGAGGTGCTCCGAGGCAACATGATCTCCATGCCTGCCGGTGACGGCATCCTCAATGCTCAGCCGATCTACGTTCAGGCCACCGGCACCGGCGCCGCCTACCCGGCGCTGCGCATGGTGCTGGTCGCCTTCGGCGAGGAGGTCGGCTACGGCGACACCCTCCAGGAGGCGCTGGACATGATCTTCGACGGTGATGCAGGCGTTGAGGCGGCCGAGGGTGCCGGCGTCGACGCCGAGGCTGTCGAGGAGGACCTCGACGGCGTGGATCCTGAGGCCGTCGAGGACGAGGAAGCGGTCATGCCTGAGGAGGACGAGGATGACGACGCCGACGAGCCTGCCGAGGAGGCAGCGCCTGCTGAGCCCATCGACGGTGACATGGAGGAGCTCCTCCAGCGCGCCGGTGAGCTCATGAACGAGTCGCAGGAAGCGATGTCCGAGTCTGACTGGACCGCCTACGGCGAGGCCCAGGACGAGCTGGATCAGGTCATCGAGCAGATGCTGGAGCAGCAGGAGGGCTGATAGAGCCCGCCACCAGCTGACTGGAAGCGCCCCGGAGCACGTATGCTCCGGGGCGCTTCCTTGCTCCAAGAACCGATCAGCACACCGATTTTGTGTGCTGTTCATGTGTATGTAAGATAGACAAGTCCCGTTCAGGGAAACCCAACGCGGGGTGGAGCAGTTCGGTAGCTCGCCGGGCTCATAACCCGGAGGTCGCAAGTTCAAATCTTGCCCCCGCAACTGAAGCAGCAGGAAAAGCCCTCATCCATCGGATGGGGCTTTTCTCATGCATGGGCTGCTCATGACGGGCAGGTCAGCAGGACTCCGGCGACTGGTCCCATCGGTGCAGAATGTCGTGTCTCTGAAAAGTTGCCTATTGTGCATCACTCGCTGGGGCCGTACTGTCACAGTATCTAGGAGCACCAGGGCTGACCGGCGCGTAGCGTGTCTCATTCTGGAGGAAAAATGAATAGGCATGCCGACTCCAACCAACGTGCGTTGACAGGACGGAGGCTTACTGTCCGTGCGTGGCCTGTCGCTCTTGTCACTGCTGTTCTTGCCGTCCTTCTGTCGATGGCGGCATTGTCGCCGTTCACCTCTGACGCTCACGCAGCGACTACCCCTCCGAATCTCGGCACGGCGGCCTCGTTCTCAGTGCTCGGCGCGGAGACTGTGACCAACACCGGGCTCACGACTTTGAGCGGTGACGTGGGTGTGAGCCCAGGAACAGCGGTCACAGGCTTTCCGCCAGGGATAGTAGGCGGCACCATCTATGAGGGCAGCGCCGAGGCCGCGCAGGCACAGTCAGACCTGGGGATCGCCTACGATGATCTCGCGGGCCGTTCTTCCACGGCGACTGTTACCGGCGACCTGGGCGGACAGACCTTCGAGGAGGGGGTCTACTCTTCAGGGGAGCACTGAGCCTCACTGGCACTGTCACGCTGGACGCTCAGGGAGATCCTGATGCAGTTTTCATTTTCCAGGCGGGGTCGACGCTGATCACGGCCTCATCCAGCAACGTCTTGCTCGCCAATGAGGCACAGGCCTGCAATGTTTATTGGCAGGTTGGAAGCTCCGCAACGTTGGGGACCGGCTCCACGTTCGCGGGGTCCATTCTTGCCCTGGCCTCCATCACAGCCAATACGGGAGCTGCAGTGGAGGGACGCGCCCTGGCAAGCACCGGCGCAGTCACCCTGGACACCAACACATTCGTCGATCCGGGCTGCGACACTGCCGCGCCACCGACCGAGGATCCCAGTGAAGACCCGACTGAGGGCCCAACTGAGGGCCCCACGGAAGGTCCAACGGAGGGTCCCACAGAAGGTCCAACGGAGGGTCCCACAGAAGGTCCAACGGAGGGTCCCACAGAAGGTCCAACGGAGGGTCCCACTGAGGGCCCAACGGAAGGTCCCACTGAGGGCCCAACGGAAGGTCCGACTGAGGGTCCCACGGAAGGTCCAACGGAGGGTCCCACAGAAGGTCCAACGGAGGGTCCCACGGAAGGTCCAACGGAGGGTCCCACGGAAGGTCCCACTGAGGGCCCAACGGAAGGTCCAACGGAGGGCCCCACGGACGCGCCAACCGACGGTCCCACCGACGGACCCACGGAGGCTCCCACGGAGAGCCCAACGGAGGGTCCCACGGACGCGCCAACCGACGGTCCCACGGAGGGTCCCGCTGAGGGCCCAACGGGCGGTCCTTCGGGCGGTCCTTCGGAGGGTCCAACGACCGGCCCCACCGACGATTCCAGTGGCTCCCCAACAGGTGCCTCAGACAGTGGAGCGGGCAGCAGCCCGACAAACGTGACGTCGGAAACTTCGACGGATGCTGCCGCAGGACCAGAAACGTCACTGGAGACCGGAGGAACCACCGCAGACTCTGGCGGCGATTCTCGTCAGGACTCGTCCGGTGGTCCCCTGGCTGCCACCGGAGCCAACGGCTCTATTGGCGTCATCCTCGGAGCAGGGGCACTACTCGTCCTTGCGGGAGTCACGGTCCTTATGATCAGGCGATCACGGCACCGCTCGCTGGATCAGTGAGCCGCGACCGCGGTGGTTCACCTCCTCAGGGGCAATCCGTCCGCGCGTCGACCAGCATTGTCGGCCTGACCTCAGACTACGTGGAGACCGTCCGCCGCTAGTTGTACTGACCTGACAGGTCAGTACAACTAGCTCAGCGGCCCTGTTTTGCGTCTGGGGAACGTAGACCCTTGGTGTCCCACCCGTGCCTCGCCCAGACCCGTGCGTCGGCCACGTTGCTGGCCGCCGCAGTCTGCAGCGGCGCCATGTGAGAACCTGAAGCGGACCGCATCGAACTGAGCCGTGCTGAATCCCACCGTCCCGATCCAGGGTCGGTGAACTTGAGAGTCGAAGGAGCAGGTCATGAGCTACACCCACACGATCACCGTGCCGATGTCCTATGCCCAGGCGGTCGAGGCCACCCGCGAAGCTCTGGCGGATCAGGGTTTTGGGATCCTCACCGAGATCGACGTCAAGGCGACCTTCACCAAGAAGCTCGGTGAGGAGACGGGCGACGCGGTGGGGACTACGTCATCCTCGGCGCCTGCAACCCCGCCCTGGCCAGCAGAGCCCTGGCCGCTGAGCCTCAGCTCGGCGCCCTGCTGCCTTGCAACGTGGTGGTCCGGCGAGGAGACGACGAGGATCACGCCACCATCGACGCGATCGACCCGCAGACCATGGTCCAGCTCAGCGGCGCGCCCGCCGTCCGTGAAGTCGCCGAAGACGCAGAGCAGCGGCTGCGCGCAGCACTGAGCAGCCTCGGTGCTGAGGGGAAGAGCTGACCTCAGAGCGCACGCAGGATCGTCGCACTGCCCTGCCCGCCCCCACCGCAGATCCCTGAGGCGCCCACGGCCCCGGGCCCGATCTGGGCAAGCTGACGGGCCAGGGTGCCGATGATCCGGGTGCCGGAGGCTCCGATGGGATGACCAAGCGCTATGGCTCCTCCCATCCTGTTGACCCGTGATGGATCAACCTCCAAGGCCTCGGCCGAACGGACGCTCACTGCGGCGAATGCTTCGTTGATCTCCAGAGCGTCCAAGTCCCGTGCTACCAGGCCCGTCCTCTCCAGAGCCGCAAGAATGGCGCGGGACGGCTGCTCGTGCAGCGAGACGTCAGGTCCGGCCACGAACGAGTGCGAAACAAGCTCAGCCACGGGAGTGACGCTGAGTCTGTCCGCCGCTCGCTGGCTGACGAGGACGAGCGCCGCCGCGCCGTCGCTGAGCTGAGACGAGTTCCCTGCAGTGATGGTCCCCGCGCTGCTGAATGCGGGGCTGAGCTTCGCAAGGGTCTCTGAGGTGGTGTCCGCGCGGACGCCGTCGTCGCTGGCGACTCGAACCGCGCCGCGGTGCGTGGTCAGCGTGAGGGGGCGATCTCCCCAGAGTGGAAGGACGACGCGGCCGCAGCCCTGCGGTGCGACCGAACGGCCCATTCGTCCTGCACCTCGCGGGTGATGCCCCTGCTCGTGTTGCCCTGTTCCGTCGAAGCGCCCATGGACTGAGACTCGAATGCGTCGGTGAGCCCGTCCAGCTCGAGCGTGTCGATCATCTCGATGGCGCCGTATCTGGTTCCCGCTCGCGCCGCGTGCGCGTGAGGCGCACGTGACATCGACTCCTGTCCGATGGCTACGACGATGTCGACCTCACCGCCGGTGATGAGTCGTTCTCCGGCGATCACCGCCTCGGCCCCGGAGAGGCACACGGCGTTGAGCGTCAGGGCCGGGACCGTGAACCCGATGCCCGCCGCCACGGCAGCCTGCCGGGCGGGATTCTGGCCTACCCCGCCTGAAGCACCTGGCCTAAGCATGGACGCGCTCCACAGCATCGGGGAGATCCCGGCGCGTTCCAGCGCGGCGGCAGCTGCGTGTGCGCCCAGCGCGGATGCGGGCACCGTGGCCAATGCGCCGTTGAAGCGGGCGAAAGGAGTCCGGGCATATCCTGCGATCTGCGCGCTCAACGGGCCAGCTCCACTGTCGGATCCACGGCGAATTCCGCCCCAGTCACCCGGCGGAGAGAGTCGAGGCTCTCGCCTGGTGCTGCGCTGCGCAGCACCAGGGAGGCATCGACCACGTCGAAGACCGCTCGGTCCGTAACGATCCGGTCCGCCACTCCGGCCCCGGTGAGGGGCAGGGTGCAGCGCTCGACGATCTTTGGGGTGCCGTCCTTAGCTGTATGGTCGGTCACCACGATCACCCGGGGTGCTCCCACGACGAGGTCCATGGCCCCACCCATGCCCTTCACGAGTTTGCCGGGCACCGTCCAGTTCGCAAGGTCACCGTTGGAGGCCACCTGCAGGGCACCGAGAATCGCGGTCTGGACGTGGCCGCCGCGGATCATGCCGAAGGAGGTGACGGAATCGAAATAGCTGCCGCCGGGCAGCAGGGTCACCGTCTGCTTTCCCGCGTTGATCAGATCCGGGTCCTCGTCCCCCTCGAAGGGAAAAGGCCCCATCCCCAGCAGTCCGTTCTCACTCTGCAGCGTGACCTGCACCCCCGGCGGCAGGTTATTCGCGACAAGCGTGGGGATGCCGATCCCCAGGTTCACATACTGCCCGTCGGTCAGCTCGCTGGCCGCGATGGCTGCCATCTCATCTCGTGTCCACATGGGTTTACGCCTCCTGGCGGACGCGCACGGTCCGCTTCTCAATGTCTTTCGTCCTGTCGGCCTCGACGACGCGCTGGACGAATATGCCGGGAGTGTCCACCAGTGAGGGGTCCAGGTAGTCAGCCTCGATGACCTCAGCTTCGGCGAAGGTGATCCGACCGGCCATGGCCACCAGAGGGTTGAAGTTTCGGGCAGTCATCCGGTACCTCAGGTTTCCCTCGACGTCCGCCTCATGAGCGCGGACCAGGGAGACATCTGCGACGATGCCGCGCTCCAGGATCGCTGCGCGACCGTCGAACTCCTGGACGGGCTTGCCCTCTGCGATCGGTGTTCCCACACCTGTAGGCGTGAAGAAGGCCGGGATGCCTGCGCCTCCGGCTCTGAGCCGCTCCGCCAGCGTCCCTTGGGGCACGAACTCGACCTCAAGCTCACCGTTCAAGAACTGCTGGGCGAAGAGCTTGTTCTCGCCCACGTAGGAGGCCAGGACCTTGGAGACCTGGCCGTTCTCCAGCAGCAGGCCGAGACCTTTGCCGTCCACGCCCATGTTGTTCGAAACGATGGTCAGTCCCTTGGCCTCGGAATCGCGCAGGGCCGTGATCAGGCGTATGGGAATGCCGCTGAGCCCGAAGCCTCCCACGGCGATGGTCATGCCGTCGGTCACGACCGCCCCCAGCGCCTCGACGGCATCATCCACGAATTTCATGGGTCCGTTCCTCTCATATGTCCACGCTGCGAACATCAGCAGTGATGGCATGAAGGTAGCTTTCAGCTGCTACGGCGGGCAATAGGATCGAGCTCTTCGCGCACATACTGCTCGATGCATGACGTGATGAGCTCGGAGCGCTCATAATGTGAACATGAGTGGTTCTTTTCCTGGTGCTCAGATGGTCGGCAGGCTCGCAGCGGTGATGCGCGCGGTCAGCAGCGGGATGCCGAAGGGGATCTCCGCGATCGAGGCCTCGCGGATCACCGGCCTGCCGCGACCCACGGTTCACCGTCTGCTCGGGGCGCTGGCGGCAGAGGGCTTCTGCGACCAGGACCATCGCAGCGGACGGTGGATGCTTGGCCCTGAGGTCTACCTGATGGGCGCGGTGGCGGCCGAGCGCTATGACATCACCTCGATCGCTCGCGAGCACGTGGCAGGGTTGGCCGCCGCCACGGGTGAGAGCGCCTTTCTTTCAGTCCGGCGCGGAGATGAGACGGTGTGCCTGCTGCGCGAGGACGGTGCCTTCCTGATCCGTTCCTTCGTGCTCTACGAGGGTGTGCGCTTTCCGCTGGGCGTGGCCTCGGCGGGACTGGTGATGCTGTCCTTCATGGACCAGAGCGCTATGGAGAGGTATCTCGGGAGCCGCGATCTCAGCGCTGAATATGGCGAGGCTCATGCTCCGGAGTCGCTGCGGCAGCGCATCTCTCAGACGCGCAGCGACGGTTGGGCGCTGAATCCCGGGCTGATTGTGGAGGGCAGCTGGGGATGGGTGCGGCGGTCTTCGATCAGGCCGACCAGCCTGCATGGTCTTTGAGCCTCACGGGGATCGAATCTCGATTCCGCTCGGAGCGACGCGCCGAGATGGGGCGTCTGCTCCTTCATCACGCGCATGAGCTGACCAAGAAGCTGCGTCAGAGTGGGTCGATGTCGGTGCGATGAACGAGCGCCTGTGGGCGGCCCTGCTAGCACAGAGCTATCAGCGATTCCGATGGTGGCGATAGCTGATAGCACGTTCCCTTATTGTTCGTGTCTAGGGATGCTGGTAGTGATCCACCTCACACATTGGGGTTGTTCGGCACCGTCCGGTGCGGATGACCCTGCCTCATCTAAGGAAGCTGATATGAATCCTCGTCGCACCTCCAAGACTGCGGCTGTCGTGACCGCAGCGGCACTGTTCCTGAGCCTCGCAGCATGTGCGGACACGGCTGAGGGAGGAGCCGAAGCAGAAGAAGCGGCCGAAGAGGAGACCATCGAACTCGGCGTCGCTCGCAGCGGCGTCAGCATTGAAAATGTCCTACTGGCTCATGAGCAGGGGTTCTTCGAGGAAGAGGGGCTCGAAATCAGCGAGATCCAGACGGCTTAAGCATGGGAGGCGCGACGGCAAACTCGGCCGTCATCTCCGGTGAGTTCGATGTGGCGGCCACTGATGCCGTCACGGCCATCCGCGCAGTTGCTGAGGACATGCCGATCAAAGTCGTGGGCGGCACAAAGTCCGCCGATCCGGACCAGGTAGGAGAGGCTTCCGACGGGGTCATCGTGCCCCGGACAGCGACATCACCGAATGGACCGACTTGAAAGGCAGCAAGATCGGTGTGCCGGAATTGGGGGACTGCCCCATATGGCGACGATGACGGGACTGCTGGAGAACGGGGTCGACATCGACGACGTCGAGTTTGTCCCTCTGCCGACGGATGCGCTGGTCGAGGCTGCTGCCAGCGGCCAGGTCGACGCCGTGTTCTCCTTCAGCATCTTCCTGCTCAGCGCCGTGGACAATGGGTTCACTCGAGTGGGGACGGGCGTGCGGGAGTACCTCCCCAACGCGCCGCAGGTCGTGTGGATCGCCAGCGAACAGTTCGCGGAGGAGAACTCAGAGGCTCTCGAACGCTTCCACTCGGGGCTCGAACAGGGCACCGAGTATGGCAATGAGAACCCTGATGCAGCGCGACAGGTCTACCACGATCACACCGAGCTGCCTCCAGCGTTCATCGACGAACGGATGGTGCTCGACACCCTGAACGTCGAGTTCGACGAGGAGGGCTGGAGCCACTTCTCGAGGTCATGAAGGAGGAGGAGACCTCCAGGAGGACGTCACCTACGAGGAGGTCGTCTGGGAGGGTGCCCGCTGAGGGGCCCGCTGTCGCCCTGTGCTCCGAGCTCAGAATGAAAGGCATTCTTCGTGACGTTGACCAAAGACATACGAGCGCCTACCCGCCCATCCGCGGCACGGCAGAAGCCCCGAGGGGTCCGGCAATGGCAGATGCTCATCCTCTTCGGCATGCTGGCCCTGTGGCATCTCGTCCACCTGAGCGGGTCCCTCCCAGACTCGCTTCTGCCCAGCCCGATCGCGGTAGGCGCCGAGCTGTTTCAGGCGCTGCTGACGGCGACCTACTGGACCATCCTCTGGGAGACTGTGGCTGGCGCGCTGGTCGGTCTGGCGTTCGGTGTGGTGGTCGGAATTCCTGTTGGAATTCTGACAGGACGGTTCGTCGCGGCCGAGCTTTCGCTGCGCTTTCTCGTCGACTTCGGCAGGGCGTTCCCTGCGATCGCCCTCGTCGCGGTGCTCGTGCTCATGATCGGACGGGGTATAGAGCTCAAGGCGGTGCTGGTCTTCGTAGCGGTGGTCTTCCTGATCATCCTGCAGACCCAGCACGGTGTCCGGAGCGTGAGTTCGTCCATCGTGGACACGACCCAGGCCTTCCAGATCCCCAGTGGGCTCTTCGTTCGCAAGGTGCTGCTGCCCAGTGCCGCCCCGTCCATCATGGCGGGCCTGCGGCTGGCCGCCTCGGTCGCCGTGCTGGTCACGATCTCCGTTGAGGTCCTGACCGGATCCCCGGAATCGGCGCGCGGATCGGGGACGCTCAGGTCGGCGGCAACCCGCAGCTCGCCTACGCCTACATCGTCACTGGAGGCCTGCTGGGATATGCGGTCAACTTAGGCCTTGGGCGCGTGCAGGCGAGACTCGCTGCGCTGGCAGACGACCGGATCGGGGGCATGAGATGAACAGCAGGTCTTACAGCCCGGCGACGTCACTTCTGCTGCAGGCATGGCTGCCGGTCAGTCTGATCGTTCTGTGGTTTCTGCTCTCCGCCTCCTCGACCTCGGCGTTCTGGCCGCCGCTGACGGAGATTCTGAGCGCCATGGGTGATTGGGCATTGAGCGGGGAGCTCTGGAATGACGCTGTGTACAGCTTCACGAATTACTTCCTCGCGCTCTTCCTCTCGCTTCTCGTCGGACTCGGCTTCGGCATAGCCATCGGGCTGATGCCAAAAGTGGGCAGAGTCCTAGACCCGTTCCTGGACTTCCTGCGTTCGCTGCCCGTCGTGGTCTTTGTGCCGATCATCATCCTGTCCCTGGGCATCGGACGTGAGCCCAAGGTGTTCCTCATCTTCCTGGCCTGTGTCTGGCCGATCCTGCTCAACGCCATCGTGGGCGTACGGTCGATCCACGCGGGGATCTTCGAAGCCTCGGACGCATACCGAATTCCGCTGCGGCTGCGCATTCCGAAGGTGGTGCTCGTCGGCGCGCTGCCGCAGATCGTCGTGGGCGTGCGCCTTGCGATCACCATCGGAATCGTGATGCTGGTCGTCAGCGAGATGTACGGTGCCACGGAGGGCATCGGCTACTTCATCCTGCAGAGTGCGCAGCGCTTCCAGCTGTCCTCCGCATGGGCTTAAGCACGCTCGTCATCGGTGTCATCGGTTGGGCGTTCACCGCGCTGTACGCCGTCGTCGAAGATCGCCTGCTGCGGTGGTACCACCAGCAGGATGCATGACTCGCCCCCACTCACTCGAAGAGGAGCCAAACCATGACCCGTGAGACTCTCACCAGCCCCGTCGCGCTCTCAGCGACACACGTCAGCAAGTCCTTCGGCTCCGGACCGGACAGGGTGGATGTCATCGAAGACCTCCATCTGAGCATCCGTTCCGGGGACGTGACTTGTCTGGTCGGACCGTCCGGGGTGGGCAAGACGACCCTGCTGCGACTGCTCGCCGGGCTGGCCTCGCCGACCTCAGGGCAGGTCTCGATGGACGGTGTGCCGATCACGGGGGCCGTTGAGCAGATCGCCGTGGTGTTTCAGGACTACCGCGGCTCGCTGATGCCTTGGATGAAGGTGCTGCAGAACGTGGCTTTTCCTCTGGAGGGACGAGGAGTCTCCAAGTCCGAACGGACCTCCCGTGCGGCTGAGGCTCTGGCCGTCGTGGGGCTGTCGGACAAGATCAGCAGCTACCCGTGGCAGCTCTCCGGCGGTATGCAGCAGCGCGTCGCGATCGCGCGAGCGCTCGCGTACGAATCGCCGATCCTCCTGATGGATGAGCCCTTCGGCTCACTCGACGCGCAGACGAGGTTCGAACTGGAAGATCTCGTGCTCCAGCTGCGCAGGGACTTCGGCATCACCATCGTTGTGGTGACCCACGACATCGACGAGGCGGTGTATCTCGGAGACCGGGTGGTCGTGGTCGGAGGCCGCCCTTCTCGGATCGTCGATGATATCGATGTTCCACTCGGTCGTGAGCGAGATCAGATCACGACTCGAGCTGAGCCTGCGTTCATCCAGCTTCGCTCCCACGTGCTGAACGAGATTCAGCTCTAGGGGCCCGGAGCCGGTCACCTGAGGGCCGCGTCCGAGCCGCCTGCAGGCGTCGGCTCCGCGCCGGCGATGCTGAGCTCGGTGCTTGCTTGGGCGAAGACCTCACGCAGCCATCGGTGCTCTGGGTCGGGTTCGTGCACCGCATGCCACCAGAGGGCGTTCAGCAGGGGCACTGGCTTGAAGGGCAGCGCCAGCACTTGAATGTCCGCCATGCGCTCCGCGAGCGGGGAGAGGTGTCGCTGAATGAGCGCCAGACGTGGGGTGTTCTCGACGAACAGGGGCAGCATCACGAAGCTCTCCACCTTGGCTTCGACCCAGGGGTCCACTCCAAGCTGCTCAAGCTGGCGCCCCACTGAGGTGAAGGCGAACCGGGTGTGGTACGTGAACACCACGGGCGATTCCGCGAGGGTCTTCATCGTTAGGCCGCCCGAGACTCTAGTGTTCTCCGAAGCTGCCAGTGCTACCCAATCATCGTGGAAGAGATCCATGTGCGGGAGCTGAGACAGCACGCCGTGGGGAAGGATCAGTGCGTCGATCGAAGGCAGGCGCATGCGCAGGTCATCGATCGTCTCAGGGGTAGTGGGCACGAACCGCAGGCGAACGCCGGGTGCCTGCTCGTGCGCGATCCGCGCGGCTCGCGGTCCTATGGTCGCCATCGCATAGTCCGAGCCGTGGATGACGAACTCACGCTCGGACTCCGACGGGTCCCACTGGGACTGACTGTCGAAGACTCGTCGCGCCGCCTCCAGGGCCATGGTCGTGTGCTCTGCGAGCCGCGCCGCCAATGGGGTGAGCTCGTATTGGTTGCCCCGTCTGGCCAGAATCGGATCGTCGAAGTGCCTTCGCAGCTTGGCCAGCGCTGCACTCAGCGAGGGCTGACTGAGGCGCAGCCGTTCTGCCGCCCGCGTGACGTTTCGCTCGACGAGCAGAGCGTCCAGGGCGACGAGCAGATTGAGGTCCAGTCGGGAGAGCAGACGTTCGTCAGGCATGAGGTGCATCCTTCCACGGTCCAAACCTGGCTATCGGATTTTCTGATAGTGAGGATAGAGAATAGCGGCTTTCCTAATGAGTGTGACGCAGGGCACTATGAGAGTCACGCGGCCCACTCGGGGACGCTGCCCCTTGCGGGTCACCGAAAGGACCGAGAATGATCACACTTCTTTCCCACCTGTCATACGTGGCGCTTGTCAGTCCTGATGTTGAGGCATCGGTGGACTTCTACGTCAAAAAGGTAGGTCTCACGGAGGTTGCGCGGAAGGACGGCAGGGTATATCTGCGCTGCTGGGGCGACTACTACACCTACAGTCTGGTGATCGAGCACGGCGAGGAGCCTGCTCTGGCGACCATGGCATGGCGCACCTCCAGCGCTGAGGCTCTCGAAGAGGCCGTCAGCCGCATTGAGGCGGCGGGTGTCACAGGTGAGTGGTTCGATGGTTTGGACATCGGTCGCGCCTACCAGTTCGTGGGGCCCTGGGGCCACAGCATGACGCTGCACTGGGACGCGCGGCACTTCCGCTTCGAGGAGGGAGAGCACGCCTCGGTCTTCCCCGACCGCCCGCAGAAGCGCAGCAAGGTCGCCGGCGCTCCCCGCTATCTGGACCACGTCACCATCTGCGCCAGCGACGTGGACGCCTTCGCCGAGTGGTACAGCGAGGTGCTCGGCTACCGCATCATGGCGCGTACGGTTCTCGAGGACGTTCCGCTTTCGGTCTTCTCGGTCATCACCACCAATGAGAAGTCCCATGATCTCGGCATCGTGCTCGACGGGTCGAGCCGCTCCGGTCGCGTCAATCACTTCGCCTTCTGGGTCGACACCCGCGAAGAGATGCTCATCGCCGCCGACACGCTCATCGAAGACGGTGTGCACATCGAATACGGCCCCACGATCCACGGGATCGGCGAACAGTCCTTCCTCTACTACCGCGAGCCGTCCACGATGCGCATCGAGCTCAACACCGGCGGATACCGCAACTACGTGCCGGATTGGGAGCCCAACACCTGGAAGACGTCGCAGGGCTCCTACGACATCTATCAGAACGGCACCATGCATGCCTCGCTGTCCGAGTCCTTCCCGCTTACCGACGGCCCCAGCGCCACCGAGGAGGGCATCACGGAGGAAGTCCGTGACCAGCTGGTCGCCGGATCCTCGAGTGATCGCTGAGAGGAAGGCTGCCGTGACATTCACTCCGGGGCTCACCGCCCCTATGCGCTGGCACGCTTCCGCGACGGTGAGGCAGTGCGCCTCGGCCTCGTCGCAGGAGAGCAGATCCATGCGCTCGGCGCCGAAGAGCTTGGGGCAGGGAACCTCAATGAGTTCTTGGCAGCGCCTGACTGGGACCGCTTGGAACGGCTGGTGGACACCGGCGGACCATGGAGGTCGCTCAACGAGGTCAGCCTGACGGCCCCGGTAGAACCGCAGCAGATCGTGCAGACCGGCGCCAACTACCGAACCCACGTCATCGACCTGGTGGCAGCAAGTATGCGCAAGGACGACTCGCGTTCGGAGACGGAGATCCGCGAGGCTGCCGCCCGCATGATGGACGAGCGGACTGCAACGGGTGAGCCGTACTTCTTCATCGGACTTCCGGCATGCGTAGTGGGCGATGACGTTCCCTGGAGCTCCCGGCCTACAGCGACCAGCACGATTGGGAGCTGGAGCTGACCGTGGTGATCGGCAGGGGCGGGTTCCGCATCACCCGCGAGGACGCGATGTCGCACGTGGTAAGCTACACCATCTGCAATGACATCACCACGCGGGATCGGGTCTTTCGTGAGGATTCGAAGGGGCTCGGCGCCGACTGGTACCGCTCGAAGAATGCGCCCGGCTTCCTGCCCACCGGTCCCTTCCTGGTCCCCGCACACTTCGTCGATACGGAGGATCTGGGGTGGTGCTCAATCTCAACGGCAGTCGCATGCAGGACGCCTCCACCTCCGATCTGCTGTTCGATCTGCTTACGCTCATCTCCGCAGCGTCGCTCAATATGCCGCTGAATCCAGGAGACCTGCTGCTGACCGGCAGTCCGGTAAGCAACGGCGCCCACTGGGGCGCCTGCTCAGGGACGGGGATGTGATGGAGGGCTCCATCGAAGGTCTCGGCACCCAGACGGTTCGCTGCATCGCAGAGGATGCGCAGAAAGGCACACCATGAGCTCACTCTCCACTGATCCGGCAGACCTGGACCCGAACGATCCCGCAGGGGGAGGTCACGCTTCGCGCAGAGGCGTACCGCAACTGGGGTCGCTGGGGCGAAGACGATGTCTTGGGCACCCTGAACTTCATCGACAGCGCCAAACGCACCCAGGCAGCCCGACTGGTGACCGAGGGCATCACCGTCTCGTTGGGTCAGGAGTTCAACGAGGACGGCCCGCAGAAGGGATGGAAGAAGCGGAACAACCCGGTGCACACCATGACCGGCACCGGTCTGGATGCCGAGCGCAGCCTCGACGCCTTTCCCCACGGCATCGGAGGTGCGGATGACCTGATCATGATGCCGCTGCAGTGCTCCACCCAGTGGGATGGGCTCGGCCACATCTTCGACCGCGGCTACGCGTGGAACGGCCGTCGAGCCGGAGATGTCGTCACCACGCAGGGCGACGGGGTGACCGGCATCGAGAAGGCAGCGTCGGTCATCGTCTCGCGGGGGTGCTGCTCGACATGGGTAGGCACCTGCGTCCGGAGACCGGTGAGCTCGAGGACGGGTACGCCATCACTGAAGAGGATCTGGACTCGTGCATCGCTGCCCAGGGAGCCTCCTCCGCGGTCGGCCGCGGCGACATTCTGCTTGTTCGAACCGGCCAGCTCGCGCGGGTTCGTCGCGAGGGATGGGGCGACTACGCAGGGGGACCTGCGCCGGGCCTCTCGATCACCACGGCCCGCTGGCTCTACCGGAGCGAGATCGCCGCGATCGCGACCGATACGTGGGGTTCGAAGTTCGTCCCAATGAGTTCCACGAGTCCTTCCAGCCGCTGCATCAGATTGTCATCCCCAACATGGGACTGACCGTCGGCGAGATGTGGGACCTGGAACGGATCGGGCAGGCATGTGCTGAACGTGGCCGCTTTGATTTTCTGCTCTCGGCCCAGCCGCTCCCCATCACCGGGGCGGTCGGTTCGCCGATCAACCCGATCGCAACACTCTGAGCACCCCTGAATCCGAAGGAGTTCCCGTCATGACCGCAGCAAAGAAGGTGGCCGTCGTCGGCACCGGCGTGAGTGGACTTGCCGCCGCCATCCAATTGGCCAAAGGAGGCGTGGCAGTCGACGTCTTCGAGGCCCACCACGAACTGACATCTGTCGGATCGGGAATCTCTCTGCAGGGCAACAGCTGCGCGCCTTCGAAGAGCTGGGGGTCTGGGAGGAGGCCCGCGATGCGGGTTTCCCCTTCGATGGGATGGGTCTGCGCGCCCCCGGTCCAGAGGCTCCGGTCATCGCCCGCATGAAGGACGGAGAGCACCCTCAGACGGGACTGCCCTCGGCCATGGGGATGCCTCGCGCGGAGCTCACCCGAATCCTCTATGAGCACGCCGTCCGCGCCGGGGCACACGTGAAGTTCGGTAGGCGGGTGGTCGATCTGATCAACCACGAGGACTCCGTCGAGGTCATCCTCGAGGCGGATTCGGCGGGCCGCTACGACCTCCTCATCGGGGCAGACGGCATCCATTCCACGGTGCGCTCGGCCATGGGCATCGAATCCGGGCCTGAGCGCACCGGGATGGGGATCTGGCGCGCCTTCGTATCTCGCCCTGCTGAGGTCGAATGCACCGAGCTGTACTACGGTGGTCCCTGCTACATCGCAGGGTATACACCCACTGGGCACGATTCGATGTATGCCTTCCTGGTCTCGGACGCGCAGGACCATTTCGAGATGCGCCCCGATGATGCAGCTCAACTGGTGATCGAGCAGAGTCGCGGATACGGAGGGCCCTGGGAGCAGGTGCGTGCGGACCTCACCGCCGGAGCCGCGCAGGTGAACTACACCTGGTTCACCAAGCACGTCGTCCCCGGGCAGTGGAACAGGGGCCGTGCAGTGATCATCGGAGATGCGGCCCATTCGTGTCCGCCGACCATCGCGCAGGAGCTGCCCAGGGCCTGGAGGATGCGCTGGTGCTGACGGAGCTGCTTCTCGCTCACAGCGCAGTGGATCAGGACCTGTGGGATCAGTTCCACCAGCGACGCGTCGAGCGGGCCGCGGCCATTGTGAATGCCTCGGTCCAACTCGCGGAGTGGCAGCGCGACGGCGAGGACCACTCTTCCGACGTGCCCCAGCTCCTAGCGTCGGTGGCCCAGCGAGTGGCGGTGCCGGCATGATCGTCGACGTTCACGCACATGTCCTGCTCCCTCGCTTCATGCTGAGGTCGAGTCTCGAGCGCCCGAGGGTGTGGCTGCTGCAGCGGAACTCGACACTCGCCGCAACGGAGCCGCCAGCCAACGCGTCTCCGGTCCCATGGTCGCCGCGCGCATTCCGCGTCTGATCGACGTCGCGGAGCGGCTGCGCGTGATGGATGAGCAGGAGTGGATCGTCAGTGGGTCAGCGCCTCGCCCAATCACTACTACCCATGGGCGGGGAGGAGCTGGCCGTGTTCGCCTGCGGGGAGGCCAACCGACTCATCGCCGAACATGCGGCCCACGAACCTGAGCGGCTGCTGGGGCTCGGCCTCGTACCGCTGCAGTGGCCCGAACGCGCGCGCGAGCTGCTCGACGACGCCGTCATCGCACGTGGGCTGCTCGGTGTGGAGATCTCCTCAGGCGCCGGAGACGTGGAACTCTCAGATGAACGTCTGGAGCCCTTCTGGGAGCGGGCGGCCGAACTCGGCGCTCCGGTCTTCATCCACCCTTTCGGGTGCAGCCTCGATGAGCGTCTGGATCGCTTCTATCTTGCGAATACCGTGGGTCAGCCGGTGGAGAACGCTGTGGCGCTCTCGCATCTCATCTTCTCGGGCGTCTTGGACCGCCATCCGGACCTGCGGATTGTGGCGGCGCACGGCGGCGGCTACGTGCCCACCGCGATCGGTCGTTCTGACCATGCGTGGCGAGTCCGGGCCGATGCTCAGGGTGCCAGCATCCGCCCTCTCACTACCTGACGAAGATGTGGTTCGACACTGTGGTGCATGACCCCGTGCTCTGCGGCAGCTGATCGAGGTCGCGGGAGAGTCTCAGGTGCTGATGGGCAGCGACTACCCATTCGATATGGGCAGCGAGGACCCCGTCGGGTTCGTCCGAGCGAGCGGGCTGAGCGCCGAGGCCGAGCGCGCTGTCCTCGGTGACAACGCGGCTGCGCTCGAAGCGCCGAAGAGAAGGGATGAGCGATGAGGATCGCGCGTTGGAACCACGCGGGCACCACCGGTGAGGGCTTCGTGATCGATGACGGGGTCGTGCCGTTCCCTGACGGCTTCACCGTGGCGGACGTTCTTTCGGTGGGACTCGGCACGGCGTCGGAGCTCCATGCCCGCGCCGACCCTCACCGGGCGACCCCGCTCTCAGCGGTGACGCTGCTGGCGCCCCTGGTCCCTGCATCGATTCGTGACTTCGCCGTCTTCGAGGAGCATGTTGAGGGCATGAGCGCTGATGAGAATGGCAATCCGCGGGTCGGCGCCGCCTGGTACGAAGCTCCGACGTTCTACTTCACGAATCCGCATCAGGTCTTTGGGGCGGGTCGTCGAATTCGGCCGCTTACCACCGAGAGGCTGGATTTCGAGCTGGAGGTTGCGGTGGTGGTCGGAGGGGTCGAGGGCCGCTCCGGGAGGACCTGGATGTCGAGGCAGCCGAGGAGCATGTGTTCGGCTACGTCATCATGAATGACTGGTCGGCCCGCGACATCCAGGCTGCTGAGATGCGGAACAGCCTCGGGCCCGCGAAGGGTAAGGACTTCGCCACATCCCTGGGGCCGTGGATCGTCACCGCCGATGAGATGGCTGTCCACCGTGATGCCGACGGGTTCCTCGCCGTGCGCGCCGAGGTCTACGTCAACGACGAACTTGTCGGTGAAGACCTCGTCTCAAACATGGCCTGGACCTTCCCGGAACTGATCGCCTACGCATCCCGCGCGTCGCGAGTGGTCCCCGGCGATGTGCTCGGCTCAGGAACGGTCGGCAACGGCGGGTGTCTCGCTGAGCTGTGGGGCAAGGCCGGAGGAGATCTGGTGCCCCCGCCGCTGTCTGAGGACGACGAAGTGCGCATGGTCGTGGAGGGCCTCGGAGAGCTGGTGGGCACTGTCGGTCGAGCGCGGCACCCGCACGCGCTGCCCCCGCGCGGCGTCGCCCGGCACCGCGTGCTCGCCGTCGAACCGGCTGAACGTGCGCTGCGGGGTAGTCTCAGCCCATAGATATGTCGCTGAGCCGGGGAGATGGTGGCGCAATGGATGAGCGGGGTGTAGGTCTGCGGATTCGGCGGGTCTTTCTCTGGGCAATGGTCGTCTCGTTCTGCGTGGCGGCAGGCGCAGGGATCTTGGTCCTCCTCGGAGTGAGCTTCGGGAGACCGGGGAAAGGTGCTGCTGAGCACCGTGACCGTGGGACTCTTCAGCCTGGCGATGCTCTGCTGCGGGGCCACCTTCGCTCGTGCTTAAGCAGATCCCTCGGGGTGGCGGGCGTGGTCGTCAGCATGCTCACCCTGGGGTGGAGCCTCGTGCTGATCTGGAGAGAGTGGAGCTGGGACTTCGAACCGTTCCAGGTTCTCTTCTCAGGAATCACGCTGACCATCGCGCTGAGCTTCGCGAACCTGGTGGTGGCGTCGACGGCCCACCGCGACCAGCTGATCCGCCTCCTGCTGGCAGCATGTTTGGGCCTCACAGCGGTGGCAGTCCTTCTCACGCTGCTGCTCATATGGGACTCCGGATGGGAGGGGAATCATTTCCGCGCCTGTACGGCGTGGTGCTGATCCTCGCTGTTCTGTGCGGAGTCTTGGCGCCCTGCTCTCGAGCCTGCGGAAGCGCGCAGGCCGAACCCCGGGCCGGGCCACGCGGTCGCCGAGCCGCCGATGTCAGAGGGCGCCGCCGTCGAGCGCGAACCCGTGAGCCGCCCTGGTGAACCGCTCGACCCCGCGTTGGTGGCTGCTCTGGAGCGCGAGGCCGCACGTCGCGGAGTCAGCGTGGTGCAGCTGGTGCACCAGCAGTGGCCGCGCGAGAGGGAATAAACCGACGGGAGCCTCACCGGACCGCCGTGATGGTGGGCCCGCTGCGCCTACGCTTACTCGTCAGGCTGGGCGAGGGGAAGGGAGTCAGCCCTCCGCCATCGACGATCAGTGTTTGGGCCGTGACATAGCCTACCTGTTCGGAGGAGAGATAGGAGACGGCGGCGGCGACGTCCTCCGACGTGCCCACCCGGCCGACCGGGATCTTCCGTCCCCTGCTGGCCAGGTAGGAGTCAACATCAAGATCTGCTGGATTCTGTCGAAGAAAGGCCCGGCTGGTCCCGATCAGTCCAGGGCAGACTGCGTTGACGGTCACACCCCAGGGGCCCACGTCCATCGCGAGGGAGCGGGTCAGGCCGAGCACCCCTGCCTTGGAGGCGGAGTACGCAGTCGAGTGCGGCGCCGCGTCAACTCCCGCCATGGATGAGATATTCACGATCCGGCCATACCGCTGACGGCGCATGACGTGCACCGCAGCCCTGGACATGAGATACGTTCCGCGCAGGTTGACCTGCATCTGCTGGTCCCAGAGCTCCAGCGGGATCTCCTCGATATCCTGTCGGTCCAGTCCCTGGGGCGCCGCTGCGTTGTTGACCAGAATGTCCAGTCTGCCGCCGAAGTCAGCCGCCTCCGCGATGAGTCGGTCGGCGTCCTCCGGCTCAGAGATGTCTCCCAGAACGGCCAAGGCTCTGCCTCCGGCGTCCTGTATCTGCTGAGCCAGGGCATCGACGCCCTGCCAATCGCTGTGCTGATCGCGCGCGGCCTGCGCGTGATTGGGGATCCCAGCAGCCTGCCGGTCAGCAACGACAACGCTGATCTCCTTCGCGGCCAGATTCCGGGCGATGGCCTGTCCTATGCCATCAGCCTTCCCGCAGCCGGTGACGAGCGCGACCCGGGGCTCATGAGGTGGCACCTGAGCGCCGGAGCTGCAGGGTGGTCATAGTGATCAGTCCAGTCATGTGTCGAGGGGCGTCGGGTGCAGACGGTGGCGGTGGGCGGTGGTGCATCACTGCTGTGTGACCACTCTGGGGTACCGAGGGACGGCTGGCCAGGGACTGTTTCGTCCGACGGAAGGCCGTCGCGCTCCCGAACCACCGCCGTGTCCGATTCCCGCTAGTGGAGCGGATGCATCCGTGAGATGTTGATCGTATGACGATCGTCCCGCGAAGCTTCGACGAGCGCTACAGGGCTGTCGAGGCACGTGACAGCCGCTTCGACGGTCAGTTCATCATGGCTGTGCGGACCACCGGCATCTACTGCCGTCCGTCGTGCCCTGCGCGTACTCCGAAGCGCGAGAACGCGGAGTTCTACCTCACCAGCGCCGCCGCGCACGAAGCTGGCTATCGGGCATGCAGGCGCTGCCTGCCGGATGCGGTCCCCGGATCCCCGGAGTGGAACGTGCGGCAGGACACCGTCGGCAGGGCGATGCGGCTCATTGCTGAAGGGGTCGTGGAGCGTGACGGCGTGCACGCGCTCTCAGCTCGACTCGGGTATTCTCCCCGGCACCTCACCCGCCTGCTCACCGAAGAGCTCGGAGCGGGACCGCTCGCTCTTGCCCGTTCCCACCGAGCGCACTCTGCGCGACTGCTGCTGACCAGCACAGAGCTGACGATCGCCGACGTCGCGTTCTCAGCAGGCTTCGGCAGCATCAGACAGTGCAATGACACGCTCCGCGAAGTCTTCGGCATGACCCCCACCGAGCTCCGAGCACGCCGCCGCGGGCCTACCCCAGCCCCAGGCTCCATACACCTCGTCCTTCCGGTTCGTGAGCCGTTCGACCTGAGGGGAACACTTCGCTGGATGGCCGACCGAGCGATCCCCGGCATGGAAGCTGCGGACGCGACCGGCTTCGCCCGCACACTTCTTCTGCCGGGCGGACCCGCGCGGTTCGCACTGCGCGAAGATCCCGGCAGGACCGACCGTCTGAGGCTGCAGGTGCACGTCACCGAGCTGAGCGATGTGGGAATGCTCGCGGCTCGGGCGCGACGCCTCTTCGACCTCGACGCTGACCCGCTGGCCATCGACGCGGCACTCTCGGGCGACCCGCGGCTCAGCCCGCTGGTCGCACGCACTCCCGGCATCCGTGTGCCGGGGTCAGCGACCCCACGAGATGCTGATCCGGGCCATGATCGGCCAGCAGATCTCCGTGGCCGCGGCGCGCACCATGGTCACCTCGCTCGTGCACAGCCTCGGGGCCGTCGGCGAGGACGGGACAGGCGAGCCGCAGCGGTTCTTCCCGTCGATGGAGACGATCGCTGAGCGGGGCCACGAGGAGCTGCGCGGGCTTACTGCCCGAATCCGCGCGATCACGCGAGCTGCAGCGGCCCTTGCCGACGGCACACTGACGCTCGGGGTGGCCGACGATTCGGCTGAGCTGCGCGCCAGACTCCTCGCACAGCCAGGCATAGGACCCTGGACCGCAGACTACGTCCGCATGAGGGTGGTGCATGACCCGGATGTGTTCCTGCCCGGCGACAGTGCAATGCGCGGCGGGGCGCGCCGCGCAGGCCTGCCCGCTGAGACCAAGGCGCTGACCGAGCGGGCCTCGCGAAGCGCGCCGTGGCGCAGCTACGTCACCGCCCACCTCTGGCGTGCGGCCCTGAGCCCTCGCCAGACGACGTCCCCACACCACCAGCGAGAGAGAAAGTGACCTGATGGCCGAGAGTGCGATTGCCCAGACCATAGATACGCCCGACGGCGCGTTCACCCTGATCGTCGACGCTCAGGGGCAGGTGCTGGCGTCAGGTTGGACCGCCGATCCGCACGCAGCAGCGCAGCGGATCCACCCCAGCCTCCGGCCGCAGAGCATGGTCGCAGGGACCACTGCCGCGGCAGAGGCAGTACGCGCCTACTATGCGGGAGACCCCGAGGCCGCAGCCGCCGTGCCGGTGGCCCATCGGGGACCGCTCTGCAGCAGCGAGGCTGGTCCGCGCTCCGAGAGATACCGCCCGGTCTCACTGTGAGCTACACCGAGTTCGCCGAGCTCCTCGGAAGCGCAGGAGCCGTGCGAGCAGCGGCGTCGATCTGCGCCCGCAACGCGGTGGCCCTCTTCGTCCCCTGCCACCGGGTTCTGCGTGCCGACGGATCCCTCGGCGGCTTCGCATGGGGACAGGCCTGAAGCAGTCGCTGCTGGACCGAGAGGCGCACCCCGCGGGGCCCCTTGCCCAGTGATGCGACTGGACCTCTGGGCGCTGAAGGTCATCCTCGCTGCCCAGCGCTGACCTCATCTCTCGCCGAAGGACTTTGGACCCTACTCCGAGCATCGAAGCAGGTCTACGGTCAGGCTATGGATCCTTCGAACGAAGCACATGATGACCGCACCCCCGGCGTCCTGGTGGGGCTGGACGGCTCTGCAGACAGCGAGCGAGCATTCCGCGCCGCATTGCGGATCGCGGAGAAGCGGAACTTCCCTGCGGCTCGTGGGAGCCTTTGCGTACCCGGCGGTGGTTGGTGCTGACTACGTGCCCGAGGTGGACCAGTTCCTCGACACAATGGCGACAGCAACCAAGAGCGTGCTTGAGTCATACGCGGCGCAGGCCCAGGAGGCTTGCGTTGAGGTCACCATCCTCGCGGTGAAGAGCGACCCGGCAGCAGCGCTGGTGAAGGAGAGCAGCTCCGCAGAGGTGGCGGTGGTCGGCAAGCGCGGTCGGAACAGGTTCACCGGGCGCATGCTGGGCAGCGTGTCGGCGAAGCTGGCCGCGCACAGTCACTGTCCGACGCTTGTCATACCGGCCAAATGGGAGGCCGGGTCCGCAGAGGAGCTTCTCGCCCCGGCCCAGGAGCACCCTGCTGCTGAGGGGGCCCCGGATGAGCCGATCACGTCGATGGAGGAATCCGCACCTCGAACGCATCAGCGCCGCAGATTCTCCAATGTCGTCCAAAATCTGAACTTCGACTCAGAGGTCGTGGCAGGCGTCGACGTCGACAGCGCATCGACAGACGTGGTGGATGCGGCGGCGCAGGCGGCTCAGCTGTGGAGTGGCCCCTCACGCTGGTCTCGGCAGCACCGCTCGACGGGGCGCACTGGTACCCCAACCCGGTGCAGTACAACCTTGAGCTGCCGAGCCTGCGCCGCCAGTACACCGCCCACCTGCAGGAGATGGCGCAGTACGTGGCCGAGAAGTTCCCGGATGTGGCGGTGCGGTGGCAGTTCATCGACGGCTCACCCTCCGGGGCGGTCTCCGAGGCCTCCCGGACCGCGGGGCTGGTGGTGATCGGCACACGCGGCCGCGGCGGATTCGCCGGGCTGCTGCTCGGATCGGTCAGCCAGTCTGTGCTGAACCGTTCGGCATGCCCCGTGCTCGTGGTGCCCACGCACAAGGACCGATCATGAGCCCCGAGCGCCAGAAGGGCGAGCCGGTGCTCGTGCTGGACGCCGAACAGGCATGGAATCGACTCGAGGGCGCCCGGGTCGGGCGACTCGTCCTCGTCGTTGGGTCGAGGGCGGACATCTTTCCTGTGAACTATGCAGTGGCCCCGGACCGCACGCTCATCTTCAGGACAGCGCCGGGCAAGAAGCTGGCCGAGCTGACGGTCAACGATGAAGTCCTCTTCGAGGCGGATCAGATCTCCACAGATGAAGGCTGGTCCGTCATCGTCAGAGGGCACGCCCATTGGCTGCAGGGAGCAGCGGAGATCGAGCAGGCCGAGTCGCTGGGGCTGCAGCCCTGGGTGTCCACGCTGAAGGACTACTACGTGCAGATCCGGCCCACCGAGATCAGCGGAAGGCACTTCACCTTCGGCCCCCACCCGGAGAGAGAGCTCGGAGAAGGCTCGGAGGGAGGGTGAGGCTCTCCTTACGGACGGTCCGGCGCGAGCACCCGAGCCGGACCCCTTGCGAGTGCGCTCTGCACCGTTCCCAAGAGGCTTAACTGGTGATACCGTTGACAATACTCAATCGGCAATTGGGTTTAGTTGACTGGTTGCACGCTCTTTTGGTGAGAGTTTTTCATTGATCGAAGGGAATGTCATGACGGAATCGAACCTTCAGGGAAACGAATCAAACCAGCCTCATGAAATTGGTGACTGGGCCGATCTGGGACGTGAGATGTGGGCCTATCTCACCGGCCGCGGAGCAATGGTGGACTACACGCTGGTCGATATGACGGTGGAGGTTCCCCGCGATATCGGGCCTGACGCACCACGAGCCGTCTGGAAGTTCGACGGCACTCTGCGCGTGTCCACCACTGACAACGAAAGCTGATCCTTCCGATCACTGGACCGAAAGGTGACCCATGGTGCGCCTGGACATCGATATGACCTTCAGCTGGTCTGAGCCTGAAACCAATGGGCGCACCCCGGCACCGCTGGAAGGGTCCATCACGGCCTCCGGGAAGCACATCACGGTCACTCTGACCAGCGAAGGTCCCGTCCTGCAGAGGTCTCGGGCTCTCACCGAGGCGGTGCGTACGCTGGCTGAAGGCTTGGCCGGTCAGGGGATGACACTCTCGCTCGTGGTGCCTCAGGGCAAGGTTCTGACCATCGGCGATGTCTCGGCGCGACTGCCCCAGCGGATCCTCTCCCGCTCCAAATGGGTCCGCTACGAGTCGCTGCGGACCCTGTCGCGGATGACCAAGCCCAGCGCCGACGACGACTCCGCCGGGGCAGCATTCCTGCCGTTAGCGACGCCGTGGCCCCTGGTGCCGACGGTCAACCGCCGCATCCGTCGCAGGGTCACCACCACCCACAGCGCCCCCGGCTCGGGCCGTCCCAGGCTGCGACTGGTGAAGAACCATCCGGAGCTCGGTCCGGGGCCCCTGATGGAGTTCAACCTCGAGAAGGGCCGCACCCTCATCGGCAGCGCGGACCACTGCGACCTTCAGCTGAGCGACATCTCCGCCGAGCACGCCGAAATCATCCACGATGAGCGCGACGAGTACATCGTGGTCAGTCGCGGCGTCACCACAGGCAGCGTCAACGCCGACTCGACGGACCGAGTCGTCCTGCGGACCGGTTCACGCCTGCAGATCGGCCCGTGGAGAATCATCTTCTTCCGTGAGGAGTACGCCGATCACGGCAGGCCCTTCGGGGCCGCCAGGGCGGGAATTCTCCTATCAGCGTCCGCAGTACGACCCGTACCGGCAGCGCGTGGAGTAGTCGCGAAGGGGCCGCGACGACCGGCGCCCGCCGGTGCATCGCAGCCCCTCATCGCATCAGAGGATGGGGTCAGCCCCTGACGTCGTCGTCGACCCAGTCGAAGGTGCGGGTCACGGCCTTCTTCCACAGCCGCAGCTGCCGCTCGCGCTCCGCTGCGTCCATCTGCGGCTCCCAGCGCTTGTCCTCGGACCAGTTGGCCGTCACCGCGTCGGTGGTCTCCCAGTAGCCCACAGCGAGCCCAGCTGCGTAGGCCGCGCCCAGGGCCGTGGTCTCCACGACCTTCGGTCGGATGACAGGGATTCCCAGAATGTCGGACTGGAACTGCATGAGGGCGTCGTTGACGACCATGCCGCCGTCCACGCGCAGATCCTCCATGTCCACGCCCGCGTCGGCGTTCGCCGCGTCGAGGACCTCCCTGGTCTGGAACGCGGTGGCCTCCAGGGCGGCCCGAGCGATGTGCCCCTTGTTGACGTACCGGGTGAGCCCGACGATGACGCCCCGAGCGTCGCCCTTCCAGTAGGGGCGAAGAGGCCCGAGAAGGCGGGGACGATGTAGACGCCTCCGTTGTCCTCGACGGTCCTGGCGAGCTCCTCGACCTCCGGGGCGGTTCTGATGAGGCCCAGGTTGTCCCGCAGCCACTGGATCAGCGAGCCCGTCACCGCGATGGCGCCCTCCAGGGCGTAGACCGGCTTCTGGTCGCCGAGCTTGTAGGCCAGAGTGGTGAGCAGCCCGTTCTTGGAGTGGACGATTTCCTCGCCGGTGTTGACGATGAGGAAGTTTCCCGTGCCGTAGGTGTTCTTCGCGCCGCCCTTCTCAAAGGCTGCCTGGCCGAACGTCGCAGCCTGCTGGTCCCCGAGGATGCCACCACCGGCACCTCGCGGAGCAGCTGGCGGCCGTGCACCGTGCCGTACACCTCAGACGATGACTTGATCTCGGGAGCAGCGACTTGGGAACCCCGAAGATGTCGAGGATCTCGTCGTCCCACTCCAGCGTCTTCAGGTCCATGAAGAGGGTGCGTGAGGCGTTGGTGACGTCGGTGATGTGCACTCCGCCGTCTGTGCCTCCGGTGAGGTTCCACACCAGCCAGCTGTCGGTGGTGCCGAAGAGCAGGTCGCCAGCCTCTGCACGCTCGCGGGTGCCCTCGACGTTGTCCAGGATCCATTTGATCTTGGTTCCGGCGAAGTAGGTGGCCAGCGGCAGCCCGACGCGGTCCTTGAAGCGCTCGGGTCCTCCGTCGGCGGCAAGCTCGTCGACGATGTGCTGGGTCCGGGTGTCCTGCCAGACGATGGCGTTGTAGACGGGCTCTCCGGTGTGCCGGTCCCAGATCACCGTCGTCTCGCGCTGGTTGGTGATGCCGACTGAGGCGATCTCGTGGCGCGTCAGGTTCGCGCTGGACAGGGCCTGGCCGATGACTTCACGGGTGTTGGCCCAGATCTCGGCGGGTCGTGCTCCACCCAGCCGGCGTGCGGGAAGATCTGCTCGTGCTCCTTCTGCCCGCTGGAAATGATGGTTCCTCGTGGTCGAAGATGATCGCACGAGTGCTGGTGGTGCCTTGGTCGATGGCAATGATGTAGTTCGACATGGTGCTCTCCTTAGGGTGTCGGGTCCTGCAACGCGGGGCATCGCGCGGCATTCAGGTCATGCGGTGCTGTGGGGCGAGATGGATCACCCGCCGTTGGCCATGGTGAGGAGGGTGCGGTGAGCCCTGCGATGGCGCCGCCGATGACGGGTCCGACGATGGGGACCCAGGAGTAGCCCCAGTCGCTGGTGCCCTTGCCCTTGATGGGCAGCAGGGCGTGGGCGATGCGGGGCCCAGGTCACGGGCCGGGTTGATGGCGTAGCCGGTGGGTCCACCGAGGGAGGCGCCGATGCCGACGACGAGCAGCGCGACGGCCAATGGTCCGAGGCCGCTGGGTGTGTTGGCGAAAAGGATGACGACGAACACCAGGACGAACGTGGCGATGATCTCGGTGACCATGTTCCAGCCCTTGGACCGTATCGCTGGGCCGGTCGAGAAGACGCCGAGCTTCGCGGCGGGGTCCGGCTCGGCGTCGAAGTGCTGCTTGTAGGACAGCCATGCGAAGACGGCCCCGAGGGTGGCGCCGACCATCTGGCCTGCGAAGTAGATCAGGGTGGTGGCCACGGTGATCTCGGCCCCGGGGCGTACTCGGCGGTGTCAGGGTTGACCAGGAGCCCGATCGTGACAGCAGGGTTGATGTGCGCGCCGGAGGCGAACGCGACGAAGACGCAAGCGAAGACAGCCAGGCCCCAGCCGAAGTTGACCATCAGGAACCCTCCGCTGTTGCCCTTGGTCTTGGTCAGGGCGACGTTCGCGACGACGCCGCAGCCGAGCAGGATCAGGATCCCGGTTCCGAACATTTCGGAGACGAATATTTCTAGCAGTGACATGTGCTTTCCAATCTCATCGAAGGTGTGGGGCTGTGCTGGTCAGAGCCGAATATGGTGCCGTCGGCTCAGAAGGTGGCGGGTGGTGGTGATCTCGGATGCCTTCTCGGCGTCGCTCCAGCGGAGGTGCTCACCCATGAGCGAGGCGAGCTCGTCCAGCAGCTCGTCGCTGACGCGTCCGGTGAAGGCGAGGTCAGTGCGCCGCTGGAGGATGTCGGTCAGGTGCAGGGCCTGTTCGCGCTCGATCATGCGTATGACCTCGGCGGTGCCCAGCTCCGGGGCTGAGGCGAGCGGCCGGTCGTCGTGGCGCTGCAGGTGGTCGAGCACCTCAGGGGCGCGTGTGCCGTATCGCTCGAAGAGCTGGACGGCACGTGGGCGGCTGACGCGGTCGGAGAGGTGCTGATCGATCCACGCGGCCGCCTCGTCGGGAGGCGGGGTAGTCCCGGCCGCCGCCGATGGGCAGGCCCTGGGTGGTCGTCTGTCGGCTCATGCCGAGCATGGGCAGCACCTCATCCGCGAGCTGGGCCCCCAGGGCGCGGAAGGTGGTCCACTTGCCGCCGACGACGCTGATGATGGCCTGCGTGCCCTTCGGGGCGGTCTCCTCGTTGCGCTCCAGCCGGTAGTCCCGGGAGATCAGCCCGGGCTCGAGATTCTCGTGGCTGGGCAGGGGCGCACTCCGGAGAACGAGTAGACGATGGCGCTGCGGTCCACCGTGATGGCGGGGAAGACGTGTGCGATCAGGTCGAAGAAGTAGTCGATCTCCTCCTCGGTGCAGACCGCCTCGCCCACGGGCTCGTCCTCCGACGGTTCGATGTCGGTGGTGCCGACCAGCACGCGCTCGCCGATGGGGTAGATGAGCACGATCCGCCCGTCGGAGTGCTCGAAGAACACCTCCCGGCCCGCGCAGGCCTTCAGCAGCAGCGGGTGGTCCAGGACGATGTGCGAACCTTTGGTGCCGCCCATGTAGGCGGTGGGGCTGCCGGAGGCGGCATTGGTCTCGTCGACCCACACGCCGGTGACGTTAAGGATCACATCGGCGGTGAATCCGAAGTCCGTCCCGGTGCTCTCGTCCCGCAGGAGGATGCCGTCGGGCCCCATGGACCGGACGCTCACGTAGTTGGAGGCCCGCGCCGAGGGGTTCGCCTCCAGTCCGCTGGAGAGCACGTCGAGGGTGAGTCGCTCCGGGTTGTGCACGGAGGCGTCGAAGTAGGTGGCTGCGTAGCGGAGGCCCGGGTGCAGCATGGGCATCTCGCGCAGCGCGGTCGTGCGGCCCACGAATCGATGACGGGGCACCGAGCCGCGCCGGCGGGAGAAGGCATCGTAGACGGTGAGGCCCACTTTGATGAGCGCGGCGCCGCGCTCGGTGCGCTCTGCGCGGCGACGCGAGAGGAAGCCCACGGAACCGGAGAGCAGTCCGGAGAAGGTCGTGAAGATGGGAATGGTGGTCTTGAGGGGTTTGACGTAGTGCGGTGCGGTCTTCAGCAGGTCGTTGCGCTCGTCCACGGATTCCGACACCAGCCGGAACTCGCCGTTCTCCAGGTAGCGGATGCCCCCATGAATCATGTGTGACGAGGCGCCGCTGGCTCCGCTGCAGTAGTCATTCTTCTCGACCAGCGCCGCATCGACCCCCTGCAGAGCCAGGTCGCGGAAGACGGAGACTCCGTTGATGCCCCGCCGATGACCAGAACCTGAGCGTGGGGCCGTGAGGCGAGGGCCTCCGCCGACGGGCGCAGACAGGACGAACGAAAAACATCTTGAGAATCAGATGAATGCGAACTTTTAACACTCAAGATGATCGTCCTTAGATTGATATTTCTTGGGAGCGAAAATTCGCCTATGACTATTGTGAGGAGGCTCACATTCGACAGTCAACGAAACTGCACGTACGTGCAGAGGGCCGCTATGGTGCCGCACTGGACTTTTCTGGTAAGTCATCGAAAAGCGCAGGTCAGCGGCGAAAAGCCGCGTCTGGCGCCCTTGAGCGCGTGGGTGTCCTGCGAACGTGAAAGGGCTCTGAGGCTGCACGAATGCGCCATGGCCTCTCGGGGGCGACGGGCGTGACTGCTTCTGAGAGGGGTGCCCCGACCTCAGGTCGACGGTCCGCCCGGCGAGTGCGGAACCAATTCTGCTGGGCGAGTCCGTGCTGAGCGGCACGCTGGCGCCGTCGGACGGCATGCGGTCGTTCGGCCCGCGGCAGGACAGTGCGGGCGCTGTCACCTAATTGTCTTGACAACCGGACATCACAAAGTGGAGAGTGTTCTACGACACGTTGTGATGTCCGCGTCCCCGGCGCGGCATCCCTGAGGACGGATCCGAGGAGGTCTCCGGTGACGGTGAAGCCCACGCACACACCCTCCGCAGCGCAGGACGGCACGGCATCGCCCCTCCTCATCGGGACCGCCCCCGACTCGTGGGGAGTCTGGTTCGCCGAGGACCCGCTCCAGACCCCCTGGCACCGCTTTCTCGATGAGGTGGCCGAAGCCGGATACCACTACGTGGAGCTCGGCCCGTATGGATACCTGCCCACCGATGCGGCGCGGCTGCGGGACGAGCTGGCCGCACGCGATCTGCAGGTGAGCGCAGGCACCGTCTTCACCGGATTCCACCGCACTGACGCTGAGGAGCGGGAGGCCGTCTGGCGGCAGGTCCACGAGGTTGCAGAGCTCACGGCAGCCGTCGGCGGTCAGCACATCGTCGTTATTCCCGCGATGTGGCGCGACGACGTCACCGGCGAGGCCGTCGAGGAGGAGCACCTCGGCCCACAGCAGTGGGAGAGTCTCTTCGCTTACCACAACGAGCTCGGGAGGGTTCTTCAGGAGGAGTACGGCCTGCGGCAGCAGTTCCATTCCCACGCCGACTCCCACGTGTGCAGCCAGGATCAGATCACCCGGTTCCTGGAGGGGACGGATCCCCAGTTCGTGACGCTGTGCCTGGACACCGGCCATGCCGAATACGGCGGCGCATCCTCCGCGGAGATCCTCACACAGCACCCGGAGCGTGTGGAGTACCTGCACCTGAAGCAGGTCGACCCCGCAGTTCTGAAGACTGTTCGCCGCGAGAGCATGACCTGGGCAGAGGCCAACAGGGCAGGGTCATGGTGGAGCCGCTTACCGGGCTGCCTGACCTGTCCGAGATCGTCGAGGAGCTCGAAAGCTCGGCCGCAGCTTCTTCGGCATTGTTGAGCAGGACATGTACCCGGTCTCCTCCTTCGACGCTCCGCTGCCCATCGCCGCACGAACGCGCCGCTATCTCTGCGGCTGCGGCTCCCGCACCCGAATCCGCTGAGGAGAGACAGTTGAACTACGACGTCATCACAACCGGTCGCATCAGCGTCGACATCTACCCCACGACATCGGAGTCGGCCTCGAGTCCGTCGAAACCTTCGGCAAGTACCTCGGAGGCTCCCCTCCAACGTGGCAGTCGCCGCGGCCCGGCACGGTCGTCGCACAGCTCTCATCACCCGGACCGGGGACGACCCTTCGGAGACTTTCTCCGGTCCGAGCTCTCCCGCTACGGCGTGGACCCCAAGTGGGCCACGCCTGTGCCGGACCTGCAGACCCCGTCACCTTCTGTGCGATCCAGCCGCCCGAAGACTTTCCTCTGTACTTCTACGGGCGGCGCCCCACCGCGCCGGACTGGGAGATCGACGCCGCTGAGGTGGACTACCAAGCGGTGCGCGAGGCATCGATCTTCTGGTCCACCGTCACCGGCATGGTGCGCCCAGCATCCCGCGAGGCCCAGGTCGCGATGCATCGGGTGCGTCCGCGCGACATGCTCTCCGAGGGGCAGCACACCATCCTCGATCTCGACTACCGGCCGATGTTCTGGTCGTCCAAGGAGCAGGCCCGTGAGCAGGTCCAGCGCATCCTGCCCTTCGTCACGGTCGCCGTGGGCAACTCCGAGGAGTGCTCCGTCGCTGTCGGAGAGGGCACACCGGACGAGCAGGCGGACCGGCTCCTTGCGGCGGGAGTGCAGCTGGCGGTCGTCAAGCTGGGCTCGGCCGGCGTGATGGCGGCGACGCCTGAGGAGCGGGTCGTCTCGGAGCCCATACCCGTGGAGACGGTCAACGGCCTCGGGGCCGGGGACGCCTTCGGCGGCGCGCTCTGCCACGGGCTTCTGGTAGGCTGGCCGCTGCGCAGCATCCTCGACTTCGCCAACGCCGCCGGGGCGCACGTGGCGGCCCGGATCGCATGCTCCGAAGCGATGCCCGCAGAGGCCGAGCTGCGCGCCATGCTGCAGGGGCGAGGCCGCGACCTTCCTCCGACCGCCGCAGCCCAGCCGTCGGCGCCTCAGGGCCAGGGCTGAGCCGATGACCACCGAGAGTCTGACCCTCAGCGAACCCGGCGATGACAGCCCCGCGCGCTACGAAGCGCTGACCCGCATCCGTCTCGAGGATCCCGACGCCGTGCTCCGTGCCGCGCGGGCCCGTCGCCCCCACCCGGGGCCCGTCTGCGGACGGCAGAACTTCATCATCGCCGCCGACCATCCGGCACGCGGCGCGCTCGCCGTGAAGGACGACGTCCACGCCATGGCCGACCGCCGGTCCCTGCTGGACCGCCTGCGCATCGCGTTGGCCAACCCCATGGTCGACGGGGTTCTCGCCTCCCCGGACGTGCTGGACGACCTGCTCCTCATCGGGGCGCTGGAGGGCAAGCTGCTGTTCGGCTCCATGAACCGCGGCGGGCTGCCCGGTCTGGTCAACGAGATCGATGACCGGTTCACCGGCCACACGGCTGAGGCCCTCGCCGAGATCGGAGCCGACGGGGGCAAGATGCTGACCCGCATCGCCTTCGATTCCGAGCACACCACCGCGGCCCTCGAGGCCACGGCGCGGGCGGTCGACTCGCTGCATGAGAGGCGCATGATCGCCATGGTGGAGCCCTTCCTCTCCACCGCCCGGGGCGAGCGTGTCACCAACGTGCTCACCACAGAGGCGGTCATCCAGTCGGTTGCCATCGCCCAGGGCCTGGGCGCGCGTTCGGCGCGCACCTGGATGAAGCTGCCCGTGGTCGAGGAGATGGAGCGGGTCATGGCCGCCACCACTCTTCCGACGGTTCTCCTCGGCGGCGACCCCAGCAGCAGCACCGACGAGGCGCTCGAGTCGTGGCGCAGCGCCCTGCGCCTTCCCGGAGTGCAGGGGCTCACCGTGGGCCGCACCCTCCTGTACCCGGACGACGGCGACGTCGCCTCCGCCGTCGAGACCGCCGCATCCCTGCTGACTCACACCACCCAGGAGACCCGATGAGCACGCGCACCCGCACCCTCACCGTCGCGCAGGCGGCTGTGGAGTTCCTCGCCAACCAGTGGACCGTGGACGTCGTCGACGGCGAACGCGTCGAGGTTCGCACCATTCCGGGGATGCACGGCATCTTCGGGCACGGCAATCTTGCCGGAGTCGGTCAGGCGCTCAAGCAGTCGCAGGTCAAGGCGTCCGGCCTCATGCCCTACCACCAGGGTCGCAATGAGCAGGCTCTGGTGCATCAGGCGGTCGGCTACGCCAGGCATACCCGCCGCCGGCAGACCTACGGTGTGACGGCGTCCATAGGCCCCGGCTCGACGAACATGGCCACCGGTGCCGCCCTGGCCACCACCAACCGTCTGCCCGCCCTGCTGCTCGCCTCCGACGAGTTCGCCACCCGTGCCCCGGACCCGGTGCTTCAGCAGCTGGAGCTGCCGCATTCCTACGACGTCACGTGTGCCGACATTTTCCGGCCGATCAGTCGGTACTTCGACCGGGTGCAGCGGCCCGAGCAGCTGTTCTCCGCACTGCTCAGCGGGATGCGCGTCCTGATGGACCCGGCCGAGACCGGCGCGGTGACGATTGCGCTTCCCCAGGACGTCCAGGCGGAGCGGCTGGAGGTCCCGGAGGCGTTCCTCGCTCCCCGCCGATGGCGCATCCGGCGGCCCGGGCCTGAGGCCGAGGACATCGCCGCGGCCGTTGAGGTGCTCCGCGATGCCAGGCAGCCGCTCATCATCGCCGGCGGGGAGTGCACTACGCGTTCGCAGCGGAGAGGCTCCGGGAGTTCGCGGAGGCCACCGGCATTCCCGTCGCGTACACCCAGTCCGGCGTCGGAAGCATGGAGTGGGACCACGAGCTGTGCCTGGGCGCGATCGGCTCCACCGGGTCGACGGCCTCGAACGCGTACGCCAGGGACGCTGACGTCATCCTCGGGATCGGCACCCGGTACGAAGACTTCACCACGGCCTCGAAGACCGCGTTCCAGAACCCGGATGTCCGATTCGTCAACGTCAACATTGCGGGCATGGATGCCTACAAGGCCGGGGCGTCGGTGCAGATCGTCGCGGATGCAGGCAAGACGCTCCCCGAGCTTCAGGATGGGCTCAGCGCCGCGGGGTTCCGGCTGCCGTCGGAGGCAGCGGAGCTGGTGCGCAGGGAGCGGGCCCGGTGGAATGCGGCCGTCGACGAGTCCTTCAGCGTGCGCCATCAGCCGCTCCCCGCGCAGACCGAGATCATCGGCGCCGTGAACGCGGCCATGGATGATCGCGACGTCGTCGTCTGCGCAGCGGGATCCCTTCCCGGCGACCTCCACAAGCTGTGGCGCGTCAGGGACCCCTACGGCTATCACGTGGAGTACGCGTTCTCCTGCATGGGCTACGAGATCGCCGGCGGCCTGGGGGTCAAGCGCGCCGCGCTGCATGAGGCCCTCGCTTCGGCGGGAAGCCCCGACGGCGGGCGCGATGTGGTGGTGATGGTCGGCGACGGCTCCTACCTCATGATGCACACCGAACTGGTGACTGCGGTGGCCGAAGGCACCAAGCTGATCGTCGTGCTGCTGCAGAATCACGGGTTCGCCTCCATCGGCTCCCTCTCCGAATCGGTGGGCTCTGAGCGATTCGGAACGAAGTACCGGTACGCGCAGCAGGGCACCCCGCCGACGGGGACGGGGAGACTCTTCCCGTCGATCTTGCCGCCAACGCCGCATCGCTGGGCGTCAGCGTGCTGCGCGTGGAGCCCGGCGCAGATGCCGTCGACCGCCTGCGGGCAGCTGTGGCCGAGGCGAAGGCCAGGCCGGAAGGATCCGGCCCGGTCCTCATCCACATCCACTCCGACCTGTACCTGGACTCCCCGGACTCCGAGTCCTGGTGGGACGTGCCGGTCGCCGACGTCGCAGAGCTGGACTCCACCATCTCCGCCCGCACCACGTACGCAGAATTCAAATCCCGGCAGCGTCACCTGCTGGGCGAGGAAGGAAAGAGCTCATGAGCATCACCGACATCACACACTGGATCAGCGGCACGCCGGACCCCGGCCAGGGCGAGCGTCGGCAGGAGGTGTACAACCCGGCGACGGGCGAGGTCAGCGGCAGTCTGCACCTCGGAGATGAGCGCGACCTCCAGAAGACCCTGGAGGCGGCCCGCGCCGCCGCCGACTCATGGTCGGAGGCCTCCTGTCCCGGCGCATGGCGGTGCTCTTCAAGTTCCGCGAACTGGTGCACAGCCATACCCAGGAGCTCGCTGCGATCATCACGGCTGAGCACGGCAAGGTGCTCTCCGACGCTGCTTACGAGGTGGGACGCGGCCTTGAGGTCGTCGAGTTCGCCTGCGCCCTGCCGCAGACGCTGAAGGGCGAGTACACCGAACAGATCTCCTCCGGGATCGACGTCTTCTCCTTCCGGCAGCCGCTCGGCGTCGTCGCCAAGCATCACGCCGTTCAACTTCCCTGCAATGGTTCCCCTGTGGATGGCGCCCCTGGCCATCGCCACCGGCAACGCGTTCGTGCTCAAGCCCTCGGAGCGCGACCCCTCAGCGTCGCTGCTGCTGGCCGAGCTCTGGAAGGAGGCAGGGCTGCCGGACGGCGTCTTCCAAGTGCTGCACGGGGACAAGGAGATCGTCAACGGTCTGCTGACCCACGAGCTGGTCGACGCGATCTCCTTTGTGGGGTCCACCCCGATCGCACGGCATGTCTATGAGACGGGCACGCGGCACGGAAAGCGGGTGCAGGCCCTCGGGGGCGCCAAGAACCACGCGGTGGTCATGCCCGACGCGGACCTCGACCTCGCAGCCGATCACCTCTCCGCCGCGGCGTTCGGCTCCGCTTACGAGCGGTGCATGGCCGTGTCCGTGGCTGTGGCAGTGGGCGACGCCGCGGAGCAGCTGGTGGCGAAGGTCGGCGAGCGGGCCCGGTCCATCACCGTGGGCGAGGGCACCCAGGACGGGGTGGAGATGGGCCCGCTCATCACTCCGGCGTCGCAGGATCGGGTGCGGCGGCTCGTCACGGAGGCTGAGCAGGACGGAGCGGCCGTCGTCGTCGACGGTCGGGACCTCGTCGTCACGGGGCACGAGGAGGGCTTCTTCGTGGGGCCGACGGTCCTGGACAGGGTCACGGAGGCGATGTCCGCGTACGAGGAGGAGATCTTCGGGCCGGTCCTGGCCGTGGTGCGCGTCGACACGTTGGAGGACGCCGTCTCCCTCATCAACGCGAATCCCTACGGGAACGGCACGGCGATCTTCACCGGCTCGGGCCACTCCGCGCGCACGTTCCAGAGCAGGGTCACTGTCGGGATGATCGGCGTCAATGTGCCGGTGCCTGTGCGCGCGGCCCAGCACTCGTTCGGCGGGTGGAAGGACTCGCTGTTCGGCGACCACCACATCTACGGCCCCGACGGGGTGCGCTTCTACACGCGGGGCAAAGTCGTCACCCAGCGCTGGCCCGCCCAGAACGACGAATCTGGGGCGTCCCTGAACTTTCCGTCCAACGGCTGAGGAAGGATCATCATGACCCAGGAAGAGCTGCGCGTCGGAGTGGTCGGTGCTTACCGGATGGGCGCCGACCACGTCGACAGGCTGGCCCACCACATCCTGCGCGCGCGGGTGTCCGCGGTGGTGGACGTGGACCCGCTCCGAGCGGCCGAGGTCGCCCAGACGGCTCCGGCAGCGGAGAGCTTCACCGCGCTCCAGGAGATGCTTGACGCCGATGCGGTGGACGCTGTGGTGCTGGCCACGCCGGGGTTTCTGCACGAGGAGGCGCTGCTGCGCCTGATCCACGCCGGCATCCCCACGCTGTGCGAGAAGCCCCTGACGCCCGATCCGGAGTCGTCGATGCGGGTGATGGAGGCGGAGGCCGTCTCGGGCCGGCAGCTCATCCAGGTGGGCTTCATGCGCCGGTTCGACGCCGGGTACCGTCAGCTGAAGGCCGTCATCGACTCCGGCGAGTACGGGGAGCTTCTGATGCTGCACCTGCAGCACCGGAACCCCTCCACGCCCCCTGGGTTCACCAACGAGATGATCATCAACGATTCGGTCGTCCACGAGTTCGATGCGGTCCGCTTCTTCACGGGCAGCGAGATCGACTCTGTGCAGGTCCGCGTCGGCCGCACCACCTCGCTGGCTGCTCCCGGGCTGCAGGATCCGCAGCAGGTGGTGATCCAGACCTCCTCCGGGCTGCTGGCGGACGTGGAGATCTTCTGCTCCGCCCAGTTCGGGTACCAGGTGCGGACGCAGGCGGTGTTCGAGCGCGGCGTGGTGGCCGTCGGCGAAGCGGGGAGCTGGAGGTCACCGCGGATGGTCGCCGCGGCACTGCCGTGGACGCGGGCTTCGTCTCCCGTTTTCGGGATGCCTACGACGTCGAGGTGCAGGCTTGGGTCGATGCGGTGCACCAGGGCCGCATCGCCGGGCCCTCCGCATGGGACGGCTATGCCACGGCGGCCTGCTGCGCGGCAGGCGTGGCAAGCCAGGGCGGTGACGGTATCGTCAGCGTGGAGCTTGCGGCACGTCCGGAGTTCTACGGGTGATGGTCACCCCGCAGCGTGATCAGGCGCGCTGTCGCAGTGAGGAGCAATCATGTCGGAGGACACCTCAGAGCTGACGCTGGGAGTGCTGGGAGCAGGGCGCATCGGCCGCATCCATGCCGCGCATATGGCGATGCATCCGCAGGTCGGCGCCGTCGTGCTGCTCGGCCGGGATCAGGGACGGCTGGAGAGCGCGATCCCGGAGATCCTGCGCATCGCCGAGGAGGCACCGCGACCCTCCGATCAGGAGCAGGTCGCAGCGAAGCTTCGCCCGCGCGTGCTCCCGGAGTCCGCAGGGCGCGTCGGGGCGTATGAGGGACTGGACGGACTGGTCGTGGCCGCCTCCACGGAGGCCCACGGGCCTCTCATCACCGAGGCTGTCGCCTCTGGGATCCCGCTGCTGATCGAGAAGCCTCTGGCCGCCTCCGTGGAGGAGCAGCTCGAGCTCATCCGGCTGATGGAGTCCCGCAGGATCCGAGCGATGATGGGCTACAACCGGCGCTTCGACGACGCTCACCGGCAGCTGCGCAGCCGGGTGCTCTCCGGCGTCCTGGGAACCCCCGGGGTGCCGTGGCGGTGAACCTGGACTATCTGGACGCCGACGAGGCGTTCGTGCCCTCGTCCGGGGCCTGTGGCGCGACCTGGCCGTCCATGACTTCAATGCCCTGGCGTGGATCTTCGACGACCGGATCGTCTCCGTGTCCGCGCACAGCTCCGTGGCGGAGAACCCCATGTATGGGCGCCACGGAGATGTCGACACGGCCTCGGCCGTGCTGAAGTTCGCCTCCGGCGCCGTGGCCACCCTGCTGTGCGGTAGGCGCATGGGGTGGAGGCAGGAGACCCGGATGGAGGTGCACGGCACGGAGGGCTCCGAGAGCACCGACGTCGCGGCCACGGGCTCGCGCACTCACCGCCTCGACGGGCATGAGGAGCAGGGCGAGCCGTTCACCAGCGCCATGACCCGCTTCAAGGAGTCCTACCTCAACGAGACGGACGAGTTCGTGAGGCTCGTGCTGGGCGCCGAGAGCACCTCGCCTCCCAGGCAGTGCTTGGCCGCCCTGCAGGTCGCGCTCGCGGCGGAGGAGTCGGTCCGAACGGGCCGCACGGTTGAGATTGCCTGAGGCCCTCCTGCTCTGCGCTGTCAGGAGAGAGTAGGCGTCCCAGAGAACCGGCCCCTTTCCTGACCATATGTCTTGACATTAGTACTAACGACTCATAGCCTACATTTCATCAGGAAAATGTGACTCGGCTCACGTTAGCGTTGTCTCGTGGCTCACGCTGACGCTGTCTCGGACTGAGAGGCTGTTCGGGACAGCAGCAACAGACAGGATGGTTGATATGAGTGCAAGGACTGGAAGCAGTCATCAGCTTCGGCTGGCGCTGACGGCCGTACGTATGGGTCCGGCGCTGATGCTGCTCATCATCGTCCTCGTGCTGAGCCTGCTCAGCCCGGTCTTCCTCTCGGGCCGCAACCTCGGAAACATCGGCCTGGAGACCTCGGTGGTGGCCCTGCTGGCGCTGGGCCAGCTGCTGGTCATCATCACTGCAGGCATCGACCTCTCGGTAGGCTCCTCATCGCGCTCTCCAGCGTCCTCGGTGCCCTGTGGGTCCGAGACCTGGAGCTGGTGGAGGGGTGGCTGGTGATCCCCTCCATGATGCTCGGCGGCGCCCTGGCGGGAGCAGTCAGCGGAACGCTCTTCGTCAAGGGAAAGCTGCCCCACCCGTTCCTGGCCACCCTGGCCATGATGATGATCGCCCGCGGCGCGGCCCTTCTGATCTCAGGCGGTCAGCCCATCACAGGAATGCCGGAATCGGTGCGGCTGGTCGGAACCTACCGGCTGTTCGGAGTCCCTCTGGCCGTGATCGTCGTGCTGGTGCTCGCGGTGCTCGTCCACCTGCTGCTCACGCGCATCACCTGGGGCCAGTGGATCTACGCCGTAGGAGCCAGCAAGGAAGGTGCCAGGCGCGTCGGAGTCCCCGTGGACCGTGTGCTGATCTCGGTCTACGTGATGAGCGGCTTCTTCGCCGGAACAGCCGCGATCGTCGTCAGCGGTCAGACCAACTCGGCCTACCCCACGGTAAGCAACCTGCTCGAGCTCTCCTCCATCGCCGCGGTCATCATCGGCGGAGCCAGCTTCTTCGGCGGCCGCGGCACCGTGTTCGGGGCCCTCGTCGGCGCCCTCATTCTGGGCGTCATCCAGAACGGACTGAACCTTCTGAACGTCAACCCGTCATGGCAGTACGTCGCTCTCGGCGTCGTGGTGATCCTCGCCGTCGAACTCGACGTCGTCCGAAGCTAACTTGAGACGCGGCTGCGGTCGGTGCAGGTCGAAGAGAAGCTCGAGCGCAAGGAGGCGCAGGAATGACCTCGACAGAGAACATGGGTGCTGAGAGAGCGGCGGGGGCGGCCCCGACGGCCCCGGTGCTCGAGGTGAGGAACGCGAGCAAGATGTTCGGGCCCGTCAAGGCGCTCAACGGCGTGAATCTCCGGCTGGAGCAGGGAGAGGTCCTGGGGCTGCTGGGCGACAACGGCGCTTGGCAAGTCCACGCTCATCAAAGCGATCACCGGCGTGCACACCATCGATGACGGGGAAATACTCGTCGACGGCAAGCGCGCCCACATCCGCAGCCCGAACGATGCACGCGCCTTCGGCATCGAGGCGGTGTATCAGGACCTCGCGCTGTTCGACAATCTCGGCATCGTCAACAATCTGTACCTCGGCAATGAGCTCACCAAGCCGCGCCGATTTCGGGCCCTGGGCTGGCTGGACAAGAAGGCGATGGAGAAGGATGCACGCCGGCGACTGGACTCCTGCAGGTGCACCTGCCGAGCTTCAACGCATCGGTGGGCCTCATGTCCGGCGGTCAGCGCCAGGCAGTGGCGGTCGCCCGTGCGGTGGCCTTCGCCAGCCGGGTGCTGATCCTCGACGAGCCGACGGCAGCTCTGGGCCTCCGCGAGACCAGGAATGTTCTCGATGCGGTCAAGAGGCTTCCGGAGCAGTTCGGCATCTCCATCATTCTTATTTCACACAATATGGATCATGTTGTCGAAGTGTGCGACAAGGCGATGATCCTGAGGCAAGGAGGGTCGTCGGAGAGGTTGAGCCGCACGCAGACACCATGGAGCAGATGGTCGCCATGATCGTGGGGGCCCAGAAGAAGAAAGAGGAATAACGATGTCCACAAGACTTATGCGTTTCGCTGGACTGTTCGGCGTGGGAGCCCTCGTCCTCACGTCATGCGGCAATGATGCCGACGCGGGCGACGAATCCGATGAGGAGTACGACATTGCGGTCGTGCTGAAGACCACCACCTCGCCCTATTGGCTCCAGGTCATGGGCGGTGTCGATGACGGCGCGGAGGAGCTGGGATCGAACGTGACCATCGGCGGCGCCACCCAGGAGTCCGAGGTCCAGGAGCAGATCGACCGCATCAACACGGACCTGACCAGGAGCCTGACGCCCTGGTGGTCTCGCCGACGCAGGCCGAGCAGCTGGAGCCGGTGCTTCAGAGTGCGGCCGACGAAGGCGTTCCGGTGGTCCTGGTGGACACCAGCGTTCCCGGCTGGGACGGGGCCGAGACCTTCATCGGCACCGACAACCTCGATCTCGGCCGTTCCCTCGGGGAGTTCGTCCTGGAGGAGCGCGACGAGGAGAGATGCTCGCGATCCGCGGAGTTCCCGGAAACCCATCGACCGATGACCGGATCGACGGTGCCATGGAGGTCCTCGAGGACAGCGGCGTGGAAGTGGTCGCGGAGCTGGCCGCCGACTCGGACCGAGCGCAGGCCCGTGCAGCGACGAGCGACGCGCTGCAGTCGAACCCCGACCTGTCCATCATCGTGGCCGCCAACGACGACATGGCCCTCGGGGCAGTCGAGGCAGTGCGTGCCGCCAAGCCTGACTTTGAGGACTTCCTCATCGTCGGCGTCGACGGGACCGAGGACGCGGTCGACTCGATCATCGCCGGTGAGCTGGATGCCACCATGGCCCAGGGCGCCTACGAGATGGGCCACCGCAGCATCGAAGAGGCGGTCCGGGTCATCGAGGGCGAGACGGTCGAGGAGGAGATTGCCATCGACGCGACGCTCGTCACCGGCGACAACGCTGAGGACTTCCTCGAGCAGCTGCAGGACCAGTCAGCCGAGTAGAGCACGTCGGCGAAGGAGCAGGGCGGCCCGGGCGCATGTCAGGTAGGCCCGCTCTCTCGTCCGCGCGAGGACCTCGGGCATCCGCCCGGGCAAGTAGGCGGGCGGGGTGGTCCTGGGCCAGATGGGGCCCAGCGCCCAGCAGCGACTCTCGCAGGGTCAGCGGAGTCTCGGGGCGCTCCGGCAATAGGCCGCGGCGGCGGAGCTCGGGGTGACGAACTGCTCGAATCGTTCGAAGTCAGCCGGGCGCACGGCGGCGGAGATGTTGAAGCCGTCCACTCCGGAGATCCGCTGGTACTCCAAGAGCTGGTCCACGACCTGCACGGGATCGCCGATGATGGTGGGGCCTCGGCCTCCGATGGAGATGAACTCCGCGACCTCCCGAACCGTCCACCTCCTGCTGGGGTCCTTGGTGAACATCGCCAGCGCGGACTGGTTCGCCTCGGTCTGCACGTCGGCCACATCGTCGTCTTCGTGCAGATCGGAGAGGTCGACTCCGGTCCAGCCGCCGAAGAGGGTGAGCGCGGCCTCCGTGTCGACGTAGGCGGCGTACTCCTGGAACCTGGCCTGCGCCTCAGCCTCAGTGTCCGCGACGATGATGGTCACCATCGCGGAGAAGATGACCGAGGACGGGTCTCTGCCTGCGTCGGTCAGCTGGGCGCGGGTGGATTCGACCTGCTGGGCCAGCTTCTCCGGCCTGGCGTTGATGACGAAGATCGCCTCTCCGTGGTCGACGGCGAACGTCTGGCCGCGAGCGGAGGAGCCACCTGGAACAGCAGGGGCGTGCGCTGCGGGCCGGGGTGGGTGAGCATGGGCCCTGGTACGGAGAACCACGTGGATTCGTGCTCGATGCCGCGGACCTTCTCCGGGTCGGTGAAGACTCCTGACTCTTTGTCGGCGATGACGGCGTCGTCGTCGATGGAGTGCTCGAAGAGCTTGTACATGACCTCCATGAACTCATCGGCGCGGTCGTAGCGCTCATCGTGGGGATCTGCCCCTGCATTCCGAGGTTGCGGGCCGCGGAGTCCTGGTAGCTGGTCACCACGTTCCATGCGACTCGCCCCTGGGTGAGGTGGTCCAGGGTCGCGAAGCGGCGGGCGAGCAGGTAGGGCTGCTCGTAGGTCACCGAGGCGGTGAGGCCGAACCCCAGGTGGGTGGTGGCGGCTGCGAGCGCTAAGCACCAGAACCTGCAGGTCCAGCAGCGGATACTGCACCCCGCCGCGCGCCGCGGAATGATGGCTGGAGCCGTAGACGTCATAGACGCCGGGGACATCGGCGAGGAACAGGCTGGAGAAGCTGGCGCGCTCCAGCGTCTGGGACAGCCGGTCCAGTACTCCAACTGGTCGAACTGGTCGATCCGCGATTCGGGGTGCCGCCAGAGCCCAGGGCTCTGGTGAACCGGAACGAGCATGTCGAAGGCGTTGAAGTGGATGGTCATCGGCTCTCCTCGGATTTCGCATCGCCGATGGCGTTGAGGCCCTCGGGCAGGGTTCCGTTGATCTCGTAGTCCCCACGGATCGGGCGCGGAACACGATGGGGTTGTGGGTGGCGATCGTGCGGGCGTTGCGCCAGTGGCGGTCCAGCGCCTTGGTCCGCAGCACTGCAGAGGCGCCCGCGGTGTCGAACAGTTCCTGGGTGATGCTGAGCACCAGCTCGGGCACGGTGATCTGGGCCTTCTCCACCGCCAGTTCGGACTCGTAGACCCCTTCGGGCAGCTCACCGGAGAACTCGGGGTTCCAGGTTCCGGCGGCGAAGCCTGCTTCAAGGGCCCGATCATGGGCACGGGCGGTCTCGGCCACGATGGCCTGTGCGGCATAGGCCTTCGCGGCCATCTTCCCGACGATCTGCTGGATCAGCGGGTCCTGCTTGAACGCGGCCCCGGACGCTGAGGTGTTGAAGGTGCGGGTGCGCCTGCGCAGCGTCTCGGCGGCGTCGCGCACTGCGGCGTGGGCGATGCCGACCTGCACGGCCAGCAGGTAGAGCTGGAAGAACGCCGCTTCGTGCACCGCCTCATGGGATCCGTGCACCCGGCGGAGAATGCCGAGACTCTCCACCGGGGCGTCGTTCAGAACCGTCGTGCCGGTGCCGGTGAGCTTCTGGCCGAAGCCGTCCCAGTCGTCATGCACCGTGACCCCCTCACCGTCGGTGGGCACGACGGCGAAGCGCTTACCTTCGATCCCCTCCTCCTGAGAGGCGGAGACGCGTGTGTAGTCGCTGAAGATCGTTCCGGTGGAGTAGAACTTCTCACCATTGAGCCGCCATGTGCCGTCGGCGGCGGTCGTGAGCTTGGTGTTCAGCGTCCCCAGTTCGTTGCCGCCCTTCTCGGTGGAGGCGTTGCCGACCGTGGTGCCGGCGAGCACGCGCGGGTACCAGGTCTGCTGGATCTCCTCCGGCTGGAAGCGCAGCGATTCCACGAATCCGAAGTGCCCGCGGTAGAGATGGGCGATATTGGAGTCGGCCTGCGCCAGGCGGATGACGTCGACGATCAGCTCCTCGATGCTCAGGCCCGGGCCGCCGAACGCCTCGGGCACTCTCAGGGCTCCGAAGCCGTGGCGGTCCAGCTGGCGGACCGGCTCGAAGGGCAGCACTCGGTGCAGCTCCCGCTCAACGGCCCCGGAGGCGATGTCCTCCAGCACGTGGTTGGGAAGCTGGGCTGAGGCGGTCGGTGCGGCTGCGAGTGTCATCGGCTGTTGGCCTCTTCCCATGCTTGGTCGATGTCGCGGTCGAATGCCGGGGTGAGGAGGCCGTCGAGGTACTCCTGGTACCAGTCCCTGACCTCATCGGAGTGGTAGGCCTCCCTGAGGGCCTGGTACTTCTCCGGCTCCTGCTCGCGGAACCCAGGCTGCGCCACGATCGTCATCGCGAAGGGCAGCGCTTCCTCCTCGTTCTCAATGATCAGCGCCTCGTCGGGCATGACGTCCACTTCTGCGAGCAGCCGCGCGAAGCCGAAGACGGCGTCGACGTCGTCGTAGACGGTGCCCACGGACTGCTGGTCCACTTCGATGAACTCCAGGCTGCGCGGATTCTCCTCGATGTCGTCCACGCTGAGCTCCGGAGTGCTCTTGGACTCGTCCACCTCGATGAGCCCGGCGCGGGCCAGCAGGCTGATGCCGCGCCCGTTGTTCGCGGTGTCCACAGGCAGCGCCACCTGCGCCCCGTCGGGGAGCTCCTCCAGCGAGCTGTGCTCCTGGGAGTAGATGCCTGAGGGCTGCTCGAACATGAAGAGGATCGGCTCCAGATCCAGGTCGTGGTCCTCGTTGAACTGCAGGAGATAGGTGAGGTTCTGGAAGAAGTTGACGTCGTATTCGCCGTTGTCGACCGTGTAGTTGGGCTGGATGATGTCAGTGACGTACGTGGTCTGCACGTCCCACCCGTCCTCCTCCAGCAGCTCTTCGGCGATCTCGGTGGGTTCCTGGAAGGGCGCATTCTCTGTGACCACCATCGTGATGGTCTGGTCATCCCCGTCGATGAGTCCGCAGCCGGTGACCGCCAGGGACGCGGCACCGGCGGCACCGGCGGCGGCAGCCAGTGCCGGTGGTCTGCGGCTGGGAGCGTCGGCCCTCATGCGTCGCCCTCGGTGAACTCTGTCCAGATCTCGTCGCTGTTCTCCAGGGTGATGTCGTCGACGTAGTCGATCACGCCGCCCTGGTACTCCTGGAACCATTGCTCAACCTCCTCCGACTGGAAGGCGTTCTGCAGGGCCTGGGCCTGCTCGTCGGTCACGCTGTCCGGCGCCGCGGCCACCACACAGGTGAAGGGGATGCGCACCTCGTCGCGTCCGTCCTCAATGGCCAGCAGCGTGTCGTCGACATCGTGGCTAGCTTCGGCGACGAGGCGGACGAAGGCGAACCCGGCGTCGACATCGGGCAGGGAGGCGGCCCCTGCTGCTGGTCGGTCTCGACGAACTCGAAGCCCCGGGGTTCTCCGTGATGTGGTTCTGAGTCAGTTCGATGACGGAGACCTCGTCATCGAACTCGATCAGGCCCTCATCGGCCAGGAGTTGGAGGGCCCGGCCGTTGTTGGAGGGGTCCACCGGCAGGTTGATCTGGGCGCCGTCGGGGAGATCCTCCAGGGAGTCGTGCTCCAGGCTGAAGAGGCCTACCGGTGCGTAGTAGACGCTGAACAGCGGCTCCACCTCAGTCTCGTTGGACTGGTTGAAGTTGTTCAGGAAGGCCAGGTGCTGGAAGTAGTTGGCGCTGTACTCGCCGTTGTGGACCACCTGGTTGGGCTGATTGATGTCCGTGACGTAGTTGACGTCCACCTCGTAGCCCTCGTCCTCCAGCAGCTCCACCGCGATCTCGGTGGGCTCCTGGAAGGGGGCGGATTCGGTGACCATGATGCTGATGGTGTCCTCATCCTCGACGAGGCCGCAGCCGGTGGCGGTCAGGGCTCCGGCCGCGGTCAGGGCGGCGATGCTGAGGAGCCGAGGGTGGGCACGGACGGAAGAAGGCATAGGGGTGTTCTCTTTCTGTTGCTCTGCGGGGCGAGTGAGGGAGGTCTCTCAGGCGGAGACGCGTTTGTCCGTCATGCGGGCGATGCGGGTGCCGCCGTACTGGACGATGCTGACGAGGAGCACCATGAGGATGCAGGCCACGATCATGGTTTCGGTCTCGTACCGGTAGTAGCCGTAGCGGATGGCGAGGTCGCCGATGCCGCCTCCGCCCACCAGGCCGGACATCGCGGAGTAGGAGATGAAGCTGACCGTGGTGATGGTGATGGAGCCGATGAGGGCGGGTTTGGCGTCCACCAGCAGCACGCTGCGGATGATCTGTCCGCTGGTGGCGCCCATCGCTCGGGAGGCCTCCACGGCGCCGGAGCCCAGCTGTGTGATGTTCTGCTCCACGAGGCGCGCGAAGTAGGGGATGGCGTTGATCGTCAGGGAACGATCACCGCGGCCGTTCCCACCGACGTGCCCACGATGAACCGGGTGAACGGGATCAGGGCGATCAGCAGGATGAGGAACGGGAAGGAGCGGACCATGTTGACGATCGCAGAGACCACCGTGTGGCTCTTGGGCGTGGGCTTCAGCCCGCCGGGGGCGTGGCTCCACAGCCAGATGCCCAATGGGGTGCCCAGGAGCACTGCCAGCGGGATGGAGACCCCGATCATGGCGAACGTCTCCAGCATCGCGTGGTTGATCTCCGGGATGCGGTCGATGATGAGCTGGAGGTTCATCAGCGAACACCCCTTCGACGGCGGCGAAGATCTTCTGGTCCCGCTCGTCGGCGATCTCTTCGAAGGTGTCCTGATCACCCTCAGCCGCGGCGGCGGGGACTGTGCGGCCGTCGCGATTCACGCTGATGCCGTCGGAGGTCAGATACCGCCCGATGGAGGTTCTCGGGGCGAAGTCCTCGCGGCCGAGCTCTGCGGCGGGGAACTGCTCCACCACAGCTCCGTCCTCCATGACCGCTACGTGGTCCGCCAAGGCCTTGATGACCTCCATCTCGTGGGTGACGATCACCACGGTGATTCCGAACTCACGGTTCACGTCAGCGAGGTACTGCAGCACGGTGGCGGTGGTGAAGGGGTCCAGGGCGCTGGTGGGCTCATCGCACAGCAGCACGTCCGGCTGGGTGGCCAGCGCGCGGGCGATGGCCACCCGCTGCTTCTGGCCGCCGGAGAGCTGGGCGGGGTAGTTCTTCGCCTTGGGGAGATGTCGACGATCTCCAGCGCCTCGGCGGCCCGGCGCCGGCGCTGCTTCTTGTCCTTCTGGTAAGCGAACTTCAGTGAGAGCTCCACGTTCTGGGCCACGGTGAGGTTGTTGACCAGGTTGAAGCCCTGGAAGACCATGCCGATCTGGTGGCGGGCCTGGCGCAGCTGCTCGTCCTTCAGCCCGGTCAGCTCCGTGCCGCCGACCCAGACCTCGCCCTCCGTGGGGCGCTCCAGGAGGTTGATGTTGCGCAGCAGGGTGGACTTTCCGGCGCCGGAGAATCCGATGATGCCTTGGATGCTGCCGCGGGGAATCTCAGGCTGACGTCCTGCACCGCCCGGACGGGCTCCTTGCCGCGAGCCGCGAAGGCAGTCGACACATGGCGTAGCGAAATCATGATGCACTCTCCATCGGTCCTGGCGTTAGCACCGAAGGATTCCCGCAGCCGATGAGGGCAATGCGGAGATCCAGGTTGCTGCGTCGTCGTCGGGCCAGGTCCCTCAGTCGCTCTGGATGGTTACAGCGGAGACTCTACGTTCACACGCCGCGGATGAACAAAACGCGAGCACATATATTGCGCGCCGTTGCGCCGACCTGTTCGATGAGGCTGCTGAGCTCACTCCAGCGGGGTGAGGCCCTTGAACCGGCTCTGGTGGAAGACCAGCCCCTCAGAGGCTTCGTCGTAGCCGAAGTCGAGGATCTCCAGGACGGCCACGTCGTGGTCGCCGGCGGTGAACTGGCTGTGCATGCGCGTGGTGAACCACAGCGGAGAGCCCTCCAGGACCAGCGCCCGCTCACCGTCGATCCTGCGTTCCACCCCGTGGAAGCGGCCAAGCACGATCCGTGGAGGCCAGCTGGCGGGTGAGCTCGGACTGCTGCGCACCCAGCACCGAGATGCCCAAGCGGGACGCCCGGTCACGCAGCTTGGGCCAGGTGGAGGAGGTGTGCTGCACCGCGACGGTCACCAGCGGGGCTCCAGGAGACCCCACGGTGAAGCTGGATGCCACGAGGACTTCCGGGTGTCCGTCGACTTCGGCCGCCACCGCGACGATGCCCTGCGGGAACTGCCCCAGGGCCTTTCTGAGCTCCAACGGGTCGAACTCCGCAGGCGCGGGGATGTCTTCGGCGCCGTCATCACGGGCAGCGGTGATCATACCGATCAACTCCCATCGCTCGTATCGGCAGCCAGACCTCAGAGCCGGTCGAAATGTTCATTCCTGAGACTACGTCCGCGCCGTCAGAGCGGGCAAAACGCCTGTCACATTCCGAGACAGACCCCACGGGCGCCTCCGAGCTCGGAGGACACCGCGGTGCGCTGATGCCTGCCGGACTCGCCTGGGGCGATCTCATCGTCGCACGCGCTCGGCTCGGCCTGTCTCCAGGGACAGCTGTGCGGCATCGGCGACCCGTGACGCATCCACGGCCTCCGCCGCAGGGCAGGGGTTCGGGCCTTCTCCGCGCGCGAGCTGCACGAAGGCTCGGATCTCCGCACGGTAGGCCTCAGCGAATCGTTCATGGAACGTGCGGTGCGGGATGTCGGCGGGAAAGACGAACCCGGGCTCCGCGGAGACTCCCGAGTAGCTCGCGTCCAGTCCCACGTGCACCGTGCCGGCGGACCCGTGCAGTTCGAGGCGAACATCGTGGCCCGCTCCGTTGTAGCGGGTCGCTGACACCGACCCCAGTGTTCCGTCCTCGAGGGTGATCAGTGCGGTGGCCGAGTCCACGTCCCCACCTCGCCGATGGCGGGGTCGCCGTTGTTGGACCCCGCGCGCAGACCTCGACGATCTGCTGGCCGGTGAGCCACTGCAGGGCGTCGAAGTCATGCACGGAGCAGTCGCGGAACAGGCCGCCCGATCCGGCGATGAACTCGACGGGAGGGGGCCGCATATCGGCGGTGATGGCACGGATCGTGTGCAGCCAGCCCAGGTCCCCGTTCTCGTAGGCCCGCTTGGCCTGGACGTAGCCGGCGTCGAGCCTGCGCTGATGGCCCACCTGGACCGCGGCGCCGGTCTCTTCGATGACGCGCAGCACCTGCTCCGAGGCTGCCGTCGACTCCGCCAGCGGCTTCTCGCACAGCACCGGGATGGCCGCCTGCGCGGCCCGCACGATCAGCGGTGCGTGGTGGGCGGTGCCCACGGCGATCACGAGCCCGTCCAGCGGCATGTCGAAGAGGGCGTCGACTGAGGGTGCGGCACGCGCTCCCAGCTGCCCGGCGACCTGCTGCGCCCGCGCGGGGTCGATGTCGGCCACGATCAGCTCGACGCCGTCGGGGCGAGCAGGCTCAGATGTGCGGCGTGCATCGTCCCGATGCGGCCTGCTCCGACGAGTCCTACAGCAGTGGGCGGCATGCGACCTCCCTGGGCAGGGGCTTCATCAGCCTATGAAGGGAAGCCGGTCGTCGATGGCGGATTCGTCCCAGGTGCGACGGATCCAGCCGTGGTGCGGGTCGTCGCTGATGAGCCACTGGCGGACGGGCCCCGGCCCTGCCATGACGTTGAGGTAGTACATGTCGTGGCCCGGCGGGGTCATGGCAGGGCCGTGCCAGCCGTAGGGGACCAGCACCACATCGCCGGTGCGGACCTCTGCCGTGACGTCGATCGGGCGCTCATCGGAGGCGTAGACGCGCTGGTAGCCGATCACATCGGGTCCGCCGTCTGCCGCAGAGGGCACGGGGCGCCCTCGGTCGGCTGCATCTCGAAGTAGTAGATCTCTTCGAGGGAGGTCTCGCCCTCCTTCTCCTCGTCGTGCTTGTGCGGCGGGTAGGAGGACCAGTTGCCCGCCGGGGTGAGCACTTCGCAGACGATGAACCGGTCCGCCTCCAGGACCGCAGGCGTGCCGAAGTTGTGCACCTGGCGGGACGCGACGCTTACTCCCCGCAGCTCCACGGGCACCTCCTCCCGGGCGATGTGCCGGATGGGGTGGTGTGCGCTCGCGGGCGCAGAGGCGACGGCCACCCGCCCGCCTCGCTCCGAGGAGAGCGTGATGGCGGTCTCGATCCCGGTGTACAGGACGTCGCTGGGGCCGTGGAACACGGAGGGGCGGCCGCCGAGGGCGTACGTGTCGCCGTCGATGCGCACCTCGAAGGACCCGGACAGCGGAATGATGATGCGCTCCTCCGGCTGGGCGGCCAGCCGCACCGAGGCCCCGGCGGCGAGGCCGGTGACGCGCAGCCCGGTGTGCGTCCAGCCGGGCGGCTGCACTTCGGAGTCAGGGGTCCCCACGTCGACGGTCCAGTCAGCCGTGCTGGCCGTGCCGGAGGGTGCACCCACGGCGCTTCCCTCGGGTCCTGTCGGGTCGCTGATGTGTGAGCGGACATGGTCGCGCTGCCTTCCACTGGGGTCTGGGTCTAATCCACAAGCATGATGTCGAAGGAGTACCTGTCGGCGCGGTAGACGTGCTTGCCGAACTCGACGGGCGCTCCGCTGCTGTCGAGGGCTGTGCGCTCCATCAGGACCAGCGCGGAGCCCTGCTCCACCTTGAGGCGGCGAGCCTGCTCGGCATCGGCGATCCTGGCGCCGACCTTCTGGTGTGCCATGCGGAAGTCGACGCCGGCGCGCCGCAGAATGTTGTACAGCCCGTCGGTCTCAAGGCTTCTGCTGTCCAGCTCGGCGACGGTGAGCGGCAGCCAGTTCTCCATCAGAGCCAGGGGTCGGCCGTCGACGAGGCGCAGGCGTCGCAGGTGGTGCACCTCCGAGCCCTCGGGGAGGCCGAGCTGCTCGCACACCTCCTGATCGGCGGTCACGGTCTCCAGCGAGAGGACGCGCGTCTGAGGCTCTGCCCCTCGTCCTGCAGGTCGTTGTAGAGGCTGGAGAGGCGAAGGTTGCGCCGGACGGGAGGGCCGATGACCTGCGTGCCGACGCCGCGGCGCCGCACCACCAGTCCGTCGCGGACGAGCTGGTCCATGGCCTGGCGCATCGTGGGGCGCGAGAGGCTGTACCTCTTGGCCAGTGCGATCTCGTTCTCGAGCTTCGTCTCGGGAGGAAGGACGCCTTCGCGGATCGCTGCGGTGAAGGCTGAGGCGACCTGGTGGTATAGAGGCACCGGTGAGGATCGGTCCAGCGCGATGTCCAGGTCAACCATGAGGGCTCTCCTTCAGCATAAATGACAGTTTGTCATGACATTTGCGCTGAGAAAAGCGGGCAGCCTGTGCGGGGCTACAGTGAGCGTTCGTCCGGGCCGCTGTACTCGCTGAGCGGGCGGATCAGGGTGTTGTCCGCGCGCTGCTCCATGATGTGCGCAGTCCACCCCATGATCCGCGAGGCGATGAACAGCGGAGTGAACATCTCGGTGTCGAACCCCATGAGGTGGTAGGTGGGCCCTGCCGGGTAGTCGAGGTTCGGCTTGATGCCGGTGGCCTCGTCCATCGCGGACTCCAACCCCTCGTAGAGCCCCATCAGCTCATGGCGGCCATAGTGCTCCACCATCGCATCGAGGGACTCCTTCATGGTGGGGACCCGTGAGTCCCCGCGCTTGTACACCCGGTGGCCGAATCCCATGACCTTGCGCTTCTCAGCCAGGGCGTTCTCCATCCATTCCCGCGACCGCGCGGCAGCCTCTTCGCGGGTCTCGCCAGGGCGGATCCCGATCTCGGCGAAGGTGTGCATCACCGCCTCGTTGGCGCCGCCGTGCAGGGGGCCCTTCAGGGCGCCGATCGCCGCGGTCACCGCCGAGTGCAGGTCCGAAAGGGTGGAGGTGACCACGCGCGCGGTGAACGTGGACGCGTTGAAGGAGTGCTCGGCGTAGAGAACCATCGAGACGCGGAAGGCGTTCACCACCTCGGCTGCCGCCTCCTCGCCGAACGTCATCCACAGGACGTTCTGCGCATAGTCCAAGTCATCGCGAGGAGCCACCGGGTCCTGGCCGCGCCAGCGCCGCTGATCGTAGGCGAGGACCGCTGGGAACGCGGCGAACAGCTTCTTGGCCTTCTGCAGCTCTGCAGCCGGGTCGGAGGTCTGTGCGTGCGGGTCGTTCGCGCCCATCACAGAGACGGCGGTGCGGCCCACATCCATGGGGTGGCAGTCGGCCGGGAGCAGGTCGACGGCCTCGCGGACCTTGGGGTCCAGACCGCGGTGGCTGCGTTCGAACTCCTCGAACTCAGCGAGCTCCTGCGTGCTCGGCAGCTCCCCGCTCCACAGCAGCAGGGCAACGGCCTCGACGCTGAGGCCTGCCGCCAGCTGCTGCACGGGGTAGCCGCGGTAGAGCAGAGAGTTCGTGTCAGGGTTCACTTTGGAGACGGCGGTCCGGTCGGCGACGATGCTTAACCAAACCTTTGTGAACATCGGTGTCGGTCACGTCTGAGCTCCTTCGTCATTGAACGGTTCAGGCACATCGAAAGTGAAGATGTCGGAGTCGAAGCTGCTGTATCCCTCATAGTCGACGAGTTCGTAGAGGCGGGCGCGGGTCATCATCTGCGGCACTGCAGACTGTTGGGTGCCTTCGGCGGCCAGCGTGTCCAGGGTGCGCTCCACCGCGCCCATCGCTGCCCTCAGCGAGGTGACCGGGTAGATGACGAGCGCCACCCCGCGTCAGCCAGCTGCTGGCGGGTGAAGAGGGCCGATCTGCCGAACTCGGTCATGTTCGCCAGGACGGGAACGTCCACGGCGCGGCATATCGCCTCGAATTCGCTGAGGTCCTTCATCGCCTCGGGAAGATCGCGTCGGCGCCTGCGGCCACCAGGGCCTTGGCGCGCTCTATTGCGGCATTCAGGCCTTCCGCAGCGCGGACGTCAGTGCGCGCCATGATGAGGAAGTCCTCATCCCGCCGGGCCTGGGCCGCGGAGCGGATGCGCTGGGCGGCGGTCTCCGCGTCCACGGTGGATTTGCCGTCCAGATGCCCGCAGCGCTTGGGGTTGACCTGGTCCTCGATGTGGCAGTTAGCCAGACCCGCGCTCTCCAGCTCGTGGATGGTGCGCGCCACGTTCATGGGCTCGCCGAAGCCGGTGTCGGCGTCGACGAGGGTCGGCAGGTCGGTCATGCGTGCGATCTGCCCTGCCCGCTGCGCGACCTCGGTGAGCGTGGTCAGCCCGATGTCCGGCAGTCCCAGCTCGTTGGCGATCACCGCCCCGGAGACGTAGACGCCGTCGAAGCCCTTCTCCTGGATCAGCGGTGCGCTCAGCGGTGTGAACGCACCCGGAAACTGCCGGGCAGCTCCGGGAGTGAGGATCTCGCGCAGGTGCTGACGCTTCTGCTGAGGTGTCGTCGCGGCGTAGAGCATCAGAACAGGCCCTTCGGCGCGGGGACTGCTCGAGGATGCCGTCGGCGGCTGCGATGTTCAGCCCGTCCAGCTCCTCGGGGAGAGCTCGGGAGGCGCTGCACGGTGTCGAGGAAGCGGCGGATCTCGGCGTCGTCGATGACGCCGTAGGCCAGTGAGCGGAACTTCGCGATGTACTGCTCGCGCTCGAAGGGGCGCGCGCCCAGGGGTGCGCGTCTGCGACGGCGATCTCGTCGGTGATGGTGCGGCCGTCCGTGAGACGGATCTCCACGGAGCCGCCGAAGGCCTTCTCCGCAATCTCCGCTGAGTGGTACCTGCGGGTCCACTCGGGGTCCTCCTCGGTGGTGACCTTCTGCCACAGCTCCACCGTGTCCGGTCGTCCTGCGCGCTCCGGGGCGTAGGAGTCGGCATGGTGCCACGTGCCGTCCTGCAGGGCGACGGTGAAGATGTAGGGGATGGAGTGGTCGAGGGTCTCGCGCGATGCTCCCGGGTCGTACTTCTGCGGGTCGTTCGCGCCGGAGCCGATGACGTAATGGGTGTGGTGGCTGGTACGGATCAGCACCGACTCCACGTTCGCAGGGTCGGTCAGCTCAGGGTGCTGATGGTGCAGCTTCCGGGCGAGGTCGATCCAGGCCTGGGCCTGGTACTCGGCCGAGTGCTCTTTGGTGTAGGTGTCGAGGATGGCCCGCTTGGGCTCTCCGGGGCCGGGCAGGGGACCGTGTACTCGGCGTCGGGGCCGTCCAGGATCCAGGCGATCACTCCGTCCTCGCCCTCATAGATCGGGACGGGGAGGTCTGTCCCCGCATAGCCCGGTCGACTGCCTCGACCGCCATCTTGCCTGCGAAGGCGGGGGCGTGGGCCTTCCATGTGGAGATTTCGCCCTTGCGGGACTGGCGGGTGGCGGTGGTGGTGTGCAGCGCCTGCCCGACGGCTTGGAAGATCGTCTCCGTGTCCAGATCCAACAGGGTGCCGATGCCTGCAGCGGCCGAGGGGCCCAGGTGGGCCACGTGGTCGATCTTGTGCTTGTGCAGACAGATCGACTTCACCAGATCCACCTGGATCTCATAGCCGGTGGCCACTCCGCGCAGCAGGTCTGCCCCGGAGCGCCGGGTGTGCTGCGCGACGGCGAGGATCGCGGGGATGTTGTCGCCGGGGTGGGAGTAGTCCGCGGCGAGGAACGTGTCGTGGAAGTCCAGTTCGCGCACGGCGACTCCGTTGGCCCAGGCCGCCCATTCGGGAGGTCCTCTGGGAGGTGCCGAACACCGACGCGCCGCGTCCGTTGGCGGAGACCGGGTGGTCGAGGGCCTGGGCGCGGGCGGATGCCACGGGCGCTCGGGCCAGGGACGCCGCTGCCACGGAGGCGTTGTCGATGATTCTGTTGATCACCATGTCTGCGACGTCGGCCTCCACGGGCACCTCGTCGCGGGCGACGCGGGCGATCTTGTGGGCCAGCTGGTCCTCACGGGGCAGGCTGTCCGTGCTGGGACGGACTCTCACGGTGTGCTCGATCATCGACGGGGGCGTCCTCTCATGGGCTGGGCTGATCCTTCTAGTTCCTGAGCGCGGAGATGTAGGCGAGGCTCCGGCGCAGGTGCAGCGTGGTGGCCGCCTGGGCCATCTGCTCGTCGCCGGAGGCGACGGCCAGGCAGATCTCGCGGTGCTCAGCGGCTGACTGCGCAAGCCGCTGCGGCTGGTTCTTTGCCATGCGGCGCACACGGATGAGGTGCACCCGGAGGTTGGCGAGCATCGCACTGAGATACGGGTTCTGCGCCGCCTCGTCGATCGCCTGATCCATGCGGGATGCCAGCGTGTAGTGAGATTCCGCCTCAGCTGACTGCTGAGCGTGCTGGAACTCGTCTGCCAGGTGAAGGAACGCGTCAGGGGCGCCTCGTGCGGCGGCCAGGTAAGCGGCCTGAGTCTCCAGCGGGATGCGGGCTTCGAAGAGCAGGTCCACGTCCTCCAGCGAGATCTCGCTGACGACGGTTCCGCGCCCTGGCTGCTGTACGGCCAAGTAAGCAGCGATCAGACGAGCCAGAGCCTCTCGGATAGGGGTGCGAGACACGCCGAGGCGTTCGGACTGGCCCACCTCGCCCAGGACAGTCCCGGGTGCGAGGTGACCTTCGAGGATCTCCTCCTGCAGGGAAGTGTACGCCGCATCACTTGCTCGCATAGCCTCACTGTATACATAAACAGGGCTCGGCGGAACCCAGGAGGGCGAATACTCCCGCATCGCGCCGGTTTCGCATCGTTTCTGTATACAGAGAGGGTGCCTAAGAGAGGGAGAGGAAGAGCTTCTCCAGCTCCTCGACGGTCAGTCCGTCCTCGGACGCGGCGGCCGCCTCCGGGTCCGTGATGCAGAACTGCATCGCGGAGGAGACCACCACGAAGCCCGCACGGTCCAGAGCGGTGGACACTGCCGAGAGCTGCGTGACCACGTCACGGCACCCGTCGCCGCTCTCCACTGCGGAGATGACGGAGTCGAGCTGCCCGCGGGCCCGCTTGAGCCGGTTGACGATGCGTCGCTGCGTCTCCGGATCTGCTTCTTTCACGCTGCCGCTCCTCCTTCTCCTATTGCTCGTCGGCGTCCCCGGAGCATCAGTCCCGCGAGGAGAATGAGGACCGCTGCCGCAGCCCCCAGCCCCACGCTCAGAGGCAGCTCCTGGAGGAACACCACGATGCCCATCGCGAGCACCAGGTACCCGAACGCCTTCTTCAGAGCCTTCTCCGGCACGTGCTTCACCAGCGCGGAGCCCACCAGTGCCCCGAGCACGGTGATGCCGGTGATCATGAGCACCGGGACCCAGTCGATGCTCACTGTGGTCAGGTAGTAAGCCAGGCCGGTGAATGACTTCAGCGAGATAATGAGCAGCGAGGTCGCCACCGCGGTGGGCATGGAGAGCCCGCCGAGCAGAACGAGCGCAGGCACCACGAGGAATCCTCCGCCCGCGCCGACCATGCCGGTCACCGCCCCGACCACCAGTCCCTCCAGGAGGATCTTGACCAGCGGGAGCTTCTTCTGGGGCGCCCCGGACTGCTTGGCTCTGCGGTCGAGGATCATAGCCAGGGCGGTGGCGACCATCATGATGCCGAAGCCGACCATGAGCACCACGGCGGGAAGCTGGCTGCCCAGCAGGCCCCGCCGAAGGCGCCGACCATGGCTGCGGCCCCAAAGATGAACCCTGTTCTCCACTGCACGGTCCCGCGCCTCGCGTGGGCGATGACGCTGACCGCGGAGGTGACCCCGATGATGAACATCGAGGCGGCGATCGCCTCCTTGGCAGGCATCCCCGCTACGTAGGTCAGCAGCGGGACGGCCAGGATGGTGCCCCCGCCGCCGAGCAGGCCCAGGGAGAGCCCGATCCCGACGGCGAGGACCATCGCCAGAATGAGTCCGGTGGTCATCGCTGCGCAGACTGCTGCGGGACCTTCACCTGCAGCGACTGGGGAATCTCGGCCAGCAGCTTCTCCACTGTCGGGTCAGCTTCCACCTTGTTCCACGGCATCCTGTTCAGTGCCGCGGCCATAGCGCAGGAGTCGGTCAGAGCGGAGAAGGTCAGGTAGGCGCCGATCGCTCCGGCGAGATAGCCCACCTTGGGGAGATCAGCTTCCCGCCCACGAAGCCGGTGAGCACCAAGGACCCGGCGACCATGCGCACCTGCCGGTCCATGGCCCAGCGCTGCTGACCGCGGGGTGTGCTGGCTGTGCTGCGACTCCATGGCGACGACGCCGCCGTCGAGGACCCGTGCGGTGTCCACTCCTGCGGCACGCAGGTGCTGCAGGGCCTGGTTGGCGCGGTTTCCTGTCTGGCAGATCAGCACGATGTCTCCGGTGAACTGTTCGGCCAGGGTCTCCCTGTTCTTCTGGAGCAGGTCCAGCGGAACGTTGTGGGATCCGGGGACCCGCAGCGACTCGTGCTCCGCCGGGGTGCGGGCGTCGACCAGCAGAGGGGCTGCTGAGACTGGAGCTTCTCAGCCAGCTCTGCGGGGCTCATGGGTGCGGCGGGAGAGGATGCGGGCATAGAGGTGCTTTCCTTTCGGGATGACATGTCAGTTGGACTGCTTCCACTCGGTCCAGCTAAGCGTAGCTGCCGACGAGTTCGCGGACGTCGTGGCCTTCGCGCCTCAGCGCGCTCGCCGCCACCGAGTTCCGGGTCCCGGACTGGCAGTAGGTGACGATCGGACCGCTGGTGGGCAGCTGGTCCTGGTGCCAGAGGACCCGTCCGGCGCTGAGCTGCTCAGACCCTGGAATGTGGCCTTCTGCGTGCTCGGACTTGTTGCGCACGTCCAGCAGCAGGGCGGGCTCGAAGTTCTCGAGCTCGGCGGGGGTGATGGTCGAAGGCTGGGTCCTCTGCAGGCCCTCGAGGCTGGTGATGTAGCCCTTGACCCGGTCGATGCCGACGCGCATGAGGTGCTCGCGCAGGAGTCCGCCTGCTCGCCGTCTTCGGCGAGAAGGATGAGGGACGGGTCTCGCGCTCGGGGTCGTAGGCCCAGGCGCCGAAGCTTGCGGTCTTGCCTCCGGCGGGGATGTTGAGGGCTCCACGGGGTGCCGTGCTTGACCTCATCCTGGCTGCGGGTGTCCACGAAGATCGCGCGTGACTCTTCGAGGGCGCTGCGGACCTGGTCAGCCGTCATCTCCACGAGGGGCCCTGGGGCCGAGCACGTGGGGCCGTCCTTGTTCTCCCGCTTCATGCGTCCGAAGTAGGCGTGGGCGTCGGGCTGGCCGTCGAGGAGCTCGTCGATGAAGCCCTGCTCGTCCTCGTCAGCGACGTACTGAGCCCACCATGCATTCTCGCGCTCGTACCCGACGGTGGTGGAGGGCAGGGCGCCGAGGGCTTGCCGCAGGCGCTGCCGGATCCGTGGCCCGGGTGGACCATGACGTGGTCGGGCAGCGTGATGAACTCGTTCTTCAGGCTGCGGAACAGCTGCTGCGCACCCTCGAAGCGGGTGTCCTGTCCGCCTGCGGCCTCATCGAGGAGGTCCGGTTACCGAGGTCTCCCGCGAAGACGAAGTCCCCGGAGATCATGTAGCCGGGGTCGTCGCTGAATGCGCCGTCGGTCACGAGGAAGACCAGGTGCTCCGGCGTGTGGCCCGGGTGTGGCGGGCTTCGATGCGGATGCTGCCGATCGAGACGGCGTCGCCGTGCTTGAGCCGGTTGGCGTCGAAGCCGTACTGCCAGTCCTCACCGCCCTCACCGGAGACGTATGCCTCGGCGCCGGTCGCGGCGGCGAGCTCGCGGGTGCCGGAGAGGTAGTCGGCGTGGATGTGGGTCTCGGCCACCGCGGTGATGCGCATGCCGTGCCGGGCGGCGAGGTCGAAGTAGTCGCTGAGGTCGCGGCGGGCGTCGATGACGACAGCTTCGCCCTTGGTCTGGCAGCCGATGAAGTAGCTCGCCTGGGCCAGGTCTTCGTCGTAGATGCGTTCCAGAAGCATGGGACAGTTCCCTCTCCGTAGACATTTCTTGGATACCCTAGGGGTATGCAGGTGAGTATTGCATATACCCTAGGGGTATAAAAGAAAGGGTGCTTCTGGAGGATCCTGAAGACTGATGATGGAGCGCCGGTGAGCCGTGCGGAAGCGTACGGCAATGATCAGCGGGAGAGCTGGGTCCTCCGGGTGCTCAGCGGACCACTTCGCGCAGTGAGGAGTCGACGCGGCGCGTCCAGCCCCGGGAGTCCAGGTGCTCCAGCAGGGGGAACAGCCACCCGGCGGGTGGTGCCGAGCGCCTTCCGTGCGGCGCTGAGGGTGAAGGGCTGCTCCAGCGCCGCAAGCTCCCGCATCGCGCGGGCGGGTGCACTGGGCAGCAGCACCAGGCCTTCGGCCAGGCGCACGAGCCGTCCACGGCTTTCGGCGGCGGCCAGCTCACGTTCGCCGAGGCCGAGCTCTGAGAGCCTGTGAGCCTCGGGCGCATGGAAAGGGCTGCGGCTGAGGTCCTGCTCCAGAGCGGCGATCGACGCCTCGGCCGGGCCCAGGCCCCGCTCGGCCCCGCTTACCGTGATGCGCCCGGCTGACTGGTGGAGCCCAGCCTCCTCCACGAGGGGGCCAGCACTTTGGGCTCGGGCAGGTCCAGCAGGTCGGCGGCAGCGCCTTGGGACAGGCCCTCCGAGAGCGGGTCCCGGCGCATGTGCTGCTCCACCGCCGCCCGGAGCGTCTCGCTCCAGCGGGCCGCCTGAGCCGCCTCCACGAGCCAGCCGTCGAGGCGGCGGACCTGCTCCGGCAGATCCTCCGGCACCTCCACGCCGATGCGGCGCAGCGCCTCGGACCGGACTGCTCCGCGGCGGCGCACTTCACCGATGAGGTCGCCCTCGGGTGACGTCTGTGCCAGGGCGTCCGCTCGGCGTGCTCCCTCACCCCGCCGTTTCAGCGAGGGCGGGTCCGGGTCCAGCACGAGCGCACCTGCCAGCACGGTGCGCCTGCCGGAGGTGCGCAGCAGCACACGATCGCCGATCTGCAGGGGCAGCGGCCTGTCGAGGGAGAGCCGGGCATGCGCGTCGTCGAAGGGACGGCACCTCGCGGCCGTCGCAGCTGTGCCCACGTGGACGGTGACGCTCTGCGGAGTGTGGGAGAAGTCGTCGCCGCTGGTGTGCCGCACATCGATCGTGTCGGTGAGGTGCCAGTCGCCTGGGGTGAGCAGCACATCGCCGCGACCTGTGCGCTCCGCGTCGACCCCTCGGAGGCTGACGGCCGCCCGCTGGGCGGCTGCCAGGAGTCCACGTCGGAGCCGTGGGCCTGCAGGCCGCGCACCACGACCGTCTCGTCGACCTGCTCGCCGACCAGCCGCAGCCGCTGTTCGCGATGGAGCCACTGGCGGCGAGCGTGCCGGTCACGACGGTGCCGGCCCCGGCGACGCTGAAGGCTCGATCCACCCAGGTGCGCACCGGGCCGTCGGCCGCGGGCGGCCGGGCTGCGGCGAGCACGCTGTCGAGGGCGGTGCGCAGCTCGTCGAGCCCTGCACCGGTGGCGGCGGAGACCACGACGGCTTAGCGCCGATGCCAGGCCGGTGGAGGAGAGCTCCTCGCGCGCCTGCTCCAGCACGTGCTGTGCGCGGTCGGGGGCACGGTCGGCGCGGGTGATGACGATCAGGCCGGTGTCGATGCCCAGGGCTGCGACGGCATCGCGGTGGTCGCTGGACTGCGGCTGCCAACCCTCGTCGGCGGCGACGACGAAGCACACCATGGGGCCGGGCCGAGCCCGGAGAGCATGTTTCCCAGGAAGCGCTCATGCCCGGGTACGTCGACGAATGAGACGACGCGCCCCGAGGGCAGGGCGGTGGCCGCGAAGCCCAGATCGATCGTCAGCCCCCGACGGTGCTCCTCGTCCCACCGGTCAGGCTCGGTTCCGGTGAGGGCGCGCACCAAGGTCGACTTCCCGTGGTCGACGTGCCCTGCGGTCGCCATGACGAACATGCTCAGGCATCACTCCCGCGTGCTGAGGAGAGCTCCTCCAGTGCCCAGCGGGCTGCTTCCAGGACGGTGGGATCGTCGCCCGGGGCACGCAGCGCAGGTCGATGAGGCACGTCTTGTCGTGGGTGCGGGCGAGGACGGGCGGCTCGTGCCGGCGCAGCAGCGATGCGGCCGCCTGGGGCAGCTGCACCGCCCACCCGGGCAGCGGAAATTCTGGGGCGCCGCCGCCTCCCACGCGGCCGTCATGGGGCACAGTGCGCGCATCCAGAGACTCGGCCATGCCCTCGGTGCGCCGGCGCAGCTCCTCGGGGTCTGTCTGCAGAGCGTCGCTGACCGGAGTCCTCCCTCCGTTGAGGGTGGCCTCCATCGCGGCAAGGGTGAGCTTGTCGGTGCGCATCGCCCGCGCCATCGGGTGTGCGGAGAGCTGCGAGATGACGGCCGAGGAGCCCAGCAGCAGGTAAGCCTGCGGGCCGCCGAGCAGCTTGTCCCCGCTGGCGATGACGAGGTCTGCGCCGTCGGAGAGGGTGGTGCTGAGGTCGGGCTCCTCCGGCAGAGCGGGCTCATGGCTGAGCAGCCCGCTGCCGATGTCGGCGACCAGCGGAAGCCCGTGGTGCTTGGAGAGCTCGCTCAGCTCGGCCACCGACGCTCCGGCGGTGAACCCGCTGATGCGGTAGTTGCTCGGGTGGACCTTCAGCACGCAGGCCCGGGTGCCTTCGGGTATCCGGTCCAGGGCCCGGGCATAGTCGGTGATGTGGGTCCGGTTGGTGGTGCCCACCTCGAGCAGCTGCGCCCCGGCGGACTCGATGAGCTCGGGCAGGCGGAAGCTTACCCGATCTCCACCAGCTCGCCTCTGCTGATGACGACGATGCCGCGGCCCACCAGTGCGGCGCAGGCAAGGGCGAGGGCGGCGGCCCTGTTGTTGACGATCAGCGCGTCCTCAGCCGGAGGGCAGGCGGCGAGCAGAGCGCTGCGGGCGGAGGCACCGCGTCGGGAGCGGCGGCCCGTCTCCAGGTCCATCTCCACGTCGACGTAGCCGGACGCGTCGACGATGGCGTCGCGCGCCGCGGCAGACAGCGGCGCTCGTCCGAGATTGGTATGGACCACCACGCCGGTGGCGTTGATGACCGGCCGCATGGAGGAGGGGCGGGCGCTGTCCAGGCGGGCAAGAACTTCCGCCTCGACCTGGCCCGGGGCAGCTCACCGCGGCGGGCGCGCTCCTGGGCGCGGTGAATGGTCTGGTCGATCACATGCTGGCTGAGGGCGGCGCTGCGCACGCGCGGGTGGGCCAGGAGCGCGGCAGTCGAGGGAATGAAGCGTCGGGGATCGTCTCCGACCATGTCGTGCCTCCCTCCTGCCGGTGGTGGCGGAGGTGGACGGGAATCGAACCCGCCAGACCGAGGTACTCGGTCTCAACGGTTTTGAAGACCGTGGAGCCCACCAGGACTCATACACCTCCGCAAGCAACTTACCACGGCGCTGGGGACACGCATCTCCAGGTCAGAGGCGGACGCAGCCTCCACGGCCCCAGGCTGTGACCCGGGTCTCCGCCGCTCCTATACTCGCCCCATGTCTTCACACTCGGCAACCCGTCTGACCACCTACGCCCACGGCGGAGGGTGCGCCTGCAAGATTCCGCCGGGGAGCTTGAGAAGGTGCTGAGCGGCCTGCCCTCCCCGCACCACGACGAAGTCCTGGTGGGTCTCAACAACGGGGACGACGCTGCAGCGGTGCGGCTCGACGGTGACACCGCGCTGCTCTCCACTGCTGACTTCTTCACCCCAGTGGTCGACGATGCCTACGACTGGGGCCGGATCGCGGCCGCGAACGCCCTCTCAGACATCTACGCCATGGGCGGCACTCCGAAGGTGGCGATCAACCTGGTGGGGTGGCCGCGGAGACGCTGCCGATGGAGCTGCTCGCCGAGGTGCTGCGCGGCGGTCTCGCCGTGGCCGAGCAGGCCGGCTGTCCGCTGATCGGCGGGCACACCGTCGATGATCCGGAGCCGAAGTACGGACTGTCGGTGACGGGCATCGCGCTTACTGACCAGCTGCTGCGCAATGATGCCGCCGAGCCGGGCATGCCGCTGACGCTCACCAAGCCGCTGGGCCTGGGGCTGCTGAACAACCGGCACAAGGCGACCGCCGAGGTCTTCCCGAGGCGGTCGAGACGATGGCCTCCTGAACCGGGACGCCGCCGAGGCTGTCGTGGCCGCTTACCTGAGGGCGGCCACCGATGTGACCGGCTTCGGGCTTCTGGGCCACCTGTTCAAGATGTGCCGCGCCTCAGGAGTGGGCGCGCAGCTCGATGTGCAGGCCGTTCCCATGCTGGAGGGCGCTGCGGAGGCCCTCCGGGACGGCTACGTCTCGGGCGGCACGCGCCGGAATCTGGACTGGGTCCGAGACCATCTCAGTGCGGGGCCCGGCATCGGTGAGGACGATCTGCTGAAGCTCGCCGACGCTCAGACATCCGGAGGGCTGCTGGTGGTCGGCGAGGTGCCGGGCTACCCCGTCATCGGACACACGGTGCCGAGCGGTCCGGATGGCCGCGCCGGAGGGATCAGCCTCCGCTGATCCCGGCCGGTGCTCAGCTGACGGTGGTGATGGAGTCGTCGACGATGCCCTGGGCCCGACGGGCTGCCAGGCGGGCCTTCTGCGGCTCGATGGTGTGGCGAGGGTCGTCCGCAGAGGCGATGCTTGGCACGCAGGATGCCCAGGCGTGTGAGCGCTGAGGCGCTGAGCATCATGAGGCCGCTGGCCGCCGCGGCCGTCCGCCTACCGCCCAGCAGCGTCGAGCCTGCGGCGCCGGCGATGGTCAGCCGTTCCGCCCACTTCAGCATGGTGCCCGCTGGGCCCTGCTCCAGAGGCTCCGCCTCGGCGGGGTGCATGCGCTTCTTCATGATCTTCATCGAGACGACCTCGCCCACCGCGGCGACGGCCGCCAGCGAGCGGGCCGGGCCGGTCTGCGCCGTCGGCGTGGTCACCATGGCTGCCCCGGAGGCGGCCATGCAGGCGGAGGAGACGAACACGAAGGGCAGCTCGTCGCGTGCGGCGTTCCACGTCGGGACTGCCGTGTCGGACAGCAGCGCGCCGGTGTAGCTGGCCAGCGGGGCGGCGAGCAGGGCCGTGCCTGCCTCGGCGGGCACTTCGGCGAGCCGCAGGATGCGGCGGCCGGCCCCAGCGGGAGCCGGTGGCCGAGGAGACGGTCGGCTTCGATGCTTGCCGTGACGCCTGCCATGGTGCTGAAGGTGCTCAGCAGCCAGCTGCCGACGCTCATCGGCGAGGTGGGCTTGAAGGTGCGCAGCATGTAGAGGAAGCGCTCGGGCCGTCCGAGGTCGTGGATCAGTGCGACTGTCCCCAGACTGACTGCACCCAGTGAGGTGAGCCTTGCGTTGCGCTGAAGGACTCGCCTACCTGTCAGCTGGGCGCCGACCGAGAGGAGCGAGGAGCCGCCTGCCAGGCCGCCGAGGAACAGGTAGGCGCCGATCTCGTCGCCCCAGGGCGGGGCTTTGACGACGGGCCGTCCGTAGTAGGACGTGAAGTTCGGCTTCTCCACCACGGGCATTTCGCGCCCGCCCTCGTCGGCCTTCCTCTTTCGCCCTCTCGAGGTGGGGCTCCGGCGGCCGGTAGGCGTCGTGCTGGGAGGTCGTCACCGGCGGCCTCCTGAGGCGAAGGACGCGGCGAAGGAGGCCCCGACTGCGGCGATCATGGCGCGCATGGCCATCGCGGTGTGCTTGTACATCCGTGGAAGGTCCTTGGTGGGCACGCGGGGTCGGGAGGCAGGCCGTAGACCTCGGGCTCGTCCAGCAGCAGGAACACCGATCCGGTGCCGCCCACCCTGTCCTTGGGGTTGGCGCCGTAGAGGCGGGCCTCCGTCATGCCCTGGGCGTGCAGCTCAGCGACCCGGGCGCGGGCGTCCGCGACCATGTCCGTGTGCTCGCCGAACTTGATGGACGTGGTGGGGCAGGTCTGGGCGCAGGCAGGGGTCTGGCCGTCGACGAGGCGGTCGTGGCAGAACGTGCACTTGTTGGCCGTGCCCTCGTTCGGGATGTCCTGCGCGTACTTGGACTGGTTGCGCTCGACCTTGGCGCGGATGATGCCTTCGTCGCGCCGCTCGATCACGCCGAACGGGCAGCCGCCGACGCAGGTGCCGCAGCCGTTGCAGATGTCCTCCTGGACCTTGACCGTGCCGAACTGGGTGCGGAACAGGGCCCCGGTGGGGCAGACGTCCAGGCAGCCGGCGTGGGTGCAGTGCTTGCACACGTCCGAGGACATCAGCCAGCGGAACTCGTCGGTGTCCGGGGAGCGGTGCCGGTGCTGGTCTCTGAGGGCGGCGGCGGGCCGACGCTGGGCATGCCGAGGCTGACCAGCTTCCGCCCGGATTCCCGCGCGGTCTCGATGCGCTCCTGGTCCTGCTCGACGAAGGCGACGTGGCGCCACGTGTTGGCGCCGAGGCCCTCGGTGTTGTCGTAGGAGGACTCCGAGAGCTCGAGGTCGCTGTCGGCCGGGTTGCGGTTCCACTCCTTGCAGGCCACTTCGCAGGCTTTGCAGCCGATGCATATGGAGGTGTCGGTGAAGAACGATTTGCGCGCCTCAGCCGCGTCGCCGTGGGCTTCGGCGCTGCGCTGCGGGTCTTCGACGAGATGATCCGTCATGTCTTCTCCTGACTGGTGGTCCGGTCGGACTCGACGTAGGGGACGGTGAGCCGGGTGTTGCCCGTCTCCACGGAGAGGCTTACTTGCTGCCGGTACTCCTCCACCAGGGTGAGCAGCTCGGGGCCGCGGGGCGGCGTCCCGGCAGCACGGCGCACTGGGCGGCCTTGGATCCCTGGATCTGCACGTTGGGGTCAAGGACGATGCCGAGGAGGTCGTTGGCTGAGTCGCCTTCGACCACGGCATCGGTGCCGCTGCCCCAGTGGTAGGGCAGTCCCACCTGGTGGATCCGTCGTCCGCCTGCGGTGAGCGCACGCACACGGTTGGTGACCAGGACGCGGGCTTCGATGGCGGAGCGGGGCGAGATGATGGTGGCCCAGCCGTAGTTCTCCAGCCCGACCAGCTCTGCGAACTCTTCGGAGACTTCGCAGAACATCTCCGGCTGAAGCTCCGCCAGATACGGCAGGAAGCGGCTCATGCCGCTTGGCTGTGTGGTGCTCGGTGAGCCGGTAGGTGGTGAAGACGTGGGGGTACACGTCTGCCCCCGGCTGCTCCGAGGAGGGAGCCAGCAGGTTGTCCCGGCGCTGGAAGACGATCCGCGCAGGGTTGCTCTGCTGCCCATAGAGGGGTTGGTGATCGGGGATTCGGGCGGCTCGTAGTGCGTGGGCAGCGGACCGTCCACCATGCCCTTGGGCGCGTAGAGCCAGCCCTTGCCGTCCGACTGCATGATGAAGGGGTCGTCCCCGGCGAGCGCGTCCGGCCCGCCTGAGTCCGGGTCGGCCTCCGTGCCGGGCTTCAGGCCTATGGGGAAGTCCGGCACGTCCTTGCCGGTCCACTTCTCCTGGTCCTCGTCCCACCAGATGTACTTCTTGCGTTCGCTCCAGGGCCTGCCCTGAGGGTCGGCGGACGCGCGGTTGTACAGCACGCGGCGGTTGGCGGGCCATGCCCACGCCCACTCGGATGCTGTCTCGTCCTGCTCCTGGCCGGGCTTGCGGCGGGCAGACTGGTTGACGCCGTCGGCGAAGATGCCGGTGTAGATCCAGCAGCCTCCTGAGGTGGACCCGTCGGCGCGCATCTGGGTGAAGCTCGACAGCGGCTTGCCGGCTGTCCTCACCGGTGAGGTGGTAGCCGTTGATCTCACGCAGGACGGCTTCTGCGTCGGGCTCGCCGTGCTCATCGACGGGGTAGTCCCAGGTGAGGTCCTGCAGGGGACGATCGCGCGGGTCGGTGGAGTCGGCCACCCGCTCCCTGATGCGCTTGCCCAGCTCGTAGAAGAACTCGAGCTCGCTCTGCGCGTCGTCGGGCGGGTTCACCGCCTGGTGGCGCCACTGGACCAGCCGCTGGGTCTGGGTGAAGGTGCCACCTTCTCGGTGTGGTTCGCCGCCGGCATGAAGAACACCTCGGTGTCGATGTCTTCGGTGCGCAGCTCGCCGCTGTCGATCTCCGGCCCGGCCTTCCACCAGGTGGCCGACTCGATGAGGCTGAAGTCGCGGACCACCAGCCACTTCAGATGAGACATTCCCATCCGCTGCATCTTGCCGTTCGCGGAGCCCACGGCGGGGTTCTGACCGACGATGAAGTAGCCGTCGATCTCGTCCTTGAGCATCTTCTCCAGCGTCTGGTACGTCCCGTGGGGGCCGGTCAGCCGCGGCAGGTAGCCGTAGGCGTAGTCGTTCTCCTTCTGGGCCGCATCGCCCCACCAGGCCTTGAGCAGGCTGACCGCGTACGCATCGCCATTGGCCCAGAAGCCCTTCTGGTGCTTGGATCCGATGGCGTTGGTGAACTCGGCCAGGGTGTTGTGCGTTCCGGCTTCGGGCATCGGCAGGTAGCCCGGCAGCAGGTTGAACAGGGTGGGGATGTCGGAGGAGCCCTGGATGGTGGCGTGGCCGCGCAGGGCAATGATGCCTCCGCCGGGACGTCCCATGTTGCCCAGGAGCAGCTGAAGGGCAGCGGCGGTGCGGATGAACTGCGCGCCCTGAGCATGCTGGGTCCAGCCGACCGCGTAGCAGAACGCGGTGGTGCGGTCGCGCCCGGAGTTCTGCGTCACCGACTCGGCGAGGTACTGGAAGTCCTCGGCCGATATGCCGCAGGTCTCCTCGACCATCTCCGGGGTGTAGCGGGAGTAGTGGCGCTTGAGCACCTGGAACACGCAGCGGGGTCCTGCAGGGTGGGGTCGTGGGCGAGGTCCGCGTGCGTGAGAGGAGGTCCTCCTTCGCCGTACCCTGCGGGTCGGCTGTCTCGCCCTCATCCTCAGCTCCCTTCTCCTCAACCTTCTCCCCGCTGCCGCGGGCCTGGTAGGACCAGGAGGCCGGGCTGTAGGAGCTGCTCTCCTTGTCGTACCCGGAGAAGAGCCCGTTGAGGTCCTCGGTGTCCCGGTAGTCCTCAGAGATGATCGTCGCCGCGTTGGTGTAGTGCCGGACGTACTCCTCGAAGTAGAGGTCGTTGCTGAGGACGTAGTTGATCAGGGCGCCCAGCAGGGCGATGTCGCTGCCTGCGCGCAGAGCCACGTGCTTGTCGGCCACGGCGCTGGTGCGGGTGAAGCGGGGTCGACGTGGATGACGCGGGCACCGCGCTTCTGCGCCTCAGTGACCCACTGGAATCCGACAGGGTGGCACTCGGCCATGTTGGAGCCCTGAATGACGATGCAGTCAGCGTTCGCCAGGTCCTGCTGGGGCTGTGAGGCTCCGCCTCGCTCGAACGAGGTTCCCAGACCGGGAACCGTGGAGGAGTGTCAAATGCGAGCTTGGTTCTCGATCTGCACCGCGCGCATGGCCGAGAACAGCTTCTTGATGAGGTAGTTCTCCTCATTGTCGATCGTCGCGCCGCCGAGGCTGGCGATGCCCATGGTGCGGTTGACCGGGTTGCCGTGCTCGTCATGGTCCTGCCAGTGGCGTCGGCGGGACTCGACGAACCGGTCGGCGATCATGTCCATGGCTTCGTCCTGGCCCAGCGCCTGCCACTCGTGGGAGCGGGGAGCGCGGTACAGGATTGTGGTCTGGCGGCCTACGGAGTTGACCAGCTGCTCGCTCGCAGCGCCCTTGGGGCAGAGCCGCCCGCGGGAGATCGGTGAGTCGGGATCGCCTTCGATGTGGATGACGCGGTCGTCCTGGCGTAGACCTTCTGGCCGCATCCCACGGCGCAGAAGGGGCAGACGCTCTGCACCACCGTGTCGGCGTCCGCTGTGCGGGGGCCGTCTGACGCGTCTTCTTGACGTCACGGCTGCGCCGCGGCCCGAGGAGTCCCGGGAGCGGAGCTGGCGGATGACGGGCCATTCCAGCGGTGTGAGCCGTGTCATGAAGGGATACTATCAGGGCCGTTCCGCGAGCGGTCAGTCCAGGCCTGTCAGCGGGTTCTGGCTGGTCACCGCGGCGTTCGCCGCCGCCGTGAGGGTCTCCAGGGCCGCCGCAATGAGCCGCATGGCGTTCGGATCCGCGCCGCGCCGCCGCGAGGATGGTGCGGGCTGGAGCGGTGGCACCGCCGAGGCTCACCCTCACGACGCCGGGATGGGTGGGCGCCATTCGCGGCAGCAGCGAGACCCCAGCCCTGAGGCGACCAGCGTGGAGACGGCCGTCCAGTCCTGGGCGTGGTGGCCCTCAGAGGGTGTGAAGCCTACTTTGGAGCATTGCTCAAGGATCTCCTGACGCGACCCCTGCCACGGCGATCCGAGGATCCAGAGGTCCTCCTTCGCTTCGCTGAGCAGCACCTCATCCTCACGCGCGGAGAGGGGGTGTCCCCGCGGAACGATGAGGTCGACGGGCTCGGTCACCAGCCTCCTCACGGAGAAGCGCGGGTGGTCGTCGGGCGGGGTGTGCGGCCCGGCGGGCATGATCACGATGTCGGCCTGCCGTCCCGCCAGCAGGCGCGGGCCCTGGGACGGCTCCACTTCGCGCACGCGCCAGGGACTCTGCGGCCAGGCGGGCCGCCACCGGCCGAGGGCCAGCAGCACGATGGAGGAGATGGCGAAGACGTGGAGGCCACGCGCACCTCGCCGACGGCCGGATCCGCCGCATCGGCGACGGCCATCCGCGCCGCCTCGTCGGCAGCGTGCAGGTGGGGAGCCGCTTGGACCAGAGCCTCTGCCGCGGCTGTGAGCTCCACGTTGCGTCCTCGGCGCTCGAGGAGGGGCACTCCGAGGTCCGAGGCCAGGCGCTGAATCTTGCGTGAGATGCCTGAAGCGTTGCGCCCCAGCACGTCAGCGGCGGCAGTGACGCCGCCGTACTCCGCCACAGCCTCCAGCAGGGGAACCGCATCATCCATCAGGGGAGTCGCCACCCTCCAGTCAACCATTGCTGAAAGCGCAATGGAACAGCTGACTATTGTGCCGTGGACGCATAGGGTCCCGAGGCCGGATGGTAGTCCGTATGGAAATCTTCTTCGCCGTCGGAGCAGCAGCGATGTTCGGTGCCTACCACTACATGAGCGGCACGGTCGCGCGCACCGCCGGGCCTCTCGCGGTGGCCTACTGGACCCAGTACGGGGTGGTCGCGGTGGCCGCGATGCTGCTGCTCACCCAGCCGTTTCCGCCGAGCTGGAGCTTCTCCGCGATCACGTGGGGACGGTGGCCGCCCTGGGCGGGATCGCAGGGTCCCTGTGCCTCTACGCCGCTCTCTCCCGCGCCACGTTCACCCTTGCCGTCGGGGCGTCCACGGTGACGGCCACGGTGACCCTGGACTGGTGGCGATGCTGCTCCTGGGCGAGGGCGCCGAGCCCATCCGGTTCGCGCTGATCGGCCTGGCCATGCTCACCGTGTGGCTGCTGGTCTCCCAGCGCAGGGATGACCGTGCGGTGACCGTGGTGACCTCCCTCTGCCGGTGGTGACCTCGTCGATGACGATCGTCGGTCCGGACACTGTTCTGCCTCAGGCTCCGCGCACGCGCTCTGGACGCGGGTCCGCGCCCTTGGCTCTGTGCGCAGGGCTGGGCTATGCCGTGGAGCTGGTGGGGGTGGCCCAGATTCCGGGGAATCGTTCACCCAGGGGCTGCTGGCATGGGCGGCCGCCTCGTTCCTGGTGATGCTCGGCCTGGTCACGGTGCGGCGCGGTGTGCGGGTGCTCCCAGGGGTCGGGGAGGGGCGCTGGTGGTGCTCGCCGGCGGGTTCAGCGCGGCGGGCATGCTGCTGTTCCACCTCAGCTCCTCGGCGGTGGGGCTGGCGACGACCTCAGCGACGGTCGCCGTCTACCCGGCGGTGCCGATCCTGCTGGCGGTGGTGCTGCTGGGGAGCGGCCGACCCGTCGTGGGTGGGCCGGGCTGGTGGGCGCCGCGGCCGTGGTGGCTGCCGGTGCGCTCAGCACTGCCCTGTAGACGGGCGGGGCTGCGCCTCAGTTCTCCGGGAGGAGGTCGAGGGTGATCGGTGTGGCCGATTCGATCGTGCTGCTCTGCCCCTCGTACTCCACCTCGAGCGAGGCGACCAGGTCGACGGTGGCGGCGCTGATGGGGACCTCGAAGGCCGCGCCGTAGTCCCCGTACGGCCACTGGTCGATGCCGGAGGCCTCAGAGGTGTACTCGTGCTGGGTGCTGCTGCCGTCCTGGTCCACGGCTGTGAGTGTCCATGTGCCGCCGTCGAAGTCCAGGACCCCGTCCGGTCCCTGGATCTCGATGCGCATGTCGAGGATCAGCCAGATGCTGCCGGGCTCCGCGGGGCCGGTGCTGTCGAGCCCGTAGAGCATCCAGGCATCCTGGTTCTCCCAGTTGTAGCCGTCCTGGTACGCCTCCGGGTCCCATTCGAGCTCGTCGTGCTCGTAGGTGAGCATCGCTCTGTTGATGATCAGCTGCGCGTTGTGCTCGGAGCCCTCGTCGCCGCTGTAGAGCGTCTGGTCGGGGAAGACGAACGTCTCACCCACCTCGAGGGTGTGGGGATCTCCGGCAGGTGGAAGAGTGCGGCTGCCTCAGGATCCGTGGCCTCGCCCTCGGCGAGGCTGATCTCCTGCTCCACGCCGTGCGCCGAGAGGACGAGCGCGTCGCCCTCCGCGACGGAGGCGATGAAGCTGCCGCTGATCTCCTCACCGGCGAGCGCTCCGGACTGCTCCTCGCCGCCTATGCGCACGCTGAGCTCGCCGTCCTCCGACCACGGGTCGTCCGCGGGCTCGTAGCTCCACTCCACGTACCGCAGCTGCTCTCCTCGGCGGCGACGGCGGTCTGGCCGTCGGTCTGCACGCTGTCCACCTCCGCGAAGTCGTCGATGGTGACGGTGCCCACCGGTGCTGGGAGGGGAGGGGAGCGTGAGGTCCCTGCCGCGCTCGAAGTCCTCCTGCGCGGGGCCTGGATGAACAGCCCTGGTTCGGCCGTCGTCTCAGGACTCGCCTCCCTTCGTCCTGCTCCTCCTGCTCCGGCTCCTGCGCGGCAGGCGGCTGGTCAGCAGCGGGTCGCCTCCGGGCCTGGACAGCAGCAGCCACGCAGCGGTCCCCAGCATGGCGACGGTGAAGATGCCGAGAACGATCAGAACCGCCCACATGCCTCTGCTGCGTCCGCTTACGGAGGCTTCGCCCTGAGGGGATGCGCTCGCCACTGCGCGGACGCGGCTGCGGGGCGGTCTCGGTCTGAGCCGACCGTCTGCGGGTGCGCGGGGTCCTCGAGCGGGTTCCAGGTGCCGTCGGGTGTGCGGAACCCGGGGTGCCACCCGCCGTCAGCGTCGTGGAAGCTTACTTGCCAGAGCCTTCGGCGTCGTAGAATCCGGGCTGCCACTGACCGTCCGGGTCGTAGAATCCGCCGTGCCATAGGCCCTGGGCGTCGTGGAATCCGGGCTGCCACTGACCCCTGCCGTCAGCAGCACCGAGCGGCTGGTTGTCGCTCATGCGAGCCCCTCTGATCAGTGTGAGAGACAGCCTATGGCCAACTGCGGCGCGTGCCTACTGCTGGGGCGAATTCACCAGTCGTACAGGTCGACGTTCTCCTGGCGAGCGTGAAGCCGTTGCCGGTGTCCACGGACCAGCATTCGACGCCGGTCTCGGCAGAGGTGCAGGCGAAGTCGTCGTTGGTGATCGCCTGTCCGTAGTTCAGGCTCGCTTACTGTCCACCCACTGACGAGTCACAGTCCGGCTCGGAGCTTCCGCTGCTGCTGACGGTGAAGGTGGATCCGTCGTCACAGACGCATGGGGGCGCTGAAGTTGTGCTCGTCGATGGTGCAGGTGACGTCATCGCTGCCGAGCTGGCAGTGGATGCTGCCGCTGGGGAGGTGAAGGAGCTGCCGCTGGCCGCGTTCGCCGGTGCGGGGCGCTCCTCGTCCACCTCCTCGGCGGTGAACTGCCACTCGGTCGTGGCGCCTTCTGAGAACTCGTAGCCGTCCATGGCCTCAGCGTTGACGGTGACGGTCTCGCCGGGCTCCACACCCACCTCATCGCTGACCGGCTGGCCCTCGACGAGGTACTGGATCCCTTCGACGTCGGGGATCGTGATGATTCCGTCCTCTTCGTCGAAGCTGACCTCCTGCGGGGTGACGGTCTGGGAGGCGTCGGAGTCCTCCTGCCCGTCCTCAGGCGAGAGCTCCTGCTCCTCGTCCTGCTGCTCGGGCTGCTCCTGCGCCTGATCGTCCACGGGCTCGTCCTCGTCGTCGCCTGAGAAGAACAGCACCCAGAGGGCCACCAGGGCCCCGATGACCAGCAGGACGAGAAGGGCGATGATCGCGCAGATGCCCGCAGGACTGCGGCGCTCTTCACGCGGGGCTGCTGCTGCACGGGCTCGTAGCCGCATGGGCGGGTGCTGGCCAGGGGCGCTCCCACCGGAGCGGCGGGGTAGTAGCCCTGCTGCTGATGCTCCTGCGCGTGCTGCTGGGCCGGGTAGGCGGCGGTCTGGTCCTCCCAGGGCGGGGTGCCGTGGGGTGCCACTGCCCGTGGTGGACGGCGCCGAACTCTTCGGTCTGCTGCGGGTTGGAGGAGCCGGTGGGCAGGGCCTGGGTGGGCTGGTCCTCGCCGGGGCCCGAGCGGCTCGCCAGCGCTGCGTCGACGTCGGGGTCGCCGAGGCCGCCGAGCCAGTCGAGCAGCCCCGGGTATGCGTTGGGGTGCTCGGCGATCTGGGGCCTCACCTCGGGGTGGAGGCGGCCAGCTCGTACAGCTCCTGTGCGCTGGTGCTCGGATCCTGCGCCTGGGCGCGGGGGTCCTTTGGTCCGTCCGTCATGTCCTGCATGCTCCTCGTGTCTGAACAGGTCTGTGCGGAAACCTACCGCTTTTCGCCGCTTCCTGCCCTACCGGCCCATGGCCCGGATGCTCGCCTCGGAGTGCTCGATCAGCTCGACAACCATGTCGACGATCAACTCTTCATCCTGGGGGTCGCTGCTCTGGGCCCAGTACTGCACGCTGGAGGATCCCATAACCTGGTAGAGGTTGACCGAGACGCCGGAATGCTCCGGATACTCGAAGACGGTGATGTGTCCCTGAACTCCGCCCTCGTCGAAGATCCGAGTCTCGGCAGCTCCGCCGTCGATCTCCGCCAGCACGGGAAGGCACACCGCGGACTGCTGCTCCCAGACGTCGCCGAATCCCTGGAATGCCTCATACGATTGGTAGCGTGCGGTGACGCGCAGGTCCTCGGGTCCGGCGAAGGAGCGCTCTGCCTCCGTGCCGAGGCCCTCCGGTCCCTGCTCCGCCATCGAGTCGGCACGGTCGTGCCAGAAGTCGTCGCGCGCGTGGACTGCCTCCAGGCACGCGTCCGCATCCTGGGGCGGGGATCGCCTGCTCTGATCTGCTCCTGCAGGTTCTCCGAGTACGAGAGCTCCTCGCTGAGCTCCTGCCGGGCCCACTCCGCGTCGAAGAAGAAGGTGTCGGCACCGGCCTGGTCGGGGCGTCTGCGCGCAGCGTGCCCGGCAGCGCATGCTCGGCGGGAATGATCTGCTCCAGCTCCGAGGGTGTGAGCGCACGCTGCGGATACGGGCCGTCTCGAAGCATGATCGCGGCCACCAGCAGTGCGGCTGAAGCGAGGAGTGCGACGCTCATCGCGCCGATGCCCGCGATCAGCCACGTGCGCCTCGAGGCTCCGGGGTTCAGGGGCCCCTCGGTGCGGGGGCGCGAGGCTCAGGCTGGGCCTTCGGCGGACGCTGCAGCTCGGGCTGCGGCTGTGGCGGGGTGCCCCGGGGCGCGAGCGTCCGTGGGTGTGTGCCCCGGCCTGTTCAGGCTGCGCCGCCGTCCCACTTCTGCGACGGCGGCAATCGTCACGCTGATGGCGCCGGGGATGAGGATGCGGGTAATGAGCTCCGTGTAGGAGCTGGTGTAGTCGGAACCGTCGGGCCCGTAGCTGAACTCGCCGATCTCGATGCCGCGCACAGAGCCGTTGTAGATCATCCAGATGCCCGGTATCAGGGCGATGCCGAAGATGATGCGCCAATGCCGTTCCAGCAATCCCATGCAGAGCCCTCATCTCGTTCCTCAGGCGGCCCGGGGCCGCGCCTGGGACTGAGAGTACTGCGCCGGACGGGCCGGAGCGGGGCATGACGCCCGAAAGGGACGAACGTGACGCTGATCGGCGGCTTCAAGGCCTCAGATGAATGGAATGACGACGGCCACGGTGAGCCCGACCATGCCGATGGCGGCATAGCGGTACCGCTTGTACCAGGGCTTCTGGGCCTGCTCCGCGGTTTCGCGGTCCCAGACCTCGCGGCTGAAGATGACCTCCCGGATGTCCTCCGGGTCGGGGCCTCCTGGGAGAGGGTGATGACTGCGAACATGACCGCCGAGATGAGGAACATGATGCCCGTGGCGTAGAGGAAGTGCACGCCGTGGAGGTCCAGGAGCTCCCCGGTGATGAAGCCCACCATGCCCAGGGGCGCGATGATCGTCAGGGTCCAGAAGGCGGCGCGCATGGTGGCCCGCTTGAAGAAGATGCCGCCCAGCAGCACGACGACGAACGGCATGGTGACGTAGCCGAGGAAGCTCTGGAAGTACTCGACGATGGTGTCGAAGGTGAGGATCACCGGAGCCCAGAGGACGGCGATGACCATGAAGACGCCGACCAGCACGCGGGAGATGAGCAGCAGCTGCTTCTCGGTGTACTGCTTCTTGCGGGTCTTGATGAAGTCGTTGACGACCAGCGAGGACGCACCGTTGAGCACCGAGTCGAGGGTGGACATCAGTGCCGCGATCAGGGCGGCGACCACCAGTCCGCGAAGCCCCTGAGGCAGGTACTCGAAGACCAGCGACGGCCATGCCATGTCGGGGTCGTCGAGGTCGGGGAAGACGTCCCGGGCGAGGATGCCGGGGAAGATCAGCAGGATGAGCAGCGGCAGCTGCATCAGGCTTACGAAGAGCACGCCCCAGCGGCCGTGGTCGATGTTCTTCGCGGCGAGCACGCGCTGGACCACCATGTGGTTGGAGACCCACACATAGAAGCCCAGCCAGATCGCACCGGTGAAGATGCCGGGCCAGGGCAGGAAGTCGTCGTCGGCGGACCGGGCGATCGAGAAGTCCTCGTCGCCGGCGATCTCCGGGAAGGCCATCCAGTCCCAGTCGAAGTCCTGGAACAGGAAGACGAAGATGACGCCCGCCGCCACGAACAGCAGGATTCCCTGGATCGTGTCGGTGATCATCACCGCACGGAGTCCGCCGAGGATCACGTAGATCCCGCCCAGGATGGCGATGGTGATGATGTGCACCATCAGGGGCACGTCGGGGAAGAGCAGGCTGAGCACCAGGGCGCCGGATGAACATGCCGCCTGCGGAGTCGATCAGCATGCCGGTCACCACCGTGAAGCCTGAGAAGGCGTGCCGGGACCGGCGGTCGTATCTCTTCTCCAGATACTCCGGGACCGTGGTGATCTTGGACTGCAGATAGATCGGCAGGATGAACATGGCGAAGACCACGAGGATGAGGGTGGCCATCCATTCGTAGTTCCAGACGGCGATGCCGGTGTCGTAGCTTAGCGCCCGCGAGTCCGAGGAACTGCGTGCCCGAGAAGTTGGTGACGATCAGCGAGAAGCCGACGAGCGGCCAGACCATGCCGCGACCGGCGAGGAAGAAGTCGTCCGAGTCTTTGGTCTTTCGGCCGGACCACCAGCCGATGAGGATGGTCCCGATGATGAAGAACGCGATGACGCCCAGGTCGAGCGCACTGAGGTCAAAGTCCGGCATACCGCCAGAGAGTGTCACGGGTCACTTGCCGAACGCTGACGTTTTCCCCAACACTCACTGAGTGCAAGGTGGGTGTCGCTCCCGCGCCCTGACACGTGCCCTGCGGGCGCTGGTCTATTCGCCGGAGAGGGTGACGAAGAGATCGTGGAGGCGGTGGTCGGCGGTCAGCTCCGGGTGGAAGCTGGCGGCCAGGCGGTTGCCCTGGCGGACCACCACCGGGTGGGAGCCCCGGCGCCCAGTTCGGCCTGCGCGAGGATCTCCACGTCCTTGCCGGAGACGTCCTCGATGATGGGCGCCCTGATGAACACCGCCGGCAGGCGGCGCTGGGAGTCGGGGATCTGCTGGGTCTCCAGCTCGGTCTCGAAGGAGTCGAGCTGGCTGCCGTAGGCGTTGCGGCGCACCACCACGTCCAGGCCGCGGACGCGGTCGAACCCTTCGAGCGCTTCGGCGTCGAGGACCTGGTCGGCCATAAGGATCAGGCCCGCGCAGGTGCCGAAGAGGGCCATGCCCTCGTCGTGGCGCTGCCGGATGGTGGCATCAGCCCGACCGGCGCGGCCAGGCGTGCGATGGCGGTGGACTCCCCGCCGGGGATGATCAGACCGTCGAGCCCCTGGAGCTCGGCGGCGCGACGGACCTTCACCGTGTGGGCTCCGGCGGCCTTCAGGGCGCGCTCGTGCTCAGCGACCGCGCCCTGAAGGGCCAGGACCCCGATGGTGGGGGTTCGGCTCACCAGCCGCGCTCAGCCAGACGGTGGTGCTGGGGAGGTTTCCTGCGGAGATGCCGACCATGGCTTCGCCGAGGCCCTTGGAGACGTCGGCGATGACGGCAGGGTCGTCGTAGTAGGTGGTGGCCTTCACGATGGCCTGGGCCCGAGCGGCAGGGTTGCCGGACTTGAAGATGCCGGACCCGACGAACACGCCTTCGGCGCCCATCTGCATCATCATGGCGGCGTCGGCCGGGGTGGCCACGCCCCTGCCACGAAGAGGACCACGGGCAGCTTGCCCTCGGCGGCCACCTGCTTGACCAGCGGGTAGGGAGCGGCGAGGTCCTTGGCGGCGGCGAACAGCTCCACCTCGTCCAGGGCGGAGAGGCGGGCGATCTCGCCCTTGATGGTGCGCAGGTGCCGCACGGCCTCGATGACGTCGCCGGTGCCTGCCTCGCCCTTGGAGCGAATCATGGATGCGCCCTCGGCGATGCGGCGCAGGGCTTCGCCGAGGTTGGTGGCTCCGCAGACGAACGGGACGCTGAACCTGGTCTTGTCGATGTGGTGGGCCTCGTCGGCGGGGAGAGGACCTCCGACTCGTCGATGTAGTCCACCTTGAGGTGCTCGAGCACCTGGGCCTCGACGAAGTGGCCGATGCGGGCCTTGGCCATGACGGGGATGGAGACGGCGTCAACGATGGAGCTGATCAGCTCGGGGTCGCTCATGCGGGCCAGGCCGCCCTCTGAGCGGATGTCGGCGGGAACGCGTTCCAGGGCCATGACGGCGACTGCGCCCGCCTCCTCAGCGATCCGGGCCTGCTCGGGGTGACCACGTCCATGATCACACCGCCCTTGAGCATCTGGGCCAGTCCCTTGTTGACGGTGCCGGTGCTTGTCGATGCGCCGGTGTCAGAGCCGTTGACGGTCACGTAGATCTCCTAGAAGAGGTGAATGGAGGGCGAACTGAAGAAGTCCACCCTCCATTACACCAAAGACGACGGGTTTATGCCCGTCCTCAGCTCCGATTCCGGGTCAGGCTCTGTCCTTCTCGGTCTCCAGCGAGGCGAACTCCGACTCGTCGACGGCTGATTGGTCCCCGCCTGCCTCCAGCGAGCGGGGCTCTGACTCGCTTACTCCGGAGCGCAGGGCTGCGAGGCGCGCCTCGACCTCTGCCTGCTCGCCGAGGTCCTCCAGCTGCTCGAACTGTGCGTCGAGCGAGGAGGCGGCCAGTTCGTTCTGACCGCGGACCATGGCCTCTTCGCGGCGGATCTTCTCCTCGAAGCGGCCGACCTCTGAGGTGGGGTCCATCACGTCGATGGACTTCACGGCGTCGTGGACCTGGGACTGGGCGTGGGCAGCCTTGGAGCGGGCCACAAGCTCGTCCCGCTTGCTGATGAGCTGCTGGCGCTTGGTCTTCATCTGCTCCAGGCCGGTGCGCAGCTGCTCGACGGTGTCCCGCTGCGACTGGATCGTCGGCTCCACGGCCTTCGCCGAGTTCTCGGAGTCGATCTGGCGCTGGATGGCGACCTTGGCCAGGTTGTCGAACTTCGAAGCCGACTGCTCCTCGCCGTCGCCGCGGAAGTCGTCTGCCTTGCGGGAGGCTGCGAGGGCCTTCTGCCCCCATTCGCGAGCCGTGTCGAGGTCCTCCTTGTAGTCGTCCTCCATCATCCGCAGGTTGCCGATGGTCTGGGCGACGGCTTCCTCAGCCTCACGGATGTTGTTGGTGAAGTCCCGGACCATCTGGTCCAGCATCTTCTCGGGGTCCTCGGCCCGGTCGAGCATGGTGTTGACGTTGGCTCGGATGAGCTGGGACATCCGACCGAAAATGGACTGCTTGCTCACGGTGATCACCTTCTCCTTATCAGGCTGCATCGCGGTGGCACGATCACGCCCTCGATCCTAGTCGCAGGGGCTGGCACGGCGTCAGCCCCAGGGATGAGTTTGTCGCCCACGGCGAACGTCGGGCTGCTCAGAGGATTCCGCGGCGGCGCTACCGCCGCCGGTCATGCGGCTGACGGTCCTGGCGGTGCGCATGGTGCTGCCCATCGGGGAGCGTCGGCCGTAGCCCATGCCCATTCCGGCGCCCATGCCGAAGCCGCCTCCGAAGCCTCCGCCGGTGCCGTAGCGGCCGCCGGGCCCTCCGGAGGGGTGCTGGTACGCGCCGCCCATGCCGCCCGAGAAGTTCGACTCGGCCTGCTCCCGCTGAGCGATCTGCGCAGCCTGGACGGCCATCTGCTTGGCCTGCTGGGCCGAGTCCACGGCACGGGCGGGCTCTGAGGAGGCGCGGCTCTCCGCCTCGGCGAGACAGCGCTCCGCCTCGGCCATCCGGGTGCGGCTGGTCGCGGAGATGCCGTACCGGCGGGAACGGAGGTAGTCAGCCGAAGACTGCACCTGATTGCGGGCGGCGAGGAGCTCGTGGTCCAGCACCTCCCGTGCCCGGCGGTCCTTGGCCTGCTTGTCCCGCACCGCGTTGAGCGGCTCATCGAGCTCCCGGTGAGCGATCTCGAGACCCTCCAGAAGCTCCAGCGGGTCGATGCGCTCCTCGGAGGCCAGTGAGCTCTTGGCTCGACGCACCGCAGTCTGCGCGGCGGCGATCGGGCTTACCAGATCATGGGCCTGCCCGGCGTCCTGAATGGCCTGCGCCTGAGCGATGTCGGACTCCGTCTGGGCGATGCCCGTCTCCAGGTTCTTCCGCGCGGTGCGCAGCCGCTCGCCGGAGTGCTCCAGGGAGTCGACCAGCTCGCCGGCTGTCCGCGACAGCCTGCTCCCGGAGTGCAGGGCCAGCACAGCCTCGGACGTATCGCCCTGCTCGGCTGCCGCAGCCGCATCAGACCTGGCCTCCTCCGCGGCCTTCAGCGCCTGCGCGGACTGTGTGAGGTTGTCGCGGTACTGCTTCAGCGCATCGTCGCTGTACCTGCTGCTCAGGTCCTCGAGCGCCTGCTCGCGCTCCTGCCGGCGCGGGGTGAGCTCGGCGATCTTCGATGCGAGGTTCTCGATGGCTGGGCCCGGGTCGCGCTCCAGGCTGCGGAGCTCGTTGAACTCGTCCTGGTGCGAGTCCAGCGTCTCGCTGATCTGCTCGCAGCTGCGGATGATGGTCTTCAGCTTCTCGCGGACGGTCTCCTCGTCGAGCTCCTCACGTCCGGCCCGCGCCGCATCTGCCTGATGCTGCAGGTGGAAGGACTCGCTCAGCTGCTCCTTGGCCTCATCGATGTCCCTGCGGAAGGGAAGGACCTTCTCATCGCCGTATGAGGCGGAGGCGAAGAGCAGCTCCTGCTCAGACTCCTGCACGGCGTTGTCGGCGCTGACCAGCAGGGACCCCGCCTGCTTGCGCAGCTCGTCGGTGTCATGCTCGTCGAGGGGGTCGCGCTTGGCCTCGGAGAGCTGCTGGTTTCGCTGCCCCGAGGAGATCCGCCGGGAGCCGCTCCCCATGCCGGAGACCCACACCGCTCCGAGGCCGATCAGGGCCAGCACAGCTGCACCGATGAGCAGCGGACCCACCAGCGTGCCCACAGGCGGGACGGCGACCGGGAAATATGCAGAAGCTTCTGGCACCATGTCCGTGAGTCTATAGAACGAAGCAGGACACATCAGTGTCCATCCACAGGATCGAGGCAGACCCTCATGACCCAGGACCCCCACGGCCAGCCCGGCAGCGACCGCCCCGAGGACGAGGCCGCCGAGTCGAATCCCACTGGCCCTGCGCCCAGCGAGCCGCCCCCGCCCGGGGCGTCCGAGCTTACGCAGCCCACCCCGGGCTGGGGCGCTCCCAGCGGCGGCTACGCCCACGCCGCCCAGCATGAGCACGAGCAGCGCTTCGACCCCTCAGAGCCCACGCCTGCGGAGGGCGGAGCGGGGCACCAGCACACCGCGCAGATGCCTCCGCAGCCTGCTGGACCCGGCACGCAGGGGCCTGCCTACGGATCCGATGAGCCCTATGCGGGCGCACCGGCCGGACAGCCGCATCATCCTCAGTCGGCCGTCCGGAAGGAGAAGCGCAGCGTGGGGCTCTTCGCCCTGCTGGCCTGCACCCTGATCGCCGCTCTGATCGGCGGCGCGCTGGTGGCAGGCATCGCCGCGCTCGCCGACCGTTCGCCCCAGGCGGACGGAGAGGGATCCGTGGAGGAGCAGGCCGGCGATTCGGCCATTGAGGTGAACAGCCCTGATGACGCCACGATCGTCACGGCGGCTGCCTCCGAGGCGTCTCCGTCGGTGGTGACGCTGGCGGTCGCCGACGAGGCGCCGCCGGTTCCGGCTCCGGCATCGTTCTCGACGACCAGGGACATGTTCTGACGAACACGCACGTGGTGACGCTGGGCGGAGCCAGCGCCGACCCGCTCATCCAGGTGCAGCTCTTCGACGGCTCGTCGGTGGATGCTGAGATCGTCGGCACCGACCCGGTGTCGGATCTCGCGGTCGTGCAGCTGCAGGGTGCCGAAGAGCTGGATCTCACGCCTGCCGAGCTGGGCAGCTCAAGCGAGCTGAATGTGGGCGATCGGGCCATCGCCATCGGAGCGCCTCTGGGGCTTTCGGGCACGGTGACCGACGGCATCGTCTCCACGCTGGACCGCACCATCACGGTGGCCTCCTCGGAGGTCGAGGACCCGGGCGCAGACGCCCCTGAGGGCGAGGGCGACGGTGAGGGCTTCGAGTTCTTCTTCCCGGACAGCGAGGGCGACGAGGAGGAGGGCCAGCCTGCGCCCAGCCCGGGCGGCTCCATCTTCCTCAACGTCATCCAGACCGACGCGGCCATCAACCAGGGCAACTCCGGCGGTGCGCTGGTGGACTCGGAAGGGCGGGTCATCGGCGTCAACGTGGCGATCGCGTCCTCCGGCGGCATGCTGGGAGAGGCCGGAGGCAGCATCGGGGTGGGCTTCGCCATCCCGGTCGACTACGCCCAGCGGGTCGCTGAGGACCTCATCGAGCAGGGCAGCGCCTCCCATGGGCAGATCGGCCTGATGGGCACAGACGCCTCGCACGACCCGCAGATCAACGAAGAGATCCTCAATGCGGGCAGCGCTGCTCCCATCGGCGGCGATGCCTTCACCGCTTACGCCCTGGTGACTGAGGTGCTGGAGGGCTCACCCGCGGATGAGGCCTACCTGCAGGCGGGGATGTCGTCACCGAGGTGGAGGACCGAAGGATCGACGGGCAGCTGGCGCTGTCGGCGACGATCCGGGAGTTCCGCGCCGGGGAGACGATCACGCTGACGGTGCTGCGCGACGGCGAGGAGCAGCAGGCCGAGGCGACGCTGGCAGAGATGGAATGAGGTTCGACGCGGATCTGCTGACTCCCGAGGAGCTCATCGAGGGCCTCGGCATCAGCCGCGCGCTGGCCTTCGGCGCCCATCCTGACGATGTCGACTTCGGCGCATCGGCGACTCTCGCCGCTCTGGCTGACCGGGGAGCGGAGGTCACTCTGGTGCTGCTCACCGCCGCGACGCCGGGGCTTCGACGCCGCACGCAGCGCGGAGGAGACCGCGCGTGTGCGTCTGGAGGAGCAGCAGGCGGCGGCCGAGGTGCTGGGCATCCGGGAGGTCGTCCTCCTGGACGGCCGGGACGGCTTCGTCCAGCCCGACGAGGCGCTGATCGGGGAGGTGGTCCGCCTGATGCGGACGTACCGTCCCGACGCGGTGCTCTCCTTCCACCCCGAACGCAATTGGGAGAGGCTGCAGGCCTCTCACCCGGACCATCTGGCCTGCGGCGAGGCTGTGGTGCGGGCCGCCTACCCGGCGGTGGAGAACCCCTTCGCCTACCCGGAGCTCGCCCAGCAGGGCCTGGAGGCGTTCAAGATCAAGCACCTGCTCCTCATGGGCGCCCCGGCTGATCGGGTGAACCTGCGAGTGGATGTGACCGGACTGCAGGAGCGCAAGATTGAGGCGCTGAGCCGCCACTTCACGCAGCATCGCGATGCGGAGCGGATGGTCGGGTTCGTCTCTGACCAGATGAGCGGCATCCACGGGGCGGAGGCTTCGCCGAGGAGTTCCACCACGTGGTGGTGAACTCCCGGGGACGATCTCGGGCTTCTAGCCCTCCTCGGGCACCTGCAGGGACACCTCGGTGACTGTGTCGCCCTGGGGGTCTCCTCGTTGCGCACCTGCTCGACGGTGATCTGCAGCATCCGGTGCTGGGCCAGGCCGCTGACGTCGATGCCGTCGGACTCCAGCTCGTCGGCGGTGAAGTTGCCGAGGGATGAGATGGGCGACTCGCCCACGGGCAGCAGCCACACCTGGTAGGTGGCCTCGCCGTCCAGCTCGGGGACGTCCTCGAACTCGATGAACCCGACGTCCTCCTGCTCGGAGAGCACGGCGCGCACCTCGCCGCCGTCGTTCATCTCCTGCTCGATGGTGTAAGCGTCCTCATCGGCTTCCACCGCACTGCGGGTGTCACTGGCTGCGGTGATGATGAGCCACACCAGCAGGCCGACCAGCACCACCCCGACGAAGTAGGCGATGAGCATCCACCGCTTGGCCTTGGGCACCTGACGTTCCGTCTCTTCGGCGTCGAAGCTTACGGTCTCCACCATGCCCATGCCGACCTCTTTGTGGGCGACCGATCCCAGCACGGCGTCGAGAAGGCCCGACGGCGGTGCGACGGGGTGGGAGGCGAAGATCTCGGCGAGGGTTCTGCGGGTGGCCAGGACACGGGTGTCCCACCGCTGCGCGGTGGAGGCTTCGGCCGTCAGGGCGGCTTCGTCCAGCAGCGCCCGCTCCGCATCGTCCACTGCGTCCAGGGCGTAGGCCTCGGCCAGCTCGGTCAGCAGGCCCTTGTCCAGGTCAGCGCTGACCTCATTGGTGAAGTTGCGGTTCACGGCTGTGCCGCGGGCGATGTCATCTGCGGTGACGGCGGCCCGGAGGATCGGGTCGCCCTCGCCCTCGTGCCCCCGCTGCTCACCTTCGAGGCGGGCGCTGTGCAGGCGCGTCATGGCGTCGCGGAGCCGGGACTTCACCGACGGGACGGCTGCGCCCACCTCCTGGGCGACCATCTGATGGCTCCGCCCGGCCAGGTACGTCAGCGCCAGAGACTGAACCTGGGAGTCCGAGAGCGGCAGGAGGTCCTCGAGCACCTCCTCGGGCAGTCCGGCGACGCCGCCTCCCTCGGATTGGGGGACGGGGACGAGCGGCAGCGGCTCGGCCAGGCCCTCCCGGAAGCGTTCGGCGATGATCCGGTGGGCCAAAGGCACCAGCCACTCGAGCACCAGCTCGTACTCGTTGGGACGCCAGTGCGCCTCCTGTCCGGCCTCACCGGTGCTGATCTCAGGCTCGAAGCCCGCGTACTCGTCGGTGAGGGTCTGGGAGGCCTTGGTCTGGAGCCTGAGGTCCTGGGCGCGCGCTTCGGCCTGGTCCCAGAGGTGCTGGTAGACCGCCTGAGTCGAGGCGGCGGCGCCGTCGGCTTCCGCGTGCATCAGCAGGGCAAGTCCGTAGACCACGTCTGAGGTGGACTCGTAGAAGAGGGAGAATGCGGCCTGGTCGCCCCGGGCAGTGCCGGTCAGCAGCTCCGCCAGGGTGGGGTCCTCAGCCGGTGCGGCCGTCTCATCGTCAGTGTCAGTCGTGCCCAGCTCAGCGCCGTCCTCGCTGTGACCGGGTGCCGCGTCGTCGTGGTGGTCGCCCTCAGGCGGCACCTCCTGCTGCGGGTCCTGGTCGGGCTCGTCCGTTCCGTTCGGGGTGCTCATGGTGCGAGTCTAGTGAGCCAGTCCGCGCAGGCCCGGCGCGACGCCCCGCAGGTCCGCAGATGATAGTCCCGGAGCGGGATGCTGCCGGTCACACCGCACCGTCGAATCCGTGCTGGCGCCACGCCTCATAGACGACGACGCTCGCCGAATTTGCAAGGTTCAGGCTCCGGATCCCCGGGCGCATGGGGATCCGGACGAGTTCGGTGACCCTGGGGTCGTGCTTGACGTGCTCGTCGAGACCGGTGGACTCGCGGCCGAAGAGCAGCGCGTCACCGTCCTGGTACTCGATGTCGGTGTGGTGGGCGGCGGCCTCCCGGTGAACGCGAAGACTCTGTGCGGCCTCAGGGCTGCGTAGGCGGCGTCCAGGCTCTGATGCTCGGTCATGACGGCAAGGTCGTGGTAGTCCAGCCCTGCCCGCTTCAGCCGGGTGTCGGTGAACTCGAAGAGGGTGGGTCCAGCGATGTGCAGCTCGAAGCCCACGGCGGCCGCCAGCCGGATGAGGCTGCCGGTGTTGCCGGGGATCTCGGGCTGGTCGAGGATGACGTTCAGGCGCACTGGGTGCCTCTAGATCTCGTCCGGCTGGACCAGCTGCCGCCTCAGGGCCGCCATGAGGTGACGATCCACCAGGTTGGGCTGCTCCTGGTCGGTCAGCAGATCGGTGATCTGCCGGAACGCGCGCGCCACGGCACGGGGCGTCCAGGTCGGATGCGCCGCCGACGGTCTGGACCAGAGGCTTGAAGAGGTCGTCGCTGGGGAGAGGAGGATCACCTGGTAGTCCACGCGCAGCGTGGGCACGCTGGAGGCGGTGGCGCGCATGGCCTCCTGGACTGCCCCGCGGAGCCTCCGCGCCTCAGCCTGAAGGTTGGGCACGCTGTGGCTGCGGCCGTGGGCATGCAGCTGGCTGCCGTCCCAGGCTGCGGCCTCGCCGCCGATCTCCAGCGCCTCGACGACCACCAGCCGGTGGCCGCAGATGAGGACGTGCGGCACACGGTCGCTGCTGGTGGGCTTGGCGCGCCCGCGGCGGTCCACCTGCACTGCGGCCTCGTACACGTCGTTGAACAGCCGGGCCGCAGGAACCCGCGGGAAGACGTGGGCCTCCAGCAGGGCCGCCACACGGCTGCCGCGCTTGGCGGCGCCGCCGCCGAAGAGGCCGGAGCGCTTGAAGGTTCCGTGCATGCGCTGACTGGTGAGCTGCAGCGGCAGCGGCTGGGGATCCTTCAGGGACGGGAAGTACTCCACCGCCAAGTCGGCGACGTCTGTGCCCCCGCGTCGGGCACGGTCCTGCCCGGCAGGCTCCGAGGAGCCGGTGTTGGCGGCGGAGCCGCGGCTGGAGAACGACTGGGGCGTGTACAGCCCCTGGTCCGCCTCCGCGGCAGGCTCGTAGTGGGCAGCGCTGCGGTCGCGTTCGGCCGCCGGTCTCGGAGCAGGCTCGCGCTCCGGCGCCGGGCCGTACATGTCAGCGTCGTAGTCGGCGCGGGCGTCCTCATCGCCGAGCACCTCCCATGCCAGCTGCACCTCATGGAATGCTTCGGCCGTTCCTCCGGCATCCGGGTGCGTCTGACGCAGGCGGCGGCGATAGGCGGCGCGCAGGGTCTTGAAATCATCACCGGGCTCAACCCCCAGCACGGTGTAGTGATCTGGCTCGTTCATCAGACGTTCAGCATAACTCCATGCCTTGACCCCCGATCCCTGTGACACCCCGGATCCGCGGCCTCGGCCGGGCGTAGAATCGAGGGTGATGCCCCGCTATTTCGACCATGCCGCCACCACTCCTCTGAAACCCTCTGCAGTGCAGGCGATCACTGAGCACAGCGGCTTGGCGAACCCTCCTCGCTGCACGGCTCGGGGCGCCGGGCGAGGCTGGCTGCGGACTCCTCCAGGGCTCGCCTGGAGGCCGCCGCCGGGGCTGACCCCAGTGAGGTGATCATCACATCCGGAGGCACCGAGGCGGACAATCTCGCCGTCAAGGGGCTGTACTGGCAGCGCTTAAGATGAGGACGGGCGCCGCCGCCGCATCCTGCTGCCTGCGCTGGAGCACCACGCGGTTCTCGAGGCCGCCGAATGGCTGGAGGCCCACGAGGAGGCCGAGCTGGTCATCATTCCGGTCGACGCCGAAGGTGTGGTGGATCTGGCCGCGCTCGAGGCGATGCTCGCCGAGGCTCCGGAGAGCATCGCCCTGCTGACGGCCATGTGGGCCAACAACGAGATGGGCGCGGTGCAGCCGATCGGCAGGATCGGTCAGCTGTGCGCCGCCGCTGGGGTCCCCTTCCACACTGACGCCGTGCAGACCTTCGGGTCTATCCCGGTGAGCTTCGCCGAGTCCGGGGCCTCCACGATGGCCATCAGCGGGCATAAGATCGGCGCGCCCGTGGGCATCGGGGCGCTGCTGGTGCGCCGAGACGTGAAGCTGATGCCTGTTCAGCACGGCGGCGGCCAGGAGCGCGACATCCGCTCAGGCACCCTGGATGTGCCGGGGCTGGCGGCCTTCGCTACGGTGGCCGAGGAGGCGGTGGCCTCTCTGGAGGCGGAGTCGTCTCGCCTGGCTTACCTGCGCAACCGGCTTCTGGAGGCGGTGGAGCAGGAGGAGGGGGTCAGGCTGCGGGGCCCGGATCCGCGCACCCACCCGCAGAAGCGGCTGCCGAACAATCTTCATTTCACCGTCGACGGGGCGGAGGGGATTCGCTGCTGTTCATGCTGGACATGGCTTAGGCTTCGACACGGCCACGGGCTCGGCCTGCACGGCCGGGGTGCCGCGGCCCTCTCACGTGCTGCTGGCGATGGGCCTCAGCGAGGAGGAGGCCCGGGGCGCCCAGCGTCTGACGTTGGGCTGGACCACTGCCGAGGAGGATGTGGAGGCGCTGAGGCAGGCGCTTCCGGGCATCATCAGGCAGGCGCGCACCGCCGGGATGGCAGTCGGCTGAGGGAGCTCAGCTTTCGGTGGCCCAGTCGAAGGGCGCGTCCGGTCCTGCAGGAGCCGCGGGCCGGTTCGGGGGTGTCCGTCGCTCTCGGTGGCGGAGAGCGCCTGGTGGTGCCGGATGACCTCTTCGATGATGAAGTTCAGGAACTTTTCGGCGAAGTCCGGGTCGAGCTCCGCATTGGCCGCCAGCTGCTTGAGGCGGGCGATCTGGTTCTTCTCCCGCTGGGGGTCTGAGGGCGGGAGCTTGTGCCGCGCCTTGAGCCGCCCGACGCGCTGAGTCGCCTTGAACCGTTCGGCGAGCATGTGGATGAGCGCCGCGTCGATGTTGTCGATGGAGGAGCGCATGGACAGCAGCTCCTGCAGAATCTCTGGGTCGACGTATTTCCCGGCTTCGCTTACCGGTCGTAGGAGGGCTGCTGGGTGCTCATCCTCACACCCTAGCGAAATCCGGCTAGGCAGGCTGGTAGTGGCGGCTGCGGGCGGTGTCGATGGTGGCCTGGCCCAGCACCCGTGTTCCCTGGTACATCACAGCGGTCTGGCCTGGGGCGACGCCCTTGAGGGAATCGATCAGCTCCACGTGCAGGCGGGGGAGCCGTCGTCGTCATGCTGCACGCGCGCCCGGGCGGGCACAGGGTCGGCGTGGGCGCGGATCTGCAGCTCGATGTCGAACGGGTGCCCGCGGCGGCCTCCTCGACGGGCTTACTTAGCCCATGAGAGCCGGATGCCGGTGATGAAGTCCACCTCCAGCAGCTCCTGGGGCCCGGCGACGACGGTGTTCTCCTTGGGGCGGATCTCCAGCACGAACCGGGGCTTGCCGTCCGGGGCGGGCCGTCCCAGCTTCATGCCGCGGCGCTGTCCCACGGTGAACGCCTGCGCGCCGTCGTGCTCGCCGAGCTGCTCGCCCTCGGGGTCGACGATGGGGCCCTGCTGCAGGTCGATCTGCTCGGCCAGCCACCCGCGGGTGTCTCCGTCGGGGATGAAGCAGATGTCGTGGGAGTCGGGCTTCTTCGCCACGGAGAGGCCGCGCTCGGCGGCTTCGGCCCGCACCAGATCCTTGGAGGGGTGTCGCCGAGGGGAAGTAGCAGTGGGCGAGCTGCTTCTCGTTGAGCACGCCCAGCACGTATGACTGGTCCTTGGTCCAGGTGGCGGCGCGGTGCAGCTCGCGCGTGCCGTCCTGCTGCTCGATGATGTGGGCGTAGTGGCCGGTGGCGACCGCGTCGAAGCCCAGAGCGATCGCCTTGTCCAGCAGCGCTTCGAATTTGATCTTCTCGTTGCAGCGCATGCACGGGTTGGGGTCCGGCTTAGGCGGCGTACTCGGCGATGAAGTCGTCGACCACATCTGCTTTGAACCGTTCGGAGAAGTCCCACACGTAGAAGGGGATGCCGAGCTTCTCGCAGGCGCGCCAGGCGTCGGAGGAGTCTTCGATGGTGCAGCAGCCTCTGGAGCCGGTGCGCAGGGTCCCGGGCATGCGGGACAGGGCCAGGTGCACGCCGACCACCTCGTGGTAAGCGTCGACGGCGCGGGCTGCGGCGACGGCTGAGTCCACGCCGCCGGACATTGCTGCTAGTACCTTCATCGCGGTATCCAGCGTAGGCGCTCATCCGGATATTCCGAAGCTAGAGCCTGCCTTCGGCCTTCAGGCGGATGTAGGTGTCGGCCAGTGCGGTGGGCAGCTGCCGGGGAGGAGCTTCGACGACTTCGGCCCCACTGCGGTCAGCTCGTCGCGGACTGCGGCGGACTCGTAGAGCTGCCGCTCTGCTGCGGCGGCGGAGTAGACGTCGGAGACGCTCTGCCGGGCATCGAGCCGCGCCTGGAGCTCCGGGTCCTGGGGAGGCGACGACGACGGTGTGCTGGGAGGCCAGGGTCGGAAGGACGGGCAGCAGCCCCTCCAGCACCGCACCGGCGTCCAGTGCGGTGAGCACCACGACCAGCGCGTGCCGGGTGCTGACCTCGGCCACCCGGGCGGGCAGCTGGGAGAAGTCGGCTTCGACGAGGGCGGGCTGGACGGAGGCCAGCTGCTCGGCCATGTGATGGCTGAAGGAGCCCGCTGCGGCGGAGGAGGCCCGTGCGACCTGCTCGCGGTGGAAGGCGGTCAGGTCCGTGCGGTCGCCTGCGGAGACGGCGAGCGTGCCCAGCAGCATGGCGGCCTCGATGGATGTCTCGATGCGGGGTTCGTCGCCGATCCGCACCGCGGAGGTCCGGGAGGCGTCCAGGCAGAGGATCACCCGGCGTTCGCGTTCGGGCCGCCAGGTGCGCACCACCAGGTGCTCGCCCCGGTCGGCTCCTCCGGCGCGGCGGCGTGCGGTGGCCCGCCAGTCGATGGAGCGCACGTCGTCGCCGCGGACGTAGTCGCGCAGGGAGTCGAACTCGGTGCCGGCGCCGAGGCTCCTGGCGGCGGAGCTTCCGTCGAGCTCACGGATGCGGCGCAGGGCCGACGGCAGGTGCTTCCGGGACCGGAACGGGGCAGGATCCTCAGAGTCTGGGGCACCCGGTGGGTGACTTGGCGTCCGGCGATCCCCAGGGGCCCGAGGCTGCGCACGGCGACGTGCTCGCTGCGCAGGTGCCCGCGGCGCACGGGTGTGAGGCGGGTCCGGATCTGCAGGGCCTCGCCGGGGTCGATGCTCACGGGGTGAAGCGGCTGCTGGGCGCGGGCGCTGGGCTGCCAGCCGTCTCGGGCGTATCCGCGCAGGCGCCGCCGCCCGGCGTTGTGCAGCACGGTGACGGCCTCGGCGTGCTCGTCGAGGCGGATGGGGCGCACCGGCTCACGCTCCACCGTGATGCGCCGGGGCGAGGCGCAGAGGAGCACATCTGCTGCGGTCAGGGCGGCCAGCAGCCCCACCCACCACCAGAAGGCCCCGGAAGGAGGACGACGGGGAGGGCGAGGGCCAGGGCGGCCCACAGCGCACGCCGAGTCAGGAGCATCGCGGGCGCGGACTCAGTGCTGCCGCTGAGGGGCTGGGGCGTATGCGGGCTGTGGGCTGGGGGTCCGGCCCTCCGGGCTGTGGACGCCGGGAACCGGGACCGATGCCAGCACGCCGTGGAGCACGTCGTCGGAGGAGACCCCGTCCATGTGCGCCTCGGCGGAGAGCATGACCCGGTGGCGCAGCGCAGGCAGGGCCAGGGCTTTGACGTCGTCCGGGGTGACGTAGTCCCGTCCGGAGAGCCAGGCCCAGGCCTTGGATGCGTTCAGCAGGGCGGTGGCTCCGCGGGGGAGGCGCCGAGCTGGAAGCTGGGGGCGTCGCGGGTGGCCCGGGCGATGTCGACGATGTAGGCCGAGACCTCCGGGGATGTGGCGACCTGGGCGACTGCCTCGCGGGCGGCGAGCACATCCTCGACCCCGGCCACGGGCCGCACGCCTGCGGCGGCAAGGTCTGAGGGGCGGAACCCGGCGGCGTGCCGGCGGAGCACCTCGATCTCCTCGTCGCGGGCGGGCATCTCCAGGTGGACCTTCAGCAGGAACCGGTCCAGCTGCGCCTCAGGAAGCGGGTATGTGCCCTCGTACTCGAGCGGGTTCTGCGTGGCGGCCACCAGGAAGGGGTCGGGGAGGGCCCGGCTGACGCCGTCGACGGAGACCTGCCGCTCCTCCATGGCCTCCAGGAGCGCGGCCTGGGTCTTGGGCGGGGTGCGATTGACCTCGTCGGCGAGCAGCAGGTTCGTGAAAAGCGGCCCCTTGCGGAAGGAGAAGTCTCCGCCTTCTGCGTCGTAGACCAGGGACCCGGTGATGTCGGAGGGCATCAGGTCCGGGGTGAACTGCATCCGCTTGGAGTCCAGGCTCAGGGCGGCCGAGACAGCGCGCACCAGCAGCGTCTTGGCCACACCGGGCACCCCTGGAGCAGCACGTGGCCGCGCACCAGCAGTGCGATGGTCACCGAGGTGACGGCGGCATCCTGGCCGACGACGGCCTTGGCCACTTCCTCGCGCACGGCGGCCAGCTTCTGCCGGGCCTCATCACTCATCTGTTCTCCTCCGTCGGGGTGTTCACGGTGGTGGTCTGCTGCTCGAGCGTCTGAAGTGCCTGAGCATAGGTCACCAGGTCGGTGCTGCTGTCCACGCGGGGATGCTCCAGCAGCGCGGTCAGCTCCTGCGGGTCGCGTCCTGTGCGGTGCGCGGCGGCGCGGGCCGCTGCGTGGGGTTCGGGATGGGTGCCTAGCCGCAGGGTGCGTCCGAGCCGACGCAGCGTTCCCTGCCGCAGGGCATCGGCGGCACGGCTGTGCGCGTGGGCGCGCTGATACAGCCGGGCACGGCCTTCGGTGAGCTCCCGGCGGGCACGTTGGTAAGCATGGGCTCGGCGACGACGGGCCCGTAGCGACGGCCGCGGCGAGGATTCCGATCAGGGCCGCGAGCACCAGCCACCCCATCAGCGGCAGCATCCAATCGTCGAGGAGCTGACCGGGGTCAGCCAGTCCTCCTCCCCGGCAGGGCTGTCGTCCGCGGAGGGGTGTACCAGATGAGCTGGTCGTCCTCGCCGGAGAGGTCCTGGGCGAGGCTGAGGGCCAGGGCCGCGTTTCCGGCGCGCTCGATCTGCCGGTTCGCGAAGGTGTCGGGGCGCCGAGGACCAGTCCTTCAGGGGTGTCTGCCAGCAGGTGGCCCTCGGGGTCCACGGGAAGCACCCTTCATCGCCGGGGATGACCACTCCGGGGCCTGGATGCTCTCGGACGACTGGGCCGCGTCGATCTGGCATTCGGATCCGGCGGGGATCTCGGGGCAGTGTTAGCCGGGCCGGTCTCGAGGGGCAGCGCCCCTTGGGGCAGCTCCTCAGGCACATGCTCGGCGGCCCATGAGTCGCCGAGGATCCAGAGCGCCTGCCGCTGACCGTCGGAGACCTGGCTGAGCAGCTCCTCGCTCAGCTGCCCTCGGGGCCTCGTCCGAGGTTGGGAGGGAGCATGGTGACGACGCCGGCGTCGGGCAGCTGCCCCATCAGCTCGCGGGCCTCAGCTCCGGAGGAGGCGGCATGCACGGTGATGCCCTCGTCCTCCATGACGGCCGCGAAGGCTCCGTAGCCGTCGAGCTCGGTGCTGCCCAGCGCGTAGGGGCGGGCCTCGCCCTGGTCCATGAGCTGCATCGCCGCGGCGGTGAGCGCGCCGAGGACCAGAAGGATGATCCAGAACTGTCCGCGGGCGAGGTGCGCCGCGCCGCGGAGCCCAGGCCCACGGCGGTGGGAGCGGGTGCTGTCACTGCGGCGCCACCAGCCTCGGGCCGGAGGCAGCCGCGGCGGGCTCGGCGGCTGCGAGCTCCTCGTCGAGCTGCCGGAGGGCCTCGTACTGCTCCCGACTCAGCGTTCCGCCCCGTAGAGGGAGCGGCTGAAGTCCTCGGCGGCCTGCTGCAGACGGCCCGCGCGGGAGCCGAACCGGGCGTCCAGGGCCCGCGCGATCTCGGTGGCGGTGCGGCCTGCCTGCGCGGTGACGATGGCGCGCTCCTCCGCGGAGCGGGCCATCGCGCGGTAGGTGTCGCGGAAGGCTTCGGCATGCTCGCCGCGGTGGGCGTGCTCCTCGGCCCGGCTCCGCAGCTGCGCTGCGCTCGCCGTCGGGTCGATGTCGACCTGCGGCTCGGCCGAGGGTGCTCGCTCCAGGCGGGGGCGGATCAGCAGCACCACGGTGATGACGGCCGCCGCAGCCAGCACCAGCAGCAGCAGCGGCCCGAAGGGCACGTCGAGGCCGGTGGCGTCGGCGAATCGCGCGTCGAGCCATCGCAGGAAGTCGTCGAACGCTTCGCGGAGCGGCCCGGAGAGCTCGCGCTGGTATTGGGCCTCTGAGAGTTCGCTGCGCAGCAGTTCGCGCGCCTCGTCGGGGGTGTAGGAGGCCGCCGGGGTCATGGTGCCCTCCATGTCTGTGCGAGCGCCGCAGGCGATGGTTCGTCTCCGTCGGCCTGCATCTGCCGGACGGTGCGGCTGAGCCGCACGTCGAGGGCTTCCTGACGGATGCGGCTGCTGATGTGGATCATCGCGACGCCGGCGCCCATGAGCGCCACGCCGACGGCGTTGAGGACGGCTTCGAAGACGTGCAGGCCGATCATCATCCACACGGCGGCGCCCTCATCGGGGCCTGCCCCTGGTCTGCGGCTGATGCGACGCCGGAGGCTATGCCCAGGGGCACTGCTGCGATGCTGATGATGATCAGCACCATGACGAGCAGCAGGGAGACCGCCCCCATATTCCTCCACCAGAGTCCGCGGTTGAGCTGGAATGAGCGGGCGACGGCGGAGAAGGCGGTGCGTCGCTCGGTGATGATCACCAGGGGTGCATGCAGCAGCGCGGTGGTGATCCATGCCAGCGCCAGGAGGCTCACGGGCACGACGACCACCGCCCCGATGAACAGCGTGATGATGATGATGAAGAGCGCGACGAAGGCTCCGACCATCAGTCCCACGAACAGGAGGACGGTCAGCATGAGCAGGTGGAGGCTCAGCCAGCCCCAGACGGCCGGGGTGCCGGAGCGCCTGGCCGAAGCTGGTCTTCAGCCCCAGCCCTGAGCGCAGTGCGGGAATGATCAGCAGCGTGGCCGCGGCGACCCACAGGAGGGAGGAGACGAAGCCCGTGAGGGCGGTGACGGCCAGGAAGGACGCTTCCCCCATGAGCGAGAGGGCCATCTCCTGGTCCTCATAGGCGAGCGGATCGGCCAGGATCCGGTTCATGGAGGAGGGGGCGACGGCGTAGGTCAGCAGGGTCAGCAGCAGGGTGATGGTCCCCGCGACGAAGGGGATGCCGAGCGCGGCCTTGGGGAGTGGCGGATGATGGCGAGGGCCGCGGCGAAGATCTCGTTGAGGCTGAGCGGCCGCAGCGGGTAGACGCTGCTGGTCCCGGCCTCCTGGGGCGGAAGTGCGCTGAGGGAGCCCCGGCCGGTCTCCATGCGCGCGCCCACCATGTGACCACCATATATCCTGGGCGTCGATACGATGCGAGGAAGGTTGCTGAGGGCTCCATGAAAGCAAAGATTCTGGTGGTCGACGACGATGAGGCGCTTGCCGAGATGATCGGCATCGTTCTGCGCAATGATGGGTTCGAGCCGACGTTCTGCGAGACCGGCGATGCGGCATTGGAGGCGTTCCGGGCCAGTGATCCTGACCTGGTGCTCCTGGATCTGATGCTTCCGGGCAAGAACGGCATCGAGGTGTGCCGGGAGATCAGGGATGAGGCTGATACGCCGGTCATCATGCTGACCGCGAAGTCCGACACTGCTGATGTGGTCCGCGGCCTGGAGGCGGGCGCTGACGACTATGTGCCCAAGCCCTTCAAGCCTGCTGAGCTGGTGGCCCGGGTCCGGGCGCGTCTGCGCCCCTCGGACTTGGCGCCGAAGGCTGACGCGGACACCCTGCTGACCGTGGGGATCTGAGCATCGACGTCGCTTAGCCATGAGGTGCGCCGGGGCGATGAGCGCATCTCCCTGACGCCGCTGGAGTTCGATCTGCTGACGACGATGGCGAAGAAGCCGTCTCAGGTGTGGGCCCGCGAGCAGCTGCTGGAGGAGGTCTGGGGCTACAGGCACCAGGCGGACACTCGTCTGGTCAACGTGCACGTGCAGCGGCTGCGCTCCAAGATCGAGCGCGACCCGGAGAGCCCGGAGATCATTCAGACGGTCCGCGGCGTCGGCTATAAGGCGAAGGCGTCCTAGCGGGTGCTGAACCTGCACCGCCTGTGGACCCGGTCGCTTCGCCTTCGTGCGGTGCTGCTGACCGGCCTGTTCACGCTGCTGGGCACGGGGCTGGTGGCCTCGTTCCTCATCTCGCAGGTGACGGACGGGTTCTTTCAGGAGCGCTTCGAGCAGGTGGAGACCGAGGCCACGAGCGGCCTGGGCTATGTGCGCAGCAGTCTGGACACTCTGCCCTCCACGGAGACCACTGCGGTCAATGACTATGTGACCAGCACCTTCAGCGACATCTCGGGGCGACGAGCCTGCCCCGGGAGACGATGCTGGTGCCGTTGGAGGATGCGGAGAACCTGTCGGTGCAGCCGCGCGCCACGGGTGGGGTGGACCCTGACGAGGTCATCACGGACGAGATGCGGGATGCGGTCCTGGGAGGCCAGGAGCAGTACTGGCAGTCGATCAGCTACGTCAACGAGAACGGCGACACGGTTCCCGGTGTGATCTTCGGCCTGCGGATCACCTCGCTTCCTCAGGGAGCACGTACGGCACCTTCTTCATCTATGACTTCTCCTCGGTGCAGGAGAACATCGACTTCGTCTTCCGGATCCTCATGATCGGTGTGGGGATCCTGCTGGTGCTGAACATCGCGATCGCCCTGTGGCTCGCCCGGACCGTGGTGCGGCCGGTCTCCCAGGCTGCGGAGGTGTCGGAGCGCATCGCGGACGGTCAGCTGGATCAGCGTCTGGCGGTGGTGGGCGAGGACGAGATCGCCCGGCTGGGCCAGTCGTTCAACCGGATGGCGTCGAACCTTCAGGATCAGATCGTCCAGCTGGCGAACCTGTCGAAGATGCAGCAGCGCTTCGTCTCCGACGTCTCGCATGAGCTGCGCACCCGCTCACCACGATCGGCATGGCTGCGAGCATGCTTCATGAGTCCCGCGAGGATTTCGACCCCATGACGCAGCGGACCTCAGAGCTGCTGCACCATCAGGTGGAGCGCTTCGAGGGCCTGCTGGCGGACCTGCTGGAGATGTCGAGGTTCGACGCAGGGGCCGCGGAGCTGTCCCTGAACGAGGTGGACCTGCTGGGCCTGACCAAGGAGGTCCTTCTCACGGCGAAGCCCCTGGCGGACCAGTCCGAGACTCCGGTGTATCTGGTGGTGCAGGGCGAGGACTTCCGCGCTGAGGTGGACCACCGCCGGATCGACCGGATTCTGCGGAACCTCATCAACAATGCCATCGAGCACTCTGAGGGCAGGCCGGTGGACATTGTGATCGCTGCGTCGCCGACGGCGGTGGGTGTGGCGGTCCGTGACTATGGCGTGGGCATGACCTCCGAGGAGGTCTCCCGGGTGTTCGACCGGTTCTGGCGGGCTGATCCTGCGCGGGCCCGCACCACGGGAGGGTCCGGGCTCGGCCTGGCCATCGCGACGGAGGACACACGGCTGCACTCCGGTTCGCTGGATGCGTGGGGCCAGAAGGGGCAGGGGTCCTGCTTCCGGCTGGTCCTTCCGCGCTCGCAGGAGGCTCCCTACCGGGCTGCGCCGCTGGCCCTGCCGCCGAGCTACGCCACCCATGAGCGGCAGAGTGTGGAGGATCGGGACCTCATCAGCGCGGCGGCGGCTCACGAGAGGGTCCATGAGCAGGCGTTGAATGACCAGCCGCTCAGCGCGGCGGCTCGGGCCGAGGACGCCCCTGAGCCCGGTGCGGCTGAGGACGATGATGAGGAGGAGTGCGATGAGGTCTCGGACCTGGGCGGCCCTGGCGGCTGCCGCGGCGCTGCTGACGGGCACTGCCTGCGCCCCCGCGGTTCCCACGGAGGGCCCGGTGAGCACCTCGGAGGCGGCGCCGCTGCCGGAGTTCAGTGTGAACATCAACCCCGAGCCTCCCGCAGAGGGGGCCGCGCCCGAGGAGATCGTCGAGGGGTTCCTCCAGGCGGGGCGGGGCCTCAGGACGACTATGCCGTGGCGCGGCAGTACCTGACCCCGGAGGCGTCCCAGGAGTGGGTCCCCGATCAGGGGACCCGGGTCTATTCCGATGAGCCGGAGCTGATACCTGATGGTGACTCGGCGTTCACGCTGCAGGTGCCGGTGGACTCCTCGGTGGATGCGGTCGGAACGATGAGCCACCCGCGCAGCGCGGAGTCCTTCTCCTTGGAGATGGAGGAGGTCGAGGGTGAGTGGCGGATTGCCTCCCGCCTGATATGACGATCCTCGATGACGCGCAGTTCCGGGCCATCTTCACCGATGTGACCATGTACTTCTTCGACCCGCAGCATCGGTTCGCGGTCCCGGACACGCGCTGGTTCCTGAACCGCCCGGGCATGCCTGCCCAGATCGCGGGCCGCCTGCAGCAGGGCCCGGCTGAGTGGCTCAGCGGCGCCGTGGTCTCTGCGCTGGGCGCTCCGGACGACGCCACGCCGCCGACGGTGTCTGTGAACCGTGACAGCCAGGTGGCGACGGTGGGGCTGGACCCGTCGGCTGTGGGGGTGCGAGCCAGTTTGAGCTGCTTCTGATGCAGTCGCAGCTGGAGATGGCGCTCACCCAGCTGAACACCGTCTCCAGTGTGGAGATCAGCACGGGGGCTGCCGAGGTGGCGATCCCCGATGAGGCTGAGGTACCGGCGGAGCAGCGCCCCGAGATCGAGCAGACGCCGTACACGACCTCCACGATGGTGGGCATCGTGGGCGACGAGATTGCTCTGCAGGAGGGGACCACCACCTTGGAGCTGTCCGAGCTTCCGGATCTCAGCGAATACTCTCCGCAGGCGCAAGCGCACCCGCGCGATGAGGAGGGCGAGGTCTTCGGGTTCCTCGACGGCGATGCCGAGACGCTCTATCACGTGCGGCTGGGGACGATGAGCCCACCGTCGCCGTGGAGGGTGAGGATCTGACACGCCCCTCGATGGACAACTACGGCTGGACCTGGACGGTGGACAGCGAGGACGACGAGGCCTCGGTGCAGGTTGCGGAGCACAACGACGATGGGGAGTCGGCTCCTCAGTCGGTCTCTGCAGACTGGCTGGAGGGCCGGACGGTGACCTCGCTGCGCGTGGCCCAGGACGGCACCCGGGTGGCGCTGGTCGTCGACGACGGCGGGGTGAGGACGCTGTACGTGGCAGCGATCGGCCGCAACTCCGCCGGCACTCCGCGAAGCATCGGCCCGGGCCGTGTGCTGGAGCCCACCCTGGACATCAGTGAGGTGCGCTGGGCGACCAACGACAGCCTTCTGGTGTGGGACCCGGTCCCGGGGATCCGGAGTCGGACGATCCGCCCACGGATGTCGGAGAGATTGAGCGCGTCTGGCTGACCGGCGAGCAGGAGGTGCTGGAGAACGGCGTGGCCGGGCTGCAGAATGTGGCCGCCGGTGAAGGCTCCGGTGGGGCCAGAGAATCTACGTCGAGGGCAGCATCAACCCGTTCCTCAACGAGCTCGGCGAGCAGTGGGAGCCCAACGACGACGTGGAGATCCGCGACTTCGCCTACCCCGGCTGACCTCCCGGCCTCCCCGCAGGGCGGGCTGCCTCTTCCACAGGAGGTGCGGCGCAGGGCCCGGTGAGGGGACGCTGGGCCTATGTCGGTTCGCGATGGGTTCGACGCCGCCTTGGACGCCCTGTGGTTCTCATCGGCAGGGACGGCAGCGCGCGGCGCCTGCGCCGCGGCATCAGACCTGGTCATGCCGCAGCAGTGCGTCGGCTGCTGGGCCCCCGCCTGCGTGCTGTGCGAGGAGTGCGCGGAGGATCTGCGGCTGATGCTCAGGGCGCCGTTCTGGGCGCAGGAGGGCGCCAGCGCTCTCCCGGTCCTGCCGGAGCCGGACTGGAGGGGTTGCCTGATGCTCATCCGAGGGCTGGTGCGGACGGGCTGTTCGTGCTGCCTGTGCTCAGCGCAGCGGCGTACAGCGGGGTGGTCTCGCAGGCCGTGGTGGCCTTCAAGGACCACGAGCGGGTCAGGCTGCGGGCAGCTCTGGCACCGGCATTGGGACGGGCAGCGCGCCTGGCGGCGGCCTCACTGCTGGCCCCGCATGAGTCGGCGCTGCTGGTGACCCCTCCGGGCACCCTGGCATCCGGCTCCGCCGCGGCCGCTCTCCTCTGCATGAGCTGCTCGCCGCGGCTGATCTGCCGCCAGCTGTCACGCCTACCTTCGGGCTGGTGCGCTGGGGGCCGACGGATGAGGCGGCCTCGCTGCGGCCGGGCGCTGGGCAGAAGGGCCGCACCGCAGTTTACCGACGCAGCAGCGCCCCGTGCCTCGGCTGACGGCAGAGGGACGCCGGGTGCTGCCGGGGGCGACCGTCCTTCTGGCCGATGATGTGCTCACCACTGGGTCCACGCTGAAGCGGCTGAGCATGGCGCTCAGTGCCGCAGGAGCGCAGGTGCGAGGGGCGTGGTGCTGGCCGCAGCGGCACGGTGAGGCCCGTCATTCTCGGCGCCCACGAGGAATGTTGGGAATGCTCTTCACACCGAGGTCTGCTCGGGCATAGGGTCAAGTATGGGTATCACTTAGACGAGACCCATCGCACCGGCGGTGGCCTCGAAAGCACCTCAAGGTCCCGTCAGTGCGCGACACGCGCGAAAGCGAGGAGGACCGGAAATGACCCTGCAGGTGACCTACACCGGACGAGGCATCAGTGTTCCGCAGGACTTCAGAGACCATGTCGAGATGAAGAGCGACAAAGCCGCCTCCCTGGCCGACAAGGGGCAGCGGATGGAGGTCAAGCTTTCCTCCCAGACCGGGCACCGAAGCGCGGAGACCACCATGGTGGTGGAGCTCACCGTCATCGGACGAGGCCCCATCATCCGTTCCGAGGCTCAGGCGGCTGACAAGTTCGCCGCATTCGAGACGGCGTGGGACAAGCTCTGCGAGCGTCTCCGCAGAGCGCGCGACAAGAAGAAGTCCAAGGCTCATGGCAATGGAAGCGGGCGGGCCAACGGCGGCAGCCACACGCCTCCGGGCCTCGGAGCCGCACTCGCCGGTCTGACGCCGGTGGACCCGGATCGTCCGATCTATGAGCAGGTCACCGATGCTGAGCGGGCCGATGACGCCCCGCAGGCTGAGGAGGACGCCGATGAGCCCATCCGCATCCGGCGCAAGGTGTTCTCGGCGGAGCCGATGAGCGTGGATGCGGCGGTCGACGCGATGGAGCTGCTCGGCCACGACTTCTACCTCTACCTCGACGTGGAGACCGGCCAGCCCTCAGCGGTCTATCGCCGCCGCGGCTGGACCTACGGCGTCATCTCCTTGGACGCCTTCGCCGAGGGAGGCGACGAGGAGGAGCGGCCCTACAGGCCGGAGAACGGTGCCACGCTGCAGAGCCTGAGGTCAGCAGCCTGATCCTGGATCCGACTGCAGGCAGCGCAGAGGCGGGGTCCCTGATGGCGGGGCCCCGCCTCTGCGCGCGGGTAGACTCCCCACAGATTTCTGCCGCCACCGTCTGAAGAGGTTCTCCGTGACCGTTCGCCTGTCCCACCTGTTCCTGCGCACGCTGCGCGAGGCCCTCAGAGGCTGAGGTGGCCAGCCACCAGCTGCTGGTCCGCGCGGCTACATCCGCCGCGCGGGTGCGGGCATCTACACCTGGCTGCCGCTGGGCCTGAGCGTGCTGCGCAGGATCGAGCAGATCATCCGCGAGGAGATGCACGCCATCGGGGCCCAGGAGGTGCACTTCCCGCACTGCTGCCCAAGGAGCCCTATGAGGCCACGGGCCGCTGGGAGGAGTACGGCGACGGCATCTTCCGCGTGCCGGACCGCAAGGCGGAGCAGGTCGAGTACACCGACCAGGACGGGGAGACCCAGACCGTGCGGGTGCCGAACCACCTGCTGGCGCCGACGCATGAGGAAGTGTTCACCCAGCTGGTCAAGGACATCGCTTAAGCAGCTACAAGGACCTGCCGCTGAACCTGTACCAGATCCAGACGAAGTACCGGGATGAGGCACGTCCTCGTGCGGGCCTGCTGCGGGGCAGGGAGTTCATCATGAAGGACTCCTACAGCTTCTGCCTCACGGAGGAGGACCAGCAGGCGGCGTATGACGCTCACCGCGCTGCGTATGTGCGCATCTTTGAGCGGCTGGGCCTGCGCACGGTGCCGGTGAGCGCGCAATCGGGCGCCATGGGCGGAGCAGCCTCCGAGGAGTTCCTGCACCCGAATCCTGTCGGCGAGGACACCTTCGTGGAGTCGGCTTAGGCGGGTACCGGGCCAACGTGGAGGCCGTGACGACGCCTGCGCCCGAGCCGATCGAGTACAGCGACGCCCCCGCGGCGCAGGTGCACCATACGCCGGGCACGGACACCATCGAGACGCTGGTGGCTGCGGCCAACGCTGATCACCCCAGGGAGGACCGCGCGTGGACCGCCGCGGACACGCTGAAGAACGTGGTGGTCTCGGTGACGACTCCGGAGGGCCAGCGGCTTCTGGCCGTCATCGGCGTTCCGGGCGACCGCGAGGTGGACTCAAGCGCGCCGAGGCGACCATCGGCCCCAAGCTCGGAGTGGAGGGGAGGTCCAGCTGGAGGCGGCGAACGAGGCCGACCTCAAGGCGCATCCCCGTCTGGTGCGCGGCTACATCGGCCCTGGGATCTCCACGGACGCGCCTCACCTGGGAGCGTCGCTTCCCACCGAGTCGGCGACGGGCATCCCTACCTGGTGGATCCGCGGATCGTCTCCGGAACCCGGTGGATCACCGGGGCGAACGAGCAGGATCAGCATGTCTTCGGGCTGGTCGCCTACCGCGACTTCGGCTGGGACGGCACGATCGAGTCGGTGGTGGTGCGCGACGGCGACCCCGCACCGGACGGGTCCGGCCCGCTGGAGACCCGTCGCGGCATCGAGATGGGCCACATCTTCATGCTGGGCCGCCGGTACGCGGAGGCGCTGGGCCTGCAGCTGCTCAACGCTGACGGGAAGCTGCAGACGGTGACGATGGGCTCCTACGGCTTCGGCGTCACCCGTGCGCTGGCTGCGCTGGCGGAGTCCAACCATGATGACAAGGGCCTCATCTGGCCGCTGTCGGTGGCTCCTGCCCAGGTGCACCTGGTGGCCACCGGCAAGGGCGAGGAGATCTTCGAGTATGCGGATCAGCTGGCGCGCCAGCTGGAGGCGGCCGGCGTGGACGTGATCTACGACGACCGGCCCAAGGTCTCCCGGGCGTGAAGTTCGGCGACGCTGAGCTTCTCGGCGTGCCCAACATCGTGGTGGTCGGACGCGGCCTCAAGGACGGCACGGTCGAGCTGAAGGACCGCCGCACCGGTGACGTCACAGAGCTGCCGTCGGATGAGGCGGCCACGCGGATCGCGGAGCGCGTCGCGTCCCAGCGCTGAGCCCGCTGGACGGCGGCGGCGCATATCCCTGGCAGAATGGGCGGTATGGCTGTACCACCGCGCGCTGGAGATGATCGCCGCTTCCCCGACGAGCGGGCCGAGCGGCTCGCCGGGCTGATCGAACCCACCGTGGAGGCGCACGGCCTCTACCTGGAGGAGCTTCGGCTGAAGCCGGGGCCACGGGCCACCTGCAGGTGGTGGTCGACTACTTCTCGGGCACCGACAGCGTCGATCTGGACACGCTCGCGAGCCTTTCGCAGGCGATGGAGGTGGTCCTGGATGAGCACGCTGAGTCTGGGCCGCTGGCCGAGGTGGCCGCCTATGAGCTGGAGGTCTCGACCCCGGGCGCGTCCCGGCCGCTGACCGAACCTCGGCACTTTCGCCGGAACCTCGGGCGGAAGATTGAGGTCGAGCGGGAGGGCGAGTCGCCCATGGTCGGCCGTCTCAAGGACGTGGACGACGAGAGCATCACGGTCCAGGAGATCATCGAGCCCCCAAGAAGGGCATGACCCCTAAGCAGGGGCCGGAAACACGCGTGCCGATGTCCTCGGTGGCTCGAGCACGCGTACAGGTAGAGTTTTCACACCAGGAGTAACGACGTTGGGCATGCCGCGGTTTGGACGGGCGGCAGGCTGGGAGGCAACAAGTGGATATCGATATGAGCGCGCTGCGCATGCTCGTCGCTGAGCGTGACATTCCCCTGAGCGGCTGATGCTTACCATCGAGCAAGCGCTGCTCCTGGCCTATCAGAAGTCGCCGGGGCTATGCAGCGTGCCCGCGCTGAGGTGGATGAGAAGACGGGCCACGTCACGATCTGGGCCAAGGAGCTCGACGAGGACGGCAGCATCGTGGGGAGTTCGACGACACCCCCAGCAACTTCGGGCGCATCGCCGCCTCAACCGCCCGCCAGGTCATCATGCAGCGCATCCGCGATGCTGAGGATGACCAGGTGCTCGGCGAGTTCAAGGGCCGTGAGGGTGAGCTGATCTCCGGGATCGTCCAGCAGGGCCGCCATCCTGAGATGGTGCAGGTCGACATCGGCGGCATTGAGGCGGTCCTTCCTCCCCAGGAGCAGGCGCCCGGCGAGACGTACACGCACGGCTCGCGGCTGCGCGCCTACGTGGTCGAGGCCCGGCGGGGCTTCAAGGGTCCGTCCATCACGCTCTCCCGCTCCCACCCGGGCCTGGTCAAGAAGCTCTTCGCCCACGAGGTGCCGGAGATCGCCGACGGCACGGTGGAGATCACGTCCATCGCCCGTGAGGCAGGCCACCGCACCAAGATCGCGGTCCGGGCCACCCAGCCGGGCATCAACGCCAAGGGTGCCTGCATCGGCGCCATGGGCTCCCGGGTCCGCGCTGTGATGACCGAGCTCAACGACGAGAAGATCGACATCATCGACTTCGACGACGAGCCGGCGTCCTACATCGCACACGCCCTCTCGCCCTCCAAGGTGAGCTCTGTCACCGTGTTGGACGAGGCTCAGCGCTCCGCACGAGCTGTGGTGCCGGAGTACCAGCTCTCCCTTGCGATCGGCAAAGAGGGGCAGAATGCGCGCCTGGCGGCCAAGCTCACCGGGTGGCGCATCGACATTGTTTCCGACGCCGCCGCGCGCTGACCGAAAGAGCGGGGTGTAGACTGGTTTGGTCCCAGTTCGGACCTGCGTCGGCTGTCGCGCGCTCCGATCAGGATGACGTCGTCCGATTCGTCCTTCAGGACGGTCAGGTGCGTCCAGATCCCGCACGCCGGATGCCCGGCCGCGGGGCATGGCTGCACCTGAGCCGGGAGTGCTTCGACTCCGCGTTGAAGCGCAGGGCTTTCAGCAGAGCGTTCCGAGCTGCTGCGAGCACTGAGGGTCTGGAGTACGACGCCGTCGCAGCACACGTGTCCACCGACAAGAGAACGGGTTTGAAGGAATGAACACCCGATGAAAGCGGCAGGATGAGCGCCCAATGACGCCCACACCCTCCTGCCGGGAAATCTTAAGCACGTTCAACGGCCCATGTCGGTGAGCCGCTGAGAGCCACAGCTCCGCTGTGACATTCAGCGGAGCATCGAGCAGGCCAGACTAGGAGAAATGTGGCCAAGGCCCGCGTACACGAGATCGCCAAAGAACTCGGTGTCACATCGAAGCAAGCGCTCGCCAAGCTCGAAGAGCTGGGCGAGTTCGTCAAGTCCCCGTCGTCCACGGTTGAGCCGCCGGTAGCCAAGAAGCTCCGGAACGCGTTCCCAAGGCGGAATCTGCCCCGGCGCCGGAGAAGTCCGGCTCCGCGCTAACACCCGGCCCGCGGTCGGCGCCTGCCGGGATCCGCCGCGCCGAAGCCCGGCGGTCCCAAGCCCGGGCCGAAGAAGCCTGATCCCGCTCCTGAGTAGCTCCCCAGGAGGCCCCACAGGAAGCCCCGCAGGCTGCTCAGCCCGCACCGGGCCAGGCAGCTCAGCCTGCAGTCCAGAAGGACGAGACCGGCGCCGAGTCCAAGCCTGAGCCCAAGGCCCAGGGCGGTTCGCCCTCCGAGGCTCCGGCTGCGGATGCGCCGACGTCCGGCCAGGGCAAGCCTGCGCCGAAGCCGGGCGGCCCCAAGCCTGCTCCGCGCACCGGCGGAAACAACCCTTCGGAGTCTCCGGCGGTCAGTTACTCCTCGCCCCGGGGCGGTCAGCCCCGTCCGGGCAACAATCCCTTCGCGCCCAAGCAGGGCATGCGCGGCTCGGGCGGTCCCGGCGGCACGGGCGGACCTCGTCCGCGCGGCGGTCAGGGCGGTCCAGCGGGCGCACCGCGGCCCGGGCAGCGTCCCGGCGCCGGTGCACCTCGGCACGCACTGACGGCAAGCCGGGGCTCCCAAGCCCTCGATGATGCCCGGTCAGGCTCCGGCGCCTGCAGCCCCGGGCCGCGGCGGTCCAGGCGGAGGAGCTCCGGGCCGTCCCGGCGGCGGCCCGCCCCGTGGTCGCGGCGGCGGTCCTCGTCGCGGCGGTGCGGCTAAGCGCATTCGGCCGCGGCGGCGGAAAGTCGAAGGCTCGCAAGTCCAAGCGCGCCAAGCGCGCAGAGCTTGAGGAGAAGCAGACTCGCGAGGTCGGCGGTGTGCGCGTCCCCAAGGGCGACGGCACCACCGTGCTTCGCCTGCGCCGCGGCTCCTCCCTGGCGGACTTCGCGGAGAAGATCAATGCAGAGCCCGCCGCGCTCATCGCAGTGCTGATGAAGCTCGGCGAGATGGCCACCTCCAACCAGTCCCTGGACGAGGAGACCTTCCAGCTGCTCGGCGAGGAGCTGGGCTACAAGGTCGAGATCGTGTCCCCCGAGGACGAGGACCGCGAGCTGCTGGAGTCCTTCGACATCAACCTCGAGGACGAGGCGGCCAACGAGTCCGGCGAGGACTTGGAGGAGCGCGCTCCGGTGGTCACCGTGATGGGTCACGTCGACCACGGCAAGACCCGCCTCCTGGACGCCATCCGCTCCTCGAAGGTCACCGAGGGTGAGGCCGCGGCATCACCCAGCACATCGGCGCCTACCAGGTGGAGGTCCCGCACGAGGGCGAAGAGCGTGCCCTGACGTTCATCGACACCCCGGGCCACGAGGCGTTCACCGCCATGCGTGCCCGTGGTGCCAAGGTCACGGACATTGCTGTGCTGGTGGTCGCCGCCGACGACGGCGTCATGCCGCAGACGGTGGAGGCCCTGAACCACGCCAAGGCGGCTTAGGCGTGCCGGTTGTGGTGGCGGTCAACAAGATCGACAAGGAGGGCTCCCAGCCCGACAAGATCCGCGGCCAGCTCACCGAGTACGAGCTGGTGCCCGAGGAGTACGGCGGCGACACGATGTTCGTCGACGTCTCCGCGCGCAACGACATCAACATCGAGGCGCTGCTCGAGGCCGTCCTGCTCACCTCTGACGCAGCCCTGGAGCTGACGGCCAACCCGGCCAAGGAGGCGCGCGGCGTCGCGATCGAGGCGCACCTGGACCGCGGACGCGGCCCGGTCGCCACCGTGCTGGTGCAGTCCGGCACGCTGAAGGTCGGCGACAACATGGTGGCTAAACAACGGCTTCGGCCGCGTGCGCGCCATGTTCGACGAGCACGGCGAGGCTGTGCACGAGGCGGGCCCGTCCCGGCCCGTGCAGGTGCTGGGTCTGTCGGCGGTGCCCCGCGCCGGTGACAGCTTCCTGGTCACCAACGATGACCGCACCGCCCGCCAGATCGCTGAGAAGCGTGAGGCTGCTGAGCGCAACGCCCTGCTGGCCAAGCGCCGCAAGCGCGTCTCGCTGGAGAACTTCGACCAGGTGGTGGCCGAGGGCAAGATCGACACCCTCAACCTCATCCTCAAGGGCGACGTCTCCGGTGCCGTGGAGGCCCTGGAGGATGCGCTGCTGCAGATCGACGTGGGCGACGATGTTCAGCTGCGCGTGATCCACCGCGGCGTGGGTGCGATCACCCAGAACGACGTCAACCTGGCCACGGTCGACAACGCCGTGATCGTCGGATTCAACGTCCGTCCTGCGGAGCGCGTCACCCAGCTGGCCGAGGAGGAGGGCGTCGACATGCGCTTCTACTCGGTGATCTACGCAGCCATCGATGACATCGAGTCGGCGCTGAAGGGCATGCTGAAGCCGGAGTACGAGGAGGTGTCGCTCGGATCCGCAGAGGTCCGGGAGGTCTTCCGCTCCTCGAAGTTCGGCAACATCGCCGGTTCGATCGTCCGTTCGGGCATCATGCGCCGCAACGCCAAGGCCCGTCTGATCCGCGACGGCAGCGTCGTGGGCGACAACCTGGTCATCGACTCGCTGAAGCGGTTCAAGGACGACGCCACCGAGGTCCGCGACGGCTTCGAGTGCGGCATCGGACTCGGCTCCTTCAACAACATCCAGGAAGGCGACACCATCGAGACCTGGGAGATGCGCGAGATCCCGCGCACCTGATCCCGTCCCGACGGTGAGGCGGCGTCCGTTCGGCCATTGCGGTAAGCGGGCGCCGCCTCCGTCTGACATCCCAGCTTTTTGTGAGGGATCCGCCGATAGGGTGGATCCAGACCCTCTGAGAGGAGAGACACCATGGCAGATCCCGCACGCGCATCCCGGCTCGCGTCCCGCATCAAAGTGATCATCGCGGAGGCCCTGCGCTCCCGCATCAAGGACGACCGGGCTGAGCTGATCACCGTCACCGACGCCCGCGTCACCAACGACTTGCAGAACGCCACCATCTACTACACCGTGATGACCGCGGATGAGGATGAGAGAGGTGCCGCTGAGCACCTCCTGCGGGTCAACCAGGGGCTGCTGCGCAGCGAGATGGGACGCCAGCTGAGCGTCCGGCTGACCCCGACCCTGGAGTTCGTCGCCGACGAGATCCCCGAGTCGGCGGCTCACCTCGAGGACCTGCTGGCCAAGGCGCGCGAGCAGGACGAGAAGGTCCGCGAGCTCCGGAAGAACGCCGAGTAAGCGTCCTCTGAGTCCCCGTACCGCTCCGACGCTGATGCGGGCGAGGCCAACGCCGAGGGCGATCGCCCCTCTCCTGAGGACCGCTGATTGGGCAAGCGGCAGCGGCCTGAGGAGCTGGAGGTCGGCTCCGGGCTTGTCCTGGTGGACAAGCCCGCGGGCTGGACCAGCCACGACGTGGTCGGCAAGGTCCGCAAGCTGGCCGGGACCCGGAAGGTCGGCCACGCCGGCACTCTGGACCCCATGGCCACCGGGGTGCTGGTGGTCGGCATCAACAAGGCCACCCGGCTGCTGACCCACATCGTCGGCGTCGACAAGACCTACACGGCCACGATCCGCCTGGGCCAGGCCACCACCACCGACGACGCTGAGGGCGAGGCCCTGGAGACCCGCTACGCCAACGAGGTCTCGGCCGAGCGGGTCGAGGAGGCTGTCTCCAGGCTCACCGGTGAGCTGATGCAGGTGCCGTCGACGGTCTCGGCCATCAAGGTCGACGGTAAGCGCGCCTACGACCGGGCCCGTGCGGGCGAGTCGGTGGAGCTGGAGGCCAGGCCGGTGACGGTACACCGCTTCGCCGTGCAGGAGATCCGGCACATCGACGGCGGACGGTTCGTGGACCTGGATGTGGAGGTGCGCGTCTCCTCGGGCACCTATGTGCGGGCCCTGGCCCGTGATCTGGGCGAGATGCTGGACGTCGGCGGGCACCTGACTGCTCTGCGGCGCACCGCCGTGGGGCCCTACACGGAGGGCCAGTGCCTGAGCATCGAGCAGCTCAGCGAGGACTTCGGATACATCGGTCTGGCGGAGGCCGCTGGCCAGATCTTCCCTCGGCGCACGCTGGGTGCGGAGGAGGCTGAGCACCTGGGCCACGGGCGGCGCATCACCGCCTCCGGCTCGGAGGAGCTGACGGCCGCCTACGGACCCGACGGTGAGCTGGTGGCGCTGCTGCGGGACATTCCTGCCAAGCCCGGGGCGTCATCCTCTCCGGACGCTGCGGCTGCTGCGACGACGATCCCGCACGCCATGCACGCCAAGCCGGAGCTGGTCTTCGCGCCCTGAGGCCCCGTCCGGGGACACACGTCTGGGGAGTAGAATTCTGGCGGTTCAGCGGAAGGAGGTAACTTGTGGATCCCACGGTGATGTTCGTCATCGGCACGGCGATCTGTGCGCTCTCCACCCTGATCTGCTGGGTGATGACGGCTCTGAGCCCCGGCCCGGCGGACAGCAGCATCGTCTCGGTGGCCGCCATTGAGCTCTTCCTCATCGTCTATGGGATCTACGCGGGCATCAGGCAGGCCTTCGGCGGGGTCGGCATCGTCGGTGAGGCCTGGGAGTTCTGGGGCTACGTGCTGACCGCTGTGCTGCTGCCGGTGGGTGTGCTCATCTGGGCTGTGCTGGACAGGACCCGCTGGTCCAACCTGGTGATGAGCTTCGTCGGTCTGGTGGTCTTCGTCATGATCTACCGCTTGGAGGAGATATGGTTCGGCAGCGCTTTGTGAGCGGCAGGTCTGAGCGTGCGGGCGGGAGCCCTCTGAGGGGTCCGGTGCTGCGGATCCCGGCTTCGGAGAGAAGACGCCTCGGAACCGTGGTGCGGGGATGCTGATCATCACCGCGTACGGAGTGTTCGCGATCTCCAGCTTCGCTCGGGCGCTCTACCAGATCTCCACGAACTTTGAGGCCTCTCCGGTGGCGTACTCGCTGAGCGCCTTCGCGGCGGCGGTGTACATTCTGGCCACCTATGCCTTGGCGCACACCAGTGTGCTGTGGTGGAAGGTGGCACTGGCGGCGGTGCTGGTCGAGCTGATCGGCGTGATCGGCGTGGGCCTGTGGACGGTGCTGGAGCCTGAGCTGTTCAACCGGAGCACCGTGTGGAGCCACTTCGGGGCGGGGTACGGCTACATTCCGCTGATCCTGCCGTTCGTTGGGCTGCTCTGGCTTATGATCCACCGCCCGCGGAGCGCGTAGGGTAGGCGCGTGCAGATTTACCGCGGTCTTGAGCAGCTTCCTGCTGAGCCGGAGCCTTCAGCGATCACGATCGGCAATTTCGACGGCGTGCATCTGGGGCATCAGAAGGTCCTCAGCGCGCTGAGGGAGCAGGCTGCCCGCTACCAGGCGCGCTCTGTGGCGGTGACGTTCGATCCCCATCCGGCGTTCGTCCACCGGCCCGAGTCCACCCCGGAGCTGCTGACCGGCCTCGGCGAGAAGCTGGCCCGCATTAAGGCGGCCGGGGTGGATGCCGCCCTGGTGCTTCCGTACAACGAGGCGCTGTACATGCTCAGTGCGGAGGAGTTCGTCTCCCGGTACTTCGTGGACGCCCTCAACGCTGCGGCGGTGGTGGTGGGCCATGACATCCACTTCGGCCGCGCTCGCGACGGCGACTTCACCACCATGGTCGATCTGGGGGCCGGTACGGCTTCGACGTGGTCGGCGTGGACGATCTGGAGATCACCGGCGCCGACGGGGAGCAGCTGCACGCGCGGTGCTCCTCCACGGCGATCCGTTCGGCCCTGGCTGAGGGCGAGGTGGCGTCGGTGACGCGCATGCTGGGCCTAAGCCGCACGCTGTGGTGGGCGAGGTGGTCTACGGCTACGCCCGGGGGCGCGAGCTGGGCTTCCCCACCGCGAACCTGGCGGCGGACTCCGAAGGAATGATCCCGCCCGACGGTGTGTATGCCGGGTGGCTCTTCGACGAGTCCGGAACCCAGTGGCCTGCCGCGATCAGCGTGGGATCCAACCCCACGTTCGAGGCGGTGGAGCGTGTGGTCGAGGCACACGTGATTGATCGCAGCGACGCCAATATTGAGGATTTCGACCTCTATGGTCAGCACGTGCGCGTGGAGTTCCTCGAGCGTCTGCGCGGCATGGTCGCCTTCGAGGGGATCGAGAAGCTGTGCGTGCAGATGGCCGAGGATGTGGAGCAGACCCGCCGGGTGCTCGCCCAGCTCTCGGCGTGAGGTGAGGCCGTGAGCTCACCGCGGCGGCCCAAGGCCCGCACGGACGCTGCCCCGCTGATCACCAGCGCCGGGCGGCGTCGTACCCTCGGCGAATCGTTCTCGGATCAGGATCTTCAGCAGGCGCAGGCCTACGACGCGCTGCGCCCCACTACCCGGACGCCGCGGTCTCCGCGGTGCTGGGGAGCGGCGCGGTGCTGATCAGAGCGCTGAGCACGGAGCTGATGAGGCAGACCTCGGGATTGATGCCGTGGATCTGGGGGCAGGGACCGGGATCCTGTCCCGGCAGCTGCTGGCGGCCGGGGCGCGGGTGACGGCAGTGGAGCCCAGCGTGTCGATGACGGCCGTGATGGCCCAGCGGGCTGGGACCTGGCCGCTGACGGTGGTGAACGCCCCGGCGGAGGAGACCGGGCTGGTAGGCGCATCATTCGACGTGGTGGCCGCCGCGCAGGCGTGGCACTGGTTCGATCCTCTTCGGGCGCAGCAGGAGGCCGCACGGCTGCTCAGGCCCGGCGGCTTAGCTGGTTCTGCTCTGGAACTACATCGACACCTCGGATGAGACCGCGCACCGGCTGACCCGCATCATGCGGGCCGGTGATGTGTATCGGCCCGGGTGGGCGCCTGCTCTGGAGGCTTCGCTGTTCGGGTCTGCCCAGACGACGAAGCTTCGGTGGAGCCGCCGCATGACGGTGGAGGAGATGGTCGGCTATGCCCAGACGCTGAGCTCATGGCTGAGCGCCGACGAGGGCGAGCGTGAGCGCAGGCGGCGGAACCTGAGCGACTACCTGCAGGGGGAGCTGGGCCTGGGCGACGACACTGCGGTGCAGGTGCCGATGATCACCGCGGTCCACGTTGCTCCGGTGCACCGGCTCCAGTACAGTTGAGAAGTTGCCTGCTGCAGTCCGCGGCGGCTGGCAGCCCCTCGGGGCCGTCGTCTGATCGCGGTACAACGTCTGAGGAGACACCCATGGCTCTTGATCCCGCCGTGAAGCAGGAGATCATCAAGGAGTACGCCACCAAAGAGGGCGACACCGGCTCCCCGAGGTCCAGGTTGCTGTGCTGACCAAGCGCATCTCTGACCTGACCGAGCACCTCAAGGAGCACAAGCACGACCACCACACTCGCCGCGGCCTGATGCTGCTGGTGGGTCGCCGTCGTCGTCTGCTGAACTACCTGCAGCGCAATGACATCGAGCGCTACCGTGCGCTCATCAAGCGTCTGGGCATTCGCCGCTAGGCGAGCCACCAGCACTGCGCTTGAGCGACGGGCGGTCCCACACAGTTGGGGTCGCCCGTTTCTTATGCCAGACTGAGACTGTTCCCTGAAGGGGAGCAAGCACACCGAGAGCATCACTGCGTCGGCCTCTCCTATGGGGCTGGCACGTACGGCCCGCCTTCGCTGCGTGCAGGGTGCGGGTATGTCCGGTCCTCGGTAGTGGCTTCAGGAGATACGTCCTGGGGCTTCGATCGAAGACCGTCATGCCGCCCCGTCAGCAGGTCCGCTCTCGTGTGCATCGTTATGCAATCGAACATGAGAGGAAACCCCTATGACTGCACAGGCTGCAGCCCCTGAGGTTCACACCGCCGAGGCCGTCATCGACAACGGCCGCCACGGCACATCAACCATCCACTTCGAGACGGGCCGCCTGGCCAAGCAGGCCGTTTAGCTCCGTGCTGGTCACCCTCGACGAGGAGACCACCCTGCTCTCGGCGACCACCGTGGGCAAGCACCCCGCGAGGGCTTCGACTTCTTCCCCTGACGGTGGACGTCGAGGAGCGCATGTACGCCGCGGGCCGCATCCCCGGCAGCTTCTTCCGCCGTGAGGGCTTACCACCACGGACGCGATCCTGGCCTGCCGCCTGATCGACCGTCCCCTGCGTCCGGCCTTCACCAAGGGCATCCGCAACGAGGTCCAGGTGGTGGAGACGATCCTCTCCATCAACCCGGACGACCTCTACGACGTGGTGGCCATCAACGCCGCCTCCGCGTCCACTCAGCTCTCGGGCCTGCCGTTCAGCGGCCCCATCGGCGGCGTGCGCATCGCGCTGATCGACGACGGACAGGGCGCCGAGTGGGTCGCCTTCCCGAAGCACTCCCAGCTGCAGACCGCCATCTTCAACATGGTGGTGGTAAGCCGTGTGGTCGGCGACGACGTCGCCGTCATGATGGTTGAGGCCGAGGCCACGAACGACTCCTGGAAGCTCATCAAGGAGCAGGGCAAGCAGGCTCCCACCGAGGACATCGTCTCGGAGGGCCTGGAGGCCGCCAAACCGTTCATCAAGGTGCTGTGCGAGGCGCAGGCATCCCTGGTCGAGCGCGCTAAGCAGGACTCCGTCGACGTGCCGATCTTCAAGGACTACCAGGACGACGTGCTGGAGGCCGTGACGAGCGCCGCTGAGGAGAAGCTCACCGGCATCTACCAGATCGCTGACAAGCAGCAGCGCGAGTCCGCTGATGCTCAGTACAAGTCGGAGCTGGTCGAGGAGCTCGCCGGCGAGGGCAAGCAGTTCGAGGGCCGCGGCGGCGAGGTCGGCAAAGCCCTGGGCGCGGTGACCAAGCAGGTCATCCGTCAGCGCATCCTGCGTGACCAGTTCCGCATCGACGGCCGCGGCCTGACGGACATCCGACAGCTGACCGCTGAGGTCGAGGTGCTGCCCCGCGTGCACGGCTCGGCGATCTTCGAGCGCGGCGAGACCCAGATCATGGGTGTCACCACGCTGAACATGCTGAAGATGGAGCAGACCATCGACAGCCTCTCCCCGGAGAACACCAAGCGGTACATGCACAACTACAACTTCCCGCCCTACTCCACGGGCGAGACGGGCCGCGTGGGCTCCCGAAGCGCCGCGAGATCGGACACGGCGCCCTGGCAGAGCGCGCCATGGTGCCGGTGCTGCCCTCGCGTGAGGAGTTCCCTACGCGATCCGCCAGGTCTCTGAGGCGCTGGGCTCCAACGGCTCCACGTCGATGGGCTCGGTCTGCGCCTCGACCCTGTCGCTGCTGAACGCCGGTGTGCCGCTGAAGGCCTCCGTGGTAAGCATCGCCATGGGCCTGGTCTCGGACGAGGTGGACGGGGAGACCCGCTACGCCGCCCTGACCGACATCCTGGGCGCTGAGGACGCGTTCGGCGACATGGACTTCAAGGTCGCTAAGCACCAGCGAGTTCATCACCGCGATCCAGCTGGACACCAAGCTCGACGGAATCCCCGCCTCGGTGCTCTCCGCAGCGCTGAAGCAGGCCCGCGAGGCCCGGCTGCACATCCTCAGCGTGATCAACGCTGCGATCGACGCACCGGACGAGATGGCGGCCACTGCGCCTCGGATCATCTCGGTGTCCGTGCCGGTGGACAAGATCGGTGAGGTCATCGGCCCGAAGGGCAAGATGATCAACCAGATCCAGGAGGACACCGGCGCTGACATCTCCATCGAGGATGACGGCACGGTCCTGATCGGCGCCACGGACGGCGAGTCCGCTGACGCTGCCCGTTCAGCCATCAACGCCATCGCGAACCCGACGGTTCCTGAGGTGGGCGAGCGGTACCTGGGCACGGTGGTGAAGCTGACCACCTTCGGCGCGTTCATCTCGCTGACCCCGGGCAAGGACGGCCTGCTGCACATCTCTGAGCTCAAGAAGCTCAACGAGGGCAAGCGCGTGGAGGACGTCGAGGACGTCCTGGGCGTGGGTCAGAAGATCCAGGTCGAGCTGGCCAAGATCGATGATCGCGGCAAGCTCTCCCTCATCCCTGTGGTGGACGAGGACGCTTCGGAGTAAGCGAGAAGAAGTCGGTCAACCAGGTCAACGAGGAGCCTGCCGAGTAAGCACCGGCTCACTGTTCGATCCGGAATCGGCCGGGACCCTTTCGGGGTCCCGGCCTTCCTATGCGATGAAAGGGAGGCCGATGCCTCTTGCTGAGGTTCTGCTGGCTCTTGAGCTGATCGGCACGTTCGCGTTTGCGGTCTCAGGCGCGCTGCTGGCGGCGAAGAAGGGCGTGGACATCATCGGCTCCCTGCTGCTGGCCAGCCTGGCGGGCCTCGGCGGCGGTGTCATCCGTGACGTCATCCTCAACGAGGGTGTGCCGACGGCCTTCGCGGCGCCGCAGTACCTGATCCCGGTGGTGGTGGCGGTGACGGCGGTCTACGTGCGCGCCATCCGGGAGGATCGGCTGCGCAGGACCCTGCTGGTCTTCGACGCGGTCGGGCTGTCGGTCTTCTGCGTCATGGGCACGTCGATCGCCTTCGCGGCGGGCCTGAATCCGGTGGCGGCGGCCCTGCTGGGGCTGACCACGGCGGTGGGCGGCGGCATCCTCAGGGATGTGGTCGCCAACGAGATCCCGGAGATCTTCAACCCCAAGGGCGTGTATGCGGTGCCAAGCGATGCTGGGCTCGGCGGTGACTGTGACGGCGCTGGAGCTGGGGTTCTTCAACGGCTTCGCGGCGGTGGGCACGGCGGCTGCGGTGTTCGTGTTCCGGTTCGTGGCGCTGCGGCGCGCATGGACGGTCCCTTTGGCAGTGCACGGCAGGCAGCAGAAAGGCACCGCCGACTGATCCTCGGATCAGCCTGGCGGTGCCTGATGCTGCAGGGCTTCGCGCCCCAGCGCTGGTGGGGCTTTAGAGGTTCACTGCGCCCTGGTCGCCCATGTTGGGCTGTCCGCTGCTGACGGCGGCTGCGGCGAGCTTGACCAGGCGCACGGCCTTTCCTGGGCCCTCCCAGTAGTGGGCCGACTCGGGGTCACGCGCAGCAGGGCGGCGCGGGGGTCGTCTGCTGCGTCGCTGAAGTAGGCTTCGGCGCCCATGTCCTTCAGCTGCTCGCGCTTCTCCTCGTCTTTGACGACGTCTGCTGTCTTAAGCCACGGAGATCCAGGTCTTGTCAGCGCTGAACGCGAGGTTGACCTGGCCTTCTCCGAGGACCTCTGCGACCTTGTCCGAGTCCAGGGTGTGAAGAACCAGACGTGGTGGTCGTCGTCGATCGCGGAGATCGACATGGGGCGTGAGACCAGCAGTCCCGAGGCGTCCACGGTGGTGAACATGCAGGTGCCGATGTCGTTCATCCGGTCGATGAGGTCTGATGCGTTGAGTTCGCTCATTGTTCTCCTTGTGTGGGGTGTTCAGGTGTCCAGCGTGGTGAGGCCGCGCAGCGGGGCCCTCAAGAATGTTGCCCTCAGCGTCGAAGCGCGAGGCGTGCAGGGGCAGTCCCAGGTGCACTCGGCGTCGTTCCAGCTGAGGATGCCTCCGAGGTGCGGGCACACGGCGGAGACTTTGCGCGTGGTGCCGTCCACGGTGGAGACGGCCACGGGGCGCCGTTCTCCCGGCCGACGATGCCGTGCCCGTCGGCCGGGGCCTGCGCGGGCAGCGAGCGGAGTTCGGCGCCAGCCCAGTCCTTGGTCATCTGCACGCCGATCTCGAGGTTGTCCTTCACCCCGGTGGCGATGCCGCTGGCGGTGGCGGAGCGCTGGGTGATGGCTTCGGCCCAGTGGGTCTGTCCTTCGAGGATCTGTGAGGAGATGGCCAGTGCGGCGGCGACGCCGTTGGTCATGCCCCACTTGTTGTAGCCGGTGGCGACGTAGGTGCTCTCGCCGCCCAGGGGCAGCTTGCCGAAGAAGGGCACGTAGTCGGCGGGCCGGTAGTCCTGGGCGGACCAGGCGTGGGTGCGCTCGGCGCCGGGGAAGTGCGCGAACGTCCATTCGTCGATCTGGTCGACGGCGGCCTGGTGGGATTCGGCGCGGCCGACGACGTGGCCGTTGCCGCCGACCAGCAGCAGCTCCTCGCCGTCGATGGTGGCGGTGCGGGTGCTGAGGCTGGGGAGTCCACAGCCAGGTACATGCCTTGGGAATGTCTGTGCCTTCGGGCATCCGGTAGGCCAGCGAGTAGGAGCGCTGGCCCTTCATCTTGGCGAAGTATCCGCCGCGGTCGAGGATGGGCGCTCCGGTGGCGAGGATGAGGTGGTCGGCGCTGATCTGCCCGGCGGTGGTGTCGATCGTGGTGGGCTGCGCGGAGTCCGCGTCAATGACCCGCGTGTTCTCAATGATGGTCCCGCCGCGGGTGCGCAGCTCGTAAGCGAGGGCGTCGAGGACTTCGGTGGGGTGGATCTGCGCCTGATCGTCGAGCGCGATGGCACCTGCCACCTCATGGGGCAGTTCGGTGTCCTGCACCCAGTAGGCGCCGATGCTGGCGGCTCGTGCCGCTTCGAGCTCGCGCGCCAGGTGGGGAGGCCCTCGTCGGTGTTCGCGTAGGTGTAGGCGGTGCGCCGCTGGTACTCGAGGCCGTGGTCGTCCATCCAGCGCAGCAGCCAGGCCTGGCCCTCTCGGTTCGCCTCAGCGTAGGCCTGGAGCACCTCGTCGGACTGGTGGCTGCGGATGCTGGCGAAGTTGGTGCCCTGCAGCAGGAGACCTTCGCGGTGGTGTTGCCGGTGGCGGCGGCGCCGATGGTGCGCGCTTCGAGGACGGCGACCCGGTGGCCCGCTCGGGCGAGCAGCACTCCTGCCATGAGCCCGGTGAGCCCAGCGCCCGCGACCACAGTGTCGTAGTGGGTGCCGGGGGTGAGGGTCTCAGTGGGCGTGGTGACGGGGTGGGTGTCGAACCACAGTGAGCGCATCAGGGGTCCTTCGGTCGAGGTCAGTGCCTAGCCACGTCCCTCATCCTGGTGAACGGACCTGGCCGTCAGCCGAATGCTTGCAGGTCAGTCACTTGGAGCTCCCGTCAGGGCTGGGTGAGGAACACGTCGGCGTAGTACCAGCCGTCGGCTTCCAGCCCGGTGGGGTCAGGCCCCGCTTCTCGGTCTCCTTCACGGCCTGGGTGTGCTCGTCCTGGCTGACGAACTGCCGCTGGCGCAGGTGTGCGCCGGGCTGGCGCGTGAGGGTGACGCCGAAGCGGGCGAAGGCTTCCTGGATGGGGCCCATGTCGAACTGCCGCAGGGCGAAGAGGGCTGCGCGCACCTCGCCGGGACGCTCGAGGCATTCGAGGACCCGGGTGATGGTGGCGTCGGTGATGTAGCTGATGCCGCCGGTGCACGTGATCAGCTGGGTGCCGCGGATGCCTTCAGCCAGGCTCGCAGACGGGGCGTGCTCTTCGAGGTTCTCGGCCCACCCGGCCTCCAGCAGGCGGCGCCGGTCGCGTAGTCGATGGCGGGCTGGGAGATGTCGAGCCCGCGGATCTGGGCCCGCTGGCGGCGCAGTGAGGCGTAGAAGTCCCGGTCCTGGGCGATGAGGTCGGCGGGAGCTACCTCGTCGAGGGCTGGGTCTTGGTACCGGGCCCGCAGCTGCCAGAGGGAGGCGGTGTGGTTCAGCAGCATGGCGTTGAAGCCGTAGGAGCAGCAGAGGTCCAGCACCTGGGTGCTTTCGGGTGCAATAGGCGGGCAGCTGCGGGAGGATCCAGGGCAGCGCGTTCTGGGGACCTGGTAGTCGTACTGGGAGAGCTCGCGCAGGTAGCCGCGGGGTCCGGGGCGGTGTAGATGTCGGTGAAGGAGGCTTTGTAGCCGAGGGTGCTCATATGGTTCCGAAGGTGTCAGGCGTTGAAGTGGGAGCGGAGGGCGTCGACCCGGTTGGTCTGCTCCCAGGGGAACGCGGCGTGGCCGAAGTGGCCGTTCTTGGCCGTCTCGGCGTACATGGGGCGCTTGAGGTCGAGGTCTTCGATGATGCCCAGGGGTCGCAGGTCGAAGACCTCGCGGATGGCGTCGGAGATCTGGCCGGGGTCCACCTGTTCGGTGCCGAAGGTTTCGACGTAGATGCCCACGGGGTGGGCGCGTCCGATGGCGTAGGCGATCTGGATCTCGGCGCGGTCGGCCAGCCCGGCGGCGACGACGTTCTTCGCCACCCACCGCATGGCGTAGGCGGCGGAGCGGTCCACCTTGGAGGGTCCTTGCCGGAGAAGGCGCCGCCGCCGTGGCGGGCGAACCCGCCGTAGGTGTCGACGATGATCTTGCGGCCGGTGAGCCCTGCGTCGCCGACCGGTCCGCCGATGACGAAGGGTCCGGAGGGTTGATGATCTCGTCGACGCTGCTGATGTCGAGGTCGGCGCCCTGCATCACCGGGGCGATGACGTGCTCGCTGATCTCGGCCTGCAGCTGCTCCTGGCTGGTCTCTGCAGTGTGCTGGGTGGAGACCACCACGGTGTCGAGGGCAACGGGCCTGTCCCCGTCGTAGCGGACGGTCACCTGGGTCTTGCCGTCGGGGCGCAGGTGATCCAGCAGCCCGGACTGGCGCACGTGGGTGAGCCTCGCGGAGAGCCGGTGGGCCAGTGCGATGGGGGTGGGCATGTAGGTGTCGGTCTCGTTGGTGGCGTAGCCGAACATGATGCCCTGGTCCCCGGCGCCCTGGGCGTCGCGGGGTCGGCGGCGCCGCCGCGCGCCTCCAGGGAGTTGAAGACTCCTCCGGCGATGTCGGGGACTGCTGGCCGATGCTCACGGAGACGCCGATGCGTTCGCCGTCGAACCCGTTGGCGGAGGAGTCGTAGCCGATGCCGGTGATGGTGTCGCGGACGATGGATGGGATCTCGACGTACCCGGAGGTGGTGACTTCCCCGGCCACGTGGACCAGCCCGGTGGTGGTCAGCGACTCGACGGCGACCCGCGAGTTGGGGTCGACGGTGAGGAGCGCGTCGAGGATGGCGTCGGAGACCTGGTCGCAGATTTTGTCCGGGTGGCCGATGGTCACCGATTCGGAGCTGAACAGGCGCATTGCGTTGGAAGTCACCGGATCAGAGTACCCGCGCGCGGGCCGGATAGGCTGGCTCCATGACGACTTTTGACTACAGGATCGCTGACATCTCGCTGCATGAGGCTGGCCGCCACCAGATTCGGCTGGCTGAGCACGAGATGCCGGGCCTGATGGCGCTGCGCGAGGAGTATGGGGAGTCAAGCCGCTGGCGGGGCTCGCATTGCTGGTTCGCTGCACATGACGGTGCAGACGGCTGTGCTGATTGAGACGCTGACGGCCTTGGGCGCGGAGGTCCGCTGGGCTTCCTGCAACATCTTCTCCACGCAGGATGAGGCTGCGGCCGCTGTGGTGGTGGGCCCCGGCGGCACCGCGGAGAGCCCGCAGGGCGTGCCGGTGTTCGCGTGGAAGAACGAGACGCTGGAGGACTACTGGTGGACGGCCACCCAGATCTTCAACTGGCCGGGTGCTGACGCGGACCCGTCTAAGGGCGCGAACATGATTCTTGATGACGGCGGGGATGCGACCCTGCTGGTGCACAAGGGTGCCGAGTTTGAGGCGGTAGGCGGCGTGCCCTCAGGCCAGGAGGATGACCCGGAGGAGTACCGCATCATCCTGGAGACTCTGCGCCGCTCGTTGGGGAGAACCCGCAGCGGTGGACGAACGTGGCCGAGCAGCTGCTGGGTGTCACGGAGGAGACCACCACGGGTGTGAACCGGCTGTACCAGCTGGCCCGTGAGGACAAGCTGCTGTTCCCGGCGATCAACGTCAATGACGCGGTGACCAAGTCGAAGTTCGACAACAAGTACGGGATCCGGCACAGCCTGCCGGACGGCATCATGCGCGCCACCGATGTGCTCCTGGCAGGCAAGACGGCTGTGATCTGCGGCTACGGCGATGTGGGCAAGGGTGCTGCGGAGGCGCTGCGCGGTCAGGGCTCGCGGGTGGTGGTCACTGAGGTGGACCCGATCAACGCGCTGCAGGCGGCCATGGACGGCTTCCAGGTCCAGACGCTGGATCAGGTGGTGGAGCAGGGCGACATCTTCGTCACCACCACCGGCGGCAAGGATATCGTCACGCTGGATCACATGCGCCGCATGAAGGACAAGGCGATTGTGGGCAACGTGGGCCACTTCGACAACGAGATCGACATGGCTGGGCTGGAGCGTCTCCAGGGTGTGAAGCGTGTGGAGATCAAGCCGCAGGTGCATGAGTTCGTGTGGCCGCAGGCTGACCAGAATGAGGCGGGCACCCGGAGCATCATTGTGCTCTCGGAGGGGCGTCTGCTGAACCTGGGCAACGCGACCGGGCACCCAAGCTTTGTGATGAGCGCGTCGTTCACCAACCAGGTGATGGCCCAGGTGGAGCTGTTCGCGAAGTCCCACAAGGCTGACTACGACGGGGTGGATGCGTACCAGAACCAGGTGTATGTGCTGCCGAAGCTGCTGGATGAGAAGGTCGCGCGCCTGCACCTGGACGCACTGGGCGTGACGCTCACGGAGCTGTCCAAGGACCAGGCCGACTACCTCGGCGTGGATGTGGCCGGGCCGTTCAAACCGGACCACTACCGCTACTGAGCCGCCCCTTCGAGCAGCTGAGCAAGGCCCCGTCGGTCATGAACCGGCGGGGCCTTGTCGTGGGATCTGGGAACTCGTTAATCCCAGAAAGGCCGCACTTTTGGGGTTAGCGGGTATTCTCATCCCATGAGTGAGGCAGAAGGTTTCGGTGGCCTGCCCGTTCAACCGGCGGATCTGCTGGTGCGTCCGTGGGCGCAGTCGGTCCCGGGCGGGACGCGGGCTGACAAGGAGCTTCGGGCGATTGAGGTGTCAGTTCCTGCCCGGATATCGGATCTGCAGCTGAGCCTGTCGGCTGGCCTTGTCGCTGAGTGTGAAGATGCTCTGCGGTCTGTCGCCGCGTTGGATCACGAGCACGGCGCGAGTCTGAGGCCCTTGAGCGGCATGCTGCTGCGGGCTGAATCCATTGCGAGCTCGAAGATTGAGCATGAGATGGCAACTGTTGAGGACTATGCGCGGGCGCTGCATGGTGTGAAGTCCAACGAGTCTGCTGTCTCGATGGCTCAGGCAACAGGGGCCATCAATCATCTGGTGCAGAACGGGCCCACGGAGGAGGCCGTGCTTCAGGCCCACTCGGAGCTGATGCGGCATGATCGTACTGAATCGTTGTATGCAGGCCGCTGGAGGGACGTCCAGAACTGGATCGGTGGTTCTGACTATTCGCCCAGGGGCGCTGACTATGTGCCGCCGCCTCCGGATCATGTGGAGGGCTTGGTGGAGGATCTCTTCGCCTTCTCCTGCAGAGACGACATCCCGGTCCTGGTGCAGGCGTCGATTGCCCATGCTCAGCTGGAGGCGATTCATCCCTTCACGGATGGTAATGGCCGTATTGGTCGGGCGCTGGCGTCGGCGATTATGCGCAGACGAGGCTCCACGGAGCACGTGACGGTTCCTGTGGCGGCTGCTCTGTATGCGAAGCGTGACGAGTATTTCGGGGCACTGAATGAGTATCACGGTGGGGACGCGGAGCCCATCATCCGGCTCTTCTCGTTGTCCGCGCGGGTGGCTGCCGACGAATCGTCGACGACGGCTCAGCTCCTGCGGCTTCTGCCGGACCTTTGGCGCAAGGAGATGGGCGGCCCGCGGTCTGGCAGCGCCATGGACGTCGTGCTGGCGCGTATGGAGAGGAACCCTGTGTTTACCGACGCCGATCTTGAGGACGATCTGGGCCTGTCGGACAGCAGCGCTCACCGTGTGGTCGCAGCGCTGCGCGACGCTGGGCTGATCCGTGCTCTGACGGAGCGGAAGCGCAACCGGGTGTGGGCGGCCTCGGAAGTGCTGGATGAGCTGGGTGACCTGGAGCTCCGAATCGGTGCCCGTATGAAGGGTCGCTAGGCGCATCCGGCCGCTGCGCCGGTGACAATCGACTGGTCAGTGGAAGACCGCCGAGTGCGGTGTGGCGACGTCGGTTGTTGAATTAATACCTGGGCCGGGGTCCATAGGGCGTTCCATGGCGGCTGGCGCGGTCATCCCTCTGAATATCAACGGTGTCGATCAACAGGGACCAAGCGCGTCAACTGTGTGACGTGTTCCGGTCGCAGTTCGCTGAGGTCAGCGACCTGCAGCAGCTTCATGGTCCGCTCGACTTGCTCCGCCAGTATCTCAATAGCACGATCCACACCGGCCCGGCCACCGGCCATCAGCCCGTAAAGGTATGCACGGCCCACAAACGTGTACTTCGCCCCATGTGCCACAGCGGAGACGATGTCTGCGCCGTTCATGATTCCGGTGTCCAGCCCGATCTCCACTTCGGAGCCAACCTCACGGGCCACCTTAGGCAGGAGGTGGAACGGGACTGGGGCGCGGTCCAGCTGCCGCCCGCCGTGATTCGACAGGACTATCCCATCGACCCCCAGGTCGGCGAGCTTCTTGGCGTCCTCCACATTCTGCACACCTTTGACCACCAACTTGCCGGGAAAGAGCTCCCGGATGATCGCGAGATCTTCGAACGAGATGGACGGATCCATGGCTTTGTCCAGCAGCTCACCGACGGTGCCCCCAGTGCTGGAGAGTGACGCGAATTCCAGGGGCGGCGTCGTCAGGAAGTCGAACCACCACCACGGCCGGGAATCGCGTTCAGGACGGTGCCGAGGCTCAGCTGCGGCGGAATAGAGAAGCCGTTGCGCTTATCCCGCAGCCGCGCCCCGCAACCGGAGTGTCGACGGTGAAGAACAGGGTGTCGAAGCCTGCTGCCGCTGCCCTCTCGGTCAACGCATAAGAGATTTCTCGGTCCTTCATCACGTAGAGCTGGAACCAATTGCGTCCGTGCGGATTGACAGCCTGAACGTCCTCAATAGACGTGGTGCCGAGAGTGGAGAGTGTGAATGGAATTCCGGCCGCTCCGGCAGCGGACGCTCCGGCAATCTCACCCTCCGTGTGCATCAGACGGGTGAATCCGGTTGGCCCGATCGCGAACGGCAGGGAAGAGGGCCCGCCCATGATGTCGGACGACATGTCAACGGATGTGATTCTGCGGAGAATCGAGGGATTGAACTCCACATCCTGGAAAGCCTGGCGGGCGCGGTTCAATGACAGCTCGCCCTCAGCGGCGCCGTCGGTGTAGTCGAAGGCAGCTTTAGGCGTGCGACGCTTCGCGATCTTGTAGAGATCTTCGATAGTCAGGGCAGCACTCAGGCGACGACGCGAGGCGTTGAAGTCGAACTTCTTGAACTTCATGAGGGCGCGAGATCCGCAGGCTTGGGCAGCTGACGCTGCACCCGTTGCCGGGTTCGAGTCTGCGAGGCCCTAGGGGTCGACTGATCCGACATGTTCTCTCCTCTGCGCGGCGACACTGCTGCCTCCGCTTTCGGCAGCCCGTGAGATGCGGGGCTGGTAGGTGGTCAGCTGTTGAGTGCGGGCAATGAGCCCACGGAGATCCTCCAAGGTGCCTTCGATGGTGCCCGCGGTGCGGGCTTGGATCAGAAGGTTGCCGATGGCCGTGGCCTCTACGGGGTAAGCGATGACAGGGCATCCGGATCTGTCAGCGGTCGCCTGACAGAGGAGCGGGTTGAGACTGCCGCCGCCGACCAGGTGAATGGCGTCCACCGGCCTGCGGGCGAGCGTTCCGGCCGTCATGACAGCATCGGCGAACCCTTGGGCTATCGACTCCACAATGCTGCGGATCACCTCAGCTCGGGAAGCCGGGGCTGGCAGCCCCTGCTCGGAGCAGACATCAGCGATTCGTGCAGGCATATCTCCGGGTGGGACGAACCTCGGATCCTGCACGTCGAAGATTGCAGCCCGATCCTCTGGGACAGCAGCAGCTGCTTCCAGGAGCTCAGACAGGGTCTGCTGGTGCCCCTCAGCCCGCTTCCATGCCGTGAGAGTCTCGGACAGTAACCAGGTTCCCATCACGTTCGTGAGGAACCGGGTACGGCCGTCTACACCGCCCTCGTTGGTGAAGTTCGCCTCTCGCGAGGCCTCTGTCACCACGGGGTGGTCCAGTTCCAGGCCGACCAGTCCCCACGTCCCGCAGGAGATGTACGCGGCGTTGGGTGTCGACAGCGGCGTCCCGACCACGGCCGACGCCGTGTCGTGGGAGCCGACCAGTGTGACGGCGAGGCTCGCTTGCCCCACGACCTCACTCAGTTCGGGACGAACGTTGCCCAGCGTGGTGCCGGGTGCGGCTACTGGGGCGAATAGTGCGTCTGAGATGCCCAGTGTGCGCATGAGGTCGGTGTCCCAGGCTCGTGTGTGTACGTCTAAGAGGCCTGTGGTGGAGGCGTTGGTCTGCTCGGTCAGCACTTCTCCGGTGAGCCAGTACCCGAGCAGGTCCGGGACGAGCAGCAGCTGGTCGGCCAGGGCAGGAGTTCCTCGGCCGCCAGCTGATAGAGGGTGTTGAACGGCAGAAACTGCAACCCGCAGCGTCCATACAGCTCTGCGAAGGGTGTCGTCCGGTGAATCTGCTCGACGCCTGAACGGGTCCGTCCATCTCGGTAGTGGAACGGTGTGCCCAGCAGACTTCGTCTCTCCGGTGCTTAGCCCCTGAGCAGTCCGTAGTCCACCGCCCAGGAGTCAACGCCGAGGGACGTCAGTCCACCGTCGCCGCGGGTTTCACGCACAGCGGCGGCGAGGCCTTCCAGCGCGTGCTGGAAGAGGCCCACGAGGTCCCAGTGCAGCCCATCAGGCAGATGGACCACACTGTTGGGGAACCGAGCAGCCTCGCGCAGCTCGAGGGTCTCCGGCCCGATGCGCCCGAGCATCACGCGACCGGAGGACGCTCCAAGGTCGACTGCTGCGTGCCATGTAGTACCCATAGTGAGTGGTTCAGCGCAGGAACGCGGCAGCGACGCAAGCATCTACGGGAACATGCAGCCCGGTGGTGTGCGACAAGTTGTGGCTCAGGAGCGCAAAGGCGGCGTTTGCCACATTCTCCGGCAGGACCTCACGTTTGAGGATGGTGCGCTGGGCGTAGAACTTGCCCAGATCCTCCTCCGGGATGCCGTAGGTCTTGGCACGGTTGGCGCCCCACCCCGAAGCGAAGATCCCAGAGCCTTGAACCACACCGTCCGGATTGATTCCGTTGACCCGGATCTGATGCTCGCCCAGCTCAGCAGCCAAGAGGCGCACCTGGTGCGCTTGGTCGGCCTTCGTAGCGGAATAGGCAATATTGTTCGGTCCGGCGAACACGCTGTTCTTGGACGAGATGTAGATGATGTCGCCGCCCAAGTTCTGTTCGATGAGTGCCGCTGCGGCTGCTTTGGAGACGAGGAAGGAACCTTTGGCCATCACATTGTGCTGCAGGTCCCAGTCCTTCTCCGACGTTTCCAAGAGGGACTTGGACAGGGAGAGTCCGGCATTGTTGATGACGATGTCCAGCCCACCGAAGGCGAGCAAGGTCTCATCGACCGCCTTCTCCACGGCGCTCTCATCGGAGACGTCCACGACAACACCGACGGCCTGGTCCGGCCCGCCGATCTCCGCCGCAGCCTCCTGCGCCTTGTCGAGATTCAGATCAGCGACAGCGACGACGGCACCCTCGGCCACCAGACGCTCGGCGATGGCCTTGCCGATTCCCGACGCTGCCCCGGTCACCAGAGCGATGCGAGTGGCCAGCTCTTTGGGCTTGGGCATGCGCTGCAGCTTGGCCTCCTCCAGCGCCCAATACTCGATGCGGAACTTCTCATGTTCATCGATGGGGGAATAGGACGAGAGGCCTTCCGCTCCGCGCATCACATTGATGGCATTGATGTAGAACTCGCTTACGACTCGGGCAGTCTGCTTGTCCTTGCCGAAGCTGAACATTCCGACCCGGGGACCAGCACAATGGCTGGGTCAGCGCCGCGCATAGCGGAGACTCCGCAGTGGCGTGGCGCGCGTAATAGCCCTCGTACTCCTCTCGGTACGTCAGGTGAAGTTCCCGCAGTCGGTTCTTCACATCCTCCACGGATGCGTCTGCTAAGCAGGTCCAGGACCAGCGGTTTGACCTTCGTTCTCAGGAAGTGATCTGGACAGCTGGTGCCCAGAGCGGCCAAGCGCGGGTGTTCGTTGTGGGCAAGGAATTCGAGGACTGCCGCGTCCTCGGTGAAGTGCCCGACCTGGGGCTTATCCGTGCTGGCGATCGCCCGGATCGTGGGAATGAGCGCGGCTGCCTTTGCGCGCCGCTCCTGCTCCGGCAGCGGAGCATAGCCGGAGAGTGACGGTCCGAAGGGTTCAGCCACAGAGTGCTCGTCGATGTACGCGGCAGCAGTGTCGATGATCCATAGCGAGTTCCTCTCAGACTCTTCGGAACTCTCTCCCCATGCGGTGATGCCGTGTCCGCCCAGAATGCACCCCACCGCCTGGGGTTTCGGCTCTTGACCTCGGCAATGTCGAGACCGAGTTGGAAGCCGGGGCGGCGCCACGGCACCCAGACGACTTTGTCTCCGAAGATTTTCTGCGTCAGTTCGGGACCATCCGCCGCGCAGGCGATGGCGATGCCGGAGTCAGGGTGGAGGTGGTCGACGTGTGGAGCATCGACCAGGCCGTGCATGGCGGTGTCGATGCTCGGCGCAGCGCCGCCCTTTCCGTGCAAGCAGTAGTCGAAGGCGGCGACCATCTCGTCTTCGCGATCCTCGCCGGGATAGGTATCCACCATCGAGCGCACGCGGTCCAGCCTCAGCGCAGCGAGGCCCTCCTCCTTCAGGGTGCCCAGATCACCTCCGGAGCCCTTGACCCAGAGCAGCTCAACGTCGCCGCCCGTCGCCGGGTCCCGGTCCACTCCTTTGGCGGAGGTGTTCCCGCGCGTAGTTGGTGTTCTTGGGGTCCGCGCCCAGTCGGTTTGAGCGTCCGATGAGTGCTTTCACAGTTTCGGTAGTCATAGATCCCTTCCTCACCAGGACATTTGGCTTCCGCCGACTCGGTCGGCCTCGATCTTTGGGTATCCGGATTCTGCGTAGGCCGCCATCGGGTCACCGGGCAGCCCGCGGGATTCACGCCAGCTCGCAAGGTCCGGCCTGACATCGGTGTAGAAGGCGTCCATAAACACCTGGTGGGCACCGAGCACATCACCGGCGGTCTGCGCTTCAGCAAGCGCTTCACGGTCCACCAGCAGCGCCCGCGCGGTCATCTCCTGAACGTTGAGCACACTGCGGATTTGGCCGGGAATCTTCTTCTCGATGTTGTGGCACTGGTCCAGCATGAACGCGACACCAGAGTCCGGTTCGTAGCCTCCTCCGCGAATGACCTCGAAGAGGATCCGGAACAGCTGGAACGGATCGGCTGAACCGACGATGAGATCGTCGTCGGCGTAGTTGCGCGAATTGAAGTCGAATGAGCCCAGTTTGCTTCCCTCAGCAGTTGAGCGACGATGAACTCCACATTTGTGGTGGGCGCATGGTGGCCCGTGTCGAGGCAGACCAGGGCCTGATCCCCAATGCCTGAACCTGGACCAGAGCAGTTCCCCAGTCAGGTACGTCGGTGTGGTAGAACGCAGGCTCAAAGATCTTGTACTCCAGCACAAGCCGTTGGTCCGCGCTGAGCTGGGCGTAGATCTTTTCAGAGAGTCCGCCAGCCGGTCCTGCCGGTTGCGGATATCAGCCTGTCCTGGATAGTTGGAGCCGTCAGCGAGCCAGATCTTGAGGTCGCTGGACCCGGTGTCACCCATGATCTCGAGGCACTGAAGGTGGTGGTCGATTGCTTTCTGGCGGATCACCGGGTCATGGTGAGTCAGCCCGCCGAACTTGTAGTCCTCGTCCTGGAAGGTATTGGAGTTGATAGTGCCGATGTCGATGCCCTGGTCTGCGGCGTACCGGGTGAGGGCGCCGAAGTCGTCCACCATGTCCCAAGGGATGTGCAGGGCCACTTTTGGAGCCAGGCCGGTGAACCGGTGGACTGTCGCGGCGTCGGCGATCTTCTCCTCCACATTGCGTGGGGTTCCGGGCGAGCCGAACACTTTGAACCGGGTGCCGGAATTTCCATACGCCCAGGACGGCACCTCGATAGCCTGATGCGCCAGCTGCAGGGCGATCTCTTCGAAAGTTGGCATGTCTCCTCAATTTCCTTCATACGTGGCAAGTTGATCTTCGAGGTGGAAAACTTCTTCCAGCTCGATAAAACCTGTGTCGGGGCGGGCTCCCTCGAGGTCCACGAAGAACTCCGCCATCTCCGCCTGCCACCGAGCGTTGACATCTTCGCGATCCATGGCGGCCTGAGCAGCGTCCAATGAGGCTGTCTCCATGTATCCGATGAGCAGTCCGTCCTGACGCAGGAACAGCGCGTAGTTGTTCCACCCTGAGCGTTTGAGCGCCCTGAGCATGTCCGGCCATACCTTCCGATGCCGCTCCTTGTACTCCTCCAGCCGGTCGGGGTTGACCTGCAGTTGGAAACACACTCGTCGCATACGTGTCCTCATACTCCTCGGGGATCCCTCCAGGCTGAGCGCCCGACCACGGGCGTGCCGGCCGGGCGCTCAGTCGCGACGTCGACTCAGAAATCGAAGTCGTCGATGTTGTCGGCGTCGTAGACGAACGGATCTCCCAATACGATCTCGCCGTCTTCGCCCACGGTGTACTCGCCGAGGTCGCCTGCGTCAAAGGTGTCGCCCTCTTCGCCGGTGATCTCACCTGTTGCTACAGCGTGAGCTGCCCAACCCGCGAGGTAGCCGAGCTCCTCTGGGTTCCACAGCGCGAACGCTTCTACAGTGCCATCCTCCACATACTCACGCATCTGGTTGGGTGTTCCGAGTCCCGTCACGAGCACCTCTCCGGCATAGTCAGAATCAGAGATGTAGCGTGCTGCCGCAGCGATCCCGACGGTAGTCGGGGACACGATGGCATCGAGGTCAGAGTGCGTTTGGAGCAGCGCAGCGGTCTGGTCGAATGAGCGCTGATCGTCGTCGTCACCGTAGGCGATCTCGACCAGTTCGATGTCCGGGTGGTTCGACTCGAGCTCATCTTCCATGAGCTCGATCCACTGGTTCTGGTTGGTGGCATTCGCCGAAGCGGAGAGAATCGCGATCTGCCCTTCGCCGCCGATCTGCTCGGCCACCAAATCCACCTGCGCCTGAGCAATGCCCTCTGCATCAGCCTGGTTCACGAACACGTCGCGGCACTCTGAGTCGGTATCGGAGTCAAAGGTCACGATTGCGGCTCCGGCTTCACTTGCCTCATTGAGCGCGTCACACGGTGCGGAGGGTCGCTGCCGGAGATGACGATGGCGTCCTCACCCTGCTGAGCGGCGGTGTTGATGTACTGAACCTGACCGTCAGGCGTGTCTTCCTGGGGGCCTACCTCAGAGAACTCTCCGCCGAACTCGGTTACAGCGTTTTCACCGCCGGTGTTCGAGGTTTCGAAGTACGGATTCCCGAGGTTCTTCGGGATGAAGGTGACGCTGAGGTCTTCGCCGTCAGCATCGCCTCCTCCGTTTGCGTCTCCGTTGTCGTCTCCCCGCACGAGGCGAGGACTAACGCAGCTGTCATTCCAGCCGCGGTCAGGGCTGACGTGGTGGTAAAGGTGTTCCTCTTCATGATGCTGCCTTTCTCTTCTTGGGACTCCGCCTTTGGAGACCTCCGACAATTTGGGGTGTGATCACTGAGGCGATCAGCAGGACGCCGATGATGATGTTGATGACGTTGACGGTGACTCCTTCGAGCCGCAGCGCTGAAGAGATGACTCCGATCAGCAGCACGCCCGCCAGAACGCCGTGGAGTGCGCCGCGGCCGCCGAAGATGAGGACGCCGCCCAGAAGAACGGCTGCGATAACTTCCAGCTCCAAGCCCATGGCGTTGTCACCGCGTGAATTGCCATAGCGCAGGGTGTAGTAGATCCCGGCGAAGGCGGATACTGCTCCAGAGAGCACGAAGGTGATCATCTGGCTGCGGGCCACGTTGACGCCGCTGAAGCGAGCGGTGACATCGTTGTGGCCGATGTCGTAGAGGCCCCGTCCGAACGGCGTGAAGTGCAGAAGGACCACAAAGATTGCGATCAGCCCGACCACCGGAACGACCACCAGGGGCACGCGGGTGTCACCTATTGATGCCCCGGCCAAGGACGTCCAGTCGGGATCGAAGTCGGTCAGCGCCGTCGTGCCCAGCAGACCCACGGCGAGTCCACGGAAAAGTGCCAGGGTGCCGATCGTGACGGCGAGTGAGGGGAGTTTGACATAGGCCACAAAGAAGCCGTTGAACGCTCCGCAGGCCACGCCGACCAGGATTGCCAGCATGCCCGCCATAGGCAGGGACAGACCCCACTGGACGTGGGCGATTCCGACCACAACCGAGGAGAGTCCCATAGTGCTTGCCACCGAAAGGTCGATCTGGCCGGTGACGATGATCAGCGTCATCGGCAGGGCGATCATCATCAGCGGCGCGATGTCCAGCAGCAGATAGCGGACTGTGAGCGGCCCGGAGAAGCCGTCCACCGAGATGTTCGCCCAGATCCACACCATTGCGAGCAGTGCGATGATCAGAAACTCGGTGGTGATGAAGGTGCGGAAGAACCAGGGGCGGTGGTACTGCTTGTAGGTGCGCGGGGCGTCCTCGCCCAGGCTCACCTTCTCCGCTGCGGAGGAATCGGCCCCAGCTCGAGTGGTGGTGCTGTTCATGTCTCATCCCTTGCTTCCTGGAGCTTGCGCGTCTGACGTACGGCCAAGTAGCGGTCCAAGACGATCGCGCCAATGATGAGTGCGCCTACGACAGCCCGCTGCCAGAAGTCCGGCACGCCCATGATGGGCAGTGTGCGGTTGATGGTCATCAGGAGGATGGCTCCCAGTGCGGCGCCCCAGACCGTGCCTGAGCCGCCGAATATGGCGACGCCACCGATAACGGCCGCGCCGATGGCGTTGAGCTCCCAGGTCATACCGGCCCCGGCGCTGACGGTGCCATAACGGGCCGCGTACATCACACCCGCCAAGCCTGCAAGAGCCCCACCGATCACGAATGCCACAATGATCCGTCTGATAGTAAGCAGCCCATATAGCGTTGCAGCCTCCGGGTTGGAGCCGATCGCGTACATTTCCCGACCGCTGCGCGTGGAACTCAACCAATAGCCCGCGGCGATGAGCACCAGCACGGCCGCGATGGTCAGCAGCGGGATCGTGGCGATCTGCATGGTCCCCAGACTGAGGAATTCGCGGGGCATGTCTGAGGCGTTGATGCGGTCATTGCCTGCCCAGGTGAGGACTATGCCGCGGTAGATGTACATGGTCCCCAGCGTCACGACCAGCGCCGGGACTTTGCCGAAGGCGACGAGGAGGCCGTTGATCAGACCGAGACCCGCACCCACCGCGACGCCGATGAGAATAACCCCGATGATCGGTATGCCGGGGAAGTCGATGAAAAGCCTACCGGTCATGTATGCAGTGATCGCAAGCGTGGAGCCCACCGACAGATCGACGTTGCGCGTGACGATGACGATCGCTGAGCCGATGGCAAGAACCATCAGGATGGAGGGAGTGAGCAGCAGGTCTCGCCAACCTTGGGAGCTGAAGAGGAAATTCTGGTTCAGGCTCGTGGCGGCCGCTATGACAGCGAAGATCACCAGAACAATGGCCATCTCGCGGGAGGTCACCACGTTCTTGACGAACCGTTGGGTGTTCCCCCTCTGCTTGGGTTTCGACGGCGCTGCTGTGCTCATCTCCCTGCACCTCCCCAGCGGTCACCAGGTCGTCGGTCTGGCTTTTCCCAGACCTTTCGACTGCTTCCTCGCGGCGGGCTGTGGCGGCGTGCATCACTTTCTCCGGCGTAGCATCTTCCCGGTCCAGCTCGGCTGTGATGTGGCCTTCGCTGACGACCAGAACGCGGTCAGCCATGCCCAGCACTTCGGGGAGCTCGGAGGAGATCATTAGAATTGCCATTCCCTCTCCCGCCAATTGGGATAGCAGACGGTGGACTTCGGACTTTGTGCCAACATCGATGCCTCGGGTGGGTTCGTCGATGATCAGCAGCTTGGGGTCGGTGGCCAGCCATTTGGCGATTACCACCTTCTGTTGGTTGCCGCCGCTCATGGTGGCGGCGCTCATGGACATCGCCGCCGTCTTGACCTGCAGGCGCCCTGCCCATGATGAGGCTGCGCGGTTTTCTGCGGCCCGGGTGATGATGCCGAACTTCTGAAGTCGCTTACGAATGGCGGCTCCGATGTTCTCGGCGACTGAGGACTCGACGACCAGTCCCTGTTGACGGCGGTCTTCTGGAATCAGGGCCATTCCGGCCTCGATCGCTGCGGCCGGTTTGCTCTTGGGAACCCGCTGATTTCCGAGGCTCACCGTTCCGGAGTCATAGGTATCGACTCCGAAGACGGCGCGCGCTATTTCGCTTCGACCCGCACCGACAAGGCCTGCAAGGCCGACGATCTCGCCGGCACGAACGCTGAAGGAAACGTCATGAAAGGTTCCTTTGGAGTTAAGCCCTTCAACCTCGAGCACGGTCTGGCCGATCTCTGTCGGAGTCTTGGGGTACAGCTCATTGACTTCGCGGCCCACCATCATGGTGACCAGTTCAGAGTTGCTGGTCTCGTTCGTCCTCACTGTGCCGATGTAGGAGCCGTCGCGCATGACGGTGATCGTGTCGCTGAGGTCGAAGACCTCATCAAAACGGTGGGAGATGAACACGATTCCGCGGCCCTCATCCCTGAGGCTGCGAGTGACATTGAAAAGACGCTCTACTTCAACTCCGGACAGCGCTGCGGTGGGTTCGTCCATGATGAGCAGATGTGCGTCCAAGGAGATGGCCTTGGCAATTTCGATGATCTGCTGGTCTGCGATCGACAGCCCTTGGGCAGGGCGATGGGGGTCGAGGTCCACGCCCAACCGATCGAAGATCTGGAGAGCCTCGGTGACCATGGTCTGCCGGTCGATGCGCTTACCGCCGCTCAGCGGCTGCCGACCCATAAAGATGTTCTCGGTGACAGACAGGTCGGGAAAGAGTGTGGGCTCCTGGTAGATGACGGCGATGCCAGCATCTTTCGCGTCTGCTGTGGAGGAGAACTCTGCGTCGACTCCTCGGAACCGGAAGGCGCCTTCGTCACGCTTGTGCAGTCCGGCCACGATTTTGATGAGCGTGGACTTGCCTGCGCCGTTCTCGCCGACCAGGGCGTGCACGGACCCGGGCTGCACCGAGAGCGTGCCGTCGGCGAGCGCGACGACGCTGCCGAACGTCTTGCGCACGCCCTCGAGCTCGAGGACTGGCGCATCCGCGTGAGTGACCATGAAACCTCCGGGTGCGAGTGGCGATCTGGGTCCGCACGACGAGCATGGACCCTATGTAAATCGATTCAATTCTGTGACTCAGATCATAGGTTGCCGCTCTTGAGACTGTCAACGCCCAAGTATCGTTAGCGCTTATGGCTATGGCTCAGATACGCGATGTGGCGTTGCGGGCAGGGTCTCCCTGCGACGGTCTCGAATGCGCTCAATCGTCCGCAACGGGTTTCCGCTCGCACGCTGGAGAAGGTCCACGTGGCGATCCAGGAGTTGGGCTACGTTCGTAACGATGCCGCACGTCAGCTGCGAGCGGGCTTCAATCCTGCGGTCGGCATGATCGTCCTCGACGCGAGGAACCCCTACTTCACGGACGTCGCCGCCGGGGCGGAGCAGCACCTGATGCATTTGGGCCGACCCCTGCTGCTGAGCAATTCTTCCCAGCAGAGCGACAGGGAATCCATGTATCTCAATCTGTTTGAGCAGCAGCGCGTGGCTGGAATCCTTATTGCCCCTGTGGGCAACGTGCTGCCTCGATTGCGTAAGCTTCAGAAGCATGGCATTCCCGTCGTCGTCATCGATCGAAAGACTGGCGCGGACGAGCTGTCCTCGGTCTCGGTCGACGACGAGCGCGGTGGGTGGTTGGCAGCGAACCATCTCATCGCGCAGGGCGGGCAGAGAATTGCTGTCATCGGAGGGCCGCACGTGCTGCGGCAGGTGCAGCACAGGCTCCGCGGAGCCCAGCAAAGAGCTCGCCAGGACCCAAAGATCACGGTGGAGTACGTTCCTACGGAAGCCATGGATGCTTCCTCTGGGCGCACTGCAACTGAAGATCTGCTGAATCGCTCCGCTCGAGAACGCCCCGACGCCATATTTGCTGCCAATGATCTGGTTGCTCTGGGTGCACTGCAGACCTTGGCTCGTGCGCGGGTTGGCGTTCCGGATGACATGTTGTTGATCGGTTACGACGACATAGAGTTCGCAGCGAACGCTACGATTCCCATCACTTCTATTCGTCAGCCTTCGGCGGAGATGGGCCAACATGCGGCCCACCTACTGCAGCTTGCTATCCAGGACCCCAACTCACCAATCCACCACAAGGTATTCCAACCCGAACTCGTGGAACGCGAGTCCACGGGGAGACCGAGGCTCCACGCGAATGGTGACAAACCTTGGTGACGTCACCAGAACGGATGCTGGGATACGTGACGTCTGTGAGGTGCGGCCCCACTGGTGCTGTGCCCTGCGAGGAGGAAACCCGCTGAGGAGTCAGTGCCCCGGCCGGAGTCAGTCTGCGCTGCGACCGCAGGTGCAATTGAAAGCCAGAAAACCGCGGCGCGAGCAGTCGACGTGCGCCCCGCTTTGGCCGACCGCCGGATCGTGCGTGTCATCGGGGCGTCAGGGGTGGGACGGAGGAGACACTTTCGTATGACTTGCTAGTTGGGCGACCAGTTCGTTCTGAAAGTCACGATTCAGTGCTGCAGGGTGGGGCGCTTGCTGATGCCTGTGGTGCCAGTACTCACCGGTGGTTTGAGACTCCGGGTCAGTACTTGCAGCTAGCCATGCTTGAGTGATGTGTCCCTGCCGCAAATCGTCCGAAGCTGCAGAACCTCCCATGCGGGTGGGGACCCAGCCGGGATCAACAGCGTTGCAGAGGGTTTCGGGGTACGCGCGGGCGACGAACATCGTGAATGCTGTCACGAATAGCTTCGAGTCTGAGTAAGTGCGATTAGTTTGGCCCCCGGACCAGTCCGTGCCGGCCAGCTCGGAGCGTCCGCCTTTGTGCATCCCGCTGCTCAGGTACACGAGCCGTTCTGGTCGGTGAATGAGCGTAGTCAGCAGGTAGGGAGCGACAACGTTGACGGGGAGCAGAGCTGGACCGTGGAGCACTCCGGCATTATGGATGATGGCGTCCATCCGACCGATGTCGTTGGCCTGTTCGGCAATACCGCGCACCTGGTCGATCACACTTAGGTCACCGACGACGACGCGTGCCCCGCGTGCCGTGAGGTCATCGAGAGAACGCGCCCGCTCCGGGTTGCGAGCGTGAAGGACCAGTTCATGTCCTTGATCGAGCAGTTCAATGGCTGTGTTCCTACCAAGTCCGTCGGTGGATCCAGTGACGAATATCCGAGACAAGAAATGTTCCTTCCGCAGGGTCACGGCGCCAGCCAAGCAATGGTGAGTCTCAGACCCAGGTGGGCAGGTGCTCGGGATTATAGCGGGCACCGACAGCCCCGTGCGGGATGATCTTCTCGATCTCGTCGAGGTCGGCATCTGTGACGTCCACGTCCGCTGCGGCGAGGTTTTCTTCGAGTCGCGCCGTGCTGCGCGTACCGGGAATCGGAACGATGTCGGACCCTGAGCCAGGAGCCAGGCCAGGGCAAGCTGAGCGGCGGTGACTCCCTTCCGGTCGGCGAGCTCGTGGATCTGGTCGACTGCGTGCTTATTGACCCGGTAGTTCTCGCCTTGCCAACGGGCGTCGTGATGACGGAAGTCGTTCTCCTCGTACCCTCGGCGGGCTTCACCTCGGAGGTCAAGAACCCCCGGCTGAGTGGCGAGTAGGGGACAAACCCGATGCCAAGCTCGCGGACAGTTGGAAGGACTTCAGCCTCAACGCCTCGCTCGAAGAGTGAATACTCAGTCTGCAGTACCGAAACCGGGTGGACGGCGTGGGCTCGACGCAAGGTCTCTGGACCGACTTCGCTGAGCCCGAAATGGCGCACCTTGCCTTCAGCGATCAGCTCACCGACGGCCCCAGCGACTTCCTCCACCGGAACGTTGGGGTCCTGTCTGTGCTGATAAAGAACATCGATCACGTCAGTGCCGAGGTGACGCAGACTGTTCTCTGTCACGCGTCGGATGTTCTCCGGGCTCGAGTCGTGCCCATTGGAGTTGCCTTGATCGTCATAGGTGAAGCCGAATTTCGTCGCGATCTGCACCTCGTCGCGGAACGGCGCGATCGCTTCTCCCAGCAGAAGCTCATTCGAGCCATCACCTCCGTTGTAGAGCTCGGCGGTGTCGAACAGGGTGACGCCGAGCTCGTGAGCACGGCGGATCACCGCGATGTGCTCGGTGCTGCTGGCCCCGTGCCGTAGAAGGCTGTCATTCCCATGGTGCCGAAGCCGATCTCAGCGACGGTGAGGCCTTGTTGGCCGAGCCTGCGTTCTTTCAGCATGCGTCTTGTCCTTTCGCCGTGACGAACTAAGTAGGGATATTTGCGTCAGGAGGGGCGGGAGTCGAGGTCGTCGAGAAGCAACTGGTGCTGGTAGATGCCTGCGCTGTTGACAAGGAGGTCCGGTGCTGGATTTGGTCTGTCGCTCAGTCGCGGAGTTCGCGCACCGCGCGTGCTGGGGACCCCACCACCACCGTTCCGGGGAACATCTTTCGTCACGACGGCGGCCGCTGCCACCACGGCGTCGTCACCGATGGTCACTCCCGGCAGAATGGTCGCGTTGGCTCCGATCCATACATTGCGTCCCACAACGATGGGTGCAGGCAGCATATCCCTGCGTCGGCCCGGGGCGAGATCATGGTTGAGGGTGGCCAGGACTACGTTGTGTCCGAGCAAGGAATCATCCCCGATGCTCACCCCGCCCTGGTCCTGAAAGCTGCACCCCGCATTGATGAAGACCCGTTCGCCGAAGGTGATGTTCTTGCCGAAGTCCGAGTGGAACGGCGGGAACACCATCAGAGAGTCGGCAACGGGCTTGCCAGTCAGTTTGCCCAAGAGTTCCCGGATATCTGCGGGGTCGTGGTAGCTGCCGTTGATCTGACTTGTGATGCGCAGCGCGTCCTGACTCACCCGGTGCATGACCTCGTGCAGCGGGGAGTCTCCCGTGATGCGCTGACCGTCGGCCAGTGCGGCGAGTAGTTCGTTGAGTTCCATCAGTTCTCCAGGAGGGTGTAGACGATGTCACCTGGGTGGAGTTCGATGACGGCCTCACCGTACGGCTGCACGTCTCCTCGGCCGCACGGTGACGTGCAGTGTCGGCTCACCCGAGTAGTAGGTGTTGAAGTACCCGTCCCCGGTGAACGACTCATCCGGGCCCTGAACGGTGAAGGTTTTCGGCTGCTTCTGGATGCTCATCTCAGCCCTCGAAATCGCGGGCAAAGACCCGGAAGGCATTACGGTCCTGGTGCATCGACCAGAGGGTCTCCGCCAAGATCTTGGGATCGGTGTGCGAATCGCCGAGGGCGATAGCGCCGGGGATGATGAGCTGCCCGACGTGGATGTTCTCTTCGGCTAGCTCATCGTGAAGCATCTGGGCGTAGGCACTTTCGCCTGCGAACGCGATGGACGTGCCCGCAACGTGGGCGCTGGGGCGGGCTCCGCTGCCTCCGTTGACGAACAGCACCGTGCCTCGACCTAGGAAGCGCATTCCTTGGAGCACCTGGTGGACTGCAGTGACCGGTCCATAGATGGAGAACTCGACGGCGCCCTGCAAGTCGTGCGCGGTGGTCTCGAGCAGGGGTCGTAGGAATTCCTTCTGGGGCAGCGGGCTGTAGGTGAGCACCTCGATGGGCCCCTGCTCCTGGACTGCCTCGTCAAGCGCGTTGGCAAGACTTTCGGGATCTCGAACGTTGGCGGCGTAGCCTTTGGCGGAGAACCCTTCGGTCTGCAGGTCCGTTGCGAGGGTGTCGAGGCGCTCCTGACTGCGTGAGATCAGGGCCAGGTCGAAACCCTCTTTCCCGAAGCGGCGCGCGATCTCCGCGCCGAGTCCTCGTCCTGCTCCAATGATGGCGATCGTGGTCATGGTACGGCCCTTCCTGGTGTCTCCCGCAGCTGCGATAGGAGAGGTCTGCGGTGGGTGTGGCATCTGGAGCGATGTCCTGTGCTGCTCTGAGTGTGGGCATGCGCGCGGTTTCGCGAGTTTCGCAGATCAGGGTGTGACCATGATCTTGAGTGCCTCACGGTTGTCCATGGCGAGGTAGGCGTCGGGAACGTCGGAGAGACCGACGGTGCGATCGAAGACCTTGCCGGGTTGACAGTGCCGTCCAGGACGGCGGGCATCAGGTCTTCGATGTAGGCGCGCACCGGGGCAGGTCCTCCGGTCAGTGTCACGTTGCCTCCGAAGAGGCTCGTGAAGCCGATGGGCGCTTCTTCGTACTGGGGACACCCACGCGGCTGATCACTCCGCCGGGACGTACGATGCCGTAGGCCTGTTCATAGGCGGGCAAATGTCCGACCGCTTCGAGGACCTTCGCCGCGCCGTGCCCGCCAGTCAGTTCTCGGACCTTTGCGATGCCTTCTTCTCCGCGTTCGGCGACGACGTCGGTGGCGCCGAACTCAGCACCGAGGGCGGTTCGAGCTTCGTGGCGTCCCATGAGGATGATCTGCTCAGCGCCCATCTGCTTGGCAGAGAGCACTGCCAGCAGACCCACTGCCCCGTCGCCGATGACGGCGACGCTGTCTCCCTGGGTGACTCCGGCGCGAGTGGCGGCGTGCCATCCGGTGCCGTAGACGTCGGAGAGGGTCAGCAGGGAGCCCAGCAGTGGTGAGTCTTCTGCGACGCCCGGCACTTTGACGAGTGTGCCGTCAGCGAGCGGGACCCGGATTGCTTCGGCCTGGGCACCGCCCATCCCGGGCATGTCCCAGAAGCCGCCGTGGACGCAGGAGGTGAACAGGCCCTCCTGGCAGAATTCGCAGGTTCCGTCGGAGAACGAGAAGGGGAGATCACGAGGTCGCCCTTGGTGAGAGTGCGGACCTCTGTGCCTGTCTCTTCGATCACTCCGATGAACTCGTGTCCCATGGCGGCACCCTCGGAGCTGGTCTCCATGCTGTGATACGGATGCAGGTCGGACCCGCAGACACACGCTCGAACGATCCGGACGACCGCGTCGGTGGGCTCTTGAAGGACTGGGTCAGGGGCGTCAATGACGCGGACGTCGCTTACGCCGAACATGTACGTGGCTTTCATGGGGTATCTCCAATTCTGAGGTGATGGAACTGATGCGGGGTTGTGGCTGCCCGCGGCGCGGGATTGTCAGTCGATCGCGCGGAGGGTCATGGTCACGTCATTCGTTTCTGCTTCGAGAACTTCTGCCCTCGAACGTGCCGATCGGCACAATCCCCGAGTAGTGGCCTACCTCTGCGTAGTAGAGGACCAGACTTTGGTTGGGGAGTAGTAGCCGATCGTTCCTGGGGTGGCAGCACTTCCTTCCGGCGCGTCGCTGAGATCGAGCGGTGAGGGAAGATCGGCGATCTTCTCCTGGCCGCCGAAGTCGCTGAATGTGAGGGTCAGCGGCAGCTGCTCCAGCAGAGATGCTGCTGTCGCAGAAGCGTCGAGTTGACCGGTTAGCTGCTGGCCCTGGAACTCCACGACCAGTGGCGTCGAAGTCGGAGCTGCAGCTGATGATGAAGGCGTTGCGGCAGTCTCCGAGGGTGTGGCATGGGTCGCTGGGGCGACTGATTCTTCTCCTGCATTGCCGTCGCTGCCCCGGCCGCACCCGGTGAGACCGACGGCTAGCGCCACAAGGGCCAGCAGCCCGTTGAGCGGCATGACCCTGAACAGACCGGGTGACGTCATAGTGGATTCCTTCCAGAGGATGCTGAAGCCAAGTTCCGCGGAACCGAGCTGTGTCCGAGCCCGATCGGGATGAACTTCTTCTATGCAACGCGCTTCCAGAAAGGCGGACAAGGTGTCTGGTGAAACGGGTTACAGCAGTACCTCTCTAGAACGTTGGGGACCCTCTACCGTGGGATCTATGGACAACCGAGCAGAGGTACGAGAGTTTCTCGCGTCACGACGTGCACGCATCACACCCGAGCAGGCAGGCATCGAAACCTTCGGGGGCGTCGTCGCGTCGAGGGGTTGCGTCGGGAAGAGGTGGCTCGCCTGGCCGGTGTCAGCATCGACTACTACACGCGGCTCGAGCGTGGGAATCTCACCGGTGTCTCGGACAGTGTTCTAGATGCAATTGCTCGAGCGTTGGAGCTGGACAGGGCCGAACATGACCACCTCTTCGACCTGGCCAAAGCAGGCAGCAGTGCCCGGCCCCGGCAGAAAGCCCCGTATCCTCGGGCCTGGCGCCAGCAGTGCAGCACATGCTCGACGCGATCACGGGGGCGCCAGCGTTTGTGGGCAATAATCGGATGGACATCGTTGCAGCGAACCAGCTTGGCTATGCGCTCTATTCCGATATGTATCGTGGCACGGCGCGGCTTACGAACCATTCTCGGTTCATCTTCTTCGACCCTCGGGCCTACGACTTCTACCCCGACTGGGAACGGGCGGCCAACGTCAACGTCGCCATTCTGCGCCGAGACGCCGGTCGCTGGCCTCACGATAAGGGCATAGCTGACCTCGTCGGGGAGCTTTCGGTGCGCAGTGAAGAATTTCGCGCACGGTGGGCCGCGCACAATGTGCGCCGCCACTACTCAGGGGCGAAATCATTCCATCACTCAGTGGTAGGGACTCTGGAGTTGAACTATCAGGTCATGGAGCTTGAAGATGCCCCCGGGCACTCCCTGACCGTGTATCCCGCTGTCTCTGGAAGTTCCTCCGAGGAGGGACTCAGGCTGCTCGCATCCTGGGCCGCCACAGAAGCAATCGCAGAGAAGGCTCAAGGGCTCAGCACTAGGCACTAAAGCTCCTGCTTTTGAAGCCGCTTGCGCCAGCAGCTCTCCTCGCTGAGCAATGGTTGACGGACGCGACTTGTATGCTCCGGACTCATGAATGATGTTGCGTCCATGAGTCGAGATTCTGCCGACGAGGTCCGACCCAGACCCACGATTCGAGATGTCGCTCGGGAGGCGGGGGTCTCGGTGTCGGCGGTCTCGAAGGTGCTGCGAGGCGCTTACGGGGTCAGCGAGAACATGCGAGAGAGCGTCCTCTCCGCGACGCAACGATTGAACTACCGTCCGCACACCGGCGCGCGGGCTATGCGCGGCGCAACATTCACGATCGGCATCGTGCTGGTGGATTACCTTCACAGTTCCAGCCGGAGATCGTCCAGGCGATCACCGGCCATGTGCAAGAGGGGCCCTACCAGGAGATCATCATTCCGGCCGGTCGGGACAGTCGTCGGCAGCGGAGCGCTGTGGAGGCGATGCTGGACCGGAATGTCGACGGACTCATCCTCGTCGCCCCGCAGACCCCCACGGAATGGTTGGAAGACCTTGGTCGCAGGATACCGCTCGTCGTGGTCGCCAGGCACGGCGGCGGCGAGCACTTCGACACGGTGGTCGACGACGAGTACTACGGCGCGGGACTTGTGGTGGACCATCTGGTGGATCTGGGACACGAGCGGATCGCGCACACCAGCCATCCGGCTGAAGGTTTGCGTGAGCCTCACGTGCTATCCCAGACCGCTCGCCAGCTGGGGTATCGACGAGCCATGGAGAGCCACGGTCTCGAACCGCATGTCGCGGAGACCAGCTTCACCGAAGAAGGGGGCCACGAGGCTGCCCGGCTCTTTCTCGACTCGGGGCAGGCGCCGACTGCAGTCTTCGCTGGCGCTGATATCGCAGCTCTCGGGGTGCTGCGCGCCCTGGAGGACCGGGGACTGAGCGTGCCCGAAGACTTGAGTTTGTGCGGCTATGACAACACTTACCTCGCGGGCGTGGGTCGGATCTCCCTAACCACCGTCGACCAGTCAGCCGCGCAGACGGGGACCACGAGTGCTGAGCTGCTTCTGGAGAGGATCCACGGACGCCGAGAGGCCGTGCACCGTGTGATCCGGCCGACGCTGCGCCTGCGAAGCACCACGGCACGCCTCGCCTGAATCCTCAGCACACCACTCGAGACCCGGACGCTCCTCGGCATGCAGCGTTCTTGCCCTGTTGTAAAACGTTCTACAACGTCGTACTCTCTGTGACGTACATAACGTGACAGCAGTCACTTCTGCCGAGGAGGCCTTCATATGCAGAGCACACCTACGCGCGCTGAACGCCGCAAAGCGTGGTGGACCGCCGCTGTCGCTGGGATGGCGTCGTACCTGGACGCAGGTGCCATCGTCACCACAGGCACCGCCCTCACCTTGTTTCAGGACGAGCTGGGAATCAGCCCTGCGCAGTTCGGCCAGCTCTCCGCGCTCCTGACGGGAAATGATCGCCGTCGGCGCACTGGTGGGAGGCAATCTTTCCGACCGCTTCGGCCGTAAGAGGATCTTCACGCTGACGATCATCGTCTACGCCATCGGAGCCGCCATCCTGGTCGCCGCCCCGGGTGTGGGCGCGCTGTATATCGGCATCATTCTGATCGGCTTTGCTTCAGGTGCGGACCTGCCGCCCTCTTTGGCGATGATCGCCGAGGTGGCACCCGAGGGGCACCACGGCAAGATGGTCTCGCTTTCACATGTTCTGTGGATCACGGCCATCCCGGTGGTCAACGTCTTCGGCGTTTTCGTAGGCGGGATGGGTGCAGACGGCGCACGCATCATGTATGCGCACCTGCTCGTGATGTCGCTGCTGGTGCTGGTGCTGCGCATGTGGCTGCCGGAATCGCCGATGTGGACCGCCAATAAGCTGGCGGTGGACACCGGCAGGCTGGACCGCACCAGCATCAAGGTGCTTCTGACCGGCAGCTTCCGGCCCGCGCTGATCGGACTGTCACTGTTCTTCGCATTCTCCAACATCGCGGCGAACACGCTCGGCCAGTTCACTGTCTACCTCTACGTAAATGTGGGAGGCACTGACGTTTCAGTGGCCTCAGCGATGAATCTCATTGGTCTCGCCTGCGGGTTCCTCGGCATGCTCCTGCTGATGACGATCGTCGACTCCAAATACCGAATGGTCGGCTTCGCCGTGGGTGCCATCGCGGTCATCATCAGCTTCCTCATTCCCGGAGTCCTCGGCGTCACGGTAGTCACCTTGGTGATTATGGGCGTGATCTACAACTTCGCCAACGGCTTCGCAGGTGAGCCACTGTTCAAGGTCTGGTCCCAGGAGCTGTTTCCCACTGAGCACCGCAGCACCGCACAGGGTATCGGCATCGCCTTTACCAGAGCCGTGGCCGCGGCCGTGGCGCTCGTGACACCTGCTCTCATCGAGCTTGGTCCGCAGGTGCTGTTCTTCTTCCTCGCTGGCATCATCGTGATCGCGGCCTGCATCGGCTTCTTCTGGGTCTCGCGGATGTCGCACGTGCTGCAGCAGGAAAAATCCGAAGGAGTCGAGGAAGCTGCGGCCTCCGCACCGGACGCCTCCGCCCAGCACTGATCGCGCCCACCCAGACGGGCCAGCCCTTTGGGGAGGATCATCAATGGACCCACTACACTTTTCCAGGCGGCCAGGGGCCGTACAAGATGCAAGGAGCGCCGTGCCGATCTCGACCTTCCTCCAACCCTGACTGCGGGGCTGATCGCCTCAGTCGAGGAACTCGCCGCGGCTCCCCGCTTCAGCACGAGCTTTCACATGCCGGAAGGTCACGGCTCCCTCACTCGAGCAGTGTTGCGCGCTACCGCGCTGGGAGTCTATGAGGTGACGCTCAACGGCTCGGCGATCTCCGGCGACGTGCTCAGCCCCGGCTGGTCCAGCTACGAGTGGCGGCTGCGCTACCAGACTTACGAGGTGACGGACCTGCTGGACCCAGCAGCGGCTGAACAGGTCGTCTCAGCGACGATAGGCAACGGGTGGTACCGCGGTCGCTTGGGCTGGGAGGGGATGCGCCACGTCTACGGTGACAGACGAGGTCTCCTGCTGCAGCTGGACATGCTGTTCGAGGACGGGCACGTGGAGACGATCTGCTCCGACGAGACTTGGATAGTCGAGGCATCCGAGGTCCTTGCCGACGACCTCTACGACGGGCAGAGCATCGATGCACGGCGCCGCAGCCGCGGAACCCCAGGGAAGAGCGTCTCACGACGCAAGAAGGCACAGTCCACCCAGCGGGCAGAGAGAATCTCCTTCCGGGGTGAGCTCGTCGAACAGCTTGGTCCGCCGGTCCGGCGCCACGAGTCGATTGCCCCTGAGGCCATCTGGCAGTCACCCGCAGGCAAAACCCTGGTGGACTTCGGTCAGAACCTGGTCGGCTGGGTCAGGCTCCACGTCCAAGGACCTGAGGGAAGAGTCGTCACCCTGCGTCATGCCGAGGTCCTGGAGGACGAGGAGCTGGGGACGCGACCGCTCCGCAGCGCCCGGGCTACGGACCAATTCACACTCTCAGGTGAGGCCGACATCTTCGAACCGAGCTTCACCTTCCACGGCTTCCGATATGTCGAGGTCACCGGCTTCCCAGGTGTGCTGGAACCGCATCACCTCAGCGCCGTAGTCGTTCATTCGCAGCTGGAACGCACAGGCACCTTCACCACGTCCAACGAACTGCTCAACTCCTTCCACCGGAATGTCGTTTGGGGCCTCCGCGGCAACTTTCTCGACGTGCCCACAGACTGCCCGCAGCGTGACGAGAGGCTCGGATGGACGGGGACATCGCCGTGTTCGCACCGACGGCCACCTATCTCTACGATGTCGGAGACTTTCTCAAGGACTGGCTGGGGACCTCGCGGCTGAGCAGCGCGCTGGGGCTGGACTGGTGCCCTACGTGGTGCCGGACCTGCTGAAGTATCAGGGAATGCCGGAGGAGTTCGGGGCCGCTGACTCCACCGCCATCTGGTCGGATGCGGCCGTCTGGGTGCCATGGGCACTGTGGCAGGCCTACGGGGACCGACAGGTTCTGGCGGACCAGTACCCTTCGATGGCGGCGCATCTTCGCCGGGTCCTCGGTCTGATCGATGATCAGGGGTTATGGACTGGGGGTTCCAATTCGGGGACTGGCTGGATCCCGACGCCTCCCCGCATAACCCTGCCCAGGCGAAGGCCGATCCCGGAGTGGTCGCGACCGCCTGCCTAGTGCGCACGGCGAGGATTGTCGCCGCATCCGCGGAGATTCTCGGGAAGTCCGGAGACGCAGCAGAGTTCGGGCAGGCGGCCCAGCGTTCTGCGACGGCATTTGCAGAGCACTACGTGGACGCGAATGGCCGGATATTCTCCGACTGCACCACGGTGTACACGCTCGCCATCGTCTTCGACGTCCTGCAGGACTCGATGCTGAAGCCCGCTGGTGACCGGCTCGCCGAGCTGGTGCGCGACTCGGGGCATACCGTCAGCACCGGGTTCGCCGGCACCCCGTACGTGACCGATGCTCTGACGCGGACTGGTCACATCGATGATGCGTATAGGCTCATGCTCCAACGAAAGAGCCCTTCGTGGCTGCACCCCGTCACGAACGGCGCCACCACGGTATGGGAACGATGGGATTCGATGCTCTCCGATGGGAGCATTAACCCCGGTGAGATGACAAGCTTCAACCACTACGCGCTAGGTTCCGTAGCTGATTGGCTGCACCGTGTGGTCGGGGATCTCGCCCGCCGCCCCGGCTACACGCGCGTGAAATTTGCACCTAGGCCACCCACTGGTGAGCTGACCGGAGAGTTGACGTGGGCTGAGTCCTCGCTCAAAACCGCTTATGGCGTCATTCGCTGCAGGTGGGAGCGCACCGGTGATGCCCTCGATCTCGCCCTCAGTGTCCCGGAGGGCGTCCAAGGTGAGATCGACATGCCAGGGTCACCTCGGATTTTGGTTGATGCGGGGAGCATAAGATCAGCCTTCCGTATTGACGGTCCAGCGACTGAACGCCTCAGCAGGTGTATGACTCATCACAGATAAGGGCGGAGCAGCGGCCTGAATCCACCAGTGTCCAGCAGTGCGCAGGTGATGTAGTTGGCCAGGTTATGGAAGCCCAGGGCGGTGCAGCGTAGATGCTGCAGCTGTAACTGGTCAGGATGTCGGTGGCGGCAAGCCTGGTTGAACGGAGGGCAACCTCCGAGTGCGCTGCGGCGTGCCGAAGGGTCGTTCCAACCCGGAGGTTCTGATGTCCCACGGTAGGGCCCGTTTGACCGTTTGTAGTCGTCGGCTGATCGTCCAGCGCCATCAGACCGGATGGAAACAGGCCCACATCGTGGCGGCGATAGCTGTCTCTCGCAAGTGCATAAAGACTCTGATCGACCGGTACGCGGCCGAGGGTGAAGCAGGCCGGGCCGCACGGTCCTCGCGCCCATACACTATGCCGACCCGCAGGGCGTTCGCAGGACACCCCTCCAATCAGCCGACTGCCACCAGCCTGAAGGCCGGGTACAGCTAGAAGGTGACCCCGGTGAGGTCTTCGGAGACGGCCCAGAGGCGTTTCTGGACGTCCTCGTTGTTGGCTGCGGCGCTTGAGCTGACCAGCACGGGGTGTCCGCGCACCTCTCCTCTGCCGTCGGGGCCGTAGTACTGGCCGCCGGTGACGGCGGGGTCGGTGGCTGCGCGCAGGGTGGGCAGTGCCCCCATCTGTGCTTACTGGGTGAGCAGGGGCGCCAGCACGGAGACCGGCCTCTGGAGCAGGCGAGGGGTGTGGCGCATGAGTTCGGTGTTGGACACCCCGGGGTGGGCGGCGACCGCGACGGTGGTGCCGGAGGGTTCGAGCCGTCGCTGCAGCTCGTAGGTGAACAGCAGGTTGGCGAGCTTGGACTGAGCATAGGCGCCCACCCTGCTGTACTTCTGCTCCCACTGGAGGTCGTGGAACCGGATGTCAGCTCCGCGGAAGCGGTGGCCGTTGCTGCTCAGCGTGACGATGCGGGACCCCGGCACGGGCAGCAGGTGGTCCAGGAGCAGTCCGGTCAGTGCGAAGTGGCCGAGGTGGTTGGTGCCGATCTGGAGTTCGAAGCCGTCGGCTGTGGTGCTCCGAGGCGGGAACATGAGCCCGGCGTTGTTGATCAGCAGGTCTATGGCTGGGTGCGCGGCGCGCAGGTCGGCGGCTGCGGCGCGTACTGATTCCAGCGATGACAGGTCGAGGGCTTGGACGGAGACGTCGCCGTTGATGCGGGCGGCAGCTGCCTTGCCTTTGTCGACGTTCCGCACGGCGAGTACGACGTGTGCGCCGTGATCGGCGAGGGCACGGGCGGTTTCGAAGCCGAGGCCGGTGTTGGCGCCGGTGACGATCGCGACCCTGCCCTGCTGGCTGGGGATGTCCTGCTCGGTCCAGGGTGTGTCAAGGAGCCCCTATGTGGTGCTGCTGGGGCGGGGGCTATTCGCGCAGGGGTGAACCGGTGACGTCGTATTGGAATCCGTCCATCTTTCCGGTGAGCAGCGGCATCGCCTCAGTGATGGCTTCGCGCACGGAGGGAAGCTGAAGGGATTCTTGGTGTGCGGCGGCGGAGATCCAGAGTTCGGTGACGAACACGGTGTCCGGCTGGTCCTCGGATGATCCCACCTCGTAGAACAGGCAGCCTACCTCCGCCAGGAGGGGTTGGGCCGGGTGAGGATGTCGATGACGGCATCCCGCTGGCCCGGCTTGGTCTCCAGGGTGCCCACGTTCGCGAAGGTCATGGCCTGAATGTAGTGCGTCGGACCACCGAGCGGAAGAGGGTTGCCTTGAGATGCGATCTAGAGGCGTCCTTGACCGATTGCTGTCAGCAGGTTGCGCTGTTGCGCCTTCGCAGTGGGCCAGTTGGGGAGCTCATGGGAGCGGATGTTTCGGAGAAGAAGATCGATGTCCGTCTGACGCCACTGGCGGAACAGCTCCTTTGCGACGCTCGGCGATAGATGAGCTTGGATTTGCGTGCTCAAATGCATCGTTGCGGCGAGTGCGGGATCAAAGTCTGCGGCCATCAGCAGGGCATTGTCTTTGTCTTCCTCGTAGAGCCATGTCTCGATCTCGTCTGAGGAGATGAACCACACGATGGCCGTTGCGATGTCGATCGCGTCCTTGTATTCGCCCCGACCGGGCTGGGACCGGTCGATCCAGGCACGCATTTTGAGTGCGGCATACCCCTGCGGTTGGGGATTCGCACCGTGAGGTCGTTTCCTAGAGGCAGCGTTTCTGACCGGTCGTAGACATCGCGGAAGCCGAAGACGTCAATGTGTTGGACAGGGGCCTTGTGACCAGGCCGCGGTCATCTTCTATGGGCCCGAAAGGCGTGAGGTCTACTGCGTAGCCTGCGATTCTGCGACGTAGGCCATTTGTTCCGGCTTCGGGAAACTGCTTAAGCAATGTTGTCGTACTGATCCCATGTTGCGACGGCGATGCCAAAGTCCCAGTCTTCGGTGCCACGGAGAGGAAAGGCGTGACCCATTGTGGAGTGAAGGATGTCGCGGCACGAGGCGCCGACCAGCATCAGCTGCGTTGGGTCTGCGCCGACTCTTGAGAGCTCTTGGGCGATGCATTGGGGTGCGTGGAGGAGCTGTGGATCAGCTGCGTGTTTGAAGGAAGTGGCATGCCTAAGCTCCTTGGCCATCTGGATCTGTCGAGGTTCGCGGGATGCCATGAGATCGGCATAAATGAGCAGTTCGGGTGCACGCTGAACGGTGCCCTGAGGGATCTCTTCAGAGCGACGCCGAGGGTCGAGCCAGAACTGAGGTCTCACGAATATGTTCGCGTCGGCCTCTGTGCGTTTCCATCTGTTGGCAGCGGCAAGTCTTGCGTTGAATGCCGAGGTGTAGAGGGTGAGGGTGAGATGGCGTATTTCCGAGTACCGCCTCCCCACTCACATATGCAACTGTGTCGTCGTCCACCACGAGGTGTTGGGGGTCACCTGTGAAGCGACGTTCCTGGTGGGTGATCCCAGTCCGCTGGGGTACTCCGAAGTCCATATGTCTATGAGCTCATCACGGTGGGTGAGAGCCTCGTCGTTCCTGCTGATGAGGAATTGGCGTTCGCGGAGGATTTTGATCGTGTCATGTGCTTGGCCAGTGGATGCGCCGCTGTAGAAGGCAATATCCCGGAGGGAAGCGCTGAGGAGTTCCGGCCAAGTAAGCAGGGCGAAGATGACCTGGGCCCGGCGGGGCGTGAAGAGAGTTTTCTGGGGGCCGGGACGCATGCTGGTCTTGAGGGAGGCATTGGGGATTCGACCGCGTACGTCTATGAGGACGTCAGCGAAACGTATGTACGCGTTGCCTACCTCGTCCAGGTAGTTGATTCCCTCCTCTCTGAACGCGTCAGCGGCTCGGGGCATGATGCGGTGGCCGAATGCGAAGACGGGAGCGCTGCGGCGCACAGGAGGCGGAAGCGCGTGAGCGAGAGCGGTGAGGGTCATTTTCGGCAGAAAGACCGCCGTCACGTGTTCATTCTGTCGTCCGCGAATCAGCTGCCCCGCCCTTTCGAACTCGTACTCTTCGTAGAGGCCAAGGGGTTGAGGCGTTTTCAGTTCGAGGTCGTAACCGGTTAGCTGGTCTTGTAGCCGTTCTGCGAAAGTATCCACGACTGACTCCGTTCAGTAGCTGGCGTTGTTCAGTCTAACTGAACACGCGTAACTACTGAACATGATCTGCGACGGTCCGCATACAAACGTTTTAGCTGTCGCCATCCGCCTTCTCGTCTGAAAACCGGACATACTCCTCAAGCCCCTGAAACTGGTCCGCAGGCGTGAACCCTGTGGCCTCAAGTCTGCTCAGGTCGAAGGTGCTGTGCGCGGGACGGGGTGCGACGCCGGTCTTGCCCGCGAAGTACTGCTCGGTGGTGACGGGGTGACCCTCTCGGGGTCGTGGCCGGTCAGTTCGTAGACCCTCTTCGCGATGTCCGCCCAAGAGGCTGGCTCTCCGGCGTTGGAGACGTTGTAGGTCCCGTGCCCGGCGCGCGTGGTCAGCAGGTGGTCGATGGCGCGGGCAATCTCATCGGCGAAGGAGAGCTACTGACTTGATCACTGACCACGGGCGGGTCCACGCCGCGTTCGGCCAGGGAGGCCATGGTGCGGACGAAGTTGGGACCGTCGCCGATGACCCATGAGGTGCGCAGGATGTAGTGCTGCGGCGCGGTGGCGACGGCTGTGTCCCCGGCGGCTTTGGACTGCCCGTAGACGCCCAGGGGACTGAACGGCTCGTCCTCCGTGTGGATCTCCTGTGTTCCGTCGAAGACGTAGTCGGTGGAGACATGCACCAGGGTCAGCCGGTTCTCGGCGGCGATGCGCGCCAGAGTCGATGGTCCGGCAGCATTGACCGCCCACGCCGCTCGTCGGCCCTCCTGCGTTTCGGCCTCGTCGACGGCCGTGTAGGCGGCCGCGTTGACGATGGTGGAGTACTGGGACCAGCTGATGCTGTCGAAGGTCTCTGGGACGGCAAGGTTGACGGTCTCTCGGCCCACCACGTCCACATCGGAGCGCCCTGCCCAGCGTGCGCTGAGCGCTCGCCCCAGCTGACCGTTCGCGCCGATCACCAGTGTCTTCTTCGGCGGCATGGGGTGACCGCCTCCAGCCGGGGTGGGCCTGGTCCTTCTCAGACAGCACCGCATCCTCCAGGGGATCGGCCAGGAGATGGCAGCTGTCTCATCGGCGAGGTTGAGGAACGTGTACTCGGACTGGGCCTCAGCGGACCAGTGGGCGTTGACCAGGTAGGTGTAGGCGGTGTGCTTCGCGAGGGCCTGGAAGGCGTTGCCCACCCCGCGGGGTACGAACACCGCCACGGTCGGGTCTATCTCGCACCAGTAGGCAGCGCCGAAGGTGGGCCCTTCGCGCAGGTCCACCCAGGCACCGAACACCCGGCCCGTCGCCACCGAGATGTACTTGTCCCATGGTTCGGCGTGGATGCCGCGGGTGACCCCGGGTTGGGCGTTGAAGCTGATGTTGTTCTGCACCGGCCCGAAGTCCGCCAGGCCGAGTGCGGTCATCTTCTCGCGCTGCCAGTTCTCCTTGAACCAGCCGCGGGCGTCCCCGTGCACGGGCAGGTCGATGACCTTCAGCCCGGGGATGGGGTCTCGTGCACGCTCAGGTCCTTGCCGGTGGGCAGCTCACTCATGGGTGGGTGGCCTTCGCGTACTGCGCCTCAGTGGGTCCTTTGCGGTCGCGCCACCAGGGTTCGTTGTCCCGGTACCAGTCGATGGTGTCCCGGAGTCCGGCGTCGAAGTCGGTGTGCTGGGGCTGCCACCCGAGGTCGTCGCGGAGCTTGGTCGCGTCGATGGCGTAGCGGAGGTCGTGGCCGGGGCGGTCCGTCACATGGTCGAAGGCGTCCTCGGGCTGGTCCATCTCACGCAGGATGCCCCGGATGACGTTGAGGTTGCTGCGCTCGCCGTCGGCGCCGATCAGGTAGGTCTCGCCGGGTGTGCCGCGCTCGAGGATGGCGTGGACCCCGGAGGAGTGGTCGTCCACGTAGATCCAGTCGCGCACGTTGTGGCCGGTGCCGTAGAGGCGGGGGCGGACGCCGTCGATGATGTTGGTGATCTGGCGGGGATGAACTTCTCGACGTGCTGCCGCGGTCCGTAGTTGTTGGAGCAGTTGGAGAGGGTGGCCTCCAGCCCGAAGGAGCGGACCCAGGCGCGCACCAGCAGGTCTGAGTAAGCTTTGGTCGAGGAGTAGGGGACGACGGGTTGTAGGGGTCTCGGGTGTGAACTTGGCGGGGTCGTCGAGGGCGAGGTCGCCGTAGACCTCGTCGGTGGAGACGTGATGGAAGCGTGTGCGGTGACGACGGGCGGCTTCCAGGAGGGTGTAGGTGCCGACGATGTTGGTGTGCAGGAAGGGGAGGGGTCCTGCAGCGAGTTGTCGTTGTGGGACTCTGCGGCGTAGTGCACCACGGCGTCTGCCTCGGCGACGAGAGAGTCCACGAGGTCTGCGTCGGCGATGTCTCCCACCACCAGTCTGAACCGCTCGGGCGGCAGGCTTACGAGGGATTCGGTATTGGCGGCATAGGTCAGCCGGTCGAGGACCACCACGTCATAATCGGTGTTCTGTATGAGGTGGTGAACGAAATTGATCCTATGAATCCGGCGCCGCCGGTCACCAGAATGGTGCTCATCGCCTCAGCATATGGCTTTTTCGCCGGTAGGATGCGGTCAGGCCGCCATATCTCGCGCGGCGGCCCTGAGGAGCATCGGGGATTTATGGCACGGAAGGGCATCATTCTCGCCGCGGGACGGGCACGCGCCTGCATCCCATCACTCGGGGGTCTCGAAGCAGCTGCTGCCGATCTATGACAAACCGATGATTTATTACCCGATTTCGGTGCTGATGCTGGTAAGCATTCGGGAGATCCTGATCATCTCCACTCCGGATGATCTCCCCATGTATCGCCGCCTTCTGGGGAGGGGACGAGTTCGGTGTGCGTTTTGAGTATGCCGAGCAGCCCTCGCCGGACGGGTTGGCACAGTCGTTCCTGATCGGTGAGGACTTCATCGGTGACGACAGCGTGTGCTTGGTGCTGGGGACAACATCTTCCATGGGCAGCACTTCACGGAGAAGCTGGTGCGCGCCTCGGAGCAGCAGCGGGGGCGACGATCTTCGGCTACCAGGTGAAGGACCCTGAACGGTTCGGGGTGATCGGGTTCGATGAGGCAGGCAACGCCACCTCGATCGAGGAGAAGCCCGAACGGCCCAAGTCCCCGTTCGCGGTGACGGGCTTGTACTTCTACGACAACGATGTGGTGGACATCGCACGCAACGTGAAGCCCTCAGCCCGTGGGGAGCTGGAGATCACCAGCGTGAACAGCGCCTACCTGGAGCGCGGGGATCTGAAGGTGGAGCGCTTCGGGCGCGGCTTCGCATGGCTGGACACCGGCACTCATGAGTCGCTGCTGGGGGCGTCGCAGTATGTGCAGACGGTGGAGCACCGGCAGGGGCTGAAGATCGCGTGCCTGGAGGAGATCGCCTGGTTCAACGGCTGGGTGAGCACCGAGCAGCTGGCTCGGCAGGGCGAGCAGCTGAAGAAGACGGACTACGGGCAGTACCTGCTGGCACTGGTGGCCGAGGGGAGGGCTAGACTCGGGGGCGATGAGCGAGCGAATCACCAGCGGTCAGACGTTGCCAGGGCTACCGTCGTCGCAGGCAGCCCCGGGGCCTGCAGCATCTTGTTGCGGAGGCGGCGGAGCGGTCCACGAGCGACACCATCGTCATCCTGGGCAAGGGCCCTCGGCGGATCAAGCGACCGGGCGGATTTTTCAGCACCACACGGTCATCGGGGTCAATGACGCGGAGCGCATCCAGCCCACCGACATCACGATCTTCCACGAGCGGTGGGTGGCGGAGTCGATCCTGGATGAGGGCTGCGCTCGCATGCGTATGTGACGTCCACGGATTTTGATGTTCCGGGCAAGACGGTGGTGAGGCTGCCGTTCATGCCGCTGTCCAACGATGAGGAAGACATCATGCTCTCCCGGTTCCAGAGCCGGGAGGAGGTCGTGATCGAGGAGGCCATGTTCCTCACCGCCCTGGAGATCTCCCGGGCGATCGCGGATCACAAGGGGCGCCCTCAGACGGTCTACATGGTGGGCTTCGACTTCACGCCGAACGCCGGCATGGCCCGGGCGGCGACGACTCAGTACGCACCGCACCTGACCTCGGGTCGTGGGGCTGGCATCCACCTGCAGCAGTACATTCTGCGCAACGCGCTGTACGTGCTGGACGATTCGAACCTCACGGTGCATCACGTGGGCACCCACGAGTTCTCGAGCCTGACCGTTGAGGATCTCAACGAGAAGTTCCGGATGCTCATCTCGGAGCCCACCGGCAAGATCCCAGCGATCCGGGATGAGCCGGAGCCGGAGACTCCGCACGTGGAAGTCACCGCGGAGCTCACCACGAATCATTTCGGCGACCTCGGACGCTTGGAGGCTGGTGCGTGCGGCACATGCTGCCGGTGCGGACTGGGTGAAGGTGCAGAAGCGTGAGGTGGAGAGCTTCTACGCCCCGAGCAGCTGGCGCGGGCATATAAGTCGCCGTTCGGCACGACGTTCGGGGATTACCGCGGCAGCTCGAGCTGGACCGTGAGGGGTTCCGGTTCTTGGACGAGCTGTGCAAGGACTTGGGGATCGGCTGGTTCGCCAGCGTCCTGGATCAGCCGAGCTTCGAGTTCATGATGGAGATGGATGCTCCGCTGATCAAGCTTCCCTCCACGATCTCGGAGAAGCGCGACTACTTGAGCTACGTCGCGGAGAACTACACGGGCTCGTTGGTGATTTCGACGGGGATGACGGATCAGTCGTATGAGGAGTGGCTGCTTTCGACGTTCACCAGGCAGGACACGTTGTATCTGCTGCACTGCAATTCGGCGTACCCGACCCCGGACGAGCATACCAACATCGGCGTGGTGCGGCACTACGCGGATCTGGCGGAGCGGCAGGCGGACAAGCCGGGACCGCGCATTGTGCCGGGCTATTCGAGCCATGACTTCGGGTGGATGGCCTCAGCGCTCGCCGTCGCGGCCGGTGCCGGCATGGTGGAGAAGCACGTGAAGCTGGGAAACACGGAGTGGGCGCACTTCGACGCGGTGGCGGTGGACCTGATGACCGATGACTTCCGGGAGTATGTGGAGCAGGTCCGCAAGGCGCAAGTGCATGTGGGCTCCACGAAGAAGCACATCACTGATTCCGAGCACCACAAGTACTGATACACGAATTGATGGAGGCACCGACTTGATGCGTGAAAAACAGATGCTCAAAGTAATTCCGGCGTCTTTGGCCGCCCTGTCCCTGCTTCTCCTGGGCGCATGTGCTGATGAGAATGACGAGGGACAGAGCGGTGCCGATGATCAGGGGCCGGAAGAGTCTGAGGGTGGCGTTTATCGGCTGGATGTGGACTTAGAAGAGGCCGGGGCCGGTCCTTACGAGGACGAGGTTCGTATTGAGCTGCCAGAGTATGTGGTGGACAACGATGAGTCGGACCGGGCACAGGATTACGCTCAGGACCGTGTCCTTGAGGCAGCAACGGTGCGCATATTTGAGTCAGAAGACGCTCGGTGCACATTGGAGATCGAGTACCACTATGACGAGAACAACCTCGCGCGTATCCAGGATACGGAGGAGTGGGCCTCGACGTTCATCGCTGAGGGTGACACCGAGGGTTCGCCTCAGCTGGTCGAGGCAGACTTCACGGACGAACAGCGATTGCTTCTGAGTCTTGGCCCAGTCGGAGCCAATAACGCGGAGGAGCTCGCTGCCAATGGGCAACAACCGGCTCTGGCCGACGACGTTGAGTTGAGCGAGAACGGAGAAGCAGGGCTCGCCTCGGTGGAGTGTCATGAGGCTCCCGACACGGCAGGCGACACTGTTGAAGTTCGTTTTCCGTACTTATTGAGTCGTGCCGAAGACCCTGCACCCCTGGACCGCGAGGCTCCTGAGTATCAGGCGTGGTCCGAAGCCCAGTTCCAGGAGGCAGACGAGGCGCTAGAGGAGGATGCAGCCGCGCTTGAGGGCAGCACCCACTTCGCGAGCGTGCAACTCAGCGTCACTGGTTCTGGAGAACTATTCGTGGTGGAGCCGGACATTCGCGATTTCGCTTGGTCCTCGTCTGACAGCAGTTGGTTGCCAGGGAAGAGGAGTGACACTTAAGAGAATCGACCACGCTTCAAAGGCAGGACTCGAGTCTGGTCTCAATGGGCTCGCCTGCGTCAGACCTGTTCCCTCTCAAAAGTCTTCTACAGCCTTATCCGGTATTCTGCGGACCTGACTTTGTTCGAACCCTCCAACTCAGGCAATTCGCCCGCGACTGAAAAGCTCGTCGCCTCTGAGGCTCAAGAAAGGTATTTCCACCACCCATGATATTTTCCCGTCGCACCTCGAAAAACTCTACGCGACAAGAAGAGCTATTGGATGCCTCGGTCGACGAGTTCGCGGACCATTTGAATTTAGAGGAGTCTGAACACGGTGTCGTCACGGAAGAGGTGGCCATCGCTGAACTTGAGGGCCTTCGTCAAGAGGTTCTCGAGCTTCGAGAAGTTAACCAAGGACTTCAGGAAGAGCGCCGAAACCACTTGAGGGCATACCGCCGCCTCGCGGGAACCGCTCTAGAGCTTGATCCCAAAGAGCTCAAGTCGCATGTAGACGATCAATTGACTGCCGAGGCAGAGCGGGAGGTCCGACAGCAGGTGCGCCAGTCACGGCGAACCTTCAGGCAGCAGACGCGGCGCGATGACCGGACTTACGAGTCAGCATATCGACGTTTGGTCGCTTCGGCCTTGAAGGTTCGCCCTCGTGAAGTGAGTGAGATGATCGGTGCGGAATTGACTCCCGATAAGGAGAGGGAGCTCCGTGATTCCGCGTTGGAGAGGGCACATGCGTCACGCGCCAAGGGACGGCGTAAGTCGGGTCCTTACGAACTCGCCTACCGGCGGCTCGTTGCGTCGGCATTGAGGGTGCCTCCTAGTGAGGTACGCGAGATGATCGGTGCGGAACTGACTTCCGAGAAAGAAAAAGAGCTTCGAGGCCTCGTTAAGGAAGCCAACAAAACGGACCTCAGAGTTGCCAAGGAATCTGGCAAAGCCGACCTCAAGACTGTCAAGGAAGAAGCCCGTCAATACCGGCTGTCCTATCGGAGGCTCGCGGCGACAAGCATGGGGTCAAGCCCCGTGAGCTCGACGAGGTCCTTGGGGAGCATCTCATCACAGAAGAGACCCTTGCAGAGATGCAAGCGTCGGTTAAGCGATACCGTGCTGGCAATGAGCTCGTTCACCTTCTTGAACGTGGACACAACCTGACGGAAGCGATCGTAGGAGCTGTTCGATACATGGTCGCGGAGGGCGATCATGTACGTGCTGGGGATTAGCGCAGGCACTGCAACAGCAGTCATCCGTCAGTGGAGCGGGTTTGATCGGAGAGGCTCTGGTAGCTGCGGGTACCTTCCGCGATGAACTCGCCTGGGAGCGATTCTCCCAAGCGCCCAAGGGTGACGTTCTGAAATATGCCCCGGGTGAGTACCTCTTAGCAGCGGCTTGGAGTGCACCGAACGACATGGCCGCTTTCGCGCAGGGGATCTTCGATCATGCCGAGAACTACGATCTGCCAACGTGTGTCGACGTCCTTTCGGGTCTTCTCGCTGGCCGCACGTACGGGGACGCCGCTCGCTTCTATGAACTCGTGCGAGACCGTTTCAAGGGATCAAATGAGGAGGACGAAAACGATCTTAAGGAGCTCGAATGGTTGGGCCAATGGGCCCGCCAGGGAAACGAGCCGTCTGTGCCGGACGCGGTAGAGTCGGGGATGTTCCTTTCGCTGTGATGGCCTACAAGGCTCCGGACCGTGGGCGCGCATCCTCCAACATTGGGGACTACGTCCAAACCATTGCAGCATCGTCTCACGTGGTTCGGAGACAGGGTTTGGAATTTGTGGGGATGAAGAGCTTTCGCAGTCATTCAGGGCTCTGGCGGCACGCGTTCCTGCAGAAAGACAAGTTGAAGGGACCAAGAAACGCCTGCACCTTGTCACTATGAATAGGGACGCCTCGACCCTTGATCCAATTCCAAAAGACACGTGGACGTTAGCGTTTGGTTGGTATGCGCACAACCTCTTCGGTATGGGAAGGGACTTCCCCTTCCATGAGAATCTTAACCCGATTTTCATTTCGTTCCACATTAATCGACTGGATATGCTGACCCCTGAGGGTGTCGAGTACTTAAAAAACACTCTCCGATCGGCTGTCGTGATTGGAACACCGTCTACCTCTTGAAGGCAGCAGGTGTTCCCGCTTTCTTCTCGGGATGTTTGACGACTACCTCAGGTAATCTTTTCGGCCCGCAACCGACAGATCCGAGCAAGCCGGAGATTTACGTGGATACCAGAGCGCCGAGAGGCGTAGAGGAAATGACCCAGGCTTGGGACGCAGTCCGCGATGACAGTGTGGCGACCAACATCGCCGAAGCTGTCAAACTCATCGAGAATTACCAACGCGAGTATTCGAAAGTTACGAGTTCGCGTCTCCACTGTTACCTCCCCGCATGGGCAGCTGGAGTGAACGTAGAGTTCAGGCCCCGAAACTCGGCTGACATTCGCTTCAACGGGTTGCTTGACGCTGATGAGCAGGGTCGTAGGGAAATGCGTGACAGAATCAATTCGCTGCTCGATCAAATTCTGACTGTGATCGTAGACGGTGCTTCTAAAGACGAGGTGTACGAGGCGTGGCAGAAAATTTGCGCACCGGAAGTTGAAAAAGCAGACGTGCGATTCAGCTCAAGTGCAGCGCCTTTACCTGAACTCCCGTTCAACATGCAGGAGGTTGTTCGGTCCGTTAGCGAGAACATGAGGCACGATGCCGCGAGAGTTAATTCTCAAGGAGAGTCGGTCCACGTTGCCATCGCACTCGATGGGAACCTGAAGCACGAAGCTCAAGTCGTTGTGGAGGGAATGGTGAGTAATACCAAGCGACCCCTTCACGTATACGTGCTCTGCCGTGACCATTCTCAGAACGACATGGACGCAGTCGTTGACCTTTTCCCAGAAGTCGAATTCACGTGGATTCCGTGTGACTCTTTGGACTATGGCGAGATCACGGGGATGCTCTCTCACATCACCGTCTCAACTATGGACCGTTTGATGCTCCCGTACCTTTGAATGGTCTCGAGAAGGTCGTTTATCACGATATCGATGCGCTGGCAGTCGGTGACGTGGGTGACTTGTACGACACTGAGCTGGGTGACGCGCCGCTAGCAGCTCGCGATGCTGTCACGAGAACAGTTGTTAGTGGCTTTAGGACAGCATGGGCGTATGCGAAAAAGATGAGCGGCGACCCCGAACGTGCCAATGACTACCTACACCGGGTAGCGAAGCACCTGACGTACGACTTCCGGTCCTTCAACGCGGGAATCATGGTGCTCAACCTTGAGAAGATGCGCAGAGATGATTTCGGCCACCAGTACCTTCCCTGGGTCGCGGCATATGGCATAAATGACCAGCAGCTGCTCAACTGCTACGCGGGGAACACTCGGGTTGAGCTGGACCCTCGTTGGAATTCGCTCCCAACGCAGGAGCCGGTCGCAGACCCGCTTCTCATTCACTGGGCTGGTCATAGGAAGCCTTGGAAAGCGGGATACGTTGCGTGGAAGGGTGAGTGGCACGAGGCCGAGGCGCGTTTGGAGACTCGAAAGAGTTCCACAAGTGCAGGCCTGGAGACCATTGCGGCTTAGGCTTCCTAAAGGAACGCCAGGTAGCCTTTCCGTAACGAACTACAGTTCTTTACGGAAAGGCTTACCTATTTCCGCTAGTAGGGTTACATTGTTACTCTCGAATTCAACGGGGCTTGCGCAACTCGGTCGGTACTTCCGGGCTGGGTACCTTTCGGTCTCCGTGTGATTCTAGTCCTACGTCGTCTCGGGTTAATTGCTTGAAGGTTCGCCAGCTCTCGTGTAACGGATCCCTCTTAAAGCGCGTTTTCGAAAAGGTCTGGTTTCTCGCGCCGCAGAGCCTCTTCGAGCATCGGGGCCAGAGTCTCGACGTAGTACGTGGAGAGGTGGCTACCGTCCCGATAGACAGCGATGTTCCCAATGACCCCATCACACCTGCCTCGGGGGCAGACATAATCAGCCGTCAGATCCACGACCGCGGTGTTCTCAGGCAGGTGTGTGTTCTCCAACGGATTTGAGTCTTCAATCAAGTCCTCTTCGGGGCCGCACCCTTCAGACTCGTCTTCATCGGCTTCAGCAAGGCACTCATCCGCATCATCAACTGGTCGACCCGTGCCGCGCATGAGGACTAGCTCGGCTCCGGCACCTGATATTTCGTCCCAACGTTCAGGGGTCCCCGGTTCGATCACCTCCTCGGACTCAGCCAAGATGACCGTGCCAGGCGTCACCACAATGTCGGGTTGCCTATCCTCTACCACAGCGGGGAAGTTGCGGTTCCATTCTGCGCATTTGTCGTCGTCGGGGTTCTCCACGGAGCCGAAGCGGCAGCCGCTCTTGTCCGCCAGGATGACTTCCCATCCATACGCTTCACCCAACATGGCATACGCGTGATGCCACTGACCTGCGTGGGATCCCCTGCGAGCATGACGGTAGCGGTGGGATTCTCGGGGGCGTTCGGGTCCTCACATATTTCCACTTCGCCGGTACCCGGGTCGTCACCTGACTCCTGGCGGCAATCCCATCCGTAGTACATCGGCTCATCTCGGGAGAGCTCGCGCACATCCGGAAGGAAGTCGTCGCCCCGAAAAGGTCGTCCTCGCCGTCCACGATCGCCCGCGCGCCTGGGAACGCGTCTCTGTCCACCCCGGCCAGCGAATATCCCTCCGGAAGGGAGCTGTCCGGTGCGTCCCCTTCGTCCTCATCCTCATCGCCCCCTGGGAGGGGCGCTCCTGCGCTGGCGGAGCAGGCTGGCCGCCCGGAGTATCGACTGCCTGCGTGCTCACTGCCCATGTGAGAGCAGCGGCTGCGGCCAATAGGGCCGCAGCCGCCACAGCCACCAGCGCATTAGGAGAAGAAATCTCCGTACGCACCAGCGGCTGCTCCACAAGGCGGAACGTCAGCCAAGCCAGGAGGAAGGAAACTACCAGGAGGAAGGAGCCTCCCGTCCACGCCACGGACTCGTGATCCCGCAGCTCCAAGTAGAAGATCAGCAGCGGCCAGTGCCACAGGTACAAGCTGTATGCCAACGTTCCCACCCAGCCAATCGGAGGGTGCTGAGCAAATGCGCGACCGTTCCCCATCGTGCATGGTCCCCGGCCTCTGCGTCAGCGGAGAGGAGCACCAACGCCATGCCGAGCAGCGGCCACAGGGCCCACGGCCCAGGAAACACATTAGCCCCATCGAGCACAAAGCCAGACGAGACAACCAGTGCTAGTCCGGCCCATCCTGCTGTGTCACGCCACATCCTAGGAAGGTTGAGGCCAGATATGACCAGTGCCAGAATCCCGCCGAAAGCCAGCTCCCAGAAACGAGTCCTCGTCATCAGGTACGCCGCCTCCTGATGTGCATAGCCCATATAGATGCTGAAGACGAACGAGGTCACGAGGACAGCACCTGTGAGGGCGAACATCGCCGAGGCCGCCGACAGTCGCGTGCGATTCGCTACCATCACGGCAATGACGGCAACTAGGGGCCACACCAGAAAGAATTGCCCCTGGACTGACAGGGACCAGAAATGCTGAAACGGACTGCTGTCCGGCCCGGCAGCCTCGTATGCCAGCTGTGAGCTGATCAGCTCCACGTTCTGGACGTACAGCAGCGATGCTCGTGCCTCGGCGAAAAGCTGCTCCCATCGCGTCACCGGCAGGAGTGCCATCCCCACCAAGACGGTCGCACTGATAACCAAGACAGCGGGGGAAGCAGGCGCCGCACTAAGCGTCCGAGGTAGCGGGCCAAATCCACCTCCCCGCCGTTTTCAGCGGCCTCACGCAGCAACATCCCTGTGAACAGGAAGCCCGAGATCGCGAGGAAAATGTCAATGCCGCCCGATACGCGCCCCTCCCCGTAGAGGTGGAACATAACTACACCGAGGATCGCCAGACCACGTAGCCCATGAACCTCCGGGCGGTAATTGCGCGCGGGCACCTGCGGTCGCAGAAATGTCCTATTGCGCTTTTGCATGGATGTATCACCGGTCGAAGGCTGAAGGTTCGGCGCTGTCATGGTGCTGTTAGTCTGCCGGAAGTTGATTGCACATTCCTCATGTTGGCCCTTTGGAGAGAAAATGATCTTGGAGACCGCCAAGTTCGATTCGAACATCGTGATCGGCTGGTGCTACGAGTCCGACGGCGAGAACGCCCCAGCGGTTCTCGAGCTTCGGGTGGACGGGACCACCATCACCACGATCACTGCGGATAAACCATTCAACGCAGTCTACCCAGATAGCACGAGTAACAAACCCGTAGGATTTTCTGCGAAGCTACCGGCCTTCCTTCGGGATGGTCAGCCACATCGAGTAGAGCTGCTAGAAGCGGGCGGTCGCGCGCGACTGTCCAAAATCATCGAAGGTCCGGACTCCCGGGTCTCTATTGGTGACCAGATCTACGGCGAATACCATGGTTATGAGCGAGGCCTAGTGCGGGGCTGGCTTTGTCGCCGTGGCGAAACCCTGAAGCCCGTGCTCACCGTGGATGGCCAAGAAGTGGAGTGCGAGATCTACCTCGACCCCACACATCCACAGCGCGGGCAACACGGTTTCCAAGCGGCCATTCCCCAAAATTCTACGATGACGCTCATCATGAAATAGAACTCTGCGTTAACGCGGATGCTGGACGGCACGTGTTTGGTGGAGAGAGCGTCTCGCTACCCGCGGAGCGCCAAAAGATGCAATGGTGGCGGCGCAACCCCAAGCAGGAAGACACGATCATTGTCGAGTCTCTTAGGCTCTCTGGGACCGAGGTCATTCTTAGTCTCGTGGGACAGGTCCGTCACAAGAGAGTCGCCTTTCGTGTGGGTGAGCACCGGGCGGAACTGGAATTGGTTTCGGCGCCTGCCTCCGGCCGGGGTGGGGTGCGTTTTCTTGGGCAATACGTTGGTCAGCTTCCTGTGACTCTCACTGCGTTCACCACTTATGGCCTACACACACCGGGTGCATCCGTAGAGAGTACTTACGACTTGCGCCTGGGCGATTCGAGCGGTCGCCGACCTGACTACGCGCCTGGTGTTGTCACCGTCGCCCGCAGAGCAGCGCAAGGCATCTCAAACGAACTGTTGCCCACCCTCAACTATTGGGCGAGAGAGATTCGCCGCAACGGTTCCTCCCGGCTCACTTGGTTCTCCAGCCTGGCCAGAGAAACTCAATCTGAAGAGGCGCGGGACGTCCTTGCTATGGCTTCCACTGGTGGTCAGCATGATTACGCCTCACTTATGGAACTTCTTGAACTCGCTCGCTTGCGAAGTGAAGATAGCCGACTTCAAAGCGCTATGGCTGAGAGTATCTGGTTGCCGAGTCTATTCACGCTCGCTCAGGTGGTCTACAGCCAGCGGTTGGCTGCGCAGGACTTCGGCGACGTCTACTCGATCTACGAGTACATCAACCACACCTTCGGGCTCGAAGCCTTCACCAATGGCGTAGACCGTTCCTATTACGCAGATCTGTTAACGCAGCGGCGATTCACCGCCAAAGCTCGCGAAGTCCTTGACTACGAAGAAAGCAATGCAACGCGGGCTTATTCCCAGCGATACCTGGAGCTTAATACCCATAATACTAATCTGCGGAGCCCGGGTGAAAAGGCTTCTACTGAACAGTGGCTTCACCAGCTTAACGACATGCTCGACGAAGAGAACCTCGCCGGGATCCGAATAGAGACTGGTGCAGAGCCAGATTTTTATCAGCTCTCAAGTGAAGCTGAGGCAGCATCCCTAGTGTCGCCTGACCTGCCGCTTGTAACCGTGATAATGCCAATTTATGAGCCGAACGCCGCCACAGACGTAGCGATTCGCTCTTTGCTCGACCAAACTTGGCGTGATCTTGAGATCATCATTGTGGATGATGCGTCACCTCCCAAGGATGAGGATGGTAATCCGACGGCCTATCACGACCAGCTGCGACGATGGGCGGCGCAAGACGATCGAATAAGACTTGTCCTTTGCGAAGCAAACCGTGGTGCCTACTCGGTCCGCAATGACGCCTTTGAAATGGCGCGGGGAGATTTTGTCACGATAGCCGACAAGGACGACTGGCACCACCCTCAACGAATTGAGTTGCAGGCGCGGGAGCTGATGGATAACCCCACCAAGCATGCGAACATCGTGAACTGGGCCCGAGTCGACGAAGACATGATGTTCCAGATTCGATGGGGTCCAGACCGCGTCATTCATCCTAGCTTTGCCTGCATCATGTTCCGACGGGACGAAGTCATGGAGAAGCTCGGTTACTGGGACCCTATTCGAAAGTCCGCTGACAACGAGTACCGGAAACGGTACGAATTGGTCTTCGGACAGAAACTTAAGCCGCTGATCAATGCGCCCATGGCGTTCTCCCTCCTAGGAGATGACAACCTTACAAGTTCCGACTTCGGGCTCGGGTACCGTCATCCGGATCGTGAGGTTTACCAATGGGCCTATAGCTACTGGCACACCGAGATTCAGCGGGGACGAGCGGCACGGCTTCTTCCTGAAGAAGAGCGAGCGTTCTATTCACCGTCTTCTTTCCGGCCCGAGCGTCGAAAGGACGAACTCTCGCATTTCGATATCGTGTTCGTATCTGAGTTCGGACTCTTGGGCGGACCCGCACTGACTATGCGCCGTCAGATCGATGCAGCTGCTCGCGCAGGAATGAAAGTCGGTATTATGCCTTTGCAAGGCGGATTGTATGCTGCTGCGTCGAAGCGTCGCCTTGCCCCTGAGATAGAGGAAGCTTGGCGGCTGGGGACCGTCGAGTGGGTTACATGGAACACCACCGCCACTGCCGCGCACCTCGTTCTCGCATGGCCGAGCGCCATGGAGCTAAAACCTGGGGCGCCGACGGGTATTCAGCCCCAACGTGTGACGATCGTCGCCAGCCAGTTCCCGACTCTCCCGCACGGCGGGGAGCGCAATTACAGTGTCCAACGCGTCAATCGCAACGTGGCGAACACATTCGGCGTCGTCCCAGTCTGGGCTGGTCAGGGCCCTGTCGTTGAGGAAGCCTTACGTGAGCTCCTCAGTACCACAGGCGTACATACTCAACTTTGGCGAACGCCTGTATTGGCCCCTGACCCAGACTCTCGCCAGGAACGACGGGCAACGCGTGCGGTGGTGGGACGCGTCCTTGATGAAGAAGAGCGGCACTGGCCGCACCCGGATATCATTCGTGACGCGTACCCCGAGGACCAACTTTTCGAGATCTCGTTGTTGAGCAGCGTGCAAATACTGCAGAACCGGGGCGTCCTGCCCAAGGAACGCCTCCCGTCGAACTGGTCTGTAGTGCCACCCGAGATGGTTCCCTACGACGAGTACCTGCGGTCTCTCGATTTCCTGGTGCACTACGTGAACACTCCCTGGGACCCCTACATAGAGCCGACGCTTGTTCGGGCCCTTGAGCTGGGGGTGGTGTGTATCTTGCACCCAGCGATGAAGCCTGTTTATGGCGACGCGGCTCTTTACGCCGCCCCCGGCAGAACTCACTCTCTACTCCGGTCGTACTGGGATGATCCTCACGCTATGCGAACCCAACAAAGGTGTGGGTGGGATTTCATCGCGACGCAACCTGCAGCAGCCGATTATGCGGAGCGACTTGTAGCTCTTTCACCAAGGTCTAAGGATGAGGAGAAGTAATCGTTATGGCGTTGCCCGAAGTGATTAAGCTTCGAACCTGGTCGGCCTCGAAAGTGCAAGGAGTTTTGAAGCAAGACGAAGTTGAAAACTTTCAGAGATATGCAACACGTGCTGCTCGCAATGAAGAACTGAATAGAGTGGCTCTGCGATGTATGCGGCAGGAGAAGTCTCCATTTTTCCATCCTTTTACAGGAAATCCAGTTCCCTGTCGCGGCTCCCTCAGTCATGAGAACACATATAATATAGTGGCGTTCGGTCACGGTGACGAACTCGTCTTTGTAATCCAGCGTGTTTCATCGATCGAGGCTCTTTATTTTCCTCGGCGGAACCTTCTCATCTCATTTCGGTTGCACCAAGATCATATTGAGAAGCTATTTTCCGAAATAAAGTTTGAAAAGTTTCCCTTGAAAGAGGGTCGTGAGTTCGCTGGTTTTATCCTCTCTCACCACCGACCTTATCACTTATTCTATGATGTACTTCCGGCATTTACTGATATAGACCGATCTTGGGAGGGGTCGGCAGAAGTTCGTCAAGACGTCGAACTTGTTCAGCTCCAAGGGGTGACTACCTTCCGCTCAACTCGCTCTATCCTGAGTATGCGAGCTACACGGCGTCGACGGTTTTCCTAAATCATCGAACGAAGTTGCGAGATCAGTACTATTTCAAAGTTGGATATTTCGGCCTCCATGACGAGGCGCACGAAGCGAGTATTGAGCGCTTCGATGAGTTCGTGCTTAGTTCGCGGATCCTTAGACACGATGTCCAGGAATCGCCTTCGAGGGCGGGAACGTTGACGCTCGCTGTTGACGTCTCCGATGAGAAGGGTACTTGGACAACACTTGAGAGGGATCTTCCACGCGTAGTTCGGCGCCTGGGTGAGCAACTCGAGAGGGAAGTCGAAGTACTGCTGGACGGCTGGACTCTGCCTCACACGCCAGGCACTCGGGACCTAAGGCGGGTCCGTGAAGAGAAGAAGGTAGCCGATGCGCTTAGGGAGCGTCTCCAGGAGGTCGCTGCGCGTGTAGAACTCCTCGTGGGTGCCAGCCCTCGGGATAAGATCCAGCGGTTAGCGGGGGCGGATGTTTTCCTTTCTCGCTACGGCACGGGGTCTATGTTTGTGTCACGTATGCTTCGCCGCCCAGGTGTCGTTCATCACAGCGGCCTGGCGAACTACGAAGACATACATATTCAGGGTCCTAAGGTAGAAGTACTCGTTGGCGAACCTGACGCTAAGGAACCAGGCAAGAGGGTTCACACCGTGTCGTACGACTTAAGCTGGGAAGATGTCGTTGAGCGACTCCTTGCGGTGCTCCGTTAACTGGCCCCCAGGTCTCATTCAGCTACTACTGATCTGATGACTGTAGTGAATAATCGCGAGCAGGTTGACTGGGAACCAGTGACTATAGCTGGCACTTCTCACGTTTTGCGCTGGCGGACCGGCACGAAGTACGGCCAAGTCGCAGCCCCTCGCCGTCGGATCAAGAGATGGCACGCTAAGAGGGGCCAGAAGTTTGCGACTGATTTCTTCCTTTGCGAAGACTTCGCCAACAAAGATGTGCCTACATTACTCGTGGTCCCCGACTTCCGCTTGGGCAACGCAACCCTTATTGATGGTAGCGAAGACGAGGCGGATACACGTGTACATCGAGATCTTATCACCCCAGAGAACGATCGTGCCCTGCGGGATGAATCCATATCTTGGTTGCGCGAAATAAGGAATAGAAACCCTAGCTGTCGATTCCTTTTCTGGTCACTAGCCGGACGCGAAGCCATGAATCGTGCGGCCGGTAAATACCAAGAGTCGGGCAACTACCAACACCCGGTGTGGAATCTGCACGAGGTGGAGCAGGAATTCGGCGATCAGGTGCTCGGCATGCGTGAGGTCATCCTGCGGTCAGAGTGCCACCTCCTCTACAGTGATGATTCCCTCCACCCCTCTTGGGTGGGCCTGGAACTGCTGCGCCGCGTCGTGGATCAGCCCAGCACGCCAATGATTACCCTCTTCCAGGAAATCCTGGATGTAGTCACTCGCCCGGTGATCCGCTATCCCCGCGACACAGTTCTCACGGGGACTCCGTATGGATCAAGCGATTGAGGCAACAGGTCGAGAACGGGCTGGTCGGGCTAGGACCCAATGTGATCCTCGCGAAGCCCAGGGAGTTCGACCAGAACAGTAATCATGACGTCGTGTGGGTTTCGGAGTATGACCAAGAGGACGTCCACGGGTTTGCCGATGATCTTCCGGAACGACTGGAAACCGTAGCTACTGGCGACCACATTGCACACGTCTTTCTGTGGGAGACGCGCGCTAAAGCCGCCAAGCGAGAGCCTGCGGAGACCACGGCTAACGGTATGAACGAACTCCATGTTCCACGCCACTGGAGCCCTACGTGCTCACTGAACCCAGCAAAAGTGACCGCTACATCCAGCGCCAGCACATCGAAAGCTCCGCGGCAGCGCACCCCAGCATCGATGGGGTGATCAAAGTTGTTGAGCTCACCGGCGGCTTTACAGGACGAGAGCCGCTGACCCTGTAGTACTCTCCAAGGTGCAGGATCAGACTTCTACACATTCAGATTGGCTCCACCGTGATCTTTTGGACTGCACCTTCCGCGACGGCGGGTACTACAACGCGTGGGACTTCCCCGAGAGCACCGTCCTGGATTATTTGGACGCTATGAACGACAGCGGCGTTGATGTAATTGAGTTGGGGTTCCGTTCGTTGAAGAAGACGGGCTTTGCAGGGGCGGCGTCGTACACAACAGACGACTACCTCCGAGGATTGCCGCTGCCGGAAGGCCTCACCGTCGGGGTCATGGTGAACGCCGCCGAACTCGTCGGAGAGGTGGCGCAGCACGAAGTGCTAGAGCGGCTCTTCCCGCGGAGGAGAAGGAATCCCCTGTGGGGCTCGTTCGCATTGCGAGCCACGTGCACGAATTTGAGAAGGCGCTGCCCGCCGTCACGTGGCTCAAAGACAAGGGCTACAAGGTCGGCTTCAATCTGATGCAGGTGGCGGATCGCAACGAAGACGAGATCAAGCATCTCGCTCGGCAAGCGGCCAAGTACCCGATGGACGTGCTCTACTTCGCCGACAGCTTCGGCTCTATGACCCCCGAGCAGGCCGCGCAGATCATCCAATGGATGCGGACCGAATGGGATGGACCCATGGGCATCCATACCCACGAGAACATGGGCCTCGCACTCTCCAATGTGCTTCGCGCGCTCGATGAAGGCGTCACCTGGGTGGACTCCACTATGACGGGAATGGGACGCGGTCCCGGTAACGCCCGGACCGAAGAAGTCGCCATCGAAGTGGCTGCCCGTCGCGGCCAGGAGTTGAACTTGGTGCCGCTTATGGCCCTCATTCGAAACCATTTTAAACCCCTCCAGGAGCATTACGGTTGGGGAACCAACTCCTACTATTACCTCGCTAAGCAAGTACGGAATTCACCCCACCTACATTCAAACGATGCTCGCCGATTCGCGGTACGACGAAGAGGACGTTCTCTCGGTCATTGACCACCTCCGGCGTGAAGGCGGAAAGAAGTACAACGCCACCACGTTGGAGCACGCGCGTCACTTCTATGGCAAGGAACCTCAGGGAACGTGGAGCCCGGCAGAGGTCTTCGAGGACCGGGACGTGCTGCTCCTGGGAGCAGGTCCGGCCGTGGGCAAGCATCAGCACGCCATCGAAACGTTTATTCGCAACCACAAGCCGGTTGTCGTGGCACTGAACACGCAGATGGGCGTTTCACCGGACCTGATCGACCTGCGTGTAGCGTCCCACCCAGTACGGCTGCTGGCCGACGGTGCCAAGCACGCAGCACTGCCACAGCCGCTCATTGCCCCACTATCCATGCTTCCTGATGAGGTTCGGCAGACGCTGGAGGGCCAGAACGTCTTCGACTTCGGCCTCGTCGTAGATGCGGGACGGGTGGAGTTCGGCGACCGCTACTGCATCATGCCGAGCTCATTAGTGGTAAACTACGCGCTGGCCGCCGCAGCATCGGGTCGAGCCCAGCGTGTATTCCTTGCAGGCTTCGACGGGTACGGTGCAGGTGACCCGCGAGATCAGGAGATGCAGAGCCTGATGGAGTCCTATCAATCCCACACGGACTCCCTGCCGCTGACTGCGATCACCCCGACCCAGTACGGCATACATACAGAGTCCGTGTACGCCCTCTGAACTGGGATCCAGTCTCTGCAGAATACTTTCAGCGAACCTAAGAGGTAGTAAGTGCGAAGCGTTGCCATGATCCCCGCTCGATACGGGTCCAGCCGATACCCCGGCAAGCCTCTAGTACCTCTGCTTGGCAAGCCCATGGTGCTCTGGGTGGCAGAGCTTTCTGCCAAAGCCCTCGGCGCTGACAATGTGTATGTAGCCACTGAGGATGAGCGCATTGCTAGTCAGGTCGAGGACGCCGGGTTCAACGCTGTAATGACTGGTGACAACCTCACCGGAACTGACCGCCTTGCCGAAGCCGCCGTGAAGATCGACGCGGACATTTTCATCAACGTGCAGGGTGACGAACCCCTCGCGTTCCCCGAGGACATCATTAAGGTTCGGGACGCCAAGATGAGTCATATGGACGACATCATCAACGGCTACGCCTGGATCAGCGGAGACGAGGATCCACACAGCGTCAATATCCCGAAGGTCATCTCCAACGAACGTGACGAGATGGTGTACATGTCCCGAGTGGCGTTGCCCGGTTACAAGGACCAGGAGAATGCGCCTGCCAGGTACAAGAAGCAAGTCTGCATCTATGCATTCACCCGTGAAGAGCTTGCCGCCTTCCGAGAGTTCGGTCGTAAGAGCACACTGGAGCACAGCGAAGACATCGAGATTCTGCGCTTCCTAGAGCTCGGCAAGACGATTCGCATGGTGGAGACTCAACCCGGAAGCCTCGCCGTGGACGTTCCCGAAGACGTCGTCAAGGTGGAAGCCGCGCTGGCTGCCGCGGGGAGAGCATGAGCCCCAAACAAAGACCTCCGAAAGTGCTGAAGCTTTGGGAGTGGGATGCGACGCGGTTGGGGAGATACTTCAGCGCGCCTGAAATCTCTCAGCTCGAGCGTTACGCCACCAGGTCTCACCGTGACCAGGAGATTCGTGAAATGGCGACTCGCTGCGTGAATGGTGAGAAACGGCCGTTTCGTCACCCACTGACCGGCGTTGCCGCAAACTGTTATGACTCATTCAACCAGGAAAACCTGTATCAGGCCCTCGCTATTGACGACGGAACTGAGCCGGTATACATCATCCAGCGGCTTTCCTCCCTCGACGCGTTCTACTTCCCAGCCCGAGACCTAGTCGTCAGCTTTCGCCTTCAGGACAGTCACGTAGCAGAGCTCTTCGGAGCGGTAGATCTGGCCAAGCGCCGACGCAAGAGTGTGCACCATTTCGCTGGCTTCATACTGGCGCACCATAGGCCTTACCACTACTTCTATGATGTCCTTCCGGCGTTCAACGACATTGACGCTTCGTGGGAGAAGGAGAACGAACACAAGAGGGCCGTGGATCTGATCCAGCTCCAGGGTGGCGACTATCTGCCGCTGAATGTGCTGTATCCGGACTACACGTCGTACACCTCGAACGCCGAGTACTTGAACCACTCTGCCCAGCTCCAAAGAAGTTCCACTTCAAAATCGGCTACTCCGGAGCGCAGGAGCCTGCTCAGCAGGAAGCAATCAAACGGTTTGACCACATGGTCAGAGCGTCCAACCTGCGCAGCCTCACCAGAGGCCGCGGTGGAGCGGAGAGCCCGGACATCACCTTGGCTTTTGACATCTCCAATGAGAAGGGGACGTGGAGGACGCTTCGCGAGGATATTCCGAGGATCGTTCAACGCGTCGCCCATCGGATGGGTGCGGACGTTTACGTGCTCCTTGACGGGTGGACTCTGCCCCACACGCCACGTCCGAACGATCTGGACCGGCTCCGGGGTGAGAGGAGGCGCTTTGGGGCAGTCAGGCGCCGCCTTGAGGGTATTTCCTCGGGCACAGAAGCTTTGGTCGGTGCGAGCCCATCCGACAAGCTGAGACGCCTGGGCGACGCTGACGCATTCGTTTCCCGCTACGGAACGGGCTCGATGTTGGCCTCACGCATCCTTGAGCTGCCCGGCGTCGTGCATCACAGCGGCTTGGGGCGTTACGAAGAGATACACATGCAGGGTCCGAATGTAGCCACCATGGTCGGCGAGCCCAAACACGAAACCGTCCGCGAAAAAGAAGCGAACAACGTGCCCTATGACCTGGATTGGGAACGGGTCACTGAGCTTCTTCTCAACATACTGGAGGCGCGGCGTGCGGGCTGATCAGTATCTGCTCCGTGGTCGGCTCTTCGACCAGTATTTGAAACAGGCCAGTTCACAAGGCCTGGCGCTTGAGCGGACGGCTCTGCGCAGCGAGTCGCTCCATATGCGTGAACTGCTGTCCTATGCCGCCGTTTATGGAAACCTGAGCTTCAGTGAGCTCAAGACCTGTCTGCTCAGCAATCGGTTGAGCGCCTACTCAGTGGATCCGCTCCCCTGGGAAGACTGGCACATGCGGTCGCGCTCAATCCTGTGCAGCCAGACGATCTCGCATTCGCGACCAGGGCGCTCGAGCTCGTGACCCCGGAGTTAGTGCGTCTAGGCGAGGCGCGCCGGTACAACAAGCTCCTCGCTGACCTTTACTTTGAGCAGCAGCGCTTCTCGGACCTGGAGAGCTTGGCGAACTCACGGGGAGATATAAAGACCCACTTCTTTAGCTATCTGCCGACGGACGCCCGGAGCCCGTTCGTGCGCGACGACCTCGGTCCCGGTGCCTATGACAACTGGCTGGAACGGTTCAACCGGCAGTTCACCCGCAACGATTTATTGCCGGTCCGTCTTGAGGCCGGAGAACAGGTCCCTTTCAACCGTCTTACGGCGCCCCCGGTGCAGGGTCCTCAGCCGGAGGGTCCCTTGGTGACAGTCATTATGACCAGCTTCAAGCCGCCGCGAGAGGACATCCTGCAGTCGGCGCGGTCTATCCTGGCGCAGAGCTGGCGGAACCTCGAACTGCTCATCGTGGACGACGCCTCGCCTGAGGAGTACGGCCCTGTTCTTGACGAGCTTGAGGCCCTAGACCCTCGTCTGCAGGTCTTGCGACTGGATACGAACGGTGGCACGTACGTGGCTCGAAACGTGGGGATCGCGCGAGCTCGCGGAGAGTTCGTCACGGGTCAGGACGCAGATGATTGGTCTCACCCGCAGCGCCTCGAAACACAGGTCAACCACTTGCTGCGCAACCCTCGCCGCCCCGGCAACCAGGTCTACACGGTGAATATGACTGAAGATCTGGTGCGCGTTAGGCGGGGTTACACCCCTTCATACCGAGCGCGCCGACTCTCATGGTTCGAACCCGGATCCTGCGGGAAGTGGGCGGCTACCTCACGGCTCGTAAGGCTGCCGACAACGAACTGCGCGACCGGGTTTCGGCATACAGCGGCAGCCCGGTCTACGCCATCCAAGAACCCCTGATCTTCATGAGGATCCTGCCTGAGTCTCTCTCGAGGGCCGATTTTCGTCCCGGATGGCAGCACCCGGCGCGACGAGCCTTCTGGAGCGCTTACAAGACCTGGCACCGTTCATCCGACCCTCGCGATCTCCGAGCCGAGGCTTCTAGTGCGAACCCGATCCCGTGCCTTATCGATTCACTCTGCCCCCACAGGAGCGAGAGAATCTGGACGTCGTCTACGCTGCTGACTGGTGCGAAACCGGTGAGACGCAGGCTGCGGCCGCAGAGGAGATCGAGCAGCTCGTAGCCGCCGGGTTTCGCGTCGGCCTGTTCCACCTCGAGAACGCACGACATCTCTCCGAATATGCTCGTACCTTCTCGATGCAGTTTCAGCAGATGATCACTTCGGGCAAGGTCACCCACGTACTCGCGGACGAGGACTACTACAATGTCGAGCTCGTGGTCCTCCGGCAAGCAGCGCTGCTGCAGTTCATGCCCAAGGGAAAGAGCCTGTGGAAGCCTCGGGAACTTGCGGTCATCGGCAATGAGACACCAGTCGATAGTGAGTTCTACAACATACGGTACGTTCCGGAAGACTGCGCTGAGCACGCCGCTGAGTTCTTCGGTGTCAGACCTGTCTGGTGTCCCGAGGGTGACGATGTCAGAGTCGCTCTTGACCAATGTCTTCCAGAGGAAGAGATTTCCACCGACGACTTCGTTACGGGCTTCGACCCAAGACGGTGGGAGGCGCGGCGTCGGGGCCCAGGGGCTCGCGTCCGGTCTTGGGCCGCTGGACGGGTGACACCACCGCCGCGTGGCTGCAAGGGGAGGACAATATCTTCAGGGTTTGGCCTACCGATATGAGCGCGGATGTCCGGCTGTACGGAAGTCCCAATTACGTGCTCCAAGCGCTCAACTCCAAACGATTGCTTGCAGCATGGGTCAACTTCCAGGAAGGCGATCTCTCGCGGAAGACCTTCTATCGTTCGATCGACTTCTACGTGCACTATCCGCAGAGATCCGGAGTGCGCGCCGAGGAGCTTCCTATCCTTGAGGCAATGGCGGCAGGCTGCATCCCAGTACTCCTCCTGACTATAGGCCCGTCTATGGTGACGCGGCCCTGTACTCTGAGCCGGACGGTGTACAAGAACTTCTCCGGCGGTATGTGGATGATGACGAAGCGTATGCGCGCCAGTCCCGCCTTGGCGTAGCCTTCGCCCAACAGCAGCATCGCGGAGGTTTCCTTGAACTCATCAGCGAACTGATCGCAGCGGCATCGGACCAGCCACAGGAGGTTTCCGCATCGTGAAGGGGATATCGAAGAATCAACTGGTTTTCTTGGCGGTCATAGCTTTCGGTATAGCGGCGTCCGCCGTATCAGTGCTTCTAGAAGCCTGGCGCATCGCAGCTTTGGCAGCGCTGGGCAGTTTCGGGCTGTTCGTTCTCTTTGTGGCTTTCAGCCTCGCCGCGATGACCAGATCCTCGCAATTGGTGCGCTCTAGGGTCCGTGAGATCTACTCTTTGACCAAGATGGTGCATGCTTCGACCCGGCGCGTGGATAACCGCACAGCAGAACGCTTCAAGACGTTGGAATCCACACAGGACAGGATTGAAGCCGCCGAGCGCAGGCTCCTAGCCACGCTCGAGAGTCAGCGCTTTCAGCTCGAAGACGATATCGCACGCCTTGCAGACGGTACTCAGGCCTCGTCACGCTGACCCGAGGATGTGGGGTTCTAATCTTTCTGCAATGAACCGCGCGATAGCTGTGGGAGCTCGACGAGTATTGTAGGACTCATGCCAGATACTTCGGCGCCCACCGACGTCCCCAGCCTCCGTCATCCCGGTCCACATTTCAGAACAACGCGGTGACACGTTTCATCTCACAGGCGCTATTGGGTGAGGCTGCTCAGGCCAATTATTGGGAAGAGCGCGAACTCCTTGGACATCGCGAGATGATCGCCAAAGATGCAAAACACCTCAGAAGGCTTGCGGTGAAGAAGGTGGTCTCGAGCTTCGTTCTTGAACGTTCGGGAACGATCGTTGGAGGTATCGACGGGCAATACACCACGCTAGTGAGCTACCTCGCTCGAAAAGCAGCAGAGTCTCCCGTGGCAGCCCGCCACCATCTGCAAGCAGCGGAACTTCCGATGCTCGATGGACGAGCATTCCATGCATCGCAGAAGGGCTTGGCCGATCGCTACGTCGCCGAGCGTCCTGGGCCCGTCACTCTGCGCCCCGCTTCGCCCCAAGCAAAACGCGGCATCAGCGTTGCAGTGCGCCCAGGGGCGGAGTTCGAGGAAGCTTGGCGACACGCTGACGAAGCAGTCGCTGACCGCTCCCGAGCGAGCGACAGGTGGCGATCGAGGACTATATGCCAGGCTTGACGATACGAATTTACGTCGTTGGGGAGGAAGCCGTGGCCGCAGTAGTGCGTGTTCCGTTCCACGTGGTCGGAGACGGAGAGTCCACGGTGGGGATCTGCTCGACCGCGAAGTGAGCAGGCGCAAGGAATGCGCCTACTTGAAGGCCCGCATCCCCAGACTGAAGGAGGCGGACCTGGCTCGAGTCGGGGTAGATCGAGAAACTCTCCTTGCCCCAGGAGAGATCCAGCAGCTTACGCGCGGAACGGAGGAGCATAAAGGCGGAAGCATCAGCGTGGACGTTCTGGACACAATGGCTTCAGAACTGGGAGCCCTCGCGGTCAGCGCGACTTGGGCATTCCCTGGGTTAGCCGCCGCGGCCGTTGACATTGTCGCTCCATCACTCGACTCCGCGGAAGCTGGGAGAGTGACCGCCGTGCTGCCCGGGGCGGACATCACTGAGTTTCAATATCCGGCATACGGCCAGCCACGCCGGTGCAGCGTCCCCATGCTCAACCACATGCTTCGTGCGTCCATACGATGAGCGTCTCTGTGCGGGCGGGCGGGGAGTGGGCGTCCTAAGACTCTGACGCCGCCTCGGTGCCCTGGTCGAGAGATTCCCACGCCTCCGGGTCATGCTCAGCGCACCACTGGAACACGGTGCTGGGGTAAATGATCCCTCCGGCCCGCTGACCATCGAAGACCAGCAACGGCCACACCTGCTCCCGCTGATACCACGCGAGGATGTCCTCCAGAGAAGCATCAGGCCGGACCCACCTGCGCAATTCTGGAACGAGGCAGGCCGACCGCTTCCACGTCCATGACTGCGGCTCACGGGCAGCAACGGCCTTCAAGTCCGCCTCGGTGATCACACCGATGGGCTGGGAGGAAAAATTCAGCACCACCACCGCCTCGCTGCCGTCCGCAAGCTTCGACGCTGCTTCCGACAACGACTGAGTCATCCACAGCGTATGACTGATCGGCGAGGCCAGCTCGCACGCCGTCACGGAGGCGCTCTCGGCATGCTCGCGCCGAGGAGGCTCGTCATATTGGGAGGTTGAAGCTGCTGAGGGAGACGAGAGCTCTGTTGCACAGTTTCCTGCCTTACAGATAGATGAAAGCTCCTCTTTGAACTTTCGTTTCATTTTAACGTCTCACGCCCGCCTGTGTAAGGCCTCCACGCGGATGCCCTCGCCTGACCGAAGGCTGGATATTTACAGCGATGTGATTCCGCATGTCAGCGCCTTCTGAGGCGCGGAACCCTGACCTCACAAGGCAGGATGCCTGAAACTGTTTCTTGCTGGCCCTCTGCTCAGCCGCAGCACAAATGCGGCAGAGCGGACCATCTATTTCATTTTTGAAGAGAATCATTGCGTAGTGGCCAGAGTGACCGGCCAGCTTTCTTCCATAAGGAACGAGCGGCGGACCGCCGTCGTCTCAGTGCCGAAATGCCCGAGCTTCTATCGGGCTACGCGTACCGCCGGACCACGATGACCGTGACGTCATCGGGTGCCTTCGCACGTTCGACCCGCTTCATCGTCTCCTCTACCGCCCCGTCCACGCCGCACTCGGCAAGGATTCCATCGATCTGACCCAACGGGTCATCCAGATCCAACAGATCCAGCAGGCCGTCGCTGCACGTCATCAGCGCCTCACCGGGCTCCAGATATGCCGTGCCGACCTGATGAGGCTCACCCATGCTCAGCGCCAAGGGCAGCCCGGTGGAACCGAGATGCTTCCACGTGCCGTCAGCACCGCGGATGAAGCTCAGACTGTGCCCGCCGTCCACATAGCTGATGGTCCCGGTGGTGGTGTCGATATCCGCGCAGAAGAGGGTGGCGAACATGTTGAGATCCCCGACATCCTCCTCCAGCAGCGAATCCACCTCGGCGACGGTCGTCAGCAGCGACCGCTCCGGGGCGGTGCGCATCGAGGCGCGAATGGCTGAGGCGACGATCCCGCACCGATGCCCTTGCCCATCACATCCGCAAGCGTGACCCGCAGCTGACCCTGAGACAGCGACACATCATAGAAGTCACCCGCCACGCTCCCCGCGGGCGCGGAGCCCGCCGTGACAGTGAAGCGGGCAGGCTGAGGCAGCTCACCGGGGAGAGGGCCCGCTGCACCACCGCGGCATGATCGAGCTCCTGTTTATGGGCAAGCTCTATCTGCACCCAGCGGGCGAGATCCTGGAGCAGCTTCCGATCCTCGCCGCTGAGATGCCGCGGCTTGGTGTCCAGCAGACACAGGGCCCCCACATGCTCGCCGCCCGGAGCCTCCAACGGGTGCCCCGCATAGAAGCGGAGGTTCGGATCACCGGTGACGTACTGGCTCTCCACAAAGGGGCCGTCCTGCTGCAGATCCTCAATGATCAGCGAATCGGTGTGGTGAATGGTGGTGCTGCAGAACGCGTCCTCACGGGGACGTCCGTGATGTCCAAACCGATCGAGGACTTGCTCCACTGGCGGTCGCGGTCGATCAGATTCACACTGACCATCGGCACCCCGAAGAGCTCCTGAGCCAGACGGGTGATCCTGTCCACCCGCTCATCCGGGGTGTATCGAGAACGTTCATGGAATCGAGCGCCGCCAGCCGACGTGCTTCATCCGTCATGGTCATCAATCCGCTCATTCCGTTGACATCAACTCGTCAGCCGTTTCGATTCGAGCGTATTACACCGGATCTGTCGGGCTCAGCGGCAGTCCCATCTGCTGGCATACTGGCGTCGATCACAGGCGCGCACTCCGACCCGAGGGACAACTCACCATGCTCGACGAACTCGTCATCATCCCTGCCCGTTACCGATCCTCCCGCCTGCCCGGCAAACCCCTGGTGGACCTCGCTAAGCAGGCCCATGATCATCCGCACCGCCGAACGCTGCTTCGAGGTCGTCGACCGGGACCACGTCGTCGTCGCCACCGATGACGAGCGCATCGCCGAAGCATGCCGGGAGCACAACGTGCGCTACGAGATGACCCGCGATGACCACCCCACCGGCGGCGACCGCGTCGCCGAAGTGGCCGCGCGCATCCCCGCCAAGACCTACATCAACGTCCAAGGCGACGAGCCCGTCTTCAACCCCGAAGACCTGCGCATCATCATTGAGGCCGCCCGCGCCGACCGCACCCGCACCTACATCGGCTACTGCGAGATGACCGAGGAGCAGTGGAAGGACTCGAAGTACATCAAGCTGCTCTTCGGCCAGAACAGGCAGCTCATCTACATCGGCCGGGCCCCGGTGCCCCACGGCCACAGCGGCGAATTCCAGGTCGGCTACCGGCAGGTGTGCGTCTACGCCTACCCGCTGGAGGTCCTCCAGGCTTTCGCCGCCCCGGGGAAGAAGACCCCGCTGGAGGAGATCGAGGACAACGAGGTGATGCGGTTCCTCGAACTCGGGCTGCCCGTCGACGTTCTCGAAATGTCAGAGGACTCCATGCCCGTCGACCGCCCCGACGACGTCCCGCTCGTCACCGCCAGGCTCCACGAGCTCGGGCTCGCCTGACACCCCTAGCCTGCGAATGTGACTGCAGGCCACCCGAAGCGAGCGGTCGTCTGGAGCGCAGGCGCCCGAGGATTCTTGCGACGTGCGACCATCATCGCCAGGTCAGGGCCTCGGCGAACTGCACGAGGGTGCCGGGTTCGCCGCCCCCGCTCAGCCACTCAGAAGCAGAGCGATCGCCGAGCTCGTGGCGCGGGGTGGTCATGAAGTGTTCGACATCTGCCGGGTGGTAGTCGTCCGGAAGGGCGCTGACGACCTTCTCAAGGTGGGGAAGAGCCCCTGGTCGGAGAACTGCCACATTGGGAAAAGATGCTGCCGCCCTGAGCTGTCGGTGCCGGCTGCATACAGCTTGCCCTGCTTCAGGCGCTGCCGAATCGCCCCGTCCGAGACCCCGAGACGCTTGGCCACCTCCTTGGTGGTCAAGGCCGACTCAATTGCCTGTGCGTCAAGAAGCTCAGTGCTGGCCATGACCTCGACCCGGTTCTCGCGAAGCCTCTCAGGCGCGAAATCTGTCTCCGTCGCGTCAGTGTGCTGCAGCAGAAAGTCGCGTTCAGCTCGAGGTATCGGGTCAGGCGAGGAGATGCGCATCAGGCGGAGGCCCCGTCGGCCTTAGCCCGGGCGCGCTCGCGGACCTCCAGGGCCGCACCCTGGACGGTGTGGGCGTCATCGCTGCCCAGCGCCTCAAGCATCATCAGTGCCTCCTCCGTCAGGCCTGACGTGGACGCCTGCACCCCATACAGCACCGTCATGTACCGGGCGTGCTGGGCCAGCTCCAGTGCGAGAGACGGCTCCTGCTTGCGCAGAATCAGGGCGGGCAGCTGATTCTTCAGGAACCGGTTCCAATAATGGACCCGCATCCGCCCCGCCAGCTTGCCCACATCTCCGGCGCCGCCCCTGGCCAGCGCCAGCAGCCCGAACACATCATGGAGGAACCGCAGCTGCTGCACCGCCGTGATCTCCGCCCGAGAGATATTGCCCCGTGAGACCGTGCGCTGCACCTCCGAGGGGTCATCGGCCTCCAAGGTGATGAAGTAGCAGTCCACGTCGTCCACCCGCGACGTCCGCTGCGCATACAGGAACGCCGCCACCATGAACGGGTGATCGTTGCAGTAGATCAGCTGCTCATTGAACCGGTACGGCAGCGACCTCAGGAACTCCGTGCGGAACAGCTTCTGCACATGCAGGCTGTTCAGCCAGCCCGAGTGATACTCGTGCACACGAGTGCCCTGCGCGTCCCGGATGTTCGGCGCCGGACGGTTCACCCCCACATAGTGGCCCGTGACCACCTGGGCATCCCGCACCGCGGCCTCCCTCGTCATCGCCTCCAGCGCCTGCGGGCCCAGATAGTCATCCCCGTCCGCCAGAAACACGAACTCGCCGCGAGCCCGCTCCATGATCAGGTTCCGGCCCCGCGACGGCGTGCCCGTATTGCCTTGGCGATGCACCTCAAAGCCTGCCCAGCTTACCGAATCCGCGAAGGCCTCAGCCGTGTCCGCGGTGCCGTCCGACGAGCCGTCGTCCACCACAATCACCTCGATGTGGCCAGCCCCCAACGACTGCTCCAGGATGCTCTCCAGGCAGCGGGTGATGCGCTCACCCTCGTTGTGCGCGGTGACGCCCACCGTCACCAGAGGCTCGTCCCCGAGACCGCCTTCACAGCGCTGCGGACACGGGAGCGCAGCGCCCGCCGACGCCGCAGCTCATCACGGGCACGGGAGACCTGACGCAGAGACGGAAAAAGAATCATCGCGTGCCATTCTGCACTGTCATGACCGTCCGTACCTGGCAGTAAACTCAGCAGTGATGCTGAAGACACTCGTGATGGGCGCAGAAGTAAGTACGGCGCACCGTGCGCGTCCTCGGACGCATACCCGGTGCCGAGTAAGCCTGGCGCGCGCCGTCATCGCCTCCGCGCGGGCCGTGCCCACCCCGCCCAAGCCGAATTCGCGGGCAAGGACCCCGCCCTGCGACGTCTACACGCCCAAGCCGCCACTGTGCTGTTCGAAGCCAACCCGCGCGGCGCCCAACAGGTGCTGGACCAGCTCGACCTCGCCTCCGCGACCGACGCCGACCAGCTCGAACGCATGGCCGTGCGCTACATGAAGCTCGGCGAATTCGAAGCAGCCCTGGCCATGCGCCAGCGCGCCGCCGCACTCGACCCCACGACCCCGTCGGCACCTCGCCCTGGCCCGCTCCCTGCAGCGCGCCAGCAAAAGGGCCTCACCCGCGACCCCGTCCTGGGACTGCGGCCCGGCGGAGAGCCCCAGGTCGACGAAGCCCGCGAAGCCCTACGAGCCGCCGCCGAGCTGGCGCCCGGGCACCCCGCCGTGCTCCGCGAGCAGGGCGACCTCGAATTCGCCCACGGCGACCAGGATCACGGCCTCGCCCTCCTCGAAGAGGCCGTCGCCGCCAGGCCCACCGCCGCCGGGTACAAAGACCTCGGCCAGCGGTACCGCAAGCCGCAGATCCAACGCCTCGACGACGCCCTCAGCGCCTACGAGAGCTCCCTGCAGCTCAACCCCGCGACGGGCAGGTCTTCCGAGCCGTCGTCACCCTCGGCTGCCGCACCAGCCACGACTGGCCCCGCCTCTGGCGCAGCGCCCTGCTCTACGAACGCTCCCGGGGCTGCGCCTGCCCGGAACCGGCAGCCGACGGCGCAGCCGCCTCACCGCAGAGTTCGCCGACCTCTTCACCGAAGCGCCCATCACACCCGCACGCGCACACAGCGCCGTAGCCCGTCTGGAAGCCACCGGGGAGCGCGCGGCCTACTCTCCTGGCCCACCACCGCGCTCATCACCTACCGGCTGCAGTTCGCCGGGCACCTCACCGCTTACTTCCGGCTGCGCCGCCAGCTCGCCGAACGCACCCGCGAATGGCTCGGCAGCGTCTCCGCAGGCCACGCCTACCACCGGCAGAAGCTCCTCGCCGCCGAGGTCTACCTCGACCGCCTCGACGAGGCCCTCGCCCTCATCGACCCCATGCCCTGGAAGCCTCAGAGCCCCCTGGCCGCCCAGCAGCTGCGCAAGCTCGCCGCCGACGTGCACCTGCTGCGCGGCAGCACCGGCCCCTACCTCGAATACTCCTGCGCCGCCCGCGCCCAGCAGCCCATGCAGGCCGAAGGGGCCGCCGAGCAGCTCGTCGCCGGGAAACGCGTGGCCATCGTCGGCCCCGTCGACACCGGAGACCGACTCGGGAGCTCATCGACAGCTACGACGTCATCGTCCGGCCCCGGTTCGCCCCCGAGTTCGTCCAGCAGCACCAGGACGCCCAAGGCAGCCGCACCGACATCGTCTACCTCAACGACCACGACATCCACGCCTCCGTGACCGCCATGCAGGAGGCCGTAGACGCCGGTCAGCTGCAGCTCGCCGTGGCCCGGCCCAGCAGCATCAGCCGCCACGGCGCGGCCCAGCAGCCCTGGCTGCGGTTCTACCGGCAGGAGTTCGCGCTCTCCCACCACGGCGCACTGCTCGGCATCCCCGCATGGTCTACGACCTCGCCCAGTTCGAGCCCGCCGAGATCGCCGTGTTCAACACCGACCTCTACACCGGCACCGACGCCTTCGCCGTCGGATACCGGGAGGACAAGGACACCGTCTTCGGCCCCGGATCCGCCATGAACGACCTCATCGTCAACCACGACCTGCGATTCGACTTCACCTTCCTGCAGCGGCTGCAGCAGGCTTACCTCCTCACCGCCCACGGGCGCACCGCCGAGGTCCTCAGCCTCACCCCAGATCAATATGTCCGCGCTCTCGAAACCGGAAGCGCCCTGCGATAGGAGAAAGACCATGGCTGTGTCACTGCACGGGCTGCGCGGAAAGATCGCAGGCGCCGCCGTGCTCAAGGGAGCCGTCCGGCGGGCTACTCCTCACCCCGGTCGCCAAAGCGATCAGCACCGTCGCCGACGCTGTAGAGCCCGGCACGGTCGCCGCAGGGAAGCCGAAGCCAGCGGGTCCTACCGCGGGCTCCTCGCCGGCATGCTGCGCGAGGCGCTGCCGGCACCACCCGTCGACCACACCGACGTGATCTTCGACGCCGTCTGCGGACTCATCCCTGGCCCCCGAACGGAACACGTCAGCTACCAGGAGCTCCTGGACCGCGCCGAAGCCCAGCCCACCGTCGGCAACCTGCTCGCCGCCGCCGCTGAGGCCCGCTTACCCTACAACGCAGACTTCACCCGCGCCCTTCAGCTCTACGAAGCCGCCTTCGAGAAGAACCCGCAGGACCTCCGCGCCTACGAAGGCATCCTCAGCACCACCGGACGCACCGACCTGGACTGGCAGCGCGTATGGGAGGCCGCCTCCGCGCTCAAGCCCAAGCGCGGACTCCTCGGCGCCGACTCCCTCTTCTGGGTCCCCATCAACCAGCTCTTCCAGCCGCAGCCGCCCGCCGAAGCGCTGCGCCGGGCCAAGCCCCTGCTGGAGCAGTACCGCCCCCGCGTCATCCGGCTGCACCAGTTGCTCATCGAAACCATCACCGCGCGTCTCCAGTTTCTCGGCGAATTCCGGGCCGCCCAGAGCCTGCGCGCGGCTATGGCCGAGAACAGGGTCCGCGAACTGCGCGGCATCCCGTTGGAATCCCCCTCTGGCTCAAGCACCTCCTCGGCGCCTACGCCCACCTGGACCAGGACGCCCGCCTGCTGCGCACCGCCACCCGCCCGCCCCTGGACACCGGCACCGTACGCGCGGCATCGCCGCCGAAAAGCTGCGCGCCGACGCCGCCCTCTACACCGGCGACCCCTCCCACCTCGTCGCCCACGCGGCCCGCCGACGCGCAGAGCTCACCCTCCCCGGCGACGAGACCATGCACCAGCTCATCCACGGCAAGCGCGTCGCCGTCGTTGGGCCCGCCGCGGCCTCCGACGCCCTCGGAGCGGCCATCGAGGACTACGACATCGTCGTGCGCACCCAGTACAAGCCCCAGACCCTCCGAGGCAGGGCCGGAAAAGTCGGCGAACGCACCGACATCGCCTATTTCCAGACCAAAGACCTCACCGCCGACTGGGACCAGCTCGCCGACACCATCCCCACCAGCGGCGTGAAGCTGGCCGTGGCCCGGCCGCTGATGCACACCGTCCTCTCCGCCGAAGGGCGGCAGGCCCCTGACTGGCTGCGCTTCGCCCGGTTCGAATACGGCCTCTACTTCCGCGGCGCCCCCTGGGCATCCAGCGCATCCTCTACGACCTGCTGCAGTTCGCCCCCGCCGAGATCGGCCTCTTCCACGCCGACTTCTACGCCGGGACCGGCACCTTCACCGCCGGATACCGGCACCAGGAGAACACCTTCGGGCGCCACTCGGCCCTGAACGACCTGGTGATGATGCACGACCTCGGCTACGAGTTCCGGTTCGTCCAGCGCCTCCTCCGCGCCGGGACCATCACCGCCCACGGCACCGCCGCCGAGGTCCTCAGCCTCAGCGAAGACGAATACCTCGGTTACTCGAGAGCGGACCCCTGGCCGCGCTCTCGCCCAACCGGGCCATGCGGCAGTGACCGTTCAGCACCACGAAGGTGCCGTTCACACCAGGTCGTGATGATGCTGTGATCCTTTGACCCCTGCCGTACTCTGGGGCCGTGACGGATCACCTTTTGGACAGCACCCCGCCCCCGAGGAAAGGGGACGGAAGAAGAGCTCCCTCGGCAGACGAGTCCTGCTCGTCACCCTCTCCCTGGCAGCCCTGGTGGTGGTCGGCGGAGCGGCAGCCGTCGCCCTGTACCTCGGCTCCCTGAGCTCCAACTACGAAGAGTCCGTCAACGTCCTCCCCGAGGACCAGACCTTCCCGACGCAGACCGGCCCGAGGCCCCACCGCCGACGACGGCTCAGAGTCCGAGCAGCTGAACATCCTGCTGCTGGGCTCCGACGCAGGAGGCGGCTCCGGCGAGGACGAGAACGTCCCCTGGCTGCCCGACGCCGCCCGCGCCGACAGCATCATGTGGGTCCACGTCCCCACGACCGCGAATCCGTGCAGATCATGTCCATCATGCGCGACACCTGGGTGCCCATCGCCTACCAGAGCGAGGCCAAGATCAACGCCTCCCTGAGCTACGACGGGCCCGAGACCGCCGTCGCCACCCTGGAGAACCTCATCGGCGTGCCGATCGACCACGTCGCCGCCGTCGATATGGAAGGCTTCCAGGGCCTCGTGGAGGCCAAGGACGGGGTCACTGTGAACTCGCCCCAGAGCTTCACCTCCCAGGATGGCTACCACTTCGAAGCTACTCCCAGGAGCTCAGCTCCTCCGAGGCGCTGAGCTTTGTGCGCGAGCGCCAAGCCTTCAGCGACGGCGACTACACCCGAGTGGCCAACCACCAAGCCTTCATGGAAGGCGTTCTCAGCGGCGTCCTCACGCCCCAGAACCTCTCAACCCGGCCCGGGTCCACGACATGGTCACCGGCTTCACCCCCACATGACCGTGGACTCCGAGCTCTCCGAATCCGGGTACATCGCAGACCTCGGCTGGGACATGCGCAGCGTCCGCGCCGGGGACATCACCAGTTTCACCCTCCCCAACAACGGCATCGGCACCGCAGGCTCAGAGTCCATCGTCGTCGCCGACTACGACGCCTTCGACGAAGCCGGCGAGGCCATGCGCGAGGGCACGTTCGAGCAGTACGCCGACCAGCACTGATTGGTTCCCGGCACTGAAGCGCCGTAAGCTGGGGAGTCATGACATCGCCCCAGGACGACGCTGCCGAGCTCGAGGCACTCGCCAGCCATCCGGACACCGACTGGGATGTTCTCCACTGGATCGCTGAGAACTACCCGGAGCTCAGGCCTGCCGTCGCAGCCAACCCAGGCACCTACCAGGAGCTCATCGACGCGCTCGCCTCCCTCGGAGATCCAGAGATCGACTCGGCCATCGCCATGCGCGGCCGCAGCGGCATCAACTCCGGCCGGGCCGCCACAGACCCGCTCGCCGGCATGTTCGACACCTCCCGCCGACTGCCCGCCTACACCGAGCCGGGCTACCAGGATTACGCGCCCTACCCCGCAGCTTACCAGGCGCAGCCCGTCCAGGACGAGTACCTACGAGGAGCCGCCCACACCGCAGCCGGCCGCGTACACGGCCCCTGCTGCCATGCCGCCGGAGCCGGAGCCCGTGCAGCGCACGCCGGCCCAGCCTGAGGCAGCGCCGCCCGCGCCAGCCCAGTCGGAGCCAGCACATTCTGTCCCGGCCGAGGAGGTCGCCTCAGCGCCCGTAGTCCCCAGCGAGCCCGCTGCCGACTACGACGACACCTCCACTCAGGCCTACCCCGCAGTGGCCGCGCAGCCCGCAGCCATCCCGCCTGCACCCCACCAGACCCCGGATACCGGCCGTCGGCTGCCAGACGGCGGCGCTCCATGGTTCCCGTGGCGGCAGTGATCGGCCTCATCGCAGTAGTCGGACTGGGCATCGTCGCAGCCTTCGCGCTGCTCACCGGCGACGAAGACCCCGTCGCCGACGAGCCAGCCCCACCGGCCGAGGAGCAGCCCGTCCAAGACCCCGCCGAGGACGAGGACGACGGTGAGCCCACCCCGCCGGAGGAGGACGACGCCGAACCTGAGGAGGACCAGGTCCTCGAGGCGCAGGCAGCCGTAGCCTCCCTGCCCGAGGACACCAACTGTGAGGCCCAGGAGGACGCCGAGACCTTCGCCGCATGGATCAGCGCCGCCCCGAGGGCGACGGCATGACCGACGAAGACGTCAGCACCGCGCAGGAGTCCCTGGCCGGGCTGCAGGACTCATGCGACGCCGAGCACGCCGGGATGACCGTCGGTGAGCTCCGGGCCGAGGCCCCGACCACCAGATGCTCAACGAGCTCAGCTACGACTGGGTCGACCGAGGCATCGGAGACCGCGGAGCCCAGACCGTCAGCGGCTTCGTCACCCCCGACGGCAACATCGCCTGCGACTTCTCCGACGGTGTCAGCTGCACCGTCTATGACCACCAGTACACCGACGGCTGCGACGGCAATGAGGGCACCACCTACTCCATGACTGTCAACGGCGCCGAGATGGACTGCGACAGCCACGTTGGTGACGCGGGCGATCGGGAGACGATGCCGCACGACGAGATCGGCACCGACGGCTTCATCGAGTGCGCCTCCCTGGACGACCGGGTGAGCTGCTACAGCGCACTCAACCCCGCCGTCGGATTCGAGATCTCAGACATCGGCCACTACACCTACGGCTCCGGCTGAGCCGACTGGCAGGCCCATTCGCAAGCTGAGGGCCAGCCTCTGCTGTAGGCCAGCTGCGCGCCTGGCTGTAGGCCAGACGCGCGTCAGGGGCCGCTCAGGCCCCGTGAAGGCCTAGCTGAGGTTCAGGGCCCGCACGATCCGGTCGGCGCAGCCAGGGCCCTCCTCGGGCAGCTCACCGGAGGGCCCGGTGACGAAGTTCAGGTGACGGGCCCGCCACCGGCTGTAGTCCAGGTGCTTGAGCCGCATCGCCGTGTTGGCCGCCTCCTCCGCGGTGGCGACGATCGGCCCCGGCGATTCCGCCTCGTAGTCCAGCGGGAAGCCGCGCGTGTTCCGGAACTCCTCCAGGTCGTAGGCCCAGAAGATCGTCGGAATGTCCTTCAGCGCAGCCTCGTACACCACCGCCGAATAGTCGGAGATGATCACATCGGCCACCGAGAGCCAGTCCATGATGCCGAACTCGGCGCCGCTGACGGTGCTGCCGTCGTCGGGCACCGGAGTCTTGTCCACCGGGTGCGGGATGATGACCAAGTTGGTGTCCGTGCCGCGGAACTGCTCAGCCAGCTCCTCATAGGGCAGGCCGCGCTTCAGCCGGGATGTGGGCGTGTACAGCACAGTGCGTCCCTCGGCCAGCTCCGGGTGTCGCCTGAGGATCCGCTCCCGACGCTTCTGGCTGCCCTCGTCATCCAGCAGGTAGTCCACCCGGGCCATGCCGAAGGGCTGCACCGACTCCGGCGCAATCTGAAAGGCCTTGGCGAACACCTCAGCGGGCACCGTGCCTACCGCGCACATGAACGTGTAGTTCGCATGCATCCGCATCACCTTCGCCACCGCCGGGTCCGGGCCCTCAGGGTGCCCGCCACCAGGTAGGCGAAGTTCTTGAACCCGCCCATCGCGTGCCAGATCTGCCCCACAGGCAGGCCCTTGCGATGATTGAGCACGCTGACCGGGATGATGTAGCCGTCCACCAGGATGCCCCGGCAGGTGGCCAGGTGGTACATCTCCCGCACCGCGGCGAACAGGTACCCCATGGAAAGCTTCTTGTGCTTGATCACCTTGATCTCATAATCCGGGTGATTCCGCCTGATGGAATCCTTCAGCAGTGCGAAGTCCACCCGAATCTGGCGCAGATCCCTGGTCATCAGCACCACTTTGCGCTGCGTGGGCAGCAGCTTCAGCACCGCGTAGATCATGCGGGCTCCCAGGACCATGATTCCTAGGGCATACGGGAGGACTCGGCGAATAGCTGCATCCTCCCTCAGGGCCTGACAATGAGCGAATATTTATCACGGATACCCTAACTCACCCCGCATTACATCCGGGTAGCTTGGAGGCACTATGCGAATCACCATTCACCCCACCACCGAAGGCGTGCTCAACGACGACGCTTACTCCACCGTCCGCCGCACTGTTCTGCCCTCCGGGGTCAGGGTGCTCACCGAGCAGATGCCTGGCGTGCGCAGCGTGACCATCGGCTACTGGATCGCCGTAGGATCCCGGGACGAGGCCGATCACCAGTACGGCTCCACCCACTTCCTCGAGCACCTGCTGTTCAAAGGCACCCGCACCCGGTCCGCCCTGGACATCGCCGCAGCCTTCGACACCGTCGGCGGGGAGTCCAACGCTATGACCGGCAAAGAATCCACCTGCTACTACGCCCGGGTGCTGGACACCGACCTTCCCATGGCCGCAGAGGTCCTCACCGACCTGGTCACCTCCGCGGTCATCGACCCTGACGAGATGGAGACCGAGCGGGGCGTGATCCTCGAAGAGCTCGCCATGGACGAGGACGACCCCACCGACGTGGTCCACGAGCGCTTCTCCGAGCAGGTGCTCTCCGGGCACCCGCTGGGTTACCCATCGGCGGCACCACCGAAGCGATCCTCGCCGCATCCCGCGACGACGTCATCGACCACTACAGGCGCTGGTACCGGCCCGAGGAGCTGGTCATCACCGCCGCCGGGGGCGTCGACCACGACGAGCTGGTCAGCATGGTCGCCCAGGCGCTCGAGGCCAGCGACTGGGACGTCAGCGGCCGCGGAGAGCCCGCAGCCCGCCGAGTGGGGACGTGCAGACCATCCCGGTGGACGAAGGAGTGGTCAAGCACCGCAAGAGCATCGAGCAGTCACAGGTGATCATCGGCGGCCGCGGGCCCGCCGCCGGAGACGAGGACCGCTTCGCCCTGTCGCTGATGCACGCCATCCTCGGGGAGGGATGTCGTCGCGGCTGTTCCAGGAGGTCCGTGAGCGGCGCGGACTCGCCTACAACACCTACAGCTTCTCCGCGCCCTACACCGACGCTTAGCTACTACGGCCTCTACGCAGGGTGCATGCCGGAGAAGGTCGACACCGTCACCCAGGTGATGATGGAGCAGCTGGAGCGGATCGCCTCCCAGCCGGTCACCTCCGAGGAGCTCACACGCGCCAAGGGCCAGCTGCGCGGAGGCACGGTGCTCGGCATGGAGGACACCGCCTCACGGATGCAGCGGCTCGGAAAGGCTGAGCTGGTGCGCGGGGAGTTCGTCGACATCTCCGACTCGCTCGCCGAGATCGACGCCGTCACCGCCGATGACATCACTCGAGTGGCCCGTCGCCTGGCAGAGAGCCCCGGGCCACCACCATCATCGGCCCGTGAGTAAGCTGCGGCGTCGTCGTTCAGACCTGCGAGGGTCCTTGTGCCCTGCTCAGGCGTCCCGCCGCACGACGGCGACCGTGACGTCGTCGGGCGCCTTCATGCGTTCGGTCAGCCGCAGCGTCTCCTCGACCGCTCCGTCGACGCCGAACTCGGTGAGGACCGCATCGACCTGCCCGAAAGGATCATCCAGATCCAACAGGTCCAGCACACCGTCGCTGCAGATCATCAGCGCATCCCCGGGTTCCAGATGCACCGTGCCCACGTGATGCGGATCCCCATGCGCATGGCGAGGGCAGCCCGGTGGAGTCCAAGTGCTTCCAGCTGCCGTCCGCGCGACGGATGAAGCTCAGGCTGTGCCCGCCGTCGACATAGCTGACAGTGCCGGTGGTGGTGTCGACGTCGGCGCAGAAGAGGGTGGCGAACATGTTGAGCTCCCCGATGTCCTGCTCCAGCAGCTCGTCGATCTCCGAGACCGTGGCCAGCAGCGAACGGTCCGGGGCGGTGCGCATCGATGCGCGAATGGCTGAGGCGACGATCCCGGCACCGATGCCCTTGCCCATCACATCCGCAAGAGTGACTCGAAGCTGACCCTGGCGCAGAGCCACATCATAGAAGTCGCCTGCCACGCTCCCAGTAAACGCGGAGCTTACCGTGACGGTGAAGCCAGCGGGCTGGGGCAGCTGGGCGGGGAGAGGGCCCGCTGCACCACAGCGGCATGGTCCAGCTCCTGCTTGTGGGCAAGCTCTGTCTGAACCCAGCGGGCAAGGTCCCGGAACAGTGTCCGGTCATCCTCGCTGAGGCGCCGCGGCTTGGTGTCCAGCAGGCACAGGGCTCCGACGTGCTCTCCGCCCGGAGCCTCCAGGGGTGCCCGGCATAGAAGCGCAGGTTCGGGTCACCGGTCACGTACTGGCTCTGGCTGAAGGGGCCGTTCTGCTGCAGATCCTCAATGATGAGGGAGTCGGAGTGGTAGATGGTCGTGCTGCAGAAGGCCTCCTCGCGGGGACGTTCGTGACGTCCAAGCCGACCGAGGATTTGCTCCACTGCCGGTCCCTGTCGATCAGATTCACGCTGACCATCGGCACTCCGAAGATCTCCTGGGCCAGCCGGGTGATCCTGTCCACCCGCTCATCCGGCGGGGTGTAGAGAACGTTCAGCGAGTCGAGCGCCGCCTGTCGGCGCGCCTCATCGATCATGACCTGAAATCCTGTTCACAGTGGGCATCATTACATATTCCCATTCGATGGTAGTGCACCACGTCAAATAGACCCAGGGGTATAGAATTGCAAAGTCCTAAGTGTGCCGACACGATGGTCCCTTCCTCACAAAGGCCTTGCGTGTCGAGCTTCTAAGCCGCATTCGACGTATGAGTGCCGTGCGGGCGCGTGGGCGCCCGAGATGGTGAGGAATTCTGAGTGGAGCGTCCTGCCCCGGCCGAGGGTGTCACCCCGGCCGCCGTCGACCGTGCCTATGCGCAGCAGTTGGGCCTCGATGCCCTGATCCATCAGCAATGGATCCCCCTGCTCCATCGCGAAGCGCATTCCGCGCCCGGGGACTCTGAGGGCGTCCGGCACATCGCCGCGACCTCCTCGATGACGCGACGCCGTCTCCACGCGCTCCACACCGAGGACGGCGAGCGCATCCACGTGCACGAAGTGCCCCGGACGAGCTGACGTCGCTGCTCCTGGAGGCCTTCGGCGAGGAGATCGCAGACGATGCGGCCATGGCGCTGCACCGGGCGAACCCGGTGGCCTCCGCCCGGACGGTCTTCACCCGCGCTCAGGTGATCGGGCTGACCCTGACGGTGATCACTGTGCTGGTGTGCCTGATCCTGTGGCCCTCCATCACGATGGGAGCGCTCATCGCAGCAGTAAGCGTCGTCTTCCTCGGCTCCACCCTCTTCAAGTTCAGGGTGGCCACACGCGGCGCCGACCACGACATCACCAGCTTCGTCAGCGCCCCCGAGCCGCCGGAGATCCCCGACGAGGACCTGCCGATGTACACGGTGCTGGTGCCTGTCTACCGCGAGGAGAACATCGTCGCGCAGCTGGTGCGCAACCTCGGCGGCATCGACTACCCGCAGGACAAGCTCGAAGTCTTCATCCTCGTGGAGGCGGAGGATGACGCCACCCGCAACGCGGTGCTGGAATCCAACCCGCGGCCCACTTCCACATCATGACGGTGCCCGACGGCATGCCCCGCACCAAGCCGCGGGCATGCAACGTGGGCCTGCGCTTCGCCCGCGGCGAGTTCCTCGTGATCTACGACGCCGAAGACACCCCGAGCCGGACCAGCTGAAGAAGGCCGTCGCGGCCTTCCGCCAGGCCGACAGCAGCACCGTGGTGCTCCAGGCCGCCCTGAACTACTTCAACGCCCGCGAAAACATGCTGACCCGCATGTTCACCCTGGAGTACAACTACTGGTTCTACTACATGCTCCCGGGCCTGGACGCCGCGGGGCTGCCCATCCCGCTGGGCGGCACGTCGAACCACTTCCGCACCTCCGCCCTGCGGGAGCTCGGCGGCTGGGACCCGCACAACGTCACCGAGGACGCCGACCTCGGGATCCGCGCCTCCGCCCTGGGGTACCGGGTGGGAGTGATCAGCTCCACCACCATGGAGGAGGCCAACACCTCGGTGCCGAACTTCATTCGCCAGCGCAGCCGGTGGATCAAGGGCTACATGCAGACCGTGCTCGTCCACGCGCGACGCCCGGCAGCCCTGATGAAGGAAGTGGGCCCCGTCGCGTTCTTCTCCTTCCTGCTGCTCATCGGCGGCACCCCGCCACTTTCCTCCTGGTGCTGCCGTTCATGGCCGTGACCGCCGTGGCCGTGCTCTTCCCGGAGCTGATCGGCCTGCTGGACCTGCCGGTGTGGCTGCTGGGGCTGGGCATGGTTAACTTCTTCGTCGGCTCAGCGCTGATGGTGCACCTGACGATGATGGGCCCCTACCGGCGCGGCACCTTCACCATGGTCCCGTGGGCGCTGCTCAACCCGCTCTACTGGGTGCTGCATTCCATCGCGTCCTACAAGGCGCTGTGGCAGCTGCTCACACGCCCGCACTACTGGGAGAAGACAGCCCACGGGCTGACCCAGGAGACCCACGCGGACGCTGAGCCCGCGCAGGAGGCCAACCATGTCAGCTGAAGCCCCCGAGCGGAGCACCAGCGCCCCCGCCGACCGTCGCATCGTCCCGAAGCGGACCCCGCGGCTCTTCTGGCGGAACCGAGCCATCGATCTGGCCTTGGCCTCACCGCTGCTGCTTGCCGTGCTGCTCCTGAACCCCCACAAGCTGACCATGGGCACCATCAACCAGCAGCTGGTCGCCGAGGTGCACGCCGCCGTCGATGAGGGCGGCCTGACCCAGCCTAGTAAGCCTGATCCCTCGAGTCCTGGTCACGCTGCTGCCGCATGATCATGCGTACGTCATCCTTGCGGTGCTGGGCTGCCTGCTCGCCGGGCGGCTCCTGCACTATCTTCTGGCCGCCCTGTGGCGGGAGAGCGTCGCCGTCTCGGTCACCACCGCCTGTCTTCTCACCATTGCCGCCAGCCCGCTGTTCGCCTTCATCGCCCTGACCAACTTCCCGCTGATCCTCGCCATGACCCTGTTCGCGATGTCCGTCGTCGGTGCCATGCGCATGGCCATGTGGAACGACACCCGTGCCGGGTTCAACAGCTTAGCGCCACACTGCTGCTGGCCGTGCTCAGCCACCCGCTGGCCCTGGTCTGCGCTGCCGTGCTGGCCGTGTCCATGCCGTTCCTTCCCCACGCGCGGGGTGAGCAGGACGGCGTCCACAGAGCGAACATGACCGTCATGCTGTTCCCGGTCCTCGCCGCGACCCTGATGTGGGTCGTCTTCGAGGTGCTGTTCTTCGGCCTGGGGAGACCTGGGCCCTCTACACCTCATTCCTGCAGGGCGCCAGCGAGCGTGCGTCCTGGCTGGTCAGTGTGGCTCAGGAGTCCGCGGGCCTCGTCATCTTCGGACCCTTCCTGGCCGGGCTGCTGCTGTGGCCGGTGCTCCGCCACGGCGGAGTGCCGATAGGAAGCGGACTGGTGCTCACCGTCGTCATGGGAAGCTACATCCTCGGGGTGATCTCCTGGCGGACACCGGATCGACGTTCATGGTCACCATGATCATCGGCATCGTGTTCTTCCCCGGCCTCGGACCGCCTGGTCAAAGGCGGGGATGGTGCTGGTCATGATGCTGCTGCTGGCCGCCACATGGTGGGGAAGCTGGCAGCACGAGGTGATGAACGAATGGCTGACCGTCGCCTTCAGCCTCTGAGGCGGGTAGGCTGACCCTCTACACCCAGGCCGACCAGTCCGCCTTGCGGATCATGCAGTGGATGCCCTTGACTCCGTCCACCACCTGGCTGACCTCGAAGTCCGCACCCGCCGACAGGTACGCCATCGCCATCGCCTGCGGGACCCCAGCCGCTGGTGAAGGAACTCGATCGCGCTGCGCGTCGCATTCTGCATCGCCAGATTCAGATCCTCGTCCATCCCTGACGGGATCCAATGGGTCGGGGTCTCGATCACCGGCCCCACCGCACCGCCTACCGTCTCACCGCGGCGCTCGCCGGGAATCACGCTCAGGCGCATCGTCGCCCGCAGTGAGGCCTCCAGGGCGGTCAGGGCGACCTCCCCGTTGCCCTGGGCGAAGTGCGGGTCCCCGGTGAAGAACAGTGCCCCCTCGGTGAGCACCGGAAGGTAGACCGTGGTGCCGACCACCGCATGCTTGATGTCCATATTGCCGCCGAACTCGCCCGGCGGCTGGGTCCGCAGGGGCTCCGCCGCTGCCGGGGCGGTGCCCATCATGCCCATGAACGGGGCCAGCGGAAACCGGACCGTCCGGCCCTCGCCCGCATCCAGGAACCCGTGCTCCACACCCTCGTGGTCACCGGTCCAGCTGAAGAGGCTCACATTGCCTTCAGCCTGGGGGTACTCGCCCGGCAGTGCGCCCAACCCGTGCCTGTTGCTGATCACCCCATACGGGACCCGAGGGGTCAGCTCCTCGATGTCCACCCGCAGCAGGTCGCCCGGCTTCGCGCCCTCCACGCGGATCGGACCGGTCACCACATGAGGCCCCGGGGCCTCGCCGGTGCGTTCCGCGCGGGCGGCGACGTCCACCGCATCCTGCAGCACCTCCTGCACCTCGTACTGGCCGAAGAAGCGCTCCGGGTCCTGTCCCTGATCCGGAAGGATCCCCTCGTGCGAGAGCGTGTCGACGGTGACCGAGGCGCCGGAGGAGACCTCGAGAACCGGGTCTGAGGCGGAGGTGGGAAGCCACCCCCACTGGGCGGTGTCCGGCGAGGTGGGCAGGTAGTGCTCACCGGGGATGGGTCCGGTGCCGGGGTGAAGAACGGGGCGGTGGCTCATGGCTCTCCTCACAGAGCGGGGGCAACTGTTGAATGCTGAATGTCAGCACGTTGTTTGTGCAGGTGGGGCGCTTCTTTAACCATTTGGAACGATCCAAGATACGTGGCTGTAACACGCAATCCTTAGTGTCTTCACCTATGTATACATCAATGTCCACAGATGGGCATAACGTCGATATCGCCGCTCCCGGCACCGGAGGCTCCGCAGCCGACAAGGTCTACTACGGGCTGCGCGAAGACATCCGCGCAAGCAGCGTCTACCCCTGGGACCGCATGACCGAGAAGACCGTCGCCGCGCACTTCGGCGTCTCCCGGACCCCTGTGCGAGAGGCCGTCGGACGCCTCGCCGCCGAGGGGCTGCTGCAGCGGCACTCCGACGGCTTCGGACTGGTGCTGCCGAGTGCCGAGACCATCAGCGGCCTCTACGAAGCCCGCCTGGCCATCGAGCTGCAGGGCATCCGCAGAGTGGCTGAGGGCGAGGCGAGTACGACGGTCCGCGCCTGCAGCGGCAGCAGGCCCGGTGGGAGAAGGTCGTCGCCGAACCGTAAACCGCCGAACCCTGGCTGACGGCCTGGGATGAGGAGTTCCACCGCGAGATCCTCGCCGCCTCCGGGGAGCGGCACTGGTCGATGTGCTCAGCCACATCAACGACCGCATCCGTGCCCTGCGCATGTACGGCTACATCGCCCTCGAGCAGCTCGTCTCCTCAGCCCGGGACCACCTGAAGGTCCTGGAAGCGCTGAATTCCGGCGACTACGCCGCAGCCCAGACGGCCCTGGAGGAGCACATCGTCTCCACCCGCAACGACTCGCTCGCACGGGCCCTCCAAGGCTCCGGGGCGGCTTACTTCACACGCCGGACCCCAGCCTGGTCACCCCGAGCCCTCACACCGCACACCCACAGAGTTCGCACCCGAATCAGAATGAGGAGAAGAACCGATGAAGAAGACAGCACCCTGATCTCAGCCGCCGCCATCACCGGGCTGGTCGTCTCGGCCTGCGGCGACGGCGGAGCCGCATCCAGCCGGCGAGCCGGAGGAGGACTTCCCCTCCAGCGACATCGAAATGGTCATCCCCTACCCGCCCGGGGAGGCTCCGACGTGCTCTTCCGCCTCATGGCCGAGTACGCCTCCGAGGAGCTGCCGGTGACCATCACCCCCTCCAACGTCGAGGGCGCCTCCGCCACGGTGGGATCCCGCCAGGTCATGGACTCCGACCCCGACGGCTACACCATCCTGGGGTCGCACCAGGTGGTCGCCGCGGCGTACCACAACGACATCGTCGACTACGGCTTCGACGCCTTCGACCCCATCGCCCTGGGAACCGTCACCCCGCACCTGCCCTCAGTCTCCGCGGACTTCGCCGAGGAGCACGGCATCGAGGACCTCCAGGACTTCCTCGACCACGTGGAGGCCAACCCCAACACCGTGAACTGGGGCTTCACCACCGGCTCCGAGGACCACTACTCCATCGCCGCCGTCCTCGACGCCGCAGGCCTGGACACCGGCATCCTCAACTATGTCGACTACGACGGCACCGGCCCGCAGTACGCCGGGCTCGTCGCCGGGGAGATCGACGGCATGACCGGCGACTACGCCTCCGCCGAGGGCTACATCGAAGACGGCGACCTCATGCCCCTGGGCATCGTCGCCGAGGAGCGCGACGAGAACCTGCCGGACCTGCCCACTGTGGCCGAGCAGGGCGTGGACTATGAGCTCACGGTCGACCGCGGCTTCTTCGCCCCCGAAGGCACCCCGGAGGAGCACATCGAGATCATTGCCGAGGCCATCGAGACCGCCGTGAACAACCCCGAGTTCCAGGAGGACGTCGAGAACCTCGGCTCCTACTCCGACTACCTCGGCCCAGAGGACTACCAGGCGCACCTCGACGAGGCTCGACGAGGCCATGGCAGGGCTGTCCGACCAGATGCAGGAGTTCTGAGCCGACGTGGCAGACCGAGTATTCGCCCTGGTGCTGATGGTGCTGGTGGCCGCCTTCTGGACAGAGTCCGGGCAGCTCCGCCCGCGTCCGGGGGCGCAGCCGTGGTAGGCGTTCATGCCGCGGGTCATCCTGGCCGCCCTGTTCGCCCTGGCGGTGCTCATGCTCATCCGCAGCTTCACCAAGGCGGAGGACGCCGTGCGGTTCACCGGGATCGCAGGCTTCCTCCGCCTCCACTGGCGGGTGTAAGCGCTGCTGGCCGCCATCGGCGCCTACATCGCACTGATGGACGCACTGGGATTCGTCCTGGCATCGATCATCTTCCTGCTGGGCTCATTCGCCCTGCTGATCCGCGAGCGCACCCGCGGCATCCTCATCGCCGCGCTCCTGCTGGCCGTGGGGCTGCCCTTCGGGCTGTCCTGGCTCTTCGAAACCGCCCTGCGCACGTTCCTGCCCTAGGGGAAACACATGGATATCGCCAACATTCTTGAGGCCGTTACGAGCTGGCCCAGCCGATGGTGCTGCTGACCATCTTCTTCGGCGTCTTCTTCGGCATCGTGGTAGCTCCATCCCGGGGTTCACGTTCACGATGGCGCTGGTGCTGGCCTTCCCCTTCACCTTTGCCATGGGCCCCGTCCAAGGGCTGGCGCTGATGATCGGCATCTACATCGGCGGCCTCTCCGGCGGCCTGATCGCCGGAACCCTGCTGGGCATACCCGGCACACCGTCGTCGGTGGTGACCATCTTCGACGGCTTCCCCATGACTAAGAACGGCGAGCCCGCCCGAGCACTGGGCATCGGCATCGCCGCCAGCGTCATCGGCACCATCCTCGGCGCCATCGTGCTCTTCCTGCTCGGGCCGGTGATCGGACGGCTGACCCTGAACTTCGGCCCCTGGGAGATCTTCTCCCTGGTCCTGTTCGCACTGACCCTGGTGGCCGGGCTCTCCGGAAAGCACCTGGTCAAGGGGCTCATCGCCGGGTGCCTGGGCCTGCTGGTGGCGATGGTGGGCGTGGCCCCCACCGGGCAGCTGCGCTTCAACTTCGACAACCCCAGCTCTCAGGCGGCCTCGACGTCATCCCGGTGCTGATCGGACTCTTCGCCATCTCCCAGCTGCTCATCAACGTGGAGGAATCGCGGATCGACTCCCGCTCAGCAGCCGGGCACATCGCCAAGATACGAGTGCCGGTGCGCACCGTGGCCAAAGACATCTGGCGGGAGAAGCGCAACGTGGGCCGATCCTCCATGATCGGCACCTTCGTCGGCACCCTCCCGCGGTAAGCGCCGAATCAGCGAACTTCATCAGCTACGACCGGGCCAAGAAGGCCGAGAAGCGAGACCCCGACGGCTACGGCAAAGGCCACCCGGGCGGGGTGGTCGCCTCCGAGGCCTCCAACTCTTCCGTGGCCGGAGGAGCGTTCATCCCCACCATCAGCCTCGGCATCCCCGGCGACGTGGCTCAAGCCATCATGATGGGCGCGCTCATCCTCCATGGCATCGCGCCCGGGCCCGGGCTGTTCGACCGGGAGCCGGTCCTGGTGAACTCGATATACCTCTCCATCATCATCGCCGCCGTCAGGGTGCTGATCATCCAGACCCTGCTGCTGCCGTTCCTGGCCCGAGTCACCATGGTGCCCAAAGCCGTCCTGGTGCCCTGTGTGCTGGTGCTGACCGCGGTGGGCGCCTTCGCGCTGAACAACCGCATCTTCGACATGTGGGTGGTGCTCGTCTTCGGAGTGATCGGCTACATCCTCGTCAAGCTCTCGGTGCCGCTGCCTCCGGTGATCCTGGGTCTCATCCTCGGCGGGACCCTGGAGGAGTCCATGCTGCGGGCCCTGCAGATCGGAGATCCCAGCGAGTTCCTCACCCGGCCCATCTCCGCAGCGTTTCTCCTGCTGGCCGTCGCATCCATCGGCTGGGCGGTCTACCGCAGCATCCGGCAGACCTCACGGCAGCCGACCGGCTACGAAACCCAGTCCACCGGGTGAGCGCGCTCCGGGCGGACCTGGCGCCCTCAGCCCGTCAGTGAGGAGCCGGACCGCTTGGCCCCGCAGGTGCGGAGCCGAATGCCCGTCGGTAGGCGCGGCTGAACGTCGCCGGGTCGCTGAACCCGCAGGCGAAGGCCGCATCCGTCACCCCGGCGCCGTCCTGCAGCAGTGCCCGCCCCTTCTGCAGCCGGGCCATGCGGATCTCCCGGGCGGGGAGGTCTGGTGCTCACGGAAGGCGGCCTGCAGGGTGCGCAGCGAGACCCCAGCCTGGCGGGCCAGGCGCTCGGGGTCAGCAGCGGGTCAGAGCAGGCCTGGCGCACGTACTCCACCAGATCGTCGAAGGCGACGGACGCCGACCCCGGGCATCGTGGGGCGCCTTCCGGGTCCGGCGTGAAGGTCAGCAGCCGGTGGTCCGAGTCGCGCAGCTGCGTGATCCTCCACCGCACGTGCACCATCCGGCCGCGCCGGTCCACGAAATCCTCAGAGTGGCTGCGGTGCACCGTGCCGGAGGTGGTGATGATGGGGCACTGATGGATCGGATACGGGAGCCGTCAGGGCGCCGCGAATGCAGCGCCTCGTGGCTGCACCGGCCGATGAGCTGACCCTCGCTGCTGTATCCCAGCACCGAGGCGGCCGCCTCATTGACCAGAGTGACTGCACCGTCCGGGCCGATCACCCACATGGGAGTGGGGAGGCGTCGATGACGGGTCTGAGGAGTCCGGCGGTACCGGGGCTCATGGCGGTCCTGCTCCTTTGTCGGATGAGGAGGGTCCTATGGCATCCTGCGCTGATCCTAGGCGACGCATGTTTCACGCGGCCTACACCCATGTTTCAATAATGTTTCTGCGCAAAATGACGGATAACTCTGCGCAGAATGCCTTGGGGTGCTGCGGTAATTCTCCATAGATTCGAGGAGTCGTCGGCCCGGATGCACTCGGGCTGAGGAATTCTCACCCTTCAAGGAGGCAGTCGCTGTGAAACCATTTGTGAGCAAGCAGGAAGCCGCCCAGCAGGTGCGTGTGGCCCGGCACCGCGCAGGGATGAGCTGGGCGCAGATCGCCGAGCAGCTCGGCGTCGACAAGGAGTGGAGCACCGCCGCCCTGCTGGGCAGCCACCCCATGACCGCAGAGCAGTCACACGTCGTCCAGGAGCTCCTCGACCTCGACGACTCCACCGCAGAAGCCCTCCAGATGCAGCCCTATCGGGCAGCGCTGACGGAGGACGTCGTCTCCGACCCCACCGTCTACCGGTTCCATGAGGCGCTCATGGTCTACGGCCCAGCCATCAAGGAGCTCATCCATGAGGAGTTCGGCGACGGCATCATGTCCGCCATCAACTTCCAGATGAGCGTCCGTGGCGCGAGCACCCCGGCGGCGACCGCGTCGTCGTCACCTTCGACGGCAAATTCCTCGACTACCAGTGGTGACCATGAACCGCCCCACGTGCACTCGCCGTCGCAGAGCAGACGCCCCGGCAGGCTCACCCGCCGCAGCCTGCTCGGCCTGGGCGGAGGCGCGCTCGGCGCCGGGCTGCTCTCCGGGTGCAACCCCACCGGCGGCACCCCGAGACCAACCCCTGGGCATCGACTTCGCCGCCGCCATGGAGTAAGTAAGCGAACTCGAGCAGCGCAATGTCACCGTCGGATTCGTGCCGATCACCTGCTCCTCGCCGATCATCAACGCCGCAGCCATGGGCATCTTCGAGCAGTACGGCCTCAACGTCACCCTGCAGCGCTACACCGGCTGGGGCGAGCTGTGGATCGCGTTCGTCGCCGGCGAGCTCGACGCCACCCAGATGCTCATCCCCATGCCCCTGGGCATCCACCACAACTTCGCCGTAAGCCACCGCGCCACCCGCCTGCCCTACATCACCAACACCAACGGACAGGCGATCACACTGGGCCTGCAGCACGAAGGGCGGGTCAACGGCCCCGAAGACTTCGACGGGCTCACCCTCGCGGTCCCGTTCGACTACTCGGGCCACAACCTGCTGCTGCGCGACTACCTCGCCCTCGGCGGGCTCGACCCGGACTACGACGTCGGAATCCAGGTGATGCGCCCCTCAGACATGGTCGCCGCACTCAACGTCGGAGACATCGACGGGTTCCTCGCCCCGGACCCCTTCAACCAGCGGGCGGTGGCCATCGGCGCCGGGTACCTCTACACCCTGTCCAAGGAGCTGTGGGACGGGCACCCCTGCTGCAGCTTCGCCGTCGCCGACGAGTTCGCCGCTGCGAACCCCAACACGTACGCGACCCTGCTGCGCGCCATCGGCGACTCAGCGATGTGGACCGACCAGCCCGACCACCGGTCCCTGGCCGCCGAGACCATGGCCGGGCGGGCGTTCCTCAGCCAGGATCCGGCCGTGCTCGACGCGGTGCTCAGCGGCGACTACGAGGACGGCACCGGCCAGGAGCACTCGGTGGAGGACCGCATCGGGTTCCAGCCCTACCCCCACGAGAGCTACGCCATCTGGGCGCTCACCCAGCTGCAGCGGTGGGATCTCGCCCCCACCGAGGGCTACGACTCCGCGGAGGACTACCAGAGGGCCGTGCGCGACGTGCTGGACCCGGACACCGCCGTGCCCATTCTGGAGGAGCTCGGCGCTGACACCTCTCCCGGGAGACAGAAACCATCATCGGCCGCACATTCGACCCGGCAGACCCCTGCCCTGGACCCACAAACAGGTGAACGCATGAGCACCCAAGCACCCGAGACCACCGCCGCCCCATCGTCCGCCGAGCAGGGCGCACCAGAGGCCCTGCAGCGCCGCGCCAGAGCCCAACGAGCGCGGGATCGGGTCCGCACCACGGGCCTGTTCCTCGCGTTCTTCCTCGCGTTCATCGCCGTGTGGCACCTGGGCACGGCCGGGCTCGACGACGGGGCCTGGCGCCCACCCCGGCGGCCACCTGGGACCGGCTCCTGGAGATGCTCGGGGATGCGTTCCTGCTGGACGGGCCCAACAACGTGGGCATCTTCTACCACCTGCTGGCCTCCATCCAACGGGTGCTGCTGGGCTTCGGGATCGCGGCACTCATCGCCATACCCCTGGGCCTGCTGCTGGGCACCTCGCAGGTGTTCAACGACGGCCTGGACCCCTTCATCCAGGTCCTGAAGCCGGTCTCCCCGCTGGCATGGCTGCCCCTGGGACTGGCGCTGCTCCGGGACTCGCAGATGACCGCGATCTTCGTGATCTTCATGGCCGCGCTGTGGCCCATCCTCATCGCCACCATCGACGGAGTCCGACGCGTCAACCCGCTCTACCTGGACCTGGCCAAGAGCCTCGAAGCCGACACCAGGACCAGCACCTTCAAGGTGCTGCTGCCCGCCACGCTGCCCGGCATCGTCACCGGGCTGCGCACCGCCCTGTCCACCGCCTGGCTGGTGATCGTCGCCGCCGAGATGATCGTCGGAGGACGCGGCATGGGCCACTTCGTATGGAACGAATGGAACGCCCTGAACACCCCCAGCATCGTGGTGGCCATCGTGATCATCGGCGGGGTGGGATTCATCCTGGACCGCTCGATCGCGCAGCTGCAGCGGCTGGTCCCCAAGGGCTGAGACGCTAAGGAGACACTGAGATGACTGCACAGACCATGCCGCAGGAGACCACCACCGCACCCCCGGTGGTGAAGATCGACAGGATCACCAAAGGCTTCCCCAACCGGAAGAAGGGGTTCCAGAGAATCGTCGCCGAGACCAACGTCGACATTCAGGAGGGGAATTCATCACCATCATCGGGCCCTCCGGCTGTGGGAAGTCGACCATCCTGAAGATGCTCGCCGGACTGGAGTCTGCGGACGAGGGCGCCATCCTGCTGGAAGGGGAGCCGATCACCGCCCCGAGCCGCCAGCTGGGCATCGTGTTCCAGCAGCACGTGCTGCTGCCGTGGATGTCCGCCCGGCAGAACGTCGTCTTCGCCCTGGAGACCGAGCCCGGCAGCACCAGCACCAAGGAGGAGCTGCGGGAGCGGGCCGACAAGTACCTGGACCTGGTGAATCTCAGCCATGCGGCTGATCAGCGCCCCTCCCAGCTCTCCGGGGATGCAGCAGCGCGTCGGAATCGCCCGCGCCTTCGCCCTGGAGCCGAAGGTGATGCTGCTGGATGAGCCGCTGGGGGCACTGGACGCCCTGACCCGCCACGAGCTTCAGCTGCAGCTGCTGCGGCTGTGCGAGCAGCAGAAGAGAACGTTCATCATGGTCACCCACGATGTGGACGAGGCCCTGCTGCTCTCCGACCGGATCCTGGTGATGGGCTCAGGGCCCAACGCGGAGATCATCCACGACATCACTGTCCCCTTCGGCAGGCCCCGCGACGCGGAGACCGTGGAGCAGGACGCCAAGTATCACGAGCTGCGCAGCTTCCTGCTGGGCTCCCTGACGAGTCATTGAGAGGCTGGGCTGATGAGTGCTGAGCAGAGCCGTCCGCCGCTGCCCCGTTCGACGCCGAGACGGCTGCGCAGAAGGTGCGCGCGGCGGAGGACGCGTGGAACACCCGAGACCCGCACAAGGTTTCGCTGGCGTACACCGAGGACAGCAGCTGGCGCAACAGGGACCTGTTCCTCACCGGCCGCGCGGCGATTGAGGACTTCCTCATCGTGAAGTGGGGCCACGAGCTCGAGTACCGCCTCATCAAAGAGCTGTGGGCCCACGAGGGGAACCGGCTGGCCGTACGGTTCGTCTATGAGTGGCAGGACGCTGCGGGGACTGGTTCCGCTCCCACGGCAACGAGAACTGGGAGTTCGCGGACAACGGGCTCATGCGGGTGCGGATGGCGTCCATCAATGATCAGGCGATCGGCGAGGACGACCGGCTGTTCCGGTGGCCGCAGGGTCCACGGCCTGCTGATCACCCCGGGCTGAGCGAACTGGGTCTCTGAAGCTCGCAGGACCTGAGCGCCAGGCAGGACGGTTCAGAGGGTCGCCGTCCCACGACAGGTCGGCATCCGTTCGCACCGACAGCACTTCGAGGCCGGGGGTGTGCGTGAGCTCACGGATCAGTTCGGTCGTTCCCGCGATGAGCGTGGAGTCATCGTCGATTTCTGTCGCGAGCACCCACGCTCGATCCTCGGGCCACAGGATGCTGGGGACTGGGCCCATGCCGGGTCCTCCACCCATGGAGCCCGCGCGGGCCACCTCTGGTTCGCGAAATCGTCTGCGCCCGCCTCGAAGAGAATGTACTCCCGGCCTGTATCCCCATGAAGGCTGAGCTTTGGGTAAGCAGCGACCTCGGCCGTGAGCGCGCCCGACCCCGGCTCGAATAGGCGCGCCGGAACGGGACAAGCGACCTCTTGAGGCGCTGCGCGACGCCGTACCAGAAGGGAGTCAGAGTGATGACTGGTCGTCGGAACGGTGCCGCGCCTACTGAGCTGACCAGGCCGCCCCATCCCGACCAGATTGCCGCAATGCCGGCATCCGGCGTGGAGGTATGGCGGGCGAGCACGCGCGCTGTCGCCGTGAGGGAGGTCGCATCCAGGCTGCCCTCATGCGGCTCCCCGTAGCGCCACCCATCTGGAGCGATCGCTTGCTGCACCACATCTGATTCGTGCGGTACTAGCCGGGCGTACTGGGCTTCAGGGTGCATGGTCGTTCCGAACGAGGTCGCAGCCTGCGCCCACGTGGCGCGCTCAGATTCGAGCAAGGAGTCGATGTCTGCGAAACCCTTAAAGTACGTCGCTTCGTCGATGCCCTGCCATGTCTTGGTGGGCACCGGACGGTCGCGCTTCAGAGGATGGAAGACGCGCGCGTACATCTCGTAGCCCCGGGGCACGATCGACAGGATGCTGCCGAAAGGCTCGGCTTCCAGCGGGCGAAGCCATTCGCCGCGGCTCACATCACGCACGTATCCGAAGCTTTCAGACATCTAGGCTCTTTCTCGAAGTTCGACGCGACATGGTCGGCTCAAGCCTATAGAGACGTGTTCCTGTCGTTGTGCCACTGGGGTGTCCCGCCCCGGTGGGAAGGACGGGAGGCTGATCCGTCGGGGTGGATGCTGCGTGTTTCGGAGCGCCGCATTCGGCTTCCGTGCCAGTCGCTGAGGTAGACCTTCGGCAGGATCTTCGTGACGGCCAGGGCGACGTACATGACGGTATTGATCGCCACGAAGCCTGCCAGGGTCTGGAACCATGCCGACTGCAGCAGCGCCGGAGAGAAGAGGACGCCCAGCTGTGTGCCGTGGGTGAGAGTGAGGCTAAGCATCAGCGGTCACTGTCGACTCGTCCGTGCGCCTGCGAGAGAGGCTCTGCGTCTCTGCCGTGGTGTTCCCCCAGGCTGCGTTCTTGCCCAGGGTGATGTCGATGACGCCTTTGACGTACACAAGGTTCAGGAACATGTCGAAGAGCAGCTCGGGGAAGAGCGTGGCCGCCAGCAGTCGCGCCCGCCAGCCGCCTCGCCACACGCTGACGACCCGTTCGACGACGAACAGCAGACCGATGCCGAGCCAGAAGGGGAACCAGATCCAGCGGTCTACGGAGAGGACCGTGATGAAGATCAGAAGGAAGAACGTGCCCAGGGCGATGACGCTGTAGCCGATGCCCAGCTGCTGCGCCCAGTAGCGGAATGTCTGCCGGTTGATCCCGTAGGCCCCGATGTTCTCCAGGGCGCCGCGCTGCCAGCGCAGACGCTGCCTCCACAGCAGGCGCAGGTTCGGCATCAGCTCGGTGACCACGCTGCACTCGGTCGGTGAGATCATCAGACCGCCCAGAGACTTGATCGCGATGGTGAGCTCGTTGTCCTCGGTCAGGGCGGCGGTGTCGTACACGTCCCCGTGCCGTCCTGGGAGTGTGTCTCCTCGCTGGTCTGCGATCGTGCGCAGCGCTTTGGGCCTGAACAGTGAGGCGGTGCCCGTCAGGACGAACACGCGTCCGCGGCGACGTCTGATCTGGCGGCCGTAGCGGGTGTATTCGTTCCGCTGAAACTGGCCGAGCAGGCCGTGGCCCTCTTCGCCGTAGAAGAGCCCGCCGACGGCCATCAGTGCACGGTCCTGGGTGAATTTGTGCACGGCCGCTTCGAGGAACCCGTCGTCGAGCCAGGTGTCGGCGTCCATCACCATCACCACGTCATTCGGCCCCTGTGCGGGCAGGACCTCTTTGAGCGCTTGGTTCAGTGCCCCGGCCTTCTTCTCGGTGTTGCCGACCGTCTCAAAGACCTCGACCCCTGCATCGCGGGCGACCTCTGCAGTGCGGTCGGTGCAGTTGTCGGCCACGACGATCACACGTGCGGGCAGGTGCGACTGCGAAGCCAGTGAGGAGAGCGTCTGCGGCAGCGGCGTCTCCTCGTTGTGCGCGGGGATGAGCACCGTCACCGTCACGGGTCCGTGAAAGACTCCGCGCGTCTCGGCCATGACGATCTTGGGCGCGAGGGGAGTGGCGACTTCATCCGAGGAACGACGGGAGCGGTTTGTGGCTCGTCGGTCGAACACAGAGACGGCGGAAGCCACCATCAGCACCAGGACCACTGAGGTGAGCACAAACCCCAACTGCGGGGCCTGAGGGTTGTAGAGCACAGACAGCTCACCGCCGATGAGTGCCTCGCGCGGCTCAGCCGCAGTCAGGCCTGAGCTTCTGCGAGGACGAACCACAGGAACAGGGCCATCGCCGCGGTCGTGCTGACGATGAGCACACCCGTCATCCGGTGAAGTCGTCTCAGAGTTCTGCCCCCTCAGTATGAAACGTCGTCTGCGGACCTCAGCCCGCGCAGTTCTGTTCGAGCCATCCGGGCCCCTCGCTGGGGTCCATCGGCTCCGACCAGAAGAACCCTTGGGCCTTGTCGCAGCCGAGTCGCTGCAGCTCGTCGAGCTGCGGCTTCTCCTCGACCCCTTCACCGATGACCTCGATGCCCAGAGCATGGGCGAGGTTGATCACCGCCCCAATGATCTGGTCAGACCGTGAGTCAGGAGTTCCCAGGCCTTGGACAAAGGATTTGTCCAGCTTCAGAGTCTGCACCGGCAGTCGGTGCAGGTAGCGCAGGGAGGAGTGGTTAGCCCCGAAGTCATCGATGCCGAAGCACACCCCAATTCCGCGGCCTCGTTCATATGCTCTATGGCCAGATCGAGGTCAGCGATCTCTTCCACTTCAGTGATTTCGAAGTGAAGCTGATCCGCGTCGATGCCGGTCTGAGCCAGCAGCTCCTGGGTGTGTGTGATGAAGCTGCGATCGTTCAGGTGGCGGGTCGAGAGGTTCACCGCCACCGTAGGGCGACGGAGGGTGGGGTGGTTCATCTCCCATTCCCGCAGCTGTCGCATGGCGTGCTCAAGGACCCATAAATCGATGTCCACGATGAGGCCGCTGGCGTGTGCCACGGGCAGGAAATCAGTAAGCGAGAGCAGGCCTCGTTCTGGATGCTGCCAGCGCACCAACGCTTCGAACCCGGCTGGTCTGCCCGTGTCCAGGCTGATGATGGGCTGGAAGCGCAGCCGCAGCTCGTCACGCTGCATCGCAGCGCGCAGCTGCGACTCCGTGTCCATTCGCTCAGAGACTTTCTGCTGCATAAGCTCGTCGAACTCGACAGAATTTCGACGGTGGTGGTCTTTCACCGCGTACATGGCGGTGTCTGCCTTGCGAATAAGGGATTCAGCTGTGTCGTCTGTCTCGGAGAGCGCGATGCCGATGCTGACCTTTGAGAAGATCTCTTCCCCATCGATCAGGAAGGGGTCGTCCATTGCCGCGGAGATCCGATCCGCGAGCTGGTGGGCAGTTTCAGACTCCATATCTTCGCAGAGGAGGACGAACTCATCCCCTCCGAAGCGGGCAAGCACATCGCTGTAGCGTGTGAGCTGGCGCAGGCGCTGCGACAGTTCCACGAGCATGGCGTCACCGGCAGTATGTCCGCGGGCGTCGTTGACGATCTTGAAATGATCGAGATCGATGAACAGGACCGCCACTTGGCTTCCAGCTCGTCCCGCGCGCGCCAAGAAACGGTCCAGGTATTCGACGAGAAGCCGTCGATTCGCGAGTCCGGTCAGCGGATCGTGCATGGCCAGGTGCTCGAGCTCCTGCTCTGCTCTCTTGCGCGCGGTGATGTCCTGCAGGTGCACATAGAAGGTGCTGGGAGCACCATCGGAATCACGCAAAGAACGACGACCTGCTCTACATAGAGGACTTCGCCGTTAGGACGAAGGTAACGGCGTTCATTGCAGAGATGGACTTTATCACCGCTCACGGCTTGCTCGAACAGCGTCGACTCGTCCGCGGAGGGGATGGATAAAGTCCGTGAGTCGGTGGCCCAGGAGCTGACTCGGGGGCGGTCCAGTAAGGCCATGGCAGCAGGGTTCACGCGTGTGAGGCGGGCTTCGGTATCAGTCAGGACGATGCCGATAGGTGAGTGGTCGATGCCTAGGGCAAACAGTCGTTCGGCTTCTTCCTGCTGGGCTTGAGCCTTGCGCAGGGGAGTGATGTCGCGCACGGATGCCACGGTGTAGTTTTCGCCGTCAAGCTCCATTTTCGAGGTGGATACCTCGCTGGGGAACTCCTGACCATCTTTGCGGCAGCCCAGGAGTTCGGAGCCTGACGTGGTCCGTGAGAACCGGCCGCGCTGAGCGGTGAGTGCTTCAGCGATCGTTGCTGTGCTCGCGCCGCCTGCCACCAGCTGCCCGGCGTGCATTCCGACGAGTTCCTCGTTGGGGTACCCAAAAAGCTCCGTGGCCCTATTGTTGGCCTCCGCTATGACTCCGCCGCCGTCGACCACCAGGACCGCATCCGGGTAAAGGTTCAAGCAACTCTTGCAGCTGAGAAGGCACGCGTCGTCTCCGCACATGAGCTGACCCATTCTTTTACTAGTTATCGTTAGTTACTCATAATTAGAACATGCGCGGGTCGTCTGAACCATTCTTTCTTGTGACGTATCTCTCATAGTGAGACCTTGGCGGACGTCCGCAGGGACTTTAAGCCGCAGACAGTTCAGGTTTCAGAGGCCGGGGTTTAGGTGCCTTGTCCACAGATCCGAGCGAGGGGGTGGCATGCGTGCGGCGCCCGGGCTAGTCTCTTGCGGGCGACCGGGACGGAGGGGCTCTGCTCCCGGGCGCACGAACGGATTCTCTGAACGGAACGGATTTCTTCTGTGCTTCCACGCACCCTCAGCACGCCTGTGCTCACTGCAAGTACCTCTGCGCTCGTCCTGCTGCTCGTCTCCTCCTGCGGGGACGATCAGCAGGCTTACGAAGCGGATCCTTCTGCGGAGCCGGATACCGGTTCCTCGCCGGACGCCGACCCAGATTCCGACTCAGGCGCGGACAGCGCTGACGAGGAAGAGGAAGAAGAGGACGAGGAGAGCGGCGAGCCGATCCCCGCTTCCGCGGACGGCCCCGCCCAAAACTGGCCCGAACCCGAGATCCCCGACGGGATCTACGAGGAGACAGAAGAAGGCGCCGAAGCCCTGCTCCACTACTGGTGGGAGGTGCTGAACCATGCCCGCATCACGGGGAGACGAGCCTCCTTGAGGAGGTTTCTTCATCGAACTGCCTCTTCTGCGAGGCGCACATTTCAAAGACCCGACAACTGTACGACGACTATGACGGTTGGTGGGTAGGGGACCCCACGAGATTCAGGACATGTTTACTCGCCTCGACGGGGAAGATCTCGCATCCTCGGTGTTTGTCTTGGACGAGGGGATTTCGACGTATATGTGGAGGGCCAGTACGACGGCGCGGGGAGGGTGCTCTCGATGGCGTGACTTGGCGATCACACCAGGTCTTCTCAGACGGCGGCTGGCGAGTGGAGGAGATCTACCTCTTGAATCCTGACCAGGTCGAGCAGTTGGAAGCGGAGGCGGAGGCGTGAGGCGAGTACGGTCATTCACCAGACTGTTCGTTGCGAGTGGCACCCTGCTACTCGTCGCGGTGCCTGCTCAGGGTGCGGCTTACGCCGACGAGACAGGGTCGTCCGATCCTGAATTCTCCGGCCAAGTTCGAGATGTGGGCATCGAACTATTGGGGCGGATGGGCGAGCATTGGGGTGAGTCTTCGTCGTCGAATCGGGTTGACGATGGTGTTGTGACCGCTCCGATTCCAGAGGAGCGGGAGAGAAGGGTGGGAAGAGGCTCTGCCCGCGTACCTGTGGACCCCCGCCAAGCGCATATTTCGTCGAACCCCTGCATCACGTCAGAGACCGAAGCCGATTTCGACTGCGTCCGCATGCTCAACGACACCTGCGGTGATCCCACCGAAGTGCCCGAATCTCTCCAGGCTGCCGGCGGATCCACCATGGTAAGCGGGATCTTCGCGTGCAGCACCCCGGACGCAGAACCGGTGGCCGCAGCAGAGCCCGACGACGCAGAGGCTGTCGACCCTGCGGTCCTCATCCACTCGGAAGTCATCGAGGAGTTCGCGCGCCTGAGCATCGACGTCGGCGACGTCCGCCACGACGCCGACGGGCTCGGATTCGGATACCGGAACCACCCCTCAACGTCTACGTCGACGGCACCATCGAAACCATCACCCGGCAGATGTTCGGCGCAGATGTCACCATCCGCGCCATTCCCACACAATTCAGCTTCGACTACGGAGACGGCACACCACCCAGAACCCTGCCCACCCCAGGCATGGACCGGATCGACTACGCCCAACGCACCGGGCAGCCCACCGACCAATACATCGAAACCCCACCAGTCACACCTACCAAGAAACAGGCGTGTACGACGTCAACGTCACCACCACCTACACCGGCGAATACCAGATCAACAACGGACCCTGGACACCCATCCCAGGAACCATCACCGCACAAGCAGACCCCAGCCAATCCGACATCTGGCGCACCTGCTCCGCCGCCGTCTCAGGCGACTGCGAACACAGCGCCCAATGGGGATGCGGAGAAGCATTCAACGGCAGCCCGCCCCACATCTTCACCACCAACGGATGGTGCGAAGAAACAGGCCGCTGCTAAACCTCAGCCCCCGCAAACGGCGGCAGAACATCCAACACGTCACCATCATTGATGACGCCAGACTCACGCCCCGTCCGCGTGCCATTCACCAAAAAGCTCGACCGAGCACACACCCGCTCCAACGACGGCGCACCCTCCTCCGCACCAGAAGCAGGAATCAGACCCGGAAGCTCATCCACAAACAGACCCAAAGGCATCGCCGTCCGAGGCAGAGGAACCCTCAGCTCCTCAGCGCCCGCCGCATCCGCAGCACCAGCGAAGAACCGCACCCGCACCGACAAACCACGCGCCAGCACAGTATCCGTATGAGCAAAAGACTCCGTCGCCATCACCAACTCCTCACCGCAGCACCAGACAGCACAGCCTCAGCCGCCGATCGCACTCATCGAACGCTCCGGCCTCGAAAAGCCCTCCCGCTCAAAACCAGCCTGAGACGACCCATGCGCCGCAGGCTTCGCCCACATCGCATCAGCCCACCGCTGAGCAACATCCGCATCACCCATCCGCTCATCACGCAGCAGATGCAGCAAGTCATACTCCTCAGCCGAGAACAAGCAGCTCATCACACGGCCCTCAGCCGTCACACGAGTGCGCGTGCACGCCGAACAGAACGGCTCAGACACACTCGCAATCACGCCCACACGGCCCAACAAAGCGCCAGAGCCCTGATCAAACACATCAAAGCGCTCCGCAGGAGCACCGCACGATCCTCATCCGTCGGAGCAAGATCGAAACGCTCACCCAGCAGCTCACGCGTCTCCGCAGCAGAGACCGTGCCCTCACGCTTCCAATTCTGATCAGCATCCAACGGCATGTGCTCAATGAACCGAAGCTCAAAATCATTCTCCAAGCACCACGCCAACAAGTCACCCGCCTCAGCGTCATTGATGCCCCGCATCAGCACCGCATTGACCTTCAGCGGCGTCAGACCAGCCTCCGCGGCAGCCTCCACGCCCACCAGCACCTTCTCCAGCTGATCGCGCCTCGTCAGCTGCGCAAACGTCTCCCGGTGAATCGAATCCAACGAAATATTCACCCGCGTCAGCCCAGCATCCGCCAGCGCCTCAGCCTTGCGCTCAAGACCGATCGCGTTCGTCGTCATCGCAATCGGCAGATCAGGATGCTCACTGCGGATCGCAGCGATCACATCCACCAGATCATGGCGCACCAGCGGCTCACCGCCCGTCAGCCGCAGCTCACGCACCCCAAACGTCTCCACAGCAATGCGAACAAGCCGGACTACCTCGTCCAGGCTCATCAGCTGCTCCTTCTTCAGCCACGGCAGCCCGTTCTCCGGCATGCAGTACGTGCAGCGCAGATTGCACTTATCGATCAGAGAAATGCGAAGGTCTGTGGCCCGGCGGCCGAACTGATCCACCAGCCCTGCATCCAACGAGTGCGGAGAGGCAGGCGGCGGCTCAGCCCCGGCGCCTTCGGCATGATGGATACGCTTGTCTTCATGACCAGCAATTCTACGGACCCAGGCTCTGCAGAACAGGGACACCAGCTGGACATCGCCCCGGGTGAACACGGGAACGCCTCCGGTCACCCACCAGCCCCAGCGCCCCGAGCCAGCATCGAGCAGCACATCGGACGCCTCACCGCCGTCCTCACCGGCCTCAGCGACCGCGCCGTGCACACCCTGCCGATCACCAGCTCAGGCCTCGTCGGGCGCAGTGCGGCCCAACAGATCCTCGCTCCCACCAACCTCCCGGGTTCGACAACTCCCAAATGGACGGCTTCGCCATCTGGGCCGACGACGCCCGCCCCACAGACTTCGAGCTGCCCCTGGTAAACGTCACCGCCGCCGGCAGCCCGCCCCAAGAACACCCCGCGGCACCGCGCTCGCCGTGATGACCGGGGCCCCATGCCCGAGAACGCCCCGGATACGGCCCCGCCTCCCACCTGGTCATCCCCGTGGAGAAGACAGCAGACGGCTTCGCCGACCTGACCGCTTACCGCACCATCCGCTTCCGCGGAATCACTCAGAAAGACATCGCGCCCGGCTCCTACATCCGCCGCACAGGATCAGACCTCGCCGCCGGTGAGCAGCTCGCTGCCCCGGAGACCTGCTCACCCCCGCCCTGCTCGGCGCGCTCGCTTACTCCGGGGTCGCCCAGGTGCCCGTGCACGAACGCATCCGCACCCTGCTCATCACCACCGGCGACGAGATCCGCCCGCCCGGAGACCCCTGAAGCCCGGCGAGCTCTACGACGCCAACGGCGCCCTGCTCACCGCAGTGCTCGAAGGATTCGGCCACCAGGTCCACCCAGCCCAGGTGGCCACCGATCAGCCCGAGGCGTTCGCAGCCCAGCTCGACGGACTCATCAGTGAGCACCAGTCCCACCTCATCGTCACCGTCGGCGGCGTCAGCGCTTACGCCTTCGAAGTGGTCCGCCACGTCCTGGGCCCACGCGGCGTCAGCTTCGGCTCCGTCGCCCAGCAGCCCGGCGGACCCCAAGGCTGGGGCACCATCACCACCGGCGCCCGCCGCAGCGGAATCATCTGCCTGCCCGGCAACCCCGTCTCGGCGGCCGTCAGCCTCGAAACCCTCGTACGGCCCGCCCTGGCCGCCATCAGCGCCGAAGTGCCCCCGCAGCGGCGCCTGACCGTGAGCCTCAGCGAACCGATGAGCTCACCGCCCGGCATCACCCAGTACCGCCGGGTCACCCTTCGCCGCAGCGAGGACGGCAGCATCGAAGCCGTCCCCATGGGAGGCCCCAGCTCCCACCTGCTGGCCCACCTCGCCCGCGCCGACGCCCTGCTGGAGCTCACCGCCGACGACGCCGACGTGCCCGCAGGTGAGGCACGCAGCGCACTGCTGCTCCCAGGCCGCATCGCACCCTGACCTGGGCGGGCCGTAGACGACGGCGCTAGGCTGGCTGTGTGACCGAACCTCAGCTCTCCCACGTCCGCGAGGACGGCAGTGCCCACATGGTCGACGTCTCCGCGAAGGCCGTCACCTCCCGCACTGCCCGCGCCCAGGCCGTGGTCGAGACCACCGCAGAGGTCACATCCCTGCTGGCCGAAGGCGGCCTCCCCAAGGGCGACGCGCTCGCCACCGCCCGGATCGCCGGCATCATGGCCGCCAAGAGGACGTCCGAGCTGATCCCGCTGTGCCACCCGCTGCCCATCACCAAAGTGACCGTCGACCTCACGGTGGGGGAGCCCTCGCCCCACACGGTGACCATCACGTCCCTGGTGAAGACTGCCGGGCAGACCGGTGTGGAGATGGAGGCGCTCACCGCAGCCTCGGTGGCCGCCCTGACCCTGTACGACATGATCAAAGCCGTGGACAAGGGGGCAACCATCACCGAGCAGAAGGTGCTGGCCAAGTCCGGCGGCAAATCCGGCGATTGGGAGAGAGCCTGACATGCTTTACGACGACGAAGAGACATCCATGCGCGTGATCGCGCCAGTGATCGTCTCCACCCGGGCCTAAGCAGCGGCGAGCGCAAGGACGAATCGGCGCCCATCATCGCCGAGTTCGCCGAGCAGATCGGCTTCGCCTGCCGCCCCCGGTGATCATCCCCGATGGGGAAGGGGTGCTGGCAGCGCTGTCCGAGCTGCTGGTGCACACTGAGCCCCAGGTCATCATCACCTCCGGCGGCACCGGGCTGACCCCGATGACCTCACACCGGAGTACACGGTGCCGCTGCTCGACAAAGAGATCCCCGGCATCATGGAAGCCGTGCGGGCCCACGGCCGGGCCAAGAACCCCCTGGCCGCCCTGTCCCGCGGAATCGCGGGGGTGACGGGCCGGACCGCCATCATCAACCTGCCCGGCTCGCCGAAGGCGGTCCGCGAAGGCATGGAGGTCCTCGCCCCGCTGCTGCCGCACCTCTGCGACCAGATCGCCGACATTCGCGCCCACGAGGACTGGGGCACCAAGACGCCCACCTCCGAGGTGCCCGACGGCAAGGCCGCCTCCGATGAGTGAGTCCCCGGAGCCCCTGAGCAGGGAGGGGCTTCAGCCGGACCAGCCGCACGAGCCTGCCGAGCACCGGCTGGTGCGCACCTCCGTCACGCACGAGGCGCTGAGCCCTGCTGAGGCGGAGGCGGCAGCGCTGAACGAGAAGGCAGGCGCCGTCGTGGTGTTCTCCGGGGTGGTGCGTGATCACGACCAGGGCCAGTCGGTGCGGCAGCTGACCTACTCCTCCCACCCCACCGCCGAGGAGAGGCTCACCGAGGTGGCCGCTTGCGTCGCCGAGCGGTTCCCGACCGTACGGATCTGGGTCTGCCACCGGGTGGGGCCCCTCACAGTGGGCGATCACGCCCTGGTGGCGGCCGTCGCCTCTGCGCACCGGCAGGAGGCCTTCGCAGCCTGCGCGGAGCTGGTGGAGACCATCAAGGCCGAGGTCCCCATCTGGAAGAAGCAGGAGTTCGAATCCGGCAGCTCGGAGTGGGTCGGCCTGTAAGTCTGAACGCCTCCACCGCCGCATGGTGAAGGCCCAGTCCCACTGAGGACGACCGTTCACCGTCGCTAAACAGCCACTTGCGGCACGATGGGCTTGCGCATCCTTTTGTGAACGTTAACATCGGAGCGGCTCCTATTTGTGACTCAGGTCACGAAATCCGGGGAGCCGTCCGTGAGGCTCGTGAAGAGGCGGGCCCTGACGATGGAGCAGGATTATGCGCACCGCATCGAAGATGATGTTCACCGCAGCGGCAGTCTCAGCACTGGCGCTCACCGCATGTGAGGGAGGGGGAGCAGGTGCCGACGAGGTCGACACCGACGCCGCCCCGGAAGACCTCACCGTCGGAGTGGCCATGCCCACCCAGACCTACGAGCGCTGGCTCAACGACGGCGCAGCCGTCGAAGACGGCCTGGAGGAGATGGGCTACAACGTCGAGCTGCAGTACGCAGACGACGACATCCCCACCCAGTCCCAGCAGATCGACCAGATGATCACCTCCGGAGTCGACGTTCTCATCGTCGCCTCCATCGACGGCTCCGCGCTGACCAGCCAGCTCGACGCTGCCGAGGCCGAGGGCATCCCCGTCATCGCCTATGACCGTCTGCTCACCAACAGCGAGAACGTCGACTTCTACGTCACCTTCGACAACTACGAGGTCGGCGTGAACCAGGCCAACAGCCTCCTCTACGGGCTCGGCGTGCTGGACGAGAGCTTCGAGCCTACCGACGACGCACCGGACGAGACCCTGAACGTCGAACTGTTCGCTTACTCCCTGGACGACAACAACGCCCACCTGTTCTGGCAGGGCGCGATCGACACCCTCGAGCCCTACATGGAGGACGGAACCATCGACGTTCCGTCCGAGCAGACCGACATCAACCAGGCCGCCACCCAGCGGTGGGAGCAGGAGACCGCGCAGCAGCGCATGGAGAACCTCCTGACCACCCACTACAACGACGGCTCCGAGCTCCACGGCGTGCTGGCTCCGGCCGACCCGCTCTCCCGCGGCATCATCACCGCCCTCCGCAACGACGGCTGGGGCGACTCCATCGAAGACGGTCTGCCGATCGTCACCGGCCAGGACGCGGAGATCGCCACCGTCTCCTGATCGCCGACGGCGTGCAGCACTCCACCATCTTCAAGGACACCCGCCTGCTCGCCGACCAGGCCGTCGAGGCAGCCAACGACTACCTCAACGGCGAAGAGCCTGAGCCCAACGACACCGAGACCTACGACAACGGCGAAATCGTGGTCCCCTCCTACCTCCTCGAGGTGGAGATGGTGCTCGAGGAGAACTACGAGGAGATCCTCGTGGACTCCGGCTACTACACCGAGGAGCAGGTCGAAGACGGCCAGCTCTGAGAAACCGGCCCGCCAGGACAGCGTAAGGACGCACACCATGACTGATCACATTCTGCAGATGCGCAGCATCACCAAGCGCTTCGGCGGTGTGACGGCCCTGTCCGAGGTCTCCTGCAGGTGGCCCGTGGAGAGATCCACGCCATCTGCGGGGAGAACGGGGCGGGCAAGTCCACCCTGATGAAGGTGCTCTCCGGGTCTACCCGACGGGCTCATACGAGGGCGAGATCGAATACGACGGCAGCACGGTCAGCTTCGGGTCCATCAACGACTCCGAGTCCAAGGGCATCGTCATCATCCACCAGGAGCTGGCGCTCGTTCCGCACCTCTCCGTGGCCGAGAACATCTTCCTGGGCAACGAGCGCTCCAGAGCGGGCATCATCGACTGGAACGCGGTCAATGCCCAGGCTTGGCGACCTGCTGAACCGGGTCGGCCTGTACGAGAACCCCACCACTCCGGTGGGCTTCCTCGGAGTCGGCAAGCAGCAGCTGGTCGAGATCGCCAAGGCCCTGAGCAAGAACGTGAAGCTGCTCATCCTCGACGAGCCCACCGCCGCGCTCAACGACGACGACTCCGAGCACCTGCTGGGGCTGCTGCGTGAGCTGCGCGAAGAGGGCATCACCTGCATCATCATCTCCCACAAGCTGGGAGAGATCGCCTCAGTCGCCGACACCACCACGATCATCCGTGACGGCGCCACCATCGAGACGTTCCCCATGCAGGAGCAGCGAGACAGCGGCGAGTCCATCACCGGGCGCATCATCCGCGGGATGGTGGGGCGGGACATGGACGCCATGTACCCGCACCGCGACGTCGAGATCGGCGAGGAGGTCCTGCGGATCGAGGACTGGCACGTCGGGCACCCCACCCAGCCGGGCCGCACCGTGGTCGAAGGCGCCTCCCTGAACGTGCGTGCCGGAGAAGTCGTCGGCATCGCCGGGCTGATGGGCGCAGGCCGCACCGAACTGGCCATGAGCGTGTTCGGACGCGCCTACGGCCGGGACATCACCGGGCAGGTCTACCTGCACGGCAAGCCGGTGAAGCTGCCCGGAGTCGCCGAGGCCATCAGCGCAGGCATCGCCTACGTCTCTGAGGACCGCAAGCGGTACGGGCTGAACCTCATCCAGGACATCTGCACCAACATCACCTCGGCCAACCTGAGCCTCTCCAAAGGCGGATGGATCAACGGCAACGCGGAGATCGGAATCGCTGAGGAGTACCGCGCCTCCATGAAGATCAAAGCACCCTCGGTGATGACCACCGTCGGCAAGCTCTCCGGCGGAAACCAGCAGAAGGTGGTGCTGAGCAAATGGCTCTACACCGAGCCTGACGTGCTGATCCTCGACGAGCCCACCCGCGGCATCGACGTGGGCGCGAAGTTCGAGATCTACACGCTCATCAACGACCTCGCCTCCCAGGGCAAGGCCGTGCTGGTGATCTCCTCCGAGCTGCCCGAGCTTCTGGGCGTGTGCGACCGCATCTATGCGCTCTCCGCAGGCCGGATCACCGGCCAGCTGCCCGCTGCGGACGCCACCCAGGAACGAATGATGGAACTGATGACGGCCGAGCCGTCGCTTGAGACAAGGACCTGACCATGCTGAAGAACAACAGCGGCGGCGCCGTCACCGCCGGAACCTCGAACGTCTTCGAGCTGATGACGCGCAACCTGCGCCAGTCGGGCATCTACATCGCCTTCGTGGCGATCGTGGTGCTCTTCACGGTGCTCACCCAGGCGCGCTGCTCTCACCGGGCAACCTCACCAACCTGGTGCTGCAGTACTCCTACATCCTGATCCTGGCCATCGGCATGGTCATGATCATCGTCGCCGGGCACATCGACCTCTCCGTGGGCTCGGTGGTCGCACTGACCGGTGCGGTGGCCGCGGTGGTGGTCATCCGTGAGGGCATGCCCTGGTGGGTCGGCATCCTCGCCGCCCTGCTGACCGGTGTGCTCGTCGGAGTGTGGCAGGGCTTCTGGGTGGCCATCGTCGGCATCCCCGCCTTCATCGTCACCCTGGCCGGCATGCTGATCTTCCGCGGCATGACCATGCAGGTCCTCGACAACGTCTCCTCTCGCCCTTCCCCAGCGAGTACCAGATGATCGCTTACGGCTTCCTCAACGGGCTGCTCGGCGGAGCCGGGTACGACGTCTTCACCGTCCTCATCGGTGTCCTCGCCGCCGCCTACTTCGGCGTGCAGCAGTGGCGGGTGCGCTTAAGCACAAGGTGCGCTACCGCCAGCCGGTGGAGTCCATCTGGCTCTTCGCAGCGAAGGTGCTGCTCGTCTCGGCCGTCATCCTCGCCTTCGCCTGGAGGCTCGCCAACGCCCGCGGCCTGCCCATCGTGCTGATCCTGCTGGCAGCCCTGGTGCTCATCTACGGCTTCGTCACCCAGCGCACCATCTTCGGCCGCCACATCTACGCCATGGGCGGCAACCTGCAGGCAGCCAAGCTCTCCGGCATCAAGACCCGCCGGGTCAACTTCCTGCTCTTCATCAACATGGGCGTGCTCGCGGCCATCGCCGGCATCGTCTACTCGGCCCGATCCAACTCCGCACAGCCCGGCGCCGGCTACATGTTCGAGCTGGACGCCATCGCCGCAGCCTTCATCGGCGGCGCCGCAGTCACCGGCGGTGTGGGCAAGGTCCAGGGCGCCATCATCGGCGGACTCATCATGGCCGTGATGTCCAACGGCATGCAGATCATGGGCATCGACCAGTCCACCCAGAACGTGGTCCGCGGTGTGGTCCTCGTCCTGGCCGTGGCCTTCGACGTCTGGGCCAAGAAGAAGGCGGGGATCGAGCGATGAGCGCGGCAGCCCGCCACGACGACGTCACCATCGGCATCGACTTCGGCACCCTCTCCGGACGCGCAGTCGTCGTCCGGGTCTCAGACGGGGCCGAGCTCGGCAGCGGAGTCCACGAGTACGAGCACGCGGTCATGGACTCCGCCCTCACCGTTTACGACGGCCAGCAGCTCCCGCCGGACTGGGCCCTGCAGAATCCGGGCGACTATGTGAACGTTCTCAAGAACGCCGTCCCTGCAGCCCTGCGGGACGCCGGCGTGCACCCGCAGCAGGTGATCGGAGTCGGAACCGACTTCACCGCCTGCACCATGGTGCCCACCACCGCGGACGGCACACCGCTGAACGAGCTGCCGCAGTTCGCAGACCGGCCCCACGCCTACACCAAGCTCTGGCGCCACCACGCCGCACAGCCGCAGGCCGACCGCATCAACCAGGCGGCACACCGCCGCTCCGAGCCGTGGATCAGCCGGTACGGCGGGTTCATCTCCTCCGAGTGGGAGTTCGCCAAAGGCCTCCAGCTGCTCGAAGAGGACCCCGAGGTCTACGCCGCCATGGAGCACTGGGTCGAGGCCGCCGACTGGATCGTCTGGCAGCTCACCGGCACCTACGTGCGCAACGCATGCTCCGCCGGATACAAGGGCATCCTCCAGGACGGCGAATACCCCTCCCGCGGCTTCCTGACCGAGCTGAACCCCGAGTTCGCCGGGTTCGTCGAGGACAAGCTCGACCACCCGATCGGCCAGCTCGGGACCGGGCCGGGTCCTCAGCGCCCAGGCCGCAGCCTGGACAGGCCTGCCCGAAGGCATCGCCGTGGCAGTGGGCAACGTGGACGCCCACGTCACCAGCCCGGCAGCCGACGCCGTCGAGGACGGCCAGATGGTCGCCATCATGGGAACCTCCACCTGCCACGTCATGACCTCCTCGCAGCTGGCCGAAGTGCCGGGCATGTGCGGTGTGGTCGACGGCGGCATCCTCGCTTAACACATGGGGGTATGAGGCCGGACAGTCCGGCGTGGGGACATCTTCGCCTGGTACGTGAAGAACCAGGTCCCCGGCGCCTACGAGGCCGAAGCCCAGCAGCGCGGGCTCAGCCTGCACGAGCTGCTCACCGAGAAGGCAGCCGAGCAGCCCCGGGCGCCCACGGGCTCATCGCCCTGGACTGGCACTCCGGCAACCGGTCGGTGCTGGTGGACCACGAGCTCTCCGGGGCGATCATCGGCCAGACCCTGGCCACCCGCCCCGAAGAGATCTACCGGGCGCTGCTGGAGGCCACCGCCTTCGGCACCCGCACCATCATCGAGGCGTTCAACGCCGCCGGGGTGCCCGTGCGGGAGTTCGTCGTCGCCGGCATGGGCTGCTGAAGAACCCGGTGCTGATGCAGATCTACGCCGACGTGCTCGGACTGCCGATCTCCACCATCACCTCCGCGCAGGGTCCCGCGCTCGGGTCAGCCATCCACGCAGCAGTGGCCGCAGGCGCCTACCCGGACGTCAGGGCAGCCGCCCAGGCCATGGGCGGACGCTCCCGGGAGGCCTACACCCCCGGCCGCAGGCCCAGCTGGTCTACGACCGGCTCTTCACCGAGTACACCCGGCTGCACGACTACTTCGGCCGCGGCGGCAACGACGCCATGCGCCACTCAAGGCACTGCGCCGGGAGGCGCTCGCCGGCGCCGCCGAGACGCAGCCGGAGACGGTGCCCGCATGAGCGGCGTGGTCCTGGCCGAGCTGCCCGGCCCGGTGCAGAAGCGGGTGGCCGAAGCCCGGGCGACGGTCGCCGCCCTGCACGCGGAGCTGCCCCGCAACGAGCTGGTGGTCTGGACCGCTTAAGCAACGTCTCCCAGCGGGTGCCCGACGACGGGCAGGGCCCTGAGCTGTTCGTCATCAAGCCCTCCGGGGTCTCCTACGACGAGCTCACCCCTGAGCGGATGGTCGTGTGCACCCTCGACGGAGAGAAGATCGACGACGGCACCCCCGCCGCGCTGAGCCCTCCTCGGACACCGCCGCCCACGCCTACACCTACCGGCACATGCCGCAGGTGGGCGGGGTGGTGCACACCCACTCGCCCTACGCGACCGCCTGGGCCGCCCGCGCTGAGCCGATCCCATGCGTGCTCACCATGATCGCCGACGAATTCGGCGGGGACATCCCCGTCGGGCCCTTCGCGCTGATCGGCGACGACTCCATCGGCCGAGGCATCGTCGAGACGCTGAAGGACTCCCGCTCACCGGCGGTCCTGATGGCAGGCCACGGGCCCTTCACCATCGGCAAGGACGCCCGCGCCGCCGTGAAGGCCGCCGTGCTCTGCGAAGAGACCGCCCGCACCGTGCACCTGGCCCGCCAGTACGGCGACCCGCCCCGGCTGCACCAGGAGCACATCGACGCGCTCTACGCCCGCTACCAGAACGTCTACGGACAGAAGGACCCCACAGCATGAACACCCAGCTCAGCGACCCCTACGCGGACAAGTGCGTCTGGTTCCTCACCGGATCCCAGGACCTCTACGGCGAGGAGACCCTCGCCCAGGTGGAGGCCCAGTCCCGCAAGATCGCCGTCCGGCTCGACGCCGCCGGCGAGGTGCTTAAGCAGGCGTGGCATGGAAGCCGATCCTGAAGGACCGGGACTCCATCCGTGCCGCAGCCCTGGCCGCCAACGCCGACCCCGACTGCCTGGGCGTCATCGTCTGGATGCACACGTTCTCCCCGGCGAAGATGTGGATCGCCGGGCTCGAAGCCCTGACAAGCCGGTGCTGCACCTGCACACCCAGGCCGAGGCGGGCCTGCCCTGGGAGTCCATCGACATGGACTTCATGAACCTCAACCAGGCGGCCCACGGAGACCGCGAGTTCGCCTACATGGCCACCCGCATGGGCGTCTCCCGCAAAACGGTGGTCGGCCACGTCTCCGATGAGGCCGTGCGCGGCCGTGTGGGCACCTGGGTGCGCGCCGCGGCAGGATGGCAGGCGCTGCGAGGCATGAAGGTGTGCCGGTTCGGCGACAACATGCGCAACGTCGCCGTCACCGAGGGCGACAAGACCGAAGCCGAGATCCGTCTGGGCGCCTCGGTTAACACCTGGGCCGTCAACGAGCTGGCGGAAGCCGTCGAGCAGACCTCAGCCGCGGATGTCGAGCCGCTGCTGAAGGAGTACGAGGAGCTCTACGACGTCGCCCCCGAGCTGCGAGCCGACGGTGCGCGCAGAGAGTCCCTGGTCTACGCGGCCCGTCAGGAGCACGCCATGCGGCGCTTCCTCGACGAAGGCGGCTTCACGGCATTCACCACCAACTTCGAGGACCTCGGGGCCCTGCGCCAGCTCCCCGGCCTGGCTGTGCAGCGGCTGATGGCCGCCGGGTTCGGGTTCGGCGCCGAAGGCGACTGGAAGACGGCGCTGCTGGTCCGGGCCGCGAAGGTGATGGGCCACGGGCTCGACGGCGGCGCCTCCCTGATGGAGGACTACACCTACGAGATGACCCCGGGCAAGGAGAAGATCCTCGGCGCCCACATGCTCGAGGTCTGCCCCAGCCTCACCACCTCCCGCCCCTCCCTGGAGGTCCACCCGTTGGGCATCGGCGGACGGGAGGACCCGGTGCGCCTGGTCTTCACCGCCGACCCCGGCCCGGGCATCGTGGTGGCCATGTCAGATCTGCGCGAGAGGTTCCGGCTCACCGCCAACGTGGTGCAGCTGGTGGAGCCGGACGCCCCCTGCCGAACCTGCCCGTGGCGCGGGCCGTCTGGGAGCTTAAGCGCCCTCCTTCGCAGCAAGCGCTGAGTGCTGGCTCAGCGCAGGCGGCGCCCACCACACGGTGATGTCCACCGCCGTGGGCAGGGAGGCCTTCGAGGACCTCGCCGACATCGCCGACGTGGAGCTGGCGCTCATCGACGAGACCAGCAGCCCGCGGCAGTTCGCCCAGCAGCTGCGGTGGAACGCCGCATACCACCGCCTCGCCCAAGGCCTGTAGAGCCTGACGCCCGGGCGGTGCGGGGCTCTGCGCCCCGGCCGCCCGGGCAGCTAGGCGGTGCGACGGGCGCCCTGCGCGGGCTCCGCGGTCAGCATCAGCGGCGCCTCCAGGCCCCGGCGCGCAGCCTGCGACGCGGCCGCATCGACCACCGCGTCGTGAGCCTGATGGGGAACCAGGGCGATCACGCAGCCGCCGAAGCCGCCGCCCACCTGGCGCGCCCCAACGCACCCGCATTCATGACGGTCTCCACCAGCTGGTCCGTCTCCGGGACCGTGATCTCGAAATCCCGCTGCTGGTACAGGTGCGCCGCGTTGAGGATCTCGCCCAGTGCGGCAGGGTCACCGTCCCTGAGCAGCTGGGCCGCCTCCAGCACCCTCGCGTTCTCCGTCAGCACATGGCGCACCCTGCGCCGGACCGCCTCGTCCTCCACCGAGACGTCCAGCTCCTCAGGGGTGGTGCCCTGATCGGTCAGCACCCGCAGGGATTCGATGCCCAGCGTGCCGGCACCCTCCTCGCACTGGCGCCGCCGGTCCGCGTACTCGCCGTCCACCAGCCGGTGCGGCGCCTGCGCATCGATGACCAGCAGGCTCAGCCCCGCGCGCTCGAGCTCCAGAGGCACATGCTCCACCTGCATCGACCGGGTGTCGAGCAGCAGCGCATGCCCCTGCCTGCCCGTCGTCGACGCCGTCTGATCCATGATTCCGCAGGGCATGCCCACGTAGTCGTTCTCCGCGCGCTGCGCGATGCGCGCCAAAGCCAGAGGATCCAGCTCGATGCCTGCGCTCTCGGCGGCCGCCAGGCCGACGGCGCACTCCAGCGCCGCTGACGAGGAGAGCCCCGCCCCGGTGGGGACGGAGGAGCCCAGCAGAACATCCATGCCCTGCAGTCGGTGCCCGGCCTGCTCCAGGGCCCACAGCACCCCACCGGGTACGCGGCCCAGCCGGATGCCCTTCTCCCCGGCGCCGAGGCATCGCTCTGCGCCAGAGCGTCCAGGTCCACCTGCACCGAGCCCTCCTGCTGCTCCGACAGGATCCGCACCGTCCGGTCCTCGCGCCGCCGCACCGCAGCCTGAACCGTCTGAGACAGCGCGAACGGCAGCACGAACCCATCGTTGTAGTCGGTGTGCTCACCCACCAGGTTCACCCGTCCCGGCGCCTCCCACACTCCGTCCGGATCCGCGCCGAATTCCCGGCGAAAAGCCTCCGTCAGCTCCCGGATCCGCTCATCGCTGTGCTGCGTCATCGCTCCCGCGCCGTCCATGCGTCCTCCACCATCTCCTTCACCGTTCGCCGCGGACGCCATCCCAGGCCCTCCGCAGCCTTCCGGCCCGAGGCCACCAGCACCGCAGGATCCCCAGGCCGACGAGGATGCTCCTGGGCCGGAACCGGATGCCCCGTGGCCTGCCGCACCGCACCGATCACCTCACGCACACTCGTGCCGGTGCCGGTGCCCAGGTTGTAGACCTCATGCACCCCGGCCTCCGCGGCATCCAGCGCCCGCACATGCGCGTCGGCCAGGTCCACCACATGGATGTAGTCCCGGATGCAGGTGCCGTCCCGGGTCGGATAGTCGGTGCCGAAGATCGACGCGAGCTGCGCTCGCGGCGGCCACCTTCAGCAGGTTGGGGATCAGGTGCGTCTCGGGATCGTGACGCTCGGCCAGCACGCCGCCGCCTTCGACGAAGGCCGCTCCCGCCACATTGAAGTAGCGCAGCGACACCGCCGCGAGCCCGTGGGCTGCCGCCTCCGCGGTGAGCATGTGGTCGATGGCGAGCTTGGAGGCGCCGTATGGGTTGGTCGGATGGGTCGGCTGGTCCTCCGTGATGCTGTCCGCGGCAGGCTCGCCGTAGGTCGCAGCGGTGGAGGAGAAGACCATGCGCGGCACCCCGGCCTCACGCATGGCATCGAGCAGGTGAAGGGTCTGCACGATGTTGCCGTGCCAGTACAGCTCAGGCCTGCTCACGGACTCCCCGACGAGGGACTTCGCGGCGAAGTGCAGCACCGCATCGAAGCTGGAGTCCAGCACCCGCCCGGCCTCGCCGATGGGCAGACGGTGCAGCCTCGCTCCGGCCGGCACGCTCGCGGCATAGCCGGTGCTGAGGTCGTCGATGACCTCCACCGTGTGGTAGGCGGCCAGCACCTGCTGCGTCACCACTGAGCCGATGTAGTAAGCCCCGCCGGTCACCAGGACCTTCATGCGTCATCTCCTGCGTCTCTGAGCCTCGCGGCCATGTCCTCGGGGGCGATGTCGTTGATGAACACACCCATGCCCGACTCCGAGCCTGCCAGATACTTCAGCTTGTTCGATGCTCGACGGATGGAGAACAGCTGCAGGTGCAGACGCATGTCCTCGCGCATGGCGCCGCGGGGCCTGCTGCCATCCGGAGATGTACGGCAGAGGCCCGTCGAAGAGCCGGTCGCCGCGTCGCAGCACCTCCAGGTACAGGTCTGCGAATTCGGTCCGCTCCGCCTCCGTCAGCTCGGGGCCTACCGACGCTGCGGTGCGGCAGAATCATGATCTCGACAGGCCAGCGCGCCCACGGGGGACCATGGCGGTCCAGTGCTCGCCGGTCAGAATGACGGGGAGCCCTGGGGAGGCTCTGCGGAGAGGATCTCGTCGAAGAGGTCCTTGCCGTGCCTGCGGCGGAACCCTTCCGCCTGAGCCATGATCTTCTGGGTCCGCGGCGTGCGGAACGGGTAGCCGTAGATCTGGCCGTGCGGGTGATGCAGCGTCACGCCGATCTCCTCGCCGCGGTTTTCGAAGATGTAGACCTGCTCCACCCCGGCTCGCGCATCAGCGCCTCGGTGCGGTCCGCCCAGGCGTCCACCACGGTGCGCATGCGCGCTGCGGGGACCTCGGCCAGCTGCCCGGTGTGCTGGTCGGTGAACACCACCACTTCGCACCGGCCCGCCCCAGGGCGGACGAGCCCGCCCGCCTCCTCCGCCTACCGAGATGCTCCAGCACGTCAGGCGGCACGGGCGCCTCGCCGCGGAATGAGGGGAACCGGTTCTCGAACACGACGACGTCGAACCCAGCCTCCGGGACCTCCGTGGCCCGCTCTGGGGTGCTGGGGCAGAGAGGGCAGGCGTCGGCGCTGGGCTTGTGCGTGCGGTTCTGGCGCGCCGCCGCTACGGCCGTCCACTCGCCGAGCAGCGGGTCGAATCGCATCTCATTGGCGCCCTCGGGACGGGCGATGTCGCGGCCGTCGTGGACGCTGCGGGTGCGGGTCTCGTCGTCGTAGAAGAAGATGTCGCGGCCGTCGGCCAGCTGTGCAGTGGTGCGGTTCACGGGCGGAGTCACTTTCATGCGTTGTGTTAACGATCACATTCTGGCACGGAGGCGGTGCTCGCGGAGAGATAGGCTGAACCCATGAGCGAGAGCATCAGAGTGGCCGTACTGGGCGCCTCAGGACGAATGGGCTCGGAAGCGGTGAAGGCCGTGGACGCTGCCGAAGACATGGAACTCGCGACGACCCTGGGCCGAGGCGATCCGCTGGAGCGCATCCTCGAGTCCGGAGCAAGCCACATCGTGGACCTCACTGTTCCCGGTGCGACGCAGGACAACGTCTCCTTCGCCGTGGAGAACGGCCTGCACGCAGTGGTCGGCACCACCGGGTGGACGGAGGAGAGGCTCGCCTCCCTCGAGGACCAGCTGGCCCAGCACCGCGAGGTGGGAGTGCTCATCGCTCCGAACTTCGCGCTCGGAGCAGTGCTCGCCACAGCCTTCGCCGCCAAGGCGGCCCAGTATTTCGAATCTGCGGAGATCGTTGAGCTGCACCACCCGCAGAAGGTGGACGCCCCCTCAGGCACAGCCGCCCGCACCGCCTCCCTGATGGGCCAGGCGCGGCGCAGCGCCGGCGTGGCACCCTCGCCCGACGCCACGGAGTCCGACCCCGGCGGCGCCCGCGGTGCGGTGGTGGAGGACATCCATGTGCACGCGGTCCGGCTGCGCGGCCTCGTCGCCCACCAGGAGGTCCTCCTCGGCTCGGCGGGAGAGCAGCTGACCATCCGCCACGACAGCTTCGACCGCGGCAGCTTCATGCCCGGGGTGCTGCTGGGACTGCGTCAGGCAGCCCGGCGCCCCGGCCTGACGCACGGCCTCGACGGCTACCTCGATCTCGGACTGTAAGGAGGCACCGTGAAATCGAAGTTCTTCACCTTCCTGATGGTCGGACTGCTGGGCATCTTCCTGGTGGCATCCTGGCTCATCGGCATCCGCTTCCTGCGGACAGGGGACCTCACCGCCCAGCTCATCGGCGCTGGCACCATCGCCCTGACCATTCTGGGCTCATGGGTGCTGTTCCGCGAGATCAGCTTCGGCCGCGGCATCGAGCGGCTCGGCGGTCAGCTGCACCGCGAAGGAGGCCTCCCCGAGGACGTCGTCGAACGCTCCCCGGGAGGACGCGCGAACAGGTCCCAGGCCGACGAGCAGTTCGAGAAGTACAAGGCCCAGGCAGAGGCCAAGCCCGACGACTGGCGATCGTGGTTCCGCCTGTCCATGGCCTACGACACCGCCGGGGATCGCACCCGTGCGCGGCAGTCGATGCGCCGGGCCATCGACATGGAGCGCGCCGCACGCGCCCGAGGTCAGGGTCCGGGCCGGCGATGAAGCACCGTGGGGACGCCCGGCCTCCGTCGATGACCGACGTGGCGCGGGAGGCCGCGTCTCCCACCAGACCGTCTCCCGCGTGCTCAACGAGCCGGAGGCCGTCCGATCAGCCACCCGGCGCCGGGTGGAGCGTGCCATCGCGAAGCTGGGCTACCGGCGCAGCAACGCGGCACGCTCCCTGCGCACCCGGTCCACCCGAACTATAGGCGTCGTCGCCCCGGGGACCGGACGTTCGGGCCCGCGCGCACCACTCAGGCGGTGGAGCAGGCGGCCAGGGCCCACCACTATGCCACCATCATGACCGTGGTGGATGAGGCGTCGAAGCCCACAGTGGACGCCGCCATGAACTTCTTCGCCGAGCACGGGGTCGACGGCATCGTCGTCATCGCCCACCAGGACCCCGTCGCCGAGGCGGCCCTGCAGATGGCCGAGCAGCTGCCGGTGGTGGTGATCAGCTCCGGCATCGCGCCCGGCTACGGTCGCCACGTGGTCGGCATCGACCAGAAGGAGGGTGCCCGGCTGGCCGTGGACCACCTCCTCGGCAGAGGCTTTGCGGACATCGCGCACATCTCCGGCCCCAGCGCCTGGTTCGACGCGCGCGAGCGCGCCTCGGGCTGGCAGGAGCGCATGCTGAGCACCGACGCGGAGCTGCCGCGTCTGGTGCGCGGCGGGTGGAACGCTGAGGACGGCTACCAGGCCGCCCAGCGTCTGCTCGGAGGGGCGAAGCCGCCGGAGGCCGTGTTCTCCGCCAACGACTACATGGCCCTCGGCATCATTCGTGCACTCGCCGAGAGGGGCCTGCGGGTCCCGGAGGACGTAGCGGTGGTGGGGTTCGACGATGTGGACGCCTCGGACTTCTTCTCCCCGCCGCTGACCACCATCCGGCAGCCCTTCGAAGCCGCCGGAGAGGCTGCGCTGGATGCCCTGTTCGCGGTGATCGACGGTGCGGAGCAGTCCTACTCGCTCATCGCCCCTGAGCTCATCGTCCGCACATCCTGACCCGCTGAGACGCTGCGCTCACGCGATGGTCAGGGCTTCGGGCCTACCAGGGCGTGCGCTGCCCCTGCCGTCGCGGCCTCCAGGGGCCCTCGCCTCTTCACCAGCACCTTCACCAGACCCAGGACCAGGAACGCGACGATGAACCCCGTCCAGAGCATCGGTGGGGTGACCGTCTCCTGCAGGTCTTCGCTGGGATGCCACACTGCCAGCACCAGCAGGTGGGCGGTGTAGAGCGTCAGCGGCATCGCGCCGGCGCTTACCAGGGGTGCGGTGAGCCAGGGGAGGGCCGCAGCGATGAGCAGGAGGACGCCGAGGGTCAGCATCGAGGTGCTCAGCGTGTGGATGAGATCCACCGGGGATCCCTGATGCGGGGTGACCAGGCCGAACCAGGCCGGGTGGGTGATGAAGGGCAGCAGGTGGTCGTTGGTCTCCAGGGCGCCCTGCACCTCGTGCGGCTCATAGCCGGAGAGCTGCTGGAGGTGGCCGAACATGCCGGAGGTCTCCACCGTCGCCCACCCGATCAGGTAGGTGGCCGCAGCGCCCGCAGCACCGGCGGCGGCCAGGGCGGCCGCCGTGGAGAGGCGGCGCAGGTTCAGGCGGCCGATGGCCATGCCCGCGAAGAAGTACGCCTACCACACCAGCAGCGGGTAGTAGCCGGTCACCGTCAGGTCCAGCGCCAGGGTGCCCGGATCCACGAAGGTCTCCGGACTGTCCGAGAGGTCCAGGAAGGTGGGGAGTGCCAGAGCCGCTCCGGCTGGCTGCTGAGCGTCTCCCGCAATGCGTTCTGCCACAGGTAGAGGGCCGCAGGGCCCAGAAGTGCGAAGCCCGCCGAGAGTCCAGCCAGGGCTTTGGCGCCCAGCCGCAGGAAAGGCAGCGCTAGGAGGAACATGAGCCCGTAGTTGACCAGGATCACCGCCACGCCGTGATTCATCAGGGCGAGGAAGGCGCCCAGCACGATGATCAGCCCGGCGCGCACCGCCACGGCACGACGCGTCCACGAGAGCGTCAGCGCATCCGAGGTGCGCGAGCTCATCAGGGCCAGTCCCACTCCCGCCAGCACCGCGAAGAGGGCCGCGGAGCGGCCGGAGAGCACCAGGCCTGCGGTGGAGGCGGTGCCGTCCGGGTTCTGGCTGCTGATCACGTGCACAGTCATCATGCCGATCAGTGCGGCCCCGCGAGCGGCATCCACGCCGAGGAGACGTCCGGTGGCTCTCCGAGATTCGGTGCCGGTGCGAGACTTCACACGCGTTACAGTACTTTGTATGACCGGCGACCAGGACACCACCCGCGAGTTCGACCCCTATCTGGCTGAGGGGAGATCAAGCACCCTGATCAGACCGACCCCTACTTCGGGCACCTGGCCACTGCCATGGTCACACCCTTCACCGCGGATGACCGGGTCGACTTCGAGGCGTTCGAGGCCCTGGCGCACAAGCTCGTCGAGGAGGGCAACGACTCGCTGGTGGTCTCCGGGACCACCGGAGAGACATCCACCCTCGAGGACTACGAGAAGGCTGACCTGGTCCGCGCCGCCAAATCCGCGGTGGGGACCGGGCCAAGATCATCGCCTACACCTCCACCAACCACACCAGCCACGACCTCGAGATGGCCGCGAAGGCCGAGCGAGCGGGAGCCGACGGCCAGCTGGTGGTCACCCCGTACTACAACAAGCCCTCCCAGGACGGCGTGCTCGCCCACTTCAGGGCCGTCGCGGACGCGGCGGACCTGCCGCTGATGATCTATGACATCCCCGGGCGCACCGGCATCCCGATCGCCACCGAGACCATCCTCCGGCTGGCCGAGCACCCGCGCATCATGTCGCTCAAGGACGCAAAGAACGACATCACGGCCACCACTGAGGTGCTCACCAAGACCGAGCTGGAGATCTACTCGGGCGATGACCAGAACGTGCTCGCATGGATGGCGATGGGCGCCGCTTGCGTGGTCTCGGTCACCAGCCATGTGGCCTCCCGACCTTCCGGCGCATGATCGACGCGCTGCTGAACTATCAGCTGAAGGACGCCCGCATCGCTCACGGCGAGCTGGGCCCCGTGATCCGCGCCATGATGACCCGCGTGCAGGGCAGCGTGGCCTCCAAGCTGACCCTGAACTGGATCGGATTCCCCATCCGCACTGACGTTCGCCTGCCCCTGGTGCAGGCAAATGAGGCTGAGCAGGAGCTCATCCTCCACGACCTGCGGAGAGTTTACTGGCAGCTGTGAGGCTGCCGTCGACCCCGTGCCGCTATTGAGACTTTGAGGAGTCGCCTGTGACAACAGAGACACTGATCACCCTGCCCAAGCTGAAGAGCGGAACGATGCGCATCGTGCCGCTCGGAGGGCTCGGTGAGATCGGCCGAAACATGACCGTGTTCGAGCTCAACGGGAAGCTGCTGCTCGTGGACTGCGGCGTGCTCTTCCCCGAGGAGGAGCAGCCCGGAGTCGACCTGATCCTCCCGGACTTCAGCTACATCGAAGACCGGCTCGACGACGTCGTCGGACTCGTGCTCACCCACGGGCACGAGGACCACATCGGCGCCGTGCCCTACCTGCTGCGCAAGAACGACCAGATCCCGCTCATCGGCTCGAGGCTCACCCTCGCACTCATCGAGGCCAAGCTCGCCGAGCACCGGATCAAGCCCTACACGCTGACCGTCGAAGAGGGGGCGTGGAGAGCTTCGGCCCCTTCGAGTGCGAGTTCGTCGCAGTCAACCACTCCATCCCCGACTCCTGGCCGTGTTCATCCGCAGCGAGGCCGGAAACGTGTTCCATACCGGCGACTTCAAGATGGACCAGCTGCCGATGGACGGCCGGATCACGGACCTCCGGCACTTCGCCCGTCTGGGGAGGAGGGTGTGGACCTGTTCCTCTCCGACTCCACCAACGCCCACGTGCCGGGCTTCACCGCGCCGGAGAAGAACATCGGCCCGGTCATCGAGTCCTACTTCCGCGACTCTGAGCGGCGCATCATCGTGGCGTCCTTCGCCTCGCACATCCACCGGGTGCAGCAGGTGCTCGACGCGGCCCACAAGCACGGCCGCAAGGTGGCCTTCGTGGGGCGCTCGATGGTCCGCAACATGGGCATCGCCGACAAGCTCGGCTACCTGGACGTGCCTGAGGGTCTTCTCGTCGACATCAAGAAGGTCGACGACGTGCCGGACCACAAGCTGGTGCTCATGTCGACCGGATCCCAGGGCGAGCCGATGGCTGCCCTGTCACGGATGGCCAACGGCGACCACCAGGTCCAGGTGGGCGAGGGCGACACCATCATCCTCGCCTCCTCGCTCATCCCCGGCAACGAGACCAGCGTGTACCGGGTGATCAACGGTCTGATGAAGACCGGCGCCGACGTGGTGCACAAGGACAACGCCAACGTGCACGTCTCGGGGCATGCCTCGGCGGGCGAGCTGCTGTACTGCTACAACATCCTGAAGCCTCGAAACGTCATGCCGGTGCACGGTGAGACCAGGCACCTGATCGCCAATGGTCGGCTCGCCGAGGAGACCGGTGTGCTCCCGGACAGCGTCCTGCTCTGCGAGGACGGATCCGTCGTTGATCTGCGCGACGGGCAGGCCCGGATCACAGGCCAGATCGAGTGCGGCTACGTCTACGTCGACGGCTCCAGCATCGGCGAGATCACCGACACCGACCTCAAGGACCGCCGCACCCTCGGCGAGGAGGGCTTCATCTCGGTGATCACGGTGGTGAACCGTCAGACCGGCACCATCGTCTCCGGGCCGGACATCCACGCCCGCGGCGTGGCCGAGGAGGACGCCGTGTTCAAGGGCATCAAGCCCAAGATCGAGAAGGCTCTCATCGAGGCGATCGAGTCCAACAAGGAGCACACCACCCACCAGCTCCAGCAGGTGGTGCGGCGCACGATCGGGTCGTGGGTCAGCCGCAAGCTGCGCCGCAAACCGATGATCGTTCCTGTCGTCGTGGAGACCTGAGCCGCGTATATACACGTCAAGTCGGCTCCTCACCGCTAGGTTGGGGGTATGGCGACACGTACTTCCCCTCGCGGTCGTCCGGACAGAAGAGCTCCTCCGGCCGCGGGACGACGTCTGGAAAGAAGAAGCAGCAGCCTGCTGAGGAGCAGGTGCCGCTTCCCGCGCGCATTCTCACGGCCCTGTGGATGGCACTGGCGACCCCTGTCGGGACCAGTGTGCGCGGGGTCGGACGGCAGGTGAAGATCCACCCCGACGACCGTCGCGACGCGGCGGGCCTGGTGTTTCTGCTGCTGGCCGCACTCACCGCCGTCGTCGACTGGTGGGGCGCCCGGCACTGGGACCACTGGGTCCCCGAGCTCATCCATCGGCTGACTGCGGGGTCATTGGGCTGGGCGAGCGTGATCCTTCCCTTGCCCTGCTCATCACCAGCGTGCGGCTCTTCCGCACGCCGCAGGCCCATGACAATAACGGGCGCGTCGCGCTGGGCCTGGCGATCATTCTCGCCGCGGGCGCTTACCTGGCCCACCTCGCAGCGGGTCTGCCGAGCATCAACGAGACCTTCGAGCAGGGAGAGGCTTACGGCTTCGAGCAGATGCTCAGCTCCGGCGGTGTGATCGGCTACCTCGTGGCCGTGCCGATGGCCTCCTGGTGACGGCCTACCCGGTGTGGTTCATCCTCAGCGCCATCCTCATCGCAGGGATCCTGGTGCTCACCGACACCCCCGTCCGCCGCATCCCCGAGCGGATCGACGTGGCACGCCACTACCTGATCGGCGAGGCGGCGCCGCGCCCTGCCCGCTCCGAGGACGCCGACGCCGAGCAGATGCCCTCCGGCGGCGATTCGCAGCAGCAGACCGCCCAGTACACCGGCGTGAGCCCGCAGGCGCCCAAGTCCAAGACCAAGGCCAAGTCGCAGCGCCCCGGCTTCTTCTCCAAGATCGGGAGCAGCGACTCTGAAGAGGACGAGGCCGCGCAGACCCAGGCCACCGAGATCCTTGCGGAGAGCGCCCCAGAGGGTGCCTACGATTCGCCCGTGCAGGTGGAGTAGGCGCAGAACGATGAGTCGGCTCCGAAGCCCGGCACCAAGCGGCCCACCAAGCAGCAGCGCGAGATCCAGGCGGCCAAGGAGGCCGCGGGCCTGTACGACTATGAGGAGATGGTCGGCCAGAAGGCGGCCGCGGCGCCCAAGGACGGCGCCTCGTCGTCTGCGGGATCGATCCCCATGACCAACGAGCCGGAGAAGCTTACGCCCATCACCGACTTCCCCGTCCGCTCGGAGCAGCTGGAGCTCGCCGGCGACGTCACCTACACCCTGCCGGACCAGAAGCTTCTGCCCGCCTACCCGGTGCCCAAGGAGCACACGGCCGCCAATGACGAGATCGTCGAGGCGCTCAACCACACCTTCGACCAGTTCAAGGTCGAGGCGCAGGTGACCGGCTTCTCGCGCGGGCCCACCGTGACCCGCTACGAGGTCGAGCTCACCCCTGGCACCAAGGTGGAGAAGGTCACCAGCCTCGAGAAGAACATCTCCTGGCCGTGGCATCCAACGAGGTGCGCATCCTCAGCCCGATCCCCGGCAAGTCAGCGATCGGCATCGAGATCCCCAACCGGGACAAGGAAGTCGTAGCGCTTGGCGACGTCATGCGCTCCAACGCAGCACGCCGCACCGAGCACCCGATGGTGATGGGAGTGGGCAAGGACGTCGAGGGCGGCTACGTCGTGGCCAACCTCGCGAAGATGCCCCACATGCTCGTCGCCGGTGCGACGGGAGCTAAGCAAGTCAGCGTTCATCAACTCGATGATCACCTCCGTGCTGATGCGGGCCACCCCGGATGAGGTGCGCATGGTCATGGTGGACCCCAAGCGGGTCGAGCTGACCGGCTACGACGGCATCCTCACCTGATCACGCCCATCATCACCGACCCCAAGAAGGCCGCCGAGGCGCTGGAATGGGTCGTCAAGGAGATGGACAACCGGTACGACGACCTCGCCCACTTCGGCTACAAGCACGTCGACGACTTCAACAAGGCGGTGCGCGCCGGAAAGATCCAGCTGCCGCCCGACTCCCAGCGCGTGCTCCGCCCGTATCCCTACCTGCTGGTGATCGTCGACGAGCTGGCTGACCTGATGATGGTCGCCCCCAGGGATGTCGAGGACAGCATCGTGCGCATCACCCAGCTCGCGCGCTGCGGGCATCCACCTGGTGCTGGCGACCCAGCGCCCCTCGGTCAACGTGGTCACCGGCCTCATCAAGGCCAACGTGCCCTCCCGCATGGCCTTCGCCACCTCCTCTGCCACCGACTCCCGCGTGGTGCTGGACTCCGTCGGCGCGGAGAAGCTGCTCGGCCAGGGCGACGCCCTCTTCCTGCCCATGGGCGCCTCCAAACCGATGCGTGTGCAGGGCGCCTGGGTCAACGAGTCCGAAGTCCATGCGGTGGTTGAGCATGTGAAGTCGCAGCTGAAGGCGCAGTACGTCGACGATGCTGTGAAGGCCATGGAGCCGAAGAAGAAGGACATCGACGAGGACATCGGCGATGACCTCGAGCTGCTGCTGGCCGCGACCGAACTGGTGGTCACCACGCAGTTCGGCTCCACCTCCATGCTGCAGCGCAAGCTCAGGGTCGGCTTCGCCAAAGCGGGCTTACTCATGGACCTCATGGAGTCGCGCGGGGTCGTCGGCCCCTCCGAAGGGTCGAAGGCCCGCGACGTCCTCGTGCCCCGGACGAGCTCCCTGATGTGCTGGCGACCATCAAGGGCGAGGACGCTCCGCAGGACGAGGAGCCCTACAACGGGGCGGCCGTCGGCGTGGAGACGGCACAGGGCACGGCGGTGCCCGAGCCGCAGCAGGCCCCGGCTTAGCGCACCTCCCCAGGAGGCACCACAGGCACCGTGCACACCGGCGAGGTCCAGGACCTCATCGCCGCCGATCTGGCCGAACGGACCCAGCAGATCCCGAAGGCAGCCGACTACTACGACGGCCACGATTCCGACGGTGCCGAGGACGCGTGGGAGCTCACCGGAAGAGGCTGAGCTGCAGGGGCTGAGCAGGCCCTATCTGCCAGGAATCTGAGGGGTCGAGGCTGTAGAGTCGCAGGTATGGATGATCGCCGCGTACCGCTGTGGAACATCGCCAATGTGCTGACGATGCTGCGCATAGCTCTGGTGCCGGTCTTCGTGGCGGCGCTGCTGCTGGACGCGGAGGGCCTCGAGCCCCAGGAGGACATCTGGCGGTGGGTCGCGGCTGCGGTCTTCGCCCTCGCGGTCATCACCGACAAGATCGACGGCGACGTCGCGCGCGCACGTAATCTGGTGACGGATTTCGGCAAGATCGCGGACCCCATCGCCGACAAGCTGCTCATCGGGTCGGCGCTCGTCATGCTCTCCGTGCTGGGGAGCTGCCCTGGTGGGTCACCATCGTCATTCTCGTGCGCGAGGTCGGCGTCACCCTGCTTCGCATGTGGATGATCCGCACCCAGGTCATGCCCGCCTCCCGGGGCGGCAAGCTCAAGACGGTGCTCCAGGCCGCGGGGCTGCAGCTGATGCTTCTGCCCCTGGCCGTCATCGCCGGATGGCTGAGCACCGTGGCCCTGTGGATCGTCATCGTCGCCGCCGTGGTCACTGTGGTCACAGGCATCGACTACGTCGTCCAGGCGATGCGCATCAGGCGCGCAGCACGATGACCGTGCAGGGGCCGGCAGTCCACGTGGCCGAGGACGCCAGCCGCAGGCAGGACCCGGTGGAGCTGGTGCAGCGATGCGCCCACCGCGGAATCACCCTGGCGACCGCCGAGTCGCTGACGGCCGGCTTCTCTGTCCGCGCGGATCGCTGATGTGCCGGGAGCCTCAGAGGTGCTTCAGGGTGGAATCGTCTCCTACTCCGTCCTGGTCAAGGAAGAGGTCCTGGAGGTCCCGCGCGAGGTTCTGCAGGACTGCGGAGCCGTGGACGGCCGGGTCGCCGCCTACATGGCCCGCGGTGCGGCCCGCAGATGCCGGGCACAGTTGGGAGTCTCCACCACAGGGGTGGCCGGTCCGGCTCCCCACGAGGGCAAGGACGTCGGCACCGTGTACCTGGGCCTCGCACTCCATAAGGACACAGCATCGCGTCTGAGCCTGACGCTGCCGCCGGAGGCCCATCCCCACGAGCTCGACGGCGACTGGCTCACCGGCGCCCTCCTGCTCGACCTGGCCCCCGACGACGACGTGGACAGCACGCGCCAGCACATCAGGGACGCCTCCCTGGAGGGGGCCCTGAAGCTGACCTACGATCTGCTCCTCACCGAACCTGAGGGGATCGTGGGGACGGACCAGCCGTGAGCCCCAAGCCCCGCGGGGCTCCTGCTCTCAGCCCATTGCGGCTACTGTGGGAACAAGTCAGCCGCCCCTTCCGTTGTTCTAGGTCAGTCCGAAAAAGTCCGAGCCTCAGCCGCAGCCGCTCAGCAAGGAGTCAGCACATGGTGCGACAGCCAGTCACCGTCAACGGAGTCACCCGGTGGAAGGACGCCGAGGAGCAGCTCCCCGAGCAGAAGCCCCAGAGTCCAAGGGAGTGACGATGCGCCAGGAGATCGGTGATGTGCTGCGCAGCATCCGCCAGGAGGAGGGACGCACACTGCGTGACGTCTCCCATGATGCGCGAGTCTCGCTGGGCTACCTCTCCGAAGTGGAGCGCGGTCAGAAGGAAGCCTCCTCGGAGCTTCTGGCGTCGATCTGCGCTGCGCTGAACGTGCCTCTGGCCGTCATGCTCTTCCAGGTCGCCGAGCGCATCGCAGTGGCCGAAGGCATCACCATTCCCGATACCGTCCCCGCTGAGTTTCAGCAGGAGTTTGGAACCGACGAGCTCATCGGTGCGTGAGTCGAGGTTCTGGTCCCTCATGGAGGGCGAGTTCGGCGCGGGCTACGCCCCGTGCTCGCCGGTGAGCTGGTCATCAGTGAGTACCAGCTCACCGCGCAGCAGGCGCTGAGGGCCGGGGTCGAGCCACGCCGTGTGTGGGAGGCGCTGTGCAGGCAGCAGGACGTGCCCGAGGAGCGACTTCTCGGCGCGGATGTTCCGCTGAAGCGCGACTGAGCCGACCTGCCCCGGATCCGACGACGGCGCGGTCGGCGTGTTGGTTCGAATATGTGTTCGATCCGGGACTAGAGTCTTGCAGTGACGCAGCGTCGCGATGGCGGCCGCGCTTACCGCACCTTGTCATGGTGATGACACAGCACGTGTCATAGGTCCGCCGTAGTCTCGATCGCGTACCCACAGACCACAACCCCGTGAGGTGAATCATGGCAGCAAGCCCTGACCGCGAGAAGGCCTTGAAGCGGCCCTCGCCCAGATCGACAAGCAGTACGGCAAGGGCTCGGTGATGCGTCTGGGCGATGACACCCGCGCTCCTATCGAGGCCATTCCGACCTCATCGATCTCCATGGATGCCGCATTGGGCATCGGCGGGTTCCCCGCGGCCGTGTCGTGGAGATCTACGGCCCCGAGTCCAGCGGCAAGACGACGGTCGCCCTCCACGCCGTTGCCAACGCCCAAAAGAGCGGCGGCATTGCGGCGTTCATCGATGCCGAGCACGCGCTCGACCCCGCCTACGCCGCCAAGCTGGGCGTGGACACCGACGCTCTGCTGGTCTCCCAGCCGGACACCGGTGAGCAGGCTCTGGAGATCATGGACATGCTGGTCTCGTCCGGATCGCTGGACATCGTCGTCATCGACTCCGTGGCCGCACTGGTGCCTCGCGCTGAGATCGAGGGCGAGATGGGCGATTCGCACGTGGGCCTGCAGGCCCGCCTGATGTCGCAGGCGCTGCGAAAGATCACCGGCCGCCTGGCGCAGACCAAGACGACAGCGATCTTCGTCAACCAGCTCCGCGAGAAGGTCGGAGTCTTCTTCGGCTCCCCGGAGACCACGTCCGGCGGCAAGGCCCTGAAGTTCTACGCCTCAGTCCGTGTCGATGTGCGACGCATCGAGACTCTGAAGGAGGGTGTGAACGCCGTCGGCAACCGCACCCGGGCCAAGATCGTGAAGAACAAGATGGCTCCGCCGTTCAAGCAGGCCGAGTTCGACATCCTCTACGGAGAGGGCATCTCCCGTGAGGGCGGCCTGATCGACGTGGGCGTGGAGAACGGCCTGGTCAAGAAGTCCGGCGCCTGGTTCACCTACGAAGGGGATCAGCTCGGCCAGGGCAAGGAGAAGGCCCGCCACTTCCTCAAGGACAACCCCGACCTCGCCGATGAGATCGAGCGCCGCATCAAGGAGAAGCTCGGCATCATCAAGACCGAAGGCGAGGAATCGGGCCCTGAGCTGAAGGCCGTCTGATGGCTGACCCTGAGGGTGCACAGCCAGACAAGCTGGACAAGCTCCGCCAGACTCTCGAGAAGCTGGAGTCTGGAGAACTTCGCTCCGACCTGTTCGACGCGAAGGCCGCTGAGGCTCCTGCCGACTCCGGGAAGGAGTCGGCAGGAGCCCCAGGCTCACGAAGAGGTCTCGGAGTACTCGAAAGCCCGCGCAGTGGTGCTGAGGAAGCTCACCGGTTCGCCCAAGTCCCGCCATCAATTGGCTCAGGCTCTGCGCGAGAAGGAATTCCCGAAGAGACCATCGTCAGCGTGCTGGACAGAATGCAGGCCGTCCAACTGATCGACGATGAAGCGTTCGCGCACACATGGGTGCGCACACGCCACGAGCTCAAAGGCCTCGGCGCCTCCGCGCTGCGCCGCGAGCTGCAGGACAAAGGCATTGAGCCTGAGAACATCGAGGCCGCCCTCGACCAGCTCAGTGTGGAGGACCAGGAAGCGGCAGCGCGCGAACTCGTGGAGAATAAGCTGCGAGGAGTCGCAGTGCCCTCCGGCCACGCGCCGGAGGATCGCAAGGAGCGGACAAGATCACACGCCTACTGGTGGACATGCTCGCCCGACGCGGCCACAGCCCGGGCGCCGCGTTCACGGTCGTCAGGGATGCCTTGGACACCCGCGCCGCGTAGACTCTCCTCTTGTTCCTGACCCGCCACCCCACCTGAGCAGAGCCGATGACAGACACCCTCGAGGACCTTTCCGCACCGACCGCTGGCGCTGTCCGCACCTACGAAGTGCGCACCTTCGGCTGCCAGATGAACGTCCACGATTCGGAGCGGATCTCCGGCCTCCTCGAAAGCTCCGGCTACGTCGAGGCGCAGGAGGGGCAGAGCCCTGACCTGGTGGTCTTCAACACCTGCGCAGTGCGGAGAACGCCGACAACCGGCTCTACGGGAACCTCGGCCAGCTCAAGAGCACCAAGGACGTGCAGCCAGGGATGCAGATCGCCGTCGGCGGGTGCCTCGCCCAGAAGGACCAGAACACGGTCCTGGAGAAGGCGCCCTGGGTCGACGTGGTCTTCGGCACCCACAACATCGGATCCCTTCCCACGCTCCTCCAAAGGGCGCGGCACAACGCCGCAGCCGAGCTGGAGATCCTCGAATCCCTCGACACCTTCCCGTCCACCCTGCCCACCAAGCGCGAATCCGTGCACTCGGGCTGGGTGTCGATATCAGTCGGGTGCAACAACTCATGCACCTTCTGCATTGTGCCCTCACTGCGCGGCAAGGAGAAGGACGCTTACCCGGCGAGATCCTCGCCGAAGTCCAGGCGCTCGTCGACGACGGCGCCGTGGAGGTCACCCTGCTCGGCCAGAACGTCAACACCTACGGCGTCGAATTCCGCGACCGCGGAGCCTTCGCCAAGCTTCTGCAGCCTGCGGCGACATCGAAGGTCTTGAACGGGTGCGCTTCACCAGCCCCCACCCGGCCTCCTTCACCGACGACGTCATCGACGCCATGGCAGAGACGCCCAACGCCATGCCCCAGCTGCACATGCCCCTGCAGTCCGGCTCAGACCGGATCCTCAAATCGATGCGCCGGTCCTACCGCTCCAGCCGGTTCCTCTCCATCCTGGAGAAGGTGCGGGACCGGATGCCCCACGCAGCCGTCACCACCGACATCATCGTCGGGTTCCCGGTGAGACCGAAGAGGACTTCCAAGAGACCATGCGGGTCGTCGAGGAGGCCCGCTTCGCCAGCGCCTACACGTTCCAATACTCCCCGCGGCCCGGAACCCCGCCGCCGAGTTCGACGAGCAGCTCCCCAAAGAAGTCGTCCAAGAGCGCTTCGAGCGACTCATCGCCCTGCAGAACCGAATCTCCGGAGAAGAGAACAGAAAGCTCGTCGGCACGCGCCAGGAGCTTCTCGTCACCGCAGACTCCGGACGCAAATCCGCCCAGACCGCCCGTCTCACAGGGCGTGCGGCAGACAACCGGCTCGTCCACTTCGCCGTCCCCACGGGCAGCCCGGAGCCCCGCCCCGGCGACTTCGTCACCGTGCCCATCACCCAGGGCGGAAAAGCGCACCTCATCGCCGATCCCCAGCCCGAGGAGTATGCCCTGCGCCGCTCCCGCGCAGGCGAGGCCTGGGACCGCTGGCAGGCCGAATCGTGCGGAGTGGGCACCACTCAGGTCGACGGCACCAAACCGGCCTCCGTCTCCCTGGGCATGCCCAGTCTCCCGCCTGCTTAAGCAGCGTCCGAGTCTGAGCGCCGCGGTGACCGCACCCCTGATCACGGTGGTGGGCCCTACCGCCTCCGGAAAGTCGGGACTCGCCGTCGAGCTCGCCCACCGGCTGGCCGAGACGGGCGCGCCCGGTGAAGTCATCAACGCAGACTCCATGCAGTTCTACCGCGGCATGGACATCGGGACCGCCAAGGTCACCGAAGACGAGATGCGCGGCATACCCCACCACCTCTTCGACATCCTCGACGTCTCACAGGAAGCCGCAGCCTCCGAGTACCAGCCGCTGGCGCGGCAGAAGATCGCCGAGATCCGGAGCCGGGGCGGCACCCCATCCTCGTCGGCGGCTCCGGCCTCTACGTCCGGGCAGCCATGGACATCATCGACTTCCCACCTGCCGACCACACGGTCCGCACCCAGCTGCAGCAGGAGCTCACCGACAGGGGCAGCGAGGCCCTCCGTGAGGAGCTCCGCGCCAAAGACCCCGCATCCGAGGCCGTGATCCGTGACGACCGCCGCCTCATCCGCGCCCTCGAAGTGGTGCGCATCACCGGAGGCACCTTCACCGCCTTCATGCCCCCGCACCGGTACGAGCCCTCCGTGGAGCCGGTCGTTCAGCTCGGCACCGACGTGCCCCGACCGGTGCTCAGAGAACGGATCGGTCAGCGCGTGCACGACATGGTGCGCCACGGGCTGGCGGATGAGGTGCGCGCACTGGAGCACGAAGGGCTGCGTCACGGCAGAACCGCCTCGCGCGCCATCGGCTACCAGCAGTTCCTCGCCGTCCTCGACGGCCAGCACACCCACGCCGAAGCCGTCGAGCAGACCATCAACGCCACCCGGAAGCTCGCGCGCCGCCAAGACACATGGTTCCGCGCCGACCGGCGCATCGCCTGGGTTCCGGCGCTGGAGACGGACCGCCTTGAGCAGGCGATGCGCATCATCAGCTCCGCCGCCCATGGTTAGGTAGAAGGATGCAGTTCACCAAGGCCCACGCCACGGAAACGACTTTGTGCTCCTCGCCGACCCCGCAGGCCAGATGGACCTGGACCACGGCTTCGTCACCGCAGTATGCGACAGACACCTCGGAGTGGGCGCCGACGGACTGATCCGGGCGGTGCTACCACCTCATGGCAAAAGGGCGCAGACTCCTAGACGAGCACTCGATGACCAGCACCGTCGACGCACCGGTGTGGTTCATGGACTACGTCAACAGCGACGGTTCCATGGCGCAGATGTGCGGCAACGCAGTCCGCGCCCTCGTCCACTTCCTCGTCGCCGAAGGCCTCGTCACGCTCACGGAGGGTGACGAGCTGCCCATCATGACCCGATCCGGGCTCAGAGCCGTCCGGCGCGTGGAGGAGGGATACGCGGTGGGAATGGGCGTCTGGTCCTTCATCGACCCCGAGATGGCCGCCGAGCAGGCCAGCGACTCGCTCGTCAAAGCCGCCAGCGAGGCAGAGCCCCGCCCCGCCCTCAGCATCTCCATGGGTAACCCGCACACCGTCGTGGCCCTGCCCGACGACGCTGCCCTCAATCGTCTGAGCCTCACCAGCGCACCCACCGTCGAGCCGACGCCGCCGCACGGGACCAACGTGGAGTTCGTCGTCCCGGGGTCCCCGCTCGTGCAGGACGGCATCGGCCACGTGCGGATGCGGGTCCACGAGCGGGGCGTCGGCGAGACCCTCTCCTGCGGCACGGAGCCTGCGCCGCGGCCGCGGCGACGAGGGTCTGGGCCGCCGATGAGGGCGTCGACGCATGGAAGGTCGCCTCAGCCGGCGGGGAGCTCACCGTGAGCTTCGCCGCGCGTCAGGACGGGGCCGAAGAGGTCACTCTTGCGGGTCCGGCGACGATTGTCTTCACGGGGAGCTGGTGCCGTGACTGTCGTTGAGATCATCGCGCTGGCGGTGACCGGGCTGCTGCTCACCGCGGGGCTCATCCTCTCCACGCGGCGCGCCCTGGGAACCAAGACAGGGCTGACCCGAACCGCGATCTCCTGCTTGGCGGCGGTGATCAGCCTGTGGCCCCTGGGCCTGCTCTTCGCTCGGCCCCTCGGGCTGGTGGACGACGAGGGCGTATGGGACGCCAAGCGGACCGGCCCTGCTGGCATCGATGCTGCTGGCCCTGCTGTGGATCCAAGTCGCCTCACTCATCCTGCTGGTGGCGCTCGAGGCCCTGGTCCCCACAGCCTCCGTGCCCTCGCTGCCGCAGCTCGCCCGCCGCACCTACTCGCGGATCCGACGCACCCGCAGAATCGCCCAGCTGGCCAAGATCGCCTCCTCCTCAGGTCTGACCCGGGTGCTGCGCACAGGACCGGCCCACCAGGACTTCGCCGACTCCCTCGTCACGGCCATCAACCGTTCAGGGGTGACGTTCGTGAAGATGGGCCAGCTCCTCGCCACCCGTCAGGACCTGCTGTCGGACAACGTCACCCGCACCCTGGCCTCCCTCCAGGCCCACGCCTCACCCATCCCGTTGGAGCAGGTGCGCCGGGTCATACGCACTGAGCTCGGCGCGGACCCCGAGGAGCTGTTCGCCAGCTTCACCCCCGAGCCGATGGCCGCAGCCTCCGTCGCCCAGATCCACGCGGCGCGCACCCACGACGGCCGGGAGGTGGTCGTCAAAGTGCAGCGGTTAGCCGCCCGAGCACAGGTGCGGGACGACATCGCGGTGCTGCGCCACGCTGCGAAGATCGCGTCGCAGAGATTCGAATGGGCGCGGAACATGCACCTCACCAGCCTCGTCGATGAGCTGATGGAGACTATCCGGCGGGAGCTCGACTACCGCGAGGAGCTGACCAACACCCGCGCCCTGGAGCACGCACTGAGGGACGTCGACCGCATCGGCACCCCCGTGCCCGTCCCCGAGCTGACCACCTCCAGAGTATTGGTGGTCTCCCGGCTGGTAAGCATCCCCATCAGTGAGGCGCATGGCCGCATTGAGCGGCTGGACACCGACGTGAGGGAGCAGCTGGCGGACGATCTCGTCTCGGCGCTCGTCGAAGGAGTGTTCATCCGGGGATCTTCCACGCAGACCTGCACCCCGGCAACATCATGCTCCTGGACAGCGGCACGCTCGGGCTGCTGGACTTCGGCTCCATCGGGGTCCTGGACTCGGAGGCGCGGCAGGTGCTGGCCACGCTGCTCTACGGGATCGTCAACGACGACGCCGTCACCGCCGCCAACGCGTTCGTGCTCGGCTTCGACGTCCCCGACGACGTCGACCACACGCAGCTGCAGCGAGACATCGGCCGGGAGATCGCGCTCGTCCAGGGCAGCTACGACGTCGACGCAGGCCTGTTCGGACGGCTGTTCGAACTTGCTCGAGACCATGGCATCGGTGTGCCTCCGGGGTTCACGGCGGCGTTCAGGAGCCTGGCCGCCGTCGAGTCCTCACTGCTGCTGCTCAACCCGAACATGTCGCTGCTCGAAGCGGCGCGAGGCCGCATGGGAAGCATCATGCGCCGTCTCAACTCCCCGGGCGGCTGGCTGCCCAGTCGCTCGGCACAGCGGCGGTGTCCTCCGCGATCGCCCGCCGCATGCCGATGCGGGTGGAAGAGGTCACCTCAGCGCTTGCGGAGGGGCGTCTCACCGTCGACGCCCGGCCCTTCGCATGGAGCGGGGACCGCGCCTACGTCAGGGGTCTGGTCGACGACGGGATCGGCGCCATCATCGCGGTGGCGGCCCTGCTGGTGGCTGCGCTGCTGCTGACCACCGAGGACGGCACCGACGTGCTCGGCCCGCTGAGCCTCTACGAAGTGCTCGGGGTCGGCTTCGCCTTCAGCGGGTGCCTGCTGGCTCTGCGCTCCATTGTGCGCATCTTCCAACGCTCCGTCGTGTAGCAGCGGCTAGCGCTCCGGCCCCGGAGCCACGAACAGTGCGGCAGCATCTGCGTCCAGCGTTCGCAGCGTCAGTGCGGTGAACAGGACCGTGCCTGCTGCCAAGGTGCGGCGACCGCGCAGCAGCTCCTCCATCTGCACCGACCCGGGAGCCTCATGGACGTCCGGCCCCAGGTCATGCAGCGTGACCCACTCCCAGGGCCACACCTGCCGCGGGGAGTGCCGGTGTACGCGCCCGGCAGCTCGACGAAGCGTCGTGCCCCGGAATTCGCCCAGTGCGTCGATGAAGCCCTCGATGTCCTTGCCGGGGGCAGGCACACCAGCACCTGGTCAATGCCGCCCATCTGGTCCTCGGCGAACCGCAGTGCTGCCTCCAGCCCTGGGCCGGACACCGCCGAGTCCACCACGCATCGGCCCTGCGGGGCCTCATGCACGGAGAGCCTCCCGGGATAGTTCACCGTCCGCAGCGCCTCGGCCGTCTCCGAAGGGGCGTGAGCGCCTCCGGCCATCCGCAGAGCCGCGGTGACGCCGGCTGGCCGCATTGCTCCGCTGGAACCCCTCCGGCATATGCCGCACCAGCTCGAAGGCCTCAGGGGTGGGCTGCAGCAGCACCGTGCCCGTGGCCCGAGCCCGCGCGGAACGGCCGGATGCTCGTCGGCCAGGCTGACGCAGAAGCGGGTGCGGGCTCCCATGACTGCGGCCTTATCTTCGGCCACATCACTCACGGTGGGCCCCAGAATGTCGAGGTGCTCGCCGAATATCTGGGTGAGCACCACAGCCTCCAGCGGCCAATGGCTCAGGTCATCGGATGCGCCGCCGATGCCTACCTCGGCCACCGCAGCATCGACAGCCAGCTCGTCAAAGATCAGCAGCCCCATCAGCAGAAACAGACCGGTCGGCGCGAGATAGCCGGTGTCCGGGTCGGCCGCGGGCAGTCGACGGCGCGCCTCCTCGATGCGGATCAGCGCTGCCCGTCGCGTCTGCTCATCCACCATGCGCCCGTCGATGCGGATCCGATCGGCGTTGCTGAGCACCCCGGGCTCATCACCGTCCCCACGCGTCGCCCCAGGCCGGTCAGCGCGGCTGAGGCGTAGGCGGCCGCGGTTCCTTTGCCCTTGGAGCCGACGACCCCCAGCACGGGAACCGCAGCTCAGACGGTCGGTGTCCCAGGGCGGCCATGAGCTCGGCGGTCCGTTCCAGCGAGCGGGCGGAGGTGTGCCTCAGGCGCCTCCACTCGGAGAACACGACCGCCTCCTCCAGGTCGGCCGTGGGCAGCCGCATGGAGGTCTTCGAGCGTGCTCACCGACGAACCCTCAGCAGGCGGAAGCCCTTGTCAGTCTCGGGCCTGTCGACGGAATGCTCGGCCGGCAGTGAGGCGGCCAGCCATTTCTGCAGCGAGTCGGCGCCCAGGTTCTTCTGGACCACAAGCCACGCCTCTGCGTCGGCATCGAGGCGCGGCAGCCAGCTCAGCAGGATGTCGTGGAGCGCAGCCTTGCCCACCCGGATCGGCGGGTTGGACCATATGGTGCTGAACCGCAGGTCCGTCGGCACCTCCTCCGGAGCCGCTGCGATGACGTTGCTCAGGCCCAACGAGGCCGCGTTCTCGGCGCAGAGGGTCCGAGAGCGGGCGTTGATGTCCACCGCCCACACTCGGGCGTCGGGGAGCGCTGAGCCATGGTCAGGGCGATGGGCCCCCATCCGCAGCCGATGTCCAGAAGCTCGCCCTCCGGGGACGGGTCCGGCACGTGCTTGAGGAGCACGGCAGTGCCCTTGTCGAGGCCGTCGGGGAGAAGATGCCCCGGAGGTGGACACCGCCACCTCTGCGCCGTTGAGCACAGCGCTGATTCTCCTGCGCTCGAAGGGCCCTTCAGGATCTGACGAGAAATAGTGCGCGGTGCTCACGAGTTGCTAGGGTAGTACGTATGAAGATCTGGGCCCGTACGTGCTTCGTCCGCCTCCGCGGCTGAACTGCACCTCGCAAGAACCTGCTCCCGCCCTGCTTCCGCTTACTGCGGTTGAGCCTCACGCCCAGAACACTTCCCAAGGACATTCATGACTGAACAGAACAATCACCCCTCAGACGCGTCCATCGACGAGACGATCGCCCGCATCCTCGCCGCCGACGACACCGCCCGCAGCACCGAGGCCAGCACCTTCACCCAGGCTGAGGATGATGCGGAGACCGCTGACGCGAACCGTGCCTCCGCACGCCGCTCCGTCCTTCAGGGCCGGGCCCGGGAGCTCGCGGACCTCGGCGAGCACACCGAGCACGACGGCGACCAGTTCGACCTGGTCGAGCGCCGCAGCCTCAGACGCGTGGAGGGCCTCTCCACGGAGCTCGAAGACGTCACCGAGGTCGAGTACCGGCAGCTGCGCCTTGAGCGAGTGGTGCTCGCCTAGCCTCTACACCGGCAGCAGCACCGCCGAGGCGGAATATTCGCTCCGGGAGCTCGCAGCGCTGGCTGAGACGGCTACTCGACGGTGCTCGACGGCTTCCTGCAGCGGCGCGCCACTCCAGACCCCGGAACGTTCTTCGGGTCGGGCAAGGCCGAGGAGATGCGGATCGCTGTCGCGGAGCTCGGCGCGGACACCGTCGTGGTGGACTCCGAGCTGGCGCCGTCTCAGCGCCGCGGGCTTGAGGACATCGTCAAGGTCAAGGTGATCGACCGCACCGGCCTCATCCTGGACATCTTCGCCCAGCACGCCAAGTCCCGGGAGGGCAAGGCGCAGGTGGAGCTGGCCCAGTTGGAGTACCTGCTGCCGCGCCTGCGCGGCTGGGGCGACTCCATGTCCCGTCAGGCTGGCGGTCAGGCGGTAAGCGGCGCCGGCATGGGCTCCCGCGGCCCCGGTGAGACCAAGATCGAGCTGGACAGGCGTCGCATCAATCAGCGCATGGCGAAGCTGCGCCGCGAGATCGCGGGCATGAAGCCCGCGCGTGAGGCCAAGCGGGCCAATCGTCGGCGCAACGCGGTCCCGTCCGTGGCCATCGCCGGCTACACCAACGCGGGCAAGTCCAGTCTGCTCAACCGCCTCACCGACGCGGGAGTCCTGGTGGAGAACGCTCTGTTCGCCACACTGGACCCCACCACCCGCAAGGCGGTCACCCCGGACGGCATCGGATACACGCTCTCGGACACCGTGGGCTTCGTCCGTCAGCTGCCCACTCAGCTGGTCGAGGCCTTCCGGTCCACGCTCGAAGAGGTCGCCGAGGCAGACCTCATCCTCCACGTGGTGGACGCTTCGCACCCTGAGCCTGAGGGCAGATCGCCGCGGTGCGGCAGGTGCTCGCCGACGTGGACGCGCACGAGGTCGACGAGATCATTGTGCTGAACAAGGCTGATGCCGCCGAGGACCACGTCATCGACCGGATCAGGCGCCGCGAGCCCCATGTTGCGGTGGTCTCCGCCCACACAGGCCTGGGCATCGAGGAGCTGAAGCAGCGGATTGCCGACTCCATCCCTCGGCCCAACATCGATATGGATCTGCTCGTGCCGTACTCCATGCGGCGACGTCGTGTCCCGGCTTCACGCGGCGGACGCGGAGATCCTGCACACCGAGTACGAGGAGGAGGGCACGCGCCTGAAGGTCAGGGTGCGCGGCCCGCTGGCGGCAGAGCTGCAGCAGTACCGGGTGCAGGACCGCCCCGCATGACCTCGGCGACCGCTGACGCGCCTGCTGCCGGGAAGAAGGCTCAGCAGCTTCTCGGAACCGCTGTGGAGGCCTTCGGCGGCACCCGCCGTGAGGGTCAGGAGGAGATGGCGCGCCGGGTCGCTGGTGCCCTGGACCGAGGCTAGGCACCTGCTGGTCCAGGTAAGCACGGGCACGGGCAAGTCATTGGCCTACCTGGTGCCCGCCGTCGCCCACGCGACCGCCGCGGAGAAGCCGGTGCTGGTCTCCACGGCCACGCTGGCTCTGCAGGCCCAGATCATGGGCCGCGACCTCCCGCGACTCCTGGAGAGCCTCGAGCCGGAGCTTGAGAGGCCGGTCAACGTGGCTCTGGTCAAGGGCCGCGCGAACTACCTGTGCAAGCAGAAGCTCGCCGGCGGCTTCCCGGAGGATGATGACGACGCGGAGGCCCTCTTCTCCGTGGCGGCGGAGCCCTCCGGGAGTCACCGCCTACGAGCCGACCTCGAAGCTCGGCAAGCAGGTCGTGATGCTGCGTGAATGGGCTGAACGGACCGAGACCGGCGACCGGGACGACCTGCCCGAGGGCGTCACCGATCAGGCCTGGCGTCAGGTCTCGGTCAACGCGGTGGACTGTCTGGGCAGAAAGTGCCCCATGGTCGAGGAGTGCTTCGCCGAGGAGGCGCGGGCCCAGGCGGTCGACGCCGACATCGTCGTCACGAACCATGCGATGCTCGCCATCGATGCTTTCGAGGGCCTTGAGGTGCTCCCGGACCACGACGCGGTGATCATCGATGAGGGCCACGAGCTGGCAGAACGGGTGACGTCGGCGGTCACGGTCCACCTGTCGGCTGGCATGCTCCAGGCTGCGGCATCCTCCGCCCGTCGGCATACGGCAATCCGCGTCGAGCCCCTGCAGGAGGCCGCTAACGCTCTGGAGGCCGCCTTCGCTTAAGCATCGAAGACGGGCTGCTCCATAAGACGAATGGGAAGCCGACGGGACTGAACGAACGGCAGCTCTCGGCGGTGCAGGCCGCACGCGACGCTGCCCGAACCGCACTGTCAGACTCCAAGCCCTCGGGCGACGGCACCGGAGGCGAGGCGGATGCGGGCCGAACCACCGCACGTGCTCGCCTGCAGGCCGTCTACGATGTGGCCAACCGCATCGTCGAGGCCGACGAGACCCCTGACGTCGTATGGCTCAGCTACCTGGAACCTTCACTCCGGGTCAGGGGTACACGCAGGCCGATCCCTCGGAGCCGCCGCTGATCTATGTGGCGCCCACTTCCGTGGCGGGACGGCTGCGCGAAGGGCTGTTCGGCTCGCGCACGGTGGTGCTGACCTCGGCCACGCTGACGGTGGGGACAGCTTCGACGCGGTCGCCTACCAGCTGGGGCTCTCAGGCCCTCGCGCGCCCCGATGGGACGGCGTCGATGTGGGAGCCCTTCGACTATCCGTCCCAAGGAATGCTCTATGTGGCCAAGCACCTGCCGCCCCGTCTCTGAAGACTCAGGACGCCCAGCGGGAGGAGCTAGGGAAGCTCATCGAAGCCTCGAACGGCGCGACGCTTGCTCTGTTCTCCTCGCGCCGGGCCGCGGAGGAGGCGGCCGAGCAGCTGCGGGAGACGCTGGACGTGCCGATTCTCTGTCAGGGCGACGCGACCATGTCTGCGCTGGTCCGGGAGTTCGCTGAGGATGAGGAGACGTGCCTGTTCGGCACGATGTCCCTGTGGCAGGGCGTCGATGTTCCGGGACGGTCATGCTTACTTGTGGCGATCGACCGGATCCCGTTCCCTCGGCCGGACGATCCGCTGATGAATGCGCGCACCCAGGAGGTGGGACGCGCAGGTGGCAACGGCTTCATGGCGGTCTCCGCCGCGCACGCAGCAGTCCGGATGGCACAGGGTGCGGGACGTCTCATCCGGACCTCCGAGGATCGCGGCGTGCTCGCCGTACTCGACTCCCGGCTGGCGACCAAGCAGTACGGGTCCTACTTGAAGAAGTCGATGCCGGACTTCTGGGCCACGACGGACAGCGACGTGGCCAGAGGCGCCCTCCGGCGCCTCGCCGAGGCGTAGCCCTCAGAGGCTGCGGAGCACGGTCACCACTTTGCCCATGATGGTGGCCTCATCGCCCAGGATCGGCTCGTAGTGCCGGTTCTGCGGGAGCAGCCACTGGTGGCCGTCGCGCCGCTTGAGCGTCTTGACCGTTGCTTCCTCGTCCAGCAGCGCTGCCACGATGTCGCCGTTCTCCGCCGCGGCCTGCTGCCTGACGACCACCCAGTCGTCCTCGAAGATGCCTGCCTCGATCATGGAGTCTCCGCGAACCTGAAGCATGAACAGCTCGCCCTCTCCGGTGAGCTGACGCGGCAGAGCCATGACGTCTTCGACGTTCTGCTCGGCGACGATGGGGCCTCCGGCGGCGATCTGGCCCACGAGCGGCACCTCGGAGATGCGTGAGTCCGCCTGCTGGCGGTACGCGTTGAGGTCCACCACGCCGGCAGGCTCGTCCCGCACCTCAGGAGTCCCCGCCCCTGAGGAGGAGCTCTCGGCATGGGGCGTCTCTGCGCCCATGGGCTCGGCAAGGACCCGGCCGGAGGAGTCGCGGAGGACCTCCATGGCACGCGGTCGCCCCGGATCGCGCCGAATGTACCCGAGCTGCTGAAGCCTACCCAGCTGATGCGTCACTGAGGAGAGCGAAGCCAGGCCGCAGGCGTCGCCGATCTCACGCATGGAGGGGGATAGCTGCGTTCGGCCAGCGCCTGCTGAATGATCTCGACGATTCGTCGCTGACGCTCCGTCAGCGCAGCTGCGTCGTTCTCCATGTCATACCCCCGCCGTTGAATGGTGCTCGTCTTCGAATGTTGGTTCGAAGCCTACGACAGTTCGGACACAGTTTCCATCATTGTGTTCGAGTGAAGGTGGAGGCGTTCGAAGATATGTGCTAAGAATAGAACAGATGTTCGAATAGCAGTTCGAGCTCACACAAGGAGGACGTCATGACCACCAGCACCGCACCGCAGAGCTCAGGAATCCACCTGACCCGCCGTGGCAGGCTCGTCCTGCTCGGCCTGCCGTCCCTGCTTGCCTCAGTGGCCGTGGCGGCTCTCCTGATCTTCGGCATCACCGGCCTGATGAATCAGGCGCAGGCATCATCGGAGCACGTCACCGGAGTCGAGGCGGTTGAGGTGACGGTCGCCCTGGGGACACCCTGTGGGACTTGGCCCACGAGGCCGAGAGTGAGGCGCCGGTGCAGGAGACGATCGCTCGAATCGCCGAGATCAATGGTCTGAGCTCCTCGCAGGTCGAGGCGGGCCAAAGCCTGTATCTGCCGACCGAGTAATACGCGTTGAGCTCGGCGCCTCCTAGCGGTTGAGCTCGGTGAGTCCGAGCGATCGTAGGATGGAGCGGTGACTGACGCTCAGACTTCGAACGAACGCGCTGACCGCCTGGCCGCTCTGCCGATCCGCGAGGAGCTCCACGGGCAGGAGCCGTATGGTGCGCCCCAGCTGACGGTGCGTGCCATGCTCAACGTCAATGAGACCACCCACGAGGTGCCGGCGGACGTGGTGGAAGCGATTACGAAGCAGGTCCATGCGGCCGCTTCGCAGATGAACCGGTACCCGGATCGTGAGTTCACCGAGCTCAGGCAGAAGCTCGCCGACTTTCTGAGCCGCGACCTGCCGGGCGGCAGCCTCTCGGCGGAGAATATGTGGGCGGCCAACGGGTCCAATGAGGTGATGCAGCACCTCCTCCAGGCCTTCGCCGGGCCGGGGCGGTCGGTGATGGCGTTCCCTCCCACGTATTCGATGTACCCTCTACGCGAGAGGGACCTACAGCGACTACATCGCGGGTACGCGGAACGCTGACTACACGCAGTCCGCGGACGATGTGGCCGACCAGATTCGCCGCGATCGCCCGCACGTCGTCATCCTCACCTCGCCGAACAACCCCACCGGCACCGCGCTGGAGCTGGACGTAGTGCGCGCCGCCTACGAGGCGGCCGCGGAGTCCAACACGCTGCTGATCGTCGACGAGGCCTACGGAGAGTTCCGCCAGCCCGGCGTCCCCTCTGCGGTGGAGCTGCTGGAGGCCTACCGCTGCTGGTCGTGACCCGCACCATGTCCAAAGCATTCGCCATGGCTGGGGCTTACTGGGATACCTGGCCGCGGCCCCGGAGGTGACCGACGCGCTGAGGCTCGTGCGTCTGCCGTACCACCTGTCGGTCTACACCCAGGCTGCCGCGTCCGCCGCACTCGACCATGCCGAGAGCCTCATGGCCAACGTGGAGAAGATCAAAGTCCAGCGGGACCGCATCATGGAGGAGCTGCGTTCCATGGGGCTGAACCCCAGTCCCTCGGACGCGAACTTCGTGCTCTTCGGGGCCTCACCGATGAGAAGGCAGCGTGGAAGCACCTCCTGGCCGATGAGGTGCTGATCCGCGATGTGGGAATCCCCGGCCACCTGCGCGTCACTGCCGGAACTGAGGAGGAGACGACCCTGTTCCTCGACTCACTGCGCACCTTCGTCGGCCGGTAGACTGGGAAGCCTATGGGAGCTGAACTGATTGAGGGCCGCGTCGCCCGTATGGAGCGCACCACCAGCGAATCGCAGGTGCAGGTGCGGATGGATCTGGACGGAACCGGAACCTCCAACATCTCGACGAGTGTGCCCTTCTACGACCACATGCTCACCGCGCTGAGCCGTCACTCACTGATCGACCTGGACATCCAGGCGCAGGGGGACACACACATCGACGTGCACCACACGGTGGAGGACACCGCCATCGTTCTCGGCGAGGTCCTCCGGACCGCGCTGGGGACAAGCGTGGATCCGCAGATTCGGCAACGCCATGGTCCCGCTGGACGAGGCCCTTGCGCAGGCGGTGGTCGACGTATCCGGGAGGCCCTACCTGGTGCACTCCGGCGAGCCGGAGGGTCAGCAGTACCACCTCATCGGCGGTCACTTCACCGGGTCGATGACGCGCCACGTCTTCGAGGCCATCACCTACCACTCAGGCATCTGCCTGCACATGCAGCTGCTCGGCGGTCGGGATCCGCACCACATCGTGGAGGCGCAGTTCAAAGCCTTCGCGCGCGCTCTGCGGGAGGCCGTGGAGTCGGACCCGCGCACAGACGAGGTCCCATCCACCAAGGGAGCCCTGTGAGCGCCAGGCCCACCGTCGCCGTCCTCGACTACGGCTCCGGCAACGTTCACTCGGCCGTTCGTGCGCTGGAGAGCGCCGGCGCAGACGTGGAGCTCACCCAGGACCGCCAGAAGCTGCTCAGCGCCGACGGCCTCGTCGTGCCGGGCGTGGGCGCATTCGCTGCGGTCATGGACGCTCTCAACGCCTCAGAGGCACCCCGTTGGATCGGTCAGCGCATAGCGGGGGCTTACCGTGCTGGGCATCTGCGTGGGCCACCAGGTCCTCTTCGAGCGCGGCGTCGAGCACGGCATCGCGGCAGAGGGTCTGGGGAGTGGCCCGGCGAGGTGACCTCCCTGCCCGAGGACGTGGTGGTCCCGCACATGGGATGGAACACCGTCACCCCTCCTGAGGGCAGCGTCCTCTTCGAGGGCATCGAGGACGAACGTTTCTACTTCGTGCATTCCTACGCGGTTCAGAAGTGGGACTTCGACCAGTCCATCCCGCAGATGCGCGCGCCCGCTGTCACGTGGGCCCACCACGGGGCCGACTTCGTCGCGGCCGTGGAGAACGGTCCGCTCTCCGCCACCCAGTTCCACCCCGAGAAGTCCGGGGAAGCCGGGCAGAAGCTGCTCCGCAACTGGGTCCGCTCCTGAAAAACTGAACCAGCGGCCGCCCACACGGCCGTCGGCGCACAGACCTGTCCAGACGATGAAAGTGAGTTCCGATGCCTGCACCCTCGAGCTTCTGCCTGCTGTTGATGTGGAGGGCGGCCACGCTGTTCGCCTCGTGCAGGGCGAGGCCGGTTCCGCCACCAGCTACGGGGACCCGCTGGAGGCGGCGATGAAGTGGCAGCAGGAGGGGGCCGAGTGGATCCACCTCGTGGACCTCGACGCTGCCTTCGGGCGAGGGCACAACCGCGATGTGCTCAAGCGCGTCGTCGAGCAGATGGATGTCCGGATCGAGCTGTCCGGCGGCATACGTGACGACGAGTCGCTGGAGCGCGCACTGGAGTTCGGCGCAGCACGGGTGAACCTCGGCACCGCGGCACTGGAGGACCCGGAATGGACCGCGCGCGTCATCGAGAAGCACGGCGACGCGATCGCCGTGGGACTGGATGTCCGCGGCGAGACGCTCGCAGCCCGCGGATGGACCCAGGAGGGCGGTAACCTCTGGGAGGTGCTCCAGCGCCTGGAGGATGCAGGCTGCCCGCGCTACGTGGTCACCGACGTGACCAAGGACGGTACGCTGCGCGGCCCGAACACTGACCTGCTCGCGGAGGTCTGCCGCCGTACGGAGAAGCCCGTCGTGGCCTCCGGGGCATCTCGTCCTCGAGGACATCGCCGCCCTGGCCCAGCTGGTCTCCACCGGTGTGGAGGGCGCGATCATGGGCAAGGCCCTGTACGCGGGCCGCTTCACTCTGCCGGAGGCGCTCGAGACCGCCCGCAGCAGCGCCTGATTGTTCGTATGGCTGAGCGTGCAGAGTCCAAAGAGCTGCCGGCGCATATTGCCAATCTTCTCGACAGCCGCCGCCGCAGCGCAGGTGGGCGCCCTGCCGATTCTGCTTAAGATCCCGTGGGAGGGTCGGGACCTCTCCGGAGAAGACAACCCGCTGCACACGTTCGATGGAGACGATGGTCTCACTGCCCCCGCCGTCGCGGAGGCGCGCGAGGCGCTGATCGCCGGTGCCGCTGATGAGGCCGGCTTCGTCCGTGCCCTGGCTTAGGCCAGCGGCTGTTCGCCCCGGTCATCGCGACCGGTCAGGGTGATGCGGAGCATGGCGACAAGGAGGCGGACATCTCCTGGTGACGCTCACGGCCTCGGATGGGCGCGCGGCCATGCCGGTGTTCACCTCGGTTCAGGCGCTCACGGCGTGGCACCCTGAGGCGCGGCCCGTGGCCGCGGAGACCGAGCGTGTGTTCCTGGCGGCCCTTGCCGAGGGCGCGGAGCTGGTGGTTCTGGATCCCGGGCCCGCAGATCCGGCTGTGGGCGAGGCTCCTGCCCTGACCTTCGTAGTTCGTCGCCCTGCGGTGGAAGCGGTGGCGAGCGGCGAGGTGTGGCGTCCTGCCTATGAGGATCCGCAGCTCGCGGCTGAGCTGCAGGAGCTGGCCGACGGAGCGCCTGGGGTGGTTCAGCTTTTGGTTCAGCCGGGTCCGGGCGTTGTCTCGTTCGCTTCTGATGGGGCGAGGGTGCTCGGTGGAGGGTTGGGGCCGGAGCTGCGCATCGGTGTGGTGGTTGAGCCAGGAACCGACGATGTCGGCAGGCGGCTCGCCCTTGCGGCGGTGTCGGCTGGCCTGGAGGAGGCGGCTGTGCTGCGTCGCCGTGCGGATTCGGTGGAAGTTGTGGCCGCAGAGACTGAGTAGCGCTCTGCCCTCAGGCGATGTCGAGGTGCGCTTTGAGCTTCTCGGCGATCAGGTGGAGCTGGTCGGCCTCTGGGTCGTCCAGTGCGGGGTGGAAGAGCTCCCGGATGTGCTGGGCGTGGACTTTGGAGGCGGCGTCGAATGCCTCGTGCCCTGCCGGGGTGAGTCGGGCGGTCATGCCCCGCTTGTCCTCGGAGCTGTTGGACCGCTCGACGAGTCCTTTCTCGCAGAGGACCTTCACCTGGTAGGAGAGTCGTGAGGGGGAGAAGATCATCTGTTCGGCCAGCTCGCCCATGCGCAGCGATTGGTTGGGCGCTTCGGTGAGTGTGAGGAGCAGGTTGTAGTCAGTGAGCCTGAGGCCTGTGGCGGTGTGCAGGCGCTTCTCGATGTGCTGGGTCATGAGGGCCGAGGCTTCGAAGAATGACCGCCATGCTTTGGCTTTGGGCGAGTAGCCGGTGAGGCTGCGGCCGCGCTCCTGATCGGGACGGCTCTCGGCGCTCACGGGCTCTCCTCATTCGTGCGAATCCTACGGACCGTCCAGTATATCGGCATGGTCGAGTGCGGGCCTGCCGGGGAGGAGGGGCAGGCCCGCACGCAGGCGGCTGACGGGTCAGCTGTCAGTTTCGACGACGTCTCCGCTGGTGACATCGACGTAGACCTCGGTGCCGTCGACCAGTTCGATCTCCCAGACAATGGTGTCGTTGTGGTCGTCCAGTTCGGCGTCCTCAGGTTCGGCTCCGCCTTCGTCCTCTGCGGTGCGAAGTGCGTCGACGAAGTCGATCTCGACGGCCTCAGCCTTCTGCAGGTCGTCGGAATCGAGGTCGTCCTGCTCTTCGTTGGTCACCTCGTAGGTCTCTGGGTCCATCTCGAGCTCGAGCTCAGTGTTCGCCTGGGGGTCCAGGAGGTCCACTTCGATTTCGTCCTGCTCCACCTCGAACTGGCTGACGACGGCGTCGGGGTACTCCTCGGCGATGGCTTCCGCCGCCTGGTAGGCGGGGCGTCACCGTCGCTCTGCTCCTCGCCGTTTCCGTTGGCCTCATTGGCGGCACCGTCTGTGTCCGCGTCGGCGTCCTCAGCGTCGTCCATCGTTCCGTCGTCGTCGGTGGTCTCTGTCTCTTCGAACTCCGCTTCGCCGTTGCTGTCTGCGTCCTGCTCTTCGCCCGGGCCGGGGTTCTCCTCATCGGGGGCGCAGGCGGCCAGAACCAGGGTGGTGGCTGCGGCGGCAGACAGAATGCCGAAGGTTGTGTTCCTGATGTCCATGGGCACAATTCCTACGCGGCGTTTCTGCAGAGGCACCTGTGAATCCCTGAACAAATGCTTGACCACATGCTCACTGCGTCTGCGAGTTCTTGAGGTGGGCCAGTTGTATGACGCGTGGTCCCTGCGGGCGCAGGTGCACGGCGCGCCCAGGTATGGGTCTGGCCAGGAGAGGGACGCTCACGGCGAACGCGTCGGCTTCGGAGCGGTGGACGGGGCTGAGCAGAAGGTTGGCGCCCTGCGCTCTGGCCGTGTGCGCCCAGGGGAGCCTGCTGAAGACGGTGGGGCTGGGGAGCGATGAGGCGATGATGCGGGTGCCAGCCGCTGCAGCCTGCTGCAGCAGGGCGTGCTGCTCGGGTGTGCACCGGTCAGCATCGTCCACCACCAGTGTGCCTCCGCCCGCCTCCTGCGGCAGCTCCCATGGAGCTCCGCCCTGGAGCTGTGTCGCGCCAGGGTCCAGAGCGGCGAGCAGGCGGAGGACGGAGGTCTTTCCAGTCCCTGCCGATCCGATGACGAGATTCACCGCACCCAACTCGATATGGGCCGGAAGCAGGGTGAACTGCTCGACGCCGATGGTGAGCGGGCCGCCAGGCGCCTGACGGTGCCCCACCTCGTCGAGGCCGATCCTGTCGGGCAGCGGTCTGATCCTCACCCGTGGCTGGTGCAGCGGCGGTGCGGATTCGGAAAGGTGGGCCGCGTCGTTGACGAGCTGAATCTCCACACCTGGTGACGGAGTGATCGGGTCGATGACGACCCCTTCCTGGCTGCGGGTCGACGCTGCGCAGTTTGGGCCACAGGTAGCGCGTGTCCTCACTGGCTCCGAACGGCAGGTAGACCATCGTGGAAAGGCGTGCTCCCAGCTTCCCATGACGAGCTCGCGTCCGCCCGACACCAGCACTGACAGTCCCGCAGCAGGACCTTCGCCTACCAGGGTGAGCAGCTCGTGCTCCGCTCCGGTTGATTGGAGGAGAGGGTGCAGCTGGCTGTATCCGCTGATGACCAGTACCAGTGGGGGCCCGTTGGAGTCGCTTTCCAGCCGCAGTGCGCTCATCAGTGCACGCAGCTCATGGATCAGGCGTTCCGTCTCCGGCATGGTCTCCGGCGTCGTGTATGAGGCGACGGCTGGATGGTCCGCCAGGTCCGCCAGAGTGCCGTCTCCGTCCACCAGGTGCAGCTCCGGTCCGGCGGGGTGATGAGCCAGCTGACGAGCGGCCGCAACCAGGGTTCGACCCCGCCCGCGTCGGGCTCACCGGTGATGCCGAATGTCTGCGCCTCGTGCGGGTCCAGCACCAGAGGCTCCTGCCGCTGGTGCAGAGGAAGGTCGACCAGGCCGAGCTGCGCAGCGGACCTGCCGTCTTCTGCCGCGAGAGCGCACTCCAATGGGGGCAGCAGAGGGCTGTGCTGACGTCTCCTGCCCTGAGCGGCGAGCTGCGATGTCAGGTGCGCCACGATGCTGCGGACGGGAGTTCCTCGGCTCTGCGCTAAGCGACGCCTGAGAGGCCGGTGCTGCTCGCATTCTCTCGTCGGGCGGGCATACCTGGGCCGTCTGAAAGGGCTCCGCAGCCGCACCGCCGCGTCGCAGCATGGCCCTTCCCGGAAGGGAGGACGGAATGGCTGCCGCGTCCGGAGCGCCGATGAGTTCGCGCGACTCGTCATCGGACCGAACCCTGAGGGCCATGGTCGTGCCGATGTTCGCCCGGATATCGGCGGTCACAACCCCTGCGGACGCTGAGTGGAGAGGATCAGGTGAAGCCCCAGTGACCTGCCGAGGGTTGCGATCCGCATCAGCTCGTCCATCGTCTCCGGAAGTTCGTGCGCGAAGATCCGGAACTCATCGATCACCACCACGATCCGGGCCAGAGGCAGCTCTGGGCGCAGGCTCCGATACTCGCCGTAGTCTCCCGCGTCGGCGTCCAGGAACAGCTTCTCCCGACGAATCAGCTCGCTCCGGATCGACTCTAGGGTCCGTTCTGCCTGAGCCTGCGACAGGTCGGTGACCAGCCCCAGTGAGTGCTCCAGCTGGTTGAGCTGGTGAAAGGTGGCGCCGCCTTTGAAGTCGAAGAGGATGCAGTTCAGCTCCTCGGGTCCATAGCGGCACGCGAGACTGAGCATGAGCGTCTTGACCAGCTCAGACTTTCCTGACCCGGTCGTGCCCCCGATGAGCAGGTGCGGTCCGTCTCCTACGAGGTCCAGCGTCGTCGGTCCGCTGCGACCCTGGCCCAGCTCGGCCACCAGGTGCTCCTGCGCGCTCTCGGCGAACAGGTCAGGTGGGAGCTTGGTCCTGCACGTCTCGGGCAGCTCGCCCGCGCCTGCGCCTCCTGCCCACGAGTGGGGAGGGCTCGGCGCAGCAGCGTCTGCAGGGTCTCGGGCGCCATGCCGTCGAACTCGAGGTTCCACACCTCTTTCGTGGTCTGCTCATTCTCCTGGCGGAGGATGGTGCGGGTGTTCAGATCTGCCTGTCGCCCCGGGGTGCTGTGCCTGACGGCCTGCGCATGATGACGTGCCAGTCCGCGCTCAGAGCCGACTCCAGGTGTTCGGGGTCCATACCGTCAGCGAAAAGGATGCCCGACGGTCCATTGCGGTCCAGGTTGAAGCCCTCGTGGCTGCGGAGCAGCGTCACGCCCCTGGCCCGGCCGGTCTCCTCCGGCAGAGCGGAGAACGCGTCCTGCGCAACAGCAATGGGGACGCGGTGAAAGCTGAGCAGCAGCTGAAGCAGAAGCCAGCGCATGCACCGCTCCGTGTCGCGCCGCTCGCCGACCAATGTCGTCACCTCGCCCGGATTCAGGGGCACCGCCGCTATGCCCTGCGTCTCAAGCAGGACCTGAGGGGCCTCTGTGCTGGGCGAATCGAAATCGACGAGGGCGTGCATCCTGCCCCTGCCTATTCGGACTGCTGGACACGCACCTGACGTGTGAGCTGCTCGTCCGGTCGGCACGTCGTGCACCCCGCCTGCTTGAACCGTGTGGAGCTCCGGCTCCTCGGCAAGGAGCTCAGCAAGCCTGCCGGGCGAAGGACACGCTCAGTGCGGCGTCCCCAATCCTCCGCCGAGTTCCGCACTGCAGCGCGGAACCTGCGTCCGCGGCGCCCGGCATGCAGCACGACGACCCCGGCCACGAGCGCACTTGCCGCAGAGAACAGCAGGAAGAACCACATCCCGGTCACCGCCACCATCACGATCCCGATCACCAGGGGATGCACGCCATGGCAAGAAGCATTCTGTGCTTCCTCCGGCGGTCTCTCCTCCGTGCGCCCCGGGGCGGGAGGCCACGTGGTGCGTCCCGACGGTTCGGGCGCGGTACGCACCAGCCGCAGCGAGCTCGCCCCAGACTCAGCGTGTCGTGCGTGCTGAGGGTGCGCTCGCCCTCATCCGTGAGGTAGCGCACGGAAGTCCTCCCGACGTCCAGGATCCCCTCGTGCCTCGAGACCGCAAGGTCAGCAACCCGCACACTGCTCTGCCCTCTTCCGACGGTGTATCGGCCTCGCCTGAGGGGGCAGGATCCGGCCCGCATCCGACCGGTGTCCACGCACAGCGCCAACTCCCGCGCGCCCCGCGGAGAACCGCGGGGACATCGCCCGCAACCACCACCATGCCCGGATGAATGTGGATGCTTCCCGCTTCGAGATCCTCGAGCCTGCGCCCAGCACACGAGAGTGCGCACGCATGGAGCTCCGGCAGGCTGCGCAGAGCTCCGGCGAGCTCCGTGCCCGAAGTGTCGGTCCCGCTTCCCGCTGCATCTACCTGCAGCAGCACCTCTTCAGGCGAAGTGCCCGGGGCGCGGCTGTGCAGAGAGCCCCATTCCTCAGGGCTGAGCGCATCCGGCGTTCGCACCAGGATCAGAGTGAGGCTCATGGGCAGGAAGACTAGGGGTGGCGTGACAAGAACGGACTGCGCGCGCTGCGGCCCTGTGGAGAACTGGCTCCCTGCGGCGTCGGCAGCGAAGTTCTCCACATAGCCGCTTCGGCGTCCTGCAGAATGGGCTACTGTATTCCCAGCGTCGGACTCTGTAACGGGCAGCCCGGCGCCGAATGGGATGGACGGAACGAATTTCAGTGCGCACTTTCTGCTGGGGCAGAAGTGTGCCCTGTGGGGAATCTATGGATGCTGCTGGCATTGTCGAGTCGGAAGTGCGCGACATCATTCGCGCACGAGGGATAGATCCGTCTTCGGATCCGGCCGAAGTGCGTCGGCTGGTGGAGAGCTCAGTCGCTGACTATGAGCGCAGATCTCTTCTCGCTCCTCTGCCGGTTCTCCACTCCGGCGAGCACATCGCGGCGGAGATCTACGACAGCGTGGCAGGATTCGGCGAGCTCCAGCCGCTCCTGGACGACCCGGAGGTGGAAGAGATCTGGGCCAATGGGCCCCATGAGATCTTCTGCAGCCGCGGCGGTCGATCGGAGCTGACCTCCGTCACCCTGTCGGACACCAGGATGCGTGATCTGGTGGAACGGATGCTGAAGACGAGCGGCCGCCGCCTGGATGTCTCGTCTCCCTTTGTGGATGCTGCCCTTCCAGACGGATCGCGGCTGCACGTGGTCATCCTGACATCACGCGACGCCACTGGGCGGTCAATATTCGCAAGTTCATCTCGCGAGCCGCCAGTCTGGAGGACCTGGTCGCGTACGGCTCGCTGAGCCCGAAGGCAGCCGAGTTCCTCAGCCTCGCAGTAGGGGCCGGGATGAATGTCCTCGTATCCGGCGCGACTCAGGCTAAGCAAGACGACGATGCTCAACTGCCTCAGCGCTGCGGCCGGGCCGCGGGAGCGCATCGTGAGCGTCGAGGAGATCTTCGAGCTGCAGATACCTCAGCGAGATGTGGTGGGGCTGCAGTGCCGCCAGTCCAGCCTTGAAGGCACTGGTGAGATACCGCTGCGCCGACTCGTCAAGGAGGCGTTGCGCATGCGCCCGGATCGCCTCATCGTAGGAGAGGTGAGGGAGGCGGAGAGCCTCGACATGCTCATAGCCCTCAACAGCGGCCTGCCGGGGCCGCCACCGTCCACGCAAACTCTGCGCAGGATGCGCTCACCAAGATCTGCACTCTGCCCATGCTGGCTGGAGAGAACATCTCCTCAAGCTTCATCGTGCCGACCGTCGCCTCCTGCATCGACCTCGTCGTCCACTGCGCGCGCACGAGTTCGGGTCGTCGGCACGTTGAGGAGATTCTGGGCGTCTCCGGCCGCCTCGAAGGAGACACGATCGAGACGTGCAGCCTGTTTCTGCATGACGGCGACGATCTTCGCCCCAGCAGAACGGCGCTGTTCGACCACCCCCGGCTGCCCAAAGCAGCCGCCCAGCTCCTGAGAGAGGCGCACCGGTGATGCTCGCGCCGCTGCTCGGAGCTGCGCTGGCAGCCTACCTTGTTCTCATTCTCTGCTCATTCTGGGTTCGTCCGCCGCGCACCGGTGCACGACCTCGTCGGGCGGGCCCTCTACGACGGCTGCTCGACGAGGCGGGGCACTCCCGGATTCAGCCCGCCGCGGTCGTTGTCGCGGCATTCGCCGGGGCGCTCGCAGTCTTCCTCCTGGTAGTGGGCATCACCGCAGCTCTTCCGCTGGCGGGCTGCTTCGCCCTGTTCGCCGCGGCCGTTCCCTGGGCTGCCCTCCGATGGCAGGCAGCTCGACGTCGGGCCCAGCTTCTCGACCTCTGGCCGGATGCCGTAGACCACATCAGAGCCGGAGTGCGGTCAGGGCTCAGCCTGCCTGAATCCCTGATGCGACTGGCCTCCGAGGGGCCGGATCCTCTGCGACCGCACTTCGAAGAGTTCGGCCGCGATTGGCGAGCCGGGCAGACGCTGCAGACTGCGCTCCTGCGCCTCAAGGGTCGGCTTGCCGACCCCGTTGCCGACAGAATCGTCGCCGCCCTGCAGATCACCAGAGAAGTGGGAGGAAACGACCTGGGGCGTGTGCTCAGCACGCTGAGCGAATTCCTCCGCGACCAGGCCAGGACGCGCAACGAGCTGGAAGCGCGGCAATCGTGGACCGTCAATGGTGCTCGGCTGGCTGCGGCTGCGCCCTGGGCTGTCGTCCTGCTGCTCTCCACACAGCCATCGGCCGCCGAAGCCTATGCAGGGGCTGCGGGGACCGCTGTCCTGCTGTCCGGTCTGGCTGTATCCGTCATCTGCTACCGGCTCATGCTGCGTCTCGGGGCCCTGCCGCAGGAGAAGAGAGTTCTGGCATGACAGCGTCCCTCCTCATGGCCCTCGGAGCGGGCCTCGCTCTCAGCGCCACCTTATGCTCATCGTGGCAGGAAGTCCGGCGATGAATCAGCCGCAGCTGGTCGACCGCGTTGCGCCGTATCTGCGCAGTGCATCCCCGGTCCAGCAAGCCGTGAGAAGCTCTCGGCCCTGCGGGGCGCGGCGAGCATCTTCACACCTCTTCTGAACGTCGCGACAGCTCAGCTGGAGCGCTTCAGCATCGGCACGAAGCAGCTGACCCAACGGCTTGACCAGGCTGCCTCGAACACCACCGTCAGTCAGTATCGGCTGCAGCAGGTGGCGGCGGCGGCAGCGGAGGGGCAGTCGCGATGGCGGCCGCCGCGTTCCTGGCCGTCTCCGGGGCCTTCGACGGGCTGCTGAGCGTGCTGCTCGTGGCCGCATGGGGCAGTCACGGGCGTCGCGCTGCGCGACCACATGCTGGTCAGTCGCATCAAACGGCGAAAGGCCGCCATGCTCCAGGAGTTTCCCACCATCGCAGAAATGATGGCGCTCTCCGTAGGGGCTGGCGAATCGGCGCCTGCGGCCTTCGAACGGGTAGTGAAGCTGAGCCGAGGCGAACTGGCCGCAGAGTTCACACGAATGCTCCATCACACACGATCCGGAGCGAGCTTCTCCCATGCGTGCCGAGACCTGAGCCGCTTACTCGATCTGCCGCCCTCAAACGCTTCATCGACGGGATACTCGTGGCCGTCGAACGAGGTACGCCCTGGCCGACGTCATGCGTGCACAGGCAGCTGACGTGCAAGAGCTGTCCAAGAGAGAGCTGCTGGAGTCCGCCGGACGCAAAGAGATCGGAATGCTGGCCCCGTGGTCTTCGGCATCATGCCCCTCACCGTCCTATTCGCCGTCTTCCCGGGGCGGCCCTGCTTTCCTTCTGAGCCTGCCTGCTCCCAGACACTCACCGCAGAAGATCACAGCCCAACAGCAACGAACGGAGAAAGATGATGAGCACCAACGCCGCACCAAGAGCACTGGCCGAGGACCTGTATCGGGACGAGCGAGGCGACATTCCCGGCTGGGTGATGATCGCGGCGATGTCAGCAATGCTCGTAGCCTACCTGCTCGCCCTGGCGCAGCCCCTCCTGGGCGAGCTCTTCGAAAACGCGATCAGCCAAGTCCGCCCCTGACTCTCGATGCAAGCACCAGTCCGCCTGCGCGATGAGGAGGGATCCGCCCCGGTCGAGTTCACCATGGTGGCTTCACTCGTCGTCATCGTGGTGCTGGCCGTAGTCCACCTGGGACTGGCCCTCCATGTGCGCAACACCATGATCGACGCGGCCAGCGCTGGAGCGCGCTTCGGAGCCCTCGCAGACAGAACGCCCGAGGACGGAGCCGAACGAGCACGTGACCTCCTTGGTTCGTCTGTGGCATCACAGTTCGTCCACGGGGTGACGTCAGAGTCCCTGCTCACGCCCCAGGGAGAGATTCTGCGGGTGCGGGTGGCAGTCGAGGTCCCTCTCATCAGCTGGGCTGTCGATGCTGAGGAATGGGAGGTGGTCGGCAGTGCCCGCATCATTGAGCCCTGATCGCCGCTCGACCGCGCAGTCGAACGCGGATGAGGGCTCGGCCCTCATCGAGTTCATAGCACTGACTCTTCTTCTGCTGCTCCCGGTGGTGTGGCTGATCACAGCCGCGGCGTCGCTGCAGGCCTCTGCGTATGCAGCGACGGCAGCCGCTGACCAGGCGGCCAAGGTCTACGCTGCGTCAGGAGACCAGGCCCTGGCCGCGGAAGCGGCGGGCGCAGTGCTCCGGGACTTCGGCCATTCCCCGGAGGCCGCCGACCTTCGACGCAGCTGCTCCGCATCCTGTGAGCCCGGCGCCGTGGTGCACTACACGGTCGACATTGCCGTGCCGCTTCCCGCGGCGCCCGAATTTCTCGGCAGCCGTTCCCACATGATGACTGTCTCCTCGACAGCCGCACACGTGCTCAAGGAGCCCTGATGAGCCGCCCGAGCCCCAACGATGAGGGGCAGATCAGCATCCTGACCCTCGGATTCTTCGCACTGCTGCTCATGGTCTGCGCCGTGGTGCTCGGTGCAACGGCCGTCAACCTGCAGGCACGCCACCTGTTGGCCGCTGCGGACGGAGCCGTATCCGCTGCCGTGGAGCAGCACGCCGTCGCCCCGGATCGGCTCCGAGCCTGTCGAGCCAGCAGATCAGAAGCAGTGCGGAGGAGCATTTGGAGGCTACGGGGCGCACAGTCGCCACGAGGGGCTCACGGTCGTGGCGGCATGGTCGGGTGCCGACGGACGGACAGCGCACCTGCGTCTTGGAGCCCACGCGGAGCTGCCCTCGTGCACCGGATTCTTCCGGCCCGCGTGGAAATCGTTCAGGAGTCCCACGCGCGCATCGAGGTAGACCGATGAGGCGCGGCGGCCTGGTGTCACGTCTAAGGCCCGTCCGCCCGGTAGTGTGGTGACGTTATGGCAGAGACAGACTTTCCCGCCGAGTTGGCCGACCTGCGCGACACCCTGCGCCGCATCACCGAGGTCATCGACCTGGAGGCGCTGCGCGCTGAGGTCGCAGACCTCGAGCAGCAGGCAGCGGACCCCAACCTGTGGGACAACCAGGAGAACGCCCAACGAGTCAACTCCCAGCTGAGCCACAAACAGGCTCACCTTGACCGCGTCGACAGACTCGGCGGACGCATCGAAGACGTCGAGATCATGGCGCAGATGGCCGCCGAAGAAGCTGACGAAGACACCCGCGCGGAAGCCGTCAACGAACTCGCAGGCATCCGGAAAGCCCTCGACTCGCTCGAAGTCGTCACCCTCATGTCCGGTGAGTACGACGAGCGCGACGCCGTCGTCACCATCCGTTCCGGCGCCGGGGAGTGGACGCGGCAGACTTCGCCGAAATGCTGCTGCGGATGTACACCCGCTGGGCCGAGACGCGAGAATGGGACGTCAAAGTCTTGGACACCTCCTACGCCGAAGAAGCCGGACTGAAGTCCGCCACCTTCGAAATCAAGGCGCCCTACGCCTTCGGCACCCTCTCCGTGGAAGCTTAAGCACCCACCGGCTCGTGCGCATCAGCCCCTTCGACAACCAAGGCCGACGGCAGACCAGCTTCGCCGCCGTGGAAGTCATCCCCTGCTCGAAGGCACCGACTCCATCGACATCGATGAGAATGACCTCAAGATCGACGTCTACCGGTCCTCAGGCCCCGGCGGGCAGTCAGTCAACACCACCGACTCCGCCGTACGCATCACCCACCTGCCCACCGGCACCGTGGTCTCCATGCAGAACGAAAAGTCGCAGATCCAGAACCGCGCAGCCGCCATGCGCGTGCTCGAATCCCGCCTGCTCCTCCTCAAGAAGGCAGAAGAGGCAGCCGAGAAGAAAGAGCTCGCTTACGACATCAAAGCATCCTGGGGCGACCAGATCCGCTCCTACGTGCTGCACCCCTACCAAATGGTGAAAGACCTCCGAACCGGCCACGAAACCGGAAACGCCGACAAAGTGCTCAACGGCGAACTCGAAGGCTTCATCGAAGCAGGAATCCGCTGGCGCGGACAGGGCGGAGAGGACTCTAGTCGAGTGATCCGGTTCGACCAGGTCACCCGCACCTACGGCTCCGGGGAGAAGCCCGCGCTCCACGACATCTCCGTCGAATTCCTGCGCGGAGACTTCGTCTTCCTCATCGGCGCCTCCGGCTCCGGCAAATCAACGCTCCTGCGCATGATCCTGCGCGAAGGTCTCCCCAGCCGCGGCAGAGTCACCGTCGCTTACCAGAACCTCGCCATGATGCTCGAACGGCGCGTCCCCAATACCGGCGCTCCATCGGCATGGTCTTCCAAGACTTCCGCCTCCTGCCCGACAGGACCATCTTCGAAAACGTCGCCTTCGCCATGCGCGTCACCGGAGCGAAGCGCACCCACATCCGCCCACGCGTCACCAAGACCCTGCAGCGAGTCGGGCTCGAGCACCTCGCCCGCCGCTACCCCCACGAAATCTCCGGAGGCGAACAGCAGCGCGCCGCCATCGCCCGCGCCGTCGTCAACAAACCCTCCATCCTCCTCGCCGACGAGCCCACCGGAAACCTCGACCCCGGGCATCAGAGGAAGTCATGAACATCCTCCGGCGCATCAACGACGCCGGCACCACCGTCATCATGGCCACCCACGACCGCGCCATCGTAGACAGCATGTCCCGCCGCGTCGTCCAGCTCCACCGCGGCGAACTCGTCCGCGACGAGCAGCCCGGCACCTACGACCCGCCCGTGGGCTCCCGCGCCTGGAGAGCCCTCGTCGCCGAAGAGTCCAGCTCCGGGCTGCGCGCCCAGGACCCCATCCCGCTGCGTACCGAAGCCGTCCCCACCGTCGCAGAGCAAGACCCCGCCGCCTCAGAGCCCAGTGCCACCAGCGCGCCCTCCGCCGAAGAGGCCGACCCCGCTGCCCGCCCCGAAGCGATCTACCGGGTCACCTGGCCCGGCGACGACACCGACGACGAGCACTTCCAAGAAAGAGTCCTGCCCGAAGAAGACGTCGAACCTGACACCGCACCCAACCCCGGGCGCCGACGCACACACCCGAAGAATCAGCGGCCCCAGCCGAGGAGCGTCCCCACGCACCGCGCCTCGGCTGGCTCAGCCGCGGAACCGACGAAACCCCAAGCCGCGCCTCGGGGAGCCGCCGCCGAATCCGAGGAATCCGAAAGATTCAGCTTCCGACGCGACCCCGGCGGGAGCAACGACGCATGAGCCAGCTCCCATACATGCTTCGCGAAACGGCCGGATCCCTGCGCAAGAACGTGGCCATGGTCGCCTCCCTCGTCCTCGTCACATTCATCTCCCTGAGCTTCGTCGGCGCAGCCGCCCTCATGCAGCTGCAGGTCAACCACATGACCGACGACTTCCACGACCGGCTCGAAGTCAGCCTCTTCCTCTGCACCGAAGAGTCAGCCGAAGCGAACTGCCCCACCGGCGCAGTCACCGACGAGCAGCGTGAGACCGTCGAAGAGATGCTCGAAGACGGAGCCGCTAGCCAATACGTCGACACCTGGCGCTACGAATCCCAGGAAGAAGCACTCGAGAGCTTCGTCGAAGGGCGTGAAGAGAGCGTCAGAGCAGCCGCGCTGACCCCCGAGGACATGCCCGAGTCCTACAGGATCAACCTCCTCGACGCCGAAGAGCATCCCATCGTCAGCGAACTCTTCGCCGGAGTCCCCGGAGTGGAGAACGTCGCAGACCAGCAGGAGGTGCTCGACCAGATCTTCGGCATACTCAACGGACTCACCGTCGTCGCACTGATCATCGCCGCCGTCATGATCCTCTGCACCATCCTGCTGATCTCCACCACCATCCGGCTCTCCGCCTTCAGCAGACGCAGAGAGACATCCATCATGCGCATGGTCGGCGCCTCCAAGTCCATGATCCGCACACCCTTCGTGTTCGAAGGCGTCATCGCAGCCATATTCGGGGCCCTCCTGGCATGCGCGGCCACCTGGGTGATCGCCGAATTCCTCCTCGGACAGTGGCTGCCCACCCAAGTCACCGGAGTCCTCTTCATCACAGGCCTGACTCCTTCGTGCTCATGCCGGGCCTGCTGCTCATCGCCGTCGCGCTGGCCGGGCTGTCCTCCTGGCTCACTGTGCGCCGGTACCTCCGCGTCTGAGCATTGACGCGGCCGGTATAGTGAACTCCTGGCCTTTTGCCGATCCCGCACGCCCCAGGAGGTGACCAGTGGCTAAGAAGAGCAGCAACGTCAAGAAGAAGAAGCGCGGCGAACGCGATCCCAACAACCACATGGTCGCCCACAACAGGCGAGCACGGCACGACTACGAGATCCTCGACAAGTACGAGGCCGGTCTCGTGCTCACAGGCACCGAGGTCAAATCCCTGCGCGAAGGCCAAGCCTCACTCACCGACGGCTTCGCGGCCTTCGACAACAGTCACGAACTGTGGCTCGAACAGGTCCACATCCCCGAATACCTCAACGGCACGTGGACCAACCACTCCGCCCGCCGCAAGCGCAAACTGCTTCTCCACAGCAAAGAGCTCATCAAGATCTCGCGCCAGATCGAATCCCCGACTGACCATCGTCCCCTCAGCCTCTACTTCAAAGACGGCCGAGCCAAAGCGGAGATCGGTATCGCGCGCGGCAAACGCGAATTCGACAAGCGGCAGACCCTGCGCGAGAAGCAGGACGCCCGCGACGCGCACCGCGAAATGCGCTACCGCAACCGCACCGCCGCCTGACCGCATCCACGGCGCATGAGTGAGGGGAGCCCCGACTGGGGCTCCTCACTCATGCTCAGGCCTCGACGATCAGCCGAGGATGCCCACGATGTAGCCGATGAAGAACAGCAGCAGCAGGACCACCACCGCAGCCACCGCGGCGATCATGACCGCGTTCGACTTCGGAGGGGTGCTGGGAGCCTCATGCGGCGGAGTGGCCGTCGCCGAGTTCGAGTCAGGAGGAGTCTCCCCGGGAGCAAGGTCCGTTTCGATCGCAGGCTCGGCGCCCGGGTCCGGGTCCGCGTTGGGATTGCGGTCCGTCTCGTCGCGCCCGTAGCGGGCCTCGTCAGGTCCAGCATGCGCGGCCTGCTCCGTCGTCTCCTGCGGCGCGGGGAGGGATTCTCCGTCCGGCTGCTGCCGTCGCCCTGCGTATCAGGAGAAAGCGGTCCGCCCGGTGCGTGCGGCTCCGGCTCCTGCTGGTGCTTCGGGGTGTCCTCTGGGTTGGTGCTCATCGCGTCCTTCACCTCTTCATGGTCAACGTGTCCCCATAGGGTAGGGACGAAAACTGCAGGTCAGGTGCACAGATCCTTCATGCACCCTGGGAATCGCTCGAGAGCGCTCAGCGCGGTCCGCCGAACAGCTCCGCGATGCTGCGCTGCTGGGACTCCACGATCGACGCGGACGCCTGATCGAGCCGCTCGGAGGCCATGTCGGCCTGGTGCCAGAAGGGGTACGCCAAACCGGGACGGCCCACATCGTCGATCTCGCGCGTGTCCTGCTCCGTCAGCTCCACCGACGAGTAGCCCAGAAGATCCTCAAGCTGATTCATCGTCCGAGCGGCCACAGCCACGTTGTGCACTCCGGGCCTACCAGGAGCCAGGCGAGAATGACCTGCGGGATCGTCGCCCCACGGCGCCCCGCAACGGCCTCGAGCACATCGACGACGCTGTACAGCTTCTCCCAGTCGCCGACGCGCACCTCCACGCCCGGTCCGTCCTTCATCCGTGCAGGGGACTCCGGCTCCTGACCCCGACGGTACTTGCCGGTCAGTAGGCCCATGCTCAGCGGGGACCACGGCTGTGAGCCGATGCCTGCGTCGAGGCCAGAAGGAATGAGCTCATACTCGGCTTCGCGAGCATAGGGGAGTAGTGAACCTGCTGGGAGACCGGCTTCACCAAGCCGTTGGCCTCACAGACGCGCAGAGCCTTCCTGCAGCTGCCAGCCGGTGTAGTTCGAGACCCCGTAGTAGCGGATCGTGCCCTCGCGGACCAAGGAGTCCATCGTCTCCAAGGTCTCCTCGAGCGGAGTCTCACCGTCCCAATGGTGCAGGTAATAGAGGTCTATATGGTCCCGACGCAGGCGCTTCAGCGACCGGTGCACCTCCCGCCGCAGGTGCCATCGTGAGGCGCCGCCGTCATTGGGGCCGTCGCCGATCACCAGACGCCCCTTTGTGGTCACCAGAAAGTTCTCGGGGCTCTCGATCCTCTGCAGTGCCTCGCCGACGACTTCCTCGGCCACCCCTGCGCCATAGAGGTTGGCGGTGTCGATGAGGTTGATCCCTGCATCACGGGCACGGCTGAGCTGGCGGGCCGCCCCGTCGGCGTCGAGATCGCCCATGTGGGTCAGCTCCTCGCCCCGGCCGAAGGTCAGCGTGCCCAGCGCCAGCGGACTCACCCGGAGGCCGCACGTGGGGAGAGCGGGCGGTAGAAAGGTTCGGAAGCGGTCACAGAGTTCTCCTGATGCGAATCGGTGCATTCAACGTCACTGCACCACCACACACCCGCAGGCTTGGAGGAAGCTCCAGATCAGTCCGAGCCGTTTGATGGGAGCCCTCCGGGCGGTTCGCGTACTTCAGAAGCTGGAACCGGCCGCGGGCGGGCTTGTGCACGGTCTCGGGGTGGTCTTCGACCAGCTTCCAGACGATCCCGTTCGCGGTCTTGGGATGGATGTCCGGGTCCTCCGCCTGGATCGCGCGAAGCAGATCGGCCCACTGCATCCCGTCGGGATGGCGCTCCAGCTCATCGAAGACGATCTTGGTCACCCGCGCGCGGACGCTCACCGGCTTCAGCCTTCCAGGGCCTTCTCATGGTGCGACGCCTGCTTGCCGGTCTTCTCCGACTCCACGATGTACACGGGATCGTCAGCTGAGGAACGGAACGTCTGATCGGCGAACGTGAGATCCTCAGTGTGCTTGGAGACGACGGTTCCGCAGGTCGTTCCCTGGCTGGTGCTCCAGCTGACCCTCTGGCCCTTCTTGAATGACATCGATGAGCCCTTCTGCTCGTGCGCGCGGCTGCTTACAGGTTCTTGAACTTCTCGCGGCTGACCCACTCCCGGCCTGGGTCTCCGCCCCAGGCGTCCCACGCCACGCGACCCGGGGTGGGGTAGCCCTGCTCGCCCTGGTTGAAGCCCTCAGCGTCGCTGTCCACGGCGTGGCGCTTGAAGTACTGCTGCATCTTCTTGATGTCGCCCTCGGGCACGGGCTCACGCTCGGCCAGCTGCTGGGCGCGCTTATGGCCCGTGTCGGTGAAGCCTGAGCCAGCCTTGCCGTCATTGATCCAGTCGACTGCGCGCTGCGCCGCGTGCGCGACGTCCTGAGGCGGTTGGTGTCCCGACATGGGCTCAGTCTGCCAGATCACACTGAAGCACCGCCTGAGAGGAGTACACTCAGGGCAGCGAGGGAGTATCCCCGACGCGCTGCGGACGACAGCACGCGGATGCCATTCATCCGCCGGGCGCAGCGGCTTACTCGGCTCAGGCCAGAGCACGGTGGAGAGACTCGCGACGATGCTCGGCGTCGTCGTGACCTCGAAAGGCGTACTCCATGGACATCCCGATCTGGGTATGGCTCCTCACCGGCACTGCTGTTGTCGGCCTGCTGATCTTCGACTTCTTCGCCCACGTGCGGCACTCCCACGAGCCGACGCTTCGTGAGGCGGCGATATGGAGCGGCGTCTACATCGGACTGGGCGTGCTCTTCGGCGTGCTGCTCATCCCGCTCCTGGGCCCCGACGCGGCAGCCACCTACTACGCCAGCTACATCACGGAGAAGGCGCTGTCGGTGGACAACCTCTTCGTGTTCCTCGTCATCATCTCCACCTTCAACGTGCCCTGCAGGCTCCAGCAGCGAGTGCTGCTGTTCGGCATCATCCTGGCGCTGATCGTCAGGAGCGTCTTCATCCTGCTGGGGCGGGACTGATCGAGGCGTTCAGCGGCGTCTTCTACCTCTTCGGGGCAGTGCTCATCGTGACCGCAGCGAACATGCTGCGGCGGGAGGTCGGCCCCAAGTCCTCCCACGCCCCACCGAGCGAGAGGGCTGCGGTCAGGGCTCTGCGCCGCTGGGTGCCGATGACGGATCGCTTCGATGAGCACCGGCTGACCGTCCGCGAGGCCGGTAAGAGGGTCGCCACCCCGATGCTGATCGTCATGCTGGCCATCGGCGGCACTGATCTGCTCTTCGCCTTCGACTCGATCCCGGCGATCTATGGACTCACCCAGGAGCCCTTCATCGTCTTCGCCGCCACGGCGTTCTCACTGATGGGCCTGCGCCAGCTGTACTTCCTCATCGACGGGCTGGTGCAGCGTCTGGTCTTCCTCTCCTACGGGCTCACCGCCATCCTGGGCTTCATCGGTGTGAAGCTGGTGCTGCACGCGCTGGGGGAGAACACCCTTTCCTTCATCAACGGCGGTCAGCATGTGCCCGTCCCGCAGGTGAGCACGACGATGTCCCTGGTGGTCATCGTCGGGGTGCTGATCGTGACGATGGCCGCATCGATCGTCGCCACTCGTTGGATGCCCCACGGTGGCAGAATGAGGGAGGCACAGGATTCGACACCGATGCGCCTGCGCGCTCCTGTGACAGCGCCGCAGGCCACAGCTTGAGGAGAGAGACATGAAGGCACTCCGCTACGTCGCCGTCGGCCAGGCCCCTGAGATCCATGAGGTGCCCACGCCTGATCCCGGGCCGGGGAGGTGCGCGTGCGCATCACCGCCGCCGGAGCCTGCCACCCGACAGCTTCGTCATGAGCCTCACCGAGGAGCAGTACCAGGCGTTCGGGTACCCGCTGCCGATGACTCTCGGCCACGAAGGTGTGGGCGTGGTGGACGCGCTGGGCGAGGGCACCACGGGCGTTCAGGTCGGCGAGTCCGTGGCCGTCTACGGACCCCGCGGCTGCGGCCGCTGCCATGCGTGCGCTGAGGGCCAGGAGAACTACTGCCCCCATGCGGCCGGTATGGGCATTGTGCCCCGGGCCTGGGTGTGGACGGCTCAATGGCTGAGTACATGATCGTCTCCGATCCGCGTCTGCTCATGCCCCTGGGCGATCTCGATCCCGTCCAGAGCGTCGCGCTGACTGACGCCGGACTGACTCCATACCACGCGATCAAGGGGTCGCTGGATCTGCTCGTTCCAGGCAGCGTTGCTGTGGTCATCGGGGTCGGCGGGCTCGGGCACATCGCCGTGCAGCTGCTGCGTCGCCTGACCTCGGCCACTGTGGTGGCGTTGGACGTCACCGAGAGCAAGCTGGAGTTCGCCCGAGAGGTCGGGGCGCACTACGCCTACCTCTCCGACGAGAACGCTGCGGAGGCGCTGCGGCGCGACGTCACCAGTGAGCCCGTGACCGCAGTCTTCGACTTCGTCACCAATGAGCCGGTCATGAAGATCGTCGATGCCGTGAGCGGACCGCGGACTGACATTGTGCTGGTCGGCGCTTACGCCGTCACCCGCCCGGTCGGCCTGCTCGGCCAGCCCTTCGGCTCACGCCTGCGCGCACCGTACTGGGGCTCGCGTCCTGAGCTGATGGAAGTCATCGAACTGGCTCGACCGGCCAGCTGACCGTCGACACCGAACAGTTCAGTCTCGACGACGCCCCGGAGGCCTACCGCAAACTCCACGACGGTGAGCTGCGCGGCCGGGCGGTCATCGTTCCGTGAACAGAAAGCGGCCGAGGTCCAAGGGTGTGCCCGTGAGAGTGCTGAGGTACGCCCTATGGGCCGCAGCCGTCGCCGCTGCGGTGACGCTCGCGCTCGTGATCTACGGGTTCGGCTACTCGTACTCCATGCGGGACTTCTAATCCAGGCCGTGCCTCGCCTCACCGGAAGGCTCTGGCGGAGGGGCGCTCTCGCTGTCGGCGTCCCCAGCCACTGAGACCGTCCCGGTGATGACTGCCTGGTCGGTCCACTGAGAGTGCGTGGAGCCACCGCCTGGAGGGTCATCAGGCCTACCAGCGCGCATGCAGCGGCCGCAGCGGTGTGCGGGCGCAGGCAGCGGCTCACAGCGCACCCCCATGTCTGCGGTGCCGACTCTTCGCCATGATGCCCGCCGCGGTGAGAAGCGCACTGAGGGCGAGCAGGAGCGCCGGAGCAGACCCTGTGTCGGCGAGGCCCAGGCTCGGGGTTCCGCGTCCGCCTGATGCCGCGTCATGCCCATCAGAGTCGTGTTCTGACGTGGGACTCTGCTCCGGGGCGGAGCCCGCTCCTCCTGAAGCAGCGCAGGGGGTGCGGCGTGGTCTCCGTCCTCGGAGGCTTTGGCACCGCCGCGGCTCGGTTCGGCGGGAGTGTTCGGGCAGTTCACGGGCTGCGTGCTCTCCGGGGCACTCGGGAGGGGCTGCCCGCTGTGGCACCGAACTCCACCTCGAAGGACGACGAAATCCCCTGAGCGGTCTCCGGGGCACCGGGGGAAGGGACGCCACGAAGCCGACATCCCAGACCTCTCCGGATTGGAGGGTGTGCGTGAGGCACTGGTCCGACCTGAAGTCTGCGCGCAGCGCATTCTCGCCGCAGCTTTCCTGGGCCGGCTGATGCCCGGCAGAATGTCGCGGAGAGCCTCGGCCCCGGCGGCCGCAGTTCGGGTATCCGGCCACGAGGACGTGATCGTGACATCCATCGGCCCCGGAGCTGTGTTCGTCACGGCAGCCCGGCCGGTGTCGAAGGTGCCGGGACCAGGCAGAGTGAGGTGCAGCGGCCCGTCCGGGTATGTCACTCTCAGCGATTCGTCGGTGTGAGAGGTGACCGTCTCCTGCGCGAATGCGGGGACGGAGGATGCGAACACGGCCGTCGCTGCGGCCAGCGTCACACAGGTGGTCCGCAGTCGGCGCGCCGCCGTCACAGCTCCTGCTCCTCGGATGCCTCGGGAGCGCCTCGCCGAGGCAGCAGCAGCGCAGCGAGAATCATTAGGCGCTTACGCTTACCACGAGAAGCCAGAGACTGGATCGGCTCCCGAACCACAGGACGAGCTGGCCGACCCAGGGGCTCTGAGCACCATCACTTCGGCGGTGCGGGCCGCATACTTCACCGCGTCGGCAGTGGGGTTGTCGTCCCCTGCATCTCGATCAGCCGCTCGCCGGAGGGCCCGGGCTCGTTGGAGATGACGCGGTGTGTGACGAGGTGCCCGTCCGGGTGGGTGATCGTGGCAATCTCACCCTCGTGAGCTTCAGAGGCATCCACGGTTCGATTGAGCAGCAGGTCCCCAACGCTCAGCTCAGGCTCCATGGAGCTGGACTGCACGGCGCGTAGCTGAACAAGATCCAACTGAGCGCTCAGGGCCAGTGCGACGAGGAGCACCACAGCCAGTCCGATGAGCCCTGAGAGCGCCGCGCGTGCCTGACGCGCCCCGCTCATCCGCTCGGAGCGGTGTCAGCATCGATCACCTGGGTGCCGGTGAACGTGAAGGTGAGTCCTTCGAAGGTCCTGCCCATGGCTTCAGCGGACGAATCCACTTCTGCGGTGATCGCAACGGCTACGAATTCTCCCACGTCCATCGAAAGAATTTCGTCGGCTCCGAAGGTCTGACGTGAGTCTCCGCTGAGGTAAGCAGCGTTGTCGTCGTAGATTGTGACGTCAAAATCGACTTCCTTCGGGATCGCCTCAGTGGTGAGCCGGACGTCCGCCTGCGTCGTCGAATTGTTCGACAGCGTGTGGAGCGAGACCTGCGGTTCGCCCGGTACAAGCTGCTCGAATGCAAGGTCCTCCTCGCTGATCACTAGCGAGAAGGAGCCCACGGAGACGTCACCGCGGATACTGTCCTGGCTCGTCCACTGCGAGGCTGTGAGAGATGCCGCCGCTCCGAGGACTCCCACGGCAAGGAGCGCGCCGCCGCCTTTTATAAAACGTTTTCTCGTGCGCGACGGAGAAGCATTGAGGTCAAAGTGCTGGCCTTTCACAGTGCGAATGTGATGCAGGTCAAAGATGACCCTCGCTTAGTAAATAGTCAGCTTTCCAATCCGTCAAGTTGCCGCTCTCAGTGACAGTAAAACTGAATTCATACGAGACGTTGGGGGCACAAAGAGGGGCTGAGCACAAAGTGCCCAGCCCCTCTTTCACTGTGGAGACGGCGGGAATCGAACCCGCGTCCGATCTGGCTTTGCATGGGCTTCTACGTGTGTAGTCAGCTCATCGCATCTCGACCTCAGGCGTCATACTGACAAGCGCCTGAGCAGGTCCAGCCGCATAAATTGTCGGAATCGGACCCTGCGGCCAGGTCCTCATCCCAGTGGCTATCTAGCTGATGCCAGGCACTGAGTCGATAGCAAACTCAGGCTGACAGACTCGCGGTCGCTGCTGTTATGCAGCGAGGGCGAAGTCAGTGCGCTTAGATTCGGCACTTATTAGGTTGCACAAACGGTTTTAACGTGGTCGCTTGGCATCCACGACACGCTTCCCCATGCTCAACTCAGATCGTCGAAACCGATCGTCCCCATATGCTGTTGCCAAACTGGCCCCGGTTCCCGGAGACCGTCACTATAGGATAACCGCGAATCCGCGTGCAACATTCCCGCTTACCGCTAAGCGGTGATCAGGACCCCAGCATCGCCGCTCCCAGTCCGGCCCCAGCATGGGCGGCCCACATGCCTACAGCCGCCCAGCGTCGCCCGTCCAGCCACAGCAGCGCCGACCGCAGGGACACCGTCGCGAATGTCGTCAGAGCGCTGAAGACGCCCACTGCGAGCACCGTCGCCAGCTGCTCGTCCAGCCCGCTCCCGGAGACCAGCAGCCCGTACAGGATCCCCGCGCCGAAGCAGCCCAGAGCATTCGCTGCGAGCAGACCGGCGGGCAGGTACCGATCCAGCAGATAGCGGACGGCCGCGCCGAATGCGCCGCCCACAGCTATTCCCAGCACCACAGCAGCGGTCATTCGGAAGCCTCCCGACGCGCATCATCATCCAGCTTCGGCGTCCCCTCGCGAGGGTCGATCACTTCGTTCTCATCAGTCGGCTCGGGGACGCTGTCGAAGATGGCTTGGCCTACGGTGATCCCGCACCCGGCGGCCGCCGTGCCGAACAGCATGGCGATGATGAGGTAGGCCATCATCTCCAGAGGGTCAGGGATCAGACTCGGGCCACCCTCAGCGAAGCTCCCGCCCAGGAGCGACGGGCCAGCCACCACCATGACCGCCGAGAGGGTCGTGAAGGATCCCAGAAGCCCCGTGCCGAGCACCGGCATCACCCAGTCTCCTGGGCGACGGACACGAATCATGCCCACCAGCAGGCCCAGTCCCGCCGAGCCTGCAATGTTCACGGCGAACGTCGTCCACGGAATCGCATCTCAGCCTCGCCGACCAGCTGCCCGGCAGCCAGTCGCAGCAGCGTTCCGGCTGCCCCAGCGGCCGCGACCGCCAGGACCAGGGCTGCAGTCCTCATCGCACCGCTTCGACTCATGCGGCAGTGCTCACCCGCACAGCGTGGGCCACGTCGTGGAGAGCGAGAATCCGGATCCCGCTCCGCCCGCAAGCGTCACCTCACCATCGAGGGCCTCCAGCACCTGCACCGATGATCCGATCGTGACCTGCTGCTCGGCGAGGATCCGCAGGGCCTCGGGCACGGCGTCGTCGACCTGCTCCACCACGGCCTGCGTCCGGCCCGGCACCTGGCACAGGCGAGTCGTCGAGGGGTAGTGCATCTTGAGGTCCTTCGCGGGAATCGGATCGCCGTGTGGGTCCGAGGCAGGACGTCCGAGCCGCTCATCGAGCCTGTCCACAAATACTTCGGAGACGGCATGCTCCAGGCGCTCCGCCTCTTCGTGCACTTCGTCCCAGCCGTAGCCGAGCTCATTGACCAGCCAGGTCTCGATGAGTCGGTGGCGCCGGACCATCGCCAGCGCCAGCCGGTGCCCCGCGTGGGTCAGGCGAATGGGGGCATACGGCTGATGGTCCACCAGGCCCAGCTCCGCCATCTTCTTGACCATGAGAGTCACTGACGGGTTGGAGACCCCGAGCTTCTTGGCCAGTGCGCTGGCAGTGACGGCAGCCCTCCCACTCGGCGATGCCGTAGATCGTCTTCGCGTAGTCCTCGACGCTCGTGGTGGCTGCGGGGGCATGCGTGGACTGTCCCTGGGCAGAGGTTCGCGGCATGATGCCCAGTCTACGACGCCGGGGTCCGGCGGCTGCGGAGCCTGCGCACACTCGCCAGTCCGTAGGCGATGACGAACTGAGCGGAGGCGGCGAGCACGATCGAGGCGCCCGTGGCGACGTCCAGCCAGTAGCTCGCATACACACCCACCACCGCCGAGATGACGCCCACCGCCGTGGAGAGCATCAGCATGGTGGTGAACCGCCGGGCGACCAGGAAGCTCGCCGCCCCGGAATCACCAGCATCGCAACCACCAGAATCACCCCGAGCGTCTGCAGGGACGTCACCGCTGTCAGGGCCAGCAGCACCAGCAGGACCCCATGCAGGACCCCACCGGCAGGCCGACTGTCCGGGCGTAGGTCGGGTCGAAGGCCACCAGGGTGAAGTCGCGGCGCTTCAGGAGCAGCACCAGCACGGTCAGGGTCCCCAGTGCAGCGACTTGGTAGAGGTCGGTGCGGGACGTGCCCAGGACATTGCCGAAGAGGATGTGCTGCAAGTGGGTGGAGGTCGTCACCGTGGAGATCAGGACCAGGCTTATGGCGAAGAGCGAGGTGAACACCACGCCGATCGTTGCGTCCTGCTTCAGCCGAGTGGTTCGGCCCAGCGCACCGGTCAGCACCACCGCCAGCATCCCGAAGACGAAGGCGCCTGCCCCCAGGGGCACTCTGATGATGAAGGCGAGGACCACCCCAGGAAGGATCGAGTGAGCCACAGCCTCGCCGATGAGCGACCAGCCCATCAGTACCAGCCATGACGAAAGCATGCCGCAGACCGCGCAGGCGACGACGGCCACCAGCAGCGCATTCTGCATGAAGGGGTACTGCAGAGGGGTGAGAATGGCCTCCATCACTGCGCTGACCCGAGCTCTCCGCCGATGGCGGCGCCGAAGGCCAGCGCCAGGTTGGTCTCGGTCAGGACCTCCCGGGCTTACCGAGGCCAGGATCCGGCGATGGAGCAGAAGCACCTCATCGGCCAGGGCCCGCACCCTCCAGATGGTGCGTGGACACCAGCACTGCGGCACCGCTGCTGCGCAGTCGCCGCAGCACGCGCGTGATGAGCTCCTCCGATCCGCGGTCGACCCCGCGAACGGTTCGTCCAGCAGCATCAGAGGTGCCTCCTGCGCGAGGGCGCGCGCCACAAATGCCCGCTTGCGCTGCCCCCGGAAAGCTGACCGATCCCGCGCTGACGGAGCTCCAGAAGGCTCACATCCGCCAGCGCCTGCTCCGCCGCGGCGCGGTCCGCCGCGGAGGGCCGACGGGTCAGGCCCTGATGGGCGAAACGACCCTGCATCACCACTTCCTCCACGGTGATGGGAAAAGCCATGTCCACCGCATCCTGCTGCGGCACATAGCTGACCCGGTTGTGCCGCCGTGCCGCCGCAGGGCGCTCGCCGAAGAGATGCACCTCCCCGGCAGAGGGAGTCACCAAGCCCAGCAGGACGCTGAAGAGCGTGGACTTGCCTGAGCCGTTGGCTCCGAGCAGTGCTGTGATGCTCCCCGGGCGGAGGCTGAAGGAGATGTCCTCCAGAGCGGTCACCCCGAATAGCTTACCGTCAGGGCAGACACCACCGCGGGGTCATGCCCAGGGCCTACTGCAGAGGTCATTCAGCGGCCTCGAGGATGGTGGTCATGTTGTGCTCCAGCAGGTCGAGGTAGGTGGGTGCGACGCCGTCGGCCTCGGTGAGGAGTCGACATAGAGGGTCTCGCCGAGCTGGGCTCCTGTGGCCTCAGCGACCTGTCTCTGCGGGCCGTCGTTGACCGTGGACTCGCAGAAGATCGTGTCGACGTCGTGGGTCTGGACGAACTCGATCTGAGCCTCCACCTGCTGGGGCGAGCCCTCATCCTCGGCATTCAGGGGCCACAGGTAGTGCTCCGTGAGCCTGAGATCCTCCGCGGCGTAGCTGAAGGCGCCTCGCAGGAGACGACGAATATCTCTGAGCCGACGCTCTGGGCGCGCTCCTGGGCACTGGCGGACAGCCTCGAGTTGGCCCCGCAGTTCGTCCGCGTTGTCCTCAAAGAGTTCGGCCTCCTCGGGAACCAGATCCGCCAAAGCAGCTTCGATGTTGTCGACGTAGGTCAGGGCCTTCTCCGGAGAGAGCCACGCGTGAGGGTCAGTGGGCATCTCCGCTGAGTCGCCCTGATCATCGGGATGGCCGGGGACGCGCGTAATGGGGTGCGCGTCGATGCCGTCAGTGGCAGTGACCACGGGTGCGTCACCCTGAGCGATGAACTGATCGAACCATTCCTCGAGTCCCAAGCCGTTCTCGATGACCAGGTCGGCGTCGCTTGCCGCAGCCACATCTGAGGGGAGGGGTCGTACTCATGCACCTCGGCCCCACCGGGGTGATCGACTGCACCTGCACAGCGTCATCGGCGATGTGAGCGGTTATATCCTCCAGCACGCTGAAAGTCGTCAGCACCAAGGGGTTCTGGGAGTCGGCCTCGGAGCCGTCCTCACCGGCGCAGGAGGTGACAGTCAGGGCCGATGCGAGCAGAGCTGCTGGGACCGCTGCGCGTGGAGCGCATCGCGCGGGCCTCGTTGAGTGCAGCATAGAAAAACTCTAGTTTAGTGGTGACTAAAAAGTCTACCGATCAGCTGTTCGGCTCAGGCGATGGGTGTGGCCGCGTCGGGTGCCAGCGCTGCCAGAGCCGCCTCGTGGAGGAGGCCATTGGTGGCCAGAGCATTCGCGCCGCTGCACCCAGGGTCTCCGTCCAACGAGGTGAAGCGCCCGCCCGCCTCCGTCACGATCGGCACCAGTGCCGCCATGTCATAGAGCTCGAGCTCGGGCTCCGCCGCGATGTCCACCGCGCCCTCCGCGACCAGGCAGTAGGACCAGAAATCCCCATAGGCACGCGTTCGCCACACGGTCTCTGTGAACTCTAAGAAGTTGCGCGAGCGGCCAAGGTCTCTCCAGCCGTCCAGGGAGGAGTAGGAGAAGGATGCGTCCTGCGCAGCCGAGACCTTCGAGACGCTGAGCTGCTTGGCCTGCGCCAGCGACTTCCCGTATATGCGCCGCCGCCCTGAGCAGCCCACCAGCGGCGCCCCAGCGCAGGCGCGGAGACCACACCGACCACAGGCTCACCATGATCCAGCAGGGCGATCAGCGTTGCCCAGACCGGGACTCCCCGGATGAAGTTCTTCGTTCCGTCGATCGGATCGAGCACCCAACGCCGGGGCCCGGACCCTGACTCGCCGAACTCCTCGCCGTAGACCGCGTCGCGTCCGCGCACCCGGCCGAGCTGGCTGCGGATGAGCTCCTCGGCCTGCCGGTCCGCGACCGTCACAGGAGACAGATCCGGCTTGGTCTCCACCTCAAAGTCCAGCGACCTGAAGTAGGACATATTCTGCGAATCCACAGAGTCGGCAATCATATGCGCCAGGCGCAGGTCATCGGTGTAGGGGCTGGAGGCGATGCTCATGAGCTCAGGCTACGTCGACACCTGCACCAGCTTAAGATATTTGGGCCCCACGGCGGGCGATTCGCCTCCCTCAGGGCCAAAGTAGGGCAGCAGAGACTGTGTGATGCGGACCTGGCGCTCAGGCGCCGAGCCTCTTCTCCGCCGGGCCCTCCTCTGCGCCGGCATGAGCGAACTCAGGAGGCCCCGGAGGCTCGCCAGACGAGCGGGCCCATGCTCCCGGCACCGCCCTGCTCCACATAGGCATCCAGGGCGCACCCCGGCGGGAGACTCATGCGTGCAGCCCGGCTCGCAGTCGACAGACCCCTCCACGAGATCCTCGAAGGCGGACAGCACATCGTCAGGGTCAACATGAGCCAGCCCGAAGCTGCGCACCCCGGGAGTGTCGATCACCAGGCCCGTGCTGCCCAGTGTGAGAGCCACCGCGCTTGAGCTCGTATGCTTTACCGCGCCCGGTGACGGCGTTGACGCCGCCGGTGGCCCGATCCGCCCCCGTCAGCTCATTCACCATCGTCGACTTGCCGACCCCCGAATGCCTGATCAGTGCGGTCACATGACCGCTCAGAAGCTCACGCAGAGACGCGACGGAGGCTGGGTCGAGCCCATCGCTCTCCGCCTCGTCAGCACCCGACCGGGCGGACACCACGATCTCCAGGTCCAGTCCCCGTAGTGGCTCACCAGCCCTGCAGGATCCGAGGCGCTCTCCGCCAAGTCGCCCTTCGTGACGAGAAGGACCGGTCGAATGCCAGCCTCGAAGGCCGCCACCAGAGCGCGGTCGATGAAGCCGGTCCGCGGCTCCGGGTCAGCCGCAGCCACCACAATCAGAAGCTGATCGGCGTTGGCCACGATGACTCGCTCCGCATCGTCGGTGTCGTCTGCGGAGCGGCGCAGCAGCGAGGACCGGTCCTCGATGCGGACCAGACGTGCCAGCGAGCCCTCGTTGCCCGAGGTGTCGCCGACCAACCCCACCACGTCACCCGCGACCACAGGCGTCCGGCCCTCCGCCGAGCGACGCATGGCCTTGCCGCGCATGGCCGTGACCGGGCGGGAGTCATCAAGCATCGACACGGTGTACCGGCCGCGGTCCACCTGGACCACCCTGCCCAGCTCAGCATCGAGATGCGAAGGGGCGTCCTTCGTGCGCGGGCGGGATCCTTCTTATTGGGCCGAATCCTGGCCCGAGACTCATCCCAGCTGTCCCACTTGCTCATAGCGTCAGCTGATCAACGCCGCCCAGCGGGCGGGGAAATCTGGCATCGTCTTCGCTGTGGTGCCGATGTCGTCGACCTCCACACCATCGAGAACGAGGCCCATCATGGCGCCGAAGGTCGCCATGCGATGGTCCGCGTAGGCATGAACCAGAGCACCATGCTGCGCGGGGGCCGTGACGCGGAATCCATCCTCCGTCTCCTCCGCGGATCCGCCCAGGCGACGGATCTCCGCCACGAGCGCCGCAAGCCGGTCTGTCTCGTGGCCTCGGAGGTGCTGCACCGAGGTGAACGTCGTCTCGCCGTCCGCCGCGGCGGCCAGAGCAGCCACCGTCGGGGTCAGCTCGGCGGTGCCGTCGACCGTTCCTGGGCTGACCAGCCTCGGGGCCGTGCACCGTCAGGGTGCCGGTGCTCTCCGAGGTAGGTGCAAGAGTCGTCTCACAGCCGAAGTCCTCCAGCAGCCGGGGCCAGCGCTTACCGATCTGCGTCGACTCCAGCGGCCAGCCCTCCATCGAGACCTCGCCCGCCGTCAGAGCTGCCGCGCAGAGGAAGGGGCCCGCGTTCGACAGGTCAGGCTCCACACGCACTGTGAAGCCGGTGATCTCGCCCGGATCCACCCGCCAGGCGAACGGGGCCGGAGACGATGCGCGAGCACCCACCTCCTGAAGAACCGCCATCGTCATCTCCACGTGCTCGAGCGAGGGAACCTGCGCACCCGAATGGCGCAGCGTGAGCCCTCGCGGAACAGGGGCGCGGCCAGGAGCAGCCCGGAGACAAACTGGCTGGAGGCAGAGGCGTCGATGGTGACCTCGCCGCCGACGACGCCCCTGCGGGGATGCACCGTGAAGGGCAGGAACCCGGGCTCTCCGTGCTCCTCGATCTCTGCCCCCAATGCGCGCAGGCCGTCGAGCACCGCTCCCATCGGGCGAACGCGCGCTTCAGGGTCACCGTCGAAGCGCACTGCCCGGCCCGTGAGAGCCGCCACCGCCGGAAGGAAGCGCATGACGGTGCCATGAGTCCGCAGTCGATCTCGGCCGGACTGCCATCATCGGGGGCGTCCCACACGATGGGGAGACCCGCAGCGTCTCCTCACCCTCCGTGTCCGGCATGCGCTCGACCGAGGCGCCCAGCACCTCCAGCCCGGCGAGCATGAGATCCGAATCCCGCGACCTCAGCGGATTGATCACGGTGGCAGGGCCTCGGCCCAAGCCTGCGAGCAGAAGGAACCGGTTCGTCAGCGACTTCGACGCCGGAACAGACACCTGCCCACGCACCGGTGCCCCGGCCTGGGAGCATTCCAGAACGGGGGCACCGGGGTGTGAGCAGCAGCCTTCAAATTCAGGAGACCCGCTTCTTCGTGGTATTCGCGGCCTTCTCGGCCTTCTTCGCCGCCGAGCGGGCCGTCTGAGAGGCCTTCTTCTCGGCCGCCTTGAACTGCTTCTTGGCGTCGTTCTCCAGGGACTTCAGCGCCTTGGAGGCATCGGCGCCCAGACCCTCAGCCCGCTTCACGGTCTTCTCGCCGAAGCGCGCGCCCTTCTTCTTGGAGCTCTTCGCGATGTGCTCGGCCCTCCATGCCAGGGAAGGCTTGCCGTTGAGATCCACGGAGGCCAGGCCCAGACCGCCCAGGATGCCCAGGTTCTTCACCAGAGACTTGCGCTGCGCGGTGACGTCGTCCGATGTCTCGAGCGAGGCCGTGCGGTACTCCGCGTAGGCCTCCAGGGCGTGGACCTTGGCGAGCGCGAGCGCGGACAGCCGTGGGAACTTGCCGATGGCAAGGGCCGTGCCGGTGATCTCGACGCCTGCGATCACATAGTTGGCCATCTTGGGATTCTGCGCTGCGGCCTCCGCCTGCGGGACGATCGAAGCGACCTCCTCGGTGACGGGCTTCAGCTGCTCGGCCGCCTCGTCCGCGTTGCGCAGGCGGTCCACGCCGTTTGCTATGAAGACGGCTCCCAGCAGGGGCGGGCAGCTTTGCGGACCAGGGACATCGGAATCCTCCTAGAATTCGGCGGCGACAGTAGGTGATCTGTCCAACTCCGTCCCCAATCTACCCATAAGAGCACAGGAATGACATGCGGGGCGTCGTCGTTGTCCCCATATGACAGTGGCCACCTTGGAGAAGCCTGACGGTGCGCTCGGGCCAGTAGACTCGGATGTGATGAGTGAGTCCAAAGCTGACGCCGCCCACGCCCGGACCGTCGAGATCGACTCCGAACCGCCGGAGAATGCGGAGCTCGACGTCGGAGCGGAGAGCGACCGTGCCCGGCGGGTGCGATTCGAGCGCGACGCTATGCAGTACGTCGACCAGCTCTACTCCGCTGCCATGCGGATGACGCGCAATCCCCAGGATGCCGAGGATCTGGTCCAGGAGGCGTACACGAAGGCCTATTCGGCGTTCCACCAGTACAAGCCTGGAACGAACCTCAAGGCGTGGCTGTACCGCATTCTCACCAACACCTACATCAACATCTACCGCAAGAAGCAGCGCCAGCCGCACCAGGCCAACACCGACACCGTCGAGGACTGGCAGATGGCGCAGGCCGCCGAGCACACCAGCTCAGGGCTGCGCTCGGCGGAGGCCGAAGCGCTGGACCACCTCCCCGACAGCGACGTCAAAGAGGCCCTGCAGAAGATTCCGGAGGAGTTCCGCTTAGCGGTCTACTTCTCCGATGTCGAAGGATTTGCGTACAAGGAGATCGCTCAGATCATGGACATCCCGATCGGCACGGTCATGTCCAGACTCCATCGCGGCCGCAAGCTGCTGCGCAGTCTGCTGGCCGACTACGCCCGTGAGCGCGGATTCAGCCGAAAGGAGGGCAAATGATGGGTGAGAGCATCGATCCCGAGAAGGCCGCCCGCGCTGCGGAGGCCATGACGGACTGCCTGAACTGTGACGACGACGAGGCCCAGCAGCGCTTGGAGCGCATCTACGAGTACCTCGACGGGGCGCTGTCCTACGACGACATCCGCGAGGTGCGGTCGCACCTGGAGGGCTGTCCTGAGTGCGCCTCCAACTACGACCTCGAGTGCGTCATCCGGGACACCGTTCGGCGCTGCTGCACCGAGGAGGCGCCGGAGACGCTGAAGGTCACCATCCTGCAGCGGATCAGCACCATCCGCATCGACTCCGGACACTGATCCGAACAGAGAGAAGCCCCGCAGGATCTTGCCCTGCGGGGCTTCTTCTGGCTTGTTGCTCAGGTGTTTGGCCGCTTGCCGTTGTTGGCGTTCTTCTTGCGGCGGTCCCTGCGCTTGCGTCCGCGCTTGCTCATAGCAGACCTCCTTCAATAGACAGCCGCATCAGTCTAACTCAGTTCGGCAGGGGCTCCCGTATGCCCAGCCAGCGGTACCAGCCTCTGTGCATCACCAGCCACGCAATCAGGGAGTAGGCGGCCTGCCCAGGCTGCCCATCGTTGGCGGCGAGGTCCTCCCTCCACTGGCCGTGGCTGACCAGCGGCGTGAAGGCGTCCACGTAGGTGTGGGAGCGTCGTGTGGCGACATCCTGCCAGGCGCGATTCAGCTCGGCGATCTGCTGGTTCACAGCGTCGTCGAGCGTCGGCACAGGCCTGAGCACCAGGCACCGCACCTCCTCCTGGGCTGCGCGGTCCAATATGTTGGCCAGGTTCAGGCGTGCGCGCGCGGACGTGGTCGCTGAGCTCAGGTCGCGGGCGTTCAGTGTCACCAGAAGGTAATTCTCCGTCTGCTCGCCGAAGCGGCGGCTCGCCTCCTCCTGCCACCGCTGGGAGAGCGCCTCAACGCCCTCATCGGGCACAGCAAGGACGAAGTGCTGCAGATTCACGGACGACAGCGGGGTCTTCGATATGACCCGTCCGAACCATCCCAGGCCTCGTGGGTCTCCGGGGCCAGTCAGCTGCTCATCGCCCACGGCCACCAGACGCATCTGCCGGGTCTCGTGTACATCCTCCATATCGGAAACACTACAGCCCTCGCCTTCCGCAGAAGGCGAGGGCTGAAAGCGCTGCTTGAAGGGCTTAGGCGCAGGGCCCCTGAGCGGGCGGGGTCAGTCCAGGTGGCTGAACGCCTCACCGAGCAGATCCTCAAGCTCCTTGGCGTGACGCTTGGCCTGCCCGACTGACGTCGCCGCCCCGGACGGCCGCGAGATCAGGCGCACGTCGTGGTCCAGCTGCGGCACGAAGTTCATGCCGAAGAAGGGCCACGGCCCCTGGTTGGAGGGCTCGTCCTGCGTGTAGACGACCTCGGCCTCGGCGGGGTACCTGCCCAGCTCCTTCCTGAGCGCCTCGACCGGCATCGGGTAGAGCTGCTCCAGCCGCACAATGGCTGTGGTGCTGTCGTCCCGCTTGGTCCGAGTCGCCAGCAGGTCGTAGTACAGACGACCGGAGACCAGCAGCACGCGCTTGACCTTCGAGGGCTCGACCGCATCATCAGGGATGACCTCCTGGAACGTTCCCTGAGTGAAAGCATCCACCGAATCGGCAGCGGCCTTCAGGCGCAGCAGCTGCTTGGGCGAGAACACGATCAGGGACGCCGCGGTCGAGCAACAGCCTGCCGGCGCAGCAGGTGGAAGTAGTTGGCGCCGGAGGAGGGCATCACCACGGTCATATTGTCCTCAGCGCAGAGCTGCAGGAACCTCTCCGGACGTCCCGAGGAGTGGTCCGGGCCCTGGCCCTCGTAGCCGTGAGGCAGCAGCATGACCAGCGAGGAGCGCTGGCCCCACTTCTGCTCCGCGGAGGAGATGAACTCATCGATGATGATCTGGCCGCCGTTGACGAAGTCGCCGAACTGCGCCTCCCAGAGGACCAGCGCGTTGGGGTTCTCCACGGAGTAGCCGTATTCGAAGCCGAGAGCTGCGTACTCCGAGAGCAGCGAGTCGTAGATGAAGAACCGTGCCTGGTCCTCCGTGAGGTTCTTCACGGGGTACCACTCATCACCGGTGTCGCGGTCGTGGAACACGGCGTGCCGCTGCACGAAGGTGCCGCGGCGGGAGTCCTGGCCGGACAGGCGCACCTCGGTGCCCTCCATCAGCAGGGAGCCGAAGGCGGCGATCTCCGCGAAGCCCCAGTCGATGCCTCCTTCGCGGGCCATCTTCGCCCGACGCTCCAGCAGAGCCTTGAGCTTCTGGTGCGCGGTGAAGCCCTCGGGGATGTTGGTGTGGACCTCCCCGATGTGTGCCAGCTGGTCCTCGGAGATTGCCGTGTCCGTCGAGCTTCTCTCCGGAGTGTCGGTCTCCTCCTGCGAAGCGGTGGGAGCGAGATCCGGGCTCGTCGACCGCTCGCCGCTCTCGACCGTCGTCACCGGCTGCGTCTGCGCCGCGTGAGTTTCGGTGAAGACGCGCTCCAGGCGCTGACGGTAGTCCTGCAGAGCCTGGTCCGCCTCTTCCTGGGTGATGTCACCGCGTCCCACCAGTGCCTCCGTGTAGAGACGACGGGTAGTGCGCTTGGCCTCGACCAGGTTGTACATCTTCGGCTGCGTCATCGACGGGTCGTCGCCTTCGTTGTGTCCGCGTCGGCGGTAGCAGACCAGGTCGATGACGACGTCCTTGTTGAACCGCTGACGGTAGCGGAAGGCCAGCTGGGCCACGCGCGCCACAGACTCTGGGTCATCAGCGTTGACGTGGAAGATCGGAGCCTGGATGGCCTTCGCCATGTCCGTGGAGTACGTCATGGACCGCGCTGCGGAGGGCGCTGTGGTGAAGCCGATCTGGTTGTTGACCACCACATGCACCGTGCCGCCTGTGCGGTAGCCGCGCAGCTGGGACATGTTCAGCGTCTCCGCCACTACGCCCTGGTTAGCGAAGGCTGCGTCACCGTGGATGAGCAGGGGCATCACTGAGAAGCTGCTGAGGCTGTCGCTGCCCTGGTTCAGCCTGTCCTGCTGGGCGCGGACCACGCCTTCGAGGACGGGGTTCACGGCCTCCAGGTGGGAGGGGTTCGCAGCGAGGTAGACCCGGGTGGAGTTTCCGCGGTCGGAGGTGAACTCTCCGCGGGTGCCCAGGTGGTATTTCACATCGCCCGAGCCGGTCCCGGCCTCGCGGCCTTCGAACTCGCGGAAGACCTGAGCATAGGTCTTGCCCGCGATGTTGGTGAGCACGTTCAGGCGGCCGCGGTGGGCCATGCCGATGGCCACCTCGTCGAGGCCCTCGTCAGCGGCCTCGGAGAGCATGGTGTCGAGCAGCGGGATCAGCGATTCCCCGCCCTCGAGGGAGAAGCGCTTCTGGCCGACGAACTTGGTCTGGAGGAACGTCTCGAACGCCTCGGCCGCATTCAGCCGCCCCAGGATGCGGAACTGCTCCTCGCGGTTGGGCTTCGAGTAGGGGTGCTCGATCTCCTCCTGGAACCAGTCGCGCTCCTCGGGCGACTGAAGATGCATGTACTCGATGCCGGTGTTGCGGCAGTAGGTGTCCCGCAGCACGCCGAGGATGCGGCGCAGTGTCAGGGTGTCCTTGCCCCGAATCCGCCGGTGGGCCATTCGCGGTCCAGGTCCCACAGGGTCAGGCCGTGGGTCTCGATCTCCAGGTCCGGGTGGGTGCGCATCTTGTACTCGAGCGGGTCGACCGAAGCCATCAGGTGCCCGCGGACGCGGAAGGCATGGATCAGCTGCTGGATCCGCGCGACCTTGTTGACCTCGTCCTCAGGGTTGACCTGCACATCCGAGGACCACTGGATGGGCTTGTACGGAATGCGCAGCGCTTCGAAGACCTCTTCGAAGAAGCCTTCTTTGCCCAGAAGCAGCTCGTGGATCGTCTTCAGGAACTCGCCGGAGTAAGCGCCCTGGATGACACGGTGGTCGTAGGTCGAGGTCAGTGTGATGATCTTGGAGACGGCGAGCTTGTTCAGGGTCTTCTCTGCCGCGCCCTGGAACTCTGCCGGATACTCAAGCGCGCCGACGCCCACGATGACCGCCTGCCCTTGGAGAGCCGCGGAACGGAGTGAACAGTGCCGATGCCGCCGGGGTTGGTCAGCGAGACGGTGGTGTAAGCGTAGTCGCCGGGGTGAGCTTGTTGTCGCGGGCGCGCTTGACCACATCGTCGTAGGCGGCCCACCACTCGGCGAATCCCATCTGCTCCGCACCCTTGATGTTCGGAACGACGAGGGCACGGGTGCCGTCCGGGCGAGGCATATCGATCGCGAGGCCGAAGTTCACGTGTGCCGGGGTGATCATGGTCGGCTTGCCGTCGACGACGTCGTAGGTGACGTTCATCTCAGGGTGCTTCCGCAGCGCCCTGATCATGGCGTAGCCGATCAGGTGGGTGAAGGAGACCTTGCCGCCGCGAGTCCGCTTGAGGTGGTTGTTGATCACGGTGCGGTTGTCGATCAGCAGCTTGGCCGGAACAGCCCTGACGGTGGTGGCCGTGGGAACCTCCAGAGAGGCATCCATGTTCGCGGCGATAGCTTTGGAGATGCCCTTCAGGGGGTCTTCTTGTCCTCGGCGCCGCTGGACTTGTCGCCGGGGGCTGCCTGGCGCACCGGCTCAGAGGGAATCTGCGCGCCGGTCTCGGCCTTGCGGGTGGTGGGAGTCGGAGCGGTGGGCCGTCCCTGGCTCGACGTCTGCTGGGATACTTGGGCAGTGCGCTGAGCCGCTTCCGGCTCGGCAGGCTTGGCTGTGCTGGGCGTGGTCTCTGCCTTGGACGGTCGCTGGTTGGCGGCGTCCGGCTCAGTGTCGGCGGAGGATGACTTGGAAGAGGTCACCTCCTCCTTGGGAGCGGCCTTCGTGTCGGAGGCGCTCTCCTTCTGCGTGCCGGAGGAGCCGCTCGTCGAGGTCTGGGACTCTGCGCCCTCGCTCTCCAGCCGTTGGAAGATCGTGGCCCACTTGCGGTCCACCGACTCGGGGTTATCCCGGTACTTCTCGTAGATGTCGGCGACCAGCCACTCGTTCCCGGGGAACTCTTCTGCAAGTCGGCTGGAGGTCAGTTCTGGCACGTGGATACGCCTCTTCCCTATCGGCTCGGGGTGCTCCCGGCACGTCGCTGTGCTTAATCTGTGCGAGCGGGCCTTGGCCGCCCGTCTGAGGTGCGAGGTACAGCATAGTGAGTTTCGCCACCGGGATTCCACCGGCGCCGGTATCGTGTCCCGCGATGAAACTGCTCAATGCCCCGCTCACGATCTCACCTACTCCGACGCGTTCCTCATTCCGTCGTTCTCCGACGCAGGCTCACGCTTCCAGGTGGACTTCGCCGCCGACGACGGCACCGGCTGCTCGACGCCTCTGGTGGCTTCGAATATGACAGCGGTGACCGGCGCACGGATGCTGGAGACGATGGCTCGCCGCGGCGGGCTCGGGTGCTGCCTCAGGATGTGCCCGTCGCTGAGGCGGCCGAGACCATCCGCTGGGTCAAGGCCCAGCACCCCATTCTTGAGAATTCGGCGAAGGCCGGAGCCGACGCAGCGGCGCTGACGCTCACGGAGGACGACATCGCCGACGCGGCCTCGCTGCAGCGCGCCTTCGAGCGCATGCACGAGGCAGATGCCCAGAGCGCCGCTGTGTCGCTCAGCGGCGGGGGCGAGGGTCTGCTCACTGCGGCCGGTGCTCTGCGTTCGACGATCTACACGCCCAACCTGGACTGGGACGGCAGGCTGAAGGCTGCCGCTGCAGTCGGTATCAACGGCGACGTCTCCGCACGGGCCGAGACGCTGCTCGCTGCGGGAGCAGATGTGCTGGTGGTGGACACTGCCCACGGTCACCAGCAGAAGACGCTGGATGCGGTCGCTGCGGTGCGCTCGGCGCTGCGCGCCTACCCCGATGTGCCCCTGGTGGCCGGGAACGTGGTGACCGGCGAGGGCGCTGCCGATCTGATCGAGGCGGGCGCAGACATCATCAAGGTGGGAGTCGGCCCCGGCGCCATGTGCACCACCCGCATGATGACGGCTGTGGGACGGCCCCAGCTGAGTGCCGTGATCGAGTGCGCCGAGGCTGCCCATGCCGCAGGTGCCCGGATCTGGGCCGACGGCGGCGTGCGCCACCCGCGCGACATCGCTCTTGCCCTGGCTGCGGGCGCCTCCGCTGTGATGATCGGCTCATGGTTCATGGCACCTATGAGGCACCCGGCGAGCTGCGCACGGATGACGCCGGACGCCAGTACAAGGTCAACTTCGGCATGGCGTCGGCACGAGCCGTGCAGGCCCGCACGGAGGGGAGGGCGCGTTCGCGCGGGCACGCAAGGCCCTGTTCGAGGAAGGGATATCCGATTCCCGGATGTATATAGATCCGGCCCGGCCCAGCGTCGAAGACCTGGTGGACCAGATCGCCGCGGGCGTGCGGTCGGCCTTCACATATGCTTAGCGCCTCCACGCAGGCCGAGTTCCGGGAGAAGGCAACAGTCGGAGTCCAGTCCGCCGCCGGCTTCCACGAGGGCAAGCCTGTCGCGAGCAGCTGGTGATCGCGGGAACCATCGTCTTCGTCTCCTGCGCTAGAATCCTGATCCTTATGGAGTATCGACAACGCAGCTGGGGGTGCCTCCGCTAAGTGGAGTGGGTACTCCTGGGCATAGGACTGCTGCTCATCCTCGGCAACGGCTTCTTCGTCGCCGTCGAGTTCTCATTGGTGGCTCTCGACCAACCCACCGTGCAGCATGCCATCGACACCGGCGACAAGCGCGCGGTGCCCCTGATGAGGTGTCTGAAGTCGCTGTCCACCCAGCTGAGCTCCTGCCAGCTGGGCATCACGCTGAACACCCTCCTGATCGGCTACGTCTTCGAACCGGCTCTGGGGAGCCTGCTGTCCGGCCCCATGGAAACGATCAGGGTTCCCGATGCAGCGGCGGGCGCCGTCTCCCTCGTCACAGCGATGCTCGTGGCCACGGCCATGACGATGCTGATCGGCGAGCTCATTCCCAAGAACCTCGCGGTGGCGGCGGCCTTCCCCGTCGGCCGGGCGCTGGCCAGGCCCCAGCTGGTCTTCACCATGATCTTCAAGCCGCTGATCATTGTCCTCAACGGATTCTCCAACAAGGTGCTCCACCGGGTCGGCCTGGAAGTCAAGGAGGAGCTCTCAGGAGCACGGACGCCCGAGGAGCTCTCGTCCATGGTGCGGCGCTCCGCGTCGCTCGGAACCCTCGACGAGGACACTGCGGCCTTCCTGGACCGGACGCTGCATTTCTCCGAGCAGACGGCCGCGGACGTCATGACCCCTCGGCCGCGCATGGTCACGGTCGACGCGCAGGCCCCTTGGTCGAGCTGATCGACACTGCTCGCCGCACCGGCTACTCCAGGTTCCCGGTGCTCGGTGAGGGCGGAGTCGACGACGTGCGCGGACTGGCACACGTGAAGAAGGCGGTCGCCGTTCCGCGCAGCAAGCGCGAAGGCCTGGTGGCAGCGACCGTGATGACGGAGGAGGCTGCCCGCGTTCCGGAGACTCTCCACGTCGATGTGCTTCTCGCCGAGCTGCGTGATGCTCCTCTGCAGGCGGCCATTGTGGAGGATGAGTACGGCGGCACATCCGGTGTGGTGACTTTGGAGGATGTGATCGAGGAGATCGTCGGCGAGGTCGCAGACGAGCATGACCGGCTCGCTCCGGGTGTGCTTCAGGCCGCCAACGGCGACTGGTACTTCCCAGGCCTGCAGCGGCCGGATGAGATCAACCACCAGATTCTCGAGCTCGCGATCCCTGAGGACCCGGCTTATGAGACTGCGGCCTACTTCGTGCTCTTCAGGCTCGGCCGGGTGGCCGCTGTGGGGATGAGGTCGATGTGGTCGGAGGGCGGCTCGCGGTGGCTGGGCTCGACGGTCGGCGCATCGACCGACTGCGCTTCATTCCTGACCCGGAGGCTCGACGGGCAGCCCATGAGGCAGCCGCGGAGCGGGCTGAGAGGCTGGCGAAGGAACGCGCAGAGCATGAGCGGGAGAGCGTGGGGACCAGCGATGACCGGTGACCTGATGGGACTTCTGTGGCTCGTCGTGCTCCTGGCGGGCAACGCCTTCTTCGTGGCGGGGAGTTCGCAGTGCTTTCGGCCAGGCGCAGCCAGATCGAGCCCAAGGCAGAGGTAAGCTCGGCGCGGGCCCGCACCGCCCTGTATGCCATGCAGCACGTCTCGCAGATGCTGGCCGTTGCCCAGCTGGGCATCACCGTCTGCTCCCTGCTTCTGCTCATCGTCGCCGAGCTAGGCCATCCACCACCTCCTCGAGGTGCCGTTCGAGGCATCGGGCCTGCCCGATGAGGCCTCCTACGCGGTGTCGCTGGTCGTGGCTCTGCTGTTCGTGAGCTTCCTGCACGTGACCTTCGGAGAGATGATCCCGAAGAACTTCGCGGTCTCCGTCGCTGATCGGGCGGTCCTGCTGCTGGCTCCTCCCATGGTGCTGCTGTACCGCCTGACGATGCCTGTGATCTGGCTGCTGAACACGTTCGCGAACCTGGCGCTGCGGGCCATGCGGGTGACGCCCCGGGACGAGGTCGTATCGACCTTCACGCTCGAAGAGATGGAGTCGATCGTCAATGAGTCCAAGCGCGGCGGCACCGTGACCGATGATGCCGGCCTCATCGCAGGCGCCCTGGACTTCGGCGGCTATCGTGCGGCTGACGTCATGGTGACGGCGGAGCAGGTGGTGACGGTGCCGGAGGACGTGACGCCCCGCCAGGTGGAGAAGGCCGTGGGCCGGACAGGGTTCTCCCGGTTCGTCGTCCTCAACGGCGAGGGCGCTCACACCGGATATGTGCACCTCAAGGACGTGATGTCGCTGAGCGCCTCAGCATTCGACAGCTCCCTGCCTGTCACGGCCGTACGCTCTCTGGCCAACTTCTCCGCAGCTGATGATCTCGGTGAGTGCCTGGCGTCCATGCAGCGATCCGGCTCCCATTTGGGCCGTGTGCTGGACGAGCATGGCCGAACCATCGGCATCCTCTTCCTCGAAGATGTGCTGGAGACCCTCGTGGGCGAGATCAACGACGCCACACAGGCGAGAGACTCCCGGCGTCAGCACCAGGTGTGAGCCGCGAGCGGGGCCGCGCCTCAGCGGCAGCTCACTCTGCTGCAGGAACGCTGTCTCCGAAGCCTCGGTCCCTCAGTGCGTCCCTGAGCGTGGCGGCGGCTTGGTCCATCTTCGTCTCGTCCGGGCTTTCGAGAGCGTTCTCGAAGCTGTGGTCGGCCATCGAGTTCGACGGCCACACGTGCAGGTGCAGGTGCGGGATCTCGAAGCCCACGACGGCGAGACCGGCTCGGGCTGAGCCGAACGCCTCCACCTGCGCGGAGCCTATGCGGTGGGCCACGGTCGTCAGGTGGGCCACGAGGTCCTCTGAAGCATCGGTCCACCGGTCTACCTCCTGCCGGGGCACCACCAGGGTGTGCCCATAGGCGAGAGGGCTGATGGAGAGGAATCCGACGCAGGTCTCGTCGCTCCAGATGAACCTGCCGGGGATGTCACCGGCGATGATCTTGCTGAACACAGTGGCCATGCTCCCAGCCTAAGGCGGCGAACGTCCGAGGTGCAGAGCAGATCTGCACTGTTACCCTTCTTGGACCATGAGTGAGACGACGTCACCTCCCACCAAGGGCCGTTCAACCCGTCAGAAGCGCGCAGTGTGGGCTGCGCTGAGCTCCTTGAGGACTTCGTCTCGGCCCAGGAGCTGCACCGCATTCTCAACGAGCGCGGCGAGAAGGTCTCCCTGGCCACGGTCTACCGGGTGCTGCAGTCCCATCAGGACGAGGGCACCGTGGATGTTCTGCGGCCCGACGACGGCGAAGCAATCTTCCGCCTCTGCGAGCGTGAGGATCACCACCACCACCTGGTCTGCCGGCGCTGCGGAGTCACCGTGGAGTTTGAGGCGCCGGACGTGGAGTCCTGGGCCACAGAGCTCGCAGCCGAGCACGGCTTCACCGACCTGCAGCACACGCTGGAGATCTTCGGCCTCTGCCAGAAGTGCTCGGCCCAGGCATAGTCCGCCCCAGTTATCGCCGCTTGGCCTTCTGGCGCCGTCCGATGAGCAGGCACACCACGTAGATGAGGAAGCTGATCGTGGTGATGTAGGGGCTGATGGGGATGGTGCCGGTGATGGCGATCATGATTCCGGCGACGGCGCTGGTCACACCGAAGGTCATGGAGAGCAGCACCACGGTGAGCGGGCGGTGGCTGATCTTCAGTGCGGCTGCAGCGGGGACTACGAGGAGCGACAGGACCAGCAGTGCGCCGACGACCTGAACACTCATGGCCACGGCGAGCCCCAGCAGAACCATGAAGCCGATGGACACCGCCGAGATCCGCACGCCGCGGGCGGCTGCGAGCTCAGGGTCCACCGAGGCGAAGAGCAGAGGCCGCCAGACCAGCACCAGCACGCATGAGATCAGGACGGCCACCGTGACGAGGGTCTGAGTCTGGATGTCATCGACCCCACGATCTGCCCCGTCAGCAGCCCGAACTGGTTGGCGCTGCGGCCTTGGTAGAGGTGCAGGAACAGAATTCCCAGCCCCATTCCGAAGGGCATGAGCACGGCGGTGACCGCGCTGACCTCACGATCCTTGATGCTGAGGATCCCGATGAGGGTGGCCGCCGCGACCGCGCCGACGGCTGATCCGGCCACCACGTCGACCCCGATCAGCAGGGCGAGTGCGGCGTAAGCGAAGCTGATCTCAGCTATTCCGTGCACCACCAGTCCGGCGCGGCGCAGAGAGACGAAGACACCGATGATCCCTCCCATGATGCCCAGCACCGCTGCCGTGATCACTGAGTTCTGCACCAATGAGAACAGGTCCCAATACCCGTCCAGGCTGTAGGTGCCGCGCAGGCGGTCCACCAGTGCGAGCGCTGAGGAGGATCCGACGCCGCTCACCGGATGATCCCTTCCTGCGGCCGGGCCTCAGCGCTGAGATGCCCATGGTGGCCCTCGAGATGCTCCGCCATGACCACCAGGCGGCCCTTGTGCTCGATGACATCGACAGGTGCGTCGTAGAGCTCCGAGAGGACCGAGGAGCGCATCACTTCGTCGACGGTGCCGATGCGATGCTGGCCCCGAGCGAAGTAGAGGACCCGGTCGACGTGCTCAATGACGGGGTTGATCTCATGGGTGACGAAGACGACGGATGTGTCGCGCTCCACAGCCTGCCGACGGATCAGCTCCGTGATGGCCTGCTGGTGGTGCAGGTCCAACGAGGCAAGGGCTCGTCGCAGAGGAGAGCTGAGGGGTCGCTTACCAGTGCCTGCGCGGTTCTCAGACGCTGCTGCTCGCCGCCGGACAGCAGGCCCACCGGCTGATCGGCGTAGGAGCGAGCCCCGACCTGTTCAAGCAGGGACTCCACGGTGCTGCGGGTACGACGGCTCCTGAACGGCAGGCCCCACCGGTGCCCATCGATGCCGAGAGCCACCAGATCGCGGGCGCGCAGCGGCGTGTCCGCAGGCAGTGGGTGCTGCTGAGGAATGTATCCCACCCGTGCGGAACCTCGTCTGACGGGGGCGCCATTGATCTTCGCAGTGCCTGCTGTGAGCCGCTGAAGTCCCAGCAGGACCTTGAGAAAGGTGGACTTTCCGGATCCGTTGGGCCCCAGCACGGCGAGGAACTCCCCAGCGCGGAGGTCGAGGTTCAGGTCCTGCCAGAGTGGGCGGGAGCCGAAGGTGATGCCTGCTCCCTGCAGGCTCACGATGGGCGTCTGCTCAGCCATCCATCTCCGCCAGGGCCTCTTCGACCGTGTCGATGTTCGCGCTCATCCACTCCTGGAAGTTTGCCGCATCGTCAGGAGCGTCTCGGTGAACTCGCGGATGATGACGCCGTTCTCCTCAGCCTGGCTGCGAATCCTCTGCGACTGCTGGGTCTCGGTCTGAGGGTTGTAGCTCAGGAGGTCGATCTCTTCGGTCAGCTCGAGCGAATCCTGGTACAGCCGGGGAGAGACGTCGTCGCCGTGCTCCACCGCTGACAGGAACTCCTCCTCCGTGCGGTTCTCGAAGCCTGCATCGTCCAGAAGGTATCCCGACACCGCCTCGGTGGCCAGATAGCTTCTGCCCTCTGCCTCCAATGCTTCGTTGCGCTCGTGCAGCTCCCGGATGTCCGCAGCCAGGGCATCGGCGTTCTCCTGGTAGGCCTCGGCGTTCTCAGGCGCGACATCGCTCAGCCGGTCGGCGAAGTCGAGGACGAACTCCTCCATCTGCAGGAGGTCGTACCAGATGTGCTCGTTCTCAAAGGTTCCGTCCCATTCGTGGGAGTGCTCGTTCTCTCCGGGGATGACCTGGTAGAGGTCATCCTCCATATCGGCGGAGGAGGCGAGCAGCGTGATGAACGAATCGTATCCGCCGCCGTTGGCCACCACCAGATCGGCGTTCTCGACGGCGAGGCGGTCCTGAGGAGTGGCCTCGTAGGAGTGCGGGTCCACAGCGGTCGACTCCACGATCGCCTGCGAGTCGACGCTGCCGCTTAAGCAATCTGTTCGATAAGGTCCGCATAGACGTCGATGCTGGAGATTACGGTGAGCCCCGTGTCGTCGACATCGGCGTCGTAAGCAGCCTCATCCGTCGCCGTGCCGTCTCCGGCGCAGGCTGTAAGCGCCATGGCCGCGATGCTCAGAACGGCGGCTGTGCGGGCTGTGCGCATGGGGACCTCCTGCAGATGAGAACCAGTATCGGGAACCCCGACAGCGTACGCCTGCTGAGACTCGTTCTCAACTCATGCCGCGGGCCTCAGCCGCTCGGTCAGCGGCTACGCGCGCCGACTCTGCTTGATCGCCCTGCGAATCCGCTTCGCGCTCACGGTCTGCACGGTGCCCAGCTGCTGAGCGAAGAGACTCACCCGCAGCTCCTCGATCATCCACTTAACCCCGCAAGGCTCTCCGGCACCGGCAGCTGGGGCGGCACGGCCTCAACCGCCGCGTCGTACTCATCCTCAAGCTCCTGGACCGCCTGCATATCTGTGGTGTCCTTCGCCACGGACGCCCCTGGCTCAGTCGGTCCAGCCGCACCGCGGCACCCTTGAGATAGCGCGGAACGTGCTGCAGCTGGCGGTAGCCGGTCTCCGTGATGAAGGACGGATGGATGAGGTGATCAAGCTGTGCGCGCATATCGCTGACCTGGGCGGTGAGCGCCTTCGAGCTCACGCGGTCCAACTGTGCGCGGACCTCCGTCCTGAGGGTGAGTGCCTGGGCCACAGCATCGGTCAGCGTCAGCACCGCCTCGATGAGCTCGGCTCGTGCGCGGCGGAGACTGCCTCGAAGTCAGCGGCCGTGAACGGCAGCTCCTCAGCGCTTTCGGATGACCCCGGAACCAGGTGGCTCAGAGTCGCCGTGGTGGATTCCGCGACGACCCCTCGATCTCCCCGAACTGGCCGAACGCCAGCCTCTCGCGGTTCGACAGATGATCGACGACATAGCGCTGAGGCGACGGAAGCACGTGCCGCAGGAGAGCAACGAGCCCCTCGCGGTGGGACCGTGCCTGAGCTGCTTCCGAGTCCTGGATGCTCAGCCGGACGCCGTCCTCGTCTCGAGCCAGGGCGGGATAGCCGGTGACTTCGTGTCCGTCCACCGTCGACGTGACCATCCGGGAATGTCCCCGAAGGTCCAGGACTTCTGATGGCGCGTCGTCGTGTCCGCCCCGGGGACAGATGGCCCGCCCCGGCTGGAGCGCTCCCTGCCCGATGCCTGCGGGCTCGGAGAGGGCGAGGGGCTGCCCCGGCGCCCCCGCCGGTCACGGACCGACCGATGGCCTCACGGTTCTCCCCGCTGAAGCGCACCTGGAGCTCCTCCAGATCCGCCGAGCTGTCCAGCGTTCTGCCCTTCTCGGACGTCACCGCGAACGTGAAGCGCAGGGACTCGGGAGCGCGTGCAGATCGATGTCCTCGGCATCCACCACGACGCCCTTGAGGCGCCGAAGAGCTGAGGTCAGCGCGGGCACGAAGGGATCTCGGGAATGTCGTGCTCGGCCTCCAGGAGCTCCCTGGCCTGACGGGCGACGTCGGGGCCGGCACGAAGTTCTTCCGAAGCTGCTTCGGCATCGAACGGATCAGCGCAGTGATCATCTCGGTGCGCCGTCCCGGGATGAACCATTGGAAGCGGTTGGGCTGGAGCTGGTTGAGGAAGAGGACAGGGACCTTAACGGTCACTCCCGCCTCGTACGCGTATATGAGCTCCAGGTCCAGACCGTCGTGGTCGAAGCTGCTGGGGAAGGCGTCCAGGTCCACCTGGTCGGCCTCGGGCCGGTACACCGCCTCCTCAGGAAGGTCCAGCAGCTCAGGAGTCTCGTGGCGGACCTTCTTCCACCAGGCGTCGAACGCTCGCTGGCCTGTGACGCTGCGCGGAAGGCGAGCGTCGAAGAACGTGATCAGCTCGTGATCGGCGGCGCGAAGGTCGCGACGACCCGTGCGGTCCTCGAGGTCCGCGACCTCCTGCAGGCGAGCTCTGTTGCGCTTGTCGAAGTGATGGCGGGTACTCCAGTCGCCCTCCACCAGCGCTCTGCGGATGAACTCCTCACGGGCGTGGGCGGGATCGATCTTCGCGTACAGGACTCTGCGGTCTGCGATCAGAGGCACCCCGAGCAGCGTTACCCGCTCTGTGGCCACCGCGGCGCCCTGTTTCGAGGACCACACCGGCTCCGAGTAGGAGCGCTTGACCAGATGGGAGCCCAGATCCTCGGCCCACGCCGGGTCGATCCTCGCCGCGGTCCGGGCCCAGAGCCGGGACGTGTCGACCAGTTCGGCGGCCATCACCAGGGTGTGGTTCTTCTTGAAGAGTCCAGAGCCGGGAAACACCGCGAATCGGGTGCCGCGCGCGCCCTGATAGTCGCGGGTGCGGGGCTGTACAGGCCGATGTGGGAGAGCAGGTAGGCCAGCAGCGACTGGTGGACGCTGTCATGCGCAGCCACGTGGTCGATCTCGTCGCGAATGCGGATCCGGCGCTCGGAGAGGCCGGACTGCTGAGCGACCTCACCCAGCTGCGTCACGAGGTCCTGCCATTCGCGGATGCGCAGCCAGTTCAGGTGTTCGCGCTTAGCAGAGCCGACGGAACGCCGACGATGAGAGCTCCGACTGCTGCTCCCTGATGTACCTCCACAGGTTCAGCAGCGCCGAGAAGTCTGAGGCATCGTCCTGGAAGCGCCGATGGAGCTCATCAGCCCGGCCCCGCTCAGCCTCGGGCCGCTCCCGCACGTCCTGGATCGACAGGCTTACCACCAGAATGGTCACCTCGGTGAGGCAGCCCCTGCGGTAAGCCTCGACCATCATGCGGCCCATCCGCGGGTCCACCGGCAGGTTCGAGAGCTGCCGCCCGACGGTGGTGATGCGGCCTCGGCCGTCCAGTGCGCCCAGCTCCTCGAGCAGGCGCACCGCATCGGTGACCGCTTTGGAGTCGGGCTTCTCGACGAAGGGGAAGTCCAGGAGCTCGGAGGGGTGCGGACGACTCCCATCGAGGACATCTGCAGCAGCACCGATGCCAACGAGGTCCGGAGAATCTCAGGGTCGGTGAACTCCGGCCGGGATTCGAAGTCCTCCTGCGAGTACAGGCGGATGCATATGCCGGGGCTGGTCCGCCCCGCGCGTCCCGCTCGCTGATCGGCGCTCGCCTGGCTCACGCGTTCGATCGGCAGCCTCTGAACCTTCGAGCGGGTCGAGTAGCGGGATATGCGCGCCGTGCCGGTGTCCACCACATACTTGATGCCCGGCACCGTCAGCGACGTCTCCGCGACGTTGGTGGCCAGGACGATGCGGCGACGGCCCCGGGGCTGAACACCCGTCGCTGCTCCGCCAAGGAGAGCCTGCCGAACAGCGGCAGCACCTCTGTGCCGCTCAGCCGTCTGTGCACGCTGACCGTCTGCTGGAGAGACTCTGCCGCTTCACGGATCTCTCGCTCACCGGGCAGGAAGACCAGGATGTCTCCTGAGTCCTCCTCGGAGAGCTCGACGACGGCGGCGCTGAGCGCCTCGAGCGGATCCGTCTCCTCATCGGCCGCTTCATGCTCACCGTCGATCTCGGACTCGGGCCACCATCGGGCGGTATCGAATCTCAACAGGGTAGGTGCGGCCCGAAACCTCCACGATGGGCGCCGGTGCGTTGCCGCCGGACGCGTCGGCCTGCCCGAAGTGCTCAGCGAAGCGTTCGGGGTCGATGGTCGCTGAGGTGACGATCACCTTCAGGTCTGGACGCTGGGGAGCAGTCGCCGCAGGTAGCCGAGAATGACGTCGATGTTCAGCGACCGCTCGTGGGCCTCATCAATGATGATGGCGGAGTACTTCTTCAGCTGAGGGTCACGCTGAATCTCGGCGAGAAGAATGCCGTCAGTCATCAGCTTGATGTCGGTGTCGGCCGACACTTCGGAGGTGAATCTGACCTGATAGCCCACCGCGTCGCCCACGCTGGTCTCCAGCTCTTCGGCGAGCCGCTCAGCCACTGATCGGGCGGCGAGGCGCCGGGTTGGGTGTGACCCACCAGCCCATGGTGGTGGGTGCCCAGCTCAAGCAGCATCTTAGGCAGCTGTGTCGTCTTTCCCGAGCCGGTCTCGCTTAGCGACGATGATGACCTGGTTCTCCTCCAGGGCTGCGAGGATCTGGTCGCGCTCGCCTGTGACCGGGAGATGCTCGGGGTAGTTGAGGTCCTGGCGGGTGTAGCTGCGCGTGCGTCTGTCCCTAGCCATGGCCTCCACAGAGTATCGGAATGACGGCGCCTGCCACGATTAGACAGCCGAGGCACGCGTAGGTTAACTTTGTTTTCGCTGTTTCGGCGGTTCGCAGCTCTCCAGGGAGCGACGGCGCGAGTGGCGGAATAGGTAGACGCGCTGGCTTCAGGTGCCAGTGCCTTCACGGGCGTGGGGTTCAAGTCCCCTCGCGCACAGTGCTGAAGCAGCAAAGAATCCCAGGTCGGCGTCTGCTGACCTGGGTTTTTGTGCCGCGATGCAAATGTGATCCTTGACACACTTTTGCACCCCAAATAGTCTTTCGGCAGGACAAAGTGGTACTTCTCGCGATTCTGCAGACGCGGCACGCTGGGGAGTCGCCGTCTGCGTCCGGTTCAGACGACCCATCGAACGAGGAGGTTCCCTATGTCATCTCTGAGTGCTCGAATAGCGGCAGGGCTCGGTGTCACAGCACTTCTGCTGACCGGCTGCGCTGATGCGGAGAACGGCGAGAACGGCGAGAACGAAGAGGCTGACACCGCCGCCGAGACGGAGGAGGACGCAGCTGCCGAAGGCGAGGAGGCAGGTGACGCCGAGGATGAGGCTGCCGACAGCCCCGAAGACGACGAGGCCGCACAGGATGAGGCGGAGAACGGCGACGAGAATGGGGCCGAGGCCGAGAACGGCGATGCCCAGGCCTCAGAGTGCCGGTTCGCGCCCGACGAAGAGGCTGACCACAGCTACGACGAGGACTCGCTCGGACACTGGGCGCAGGAGGCTGACCTGAGGATCGGCAACGTCGCGGCCGGGGAGGCCACCACGAGGAGGAGGACTACCCGGACCCGTTCCCTGAGGACGCTGAGTACAGGGATCAGCTCGCTGCCGAGTTCACCTCGCTGACTCACGAGAACTATCTGAAGTGGGAGTTCATCCACCCTGAGGAATGGGGAGACTTTGACTTCGAGGCGGCCGACGAGGTCGTGGAGTTCGCTCAGGAGCATGACATGGATATGCGCGGGCACGCGCTGTTCTGGCACTCCCAGAACCCCGAATGGCTCGAAGAGGCCGTCGAGGACGGCGAGTACACCGAGGATGAGCTGCGCGACATGCTCGAGGAGCACGTCCGCACCGTGGTCGACCGGTACGCAGGGTGCATCCAGCAGTGGGACGTCGCCAACGAGATCTTCGACGATGAGGAGGAGCCGCAGCTGCGGGACGGTCCCGCGGACGAGTCCGGAAACCTCTGGATCCGCGAACTGGGCCCAGAGATCCTCGACGATGTCTTCGAATGGGCCCACGAGGAGGACCCTGACGCACTGCTCTTCTACAACGACTACTCAGTGGACGGCGAGAACGCCAAGTCGGACGCCTACTACGAGCTGATCGAGGAGCAGCTGGACCGTGATGTTCCGGTGCACGGGTTCGGTGCGCAGACCCACCTGTCCATGGAGTACGGCTTCGACGACTCCTACCAGGACAACCTGCAGCGATTCGAGGATCTCGGCCTGGAGACCGCAGTGACGGAGATCGACGTCCGCGGCATGGTGGAGGACGACGGCTCAATGTCTCAGGAGGACACCGAGGGGCGCTGCAGCGGTACGAACACGTTCTGGAAGCCTGCTTGGAGCTTGAGTCCTGCAACTCGTACACCGTCTGGGGAACACTGGATGAGCACTCGTGGATCCCCGGCGTCTTCGAGGGTGAGGGCGACGCTGCTCTCTACCGCCTCGACGAGAACGAGGAATGGGAGCGCAAGCCCCAGTACTGCATCCTGCAGCGCACGCTGGTGACCGAGGTCGAAGACGAGGACTTCTGGGAGAACGAGGCCGCGTTCGAGGAGTGCCGCGGCATCCTGGAGGAGTACAGCGTGTGATCCTTCAGCCGCGCTGATCACGCCGAGGGGCCCCAGCTGATGAGTTCAGCTGGGGCCCTGCTCTGCATCCGGGTGCTGCCGCTGCTGTCGGGGAGGAGGATCGCCAAGGCACGGCGGATAGGACCAGGAGCACTCCGAGCCCCCGAGCAGGTAGGCCCCGGGCCCCGGCGAGGCGCTGATGCCCATGAAGCTTCCTGCGTGCAGCTCATGCCGGCGGTGCCGAGGCCGTTCACGCAGGCCCACAGCCCGACCATGGCACTGATCGCTCCGGAAAGGATGCGTAGCCAGCGTGCGGCCATGAGGAAGGCGGTGACAGCAGCGGCGCCTGCCACGATGAAGCCGATGAGCATGCCGATGCCCTCGCCTGTGGGGGCGTTGGGGTGGAAGTAGGTGACGCCGCGGGATTCGCCGAACCCGGAGAACGTGGCCAGCGGCAGGGAGAGGCTCATGGTCAGCAGGAGCGTCAGCGCGGCGGCAGCGAGGAGGGACCAGCCCGCTGCGCGGGGAGGCGGCGCGCGCTTACGGGCGCTCTGCCGGAAGATGGCGAGGCGGCACCCACAGTCATAGGGTCTCCGATTCTGTTGTTCGGCGCATGCGCCTGCAGGACGTGATGGGCGCGCAGTTCGGAGCCCTGCTGATGACCTTAGCGCTCCCGGCGGCGATGCGGGGCCTTCTCCGCTGCGACACGTGGGGCCGGGGTGCCGCGACGTGTCGCAGCGGTTCCTCCGGTGATTGAGTCGACCGTGTGCTGCGGCTACTTCTTCTTTTCGGACTCCATCTTCGCCTTCACCTCTGAGGCGTAGGTGTCGACGTACTCCTGACCCGAGAGGCGCATGATCTGGTACATGATCTTGTCGGTGACGGCGCGCTGGGCAAAGAGGTCCGGAGCCATGGCGTAGTAGGAGTCAAAGTGCAGGGGCTCGCCGATGATCATGCCGACGCGGCGGATCTTCGGCACCCGGTCCTCGATGGGCTGCACTTTGTCTGTTCCGATGAGCGCGATCGGTATGACCGGCACTTCGGCGCGCAGGGCGAGCTTGGCCACGCCGAGCTTGCCTCGGTAGAGCTTGCCGTCGGGGAGCGGGTTCCCTCGGGGTAGATGCCGAGGAGGTGTCCCTGTTTGAGCGCCTCTTCGCCATGCCGCAGAGAGTCCGCGCTCGCAGCGCCGCCCGAGCGGTCCATGGGTATCTGGCCGGTGGCGGTGAAGAACCATCGGTTGAAGGCCCCGAAGGCGCCCTTCATCTCCCAGTAGTCCTTCTTCGCGAGGTAGCTCACCGGTCGTGGAACAACGACCGGCACCAGCACGGAGTCGAAGAAGCTGAGGTGGTTCGCGGCCAATATTGCGCCGCCCTCCTCAGGGATGTTGTCCAAGCCCTTGACCCAGGGGCGCCATGCCGTCTTGACCAGGGGTTCGACGGCGAAGCGCTTGGCGTTGATGTAGAACGACGACGTCACAGCATCACCTTAGTCGACGGCCGGTCGGTCCGAGATCAGCGGACGTAGCGGTCAATCTCGAGTCCCTCCTCCGGGATCTCCAGGGTGTCCCCGATGGTGCTCGTCCAGGCCTGCTCGTAGCGCCCGTCGTCGTACGCCGTCTCGAGGAGGTCATTGAGCCACATGCGGAAGTTGTCGTCGTCCACATCGATGGCGATTCCGTAGGGCTCGTACGTGAATGGCTCACCGACCATGCGGTACTCACCCGGGTTCTCCTGCACGACGCCTACCAAGTAGGTGTTGTCCGCTGAGAAGGCAACGACGTCGCCGTCGTCGAGCATCTCAAGGCAGTCGTCGACGCTGCTGCGAGCCGTGACGTCAGCACCCATCCACTGAAGCTCCTCCTCGGCGACGGAGTCTTCGAGAGTGCATACGGGCTCGTCGATGAGGTCGTACTCGCTGCGCACCAGGCTTTCGTTGTACCACCCGGTCAGGATGGACTGGCCTGCAGTGAAGTACGGCCCTGCGAAGCCCAGCTCCTCACGGCGCTGGTGGGTGATCGTGTAGGTGGCGATCACGATGTCCACCTCGCCGTCGTTGAGCATCTCTTCGCGGCTGCCGTCGCCGACGTCGACCCATTCGATGTACTGCTCCTCGATAGCGAGCTCATCGGCGATGATTCGTGCCAGCTCGATCTCGAAGCCCTCGGGGCCTCTGTGCCGGACTCCTTGAATCCGAAGAGCGGCTGCTCGTAGTTCACCCCGACGCGCAGGCGGTTGGCGCGGCGGAGATCTCCCATAGTGGAGCTGGTTCCGTAGGAGAGCGAGGCCGACTGACCGCCGGATCGGATCGTTGCCAGCAGCTCATCGGCCGTGTCGGGACTGATGTAGTTCGCACCGGCTTCGCTGTCCGGCACAGCCGCCTCCTCAGTCGACGGGACTGCCTGGAGGGTGTCGCAGGCGCTCAGGGCCAATGCGGCGCCTGCAGCCGCAGCAGCCGTGATAGCTCGTCGAGACAGGCGGGCATAGGTGTTGAAAGTAATCACAGTGTCGCGTCCCCAATAGAAAAGTCTGAATGCGCTGAGCATCAGCAGGCAGCCGAAATTGTGCCCACCCTCATGCGCCAGGGATATCGTAGCTGGCCTTCGGGTTCCATGTGAGCCCATTTCGTCCCACCCGTGCCCGAACGCGCTGGGTCGGGGCGTCTCGCCCGCCACGATCGGCACGCTCAGGCGCCCTCCGTCGGGAGGAAGCGGGCAGTTGGCCAATTCTGTGTAGGTGCACGGGAGGTTGTGCGATTCGTTGAAGTCGAGCAGGGCCGGGTCCTCCGGGCCAGGCTCCGCCACATGGAGGGCCCGCACCGAGCGGCAGTCGTTGGGATCGTTCGACGTGTCGGTGAAGATGGCACGCATCATGCCGGGCGTGTCCGTGGGGAACACGAGCAGGCTCTGCGTGTGCTCGAAGACCTCGAAGCGCACCACTCCGACGGCACCGAACATGCGCGGGTCGGCGTCCTTGTGGGTGACGGGGCCGCTGCGATCCCCGGCGAGACGCTCAAAGTCGGCCCAGACGCGCCACCCGGGATGGTAGGGGTAGAGCTCGGTGCCGGCGTACTCGGTGAGGAAGGGATGATCGGCCATGAGCGGCCGAATGATGTGCTCATCATCGCGCCGCATGAGCTGCAGGGACGTGACCTGCTGGTGCTGGCCGGGGCCCCTCGGGATCTCCATGGTGATGCTCTCACCCTCCTCCAGGGCAGGAAAGAGGTGCTGGGTGGGGAGGTGCCGCCCGTCGATGGTGAGGTATTCGCTCGGGCTGAGGTGGACAAGAGCCGCGGTTCCGACGACGGACCAGGTTCCGGGGACCCCGCTGAAGCGCTCCGGCGTGCCGCTGAGCCAGTACAGACCCGTGGCCGCCAGCTGGCTGCGCGGGGACCGGCGTGCCTGCTCCCGGCGTGCATGCCGAGCGTCTCGGGCGGATTCGGCATCTGATTCGGCGTCGTCGTGCCGGGGAGAGGTCTGTCGAGTGCTCGACTGGGCTCTGCGGTAGTCATCATGTGGGTGGTGGGCCTTAGGGCGAGTAGAGGTGGGAGGCTTTGAGCTCACTGTAGGCCTGGGATCCGCCCCGTCGCCCCGGGGTTCTACGGGGATGTCCACGGGTATTTCCTGCGGTCGTGCACCCGGCATCGCATCCCTGCCGTTGTGGGCTAGACTGCTCAGCGCAGCGCCCTACCACCTTGCTGAGCCGTAGATACTTCTTCCGCCGGAGCTTCCCTCCTCGGCGGCCAGTACGGCATTGATGCTCTCAGCATCAGAGAGGCGCTATGGAAACGCTTTCCCAGATCCTGATCGACCGGGGAGCCTGGACCCAGCAGAACGCCGAGCACCTGCTCAACGGCACTGCTGACGAGTTTGGTCGACTCAAAGAACTGGCCAAACAGGGACTCTCCCCGAGGAATTGGTCTACGAGGCACGTGCCCAGCAGCTCGGCGTTCCCTTCGTCCGCCTGGACGAGGAGGAGCCCGACCCGCGGGTCGTCAACAAGCTCTCAGTGCGCATGTCGCACGAGCATGAGGTGGCTGCGCTGGAGCTGGTGGCCCACTACGGCACCACGCACGTCAAGGTGGCCATGGTCGACCCCGAGAACGTGGTGGCGCTGGACGACGTCGCCCTCGTGTTCTCCATGCCGGTCTACCCGGTCCTCACCTCGCCGAGCGATCTCCACAGCTTCATCGACCGGCATCATCGCGCCGACTCTGAGCTCTCATCGCTGTCCGACACCATGGCCCAAGAGGATTCGGGAGACGGCTCCGGTGCGCAGGAGGCCATCCAGATCTCTGACGACGCATCCGAGGACGCTCCCGTCATTCGGTTCGTCAACCTGGTGCTCGGGCAGGCCATACGCGACCGCGCCTCTGACATTCACATAGAGCCCGCCGAAGATCAGGTCAGAGTCCGATACCGGATCGACGGCGTGCTTCAGGAGATGCCCTCGGCTCCGAAGCAGATTCAGGCGGGCCTGATCAGCCGCCTGAAGATCATGGCCAGCATTGACATCGCTGAGCGCAGGATTCCCAGGACGGCCGCATGGCAGTCTCAGTCTCGGGGAGAAAGATCGACCTTCGTGTCGCGACGCTTCCCACAGTGTGGGGCGAGAAGATCGTGATGCGCATCCTCGACCAGTCCTCCACCGCACTGGACATCAAAGCACTGGGAATGTCCGAGCGGAACCTCGAGGTGTACCACTGTGCCTACACCCAGCCCTACGGTCTGGCCCTGATCACCGGTCCCACCGGGTCCGGCAAGTCGACGACCCTCTACTCCACGATCCAGGACGTCGCCAACCCCGGCGTCAACATCATCACGGTCGAGGACCCGGTGGAGTACAGGCTGCCGGGCATCAACCAGGTTCAGGTGAACAACCAGGCAGGACTGACCTTCGCCAAAGCGCTGCGCTCCATTCTGCGCTCCGACCCGGACATTGCTCTGATCGGTGAGATTCGAGATGCGGAGACGGCCACCATCGCCATCGAGGCGGCGCTCACCGGGCACATGGTGTTCTCCACGCTGCACACCAACGATGCCGCGTCGGCTGTCACCCGATTGGGCGAAATGGGCGTCGAGCCCTTCCTGGTCGGCACGGCGCTTGACGTGGTCGTCGCCCAGCGTCTGGTGCGGCGCCTCTGCAGCCAGTGCAAGGAGCCCCACCAGCTGACCCCGGAGGAGGCGGAGTCCTCCGCGCTCTCGTGGGAGCAGCTGGAGCAGGGCGACGCATATCGGCCGGTGGGATGCTCCGCCTGTGCGGGCACAGGCTACCGCGGACGCGCCGCCGTCCACGAGGTTCTCGATGTGACCCCGGAAATCTCGCGGATGGCCGTGCAGCAGGCGTCGAGCATGGAGATCCAGGATGTCGCCACCAGGAACGGCATGCGCTCGCTGCGCCAGGACGGCATGGACAAAGTCCTCCAGGGGCTGACCACGGTGGAGGAGGTGCTTCGCGTTGTCGTCTGAGCGCCGTCCCGCATATGGCCGTCCGGGCCAGCAGCTGAGCCGCCGTGAAGTGCGTGAGCTCGAAGAGGCAGCGCGGATCACCAACACCCGTCCCGTGGGCCGATCCCACCCGGTCCCGGCCCAGACGCAGAGCAGTTCGCGCCTGTCCCACTTGGAGGACACGCAGCGCGACCTTCCTGCGCAGCAGGAGCGTCCTTCCCACATGGAGTCGACCCAGCAGATACCTGCCCAGGCGCCTGCGCAGACGCAGTCGGCGATTCCTGCGGCCGCGCCGCGGCAGCGACGCCCCGGAGCTCCCTCATCGCGTGCGTCTCGGCAGAGCAAGAGTGCGGAGCCCCGCGCCAGCTGCCCGCCGGGACCGGGCAGCCCGCGCATGGGGCTCAGCCATCACGCCCCATGACTGCAGCCGACCAGTTTGCCGCCCAGAAGGCCGCTCAGGCGCCTTCGACGCGACGCGGTCCCACGACGCTCCGCGACGCGCTCGCGATGGTGGTCGCCGCTGAAGGCTCGGACCTGCACGTCACCGCTTACCTCCCTCCGATGATGCGGCAGCACGGCAGCCTGCAGCCCATTCCCGGATTCCCGGTGTGGGATCAGGAGACCGTGGAGCAGGAGGTGCTGGGGCTTCTGCGCGACGATCAGCTGGAGAAGTTCAAGCACGACGGTGAGCTCGACATCGCCTACGAGCTGTCGCCGCAGGCCAGGTTCCGCATGAACGTCTACCGGCAGCGCGGTGCGGTCGGGACGGTGATGCGCTACGTGACCACGAAGATCCGAAATCTCGACGACCTGAACATGCCCCTGCTGTGGCGGAGTTCTCCAAGCTCTCCAAGGGACTGGTCCTGGTGACCGGTCCCACGGGGTCGGGCAAGTCCACCACTCTGGCCGCGCTCATCGACCGGATCAACCGAACCCGATCCGAGCACATCATGACGGTCGAGGATCCGATCGAGTATCTCCACCCCCACAAGAAGTCGATTGTGAACCAGCGGCAGGTGGGGGACGACACCGAGTCCTTCCAGCGGGCGCTGCGACAGGTGCTGCGTCAGGACCCTGACGTGATCCTGATCGGTGAGATGCGTGACCTGGAGACCATCCAAGTGGCGCTGACCGCTGCTGAGACGGGTCACCTGGTGTTCGGCACGCTGCATACTCAGTCGGCTCCTCAGACCATCGACCGCATTATTGACGTGTTTCCTCCGCATCAGCAGAACCAAATCCGGGCTCAGCTGGCTTCGACTCTCAAGGGAGTCGTCTGTCAGACCTTGGTGCCCAAGATCGGCGGCGGGCGAGTGGCTGCGACGGAGATCCTTGTGATGACGAACGCAGTGGCGAACCTCGTCCGTGAGGGTCAGATGCACCAGCTGCCGGGTGTCCTGCAGTCCGGCGCCGCCCACGGGATGCACACCTACGATCAGCACTTCATCAAACTGGTGGAGGCAGGCGCCATCACCGTTCGTGATGCAGAGGAGAAGGTGGCGGACAAGGAATCGTTCCGTCAGCGGGTGCAGTCGGTCTTCCGCGGCCGCAGGGACGAGCAGCCGCCTGCGGCCATGCCCGGGTCGCCGTCCTACAGCGGCTACCAGGGCTGGAACGGGCAGGGCTGAGTCATGGCGGATATCAAGACGTTCTCCTACACCGCACGGGACGTGCAGGGAAAGAAGCGCCGCGGCACGATGGACGCCGGTTCGCGGGGCAACGCGATCAGCCGGCTTCAGGATCAGGGCCTCGTCGTGGTCGAGGTCAAGGAATCGTCCGGAACGCTCCTGACCCGGGACATCGAGTTCTCCTTCTTCCAGGCCCCGAGTCTGCGTGATATCTCCATGGCAGTCCGGCAGCTGGCCACCATGCTTGATGCAGGCCTGACCTCGTTCGCTCGCTGAGCATCCTGGAGCAGCAGACGGAGAACCCCAAGCTCTCCGAGGTGTTCACCGCCGTGCGGCGAGATCTCGAGCGGGAAGCTCCTGAGTGTCGCGATGAACAAGCAGACGGGCATGTTTCCTCCGCTGCTGGTGCACCTTGTGGAGTCCGGGGAGACAGGAGGCTTTCTCTCGGAGGCGCTGGTCTCTGCGGCCGATGCCTTCGACGCGGAGCTGAAGATCAAGGACACGGTGAAATCGGCGATGGCCTACCCACTCATCGTCATGTCCATCGCGGTGCTCGCGGTGATCGGCATGCTGATCTTCATCGTTCCGGTCTTTGAGGAGATGTTCGAAGGGCTGGGCGGGGAGCTGCCCGCCTTCACCCAGCTGCTGGTGAGCATCTCCAACAACATGCTCTGGATCATGCCCATCCTGCTCGCCCTCGGGGGTGCCGGGTGGTTCCTCTGGCGCAAATATGGACAGGATCCCCGAGTGGCAGTGCGTGTTGACGAGTTCAAGCACAAGCTGCCGATATTCGGAAAGTTCTTCCGACAGGTGGCGATCGCACGGTTCACCAAGACGCTCGCCACCACCTTGAAGGCCGGTGTGCCGATCATGCAGTCGCTGATGATCGTCAAGCAGACAGCAGGTTCGCCGCTGGTGCAAGCAGCGGTCGACCGGGTCGCAGTGGGAGTCGGCAACGGTCGCTCGATGGCGACCATGCTCGAGAAGGAAGAGGTCTTCCTGCCTCTTGTGTCGCAGCTGGCTGCGGTCGGTGAGGACACCGGTGCCCTGGACACCATGCTGATGCAGGTGGCGCAGTTCATGGAGCGGGAGGTTCAGCTCACCGCGGAGCGGCTCACCGCTCTGGTCGAGCCGCTGATGATCGTGGTGGTGGGGGCAGTCATCGGGGCATGGTCGTCGCCCTCTACCTCCCTATGTTCTCCGTCTTCGAGGAGATGATGTGAGTCCAAGCAGGCAGCGAGGAATAGCTCGCTGCAGCTCGGGCGAACTCTGCACCTCCGTCAAGTGCGCGCGAAAGGGGCCTCGATTCATCGGGACTCACTTTTTCGTATCCGTAAGATCAATTTAGTTTCCTGATTTAAGTGTCACATCAAAAACGAAGGAAATATCATGAACTGGTTCCCTGGGCGACTCTCCGTCGTTGGTCTCACCGGCTCAGCGCTGGTTCTCACGTCATGCGGAGCCATGGCGGATGCGGATGAGGGGCAGAGGCGCAGTCTGCTCAGGCGTCCGAGACGCCTACCACGAAGGGTGGAACTTCGAAGCGGGCGATGGGGTGCTCGACTTCGGAGAGGTCCAAGGCAGGCTGAACGGCGGGGAGCCTCCTCTCAGCAGCGTGCCATGGATCATTGGCTTGAGATCTTCGCGCAGACTTCGAGCGCGGAGGTCACCTACTCGCCGGTGGGCTCGGGGACGGTCGGGCTGGCCTGCTCACGGGTGAGTATGCCTTCGCAGGCACGGACGCTGTTCTGGACCCGGATGAGGTCGAACAGTCGCAGGAGCGCTGCGGACCCCAGGGCGCGTTCCACCTGCCGACTTACGTCTCTCCCATTGCAGTGGCGGTGAACCTTGAGGAGGTGGACGAGCTGAACCTCAGCCCCGAGGTCCTGGCCGACATCTTCTCCGGGGTTGCGAGCTGGGATGACCCGCGGATTGCGGAGCACAATGAGGAGGATCTCCTCGACTGACATCACGGTGATCCATCGCTCCGACACGTCCGGAACCACCGAGAACTTCACCGAATATCTCGAGGAGGCGGCCTACAACTGGGAGTGGTCGTCCAGCGGCGACTGGCCCGCTGACCTGACGGCCGAATTCGGCTCAGGGACGACCGGAGTGTTGGAGGAGCTGGCCCGGCACGACGGAGGCATCACCTACGCTGACGCCGGTCAGGTGGGGAGAACGCGCTGAGAGCCTCCCTGGCCGTCGGCGGGGACTACACCGACCCCTCGGCTGAAGCGGCCGCTGAGGCTCTGGCCGCCTCGGAGCGGTCCGATGGAGGGCCGGGCAACGACATGGGCTTTGTGCTCTCTCGCGATACGGAGAGTTCCGACGCATACCCGCTGGTGCAGGTCTCATACACTGTCTGGTGCAACCAGTACGACTCCGAGGAGGAGGCGCAGCTGGCGGCGGCCTTCGCCACGTACCTGGTGTCCGCGGAGGCCCAGAACGCCGCAGCAGATGTTGCCGGGTCCTCCCCGCTGAGCGCAGATCTTCGCGAAGAGGCGCTCGACAGCATTGACCGCATCAGCTGGTGATCTCCGCGGGACCCCTAGTGACTACGGGGTGCCCCGGGGTTCATCACGAGGCCCCGTATTAACTACGAGGTTATATACGGGTTTTATCCAGAAATGCCGTAAAAGCTGAATCTCGCCTGTGAATGCATGCTAGTTTTATAAACAGCTCAGCACCTGTGGTAGGGCGGCTGAGAAGCACGCGAAGCGCGTGAAGGGTTCCCGCATCTTCGCGGGGACCCTGCGCTCGCAGTGCGTCCCGATTCCCATCTTCACTCTTAGGAAGCACACCTATGTCTACGCTTGACCGCGTCCTCGACGCCCTCAACAAGAAGCGCGCCCAGCTGAAAGAGTCCGAGCAGGGCTTCTCCCTGGTCGAGCTCCTCGTGGTCGTCCTCATCATCGCCGTCCTGGCCGCAATCGCAGTGCCCCTGTACCTCTCCTCGGTGGAGACGGCGGAAGAGGCCGCGGCTGACGCCACCTGCTCGAACGCACTCTCCATGTACACCTCCGCCGCATTCGAAGAGGGCGGCTACAGCGCTGGTATGGGTGAGCAGGTCGTCCAGGCACTGAACGGACAGTCCGACGAGTACACGGTCACTGTGGCCGGTGGCGACGGGACAGACAACATCAGCTTCTCGGTGGACTACGGCGGAGATACGCTTACCACCTGCGAAGGCGTCTCTATCTGATCCTCGCCGAATCTGGTTCGTTGCATGATGTCGGACCCTCGCCGGTATTTCACCGGCGAAGGTCCGACGCAGCGGGCTTCTTCAGCGGACAATTCCTCGAACAACTCGGAGCAGGCAGATATGAGCACGCGGTTTTCCAACGAGGAGGGCTTCGGCATGGTCGAGGTGCTGGTTGCCATGCTGCTGCTGGGCGTAGCAGCCATCATGGCACTGCCGATGCTCCATATGTCCTTGGAGAACTCACGGTTGACCACCAACGCGGCCGAAGCCTCCCAGCTGATGAACAGCGAAATCTCCCACGTCTCCTCGCGGGAGCACACCTGCCAGGGGCTGGCACAGTGGGCTGCCGCTCTCTCCGGAGAGCCCACGCATCACATCTCACGGTGTGGAGCTGGTCGCCGAGCGGCAGATCGGAGCGTGCAGCACTCCAGGCACCGCGAAGGTCACCGTCCGGGTGACCGGCGGCGGGCGCGCCTTCGGCGACGTCAGCACCGTCGTGCGGATCGGTGACGAGGACAGCAGTGGTTAGCCGGATCACCCGTCGCGCGCTGCAGCTGCGCCGCGACGAGAGCGGGCTCAGCCTGGCCGAAATGATCGTCGCCGTCCTGCTCCTGAGTGGGGTGCTGTTCGGCGTCGCCACCATCCTCCAGAACACAGTACGGGGCTACGGGTTCGTCGACGGCGAGACCTCCGCCTCCACTCAGGCGCAGACAGCCGCCCGCACCTTCACAGCGGGAGTCCGCAACGCGGCGCACCTGCAGGTCGCCGCGTCCGGCACCGTCGTCCGGACGCAGCACGCCAGCAGCGGCGAATGCATGAGCTGGCGCTTCGCCGACGGGAACCTCTACGGCCGTGCGGGAGGAGGCGGAGAGATCCTCCTGGCGCGAGGAGCCCAAGGGTCCTTCGAGAACGCCGACTCAGAAGGCATCGCCTCATTCCCCGGCGTCACCCTGAGCCTCAGGGTCGACACCAACCGGACCGACCCCGTCGACATCACCACCACCGCATTCCCCGATACCAGAGCGAGGAGAGCAACACATGCTGGAGCAGCTGAACGCCCGCATCCGACGGCTGCGAGCCGTCGACAGCGGCTCCAGCCTCGTCCCCGTGATCGTCACCATCGTCATCATCTCAGCGCTCGGGCTGACCTTCCTCGTCCTCATCTCCAACTCCGTGAGCACCACCAGTGCCACACGAGCCTCCGTCCAATCGTCCTCCGCCGCTGATGCAGGCGTCGAGACGGCCACCAGCCACGTCGACCAGGGATGCACCAGCACCACCCTCACCAACGACGACCCCAGTTCACCGCAGAGATCCGATTCAGCGCCGCCGAAGACCCCCAGGACGTGGACTGGGACAGCACACCCTGAGCTGCCCTGACGACGTCGACGGCTGGGTGCACCTGCGTGCCACCGGCGAAGCCGCAGCCGAAGGCATGCGAGACGCCTCGGGCGACGAGCAGACCGCCGAAGCCGTCTACGAATGGATCGCGCCCGAGACCCCGGAGGAACGCCTCGGCAACGTCGCGATGTACGCCGTGCGGGCAGCAGGCTTCAACATCAACATGCAGCCCCACTCCAGCAGCAAGGGCGATCTCATCATCCGAGAGCGGTCCATCACCCGCCCCGTACAGTGCAACGGCGCCACCATCCCCGGAAGCCTCATCGTCGAAAGCAACCAGAGCGTCGCGCTGCGTGACGGATGCCGTGTCAATGGAGACGTCGAGACCGGAGGAAACCTGGTCATCGAGCGCAACGGCAGCCGGGCCACCTCCGTCGGAGGAGACGTGCTCGTCACTGGCCGCCTCAGCTTCACCGCCGGTGTCGTCGAAGGCAACGTGCGCGTGCACGACCAGACCATACGTCCCCCGAAGGACCGCAGCCGCACTCCAACACCGTCGGATCGGATGCCAGCATCAAGGGCCGGTTCTCCATTCCCCAGGACGCCACTCTCCACACCGCCGGCGGATGTACCACAGGCACCGGCTGGAGAGCTCGAGAAGACACCAGCCTCACCGGTCAGCTGTGCGGTCTGCAGCGTCGCGGCCAAGTGGGGAGCACACGAGAGCTCGACCCGCGCAGCAGCGTGGACGTCACCCTCCCGGCGTCATGGAATGGAACTCCTTCAACCCCAGCGTCTCCGACTTCGAAAGCCTCGGATACCAATCTGTCGTGTTCAGCGGCAGCCAGTGCAGCAACACCGGAAATGCCGTCGAAGACGCCCTCAGCACCAACAGCCGCGTGGTCGTCGACGCCCGCGGCTGCGCCAACGGCATCCAGCTGGCAGGCACCTCGAGCTGGTTCACATCCCGCCCCTACAACCTCCAGCTCCGCAACCACGTCGTCTTCCTCACCGACAAGCTGGACATGAACCGAGTCAACATCAGCTCACGAGGCGGCGGCAGCTACCAGCTGTTCGCCATCGGACCGGACACCGGCGGCAACAACCAGCCCACATGCAGCGGTGGAAGCTTTCGGCTCAACCAAAACGTCAACACCGCCACGAATACACCCATGATGCTGTATTCGCCCTGCAGCGTGACCATCGGCAGCAACAACGACTTCTCCGGTCAGATCTACGCTTGGCCGGTACGAAGGCGCCGACACCAACGGCACCGAAAGCCGCTACACCCAGCGCCCGATGGCCATGAACTACGACCTCCTCCCCGGACTGCCCATGGACCTGGACAGCAGAGACAGGCTCCACACTGAGCCCTACCTCGACCTCGAATCAGGTCCGTGTACTACCGCGACGTAGTCGGCGGTTCATGATGCCGATGCTTCTGACCGTGGGCCTCCTCGGCGGCGCCATCGGATCGTTCGTCAACGTCGTGGCCTACCGGCTGCCGCGCAGCGAATCCGTCGTCGCGCCCCGCTCCGCATGCCCCGCCTGCGGCCACAGAATCCGTGCCTGGCACAACATTCCGATCCTCTCGTGGCTGCTGCTCATGGGACGCTGCCACGACTGCTACCACCCCATACCCTTCCGATACCTGCTCGTGGAGCTGCTCACCGCAGCCCTCTTCGGCCTCTTTGCCTGGCAGCTGGGTGTGCCTGCGGCCCAATATCTCGCACAGGGCGACGTGCTCGCCGGGTCAGGCCACACCATCGTGCTCCTTGCCCACCTGGCACTCATCGGCATCGGCATGGCGCTCGCCCTGATCGACCTCGACACCCACAGGCTTCCCAACGCCCTCACCCTCGGCCTCCTCATCACAGGGGCGGCCTCATTCACGCTCGCCGCAGGTCTGCTCGGCCAATGGGGGCAGCTCGGCCGCGCGGCACTCGGCGCACTCCTCCTGTTCTTCCTCTACCTATGCCTCTGGCTCATCGCCCCGCGCGGAATGGGCGCAGGCGACGTGAAGCTCGCTCCAGGACTCGGCCTCTTCCTCGCCTGGCACAGCTGGGGCGCACTCGCCGCCGGAGCCATCGCAGCATTCGCCATCGGAACAGTCTTCGGCCTGGTCCGCGCCGCAGCCACCGGCGAGGGACGCAGAACCAGAATCCCCTTCGGTCCGTCAATGCTTGCAGGCGCGGCACTCGGAATCCTCTGCGGCGGCGCGCTCACCGGGTGGTACCTCGACCTGTTCAGCCTGGCGTCCCACACACCGACCCCCTTCACCCCCTGGAAGACACCCCATGAGCCCTCTCAAGGCACCCGAACGTGTAGTCGGCATCGACTTCGGCACCAGCTCGGTGCGCGGCGTCGAAGTGACCACCCACCCCAAGAAAGGACCCCAGGTCAGGCGATTCGCGCGGATCGCCCTCCCCTCCGGCGCCGTCGAAGATGGGGAGGTCATGGAGCCGAACACCGTCGGCGATGCCCTGAAGCGCCTCTGGGAAAAGGGGAGCTTCAGCACCAACAAAGTGGCCCTAGGAGTCGGAAACCAACGAGTCCTCGTGCGGCCCTTCACCGTCGACGACCAGCCCGCCTCCCGCGTGCGAGAGGCGCTTCCCGCTCTCGTCGAGGAAATACTTCCCTTCCGCTCCGAAGATGCGCTCATCGACTTCTACCCCATCGAACGCCACCCCAACGACGCCGGTCGCGTCAACGGCCTCGTCGTCGCGGCCGCCAAGCACGCCATCGACGAAGCAGTGCGCGCCATACGCATCGCCAAGCTGCGCACGCACCGTGTTGACCTCATTCCCTTCGCCCTGTCTCGCGTGCACCTCTGGGGCGAATACTCCAACGGAACGATCGCCCTGATCTACCAGGCGCCCTCATCCACCACAGTGCTCATCGCCACAAACCGCGTGCCGCGGTTCGTCCGCATCATTCCCGCCGGAGACGAAGACGTCACCGCCCACATGGAGCAGGTGCTCGGCCTCGGACACGAAGAGCTCACGGCAGAGCTGGCCACGCGACCCCGCGCACAGGACCCCCAGCGCTTCAACGAGGCCATGGGCGAGGCCAGCGAACAGATCGCGAAAGCAGCCCACGGCACCGCTTACTACTGGGCCAACAGCACCGGACAGAAGATCGACACAGTCCTGCTGTCAGGACGAAATATGCACTCACCCGCCGTCTTCGAGCGATTCTCCGGACTCTTCGGCGACATCACAAAGATCGCCCACCCGACTGGCGGCTTCGGCCTCCACGACACCATCAGCGCAGAGGAGATGCGCATCGCGGCGCCCTCTGCAGCCATCGGCCTCGCGATGGGAGGAGAGAGCTGGCTATGAGCCCCGACCCGAACCGTCCAGAAGAGACCTTCGACATCGACGAGCCCCTCGACGAACGCGGACGTGACCTGTGGGCCGCCGCACAGGCCCTCAGCGACGAGGCCGAGAGGAGCCCCGCCCCTCGGACTACGAGCCGCTGGCGCCGCCCTCCCAGGACTACTACTACGACAACGCCACCAACACCCAAGACCTCACTGACGCCCTGCGCCTGGCGGCTGAGGAAGGAACCATCGGCTCCGACCTGTGGGAACGTGCCATGGCGATGTCACAGGACGAGACGCGGCGCCCCCAAGAGCACACAGTGCCCGACGCAGGGCCCGCCCGAACCTTCGAGTCTCCAAGCCCACAGCCGCAGGAGCCCCGGCCAGCGCAGCCCCCAAGGCCCCTGCCAAAGAGCTCGAGCCCTATGACCAGGAGCGACGAGGCGCCAGCAGGAAGCGCGCCGCCTCGCCAGCAGGGGCGCGCATGGCTTCCCCGCCGCCCGCAGGAGGCTCCGGACGCTCCTCCGCGGATGAGCTTACCCGACGTGCCCCGAGGCCCCAATCGCCCAGAGGTCGGAGCATGGCAGACAAGCTGCGGCCGCCGCAGGACGATGAGCGCCCGCTGACGCCGAAGGAGCGCAAGCGCCAAGCCGCAGCCCGGACCAAGAAGGCCAAGGAGGAGGCAAAAGCTGCCGAGCGGGCCAAGAAGCTCGCTGCGCAGTCCGCGAAGAAGACCCGCAGAGCACGAGGAGCGACGAAGAGCGACGCCCGCAAGGCAGCGCAGGCGGCAAAGGCCGAGCACGCAGCCAGGCGCTCGGACAAGGCGGAGAAGCTCCCGCCGCTGAAACGCGACGGCAAGGCGCCTTCGGCCGCTCGCCCGGACCGCGCCCGCGGCTCCGCTGCCGCTGGCGCACAGTCGCGGCCTGAGACCACTGCAGAGCAGCTGAACAATCTCTCAGCAGCCGGACTGGAGAAGAAGAGCAGCCGCGGCACATTCAAGGACCGGCTCAACCAGACGCTCGCGCAGAGGAAGAGCCTGCCTATGGGGCTTCCTCCCGCAGTCGACCTCCTGCCGCCCGAGCTTCAGGACGCGAAGCGGACCCGTGCCGCACAGAGCGCCGGCGGCTTCGCCGTGCTGGCGGTCGCCGCCCTCATGGCAGGGCTCACCCTCATCGCGTGGCAGGACGCACGCCAGGCCCAGGCCGAGCAGCAGGCAGCGGAGCAGCTCTCCACCGACCTCACCGCCGCCCAGGCTCAGTTCCAGGAGGCCCGCGAACTCGCAGACACGGTCGAGGCGCTCGGCTCAGCTGCCGAAGCGGCCACATTCACCCACATCAGCTGGTTCGACATCATGGCCGAGCTGCGACGCAGCATCCCGTCGGACGTGCGCATCGAAGCGCTGAGCATCGACTCAGCAAGCCCGCTGGAGCCCTACGACCAGCGCGAGGGTCCCTACGTCGAAGGGGAGCGGGCGGGGTACATCGAATTCACCGCCCTGTCCGGGGACCTCCCGAACTGGCCGTCTGGACTCGCGGACTCGAGGACGTCCCCGGATTCGACGAAGCCACAGTGGTGCAGATGGAGGGCGACGAAAGCGAAGGCTACGAGGTCCTCATGCAGCTCCAGCTTCAAGAGTCACTGTTCACCGTCCCGGAGGTCGCAGAATGAGCCCTAAGATTCGAGTGACCCTCCTGGTCACGCTTCTCATCGGCGTACTGGTGGTCACCGCCGGACTGTTCTTCGGAATCATGCCCCAGCGAGAGAACGCTGCCGCTGCCGAATCGCAGCGGGAGACGGCCGAGGCGCACAACGCGCTTCTGCAGTCGCAGCTGGAGCAGCTTGCCGAGGACTCAGAGGCTCTGACCGAACGGCGCGAGCAGTTCGCCCGCCAGCTTCAGGCATTCCCTGAAGAGAACCAGTACGCGCGGTACATCGATGACCTCGACCTCATCGCCGATGAGCAGAGCGTCGAATACCGCGTCATGGAGACGGGGAGAAGGTCGTCTTCGATCTCGGCGTCTCACCGTGGCAGGGCGAAGGCAGCGGGGAATTCGGAGACCTCACCGACAGTGAGGGCACAGGGCCGGACGGTGCCGAGACGCCTTCACCTGCAGACCAAGCGGACGCCGGCGATGAGGGCGACCCCAGGACGGCGCAGGCCTGGGCGTCGGCGACCCTTCAGCGGACGCGAGCTCGTGGCAGTCCCGGTCGTCATCGAAGTGTCAGGCGGCGCCACCGGAATCCGGCACTTCGTCCGCCTCGTCCAGACGGGGACAGGTACACGACTCTGACCTCCCTGCGGTTCGAGGCATACGGTGACGACGACGAGGACGCGCCGCCCATCGGAGTCGATGACGACAGCGACCAGGACGGTGCCGAGCCTGCCAGCTTCAGCGTCACGCCCCTTCCGCTGAGCCTGCCCATGACCCCGCAGACCGAACCTCCCGCCTCCGAGGACCCCGACGCCGAGGCGGACCCCTCCGACGATGAGGGCTCCGCGCCCGAGGACGAGGAGGACGGCGGCAGCGAAAGCGAACCGGGCTCCTCCGCGAGCCTCGGCTCAGGGCCGGACGTTCTGTTCGGCGAGACCGTCGCCCGCATGGAGGGATACATATGGATTCTGCGCGAGGCCGGAGGAGGTGTCGGCTCCGGCCAGGAGACGAGCCGCAGCTCGACAGCACAGCTCCGGCAGACGAGGACGACGGAACCGCCCCCGGCACGGACGACACCTTCGACGTCGAACTCTGACCCCATGCGGAGGCCCACGCCTCCGCCCCAAACCCCATGATGAGGTCCGGCCCATGGTACGGATGGGCCGGGCCTCATCATGACGATGCGAATCCGTAGGTCAGGTGAAGCGCCCGCTGTGAAGAAAGTAGGACCAGGGCGTGGCGGGACTGCATCAGTCGGGCATACGTGTGCTGATCACCGCCCTGATCCTGGCGACCCTCACCTCTGCGGGCCTATGGCTCAGCGAGCCGCGGACGGATCACCCAGAGCCCGCCCACCATTGGTCCGACGTGGATCAAGCATTCGTCTCGCTGGTGAACCAGGCGCGATCGCAGAGGGGCGTGGAGGCTCTGCAGCAGTGGGAGCCGCTGAGCGCGTCTGAGGCAGGCGCGGCCGAATGGTCATACCTAACGATGAACGTCCAGCACATCTGGCACGATGAGGCGCACATCAGTGCAGGCATGCAGAATGCCTACTGCCTGTCCGGCGGGGAGAACGTCGCCTACACGTCCAGATCGGGAAGCAGCACGCCCCAGGTGCTCGATGCCGAACGAGTGGCGCAGGAGCTCTTTGCTTAGCTACATGGATTCCCGGGCCATCGTGAGAACCTGCTTCGTCCCAACTACGGCTTTCACGGTTCAGGCACGGTCGTCCACCGGTTCACCACGGACTCCGGAACGGACTACGTGCGGATCTACCACACGCACCGGTTCGGCGTGGACTGCCGATCTGACCAAATGCCGCCGCGCGGCTCGCGAGGCCCCTGTCCATCAGTCCGCCGGCGAACGCCCCCATGGTGTTCCAGGAGGAGAGCATGGTTCCGACTGAGGAGATTCCCTACGCGGCGGCCCCGAGCCCGGTGCGCAGTTCGACCCCACAGGCATTGGTTCGCCAGCGTCGTTCCGCCGCTGACGGCCTACTCGATCATCACCCTGACCCTGACTCTCGTCCTGGCGTGCGTGACGCTGGGGACGCTGCACCATCGAAGAGCGACCGCCCGCAGGATGCTGACCATGACCCAGTTCAGGCCCGAGTCCTCCTCGCTGCTCCTTCTCGAAGCTCCCTCCGGCAGCCAGCGCGCCGAGGCCAGGCTGTCGCGTGAATGACTGCGGCGGAGCCTCTTCCCACGAAACGATGATGATCTGCCGAGGAAGGTGGCGCTAGGCTGGGGTCATGACTCAGCGACCAGATTCCAACGGCCCGGGACGACGTCCCGTTGCCGGTCGCCCGGTTCCCAAGAACCTCGGCGACAGCGGGCGGCCCAAGGGGCCCCGGAACTTCGGCCCAGCTGAGGACGAGGACGACTTCGTCCCGCCCAACCCGAAGAACCCCTGGCAAGCTCCAGGCTTACCATCGTCCTCGGCTGGGGCATGGTCATCATCGGCATCATCGCCCTGGTCTCCGTGCCCTTCATCCCGATCGACTGGCCGTCCTGCTGGCGCCGTGGATCGTTCCTGGACTCATTGCGCTCGTCATCATAGGACTGATCGTCCTGTTCCTGCAGATGCCCTCGAAGCGCAGCGGCAGCGGCAACGGCGCGCAGCTCTGAACGCTGCTCCGCGCCGAGGACCCCAACAACGCTTACACCGACCCAAGGAGGAGCACGCCGTGCAGGAGATCTCAACGCCAGAGCTCGTCGACGTAGACCCTAAGCTCAACATCACCGACCTCCTCGAGCAGCAGGCTGAGAGTGATCCCCACAACGTTCTCTACACCGTCAACGACGGGACCGGAACGTGGCGTGACATCACTGCGGCGGAATTCCGAGCTGACGTCGTCCGCGTCGCAAAGGGCCTCATCGCCTCAGGCGTCGAGTCCGGGGACCGCGTCGCCATCATGTCGACCACCCGGTACGAATGGGCGCTGGTCGACTTTGCCGTCTGGTATGCGGGGGCGGTCTCGGTTCCGATCTATGAGACCTCGGCCGCGTCACAGATCAGCTGGATCCTCAAGGACTGCGGAGCCAAGCTCGCCCTCGTCGAGAACAACGAGCTCAAGGCTGCGGTGGAGGAGGCCGCGCAGCAGGAGGAGCTCAGCCTCATGGGCGTTCTGACGTTCGAGAACGGCGATCTGGAGACCCTGCGCGCCGCGGGCGTCAAAGTCGACGGAGCCTCACTGGGAGAGCGCCGGACCGCCGCATCCGGCACTGACCTCGCCACTCTCATCTACACCTCCGGGACCACCGGCAGTCCCAAGGGGTGCGAGCTGACGCACGGCAATTTCACCGTTCACTGCGCCCAGACCATCGCAGCGATGGACGGAGTGCTCAACAAGCACTCCTCGACCGTGCTGTTCCTCCCGCTCGCCCACGTCTTTGCGCGCTGGGTCTCCGTCCTCTTCGTAGCGATGGGCGGCAAGGTGGCTCACACCTCGAACATCAAGCACCTCGTCGAGGACCTCGGCAGCGTCCGGCCGACCTTCCTGCTCGGGGTGCCGCGCGTGTTCGAGAAGGTGTACAACTCAGCGCACGCCAAAGCTGAGGCCGAGGGCAAAGCAACGATCTTCCTCAAAGCTGTCGACGTCGCAGCCGACTACTCGCTCGCGAGCACCAATGGCCGCCCCTCCCTGATGCTTCGAGCCAAGCACGCAGTCTTCAGCAAGCTCGTGTACTCAAAGCTGCGCACGCGCATGGGCGGCAATGTCACCCACGCGTTCTCCGGCGGCTCGCCGCTGGGCTCGCACACCGGCCACTTCTTCAACGGCATCGGCATCCAGATCATCGAAGGGTACGGACTCACCGAGACCACCGCGCCCGTCACCGGCAACATCCCCTCGATCTACCGCATCGGCACGGTGGGCACTCCGCTGCCCGGGAACTCGATCCGCATCGCAGACGACGGTGAGGTGCTGGCCTCCGGGACGGCGCTGTTCCGCGGCTACTACAACAACGAGGACGCCAACGCCGAGTCATTCGTGACAGACGAGGACGGCACCCGCTGGTTCCGCACCGGTGACCTGGGAGCACTCGATGAGGTCGGCCGCCTCACCATCACGGGGCGCAAGAAGGACATACTGATCACGCAGGGCGGCAAGAACGTCTCTCCTGCCCAGCTTGAGGACGGCATGCGGGCCGACGTGCTGATCTCCCAGGCTGTGGTGGTCGGAGATGACAAGCCCTTCATCGGAGCCCTGGTGACCTTGGACGAAGAGATGGCCCCGGGGTGGTGCGAGCGCCACGGCATCGACCCTGAGACGCCCATCGTCGAGCTCACCGAGCACCCCGAAGTGATCAAGCACGTGCAGTCCGTCATCGACAAGGCCAACGAATCGGTCTCGCAGGCGGAGTCCATCCGCAGCTTCACCATTCTTGAGCAGGATTTCACGATCTCCGCCGGGCATCTCACCCCTCGCTGAAGATACGTCGACCGGAGGTGATGAGGGACTTCGACGGCGTCGTCGACTCGCTCTACTCACGCGCCGCCGCGGCACGCGAAGCCGCCCATCACGCGCGGGAGCGCGCCGCGAAGGCACGTGACAAGTTCGTCGCCAATATTCAGGAGAGGCGCCACCACGACTGACCCCGAAGCGCACGGGAGTCCGTGATGTGGGATGCAGGATGGACAATTCGGCGTCGCCGCGCCCGTCACTTAACCTATTTGAGTGACTGAAGCAGAGACCCGCCAGAGCCCCAGCCAGGAATTCAGCAGCACCGAGCCGCTCACGGCTCCGGGAGAGATCCTCCACACCGGCGCGGCCGAGTATCCCGGCCTGGACACGTGGCGCTCTCTGCCGCTCTCCCAGCAGCCAGCATGGCAATCGCACCCGGACTTCGAGGCCGCGTGCCAGCAGCTCTCGGACAACCCTCCGCTGGTGTTCGCTTACGAGGTGGACCGCCTCCGCCGACGCCTCGCGGCCGTTGCGGAGGGGAAGCGTTCCTGCTCCAGGGCGGAGACTGCGCAGAGGTCTTCGAGGAGATCACCGCCGAGCGCATCTCCGGGAAGATCAAGACCATACTCCAGATGGCCGTGGTGCTCACCTACGGGGCCTCAGTGCCTGTCGTGAAGATGGGACGCATGGTAAGCCAGTACGCCAAGCCTCGCTCCTCGGACGAGGAGACGCGAGACAGTGTGACCCTGCCCTCCTTCCGAGGCGACATCGTCAACCAGTACGAGTTCACCGAAGCGGCCCGCATCCCCGACCCCAAGCGGATGCTCCAGGCATACAACAAATCTGCGGCGACGCTGAACCTCATCCGCGCCTTTACAGAGGGCGGGTTCGCCGACTTGCGCGCCGTGCAGCAGTGGAACAAGGGCTTCATGGACAACCCCGCTCACGCGCAGTACCAGCAGCTCGCGGGCGAGGTGGAGCGGGCGGTGAAGTTCATGCACGCTGCTGGGGTCTCGTCGGACTCCCTGAAGCGCACCGAATTCTATGTCGGGCATGAAGGGCTCCTGCTGGACTACGAGCGCGCACTGACCCGCATCGATTCGCGCACCGGCTCCCCGTACGTCACCTCCGGACACTTCATCTGGATCGGCGAGCGGACCCGCGAGCTGGATGGGGCCCACGTGGACTACCTCTCCCGGGTGCGGAACCCCATCGGCATCAAGCTGGGCCCCTCGACGACCCCCGAGACCGCGTTGGAGCTGATCGAGAAGCTCGACCCCAACCGGGAGCCGGGTACTCACACTCATCACCCGCTTCGGCGCATCGAAGATCCGCGACGGACTGCCCCCGGTGGTCGAAGCTGTGCGCGATGCCGGGCACCGGCCCGTGTGGGTGACCGACCCGATGCACGGCAACAACATCAACGCCGCCAACGGCTACAAGACCCGCCGCTTCGACGACATCATGGACGAGGTCCGCGGGTTCTTCGAGGTGCACAAGGCCGCAGGCACCTACCCCGGAGGTGTCCACGTGGAGATGACCGGAGACGATGTGGCCGAGTGTGTGGGCGGGTCAGACCCCATCGATGAGTCAGCCTTCAACGACCGCTACGAGTCGCTCGTCGACCCGCGGCTGAACCATAAGCAGTCTCTCGAGCTGGCCTTCCTGGTCGCAGAGTCGCTCAAGGACATGAGCCGGGGCTGACGTTAAGCACCAACCCTCGGGGCGGCCCGCTTATGGAGCCGCCCCGAGGCTCTCCTATGGGGAACGTGGAATGCTGCGGAGGCTATTCGCCGCCGCCCAGCGACAGGATGATCGAAGGACTGATTCCCAGCTGGTAGGCGACCAGCATCACAACTGCCAGGATGATCATCAGCAGGGCGACTGCCATTCCCTGGCGTGCAGGGGTCGGCGCCGCGAGCTGCACGGCAGGGCGCTGGCGCTCCTTCTTCGTGGCCCCGACTCGGATCGAAGCGTGCGATCCGGGGCTGGCCGACAGGGCCTCCTCATGCACTCCGGTGTCGTCCTCCTTGACGCCTAGGCGGCCGGGCAGAGGCACCTGCGCCACTGTCTGACGCTCCTCCTCGGCGAGGCTCGACGGAGCCTGTGGGCGTGGCGGGGCCGATCGTGCGGTGCCCAGAGCCGTCGTGACGTCCTCATCCCAGCTGCTCGGCTCCACTGTGGTGGGAAAGTCCTCCACCGCATCCATCACGCGAGTGCGGTCCTCCTCCTCTTCCTCCTCGGGAGGGGCGGGGCCGAGGCCTCCTCAGGCTCATCGGAGCTGTCGTGCTTCGCGTGGTCCTCGGTGAGGGGATCGCTGCGGTTGACGGGTCGGCCGGGGCCGCCGAAGGCTCCTGCCGCGAGCGCCGCTCCTGTGCGCCCCTGAAGTCCAGCTGCTCGTCCGCGAGCTGCTCCTGCACGGCGATGAGGCTCCTAAGCATGTCGTCGGCATGCGTGGGGCGCTCCGTGGGGTCGGCCTGGGTCGCAGCCCTCACCAGCTCGTCCAGCTCCGGTGCCAGCCCGGGGACGAGGGAGGACGGTGCTGGCACTGTCGAATTGACGTGCTGGAAGGCTACGCGCACGGCTGACTCACCGGTGTAGGGCTGCACTCCGGTGAGCATTTCGTACAGGACGATCCCCAGCGCGTAGATGTCGGCACGCTCGTCCGCACCCTCGCCCGAGAGAAGCTCCGGAGCGATGTAGGCGACCGTGCCCATCAGCGTCGATGTTCCGGAGTGGTGCGTCGCAGCGCGCGCCAGGCCGAAGTCGGCGAGCTTGATGCGCCCCTCGGTGGAGACCAGGACATTCTCGGGCTTGATGTCGCGATGGACGAGACCGGCGCGGTGTGCGGCGGAGAGGCCGCCCAAGATCGCCTCGGCGTACGCCAGGGCGAGCCGGGGTCATCGGCCCCTTCCTGAGAAGGGTGCGGAGGGTCACACCCGGCACGTACTCCATGACCATGTAGGCCGTTTCGCGGGTTTGGCCCTGGTCGAGGACCTGCACCACGTTCGGATGAGCCAGGCGGGCAGAGTTGCGGGCCTCATTCTCGAACCGGGTGACGACCTTGCGATCCTCCGCCATGTGCGGGAAGAGCACCTTGACCGCGACGTCACGATTCAGGCGCTCGTCGCGGGCCCGATACACCGTGGACATGCCTCCACGGGCGATCCGGTCCTGAATGCGGTAACGACCCTCGATCGTCGAGTCGATCCAGCTGCTCTCTTCGCTCACGTCAGCCAGAGTAACGTGCCCGCGTGCCGCAGGGTTTCAGGCTCTACGAGGTCCGCGCCGCCAAGCGCTGGGCGATCCGGTCGAAATCGGCGGCGACGGAGTCCGAGACCCCAGGCCGACCAGTAGGCCCGCGACGGCTGCGGACCGCTCCGTCAGCTTGGTGATCTCCTCCTCCACGAGCGTCATCGCACCGCACACCGTCAGGATGTCGCGGGCGTCGGCGACATCGTGCTCGCTCAGCTCAGGGTTCCCGAGCATCGACTCGAGCCGCTGAGCCTCGGCGGGGAGGAACGATGCAGGCCGTAGGCGATCAGTTCAGTCCTCTTCCCTCTCTGAGATCGTCTCCGACAGGTTTGCCGGTCACGCTGGGGTCGCCGAAGACTCCCAGCAGATCATCGCGCAGCTGGAACGCTTCCCCGAGCGGCAGGTAGGCCTCCGACAGGGCGCTGCGCAGCTCCTCGCTTCCGTCGGCCAGCGCGCAGCCCAGGGCGATCGGGTACTCCGTGGAATACTTGGCTGCCTTGTACGTCAGCACATTCCGCGCCTGCTTCACCGCCTGCTCCTCGTTCTCAGGGGCTGAGGCGACCTCGGACAGCAGGTCGAGATACTGGCCTGTGATCACCTCGGTATGCATTCGCCGAAAGATCTCACGCGCAGCCGGAGACGGTGGGGCGCCGTCGACGCCCGCGTTCTCGAAGGCTTCGGAGGCCCAGGAGAGGAGAGATCTCCGGTCAGGATGGCGCCGCTGGTTCCGAAATGAGGTGCTGAGCCGGAATAGCCGCGGTTGGCGTGGAGGTGCTCGAAGCGGGTGTGAGTGCTCGGCTGGCCCCGCCGAGTGGAGGAGCGGTCGATCACATCGTCGTGGACGAGGGCAGCGGCTTGGAAGAGCTCCAGGGCGACGCCCAGCTCGACGAGCGGCCGCGGCAGGTGCTCCGACTCCCCAGCGGCTGCCCGCCAGCCCACCCAGGCCAGTACGGGGCGGAGCTTCTTGCCGCCAGAGGTCAGAGCCAGAAGGGACTCAGCCAGCGACCCTGCCTCTGCAGAGATCTTCACCATTTCGGATCTCTTCTGGTGAAGCACCTGCCGGAGCCGCGCGTTGACGTCGGTGACGTACTCCTCCTGGGCCGGAGTCGTCTCTGGGGCCACCTCGGTCTCGGGGAAGGCTGGGTTCGGGAGCCAATGCTTCGGCAGTCTCTGGCTCAGGTGCATGTCCGGGGTGGGCATACCCTGATCCTATGGCTTCTGCGGAGGGTCTCGACGCTGGACATGCCCGGGGCGGCACCCGTCCCCTGTCATAGCTCACGCGGATATGGATGCCTTCTATGTGGAGGCAGAGCTGCTGGACAAGCCTGAGCTTCGCGGCCGAAAGCTCATCGTCGCCGGGTCCTCAGGGCGATCAGTCGTTCTCTCGGCATCGTACGAAGCTCGGGCGGACGGTGTGCGTTCTGCGATGCCGCTGAGCCGAGCGCGGCAGATGAGTCCGGACTCCATAGTCCTGGAGCCGAGCATGAGGCTCTACCGCGAAATCTCCTCTGGGATCATGGCTTATTTCGACACCGTCACGGCGGTCAAGGAGCGGCTCAGCGTCGACGAGGCGTTCCTCGACCTCTCCGGTGCCCACAGGCTGCTGGGGAATCCCCAGCAGATGGGGAGCGCATCAGGTCGGACGTCAGATCCCAGTTCGGACTGCCGATCTCGGTGGGCATCTCAGACCGGAAGTTCATCGCGAAGATTGCCTCCCAGCGCGCCAAGCCGGACGGGCTGCTCCTGGTGCCGCCGAGCGAACGCCTTCGATTTCTCCACGCCCTGCCCGTCGAGGCGCTGTGGGGTGGGAGCCAAGACAGCGCAGGCGCTTGAAGGTCTGGGCCTTCGGACGGTCGAACAGGTCGCCCACACTCCGCAGGAGGTCCTCCAGCGCAGGTTCGGCGCCTTGGGGGCCCAGCTCTACGAGCTCGCATGGGGACACGATCCACGGCCTGTGACGCCGCACCGGCCGGAGAAGAGCATGGGTGCTGAAGAGACCTTCGACATCGACCTCATTCAGGACGCCGATCTCCACGCCGAGCTTCTGGACATGGCCTATCGGGTGGCAGCTCGCCTCCGGGCCTCCGGCTCCTCGGCGAAGGGCGTGGCCCTGAAGCTCCGATACACCGACTTCACGACCCTCACCCGCTCCTCCACTCTCCTCCACGCGACGCAGTCGGCCCCGGTGCTCTACCAGCGAGCTCGAGGTCTGCTCGCCGAGGTCGGGCCGCGCCCCAGCCGGTCCGCCTTCTGGGCCTCCGGGCCGAAAGGCTCGTCCAGGATGCGGGGAGGTTCAGCTCAGCCTTTCGCTGGAATCAGATGCCGAGCATGCCGCTGAACATGCTGGGGCCTGGGCCAAGGCCGAGCAGGCCCTCGATGCTGTGGCGGAGCGTTTTCCGCGAGCGCGAATACAGCCTACCTCTGTCATACGGCGGGGCGAATCGGGCCCGTCGCCGTCGGGCGAACCTGCCCCCAGGCTGTGAATGTGCCCATAAGTTGCCTGGAGGCGCACCCCGGCTATGTCCCGCGCCCCTCTAGCCGATAGAATGGTTGATCTAGCACACAGAGTACGTATAGCGGAGGAGCACAGGATGGCACTCTCGGAGCGCGAGCAGCGGCTGCTGCAGGAACTGGAGGAGCAGCTCCAGACCGAGGATCCCGGTTTCGCCAGCCAGCTTCAGGAGCCTAAGTGGCGGGAAGTTCAACGTGCGCAATCTGGTGCTCGGACTTCTGCTCGCCGTCGCGGGCATCGGGGTGCTGCTCCTCGGCATCTATCAGCAGTGGATCCCCGTGGGGATCGTCGGCTTCCTCATGATGGGGGCGGGCGGCTATTTCGCGACTGCCGGAGGCTCCTCCCAGGGCGAAGCGCCCGGGCAGGGAGGAAACGGCGACAACGGCGGCGGTGGAGGCGGCGGCGGCCCACGCTCCTCCACACCGACTCCATCCGGCGGGTTCATGAGCTCGCTGGAGGAGAAGTGGGACCAGCGCCGCAACCAGCCATAGGACAGAACGCGCACCGCTGACGGTCTGCCTCTCTCACAGAAAGGGCCCCTCCACTCCGGAGGGGCTCTTTCTGTGTCTCCTCTGCTTGCAGCGCCTATTCGCCGCCCTCCACAGCACTCTCCACTTTCCTCCCCACAGGCTGCTTGAAGCGCCTCAGGGTTCCCAAAGGCGGTCCTCTTCGGGCTGGAGGACGGAATCCTGAGGCCTCTCCTCCTGCGCAGATGCGCGCAGCGACGGGTGTCCGCAAGGGCCGGGGGCAGATTGCTGGTCAGGTGGGGAAAGTGGAGTAAAGTGGAGCGCGATGGGAAGACGAGGCCCCTGATCGACGAAGCGTGGAGGTGGGTGCATGTTCCTCGGCACTCACTCGCCTCGCCTTGACGAGAAGGGGCGCCTCATCCTGCCCGCCAAGTATCGGGATCAGCTCGTGGATGGGCTGGTGCTGACTCGTGGTCAGGAGCGCTGCATCTACGTATTCAGCGCAGAGGAGTTTGCCAATGTGCATCAGCAGATGCGCAAGGCGCCTCTGACATCCCGTCAGGCACGCGACTACATCCGCGTTTTCCTCTCCGGTGCCTCTGACGAGACTCCGGACAAGCAGGGCAGGATCACCATCCCGCCGGGGCTGAGGGAATACGCCGGTCTGGGCCGGGAGGTCACAGTCATCGGGGCGGGAGACCGCGCTGAGATCTGGGACTCATCAGCCTGGAACGCCTACCTTGAGGAGAAGGAGAGCGAGTTCTCATCAACAGATGAGGAAGCGATCCCCGGTCTCTTCTGATCAGCAGCAGAGCAGAGCCAACGATTTTGGGCCAGCTCTCCGGCCGCCCGGAACCACCTGACTTCTCTTCCCCGATGTCAGGCGGACCCCGGAGCGGAAGGGGAGCTGGCCCAACAAAGTTAAAGCCACGGGAGGGTCAATGGTCAGTGCAGAGTCACGATCCGCCGGTGACCGCCACACCCCCGTGATGCTTCAGCGCTGCGTCGAGCTCCTCACAGAGCACATTCCCGCCGAGGAGACTCAGGCAGTCATCATTGACGCGACCCTAGGAATGGGCGGTCACACCGAGGCGCTCCTCGAGGCCCACCCCGCCGTCACCGTCATAGGAATCGACAGGGACCCCGAGGCCCACCGCATCGCGGGAGAACGCCTCGCTCGCTTCGGCTCTCGGTTCCAGCCAGCCCGCGCCGTCTACGACGACATAGGGCAGATCGCAGCCGCTCTCGATGCCGAACAGAGGCTCCTCGGCGTCCTCTTCGATCTCGGCGTCTCCTCCCTTCAGCTCGACGAGCTCGAACGCGGATTCGCCTACTCCTACGACGCCCCCTCGACATGCGCATGGACGCATCGGCAGACTCCGATGATGCGAGCGCCGCTGAGCTGCTCGCCGAGGCTGGCGAAGACGAGCTGCGGCACATCATCAGAGCCTACGGCGAGGAGAAGTTCGCTAACCGCATCGCCCGCAGGATCGTCCAGACACGCGCCAGTCAGTCGCTGCGGACCACCAAGCAGCTCGCTGAGGCCGTGGACTCGGTGGTGCCCGCCGCGGCGAAACGCACCGGCGGGCATCCCGCCAAACGAACATTCCAAGCGATAAGGATTGCCGTCAACAGGGAGCTGGACGTGCTGACCGCGGCTCTTCCCGAGGCCTGCGACGCCCTCGCCCTCGGGGACGGATCGCCGTGATGAGCTATCACTCGCTTGAGGACAGGATCACCAAGCAGGCGTTGGCCAAAGGACGGTCTCCTCCGCGCCCCATGGGCTTCCTGTGGAGCTGGATGAGCACAAGCCCACATTCCGCAGCCTCACCCGCGGCGCCGAGAGGCCAACGCCCGACGAGATCGCCGCCAACCCGCGCGCCGCCTCGGCAAAGCTCAGAGCGGCTGAAAAGATCAGATCCACTGGAAGGGGTGCGGCATGAGCGTTCAGCCTCTCAGCGATCCCGGCCACCGGGCGCGCAAAGACGCCTCAGCAGAGACGCAGAAGCGGTAGGCGCTCCGAGCCCTGCCCAAGGTTCGGCGGCGTCAGCGCGGGATGATGGCCGGAGCCATCATCCTCCTTGCTGCTGCCCTGGCGGCCGTGCTCGGAGTCAACATCCACGTGGCGAATGCTCAATACCACGTGGTGCAGATGCAGAATGAGCACCGCACTCTCGTGCAGGAGAACCAAGCACTCGCCCAGCAGGTCCAGCACCAGGAGTCCCCGCAGGCACTCGCAGACGCTGCAGTCAGTCTGGGCCTGGTCATGCCCGCCATGGCGGGAGCCATCGATGCCGCCACCGGGGAGATCGCGTCCGATGCAGAGGCCGCCGATCGCGACCAGAGGCCGACCAGCTTCGTCGACGGAGCGGCCGCCCCAGGCGGAGAGACCGCCGCGAGCACCGACCTCTCAGACGACGTGGTGGACGCACCGAGCGGCATGCTCGGGACCGGCGCGTTGAATACGCTGAGCAGCGGCTCCAGCAGTGACAATGATCAGGATGTTCAGCTCAGCGAAGGGCACATCCCCGCTCCCTCGCTGAGTCCCTGACCATCTCCCTCTCCGCCCTACCACTGACTGACGAGAAGACCGAAAGGCCGTCCACCTTCCATGGCAGCCACCTCCAAAGCCGCAGAGAAGCAGGCCCGCAGCAAGCGGCTGGCCTTCCGCCTGCGCATCGGCCTGGCCGTCGCACTGGTGATGATGGTGCTTCTGGGCGGCCGACTCTTCCAAGTCCAGGCCCTGGACATCGACGGCCACGCCCAGGAGGCGGTCTCCGAGCGGCTTCGAACTGTCGCCCTGCTTACTGAGCGAGGAGACATCCTCGACACCGAAGGCCGGGTGATGGCTTCCTCGGTGGAGCGCTACGACATCGTCGTCGACCCCGGCTCACCGCTGACTACACCGTCTTCGACGAGGACTCCGGGCTCAGGCTGCCCGTCACTGTCCGCGAGGCCGCCGAAGAGCTCGCACGGATCCTGGATGAGGATCCGGACGAAGTCGAGGAACGCATGACCCGCGACCCCGACGAGTACCACTGGGTGCCGCTGGCGCGCTCCGTCACACCCGAGCAGCGCGCACAGGCGATGGAGGTCCAGGCACCCGGGGTCTCGGCTGAGCCTCAGTCGGCCCGGACCTACCCTCTGGCCCCGTGGCCGGGTCGATCATCGGCTTCGTCGGCTCGGACGGTCCGCTCGAAGGCATCGAAGCCGCTCACGACGAGCACCTGACCGGAGAAGACGGAGAGCGGATCTACGAAGTGGGAGCCGACGGGGTGCGCATCCCCACAGCGACCTACGAGGACGTACCCGCAGAAGACGGACAGGACGTCCGGCTCACCATCGACCAGGACCTCCAGTGGTTCGCGCAGGAGTCCATCGCGTCCAAGGCGAACACCTACAACGCGCAGTGGGGAACGCCACAGTCGTCGACCTTCGAGAGGGCAGCGAGGGGGAGATCCTCGCCATGGCGGACTCCGGACTCGTGGACCCCTCCTCGCCCGGCGACGCCGAGGAGCTCTTCCGCACTCCTCTGGCGCTCGGGCAGAGCTTCGAACCCGGCTCAGTGGGCAAGACCATCACCTTCGCGGCGGCGCTGGAGGAGGGCGTGGTCGATCCCGAGAGCAGCTTCAGCGTCGGAGACCGGCACACCGTCAGCGGGGAGACCATCCGCGACGCCACCCGGCACGACAGGTTCGATATGACAGCCGCAGGCATCTACGCGCGTTCCTACAACACAGGGACGGTCATGATCGGCAATGAGCTCTCCGAGCAGCAGCGCTACGACTGGATGCGCAAAGCCGGTCTGGGCGAGCCCATCGACATCGGTCTGGGCCTCGAGGGGCAGAGTGCGCTCCGGCCGCCCGAGGAGTGGGACAACCGGCAGCCGCTGTCCACGCAGTTCGGACAAGGCTACGAGGCGACGGCCCTGCACAACGTGCAGCTTCACGCGATGCTGGCCACCGACGGAGTCAACCATCCGCTGCGCATCGTCGACTCCTACGTGGATCCCGACGGCACGGAGCACCTCGTGCAGAGCGAGGGAGAGCGGGTGTTCTCGTCGGAGACCTCGGAGCAGATGCTTCGCCTCATGGAGGGCGTGGTCGAATACGGAACAGGCCAGGGAGCGCAGATCGAGGGCTACCGAGTCGGAGGCAAGACCGGCACAGCCCAGGCAGCAGGCGAAGGAGGAGGGTTCGACGGCTTTACGATCAGCTTCGTCGGCGTCGCTCCCATCGAGGACCCCCAGTTCCTGACCGCCATCACTGTTCACCGGCCCAGCGGCGAGTACGGAGACTGGGACCTGTCCGACACCTTCCAAGAGATTATGGAGCACGCTCTGTCCAGCTACGATGTGCCGCCGTCCGGAGATGATTCTGGAGCCTATGATGGTTTCGTGGGCGAACGTCAGGACTATCCGTGGTGACCAGCAGCATCGAGGCGCCGCCGAGGCCGCCCGCATCCCATGCGACGACTGTGAAGGAGCTCGTCGAGCACCTGACCAGCGCGGGACATGCGCCCATTCTGACTCCGGAATCGGGGACCGCCGAAAGGACCCCTCTCACCGGGGCCACGATGAGCCCCAGCAGGTGCGGGTAGGCGACCTCTTCATCGCTGTGCGCGGGGCACGCGCGCACGGTGCCGACTTCATCGAGGAAGCCTACGGCGCAGGCGCCGCAGCCGTCGTCACCGATGCTGCAGGCGTCGCGAAGGTCAGGGAGGCGCTGGGCTACAGCATCCCCGTCATCGAAGTGAACCGTGTGCGCGACGCAGCAGGACCTGCCGCTGGGGCCGTGTACGGGACCACTCCCACGTCCGATCCCTCCCTCTTCGGCGTCACCGGGACCAACGGCAAGACGACGACGACGTACTTCCTGCGGTCGCTCCTCTCCTCGCTGCTGGCGCCGCAGAGCCGAAGCACCGGACTGATCGGAACCATCGAGATCGCAGCGGGACTCACCCCGGAGACATCCGAACGCATCGCCTCAGATATGACGACACCGGAGGCCCCGGCCCTGCACGGGCTGATGCACCGCTTCCGCACCGAGAACGTCGCCGCCGCGGCCATGGAAGTCTCCAGCCACTCCATCAGCTACAGGCGCATCGCAGGGCTCCACTTCGATGTCGCGGGCTTCACGAACCTTACTCAGGATCACCTTGATCTCCACGGGACCATGGAGGAGTACTGCGCCGCGAAGGCGAAGCTGTTCTCACAGGCACGCACCAGAACCAGCGTGATCACCGTCGACGACTCGTGGGGACATCGGATGGCGGCAGAGGCGGAGGGCCGCGTCATCACCCTCACCACGGTAAGCGGGCCGACCGAGGCCCACTGGTCCGTGGGAGACGTATCGTCTGCGGGACTGGGGAGCGCCTTCACCTTGGAGAACACTCTCACCGGGGAGCGCATCCGAACCTCCACCGCCCTGCCGGGGCGTTCAACGTATCCAACGCGGCCCTGGCAGCGGTCATGGTTCTGGAAGCCGCGTCCGATCCCCAGCGGCCCCAGAGATTCGACAGGGAGGACGTCATCCGCGCGCTGGAGCAGAGCCGTCCCTTCGACGTCGCCGTCCCGGGACGTATGCAGGTCATCTGCGAGAAGTAAGCGGCCATCGTCGACTTCGCCCACAATCCGGACGCCATGATCCGCGCGCTCGAGGCCGTCCGAGGTCCCGGAACGCTCAGGGAAGCTCATACTGGTCATCGGCGCCGCTTACTGAACGTGACGCGAGCAAGCGCCCCACGATGGGGGCGATCGCTGCGCGGATGGCCGACCACGTCATCATCAGCGACGATGATCCTCACGCCGAGGACCCAGCCCAGATTCGGGCCGGTCTGATGGAGGGCGCCGCCGATGCCGTGGAAGGCGGCGGCCTCACCACCACGGTGGAGGAGATCTTTCCCGCAGAGCCGCCATCGAAGCAGCAGTCGCCGCAGCGAGCCCCGAAGACACCATCCTGCTGGCCGGACGAGGCCACGAGGACCACCAGGACGTCGGCGGAGAACGCGTCGATGTCGACGACCGCGTCGAGCTCGCCCACGCCCTGCGTGCGAACGGCTTCGACTGCACCGAGCTTGCCCCGGGGCCGATTCACGGAAAGGTGTCAGCTCATGATCGCGCTCACCGCCGAAGAGATCGCCTCAGCAGTCGGAGGCCGCCTGCGAGGCGCAGCCAACCCCGAGAAGCTCACCGTCACTCACGCCGACACGGACTCACGAGGCATGCGGGCTGATTCGCTCTTCGTCGCCAAACCCGGAGAGCGCACCGATGGCCACCTCTTCATAGACGCCGCGCTCGAGGCAGGCGCAGTCCTCGTGCTGGCCGAGAGGGAGACGGACTCTCCCAACGGCACTCCGCACCCTGCAGTGATCGTCGAGGACGTGATCCGTGCCATGGGAGCCCTCGCGGCAGAGATCGTCCGGCGGATCCGCGCGCACTCAGAGACCACCGTCATCGGCATCACCGGGTCATCCGGAAAGACAACCACGAAGGACCTGCTCCGCGCCCTCCTCGAGCCGGAAGGTCCGACAGTGGCGCCTCAGGGCTCCTACAACGGCGAAGTGGGCGTTCCCCTCACCATCTTCATGGCCGAGCTGGAGACCCGCCACCTCATCGTCGAGATGGGAGCCGACGCACCCGGCAACATCGCTGACCTGTGCGAGATCGTCCGTCCTGACATCGGCGTCGTGCTGATGGTCGGCTCCGCCCACGCCGGAAAGTTCGGCGGTGCGGACAAGATCGCCCTCACCAAGGGAGAGCTGGCCGCAGGAGCGACCGGTCACGTCCTGCTCAACGCCGATGACTCGCAGGTCACGGCCATGGCAGAGCGCGCCTCGGCCCCCGTCACATGGTTCGGCGAAGCTGCGTCGTCGGAGATCCAAGCGCAGGACGTCACCACCGACTCTGCGGGACATCCGGTGCTCACACTGGCCCACCGTGACGCCGACTCCGCCTCGTCGGAGGGTACCGGATCACCAGTGGCCTCACGGGCACGCACCACGTGACAAACATCCTGGCGGCGGCCGCCGCCGCATACCGTCTTAAGCGCCGACCTTCAGACCATCGCAGCCCGCCTGGACGGGCTCGGCCCCTCAAGCCGCTGGCGGATGGAGCGGATCGAGCGGGCAGACGGCGTCACCATCATCAACGATGCCTACAACGCCAACCCCGAGTCCATGCGGGAGGCGCTCAAGACGCTCGCACGCCTGGCGCATCCTGAAGCAGGCGAAGACCGCCGTTCGGTCGCCGTGCTCGGGGCCATGCTCGAGCTGGGCGACGAGCACAACATCGCGCACATCCGCACGGGAGAGACTGTGGTGCGGCTGAACATCGACCGGACGCTGGTCGTCGGCGATGATGCCTACCCCCTCTACCGCGGGGCCGTGGCCGAAGGCTCATGGGACGACGAAGTCAATGGGTGCCGACCTCCGAAGAGGCGGAGGCCTGGCTGCAGGAGAACCTCCGCCCCGGCGACGTCGTCCTCTTCAAGTCATCGAACGGGGTAGGACTGAGACTCCTGGGCGACCGCGTCGCCGGGCGGGAGGACTCCCAGTGATCGCTGTCGTGATAGGTGCCATGCTGGGGCTCCTCCTCACGCTGTTCGGGACGCCCCTGTTCATCCGGTTCCTCGAAGCTCGAGGCTATGGGCAGTTCATCAGAGACGATGGGCCGACCAGCCACCACCTCAAGCGAGGCACCCCGACCATGGGCGGGGCGGTCATCATTCTGGCTGTGCTGCTGGCCTACGGGATCGCGCACAGCATCGTGCTCCTGTTCGGCGAATCCACCTCCGGACCGACGGTATCAGGACTCCTTCTTCTGCTCCTGATGGTCGGCATGGGCCTCGTCGGCTTCTTCGACGACGCCGCCAAGATCACAAAGAAGCAGTCCCTGGGACTCGGACCATGGTCAAAGATCACCGGACAGCTCAGCGTCGGCTCGGCCTTCGGCATCATGGCGCTGCTGTTCCCCAACGCCCAGGGGCAGACTCCGGGGATGACCATGGTCTCGTTCGCGAGGAGATCCCATGGCTGGACTTTGCCTTCTTCGGGACGATCGTGGGGGCGATCCTCTTCGTCATCTGGGCCAACCTGATCAACACAGCCGCCACGAACGCAGTCAACCTGACGGACGGTCTCGACGGCCTCGCTGCCGGGGCCACTGCCATGCTGACGGCCGCCTACACGATCATGTCGATCTGGCAGCACAACCAGTCGTGCGGACGAGGACGCTCGGTTGAGGAAGTCTGCTACGAGGTCCGAGATCCGATGGATCTGGCCATGCTGGCTGCAACCATCACCGGTGCGCTCATCGGGTTCCTCTGGTGGAACACCAAGCCCGCGAAGATCTTCATGGGCGACACGGGATCCTTGGCTCTGGGCGGTGCGCTCGCCGGGTTCGCGATCCTCACGCACACGCAGCTGCTCTTCATCATCCTCGGCGGCCTCTTCGTCATCATCACCTGTTCGGTCATTCTGCAGGTCGGATACTTCAAGCTCAGCGGCGGCAAGCGGATCTTCAAGATGGCGCCGCTGCAGCACCACTTCGAGCTCAAAGGCTGGTCCGAGGAAACCGTCGTCGTGCGCTTCTGGATCGTCGCAGCGCTGTGTGTGGGCCTGGGCATGGCGATCTTCTACGGCGAATGGGTGCTGACTCAGTGACCTCGACGGAACAGCTGCGGGGCTGGGATGCCCCCGCGTGGAGAGGGCTTCGTGCGGTCGTCACCGGTCTCAGGGTGACCGGCTTCTCAGCAGCCGACACGCTCGCCGAACTCGGAGCCGATGTCATCGTCATCGATGCCCAGTTCACCGAGAAGAAGGAGCTCGACGCGGAGACCCTGCGCCTCGTGGGCGTGCGAGACATCCGATTCGGCCCGGAGGCCGCCGACGAGATAGCACAGTTCGACGGGTCGGCTCCGGACCTTGTGGTGACCTCTCCCGGATGGAGGCCAGACTCTCGCCTCATCGCATCGGCGACGAACCAGGGCATCCCCGTATGGTCCGATGTGCAGCTGGCCCATCGACTCGGCCCCAGGCCCGAGACCCTCGCAGCCCGAGGCGGCCCCCTGTGGCTGACCGTCACCGGCACCAACGGCAAGACCACGACTGTCAGCCTGCTCGAGGAGATGCTCCTCGCAGACGGCCGACGCGCAGTGGCCTGCGGGAACATCGGCATGCCGATCCTCGACGCGATCCGTGATCCCGAGGGCTTCGACGTGCTGGCAGTAGAGCTCTCGAGCTTCCAGCTCCACTACACGGAGGCCCTGAGCGCAGCGGCCTCAGCAGTCCTGAACATCGCCGAGGATCACGTGGACTGGCACGGGTCCTATGGGAGCTACGCCGCGGCCAAGGCGAAGATCCACCACGGCACTCGCACCGCCTGCATCTTCAACACGGCGGACGCCGCGACCATGCATATGGTCGAGCAGGCTGACGTCGCAGAGGGATGCCGAGCCATCGGCTTCACGCTGGACACCCCGATGTCTCGCAGGTCGGTCTGGTCATGAGTGAGGGGGCGAAGGCATCCTCGTCGACCGGGCCTTCCTCGACAACAGGCGGCACGAGGCGGTGGAGCTGGCAACGATGTCTGACTTCGGCGGTCTTGCTCCGAAGCATCTCGTGGAGAATGCCCTGGCAGCCGGGGCTTTGGCCCGGGCGGCCGGAGTCTCCCGGAAGCAGTGCGTGCCGGCATCCGCTCCTACGAGGCGGCGGACCACCGCATCCAGCCTGTCGCCCGTCAGAACGACATCCTGTGGATCAACGACTCCAAGGCGACAAACCCCCATGCCGCTCAGGCGTCCTGGTCTCCTTTCCCGCATCGTCTGGATTGCAGGCGGTCTGCCCAAGGGCGTCGACTACGACCCGCTCGTGCAGGCCGCTGCGGACCGTCTTCAGCATGTGATTCTGCTGGGACGAGATCCTTCCCCGCTTGCCGAGAGCCTTGCGCGACACGCGCCGCAGGTGCCGGTCACGTCAGGGTTCGACGGCGAAGATGGTCACGACGCAATGGAGGCGGCCGTGCGTGCCGCACAGCGGATCGCCCAGCCCGGGCAGACAGTGCTGCTGAGCCCTGCTGCAGCGTCCATGGACCAGTTCGCCTCCTACATCGCACGCGGAGAAGCCTTTGTGCGGGCCGTAGCGGCAGTGATCGAGCAGGACGACGACTAGCCCGACAGGAGGGGCCGAGATGAGCACCACTGCACGCCCCGGCCTCTCCGTGGTCGAGGACGACGAAGACCACGTGTCCGACGGCTCCATGCCGGCCGTGCATGGCGCGCGGACAGAGACAATCGCCGCCGCGAACGGGTCCGCGGCATCTGGCAGTTCTTCGAAGGCGGGAACCCCTATACCAACTACTGGCTGGTCCTGGGGGCCACCGTCGCGCTGGCCGCCATAGGGCTGACCATGGTCCTGTCCTCCACATCGGTCGACGCCGACGGCAACTCCTTCACCACCTTCACGCGGCAGGCATCATGGGCAGGGCTGGGCGTCATCGGCATGCTTCTGATGACCCTGGTGCCTACGCGGTGGCTCGGAGGCATCGGGTGGGTCATGATGATCGCCTCAGGCGTGATGCTGTGCCTGGTTGCCTTCACTCCGCTGGGCTCCACGGCCGGAGGCTCCACCAACTGGCTGGAGATCGGGCCGGTGCGAGGCCAGCCCTCAGAAGTCGCCAAGCTGGCCCTGATTCTGTGGGGCGCCTCTGTGCTCGCCAAAAGGGACGGCTCGTCGAGCGGTTCACCCACTGGATGATGCCCTTCGTGGCGCCCGGCGCGCTCACCGTGCTGGTGCTCGTGCTGGCGGGCGGCGACCTGGGCACCAGCATCGTGATCACGATGATCGTAGGCACGCTGCTCTTCGCAGCCGGGGTCAAGATGCGATACTTCCTCTTCGCATCCGGACTCGCAGCGGCAGCGGGCGCTCTCCTGATGTGGATGACTCCCTACCGCATGATGCGCGTCTACGCCTGGCTGGGCATGAACTGCGATCACCCCACAGAGCCCTGCCACCAGACCCAGCAGGGCTTCTACGCTCTGGCCTCCGGCGGCTTCTGGGGTCGGATTGGGCCAATCGCGTCAGAAGTGGGCGTACATTCCTGAGGTGGAGAACGACTTCATCTTCACGATCATCGGTGAAGAGCTGGGCCTTCTGGGCACAGTGCTCGTCCTGGGGCTCTTCATGACCCTCGTCGTGGGAATCTTCAGAATCGCCTCAGCCTCCAAGGACCACTTCGTGCGACTGGTGTGCATCGGCATCGCCGCGTGGCTCGTCGGACAGGCGTTCGTCAATATCTCCATGGTCACCGGTCTGATCCCGGTGGTCGGGGTGCCGCTGCCCTTCATCTCCTACGGAGGCTCAGCGCTGACGATGGCGATGCTGGGAATAGGCGTCGTGCTGAACTTCGCCCGGCGGCAGCGCCTGGAGGCGATGAAGCCCCGAGGCAGAAGCCGAGGGGCCAAAAAGCTAAGGGCACTACACTGTCATCGCCGAGGGCCTGAGGCGGCTTTCGATCCCGTGCACCTCCAGACCTGAAACGCTGACATATTCCACAGGAGCCAGAGACACTCATGCGTGATCCCTCGATCGTGCTTGCTTAAGCGGCGGGACCGCTGGGCACATCAGCCCTATGCTCGCCATTGCGGAAGCACTCGGACGCCTGGCCCCGAGTCCCGCTGCACCATCATCGGTACCCCGGACGGCCTGGAGACTCGACTGGTGCCCCGAGCCGGGTACCCGCTGCGCACCATCGACAAGGTGCCCATGCCCCGCCGTCCCGGCCGCGACGCGCTGCGGTTCCCCGGGCGATTTCGCAGGGCCGTGGAGGAGTCAAGCGCATCCTGACCGAGGAGAGCGCCGCAGCAGTCCTCGGTGTGGGCGGATACGTCTGCACCCCCGTCTACGTGGCGGCGCGGCGGCTCGGCATCCCCGTCGTCATCCACGAGGCGAACGCCCGCCCGGGCTTGGCCAACAGGGTGGGCGCACGCGGGGCGCACTTCGTCGGATCAGCCTTCGAGGACACGCCCCTGAGGTCGAGCCAGTGGGTCGGCATGCCGATGAGCCGAGAGATCTCGGAGATGGGGCGCATGGACTCCTCTCAGGCGGCGGCTGCTCGCGCTGAGGCTCGCGAAGAGCTGGGACTCGATCCGGAGCGGACCACCATGGTGGTCACCGGGGGCTCCTCCGGGGCTCTGAATCTCAACAGGGCGATCGCCTCCCGCTCTGCCGCAGCTGCTGGACACCGGGGCGCAGGTGCTTCACCTCACCGGCAGGGACAAAGCGGTGACGGACGAGGCCGGAAGGCCCCTGAGCGCGGACGGATACGTCCAGCGCGAGTATCTCGAAGGCATGCACCGGGCCTACGCAGCGGCCGACCTGATGGTCGCCCGCGCCGGAGCCGCGACGGTGTGCGAGGCTGCCGCCGTGGGAGTGCCCGCAGTCTTCGTGCCGCTCCCCATCGGCAACGGGGAGCAGGAGCTGAACGCCCGCGGCCTCGTCGACGCAGGGGTGCTCTTCTGGTGAAGGACGAACACTTCACACAGCCGTGGATCATGCGCAACATTCGGCCGCTGCTCATCTGACCCGCGTCTGCTTCTGACGATGCGGGAGCACGCGGCCGCCAGAGGCATCACCGACGCGGACGAGCGGATGGCACAGGCTGCGCTCTCAGCTGCCGGAGCCGAGGCCCCGGCATGAGTTCGCTGAGCCAGCTGGGACGTGTTCACTTTCTGGGCATGGCAGGCGTCGGGGTATCCGCCATCGCTCGTCTGATGCTCGCCGAGGGTGTGCCGGTCTCCGGCACCGACGGCAGGACCTCCCGTGCTGAGGGAGTTCCGCGACGCCGGGGTGCCCGTTCGTGTGGGCTACGCCGAGGACAACATCCGCTCGGTGGAGGAGGAGACCGGCACCACCATCGACACCGTTGTTGCGTCCTCGGTGGCCAAAGTAAGCCGCAACGTCGAGTACGACGCCGCAGCGGCTGCAGGCAAACGCATGCTCCACCGCTCAGAGGGCTGGCCGCGTGCATGTCCGCCAAACGCGGCATCGCCGTCGCGGGCACTCACGGCAAGACGACCACCTCGTCCATGACCGCAGTGATGCTCAGCGCAGCGGGCTGGAGCCCAGCTTCGCCATCGGAGCGACCGTCTCCGGCTTCGGGACGAACGCGCAGGCAGGGGCCGGTCAGTGGTTCGTCGCCGAGGCCGACGAGTCGGACGGAACGCTGGTCAACTACTGTCCCGAGATCGCCATCGTCACCAACGTCGAACCCGATCACCTGGACCACTACGCAAGCGCCGAGGAGTTCGAGCAGGTCTTCGTCACGTTCGTGGGAACATCCTTCCAGGGGCGCCCTGGTGCTCTGCGCGGATGACGACGGTGCCCGCAGCCTCGGACGCAAGGTCGCCGGGGACTGGAGTCGAAGGGCGGCTCCGTGCTCACCTACGGGTTCGCCGCCGATCGCCGGCCTTCGGCTGAGCGACCACAGCGACGGAGCGGACGGACAGCGATTCACCCTCAGCTGCCACGATGAGACCGCTCAGGTGGTGCTGGCCGCCCCAGGGAGGCACAACGCGCTCAACGCTGCTGCGGCAGTGGGCGCAGGCCTGTGCGCGGGCATGGCGCTGAGCGACGCCGCAGAGGCGGTCAGCTCGTTCGTAAGCAGCTCCCGACGCTTTGAGAAGCGCGGAGAGATCGCCGGGATACGCGTCATCGACGACTACGCCCACCATCCGACGGAGCTGGCGGCGGTCCTCTCGGCAGCCCGCAGCGCGGTCGGAGTAAGCGCGGTCCACGCGATCTTCCAGCCGCACCTGTTCACCCGTACCGAGGCTTTTGCGAAGGAATTCGGCGAGGAGCTGCGCAGGGCGGACACCGCTGCCGTGCTGGAGATCTACCCGGCCCGCGAAGAGCCCATCGAGGAGTCACCGCGGAGCTCCTGGGACACCCCGTGCTGCAGCGGCAGGCGGCTGTCGACCAGGCGGTCAGGGCTGCGCAGCCAGGCGACATCATCCTCACGCTGGGCGCCGGTGACGTCACGGAGCTCGGAGACGACATCGTCGAGGGTCTCAGGCAGGCACGGCCTGCAGAAGGCGGAGCCGTCGATGGTCCCTGAGGAGGCACCTCCTCGGAGGACACCTTCCAGGAGCACGATGATTCGCCTCTGACCTTCCCCGAGCCCGAGAACGTAGGGCGGAGACGGCACCGGCGCCGCGCTGCGGCCGCCCTGGCCTTAGCCCTGGGACTCCTCGGGATCGCCGTGGCCGTCGTCTGGTTCTCCCCGCTGCTGGCCCTGCGCCATGTTGAGCTGGAAGGATCCGGCCTGGTCTCAGAGGCCCGCGTCGAAGAGCTTCTGTCGGACCTGCACGGCAAGCCCCTGCCTCAGATCGGAGCCGACGATGTGGCCCAGCGGCTCAGCCAGGAGAATGCAGTCGACGAGGTCCGGACGCGGGCGGAGCTGCCCGACACGCTCCATGTAGAGATCACGGAGCACCCGCCCGTCGCACAGGTGACCGGAGACGACGGAGTGGAGCTCTACAGCGAGCACGGTGAGGTCATCCGTGGGGCCGACGACCCCGAGGCTCTCGACGACGACAGCTACGCGGTGCCGGAGATCTCCTCCCAGGCCGCGCTCCAGGACGAGCGGGTCTTCGAATCGGTGGTCCAGGTCCTGGGAGAGCTTCCCGAAAGCGCCCGCGCGGAGCTCGAGTCCGCATCGGCGGAGACCATCGATTCTGTGACCCTGGAGCTTTCCGACGGGCGCACGATCCTCTGGGGCGGCGCCGATCAGGGGCCTGCCAAGGCAGAGGTGCTCGAAGCGGTGCTGATGAGCGAGGACGAGGCTCTGACCGAGGCTGAGACGATAGACATCTCCACACCGAGCACCCCCGTGACTCGCTGAGCCGCGACCAGGACACGCTAAGGTTCATGTCCGGGTGCAAAGTGGCGGTTGCCCGTAGCCTGGCAGAGAAGAAAAATGGCAGTCAGTCTGGGCTCCGAGAGATTTAAGGACGTACAACGTGGCAGCACCCAACAACTACCTGGCCGTGATCAAGGTCGTCGGCATCGGCGGCGGTGGAGTCAACGCCGTTAACCGCATGATCGAGGTGGGCCTGCGCGGCGTGGAGTTCATCGCCATCAATACGGACGCTCAGGCGCTGCTGATGTCGGACGCCGACGTCAAGCTGGACGTGGGGCGCGAGCTGACCCGCGGCCTCGGCGCAGGAGCCAACCCGGATGTGGGCCGTCAGGCCGCTGAGGATCACGCTGAGGAGATCGAAGAGGTGATCCGCGGTGCGGACATGGTCTTCGTCACTGCTTAAGCGAAGGCGGCGGCACGGGCACCGGCGGAGCCCCGTCGTGGCTCGCATCGCTCGTTCCTGGGCGCCCTGACCATCGGGTGGTCACCCGACCCTTCACCTTCGAGGGCCGTCGCCGCGCCACATCTGCCGAGACCGGCATCGAAGCGCTCCGGGACGAAGTGGACACCCTCATCGTCATTCCCAACGACCGGCTGCTCTCGATCAGCGACAAGAACGTCTCCGTTCTCGACGCGTTCCGATCAGCTGACCAGGTCCTTCTCTCCGGCGTGCAGGGGATCACCGATCTCATCACCACACCCGGTCTGATCAACCTCGACTTCGCCGACGTGAAGTCAGTGATGCAGGGAGCCGGATCAGCGCTCATGGGCATCGGATCGGCCAATGGCGAGGACCGTGCCGTCAAGGCCGCGGAGCTCGCTATCGCATCCCCTCTGCTGGAGGCCAGCATCGATGGTGCGCACGGTGTGCTCCTCTCCATTCAGGGCGGGTCCGACCTCGGACTGTTCGAGATCAACGAAGCCGCGCGTCTGGTCCAGGAGGTCGCGCACCCTGAGGCGAACATCATCTTCGGCGCAGTCATCGACGATGCGCTCGGCGACGAGGCGCGGGTGACCGTCATCGCGGCAGGCTTCGACCAGCCCGACGTGACGTCAAGCCTGCGGCGCCGCAGCCTGTGCACCAGTCCTCTCAGCGTTCGTCCCCGCAGTACGGCTCGCCTGTGGCGCCCGTGGCGGGTGCGACAGCCGGCGGCTACGCAGCGTCGGCAGCCTCGCAGGACACAGCGCCTACACCGCGCCCCGACGCAGCCCAGCAGCGTGGACACAAGTCCTCGGAGGAGGAGCAGCTTCCCGAGGTTCTCGAGTCCGACTACACCGGAAAGAGCGACGACGAACTCGACGTTCCCGACTTCCTGAAGTAGAAGAGTGTTCTACTGGCGCGGGGAGCACGAGGGCGTTCAGCTCGGCTTCACGTCGGCCGAAGTAAGCAATCTGGCTGCGCACGTCGGCTCGGCGGACGCTGCCCGTCGAAACCGAGTTGCCCTCGAGAGGGTGACAGGCTCTCTGCGCTTCCTGAATCAGACCCACTCTGCTGACGTGCACGACGCCCTGGAGCCGACGGACAGTCCGCCCTCGGGTGACGCGTGGGTGTGCGAAGACGGCAGCGTCTCGCTGGCTGTGGCTGTGGCCGACTGCCTGCCTGTGCTGCTGGTGGGCGGCGGCCCACGAGGCCCCGTCACAGCGGCGGCGCATGCCGGTCGGAGCGGCCTGATGGCAGGTGTCCTGGAGAACACGGTGCGCGCCATGCGCCAGCGCCGGGCGCAGAGCATACGAGCGTGGATCGGGCCGGGTGCCTGCGGCAGCTGCTATGAGGTGCCCCAGGAGATGGTGAACGATCTTGCCTCGCACCGACCGGGCCTTGCCTCCCTCACACGGTGGGGGACGCCCGCACTGGACCTGCGCGCGCACGCGCCGCACTCCTTGAGGAGCAGTCAGTCGATGTGCACGATGTGGGAGGGTGCACCATCGAAGAGGCTCGACTCTTCTCCCACCGCGCCGCGCAGAGCTGGGGCGCCCCTGAGGGCAGGCTCGCCGGGGTCGTGTGGAAGCCATGAGCGACCCCGCAGCCAGGAGCTCTCGAAGGGCCTCGCCGCGGTGAACCGCCGCATCGATGCGGCGGTCGCCTCAGCCGGACGCAGCGTCGCTCCCGAGCTCATCGTGGTGACCAAATACTTTCCGGCCGAGGACGCAGTGCGGCTCGTTCGGCTGGGCGCAGCGCAGCTGGGCGAGAACAAGGACCAGGAGGCGGCCGCCAAGGCGAAGCAGGTCGCTGAGCAGCTGGAGAATGAGTCGCCCAGGTGGCACTTCATCGGCCAGCTGCAGTCCAACAAGGCCAAGTCCGTGGCCCGATATGCCCATGCAGTCCACTCGGTCGACCGCGGCAAGCTGGTCGCACCGCTGAGCAGGGGTCCTGGCCGCGCTGGAGAGCGGTGAGCGGACAGGCAGCCTTCAATGCCTCATCCAGGTCGATCTTCGCCGGTCGGCGCCGGACGACGGCCGCGGCGGCACCGCACCCGATGCTGTGCTGGGCCTCGCGGAGCCTCATCGCCGAGGCTGAGGGCCTGGAACTGGGCGGACTGATGGCTGTGGCCCCGCTCGAGGAGAGCCCGCTGCAGGCCTTTGAGAGGCTGGCCGAGCTGTCGCAGCGCCTCCAGGAGGAGCATCCGACGGCCGCTGCCATTTCGGCAGGCATGAGCCAGGACCTCGAAGAAGCGATCCAGTGCGGGGCGACACACCTGAGAATCGGCCGCGATGTGTTGGGAGAGCGTCCAGCCCCGGTAAGGTCATCTTCACCGACACGTGAATAAGACACTTCGTCTGAAGACCGATGCCACTCTCAACCTTCCCCAGGAGAACCCCATGGCTGGTGCTTTCAAGAAGACCATGATCTACCTCGGCCTAGCCGACGGTGACGACTATGCTGAGGACAGCTTCGGCAGCGAGGACCGTTCCCCTCGCTCGCAGCAGTCCTCCGCCGCGGAGCGTCCCGCAGAAACCAGGCAGCCCGCCGCTGCCGCACCAGCGCCCAGCGCGGCCCACCGTCGCGAGGCGGTGTCCGCCGAGAGCGCCCGCGACAATGTCGTCTCGCTCTCGGAGCGCCAGCCCGCTGGTCAGATGGAGCACCACACCGGCTCCTACAACTCCACCAACCTGGCCGTGGACCCCGACTACCGTGCGCCGGTGACCCCCATCAAGCGTGCCCCCTCTTCCCGGGACGAGAGCGAACCCATGCGAAAGATCACTACTGTTCACCCCCGCTCCTACAACGACGCGAAGGTCATCGGTGAGTCCTTCCGCGAGGACATTCCCGTGATCATGAACGTCACGGAGATGGGCGAGGCTGAGGCTAAGCGCCTGGTGGACTTCGCAGCGGGCCTCGTCTTCGGCCTGGGCGGTTCGATCGAACGGGTCACGAACAAAGTCTTCCTGCTGACTCGAAGAATGTCGAGATTCTCGCCGAGGAGCAGGCAGCGCTGGCCGAGCCGGATGCCCAGTTCTTCAACCAGTCCTGATTCGGTCCAGGGTCAAAGGCGGTAGGCTTCCCTCCGATGGATCTGATACTTGCTTCGCTGTGGCTGCTGCTGGGCGTCTACCAATTGGCGCTGATTGTGCGCATCATCTTCGATATGTCGCAGCAGTTTGCTCGACAGTGGCGTCCCAAGGGCCCGTGGCTCATGCTGGCCGTCGGAACGTACGCCGTCACCGACCCGCCCATTCGCTGGCTGCGGTCGAAGATCCCGCCTCTCCAGCTCGGAGGGATCGCCCTGGACATGGCCTTCATCATCGTGTTCTTCGCGGTGATCGTCCTTCAGGGGATCCTGATCTCGTTCGCGTGAAAAAACTGCCGGTCGGCGCTCTGACCGGCAGTTTTCGCGTGGCAGAGCTTCAACCTTTGAAACCCGGACTTGAAGGTTCGGGTCGAGGGCCTGACGCCGGTCTGGGTATTCTTTCGTCCAACGTGCTTTTGATGTCCCGTTCCGAAGCTCTGCCAGCCACTGATTACGAGGTGACTTGAGAATGGCTCTCACTCCCGAAGATCTCCTGAACAAGGAGTTCCCGGAGACAAAATTCCGTCCCGGCTACGACAAGGACGAGGTGGATGACTTCCTTGACGAAATTGTCGTCGAGTGGCGCCGCCTGATCCAGGAGAATGAGGACCTCGCGGCGAGGAACGAGTCCCTCCAGGAGCAGCTGGACAACGATCCGCGGCACGTCGAGCCGGACAGCCTCAGCGATGCAGGCCTGTCAGGCTACGCAGGCACCGACAGCGAGATGACGGGCACCCTTCCCGCCCAGGACGAGTCGGGACCTCAGGCAGACCCCAGCGTCACGGCCTACCCGGACTACGAGCTCGGCACTCGCCCCGCTCAGGAGCGGTAGGCCCCTTCGACGCCCGTCGAGGATCAGGCGAATTCTGCGGCCGGGGTTCTCGCCATGGCGCAGAAGCTGCACGATCAGTACGTCTCCGAAGGTGAGGAGACACGCGCCGCCTACATCGCTGAGGGCGAGCAGACCCGCGATGCCTACATCGCCGAGGGCGAGAGCAAGCGGGCTGAGCTGATAAGCGACGGTGAGAGCACCAAGGAGCAGCTGGTCAGCGAGGGCACGTCGAAGCGGGACGAGCTGGTGAACGAGGGCGAAACCAGGCGCACAGAGATCCTGACTGACGCTGAGACGCGCGCTGAGAACATGATCGAGGAGGCTGAGCTCACCTCGACACGCACGCTCAATGCGTTGGAGCGGAAGAAATCTGACCTGGAGAGCCGCGTCACCGAGCTCACCGGCTTCGAGCGGGACTACCGCGCACGTCTCAGGACTACATCGAGAGTCAGCTCAATGACCTCAACTCAAAGGGCTCCATCGAGAAGGAAGCCTCCAACTGACGGACGCGTAGACTGGTGGAGATGTCCGAGATCTCCACAGCGCCCCAGAGGCGCAGACCGAGCAGACGGGCCGCGATCCTCCTTGCAGGAGGTATCGCGGCCCTCGCTTTGCCCTTGACCAGGCCTCCAAGCTCTGGGTCGAGCAGACCCTGGCCCTTGGTGAGCAGATTGATGTGCTGCCTCCTGTTCTCTACTTCAGGCACCACCTCAATCCCGGGGCCGCCTTCTCCATGGGCACCGACTACACATGGATCTTCACGCTCATCCAGGCCACCGTCCTGGTGCTTGCGCTGTGGTGGTTCCGTCGTCTCGGCGGCTCCTGGCTGTGGGCGCTGGCACTGGGAGGCCTGGCCGGGAGTGGTAAGCAACCTCACGGACCGGCTCTTCCGACCCATGGCGCCCGGGGACGGGGCGAGCACACATTCGGCCTCGGGGCAGTCGTCGACTTCATCAGGGTGCCGAACTTTGCGGTGTTCAACGTAGCTGACAGCTTCATCGTCTGCTCGATCATCGGTCTCTGCGCGCTGATGATCTTCGGCTGGGGGATCGACGGAAGCCGGGAGAGGGCTGAGGCCTCCGACAGGGATGAGACTCCGGCGTCATGAGCGGCGAGGCGGCGCCTGGCAACGAGGCTGCAGCTGATGCGTGGAGTGCAGACTCTGCGTCGGAGCCGATGCTCCAGCATGTCCCGGCAGAGCTGGGCGGAGCCCGAGCCGATGCGGTGGTCGCGGCGCTGCATGAGATCTCCAGGACGGAGGCTGCGCAGTGGATCTCCGAGGGTCGGGTCCTCTGGGGCCAGCACCGCAGCCAGGCAGGTGCCCAGCACTCGCGGGCAGCCGGTGCCGCCGTGAAGAAGTCGGATCGGCTGCCGGTGGATGCGCTCATCCGCGTCGATCGCCCTGTTCCCGAAGATCTGTTGAAGGTGGAGGCTGTGGAAGGTCTGAAGCTGCTTCATGAGGACGGCGACATCGTCGTCGTCGACAAGCCGACCGGAGTGGCCGCCCACCCATCTCCGGGGTGGAGAGGCCCCACGGTGGTCGGGGCTGCTCGCCCTGGGCGTGGAGATCGCCACTTCCGGCGCGCAGGAGCGTCGCGGCATCGTCCACCGACTCGATGTCGGAACCTCGGGGGTGATGGTGGTGGCGAAGACCGAACGTGCCTACAGCGCGCTCAAGGACGCTTTCCGGGATCGTACGCCGCATAAGCGCTACCACGCTCTGGTCCAGGGGCTGCCCGACCCCACTCAGGGCACCGTCGACGCGCCGATCGGAAGGCATCCCGGCCACGAGTGGCGGTTCGCTGTGGTGGAGGGCGGTCGCCCGGCCCGCACGCACTACGAGCTGATTGAGGCCTTCGGCCGCGCCTCCTGGTCGATGTTCGACTTGAGACGGGGAGGACGCACCAGATCCGCGTCCACTTCTCCGCCATGGGCAGGCCCTGCGCCGGTGACCTCACCTACGGCGCAGACCCGGCCTTGGCTGCCGAGCTCAGGCTCACCCGCCAGTGGCTTCATGCCGTTGAGCTGGGATTCGCCCACCCGGCCTCAGGCGAGTATGTGGAGTTCCGCAGCGAGTACGCGAATGACCTGTCCGAGGCCCTGGCTATTCTTGGAGACTAGGAGGAGGCGCTGGTGAGTAAGGACTTTGTCCACCTGCACAATCACACCGAGTATTCGATGCTCGACGGTGCTGCGAAGATCGGAGAGCTCTTCGAGCAGACCAAGAACCTGGGGATGAACGCGGTCGCCACCACGGACCACGGATTCATCTTCGGGGCGTATGAGTTCTGGAAGACTGCCCAGCAGTACGACGTAAGGCCCATCATCGGGCTCGAGGCCTATCTCACGCCGGGAACTCACCGCACGGACCGTTCGCGCGTGCGCTTCGGCGACAGGGTGGACGACGTTTCGGGTGCCGGGGCCTACACCCACATGACGATGTGGGCTGAGAGCACCACGGGTATGCACAACCTGTTCCGTGCCAGCTCCTGGCTTCGATCGAGGGCTATTTCTACAAGCCTCGTATGGACCGCGAGATTCTCCAGACCTACGGCAAGGGGCTCATCGCCACCACCGGGTGCGTCTCCGGAGAGATTCAGACGTGGCTGCGTCAGGGCAGTATGAGCAGGCGAAGCGCGCAGCCGGGGAATTCAGGACATCTTCGGCAAGGAGAACTTCTTCTGCGAAATCATGGACCACGGCATTGAGATCGAGCGCCGTGTGCAGAAGGAGCTCATCCAGCTGGCCCGAGAGATGAACATGCCGCTGGTGGCGACCAACGATCTCCACTACACCCATGCGCACGACTCGAAGGCGCACGGCGCGCTGCTGTGCGTGCAGTCGAACAACACCCTGGATGACCCCAAGCGGTTCAAGTTCGACTCGGATGAGTTCTACCTGAAGTCCCCGCTCAGATGCGCGAGCTCTTCAGGGACTTCCCGGAGGCCTGCGACAACACCCTCGCCATCGCGGAGCGGTGCCAGGTCGAATTCCACGAGTCCAACGGCGAATACATGCCGCGCTTTCCGGTGCCGGAGGGCGAATCGGAGGAGTCCTGGTTCGTCAAAGAGGTCGAGCGGGGGCTGGCCTATCGCTATCCCTCCGGAATCCCGGACGCGGTGCGGAAGCAGGCCGAGTATGAGATCGGCGTCATCCTTCAGATGGGCTTCCCCGGCTACTTCCTGGTGGTGGCGGACTTCATCAAGTGGGCCAAGGAGAACGGGATTCGAGTCGGACCCGGGCGAGGCTCCGGCGCAGGCTCCATGGTGGCCTACGCGATGCGGATCACCGATCTGGACCCGCTGCAGCACGGTCTCATCTTTGAGCGCTTCCTCAATCCCGAGCGCGTCTCGATGCCGGACTTCGACGTCGACTTCGACGACCGCCGCCGCTCCGAAGTCATCGACTACGTCATTCGCAAATATGGGGACGAGCGGGTGGCGATGATCGTCACCTACGGCACGATCAAGTCCAAGCAGGCGCTGAAGGACGCCGCCCGCGTCATGGGCGAGCCCTTCCAGACCGGCGAGACGCTGACCAAGGCCATGCCTCCGGACGCGCAGGGCAAGCCGATGCCGCTGGGCGACATCGAGAACGACAAATCCTCCCGCTACAAAGAGGCGCAGGAGATGCGGGAGACCATCAACAGGGACCCTCGCTATCGGGAGATCTTCGACCTGGCGACGGGCCTGGAGGGGCTGAAGCGTCAGTGGGGAGTCCACGCCGCTGGCGTGATCATGTCTTCGGACCCCTGATCGACATCATTCCGCTGATGAAGCGTGAACAGGATGGTGCGATCATCACCCAGTTCGACTACCCCACCTGTGAGACGCTCGGGCTCATCAAGATGGACTTCCTGGGCCTGCGCAACCTCACCATCCTTTCGGACGCCCTCGAGAACGTGAAGCTCAACCGAGGGGAGGACATTGACCTCGAGATGCTCGGCGTCGACGATCCCGCCTCGTACGAGCTGCTGGCGAGCGGCAAGACCCTGGGCGTCTTTCAGCTGGACGGGTCAGGGCTGCAGTCGCTGCTGAAGGCGATGAAGCCGGACAACTTCGAGGACATTTCGGCGACGATCGCGCTGTACCGGCCCGGTCCGATGGGAGCCGACTCCCACACGAACTACGCCAAGAGGAAGAACGGGGTCCAGGACGTCACCCCGATCCACCCGGAGCTCGAGGAGTCGCTCTCCGACATTCTCGACACGACCTACGGTCTGATCATCTATCAGGAGCAGGTCATGGCCATTGCTCAGAAGGTGGCGGGGTACAGCCTGGGGCAGGCAGACATTCTGCGTCGCGCGATGGGCAAGAAGAAGAAGTCGGAGCTCGACAAGCAGCAGGTCGGCTTCTTCGAGGGCATGAAGGCCAACGGCTACTCGGAGCAGGCAGCGCAGACGCTGTGGGACATCCTTCTGCCCTTCTCCGACTACGCATTCAACAAGGCCCACTCGGCCGCCTACGGTCTCATCGCATACTGGACCGCATATATGAAGGCCAACTACCCGGCCGAGTACATGGCGGCCCTGCTGACAAGCGTCGGTGAGAACCGTGACAAGCTGGCGATCTATCTCGCAGAGTGCCGACGCATGGGCATCACGGTGACCGCACCGAGCATCAACGAGTCGGCGCTGACGTTCACGCCGGTGGGCGATGACACCATCCGCTTCGGCATGGGCGCGGTCCGCAACGTCGGGACGAACGTCGTGGCGGGAATGGTCAGCGCCCGTCAGGAGCAGGAGCGTTCGAGAGCCTGGGCGACTTCTTCAAGAAGGTCCCCATGCAGGTCTGCAACAAGCGCACAGTGGAATCCATGATCAAAGCCGGTGCCTTCGACGAGCTGGGCCATACTCGTCGAGCTTTGGTCACCGTGCACGAGCAGGCCATTGACCAGGCGGTGAAGCAGAAGAAGGACTCGCAGCAGTATGAGACCGACATCTTCGGCGCGTTCGCCGCGGACGATGACGAGCTCAGCGGCTTCGATGCGGTGCCGGTGCCGGACCTGCCGGAGTGGGATAAGAAGGACAAGCTGGGCTTCGAGCGCGAGATGCTAGGCCTCTACGTCTCGGACCACCCGCTCCAAGGCTTGGAGCGAACCCTCTCCCACTACGCCGACAGGTCCGTGGCCTCAGTGGTGAGCGAAGATGGCCCTGCTGATGGCGCGACGGTCGTCATATGCGGCATGATCACGGGTCTGCAGCGCAAGGTGGCGAAGTCCGGCAACCCCTATGCCCGGGCCGAGATCGAAGACATGGGCGCCTCGATCGAGGTGATGTTCTTCGGCAAGACCTATCAGGCGGTCTCGATGGTTCTGGCTGAGGACCTCATCGTGGCCGTGAAGGGGCAGGTGGACCGCCGTGAGGACGGGGGCGTGGTGGTCAAGGCCCAGGACGTGACAGTCCCCGAGATCACCGACGACGGCGGCTCTGGTCCGCTGGTGCTTGCGCTTCCGGTGCAGAAGGCTACGGAGAAGACCGTTACGGAGCTCGGCGATGTGCTTAAGGCTCACCGAGGGACATCGGACGTCCACGTGCGGCTGCTCACCGGAGATCGTGTGGAGATCATGCGCCTGGGTGAGGAGTACAAGGTTGATCCCTCGCCCGCGCTCTACGGCGATCTGAAGGTCCTGCTGGGCCCCGCCTGCCTCGAGGTCTGACCAGGGCACAAGATGTAGTTGAACCTTGCGGTGGCCGACACAATATGTGGCGCGTAGGCTCTGAACCAGGAGATGAAGGAGGCCCCGCACATGCACTGCCCGTTCTGCCGACACGATTCGTCACGAGTCGTGGACTCGCGCACCCTGGACGACGGCTCCGGCATCAGACGTCGGCGTCAGTGCCCCGTGTGCTCCAAGCGCTTCACCACGGTCGAGACGACCAGCCTGACTGTTGTGAAGCGTTCGGGGGCGGCTGAACCGTTCGACCGCTCGAAGGTCATCAACGGTGTCAGGAAGGCGTGCCAGGGAGACCCGTCTCCGCCGATGATCTTGCCGTCCTGGCCCAAGAGGTGGAGGAGGCGATCCGCGCCTCCGGCAATGCCGAGGTGGACGCCAACGACGTCGGCCTCGCCATCCTTCGCCCGCTGCGCGCCCTCGATCTCGTCGCCTACCTGCGCTTCGCGAGCGTATACCGGGGCTTTGAGAACCTCGACGACTTCCAGGAGGCGATCGATGAGCTGCGCCGGGAGGAGCACGAGCCTTCGGGCAGCGGTGCCACCGTGGTCCAGCCCCGGTTCGGTTTCCGGTAGACTCAAAGACGCAGTATGGCCGGGTTCTTCAGGGAAGGTTGGACCCGGCCGCCGGTTTCTTCGCAGGTGCGGATGCTCTGCCGAGCAGCGCATCCGCCGGGACGGCGCGCGGCGTCGGGGGATGTCACATTGAGTAGGCCTCGGGGCATCCACTTCCGCACGCATGCCGCTGCAGTTAGGGTGGCTCCGGTCGCCCATTGGCCGCACGACGGAGGCGACGGCCCTGTGAACGGGATGGTCCAGGGGAACTTTGCACAGACAAGGACGGAACAGGCGATGGTCGCTGCTGACTACCCCTTTGTAGGTCGCCGCGACGAACTGCTCAGGATTCGCGCAGCAGGCGAACGGGTTCGGCGAGGACAGTCGCAGTTCGTGCTCCTGGAGGGGCTCGTAAGCGTGGGCAAGACAGAGCTGATGCGCCGGGCTCGGGACAGCTTCCCCGAATGGCCGGAGTACGGCGTCGTGCTCAGCCGTCACCAGAGGGCCACTCACAGTGCGGTCCTGCACGGCCTGTTGGAGGGCAGCGCAGTTGCCTGCAACGAAGCCAGCGTCGAGGAGATCGCTGCGAAGCTTCTTCGCGGCGCGCAGGAGTTCGAGGCTCCGATGATCGTCTCTGTCGGAGAGCTCCATCATGCGGATGATTTCTCCGCTGAGCTGCTGTGGCAGGTTCTGAGCACGTTGGTGGACAGCCCCGTGCTCGTCCTGATGTCCTCCGCGCCCAGTGCACGCCCTGAGATCCAGCGCCTTGCTCAGCTGGCACAGGTCAGTCCCAGGGCACGCACATCGCCCTGGCCCCCTGACGCTGGACGATGTGAAGGACTATCTGGGCATCTGCACCGGCTTTGCCGTCAGTCGCGAGGCGGCTGCCAGGGTCCATCGGGCCACAGACGGCTATCCGCTCCTCGTCCGATGCGTGGGGACGTGGCTGCAGTCGACTCCTATGGGCCGCCGCGGGATCGATCAGGCGATTCGGCACGCGCTGGAGCACGAGGACCTTCTTCACATCCGCACTCAGCTCGCCATCAGCCTGGAGGGTGTCGGGGAGCCGACCGGCCGTGTGCTCGACATCCTCGCTGCGGCGGAGACACCGATCTCCGAACGGAATCTCGAGAGCATCCTCGGTGAACGGATCAGCCCGCGGGAGCTCGTTCAGACCGGGATGGTGCGTTGGGATGACGCTTCCTGCGGCTACGCGCTGAGGATGCGTGCCGCAGGCCGCGGACTCATCGGCCGCCTCAGCTGCGAGGAGCGCCGTGATCTTCATCTGGCTCTTGCCGCGGTGCTCAGCGGCCGCGAGAGCATGCATCACCAGGTGGCCGCCGCGCAGCTCGACCCGGAGGCGGTGGAAGCAGAGAGTCTCCACGAGCAGCTGGTCGAAGCTGGCCGCGAGGCGGCTGAGGCAGGTGACTGCGGCGAGGCCTTCAAGCTCGTGCGCCTCAGTGCCAGATTGCGTCCCGACGTCGAGGGCCTGACACGGCTGGGGCTGCTCGCGGTGTCGGCTGACCGCCGGAAGGACCTGGTCGAGTTCGAGCCAGCTGTGCGCGCCCTTCCGGCCTCGGCGGGCCGTTCGGCTCTTCTGGCGATGCTGAGCATCCAGCGGGCCGACCCGCAGGGTGCCCTGAAGGAGCTGGATAGGCGTACGGACCTCTCAGGGAAGAGTCAGGACTGCTTCTCTACGCTCAGACACTGTCGGATGTGTGCGGACACCTGATTCTTCTCGGGGTGCGATCCATCCTCAGGGCACGCTGAGCCGCACTCTCGAAGCCGTGGAGCGGCACCAGGAGAGACTGCGCAGCGAACGCGCGAAGCAGCTGTCGTCGGGGCAGGACATCGAACCCGCATGGGATTTGGGGTACGCGGCCGGGCTGCACGGGATGCTGACAGTCTGGCGAACAGTGGAAGGCATCAGTCCCAAATCGGTCACGGCTGGGCTGCAGACCATCGCCGCTCATGTCGAGCTCCTGAAGAAGTTCCCGGGCACTGAGCGCCCACGGGCGATCCTGCGCAGCCTGCGCGGAACCAGGATGGCCCAGTTCTCGGAGCACCGCGAGGCGCTCGGCGAGCTGACGCCTCTGACGAATCTTGGGGAACGGACGCCTACTCGCTCCAGGCGCGCGCTCAGACGGCGCTGCTGCTCTTCAACGCGGGCAAATGGCGCGAAGCCCACGAGACGGCCGAGGCCGCCGCAGGAGAGGCGCTGCTCGACGACGAGAACGGCGCGTCGCTGCTGGCATATGCGCTCACCTGCCTGGTCCCCGCGGCCCGTGGCCAGGTGTACAAAGTTCAGCCTGTGATCCGACAGCTCGAGGAAGCTCCGCTGTCAGGTCCTCTTGTGGAGGGCGTCTTGTGCACCGTGAAAGCATGGGCGGCCATCTCAGAGGGCGCGCACAGCGAGGCTGCGCAGCACCTGCTCGCAGCGCGCAGCGCATCGAGCGGATGGTGGCTGGTCGGGCTCGAGCCGCTTCTGCTCCTGGCCCGAGAGCTGCACTGCTCCGAGTGGTCTGAGCTTCTCCCTGGGCTGATGCGGTCCGCCTCCCAAGACGTCCCGAGCCTGGTGGGCTCCCAGCTCGCAGTGCTGGAGTACCTCAAAGGGTTCGAGTCCTGGGGCCAGGGCGAGCCCGGGCGTGCCATGGAGAGCTTCGTCAGAACCCTGAAGTTCTTCGACAGGCAGCCTCCGCTGCAGGCCTCACAGGCAGCCGTCGAAGGCGGCGGGTTCCGACTGCTGCGCGCGATGCTGGGCCTCGATATGGCTGCTCTGTTCGTTGAGCACCGCGAGGCTCTCCCCGCACATCGTTCGCTCGCACTCGAGATGGTCGTCTGGTCGGCAAGCGTCTTCCAGGCATGCGGCAGCCAGACCCTGTTCGACGCTGCCTCGGAGCTCATGGAACGGGTGCGGACCAGGCCGAACGACGCCCCGCTCCGCGTACGAGCCCGATCCAGGCTCCGCCTGCCCAGGAAACCGCGCCCTCAGCTGCTCCGATGCCCCAGATCAGCGGGGACGGGCCGCCGCTGACCGACGTGCTGGAGCACCTCTCGTCGCGAGAGCAGGAGATCGCGTTCGCAGTCGCTGAGGGGAACACGAACCGGGAGGTCGCCGAAGACTTGGTCATCTCGGTGCGGACTGTTGAATACCACGTGGGGAACATTCTGCAGAAGCTGGACCTGGAGTCCAGGAAGGAGCTCCGCCAGCTGCTCCGAGCCGCCTCGGTGGAGCAGCGGGCGTAGGGAGCTGCTTGAACTCCGCGGCAGAACGGCTCCGGGCATCGCATTGTGCTGGAAGGACGGACGGTGAGCTCTGTGCGTGCATTCACCGGGCGTGAGGCAGAACTGGCGGCGATCGCCAAGCAGGCAGGCGAATGCGCCGAGACGGGGACCCCGTGTGGTGCTGATAGAAGGGCCTCCCGGGATCGGCAAGTCGGCCCTGGTGCACGAAGCCCTGCGTGTGGTCACGCCGGACTGGCAGTCCCACGAAGTTCACTTTGATCCCAGCGACGCCGACCGTCCCCTCGACGCTGTCGTCCAGTTCTTGAGATACGACGCCAGAGCGGACGCGCCTCGTGACGTGCCCAGGCTCGTACAGATGCTTCTGGAGCAGACTCAGCGCCTCGCCGAACCGTTCGTGATGGTGGTGGAGAACCTGCACTGGGCCGACGACGGCACACGAGACGTGCTCTATCAGACGGCACGGGATGCCACGCGCTCACCTCTGCTCATCATCGCCACAGTCCAGCCGCAGCACCATGAGTCCGTGTCGCGGTTCGGGCGCCTGGCCGATGCGCATTCCACCAGTGTGCACCTGGTGCTGGAGCCGCTGGGTGCTGACGAGATCAGGCAGAGGCTGGTCGATGCCAGCGGGCTTCCGTCGGCGCGCCGGTCGCGGAGAGAGTGCTGCAGGCCACCGACGGCTTCCCAGCGTTTGTGGACCATGTGGGCCGCTGGCTGGCGAGCTCAGGTCCCGGCGGCAGCCGTCACATCGATGACGCGCTGGAATCGTTCGGCGACGGCGGCGGTCCCTCGGCGGACCTGAAAGCTAAGCCTTGCTCGTGCGCTGCTGCACTGCGACAGCGGCACCAGAGTCCTTATGGACCTGCTGGCTGCGGCTGACCGAGGGCTCTCGATCGCTGACATGAAGGCCGTGCTCGGCGTGACGCCCGTGACTGAGGGTCTTCAGGACTGTCCGCTTGTCGCCAGCAGAATGGGCCGCTTCGACCTTCGCTACGGTGTGGTCCGGGCCGCGCTGCGTCGCCTGATTCCGCCGGAGCGGCTCGCGGCGCATCACTCAGCGTTGGCAGAGATCAACGAGCCGAGCAGGAGCTTCCTGCACCTGGCGCAGGCGGCGCAGCTCAACGGCGAGGAGACGGAGGGGCTTATCCCTCAGCTGCTGGATGCGGCCGCGGACAGCGTGGCGTCGGGAGAGCGCAGAGGCGCCCTCGAGCTGACGTCTGCCACGTGCGAGATAGTGGAGTCCCCGGCGGCGCTGGAGAGCTTCGCGAGGGCTGCCCTGCGAGCCAAGCGCAGCAGGCGGCTGCGTCAGATCGCCTCCGCGGCTGACCGTCTTCCTCCGGGAGTCCTGAGATCGGCCCTTCGCGCTCGCCTGCACCTCGATGCTGGCCGCTTCGACGCCGCTCAGTTCGAGCTGAACCGGGTGACCGACTTCTCCGGCGCCTCGACCGAGGCGACCCTGCTGTTCGGCGAGGTCGTGTGCATGCTGGCCCGGGTTCAAGCCGCGCTCGGCGACTTCAGCGTCATGCACGGGCTTTTCCGGATCGTCCTCGCTCAGCTGGCTGTCACGGAGCGAGGTCTCTCGGAAGGTCGTCAGTAAGCCCACACTGCTGCTCGTGCGCGGACCGATCTCATCAACGTCCGTGCCATGCTGAAGATGTGGTCAGCTCTCGCCGGATGCGAAGGCCCGCGTCTCGCCTCGGCCCATTCCGTTGTCGGGCAGATGCTGATGGACCTGGAGCTGCAGCCGGGGACCGAGTCCGCACAGGCCATGCTCAGGACCATCAGGGGCGCAGGCCTGAGACAGATGGGCGCGCGGGCTGATGCCGTCGAGGATCTGGAGTGGGTCAGCCGTCACCACTGGCAGTACCTGGAGGACGGAGCGGTGACGTACGCCAGGGTGCAGCTTGTGTACGCGCTCTTCGACGCAGGCCTGTGGGACGATGCCGCGGAGCTCGCCCTCGAAGCTGCCGGGTCGGTGCTGCTGGACGGGGAGGACCCTGCCGCGATCATCGCCTATGGCGTGGTCGCCCTCGTGCCAAACCTGCAGGTCTCAGCTGTCGGAGTGGGAGCGGACTCTGCAGGCAGTCGCAGATGTCGGGGAGCGCGCGGGCCCTATGGCCCAGGCGGCCCGATTCTACGCATTGGCGTGGGATGCGATCATGCGCGCGGACCATGAGCGGGCGGTCGGTTTCCTCTTGAGAATGCACGGCGCCTACCGCTGGTGGAGGAGGGGTCACGTCCGGGATGCTGCTGGCCCGCTCGTACTTTCACGCAGGCCAGCCGAGCGCCATCCCGGCGCTGCTCCGGGATCTGGAGTCGAACTCGGCGGCGGTCGAACGCACCCGCTCCTTCGCCTCCCTCTACCTTCAGGGGCTGGGCTCACTGGGGAGGGGCGCGCTGAGGACGGTGTGACATCTCTTCTGGCGGCACTCGATGAAATGACCACGGAGCCGCCGCTTCGGCGCGGCATGCCGGAAGGCGAAGGCGGCGGCTACAGGATCTTCCGCGCGCTGCTCGCCATGGACATCGGGCAGGCTGTCTCTGAGAATCACACCGAGCTGGCCCATCACGAGGAGCGGGCCGGGAAGCTGCTCGCGTGGGCAGTGCAGGTCTGGCAGAGCTGCTCGTCCCCGAGTCTCACAGGGCAGGCCCAGGCTCTCCTCACGGCGCTGACCTGCCGCGCAGAGAAGGATCAGAAGGCGGCAGAAGCTGACCGTCCCACTATCCACGTGTACAGCGGCGCTGACGTGCCCACCGCGCCGATGCCTATCGTGCCGACCGCCGACGCCCATCCGACCGGTTCCATGCAGCGGGTCATCTACGACCTGCCCACCTCGGTGCCCGACGAAGCCGTGCGGATGATGTCCGCTCTGACCGCGCGGGAGCGCGAAGTTGCGCTGCTGGTCGGCCAAGGGCTGACGAACAAAGACATTGCCCAGGACCTGGTGCTCTCCGTCCGCACCGTCGAGTTTCACGTGACCAACGTCCTCGGAAAGCTCAGCCTGAGATCGCGGCACGAGCTGCGCCGCATGCTGCAGCCACGAGGCCTCACCACCTGACACCCCCTGTGCCTGCCTGATGATCGGGGCTAGTATTCGCACACGCGTCGTCTCCTGATCGAAGGGGCCTCTGTGTCCGATGCTCTCCATGGCCTCCTGGCTCGCCACGTCGAGACTGGGACGATGCCTGGGGCCGTCGCAAGCTGGGGAAGGATCATCATCCGATCAGCGTCGGGCGTGATGCACCGGGTGGGCAGCCTCTGCGGACGGACTCGATCTTCCGCATCCAATCGATGACGAAGCCCGTCGCCGCAGTGGCGACGCTGCGCCTGGTCCAGGACGAACTGATCGGTCTGGACGATCCGATCGCCGCCTGGATGCCTGAGCTGGCCGAACCTCGCGTGCTCTCCCGCCCCGACGCCGCTCTGAGCGACTCGGAACCAGCACAGACCCCGATCACCGTGCGCCACCTGCTCACCAACCAATCAGGCTTCGGCGTCATGACCACGGACTCCCCGCTGAAGCAGGCCATGGTCGCGGCGGGAGTTGAAGCAGGTGCGGCGCCGGTGGCCCTAGGGACTCAGGACTGGCTGAACGCACTCTCGGCCCTGCCCCTCGCCTTCGAGCCGGGCCGCGGATGGCGCTACCATCACTCCTTCGGTCTGCTGGGAATCCTGCTCGGACGTCTCGGCAGGGGCAGCACGCAGCGCGTGCTTGCTGACACGGTGTTCACTCCGGCGGGAATGGCCGACACCGGTTTCAGCGTCCCGCCCGCTCAGGCGCACCGTCTGATTGCGGCATTCCGGCACCGAGGTGAGGGGTTCGAGGAGTCTGAGCCCCGGGAGAGGGCTTCTACTGCGCCCCTCCGCCATTCGATGTCAGCCACTCCGAACTGGTCTCGACACTGTGGGATTATCACGCGTTCCTCCGAGCGCTGCTTGATGGTCGACTGCTCAGCCCCGAATTCAGGGACGAGCTGCGCAGCGACCAGATCCCCTCTGGCTCAAAGACGGCTGAGAGCTTCTACCCGGGCTTCTGGGAGAGCACAGGCTGGGGGTTTGGGGTCTCGGTCGTGACAGGGGACCCTGCCGCGGTCGGTTCGGCTGGTCCGGCGGACTCGGCACCGACTTCTTCGTCGACCCCGACGGCAGGATCTGCATCGTCATGACCCAAGTGGAGATGAACGAGCGGGTGTTCGGCCTGCTCGCAGAGCTTCATGCGCTGGGTACGGTTTAGCGCCTGCCCTGCCGCATCCTGCGGTCTCTTGGGGCGACCACGGGGATTCCCGTGCCATGGTCCGATGGTCTCCCCGTGAAGCACCTGCATCCCCGTGATCAGTACCTGAGAGTGCCATTTTCCGGGTCAGAGCGACCATTTGGGGGCTAGCGTGATCTCTGGCGGATGAACGGGAATTCAAACGCTGGAACGTCATAAGCACTCTGATTTAGGGAACTTGGGAATGGTTGAAAAGCAGGGGATCAGCGGGACAGGGCTGCGCGGCGCAGGAACAGGCTGCGCCGCGCAGTGCTGAGCTCAGCGGCTGCGGTGACGATCACCGCAGTCAGCGCAGGTGCGGCAGCGCCAGCCATGGCGCACGGGCCGAAATGGCTGGAGGGCGGCAAGCAAGTCAGTGCAGAGGCTAGTATTGAGATCGTAAACAACGAGATTGTTACCGGAAGTCATTGGGATTCGAAGCGCCTCATCGGTTCAATCTTCCACCTGGATGGCAAAGGCCTGAGCAAGCAGACGAAGGCTACTCTCACCAACCGGGGAGCTCTGTTCGACATCGAAGTGGGCGCCAAGGGGTACCGCACGGTCACTGTCAACGCTGAGGCGCAGCTGGGCCTGAAGTTCCGCTCCGGTCACTGCACCGACAAGAAGACCAACCTCAGCCACGCGATTCGGCTTGGGGATGACGGCGCGTTCAGCTTCAAAGTGAAGAAGGGCGCCGACATCATCTGCCATCTGAAGAACCTCCCCGTCGAGAAGCCGAAGGAGGAAGAGCCGGAGCAGGAGGCACCGGAGCAGGAGAAGCCGGGCAAGGACAAGCCCGGTAAGGACAAGCCCGGTAAGGACAAGCCGGGCAAGGACAAGCCCGGTAAGGACAAGCCGGGTAAGGACAAGCCGGGCAAGGACAAGCCCGATACGGTCGAATCGGCATCCCTCGGCATCACCAAGAGCGCCTCGGTCGAGAGCACCAAGCCCGGCGAAACTTTCGCATACCAGGTCGACCTGGAGCACCTCAGCGGGGTCCCGCCTACGAGGTCGCACTCACTGACGAGCTGGATGAGCGAATTCGCGTCGACGAGGTGATCGCTGGCAGCGACGACACGTGGCAGGCCTGCGAGGTCAGTGGGCAGGATGATGACGGCTTCGGCGGGGTCCTGACGTGCGATCTGGATGGTTCCCTCGATGCGGGTGACGAGGTGGATCCCATTGAGCTCCACGTCAGCACCGCCTCTGACGCAGCCCCGGTCACCTCACCAGCACTGCAGAGGTGACATGGTGCAGCGAGCACGGTGAGGACTGCGACGCGGCGAGCCAATCGGTCGACGTGAGAGTCGATGCGATCGAAGAGCCCGTGGACGACGTCGACGAAGAGCGCGATGAGGAAGAAGCTGGCGAACCCTCTGAGCCCGTTGTGACCGACGAACCCTCTGAGCCTCGGGAAGAAGCCCCCAGCCAGAGGACGAGAACTCCGAGGGTGAGGCGGTCGAAGACGAGGCGCCTCAGCCGGAGGACGAGAAGTCCGAGGACGAAGCGGTCGAAGACGAGGCGCCTCAGCCCGAGGATGAGACGTCTGGAGACGAAGCGGCGAGAAGGAAGCAGCTCAGCCGCAGCATAAGGACGGTGACGAGAACGACTCCTCCGCGGGGCTGCTCCTGCCGCCGAGGACGAGCCGAAGCCCGTCGAAGAGATCACCCCTGAGCCATCACCGGCAGGGGAGCAGGACACTCCCGGTCAGCTGACCAGTGAGTCCGCATCCGAGACGCCTCACTCGGATGACACAGAGGACGAGCTGGCGCGGACCGGAGTGAGCACCGGAGGTGCGGCATTGGGCGCTTTGGCCCTGCTGCTCTCCGGTGCGGGGACCTGGTGGGTCGCCAAATCCCCACGGCGACGCACCGAGGTCTCCTAACGGAGGAACGGGAACAGGAGGCCGTCGGCATAGCGGTCGGGGTCCAGGAAGGCCCGATCCGCCGCCGCATGGTCTCCGCCCCTCCGAGAAGAGAGCGAACTGATTCGCCTCAACAGATCTGGCGTGTGAGGACTGTACCGGGAAGGGCAGTCCTCACACGCCTTTCACGTTCATCGAGCGGAAGGGACCCTCGTGGTCAAAAGCGTTGATATCGAAGAGTTTCGTGAGCGGCTGGAGATCTACCTCGCTTAAGCACCGACCCGATTGTCATTCACCGGGGCGGACAGACCCTCGGACACTGCATCCCCTCACGCAGCGTCAGGCGGCCCCCAGCCTGACCGCAACACAGAGGACACCCGCCGCCGAATCCGTGAGCGCAGGGAACGCGCCGAGATGGGCCTGTCTCTGTGAACCACCACCGGTGCCCACCCGGGACTGGGCCATCGAGCCGTGTCATTCAGAAGGGGTGAGCACTCGCCGCACAGGAAAGTCCTGTCCCTCAAGGATGACCTGGGCCGCCTGAAGGGTATCGACGTTCACCAGCACCGGGGCCAAAAGGTTGGCAGCCTAACTCGCCCTGAGCGGTATTGACCACCACAAGCACCCGCACCTGATCTGCGGATACGGCGTCCACCTCCGAAAGATGGGCGCGAATGTCCGGAGCGTAGTCCCGGATGTGAAGGGCCGGGTCCATCAGGAAGAGCTTCAGCTCCGGCAGCTCATCCGCTTCCAACGAGTACAGGCTTACGGCCCCCTCCACGGCCGAGAGCACGAACTGCGTCAACGGCGCCAAGCCCGGAAGCGACTGGGGAAAGCGAAGCTGGGACGTCACCGCAGATAATCCATCAGCGACGACTGGAGCACGCGCGCCGAGGACATCAGTGCCGCCTGGTATGCGACCTCCTGGGCCTGCAGGTCAAGAGCGGCGGACGCCAAGTCAGCGTCCTCCAGATCACTCCTGCGGGTCTCGAGCCGCACTCTGTCATCCATGAGAACTGCCTCCTGACGAAGCGTCGTCGCATGCTGGGCGCCCACCTCAGCCTGAACAGCCTGCAGGCGCGAGAACCAGCCGTCCAACTCCTCAATCGTCGGCAGCAGCGATTCGCCGGAGCGCACGCTCTCGGCTGCGCGGGCCAGCATGCCGAACACGTTGTCCTCACGAGTGCCGAAGGCAGCAGCGCCGTCCACATCAACGCGAACAGTGGTGCCTTGCCCCACCTTTCGGGTCACCGAGGTGTCCGCCACCCCTGATGCATCCCATCCGCATCGAAGGCACGGGGCGCATCGGACGTTCCCGCGAACACGCTGCGTCCCATGAACTGGGTGTTCGCCGCGTCCAGCAGATCCTTCCTCAAGGCTTCCAGCTGCAGCGCATGCGTCTCACGGGTGCTGGGCGTCATCGTGCCCTGGTTCGCCGCAGACAGCAGGACGTCTCTGACCTGGTGGATCGTATTGACTCCGCGCGAGATAGCCGAATCTGCGCTCGACAGCCAGGCGTTGGCATTGCTCACGTTGCGCTCATACTGGACATTCGCGCGCAGCTGAGCCCGGACCTCCATGGCCTGAGCGGTCGCAGTCGGGTTGTCGGAGGGCCGCTCGATCTCCTTCAGGGACGAGGCCTTACGAGTAGCCGCGGCGAGCCGCTGCTGGGCAGCCTGAATATTGCGATCAGCCGCCGCGACGACTGAGATGGAGCTGACGCGCTGCATGTTCACCACCTTCCCTATCGCCCGACCACACCGGTGCGGTTGATCAGCGTGTCCAACATCTGGTCGATGGCCGTCATCACTCGGGCCGCCCCTGATAGGCATGCTGGTGGGTCAGCAGCGACACGTTCTCCTCTTCCAACGAGACCCCCGCGTGCGAACGCTGCGCCTCAACTGCGCTGACATGAGCGGTCGCTGCGTTCACAGACACAGCCGACGCGTCACGCAGGGCTGTTCCCACCCGGGCCACAAAGCGCCCCACATCTCGTCCGGTCCGCCGGACGCGGTGCCGAATTCCGCGATCCGCGACGCGTTGGAGCCGTCCAGCGCGCCGCCTCCAGGGGTGCCCGCAGCAATCTGGTCCGCCTGAGACACCACAACCTTCAACGATGCTGCAGGATGGGCAGCATCCACTGAGAAGAAGTCCTCACCGCGGCCGCCCGCCACTGTGACCCCGCACCCTGAGCCCCGTTCACTCGGTAAGCGAGCTCCAGGGCGATGTCGTCCATCGCCGCAGCCGCAGCCTTCAGCGGGCCGCCGTCCTCAGGCGCAGCCAGCATGGCGATTCTGCCGGCGATCTCACCGCCGGTGAGTGAGGCCGCATCCCCGTGGCTTCCCGGTGCGACCATGTCACGCGGGGACCTTCCGCATCGCTGATGCTCGAACCGCCCGAGACCGCGAGGCTCCTGGAGGACGAGCCCTCAACCAGTGCTGTGCCGCCGATCAGCACATCCGCCGTGCCATTCGGGTTGTAGCGCACCTCGGCTCCGGTCAGCTCCGCAATCCGCGCCGTGAGCTGATCGCGCCTGTCCAAGAGTTCGTTGACCGACCCTCCGGCCGCCCCCTGGCTGCTGATCTGCTGGTTCAGGGCAGCTGCCGATGCGGCAGCGGAGTTGACCTCCGTGATCGCTGCGTCGAGGAGCGGCGCTCTGAGGCGTATTGGGAGGACAGCTCCTCGTGCATCCTGTTCAGCTGATCCGCAGCAGCCTTCCCGTTCGATATCAGGACAGCCGCGGGCGGCTGCTCACCCGGCGCCGCAGCGACGTCGTCCCATGACTGCCAGAATTCGCTGAGCAGCTCCGAAAGGCCGCCCTCCCCGGTTCGCGCAGGATGCTCTCTATGCGAGAGAGACCGTCGACGCTGACCGACGTCTGCTCAGCGGCCGCCCCGGTGCTTCGCACCCGGGCATCCAGGTGCAGGCTGTTCAGCCGAGCGACGTCAGTGACTGTTACTCCTCCGGAGGAGCTGGACCCGAGGCTGAGGCGTCCCACCGTCGCAGGGGCAGCGACGGACGCGGTCTCCACGCGTTGGCGCGTGTAGCCTTCGGTGCCCACGTTCGCGATGTTGTGGTTAGCCGTCTCGAGGCCGCGCCGGGCGGCGGCGAGGCCGCTCCAGGCTGTGCTGAGCCCGCTGAAGGTGCTCATGGTCTACAGCTCCGTATCCAGCAGCCGAGGGGACGGGTCTGAGCCGCCCTGCCGCGGCTGGTCATATGTGTAGGTGTCGGAATCCAGGCTCGCAAGAGTCTCCTGGGTGGCGCGCTGCGCTCCGCGAAGAATGGTGGTGTTGGTGTCCTTCAGCGCCGCGATGCGCTCCGCGGTGGCACGCAGGGCGCTGAGGTGGTTCTCCAGGATGTCCCGCCAGGCCGGCTCCGTCACGGCCTGGGTGATCTGGCCCAGCGTCGAATCCCCGTCCAGGTTCAGCGATGCGGCCACCTCGGCGGACTCCACAGCTCGGGCCAGCGACGCCGCGCTGACCTTTTCGACCACGGTGTCGATCTCCCGGGTGGCCCGGTCCAGCCACTGGGTCTTGCCTGAGACCAGCAGGAGCTGCTGCTCCTCCATCTTGAACTCCAGGAGGTCGAGGAGCTCACGCTCGCGCCACAGCAGGGCGGTGAGCGAGTTCAGCGTCATAGCAGCTCCTTGCGCAGATCAGCGGGGTGTCTACCCGCACACTGTCGGCACGGATCCGCGCTCCGTAAGATGAAATCTTCTCAAACGGCGTGCGTGCTGTCGACGGTTACCTCCTCTTAACTTGCAGTTAGCAATGATCTAGTTCAATGTTGAAGCAGTCAGGATGACTTAAGGACTTTTTAAGGTGGTTCCCAGGAATGGATGCTCGGGACCGCAACAACTGAATGAGAGCAGAGCGGCTGAGGCGGCCGCTCTGGGCTCAAGGCAATATGGGGATTGCACCTTGAACACGCATGCACGGAATCAGCTTGTGGTCGATAACCTCCCGCTCGTGGGATACCTCGTGTCAGACCTCTGCTCACGAGCGACGCACCTTTCGCGCGAGGATCTGACGTCAGTGGGATCCATCGCGCTCATCCAGGCAGCGGATGCCTTCGACCCGGAGAAGGGCGTTCCGTTCGGCGCGTACGCGCGCCGCCGCATCCTGGGGCGTTCGCCGATGAGATGCGGTCCTCTGACTGGGCGGGACGGCTCCAGCGGCAGAAGATCCGGCAGAGCCGATCCGCCGAGGACGCGCTCACAGGAGCCCTGGGACGCAGACCCTCTGTCGCTGAGGTGGCGGCCGCCATGGGAGTCGACGAGAAGACGGCCGGGGCAGCCATGAGGGACGCTCAGCTCACCGAGGTCTCCCTGGAGGACGAGATGTCCGACTATCTGGTGGCGGAGAGCTCCACCCCGGAGCAGGAGCTGCTGGCCGCCGAACAGGCGCACGTCACGCGAGAAGCAGTCCAGGCGCTTCCTGAGAGGATGCGGCTCATCGTCACGCGGCTCTTCTTCGACGGGAGCACCGTGAAGGACGTCGCCGCTGAGCTGGGCGTGACCCATTCGGCCGTCTCTCAGCAGAGGACAGAGGCGATGCGCATGCTGCGCACCGCGCTGAACGCCCACTACGCCATGGGCACCCCTGAACCCGCGGCGGCGAAGGGCGCAGGAGCCAAGCGGCGGGAGCAGTACTCCGCGATGTACGGCCAGCGTGTGCTCGGCGGCCTGCTGGCTGCCGGACGGCTGGCTCTCATCGCCTGAGCGGCCCTTGAGGCGGCGACAAAGTTCTTCGGCGATCTGCTAACGGCTGGGTGGGGCCGCGCCGATAGCGGTGGGTGAGGTCCATGGACGGACCCGATCATCAGCAGAAGAACTCTTCATGGAGGAATGAGATATGTCTCTTCAGATCAACACCAATGTCGCGGCCCTGAACGCACACCGCAACCTGTCCAACACGCAGAACTCCCTGTCCAGCTCGCTGGAGAAGCTGTCCTCAGGTCTGCGCATCAACCGTGCGGCCGACGACGCTGCCTACTCTCGATCTCCGAGGGTCTGCGCAGTCAGGTCAACGGCCTGCAGGTCGCTGCTCGTAACGCTCAGGACGGTGTGTCTGTCATCCAGACGGCCGAGGGTTCCCTGAACCAGGCGCACGACCTGCTGCAGCGCGTCCGCGACCTCACCGTGCAGGCCGGAAACGATTCCAACAATGCGGAGTCGCGCGCCGCCATCATGAACGAGATCGGCGAGCTGGGGAAGGAGCTCTCCCGCATCGCCGACAACGCCAACTTCAACGGCATCGACCTGCTCAGTGATGCCGCTGGAGGAACGTCTCTGACGTTCCAGGTCGGCGCAGGCGCCGATGAATCCAACCAGATATCGGTGAACCTCTTCGACCTCTCGGCCGTGGGCGGCGAAATCGAGGGATTGACGGACATCAGTGCCGCGACCGTGGGCGACGCCCTTGACACCATCGATGCGCAGATTGCCTCTGTCTCCTCAGCCCGCGCTGAGATGGGTGCCACCCAGAACCGGCTCGAGTCGGCGATCAACTCGATCAACGTCTCCCGCGAGAACCTCTCTGCTGCTGAGTCCCGCATCCGCGATGTGGACATGGCCGCTGAGATGACCAACTTCACGCGCTCGAACATCCTGTCCCAGGCCTACACCGCCATGCTCGCGCAGGCGAACCAGTCCACCCAGGGTGTGCTGCAGCTCCTGGGCTGATCCCCGGCTGACGCGGCGTAGGGCTGCCCCGGGACATCAGCATCTCTCCCGGGGCAGTCCTGCTCCGCACCCTCCCCATGACCTCCAGAGGAGCTTCGGATGACTTCCATGTCAATGCCCGGTATCGCCACCGGCATGGACACCCGGGCCATCGTCGACCAGCTCATGGCCGTGGAGGCCATACCGCAGCAGCAGCTGAAGCGACGGGCCGCAGCCCAGAACGAGCTGGTGGACACCCTCCGTCAGCTCAACACCAGGGTCGCCGACCTCAGCACGCTTGCCCAGGAGGCAAAACGTCCTGAGGCCCTGCAGCACTACAGCGCCTCGACCAGCAGCAGCGCCGCCTCGGCTGCCGCGCGCCCCGAAGCTGCTCCCGGAACGGTCAGCTTCACCGTGGATTCCCTCGCTGCCCGGCACACCGCCGTCACCGACGCAGTCGCCGCGTGGGACACCGCCAGCTTCACCATCGTCGGAGCCGACGGCGAGGAGCACGCTGTGGAGGCCGCCTCCACTGAGCTGAGCGACGTCGTTGCCGCCATCAACCGCTCCACCGCCGGGGTGAGCGCCACTCGTGTGGCCACCGGCGAGGGGACCTATCGCCTCCAGCTCACGGCCTCCGCCACCGGGGCGGGCAGTGCGTTCAGCCTGGGCGGCACGAGCATCGGCTCGACCGTCACCGCCGAGGGCGCTGACGCCGCCGTCACCCTGTGGGCGGGCACTGCCGCCGAACAGCGGGTCACCAGCTCCAGCAGCACCTTCGCGAATCTGCTGCCCGGGGTGGATGTCTCCGTCGCCGAAGTCTCCGCCGCTCCTGTCACCCTCACCGTAGAGCAGGACACGAAGGCCGCGACCGCCTCCGCACAGGCCCTGGTCACCCGTCTCAGCTCCGTCCTCAGCTTCATATCCGGACAGTCGGCGGTGACCACCGATGGCGACGACGTCCAAGCCTCGACCCTCACCGGCGACTCCACCGCACGGGCGGCGCGGCAGAGGCTCACCGACGCCGCGATCCAGCCCATAGCCGGGGAGTCCTTGGCCTCAATCGGCATACAGATCAGCCGACGGGGCGAGATCACCTTCGACCAGGCCCGCTTCGCGCAGGCGCTTGAGAACGACCGAGAAGGCACTGAGGAGATGTTCTCCGTGCTGGCAGGCCGTGTGGCGGACACTGCATCCTCCCTCTCTGACCGCTACAACGGCCAGATCACCTCGCGCATCACCGGCCAGGAGACCAGCATCCGTCGGACCGAGGACCAGATCCTGACCTGGGACTCCCGTCTGGCGACCCGCCGATCCACCTTGAGCGGACCTACGCTGCGCTGGAGGTCGCCATACAGCAGATGAACTCCCAGATGGACTACCTGCAGTCCCAGCTGGCCAGCCTGCCGCAGAGCAGGCCGAAGAGCAGCTGACCCCAGCCATCCGCCGCACCGCCTGACCCCGTCCCAGCACCGCCGCTCACAGGAGAAGACGATGAACCGATTCGGAGCCCTCACCGGCAGTCCCGAGCAGATGCGAGCCCGGATGCAGCGCGAAGCCGTGCTCTCCGCCAGTCCCGGCAAGCTGCTGACGATGCTCTATGACCGGCTGATCCTCGACCTGGACCGTGCCGAAGAGGCCCAGCACCAGCAGGAGTGGGTGCGGGCCCAGGAGCAGCTCCTCCACGCGCAGCAGATCCTCAGCGAGCTGCTCGCCACCCTCGACGTGAAGGCGTGGTCTGCAGCTGCGCAGCTGCAGAGCATCTACATCTTCTGCACCGAGCTGCTCATCACCGCGAATCTCCGGCGCAGCCCCGCCCTGACCCGCCAGGCCCGCGACCTTCTCGAACCCCTGCGGCAGACGTGGCACGAGGCCCTCGCCCAGCAGGACGGAGACTCCGCCCCGCAGAGCGGGCTCCTCGGTGTCGCCTGAGCGGCGCGCCTCCCAGGCTCAGTGGGAGGAGTACCTGCGCCGGGTTGAGACGTGGGCCCAGCACGTCCTGAACCCGACCTTCGACCGTGATGCGCTCGACGCCTCTTCACTCGAACCGCCCGCGCAGCCGAGCGCCGCGCTTCCCCCGAGTTCGCCGAGCGGGCCCTTGATGCGTCGCTGGCCCTGGAGCGCGCCTCTCAGCAGGCGCGGGCCGCGCAGGCTGAGATCGGCAGGAGCATCACCTCACTGCGGCGGGCACCGACGCATCCGGATGAGACTGACCAGGCCCGCTACTTGGACACCAGCGGCTGAGTCGATCGCCCCGCCTGAGAAAGAAGATCCTCCACGGGGCTAACGCGCCTGCTCGAACTGCCGACAGTGGGGACGAGCACGGATTGCTCCCAGCGAACCGGCCATGGATTGGCCGTCCACAGGTGGATACGCCGCACGTTCGTGCGCTGTCCGCACATGCATCCCCGGGGAGCAATGTTCGATTCCGTGACGTCCCGCGCGCTGACCAGCGCTCTTGACGGCCTTGCCGCACGGCAGAACGCCATCGCGGACAACCTCGCCAACATCAGCACGCCCAACTTTCACGCCCGTCGCGTTCAGTTCGAATCCGCACTTGCGGATTCGGTCCGCCGAGGAGACGGGGCGGCGGAAGCTTCGGCTGCCCGTTCGCTGGAGCCCACGCGCCTGAACGGCAACAACGTCAACACAGACACCGAGACGCTCTCCAACGCCGACACGGTCCTGCGCTACCAGTTCGCCGCCCAGTCGCTGACGTCCCAGTTCACCAACGTTCGCACCGCCCTCAGGAGCGCCTGACCATGCCCATGGATGCCATCGGAATAGCCGGGACCTCACTGAGCACCCACCGCAATGGTTGGACGCCGTCTCGGACAACCTCGCCAACGTGAATACGGTGACCTCCACCGAGGACGCGGCCTTCCAGGCCCGATACGTCACCGCCGTCGCCAACGCGGACAACCAGGGCGTCTCTGCCGTCGGCAGCGAATGGGGCGACGCGGAAGGCCGCGTGGTGCACGAGCCCGACCATCCCTTGGCCGATGAGGAGGGATACGTCCGCTACCCCGACATCACGCTCTCGGACCAGATGGGCAGCCTCGTCATGGCCCAGCGCGGTTATCAGATGAACACCGCCGTGGTGGACCGAGCCATCGACATCTACCGGGCGGCCATCCAGATCGGAGCTCCGAAGTGACCGAAGCGATCCTCTCCGCCGCGCCCACCGCCGCGACCGGATATGTGCAGCAGAATCCTCAGCTTGAGCGTGCCGCATCGCTGAGCCCCACCGCGGAGGCTCAGCCAGCAGGCTCGTCGTTCGCGTCAATCCTGGGCGGCGCGGTCGACGGCGTCTCCGGCATGGAGGCTTAGCGCTCGCCAGCTGGCTGTGGACGGCGTGACCGGAAACCTCGACGACCTCCACCAGGCCACCCTGGCCCAGCAGCGGGCATCCTTGGGCTTCGAGACCATCTCCGCTCTGCGCAACCGCGGAGTCGAGGCGTTCAACGAGATCATGCGGATGCAGGCCTGATCCATGACATCACCAACCCACGCCCCAGACTCCGGTGAGAGAAGAAGCCCCATGGACACCCTACGGGGCTACCTCTCAGGCTGGACCGCTGCCCACAAGACCCTGGCCATCCTGGCAGCGGCCATGCTCGCCCTGGGCGGGTACGCCCTCTACTACGTCATGTCCCAGCCCAGCATGGCACCGGCGTTCACCGGCCTGGCTTACGAGGACTCCGCCGAGATCGTCGAGCAGCTCCGGGCCGACGGGGTGCCCTACGAACTGGCATCCGGCGGATCCACGGTCCTCGTCCCGGAGGAGCAGGTCTACGAAGCACGCATCCAGGCCGCCTCAGCGGGACTCCCCGCCTCATCGGGAGGCGGATACGGGCTGCTGGACGACATGGGCGTCACCTCCTCCGACTTCCAGCAGTCGGTCACCTACACCCGAGCCGTCGAGGGCGAGCTGGCGAGCACCATCGAGGCCTTCAGCGTGGTCCAGTTCGCCAAGGTCGCGCTCTCCATCCCCGAGGAGACCGTCTTCTCCGACGCCCAGGAGGACGCGACTGCCTCCATCTTCGTCAATGCGGCACCGGGCACCACCATCACAGACAGCCAGGTGCAGTCAGTGGTCCAGCTGGTCTCCGGAGCCGTCGATGGTCTCCGCCCCGAGAACGTCGCCGTCGTGGACGGGGACGGAGGCGTGCTCGGCCGTCGGGGAGGGGCGGGTAGGCGGCAGCAGCGGCGCAGCCCTGGAGTATGAGGAGCGGGTCACCGCCTCGGTGCAGACCATGCTGGACAGCGTCGTCGGACGAGGCGGCTCCACGGTGGTGGTCACCGCCGATGTGAACCCTGAATCGGCCGAACGCCTCGAGGAGACGTTCGACGCCGCCGAGGACGCCCCTGCGCTGCGCGAATCCTCCTCCACGGAGAACTACACGGGAACCGGAGGCGGCGCCGCAGGAGTGCTCGGCCCGGACAACATTGCGGTGCCCGGAGGCGGCGACGGCGAGGGCACCTACACAGCGGAGACCGAAGAGCTGGAGAACGCCATCAGCAAAGTCACCGAGACCACGACGGTTCCGCCCGGAGCGCTGAACAGCCAGTCGATCTCCGTCGCAGTGGACGAGAACGCCGCCGCCGGACTGGACATGCCCGTCCTCACGGCCATGGTCACCGATGCCGTGGGGCTCAACGAAGAGCGCGGCGACGCGCTCAACGTCTCGATCGTGCCCTTCTCCACCGCCGACGCCGACGCCGCCGCGGAGGCGCTCGCCGAGGCGGAGGCCGAGGCCGCCGCAGAAGCGCAGCGTGAGCAGTTCCAGCAGATTCTCACCAGCGCCGTCATCGCCGGTGCCCTGCTGCTTCTGCTGCTGGCCGCCCTGCTCATCCTCCGCAGGCGCAGGAAGCAGCAGACGGAGGAGCTCGAAGACCTCGGCGAGTCATACCCCTACGAGGCGCTGGGGCGGGCCAAGCTGCGGAGGCAGCCGCTGTGGGGGCAGGTCAGCGGCCTGCCACGCTGCTTCCTCCCGATGCCGAGACGGCGGTGCTGCCGGTGGCCCAGCCCGACGCGGCCGACGGCGGCGGTGCGGCATTCGGGGCAGACGGCGAGGAGTCTGTTCAGCGACGGGCTGAGCTCAACGCACTGGCAGCCCAGGACCCTGAGCGGATGGCCGAGCATCTCCGAGCCCTGATGGACGAGGAGGCGTCCAAAGTATGAGTGAGGTCGCCGTCGCTCTCACCGGCACCCAGAAGGTCGCGCTGGTGCTGATGCAGATGGACCGTCAGCAGGCATCCGAGGTCCTGCGGCACTTCAGCGAGCTCGAATCCGATGAGGTCATCGCTGAGATCGTGCGGCTGCGGCGAGTGGACCGGCACACCATCGAGAAGGTCCTGGCCGAGGTGCACGGAGCGATCCGCGCGGCTGTTCCCGCCGCACGAGGAGGCAAGGACTTCGCTGCCGCGCTGCTGCAGGACACCTTCGGCTCAGAGCGGGCCGACGTGGTCATGGGACGCCTGGCATCCTCCATGGCAGGAAAGTCCTTCGACTTCCTCGAGTCCGCCGACCCTCAGCAGATCGCCGTCCTCCTGGACGAGGAGCTGCCGCAGACCGTGGCGCTGGTGCTGGCCCACCTCAAGCCCGACGTGGCCTCGGTGGTCCTCTCCGGCGTCGACGCCGCACGGCGCACAGACGTGGCCACCTGCTTGGCCACGATGGGGCCGCCCTCGCCGGACGCCGTCCGAGTCGTCTCCGATGCTCTGAAGTCCCAGATGGGTGCCTCTGCAGCCCCGGCAGAGCCCCTGCGGCGGTGGGCGGAGTGCAGCCGCTGGTCGACATCATCAACCGTTCGTCGGTCAACGTGGAGAAGGAGCTGCTGGAGGAGCTCGCTGAGCGCGATGCGCACCTCGCCGAAGAGGTGCGCGCTCGTATGCTCACCTTCGCCGACCTGGTGCGCTTCGACCGCCGCGACGTCCAGCAGATCATGCGAGGCATTGATCCCACCGTGCTCGCACTGGCCCTCAAGGGTGCCCCTGAGAACGTCGAGCAGGTGATTCGGGCGAACATCTCCGAGCGGACCAAGGAGATTCTCGACGCCGAGGTCAGCTCACTCGGGGCGGTGCGCATGTCGCAGGTGGAGGAGGCGCGCGCGGACGTGGTGCGGCAGATCCGCGAACTGGAGAACGAAGGCATCATCACTGTCCAGCGTGTCGAAGAGGAGGACGCTCTTGTCCTCTGAGCAGAGCAGCATCGTTCCGCTGAGCTTCGCCACCCTCTCCGCCGCAGGCGCCAGCGCAGCCCCCTCCGTCGAGACCGACCGCGCGCAGGCGCGCACACAGGGCTACGCCGCAGGCTACGGTGCCGGAATGCGCGCCGCCGCCGAGCAGACGCAGGCCCAGCGGGCCGAGCACGACCAGAAGCTCCGTGCACAGCGCGAGCAGGCCCATGCAGAGCAGGCGGAGGCGCTGGATGCGCTCGCCCGGGCGGCTGACGCGTTCGCGCACCGGGCGCTCGAATCGGTGCACACGCTCGACCGCTCACTGGCAGCGGCAGCCCTGCAGCTCGCCGAGGCGCTCCTCGGGGCTGAGCTGAAGGACGGTCCGCACTCAGCTCAGGCCGCACTTCTCCGTGTGCTCAGAGACGCGGAGCCCGAGTCGGTGCGCGCGGTGCGCATGAGCCCGCACGCGGCGAGCCTCATCGCAGACAAAGCCGAGCAGGCCGGGGTGCGCGTCATCTCCGATGCTTCCATGCCTGAAGGAAGCGCGGTCGCGGACCTCCGGGAAGGGTTCCTCGATGCGCGCCTGACCACCGCTGTGGCGCGGTGCCGAGAGGCGATCGATCGTGCCGGAGCCCCCTCCCCGGCGTCGGAGGCCGCCGCGTGACCGCCGCACCCGCCGAGGTGCACGTTCCGGCTGCGCTGCCCGCCATGCTGCGCGCCGCCCAGCCGACGGCCGCTTACGAAGTGACGAGGATCGTCGGACTCGGAGTCGAGGTGGGAGGCCTGAGGCAGGGCCGCCCCTCCGACGGCTTCTCGGCCGAGGGCGCCGAAGCGCTCAGCAGCGCATTCTCCGTACCGGTGGGCGCGGTCGTCGAGATCGGCACGGCCAGGACACCCGCAGAAGTGGTGGCCGCCGAAGGCGACCGCCTGCGCTGCATGCCGCTCTCCGGCCTCCACGGGGTGGCTGTGGGGATGAGGTCCACTCTCCGAGGGCCCGTCCCTGGTGCCGGTCGGCGAAGGGCTCATCGGCAGGGTCATCGACGGGCTGGGTCGCCCGCTCGACGCTGAGGGCCTCGGGGTCTCGGCGCGACCCTTGGGGCCGCACCATCTTGTCGCACTGGATCAGGCCCCGCCCTCCCCGATGCGTCGCCGTCGCATCCATGAGCAGCTTCAGCTGGGAATCCGCAGCGTGGACACGATGACCTCGGTGGGACGGGGTCAACGCGTTGGGCTCTTCGCCTACTCCGGCGTCGGAAAGTCCTCTCTGCTGTCCATGGCGGCGCGCGGCACAGAGGCTCGGATCAACGTGATCGCACTGATCGGCGAGCGAGGGCGCGAGGTGCGCGAGTTCATCGAGGACGATCTCGGCCCGGAGGGTCTGGCCCGCTCCGTGGTGGTGGTGGCCACCTCGGACGAGCCGTCCCAGATGCGCGTGCGCGCAGCATTCGCAGCCACACGCATCGCAGAGTCCTTCCGCGATGCGGGCATGGATGTGCTGCTCATGATGGATTCGCTGTCGCGGGTCGCGATGGCCCAGCGGGAGATCGGACTGTCGGTGGGGAGCCGCCCGCCACACGGGGCTACCCGCCGAGCACCTTTTCGCTGCTGGCGCGGCTCGTCGAGCGCGCCGGCATGGACGAGGCAGGATCAATCACCGGGATCTATACGGTCCTCGTCGACGGCGACGACCACAATGAGCCCGTGGCCGACGCGGCCCGCTCGTTCCTCGACGGGCACCTGGTGCTGGACCGACGTTTGGCGGTGCAGGGGCACTACCCGCCTGTCAATGTGCTTGAGTCCGTCTCCCGGCTGGCGTCACGCGTCACCACATCCGAGCACCGCAGCGCGGCCGCAGACCTGCGCCGGGTGATGGCGGCGAGGCGGGGCGCCCAGGACCTGGTCGATGTGGGGCGTACCAGCGCGGCGCCCAGCCGTTGGTGGACATCGCCCTGGAGCACAGCGACGCCGTAGAGCAGTTTCTGCAGCAGAGCCTCGAGGAGACGGCCTCGGCGGCCGACTCCTGGGCGCGGCTGCTTGAGCTGGTCGGCCGATGGAAGGACCGCATCTGATGGCAGCCGCTTTCTCACTCGCAGGCCTGCTGCGTCTGCGCAGCCTCCGCGAGGCCGACGCGGCCGGGAGGCTGTTCACCGCCCATGAGAAGACTCAGCGGGCCAATCAGCGCCTGGAGAAGTTCCGCGTTCAGGCGGCGCAGAGCGAGGCGCCCCAAGGGCCGCCCGAGTCGCTCCTGGCCGTCGCCGCCGCTCGATCCTCCTCCCGAAGCATGCTCGATGAGCTCCGGGCCTATGCGGAGCAGGCCTCCTCGGATCAGGAGCAGGCGGAATGGGACTACCGGAGCGCCCGCCAGGACGTGAAGGTGGTGGAGAAGCTGCAGGCTCGTCATGACCAGCGGCTTGCGCATGAGCGCCTCGCTGCAGAGCAGGCGGCTCTCGACGAGGCTGGGCAGCGGCGCAGCCTCCGTGAGGAGGGACCCCGATGACGTTCTCCTCAGCAATGGGTCGGATTGGTCAGATCGAATCTGCCATCGGCGCATACAGCCCCCAAGCTCCTCCTCCGGGTGCGGCCCAGAACGTGCCGCGTGCCGGGGAGCTCCGGCGCTCGCGGCGCCGGAGACCCGCGCCGTCAGCGCGGAGCCCGGCACCGCGCTGCGAGGGCCCCAGCCGCTGAGCGGCCCGGCCTCGGACTTCGAAGCGCTGATGCGCGTGCTCAGCTACGCCGAGGAGCTCGCCGCGGGTCCGCGCTCCGCAGCGCCGCGGGATGCGTCCTCTTCGGTCCCCGGCGCATCCCCAGCATCCTCTGCCTCGCCGGTTACCCCCGCAGGCAGTGCCTCATCCGGCGGGGGCAGCGGACGAGACATCGTGGCAGCCGCTCAGAAGCATCACGGAGTTCCGTACCTGTGGGGAGGAACGGACCCGAGCAGAGGCTTGACTGCTCAGGGCTGGTGAAGAATGTGATGGCGGAGTTCGGCATCAGCGTCCCGCGGGTCGCTGCCGCGCAGGCACGCGCGGGCAAGGAAGTGCCCTCCCTCGATCAGGCGAAGCCGGGAGACCTCATCGTCACTCGTGGCGGAGGCCACATCGGCATCTATGCTTAAGCAGCGGTGAGTGGACCCATGCCCCCGTCCGGGCCGCAGCGTAGTCACCGAGCCGGTCAGCGGCACCATCATGACCATCCGACGGATGGTGGACTCCCGCAGGAGACGTCAGCATCGCCTGCGGCCCAGACGGCCTCAGCCGACCGCGGCGCTTTCGAGGCTCGCTTGGCAGGAGCACGGACATGACCGCTCTCATCGCCCTGCTCGCCGCCCGATCGCTGACCGCTCCCACGCCCTCCGCAGCGTCAGCCCACAGGACGACGGATGCTGATGCCTCCTTCTCCCACCTGCTGGGTGCCGCGGCTCAGGACGGTGCAGCCGACGCTGAGGAGGCTCCCATCGCCCAGCGCCACGACCCATCCTCAGAGTCTGAAGCCGAGGCTTAGGCGCCCAGCAGACAGCGGACGATGTGCTTGCGAGCTCAGAGAGGGCGCTCTTCGTCTCCTCCGACCCGGCGGAGGTGAGAGCCCTCCCTCGACCTTGGAGAAGGCGCCGTCCGCGGACCGCATAGACGCCCCGCGGGGAGCCGCCCACAGACCTCTCGCCCGCAGACACTTCGCGCATATCCGACATAGCCGGAGAGGCTCCTCGGCAGGATGCCTACTCTGATGCGGATGGGGCGCAGGTCCCGGCGCAGCACCCCGAGGGCGATGAGCGGCTTCAGGTGCCGGACTCAGCAGAGAAGCGGGCCGAGGCTCCTCCCAGTGCGGAGCTCCTGCATCCTGCGCACCGTGATGAGACGCCGGAGAGCCCAGAGGAGACTCACACCACGTCGCGCACGCCGGCTCTCCCCGACACTGCGGCTTCCTCAGACGGGCCGCCGACGCGCGATCCCTACGTCGACACCCAGGGCCTCGCTCTGCCTGACCCACCGGCAGGAGACGCCCAGGGCGGTGAAGGCGAGCAGTCAGGCGCTGACACTGAAGCTCAGGCTACGGATGAAGGCGCGATCGATGCATCCGAGGTGATGGCTGCCACGCCCCATGAGAGCTCTGAGACGCCGGATGTGACGGCTGAGACGCTGCCCAGCACGGTCCCTGCTCAGGAGCATGACGCCGTTCCGCAGCCCAGCCCCAGGGGAGCGGATGCCTCGGCCTCCTCCCGCCGCAGAGCGGCGCCGCACCAGGGCAGAGCACTGCAGTTCAGGCCACAGCTATTCAGACCACGGTCGTGCACTCAGCCGCCTACCCGTCGGCGAGCGGGGCGGCGCCGACCGTGGCCCAGCCGCTCAATGCCCAGCTCAGCACTCCCGTCACCCAGCCGTCACCCGCAATCGTCGCCGCAGGCGGCGGTGAGCAGGTCCTGACGATCACGGTGGCCCCTGAGAGCCTCGGTCCGGTCACCGTGAGGGCGCATATGACGCCCGAGGGGATGAGGATCGAGCTGTTCTCCTCCCAGGAGCAGGGCCGAGAAGCGCTGCGCGGCATCGTGGCCGATCTGCGCCGAGATCTGGCAGGCCTAGGAGTGAGCACAGGCACCTCTCAGGTGAGCGTCTCGGACCAGGAGGCCCCGGCCTCTCAGCCCTCGACGCACCTGGGGCAGCACTCCCGCGCGGCCGATCAGCAGCTGCTGGACGCCCAGCAGCAGAGCCGTCAGCAGTTCGGCGAGCACGCCCGCGACGGCGCCTCCGCCGAGGCGGACACGCCCCAGGCCGGACCCGCTGCGGCGGCCGACGCGGAGCAGGGCGAGCCTCCACTGCCCGACATCCGAACCCACTACATCCCCGGCAGCCTGGATCTGCTGGCCTGAGAGAAGGAGAGAACATGCCGGATGCCATTGCTCCGCCAGCCTCACCGGGCATCGACCCTGCGCTGATCGACGATGCCATGCGGGCCGGGCGCGGCTCCGCAGCGCCGCCTCGCGAGCTGAAGCAGCAGATGGACGGCGAGGTGTTCATGCATCTGCTCGTCACCCAGCTGGCCAACCAGGACCCTTCCTCTCCGATGGACACCAACGACATGATCGCGCAGACCACGCAGCTGGCCTCCATGGAGCAGCTGACCCAGATGGGCACCACCATGAGCGGCATGGCCGAGGTTCAGCACCAGCTGCTGTCCATGGATCAGCGGGCCGCGGCCTCATCGCTGCTGGGCCAGGTCGTGACCACCGCCGACGGGCCCGACGGCGAGGAGCCGATCACCGGCGTCGTCACCGGCATCTCGTTCGACGGAGTGGAGCCGATGGTCGCCGTCGACGCCGCGCCGTTGCCTATTCCACCATCGCAGCAGTCGCCGCACCTCCTGCTGAGGAGGACCGGACCTGACGCTGATGCCCTCCTCCGCCCACACCTCTGACATCCATTCCCTCGAAAGGCTGCACCCATGCTCCGCTCCATGAACTCCGGCATCTCCGGACTCCGCTCCCACCAGGCCATGCTCGACGTGACCGGCAACAACATCTCCAACGTCAACACCACCGGCTACAAGGCTCAGTCCACCCAGTTCCAGGACACCCTCAGCCAGATCACCCAGGGCGCGGCAGGAGGCGGCGCCCAGGTGGGCGGACAGAACCCCGCGCAGATCGGCCTGGGGGTCCAGGTGGCTTAAGCACCAATACGAACTTCACCCAAGGGGCGGCGCAGCGGACCGATGTCGCCACCGACATGATGATCTCCGGCGACGGCTTCTTCGTGCTCAACAAGGGCGGCGAACAGATCCTCACCCGCTCCGGCTCCTTCAGCTTCGACAACCAGGGCCGCCTCACCAGCCCCGACGGAGGGATCGTGCAGGGGCGAATGGCAGAGAACGGCCAGCTGCCTGCCGGAGGTGCACTGCAGGACATCGTCCTGCCGCCGAACATGGCGGTGGGCGGAACGGCGACCACCGTCGCCCAGGTCCAGGGCAACCTCCCTCCGATGCCGCTGTGGGCGAGACCCGCACCCTGGACCGTGAGGTCTTCACCGACGACGGCACCAGCCAGAACCTCTCGCTGACCTTCACCCGCACCGCAGGCGGCTGGGACGTGGCGGGATCGCTCGGCGGAGCGAACGCTGCAGGCACCCTCGACGGCGGACTCACTGTGGGCGGCGTGGCCGTGGATCTCACTGCCGTGACCACCTTCGCCGGCGTCGACAGCGCCTCGATCTCCTCGCAGAACGGCTCCGCCGCCGGAGTGCTGCAGTCCTACACGATGGGTCCCGACGGCACGCTCACGGGACGTTTCTCCAACGGCGCCTCCATCGACATCGCCCAGATCGTCCTGGGCCAGGTGGACAACCCGAGGGGCTGCAGAAGGTCGGAAACTCCGGCTACGCCCTGACCGCGAACTCCGGCGGAGTCAACTTCGCAGCCCCGGCACCGGCGGGGTCGGCAGCCTGGTGGGAGGTGCGCTGGAGATGTCCAATGTGGACCTCTCGCAGGAGTTCACCAACCTGATCGTCGCCCAGCGCGGCTTCCAGGCGAACGCGCGCATCATCACCACCTCGGACGAGGTGCTGCAGGAGCTGGCGAACATCAAACGATGACCCCAGCGGTGCGGCGCTAACCGCAGGCATGGTGCGCGCCGACAGTGGCACCTGAAAGGGGGCCTCACCATGATCGTTGTGACTCGGCTCAACCGCAGCAGATTTGCGGTGAACCCGGACCTGGTAGAGCGCATTGAGGAGCACCCCGACACGGTGCTGCTGATGGTCAATGGCGAGCGGTACGTGGTGACCGAATCCATGAAGGACGTGATCCGGCTCGTCGTCGAGCACCGTGCCGCAGTGGTCGCCGCGGCCGCAGCCGTCTCCGCCGGTGCAGGTTCCGAAGGGGCCGCCTGATGGATCCGGCGACCATCATCGGCATCATCATCGCCTTCGCCGCGATGTTCGCGATGCTTATGCTCGAGGGCGCCAGCCCGTTCTCCATCCTGCTGCCCTCGCCGATGATCTTCGTGTTCGGCGCGACCATCGCCGTGGCCGTCGCCTCCGGCACCATGAAGGACCTGGGCATGTGCGCCCGAGGTATCCCGAAGGCCCTGCTGGGCCGCAAGCCGTCGGTGGCCAGTCGGATCGACGCTCTGGTGGAGCTGGCAGGCGTAGCCCGCAGCGAAGGGTTCCTGGCTCTGGAGCCCTACGCCCAGGAGGAGGAGGACCGCTTCTTCTCGGCGGGGCTGCAGTCTTTGGCCGACGGCGTCGACGGCGAGGCGCTGCGCCAGCAGCTCGAGGACGACATCGACACCAAAGCCGCAGAGGACAAGGTGCTTGCGAAGTTCTACACCACTATGGGCGCCTACGCCCCGACGATCGGCGTGATCGGCACCGTCGTCGCCCTCACCCAAGCCCTGGAGAATCTCTCAGAGCCTGAGCAGCTGGGCTCGATGATCGCCGCGGCCTTCGTGGCGACGCTGTGGGGCTGGTGTCCTCGAACCTGATGTGGCTTCCCATCGGGGCCCGCCTGGGCGGCTCTCCGAACTGGAGGTCCAGGAGATGAACGTGACGATGGAGGGTCTGCTGGCGATCCAGGAGGGCAGCCAGCCGCTGCTGCTGGAGGAGCGGCTGAGGTCTTTGGTGCCCAGCAGCGAACTGGCGCCCAAACGGGCTGAGCGTGCGCCCGCGGAGGGAGAGCCTGCCTGATGGCGGGGAGGGAAGCGCGATCCGCAGCGGAAGCCCCAAGCGGACGCGCACACGTCGCAGGGCTGAGGAGGTGCGGGACAACCCGGACCGCTGGATGGCATCGTACATGGATGTCGTCACGGTGCTGATGTGCCTGTTCATCGTCCTCTATGCCATGTCGACCGTGGACGAGGAGCGGTACGAAGCCCTGCGCCTGTCCTTGGCCACAGGATTCGGACGCGAGGAGTCCGACCTGGTGGAGGACTCCGGGCTTCTCATCTCGGAGGAGCTCGCTTACGATCACGACACGACCATCTTCGACGACATCGAGGACTCTGACGAGTTCGAGGACGACCTCATGCTTGCGCAGCAGGAGTACGACGATCTCATGGAGCTCAAGAGGCAGCTGCGCAGCCGACTGCTCGACGCCTACCACGAGGAGAGCGTGGAGTTCACCCTGGATGAGCAGGGCCTGCACGTGCATCTCATCGGCGCCGAGACCTTCTTCGATCCCTACGAGTCGAAGCTCAGCGCAGACGGAGCCGAGATCATGGGCATCATCGCCCCGGTCATCGCCCCCACCGAGAGGTTCTTCGAGGTGGGCGGCCATGCCGATCAGCGCCAGCCGCTGCACACCTACGCGACCAACTGGGAGCTGTCCTCCGCCCGGGCGACCTCGGCCCTGCGGGAGCTGGTGGAGGAGGGAGAGGTCAACCCCACCCGCATCGTCTCTGTGGGCTACGGACATGAGCACCCCATCAGCGACGACCTGTGGCGCAACCGCCGCGTCGACGTCAGCATCCTCTCCGACCAGCCGGACCGTGTGCGCGAGCTGCTGCCGCAGATCCGCGACGCCGCCCAGGCCGGGGAGGAGCTGGACCTGGGGTCTCTGCTCGAGGCGTCCAACTGATCGGCCGCTCCGCTAACGGGGCGAAGTCCGCCGCCGATGGTAGCCCGTGTGAACTCTCCGCTCAGTGAGAAGACCGGCGCTGTGCGCAGTCCCGAGGAGGTGCAGGCCTACCGCCCTCCGGCTCTATACGACTTTCGTCGACCCACGACGCTGACCCGCGAGCACTCCAGGACCCTTGAGCTTGCCTTCGAGACGTTCGCGCGCCAATGGGGAACCCAGCTCACCGCTCGCGTGCGCGTCCTCTCATCTGTGACCCATCACGGGGTGGAGATGAAGACCTACGACGACTATGTGGCCTCTCTGCCGCCGACCACGGCGATGGTCCTCTGCGGCGTCGAGCGCTCCGACGCGAGCGCCGTGGTCCAGTTCCCTGCGGCCGGGGCGCTGAACTGGGTCTCCCACATCCTCGGCTCGCCCAGGGCCTACCGCGCCGAGGAGCGCAAGTTCACGCGCATCGAGCACACGCTCATCAGCACCCTGGTCTCCGAGACGCTGGAGGATCTGCACTACTCCTCGGCGGACTGCTGCAGGGGCAGATCACCGTGGAGACCGTGCACTACAACGCACAGTTCGCGCAGGCCGCGGCGAAGTCGGAGCTCATGGTGACCGCAGGATTCACCGTGCAGGTCGGTGACCAGTCGGTCCAGGCCTCGCTGGCGCTGCCCGCCGAGGCGGTCCTGCCTCAGCTCTGCGACGAGTCGGAGGTCGAGCCTGAGGAGCAGGTCAGGGGGCGCATGGGCGGTCACCTCGTGCATGTGCCCATGGACCTCGCACTGGCCCTGACCGAGACGCCGGTGACCTCCGAGCAGATCCTGAACCTGGTGGAGGGCGACGTCCTCCGACTGACGCATGCCGCCCACCGGCCTCTGCACCTGACCGCCGACGGCCAGCGCGTCGGAACCGCCGCAGCTGGAAAGCAGTCGGGCCGCATCGCGGCCGTCGTGGCATCCCGAGAAGAAAGCTGACCCCGCATGACCAAGTTCGACCTCCTGAACGACACCGCCTCGGCCGTCGCCCAGGCTCTGCCCACACGCTCCGGCGTGAGCGCGGAGCGGCGGCTTACTCCCGCAGCGCCGCCGAGCTCACCGGTGCAGGGTCGGTGGCCGTCACCACCCTGGTGGGGGCCGCGTCGGCCGATCTCGCAATCCACCTGGACCCGGCAGCCATCGGCGGCTCCGAGCAGCTGGACCCTCAGCTCGTCTCCCTCGACGACGTCCTGCGTCCGGCATTCGAAGCAGCCGCCGCCGTGCTGGGCACCGGAGTCCTCTCAGCCGCTGACCCTCCGCTGCACGCACTCTGCTGGAGGACGAGTCCGCTGAGCTCTTCGTGCTTCAGGACGGCAGCCGGGCGGTCGGCTGGTACGCGGTGCGGGTCAGAGACAGCGAGCGGGCTAGGCGGCGGCGAGCGCAGCCTTCCTCTGTTGGGTGGCTGGGGCCGATGTCGGCAGCGTCGGCGATGTGACCTCGCGGCTGTCCCGTCTGCACAACGTGCACATGGGGCTGACGGTGGAGATCGGCCGGACCCGGGTCTCGGTGCGCGACGTGCTGGACCTCGAGCCGGGGGCGGTCATCGAACTGGACCGCAACGCCGGTGCCCCGGCAGACGTGCGGCTCAACGGACGCCTCATCGCACAGGGCGAGGTCGTCGTGATGGACCAGGACTACGGGGTGCGGATCACACGGATCCTCGATGCCGCGGAGGGCTCAGCCTGAGGTGGACGAGCTTTTCCTGTTCCTGCGCGTCACCGTTGCGCTCGGCGCTGTCCTCGCCCTGATCTGGTTCGTCGGGCGACGGTACTACCGCAGCGGACGCGGGGCAGGATCCCGGCGGCTGATCGCCGTGGTGGACCGACAGGGCCTGGCAGCCAAAGCCGCCGTTGCGGTCGTCGATGTCGGAGGAACCCGGTATGTGCTGGGAGTCTCCGAGCAGTCGGTGAGCCTGCTGGACAGCTACGCGGCCGATTCGGAGAGCACCGCTGCGCCCGAGCCCGAGGCTGCGGACCCAGGTGACCACACGGCTCCGCCGCCCAGCGCCGTCGACTTCCAGGCGGAGCTCGCCCGGGCCAACCCGCACACCGTGCTCGATCTCACCCCACCACCATCAGCTCGGCCCAGCCCCGGAGCCTGGAGCGTCGCGGCTGCACGGAAGCGTCTTCGCTCCCAGCACGTGGCGCCAGGCGGCTGAGGCCCTGCGACGGGTGCGGAGCCGTTGAGCGCTCCCGGGCTGACTGTCAGCGTGGCGAACCTGCTGCATGGGATTCCCTGGGCGTCTCCATCGAGGTCAACGGACCTGACGGTGAGCCGAACTCCGCAGTGCTGCTGCTCATCGCTGTCACGCTGCTCTCCGTGGCACCGGCACTGCTGCTGATGATGAGCAGCTTCACCAAGATCTTTGTGGTCCTGGCTCTCACCCGCAACGCGCTCTCGACGCCTATGATCCCGCCGAACCAGGTGCTCGCCGGGCTTGCGCTGTTCCTGTCCATGTTCATCATGGCGCCGGTGCTGACGGAGATCAATGAGGTGGCGATCGGGCCCTACACGGACGGATCCATCGACTTCCAGGAGGCGCTCGACGCCGGCGCCGAACCGCTGCGCGGATTCATGGTCGCGTTCACCCGCGAGGAGGACATCGCGCTGATGCACCGGGCCGCGGACATCGACAATCCCACCAGCCCGGAGGCCGTGCCGCTGACGACTCTGGTCCCCGCCTTCATGCTCTCCGAGCTCCGGGCGGCCTTCATCATCGGGTTCGTCATCTTCATCCCATTCCTCATCATCGACCTCGTCGTCGCCTCCGCCCTGATGTCGATGGGCATGATGATGCTTCCCCGGTGATGATCTCGCTGCCCTTCAAGATCCTGCTGTTCGTCCTGGTGGACGGATGGGGACTGATCGTGACCGCCCTCGTCGGAAGCTACACCTAGGAGCCCGCATGGATACCAACGCAGTGCTCGACATCGGCTTGGCCGGGCTGCTCACAGCGGCCACCGTGGCGGCGCCGGTGCTGCTGACGTCGCTGCTGGTCGGCTTCGCCATCAGTCTCTTCCAGTCGATGACCCAGATCCAGGAGGTCACTCACGTTTGTTCCAAAGGCTCTGGCCGTCGGCGTCGCCCTGCTGGTCTCCGGGCACTGGATGATCACCGAGCTCATCGAGTTCACGCACCTGCTCTTCGACCGGCTGCCCTCGCTGCTGTCGAGCTGAGAGACCCGGAGGCCTGCCATGGAGATCGAACTGCCCCTGCAGTGGCTGGAGGCCGCCCTGCTGGTCGCGGTGCGGATCACCGCGTTCATCGTGATCGCACCGCCCTTCAGCCACGGCAGCATCCCCATGCGCGTGCGCGGGGCAATGGGGCCACGCTGGCCCTGGCGGTCACGCCCCGTGCGATCGACGACTACGTGCCGATGCAGACGTGGCAGTACGCGGCAGCCATCGTCCAGGAGATCATCTCGGGAGCAGCGCTGGGCTTTCTGGTCTTCCTGATGTTCGCCGCGGTGCAGACTGCCGGCGGCTTCATCGACCTCATGGGCGGCTTCTCGCTGGGCATGATGTTCGACCCGGCTACGGGAGTCAACGGCGCTCAGTTCCAGCAGCTCTTCTACATCGCAGCCCTGGCGCTGATGGTCTCCTCGGAGGCGTACATGATGATCATGGCCGGGATCTTCAGGTCCTTCGACGCCCTGCCGCTGGGAGCGGCTGTGAGCTCCTCCGGGCTGGGGCAGAGCCTCGCCGTCGGGGTGGGGCAGATGTTCCTCTCCGCCCTGGAGATCGCCGGTCCTCTGCTGCTGGTCCTGTTCCTGGCCGATGCCTACCTGGGCCTGCTGACCCGTGTGGCACCGGCGCTCAATGTGCTGACGATCGGCTTCCCGCTGAAGATCTTCATCACCATCGCGCTGGCGGGCACCGTCTTCGTCGTCCTCCCCGCAGCCGTCAACAGCCTGGTGACTCAGGGCATCGACCTGTTCCGAGGAGTGATCTGATGAGCGAGTAGGCAGGGGAGCGCACAGAGAAGGCCACTCCGAAGCGCCAGAAGGAGAACCGGGAGAAGGGACGCCTGTCGCGCTCCCAGGACCTGACGGCGTGGGTGGGCATCGGTGCGGCAGCAGCGACCATGCCGCTGGTGCTGATGGCCGCGTGGGAAGCCTACCAGGTTCAGCTGGGAACGGTCGTGCAGATCACGCGCAGCCCCGAGCCGGAGATCGCCCTGACCCTTCTGGGCGAGGCGCTGCGGTCGGTGCTGCTGGTCCTGTGGCCCCTGATGCTGGCCACTCTCGTGGGGGTCTTCGCCGCCGCGGCCCTGCAGGGCGGAGTCCGCTTCAAGAAGTTCGCCCTGAAGGGGAGCACCTTCAGCCGGTCAATGGGCTCAAGCGCGTCTTCGGCATGCAGGCTGTGTGGCAGGGCGTGAAGGCTCTGCTGAAGACAGCAGCCGTGGGACTGATGATCTACGCGGTGGTGCAGACGCTCGTCCCCGAGCTGCTGACCGCCTACTCCATGTCTCTGGACTCTCTGCTGGCATCCGCCGCCGCGGGCGTCACCATGCTGCTGGGAGCCTCCATCCTGGTTGCGTGGGACTGGCGGTCATCGACATCGTCGTGGTGCAGAAGCGCAACCGCAAGCACACCATGATGACCCGCCAGGAGGTCAAGGATGAGACCAAGAAGACGGACGGGGACCCTTTGATCAAGCAGCAGAGGCGCTCCCGCCAGATGGACCTCAGCCGCAACCGCATGATTGCTGCCGTCGCGGACGCGGACGTGGTGCTGGCAAACCCGACCCATGTGACGGTCGCGCTGCAGTACAGGGAGGGGGAGGCCGCCCCAAGGTCGTGGCCAAGGGCGCGGACCTCCTCGCGGCCCGCATCCGAGAGGAGGCGGTCGAGCGCGGGGTTCCCATCGTCAGGGATGTGCCCCTGGCCCGTGCGCTGCACGCCGAATGCCTACTCGGGCAGGAGGTGCCGGTGGAGCACTTCACCCAGGTGGCCCGCGTGCTGGCGTTCGTCATGGCTCTGAAGCGCCGCGGCGCCCACGCAGGAGTGCACACCATCCCCGATCCCGCGCAAGGAGGAACCCTGTGAGGCTCAGCGCCTTCCCCAAGCTTGCTGTCCCGCTGGGCGTGGTGTTCATCGCCATGCTCCTCGTCGTCCCCATACCGGCGCCCGTCCTGGACGTGCTGATCGTGATCAACATCATCGGCGCCATCCTGGTGCTGATGACCACCATGTTCGCCAAGAAGCCGCTTGACTTCTCCGTCTTTCCCTCGCTGCTGCTGGTGATGACGCTGCTGCGCCTGGGCATCAACGTCGCCTCCACGCGCCTGGTGCTCGGCAACGGGTACGCAGGGAGGTCATCGGAGCCTTCGGGCAGATCACCGTGGGCGGCAGTCTCATCGTCGGATTCGTCATCTTCCTGATCCTCATCGTCATCCAGTTCGTCGTGGTGACCAAGGGTGCGGAGCGTGTGGCGGAGGTCGGCGCGCGATTCACCCTCGATGCCATGCCGGGCAAGCAGATGGCCATCGATGCCGACCTCAACGCCGGGCTGATCACCGACAAGGAAGCGCGCCGACGCCGTGAGGAGATCGCAGCCGAGGCGGACTTCTACGGAGCGATGGACGGCTCATCGAAGTTCGTCAAGGGCGACGCGATCGCCGGGATCGTCATCACCCTCATCAACCTGGTCGGCGGAATCGCCATCGGCATGATCGTCAACCAGATGTCCGCCGCGGACGCCCTGAACACCTATGCGCTGCTGACAGTGGGCGACGGGCTCGCCACGCAGATCCCCGCACTGCTGATGGCTGTCTCAACGGGAATGATCGTCACCCGTGCCAACTCCGAGAGCGACCTGGGGTCCACCGCCCACCGGCAGCTGACCCAGTCACAGGCTGCGCTGCTTGTGGCGGGGGTGGCAGCGATGGTGATGGGGCTGATCGCAGGGATGCTTACCGCGCCGTTCATGGCCGTGGGGGCGGTCCTCATCGCAGCCGCTTGGTGGATGCGCCGCCAGGACCGGAAGGAGGCGTCGGCCGCGGCACGCGCCGCCGACGATGAGGCAGCCCTGGTGCCCGAGGAGACCACGGCGGATCTCATCGAGCAGATGAAGGTCCACAGCCTCGAGATCCAACTGGCTCCCGATGCGGTGGACATCGTCGGCGGAGGCGGAGACGACCTCCTGGCCCGCGTGAAGGCGCTGCGCAGGCGCCTCGCGCTCGAGATGGGAATCCTGGTGCCGCCGGTCCGCACCCGCGATTCGGTGGACCTCCCGCCGTCGGGCTACGCCGTCCGGCTCGCCGGGGTGGAGGCCGGGCGGGAACCATCCCCGCGGCAAGGTGCTCGCCCTGGGCGACAACCTGGAGAGCCTGCCCGGAGAGTCGCTGATGGAGCCTGTCTTCGGGCTGCAGGGCAAATGGGTCCCCGCGGAGCTGCGCCACAACGCAGAGCGCACCGGGGCGATGACCATCGACCGCACCTCCGTGGTCGTCACACACCTGTCCACCCTGATCCAGCGTCACGCCTCGCGCCTGCTCACCCGAGAGGACGTGCGTGTGCTCACCGATGCCCTGAAGCAGACCAACCCTGCCGCAGTGGAGGAGCTCACCCCGCAGCCCCTTTCCCTGGCCGAGATCCAGAGGGTCCTGCAGGGGCTGCTCGAGGAGCAGGTGAGCATCAACGATCTGCAGCGCATCTATGAGGCTCTGGCACTGCAGGCGAAGTCCTCCGCCGAGCCGGAGAAGCTCATCGAAGCGGCGCGCTCCGCCCTGGGCCCGGCGATCGGGGACAGGTATTCGGAGGGCGGCAGACTGCGCGTGATCATGCTGGATCCCACGCTTGAGCAGTCGATGCTCGAGGGCCTGCGGCCCGCGGAGGGCGGAACCCAGATCGTTCTCGATCCGTCCCGGATCGAGGCGGTGCACACCTCAGTCAGGGACACGGTGGCGCAGGTCGAGGCTCGCGGGCAGTCCGCGGTGCTGGTCTGCGCGCCTGCCCTGCGTCCCTCGGTGCGCAGACTGGTCTCACCGCAGGTAGGCGGGCTGCCCGTGCTGTCATATCAGGAGGCTTCGGCAGTGGGGGCCGACATCGAAACGGTGGGAGTGATTCGTGGAACCGAGCAGATACCGTCTTAGGGGCCCCTCGCTCGCCCAGCTGGGCGCGGAGGCGATCCGCAAATACGGGCCCGATGCGCGGATCGTCTCATCAGCACGAATCAGTGCAGGCGGCTGGGGGCGTCTGGTGGGCCGCGTCTACTACGAGGCTGAGGTCGAGGTTGCCCAGGCGCCCGAAGCGGCGAACGAGCTGCAGGGCCCGCCGCAGAGCGTGAAGCCGTCGGCGCAGGGCAGCGCCGACACTGCTGCGGACGTCGTGCTCATCCGGCCCGAGGCCGTCGACGCCGCCCGGGACCCAGGTCTGCAGACGCCGTCCCAGCGGCTCAGAGCGCGCGGCAGACTGGAGTCGGCGGAGGCCTCGGACGAGCATTTCAGCCGCATGATGGATGATCTGTGGAGAGCCTTGAAGGAGCCCGCCGGGACCCCGGTCCCGACGCTGGCGGTCCCCGCGGGCGCCGAAGGTGCTCCGCGACGCGGGTGCGCTCGTGGTGGTCGCGGGGATGCACGGCGACGCGGCGGCGGCGCTCCAGACTCTCGATGCCGAGGGCAGCGCCCGTGTCTGGGATCCGTCACGGCTCCGCGGCCAGCCCCTGCACGCTCAGCGGCGTGAGCTGCGCCAGGTTCGGGCTCAGGCCGTCACAGCCGACCTGCCGGTGATGGCGCTTACCGAGCTTGAGTTTCCTCGCAGGGAGTGCCCAGCCGTGCCGATGCTGCCGTGATCGAGGAGGCCGATCAGCTGTGGGCGGCCGTGGACCTTCGGCACAAGCCGGATGATGTCAGGGTCTGGCTGGCCGTGCTGGCTGAGCACCGTACAGTCGACGGGGTCGTGCTGCTGGCCGCGGAGCAGACCCTCACCCCGAGACGGGCCGTCAACTGGGCCTGCCGGTGCATCAGCCGTGAGCGCTGTGCTGAAGCCTCGAATCGCTGAAGCCGTCACAGGACGCGCAGCGGGTGCCATCGCCGATAGGGTATTTCCATGCTGGTGCTGACGCGGAAGGTGGGGAGCAGGTTGTCATCGGGGACGAGATCACCGTGACAGTCCTGGATGTGCGCAGGGACGGCATCAAGATCGGCATCGACGCGCCCCGCCACGTCAGGGTCCAGCGGCAGGAGCTGATTCTGGCCGTGGCCGACGAGAACCTCGACTCAGCTCGCAGCAGCCCTGAGGGCGAAGCGGCGCTGATCTCGCTCCTGGGCGCCGTCGCCTCCGCAGAGTCGCACGAGGTCGGGCGCGCGGACGAGCACGAGGGCTCCCCAGACCCGGACTGTGAGATTCCCGGTGCTGACCGGGAGCCGGAGTCCAGCTAGGACGACTCCGCCGCAGACGCTGCGAGACGGCGAAGCTCTGCGATGGCTTCCTCCGGGTCCTCAGCGGAGTACACGGCAGAGCTTACCACAAAGTGTCTGCGCTACCTCCGCCGCCCGTTCGATGGTCTCGGAGCTGACCCCGCCGTCGATCTGGATCGCCACGCGGCTGCCCAGGTCATCAGCGGCCTGCCGTGCGCGGCGGATCTTCGGGAGCATGATGTCCAGGAACTTCTGGCCCCGAACCCCGGTTCGACGGTCATCAGGAGCAGCATGTCCAGCTCGGAGAGCATGTCGAGGTAGGGCTCCACCGCCGTGGCCGGGCGCAGAGCCATCGCTGACTTGGAGCCCTGTGAGCGCAGCTGCCGGGCCAGACGGATCGGAGCCTTCGCCGCCTCGGCATGGAAGGTGACCGACTCTGCGCCGAGCTCGGCATACTGCGGAGCCCACACATCGGCGTCCTCGATCATCAGGTGGATGTCGAGCGGCAGATCTGTGACCTTCCGAATGGCCTGAACGACGGGCAGGCCCAGCGTCAGGTTCGGCACAAAGTGGTTGTCCATGACATCCACATGCACCGCGTCGGCGCCGCGGATGCGCCCCAGCTCGGACTCCAGGTTGGCGAAGTCCGCGGACAGGATCGAAGGATGAATAGCCGTCATGCTCCGATCCTATGCGGATCTGAGGGTCCGGAGCGCGTTTTCCACAGGAGCGGCCCAAGGCGCTCCCCACCTCACTCATCCTCGCTAGGCTCCTCCAGGCGAGCGGCCGGGAAGCGCTGCTCACGGCCTCTGCTGAACGGAATTCTCATGCGTCAGCGATCTCACGCTCACTGCGCGATCACCATCTCCCTGATTGCCGCCGCATGGACTCACCGCGTGCTCGTACGAGTCGGCGGGCGTTCCTGACAACCTCCCGCCCCAGGGGCAGGGGTCCCCATCGGCGGCACCGGAGGACAACGGCTCCGAGGATGTGGGCACGGACCCGGAGCCGGATGATGACGAGGGGAGCACTTCAGGCAGCGACGAAGATGCGGTGTCTCTTCCGGCCGAATGGTCGATCAACTCCGACGAGGCCGTGCCGGAGGCTGCCCTTCACTGGTTCGAGACGCTGACGCAGGCTCGCATCACCGGCGACACCGAGAAGGCCTGCCCCCTCATCCATGAGCTCTGCGAGCAGTGCACGAATGAGCTGGAGGCCATCGAGGACCTGTATGCCGACGGCGGCCTCTACGAGGGCTACGATGTGCAGCTCGTTCAGGTGCAGACGCACCGCGAAGCTGACGATCTCGTGTACCAGAAGTACTGGGCCGACGTCTCCTCGTACGTTCTCAATGGGGACGGAGAGGAGGACACCACTGCGTTCACGAGCATCGGGCCGGAGACGGGCCTATGGATCTGGGCCTTCACGGACGAGCAATGGCGTCTGAGGGCTATGGTCCCGATGGACGTGAGCCTTATCTCGTCATATGACGATCTGCCCGCGCCGGAAGAGTTTGTCGGGGAGTGGTAGATGCTCACCCTGCGGATCAGCCTACTTACCACATTCGTAGTTGCTGCTGGCCGCCTGCTCGAGAATCATCGTCTCGCCGCGGTCCTGGGCGTCCATGAGGTATTCGGCGGTCAGCTCCGAGCCGTCCGGCTGGGTCGGCAGGCCCGTCTCCTCCGGCTCGGAGGCGGGCTCGTCGTCGGCCACGGCCGGGTCATCGTGCTCGGGCGTAGGTCCGGGCGGTTCGCCCTCCGGGTCCGCCGCGTCCTCGGGAGATTCCGGCTCGGTCCGATCCTCGTCCTCCTGCGCAGGCTCCTCCGCGTCGCTTTCGTCCGCATCGGCCTGCTCCTGGGCGATCAGCTCATCGACGCGGGAGTGGATGGCGTCGAAGTCAGGGTAGGTGGAGAAGAGGTCGCCGGCGCTGCCGAAGTCAGGAGCGCCCAGGGTCAGACGCTGCGGCGTGTGCTCCTGGGCGTCGGCGGCGAGGTCCACGAAGGATCCGAGCTGCGACTGGGGAACGTTGGTCTGGATCATGCTGTCGCTTACCCGCATGATGTCGGTGAACCGGGTCAGCAGTGTTTGGGGCGTGAACTGGCCCACCATGGCCTGCTGGATGCACTGCTGGCGCTGGATGCGGTTGTAGTCGGAGCTGAACTCGCGCGATCTGGCATAGGAGAGGGAGTCCTGGCCGTCGAGGGTGAGCGTCCCCGGCTCGAACCACACGTCGCCCCAGCTGCCGTCGGGGCGCTCGCCCCTGTAGGGGACGAATCCGCCGGATTCGATCGTGATGCCGCCCATGGCATCGATCAGCTCCTCGAAGCCGTCCATATCGACCATCACGTAGCCGTGCACGCCGAGGCCCAGGGTGCCGGATACGGCGTCCATCATGGCTTGGGCGCCCGGGTCATCGGCCTCCGGATAGAGCTCCGGGTGGTCGTTGTGCACCTCGGGGTAGAGGAAGTTGATGATGCATTCGTTGCCGCAGTTGTATCCCTCGGGGTACACCGCATTCAGCGGGGAGTCCTCCGAGAACTGTGCGTTCTGGAAGTTGCGAGGGATGGAGAAGAGGATCGACTCGCCTGAGTCCTCATTGACGGAGACCACATGGATGGAGTCCGGGCGTATCGGCTGATCGCCCCGCTCCTCATCTCCGTCCGAGCCCATCAGCAGAAAGTTGTAGCGTCCGTCCTCTGCTGGCATCGCCGGGCCGCTGTCGAAGATGCCTGCCAGGGCCAGTCGCCCCTGGTGCACCATGGAGGCCCTGTAGGCCAGGCCTCCGGAGGTGAGGGCCGCCAGCAGCAGCAGCACAATGCCGACGATCCACCGAGGCCTGCTCTCCATACCTGCCAGACGGATCAGCCGCAGCGTGTCCAGCCAGAGCACCAACCACCCGGCAGCAAGTCCGGCCAGCAGAATGCTGACCGCCCAGAGCACGAACGGCTGGGTCAGAGCGCTCAGGAGGGGGCCGCGCAGGAGCAGGAGCAGCAGCACGCCCAGCAGCGCAGTGAACCAGCAGCCGATGGTGACCGCCAGTGCGGCTCGGCCCAGTGTGCGCGAGCCTGCAGTGACCTGCGCTCCGCCCGGCAGAAAGAGCGTGAGGCCGGTGAGAAGCACCGCCCGGCGCGTGCGCTCGGTCGACGAGGCGGCTCGGGATTCCGTACGACATCTTCGGTCCCGGAGAAGTCGTGGTAGGTGAGCGTCGGGGTCTCTGCGTGGCTGGGCCTCGGCGCGCGGGGGTCGGACTCACTGCGTGGGCTCGGTCCCTGCGACGCCGTCGCGGGCTCGGTAGGCGGACAGCTCGGCAGCCTCTGCGCGCAGGGACTGGCCCTTCGCGTGGGCGGCGGCCGCCAGCTCAGTCTGGAACCTCACCAGCTTCTCGCGCAGCTGCGCTGCTGCAGGCCCCTCTCCGGCGGCCAGGGTGCGCACCGCCAGGAGGCTTGCGTTGCGCGCTCCTGCGACGGATACGGTCGCCACAGGCACTCCGGCGGGCATCTGCACGATGCTCAGCAGCGAGTCCATACCGTCCAGGTGCTTCAGCGGCACAGGAACTCCGATGACCGGCAGGGGAGTGACGGAGGCCAGCATCCCGGGCAGGTGGGCTGCTCCGCCTGCGCCGGCGATGATCACCCGCAGTCCGCGGCTGTGCGCCTGCCTGCCGTAGTCGATCATCTCGGAGGCCATGCGGTGAGCGGACACGACGTCGGCCTCGAAGGGGATGCCGAACTCGTCGAGCGCCTCAGCCGCGGCCCGCATCACGGGCCAGTCGGAGTCCGATCCCATCACGAGGCTGACCAGGGGCCGCTGTCGGCGTCCTCGCTCATGCTGGGCCCTCCACGAGTATTCCGGCCACTTCGGCAGCGGTCCTGCGGGCCCGTTCGAGCCGGGCGCGAGCTGTGTCGTAGTCCTCGTTGGGCTTGGTCGTCTGGGACAGGATGTTCACGTGACCGATCTTTCGCCCCGGCTTGGGGTCTTTGCCGTACAGGTGGATCTTCGAGTGGGGGAGCGCTGCATCGCGGCGGGAAGCGCAGCGTGGAGGCTGGGGTTCGCTCCGCCGAGCAGGTTCTTCATGACCACGTGACCGCTGGCGCCGCCGGTCACGTCTGTCGCGCCCAGCGGCAGGCCGAGGACCGCGCGCAGGTGCTGCTCGAACTGGCTGGTGGCTGAGCCGTCCATGGTCCAGTGCCCGGAGTTGTGGGGGCGCATCGCGAGCTCGTTGACGTAGATGCCCGGCGGGGTCGCGTCGGTTCCGCCGGTCTCGGCCACTTCGAACAGCTCCACGGCAAGCATGCCGGTGACGTCGAGCCTGTCAGCGACGGCGCGCGCGATGCGCTCCGCCTCTGCCAGGTGGGCGGGGATGTGCGCGGTGCCGGGGCCACCACTTCGTCGCACACCCGTTGGTCTGGGTCGACTCCACGACGGGGTAGGGAGCGACGGCGCCGTCCCGCGTTCGGGCGATCTGGGCGGAGAGCTCCCTGGTGAACGGGACCTTCTGCTCCGCCAGCAGGTGGCACCCTCCCGCTGGGCCCGAGCGAACCACTCTGCGGCGTCCTGCACCGAGTCGGCGTCGCGGATGATCATCACGCCTTTGCCGTCGTAGCCGCCGCGAGGCGTCTTCAGCACCACCGGCCAGCCGATTGCCCGGCCGAAGGACACCAGATCCTCTGCGGCGCGGACCTCGGCCCACCTCGGATTCGGCAGACCCAGATCGTCGATGGCCCGGCGCATGGCCAGCTTGTCCTGCGCGTACACCAATGCGGCGGGGGTGGGGTTGAGCGTTCGCCCCTGGTCCTCGAGAGCAGCCAGCACCTCGGCGGGCACATGCTCATGGTCGAAGGTGACGGCATCGCACCCTTCCGCAAACGCGGTCACATCGGCCACGCTTCGGTAGTCGCCGACGGTGGTCCGGGGTATCGCCTGCGCGGCGGAGGCGGAGGCGGAGCTACCAGCAGCCGCAGCTCGATCCCAAGCTCCACTGCGGCGGGTGCCATCATCCGGGCCAGCTGGCCATCGCCGAGCACGCCCACGACGGGAACAGAAGTCTCACTCACAGTCCCCCATTATGCGCGTCGAAGGCCAAGGACCCCACACCCGCAACGCCCGTAGGATGGATGCCGACATGAGCATCATCTTTGCAGGCACCCCGCCCATTGCCGCCGACTGTCTGCGCGGCCTCCTCGCGGCCGGTCCGGAGAAGCTCGGCGGTGAGATCACTGCGGTGCTCACTCGGCCCGACGCCCCTTGGGCCGGAAGCGCACCTCACCCTCCCCGGTGGCCCAGGCCGCGGAGGAGGCCGGTCTGCCTGTCATCAAGGCAGACAGGGTCGATCAGGAGGTCGCCGGGCGGCTCAGGGAGCACAGCCCCGCCTGGGCATCGTGGTCGCATACGGGGCCCTGCTTCCGCAGCATGCGCTCGATGTGCCGGAGCGCGGGTGGGTGAACCTGCACTACTCATCCCTCCCCAAATACCGGGGTGCGGCGCCCGTGCAGCACGCGATCCTCAACGGGAGGCCGCTACCGCGGCGACCATTTTCCAGCTCGAAGCAGGCATGGACACAGGACCGGTCCACGCCGCCGCCGAGCACCCGATCGACGAGGGAGTCAGCGCAGGAGAGCTGCTCCAGGCCCTCACCGCCCTCGGCACTCAGATGCTCATCGGACTCAGCCCGCAGCTGCTGGCCGGTGCGTCCGTCCCGTCGCCGCAGCGCGGGGAGCCCAGCTTCGCCCCGAAGCTCACCCGTGACGATGCATACATCGACCCTGCCGCAGCTGCCGAGGCGGTCATGCACCGCATCAACGCCACGATCCCTGAGCCGGGAGCCTGGACCTGGCTCGGCGACCAGCGGCTCAAGCTCGGGCCCGTACGCCGCTTTCACGGCCAGCTGCCCAGCACCGCCGCGCCGGGGCAGGCGCTCTCCGCCGTCGCAGAGGGAGAAGGCCATGTGCCCGTGCTGGTCACCGGGGAGGGCGGGGTCGTGCTCACTGCGGTGCAGCCCGCCGGGAAGAAGATGACACCTGCGGCTGACTGGCTCCGCGGCCAGCAGCAGACGCCGATACTGGGAGGCCGCCATGAGTGAGAAGTCCAATGATCAGGGCCCGCGCCGCAGCGCGTCGGGCCGACAGCGCTCCCGCGGCGCCGGAGATCAGCCCCGCCGGTACTCCAAGGCGGCGCCCTCCCAGCGCACCCGCCGCGCGGACCCCGCCCGTCTGGCCGCCTTCCGCACCGTCACCGCCGTCAGCCGCGACGACGCCTACGCCAACCTGGTGCTCCCGGAGCAGATTCGCCGCGCCAAGCTCGACAAGCGCGACGCAGGGTTCGCCACCGAACTCACCTACGGCACACTTCGTGCCGCAGGCACATACGACCGGATCATTGGTCGCTGCATCGATCGGAAGATCGCCGACCTCGATGCACCGGTGCTCGACGCACTGCGCCTGGGAGCCCACCAGCTGCTCGCGATGCGCACCGATGACCACGCGGCAGTCAACGAGACGGTCAGCCTCGTCCGCGATCAGATCGGCGCTACCCGGCGGCTTCGCCAACGCTGTGCTGCGCCGCATCTCCCAGAAGTCCCTGGAGGGGTGGATCGCCGAGCTGACCGCGGACGCCGACCCCACCGACGCCCTCGCAGTGCGCTACGCACACCCTGCATGGGTGGTGCGGGCCCTTCGCCAGTCCCTCAGGCTCCACGGGCGCGCGGACGAGCTCGAGGCTCTCCTCGAGGCCGACAACGCCGCTCCCGAAGTCCACCTCGTGGGTCTGCCGGGCCTCGCCGACGAAGCCGGGCAGGCGGCCCTCGCCTCAGCGGTGGAGGCCTACGCCGCCCCAGCCGACTCATCGACGGCGCAGCCGTGCACCACGGCGGCGACGTCGGACGCCTCCCGGTGTGCGTGACGGGGCCCTGCGCGTCCAGGACATCGGCTCCCAGTGGATAGCTCAGGCCCTTGCCGAGCCTGCGGTGCAGATGGGGAGCGCTGGCTCGACCTCTGCGCAGGCCCCGGCGGCAAAGCGGCGCTTCTCGCCGCGCTCGCCGCCCAGTACGAGGTGACCCTGCTGGCGAACGAGCCTACCTCGCACCGAGCCGAACTGGTGGCCAAGGCGCTCGCCCCCGTCGACGAGTCCGCCTGGGAGATCCGCACCGGCGACGGCCGCACGATCAGAGAGACCGAGCAGACCTTCGACCGCATCCTCATCGACGCCCCATGCACCGGGCTGGGAGCCCTGCGACGGCGCCCCGAGGCGCGCTGGCGACGCCAGCCCAAGGATCTCGCCGACCTGACGGTCCTGCAGGCAGATCTCATCGACGCGGCCGTCGAGGTGCTCGAGCCGGAGGGACTGCTGGCCTACGCCACCTGCTCGCCGCACCACGCCGAGACGCTTCTGCAGGTGGAGGATGCGCTGAAGCGCCACCCCAGCTGACCCTCCTCGATGCCCAGGAGCCGATGCGCAGCGCGGCTCGCCCGGACGGTGAGCAGCTGCTCACTGCAGGCCCGTCTCTCGAGGGAACCGCCGCAAGGACCGTCCAGCTCTGGCCGCATATCCACGGAACGGACGCCATGTTCTTCGCACTGCTGCAGAAGCAGCCTGAGTGATCCCTGCCACGCTCGGGGAGATTACGGGCATTTCCCCGGACTGAGGGGCATCGGCGCTGATATGGTCTTGCGCTGTGTTCAGGATGACCAATCCCTTCCGCGAGTACGCCTGGGGATCCACTGCAGCGTTCAGCCGCCTCTTCGGCTGGGATGTCGCCCCAAACCCTCAGGCCGAGATGTGGATGGGGGCGCACCCCACGGGGCATCCCTCGTCGAGATCGGCCCCGGCGAGACTCTGGCCCTCGACGCGCTCCTCGCCCAGCGCCCGGAGCTTCTGGGCGCGTCCGGGCAGCGCTACGGAGAGCTGCCGTTCCTCATGAAGGTGCTGAGCGCAGCGAAGCCCCTGTCCATTCAGGTCCATCCCACCGCGGATCAGGCCAAGGCTTGGCTTCGACGCCGAAGAGGCGGAGGGCATCCCCTGGAGAGTCGCGTCCGCTGCTACCCGGACGTCCACCACAAGCCCGAACTCATCGTGGCCCTCACCGACTTCGCCGCCCTGAGCGGCTTCCGACGGCACACGGAGGCAGCGTCTGAGCTCAGCAGCGTGCAGGCGCTCGCCGAGGAGCGGGGGCACGGCGGACCAGCCCTGCGTGAGGTGCTCAGCACGGTCCAGGACCAGCTGGAGCGTCAGGACTACGCGGCGGCTCTCGAGTACATCCTCGCCTCCGGTCAGAAGCAGTCGGCCGAGGCTGCGCGGGCTCTGCACGCCCTGGTTCAGGAGACTGAGACCGCGCCGGATCGTCTCGGGTCGGCTGCTTGGGACACGCTCACCCGGATCACCGAGCACTTCCCCGGCGATCCCGGGATCTTGCTGGCGATGCTTCTGAACAGGGTCGACCTCCGGCCGGGGAGGCCATCTTCCTTCCCGCTGGGAATCTTCACGCATACCTGGGCGGCGCCGGTGTGGAAGTGATGGCCAACTCCGACAATGTGCTGCGCGGCGGTCTGACGTCGAAGCACATCGACGCCCGGGCCCTCATCGATGTCGCCGACACCCAGGTGCTCGATGCCCCGGCTGCGCTCCTGAGCTGGTCACCCGCGGCGAGCTCGCCTACCGGCCTCCCTTCGAGGAGTTCGCGCTGACCCGCTTCTCGGTGGAGACCCACGGAGATGTGAAGAGCCGGCGGCTCGTCGACGCGCCCGGCATCCTTCTGTGCACCGCAGGCAAGCTGACGGTGCTGGGGATCCGGCGGATGAGGGACCGGCTCATGTGACGCTGGGACCCGGTGAGTCCGTCTTCCTGGCCCCAGGTGAGGCGATCCGCTTCGGAGGCGACATCGGGACGACGGCCTATCTGGCCTCCGCACCCGACGCTGTCCAGGCTGTTCGATGAGGCCGCTGCACCTGCGGGTGGGCGATCTGATCGCTCGGATCTGGCGAGAGGTCGCCAAGTTCGGGGCGGTGGGCGCCGCGGCATTCGTCATCGACACCGTCATCTTCGTGTGGCTCATCGCGGGGCCCATGGATGATTCCCATGTGAAGGCCAAGGCCATCGCTGTGGCTGTTGCGACGCTGTTCTCCTGGCTCGGAAACCGCTACTGGACCTTCCGGCACCGCAGGACCAAGACCAAGACCCGCGAACTGGTCATGTTCGTGCTGATGAACCTCATCGGGCTGGCCATTCAATCCGGGTGCGTCGCCATCAGCTTCTACATCCTCGGACTGACCTCTCCGGAGGCTTCGTTCGTCTCGGGCTCCATCATCGGCATGGGACTGGCCATGGTCTTCAGGTTCGTGGCCTACAAGTTCTGGGTCTTCACGGGCGACGCCGATGCAGCGGAATCCGCTGCCCGGACGGGCTCCGTGGAGACGCCCCACGCCATCAGCGATGCGGACATCCTCGGCCCGACCCCGAGGACTGACCCCGGCACAGGACCCTGCCGGATCACGCGCCGGAGAGGCCCTCCTGGCGAAGCATCTGCTGCCAGGCGTCGCCCTCTTGGCTGCCCTGGAACAGCACGACAGTCCCCCTCCGGCCAGCGTCGACACCATAGCTTCGGCTGCGACGTCGTCCCACTGCGTGATCAGCAGCGACGAGGACGATCCTGCCGAACCGGGGCAGAGGACCGGCTCCAGAGGCTGCACCAGCTGATCGGGTGCTGACGCACCTCAGCTGAGATGTCCAGCGCCCACGCGGGCAGAGGCTCGCCGCCTACCTCCTCGAAAGAGCTGTCCAAGAGTCCGAGGGAGACCCCCGCCAGCTCGTCGAACTCTGTTCCGCCTGCGATCCAGCTCTGCGGGTCAGAGGTCACCACCAGCTGCTCCGGGTCCGCTGCCGCGTCGCAGCGAACGGCCGCGGGCCCCAGTGCTCGGGCCGCGACATGGACTGCCGCGGCCTTCCAGTGCGGAGGCATGTCCACGATGAGATGAGTCTGGGGTGTGATCTCCCATTCCGTGGAGAGGAGGTTGATCAGCTTCACGGCCCAGTTGGCGAGAACTCGGCCGGAGAGTTCGACGCGTTCGCCCGAGTGGCCGTCGTACCAGACGGCTGCCGGGCGGGGTGAGGCGCTGAGCCGGTCCAGAAGGTCGGAGTAGGTGCGGCTGGGCTCTTCAGGGAGCTGCCGAGGGTGAGGGAAGCCATGCGCCTCAGTGTAGTGACCGCAGATCATCGCGCAGGCGGGATGGAGTCCGCGCGCAGACACGCCGGGGCCACTTGACGGCGAAGTGCTTACGCCCGTGTAATTAAGCGCGAGGCAAGCGAACGCAGCAGTGCGACAGGATTGACGACTTTGGGGAGGCCCGCACCGTATGGGGAAGGCACAGCACGCAGCCGAGCTGAATACCGGCGAAACCGAAGGTGAGTCAGCGGCGCGGCACCGTGGGCTGGATGTCCCTCACGATTGGTTCATAGACCCGGCTGATCCGTCGGCAGCGGATCGCATGGAGCACGGCGCCTCGATCGAGGATCAGGCGACGGCATACCTGCGAGCGGCGGAAGCCCTCGAGAAGGCAGTCGAGGAAGAGGTCGAGACCAAGGTGACCTCGCTCGACGAGGCCCCGTCCCGACGCTCACCCGTTCCGACGTCCGCGCCCCGGGAGCTGCCAGGCGACGCAGAGAGCCAGCGGCTCACGGTGGGAATGCCCAGCCTTCTGCCCACGGAGCAGGTGGAGGGGGAGCTCGCATGGCAGGTCGATGCGCTGTGCGCGCAGACCGACCCGGAGGCCTTCTTCCTGAGAAGGGCGGCTCCACCAGAGACGCCAAGAAGATCTGCGGCGCCTGCACCGTCAAGCAGGAGTGCCTCGACTATGCCCTTGCCAATGACGAACGATTCGGCATTTGGGGGTCTCTCCGAGCGGGAACGCCGCAAGCTGAAGAAGCGGAGAGCCTGATCAGCCCCACCGGCGGTCTCAGCATTGCTGCCGTCATCCTCTTCGGCGACGGGGAGGAGTCTGACCCTGGGCCGCTCAGAGCCCTGCGGGAGGCGGTGGAGAGTCAGACGCGTCGTCCCGATTCTGTGGTGGAGCTCCATGGCTCAGACTATTCGGGTGTTCAGGACCTGAGCCGGTCCCTGCGTTCGGGGCTCATCGACGATCGCCGCGCTGCGAAGCAGTCGGTGACGACTGGCCCGGGCGGAGTGCAGCAGAGCCCCTGTGGCGCAGGCTCGAACGAGGTCTGGGCGAAGGATTCGCCCCCGATACCAGTGGCTGTGGATCCTCCCCGTCGGCAGCGCCCCCATCCGGAGGCGCTCCGGGAGCTGGAGAAGAGGCTCCTGGTCTCGGAGGACAGGCGGCATGGCGGAGGAGGGATCGTCCCTCCCTTCGAGATCGTGGGCGCGAAGCAGCTGCACGCCGGCTTCGCAGAGGACCGCATCTCAGATGTGGGACTGTATGCGGCGCCCAATGGTGAGGTGCTCAGCCTCACGGAGCCCCTGGAGCTCGACCAGGGCCAGTACGACGGCCGCGATGCGGTGCCCGCGGTGTCCGGCTCAGGGATGCTCGTGTCCGCCGGGCTGTTCGGAGATCTCGGAGGATTTGATCCGGGCTCTCGCCCGAATACTCGGCCGCAAGGTTCTGCGCCAGGGCGCGCGAGGTGGGGCTCAGGCGGCTGTCGCCCCGCGCGCCCGGATGTACCAGGACCAGCCGCCTCAGCGAGAGGCTGTCCACCGGCTCGGCGGAGGACTGTGGCTGCCTGGGGAGCAGCGCCGTGCGCAGATCATGTCCCGCCTCGCAGATGCTCACCTTCTTGCCGTGCTGCCGCTGTGGCTCGGGCAGTGGGTGCTGGCTCTGCTGCGGTGCCTGGCCCTCATCAGCTGCAAGGCGCCTACCGCCGGGTTCAGCCAGCTCGGCGCCTCGGCATCCGCACTTCTTCGCCTCCCGCTGATCGGCCACCTGCGCAGGTTCAGGCGCTCGGGCCGAAAGGCGGCGCAGGCTCATCGTGCCCGCGCAGAGCGTCCTCGCCTCCCCGCAGACGCTCTCCCGCAGGCAGCTGAGCGTCCAGCGAGGCCGTGACGTCACCGCCGAGACGCTGGCGCCTCAGGTCCGACGCGGGACGGGGTCGGGGACCCATGAGGACCTCGCTGAGGGGCAGAGCCTCTTTGACGTGGGTGCGCAGGGCGGCGAGTTCGATGAGATGCCTGCCCGCCCGTCCGAGGACAGGCTGGGCCTGTTCGTCGTCCTGACAGCGCTCACGGGAGTTTCGCTCATCGGCAGCCGGGAGCTGCTGACGGCAGGGTCGCTCGGAGGCGGCGCAAGCCTTCCGGTCTCGGTGAGCATCGCTGAGACGTGGCAGCACGCCACCAGCTTCCTGGCAGCCGACTCCTGGGCGAACGGTCCGCGGCCGACCCTTTCTCGGCAGTCCTGCTGCTCATTTCGCTGGTGTCCTTGGGACATGCCTCCGGCGTCCTGCTCTGGATCGTCATTCTCAGCGCCCCGCTGAGTGCGGCGACCGCCTGGTGGGCGGCTGGGCTCGTCAGCAGGCGAGCCTTCCACCGAATGCTCGCCGCGCTCATCTGGGCCCTGGCCCCGCCCTGCAGATCGCCGGGGACCAGGGACGCGTAGGTGCTGTGGTGGCTCACATAGTGCTCCCCGCTGCGGTCGTTCTGGGCGTGCGTGCTCTGCAGCGCCGCCGTGCCGGGGGTCCGGTCTGGAGTCGGCAGCTGGTGCGGCGCTTCTGCTGGCCGTGGTCTGCGCCGCTGCTCCCGTTCTGCTCATCCTGACCGTCGTCGTCTGCTTCGCGGCGGGACTCATGCGCAGCAGGGGCGCTCGCACTGCGTGGCTGCTGCCGCTTCCCGCGCTTGCTCTCTTCGGGCCGATGCTCGTCTCCGCGCTGGATCGAGGATCCAATCTCGCAGCAGTTCTGCTCGCTGAGCCGGGCCGGACCGTATCGCCCGATGCTGCGGGAGAGTCCGCTCCGCTGTGGCAGCAGCTGCTCGGCCACTCGCAGGCGTTCGACCCGGCTGCGGGGCTGCCCGGCGCAGCGCCCGGGTAGGCATCGTGGCTGCCAGCATTCCTCGAAGGTGATTTCTGGGCCCTCCGGCTCGCGCTGCTCATGGGTGCGCCGCTGCTGGCGGTTGCGGCCATTGCTCTGGTCGCAGCCCCCGCGCGACGTGTGCTGCTGTTTACCGGGCTCTCAGCGCTCGCTGCGCTGCTGCTCTCAGCAGCCACCTCGAGGCTCACGGCAGGAGCAGCAGGCAGCGAGCTCGTCGCAGCCCATACAGGGCCTCTGGTCTCCGCGACGCTGCTGTGCCTCACCCTGTGCGCACTCATGGCCCTGCGGACCGCGACGGCCGCGGGCGCCAGCGGCAGCTTCCTCCCCGTCGCCTCCACGCTACTGGTGCTCGGCGTCTTCGCGGCAGCAGTCCTATGGGCCGCCCCGAGGCTCCTGCTTACCGCCGAGCTCTCAGACCGCACCATCACGGCCGTGCACCACCAGCCTGTGCTCGTCGAACGCGGCAGTCTGCGCGACATCCCCGCCTCCGCCGCAGATCAGGGAACAGGCCCGCAGCAGCTCCGCACTCTCATTCTGGGCAGCTCAGACGGAATGGTGGAGGCCGAGCTGACGGCAGGGCAGGGCCGCACCCTCGATGCTCACCGCACCCCTGTGTCAGTGGACGGCCTGCCCCTCTTCGTCGCATCCGACAGCGCAGAGGCTGAGCTCGACGCTCCGGACGAGCGGACCGCAGAGCTCGTCGGAGCCCTCCTGACCCCGGAAGCGAGAGGGTCGGACCTCTGATGCAGGAGCTTGCCATCGGGCACATTCTCATCCCGGACGGGGACGAGACGCTCACCGGAGCTGCCGAGACGGCCCAGGGGCTGGTGAGCGTGGGGATGACTGACCGGGGCCCCTCTGGCGGGCCGAGGAGCAGATTTCGTGGGCGCGGATCGTGACAGCGGACGGGTCAGTCCTCGCGCAGATTCCCGGCGACCGGCACAGGGTGCAGACACGCATCTCAGAGGACGACTGGATCTCCGCAGCAGATGCGCAGGAGGAGATGTTCCTTGAGCTCTCCGTCGAACGCGCCCGGGGATGGAACGCCCAGCTCGACGGTGAGCCCCTGGCCGCGGCCACAGAAGGCTCCACGGGCGCGGAGCAGCTTCCCTGGATGCGCCGCTTTCACCTGCCGCAGGACGCTGCTGCCGAGGAGCTCACCGGCAGCTCGCTGACCGTGGGCCACCGATCGGCCCTTCAGCTTCCGATCCTGGTCTTCGTGGGCACTCTGCTGGTGCTGGTCGTGCTGATCGCTCTGCCGCTGCCCCGCAGCTGGCGCCTTCTGCCCATCGCCTCGCGGGAGCAGCTGCACGCCGGGTCGAGCCGTCAGGGTCCCCTCAACCCACGCGCTGGGGACGACCCATGAGCCGGGTGGCACGCAAGCTGCGCCGACAGCGTCGCGACGCCCGCCGCGCTGCGCGCAGGGAGAGGCGCAGCCCCGCTCCGGGGCAGGACGCCCAGCACCTCGTCGCACCAGATGACTCATCGGCCGCGCCGCGGACGGCCTCCGCCCGGCACGCCGCCAGCCGCAGGCGCCGCGGGGAGCGTCCGGGGTCTCGCGCTCACCGTCGGACTCACCATCGCCGCACTCGGTGCGGGATCAGCGGCATGGAGCGCCTTCTCCACGGAGGACCGCGAGACGGGGCGGCACCCGTTCAGACCGTCGAGACCAACTACGGAGGTCAGCCGGAGCTCTGCCCCGCTGCTCCTGAGGGAGTGAGCGCTGAGAGGGTGCCTCTGGAGTCCGGCGGCGAGGAGGACGTCCTGACCGCCACCATCCAGCAGGCCGACGAGGGGAGTCCGCCGGGGTCGCGTCATCGCCATGCGCACGCCCGCAGCGCAGCCAGCTCTTCATGGGCCCCGAGACGGGGAGCGGAGCCGATTCGGTCCTGACCGTCACCAATCCGTATGACCGTCCCGCCACCGCTGAGGTCGTCACGTTCGGCGCAGAGGGGAGCGGGGAGCGTTGGGCTCCACGACCGTCCTGGTGCCTCCCGAAGAGGAGCGAGAGGTCAGCATGTCCGCGCTGGCCGAAGGCGACGAGCCCTTCGTCGTCGAAGTCACCGCGTCAGGGGCGCCCGTGGCCTCCAGCCTGCGCTCTTCGAGAGCATCCGGCAGCACCAGCCAGGGTGCGGAGCTCCTGCCCGCCCAGTCTGCTCCTGAGGCCGCCCACACTTTCGCCGGGGTTCCTATGCCGGAGGCAGGGGCCGAGACCGAACCCGCTGAGCTGTGGCTCTACGCTCCCGCATCGGACGAGCCGGGTGAGCTCACCGTCGAGCTTCAGGTCTTCGGGCCCGAGGGTCAGGTGATCCTGGAGACGCCCGGAGTGCTCACCCAGCAGCAGGGAGCTCTCGGTGTGGTGAGCATCGAGGGGATCGAAGACGCAGGGGTCTATGACGTGCTGGTGAGGACGTCGGTGCAGTCCGGGGCTGATCAGGACCCCGTCCCCAGCTACGCGGCAGTGCGCACTGCGGGGACGGCCAGGAGGTGGTGACGGTGGTCGAGCAGGAGCCGGTGGTCGAGTGGGATCCCGTGACCGGGCTGCCCACTGAGGTCGACCAGGACCCTGAGGAGGAGACGGCTGCGCCCGCCCCGGACTTCAGCTGGGCGGCGTCCTCTGCTCCAGTGCAGCCCGGAGACCTCATGCCGGGGAGGCTGATGACGCTGCGCTGCACCTGTTCAACCCTGGCGAGGAGGATGCGTCGGTGACTCTGGAGAGCGGCGAGCAGGTGGAGGTGCCAGCCCGCTCCTCGACGCAGATCGACCTCGAGACGGGCGGGGACGCGGCGGAGATCGAGCAGACGTCGGGCGAAGTCCACGCCGCGATCATTCTGCGCGACGCCGATGGGCGCTTCAGCGTGCTGGGAGGTCCCTCCGTCGAATCCGACCCTCCAGCGTGCCGGTCACGCTGCGCCGCTGATCCGGGGTCTAGGGTCAGCCGGGTGGATTCTAAGCGACGGTGCAGCAAGAGCGGCTGCGAGGGACCGGCAGCGGCGACCCTGACGTATTCGTATCAGGACTCGACGATCGTCGTCGGGCCGATCAGCCTCTACGCCGAGCCGCACACCTACGATCTGTGCGCTCCGCACGCCGACACGGTGAGCGCACCCCGAGGCTGGGAAGTGCTGCGTCTGGACTACCGGACCGCACCGTCCCGCGAAGCGCAGCAGGACGGAGACCTCCTGGCGCTCGCCGATGCGGTGCGGGGGCCATCGCGGCAGAGAGCAGCCACGGACCGCGGCGACGAGAGCGTCCCGCCGGCCCGGCAGAAGCCCGCCCCCTGACGGCACCCTCAGGGCACCCCGACTCCGCAGAGCCGACGGCCCACCGAGGACACCTGCGCCTCATCTAGCGCATCCGCGCCTCAGGCTCAGATGCGCTCAAGCCTGGCAGCCAGGCGCTGCTGGCGGCCCTGGGACCTGACCAGCCGCTGATGCTCCCGGTTTCTCCGCTCCGCCATGACAGCCGCGAGGAGCTCCAGGGGCGAGCAGGTAGGCGGCTGGGGCGACACATGCTGCCGCACTTCGGCGGCGAGCTCATGCCCCACAGCCTCGAGGGCGCGCATGTTCCGTGCCCGCCCCGACTGCTCCACAGTCCGCAGGAGCCGTCCTGTCTGAACGGCGAGATCCTCCGGCAGACGCCCGATGTCAGCGACCTGTGTCCAGGACGCCATCCTCGGCGGCACAGGCAGCATCATGGGCTGGACTCTCGAGTGACGCGCTGCGATGCCGTAGGTGCCGGCCACGAGGTCGCCGAGGCGTTTGCCCCTGCGAGTAGCCAGGGCGCAGACCACAGAGATCAGACCCATGGTGAAGAGCTCCAGGACGAGGACGAGCCCGCGCAGCAGCGCATGCCGGAACCTGATCGAGCCGCCGTCGTCGCGCACCACACGGATGCCGAAGACGAACTTGCCCGCTGAGCGGCCGCGCGAGAGCGTCTCTACCGCCACGGGCACGGCCACCAGGCAGAGCAGCGTCACCGCAGTCACCGACGCGACGGCCGCCGCCTCATTCGCGCCGAACGCGGCCCCGAAGGCGCCCAGCAGAATCATTGCCACCAGGAGGAGGAGCCCATAGAGGAGGAGGTCCAGCAGAAGAGACGCTCCCGGGTGATCAGGAGACCGCGGGCAGGTCCAGGGATACCGCCTCGGAGGTGAGCACACTGCGCCGCATGCACGCTAGCCTAGCGGCCATGGACATCGATGCGTTCCTGCGCGTGCACCACAGCAGCTGGGACCGCTTGGCGGCCCTGGCACGTCGGCACAGGCTCACTGCGGAGGAGGCGGATGAGCTTCTGATGCTCTACCGGCGCGCCTCTGTGCACCTGTCGATGGTCCAGGCCTCCGAGCCTGACTCGCCTGCGGCCGCGGAGCTCTCCGCCATCCTGGGGCGAGCACGGGCGCATCTGACCGGAAGCGGCCCTCCTCCGGTCGCGGCGGCAGCCTATTTCGTGACGCAGAGCCTGCTTACCGCGCTCTATCGTCTCCGGTGGCTGACCCTGGCCGTCACGGCCGTCTGGTTGGCCGTTGCCGTCACTCTGGGAGTATGGACGGCCACTCATCCCCAGCTGGATCTGCTTCAGCCGCTGGAGCAGAGGCAGGCGTACGCCCAGGACGAGTTCGTCAACTACTACTATGAGCACCCCAACTCCGCCTTCGCATCCCAGGTGTGGACGAACAACGCATGGATTGCGGTGCAGTGCGTGGCATTCGGGGTGACGGGGATCTATCCGGCGTTCGTCCTGATGGTCAACGCCGTGGGAGTGGGCATGGCGGGCGGCGTGATGCATGAGCAGGGGCTGCCGCCGACTTCTGGGTGTACATCCTTCCCCATGGGCTGCTGGAGCTGACCGCGGTGTTCGTGGCCGGGGCAGCGGGACTGCGCATCTTCTGGTCATGGGTCGCGCCGGGAGAATGCGCCGCGCGGACTCTCTGGTCCAAGAGGCCATGCGTCTGATCACCGTGGCGGTGGGCCTGGTGTTCGTGCTTCTGGTCGCAGGGGTCATCGAAGGCTTCGTCACCCCCTCCGACCTTCCCTACTGGCTTCGCATCGCCATAGGGGTGCTCGCCCTCGGCGCCTTCTGGGCCTACACGATCATTGTCGGCTCCCGGGCCGCGCGGGCAGGCAGAACGGGCTCCCTGGGGAGTACGACAGCGGTCATCACCAGCTCACTGCATGATGAGGGAGGCCGCCCCGCCTCCATTTGGGACTCTCCGGGCGTTTTAGGGCCTCAAACACCGCCCGCGCGCTTAGTCTGGAGCCATGAGCCAGAATCCTGACGAGCAGCGGCATCACGACGCGGCAGACGACGACTTCGAGTCCGGGCTGGACTACGGGGCGTTCGCCGCGGACGAGCCCGACTTCCTGAGGACCGCCTCGACTCGGGACAGCCAGAGGCTCCCCGGCATCTGAGCGTGCGGACGAGCCGCAGGCAGCTTCGGCTGCGCCGACGGGACAGCTTAACCGCAGCGGAGGAGCCGACCCCGGCGACGGCCCGGCGAAGCCCCAGCGGACCCGGTCCCTCAGCGAGGAGCTTGCTGCGGCCAAGGCGACCACCGGCGAGGACCGGGCCGATGCAGCCTCATCGGCCTCTGCCGATGCGCCGCTGAGCGCGGCCGACGTGTCCTCACGCCCAGAGACCGAGGCCGCTGATGAGCCCCATCGCGAATCGACATTCCCGGAGGACCGCGACGCAGCGTCGGCCGCCGGAGCGTCGGCGGAGCGGACCCGGACCGACGTTCCGGCTCAGTCCGATCCGGGCCGGACCCACCCCACCCATGCAGACGCGCCGGCTGCTGATGAGCCGCATCGTCCTGAGCGGGCCGCAGGCGCGCTTACCACCACCGCGGCTGCCCGCCCGGCGGACGAAGAGATCACCGATGCGGACATCGATGAAGAGGTGCGCAAGTCCAAGCGCGGCGTCTCCCGCTTCCTGACGGTTCTGATCGCCATCTTCACACCGGTTCTGATCATCGCGGCTGCGGTCAGGTTCGTGGCGTCGCCGCTGTTCCTGTGGGTCACCTACAACCGTCCGGGGTTCCCCTCGGACGGCAGCGCCTGGGGCCTGTCCACCGCAGACCGGGAGCTCTACGGCTCCTACGGCATGGACTACCTGTTCAACATTGCAAGCACGGAATACCTGAGCAATGTGCTCTACGACGGGGAGCAGCTCTTCACCGCCGACGAGGTGGCTCACATGTTCGATGTGAAGCTGGTCGTCTGGTGGATCGTGACGGCCGGGCTGGTCCTGGCACTGCTGGTGCTGCTGTTCCTGCTCATGCTTCGTGCATGGCGGCCGGGCGGATTCGCCCGAGGTCTCTTCGCCGGTGCGTGGGTGACGCTCGCCCTGATCGTGGCCGCAGGTGTCCTCGCGATCCTGGACTGGCAGGCGTTCTTCGCCGAGTTCCACCGGGCGGCGTTCTTCTGGACTGACAACCCGTGGTCCTTCGACGGCGCCGAATCCGGCCTGCTGGCCCTCTACCCCAATCAGTTCTGGATCGATGCCGCGATCTGGGGCTTGCATTCGTGGTGCTGGTCTCGCTGATCATCATCATTGCAACCTGGCCCACCAAGGCCCGTAGGGAACGTCGCGCGGAGCGCCTTGCAGTCGTCCAGGACAGGCGGCGCGAAAAGCTCATCGCGGAGATCAATAAGTCCAACTACGAGTGATCCTCGCCTGAGCGGAGGCTGAAGCGCAGAGAGGCCGGGAGCCCCACGGGCACCCGGCCTCTCTGCGCACTACGGCTGGATGCTGCGCGGGTGGCTGCGAAACGGAGCGTCCCACGGCCGCAGGCTCTGCTTCTGCGACCGGGCGGCCTGCAGCGCGAGGATGCCGGTGACCGCGAGGTTGTTCCGGAGCTCACCGGTGAGGACGAGGCTGAACGGCCTCGTCGAGAGGCACCCACCTGGGCACGATCTCGGCCTCCTCGCCCTGGCGGGCATGGCGATCGGCCTCAGGGACATCTTCAAGGCCTTGGGCGAGGTAGATGCGGGTCGATTCGTCGCTCATGCCCGGCGTGACGTGCAGGTCAAGCAGGGTCTGCCAGGTATGCGCCCTGATGTCGGCCTCCTCGGCGAGCTCACGGACCGCCGCAGCCTGCATGGACTCTGCGTCGACGTCCAGCAGGCCTGCGGGAAGCTCCCAGAGGAGCTGGCGGACGGGGTGCCGGTACTGACGCAGCAGCAGCAGCTCGTCGTCCTCGTTGAGCGCAAGGACAGCGACGGCGCTGAAGTGTTTGACGTACCCGCGGGTGAGCTCTTCGCCGCCCAGATCGAAGCGGTCTTCGATCACCTCAAAGATGGGCGTCGAAGCCAGGCTTCTGCGGTGGGTCACGGGGTAGTCGGCAGCGGAATCCTTGATCTCCATGGGGTCAGCCTATGCTTCGGCGCTCAGCGCAGGCCCCGCCAGGCAGCGTGGCGGAGGCGTCCCTCCTGTGTGAATCCGGCATGGGACGCTTCGGCGCGGAGGGTGGGGTCACCCACACTGCGTCCGTGCTGTCCTCGGCAGGCACGCCCTCGAGGGCGGCGTCTTGCGGGTGAGGCCGTTCAGCGTGGTCCTGAGCCGCTTCAGCTCACTGTCCGAGAAGCCGGTGCCCACTCGTCCGGCGTATACGAGGTCCCCGGCGTCGTTCTTCACTGCGACCAGCAGAGAGCTGAAGGTGGAGCTCCGGCTCCCTGCACCTCTGCGGAAGCCGACGATGACCAGGTCGGCGTGCTGGGCGTGCTTCAGCTTCACCCATCCTTCGGAGCGCCGACCCGCGTCGTACGCATCCTTGGTGCGCTTGGCCACGACGCCTTCGAGACTCAACTCCTGGGAGACCTCCATGGCGTGGGACAGGTCTTCTCCCAGGTCATCGGGCCGCTGCACGTGCCGTGTCGGACTGAGCACCTGAGCCAGCAGCTCTCGGCGTCGTGCGTACGTCTCTCCCCGCAGGTCGCCGTGCTTCGTCGTACGGAGGAGGTCGAATGCCATGTAATGCACGGGGTTGCCTCGGGCGGCGCGTTCTACCTCCCGCGGCGCGGTGAGCTTTCCGCGCTTCTGCAGCCGTCCGAAGTCGGGACGGTCGCGGCTGTTCAGGGCGACCACCTCTCCGTCCAGGACGGTGCTAAGCCGGGACTGCCTGGGCCAGCTCCTCCAGTTCGGGAACGTGGAGGTCATGTCATGGCCGTTTCGGCTGCGCAGCTGGACCTCACCCGACTCGTCGACGGCGGCGATGACCCGGTACCCGTCCCACTTCGCTTCGAACACCCAGCCTCCGCCCCTGATGTCGGAGGGCTTGCCGAGGAGGCGAGCATCGGGGAGGGAAGCGGCCGGGGAAAGGGTGCCTACTCAGCGCGACGGTGCTCCTCCGGAGACTCTCGGCTCCTCCTCCCGTCCGTCGAGGGCTGCTCCTTGGTGAGCCGCATGATCCACTGGTCGTCGTCCTTCCCCTGCCGGTCCTCACCAGCGCGTACCGGCGAGGAGTACCGCCCAGACCGCCGTCGGGCTCTCCGCGGAGCACGACGATGATCTTCCCAGGCTCCCACTTCTCGATCTGCGCCGTCCCTCGGTCCCAGACCGTCATCTCACCGGCACCGTACTGGCCCTTGGGTATGGTCCCCTGGAACTCGGCGTACTCGATGGGGTGGTCCTCGGTCTGGACGGCGAGCCGCTGGGCTCCCTGCTTCAGCGGCGGGGCCTTGGGAACAGCCCAGGAGACCAGTGCGCCGCCGTGCTCCACGCGGGTGTCGAAGTGCAGCCGACGAGCGTGATGCTCCTGAATGACGAAGATCGGGTCTCCGGTGCGCGGCTCGGGGCGCGCCTCGGGAACCGGCTCGGGGTCTTGTCAGCGCTGCGCATCGAGCGGTATGCGGTGAGCGTGTCCTCCGGTGCCCCTTCGGAGCCTGCCGAGAACTCCTCCATGGGGTCGATTCCGCGATCCAGGCGGTCCATGACGTCGTGGAGGTCGAGGTGCCTCAGCTCAGGGTCCTCCAGCTCGTCCCAGGTGCGGGGCGCGGCCACCCACGGACGCTCGCGGCCGCGCAGCGAATAGGGGGCCACTGTGGTTTTGTTCGAATTGTTCTGAGACCAGTCGATGAGAACCCTGCCGCTGCGCTTGGCCTTGGGCATCTCGGACACGACGTGGTCCGGGTGGTCCTTCTCCAGGGCCTTGGCCAGCTCCTTCGCCACCTCTGAGACCTGCGCTGACGTGTAGGCCCCATCCAGTGCGGCGTAGAGGTGGATGCCCTTGGACCCTGAGGTGACCGGCACGGAGGGGAGTCCCATCGAGTCGAGAAGGTCTCGGCACCATCGGGCCACCTGGGCGCACTCCGCCAGTGCGGCGCCGGATCCGGGATCCAAGTCCAGCACGAGCCGATCCGGGTTGATGCTGCCGGGAGGCTGAGGCTCATCCGCTGCCGCATCAGCCCGCCACTGGGGACGTGGAGCTCCAGTGCGGCGACCTGCGCGAACCAGGCCAGCACCGCCGCAGAGTCTGCGAGGGTAGGTGTTCACGTGGTCGGAGTGCTGCACCTTGACCGCCCTGACCCACTCGGGTGCCGAGTCCTCCAGGTTCTTGCGGAAGAAGTCCCCGCCCCGGTGCCGTCCGGCCATCGTTTGCGGGTCACGGGCCGTCCGGCCAGCAGGGGCAGCATGGCGGGGGCAGCCGCGTGGTAGTACTCCAGCACCTCAGCTTTGGTGGTGCTTACCGCCGGGTAGAGGACCTTGTCGAGGCTTGTGACGCGCAGCTGACGTCCGTCCACGCTGACGGTCTGTCGGCGCGTGGCCATCGGCTGCCTCCCAGGCGGTTTCCAGAGTTCAGGGACGGAGTGTCTAGCCCAGAGTGGGATTCTCAGCTGAGCGTCCACTGAGAATTAGCAAGGAATGAGGTCGACATGCCAGTCAGCGAGTCTGCGCTGGACGCAGAGCTCACGGGAGTCCGTGGGCCGCGTGCGCACAAAGGTCAGCCATTCGCCGAGGATCCGCGCGACCTCTGGAGACCCGCACAGTACAGCGCCCCTTCGATCTGGCTGAGGTGCCGACCCGTCGGCGCAGAGGCTTCGAGGGCGGCAAATCCTCCGGAAAGAAGCTCCTGGATCAGCGCGGCGAGCTGCTGGCCGACCTGCAGGAGCTGCTGTGGGCCCATGTGGCAGCCGCCCCGGAGGAGGAGCGCCGTGCCGTGGAGAAGGGCATAGCTGCGCGGGTGAAGCGGCGCAGCTCGAAGGAGGCCACCCGGCGCGAGAAGCTGTTCGCCCCGGACGTCGAGAAGGCGCTCGAGGCCGTGGAGCGCGGGCCTCGGGTCCTGCTGGTGCTCCAAGGAATGGACTCCTCGGGCAAGGGTGGGATGGTCTCGTCCGTCGCAGGGGCGATGGACCCGCTCGGCGTCGACGTCGCCGCGTTCGGCAGGCCGACGCAGGAGGAGAGCCGTCAGCACTACCTCGAAAGAATCATCGCGGCACTTCCGGGGCCCGGCCACGTCGGAGTGTTCGACCGCTCCCACTACGAGGACGTCCTCGTTCCGGCAGTGAGCGGAACTCTGGGCGAGCAGGACCTGGAGGGGCGCACGGAGGCGCTGCAGCTCTTCGAGCAGGAGCTCGTCCGACGCGGATTCGTCATCGTCAAGGTGATGCTGCACATCTCGGCGGATGAGCAGCTCGAGCGCCTGCTCTCTCGACTGGACCGTGAGCACAAGCACTGGAAGTACGACCCCTCTGACGCTGATGCCCGGACGCAGTTCCAGACGTACCAGGATGTCTACGCACAGCTCATTGAAGCCACTGATGCCGATCACGCCCCTTGGCACGTGATCGGCGCGGACCGCAAGTGGTATTCGCGGCTTGCTGTGCAGGAGCTGCTGATCGCTGCGCTCGCCGACCTCGGCTTGAAGTGGCCCGCGGCGGACTACGACGTCGAGAGCGAGCGCCGTCGGCTCAAGCAGACGAAGGACTCTGCCCCTGATCCGGGTAGGCGAGCATGCTTAAGCAGGTCTGAGCGGTGACGGTCGGCAGGGCTGTTCAGCGTCGGCCCACGGATCCTCCACTGAGCATCAAGGTGCCGGTGCCATTCTTCCTAAAATTTCTGACGTGATGATGAAGGAGCTGCTCCGGTGCGTGCGATCTGGTCTGGTGAGGTCTCATTCGGCCTGGTGTCTGTGCCGGTCAAGCTGTATTCGGCGACGAAGAGCCACGATGTGTCCCTGCACCAGGTGCACGACGCCGACGGCGGGCGCATCCGGTACCAGCGCCGGTGCGAAGTCTGCGACGAGGCGGTGGACTACAAGAACATCGACAAGGCATACGACGACGGTGAGAAGTCGGTGGTCATCACGAAGGATGAGATCTCCGACCTGCCGGCGGACGACTCCAAGGAAATATCGGTCGAGCAGTTTGTGCCCGAGGACCAGATCGATTCGATGGTGCTCGACACGTCGTACTACCTCGAGCCCGCAGGGAAGTCCGCGAAGGCGTACGTTCTCCTTCGACGGACGCTCAATGAGGCTGAGCGGGTCGCCGTGGTGACATTCACGCTGCGCTCCAAGACCCGTTTGGGCGTCCTGCGCATCCGTGACAGCGTCATCGTGCTCCAGGGTCTGCGCTGGGCGGACGAGCTGCGTGAGCCCGATTTCGACATACCTGACTCCAGGGTGTCGAAGAAGGAGCAGGAGATGGCCGAGTCTCTCGTGGAGAGCTATTCGGAGGACTTCGAGCCGGAGCGGTTCACCGACGAGTATCAGCACCAGCTTCAGACCCTCATCGAGGAGAAGCTCGAGTCAGGTGAAGACATCGACACCGAGGCGACCTTCGGCGAGACCGATGAGAATGATGATGGCGAGGGCAACGTCGTCGATCTCATGGAGGCCCTGAAGAAGTCCGTGGACGAGCGCCGCCGAACCAGGGAGAAGGGGCTGAGTCCGAGAGGAAGCGTGCGTAGAGGCTCCGGAGCAGGTGCGCTGCCTGATGGGGCGGGCATCCAGACCTACCGGTCGGCCGTGAGGAAGCCCTTCAGAATCTCAGTGAAGATGTCGGGCTGCTCGGCGTGGACCCAGTGGTAAGCGTCTTTGACCGTGAACAGGCGGGTGCGGGGAAGAGCTCGCGCATGGCATCACCGTGCTGATCGCTGTCCACGTAATCGGACTCCGCCCCGGCAATCCACAGCACGGGGCCATCGTACTGAGCCTCCATCTGAGGGAACCCTCCTATGGCAGGCAGGGACTCGCGCAGCAGTCTGAGGTTCGGCTTCCACCGGAGCCCGTCGCTGCCGGTGCTCAGGCTCTGCATCAGGAACCCGCGCACCATGTCTTGGGAATGGGGCCCTTCAGCTGCTCGTCGGCGTCCCTGCGGGACTCCGTCTCGCTGAGGTCGAGTCCGAGCAGCGCGTCGAGAAGATGCTCGAACTCATCCATCTCCGGACGGTCAACCGGCGATATGTCCACGACGGTGAGGCGGCTGATCAGGTCCGGGTGCCGCAGGGCAAGCACCATGGCGGTCTTGCCGCCCATGGAGTGTCCGACCAGGGCCACCGGCCCCTGGGCGGCAATGCCGTCCTTCAGGTGCTCGGCGATCAGATCGGCCTGCTCGACATAGTCGAAAGTCTCGGTCCAGTCCGAGTCCCCATGATTGGGCAGATCGACCAGCACCGACTTCAGCTCCGGGCGGAGATTCTTCGCGATCGTCGAGAAGTTCTTGCCCTGGCCGAAGAGGCCGGGCAGAAACACCACGGGGCGCCGTCGTCGCCCACCGTTTGGGTGTTCAGGAGAACGCCATGGGTTCAGAGAGTGACCTCGCCCTTGGGCGTCTGGAAGGTGACGCTCATCAGGCCGGGAGTGCCTGAGGGGCGACCCATTCCACGTCGACGTCGTCGAAGGGGTCTGCGTCGGGGAGCCCAGCCAGTCGGCCACACGCTCCCGGGAGTAAGCGATGGAGAGTCGGGTCAGGCGCGCCTCGGGGAGAGGCCGTCCTTCTCGTATGCGCGGGAGGGGTGCAGGTGGTCAGTGCCGTCGTCCCAGCGCAGGAGATAGGGCACCTGGGGATCAGCGATGAGCCCCTTGATCCCGATCTGCTCCCACGTGAGCTCCTGGCCGTCGGGGAACTTGCGGTTTCCCGGAACGGCTTTGCGTCCCAGGCGCTCCTCGAATGGGGAGAGCTCATCGACGGCGACGCACCATCCCATCCAGCCTCCGCCGACCTGTGACCTGTTGCGGACGGCCTGCCCGAAGGGTGCCTTGTCCGCGCTGGGGTGGTCCAGAACCTGCACAATCTCGAAGTATTGGCAGTTCTCCAGGGAATGATCGCATTCGTGGTTCCGAACCGGGGTGAATTCCGCCCTTGACGCGTTCCACGCCCAAAGCCTCGGTGATGGTGGCCACCGTGGCGTCCATCCCGTCGGGTCCAACTGCGTAAGAGACATGATCCAGCCGCATAGGCCCATCTTGGCACCGGGGCGTGATACCCGAAATCGAGGAGCCGCTGAACGGCGCCCCTTCTTCTACCGCGTGTAGAAGTGAAGGAGCGTGCGCGCGTAGAATCGACGGGTGCTCCACACCGCCCTGCAGCCGAAATGGATCGGAACGCTGATCCTCGCGCTGCTGCTGGCGACCGTCTTTGTGGTCATGTCGGCGTGGCAGTTCGGCGAGTCACGCAGCGAGGACGAGATCGTCAGCACCGAAGAGCTCAACACGCCCGTGGCGCTGACCGAGGTCTACGAGCCCCAGCGCAGCATGACGATCTACGAGGCGGACCGCATCGTCACCCTGGACGGTGAGATCGTCCCCGACACTCAGGCGCTCATCGCCTCCCGCATCCAGGGTGAGCAGGAGGGCTACTGGGCCGTGGCCGCGATGCGCGTGGACGGTGCGCCCGACGGCGAAGTCATACCGCTGGTGCTCGGATGGACCGACGACCCCAGTGGGCCGCGGAGGCCGACGAGTTTGCGGAGGGGCAGAGCCTCCCAGAGCTGAGCGCCCAGGGGCGTCTGCTGCCGCCCGAGGCGCCGGGCCCCGGTTCGCGCGAGGGCCTGCCGCCCCGCGGCCTTCCGACCCTGTCCACCGCGGAGCTCATCAACCTGTGGGAGGAGGACTCCTACTCCGGCTTCGTGGTCGCCTTCGACATGGAGTTCGCGGGCGACGTCGTGGAGCCCGAGTCGATGGGGCTGGAGCAGGTGTGGGTGGACACCCAGCCGGAGACCTCCAACATCAATTGGCTGAACCTCTTCTACGCCCTGGAATGGACGCTCTTCGCCGGCTTCGCCTTCTTCATGTGGTGGCGACTGGTCAAGGACGCTCATCTTCGGAGGCTCGAGGAGGAGAGGCTCGACCGAGAGTGGGAGGAGAAGTGGCGCGCCGAGCAGCTGGCAGCGCTCCACGCCTCCGAGACATCACAGCAGAAGGACAGCAATGACTGAGCAGCACAGAACTGAGCCGAACGCCGCCGATCTCGGGACCCCGCCGCCCCGGCCCGGCAAGGGACAGCGCCGCTACCTCGGCACGCACGAGCAGATCCGCAGCGCGTTCAGCTTCTACCGCGTGATGGCCTTCATCACCGGCATCTTCCTGCTCATCATGGTCGCCAAGATACTGATCAGCGGGTCCCTCTTCGGGTGGCACATGTGGCCGGGCTGGGAGATCTACATCGGAGGCACGACTCAGGTACGAGAGCAACAGCATCGGATTCCACCGTCCGGACACTGTGGTCGACGCCCGGTCGGTCTCAACGCTCATCGCCCAGGCCCACGGCGTGGCCTACATCGTGTATCTGGTGGCGGGCTTCCGCCTCTGGTACATGCTGCGGTGGGGAGCAGCCCGCATGCTCCTGATCATCTCCGGCGGGCTCATCCCCTTCTTCAGCTTCTTCGTGGAGCGCAAGGTGGCGAGCCTGGTGACCAAGGATCTTAAGGAGAACCCGAACGCTGTCTCGCGATACTGAGCAGGGCCGTTCCCGGGGAGCAGCGGGCTCTGCGGACGATAGGATGCGTGGGTGAGTTTCGAGACCCCGGCGCGGGAGCGCGCACAGGATGATGCACAGACAGTTCTGGTCGTCGACTACGGCGCCCAGTATGCCCAGCTGATCGCCCGGAGGGTCCGCGAGGCCCGGGTCTACTCCGAGGTGGTGCCGCACACCCTCTCCGCGGCCGAGATCATTGCCCGGAAGCCATCGGCCGTCATCCTGTCCGGGGCCCGTCCTCCGTCTACTCCGACGGGGCGCCGGGAGTGGACGAGGATCTCTTCGACGCGGGCATCCCCGTGATGGGCATCTGCTACGGCTTCCAAGCCATGGCGCATGCCCTGGGCGGCGAGGTGGCCCGCACCGGCCAGCGCGAGTACGGCAAGACCGAGGTTCGCGCCACCACGGCCCCGCACGGGCTGCTCTCCGGCACGGATGAGCTTCAGACCACGTGGATGTCCCATGGCGACGCGGTCACTGCGGCGCCCGAGAGCTTCGAGGTGCTGGCCTCCTCCGAGGCCGCGCCGGTGGCGGCCTTCGCCGACGATGAGCGTCGGCTCTACGGCGTCCAATGGCACCCCGAGGTTCGGCACTCCCCGCAGGGGCAGCGCGTCATAGAGAACTTCCTCTACCAGGGCGCAGGACTGACGCCGGAGTGGACGGCCGGGAACATCGTGGAGGAGCAGGTCGCCGCGATCCGCGAGCAGGTCGGCGACGCGAAGGTCATCTGCGGCCTGTCGGGAGGCGTGGACTCCGCCGTCGCCGCGGCCCTGGTGCAGAAGGCCGTAGGGGAGCAGCTCACCTGCGTGTTCGTTGACCACGGCCTGCTGCGCGCAGGAGAGGCCGAGCAGGTCGAGCGGGACTTCGTCGCCGCCACCGGCGCAAAGCTGTACGTGGCCGATGAGAAGAAGCGCTTCCTGACCGCCCTTGCCGATGTCAGCGACCCGGAGGAGAAGCGTCGAATCATCGGCCGCGAGTTCATCCGTGCCTTCGAGGAGGCGGAGCGGAACATCCTCGAGGAGGCGCAGGCCGAGGGAGCCAAGGTCGAGTTCCTGGTCCAGGGCACTCTGTACCCCGACGTGGTGGAGTCCGGAGGCGGTGAGGGAGCTGCCAACATCAAGTCCCACCACAATGTCGGCGGCCTCCCGAGGACCTCCAGTTCAAGCTTGTCGAGCCGCTGCGCGCCCTGTTCAAGGACGAGGTGCGTGCCGTGGGAGCCGCACTGGGCCTGCTTACAGAGATCGTGCAGCGGCAGCCGTTCCCCGGCCCAGGCTTGGGCATACGCATCGTGGGGGCGGTGACGGAGGAGCGCCTGGAGATCCTTCGGACCGCAGACCTGATCGCCCGGGAAGAGCTGACGGCGGCAGGCCTGGACCAGGACGTCTGGCAGATGCCCGTGGTGCTGCTGGCCGACGTCCGCTCGGTGGGCGTGCAGGGGACGGGCGCACCTACGGGCACCCGATCGTGCTGCGGCCGGTCAGCTCGGAGGATGCCATGACCGCGGACTGGACCCGTATGCCCTACGACCTCTTGGCCCGCATCTCCAACCGGATCACCAATGAGGTGGAGGAGGTCAACCGAGTAACCCTCGACGTGACCTCGAAGCCCCGGGGACCATCGAGTGGGAGTGACGGTAGCCTTCCGGACAAAGCGCGTCCGTGTTCGGGAGGAATAGCCGTTGAGCGAAGTCGACGACGTCGTCACCGAGAGTGGCGGTGATGGGGCTGAGGTGCTGAGCTGGATCGAATCCTTCGGCACCGGCACTGAGAACGACACCATGCTGCGATTCACGCCCTCGCAGCACAACGCAGTCGATCTCACCGACGCCAACTCGTCCGGGCTGATGCAGCTGCTGGGCGGGAGGCGCACGAGACTCTCGACCCTGCTGAACGATTCCGCAGTCTTCACCCCTGCGGCGAAGGCCGCGGCCAACATCCGTGCAAAGATCCGCGAGATGCGCGACGACCGCGGCATCGAGACCGGGTACATGGCATGCGGCATCGCTTCGTGGACGGAGCACGACGCCTCCGGCGGGTCCACCTTCACTGCGCCCGTCATGCTCATCCCAGTCACCCTGGGGACGCGAAGCGACAGCGGCGACTACGACCTGCAGTTCACCGGCCCCGCCCGGCTGAACCCAGCCCTGGCTCGTCACATGGCCACCGTCCATGGGGTGGTCCTGAGCCCGGACGAGTTCTACGCTGCCGGTTACGTCACGGCACGCTTCGACTACCAGCGCACCTCGGCGCTGCTCCAGAAGACCGTCTCAGCGACGAGCAGCGATGAGGAGGCGCAGGCTGAGGCGCCGCCGGAGACCTGGAGTCTCTCCAGGTGTGGAACCAGATCTACGTCTCGACATTCGCCGACCTCGCCGACCTCGGCAACCCGCAGACGCTGAGCCTCGACCACCCCGTCATCTCGGCCATGGCCGCAGGTGAGCCCCTCGGCCAGCGGGACGCCGAAGAGGCCCAGGCGGCGATGCCTGCTCCCGATGACCGTGCCCCTGAGACCGAGCGGCTCGTGACCGACGCCGACGCAGACCAGCAGGAGGCGCTGGACGCGATCATGGCTTAAGCACGTCCGTGGTCGTCTCTGCGCCCCCGGCACCGGTCAGACCCAGACCGCCGTCAACGCGGCCGCCGGACTGGCCTGGGCCGGCAGACGTGTTCTGGTGGTCGCGGAGCGCACAGAGACTCTGTCGGAGTTCAGTAAGCGCCTCTCCGCCGCCAAGCTGGGAACCCTGGCCGTGCACGTTCCTGCGGCAGCCGACCCCTCAGCGCTGCGGGATCAGGTCATACGAGCCATCAAACGGGCCGAACGAGCCGAGCCCCTCGCCTCTCGGCGGTGCACAGGAAGCTGACCAGCGCGCGCCACCAGCTGAGAGATCACGTCGCGAGCCTGCACAAGGTCCGTGACCGGTGGAGCTGCTCTCCATACCAGGCCATGCAGGCACTCGCGGCGCTCACCAGCCTGAATCCGGCCCCGGCCACCTCGGTGCGCCTGCGCCGCTCCGTGCTGGACAACACGGTCGAGCGCTCGCCCGCGGCAGTCAAGCTCAAGCGGGCTGCCGAGTTGGGGCCTTCTCGGAGTCCACGCGCACCAGCCCATGGTTCGACGCCCGCCTGAGCAACCGGCAGGAGACGAAGGACGCGCATGACCTCGTCAAGCACCTGCGCGATGAGCTGCCGGAGCTGAAGGCCCAGATGGAGAATGCGTGCCGCAGCGCAAGCCTCCGTATGGGGATTCGTTCGCGGACTGGCACGCCCAGGTCCTGCTCTTCCAGCAGGTCCAGGAGTCGCTCGGCAAGTTCAGCCATGACGTGTACGCCCGCGACGTGCATGACCTGATCGCGGCGACTGCGCCCGGCTGGTGGAGGCGCCAGCACGGTGTGGAGATGAGCTCCATGAACCGGTCACGGCTGCGCCGGGTCGCCAAGGAGTACATCCGGCCCGGCGTGTCCATCAACGATCTGCACGGCTCACTGGTCGATGTGCAGGCTGAGCGCGAAAGCTGGCTGAAGCACGCCCAAGGAGACTCGCTCCCAAGGTGCCGCCCAAGCTGGACGCCCTGGTCGACGGCGTGGGCGAGGTGCAGACCCGTCTGCAGAAGCTCGTCTCAGGCTTGGCTCCTGCGGGTGAGGACGAGCAGACTCTCTTCGACCTGCCTGCCGAGGAGCTCTTTGCGACCGTGGAGGCTCTCGCGGAGGACGAGCGGTCCCTGCACACCCTTCCTGAGCGCACGCTTCTCACCGAGCAGCTCCGTGAGCAGGGCTTCGGGAGCTGATCGACGACTTCGCCTCGCGCGAGGTCGAGCCAGGCCGGGTGGCCGACGAGCTGGAGCTGGCGTGGTGGCAGTCCGCACTGGAGGCGATGATCTCCGGCGACGAGTACCTGGCCATGACGGCTTACGAGAACCTGCGCACCATCGAGGCGGAGTTCGCGGAGGCTGATGCGGCGCACATCGCCACCGGGGCCCAGCGGCTCACCCACGATCTCGCCACGCGGTGGAAGGCAGCCCTCGAGGACCATCCTGAAGAGGCGGGGCAGCTGCGCGGCCTGCTGAAGAACGCAACGCCGTCCGCGGAGTCGCTGCAGCAGATTCCGGCCTCTTTGGTTCAGCCTCTGGTGCCGCTGTGGACGACGTCCCCTCTCGGGCTGGCAGAGCACCTGCCCGCCGCTCCGCGGACGCACCGGGCTTCGACGCGGTGATCCTCCTCGACGCGGAGACCCTCGCCGTGCTTAAGCCGCTCTGGGAGCCATTTCCCGCGCCGATCAGGTGGTGGCGTTCGGAGACCCTGTCTCGGGTGCGCCCAAGCCCTTGGCCGTGTCCGCGGACCCCATCGCGCGGGCCGCGGAGGCGCACGTTCCCGGCTCGATCTGCACCGAGCTGGCCAGAGTGCTGCCGGTGCACCGCCTGCGCCAGGTCCATCGAGGCGTCGACCAGGAGCTCACTGCGCTGCTCTCGGACCACCTCTACGACGGCGACCTCGTGCGGCTGCCCGATGCTTCGCAGCTGACAGGACTCAGCAGGCGCGTATCTGTGGAGCACGTCAGCGCAGCCGCCTCAGGCGGCCGCGAGACGGTGGAGTCGCCCACAGCGGAGGTCAACCGAGTGGTGGACCTCGTCTTCGAACACGTCCGTCGGAATCGAAACCGCTCCTGGCCGTGGTCACCGGCTCGGCATGGCACGCCCAGCGAGTTGCCGATGCCATCAGGCTGCACCTGGCGAACCATGCCTGGGCATCGTCCTTCTTCGAGCACGGTGCTGCAGGCGTCCCGGGCGGATCCGGCGCCGGGGCAGCAGGCGAAGGCACAGGAGAGAGCTTCGTCGTGGCGCCGGTGGAGCGTGCCCACGCCGTAGTGCGCGACGACGTCATCTTCTCCCTGGGCTTCGGCAGAACGCCCCAGGGCAAGTTTAAGCAGCGGAGCTCGGCGAGCTCTCCGGACCTCGAGGGCGTGAGTACTTTGCGCAGGCGGTGACACGGGCTCGGGGCCTACTGACGGTCGTCGTGTCCCTGACTGCTGACGAGCTCCGCGAGACGGACCTGGACCAGGGCGCGGCCCTGCTTCCTGAGCTGCTGAGCCTGCAGACTGACTCTTCAGAGGCAGCCAGAGGCTCCGATGAGCTCACCGACCCGCTCGTGCTGGACCTGGTGGACCGGATTCGGGCGCGCGGCGGGCGTGTCGAGGACGCGTTCCGCGGGACGATGGACCTGGCCGCCTGTCCGCGAAAGATCTCGCTTACCGCCCAGGTGACACCGGTGGCGATGATCTCGGACGGCACCGCCGCGTACGCGGCACAGTCCGTCCGCGAGCGTTCTCGGCTGATCCCGCAGCGGTTCCGGAGCCTCGGGTGGGAGTGCATGGTGCTGTGGACCATCGAGGTGTTCTCCGATCCGCGTCGCATCACCGAGTTGGTGGCCGAGAAGGTCGGCCTGTCGTCCGGACCCGAATTCGCAGAGGGCGGGCGTGCCAGACTTCCTCGACTCCGCGCCTCCGCCTAACACCGGCCCGCTGACATTCGGCGGCGCTGCGGATGCGTCGAATTCCTCCAGCCGTGTGCCGCAGCGTCAGTGGCTGAGCCCGCGGCAGCGCGGCAACCTCAGCCGATGACGGGCGATGAGGGCCGGGTGCGGCAGAGGAGGACGGGCCGCGGACGACGTCGCGTCACGGTGCCAGGCACCTCGGGGCAGTCGGAAGCGGCGGAGTCCCAGCCCTGGGTGCCGCTGACGGCAGAAGCGGTCCTGCCTGCGCGGGAGACCGATGAGCGGGCGGAAGCGCTCAAGCGCGAGCGTCCTCCCCACTGGGGCTGAGTCTTCCACCGACTCAGGTGCCGCCGCCTCGGCGCGCCGGTCGCGTCAGGAACCGGGTTCCTGCTGCGCGTGACGGCAGACGCTGCGACAGCGTGGAGCCATGATTGCCAGCTCGCGGACGCGCGTGAATGATCGTCGCACATCGCCCACGTCGGCTCGGCACGCGGCGCCTGACTCCATGCCCTTCGTGCCGCGCCTACCGCGTGCGCCCCAGGTGCGCTCCGCTGCGATGCCCGCACCGGTCAGCCCCGCCCGCCGAGGCGCAGCGTCACCGCGCAGAGGCGGTTCGCCCAGCCCTCGCAGACCTCCACGCGTGCGACGGAGAATGCGCGGATCGGGGTGCCGCGAGCGCTGCGACGCTTCCGCGCCCCGCTGGCCCTGCTCATGGGGGCCGCGGCGCTAGTCGCCGTGCTCATGGGCCAGCAGGGCGGGGCCTCGGACACGGTGACAGCCGTGCGGGTCACCGTCGACGTGCCGGCGGGCGAACTCCTGAGCGCCTCTATGCTGGAGGAGGATCAGGTCGACGCAGGGTCGCTGCCTGAAGGGTACGCCCACACGGCCGAGTCGTTCGAGGGGAAGCGATGGCTGCGCCCCTGCCCGCAGGAGCGGTGCTCCACCCGGCCCAGCTGGTGGGCCCGGGCCTTCTCCAGGGCCATCCGGTAAGCACGGTGGCGGTTCCTGTCCGTCCTGCAGACACAGCAATCCTGGGCTTCATGTCCGCGGGCCAACGCGTCGATGTGCTTGCCTCATCGGACGCGCCCGAGGGCGAGTCTGCGGCTGCTCGAGTGGTCGAAGCCGCGCCGGTGCTCTGGGTTCCGCAGGGAGGAGACGAGACCTGGCTCGGCAGCTCGGCCGACAGCAGCGATGTGGTCATCCTTGGGGTGGACGCTCAGACGGCAGAGGATGTCGCCGAGGCCGGATATCGCGGCAGGCTGGACCTCGTTCTCACCAGCGCCTCGGGCGAGGCCTCGGAAAGCTCCTGATCAGGAGGCAGTCGCTGCGGCCGACGAGGAGGCGGAGCTGGATGACGACGAACCGCCTGAGGACGTCTCTGAGCCGGAGCTCGAGGCGCTGGAGCCGCTGGCGGAGTCAGACTTCTCCGAGCTGGCCCCGGCAGAGTCGGAGCTCCGCCGCGGGCGTCGTTGCGGTAGAAACCGGCGCCCTTGAAGGCGACCCCACATTGCCGAACTTCTTGCGCAGCACCCCGAGCATTCGGGGCATGCGGTCAGGGCGTCATCCTCGAACGACTGGTAGATGTCGAAGGCATGGCTGCATTCCTTGCAGGCATAGGCGTACGTCGGCATTGAAACTCCATACTCGGCTCTCGCTAGGTGTGAGCACTCGGATTGTCCGAGTGCCGATTATATGCCTCGCCCAGCGCTTCGAGGCCCTTCTCGGTCACGGCAGCCTGCACCCGCAGATCATGGGCCTCCACAGGAAATGATCCAGCCCTGAGCAGCTCGTCGTGGTGGACGACGCCGATGACCTCGCAGCTCAGCTCAGGGTCTGCGGCGCGCAGCTGCGACAGTGAGCTGAGCGTGGTGTCGTAGAAGCCGCCGCCCTGCCCCATTCTGGCACCCGACTCATCAATGGCGAGCGCTTAAGCACCAGCAGGGCCACGCGGCCGGAGGCCAGGCTGGGCAGGTCTGCGAGGCTCATCTCTGATCCGGGGAATGTCGGGCTCGCGCAGAGGCAGCACGGGATGCTCCCGAAGGGGCGTCTCTGGGGTCCATCGCCCCCATTGCAGCTCCCGGCTCCCGTCGTGCGGGGTGAGAGGAAGAACGACGATTCCGCCACGCTCAGCATGCCGCCGGAGGAACGGAAGCACGTCGGGCTCTCCGGCGAACGGCAGGTAGCCGACAGCGAGGGCCGATGGGTCAACGTGAGACTCCAGAGCGTCGGACATCAGGCGTGCCCGTTCGGCCGTCTCCTCGTGGGTGATCTGGGCTCTGCGCGCACGCAGCCTCCGCCGGGCCTCCGCTTTGCTGTCAGAGGCGCCGCTCAGATCCATGAGTCGATCCACATCCGCCATTGCCACTCATCGTAGGGGATCAGCTCAGCCGTCCACACCGGCCAGAAGAAGATCGAGACGGCGATGCTCAGCAGCGTGAAGCAGGACACGAGCACCGTGTTGCGCTGCCGCACGGAGGGCCGCGTCGTGTCCCCCACCTGAGGACGAGGGCCGCAAGGATGGTCACCGCAAGGATCAGGAACGGGTGGAAGCTGATCGTGTAGAAGAAGAACATCGTGCGGTCGGGGAAGAGGAGCCACACCGCATAGCCTGCGGCGAAGCCTGAGAGCACAGCTCCGCTGCGCCAGTCCCGTCGTCCGAGCCACAGAAGCAGGACAACGGCAGCGGCGACCGCTCCGGTCCACCAGATGAGGGGTTGGCGAGGTCGACGACAGCGGAGGAGCAGCGATCTGCGCCGCAGGTCTCTCCGGTGTGCTCGTAGACCTCCCTCTGCCCGACCCCTGATAGTGCATCGAGACGGGGCGGCCCATGAAGAGCCAGGTCCAGGGAGCGGAGGCGTAGTCGTGTCCTGTCTCGAGCCCTGTGTGGAAGTCTGCGGCAGCCGCGTGGTAGTTCCACAGTGAACGCAGAGCACCGGGCACCAGCGTCGCCACCCCTCAGCGGGGTTCTCCTCGTGCCAGTTCCTGCCCCACCCGCCGCTGGTGGCAAGCCACCCTGACCAGCTCAGAACATAGGTCAGGAGTGCCAGCGGCAGAACAGTGGCCACCGCGGGAAGCCCGTCACGCACCAGACCGCTGGCCAACCACCGCCGGACTCCCACGGTGCGGCGCGCCTCGACGTCCCAGAGCACCACCATGATGCCGAATACCGGAATGAAGGCGAGGGCTGAGAGCTTCACCGCCACGGCGCAGCCCAGCAGGACTCCAGCGGCCAGGCGCCAAGGCCGCAGCGCCAGCCGGGGCCCCCACGCACGCTCAGCAGCGCTGAGCTGCTCACGATCCCGCGAGGCCCACTCCGCCAGCCTCCGACGCGTGCTGTACCTGTCGGCCAGCAGGGCGCCGAATGCTGCCAGGACGAAGAGCATCAGAAAGATGTCCAGCAGCGCGGTGCGCGACATCACCAGGTGGTGGCCCTCCACCGCCGTGAGCAGGCCTGCGAAGCCGCCCAGGAACACGGAGCGGAACATTCGCTGCGCGATCAGGGCGATGAGCAGCACTGCCAGGGCGCCCGCCACCGCGGAGGAGAAGCGCCACCCGTAGGCGGTCTCGGTGCCGAAGATCCTCAGACCGATCGCAATGAGCCACTTGCCCAGGGGCGGGTGAACCACATAGGAGCCTTCATCGGATGGGCGAGGGTCCCCGGCGATGAACTGGGCATCGTGATTCTCCGGCCAGGCCAGCTCGTGGCCTGCGGTCATGAGCGCGTACGCATCCTTGGCGTAGTACGTCTCGTCGAAGATGAGAGCCCGAGGGTTGCCGAGGTTCCACAGCCGCAGGGCACCGGCCAGCAGGGCCAGCAGCACCGGCACGACCCATCCCCACAGGCCTGGGACGTACGGCGCTGCGCTGAGCCGCTGCTCCCACAGGGCGCGCCGCCGAGCCTCCGTGCCCCCGGACGGGGTGGTTGGGACCGGGTCAGAGCTGTCACTGTGGGTATCCTACTTTCGATGAGCATCGCTCCGGCTGACCCCGGCCACACCGACCCCGACGACCAGCTGTGGGACACCCCTGTGGTGCTCGCCGCCACCCCGATCGGAAATCTCTCCGACACCACCGACCGGCTGCGGGAGCTGATCCGCACCGCTGAGGTCATTGCCTGCGAGGACACGCGGCGCACCAGGCACCTCATCAGCGGTCTGGGCCTCAGCACACGGGCGAAGCTGGTGAGCCTCCATGAGCACAATGAGGCCGCACGGAGTGAGGAGCTCGTGCGCCAGGCAGGCGAGGGAGTCAGAATTCTTGTGGTCTCCGATGCGGGAATGCCCGCAGTCTCGGACCCCGGATTCAGACTGATCGCAGCGGCAGTGGAAGCGGATGTGGCATTCACCGTGGCGCCCGGCGCATCGGCTGTGACAACAGCTTTGGCGCTCTCGGGGCTGGCGACGGATGCGTTCACCTTCGGCGGGTTCATTCCGCGCCGAGAGTCCCAGAGGCAGCGGCTCTTCGACCGCCTCCGGTCGGAGGAGTGGACGACGGTGCTCTTCGAATCGCCGCATCGCATCTCTCGCAGCGTCGACGCGCTGGCACAGGCGCTGGGCCGTGAACGGCGCGCCGCGGTCGCTCGTGAGCTCACCAAGCGCTACGAGGAGGTTCTGCGCGGGACTCTGGGCGAGCTCTCCCGTGAGCTGGAGGAGCGCCAAAGTGCAGGCGGCATCAAGGGCGAGATGGTGCTCGTGCTCGCCGGGGCCGCGCCGGGCGACGACGGATCGGCTCAGCTGACCGAGGCGGAGCAGGTGGAGGCGCTCGCGAGCGTAGTGCTGCGTCGGTGCGAGGAGGGGACGAGGCTCAAGGATGCCGCTAAGCAGGTCGCGGCGGAGCAGCCATGGGCGAGCATCGCATCAGCAGCCGAGACCTGTACCAGGCCGTCCTGCAGCGGCGCGAAGCTACCGAGCAGTAACAGGCGACGGGCTGTTCTGGCCCGCCGCTGTGCGGAATCTGATGGTTAGACTGACCAGGTGAATGCGACCAGTGACGCCCCAGTGAACCCTGCTGCGCCTAAGAGCCCCATCTCTGAGGCGGCCACCGAACAGGTCGTGCACCTGCCGGACGACTCCAACGTCACCGACGGTGTGCTCGCGCTGGCTGAGCGCCTACCCGAGCATGCGGTCTACGCGGTCCGCAACGGTGCCGATGGGTGGCTGGACATTTCGATCGCGGGCTTTCTGAGCACCGTCCGAGGTGTGGCCAAGGGTTTCATAGCTTCGGGCGTTGAGCCGGGGACAGGATCGCGATCATGTCCCAGACCTCCTATCCGTGGGCTGTGGTGGACCAGGCCGCGTGGTTCGCGGGTGCAGTCTCCGTTCCGATCTACGAGACTGCGTCCACGCATCAGGTCTCTCATGTGCTGGCCAACTCCGGCGCCAAGCTGGTTCTCGTCGGCGAGGAGTCGCTGAGCGCGAAGGTGCGCAGCGCCGCAAACATGGTGCGCGCCGATGTGACCATCCGCTCCATGGGCAGTGTGGCTGCTCTGCATGAGCTCGCCGAGGGCGGGGCGTCGGTCACTGACGCCGAGCTCGAGCAGGCGCGCACAGCACGCACTCTCGACGACGTCGCGACGATCGTCTACACCTCCGGCACCACCGGCAAGCCCAAGGGTGCGCGCATCACGCACCGCAACCTCGCAGAAGGCGTGGCGAACCTGCTCGACTTCTCCCGAGACATACTCGGTCACGGGGAGTCCAGAACGCTGCTGTTCCTGCCGCTGGCCCATGTCCTCGCCCGCGCAGTTCAGCTGGCGTGCATCCATCGCGGCATTCAGGTCGCCCACACCGGAGACACCAGCACCCTGATTGAGGACCTCGGGACCTTCCGGCCCACCTGGCTGCTGGCTGTGCCGCGCGTCTTCGAGAAGGTGTATCACTCTGCGGCGGCCAAGGCTGAGTCCGAAGGCAAGGGCGGCATCTTCCATGCCGCTCGGCGGACCGCCATCGCCTACTCGCAGGCCCGACAGGATGAAGCCGACGGGACGGGTCGCGGTCCCTCGGCCGCGCTGCAGGCCAAGCATGCGGTGTTCTCGAAGCTGGTCTACGGCAAGCTGCATGACCGCATGGGCGGATGCGTCACCCACTTCGTCTCGGGCGCCTCTCCGCTGAACTCCGAGATCGGCCACTTCTTCACGGGCATCGGGCTTCCGGTCCAAGAGGGGTACGGGCTGACCGAGTCCACGGCCCCGATCACGCTGAACACCCCGGGGCGACCCGCATCGGCTCGGTGGGGCTGCCGGTTCCGGGCAACAGCGTGCGCCTGGCCGAGGACGGCGAGATCCTCCTGCGGGGCCCGGTGATCTTCGACGGCTATCACCGCGATGAGGAGGCAACCTCGGAGACCTTCGACGAGGAGGGCTGGTTCCGCTCCGGCGACCTCGGCACCTTGGATGCTGACGGGTTCCTGACGATCAGCGGACGCAAGAAGGAGCTCATCGTCACCGGGAGCGGCAAGAACGTGTATCCGACGCCGATGGAGGAGACGGTTCGCGCTGATTCGCTCGTCGCCCAGGCCATTGTGGTGGGAGACGGCAAGCCCTTCGTGGCCGCGCTCGTCTTCCCGGACCCGGACAACCTGGCGGGCTGGGCGGAGCGGCACGGATACGGCTCCGGACTGTCCATCGGTGAGGTGCTGGAGCACGAGGAGGTTACCCGGCACTGCGTGCCCAGGTTCAGGCCCGCGTGGATGAGGCGAACGACCACGTGTCACGAGCGGAGTCGATCAGGAAGTTTGAACTGGTGGATGCCGAGCTCACGGAGGCATCGGGGCATCTGACACCCAGCATGAAGCTCATCCGCCAGAAAGTGGTGGCGGACTACGCGGACACTGTGGAGTCCCTCTACGCGGAATGAGACACTCCGGCGAGTAAAGTGTGGTCCCGTGGATATTCAGCACCTGTACTCCGAATACATCGGCCGCGCTCAGCAGGTCCTCTCGGCCTTGGGCCTCGAGGGCGACGTCGTCCAGCTGGACACGGTCTGCCTGGAGGTGAGCAGCCACGAGCGGTACGACCAGCTCAAGGCTCAGCTGACAGAGGAGGATGCGCGCCTGCTGTCCGAGAAGGAGATCAGCGGTCGACTCATTGCTGTCTTCGCGCCCGGCGCTCCGGTCGGAGGGGCCGGCAGCCGGTGGTTCGCCAGCTTCGTGGAGATCCCGCAGCCGAAGAGCGGTGCTGAGCCGGACGCCGAGGGCGTGAAGCACGTGCAGTTCGTCACGCGCACCGGCATTGAGGCTTTTCGTGAGAAGCACGAGCACATTCGCTTTGTGGAGCGCGGCAGCTCCGCCAATCGGCTGCTGGAGACCACTCATCAGGGCACGGTTCTGCGTTTCCATGACAAGAATCTGGGGCCGTCATCGAGCAGGAGAAGGCTGCCGCTCTTCTGCCCCCGGTGGAGTTCGCAGTCCCTGGTCCGATGAGGGAGGCGCTGGTGAGTGCCGTGGAATCCGGCGAGAAGACTGCCACGACGTCGCTGCTCGCCGAGTATCAGGCCTTCGGAGAGGCGCTTCCTGCGGTCGGGGATCGAGGTGTGGTGGTTGACTCGGACAACCAGCCTACCTGCGTCATCGAGGTCACCGACGTGCAGGTCGTCCCGCTGAAGGACGTCTCCCGCGCCCACATCACCGCCGAGGGAGAGGGCTTCGACGATCCGGGCCAGTGGCGTGCGGCCCACCGGGAGTTCTGGGACTCGGCCGAGGTCCGCGAGCACATCGGTGAGGACCTGGAGATCAGCGAGAGCACACTGGTGGTCCTGGAGCGATTCCGCACTCTTCCCTAGGAGGCATGGGCTCCTCCCGCGCTCCTCTGCTTCTGAGTGAGGAGCCGGGCCCCGCTTACTGGGGCAGTCACAGGAAGGGCCCACACCTCTGCGCGCTCCTCCAGCGACGTGGCGAGCTGCGAGGCGTGAGCGGCGTCGTGGGCAAGAAAGAACACAGTTGGGCCGGAGCCTGAGACGATGCCCTGCATGGCTCCCTCTGAGAGCCCCAGATCCAAAAGGTCGTCCAATTCTGGAAGCTGGCTGACGGCAGGGGCCTGGAGATCGTTGACCATCAGGGCGGAGAGCGTCTCGGCGTCCGCCTGGGAGACCGCTCGCACCAGGTCCGGGTCAAGATCGGGATCCTCGGCGCGCACGCCGGCCTGCTCGCGCATGGAGTCCAGGGTGCGGTAGACCCCGGGGGTCGAGAGCCCCACCGAGGCTGGTGCGATGACCAGATGCAGCGTTCCGCGGTGCAGCAGCGGCGAGAGCTCGTCTCCCACGCCCTGACCGGCGGCTGCCCCGCCCATCAGGGCGAAGGGCACGTCTGCGCCCAGTTCGGCACCGATCTCGGCGAGCTGCTCTTTGGACAGCCCGGCGTTCCACAGTGCCGAGCATGCGACCAGGGTGGCTGCCGCGTCCGCGGAGCCGCCCCCATGCCCCCGGCGACGGGCACGTTCTTCACCAGGGACAGGTCGACGCCGTAGCTCGGCGGCTCGCTGCCCAGCCACGGCCCAGAGAGCACCCCTTCGCGCTGCTGCCTGACGCGATCGCGCAGCAGTGCGGCAGCCCGGTAGGCGAGATTGCGCTCGTCCAGGGGTATCTCAGCCTAAGCACTCGCTCACCGGTGCTCTCATCGAGCAGATCCACGCCGGAGAACACGGAGCGTTCGGAGATGCTGACAGTGATGGCCTCGTCCTCGCGAGGCGAGGCTGTGACTCTCTCGTACATAGACACCGCGCAGTAGAGGGTGGCCACCTCGTGGTACCCGTCCGCGCGCACAGGGCCCACGCGGAGGCTGAGGTTGACCTTCCCGGGGCTTCCGCCGTCACATGCCCGAAGAGCTGACTGTCTCGCATAGTGCCCCCAACCCTAGACGCAGGGCCTGACAAGGTTCCTGACCCCACGCTGGCCCTCGCCTGGGAGAAGTCACAGCTCGCGCAGAGCGGCAGCCAGATGAGCGAAGGCTTCGACGTTCAGGGTCTCACCCCGGGCTTGGGGGAGATGCCTGCCTTCACCAGCGCCTGCTCGGCGGCACCGGGGAGCTACCAGCGAGGACAGGGCCGCACGCAGCGTCTTGCGACGCTGGGCGAAGGCCGCGTCGATGACGGCGAAGACCTCGTCGCGGCGCACCTGTGCGCTGACCGGCTCGCGCCGGTCGAAGCGCACCAGGCCGGAGGAGATCCGCGGCTCCGGCCAGAAGACACGCTTGCCGACCACTCCGACCTTCCTCGTGTCAGTGTCCCACGCGGCCTTCACGCTCGGCACTCCGTAGATCTTCGAGCCCGGCTCGGCGGCCATGCGGTCGGCAACCTCCTCCTGCACCATCACCAGCCCCTTGGTGAGCGAGGGCAGAGCCTGCAGCAGGTGGAGCACGACGGGTACGGCAATGTTGTAGGGCAGGTTGGCCACGAGCACCTCCGGCTCGCCCAGGGCCACGGGAGGCCCGGCCTCGCGCACGGCGGCATCGCCGAAAGAGGAATGGTGACCTATCACCCTGCCGCTGAGCGTTCCTGCACGGATCTTCATCGCGTCCTGCCGCACCACCGTGAGGTGATCGGCGCTCTCGGGACGGAAGGATCGGATCGTCTCCGGAAGCTGGGCGGCGAGCTTGGGGTCGATCTCCACGGCCGTGACATGGGCGGCCTCGTCCAGGAGCCCCAGGGTCAGCGAGCCCAGGCCCGGGCCCACCTCCAGCACGTGCTCATCGCCGCGCAGGTCCGCCAGTCCGACGATGCGTCGAATGGTGTTCGGATCGATCACAAAGTTCTGGCCCCACTGCTTGGTGGGGCGGATGCTCAGCCGGGCAGCCAGCTCGCGGACGTGCGCCGCCGAGAGCAGAGGTCGGGGAGACTCGGAGGGAGCGGAGGCGACCGCATCGGCGCTGGACCCGCTCATGTCCACGTCCCGTAGGCCTGGGCGGTGTTGAGCATGACCTGCTGGCACAGCCCGGGCAGGGCAGCCTCGCGCACCTGAGCCATGCGTCGCATGGTCTGCGGAATCATGTAGGGAGCGTTGGGCTGACCGCGATAGGGGTGCGGGGTGAGGAAGGGGCAGTCGGTCTCGACGAGGATGAGCTGGGGTCAGCCTCGCGGAGCCTGTCCCGTATGCCTTCGGCGTTGTTGAACGTCACGGTGCCGGCGAAGCTCATGTACCAGCCGTTCGCGTTGCATATCCTGGCCAGCTCGGCGTCCCCGGAGTAGCAGTGGAAGACGACTGCCGCGGCAGCGCCGGGGCGTCCTTCAGCACGCGGACGACATCGGCGTGCGCCTCGCGGTCGTGGATCTGTACGGGAAGCCCGCGCTGAGCGGCAAGCGCCAGGTGGTCGTAGAAGGACTCCTTCTGCGCGGCCCGTCCGGCCTCTGCGGTGCGGAAGAAGTCCAGCCCCGTCTCTCCCACAGCGACCACATGCTCGGCCTCCGCCAGGGTCGTAATCTCCTCGAAGGCAGAGGCATACTTGCCCTTCTCCGCCAGCTGCGGAGCATCGTTGGGGTGCAGGGCCACCGCGGCTTTGGCGCGCGGGTCGGTCCGAGCGGCCTCGACGGAGAAGCGTGAGCTGGCGACGTCGTACCCCACCAGCACGGCGCCGCTGACGCCGACCTGCTGGGCGGCATCGAGATGCTCTGCCACGGTCACCTGGACCTGCCCGTCCCGGAAGTCCAGGTGAGCATGGTTGTCGATTACGGGAACAGGGAGCGGCTCCGGCGCTGGAGGGTAGTCGAGGCGCCGCTTCCGGCCCGACTTCTCCTCGGTAAGCTCGCGCACCGGCCCGCGCTCGCCGAGCGGCTCCGCCGCAGCGGGACGATAGGCGGCAGGGATCTCACCGGGGGTCACAGCTGATGGGCTCACACCGCCGGAGTCTACCGAGCGGGCGGCCGCTGCCGCTTGATGAGGAGTCATACGAGCTGGACCAGCCCTGTCACCAGCGCCATGACCGCGCCGAGGAAGGCCAGCGCGATCACAAGCCTGCGCACAGTGCCCGCCGCGACGCGCCTGCTGAGATGCCCGCCGATCCAAATGCCGACCAGGATTGCTATCAGGCAGCCCAGCCATACGGTCCAGTGGAACTGGGGAGTCTGATTCCCGCTGAAGGTGAGCTTGCTGCTGAGCGCGCCCGCAGAGATGGCCACCCACAGCGGCTGGAGCGTCGCGGCCATACGGTGGGGTTCCACCGGGCAAGCACCGCGTAGATCGTCATGGCAGGGCCGCCCACGCTTACCAGCACGGTTCCGGCGCCTGCGCTTACGCTTACCAGGATGCGCGCTGCGGGGCCGTCGTGCGGCTTCCTCCCACCCAGGAGGCAATGATTCCGGCTGAGAGTCCCAGGATCACCAAGGTGGCCACCACCACGTAGAGCACACCTACGTGGGAGCGTTCAGCGACCCATGCGAAGAGCGGGGTGACGAGAACCGCCGCGGAACGATCCACGCGATGCGCCGCCATTCGATGTCTCTCCACACGGCGGCGAGCATGATCAGAGGCATGGCCCCGCCGAGGATGTTGGTCAGCATCACACCGGAATGGGGGCCGAGCATCACGACGAAGAAGGGTGAGACGACCATGGCGAAGCCCAGGCCGGTCACGCGCTGCAGAGCCGAGGCCACCACCACAAGCCCGACGACGGCCGCCGGTATGAGCAGCTCGCTCACCCGGAGACGAATTCTTGGGTGGAGATATCCCGTTCGGGCTCGGAGACCGTGATCTCGTAGGGGCCGCTCTCGCGCAGCCAGGTCAGCTCGTATCCGGTCAGGTTGGTGATCTGGCGGGTGAACAGTTCGCGCCCACGGTCGGCGAGGAGCTCGTCGTGAATGGGGATGACGGTCTTCAGCCCGTCGAAGCCGCGCACGAACTCCACCTGCTCCTTCATCGCCGACCAGGGGGCCATGATCGGCAGTGCGAGGACATCGATGGAGGGCGGGGTGCTCTCCAGGGCATCGCCCGGGTGGAAGAGGGTCGGCTCCTCCGGGTGGGTGATCACGTAGCCGACGTTCCTCACGCGCGGGATGTCGTCGTGGATGACGGCGTGATCTCCTCCCACGACCTGCACCTGCAGCCTACCGACGGCGAACTTCGCCCCAGGAACCACGTGCTGGACACCGGAGAGACGGACAGCCTCGTCCGTGTCAGTGGGCGCGCGGACGGCGGCGTCCGGGTTGGCCTCCACCAGAGCGGCAGCATGCTCGGGGTCCAGGTGGTCCGGATGCCGGTGGGTGATGAGGATGCCGTCCAGCCCCTCTGTGCCGTGCCACGCATCGGAGAACGCCCTGGGTCCAGCAGCACGCGAGTGTCTGCGGCTTCGATCAGCAGGCATGAGTGTCCCAAGTGTGTGATCTGCATACGACTGATCCTACGTGTCGGCCTGAACGTCCGCCGGGCGATGAGCTGAGTCTGGACTGATTACCGACTGCGGGCGTCGAGTCAATACCCTGTTTCTGTGGCACATCTATTGGGCGCCGAAGCCCTGCATCTTCAGTATCCGACGCACACTGTGTTCGAATCGGTCACCATCGGGGTCAATGAGGGCGATCGGATCGGGATCGTGGGTCGCAACGGCGGAGGAAAGTCGAGCCTGATGGCGATGCTCTCGGGCCAGCTGCAGCCCGACGCCGGGCGCGTGACACGTCGCAGCGGCGTGCGCTTCGGCGTGCTCGACCAGTCCGACGATCTGAGTGCGACAGACACCGTGGGCTACTCCATCGTCGGGGACCAGGCGGACCACGAGTGGGCATCGGACGCGAAGATCCGTGATGTGATCTCCGGCCTGGCCTCGGACCTCCCGTGGGATCGTCCGGTGGCGGAGCTCAGCGGGGGCAGCGCAGGCGGGTCGCTCTGGCGAAGCTCCTGGTCGGCGAGTGGGACCTGATGGCCCTCGACGAGCCCACGAACCACTTGGACGTCGAAGGCATCGCATGGCTCGCCGGGCACCTGAAGCGCCGCTGGGCGAAAACCTCCGGCGGACTGCTGGTCATCACTCACGATCGCTGGTTCCTCGACGAAGTGTGCACCACCACCTGGGAGGTCCACGACGGCATCGTCGAGCCCTTCGAGGGCGGCTACGCGGCCTACGTGCTGCAGCGCGTGGAGAGGGACAAGCAGGCCGCAGCGGTGGAGGCGAAGCGCCAGAACCTGATGCGCAAGGAGCTCGCCTGGCTGCGTCGAGGGGCCCCGGCCCGCACCTCGAAGCCAAAGTTCCGTGTGGAGGCGGCCAACCAGCTCATCAACGATGTTCCGCCCCCGAGGGACAGTGTGGAGCTGAAGAAGATGGCGACCGCGCGCCTGGGCAAAGACGTGGTCGACCTCCTGGGAGTCTCGGTGGCGTTCGACGGGCGCGTCGTGCTCAACGATGTGACGTGGAGGATCGGTCCGGGGAGCGCACGGGCATTCTGGGAGCCAACGGTGCCGGCAAGTCCACCCTGCTGGGGCTCATCGCCGGAACCGTCGAGCCCACCGAGGGCCGGATCAAGCGGGGCAAGACGGTGAAGGTCGGCATCCTGGATCAGCAGTTCTCGCAGCTGGCTGAGATCGAATCCGATCGGGTTCGTGAGGTCCTCGCCCGGGAGAAGACGGTTGTCGAGGTGGAGGGCAAGGAGACGACGCCCTCCCAGCTGCTCGAACGGCTGGGGTTCTCCCGCGCTCACCTGTCCTCGCGAGTGGGCGATCTCTCGGGAGGTCAGCGACGGCGGCTTCAGCTGCTGCTGGTGCTGCTGAGCGAGTGCAACGTCATGATTCTCGACGAGCCCTCCAACGATGTGGACCTCGACATGCTCGCAGCCATCGAGGACCTCCTAGACTCCTGGCCTACCACACTCATCGTCGTGTCGCACGACCGGTACCTTCTCGAACGGGCCACCGATCAGCAGTATGCGATCCTCGGCGGATCGCTGCGCCACGTGCCCGGGGGTGTGGACGAGTACCTGCAGCTCCGGGATCAGCAGTTTACGCCGTCCGCTGCCCCGGGAGCCGCGGCGAATCAGCGCCTCTGAGCCCCAGCGGGCCGAAGCCCGAGAAGGACGCCGGCGTCTCAGGCGCGGACCGGCGGGCTGCGCAGAAGGAGGCGTCATCGATCGAGCGGAAGCTGGAGAAGATGCAGGCCCAGGTGAACGAGCTCGATGAGCGTCTGGCTGCCCATGACCAGAGCGACTTCGAGGGGCTGGCTGCCATCACCGCTGAGCGGCAGCAGGTCCAGGACCAGGCCGATGAGCTGGAGAGCAGGTGGCTGGAGCTCGCTGAGATCACGGGATAGGCCTCAGGGGCCCTGCGGCTCCAGGTCGTCACTGGTGAGGACCCAGTCAGGAAGGTCTGCGCCGAACGCTTCAGCAGTTGCACCGTCAGTGGTCAGCGACCAGCGCACGAGCCCGTCGACTTCGGCTTCGTACTTGTCCCAGTTGAACCAGCTGATCAGCCGAATGTGCTCGAACCTCTCGTGCACCTCCTCCGAGAAGACCTGCTGCCACCAGCTGCGCCGGATCGCGAGGCCGCGTTCGTCGTCGGCGTCCGCGGAGACGAACGCGGCCGTCTCAGGGATGGCCATCGGCTTGCCCTGTTCCACCGCGTACTCCGTATAGAAGTCGGGGAAGACAGTGTCATCTCCGCCGAGCCCGTCGTAGGAGCCTGTCAGCTGGTCGGTGAGCTTGCCGGGCTCGGGCATGCTGTCGGTGCCCCAGGGGTAGGAGTCGCCCCAGTGATAGATGGTCATGCCTACCCAGTCGACGACGTCATCGCCGGGATAGTAGGGGCGTAGGGGTCGTCGCCCTCGGTGAGGTGGCCGTCGCCGTCGGTGTCGAGGGCCGCGTGGTCCGCAGAGCCTGGCTGGGCATGGTGACCGCCGCCCGAGTAGGGGTACCCGCCGGCGTAGTTGGGCGCCCAGAGCATCTCGGTCGCCGGAGCGGCGCTGACTGCCTCCGCCACCTCCCTGAAGCTGCGCACGTACTCTTCGGGCTGCTGCCCCCATGCATACCAGGAGCCGTTCATCTCGTGGGCGTATCTGAGCAGGACCGGCACTCCGGATTCGTTGATGCTCCGGAGTACGCTCACCAGCTCCTCGATCACCTCAGGGGTGACGGCGCCCAGACCATCGACAGGCTCCACAGTGAGCATCAGCACGCCGTTGAACTCGGCGATCTGGTCCGCTGCTGCGGTGACGTTCTCCACGTCCCCTCGTCCCACGGAAGCTCCACGAACGAGACCGCAGCGCCGGGCCCGACCCCGGTCGTCTCGGCGAATTCGCGGAGGGTCTCCACGCCCCAGTCAGGGTTCAGCCCGAACACAGTTCGCCCCTCGGGAAGCAGGGCCGAGGGAGGAATGGCGGAAGCCCGTGCGTTCACCTCGTTCTCCTCCCGCGCGGGTACTCGAGTCAGGGCTGCCCAGTGTGCGGCATGCCTCAGAGGTCCCGCTGAGGCCAGGATCAGTTTGCTCTGAGGGCCGCGGTGGCCGCTACCCTGACAGGGAGCGCATCCATACTGGCACAGCCGAGCTGGCCATGACGTCGTCACCTGCCCCGAAGGAACTCGTGCACATCACTCCCGCCAAGCGGCTCATCGCCGTCCTGCTGGCCCTCATGCTCTTCCTCTCAGCGGGCGCAGGCCTTCTCGCCACACTGGCCGACGCCGCCGCTGCCTGAAGCCTCGGGCGATCTGTTCCTTGGTAGTCTTGTCGGGCTTGATTCATCCGCCATGGTGTAAGGGCAGCACACCGGTTTTTGGTACCGATAGTCTAGGTTCGAATCCTAGTGGCGGAACGTGAGAACACCAGTGCGCCCGACCGCAGTGATCGTGCTTGCCGCAGGCGCGGCACCCGCATGAAGTCATCGCTGCCGAAGATCCTCCATCCCCTGGCAGGCACGAGCCTCATCGGCCACGCCCTGGACACCGCGCGGGCGATCGAGCCCGAGCATCTCGTGGCGGTGGTCCGCCATGAGCGGGAGCAGGTCGCCAGGCACATCACCGAGCACGACGCCGACGTGTTGCTGGCCGATCAGGATGACATTCCTGGGACCGGCCGTGCGGTGGAGTGCGGGCTGGCGGCTCTTCCTGAGGAGGCGCTCACCGGCACCGTCGTGGTGACCTACGGCGATGTTCCGCTGCTGACCCCGGCGCTGCTCAGCGACCTCGTCTTTGAGCACGAGGGAAAGGGCAGCGCGGTCACAGTGCTCTCCGCAGAGGTGCAGGATCCCACCGGCTACGGGCGAGTCCTCCGTCAGGGCGATGACGTCATCGGCATCGTGGAGCACAAGGATGCGGACGAGTCGCAGCGGGCAGTGCGCGAGATCAACTCGGGCATCTATGCCTTCGACGCTGCCGTCCTGACCCGGGCGCTGCAGCAGGTCTCCACGGAGAACGCTCAGGGCGAGAAGTACCTGACGGATGTGCTCGCCATCGCCCACCGTGAGGGCGGCAGAGTCTCCGCCGTCGTGGCGGAGGACCGCTGGCAGGTGGAGGGAGCCAACGACCGGGTCCAGCTGCAGGCCCTCGGCGCCGAGCTCAACCGGCGGGTCGTCGAAGCTGCGATGCGCGCGGGGACCACCGTGGTGGACCCCGCGTCCACATGGATCGAGCCGACCGTCACCCTCGAGCAGGACACCACCATCCTGCCGGGCACGCAGCTGCACGGCGCAACCCACGTCGCTGCTTACGCCACCGTAGGCCCGGACACCACACTCACCGATGTCACAGTCGGGCAGGGGGCCAAGGTCATCCGCACCCACGGCGCAGGTGCGGTGATCGGCGCGGGCAGCAGCGTGGGCCCATTCACCTACCTGCGTCCGGGCACGGTGCTTGGGGAAGCGGGCAGGATCGGCGCGTTCTACGAGACCAAGAACGTCCGCATCGGGAACCGCAGCAAGCTCAGCCACCTCGGCTACGCTTACGATGCGGAGATCGGCGAGGACTCCAACATCGGCTGCGGCAACATCACCGCCAACTACGACGGGGTGGACAAGCACCGCACCGTGATCGGCGACCACGTGCGCACCAGCTCCAACACCGTCTTCGTTGCGCCCGTAGAGCTCGGCGACGGCGCGTACACGGGCGCGAAGCGCGGTGGTTCGCCAGGACGTGCCGCACGGCGCACTGGCCATCACGGCAGCGCAGCAGCGAAATCTTGAAGGATGGGTCGAGCGAAGGAGGCCCGGCTCCGCAGCGGCACAGGCAGCGGAGAGGGCTGGTCTCGCGTCCGCCGAACAGTCAGAGAACACCGAAGGGGCAGGGGAGCACCGCAATGGATGAGATCAGGGTCCACACCGAGAAGACCATGGTCGTCGCCTCAGGCCGGGCGCACCCTCAGCTGGGGAGGAGATCGCGGCCGAGCTGGGCACCGAGCTGCTCCCCATGGACGCCTACGACTTCGCCAACGGCGAGATCTATGTGCGATCGGCGGAGTCCGTCCGGGGCAAGGATGTGTTCCTCATCCAGTCGCATCCGGCTCCGCTGAACAACTGGCTCATGGAGCAGCTGATCATGATCGACTCGATGAAGCGGGCCTCCGCCAAGCGCATCACGGTCGTCAGCCCCTTCTACCCTACTCGCGTCAGGACAAGAAGGGCCGCGGACGCGAGCCGATCTCCGCACGCCTGGTCGCCGACATGTACCGAACCGCTGGCGCGGACCGGATCATGACCGTTGATCTGCACACCGCGCAGATACAGGGCTTCTTCGACGGTCCCGTCGACCACCTCTTCGGGATTCCGCTGCTGGCCGACTACATCCGTGGTGAGGTCTCCGAGGACGAGGTGACGGTGGTGTCCCCGGACACTGGTCGCGTTCGGGTCGCTGAGCAGTGGGCGGACCGGCTCGGAGGAGCGCCCCTGGCGTTCGTCCACAAGACGCGTGATCTGACCCAGCCCAACCTGGCTGAGGCGAAGCGCGTCGTCGGTGACATCGAAGGCCGCACCTGCGTTCTGATCGACGACATGATCGACACCGGCGGGACCATCTCAGGCGCGGTGAAGGTGCTCAAGGACGCCGGCGCCAAGGACGTGATCATCGCAGCGACCCATGCCATCCTCTCGGAGCCTGCGGCTGAGCGGCTCGCCAACTGCGGGGCCCGTCAGGTTGTGGTCACGAACACGCTTCCGATCCCCGAGGAGAAGCGCTTCGAGAACCTGAAGGTCCTCTCCATCGCTCCCATCCTTGCCCGCGCGATCAAAGAGGTGTTCACCGACGGGTCGGTGACCACACTCTTCGACGGCCAGTCCTGAGCGTCGCGGCGGCTACGCCCAGCCGGTGTAGCCGTCCGCGAAGTAGGCGCGGCCCTCCGGGGATCCGGTGATCGCATCGAACTCTCCGCGACGCCGCCGGTACGCGAACGCGTCGTCGTTCGGCCGGTTGTGCATCAGGGAGGTGGCCCAGTAGGAGAAGTGCTGAGCTTTCCACACCCGGTCCAGAGCGGTCTGTGAGTACTGCTCCAGGGCGGCTGTGCCTCCGTCCGGCTCTGCGAGGAACTCTTCCACCTTCGGGATGAGCGCCCGGACATCCGTGAAGGCCAGGTTCAGGCCCTTGGCGCCGGTGGGCGGCACCGTATGGCCCGCATCGCCTGCCAGCACCAGTCGCCCGTAGGTCATCGGCTCGCAGACGTAGGAACGGAAGGGAGCACATTCTTGCTGATGATGGGTCCGCGCTTCAGCTCCGTGGCGGACCCGAGGACGCTCTGGATGCGATCGAAGATCGCGTCGTCGTCCCAGTCGTCCGGGTTCGCCTCCGGGTCGCACTGGAAGTACATCCTCTGCACAGTCGCGCTGCGCTGAGAGATCAGGGCGAAGCCGTCCTGGGAGTTCGCGTAGATGAGCTCCGGCGCCGTGGGAGGGGCCTCGCAGAGAATCCCGAACCATGCGAAGGGATACTCGGTGAAGTAGTCGGTCCGCACATCCTCCGGGATGCTCCTGCGGCACACTGAACGTGAGCCGTCGGCTCCGATGATCATCTTGGCCTCGATGCGCCGGGCGCGTCCGTCGCTGTCGGTGAAGTCGATGGCCGGAGTGCTGGTCGTGAGGCCGCTGACGGCTGTGTCGCTGACCGACCAGTGGACCTCTCCATCCTCCTCCTGCCACGCGCGAGCCAGGTCGGTGAAGACCTCATTCTGCGGGTAGAGCCACACCGAACGGCCGACGGCCTCCTTGAGCGGGATGCGCACCTGCGTGCCGTCGAAGCTGAGGATCGTGCCGGTGTGCTCGTGGCCCTCCGTGAGGACGCGCGAGCCGATGTCAGCCTGGACGAGCATGTCGACCGTGCCCGCCTCCAGGATGCTTAGGCGCGGTGTGTGGTGCGGATCTCCTGCTCGCTGCGCTGCTCGATCACAGCAGCGGTGATCCCGCGCCGGGCCAGCAGGATGGCGGACATCAGTCCGGCGGGGCCGCCGCCCACGATGCCCACGTCGACGGTGCTGATATCTTCGGTTTTCGCAGCAGACATGGGACTCCTTGCTGGACGGGGCGCTGACCTGTCCAGTCTCGAGAACAATAGTGACCCGTGCCACATGTGATCCATTCAATGGAATGGCGCACGCGGGTGCCCTGTGTGCGGATGGGCCTTGCTCAGCGCGGGGTCTCGGCGGCCGCGCGAAGCTCGGGGGTCACGGATTCGCCCGTCTCATCCCCATGCTCCGGCGCCCTCTGGGGCATCTCGAGCCGGAGCATCAGGCCGCCCCTGCGGCGAGGAGTATGAGCAGTCCGACTCCGGTGCAGAGCGCAGCAGGGGTCCATCCTGAGTCAAGCAGGCCGCCGACGATGATGGGTGCCAGGATGGCGCCGCACCGACCGACTCCGAGCGCCGCTCCTACTCCCGTGGAACGCAGGGTGGGGAATAGGTCATGGGCGCCAAGGTGTACAGACCCGAGATGCACCTGTTGACGATCATGCCCAGGCCCACACCGGTGATCAGGGCGAGCGCGTAGACGTTGGTCGAGGTGATGAAGACGACGAACATCGTCCCGGACAGGGCGGCGAAGACGGCCAGCACGGCGCGGGGATCCCATGTGGCCGTGCACACGCCGTAGAGGACTGCCCCCACGGCTCCGCCGAGCATGAGCATCACGCCGCCCATGATCCCCTCCTCGGGGTGAACCCGACCTCGGTGAGCAGCTGCGGCGTCCAGGTGTTTGCGAAGTAGAAGGCGAACATGACGATGAAGAAGACTGCCCACAGGAACAGGGTGTTCCTCCGATTCTGCGGGGAGAGCAGTGCGGCGTAGGAGCTGCCGCCCTCCTCAGCGCCGCCCTGGTCGGCGGCGCTGAGGCTCGATGTCGAATCGGCCTGCAGGCCCAGGCCTGCTGCGATGCGCTCTGCGGTCCGCGTCGGCGCCAAGCGATGCCGCGGCTCTTTGAACAGCCAGAAATTCCAGGGACTCAGGCATGGCCGCGGCGGTGAGCACGATGGCCGCGACGGTCAGGGCGCCGCCGAGGACGAACACCGACTGCCACCCGAAGCTCTGGATCAGCGGCACGGCCATCAGGCCGCCCATGGTGGCGATGACCGGATACCCGGCCGCGTAGATGCTCAGCGCCAGCCCTCGATGCTTCGCGTTGGAGTACTCGGATATCAGCACGGTCCCGGAGGCGAGGATGCCCCGACTCCCAGCCCATTGATCACGCGCCAGAGCATCAGCTCCGGCATGGAGGATGCCGTGGCGGAGAGGAAGAGGCTTGGCGCAGTTGACGATCAGGGCATGTCCTGGGAGACGGCGTTGGCCGTGAATGCCATCGCCTGCACGTCGTAGCCGTCCAGGCCCATGAGAAAGGTCGCCAGGGCGACGATGAACCACTGATAGCGGCTCATGGGCCGGGCATCGAGCTGCTCGCGCATTGAGGTCGTGCTCGCATTCCTTCTCTGAACGGGGCTGCGGTGTGCTGTGAATCACAGCCGCAGTGACCGTACTGAGGAGGTGGTACGGGCCACAAAAGGCGTCCCACGCTGGATCCATTGAATGAGACTCGCGTACGGCCTCGAGGTCTGCGCCCCGTCATACTGGCCATCAGACGATGTGCTGCTGATCATGAAGGAGGCGCCGCAGCGGATGGCAAACTCGCGCTCAGGCGACGCCCTGCTGGACCGCGTGATGCGCATACTCGGCGCTCTCGAGCGGGACCCTGTCCTGTCTCCCGGCGAGCTGGCAGAGGCGGCAGAGCTGCCGAGGACCACCGCATACCGGCTGATCACCGACCTCGTCGAGCGCGGGATGCTGGCGCGCACGGCTGTGGGCGACATCGAGCTGGGCCAGCGGCTGTGGAGATCGCTCAGCACACCGTGCTCTCCCGCACCCTGCGCCACGCTGCCCTGCCCTTCATGCAGGACGTCAACTACGTCGTGCAGCAGACCACGCAGCTGGCTGTGCTGGACGGCGCGGATGTGCTGATCGTCGAGCGGCTCTCGCGGCGCGGGGCCGTCTCGAATCCCGCGGAGGTGGCCAGCCGCATGCCCGTCCACCTCACCTCCATGGGCCACGCTCTCCTCGCCTTCGCCGCACCGGGGCAGATGGACCGGGTGATGAGCGTCCACGGTGAGCGCATCAGGCGTGAGCGGCCCGAGTTCCTCAGGGAGCTCGGGGAGGCACGGTCGAGGGGTCATTTGAGGCTCGGAGGGCTGATCAACACCGACACGGCCGGAGCATCAGTGCCCATTCTGGATGCCCGAGGACATGCCATAGCTGCGCTCACCATCGTGGTGCCCCTCGCGTGGGATCGCCTGCCTCAGGCGCTGATGGCGATGCAGACGGCTTCGCGAGGGATCAGCAGAGCCTTGGCGGCTGGGGCCGTCCCCGGCGCATCGGGGCGTCCTGTTGAATGAAAAGGCAGTCGCAGTGATCCAGCTCACTAACAGAGACTGTCAGCACGATCACCAGCGGCCCTACCAAAGGAGCGGTCAGGCACATGACGTCGTCCCCAACACCAATCCCGACGCTGCCGCAGCGACGCAGGATGAGATGACCGCGGAGATCCGCGAGGTCCATAAGGAGTACGAGCACGCACTGGCTCACGGCGGGCCCGAGGAGACAACTGCTCGGCTGGCCTTCCCGCCCTATCGCAGCTCCCTGCTGCGCCACCCCACCAAGAGCCTCCACCACACCGATCCGGAAGAGATCGAGCTGTGGAGCCCGGCCTTCGGGGAGCGGGACGTGCATCCCCTGGAAGCCGACCTGACCATTCAGCACAACGGCCAGCCCATCGGTGAGCGGATCATCGTCACCGGACGCGTCGTGGACGGTCAGCTTACCGGTGGCCGGGCAACTGATCGAGGTCTGGCAGGCCAATGCTGCCGGGCGGTACATCCACAAGCGCGATCAGCACCCCGCGCCGCTGGATCCCAACTTCACCGGAGTGGGGCGGGCCATCACCGGGCCCGACGGCGAATACACCTTCACCACCATCAAGCTTAAGCGCCCTACCCCTGGAAGAACCACAACAACGCGTGGCGGCTTACCACATCCACTTCAGCCTGTTCGGCACCGACTTCACCCAGCGCATCATCACCCAGATGTACTTCCCGGGCGATCCGCTGTTCTCACTGGACCCCATCTATCAGTCCATCGTGGACCAGCAGGCCCGTGACCGACTGGTGGCCTCCTACGACCACTCCGTCTCCCAGCATGAGTGGGCAACGGGCTACCGCTGGGATATCGTCCTTTCGGGGTCGAACCGCACCTGGACCGAGCCTGAGGAGGGCGATCACTGATTATGCAGGACCTCACCCCTACCCCCGCCCAGACAGTGGGCCCCTTCTACGGGTACGCGCTCCCTTCGAACGGGGCGGTGAGCTCGTGCCGCCCTCTCGGGAGGGATCCATCCGGTTCCACGGCACCGTGCGCGACGGTGATGGCAAGCCCATCCCTGACGCCCTGATCGAGATCTGGCAGCCCGACGCCTCGGGTTCCATCTCGCGGCAGCCCGGCTCTCTCAAGCGTGACGGCTACACCTTCACCGGATGGGGCGCACCCCGTGGACGACGCCGGGCACTTCACCTTCACCACCGTCGACCCCGGCCCCACGCGTGAGGGCGGCGCTCCGTTCATCCTGGTCTGTGTGTTCGCCCGCGGCCTCCTCGACCGGGTCTTCACCCGGGCCTATCTCCCGGAGAGCGATGCATTGGGAGAGGACCCGCTGCTGAGCAGCGTGGAGGAGTCCCGCCGGGGCACCCTGATCGCCCAGCGGGAGTCCGACGGGGGCTCCTGTTCAACATCACCCTGCAGGGGAGGACGAGACGGTCTTCCTGTCGTACCCGCAGACTCCGGCCCTGAACGGTCCAGCAGCAGCGGAGCAGAACCGGTCCTGATGGCGCCCTCGAGTCTGTTCACCCCGGCGTGGGCGAACACGCGTGCTGCGGAGACGCTCTCTGAGCAGGCCTTCGTGGACGCGCTGCTCGATGTGGAGGCCGCCTGGGGCGCGGTGCTGGCGGAGCACGGCTTCGCCGAGCGTTCTGATGCCGAGGAGCTGACTGCGATCTGCGCTGATCGCCGCCAGCTCCCTGCGCTGGCTCCTGAGCAGCTCGCCGAAGCCGCCGCGGGCGGCGGCAATCCGGTCATTCCGCTGCTGAAGGCTCTGCGCGCCGAGCTCGCGGAGCGGGGCGCAGGGGACTCGGCGCTGCACCGGGGTGCCACCAGCCAGGACATCCTGGACACCGCTGTTGTCCTGCTCTGTTTACGAGCCGCCCGGCACGCCGTCGAGGACGCACGGGCGGCGGCCGCGTCCTGGCCGATCTGGCCGAGCGGCATCGGGGCACCCTCTGCACTGCGCACTCTCTGACCCAGCACGCCCTGCCGACCGTCTTCGGCCTCAAAGCGGCTGTCTGGCTGGACGGGATCAGCTCAGCGGCGGAGACGCTCGCCCACGCTGCGGCATCGCTGCCCCTGCAGTGGGGCGGCGCGGTGGGGACTCAGGCGGCGCTCGTGCAGATCGCAGGCCGAGGCAAGGCCGCGGAGCTGACGGAGGCGTTGGGGGAACGCCTGGGCCTGAGCGTTCCTGACCTTCCGTGGCACGTGCAGAGGCAGCCCGTCCTGAGCCTGGCCTCCGCCTTCTCAGGAGTCACTGCGGCGCTGGGCAAGTCCGCTGTGGACGTCCTCACCCTCCAGCGTCCGGAGCTGGGGAGCTGCGCGAGCCCTCTGCCGCGGGCAGGGGCGGCTCCTCCGCCATGCCGCAGAAGCAGAATCCCGTGCTGGCCACGCTGATCCGCTCCGCATCGCTCGCGGCGCCCGGCCACCTGAGCACCCTGCATCAGGCTGCGGCGGCCGCCGATGACGAGCGTCCCGACGGTGCCTGGCATGCGGAGTGGGCTGCCCTGACAGAGCTGGGTCGCATGACCGTCGGAGCTGCGGATAGAGCCCGAGAGCTCTTCGCCTACCTGATCGTCAACGAGAAGGCGATGGCGGCCAACCTGAGCAGCGCAGGGGATCTTCTGCTGTCCGAACGCCTGATGCTCACCATGGGCCAGAGGCTGCCCGGCGGCCGATCCCAGCTGCAGGCCCTGATCCAGGCTGAGGCGGCTTACGCCGGGGAGCTGCGTGCCGGTCTCATCGAAGCGCTCGGAGATTCCCAGGCCGTCGATGAGGCGCTCGACCCATCCGGATACCTCGGGCGTGCAGACGAGTTCATCGACGCTGCCGCAGACGCCCACCGTCGCAGATCAGGAGAGAACCCCTATGAGCCTGTCCCTGACCCCCAGCCTGCTCACGCCGGAGGCAGAGGGCCCTCGCCCTCCTGATGGTCGGCCCTCGCTGGGCACCTCGGTGACGGCCCTCTGGGGCCCTGCCCTGCCCTTCCTGGCCGATCGCTTCACGGTGGTGGGCTGGGATCTGCCGGGGCACGGCAGCTCGGCTGCGCACCCGGGGCCCTTCAGCCTGTCGAACCTGGCGTCCGCAGTGGTTCGCGCGGCTGATCATGCAGCAGCTGAGCACGGTGCCGTCGACGCTGCCCTCCCGCGGTTTCACGCCGGCTGTGTCGATCGCAGGAGCCGTCAGCCTGACCCTCGCAGTCGATCACCCCGGCACGTTCCGCAGCCTGGCGGTCCTGTGCTCGGCAGCCAAGCTCGGAACCCCGAAGGATGGCGCGAACGAGCGGACCTCGTCGCCCAGGCGGGGACTCCGACCATGGTTGAGGGCTCCGCCAAACGCTGGTTCGCACCGGGCTTCCTGGAGAAGCACCCCGAACGGGTCACCCCGCTGCTGCATGCGCTGCAGCAGACAGACCGCCACTCCTACGCAGCAGCCTGCCGGGCACTGGCCGACTACGACCTGACCGAACGCCTGGGCGAGGCGTCAGACCCCATCCTCGCCCTCGCCGGCGAGGAGGACACGGTCTGCCCCCGGCTGATGCGGACACCATCGCCGAGGGCGTGCCGGAAGGGCGCGCCGTCACCCTTCGAGGAGTTGCCCACCAGGCCCCACGGAGGACCCCGAGAACACTGCCGAGATGCTGAAGGACTTCTTCTCATGACCAGCCCCGAACAGCACGAGCCGCGCACCGGCGAGCAGATCTACGCCGATGGAATGGCTGTTCGTCGCGAAGTCCTCGGCGACGAGCACGTCGACCGGGCCACCGCCGCCTCCGACGCGTTCACCGAAGAGTTCCAGTCCATGATCACCCGGCACGCCTGGGGCACCATCTGGACCCGGCCGGGGCTCGACCGCAGATCACGCTCCATCATCACCCTCACCGCCCTCATCTCGGGCGGCTACTGGCACGAGCTCGAGATGCACGTCCGAGCCGCGCGCCGCAACGGTCTCGAAGCGGAGGAGATCAAGGAAGTCTTTCTCCAAGCAGCCATCTACTGCTCCGTCCCCGCCGCCAACGTGGCCTTCGGCATCGGCCAGCGCGTCCTTGCCGAGGAAGCCGCCGGAGACGAGAGCGCCTAGCACGACACCGCAGTCCGATTCGCCCTCCCGTTCGTAGGAAAGGACCACCGTCATGACTCTGCTCAACCCCGACATCTGGTCAGGAAAGCTCTTCACCGGCAGCTGGAGCTCTTCAGGCGAGACAGGCACTGCCACAGATCCAGCCACACAGGCCGAGCTCGGCAGCTGGGGCATGCCTTCCGCAGACGATGTGCGCGCCTCAGCTCAGAGTGCCGCCCGAGCCCAGCGTGACTGGGCCGCTCGTCCGCCGTCCGAGAGGGCCGCGGTGCTTCGGAAGGCCGGCATGCTCTTCGAGGAGCACGCCGCTGAGATCGAACAGTGGATTGTTCAGGAGTCGGGCGCTATTGCGCCCAAGGCTCAGCTGGAGACGCACATCGCGGCGGAGGAGTGCTACGAGGCCTCCGCATTGGGGAGATGCCCCATTGGGGAGATGCTGTCCACGGACAAGCCTCACTGGTCCATCGCTCGACGCAGGGCGGCTGGAGTCGTGAGCGTCATCGCTCCCTTCAACTTCCCTGATCCTGTCCATCCGCGCCGTGGCGCCTGCTCTGGCCCTGGGCAACGCCGTGCTGCTGAAGCCGGATCCGCGCACCGCAGTCTGCGGCGGCGTGGTGCTGGCCCGCATCTTCGAGGAGGCGGGGCTGCCCGAAGGGCTGCTGCACCTGCTGCCAGGCGGAGCCGAAATCGGTCAGGCCACGATCACGGCCCCGAGACGCGAGTGGTGGCCTTCACCGGCTCCACGCCCGCAGGCCGGAAGATCGGCGCCCTCTGCGCCGAGCACCTCAAGCGAGCCCATCTGGAGCTCGGGGGCAACAACGCCATGGTGGTCCTCCCGGCGCGGACATCGAGAAGGCCGTCTCAGCTGCCGCATTCGGATCGTTCATGCACCAGGGCAGATCTGTATGACCACCGGCCGCCACATCATCCACGAGGACATCTACGACGAATACGCATCAGCCCTGGCCGAGAAGGCCGACGGAATCATGGTCGGCAGGCCTTCCGACTCAGGAGTGATGATGGGGCCGATCATCGACGAGAACCAGCTCAAGAGGGTCGACTCCATCGTCCAGGACGGGCTCGTTCAGGGCGCCCAGCTGCTGGTTACGGCACGCATGACGGCCTGTTCTACCGACCGACGGTGCTGGGCAACGTGGCCTCCGACAACCCCGCTTGGAGCGACGAGATCTTCGGCCCCGTCGCACCCTGGCCCCGGTGTCATCCGTCGAGGAGGCTGTTCGTCTGGCCAACGATTCGCAGTTCGGGCTCTCGCTGTCGGTGCTGGGCCCCGTCAGCGAGGCCATCGCTGTGGCGGACGCCTTCGACTCCGGAATCGTGCACATCAACGAGTCCACGGTGGCCGACGAAGCCACGGCTCCATTCGGAGGGACCAAGGACTCCGGCAACGGCTCCCGCCACGGGGTGCGGCTGCGAACATCGAAGCCTTCACAGAGACGCAGTGGCTCACGGTGTCCGGGAACATCCCTCCGTACCCGTTCTGAGCCTCTGGATTCCATTGAATGAGAGACCTTGCGACTGTGACACAAACCACGAATTACGGTTCCACATATGACTGACGCGTTTGTTTTTGATGGTGTGCGCACTCCTTTCGGCAAGGTGGGCGGGGCGCTGTCCGGGGTGCGTCCGGATGATCTCGCGGAGGTGGTGATCAGCGAGCTGCTGGCCCGTGCTCCGGGTGTCTCCGGTGAGGACGCCACGATGTGGTCGGTGAGGTGATCTTCGGCAACGCCAATGGTGCGGGTGAGGAGAACCGCAATGTGGGGCGAATGGCGTGGCTGCTGGCTGGGGTTCGACCTCGGTGCCTGCCAGCACGGTGAACCGGCTGTGCGGCTCCTCGATGGACGCCGCGATTCAGGCTGCCCGTCAGGTGAGGCTCGAAGAGACCGATGTGGTGCTGGTCGGGGTGTGGAGTCGATGTCTCGAGCGCCGTGGGTGCTGCCGAAGACGGAGCGTCCGTTCCCCATGAAGAACCTTGAGCTGGTGAACACCGCGCTCGGGTGGCGGCTGATCAATGAGCGGATGCCTGCGGAGTGGACGGTCTCGTTGGGTGAGGCCACTGAGCAGCTTCGGGAGAAGTACGGGGTCTCTCGGATCCGTCAGGACGAGTTCGCCGCCCGGTCCCACCGCCTCGCGCTGGAGGCTTGGGATGCTGGAAAGTATGAGGGACTGACCGTGGAGGTTCCCGGTGCGGATCTGACCCGGGACGAGACCCTGCGGCAGGGCGTCAGTGCTGAGTCGCTGGCGAATCTGTCTCCGGTGTTCCGCAAGGAGGGCGGCACGGTGACGGCCGGGAATGCGTCACCGCTGAATGATGGGGCGTCGGCTGCGTGGATCGGGTCCCGGGCCGCATGGGGAGAGGCTGGGCCTGAAGCCTCAGGCTCGCATCGTTTACTGGGGCGCGGCTGCCAACGAGCCCCAGTTCTTCGGCTATGCGCCTGTCGAGGCCTCGAACAGGGCGTTGGAGCACGCCACCTGACGTGGGACCGTGTCGACGCTGTGGAGCTGAATGAGGCGTTCGCTGCTCAATCTGTGGCGTGCATCGATGCGTGGGGGATCGACCCTGAGATCGTCAATGCGTGGGGCGGAGCGGTGGCGATCGGGCATCCGCTGGGCGCTTCGGGGACCCGGTGCTTGTCGACGTTGGCGGCCCGCATGCAGGCTGACGGGCAGCGGTGGGGTGTAGCGACACTGTGCATCGGTGTGGGGCAGGGCCTGGCTGTTGTTCTTGAGAACGTCGACGCGGAAGGGGAGTGAGGCATGTCGGTGAATATTGCGGCTGACCCTGCTGAGGCTGTGGCTGGAGTCGGTGATGGGGCGACGGTGCTTCTGGGTGGGTTCGGCAATGCTGGGCAGGCTCATGAGCTGATTGATGCGCTGCTGGACTCTGGCGCTAAGGAGTTGACGGTGGTGAGCAACAATGCCGGTCAGGGTGATGCGGGGTTGGCGCTGCTGGTCAAGGAGTCCCGGGTGGGGAAGATCATCTGTTCGTTTCCGCGGCAGTCGGATTCGTGGCATTTCGATGAGGCCTACCGGGCTGGTCGGATTGAGCTGGAGCTTGTGCCTCAGGGCAATCTGGCTGAGCGGCTGCGCGCAGCGGGTGCGGGCATTGGGGCTTTCTTCACTCCCACCGGTTACGGAACCACGTTGGCCGAGGGCAAGGAGGTCCGGGAGATTCAGGGCCGGAACTACGTGCTGGAGTACCCGTTGGGCGGTGATGTGGCGCTGATCAAAGCGCTGGCAGCTGATGAGGTGGGGAATCTGGTGTATCGCAAGACGGCCCGGAATTTCGGTCCGGTGATGGCTGCTGCGGCAGCGCGCACGGTGGTTCAGGTGGAGCAGGTTCTGCTTACTGGGTCCATCGACCCGGAGTCGGTGGTCACGCCGGGGCTGTATGTGGACACTGTGGTGGAGGTGCCCACCGCGTCCGGTGAGGCTGCGAGCAGGGAAGGAAGACTCCAAGGATGATCACCGCACGATATGACGAGAAGCTCTCACGGCAGCAGTTGGCGCAGTTGGTGGCGGCTGATATTCCGGCGGGTTCGTATGTGAATCTGGGGATCGGTCAGCCTACGACGGTGTCGGATTATCTGACTCCGGAGCAGGGGGTGACTCTGCATACCGAGAATGGGATGTTGGGGATGGGCCCGGCGGCTCAGGGGATGAGGTCGATGGTGATCTGATCAATGCGGGCAAGATCCCGGTCACGGAGCTGCCGGGGACCAGCTATTTCCATCATGCTGATTCCTTCGCGATGATGCGCGGGGGCACCTGGACGTCTGTGTGCTGGGTGCTTTCCAGGTCTCTGCTGGTGGGGATCTGGCCAATTGGTCCACTGGTGCCCCGGATGCGATTCCGGCGGTGGGCGGTGCGATGGATCTGGCGATCGGGGCTAAGGATGTGTTTGTGATGATGAGCCTCTTCGCCAAGGACGGCACGGCGAAGATCGTTCCGCAGCTGGGGTATCCGGCGACGGGGCTGGGGTGTGTGAGTCGGGTCTATACCGATCATGGTGTCTTCCACATCGAAGACGGTGGGGTCAGGCTGCGTCAGGCCTACGGTCTCAGCGCCGAGGAGATCCAGGATCGTCTGGACTTCGAGCTGCTCACCGACTGACCCCTGCCCGAACAGACGCACATCCCGTCCGGTCCACATTCCCATCGCGGTGTACACCGCAATGACCCCCAGGCTCAGCAGCAGAGGCACTGTCCAGGTGCCGCTGACCTGGAAGAGGTATCCGGCCGCGAGGGGCTGCGCCGCCGATGACGTAGCCCACTCCTTGGGCCATGCCTGAGAGCTCGTTTACCTGCTGCGGCCCCGCCGCGCGCAGGCTGATCATCGTCAGCGCCAGGAGCAGAGAGCTGGCCGAGAAGAAGCCGCTCACGACGGCCCACAGCAGCATCAGCTCCGGCAGCAGCACCATCCCTAAGCTGCCGAGAGCCATTCCTACGCCCGTGACCCCACCACCAGTCGGTGGTCGCGGGTTCTCTGCAGAATCCGAGAGATCAGCAGCATCGCCGCAATGCCCGTCGCCTGATAGATCCCCACTCCCAGTCCCGCCGTTACGGCGCTGAACCCGTGGTACGTGTGGATGGCGGCAAGCCACGTCAGGAAGAAGTAGAACATCGCTGACTGGAATCCGAAGAAGATCATGACTCCCCAGGCCAGGGGTGAGGACCACACGGAGCGGGATGAGCCCCCGCGCCCCGTGCTGCTGCTGTCGACGGCCTCACTGGGCCCGCTGCGGCTCTGGCGCCACCCCAGAGGAGCGCAGCGAGAAGCGAGAGAGCAGCTGCTGCTGCCAGGGCAAGTTCCCAGTTCAGCGCGCCGGACAGCGGGACGGCCGTGCTTGAGGCGAGTGCGGCCACACCGGTCATCACCGCCGTGTAGGCGCCCGTCATCACCGGCACCCGATCCGGGAAGTCCCTGCGCACCACTGCTGGGAGCACCACGTTGAGGACCGCCACGGCCGCAGAGAGGATGAGCGTGCCGAGGAACAGCGGCACCGCCTCGCCCCCGCGGATCTGGCGACAGTGCCCAGCGTCAGCACGGTCAGGGCGGCAAGCACGGTGCGGTCCATGCCCCACCGCCGAGACAGCAGGTGGACGAAGGGGAGACGAGGGCGAAGGTGAAGACCGGCAGTGCACCCAGCGCCCCGAGGGCGGTGGGCCCTGCGCCCGTCTCATCTCCGATGGTCTCCAGCAGCGGCCCGACGGCGCTGATGGCGGGCCGCAGGTTTGCCGCGGCCACGAAGACGAGAGTCGCAAGTGCAAGGTGTGATGATGCTCTGCTCCCTGACAACAGCCCCTCCATATATGTGGCGTAGGCCACAGTCTTGTGGAGAGGCTGCCGTCCGGCCCTGTGAGTCCCACTGAATGAGTCCGTGCCAAGCAGAACTGTGCCCTGTGTCACATGATGGCTGAACAAGGACGAGTCAGCTGCACCCACAGGAGGCACACACCGTGGCACCCGAAACATCATCCCGGCGAAGGCCGACCTCTGGTCGGTCCTGGGGCTCGCCCGTTCTGGGCCTCACCGGGATCCTGGCCTTCCTGGCGATCTGGGAACTGTTTCCCAGACTAGGCCTCGCTGACAGCCGCTATCTGCCTCCCGCCAGCGAAGTGCTGATGACAGCGGCGGGCAATCTGGCCGACCTCGGCTTCTGGGCCTCCGTCGGCGTGACGATGCAGGCCTGGGCGATAGGCCTCTTCATCGCCACGGCAGTAAGCACCATTCTCGGCCTCGTGATCGGCATGAGCAGCTTCCTGCGCCGCTACACCCACTCGACCATCGAGTTCCTGCGGCCCATCCCTTCCGTGGCACTGATCCCATTGGCGGTGCTGCTCTTCGGCATCGGCCTGGACTCCGCTCTGCTGCTCATCGTCTACGCCTGCTTCTGGCAGGTCCTGATTCAGGTCCTCTACGGGGTCGGCGACATCGACACGGTGGCGATGAACACCGCACAGTCCTACCGGTTCAGCTACTGGCAGCGCATCCGTGACGTCGTCATCCCGACGATGCTTCCCTATCTGATGACCGGACTGCGGCTGGCCGCGGCTGTCGCACTGATCCTCGCGATCACCGCTGGCCTGGTGATCGGCACCCCGGGGCTGGGCAGCGACATCGCGCTGTCGCAGCAGGGAGGTGCCATCACCAACATGTACGCCCTCATCCTGGCGACGGGGGCACTGGGCGTCGTGATCAACTTCGGTGCACGTCTCGTGGAGCGCCGCGTCCTGTCATGGCACACATCCGTCCGAGGGGAGCTCGCATCATGAGAATCTTCAAGCGCTATATCTCGCCGGTCCTGGCGCTCTTTGCCCTTCCGGTGCTGCTGATCGCGGCGTGGTGGGCGTACGCCACCACCAGCCCGAGCTTCTTCGTGCCCGAGCCCATTCCGCTCGCTGAGACGTTCGTCGACACCTGGATCACCGGCGAGCGTCTCACCCGGGATGTCCTTCCCAGCCTCCAGCGACTCCTCATCGGCCTGGCCCTCGCCCTGATCCTCGGGGTGGTGCTCGGACTGCTCATCGGTCTCAACCGCGTGATCCGGCAGCTCACCGAGCCCGTGTTCGAGTTCTTCCGGGCCCTTCCCCGCCGGTGCTGATCCCCGTCCTGATGCTCCTCATCGGAGTCGGCGCCCCCATGCAGGTCGCGGTGATCGTCTCGGGCTGCATCTGGCCGATCCTCCTCAACACCATCGAGGGCGTCCGGGCCATCGACCCCGTCCAGTCCGAAACATCACGCAGCTACGGACTGAGCGGCTTCAACCGTGTCAGGTACCAGCTGCTTCCGGCGGCCGCCCCAACGATCATGGCCGGTGTTCGCCAGAGCCTGTCGATCGGCCTGATCCTCATGGTCATCTCCGAGATGTTCGCCACGTCCTCCGGACTCGGATTCACCATTGTGCAGTTCCAGCGCTCCTTCGCGATCTCCGAGATGTGGTCCGGGATCGTAGTCCTGGGACTCATCGGCGTGACCCTGTCCTTCATCTTCCGATTTGTAGAGCAGCGCCTCCTGCGCTGGTACCACGGCCTGAAAGAGGTAGAAAATGCAGCCTGACACCGCCGCCCAGCTCCCCGAGGGCAAGACCCTCCCCGACGATCAGACCCTGCTGAGGATTCGGGGACTCAAGAAGACCTACCGGTCCGATGCCGGACCCATCGAAGCTGTCCGCAGCATCACCTTCGACCTGGCCCGCGGCGACCTCGCCTGCCTCGTGGGGCCCTCAGGCTCAGGCAAGACCACGCTGCTCAAGTGCATCGCCGGGCTCCTGGAGCCCACAGACGGCGAAGTGATCCTCCACGGCGAGCCGGTTCACGGACCTCCCAAGAACATGGCCGTCGTATTCCAGGAGTATGGCCGGTCCCTCTTCCCGTGGCTTCGGGTCGATTCCAATGTGGAGCTGCCGCTGAAGAATGCCGGTGTGCCCAAGAGCGAGCGCAAGAAGCTGGTGGAGGACGCTCTGGAAGCCGTGGGGCTCAGCCACGTGCCCCGGTCATACCCCTGGCAGCTCTCCGGGGGCATGCAGCAGCGTGTGGCGATCGCCCGGGCGATCGCCTATCAGCCCGAAGTCCTCCTGATGGACGAGCCGTTCGCGGCTGTCGACGCTCAGACCCGTGCCGACCTTGAGGATCTGATCCGCAAGCTCTGGATGGAGCACGGGCTGACGATCCTCTTCATCACCCACGACATCGACGAATCCGTGTACCTGGGGCAGCGGGTCCTGATGCTCTCCTCCTCGCCGACCGTGGTGCAGGACGACATCGACATTGACCTGCCCCGCGAGCGCACCCAGCTCGAAACACGATCGGAGCAGCGCTTCACGGAGCTCCGCCACCACGTGTACCAGCAGATCCAGAAGGCTAAGCACGACGCCAGCGCCTCATCGGCCTGAAATCCACGAGAAAGGGAAACACACCATGTCACATCGCTCACTCCAGGACGTCCTTGACGGGGCCGACAGCACCGTCGACCTGCTCCGAAACTCACAGCTCGGGGCCTACGTCTACCCCGTCGTCCCCACTGAGTTCTCCAACTGGCGCACCGAGCAGAAGGCCTGGCGCGAGGCGGCGGTGCTCTTCGACCAGTCCCACCACATGGACAACCTGTTCATCACGGGGCCTGACGCGCTGAAGCTCATCTCGGACACAGCCATCAACTCGGTGGCCAACTTCGAGGTCAATAAGGCCAAGCAGTACGTGCCGACCACTCCCTCGGGACACGTCATCGGCGACGGCATCATGTTCCGCCTGGCCGAGGAGGAGTTCGTCTACGTCGGGCGCAGCCCCGCAGCGAACTGGCTCCTATACCACGCCGAGACCGGCGGCTACAACGTCGAGGTCGAGGTGGACCGACGCTCGCCCTCCCACCCGATGGGACGCCCTGTCTCGCGCCGGTACTACAGGTTCCAGATCCAGGGCCCGAACGCCTGGAAGGTCATCGAGAAGCTGCACGGCGGCCCCTCGAGCAGCTGAAGTTCTTCAACATGTCCTCCATGAACATCGGAGGCAAAGAGGTCCGCACCCTCCGGCACGGAATGGCCGGAGCTCCAGGCCTGGAGCTGTGGGGGCCCTACGAGGACTACTTCGAGATCCGCGACACGATCCTTGAGGCTAGGCGCCGAGTTCGGGATGCTGCCTGTGGGTTCGCGAACCTACTCCTCCAACACCATCGAGTCCGGATGGATCCCATCACCGCTGCTTACCATCTACACCGGCGAAGAGCTGCGCGGCTACCGCGAGTGGCTCGGCGCCGACAGCTACGAGGCTGTCAACGCGCTCGCGGGCAGCTTTGTGGGCGGCTCGATCGAGGACTACTACCTCACGCCATGGGAGCTGGGCTATGGCGGCTTTGTGCGGTTCGACCACGACTTCATCGGTCGTGAGGCGCTCGAGCAGGTGGACCCGGCGACCCAGAAGCGCAAAGTGACGCTGGCCTGGAACGCAGAGGACATGAAGAAGATCTGGGGCTCACTCGTCGATGTGGACGGCCCGCAGTACAAGTACTTCGACCTCCCCATGGCCCAGTACGGCTCGTCCAACTACGATGCCGTCCTCGACGCAGAGGGAACCACCGTGGGTGTGTCGATGTTCACCGGCTACACCGCCAATGACCGGACGGTGCTCTCGCTGGCCACCGTCGATGCCAATGTGCCTGAGGGTGCTGAGGTCAAGGTCCTGTGGGGCGAGCCCGGCGGAGGAACCTCAAAGCCCACCGTTGAGCCGCACGAGCAGATTGAGGTGCGGGCTGTGGTCAGCCCTGTGCCCTACTCGTTGGTTGCGCGCAAGGAGTACGCAGGAGGCTGGCGGACCAGCCAGTCCTAGGCTGAAGCCACAAAGAAGGGAGGGGCCCGGATCGGGCTCCTCCTTCTTTGTGCGCGCGAACGACCAGTCGCGCAGCGAGTACTCGTTGAAGAGCTCCTCGATGTCGATCGGCTCGGGGATGATGTCGCTGTCCGCAGAGATGTCGTTGATCTGCTGGAGCGAGTCCTCGTTGACTGCTGCCGGGTAGTGCGCCAGCGTCAGCTCCTCGAGCACCTGCTCATCGCTGTCCATGTAGGTGGGCAGCGTCTCGCGGACCACATCGTGATTCTCATCGGCGAACGTCTGGGCCTCACCCATCGCCTCTGTGAAGGCCTCGGTGATCTCAGGGTTCTCCTCTGCATATGTCCCAGCGGTGAACCACACGGCCACGGTGAGGTCCTCAATCGGGTTGGCATAGTTGGAGAAGACTGACCGTGCACCGTCGTTCCTGGTGATGGTCTGGAACGGCTCCACGGACGCGGCCGCGTCCACCTGGCCGGACTCCAGCGCGGTAGGCATGTCCGGGAACGGCATCTCGACGAAGTCGATGGCGTCAGAGTTCCCGCCTGCCTGCTCCACCGCTTCGCTGATCGTGGAGTCCGAGATGTTGCTGAGCGTGTTCACCGCGATGGATGCGCCCTCCAGGTCTTCGATCTCCTCGATGTCGGAGTCCTCAGAGACGACGACCGAAGCGAAGTCCTCATCCGGATCGCCGGTGGTTGCGCTGCCGCTTATGAGAATGTCGATGTCCAGTCCCTGGGCGTGAGCGATGACCAGCGAGGTGACGTTGCTGAACCCGAAGTCCATGTCTCCGCCGGTGACGGCGGGCAGCAGGGCAGCGCCGCCCTGGGCCTGCGTGATGGTGACGTCCAGGCCGTGGTCCTCGAAGATGCCCTCTTCCACGCCGACATAGAGCGGCGCGGTGTCGACGATGGGCAGTGCGCCGACTTCGATGGGAGTGAGCTCGCCGTCGTCGCCGGGCTCAGCGCCGCCCTCGGCGTCGCCGTCGCCGTTGCAGGCGCTGAGGGTCAGCGCTGCGATGCCTGCGGTGAGCAGCATGGTCTGGCGGGCGGGTGCCCACCGTCGGGTGGAATCGGTCCTAAGCATGGGGTTCCTCTCGTGCGGTGTACTCGTGTGTGAGTCATATCACACTCGCTGATCTCGTCCGCGGAGCAAAATCGGGTCCCATCCAATGGGCTGATCTACGCAGCGGCAGCTGCGGCGGGTCGTGACGGAGGAAGGTGATAGGACCGCAGGTGCTTGAGATGCTCCGCGCCGCTGCCTGCAGCGAGCTCACGTAGAGGCCGAGCTTCGAATCGTCGCTCGGGACCACCAGCGTCAGTGCGGCCACCGCGCTGGCATGCTCATCGATCACGGGTGCGGAGATTCCCATCGTGCCGGTGTGGATGGCCTCGTTGATGCGTGAGAATCCGCGTCTGCGTGTATCGGCAAGCTCCGAGCGCAGCTGCGGGCGCTCGGAGGCGATGCGGTGCTGCTGCTGCCGGATGACTGACTCGGCGGTCTCTCGGGGGAGTAGGCGAGCAGCACGTGCCCCATGGAGGTCAGGTGGACTGGCATGTGAGTGCCCACTTCCGCGGGGTTGGTGACGGCGCCGGTGCGAGACAGGCGTTCGACGATCAGCACCTGAGCGTCCTCGAGGACGGCGAGCTGTACGGTCTGCCCGACGAGGCTGTTGAGCTCCTGCATCTGGGGCAGGGCGGCCTGGCGAAGCATGGCTGCCAGGGGGTGTGCTGCGCCATGCCCCAGATCCGCCTGCCCAGGGTCACCTCGCCCCGGGCGTCCCGCTGGAGGAGCCCCCTGCGCGCCAGATCATCGATCAGACGGTATGCGGTGCTCTTGGGGAGCCCGGTCTGGCGGGCCAGCTGCCCGGCAGGCAGGTGCTGCTCCATCTCCACGATGCTGAGTATGCGCATGACGCGGTCGAGGACAGCTTCGCCTGAGGCTGAGTTCGCCATTTCTTCGTCCTTCCGCTGAGGGGTGCTGGTCACGCTCCCTCATAGTGTGATACGAGTCACAGACACCGCCAAACTATGCGGCCAAATGGTCGCGTTATCCCGGTGAATGGGAGAAACTCTGACGGAGGCGACGAGTGAGGGCATCATCTGTGTGATGCAGGGCACACAAGTCCCGCTCAAGGGTAGAAGGAGTGTTTGATGGCACGATCACTGGCGACGAACGAGGACGAGCGGCGCACGCTTCACACCCTGGCGCACAATCTCAGCTACGAAGTGATGCCGTTCAAGACGGCGGTGGAGAAGGTGCGGGCCCACGTACCCACAGAGGTCCCGCTCACTGTCACCGCCACCGGGGCAAAGGCCTCGAGCCCACGCTGGACGTCTCCGCGCAGCTGGCCGGAAGCGGCTATTCCGTGGCACCCCACGTGCCGGCGAGGCTGGTCTCCGGACCCGACGAGCTCAACACCATCGTCGAGCGGCTCGAGGCGGCCGGAATCGATCGCCTCTTCGTCATCGGCGGCGACGCTGAGGAGCCTGCGGGGAGTTCCACGAGGCTCTCGACCTGCTCCGAGCGCTCGACGAGAGAGGTCACCACTTCGTCGACATCGGCATCGGCGGCTACCCGAGGGACACGCCTTCTTCGACGATGCGGTGATCGGCGAAGCCCTGCGCCGAAAGGCCGCGCACTCCCACAGGATCCTGACGCAGATCTGCTTCGACCCCGACGCCTACATCAAGTGGGGCACCCAGCTGCGGCAGGAGGGCGTGGATCTTCCCGTCTACGCCGGTGTGCCCGGTCCCGTGAGCCGCCAGAAGCTGATGCGCATCTCGGCCAGCCTCGGGCTGGGACCCTCGGCAAACTTCCTCAAGAAGCAGCAGAACATGCTCTGGAAGTTCTTCACCCTCCGGATACCGGCCGACGGCGCTTCTGCGGGGCTGGTGCAGAAGCTGCACACCGCGGACACCCGCATCGCCGGTCTCCACATCTACACGTTCAATGATCTCGAGCGGACCGAGGCGTGGCGGCAGGAGCTGCTCGCACAGGCCCGCGGCTGATCTCGGCACCATCGTCAAAGGAATCCTGATATGACAGAAGCGTCCCCCGTGAGAGTTCGGCACCCTGGCGATGGTCCAGGCGGCCTCAGACCCGTCCCTGCAGGACGTCGGCCGCCTCATCGTCCAGGGCACGGACAGCCCTGGGCTCGTCGCAGCGATCAGCGGCACCCTGGCCGAGCACGGAGCCAACATCGCAAGTCTCGACCAGCACACCTCGGACCCCAGCGGCGGACGCTTCTTCCAGCGCACCGTCTTCACCCTGGACAGCCTCTCGGCTCATGCTCCGCAGCTGCGGGAGGCACTGGAGAAGAAGCTGGAGGGCTTCGATGTGCAGCTGCGCCTGACGGAGGCCCGCCGCCTCAAGAGGGTTGCGGTGTTCGCCTCCAAGACCGATCACTGCCTGCTGGACCTGCTCTGGCGTCAGCGCCGCGGGGACCTCGACGTGAACATCACCATGGTCATCTCCAATCACCCGGATCACAGCGAGGATGTCAGAGCCTTCGGGATTCCCTACTTCTACATTCCGGTGGACAAGGATCGCAGGGAGGAGGCCGAGGCGCGCCACCTGGAGCTGCTGCGCGACAACGTGGATCTCGTCGTCCTGGCCCGGTACATGCAGATCCTCAGTGAGCGCTTCATCGAGGAGGTCGGCGTCCCGGTGATCAACATCCACCACTCGTTCCTGCTTGCGTTCATCGGCGCGGGACCGTACCGCAAGGCCAAGGAGCGGGAGTGAAGCTGATCGGCGCCACGGCCCACTACGTCACCAAAGACTTGGACGAGGGGCCGATCATCTCCCAGGACGTGGTCAGCGTGACCCATCGGGAGACGGCCGATGACCTGAGGCGGCGCGGAGCCGATGTCGAGCGGCGCGTGCTCTCCTCAGCGGTGGAGGCGCACTGCCAGGACCGTGTCCTGCGCGACGGCAACGCCACCATCGTCTTCTGAGCTCGCTGCAGCGTCCCGTCTCGGGTACAGTTATTCGCTGTGCCTTCGGCACGCTGTACACACATTGAGGCGAGGAGCGGGCAGCTCAGCTGCGACGCTCCGTCATCGACTAAGCATAAGGACTCTCATGGCTGACAAACTCCTCCTGCGCGCAGAGGTGCGCACCGAATTCGGCAAGGGCGCCGCCCGCCGAGCCCGCCGCGCGAACCAGATCCCCGCAGTCATCTACGGCCACGGCGACGAGCCGCGCCACGTCCTCCTCGAGGGCCACGCCACGATGCTGGCAGTCCGCAACCCCAACGCTCTGATCACCCTCGACATCGAGGGTGAGGACCAGATGGTGGTTCCGAAGGACATCCAGCGTGAGGCGCTTCGCCCCTTCATCGTCCACATGGACCTTCTCGCGGTGCGAAAGGGCGAGAGGATCGTCGTCGATGTCCCCGTCGAGGTCATCGGTGAGCCCGCACAGGGCCTCGAGCACATGCTCGACCAGGTCACCGTGCCTGTTGAGGCGGATGCCACGGCGCTGCCCGAGTCCGTCAGCATCGACATCACCGACCGCGACGAGAACGCTCTGCCCGAGCACCTCATCCTGCCTGCTTACTCCGAGCTGCAGCTCGACGACATGGAATCTCCCATCGTCACCATCTACGAGCCGCAGGAGCAGGACACTGAGTCCGACACCGAGACGACCGGCGATGAGCCCCAGGAGGGTGACGAAACCTCTGAGGGTGACGCCGGCGAGGAAGACGCCGACGACTCCGAGTGAGTCTTCGGCAGCCTGACTGAATGGCGTCAGAAGCCTGGCTGATAGCGGGCCTCGGGAACCCCGGGGCCCGCTATCAGCGTACCCGGCACAATGTCGGGCAGATGGTCCTCGATGAGCTTCTCGACCGGCTCGGCGCGTCCTACAGCCGCACCAAAGTAGGTGCCAAGGCAGTAGGTGCGCAGCTGCCGGACGGCCCGAAGCTGGTCTTCGCCGTCAGCGAGGGCTACATGAACGAGTCGGGGAAGCCCCTGCGCGGACTGATGGACTATTTCAAAGTGGATCCGCATCGGCTGGTCGTCGTGCATGACGAGGTCGACCTGCCCTTCGGCCGCCTGAAGCTCAAGCGCGGCGGCTCCGAGGGCGGTCACAACGGTCTGAAGTCCATCACGCAGCATCTGGGCGGAAACAGAGACTACATCCGAGTGCGGGCAGGAGTCGGCCGCCCCCGGGCCAGATGGACACGGCTGCCTACGTTCTGCAGCCCTTCAGCGCGGACGAGGGGCGAGACCTCCCGAGTTCGTGTCCCGCACGGCAGACTCGGTCGAAGCGATCGTCACCGAGGGCCTCGACCGGGCCATGAACAGCTTCCACTAGGTCAGGCCGCGAGGGCGCCCGGCTCTGTCCGCCATGGCGGACGAAAGCCGGGATCGCGGGCCTCAGGGCTGGGATTCGATATACTTGGCGACCTCTTTTGCCTGAATCTCCACAAACCGGCCCACGTAGGGCTCCGCTGCGGACTTCACCTTCCCGCCGATGAGCGGGATCTTCACGGTCACGTCGCCGCGGACCACAGACTTGGTCTCCTGATCGCCACGTGCGTGGAGGGTCTGGGAGGCGTTCCCGGTGACCGGCACACCCGCGATCTCCACAGTGGTGTCCGCCCGCCGGGACCCTGATTCGTCCGGTGCGCCCCACGTGTCGGTCACGGTGACTTTCACGGTGCCCCGCGCACCACCTTCTTTGCGATCTCCGGGAGCTTGTCGGTGCTCATCGCCTGCTGCGTGATGACGGTGAACCCTGACTCGGGGATCCCTGCACGTCGAAGGAGGTCAGTTCGGAGCCGAACTTCTTGGAGAGGTGCTCCTGGAACCCTCGGCTTGCGTACGCGCCGACGATTTCGGAGGCAGAGTGCGGGATGATCTTCTCAGCTTCGATGGCCATGCCCTCATCCTAACCAGCTGGTGCGACGGCGCTCTGGCTCATGTATACAACTTTCGTATAGCAACGTAGGATCGGCATAGTGACTCTTCTGAACCTCATCTTCCTCGTGGGCGGCTTCGCCCTTCTCGTTGCGGGAGGCGAAGCCCTGGTCCGCGGTGCCGCGTCGATCGGCAAGAACTTCGGCCTCTCGTCGCTGATCATCGGGCTCACGATCGTCGCCTTCGCCACCTCGGCGCCCGAGCTGGCCGTGAGTCTGAGCTCCGCGGCGGCAGGCTCACCCGGGCTGGCCGTAGGGAATGTGGTCGGGAGCAACATTGCCAACATCCTGTTCGTCATGGGGCTCACCGCTGTCTTCGGCGCTCTCTTCGTGAAGATTCAGCTGATCAAGGCCGATATACCCGTCATGATCGGCTTCTCCGTCCTCGCCCTGATTCTCGCTCTTGACGGCGGCTTCAGCTTCGTCGACGGCGCCATTCTCTTTGCCGGGCTGCTGGTCTACCTGGTGGCCACCCTCTTCTTCGCGCGTCGCAGCGGCTCCTCGGCCGACGAGATGGGGTCGACGACGTCTTGGCCGAGGGAAGCGCCGGACGTGTGACAGCGTGGCTGCGCGCCACCAAGCTGCGCGCCACGACCGTAGATATCCTTCTGATCGCCGTGGGCATCGCGCTGCTCGTCGGGGGCGCCCAGATGCTGGTGGTCGCGGCCACCGGCATCGCGACGGCTTTGGGCGTCTCAGACCTGATCATCGGTTTGACCATTGTGGCCATCGGCACCTCTCTTCCGGAGCTGGCCACAAGCGTCATCGCCGCAATCCGGGGCGAACGGGACATGGCGGTCGGCAACCTGGTCGGCTCGAACATCTTCAACATCGGCGCCGTGCTCGGCCTGACCGCCCTCGCTTCCCCTGCGGGGGTGCAGGTGGATCCCGCAGCGATCAACTTCGACATACCCGTGATGCTCGCGGTGGCGCTGGTGCTCGTTCCGCTGGCTTTCACCTCAGGCGCCATCCGGCGATGGGAAGGCCTGCTTCTGTTCATGATGTACGTGGCCTACGTCGTGTACCTCGTCCTGTCTGCAGCCCAGCACGCCGCGCTCGAGCCCTTCAGCGCTACGATGCTGTGGTTCGTGCTGCCCATCACAGCTCTCTGGGTGCTCTCGCTGGCTGCCTATGAGATGGGGTCCAGCCACAGGGAGAAGTACGACGAGCCTGAGGCGTTTGAGGAGTTTGAGGATTTCTACACCTCGCCCAAACCCGTGATCCTCTCCTCGGACGCCGACTCCGTGCGCGAGAAGCAGCCCTGACGAGCACCGTCGACTGCACCGAATACGTGTGGGGCCGCCCGGGAACTCCCCGGGCGGCCCCACACGTCGGTCCTCTCACGCGTCAGGCGAGCGATCAGAAGGTAGGCAGCACCTCGCCGTCGGTCCAGTTCTCCTCGATGTAGTCACGGACCTCATCGGAGGTGAGCAGGTCCTGGAGAGCCTGGACGCTCTCATCGTCCTCGTGCTCGGTGCGCACCGCCAGGAAGTTCGCGTGGGGTTATCGTCGCCGTCCTCGACCAGCAATCCGTCCTCGGTGGGGAGAGGTCCGCCTCGAGCGCGTTGTTGCCGTTGATCACCGCTGCATCCACGTCGTCCAAGGTGCGGGTGAGAGCAGCCGCATCAGCTTCGATGAACTCGAAGCTGCTGGGGTTCTCCGTGATGTCGTTGAGCGTCAGAGCCTGGGCGTCAACATCCTCATCGATCTCGATGAGACCCGCCTCGGCCAGGAGCACAAGCCCGCGGGCCTGATTCGAGGGGTCGTTGTTCAGTGCAATCGTTGCGCCTTCGGGCAGATCGGCCGTGTCATCGTGCTGGCTGGAGTACAGCGCGAACGGCTCGATGTGCACGCCGTCGAAGTGAACGATGTCGTAGCCGTTCTCCTCGACCTCTGCGTCGAACCAGGGCTCGTGCTGGAAGTAGTTGGCGTCCAGGTCGCCGTTGTCCAACGCCTCATTGGGGAGGTTGTAGTCGTCGAACTCCTGAACCTCAATGCTCAGGCTGGCCTCCTCGGCAAGCTCATCGTCGATGAACTGCAGGATGTCGGCATGGGGCACAGGAGAGGCCCTGACTGTCAGCTCGACGGTGCCGTCCTCGGCCTCCTCGCCGGCGGGCTCGCCGGTCTCGCCCTCGTCGCCGCAGGCGGAGAGCATCAGTGCTGCAGCAGCGGCTGCGGCGACTGAGAGGTTGAGCGGGGTGTGCTTCATAGGGGTTCCTTTCGGTGGTGGGCAGCGCACAGCTCAGTGCGCTGCAGGTTCATGGGTGGGCGGGAGCAGCCCTGGGGCGCGCTCAGCGGCGGTCTAGGCGGCGTGCGGCGTAGTTGCCGCTGTACTGCACTGCGGTGACGATGAGCACCAGCAGCAGCACGCACACGAGCATGACGTCGCCCTGATAGCGCTGATAGCCGTAGTTGATGGCCAGCTGCCCGAGGCCGCCGCCGCCCACGGCTCCGGCCATGGCGGTGAAGCTGATCAGCGTCACGGAGGTGATCGTCAGCCCCCGATGATCCCGGGCAGGGCTTCGCGCAGAAGCACCTGGATCGCAACCCGCAGATCGGAGGCACCCATCATGCGCACGGCTTCGACCTTGCCCCAGGAGACCTCGCGCAGAGCGTTCTCCACCATGCGCGCGAAGAAGGGAATGGCTCCGACGGTCAGCGGCACGACGGCCGCCTCCCATCCCACGGCGGTGCCCACAATCATCCGCGTCACGGGAATCATCCAGACCATCAGCACGATGAACGGCACCGACCGGCCGAAGTCGACGACCAATGACAGCACGCGGTAGAGCAGCGCCATTGGCCGCAGACCCTTGGGGCCGGAGTTGTGCAGCAGCAGGCCCAGCGGGAGCCCCACCAGGACGGTGACAAGAACCGTGGTCCCCGTCATGTAGAGCGTCTCAAGGATGGCGTCCCCGAGCTGGTTCTGAAAGACCGGGTTGTCCAGCCAGCGGGCCTCATCAGCGGCGAGCATCGGTGGCCTCCTGGTCAGCGTCGTGGTCCTCGCGCGCAGCGGCGTCCGCGGCCAGCAGCTCGGCAGTCGTGAGCTCGGCGTGCAGTCCGGCGCCGCTGAGGACCTCCACAGCACGCTGCGCCAGCTCCGTGCTCCCGGGGCGCAGGTGAAGCTACCACCTGACGGCCGCTGATGGTCTCGATGGTTCCGGCCTCGATCCGCGTGGGCAGGCCGTGCTCGGTCAGGAGGCCGAACAGGTCGCCGAGGCTGCGGATCTGCTCAGTCTCGGCCACGCGCACCTCGACGAGCTGCTCCCGGGGCTGATGCCCGCGGTGGGCGGAAGTGAGATCAGCTCTTTGGACAGCGGGGAGCTGGCATCCGAGATGACGTCGAGGAGCTGGCCGCTGCGCACGATCCTGCCGTCCTCCAGCAGGGAGACCCCGTCGCAGATCTCACGGACCACCGACATCTCATGGGTGATGATGACGACGGTGATTCCCAGCCGATCCCGCAGCTCACGGATGAGCTGAAGGATCTGGCGGGTGGTCGAGGAGTCCAGCGCGGAGGTGGGCTCGTCGCATATGAGGACGCGAGGTTCGGCTGCCAGGGCGCGCGCGATCCCGACCCGCTGCTTCTGCCCCCGGAGAGCTGCGCGGGATAGTTGCTTAAGCACGATCGGAGAGCCCGACCAGCTCGAGCAGCTCCGCCGTGCGGCGCCTGCGCTGGGCGCGCGGCATCCCGGCCACCTCCAAGGGGTGGGCGATGTTCTGCTCAGCAGTGCGGGAGTCCAGCAGATTGACGTGCTGGAAGACCATGCCGATGCTTCGGCGTGCCTGACGCAGGCGGCGCCCGCGCGCGCCGCCGATGTCTGTGGAGTCGATGCTGATGGAGCCGCGGGTGATGCGTTCGAGGCCCGTGAGGCACCGGATCAGTGTCGACTTTCCCGCGCCGGAGCGGCCGACGATCCCGTGGATCTCTCCTGCCCCGATGCGCAGGGACACCTCGTCCAGTGCTGTGACCCTGCCGGGGTAGACCTTGCTGACGTCAGCCAGGGTGATCAATGTGAGGCGTCTCCTCTGATGCTCTTGCCCATCCCAGTCGTCGTTCTTCGGAGAACAGGCCGCTTCAGTCCCGGAACCACCCGTGAACATGGGGTTGGTGTGCGGCCTATGCCGGGTTTGAGGAGAGTTCGTCTCCTTCTGCCGCACTCGCGAAGCTCCGACAGCTTACCGGGCGCAGTGAGGATGACGAAACGTCACATTCACATTTCGTCACCTGTACCGTGGAGAGACCAGGCGAAACGGCAGACCGAAGGAGGCAGCAGCCATGCTCGCGCTCATGTGGTGGTTCACGGTGGCCGCCTCCCTGGGCACTCTCACGGTCTACGGGCTGCTGAAGGCCTTCGGCTCTCTGGTGGAGCGTTCCCAGGGTTCGTCGAACCAGGTTCGGGCGGCGGCCATATGGCTTCCCGCCCTGCTCGTGGTCGCTGTGGTGATGATCCTTGTCGGGATCATCGCACTGTCCGTGCTCAGCTGACCGAGGCGGGGCCTGTGCGGGCTTCAGCAGCGCGTCATAGACCTGGTGGAGCCACTCGAGGAGGTCCGCGTCCACCACCTCGCCGCCGCCTATGGCAGCGGTGGACGGCTTCGGGATCAGCAGGTGCTTCATCGATGCCTTGTGCTGAGCTCCGCGGTGCATACGCTCCATCCGCAGCTGGCGCGATTCCGGAAGCTCCTCAACCGGGGAGAACCGGATGAACTTGCCCTGCACGCCCACGTCGGTGATTCCTGCGTCCCGCGCCCTGTTGCGGAACCGAGCAACCTCCACCAGGTTCTGGGCAGGCTCGGGCAGCGGTCCGTAGCGGTCCTGCCACTCCTGGACCACGGCGTCGACCTTCTCGTCGGAATCGGCGGCTGCGAGCCGCCGGTAGCCCTCCAGCCGCAGCGGCTCCGAGGGCACGAAGCCGTTTGGGAGGTGGGCGTTGATGGGAAGCTCGATCTTGACCTCAGCGGGGTGGGCGTCCTCCTCGCCGCGGTAGTCGGCCACGGCTTCGCCCACCATTCGCAGGTAGAGGTCGAATCCGACGCCCTCGATGTGTCCGGACTGCTGGCCGCCCAAGAGGTTTCCCGCACCGCGCAGCTGCAGGTCCTTCTTGGCCAGCTGGAATCCGGCGCCGAGCTCATTGTGCGCGGCAACAGCCTTCAGCCGCTCCAGGGCGTCCTCGCCCAGCGGCTTCTCCGCGGGATAGAGGAAGTAGGCGTAGGCCCGCTCCCGGGAACGGCCGACCCGTCCGCGCAGCTGGTGCAGCTGGGAGAGTCCGAACGAGGAGGCCTTGTCCACGATCAGCGTGTTGGCATTGGAGATGTCCAGCCCGGTTTCGATGATCGTGGTGGAGACCAGCACGTCGAAGCGGCGCTCCCAGAAGTCGTTGACGATCTGCTCCAGGCGCGCTTCGCCCATCTGGCCGTGGGCCACCTCGACTCGCGCCTCAGGGACGAGCTCACGGACTCTCGCGGCCACCCGATCAATATCGGAGACCCGGTTGTGCACATAGAAGACCTGACCCTCGCGCATCAGCTCTCGACGCACGGCCGCGGAGACCTGCTTGTCCGAGTATGCGCCCACGTAGGTCAGGACAGGGTGCCGCTCCTCGGGCGGGGTGTTCAGCTCGGAGGTCTCCCGGATGCCTACCAGTGACATCTCGAGGGTACGAGGAATGGGTGTGGCGGTCATCGCTAGCACATCGACGCTGGTGCGCAGCTTCTTCAGCTGCTCTTTGTGCTCCACCCCGAAGCGCTGCTCCTCGTCGATGACGATCATGCCGAGATCCTTGAACTGAACCTCGCCGCCGAGCAGCCGGTGGGTTCCGATGACGATGTCGATGCTGCCGTCCTTCAGCCCGGCCATGACGTCACGGGATTCCTTGGTGCTCTGGAACCGCGAGAGAGCGCGCACTGTGACCGGGAATCCGGCGTAGCGCTCCTTGAACGTCTCGTAGTGCTGCGAGACCAGCAGCGTCGTGGGGACGAGCACGGCGACCTGCTTGCCGTCCTGGACGGCTTTGAAGGCTGCCCGGATGGCCAGTTCGGTCTTGCCGAACCCCACGTCGCCGGATATCAGACGGTCCATCGGGACGTCCGACTCCATGTCGCGCTTGACCTCTTCCATCGCAGAGAGCTGGTCGGGCGTCTCCACGTAGGGGAAGGCGTCTTCGAGCTCGCTCTGCCAGGGGTGTCGGGGCTGTACGCGTGTCCGCGCGATGCCATGCGAGCCGCATAGAGCCTGATCAGCTCCGCTGCGATCTCCTTGACCGCCTTCTTCGCCCTGCGCTTGGTGGAGGCCCAGTCCGAGCCTCCCATCTTGACAGGCTCGGCTGGTCGCCGCCCACGTACTGCGAGACCTGGTCGAGCTGGTCGGTGGGCACCATCAGGCGGTCCTGGGGCGAGCCGCGCTTGGACGAGGCGTACTCGAGCACCATATACTCGCGCATCCCGGCGGTCCTGGCCCTGACGGCCTGCGGGGAGCCCACCGGCCGCTGAACCAGCTCCACGAACTGTCCGATGCCGTGCTGCTCGTGGACGACATAGTCGCCCTTGGCCAGAGCCAGGGGGTCAACGGCATTCTTGCGCTTGCGCGTCCGGGCCCTGCCGTCGCGGCGGCCCTCCTGCCGGATGGAGCGGCCCAGCATCTCGGACTCTGTGAGAAGTGCGAGCTGAAGACTGTCGAGGGCGAAGCCCTCAGCCACGTTCGCGGTGGTGACGGTGACCCGCCCTGCCGCCGGCGCCTCCCCGAGAGATTCGACGCGCTCGTGGGGCACATGGTGCTCCTCCAGGAGCTCAGCCACGCGGGCCGCGGAGCCGGAACCGGCTGTGGTGACCACGACGGCCCAGGAGTCCCGCGCCCGCCCGGCGAGAAACTCCATGACCTGCTCGACCGAGCCCCGGTAGCCGATGGGCTCCTGGAAGCGATGGACAGCATGTCCGCGTCCTGCTCGAGCTCCGCGTCCAGGCCCAATGAGGTGATGCTCCACCAGCCCCGCCCATGGTCGAGGGCCTGCGCCCGGGTCTCGCTGAGGCTGGCGAAGGCGCTACCGCCAATGCGCTCTCCTCCTCGTCGGTCACAGCCAGCGGGGACGCAGCCCCATCGGCCGAAGCCTGCCAGGCGGCAGCCAGGAACTCCTCGTTGGTGGCAGCGAGGTCATGGGCTCGGGTGCGCACCTTCTCAGGCTCGATGACGAGTGTCAGTGAGCCCTCCGGCAGCTCGGCCACCAGCGGAACCATCCTGTGGGCCAGAACGGGAGTCAGAGACTCCATCCCCTCCACGGCGATGCCTTCGGAGATTCTCTGGAGCATGTCGACAGCGTGAGGCATCTGGGGCAGCAGCGACTTGGCGCGGACCGCGACCTCATCGGTGATCAGCAGCTCGCGGCAGGGAACGGCCTCCACCCGCTGCGGCGGATCCCCTCCAGGGAGCGCTGGTCGGCGATGGAGAACGATCGCATCTGCTCCACCTCATCGCCGAAGAACTCCACGCGCACCGGGTGCGCCTCATTGGGCGGAAAGATGTCGAGTATTCCCCGCGCACCGCGAACTCGCCCCGCCGGGTGACCATGTCCACCCGCGAATACGCAGCGGCGGCGAGGCGGGCCACCGCGTCCTCGAAGGAGCACGTCATCCCGGTCTCAAGCGTTACGGGTGCCAAGTCTCCCAACCCCGCAACGATGGGCTGGATCATCGCTCGTACGGGCGCGATGACCACATCGAGCTTCCCGCCCTCCTCAGGGTGCGCCAATCTGCGAAGCACACCGAGTCGGCGTCCCACGGTGTCCGAGCGGGGCGAGAGACGCTCGTGGGGAGGGTCTCCCAGGAAGGAAAGTGTGCGACCTCCGCCTCGGGGCGAACGCGGCCAGAGAGGCGACCAGCTCCTCCGCCTCTCGGTCGGTGGCCGTCACGGCCAGTACGACACCGTCGCTGTGGGCCTGTCGCAGGCTCGCCGCAGCCTCAGCGATCAGAGCCGGGCGCAGGCCCGAGCTCGCTGCGATCTGCAGCTCCTCGGGCCGTTCGCCTGCGGGATGCCGAGCAGCAGATGCCACCCGTGAGTAGGACGAGTCCGAGGACAGAGCCGTGCGCAGACCGGTGAGAGCCATAGGGGTGAGAGAGCCTCGCTTGAGTGGATGTATTCAGCCGCAGGCCAGGATACCGCTTGGCGCGCAGTGTCAGCTCGGTCCGCCTGTCGGCGGAACCGCCGCAGGGTCGCAGCGGCATCCTGTCGGCGCGCAGCGCCGCCTTTGGCTCCGAAGCCGGTGAGCCAGCGGCTCAGCCGCGTGCGGTTGACCAGAAGGCCCAACGGCCAGCAGACCGCCAGTGCCACCAAGACTCGGGCCGGGGAAACTCCACGATGCCGCTCATCAGAAACAGGATGTAAGGGTGCAGAAAGACGACGAGCGTCCCTGTGGCGACGAGTCCCGAAATGACGGGGCGAGCTCCGGGAAGGAGGCTTAGGCCGCGGTCGGCCCATGTGGAGAAGATCAGCACCAGGCCCAAGCAGATCATCACCGCCAGCAGGGGGAGATGAGAAAGTCGCCGAACCCCGACCACTTCATGTTCATGGTCCTGAGCCCGGAGTTCACACCGACCATTCCGCCTGCGATCAGCACCAGGCCCAAGGCCCCGGCGCCGGGAGAGGCGGCCCAGGGCTGAATGAGCGGAACCGTCAGGAGGCGGCGGACCCAGTAGCCCGCGAGGATGTAGGCCGCGCACGCCGGGGCCAGGCCGATGCCCAGGGGCGTGTAGGACATCAGTGAATCCGGGGCCTCAGCCAGAGCCAGCCCGCCCGCAGCGGCCAGCAGATGAGTCCACCAGGGCAGGCGCAGCAGGACGCGCACCAGGAGCACCGCGAAGAAGAGCACCGAGATGAACCAGAACGCCAAGTAGGGCGAATGCGTCAGTCCGCCTCCGTAGGCGGCGCCTGCGATCAGCGAGCCCGCGCTCTCGGCGTCGAACGGCTTCGGGCTCAGCTCATGAACGAGCACCAGGGCCGAGAGGATCACGAACCAGGTGGCGTAGGGAACCCCGAGCGTGCGCCACCGCACCGCCGCCTCCTGGCGGAACGTCCGATAGGAGGAGAGGAAATACCCGGTGAGGAAGAAGAAGAGCGGCATCCGCCATATCTGGAGATACTCCTCACCCGGCATGAACGCCCACGCGTGCCCCAGCACGACGGCCATGACAGAGATGACCCGCAGCATGTCGATTCCAATGCTGCGGGTCATCGTCTGGCTATGAGTCTTTGGTGCGCGGGGCCGAAGTGCCGCTCAGTGCTGAGAAGAGGGCTTGCGCTCGCCGATGGGAGCAGAGGATTCGGCAGCCCGTGAGGCCATGGCGTCCAGCGGCTCGCCATGCTCACCGTGGAGATCCTGGTGCTCGAGGGAGTCCGACCGGCCGACGATCTCCTTCCCTACGAAGAATGCGCCGGCTGTACAGTCCCAGGAACAGAAGGCCGGGGATCCACACGTAGTCGAGGTCCCAGAAGTTCAGCGCGACGGCGGAGCCGAGCAGCATGATGAACACGAAGAGGAACGCGGCGAAATTGCCGAGAAACCGTCCTTGGCCTGAATAGGCCTGAACCTGGCCGTTGCTGATCATGTGCTCTCCTTCAGTAGGCGTTCTCGGCAGAGTCGTGCGTCTGGGCACCTACGATATCAAGGGAAGCACTGGCGCCGAGCCTGGTGGCGCCCGCGTCGAGCGCCCGCACCGCATCAGAGTAGGTGCGTATTCCTCCGGAGGCCTTGATGCCGAGGCGTCCCCCACCTCTTCGTGCATCAGGGCGAGGTCCTCGACGGTGGCGCCGCCGCTTACGAATCCCGTGGAGGTCTTCACGAAGTCTGCGCTTACTGCCTCAGCTGCTCGGCAGACCAGCCGCTTGGCCTCCTCGGAGAGCAGCGCCGTTTCGAGGATGACCTTGAGAATCGCTCCGCCGTCGTGGGCCGCGCGTGCGACCGCGTCGATCTGGGCCTGCACTTCGGTATGAAGCCCGGCGTTGGCGTCGGCGATGTCCACGACCATATCGATCTCGGAGGCCCCGTTGAAGACTGCCTCGTCCGTCTCCGCGACCTTCGCGGCTGTGGTGGTGGCCCCGAGCGGGAAGCCCACCACGGTGCAGGTTCTGACGCCGCTTCCCCTCAGCTCCTCCGTCACGAGGCGGACCCAGCGCGGGTTGATGCATACGGCGGCGAAGCCGTGCTCGGCTGCCTCCCGAGCGGTGCGCCGGATCGCCTCCTCCGCGGCGTCGGCCTTGAGCAGAGTGTGGTCGATCAGCGCGCCCACGGCGGCAGGAGAGAGTGCTGCATCTGTCATGGTTCAGGCTCCCAGCAGTTCGGTCATGGCATGTCGCAGCGCCTCGAGGCGTTCGGCGGCTGCGGTGCGGGCGGTCGACACGGCCTCGGGCGCATCGGAGGACGCCTCAGCGACAGTCTCCAGGTAGCACTTCACCTTGGGCCCGTGCCGGAGGGTCTGACGATGACGCGATCGTCGGCCTGGGTGTAGTAGATCAGCACATCTGAGGCCTTGTGCTCGCTGAACTCCACTCCCGGGAGCGGCTCCCTGGACAGGTCGAGAGTGTGCGTCACCGGTGATCCGGCGAGTTCGGAGGGCGCTTCGCGTCGCAGGCCTGCGGTGATGCTGCCGAGCTGGCTCAGATCCTCGACCCTGATGGTGACCTGGCCTGTCAGATACAGCCCCGCCTCGGCGGCGATCTCATCCAGCGCATCCACGGCCGTGGTGCCTCGTGCCTTCAGGTCCGCCACGAGTTCGGAGAAGATGAGGGCCGCTGACACTCCGTCCTTGTCTCGGACATGGACCGGATCCACGTCGAAGCCGATCGCCTCTTCGTAGCCGAAGATGAGATTCGGGACTCGGCCGAGCCATTTGAAGCCGGTCAGGGTCTCTTCGTGGGTGCAGCCGCGTCTGGCGGCCAGAGCTCCGAGCTGGCGGGAGGAGACGAGGAGTTGCCGATGGCGGGGGTGCTGTCCGCAGCATGGCTCTGCCACCCTTTGCGCAGGGGGCCCCGGTCCAGGATGTGCTTACCGAGCAGAGCGCCCATCTCATCGCCTGAGAGCTGGCGCCAGGCCTCTGCGTATCCGTCGTAGACGGCCGCTGAGAGACGGTCTGCGTCGGGGTCGTTGGCCAGCACGAGGTCCGCATCGTGACGGGCGGCGGCCTCCAGTGCCAGATCGAGGGCGCCTGCCTCCTCCGGATTCGGGAAGGTCGCTGTGGGAAAGTCCGGGTCGGGGGCGAACTGCTCCTCGACGGCGAAGGTCTGCTCGAACCTCCGGCCTTCAGCAGGTCCATCACCATCTGTCCGCCCACTCCATGCATGGCGGTGTACACGATCTTCAGGTCCCGATGCGGATAGCCCTCAGGGTCCAGCAGCTCCAGGGCTTCGCGCTGGTAGGACTCCCGGACGTCCTCGCCCAGGATGCTGATCCCATGCGGACGCGGAACCTCCTCGGCAGAGATGACCGCAGGGGCAGCAGAGTCTTGGGCGAAGTCGCCAGCGACCACGTCGGCGATGGTGGCAGCGATGTCGACGTCCGCGGAGAGACGATCTGCGCTCCGACGCCAAGTCCGTCGGGCTCCAGGAAGCGGGAGAGCTCACCGCCCAGGTAGACCTTGTAGCCGTTGTCCCTGGGAGGGTTGTGGCTGGCTGTGACCATGACGCCGATCTCCGCGTCACGGACGAGGACCTGCCGGGCCAGCAGAGGCGTGGGCCCAGGGGTGTCGAACAGGTGCACCTCCCAGCCGGCTGTCGCGGAAGATCGCAGCCGTGTCATAGGCGAATTCGTCCGACTGGTGCCGAGCGTCGTACCCGATCACGATGCGGTGGGCGGTCGGCCCCTCCAGATCATGCGGGTTGTCTGCGGCGGGTCGGGCCTCAGCGAGCTGGGCCTCGGCATACTTGAGCAGCCCGGCGGCGGTCTGGCGCACCACCAGCCTGTTCAGCCGAAGCGGCCCAGCGCCCAGCTCAGCGCGCAGACCGGCCGTTCCGAAGGCGAGCCGACCGTCGAACAGCCTCCCCAGTGACGCCTGCGCCTCCGCATCGCCTCCGCGGGCGGAGTCCAGAATGTCCTGAAGCTCGGCGCGTGTGCGCGGGTCCGGGTCGAGCTCGATCCAGCGGGTCACAGTTCTCAGCAGCTCATCAGACATTCAGCGGTGCTCCGTTCGACGTGATGGGTGAGGAGGATGGGGCAGAGGTCAGGAGGAGCGGACTGCTCGGTCGATGATGTCGGCCAGCAGACCTCCGATGCGAGGGGCCGCGGCCTTCCCTGCGTCGATGACTTCCTGATGGCTGAGCGGCTCGTCCGATATGCCTGCCGCCAGGTTGGTCACCAGGAGATGCCGAAGACCTCCATGCGCGCTGCGCGAGCAGCAATGGCCTCCAGGGCCGTGGACATGCCGACGAGGTCAGCTCCTATCGTGCGCAGATAGCTGATCTCAGCCGGAGTCTCGTAGTGGGGACCGGGCAGCTGCGCATATACGCCGTCTGGCAGCGCGGGATCCGCCTCCTGGCGATGTCCCTGAGCCTGGGGAGTACAGATCCGTCATGTCGACGAAGTGCGCGCCTCGCAGCGGCGAGGCGGATGTGAGGTTGATGTGGTCCCTGATGAGCACCGGCGTGCCGGGAGCCCAGTCCGGATTCAGCCCTCCGCACCCGTTGGTGAGCACCATGGTTCGGGCTCCGGCTGCGGCGGCCGTTCGCACGCCGTGGGCTACGGCGTCGACGTCACGCCCTTCGTAGAAGTGCGTGCGTGCACCGATCACCAGAACATGCTGGCCGCCTGCTGTGCGGATGACCCGCAGAGTGCCGCTGTGGCCGGGAACGTCCGAGGAGGCGAACCCGGCCACCTGATCGGCCCGGAGCTCCACGACCAGCTCGCCGAGCTCTCCGGCCGCGCCGCCCCAGCCTGAGCCCAGAGTGCAGGCCAGATCCACCCTGTCGATGCCTGCGGCGTCGAGGACGGCCGCGGCGGCCTCCTCCGCCCGCATCATGACGGGCGCGGTGGGGTCATTGGTCGGAATCAGCCCCGGGGCGGACTGACCTGTCCGTGGCCCACGGGCGCGATGTCTCTCTCCATAGGTGAATCCTCGTTCTCAGTGGTCAGCCGGGTCGGTGATTTTATAGTGCAGACGGCGGGCAGCCTCTGACAGGGATCCCGTGAGTGAAGGATAGACCGTGAAGGTCGAGGCGATGTCATCGACGTGGAGCTTGTGCGTCACTGCCAAGGCCAAGGAGTAGATCAGCTCCGACGCGCGCGGTGCGACGATCACGGCGCCGATCACGGTGCCGGATCCCTTGCGGGAGAAGATCTTGACGAACCCTCCTTGATGTTCATCATCTTGGCGCGCGGGTTGGTCGCGAGGTCCAGCTTCACGACGTCGGCCTGGTACGTTCCGGAGTCCACCTGCTCCTGCGTCACCCCGACGGTGGCGATCTCCGGCGAGGTGAAGACATTCGACGCCACAAGGTGCATCTTCAGCGGCTTCACCGCCCCGCCCTGCATATGGGCCACTGCGATGCGGCCCTGCATCGCAGCCACGGATGCCAGCGGCAGCATGCCGGTGCAGTCGCTTACGGCGTACACATTGGTTGCGGTGGTGCGAGAGACGGTGTCCACGCGGATGTGTCCGGACTGTGTCAGTTCGATGCCCGCCTCCTCGAGGCCAATGCCCACGGTGTTGGGCACCCCGCCGACCGCCATCAGGCAGTGCGAGCCTTCGAGAGTCTCCTCCTGTCAGTGTGACCCTGACGCCGTGCTCGGTGCGCTCCACGGACTCCGCCCGGGTCCTCGATGCAACCTTCACGCCGACTCTGGCGAAGGAGTTCTCCAGCACAGCGGCCGCGTCGGAATCCTCCCCAGGAAGCACCTGATCGCGCGAGGAGACAAGGGTGACGGCGGCGCCCAGGCGTCGGTAGGCGGATGCGAACTCGGCGCCCGTGACGCCGGATCCCACCACGATCATGTGCTCGGGCGGCTCCTCGAGGCTGTAGGCCTGGGTCCAGTTCAGAATGCGTTCGCCGTCGGGCTTCGCCGAGGGGAGCTCGCGCGGCGTCGCACCGGTGGCGACGATGACCGCGTCAGCCTCCACCTCGGCGGTGCCGCCTGAGGAGCAGCTGACCTCCAGGGTGTGCACCCCGTTCTGCGCCGGTCCCTTGAGCCGCCCGCGGCCTGGGATGATGTTGACGCCGAACGCCTGAGGGAGGCGTGGATGTCCTCGGACTGAGTCTCGGCCAGCTTCAGCAGGCGCCTGTTGACCTGCGAGAAGTCCGCCCAGGCCTCCGTCTCGTACTGGTCCCTGCCCCTTCGCCGAAGCGCACGCCGAAGGACGTGGAGGCGTTGACCCGCCGCATTGCGTCAGCGGTGGCGATGAGCGTCTTGACGGCACGACGTCGGTCAGGACCGCGGAGCCTCCCAGCCCCTTCTCCTCGATGATGGTGACTTGGGCCCCAGCGTCTGCAGCGACCATGGCCGCCTCGTAGCCGCCCGGACCTCCTCCGAGGATCGCAACACGGGCAGGGGCAAAGCGCTTACCTAGAGTCTCTGAAGTCACCCGCCCCATTCTGCCTACTTATGTGCCGTGTGTCATAAGCTCTCGGCGCTGTGTCCGGCGCTAGTCTGAATTGCATGGGACTGATCCAAGGATTCGCCGAGCTGTCGATCCATTCCTCGGCACTGATCGTCCTGACTGCGGTCCTCTTCGTCGCGGCGCTGCTGATGCGAGCAGCCCGGCTGTCCTCCAGGCCTGAACCTCGGCGGCAAGGTCTGGGTGAGCGCCGCGCTCGTGCTGCGCGTAGGGTAGTGCAGCAACGGAGACTACGGCTGCACGAGGCCGCCCATGCACAGAGGAACGATATGAGCACCACGGACAACACCAGAGCGCCACGTGCTTGCTGCCGAAGGCCCACAGCACCCGTCCCGCTGCGACCGAGCATGGCGTCGCCTCTGCGAACGGCTTCACGATCCACTGGGGCCGAACCCTGCTGGCCCTCGGCCTGCTGCTCGGCGTGCTGGGGGCACTGATCACCGCTGCACTTGCTTACTTCGGAGTCCTCGCATGGGCTGTGCTTACCATATTCGCCACCGTCGCACTGATCTCCCTGGTCACCCTGCGGGCTGCGGCTGTGGTTCGCCGCCGAGCGAAGCGGCGTGCCCGGGTGCAGCGCGCCTTCGACGCCGCCATGGGCCCGCACGGTGAGGACTCCTCGGATCATTCGCGCGCCGTCGTGTCGGCCGCCGAGCCCGATGCCTCTTCTGCCCAGGCCCAAGCACCGTTCGATGTGCGTGAGGGCGAGCCGCAGCCGCAGCAGCAGCCCGCCCAGCACGCGCCGCTGGCCGAGCGGTTTACGGCTGCTTACTCTTCGTGGCAGCCGCGCGAAGTGCCCAAGCCCAAGTACGTCGTGGCAGAAAAGGTTGAGCGGGCGGAGCCCGAGCCGCTTGCCAAGCCTCAGGATCCTGTTCCCAGCGCAGACACTGCTGAAGCCTGCGGCGGGCGGCGGCGCGGTCCCTGAGGCTGCTGAGCCGACGCGAGAGAAGCGTCCTTCGTCGATGGACCTGGACAAGGTGCTGGCACGTCGCCGTGCCTGACACCGCGCCTCTGGGCGGGCATCGGGAGCCTGCCCTTCCGGACACGCCCGGAGAGGAGGGCTCCGAGACGGAGCGCGTCCGGTCGAGCGGCGAGTCTGCTCAGCTCGAGTACCTCAGCTCAGCCGATGCGCACCCGCCCATCATTTCCGCGCTTCAGCAGTCCGGAATCTACGCCACGTCGGTGCACCTCGAGAGCCTCCAGCATCGGCCGGGCGCTGGGGTCACCGGCATCTACCGCATCGTGGTCTCTGATCCGGCCCGGCTCCTCCACACAGAGGAGGGCTGGGATGAGCCGCGGATATATGCCGCGGAGGGTGACCACATCTATGAGGTCTACGTGGGCGTCAGCACCGAGCGGATCCGTGCCGAGTCCAAGGATGTGGTCAGCGCGCACAGTCCCGCTGGGCCGCTGGCCATATGGCAGCACCCTGCGACCCGGCGCCTCGGGCCTGCGAGTGGCCACCGATCCGGTCGCAGTAGCCCGGAGGTGGGGCCAGGGTTCGCGGCTCACCAGCTTGAGACAGTCAGCTACCGGCCCCTGCGCCGCGCTGTCATCGCCGCAGACTTCGCCGACGGCTCCCGCACCTACCTCAAAGTCCTGCGCCGGGGCCGCGCTGAGGACCTTGCGCGGCGCCATCACATGCTTCTGTCGGCCGGGGTGCCTGCGCCGAGACCGCTGCGAGCCTGTAGAGGACGTGGTGGCGCTTCGCCAGGGGAGGGCATCTCCTCGCAGAGCATTTCCTCGAGGATGGGGCCGCCAGGGTTCGCCCACAGGATTTCGTGCAGCTGCTTGAGGCTCTCCCGCTGAGGTGATGGACCTCCCCGCTCGAGAGGCGTGGACTGATCGTCTTCCCTCCTACGCCTCTGCGGCGCAGGCCGCACTGCCCGAGGCGGCGCCGCGCATCGCAGCGCTGAGAGATCTGATCCTCACTGAGCTCACCGTCACTGATCGCGGACCCGTGGTGCCTGCTCACGGCGACTTCTACGAGGCAAACATGCTGATGCAGGGCGGGACCGTGTCGTGCCTTCTCGATGTGGATGCTCTGGGACCCGGTCACCGTGTGGATGATCTCGCGTGCTTCCTCGGCCATCTTGCGGTGCTGCCAGCCGTCGACCCGCGCTATGTCCACGTGCCATGGCCTTTGATCGGTTCGCTCGCGTCTTCGCGCAGAACGTCGACGAGGGAGCCTGCGGGTGCGCTCGGCCTCAGTGGCGCTGTCGCTGGTGGCAGGGGCGCGGGACACCCGGCGCAGCGGCTGGAAGGAGCAGGCGGAGCACCGGCTGCGCTGCGCTGAGGCGATCGTAGGGCTGACCAGCCCGTCGGGGAGCCTGGCGCAGTGGCCCGGCGTCTGAGGCCGGGGCCCGCCTCAGTGCCGCTGGGCTCCGTCGCTCACTAGCCCTCCTCCGCACGCGAGAGCCGCTCGCGCAGCGCCTCGAGGCTCCGCTCCGCCTCGTGGGCATCGTCGAACCGGGCCATGTCGCGCAGGGCTTCCACTTGGCCCTCCAGTGCGATCTCCATGAGCTGGTCGCTGAGCGTGCGTTGCGTCATGGTCATGCGGAAGAGCGTCTCGGCTTCGGCCGATTGGCCGATCTGACGCAGCACTGCAGCTGCGAAGAGCTCCGCATCTGCGCTTACTCCTCGTCTCCTGCCGAGATGAAGAGGTCGGCGGCCTCAAGGGCTGCGGCAACCGCTTCGCTGCCTCGCCCCAGCGCGGTCAGGCTGCGGGCACGAGTGTCGACGATGTCCGCCTGCTGCCACTGCGTGCCGTGCTCGGCAGCGATGCGCAGAGCGCGGCTGAGATGGGTCAGCCTGTCTGCGTCCTCGTGCTTAAGAGAGCAGGTGACCCAGTGAGTGCAGTGCTTGGAGCAGCATCAACGGGTCGGTGTCGGCTCCTGGTCAGCCAGCTGCAGGCCGCGCTCGTAGTGCTCCTGGGCTGCCTCCACCCGGTCCAGGGATGCCGCGAGCGCGCTTACCGCCAGATGAGCGCGGGCAGCCTCGTCCGTCTCCTCCGCGGCGAGAAACTGCCCCGCAGCCTCTGCCCAATGGCTCATAGCCTCCAGGGGGCGCTTCTGCTGGGTGACAGCATGGCCCAGACCCATCAGTGCGCGTCCTCGTGTGGAGTGGTCCTCCTCGCCGGTCGTCAGGCGCAGGCTCAGGGAGTCGAGGATCAGTTCCGCCTCCTCGTGCTCGTCCATCTCCAGAAGCTGCTGACCGAGCGCCAGGGAAAGGATGCGCGAGTCCTCGAATTCGCCCAGCTCGGCCTGCTGGACCGCTGCGCGCCAGGCCAGCACGGCCAGGCGCGGGCGTCCTATGCCTGATGTGATGCCGGCCAGCAGAGCCGCGGCGGATGCGGCCCCGCGGCGGACGCCGCATGCGGCGTAGAGCTCTGCGGACTGGATGGCGCGCTCCACTGCTTCCTGACTTCGTCGGCCTGGTGGTGGATGGTGGCGCGCAGCATGGCCATGGCGCCCCGCACCGCTCGGTTGGCGGGAGAGGAGAGCACCTTCGCCGCCGTCTGCGCGGCAGCCTCAGGGTCTTCGCAGAGCAGCTGCGCATGGGCCAGGAACATGCGTGCTCCGGCCAGCGCCTGGGAGCGGTGGAGGTCCGATGCATCCTCGGTGAGGGCCTCGAGGATCGCGACCACCTCCTCGACCAATGGAAGCGCCGCCTGAGGCCCTTCGTCCTGGAGGCGACGAACCGCCAGGGACGACAGGACATCGGCCCGAGCGGTCAGGACCCAGGGAGCCTCGTCCGCAGGCGCCTCCGCCGCTTCGCCCTCCAGCTGCTCAGCGACGCGGGCGAGGATCTCTCCTTCGACGCGGTCCGGCTCGCGCAGCAGCATCCCGCCGAGCTCGGATTCGATCTGCGCCTGCCGGGTGCGCCCCAGCCTACGCATCAGATCGGTGCGTTCGCGCTGGTACGGTTCGCCGCTTTCGGAATCGCCCCGCATCTCGTGGACGCCACGAGCAGCCTCAGCAGGGGAAGCCGATACTCGGGATCATCGCCGCCGGGAGCGCGCAGGCCGCGCAGGCCCGCTTCCACGGCAGCGGCGTGACGCTCCCCGTAGGCTGCCTCGTACGCGAGGTCGAGCCATCCGCGTGCGGTCTCCGCCTCCGGCTGCTCCGAGCTCGGCGCCAGGAGCAGAGCCTGCAGGCGAGTCTCCAGCCGCGCGGCCCCGGGAAGCTCCTGCGTCGGGTGCTCCTCGCTGCTCATTCCTCCCAGGGTAGCGTGCCTCCCTGGGCGCATCAGTACACTGGTGCGCATGCATTCTCGGCCATGGGTGGGGTCACGGCTGTGCGCCCTCGCAGCCTCAGCTGCTCTTCTTCTGACAGCCTGCGCCGAGCCGCCCGCCGCTGAGGAGCCCACAGGTGACGAGCTGGACCGTGCGTGGCGCATTGCCGTCGGCAGCGATCCGCTGGATCGCACGATCGCTCGGATCTACTCGTTGGCGATGAATTCTCGGGATCAGCCCACGGTGGTGATCGACGCCGAGCGTCCTGCCCATGAAGCTGCGGCGGCCTCGCCGAGGGGTCTGAGTCTCGTGACGGCGAGGGCGTCGCCGAAAGCTCTGCGGAGGCTGACTACGATCTGGTCCTCTCAAGGACTCTGCCGCTGGCTGAGGCGCTGGATCCTGATGCCTACGCGCGGCTGAGCAGGTCCGAGGATGAGGAGTGGACGGGCGCAGCCCTCCGCGCAGGATCTCACCGAGCTGATCTCTGATGCTCTCCAGAGCGGCGGCGATGCGTCCGCGGCGCTGCTGCAGCCGGGGGCCGCGGTGCTTTCGACGTCTGCTCTGACGACGGCTGCCTCGGCTTCTGCCGCCGAGCTCGATGAGGAGGAGAGTCCGGGCCTCGCCGGTCTGGAGGAGCAGTGTGAGGATCTCAGATTCGACACCGGGAGGGGCTCCCTGCTCTCTCGGAGGCTCTTGAGGATGCCTACGGCTGTGAGCCCGCCGCGCTCGAGGCAGGGAGGAGGACGAGCTCATAGACCAGCTCATCAGGGCGGAGACTGATGTGGTCCTGCTGACCTCATCCCACCCCGGGGCGGAGGAGCACGCGTTGGTGGAGCTGTCGGACACGGACCGCGCCTTCCCGCAGGACCAGTACGCCCCTCTCATCGCGGCGGACTTGGAGGAGCAGGCGCCGGAGGTGCTGGAGGAGATCTCCGAGGCCTTGGACGATGAGGCGATCACCGTGCTGCGCCGTCTGCTGCACGGGGAGGACGCTCAGGACTTCGTGCAGGCGAACAAGCTGCGCAGCGTGCGGTATGACGTCAGAGGCCCGATCGCCGAAGAGGCTGCCCGCCTGAGCGGGCCGGGCATCGCATCACGAAGCTGAATATCGGCAACTTGGCGCCGTTCGGGTTCAGCGCCCCGGAGTCCATCATGCAGGACATGATCCGCCACCTGCCCGCCTCCCAGGGCTACTCCGAGTCAGCCGGAATCTACTCGGCGCGCACCGCGGTGGCCCAGTACTACCAGGACCGCGGGATGCGGGACGCTGTGCCCGAGGACATCTACCTGGGCAATGGGGTGGCGGAGCTTATCACGATCACTCTCCAGGCGCTGATCAACCCCTGGACGAGATCCTCATCCCTGCTCCGGACTACCCGCTGTGGACCGGCCTGACCGCCCTGTACCAGGGAGTTCCGGTCCACTACATCTGCGATGAGAGCAATCACTGGTGGCCGGATCCGGAGGAGGTGGAGTCGAAGGTGACGGACCGGACCAAGGCTCTGGTCGTCATCAACCTGAACAACCCCACCGGCGCTGTCTACCCCAAGGAGATCCTCGAGGCTCTGGTGGACATCGCCCGGCGGCACAACCTGATCCTGATGGCCGACGAGATCTACGAGAAGATCACCTACGACGGCGCCGAGGCCATCAATATGTGCACCCTCGCCGACGATGTCTTCACCATCACCTACTCGGGCCTGTCGAAGACGTGGCGGGCCGCGGGCTTCCGCTCCGGCTGGTGCTACATCTCCGGTCCTCAGTATCGCGCGAAGAGCTATCTGGAGGGGCTGCAGCTGATGTCGAATCTGCGGATGTGCCCCAATGTGCCCGGGCAGCACGCCATACAGACGGCCCTGGGCGGCTACCAGTCGATCGATGACCTGATCGCCCCGGGCGGCTTACTGCATGAGCAGCGGCAGGTGGCCTACGACCGGCTCCGCGAGATCGAGGGCGTCCAGGTGGAGCAGATGGACGGGGCCATGTACCTGTTTCCGCGCCTGGACCCGGAGATCTATCCGATCGAGTCCGATGAGGCATTCGTCATTGAGCTGCTGCGTCAGCAGAAGATTCTGGTCTCACACGGCAGAGCGTTCAACTGGATCGATGATCAGCATTTCCGCCTGGTCACTCTTCCTGCTGTGGCTGAGCTGGAGAGCGCCATCGAGGGAATCTCCGACTTCCTCGCCGGGTACCGGACGCCTTCAGCGCCGCACGGGTGCTCTGAGGCAGGATAGGCGGGTGAGAGAATTCCAGGAGTTCACCCAATCGCCCAAGCTCGCCGAGGTGCGCTACGACGTCCGCGGGCCGATCGCGGCCGAGGCGTCGCGGCTGGAGCGGGCAGGCCATCGGATCACGCGTCTGAATATCGGGAATCCGGCCCCCTTCGGCTTTGAGGCCCCGGACGCGATCCTGCAGCACATGATCGCCGAGCTGCCCACCGCTCAGGGCTATTCGGACTCACGGGGATCTACTCCGGCCGGCAGGCGGTGGCGCAGTACTACCAGGCGCGCGGCATTGAGAACGCGGACCCGGATGACATCTACTTGGGCAACGGCGTCTCGGAGCTGATCACGATGGTTCTGCAGGCGCTTCTGGGTCCGGGCGATGAGGTCCTGATCCCCGCTCCGGACTACCCGCTGTGGACAGGGGCCACCAAGCTGTGCGGCGGCACGCCGGTGCACTACATCTGCGATGAGGAGAATCGCTGGTGGCCGGACCCGGAGGAGATCGAGGCTAAGGTCACCGAGAACACCAAGGCCCTGGTGCTGATCAACCCGAACAATCCGACGGGCGCGGTGTATCCGCGGCACATTCTGGAGAAGCTGGTCGACATCGCTCGTCGGCACCACCTGATGCTTCTGGCGGACGAGATCTACGAGAACATCACCTTCGACGACGTGGAGATGGTCAACGCGGCATCTCTCTCCGACGACGTGGTGACCATCACCTTCTCCGGCCTGTCGAAGACGTGGCGGGTGGCTGGGTTCCGCTCGGGTTGGATCTACGTGTCAGGGCCGAAGCAGCGTGCCGCCAGCTATCTGGAGGGCCTGGAGCTGCTGATGAATATGCGCATGTGCGCCAACGTTCCGGCCCAGCACGCTCTGCAGGCCGCACTGGGCGGCTACCAGTCGATCGGGGAGCTCATCGCACCCGGCGGTCGGCTGTATGAGCAGCGGACGACGGCTCATCGGCTGCTCAACGAGATCCCAGGGGTGGACGCGCATCGTGCTGACGGTGCGCTGTACCTCTTCCTCGCCTGGATGCAGAGATGTACCCCATCGAAAATGATGAGACCTTCGTCATCGAGCTGCTGCGTGCCAAGAAGATTTTGGTCTCGCACGGGCGCGCGTTCAACTGGACGGACTCCCAGCACTTCAGGCTGGTGGCGCTGCCCAGTGTCGAGGACCTGGAGGAGGCCATTGCGGGGATCGCTGACTTCCTCAGCGACTATCGCTCGGGAGCGATCCCGCGCGTCTGAGGCAGCGTGTGCACAGGCTCCCGGACGGGGGCAGGCGGCCTCAGCCGTCCTGCTCCAGCTCCTGACGGACCTGCTCGAGGCGCTCCTGGGCGCCGGAGAGCCACCGCTCGCACCGGTCCGCCAGGGCTTCGCCGCGCTGCCACAGCGCCAATGACTCCTCGAGAGGGGCACCGCCGGTCTCCAATTTGGTGACCACAGCGACGAGCCTCGTCGCGGGCCTGTTCGTAGGACATGGTTTCGATGTCCTCGGTCCTTGCGGTGCTGAAGGATTCCTCAGCCACTGGGGCGGCAGGGCTCTCGTTGCTCATGCGTCTCCGATCCTATGGGTCTGTACGTTCTTCACTTCTGCCTGGAACTCCCCGTCGGCGACCATGACCTGAACGTCTTGGCCGGGGAGAGGAGGGCCGCGTCGCGGACGATGCCCCCGATGTCTGCACCACCGCATATCCGCGGTCCAGGGTCGACTGCGGGGAGAGCGAGGTGACGCGGGCGCGCGTGCTGTCCACCCAGTCCCGCGCCCGAGAGGCTCTCGCCTCCATGGAGAACAGGGCGCGCCGCCGCAGGCCGGTCAGGTCATCACGGCGCACATCGATCATGCTCTGCGGGTGCGCCATCGCAGGCCGTGAACGGATCGCACGTATCCACTCGCCCTCCCGCTGCAGCATCCTCTGGACCCCGCTGGACATCCGGGTCCGTGCCTGAGCCAGGTTCTCGCGCTCCACGCTCTCCTCAGGAACCAGCATCTTGGCTGATCCGGTGGGGGTGGAGGCCCTGACGTCGGCGGCCTCGTCGAGCAGCGGCCGGTCCGCCTCATGTCCGATCGCTGACACGACGGGGTGTGCGCCGCAGCCACGGCCCGGATCAGCCGCTCGTCGGAGAACGGCAGGATCACTTCCTCGAGGAGCCGCCGCCGCGCGCGATCACGATGACATCCACGCGAGGGTCCGCGTCGAGGTCGCCCAACGCGGCTGCGACCTCCATAGCGGCCATGGGCCCCTGGGTCGACACCTCGCGAATCTCAAACTGGGCAGCAGCCCACCGCAGGCCCACGTGACGGAGGATGTCCTTCTTCGCGTCCGATTCGCGGCCTGTGATCAGACCGATCCGGGCAGGGAGCACCGGCAGCGGCTTCTTCCGCCCAGCATCGAACAGGCCTTCGGAGGCCAATGACTTGCGCAGCTGCTCAATGCGGGCGAGCAGGTCGCCCAGCCCCACCGGCTGCATCCGATGGGTCACCAGGCTCAGCCGTCCCGACTTCTCATACAGGCTCGGCTTCACCAGAGCCACCACCCGCGAGCCTGGGCTGACCACACCGTCGAGCGTTCCGGCGACGTTCCGCCACGCGACAGCGTTGAAGGACACCTCCTGCTCCAGGTCCCGCAGGGTCATCCATGCGGTTCCGTTGCGCATGTTGAACTCGACCAGCTGGCCTTCGACCCAGGTGGGCGAGACCTTGTCGATGTGCGCCCGCAGCTTGCCCGAGAAATGGCTGAGCGGCCAGGGGCTCTCCGCACTGGTGTCAGCGGAATGCGCAGGCATCGCAGTCAGGGGGCGCTTATCCTGCGCAGCGAGCTTCTCGAATGAGGACAATGGACTCTCTTCTTCTCTGCGGGCCTGATCCGACCCCGTTGTGCACCAAGTACCCTGTGGGCTGTATTCATTCCGGTCCGAACCAGGGTAGCCGTTCGGCATGACATTGAGGAGAGCCCCGTGCGCCAGCTTCTGAGCATCCTGAGCCTCATTCTTGCTTACCTCTCACAGCGGCGGCGCTCGCCGCTACCAGGCCGATCAGCTGCTGCGCGACGAGGAGCCCATCCGCGAGATCGCCGGCGAGCTGCCTGAGCAGCCGGAGTTCTCCGAAGCGGTGGCCTCGACCATGGTGAGCGAACTGTCCGAGCAGATTCCGGACCAGGCGCGCCAGCTTCTCGGAACCGGCATTGAGGAGCAGGCAGAGGCGATGGTCTCTGACATCGTGGCGTCGCTTCTGGAGAACGACAGGACCAGGGCCGCCTGGGACGAGACCCTCCAATCCACGCGGACCGACTGGACGGCGCAGATGGAGGAGCTCTTCGACGCTTACGCTCCACAGGGAGCGCGGAGGAGCTCAATGTGGAGGTGGATCTCTCCCGTGGCATCGGCGATGACGGAGCCGCTGCGGGAGGGCCTGGACAGCTATCTGGGGTGGATCCTGGGCCTGACTCCGCCGACTTCGACGTGTTGGCTCCCGAGATCGTCGTGGATGTGGACGCGGCGGCAGGACAGGAGGCGCAGACGGATCCCTACGCTGTCGCAACCGTCGTCGCCGGCAGCGAGCACTGGCTCTGGTTCGCCGTGGGATCGGGGCTGCTGCTGGTGCTGGGCCTGGTCATCGGAGTCGGAAAGTCTCGCTGGGCAGGCCTGGCCGCCGGGGGCTGGTCGCGGGTGTGCTCGGACTGTGGCTGGCCCTCTCCGGGGCAGCGCCCAGCTTCGACATCCCCGGATGCTGATCCGGCCATGGCCGCAGTGCTGCAGCACGTGGAGGAGAGCTTCACCGCGTGGGCCCAGCCGTCATGGTGGATCTTCATTGCAGGTGCGGCGCTCCTGCTGATCATCGGAGTGCTCGGGTCGCTCGTGGCGCCCGGCGCGCGCCGGGTTGAAGCCCGCGCGTAGAATAGGACGCGATGACCATCGCACCTCAAGCGCCCGACCGCCGCAGCCATATCTCCGTCCCCATGCCGCAGGTGCCGCGCCAGCGCCGCAGCCCTGAGGAGATCGCCGCTGAGAGCACCTTCGAAGGCGATCGACGCCTTCTCCTCGCGGCCCCTCGCGGATACTGCGCCGGCGTCGACCGCGCTGTGGTGGCCGTGGAGAAGGCGCTGGAGCAGCACGGGGCTCCCGTCTACGTGCGCAAGGAGATCGTCCACAACCGTCATGTGGTGGACACCCTCACTGAGAAGGGCGTGATCTTCGTGGAGGAGGCCGATGAGGTTCCCGCCGGAGAGCTGCTCGTCTTCTCAGCCCATGGGGTCTCTCCCGCGGTCAAGCAGACCGCATCGGACAGAGGCCTCGAGACCATCGATGCCACCTGCCCCTTGGTGACGAAGGTGCATCGTGAAGCGGTGCGCTTCACCACTAGGGACAACTTCCACATCCTTCTCATCGGCCACGACGGCCACGAAGAGGTGGAGGGCACCTACGGCCACGCGCCCGAGCAGACCACGATCGTCAACAGCCCGGAGGAGGTCGACCAGATCGAGGTGCCGGACCCCGACAACCTCATCTGGCTCAGCCAGACCACCCTCTCCGTGGACGAAACCATGGAGACGGTGAACAGGCTCCGCGAGCGCTTCCCGAATCTGCAGGACCCGCCCAGCGACGACATCTGCTACGCCACCTCCAACCGGCAGGCCGCGATCAAGAAGGTCGCGCCCGAATCCGATCTCGTCATCGTGGTGGGCTCCGCGAACTCCTCCAACTCCGTGCGGCTCAAGGAAGTGGCCCTGGAGTACGGCGCCAAGCGCGCTGAACGGGTCGACTTCGCCAATCAGATTGACGAGTCCTGGTTCGCTGACGCGCAGACCGTGGGCGTCACATCAGGCGCCTCCGTGCCCGAGGTGCTGGTTCAGGACGTCCTGCGTGTGCTCGACGAGTACGGCTACGGGGAGCCGGAGGAGATCGTCACCGCTGAGGAGGACATCGTCTTCTCCCTGCCGAAGGAGATCCGCAAGGCCCTCTCCGACGCCGGTCACGAAGATGTCGGCCGGGGCGGGCGCAAGCGCACCGCCTGCAGCGACTGACCACGCAGTGCGTCTGCGCAGGGGGCAGCTCCTGCATAGGATGACCGCATGATTGAAACGGGTGCGGTGGGCATCATCGCAGCCGCGGTCCTCATCGGCACTGTCCTGCAGCGAATGTCAGGAACCGGAGTGGGCCTGGTCGTCGCGCCGGTGCTCTCGATCCTGCTGGGGCCCAGCTTCGGAGTCCTGGTCACCAACCTCACGACGACCGTCTCAGGCTTTCTGATCATGCTGTCGGTGTGGAGCCTGGTGCACTGGCGACGCTTCTTCCTCATGCTGGGACCCATCATCGTGGGGCCGTGCCCGGGGCCTGGCTGGTGGGTCAGCTTTCGGCCGGGTGGCTGTCCATCATTCTCGGCAGCATTGTGGTGGCCGCCCTGGTCGTGACGTTCACACTCAGATCGCTGCCCGAGTGGACGGGGCGCGTGCCCGTCATGCTCGCTGGAGGCATCGGTGGCTTCTTCAACACCACCTCCGGCGTCGCCGCGCCCGTGATGGTGATCCACTCCCGCTTGGCGCGATGGGACCACCGTTCGTTCGCTGCAACGCTGCAGCCGATCTTCATGACCATGGGTGCTGTTTCCGCACTGTCCAAGCTGCTCATGGGATCGGTGGAGGCGACCCCCATGGAGGGGCTGCCCGAGCTTCCCTACCTGTTCCTCGGCATTGTCTGCTTCGTCGTGGTCGGCATATACATCGGCACCCGTCTGGCGCGATTCGTGCCTGTCCGGTGGGCCCGCGCTGCCGCTATGGTGCTTGCCGCTCTCGGCGGTGCGGGCGCCATCGTGAGAGGCGTCTTCGACGTGCTCGCCTAGACGCTGCTCACCGATCCCGGATGTACCCTGGGCGACTGTGACCGACGCCGTCTCACGGGGGCACGCTCCGGGCTCCCCTGCCTACCGTCGGCTTCTGGCTGCCCTGTTCTTCATCGGAGTGGCCACCTTCGCCCAGCTCTACTCGCCGCAGGGCCTGCTGCCGCTGATCGCTGCGGAGCAGGGTGTCACTGCAGACCAGGCGGCACTGATGGTCTCCGCTGCCACACTCGGCCTCGCACTGGGAGTGATCCCCTGGTCCTACGTGGGCGACCGGGTGGGCCGCAGGCCCGCCATGGGGTGGGCGATCAGCCTTGCCTGCATCTTCGCCGTTGTGGTGGTGCTCGTGCCGGGGTTCTGGCCCGTTCTGATCGTGCGCTTCTTCGAGGGGCTCATGCTGGGCGGGGTGCCCGCCCTGGCCATCGCGTATCTCAACGAGGAGGTGAGCCGCACCGCAGCAGCCGCCGCTGCTTAAGCACCTATATCTCCGGCACCACGCTGGGAGGCCTCGCCGGGCGCATCGTCGCCGCCCCTATCGGGGAGCAGTGGGGGTGGAAGCCGGGAATGCTCACTGTGGCCGCCTTGGCTGCGGCCTGTGTGGCCGTGTTCCTCTGGCTTGCACCGAGAGCCCGAGAGTTCACACCACGTCGCACAGCCCTGCGCCAGGCGCTCGGAGCCCTCACAGGCAATCTGCGATCGGGAGTGCTCTGGGTGCTCTATCTCCAGGGGTTCCTCACCATGGGCGGCTTCGTCGCCATGTACAACTACGTGACCTTCCACCTGGCCTCTGAGCCCTTCAGCCTGCCGCTGTGGCTCATTTCGTTCATCTTTCTGGCGTACCTGGCCGGAACCATTTCATCCCCGCAGGCGGGACGTCTGGCGTCGGCCTGGGGCCGAAGGCCTGTGCTGCTGGGCGGCAACGTGATCATGATGGTCGGGGTCGGTCTGACCCTTGTGCCTGCGCTTCCCGCCATTCTGCTGGGCATGGTCCTGCTGACTGGCGGCTTCTTCGCCTCGCATGCAGTGGCCGCAGGCTGGGTGGGCTCCGCCGCAGTCGCGGGACGCTCGCAGTCCGCCTCGCTGTACAACCTGGGCTATTACGCGGGCTCATCGGTGCTGGGGTTCGCGGCGGGAGCTTCCTTCAGATCGCGGGGTGGCCGGGCACTGTGGGCATGGTGCTCGCCCTGGTGCTGGCAGCCACGACGTTGGCCCTCTGGGTGCTGCCGCGCGAATGACCGCAGAGGGATGAGTCGAATCGTGTAAAATCCACAGACGCTGGCCATATGACCTCCGTCACGTGACAATGACGTCGCGTGCCGGATCGGCGGATGCTGCACTACTTCGATCTCGAGCACAGGAGCACCTCCTCCATCATGACGCCCTCCCGTTCTCGCGTCACCGGCGCGCACCTGAAGAACTTCGATCCGCGTGAGCAGTCCATCGCCGAGGCGCATGAGCTCTCGGCCGGGCACCGTTCCGGAGGGCTGGAGCGGCCCACCATTCTGCGGCGCATCATCGGCCTCGTCGCCGGTGTGCTGGCCGCGCTGCTGATCTACTTCATCATGCCGGCGGATCTGGAGGTCTGGCCGCGGCTGACTGCGGCCACGGCCGTGCTGATGGGCATCTGGTGGATGACGGAGGCCATCCCGATTCCTGCCACGGCGCTGCTGCCGCTCATCATCTTCCCGGTGCTGGTGCCGGAGGACGACTTCGGCTCGGCGGATGAGGCAGCGGGCGGCATCGGAGTCGATGACATCGGGGCCTCCTACGGCAACAACATCATCTTCATCTTCATGGGCGGCTTCATGCTGGCACTGGCGATGCAGCGATGGAACCTCCATCGACGCATCGCTCTGCTGACGCTGAACCTGATGGGCTCCAAGCCGATCTACCTGATCGCCGGGTTCATGATCGCCACCGGCTTCCTCTCCATGTGGGTCTCCAACACGGCGACGGCTGTGATGATGCTGCCCATCGGCATCTCCATCCTGATGCTGGTGCAGCGCACGATGGATCCGGAGGCGGCCGATGCCGCTGAGGCGGATGAGGAGGAGGCGAAGGCTCAGGTCATCAAGTCCAACTTCGGCACGGCTCTCATGCTGGGCATCGCCTACGCCGCCTCGATCGGGTCCTTGGGCACCATCATCGGAACGCCTCCCAACACGCTCCTGGCCGGGCACATGAGCGAGAACCATGACATGACGATCGGCTTCGGCCAGTGGATGATGGTCGGGGTTCCGATCTCCATCGTGATGCTGATCATCACGTGGTTCCTTATTACTCGAGTCATCTTCAAGCCGGAGATCGACGAGATCCCGGGCGGTCACGACCTCATCAAGAGCGAGCTGCAGAAGCTGGGGCCGATGAAGGCTGCTGAGATCCGGGTCTCGCTGATCTTCGTGCTGGCCGCCTGCTCCTGGGTCTTCATCCCTATCGGCACTGATCTGCTGGTTACTGGGGCGTGCTGGAGGCTGAGGCTGAGCCGTTCATCTCCGACGCCGGAATCGCCATGTCCATTGCGATTCTGCTCTTCCTGCTTCCGGCCAAGGCAGAGCCGGGGTTCGGCTGCTGGACTGGGAGTACGCGGCGAAGCTGCCATGGGGTGTGCTGCTGCTCTTCGGCGGCGGGCTGGCGCTCTCGGGCCAGTTCGGCCAGTCCGGCCTCTCCGAGTGGCTGGGAGGTCAGATGGAGGGGCTCGCTGGGGTCCCTGTGTGGGTCCTGGTGCTGATCGCCGCCGCGGGTGTGCTGGTTCTCACCGAGATGACCTCCAACACGGCAACAGCGGCGACGTTCCTGCCGGTGGCCTCGGGCGTGGCCATGGGGACGGGAGTCGATCCGCTGGTCCTCGCGGCGCCGGTCGCCTTGGCTGCCACATGTGCCTTCATGCTTCCGGTGGCGACCCCGCCGAACGCTATCGCCTACGGCTCCGGCTACGTGACTATCGGGCAGATGATCAAGGGAGGGGTGGTGCTGAACGTCATCGGCGTCATCATCATCACCATCGTCTCGATGACCCTGCTGCTGATGGTCTTCGACCTCTCCGTCTGATCCGATGAGCTGAGGCACTAGTAGGCGGGGGCCTCCAGGCGTGGTCCGGGCTGCCTGACGTCGGCAGTCAGCGGCGACGGGCTCAGCGCGCCGGGAGCTGCTCCTCGGTTCCCTCAAGTTACCTATGGCCTCCACCTGGGGCATGACGCGACGCTCGATGTTGCCGATGAGGGAGTTGTAGGCCTCCACCGCCTGCCGAAGCCGACTTCCCGTGGTGCTGAGATGCTCACCCATGGTCTCCAGGCGTCGGTACAGCTCGCGCGAATGATCGATGACTTCAGTGATGTTCGCGGCCAGGCGCTCCTGCCGCCAGGCGGCCTCGACCGCCTTCAGCGCAGCGAGCAGGGAGGCGGGTGAGACCAGTGTGACGCCTCGTGAGACTGCATGCTCCAGGAGCGACGGATCATGCTCCAAGGCTGAGGACAGGAGTGACTCCGCTTAAGCACGAAGCAGAAGACCACCTCAGGCGAGAGCTCCACGGCTTCCCAGTACTTCTTGGAGGCGAGTTCGTCGACTCGGGCACGCAGCGCCTTCGCCTGAGTCTTCGCCTCCGCACCGCCCAGAGGAGCCTTAGCGTCGATGACAAGAGTGCGCTCACCAGGCAGACGGACCATCAGGTCCGGCCGGAGGACCTCACCGCTGCTGCTGATGCCCTGATGCTGTTCGGCAAAGTCGACGTGCGGGAGCATTCCGGCTGCCTCCACGACGCGACGAAGCTGCACCTCACCCCAGTGTCCGCGTGCGGTCGTCGAACGCAGGGACCCCAGAAGCGCCTGTGTGGACTCCAGAAGGCGGGCATCGCTCTGCGCCGCCGAAGCGAGCTGCTCCGAGAGCTGCGCGTGCTGAGCTGCCCGCTCGCGCTCCAGCTCACTGACCTTGCGCTGCACTTCGGTCACACCCTGCCGCACCGGATGGAGCATCTCCAGCATCGACTCCCGTTCGCGGGCCGCGTCGGCTTCGGCGGCCCGATGCCGCTCAGCCTCCTCGAGCTACCTGGGTCCCTGCGGCGCGACGCTCCGCTTCGGCCTGGGCGGCCTGCGCAAGTGCTCTCTCCTCGGACAGCGCGGCGGTGCGCGCGTCGTGCCTGCTTCTGAGCAGCACGAACACCCCCGCAGCAGCAGCCGCGGCGCCGCAGAGCAGGCCGGTGAAGAGTCCGGTCAGCAGTGCAATCCAGTCCATGTCGCCCACGGTGCCACGACGGTATGACATCTGTGCTGACCGGCTCGCGTAGGGTTAATGCGGCATTTGTTGAACGCAGCAGCGAGGAGCTCCATGATCAGGATCCTGCTGGTCCGCCACGGGCAGACCGACTGGAACAACGACGGACGGATGCAGGGCAGCACTGACATCCCCTGAACGAGCAGGGGCGCGCCCAGGCGCGCATGATCGGAGGCTTCGTTCGCCAGCAGAATCCTGCTCAGGCATACGTCTCCACGCTGCAGCGCACCCAGCAGACCTACGACGAGTTCGGCATAGACCTTCTCGCCGCCGCTCGTGCAGATCTGGTTGAACGGAACCTCGGGGTGTGGGAGGGCCAGCGCGGCAAGGACGTCCGCGCGGAGGCGCCTGAGCAGTTCGCCGCGTGGCGGCGGGGCGAGTTCACCCCGGAGAACGGCGAGAGTCATCAGGAGCTGACGGACCGGATCACCGGCGCCTTCTTCGACATCGTTCGCAGGACGGCGGACGCCGAGGTCACCGAGTCGGTTGATCTGAGCTTTCCCGTCAGGACAGCGGTGATCGTGTCCCACGGCGCTTCCCTGAGGGTGCTCATGCAGGGACTGGGCCTGGTCCAGAGCGCGCAGACGTCTCCGCTGACCAACGGTGCCGTCTCTTTGCTCGACATCCCTGCACGCCTACCCCGTCTCATCGACCCTTCCTCATGGCGGGTTCGGAGACGATGCCGAGACCGCGGAGGTCATCCGGGGCTGTCCGACTCTCAGATTGTGGAGCAGTCACTGCTGCGCGTGTTCAACCTCTCACCGGAACTGCTGAACCCGGCTGCAGTGGAGGATCCCGCCATCTGGTGAATCCGCCCGGCCGATGAGAGCCGAAGGGGCGCGACCAGTGATGGTCGCGCCCCTTCGTGCGTCCTTCAGCGATGCTGTCAGATCAGGCGAGGCCCTTGATGAGGTCGGCGCACCGTTCGCCGATCATCATGGTCGTGATGTTGGGGTTCACCGTGGTCAGCTCAGGCATCACCGAGGCGTCCGCCACGCGCAGCCCCTGGACGCCCTTGACCTTCAGGTCTGAGGTGAGGGAGACATGTCGTCCTCGGCGGGACCCATTCGGACGGTGCCTGCGGGGTGATAGACCGTGTTGTGGGTGCGGTGGATGTAGTCGGCGAGGTCCTCGTCGCTCTGGGTGTCCTTGCCCGGGTAGAGCTCCTCACCGGCCCATTCGGCCAGTGCAGGCTGGGCGGCGATCTGCGCGCGAGGCGGATGCCGGCGATGGCGACGCGCATGTCGTGGCCCTCTGCGTCGCTGAAGTAGCGCGGATCCACCATCGGCTTGTCGCGGTGATCCTTGAGCGCAGCTTCACGGTGCCCCGCGACTTGGAGTGAGTGACGTTCGGCGTCAGGACGAACGCGTTCTCGGAGGTGGGGTACCCCTGGCGAAGGGTGTGCATGTCGAAGGGCACCGCGCCGTAGTGCATCATCAGGTCAGGGCGGCCGGGCTTGTCCGCCTCGCCGGAACCTTCCTGGGTGTCGGCGAAGATGCCGATCTCCCAGAACTGGTAGCCCTCTTCGATCATGGGCTTCTTGGCATCCCAGCCGATGACGACTTCGGGGTGATCCTGGAAGTTGGCGCCGACGCCGGGGAGTGCACCCGGGCTTCGATCCCGTGCTCGGCCAGGTGCTCCCGGTCTCCGATGCCCGAGAGCATGAGGAGCTTCGGGAGTCGATGGCTCCGGCGGAGAGCACGACTTCGCGGGAGGCGAGGATCTGCTGCGTCTTCCCGAACGAGCTTAAGAACTGCCTTCACGCCCGTGGCTCGGTCGCCTTCGAAAGTGATCTCTTTGACCCAGGTATCGGTCAGGAGGTGGAAGTTCTCCCGGTCGAGGATCGGATGCAGGTAGGAGACCGAGGACGATGAGCGGGTGCCGTCCTGCCTCCGGTTGATCTGAAAGAAGCTGGCGCCATTGACGACCGTTTCACCGCTGTTGAACTCAACGCGCGGAATGCCGACCTGCTCGCAGGCATCCAGCACGGCCACGCCGCACGGGTCGTGGGGAGGAATGTTCATCAGATGGACGGGGCCTTCCTTCCCGTGATGCTCCCCGTCGTTCTCGTTGGTCTCGAGGCGCTTCAGAAGCGGCCAGGTGCTCTGTGCGTTCCAGCCCTCTGCGCCCATCTGCTCCCAGTCGTCCATGTCCTCGCGCGGGGGCCAGAAGGCGATGCAGGAGTTGTGGCTGGAGCATCCGCCCAGCACTTTGGCGCGCGTGGCGCATGAAGCTGTTCCCGGTGGACTGCTCCTCGATCGGGTAGTCCCAGTCATAGCCGGACTCGAGGAGCTCCATCCAGCGGTTGAGCTGCAGCACCACGTCTTTGTCCTGGTCGGTGGGTCCCGCCTCCAGGAGAGCGACCTGCACAGCGGGGTCCTCGGAGAGTCGGGCAGCTACTGCCGCACCGGCGGAGCCGCCGCCCACGACCACGTAGTCGAATGTTTTTTCTTCAGCCATCATGTTCTCCTTCAGATTCACTGACCCGGCATCCGGAACCAGCCGCTGACGGCCGGTGCGGTGTTTTCGTAGATGTGCTTGGCCTCGCGGTACTCGTCGAACCCGGCGATGCCGAGCTCGCGGCCCACGCCGGACTGCTTGAAGCCGCCCCACTCGGCCTGCGGCAGGTAGGGGTGGTAGTCGTTGATCCAGATGGTGCCGTGCCGCAGGCGTGAGGATACGCGGTGGGCCGTGCCCGAGTCGGAGGTCCAGACGGCTCCGGCCAGCCCGTAGACCGTGTCGTTCGCCGTGGCGATGGCCTCCTCCTCTGTAGTGAAGGTCTCGACGGTGATGACGGGGCCGAAGGACTCCTCGGTGACCACGTGCATGCCGCGTTCGACGTTGTCCAGCACGGTGGGGGCGTAGAAGCAGCCGTCCTTGTGCTCCTCGCCGCCGAAGTGGCCGCCGGTGCGAAGCACGCAGCCCTCTTCGACGCCCTTCTCCACATAGGCGTGCACCTTCTCCCGGTGCTCGGCGCTGATCAGCGGACCTGTTTCGGCGTTCTCGTCGAAGGGACCGCCCATCTGGATGCTCTCCGCGCGCCGGACGAGCTCGTCCACGAACTCCTCCTTGATGGACTCCTCGACGATCAGCCGCACTCCGGCGGAGCAGACCTGACCCGAGTCGACGAATCCGGCGTTGAGCGCATTGTCCACCGCGGCTTCGAAGTCCGCGTCGGCGAAGACCACGTTGGGGTTCTTGCCGCCGAGCTCCAGGGCGATCTTCTTCACCGTCTCAGCGGCGGAGGACATGATCTTCCGACCGGTGACGAGGCCACCGGTGAAGGAGATGAGGTCGACGTCGGGGTGGGTCGACAGCGGCGCGCAAGCTGGTTGCTCCCGGGCCGGTGAGCAGGTTCGCCACACCGGCCGGGAGGCCGAGCTTCTCGAAGACGTCCATGATCAGGATGCCGGTGTGCGGGGTCAGCTCTGCGGGCTTGAGGATGAGGCTGTTTCCGGCCGCGAGGGCGGGTGCCAGCTTCCACGCGGACTGCAGGAGAGGGAAGTTCCAGGGGTGATCATCCCGCAGACGCCGACCGGCTCGTACACCACTTTGGAGATGACGGACGCGTCGTTAGCGTCGACGATGCGCCCGGCGTCCTGGTCGGCGAGCTTCGCGAAGTGCTTGAAGCAGCCGATGATGTCGTCCATGTCGATCTGAGCCTCGACGAAGCGCTTGCCGGTGTCGAGGGCCTCAGCGCGGGCGAACTCGTCCTTGCGCTCGATGAGCTGCTGCGCGACCTGCAGCAGAAACTCACCGCGCTCCGCAGCCGGAGTGTCGGCCCAGACGCGGAGTCGAATGTCTTCTTGGCTGCCGCGATGGCGGCCTCGGCGTCCTGGGCTCCGGCTTCAGAGACGATGCCGACCTCGGAGCCGTCGGCGGGGCAGATGATGGTGCGGGTCTCGCCAGAGGCGGCGGAGACCCACTCTCCGTCGATGAACAGAGTGGCGGTCATTGGAATGCTCCTGGGGTCGGATCTGGTGGGCGGTGGCGGATTCGCGGTCATCTCACGCGCCTCCGACGTCGTGCTCCACTCTAACCAGCGAAGAACGACGCCGGAACGGCACGAGAGGGTCGGTCGGCCTACTCTGACTGGTTGACTCGGGAGGAGTCCCAGTCCGTCGGGATGGTTCCGGTGTCCAACGTCACAGAGGGGCCGGGAGCCTCGTCGCTCATGGTGAGGACCGTCAAGTGACGCTCGTATGAGTCGAGCACGTCCGTGATGAGCTGCTCCTTGGTGTACCCGAAGATGTCATGGCCGGAGGAGCCGGTCGCGGAGAAGACCTCCACGCGGTGGTACGTATCTCCGGCATTGCGGAAGTTCAGCGCGAAGCTCGGCACCGCGTACTCCACCGGGTAGGCCTGGTACTTGAACACTGCCTCGTCGCCGAAGTCGACCTTGAGGTCGATCTGCTGCATTCCAGACTCGGTCGCAGTGCCTCGTTCGCAGGTGACGCGGGCGCCGCGGCGGTCATCGCCTCGGCCACCTCTTCGATGGCTAAGCATCGCCGTATTGGTCATGTACTCCTCCACCTCAGTGGGCGTCGGGTAGTGCATGTGGCGACGCAGGCGGCGCTTCCAGCGGCCCTGGCCTGGATCAGTGGCCACTGCGATCCGCTCCGACAGGGCGGAGGGAAGCTGGGCCTCTCTCGAATCCTGGGCGTAGGTCTCCATGCGCAGGGTCCTCCACACGCTGAGCATCAGGACGTAGAGCACCAGGGAGAGGGGCAGTCCCAGAATGACCGCTGCCATCTGGAGGGTGTAGATGCCGTCGAGGGTCAGCATGACCAGGGTCAGGGCGCCGATGACGGCGGACCACACCACACGGAGCCAGCGAGGGCCGTCCCCAGTGCCTGCGCTGATCTTCGAGGTGAAGTTGGCCAGCACGAGGGATCCGGAGTCGGCGGAGGTGACGTAGAACAGCAGGCCGACCACGACAGAGACTCCGATGGCGAATGTGGCGCCTGGGTACTGGGAGATCAGCTCGAAGTAGCCGGAGCCCTCAGCGTCGAGAGCGGCCTCGGCGAAGGCCGCGTCACCGCTTACGATCCTGGAGACGGTGGCGTTTCCGAAGATGGAGATCCACAGCGCGTTGAAGGCGAACGGGACCAGCAGCACACCGATGATGAACTGGCGCAGCGTGCGTCCGCGGGAGATGCGTGCGAGGAACAGGCCGACGAAGAGTGCCCAAGCCATCCACCAGGTCCAGAAGAAGATCGTCCACCATTCGAGCCATTCCCAGGACAGCCATTCCTCGGAGGTGTCAAAAGCGAAGGTCTGCGTGAGCATGCCCGGGAACATGGCGAAGAAGTCGCCGATGTTCTGCACGAGCATGTTGAGAAGGTCCATGGTCTCGCTTACGATGAGCACGTAGAGCATCAGGGCGATGGCAGCCAGCACGTTCAACTCGGCCAAGCGCCGAATGCCCTTTTCAACGCCGGAGTACGTGGAGAAGGTCACGACAATGGCTGCCAGCACGATCAGCGAGGCCTGCACGGCGAACGTCGTCTCGATGCCGAACATCATGCCCAGCCCGAAGGACAGGAAGACGACGCCGATGCCGAGGCTGGTGGCGATGCCGAAGATGGTGCCCAGCACTGCGGCGATTTCGACCGTGTCTCCGGCGACGCCCTGCGCGCGCTTGCCGATGATGGGGTACAGAGCGCTGCGGATCGCGAGCGGGAGGTGGTATCGGTAGGCGAAGAGTCCGAAGGCCATGCCTGTCAGGGCATACATGGCCCAGCCGGGGATGCCGTAGTGGAACATGGTCCACAGGGCTGCTTCCTCAGCGGCCTGCACCGTCTCCGGCTCAGCTCCTCCGGGACCCGCGAGGTAGTTCGTAGCCGGGCCGACCACGGAGAAGAACATCAGGTCGACGCCGATGCCCGCGGCGAAGAGCATCGAGGCCCAGGTGAAGAGGCTGAACTTGGGTTTGAGTGGTCGGGGCCCAAGCGAGTCTTGCCGACTCGGGTGAAGGCCACTATCAGCACGAAGACGACGATGATCGCTGCGGTCAGGATGAAGTACCAGCCGAGGTACTGGGAGAGCCAGACGAAGGCGTTCTCCATAGCCGCATAGATGGGGTCGGGCCAGATGGCGGCAGCAGCGGTGAAGACGACGATCAGGGCCGCCGAGATGATGAACACCGGCCAGTTCACGGGGGTCGAGGCGATGCGTGGGGCTTCGCCTCGGGCGAATCAGTATCTGCAGGCGCGGACGCCATGACGTGTTTCCTTTCGGTGGTATACCTCATCGGTGTGCGCAGGGGCCGTGGAGGGCGGGGCCTGCGCAGTTCCAGTGAGCTGTGTAGTCGAAGCGCACATCAGAGTAGATCAAGTGTGGATCTGTTCTCAGTCCGTTACAAGACTTTTTGTAGTTCGCGGCCAGGAATGGCTCCTGCAGGCGTCACTGTGGTATTCAGGGCGGGCCGGACCGACAGCGTGCCCGGGACGCGGTAGGTTAGATCTCTGTGGCACTGACTATCGGAATCGTGGGACTGCCCAATGTGGGCAAGTCGACTCTCTTCAACGCACTGACCAAGCAGACGATCCTCGCGGCGAACTATCCGTTCGCCACGATCGAGCCGAACGTCGGCATCGTGGATCTTCCTGATGAGCGGCTGACTCGGCTTGCTGAGATCTTCGGCAGCCAGAAGATCATTCCGGCCGCAGTCTCGTTCGTCGACATCGCCGGCATCGTCAAAGGCGCCTCCGAAGGGGAGGGGCTGGGGAACCAGTTCCTCGCCAATATTCGTGAGGCTCATGCCATCGCGCAGGTGGTCCGCGTCTTCGAGGATGAGAACGTCACCCACGTGGACGGCAAGGTGGATCCCACATCGGACATGGAGACCATCAACACCGAGCTGATTCTGGCCGACATGCAGACGCTTGAGAACGCGATCCCGAAGCTGGAGAAGCAGGTCTCGGGGAAGAAGGCCGACAAGTCCACCCTCGATGCCTACGTGGCAGCCAAAGAGGTGCTCGACGACGGCCGGACGATCTTCTCCGCTTCGGCCTCGTTGGACATGGATGAGCTCAAGCAGATCAGCCTGCTGACGGCCAAGCCCCAGATCTATGTGTTCAACGCCGATGAGTCGGTTCTCGGCTCGGAGGAGAAGCAGGCGGAGCTGCGCGAGTCCGTCGCGCCTGCTCAGGCAGTATTCCTTGACGCGAAGTTCGAGTCCGATCTGGTGGACATGTCCGCTGAAGAGGCAGCGGAGATGCTGGAGCTCAACGGCCAGGAGGAGTCCGGCCTGGACCAGCTGGCCCGCGTGGGCTTCGAGACACTGGGTCTTCAGACCTACCTGACGGCCGGTCCAAAGGAATCACGGGCGTGGACGATCAGCCAGGGTGACACGGCGCCGGAGGCGGCAGGTGTGATTCACACTGACTTCCAGAAGGGCTTCATCAAAGCGGAGATCGTCAGCTTTGAAGATCTTGTAGCAGCCGGTTCGATGAATGACGCGAAGTCCGCCGGTAAGGTCCGGCTCGAAGGCAAGGAATACGTGATGCGCGACGGCGACGTCGTCGACTTCAAGTTCAACGTCTAGCGGCTACCAGCATCGTCAAGAGGTGCAGGAAACCTCAAGAGACCCCGTCGAGGCATAGTTCGCACAGAGAGTTCACTCACGGCACAGAGCTGGCGAGGGACGTGACTTCGTAGGTATGGCCTGCCTCGCGCAGCCGCTCAACGAGAATGTTGCCGAGGGCGGTCGCCGGGGTCAGCGAACCTGTGGCAGACGGCAGACGGTCGCCGTCGAGGGCAAGTGAGAGGGCTGTCTCTCCGGCCATCACGGCGGTGGCGGCGTATCCCGGATCGCCGGGCCCAGCTGCGATGGCACGATAGCGCTGGCCGCTCACCGTGGAAGCAGTCACCTGGGAATGGAACCAGCCTGAGCGCCGCGCGGCCTCACTCGGGCCCGCACCGGGCGACGGAAGGACACGGTCCAGCAATATCCTCGTGATGGGCAGAGCCAGTGCGGCTCCGAACAGCCGCAGGCCAAGCGCCGTGGTCCCGGCGGTCACGGCGCCCACAGGCCCTCGCCCCATACCCATCACTTCGTCGTACTGCAGGGACCTGCCGTAGGCCCAACCCTGCAGGGCGTTGCTGCGACGCACGATCCGCGTATTCGCTGACGCCATGATGAAGGGCGCGGCCCACGGGCCCTCATCCGTACGGCTGACCCACCCCAGATCTGGAGGCTGCCGGGTCGCGGGCTCCGCAGTCCGGTCTGGACTGAGGGAGTAGGGGTCGCCCGCAAGGGACCGCAGCGCAGGGTCTGTCCGGATACCGTCGAGCTGCCCACGCATGGACTCGATGGTGCCGCCGCTGAAACCGCCCTTCGCCCTGGCAACGAGCTGCACTTCGGTCAGTCTGCCCTCGCCGTCAGCCTGCGCGGCCTGGTGCAGGAGGAGCACCGCGAGGTCCGACGGGACGGAGTCGTAGCCGCACGCATGGACGATCCGTGCACCTGTAGTGTTCGCAAGGGCACCCCAACGGTCGATAGCTTCACGGACGAAGGACACCTCTCCCGTCAGGTCCCCGTAGTGGGTGCCGGCGCGGGCACACGCCTCGACAACCGGCAGCCCGTATTTCGCGTAGGGACCCACCGTGGTGAAGAGAACTCTGGTGCCCGTGGCCATGGCCGCGAGCGAGTCAGGGTCCCCGTATCGGCCTCAATGATGGCCCAGTCATGGGCGGCGACGGGCAGTCTGGACCGTACGGCTTCGAGCTTTGCCCTCGACCTCCCCGCGAGTCCCACTCGCAGGTCCGGTGGAGCGTGGTGCGCAAGGTATCCAGCGATTAATTCGCCGACAAAGCCGGTCGCACCAAAGAGGACGAGGTCGTGGTTGCGCGTTGGAGCAGCCATGCCAGCAGTCTTCCACAGCAGAGACCGGGCCGGGGCTGGGCCGACCGCCGCAGCTGATCTACGCTTCACCCATGACGAATCTTGAGGGTGCGGTCGTTCTGGTGGTCGGTGCCTCAGGCGGGCTCGGCTTGCGGATCGCCGATCGGCTGGAGAGCAGCGGTGCTGTCGTTGCCCGGTCCTCGAAGTCCGCAGGGCACGACCTGCGTGAACCCACTGTGATCCGGGGGTGCTGGAATCCACGCATGCGGAGCATGGACGCCTCGACGGCCTTGTCATCGCGTCCGGGGTCGTCGCATTCGGCCCCGCTTCAGGACTTGAGCCCGCCACGGTTGATGAACTCTTCGCGGTGAACACGACCAGTGCGATCGAACTCATCACTCAGAGCCACCCCTACCTCGCGGCCTCGGCAGATGACGGCCGGAAGCCCTTCGTGGTCACGCTGAGCGGGTCGTCGCTGAGACACCCGTCGCCGGAGTGGCAGCGTATTCCGCGTCCAAGGCGGGGCTCGCGGCTTTCGCTGTTGCAGCGGCTCGCGAGTACCGTCGCGATGGCATCCGAATCATGGACGCCCGCCCCGGGCACACCGGCACCTCGCTGTCCGAGCACCTGATCGCCGGGTCTGCGCCGTCATTCCCAGAGCCGCTGGACCCGGACCGCGTGGCAGAGCGGATCGTCACTGCGATCGTGGACGGCGAGAAGGACCTGCCCAGCACCGCGTTCTGAAAGCGGTGAGAAGCCGAGATGGACTCCGGATGGGGTCCATTGCTGATGCTCGGGGCATCGCTCGAGCGGTCGGCTATGCGGTCTGGGCAGTGGAGCGCTTCAGCAGCCAGAGGAGGTAGGGCGGTCCGAGCACGGCCACTACCAGTCCGGCGGGCAGCTGATCCGGTGCAATGACAGTCCGCCCGAACGTGTCCGACAGGGACACAAGAGCGGCACCCAGCAGGGCTGACATGGGCAGGAACCAACGGTGCTCGCGGCCCATCAGCATGCGCGCCATATGGGGCGCGGCGAGTCCCACAAAGCTGATCACGCCGATGCCGATCACCGCGACCGCCGAGAGCAGCACGGCGATGATCAGCGCAGCAGCGCGTACCCAGCCCAAGCGCACTCCGAGTATCCGTGGGGTGAGTTCATCGATGCTGATGATGTCCAGTTCCCGCTGCAGCAGGATCAGGACCGGAACGGACAGCACCAGCAGCAGAAGGATCGGGGTGAGATCGCCCCACGTGGTCCCGAACGTGGAGCCGCCCAGGAAGGAGATCGCCATTGCTTGGTTGTACGGGTTGGTGGTGGATATCAGCAGTTGGGTGATGGCCTGCGCTGCCGTCATCACGCCGATGCCGACCAGCACCACCTTTTCCGGGAACCGCCGCGCGGACTGGCCAGAAGGAACACGATCAGCCCGGCCAGCGCCGCGCGGCTGGCAGCACCGGCGGACATAGTCCACGCGGAGGAGGTGAAAAGGATCATGGCGATGACGGCGTCGGCCGCCGGAGGCGGCGACGCCGAGGATTCCTGGGTCGGCCAGCGGATTCCGGGTCACGCTCTGCACCAGGGCACCGGCGATGGCGAGCACGGCACCTCCCAGGACGGCGGCGGCGACGCGTGGGCTGCGGAAGTTCAGGGTGATCTCGATGGCGCTGGCGGCCTCACCGCTGAGCCACAGCTGGATGTCCCCGACGCGCAGCCACCAGTCACCCAGCAGCAGCCCTGCGCCCATGAGGATCAGCAGAAGCAGCGCTGCGGCTGCGCTGAGGCTGACCCGACGGCTGAGCGTGATGCGGTGCGGCAGCGGCAGTGCGGAAACCTCCTGATGGCTGGCTGCGCTGCGCAGCCGGACAGCCAGCACCACGAGGAAGACCGCCCCCACCAGGGAGGTCACCACGCCGGTGGGAATGGCGACCGCGAGATTGGGTCCGGCGACGGCGAATGCCAAGGCGCGCACCGCAACGTCGGACCCGATGACGATCAGCGCACCCACCAGGGCAGAGCCTGTGAGTGCCCAGGCGGATCGGCCGAAGCGTATGACCTTGGCAGAGGCCAGCCGCACGATGGCGGGTGCGCACAGGCCGACGAAGCCCAGTGGTCCGACCATCGTCACCGCGGCGGCGGAGAGGGCCACGGCGCAGATCAGCAGCGCGCCTCTCAGGAATGCGACGTTGACGCCCATGGACCGTGCGGCATCTGTTCCCAGAGAGAGCACATCGGTGCTTCGGGTCAGCATGACCAGGCCGAGGGCTGCCCCCACCACCACGGGAAGCAGGGGCAGCAGTCCGGAGAGCCCGGAGAGGTTGAGCGTCCCAGCGCCCCAGAGGAACAGCCCTGCGTGGACTGAGCGAAGATCATCAGCAGGGCTGCGGTGACCGAGGCCAGGCCCATGGCAACGACAGTTCCCGCCAGAACGAGCCGAATCGGCGCATGCTCGGAGAGCCCAGCGAGGGCGAGCACCACTCCTGCTGCGATCCCGCCTCCGAGGAACGCGAGCCCGGCCGAGCTCAGCGCCGGCAGGGAGACGCCGAACGCTGCTGCGGCGGTGAGTGCCAGGTGGGCCCCGGCATTGACCGCCAGCGTGTCCGGTGAGGCCAGCGGATTGCGCGTCATGGCCTGCAGAGCACAGCTTACTGCCCTGAGGGCGGCGCCGACGACGAGTCCCCGACCAGCCGCGGCAGGCGCGAGTCCAGCGCCAGTGCCCGCAGATCAGCAGCGGCCTCGGTGTCGCCGGGAGTCAGGACGGCCGTCAGCAGCTCCCACGGTGATGCTGCCGAGGTCCCCTGAGTCAGGTGCACCGCTGAGAGCAGCACCAGGGCGGCCGTGCCGAGCACCAGAGCCGCAGTCGCCGCCACACGTGCAGCGGCGGCGGCGTGCGTCACCTGTGGTCCTGCGGTGGGCGCTTCTGCTGCCAGGTGCTCCGGCTCAGCCCTGGTCCTCAGTGAGTTCACTGGTCTCCGGCAGTCTCGACCGCTGTCTCGCTGAGGTATTCGATCCACTGCGTCGCCGAAGCGGGGCCGCCGTAGATCCAGATGCCGTCCACGGGGTGCATGGCATCGTTCTCCACGAATCCCAGGGAGTTCCATACGGAGTTGCTCTCGAGGGGCCTCGAAGGGATCATCGGGGTCAGACTCCGAGGTCCACCAGTACAGGATGGCGTCCTCGTCCAGAGCGGTCAGTCCCTCGACGTCTGCCTGGCTGATGTCATACGCCTCGTCGCCTTCGTCCTGCCACGCGGATTCGAGTCCGATCTCCGTTCCGAGGGTCTGAGCCAACGCGCCGGGACCATGCATGCGGAATGTGGCGGTGTTGCCTTCCACCGTGGGGTAGACCAGGACGAAGGGTGTTCCTTCAGCGCCCGCGTCGGCTATGGCGTCGGCCGCGGTGTCCCGGGCATCCTCGAATTCCATCCAGGCCTCATCGGCTCGGTCCTGCGCACCGAGAAGCTCAGCGGTCATGAAGAAGTTGTCCTGCATGTTGCCGAGGGGGTCAGACGCCTCGGCGCCGGGCTGCAGCACGACGGGCGCGATCTCTTCGATATCCTCCAGAAGGCCGTCCGGGACGGAGCTGTCAGCGCCGAGAATCAGGTCAGGGTCGGCCTGGCCGATGGCCTCCAGACTGGGTTCGGTGCGCAGCCCCACATCGGTGGCGTCGTCATCCACTGAAACTGCTGTGGCCCACGCTTCGTAGCCCTCGAGGTCTGCGACTCCGACGTGAGTGCCGCCGAGCGCCTCCACGTTCTCAGTCTGCGCCCATTCGAGGGTGACCACGCGCTGGGCGGGGGCGTCCAGCGTGATCTCCTCGCCTCGGTAGTCCGTCACGGTGACCGGCGCGGACTCTGCGGGCTCGGAGTTACTTTCCGCCTCGTCGACTTCGGTGGTGCCGCAGGCAGTCAGACCGAAGACGGCGACGGCTGAGGCCGCGGCCGCGCCTCGCAGGCGCTGTGGAAGGTTCATGGTGGGCAGGGGTCCTTTCGGTCACGGGTATGGCTTGGGGGTGAAGGTGCGGTCGGCGGTGAGGCTCAGGCGGACAGCAGAACCGGCTCTGCTGCGCCGTGCTGCTGATGCGGGTGCCGCGCCCGGCGCGACGGGCGCGGACAGCGAGCCCGCCCTGAGGCATGGGCAGCACATCGATGCGCACGCCGAAGATCTCAGTGAGCCTGTCGCCCGTCATGACTTCTGCTGGAGCGCCAGAGGCAACAATGCGTCCTCGGAGACGAGGATGACGCGGTCCGCGATGTCGGCGGCCTGCTCCAAGTCATGCAGGACCACCCCTATGGTCAGACCGTGCTGATCGGCCAAGTCGCGAATCAGGTCCAGCAGGCTCATCTGGTGCTTGAGGTCCAGGAACGTGGTGGGCTCGTCCAGCAGGAGGACGTCCGTCTCCTGGGCCAGGCAGGCGGCCAGCCACACGCGCTGCAGCTGCCCCCGGAGAGCTGGGTGACCGGGCGGTCACGCAGCGCCTCAAGTCCGGTCAGCCGAATGGCGCGCTCCACGGCCCGCTGGCTCTGGGCGTCTGCACGGCTGAACTGCTTCCGGTGCGGGTGCCTGCCGAGCTCAACAATGTCGGAGACGGTCAGGCCGCCGGGGTGGGGCGCTGCTGGGCGAGGATCGTGAGACGTTTGGCAAAGGCCCGCGGGGAGAGTGCAGAGGTGTCGTCCCCGTTGAGTGTGACGGTCCCAGTGGTGTCGGCCAGCCTGCAGATGCCGCGCAGCAGCGTGGACTTGCCGCTGCCATTGGGTCCGATGAGCGCCGTGACGGTGCCGGGGGTCAGTTCGACGTTCGCGTCCACGACTACGGACGCGGCCCCATAGGACACCGACACTGACTCTGTCCGAAGCGCAGGAGGAGCGTGATGATTTTGCACATCTGAATGTTAACAAAAGGAAAGAAGGCTTGCCTCACCTAATTCGCTGACATGGGTGGGTCTCCGGGAGTCAGCGCCCCATGCGTCGCCTCGCGTCAGGCCAAAGGACTGGGCGCCGAGGCTCCTGCGCTCCTTCAGAACAGCGGCCAGGGAACCGCGGGCATCCCTGCGGGGAGCTGGGAACCGTGCTTCTGAGCGAAGCGCCGCGCAGCGCTCAGCGAGCGACGCGATCTCTTCGTCAGTCAGCAGCTCCGCGAGGTCGCGGCCCAGCTCGCCCTGGAGCCCTTCGCTCACGCAGTCAATACCCTCAAGTTCCTCGGCGGTCAGAGCCTCTCCCAACCACCCCCAGAGGACCGTGCGCAGCTTGTGCTCGCGGTGGAAGGTGAGCCCGTGGTCCACGCCGTACCTGTGGCCGTCCGCCATGGCGAGTATGTGGTCGCCCTTGCGGTCAGCGTTGTTGACGATCAGGTCGAACACCGCCATGCGCCTCAGCGCTGACGAGTCCTCATGCACCAGGGTGACCATGCGTCCTTTGTCATCCTGGCCCTGCAGAACATGCTTCCAGCCCGTCTCCGGCGCATGCTCCTCCTCGACCAGGTCGACGGCGCTCTGCTCAGGGTCCTGGTCCTGCCACAGCTGCACCATTCCTCACCCAAAGGGCCGTCGCGCAGCCAGGTGTGCGGAACCACGCCCCAGCCGAGAGCCTCTGAGACGCGGAAAGCGGCCACCTCCCGCTGCGCCAGGCAGCCGTCGGGGAAGTCCCACAGGGGAGTCTCACCGTCTATCGGCTTATAGACAACGAGCGCGTCACCGATGCTGCCCAAAAATGTTGCGTTGGAAGCCGTCCTGATACGACCTGTGAGCGTCAGCTCGCTGGCCATGAGGTCCGTGGCTGACATCAGCCCTCAGGAACGATGCAGGTATGCCCGTCGGCGTCGATCGGGTAGCCGCAGAGCGGGCACGCCGGGCGTCCGGCGCCGACAATCTCATGGGTGCGCTTTGCGAACGCGCGGGCAGTGCCCACCGGCATTCGCACCACCAGCATTTCGCTGTCGGGCGAGCTGTCCTCATCGGGGCTTCACCGCCCTCATCGCCGTCGGCGTCCGTGATGGGGTAGGCCTCGATGACGACCTGGGCGGTGGTGGGGTCCCATCCCAGGCTCATAGTGCCGGTGCGGAAGCGCTCCTCGACGGCCTCAAGCTGGTCATTGTCGACAAGCTCCGGGAGTGCTGGTGGGCACGCTGAACCGGTTGCCCTCCACGCTGATGAGCTGGTCCAAGATCTCATCGATCTTCTCCGCGAGCAGAGCCGACTGCTGCTTCTCGAGGGCGACGCTCACCATCTGGGTCCCTGCGCGCACCTGCAGATAGAACGTGCGCGCCCCGGAAGGCCGATGGTGCCGACGACGGCCCGGTCAGGCCAATCAAAATCGTGAACACGAGCAGGCATAGCACCATTCTAGGCCTTGCGGGTCAATGTGGCTTGTTTCCTGCGCCCCGCCTACCGGCGCATCGCCCGACTGGATGCCCTTCGACAGCCACGACAGATCGCCCCCGTCGGTGTTCGTCGCGTGGACGCTCGGCTTACCAGTGCCGTAGCGCACAATCGATACGGATGCAGGGCCCACACTGATGCGCTGGAACAGGTCCAGGTGCATGCCCAGGGCGTCGGCCAGAATGGATTTGATGATGTCGCCGTGGCTGACCGCCGCCCACACGGCCTCGGGTCCGTGCTCGGCTTCGACGGCTGCATCGTGACGGCGGATCGCGGCCACCGACCGAGCCTGCATTGCGGCCATCGACTCACCGCCGGGAAAAACGACTGCGGACGGCTGGGACTGCACCAGCGACCACAGGTCCTCGCCCGCGAGATCGGTCAGACTGCGACCCTGCCAGTCGCCGTAGTCGCACTCGATGAGGTCAGACTCGACCGGTGCGGACGGTGCGCCCGCCTGGCGATCGAGGATGTGCCGGGCGGTCTGCTGACAGCGCTCAAGGGGGCTGGAGACCACCGCCGCCAGCGGAACGGCCGCGAGCCGCTCGGCGGTGAGAACTGCTTGATCGCGTCCCACCTCGTCCAAGCTGACGCCGCATGGCCCTGCCTGCCAGCAGCCCCGTGGCATTTGCTGTGGTGCGGCCATGCCGCACGAGAATTGCTGTCGCCATCTTGCAAGCTTATCCACGCGGGCGAACAGCGCGTCACACGGTCGGCGTCGCCTCCCTGACGACACGCATAGAGTGGCTCGACAGAGTCCTCATCGCCAGCATGGAGGTCACGACACCGTGAGCGCACCGCCGACGTCCGAACCGACCGAGCAGCCCGGGCGGGTTGAGACGGCCGAGAATCTCGCCGCCAGGCTTGACCGCCCCATGGGAGTCCTCGGGGTGCTGTTCCTGTTCGTGTTGCTCGGGCAGCTGCTCGTGACAGAGCCCACCTGGAGCCGCGCCCTGACCATCACAGGGTGGATGTTCTGGATCGTCTTCGTCGCCGAATTCATCCTGCGTGCTTACATCGCGCGCTTCCAAGCAGCGTTCTGGCGGCGTAACTGGTGGCAGGTGATCTTCCTCCTCGTACCCTTCCTGCGATTCGTCAGAGCGCTGCAGGCTGTGAGGCTGCTGCGCGTCGCACGAGTGGCGCGTGTCGGAAGCATCGTCTCCGCCGGAGTGCGCGGCTCGCGCTCGGCGGGCAGACTGCTGTCGAGCCGCATCGGATGGCTGGCAGCCGTGACGGGGTGGTCATTCTGGCCTCAAGCCAGCTGCTCTACGCCTTCGAATCGCAGACGAACTACGGCACCGCCCTCTACGAAGCTGCGCTGGCCACCGTCACCGGAACGGGCATCACCACTGAGGACCCGCTCTCCAAAGCTGTCCAGCTGGTGCTGGCGGTGTACTCCGTAGGCGTTTTCGCCACACTCGCTTACTCGCTGGGGCGTTCTACCTTCGCGGCGAACAGTCATCGGACGTCGCCGCGCCGCTTGGTGAATCGGGTGCTGAGTAAAGTCGTAACCATCCCTGCTTCCTTGTGCGGGGCCCGAGAGGAGGCGCAGCTGTGGAACAAGAGCTTGAGATCGTCATTGAAGGATCCGAGATCGCGGTTATCGGCGACCCCGTTGACGTGGAGGAGTTCCTCCACGCACAAGGGCTGGACTCTGCCCCATCTCTAGAACTCGACATGCGACGTCTGGGACCTTTGCTGGGCGCGGGAGGCATGGTCGCGAGACTGGGCTCTGACGTCGCCGAGAACTCGGGACGATGGGTCAAGCTCACCAATGAATCCGCGAAGGCCATGAAAGCGAACGGTCTCATGCCCACTGGGCAGCATGGTGTCAGCCACGCCATGGTCGGCAAGTCAGGCGAGATCAAGCAATGGCTCCAGGTCGTCAACAAAGCACCAGCGCTCGTGGGCGGTCCCATGGCGTTGGCGGCCGTAGCGGCGATGATGCAGCAGCGAGCAATGCAGCAGCAGATGGACGAAATCGTCGGCTACCTCCAGCAGATCGACGCGAAAGTGGAAGAGGTGCTCAATGCGCAGAAGGACACCGTGCTCGCCGACATGACCTCGGTCGAGTCGGTTCTCCGGAAAGCTTTCAACGTGCGTGAGGGGTCGGGGCAGGTTTCGACATCACGTGGTCGAAGCTGCAGGGTACTGAGCAGGCCATCGACCGCACCCGGGATTACGCAGTACGTCAGTTAAATCGCGTTGCCGACAAGCTTGCCGATAAGAGTGGGGACTTCGGAAGGACAGCCAAGGCCACCCGCCGAGCTGAGTCTGAGGTCCGTGAATGGTTGGCGGTACTTGCACATAGCTGGCGTCTGCAGGAGGCGCTTCATGTTCTTGAACTGGATCGCGTTTTTGAGTCTTCCCGGAGCATCTGGAGGGGCACCGCCAAGGGCTCAAGGCTTCGCGTGAGCAAGACCTCGAAACGCTCACCCACAGCACCGACAAGCTGCTCAGCCAAATGATGCAGACCATCGAGGCGGCCAACTCCAAAGTACTGCTTCACCCTCGAAATTCTCCCGCAGCCGTTCGGTCGAGCAGTCAGCCAGCCCAGGCCCTCCACGAATTTCGTGGCCTGCTCGGGCTAGATCCCGAGATCGACGCCGAACAGCTCGAAGTGAGGCGGTGGTTCGACGCAGCCGGGGAACGCGCCGAGAGAGCCGTGGATGGAGGGGTCGCAGTAGCCGGTAGGGCGAAGCAGCTTGGTGCACAGACCGCGGGACGGGCATCCGACGTGGCCAGTAATCTGAGCTCACATATTGCGCGCAGAGGTGACCGCCGGAATTAGAACGCACTCTCGCAGATGAGAGTAGGAACGCATATAGACGGTCAGCAGCGCTGAGGGACACACTGAGCGCATGTGGTTCGACTCCTGGTCCGACATTCTGCGCACCCTGCTGGTCGGCACTGCCGCCTACGTCACGCTGATCGCCGTCCTGCGGCTCACCGGCAAACGCACGCTCGCCCAGCTGAACGCCTTCGACTTCGTCGTGACGGTGGCGCTCGGCTCCACCCTGGCGACCATCCTGCTCAACGCCGACGTGTCCTGGCTCGAAGGCGCCACCGCCCTCGCACTCCTCGCCGGGCTGCAGTACGCGATGGCGCTGATGTCCCGTCGTCGCCCGATCGTCAAAAAGGTGATCACCGCCGACCCCGACGTTCTCCTGCTCCACGGGCGCGTGGACCATGAGGCCCTTCGACGGCACCGCATGACCGAAAGCGAAATTCGCCACGCGGCCCGACAGGCAGGCACAGGCGACCTCAGCAGAATCGCTGCGATCGTCCTTGAAACCAACGGTGCCTTAAGCGTCATCAGCGAACAGGAGTGGGGCGACGCCTCAGCCTTGAAAGGCACGAACCTCAGCCCGCGCGCGACGAGCGGACCTGAGTGAGCGCCGCGTTCGGCCGCCTCCGTTCCGGACGCGCCGACTACAGGGCAGTCTGCGGCGCAGCGAAGACAGTCCTCACCGCAGGCGCATAGAGCACCGATTCCGGCTTCCGGTCCGCGACGCCCGCGAAGCCTGCGGCCTCCAGGAGGCCATCGTCCAGCCGCAGCAGCTCCGCACGCTGCAGAGGCCACGGCTCATGGTGATTCCGGCAATAGATGGTGCGCCCTCTGCGGCGCTCATGGAAGCCCCACCTGGCTGTCAGGAACGTCGACAGCGGATCTCCTGACATCTCGCCCTCGCGGGCACCCTCAGGCGTGGGTCGGATCGCGAACTCTGAGGCAGCGCTCCTGCGGCCGTGCCGAACCGTTCGGTACGCCACCTCGTCGTCTGTGCGCTCGCGCTTCATCGACGCCCACTGGTACCGCAGTCCGAAGGCCGCCCGGGCCACCATCACCGGCACCAGGTGGGATGCCTCCAGGCTCCGGAACACGACGCCGCGCTTACTCTGCGCATCGACCGAGTACAGGCGGACGTTCACCTCTGGGAACGAGCCCAGCCACGGGATGCGGGGACCTCCGAAGAATGAGCTGTCAGACATCTGAAAGCCCACGAGGCCGACCCACGAATCACCGTCGAACACGTCGGCGGAGCAGCCAGGCGGCATAAAGGGCTCCACCGCCTCAGGATCGACCCGCCAATGGAGGAAGACGACATCGCTCCACCGCTGCCCCAGAATGGCACGGCTTCCCAGCGGCGGCGGCTGTCGAGGCAGATGGTTCACTGCTCACAGCATAGATCAGCACGGCCGGTACAGTACGCCGCGGGAGGCCCACATGGATCAAGCAGACGAAACGCGCAGCCGAAGCCGGACGAGGGACGCACTCTTCGGCCCAGCATCAGCCCCAACGCTGCACGTGATGACGTGGAACATTCTGGCGGCGCTCGCATGGGCCTGCACTGCGTGCCGCGGATCGGTGGGACACGAGGGCTCCGCACCTGCGGGACCTTCTGCGCGCAGAGATGCCCACTGTGCTGGGAGTGCAGGAAGCGCTCCCGGACCAAGCCGAGTGGGTGCACGCAGCCCTGGGAGACAGCTACGGCCGAGTGGGCTATGGACGGGCGCGCGACGGCGGCGACGAGGCCGCCCCCATCTTCTACGACGCGCAGAGGCTGGAGCTGCTCGACTGGGGCCAGCACGCGCTCTCCCGTAAGCCAGGCGAACCCGGCTCCAGGTCATGGGGCAGCATGTTTCCGCGCGTCTTCGTTGCCGCATCCTTCCGCGACCGCGACACCGGCATGCGGTTCCAGATGATCAACACCCACCTGGACCACCTCTCGGCCTGGGCGCGGCTGATGAGCGCACGTGCCCTGAGCGCCGCCGTGCAGGCTTGCCCCACCCCTCGTTCATCACCGGCGATTTCAATACCGGTCCGGCGGCCGCCCCAATGCGGCATCTCCGCGAAGCCGCGCAGATGCGCGATGCGTGGACGCTGCCGAGAGCCGGCACAGCGAGGAATGGGGCACATTCTCGCGATATCGGCCGCCTCGGGCCCCCGGCAGACGCATTGACTGGATCCTCGCCTCACCCTCCGTGCGCGTCACCGCAGCGGGGATCAGCACCGCACGGAACGCCCAGCGGGGATCGGACCACCTGCCTGTTCAGGCGCAGATAGAGTTGCGCTGATGAGCGAATCCCCGCAGCCCACACGCTGGGTGACCGAGACCAAAGAGGGTCACTCCCGGTGGTACATCGACCGGTTCCGCACCCTCGCGCAGGAGGGTGAGGACCTCGTGGGCGAGGCCAGGCTCCTCGATGCCATGGTTCCCGGGGAGCACGAATCCTCGACGCAGGCTGCGGGCCCGGACGCCTCGCCGCAGAGCTCCACCGCAGAGGCCACACCGTCCACGGTGCGGACGCTGACCCGGAGCTGATCGCCGCGGCCGAGGAGGACAACCCTGGTCCGGCGTACTCAGTCGCTGACCTCGCGGAGCTCAGCCTGAGCGCCCTTGGAGCATCAGCACCGTTCGACGCAGCGCTGATGGCCGGAAACGTGATGGTGTTTCGCCCCGACACCGAGACTCAGGTGCTGAGCAGGCTCCGCGACTGCCTCGTCCCCGATGGGCCGCTCGTGGTCGGGTTTCACACCGACCGGCACCTGAGCCTCACGGACTTCGACCAGTACGCGGCCGCCGCCGGGTGGCGCCTGGAGCACCGCTTCGCCACATGGGACCTCAAGGCGTGGCATCAGGATGCTGATTTCGCCGTCTCTGTCCTCCGATGAACGAACGGACATGCCGCAGCCGCGGCAGCGCCCTCACGACGAGCACTCCGGCCCCGGCACAGTGGAGACCACGGCGAGCACCCCGTAGCCCACGGAGACCCGGATTCCGTCCGCTGCCGGAAGCCCGCTGATGGAGAAGCTCCATGCCGAAGCCGCCTCGCGCAGGCCCCACCTGCCGACGCCCACCGGAACAGACATTCCGGCCAGCGCCACAGCCGCAGAGCTGGGCAGCACCGAAGCCGGAACGGTCGGCTCCAGTATTGCCGTCGAGAGCATGAAGATGGACGCGAAGCACAGCCATCCCAGCACGGACAGGGCCACCACCTGGATGACCTCGACGGCCGACAGCGCCCTCATCCACCGGGCGGCGATGCCCCCGGCGATCAGAGCTGCCACCAGGCATCCCGCGGCGGCAAGGGGCGCGAGCGTCAGCAGCACCGTCCCGGCAGCGGCAAAGACCACCGCGGTGCCCACCAGCCGTTCGGCGGCCATCGAGGCGAAACCCCGGGCGAAGGCCCGACGTCGGGAATCCGCCGCAGCGTCGGTGCTGTCGTCGGCAGCGCGCAGCACGTCGCCGCATGATGCCGCCCGGCATCACGCTGTTGAGGAACGCTGCCTGCCAGCACCTGGCCACCGCAGCGCCGACCGAGACACGGATGCCCTGGTGCCCAGCGACGATGCGCCACCGGAGTGCCTGCACCACCACCCCGCTTCCGCCGAGCGCCAGCGCAGCGATGAAGCTCCACCAGGGCAGCTCCCGGACGGCTGAGAAGAGGTTCTCCGGCCCCCAGAGCGCGGCCAGCGCCCACAGAATGAGCACCGTGACGGTGAGGTGGGCAGCCCCTGCCAGGACCGTCCGCCGCGTGGGCTGGGCTCCCGAGTCTGCGGCGTGCCGAGCCGATGCGCTCACGGGGTCATGCCGTCGGCGCGGACCCCGGCACACAGGCGATGTCCAGGTGGCCTACGCGCACCGTGAGGTCCCCTGCGCGAAGCTGCCCGGAGCGGCGCCGCAGCCACTCCGCAGCGTCCTCGCGCATCGAGGGGTCCTGCTCCACCGCCGCCTGCGCGCGGTCGCTGAGATACCGCTCGACGAACTCGGTGTTCGCGGAGTCGAGGTCCCAGTCGGTGGCGATCATCTCCACCTGCGCCCCGGCTGCGCGAAGCATTCGTGCGAACGCCTCGGCGCCGTCCGGGCCCAGCAGATCCTCGCGGCGCTGATGCGCGTCGAACGCTGACGTGATCGCGGCATCGAAGGGGTCCTGCGGGGCGAGCGAGACCTCCCGGTGACGGTCAGGCTCAGCAGTGCGGCAGCGCCCTTCGACGCGATGGTCTCAGCGATCAGTGCGGCCTCCTGCTCGGAGAGCAGGTCCAGCAGCGCGGCGCAGGTCACCAGCACCGGTGCTCGCGACCCGATAAGCTCCGGAAGCCGATCCACCGTGCCGACCACACGAGTGGTGGGCACCACGTGCTCATCCGGCAGCTCCGTGCTGACGTTCAGGAGCGAGGCGTCATGGTCCACCAAGACCCACTCGTGGGGCGCTGCGAGTCGAGGGGCCAGCCACGCCTGATTGGACCCGGTGCCCGAGCCGAGGTCGATCACCAGGGCCTACTCGTCGCCGTTCTGCTGGGAAGTCAGCCATTCGCTGATCCGATCGACGATCGGGGAGGTGCGCTCCCTGGCTCGGTGGTCGGCTGCACGCCTGAGGGTCAGCCAATCCGCAGCTACTGGGCGCGCTACCAGCCCAGCGCCTTCCTCAGGCTCTTCGCTGTCTCGCTCCATGGGCGGAGTCTATCCCGGCTCTCAAGGGCATTCGCGCGCCACCTGGCTCGAACGTCCTCGTGCTGAAGCCACCGCTCCAGCAGCGTCGTCCAGGCCCTGGCATCCTCAGGGTCCGCCGCGCTTCCGGGAGGGCTTCGTCCGCGACGGCAGACGGTTCGCCGAGCCCTGATGCGAGGGCTTCGACCGCACCTGTTCCGGCGCCGACCACCGCGGGGACACCGTGGGCGATCGCCTCGGTCACCACCATGCCATAGGTCTCCGCCAGGGAGGGGAGCGTGAGCAGATCAGCTGACTCCCAGGCGCTCTCCAGGGCGTGGCCCTGCAGCGGTCCTGTGACGCTGACCCGGCCGGACAGCCTGCGGGCGGCTGCGCTGAGCGCTTCCGCGTATGACGGATCCGAACCTGCAGGCCCGGTGATCTGCAGCTGCCACTCAAGGTCTGCCAGCGGCTCAAGTGCCCGCAGAAGCAGAAGGGGGTTCTTGCGCGGAGAGAGGGAGCCCAGAAACAGGATCTTTGGGGGTCGGAGCCCGTCGCGGGCGCACGAGCATCGGCGCCGGGCGGCACCGCCTCGCACTGCAGCGGACCGTAGCGGGCGATGATGTCCGCAGCCGCCCACCGGCTTGTGCAGATGATCCGGTCTGCACGGTGAAGAGCCGTCCGTTCCAGTGCCGCCGCATCGCGCTGCTGCTGGGGCTCAGTCCTGTTTCAGCCGGGAGGGGCAGGTGCACCAGAACCGATACTTCGACCCCTCGGCCTGAGCCTCTGCGAGAGCGTCTGGGGCTGCCGATGCGATGATTCCGTCCACCAGGGCTGAGCGGCACTGCTTCAGGCGGCGGGCCAATTCTCGCTCCGCCCCATGGTCCGGGGCAGGCCACGAGCCTCCGACCGCTGCCTCCTCGACGTCGGTCCCCAGCTCGCGCCACGCGTCGAGGACGCGCGCGTTGTAGATGGAGCCTCCGCTGGGGCCCGGCAGGTCTGCTTTACACCACAAAGGCCCGCTCATGCTCCGGCGCCGGTGCCATCAGGATGTCCCCTCCGGGTCCCCGCCGTCCGAGGCTCGCGCCCGTCGCGCTCCAGCAGGAAGATGTCGCGGCCGAAGGAGATGAGCAGCAGCGTCAGCGCCCCGCCGGCAAGTGCAGCGGCCAGCCCGGGCGGCACCACGGGCCCCAGGCCGATGACGACAGCCGTGGCCTGCAGAGCCGCGGCAGTTCGTCGGAACCCGCTGTAGGGCAGCGTCCGTCGCCAGTGCGGGCGCAGCCAGGTGCCTACTGCGAAGGCATAGCGCGTCAGACCGATGGCCAGGACCCACCACCCGACGGTGAGGGACAGCAGCCCCGAGAGGACCAGCAGCGCTGCCGCGTCGGACTCGGCATCCAGGCGGGCTCCTCCTCGCTGCCTCGTCCGAGGCGTCGGGCAGCCCACCCGTCGACGGCGTCGAGCAGGGCTGCCGCAGCGGCGAGGATCAGGACCGTCCACGTTCGGGCTTAAGCAGCGCCCCGGCTGCCGCAAGGACCAGGGCCGCGGTGAGCACGCCGACGATCGCAACACGAAGCAGGGTGACCCCGTCAGCCGCGGTGACGGTCCGGGGGCGCCGTCGCATGATGGACCAGGCGGCCACTGCGGGGACCAGCAGCGAGGCCGCCATGCTCCACGCGCCTCCGCCCAGTCTGAGGCGTGCGCCGCGGCAAGGATTGCCGCACCTGCCCCGGCGAGCAGGACCACGGCGGCAGCGGCAGGACCTCCGCGGCCGTCTTTGGGCCGCGCCGCGGTGCGGCTCGGGCTCACGACTCAGGCAGGTGGTCGAGAGGAGGTCCGATGGCCAGAAGGCTGACGAAGACCACGGCCACTGCGACCAGCAGGATGACGCAGCTCAGCACAGGGCGTCGGACCACGGTGCGGAACAGTCGATCGTGCCACCGGTGATCACGCGCGTCGTCCGTGGCAGAACGACGCCATCCTCCCCGCAGGCGTCCTGTTCGGGTCAGCCAGAGATCAGCGGGAATCGTTGCGTAGGGAATGATCGCGCTGATGATGGCCACAGCTGCCGGGCCTCGTCCCATCCGCTGGTTCTGGCGACGAGCACAGCCGTCACTGCGTAGGCGAGAAACACGAACCCATGGACTGCTCCGCCGACGGTCACCGCCACGTCAAGACCGGCAGCAGCCCGCAGCACCATACCGCCAAGCAGCAGCGTCCATGACACCGCCTCGGCGATGCCCATGACCCGGAAGAGCGAGTGCGGACTCATCAGAGGAACTCCTTCAAGCAGTGCTGGTGACGGCGATCTGCGGATCAGCTGGCAGCGTCCCAGTCTACCGACCCCGGCTCCGCCGTAGACTGACCGTCACGCCGACGCAAGGGAGTGACATGGACGCTGACGTCATCGTGATCGGAGCGGGCCTCGCAGGCCTGCAGTGCGCTCGCCGCCTCGAGAGTCGGGGGCACCGTGCGACGGTGCTCGAAGCTTACGACGTCGTCGGCGGCCGAGTGCGCACCGACGAGGTCGACGGGTTCCGCTGCGACCGCGGCTTTCAGGTGCTGAACCCTGCCTATCCCACGCTGCGCAGGTGGACTGACCTTCCTGCGTTGGGTCTGCAGAGCTTCGGGTCGGCGCGCGCGTGACCACCCAGAGCGACGCCTCCGTCCTCGCGCACCCCTGCGCCACCCGGAGCTTCTGCTCTCCACCGTGCGCAGCGAGCATCTGCAGGTCTCTGACGTGCTGGCGCTCGTGCGCTGGATCGGTCCCGCGCTGCTGAGCGAAGCAGCCGCCTCGCGTCCGAGCCGTGACAGAGCCCTGCGGGCCTCCTTCGACGCGGCAGGATTCACCGGCCCCTGAGACGGAACCTGATGGACACCTTCCTGGTTAGCGTCATGGCGGACAGCTCCGGGGAGAAGTCCGCCGACTACGCCCGCATGCTCGTGCGGTGGTTCGCGCTCGGAGCGCCGGGCCTGCCGGAGAAGGGGATGCAGGCGCTGCCCGAACAGATGGCGTCCAACCTGGCTGAGCTTGTGCGGCTGCGCTCTCCTGCCCGTGAGCTCCACGAGACGGCCGACGGCGTCACGGTCACCACGGATGGGGCAGCGCTGCGGGCGCGACTGGCTGTGGTCGCGGTGGGCCCCGAGCATGTCGCAGACCTGACCGCCCTGCCTGCGCCGGTGACTCACGGGCTCACGACCTGGTGGTTCCGCGCCCTGAGCCGCCGGGAGGCGGGACGTTCCTCACTGTGGATGCGTCCGCCGGGCGGCGGGCCTGCAGGCCCCGTATGGAACACGGCCGTGGTCTCGGAGGCAGCGCCTTCCTACGCGCCCCGCGGTGAGCACCTGGTGCAGGCCACAACCCTGCTGGATCAGCCGACCGGCCTCGCCGACGAGGCCGCCGTGCGCAGGGATCTCGAGAGGATCTACAGGACCTCAGCTCGACGCTGGGAGCTGCTGACCCACCATGTGGTGCCGCATACCCTGCCGGGACAGCCGCCGCCGCTGAGGCGCCATCGTGAGCAGCGGATCAACGATCGCACCCTGATCGCCGGAGACCACCTCGACCAAGGATCCATCGAGGGCGCAATGGCCTCCGGGGATCGCGCCGCGCGTACGGCTTCCAGCCTTCTCGCGGGAGTGCGGAGAGGGTGACCAGCTCCTCCGCGGTCCATCTCGTCCTTCCCCATCAGCTCTTCGAGGAGCAGCTGCAGGCCCCTTCCGGCATGCGCTTCGTGCTGATTGAGCATGACCTGCTCTTCCGGCAGTACGCGTTCCACTCCCACAAGCTCGTCCTGCACCGCGCCTCCATGGACCGCTTCGCGCGCTTACTCCGGGGCAGGGCGCACGGTTGATGTGCTGCGCAGCGATGCGCACCTCAGCTCCCGCCAACAGCTCGCGGCGCTCCTGGAGCGGCTCTGCCGTCGCGGGTCACGCGGTTCGACGTCGTCGACGACTGGTTGGACCAGGACCTCGACGCCTCTCTTGCTGACGCCGGCATTGCCGCCGCGGAGCAGGAGGTTCTCGAGACCCCTGGGTTCCTCACCGACCGCAGGCAGATCAGCGACTGGCTCAATGATCATCCGCTGCGCATGCAGGACTTCTACATCTGGCAGCGCCGCCGCCTCAGCATCCTCGTGACCGATGACGGCGAGCCCGTCGGCGGAGCCTGGTCATTCGACGAGGAGAACCGCAAGAAGCTGCCGCGCGGCTACACGCCCGCGCCGGTGCAGCGATTCTCTGACCTGTCCCGAGAGCGCCAGCCTACTCTGGACTTCGAACAGGAGCCGGAGGGTGCCGCAGCAGATCCGCATCAGGACGTCGAGAGAGCCGTGGAGTGGGCGCTGGCAGAGTTCCCGACGCCCCTGGGGACCCGCGGCTGTTCGCCTGGCCCACCTCGGCAGATGAGGCCGCGGAGCATCTGCGGGAATTCGCGACGCAGCGGCTCAACGACTTCGGGCCCTACGAGGACGCGATCTCCGCTGAGTTTCCCTTCATCAACCACGGTCTGCTCACTGCGTCGATGAACATCGGACTCCTGGACCCCGGGATGTGCTGCAGGCCGTGCTGGACGCGGCCGACAGCTCAACCCCACTGGCTTCGGTGGAAGGCTTCGTGAGACAGGTCATCGGGTGGCGCGAATACATGCGGGCCGCCTACATCACTCATGGACGCTCCTTCGCACCTCGAACCGCCTGAATCACACGCGGCAGCTCGGCCAGGGATGGTGGACGGCCCGCACCGAGCTCGAGCCCTCGACCTCGTCATCGGCCGGGTCCTGACCACCGGCTACGCCCACCACATCGAACGGCTGATGATCCTCGGCAGCGCCATGTCCCTTCTGCGTGTGCACCCCGATGCGGTCTACGAGTGGTTCATGGAGATGTTCATCGATGCCTACGACTGGGTCATGGTGCCCAACGTGTACGCCATGAGCCAGTTCGCCGCAGGCGAGGGATCACCACAAAGCCCTATGTCTCGGGCAGCAACTACCTGAAGAAGATGTCTGACCTGCCTGCTGGGGAGTGGGCGCAGGATTGGGATGCGCTCTACTGGGCCTTCGTCCGCGACCACCGCGACACCCTGTCGTCGAACCCGCGGGCCCAGATGATGGTTGCGATGCTGGACCGGATGGACTCCGAGAAGCGGGCCTCCCACCATGATCGCGCCGATCGTCTGCTCGCCGGGCAGTCCAGGACCGGCCTGCTCGCCCGGCCCGAAGCCTCGCACCAGCCCGAGGAATGAGCTCCGGCCCGGGTTCTCCGGGGACTGCGAAAAAAATCTGAATCCGTCCCATCCGATCTCTGCGCGGCACCGAACAGCAGGTACGCAGGCCGCAGACAAGGATGTGAAGGCGGCCTGTCCCCACAGTTCTATAGGAGATTTCAGCCATGAACACCCACATGCGCACGGCAAGCAAGTTCCTGGGAATCGGCACAATCGCCCTGCTGGGTCTGACGGCCTGCAACGACGGGGCGGCGAGGATGCGCCCGAGGAGGACCAGGACACCACCCAGACCGATGAGGACATGACCCAGGACGAGCCCATGGATGATGAGGCTTAGCACCGAGGGGGACATGGACGACGAGGACATGGATGAGGACGCCGACCAGGACATGGAGGAAGGCGCCGAGGACAGTGCGGACGAGGAGATGGACCCAGCCGCCAACCTCGTCGGCCCAGGCTGTGAGGCCTACGCCGAAGAGGTCCCCGAGGGTGACGGATCAGTCGACGGCATGGCCCAGGACCCAGTCGCCACCGCAGCCTCGAACAACCCCATGCTCACCACTCTCACCAGTGCCGTGTCCGGGGAGCTGAACCCAGACGTGGACCTCGTGGACACCCTCAACGGTGACGAGTTCACCGTTCTCGCCCCAACGGATGACGCCTTCGGCGAAGTGCCCGAGGAAGACCTGAACGCGCTCGCCGAGGACGCTGAGGCGCTCAACGATGTGCTCACCTACCACGTGATCCCGGGCCAGATGGACCCGGATGAGATCGAGGGCGAGCACGAGACCGTCAACGGTGAGATGGTCACCATCACCGGTGAGGGCGACGACCTGATGTTCGACGAAGCCGGACTCGTCTGCGGCGGAGTCCAGACCGACAATGCCGTGGTCTACATGATCGACGGCGTTCTGATGCCTGCGGCCTCCGAGGAGTAACTCCTCCCTCTCCCTCTTCTCGGAAGAGCCGCACCGCGCCGATGCCCCTCGGCGCACCAGCGATGGCGGCGCCTCAGACTGTTCCTGCGGACAGGTCAGGCGCCGCCATCGCCTCATTGCAGAGAATTCGGAGCCGACGGCTCGCCCCAATCAGCTCGTGATCAGACCCCTCCCATGGCAAGCTTGAGAAATGTCCCCACCCCACCCGCAGGACGAGAGCCTCGGAGCCTCGTCGGCCTCAGAGGCAGAGCAGGATGCCTGCGGCGCACTGCTCGTGCGGATTCAGCGCCAGGACGAGCAGGCCTTCGAAACGCTGTACCGCGAGCACGGCAGCGTGCTTCTGGCCACTATTCTGCGGCTGGTGCGCAACCGGGCCCTGGCAGAAGAGGTCCTTCAGGATGTGTTCTTCGAAGTGTGGACCAGGGCGCACTCCTTCCGCGCTGAGGCTTGGCACAGGCCGGGCGTGGCTGACGACGATGTGCCGCCATGAGCGATCGACAGGGTGCGCTCCGTCCAGGCCCAGCAGAACCGCGACTTCGCCGAAGGCCTCAAGCAGGCCCCTGAGGTGGAGCCGGACATACAGACCGAGGCCCTGAACCACGTGGAGGCCATCCGTCTCAACACCGCTCTGAAGGGACTGCCCGCCGAGCAGGCGCGAGCGATAGCCATGGCCTACTATCAGGACCTGTCCCACAGCGAGATTGCGGCGGCGCTCAGCACGCCGCTGGGAACCGTGAAGTCACGAATACGAGACGGAATGAAGCGGCTGCGAGCCCAGCTGGAGGTGAACGATGCACGCTGATCACGAATACCTCGCGGCTTATTGTGCTCGGCGGCCTCACGCCCGAGGAGGACGCAGCGGCACAGTCCTCTACGAGGCAGACACGGACTTCCAGCTCGAGGTCGCCGCATTCTCCGAGACCATGGCGGCGCTCGCCGAGTCCGACGAGCCCGTGCAGCCCAGCGCCGATCTTGACACGGCCATTCTGGGCATACCGAGCCGGACTGCGGTGGACCGCCCCGCACGCACCGACAGCGCATCGGAGGCCGAGGTCAGCCCCGGCCGGCGCGCTCGGGCCTACCCGCATCACTGGCCTCTTCGCTCTGGCTGCGGCCACGCTTGCGCTGGTCGCCGCAGCCCTGGGCGTGCTGCTGGTGAATCAGATCAACCAGATGCAGCAGGTGGAGGAGTCGCTCACCGCGGAGGAGCAGCGGCGGGAGCAGATGGAGCTGCTCCTCGGAGCCCCTGATCTCTCGGCTGAGCACGCCGAATCTGCCGTGGGCGGGAGCGTGACGGTCACCTACTCGCTGGATGCGCAGATGATCCACATCGTGCCCCACAACCTCCCCGCGCCCTCCGAGGACCAAGCCATGCAGATGTGGCTCATCGGGGAGGAGGGCCCTCAGAGCCTGGGACTGATGAGCGGCGACGGCTCGGAGATGCTCGCGGCCGTAGAGCTTGACGAAGGCGCGGCATTCGGCGTCACCATCGAACCGTCGGGAGGCTCCTCAGCCCTCCGACGACCCCATCATTGTGGCTGATCTCTGATCCGCCATCCGAGCAGGCCCACGGCTCCGAACACCGGTCATGACCCGAACTGACCCTCACCCGGAGCATCACCGAGCCTGCCAGCTGCGCGGCGGCCGGAATCGCGGCGGCCGCCGTCTTTCTGGGAATCGCGGACGTCGTCGCCCGGTTCTTCGCGCCTTCCTCCTCGCCGCTGGTCGCCCTCGGGAACACCATCATCGGGGCATCCCCGCCCGGGCTGCAGGAATTCGCCATCTCGGTGTTCGGGAGCAGCAACAAGCTGGTGCTGTTCCTCAGCATGGGCCTCGGCGGGCCGCCGCAGCGGCGCTGATCGGCATGCTCGCCCGGCGCAGCCTTGGCCTGGGAGCCGCCGCTTTCGCCGTCGTCGCCGCCTCACTGGCAGCCGTGGTTCTGACGCGCCCGGACGCAGGACCGGCAGATGCTGTGCCCACACTCACAGGTGCGGCCTTGGGAGTCTCCCTGCTGGCTGCCCTGATCCTGACGGCGTGGAGCGCAGCGACACGGTCGCAGGCCGATGCGGTAGCGGAAGCTGCGGCCTCGCGGCGAGCGTTCCTCGGACTGGCGGCGGCTTACACCGCCGCTGCGGGGTCTCGTTCGCCCTGGGACGCTCCGTGCGGACATTCGGCCGCGAAGCTGGGGAGCCGTCGGACGCCTGGTCCTGCCGTCACCGGCGGTTCGTGCGGCCATCGTTCCGGAGTCCGCATCATCCGGCGCAGCGGGGCTGCGCCCTTCATCACCCCCAACTCGGACTTCTACCGCATCGACACCGCACTGGCCGTCCCGGAGCTGCACTCGGACGAGTGGACGCTGCGCATCCACGGACTGGTGGAGAACGAGGTCATGATCGATATGCATGAGCTGCTCGAGCTGCCGCTGGAGGAGCACCACATCACCCTGACCTGCGTGTCCAACCCCGTCGGAGGGGATCTGGTGGGCAACGCATCATGGCTGGGATACCCGGTCCGGCAGCTGCTGGCCGAGGCGGGACCCTGCCGGAGGCCGACATGGTGCTCTCGCAGTCGATCGACGGATTCACCGCATCCACGCCTCTTGAGGCACTGACCGACGAGCGCAGCTCACTCCTTGCCGTCGGGATGAACGGTGAGCCCCTGCTTACTGAGCACGGGTACCCGGCGCGCCTGGTCGTGCCCGGCCTCTACGGATACGTCTCAGCGACCAAATGGGTGGTTGACCTGGAAGTCACTCGCTTCGACCGCGAGACGGCCTATTGGACCGACCGTGGGTGGGACGAACGGGCTCCCGTCCTCGTCGCCTCACGCATCGAAGTGCCCAGCCCTCTGGAGACTCTGCCCGCAGGCGACGTGGTGATCGCAGGCAGTGCGTGGGCTCAGCACGTCGGCGTCGAGCGCGTGGAGGTGCAGATCGACGGCGGTGAGTGGGAGTAAGCAGAGCTGAGCTCTGAGGTGTCGATCGACACCTGGCGTCAGTGGCGACACATGTTCTCCGATGCTCAGCCCGGACGGCATTGGGTGTCAGTGCGTGCCATCAGCGCCAACGGTGAAGTCCAGACCGGGGACCGCCGGGACCCCATACCGAACGCGGCCACGGGCCGCCACCGCATCGACTTCGAGGTGCAGTAGGGCGGGACTGCTGCCGATGGGCTGATCAGGCGTCCTTCGGCGCCGTCTCCATCAGGGCGGCCTTCCAAGAGCCGAAGAAGCTGCGGAGAGCGGCGCCGGAGGGCAGATCGTCACGCCCCGCGGCCATCTGGTCCTTACGCCACTGCAGGTAGTTCTGGTAGCTGGACGAGATCCTCTGACGCAGCGTGCTGCTGGAATGTCCGCATGACGGATCTGAACTGTTCCGGGGCGAACTTCGCAGCGCCGAATGCCTCATCGGTGCTCCGTTCGGCGACGCCGAGCCCAGCATCGCGCAGCGCCTGGCTCCATGACCCGCCCGCGCGTCTGAGAAGCGTCGTGCTGCCCGCCTACCAGACTGCCCTGCCCTTGGCCTGAGCCAGCCCATGCTCACTGAGGAATTCACGCCGAATACGGTCGTAGTGCTGTGCAGAGATGCTCAGAGCAGCATCGTCGCCAGTGTCGGCCGCGTGCACCCGCCGCTGACACTGGCGAGCACCTCGTCCGTGGTCTCCGCGCAGCCCTGGCGCCTCAGCTGGTCGGACACCTCCGAGGCCATCTCGTCCTCCAGTGCGGAGACGGGCCCGGTGAGGCGGTGCTTGCGCGCCACAGCGAACAGGAGGCTTGCGCGGAGGGCGATGTCGGTCATGGGTGCACTGGGCATGCCATGATCCTACGGAGCTTTGGGGGTCAACGGTGTATGGTGGAGTGTTTGGTGCTCAGAGCACCTGCGTCGTAGGAACGCTTTCGTCCAGCCGGGAGGCCTCTTCAGGTCCGTCCCCGCGCTTGAGCATTGACCGTCTCGCGGCGAACCAGACGCGCCGACCGGCGCGTCTGTGACCAGCCAGAGGCCCGTCGCACCTTCGCGGATTGATCTGGCACACGCGGAAAGGCACCACCATCTCCACCCCCACCATCACCGAGTCAGAGCAGTCTGTCTCCGCCGAAACCGAGCAGCAGACATTCGCCGACCTCGGAGTCCCTGCACCCTGACGCGCAGCCTGGCCGCCGAAGGCAAGTTCATCGCCTTCCCCATTCAGGCTGCCACGCTCCCTGACACCCTCCAGGGCAGGGACGTCCTCGGACGCGGCAAAACCGGCTCGGGCAAGACCATCGCCTTCGCCCTGCCCCTCGTCGCCCGACTGGGCGAGAGCGGCGCCGAGCGGAAGCCGCGCAGGCCCAGGGCACTGGTCCTGGCGCCCACCCGTGAGCTTGCAACCCAGATCGACGCCGTCATCGCGCCCCTGGCCGAGACCTACGGCATGACGACCGCCACCATCTTCGGCGGCGTGAGCCAGAAGCCGCAGGAGAAGGCCCTGAACAGAGGCGTCGACATCGTCGTGGCCTGCCCAGGCCGTCTGGAGGACCTGCTGAAGCAGGGCGTGCTGAACCTCGACAGCGCCGCCGTGACCGTCCTGGACGAAGCAGACCACATGGCCGACCTCGGCTTCCTTCCCGGCGTCACCCGCATCCTGGGGCAGACCCCGGCGGACGCGCAGCGGCTCTTCTTCTCCGCCACGCTGGACAACGGCGTCGACAAGCTCGTCAAGCGCTTCCTGACCGACCCCTGCACCACTCCGTGGACGAGGCGACGAGCCACGTCTCCGCCATGACGCACCATGTCTTCGAGGTTCACCCGGACCGCAAGAAGGACCTTGTGCATGAGCTGGCGTCCGGGCAGGGCCGTCGACTCCTCTTCACCCGCACCAAGCACCAGGCGAAGAACCTCGCGAAGAAGCTCGCAGCGCAGGGCGTCCCCGCCGTCGACCTTCACGGCAACCTCTCCCAGGCCAAGCGCGACAAGAACCTGGCGGCCTTCAGCGACGGCTCGGTGCGGGTGCTCGTTGCCACCGACGTGGCCGCACGCGGAGTCCACGTCGACGAGATCGAGCTCGTCGTCCACGTCGACCCGCCCGCAGAGCACAAGGCCTACCTCCACCGCTCAGGACGCACCGCACGAGCCGGAAGCGCTTATGACGTCGTCACAGTGATGCTGCCCGAGCAGCGACGCGACACCGAATCGCTCCTGCGCAAGGCCGGCGATCAAGGTCAAGCTTACGGCAGTCTCCACGGACTCCCCGGAGGTCACCGCCCTGATCGGTGAGCGAGCTGCCTACGTGGAGCCCGCACCGGTGCAGCCCAACGACAGCCGCGGCGGCGGCCAAGGATCGCGACGCGGCGGCGGCGGAGGGCGCAGCGGCGGCCGAGGTGCCCGCGCAGCGGCTCCGGAGGCGGCAGCAGCAGAGGCGGACAGTCGAGGAACTCACGCGGCGGCCGCGGACGCCGCAGCTCCTCGCCCGGAGCCTGAGCACGCCTGTCTTGTTAGGTTGAGGGCCATGACTGAGCAGCCAGCCCCATCAGCCCATTGCACGTCCCAGCCCGGCGGGGGTACCGCCGGGCTGGCCTCCGCTGGCCCGGCCGACCGGCTCCGCTCCCGGTACGGCCGCCCCGTGGGCTGGCAGCCGCCGGAGTGGAACGACACCCTCGACCTGATGCTGCGGCACCGCTCGACCCGTCGCTACCTCGACAAGCACGTGCCGGAGGAGACTCTGCGCACCGTGATTGCCGCGGCTCAGTCTGCGCCCACCTCGTCGAACCAGCAGATCATCTCCGCTCTGGCCATCAGGGACCAGGCAAAGAAGGACGCGGTCGCCGAGATCGGGGCCCCTTCCAGAAGCACATCAAGCATGCGCCGGTCCTGGTGATCTGGCTCATCGACTTCAGCAGGGCCAAGCATCTCGCCGACGAGGCCCAGCGCGACCCCGTCGGACTGGACTATCTCGACATTGCGCTGGTGGGAGCCTGCGACGCTGGTATCCACGCGCAGAACGCACTCGTGGCCGCCCAGTCGCTCGGCCTGGGCGGGGTCTACCTGGGCTCTGTCCGCAATGACTCGGAGAAGCTGGCCGAGGTGCTCGAACTTCCTCCGACGTCATCCCGTTCGTCGGCATGGAGCTGGGCTACCCGGACCCGGACGAGGAAGCAGGCATCAAGCCCCGTCTTCCCCAGGAGAGCTTTCTGCATATCGACGCGTACGACGCCGACGCAGTGCCTGAGCAGATCCGCGTCTATGAGGAGACGCTCGCTGAGTACTACCGCGACTACGACATGGACCCGTCGTGGGGCCGTCGTCTGGTGAGCTTACTGGGGAGAAGGCGACATTCGCCACCCAGAGGCACAGACTTGCAGACTTTCTGCGGAGTCGAGGGCTCGGGCTGAAGTGAGCGTCTCAGCGGGAGGCGACGGCGGCGCGGTCGCCTGAGCGCTGAAGCGCCAGGCAACGCACAGGCAGCGTCTCGCAGAGCTTCAGGGTGTCTTCCTAGCGTGGGGTCGTGGCCCGGATGCCTGCGCACCAGTCTGCGGCTCCGGCCTCAGACCATGTTGCACCCATTGGTAAGGACCCCGCCATGAAGGACATCCGCATACCCGGCGCACCGCAGGAAGAGCCTGTTCCTGAGAAGCAGCCCACGGCACCCGCAGCTCCTCCCGAGGCCAAGCCTGACCAGGAGGGCCCGCAGGAGGTGAGCCCTACGGGTGCGCCCCAGCCCGGAGCTTCACAGGCCCGCCGCCAGCAGGGGGAGCACCTCACCACCGCACAGGGCGCCCGCGTGCGCAGCACTGACCATTCCCTCCGAGCCGGTGCGCGCGGCCCGACCCTCCTGCAGGACCACCACCTGCGGGAGAAGATCATGCACTTCGACCACGAGCGCATCCCTGAGCGCGCGGTCCACGCCAGGGCGCCGCCGCGCACGGCGTGTTCGAGTCCTACGGGACCGGCGAAAAGCTCACCCAGGCGGGCTTCCTCGCCGAGAAGACGACGACACTCGTCTTTCTCCGCTTCTCCACCGTGCTGGGCAACCGCGGATCCGCCGATACGGTGCGCGACACACGCGGCTTCTCGGTGAAGTTCTACACCGATGAGGGAACCTTTGACCTGGTCGCCAACAACATCCCGGTGTTCTTCATCCAGGACGGCATCAAGTTCCCTGATCTGATCCATGCGGCCAAGCCGCACCCTGACCGCGAGATTCCTCAGGCCCAGTCAGCTCACGACACCTTCTGGGACTTCGTCTCGCTGCACACCGAGGCCCAGCATCACACCCTGTGGAACATGTCTGACCGCGGCATCCCCGCTCCTACCGCATGATGGAGGGCTTCGGCGTCCACACATTCCGCATGATCAGCGCCGAGGGCGAGACGAGCCTGGTGAAGTTCCACTTCAAGCCCAAGCTCGGCGTGCATTCCCTGACGTGGGAGGAGGCGCTGATGACCAACGGAGTGGATCCGACTTCCACCGGCGCGACCTCGCCGATGCGATCGAGAAGGGCGCCTTCCCTGAGTGGGAGTTCGGGGTCCAGGTCTTTCCGGACACTGAGGACCAGACGTTCGAGGGCATCGACCTGCTGGATCCCACCAAGATCGTGCCCGAGGAGCTTGCTCCTGTGCACCCTCTGGGCAAGCTGACGCTCAACGCCAACCCGACCAACTACTTCGCGGAGACGGAGCAGGTCGCGTATCACCCGGGCCACCTGCCTCCGGGCATCGACGTGACCGATGATGCGCTGCTCCAGGCCCGGCTCTTCAGCTACCTGGACACCCAGATCACGCGGCTGGGCGGCCCGAACTTCAGCCAGATTCCCATCAACCGCCCGAAGGCCGTCGTCAACGACAACCTTAGGGACGGGTTCCACCAGAGCGCGGTCCACACCGGTGTCGCCCCTACCACCCCAGCGGACTCAACGGCGGCAACCCCACCCGGTCTCCGACGCGGACGGAGAGGCGCCTCCTGCCCTCATCGACGTCCCCAGGCGGTTGCGGGAGAGAATGTCCGCAGCAAGCCCGCAAGCTTCGAGGACCACTACAGCCAGGCCACCCTGTTCTACCGCAGCCTGACCCGCACCGAGCAGCAGCACACCATCCAGGCCTACACCTTCGAGCTCGGCAAGTGCTACGACCTCACCATCCAGACGCGGCAGCTGCAGTGCCTGGCCAATATCGACGCTGAGCTGGTCAGTGCAGTCGCCGAAGGGCTCGGACAGCCCGTGCCTGCGCCCACTGAGCCGCCCGCTGATGATGTCACTGTCTCACCGGCGCTCTCACAGATCGGGCAGAGCTACCCGATCGACGGCCTACCATTGCGGTCGTGGTGGACGAATCCTCGGAGGCCTCAGACATCCAGAGGATCAGGCAGGACCTCGATGCCCAAGGGCTGGTGCCGCTGGTCGTCGCTCCCACGGGGGCGCCGCTGAGCAACGGGGTACACCCCCAGCGGACCTACCTGACCGCCCGCTCCATCGAGTTCGATGCCATCATCTTCGCGACGGGCCCCTCGAAGGCTGCGGCGGGCGCCGACCCGGACACGGACCAGAAGCTCGGGGACCCTGTCGGAGTCTCCAACGTTGACCCGCGGCTGACCCTGATGGCAGGCGAGCCTACCGGCACTCCAAGGCGATGGTCTTCGCCGAGGGCTCCGCGGTGCTCACCTCAGCCGGGATCCAGGCCGGAACCCCGGGGTGCTGGTGGGCGAGCCGCGCTCTCAGCTTGCGGAGCTCTTCGAGCTGCTGGGCGCGCACCGCGTCTGGGAGCGATTCTCGCCTACTCTCTGAGGTCAGTGCCGCCTGCTCAGCACTCCACGACGCTGACCGCGAGGCCGCCGAGGGCTGTCTCCTTGTACTTATCGGACATGTCCTTGCCGGTCTCGCGCATCGTCGCGATCACCTCAGAGAGCGATACGCGGTGCTCGCCGTCGCCCATCAGCGCCATGCGGGCGGCATTCACCGCTTTGCTTACCGCGATCGCGTTGCGTTCGATGCAGGGCACCTGCACCAGCCCTCCGACGGGGTCGCAGGTCAGCCCCAGGCTGTGCTCCATGGCGATCTCAGCCGCGTTCTCCACCTGCGCAGGAGTGCCGCCGAACACTTCGCACAGGCCTGCTGCTGCCATGGATGAGGCCGACCCCACCTCACCCTGGCAGCCGACTTCAGCACCGGAGATAGAGGCCTGCTCCTTATAGAGCACTCCCACGGCCGCTGCGGTGAGAAGGTAGGTGGTCACGATGCGCTCGCGGTCCTCGGTTCGGGCGAAGCTCGATCCCGCTCCGTAGTGCGTGGCGTAGACCCCCACTGCAGGGATGATCCCTGCAGCCCCGTTGGTCGGCGCAGTGACCACACGGCCGCCGGAGGCGTTCTCCTCGTTGACGGCCAAGGCCGTGAGGTTCACCCACTCCTGCCAATACGCGTAGCTGCGGGTGGGATCCTCAGCCGAGAGCCTAGCGTGCCAGTCCGGCGCGCGACGCCGCACCTTCAGCCCTCCTGGAAGCGGGCCGCTTCGAGTCAGAGCGGAGTTCCTGCACTCCTCCATCACTGTCCATATCTGAAGGATGCCCTCACGGACGTCCTTCTCGGAGCGCAGGGCTGATTCATTGGCGAGCATGATCTCCGACATCGGCATGCCGGTGGCTCGGACGTGAGCCATCAGCTCCTCGGGTGAGGCGAAGGGATGGGGAACTTCTGGGGTCTGATGGGCGACCGCAGCCTCCTCGGCCGAGGACTCTGCCAGGACGAAGCCTCCGCCCACCGAGTAGTAGGTGTCCTCGGCCAGCAGTGTGCCCGCTGCGTCGTAGGCCTTCAGCCGCATGGCGTTGGTATGCCGAGGCAGGACTGTCAGCGGTCGCATGGCGAAGTCCTCGACCCTCAGCGGAACGGGCTGGCCGAAGCCCAGCCGGTCAGCGAACCGGATCGCGCCGGTGGCCTGGATATCGGCAGTCCGCTCCTCCGCCTGAGCGGGCAGAAGAGTCTCCGGATCCCACCCTCCAGGCCGAGAAGCACGGCGGGGAATGTTCCGTGGCCGTGCCCGGTCGCTGCCAGTGATCCGAAGAGATCCACGGTCACGGAGGACACATGCTCCACCGTTCCGGCAGGGGCAAGGTGCTCAGTGAGGAAGAGGCGAGCGGCGCGCATGGGGCCCACCGTGTGCGAGGACGAGGGGCCGATGCCGACCCGGAAGAGGTCGAAGAGGCTGAGCTGCATAGCGGTGCTCGAGCCTTCGGCCTAGGACCCGGCCGCTGCGGCAGGCTCAGGCTGGGCTGCGTCCGCGGGCGATGATGCGCGCGCCATGCCGAGGCTCTCGTACCACCAGGTGTGGAACTCCTCGATGTGGTGCTCGCTGGGCACCAGGGCACCGCCTACCGCGTAGGCCTGGGAGGACATCGAGGGCTGGGTGAGCTCACAGGCGTTGAAGTCCTGCTCGTTGACGCGGTGGAAGAGCTCGACGGACGTGGTGAGGTCCAGCTGCCCGGCGTCGGCCCTCTCCACCACCTCAGGCAGGAACAGCCAGTCGCAGACGACGATCGTGCGCGACTCGGAGACGGGAACCATCCTTTGATGATCACGTGATCGGGCACCGTGTTGATGAAGACATGCGGCTTCACGGTGATCGCATAGTACTTGCGGTCCTGGGCGGGGGCGATCGACGGAAGCTCCTCGAAGCCGGAGGCGGAGCCGTCCACGGTGAAGCCGCCGATGTCCTCCCCAAAGTTCGACCCGTGGACTTCTCCGTTCTTCCGCTGGGAGGCCAGCCCGTCGGCGAACTCAGGGATCACTTCGGTCAGCTCGGGGTGGATGGTGGCGCAGTGGTAGCACTCCATGAAGTTCTCGATGATGAGCTTCCAGTTCGCTGCGACGTCGTAGGTTTTGGTCTCGCCGCGGCGGAGGCTCTCAATGCCGTAGTTGTCGATCGATTCGACCTGGCCGAACCGGGTGCGGACTTCGCCGAGCACCGTGTCGTCGAAGGAGGGAGGCTCCTCGGCGACGCAGATCCATACGTAGCCCAGCCACTCGCGGACATGGACCGGCCGGAGGCCGTAGCGGCTGCGGTCCACGTCGGGCATGGAGGTCAGGTTCGGCGCAGCCACCAGATCACCCTCGAGGGCGTAGGTCCAGGCGTGGTAGCCGCACTGCAGGGTTCGGCTCTTGCCCTCACCGGTGGTGCACACACGCATTCCTCGGTGGGCGCAGACGTTGAAATATGCTTTGATGCTTACTGTGCGGGTGCGGGTCACGATGACCTCTTCGCGGCCGATGGTGACGGTCTTCCAATGGCTTACTGAGGGCAGGTCGTCGGCCCGCAGTGCGCAGTTCCACATCTTTTCGAAGATCTCCGCCTGTTCGGCCCCGAAGATGCTGGGATCGGTGTAGACGCGGCCGGGGAGTGGGACGCAGGGATGAGCCCGGGAGCGGCTCGTCCACGTGGTCGATGATCATGACAGGTCTCCTATGCGGCCAAAGCAGGTGCGGTGGTGCGGATGCGGCGGGTTTTGCGCCATCGGGTGACGTCGCGCAGACGGTTGATGCCGAGGACGCCGATCTCCTCACCGCCGCGGGAGTAGCTGACCAGCAGGTTTCCTTCGCTGGGAGAGCCGTCCAGGACAGTGGTGGTGTCGGCGAGGTGGATGCGTCCGGCGCCCTGAATGCGCAGGTCGAACTGGTCGGACCAGAAGTACGGCTCCTGCAGCACGGCGGGCTGGGCACCGGTGAGGGCTGCGGCCACGACGGCTGCCTCTTCCACAGCCTCCTGCCAGTGCCCGACCGGGCGCAGTCCGGAGGAGTGGGAGGCCCACTGAGCGCAGTCGCTTATGGCGTAGACCCCGGCACCTCCGTGGCTCCTGTGTCGTCGCAGAGAACTGCGGAGGTGTCCTGGGTGAGGGTCACCCCGGAGCCCAGCAGCCACTCGGTGCGCGGCCGTGCGCCGATCGCGCAGATGACGACCTGCGCCTCGAGCGATGAGTCGTCGGCGAGCAGCACCTCATGGCCCCTGAGGTGCTGCGCACGGCACGGGCTCGCGTGGGAGGTGCGAAGCGCACGCCGCGTGCCTCATGGGCTGTGCGGATCGACTGCCCGACCGGGGAGCCGAGTCGCGCGGCTCCTGGGTTCTCCTCACCTGCGACCACCGTGACGGAGGCCGCGCCGCGCCTCGCTGCAGGTCGCAGCGGCCTCCAGGGCGAGGAACCCGCCCCCAGCACGGCGACGGAGGCTCCGGCGAGCGAGGTGTCTCGCAGCGCGAGCGCGTCGTCCATGTTGCGGAGCACATAGGGGCGGATCGCCGCACTCCACTCCTGGGGCCCGGCTGCGGGGCTGGCTGCGGGCAGCGTGCAGGCCGATGCGCCCGTGGTGATGATGACGGCGTCTGCGGGGTGGAGGGCTCCGTCGGCGGTGCGGACGCCCAGCGGCTCTGTGCCGTTGCGGCTTCCGGCGAGGCCGACCACGCCCAGGCCGCTCACCCAGTCGACCTCGAGGGGATCCTGAGGGTCATCGAGCAGCAGATCCTCCTCAGCGACAGCGCCGGTCAGGTACGCCTTGCTGAGGGCGGGACGGTCGTATGCGGGGCGGATCTCCTCCCCGAAGATGGTGATGCGGCCGCGGTGACCGTGGCGCCGGACCCCGTACGCGGCGTGGTATCCGGCCAGTCCGGCACCGACGATGATGAGGTGGCCGTCTGCTGGGAGGCTCATGCGACCCTCACCCCCGGCGGCAGGTTCGGCTCGGCGCCGGAGAGTTCGACGAAGACTTCGCCGTCGTGCACCTCCACAGTGTGGGCACGGACTCCACGCTTTGCGGGGCTGGTCGACGTCGCCGGTGACGAGCGAGAACGTGGACTCATGGAGCGGGCACTCCACACGGCAGTCCTCGACCCATCCGGCAGCCAGCGAGGCGTCTTGGTGGGTGCACGTGTCGTCCAGGGCGTGCACGGTGCCCTCTTCGGTGAGGAAGACCGCGATCGGGGACTGACCGAGGCGATGCGCAGCCCTTCGCCGGGTGTCAGGTCGTTCAGTGAGCATATTCGAGGCTCATGCTTGCCACCACCACACATTTCGTTTAACGTTGCGGATAATGCAACACCAGTCGCGATGAGCAACAGCGTTAAGGAAAGTGTTCTCCTCGATGTGGAAACCGTCAAGCATGATGTGACGGGGTGCAGAAAGTTTTACCGAAAAGAAACACACAGAGAAAGGTGCCCCCATGCCGGACCATGCGGCCGAGCGTGTCAGCCCTGTGCAGTCGGTGGATCGCGCGGCGCGCATCCTGGAGCTGCTGCGGGCTGAGTCGGGCCTGACGATCAGCGAGATCGCACGGCGCCTGAATGTGCACCGGTCGACGGCCTTCCGGCTTCTGGCCACGCTGGAGGATCACGATCTGGTGGAGCAGGAGCAGGCGCGGGAGGCTTCCGGCTCGGGTTCGGCCTGCTGCGGATGGCCGGGGCTGTCACGGGGCGCATCGATCTGGCGCGCGATGCCCAGCAGGGCTGCGATGCGGCGGCTCGTGAGCTCAATGAAACGGTCAATGCGGCCATCCTGGACGCCGGTGCCGCCATGACGATCACTCAGACCGAGGGCAAGCGCATGATCGGCGTGGCGCAGCAGTACGTGGGTCAGCGCGGACCTCTCCACGCCACGTCGACGGGCAAGGTGCTGCTGGCGCACGCGGATCCGGCGGAGCAGCGACGCGCGATCGGCTCTCCGATGACGGCCTTCACGGCCTCAACCCTCGTCGAGCCGCAGGCCCTGGAGGCGGAGCTGGAGAAGGTGCTGCAGCGCGGCTGGGCCTCGGCTGTCGCTGAGTGGGAGGAGGGGATCAATGCGGTCGCCGTGCCGATCAAGGATGCGATGGGAGGTGTGGTGGCTGCGCTGTCGGTGACGGCGCTACCTTCCGTCTGCCGGAGTCGCGGTTCGACGAGTGCGTTGAGATTCTGCGCGAGGCAGCGTCCTTTATTTCTGGGACGTAAAAATATTCTGTGCGGGGTGTGCCTTCTTGGCTGCACCGGCATCTCGTCCTAGGCTTGTCTCATCATGAGCAATACGTTGCGTATCGTGCAACGCTGATGGGAGGAGGTGCCGATGGCACCGCACGTAGCGATCATCGGCCTCGGCGTCGTGGGCTCAGCCCTCGCCGATGAGCTGGTTCTCAGAGGATGGAACGACGTGACCGTCGTGGAGCAGGGACCGCTGTATGTGACCGGAGGCTCCAGCTCCCATGCCCCGGGGTTCGTGTTCCAGACCAGCCCCAGCCGCAGCATGTCGCTGCTGGCTCAGCGCACCCTCGACAAGCTCGACGGCCTCGAGCTCCGGGGCGAATGGCTGATGAAGCGCACAGGCGGGCTCGAGATCGCCTCCACTCAGGAGCGGGCGCATGAGCTGAAGCGCCGTCGCGCATTCGCGGACGCAGCGGGAATCCCCTCGCAGCTCATCGGTCCCGAAGAGATCAGCGCACTCTGGCCGGAGCTGGACACCTCTGGTCTCACCTCCGCGCTGCACACCCCCACCGATGCTGTGGTCAAAGGCGTCAGGGCTGTCGAGTTCCAGGCCAGCCGCGCCCAGGTTTACGGCGCCCGGATCCTGCCCCACGCCAAGGTGGTCGGCATCCCGACCCGGGAGTCGCGGGTCATCGGGCTCGACGTCCTGCCCGTCGGCGCCCCTCAGGATGCCGAGCCCGAGCGGATTCCGGCAGACATTGTTGTCTCGGCGGCAGGGCTGTGGGGCCGGGCCTGGCGCGCGAGCTGCTCGGCTTCGAGCTGCCGATGCTCCCTGTGGAGCACGGGTTCGGATTCAGCACCGTCCTGCCGCAGCTGGCGGACCTGGATGATCGCACCGAGACGCGCAGGCCGATGCTCCGGCACCAGGATCACGCGATGTACCTCCGGGAATGGGGGCAGCGCATCGCCGTCGGCGCCTATGAGCACCGCCCTCTGCCGGTGGAGCACAGCAGTCTGGCCAGCGCGGAGGAGTTCCGCCGCACCGGGGTCCATCCGGCCGTGAAGCCGTTCACCGAGGAGGACTTCGCACCGACCTGGCAGGAGGCCCAGCGACTGCTCCCCGGCCTGATCGGCGCAGACTCCGAGGCCCGCTTGGAGCGTTCGATGTCCTTCAACGGGATCTTCTCGTTCACCCCGGACGGAGGACCTCTCCTGGGCCCGGTGCCGCAGGTCGAGGGGCTGTGGATGGCCCAGTCGGTGTGGGTGACCCAGTCCGTTTGGCTGTCGGCCAGATCATGGCCGACTGGATCACCGCCGGAGAGCCCGGCATCGACACCCATGGGCTGGATCTGGCGCGCTTCGACCCTGCTGTGATCTCGAAGCAGTGGGCGCGCGAGCAGGGCGAGGAATCGTACGACGAGGTGTACGACATCGTTCACCCGAAGGCCACCACGCTGCGGATGCGGGGGCTGCGCACGTCTCCCTTCCACGAGCGGCAGCAGTCTATGGGGGCCGTCTTCGAATCCGCGAACGGCTGGGAGCGTCCGCTCTGGTATGAGACGAATGCTTCCTCGGCGACCCTGCGCTGGGAAACCGGCCCCTGCCCCCGCGGGACGACTGGGCGGCGCGGCACTGGAGCCCCATCGTCGCACTCGAGGCGCGCGGAATGAGGAGCAGCGCCGGACTGGTCGACATGTCGTCCCTGCCCCGCCTGAGCGTGACGGGGACAGGTGCTGGGGAGTTCCTCGATCAGACGCTGTCCCGACCGATGGGCCGGAAGGACGGCACCGTGGTGTACGCGCTGATGCTCAGCGAGGACGGAGGAGTGCTCTCGGACATCACCGTGGCACGTCTGGGGAGGATCACTTCCACCTCGGCGTCAACGGCCACCAGGACGCCGCCTGGCTGACTGGGCGGGCGCGGAGCCTGGGCTTCCGCGATGTCCGAATCAGCGACGCGACGGTTTACTCATGCGGTCTGGGGCTGTGGGGCCCCACGCCCGGACCGTGCTGCAGCAGCTCACCGAGGAGGACCTCACCGCCGACGCATTCCGGTTCTACAAAGCCCGGCAGCTCAGCGTGGCAGGCGTTCCGGTGCTCGCCCTCCGACTGAGCTACGTCGGGGAGCTGGGCTGGGAGCTCTACGCCCCCGCCGAATTCGGCAGGGGGCTGTGGGACGCCATCATGGGCGCGGGCGCTGAGCACGGCATCATCCCCGTCGGGCGCCGAGCATTCGAATCGATGCGGCTCGAGAAGGGCTTCCGCCTCTGGGGCGCGGATATGAGCCGCGAGCACAGCCCCGCCGAGGCCGGAGTCGCCTTCGCCGTGCGCGGGGCCGCGGAGAGCCTGTCGAGGGCCGAGCCGCAGCGGACCCTGATGTGCCTGGTCCTCGACGATCCCGCCCGCGTGCTGCTGGGCGGTGAGCCGATCTATGCCGCAGGAGGCAACGAGGTGATCGGTTATGTGACCAGTGCCGATCAGGGGTACAGCGTCGGCGAGTCCATCGCCTATGCGTGGCTGCCCGGACCGGCGGAGCCCGGCACTGAGGTGATGATTGACTACTTCGGACTGAGGTGTCCCGCCCGCGTTGCGACGGAGCCTCGCTTCGACCCGGCGGGAGAGAGGATGCGGAGCTGACATGGAGACCTTCGACGTCATCGTCATCGGAGTGGGATCAATGGGAGCGGCGGCGGCCAGAGAGCTGGCTTACCGCGGGGCCCGGGTGCTGGGCCTGAGATCTTCCAACCCGGCCACGACCAGGGATCAGCCCACGGGGCACGCGCATCACCCGGCAGTCCTACTTGGAGGATCCCGCGTACGTGCCGCTGCTCTTCTCAGCCTACGACGGCTTCCGGGAGCTGGAGAAGGAGACTGGCCGCGACCTCATGCGCCTGTGCGGGGGATATACATCGGCCATCCGGAGTCCCAGACATTCGTTTACTCGCTCGCCGCCGCGAAGCTCCACGGGCTCGACCATGAGGTGCTGACCGCCTCCCAGATTCGCGAGCGATTCCCCACCATGGACCCTCACGATGATGCGCTGGGGCTCTTCGAGCAGAACGCTTACTACGTCCGCCCGGAGGAGACGGTGGTGGCGAACGTCGAATCGGCGAGCGCACGGGGAGCTGACCTGCGGTTCGGCCAGCGGGTCAGGGGCTGGAGCGCCGCCGCCGGGGAGGAGTCGAGGTCACCACCGACGTCGGCACCTATGGTGCCGACCGCCTGGTGATCGCTCCGGGAGCTTGGGCCCCGGAGCTGCTGGGGACCTGCACCTGCCCCTGAGCATCGAACGCATGGTCTTCCACTGGTTCGCTCCGGACTTCGACGCGGTGCCCTACGACGCGTGGCGTGAGGAGAACCACCCGGTCTACGTGGAGCAGACCTACGAGAATTATCAGATCTACGGCTTCCCATGACGGACGGGCCCGGAGGCGGGTTCAAGCTCGGGTTCTTCCGGGTGGGCACCCTGACCACGGCTGACACGATCGACCGGGAGGTCGCGGACTGGGAGAACGAGCGGATGCAGGCGCGGGCCCAGGAGCTCTTCCTCACCTGAGCGGGGAGACCGTCATGGCCAAGACCTGTCTCTACTCCGTGACCCCGGATAAGCACTTCGTCATCGGGCGGCACCCTGAGCACGACCAGGTCTCCATTGCGTGCGGCTTCAGCGGCCACGGGTTCAAGTTCGTGCCGGTCGTCGGCCAGATTCTTGCGGACCTGGCGCTGGACGGCAGCACGGAGCACCCCATCGGCCTCTTCGACCCCATGAGGCTTACCTGCAGCAGTCCCTGCAGCCTGGGTGATCCTCGGCCCAGCGCCGCGGACTGAAGCAGCCGTCACACCGGTGTTGCACGGGCTTCGCTACAGTATGGCGCGTGACATCTTCCGAGTCGCGATCCTCGCGGCCGCTCGCCAGCCCTCCTGCCCTGCAGCACACCGTTCCCGAGGATATTCTCGGGGTGATCGTCGGGACGTTCATCGCCGGTCTGGGGCTGTACATTCTCGAGCACACCGGAGGTGTGACAGGGGGCACGGCAGGGGTGGCCCTGCTGCTCACCTACGCGACACCGCTGACGCTGGGTCCCATCTTCGTGCTGGTGAACATCCCCTTCTACCTGCTGGCCTGGTGGCGCAAAGGGTGGAAGTTCACGCTGAAGACCGTGGCGTCGGTCGGCGCTCTGGCGATCTTCACCGAGGTGAATGCGTGGCTGATCCCCTTGGGCGACATCGACCCGATCTACGGCACAGTGGGCGGGAACTTTCTGCTGGGCGTGGCGCTGATCGTGATCTTCCGCCACGGATCCTCCTCGGCGGCTTCAACATTGTGGCGCTGATCGCCCAGGAGCAGTTCGGCCTGCGTGCCTACTACGTGCAGATGTGTCTGGACCTCATGGTGGTCCTCATGGCGTTCGCCGTTCTCGCTCCTGCCTTCGTCGCGCTCTCAGCCCTCGGAGCCGTGACGCTGAACACTGTGCTGGCCTTCAATCACAGGCCCGGCCGGTACTAAGCCTGACCGGACCCTGAGCCGCACCCCAGGGAGCAGGAATCTGCTGGGCGGGCTCTGTGTTGTCGTGCGTATGCGTGCAATGACCTATTCACAGTATGGAGACCCAGACACTCTCGAGCTCACCGAGGAGCCCTCGCCCAAAGTGGCGCCGGGCGCGGTCCTGATCCGGGTGGAGCGCGCCTCCGTGAACCCGGTGGACTGGAAGCTCATGTCAGGCGGCCTCGACGGTCTCCTCGACGTGTTCTTCCCCGTCATTCCAGGCTGGGATGTGGCTGGCGTCGTGGAGGAGGTCGGCCCCGACGTGCCCGAGTTCGCCCCGGGGATCGGGTGGCCGCCTACGCCCGCAAAGACTTCGTCCACGGCGGCACCTACGCCGAGTACGTATCGCTGCGAGCCTCAGATGTTGCGCGACTGCCCGAGGGCGTGGAGTTCGACGCCGCGGCCGCGGTGCCCCTGGCCGGGCTGACGGCGATGCGCTCGATCGAAGCCCTGGGCCTCACTGACCAGGACACTCTCCTCATCCATGCGGCCTCAGGCGGTGTGGGCCACTTCGCCGCTCAGCTCGCTGCGGAGACCGGAGCAACGGTCATCGGAACAGCCTCGGAGAAGAACCACGGCAAGCTGCGCGATCTCGGCGTCACGCCGGTGGCCTACGGCGAGGGTCTGGTCGACCGCGTGCGCGAGGCGGCTCCCAGCGGCGTCACCGCCGTGGCCGACTTCGCCGGGGAGTGATGGAGCAGACCCTGGAGCTGCTCCCAGACGCCCGGCGCCAGGTGTCCGTGACCGACTTCGATGTGCTGGAGCACGGCGGACGCATCATCTGGGTGCGCCCCGACGCGCAGCGGCTCGAAGCCCTGCTCGACCGGGTGACCGAGGGGCGGCTCACAGTGGACATCGACACGGTCTTTCCGCTGGAGCAGGCCGCCGATGCGATGAAGCACAACGCCGCCGGATCCAACGGAAAAGTGATCATCGACACCACGCGATGAGTATCGAAAGTATTTTCGATACGCCTATTGTGAAGCGGTAGAAAGCGTGTTCTAATAGGCATGCGCGATGGGAAGCGCGGCCCCCGCGAGAGCTCGTCCTCACGGCTCTCACGGGGCCTCCCATGTCTCGGGGCCATAAGCCCTCGCCCATAGGGCAGAATCGGCGCCTATGCATCCCGTCCTCGACTTCATCGCGGAACGCTGGAGCAGCCAGGCGGACGCCGATCCCGCCGTCGTGCTGGCTGTTGCGGTCGCCGTCCTCATCCTTGCGCTGGTGCCTGTCAGCTGGCGTCTCCTGCGGCAGGCCGCCACGATCATCCACGAGATGGGCCACGTCTCCGCGGCTCTCGTCAGCCGACGTCGCATCTCAGGCATCCGCCTACATGCGGACACCTCTGGATCCACCTCACCTGGGGCAAGTCCCAGGGCCCCGGGCTGCTGCTGACGTTCCTGGTTACTATCCCGCACCCGGTCTCCTCGCCGTGGCCCTGGCATGGCTCGCGCTCGCAGGCCACGCCGGCGCGGCACTGACTCTCTACCAGGCCGTCGTGCTGCTCGCACTGCTTCTGTCCCGCAACGCAGTAGGCATCCTCTCCTGCCTGGTCTCGGTGCTCGTCACCGGCGCCATCTGGTGGCACAACGAGCCCGAGATCGTGCTCTACACCGTGGTCGCCCTCGCAGTGTTCTACGGGATCGCGGGACTCCGGGCGACCTTGGACCTCTGGGGAAGCCACCTCTCGCGGCGGCGGACGTCATCGGGCAGCGACGCCGCGCAGGCGGCCAGGGCCTGGCGGGGCTTCCCTGCCGAGCTGGGTCTGGCTGATCGTCTTTCTGCTGATCAGCACCAGCTGTGCCGTCACGGTGGTCTGGCTGCTGATCCTTTAGCTGTGCCCGCGCCTATGCGGCCTCAGCTGCGTCGAAATCCTCCTGGATCAGCGCAGCATTGACCTGGGCCCCGGCCATGGTTCCGGCGCTGATCGCCATGGGTACGTTGCCCATCGGCATGGTCAGATTCCCGCAGCCCACACCCGAGGGTGACTGGTGCGTAAGGTCTCGTCCACGGCGAGGAAGCTGCCCACGATACTGTCCGCACGCGCCAGAGCCAGCCCCTCGAGGAAGTCATCATGGGGGACGAGGGCCCCTGCGGTGAAGATGGCGTCCACGGCTGTCGTGCCGCCGCCCTCCAGGCGCACATCCGTGGTGCTGCCGCCCTCACCCCTGACTTCGGTGACCCTGCGCGGTTCGATCTTCACCCCGCGGGCGCTCAGCCGCAGACGGGCCGCCTCCTCCAGAGGCTCTGCAGCGGCGGAGAAGAACGTCAGATCATCGCTCCACTGCCTCAGCAGCTGCGCCTGGTGCATGGCCATGGGGCCGGTGGCGAGCACGCCCAGGCGCCTACCGCGGACCTCCCATCCGTGGCAGTAGGGGCAGTGCAGGACGCTCCGGCCCCATCGTTCGGCCAGGCCGGGGATCTCAGGCAGGCGGTCCGCCACCCCGGTCGCGGCGACGATCGCACGGGCGAGGAACTGCTGGCCATCCTCGAGGACCAGCCGCATCGAATGCGCGTCGGCCTCGGACACCGTGCTCACCGCGTCCTCAAGGATTTCGACGCCGTAGCCCGTCGCCTCCGCGCGTCCTCGCGCCTGAAGCTCGGTGGGTGGGAGCCCTCGTGGCCGAGCACCGTATGCATGTGTTCGGCGAACCGGTTGCGGGGTGAGCCCGCATCGATGATCAGAGTGCGCCGCAGGAGCGTCCCAGCGCCAGTGAGGCGGCGAGTCCGGCGGATCCGCCGCCGATGATGACCGCATCCCAGAGCTCTCCGGCTGCGGCGGACGGTGTGATGGTGGAAGCAGAAGGTGTCATGTATCCAGCATGAGGTGAGGCCACCTGTGTGAAAGAGCGTTTGCAGAATGTGCAAGATCTGCCGGAGAATGCATGCGTGGAAGAGCTCAAACAGGTGGGGCTGCGCCTGAAGGCCGCACGCACAGCCAAAGGCTGGACATTGAGCGCCTCGCGCGTGCCGCGGACATCTCGCCCAGCACGCTCTCCCGCTTGGAGACGGGCAAGCGGCAGGCGAGCCTCGAGCTGCTTCTGCCGCTCACCAAGAAGCTGGGGATCACCGTCGACGACCTGCTCGCGTCTCCTGTGCGGGACCCTCGGTGGAGCGAGACGGGTGGGAGGCCGCCTACAGGCGAGTTCTTCCGCTCTCCAAGGAGAGCTCCCGGTGCAGACGTACAAGATCGTCCTGCGCCCCGCCGCGGCGGTCCCTGCGCACATGCTGCAGACTCACGACGGCTATGAATGGCTCTATGTTCTGCACGGACGGGTGCGGATCCAGCTGGGGAGAGGGACATCGTCCTCCATAAGGGTGAGGCCGCTGAGTTCGACACCCTCACCCCGCACGCGATGACCGGCATCGGACCCGAGGACGCCGAGATCATCAGCATCTTCAATGAGGCTTGCGCCAAATTCCACACTCAGGCCCCGAGTGAGCAGGGTTAGAGTTGGGACATGGCTCACGTACTGACTGTCAACGGCAAGACTCCCCAGATCGGCGAGGGCGTGTTCCTCGCCCCCACCGCAGCCATCACCGGCGACGTGGTCATGGAGAAGAACTCATCGGCGTTCTACGGCGTCTCCGCCAGGGGCGACATCGACCGCATCGTGGTCGGCGAAGGCACCAACCTGCAGGACAACGTCGTGCTGCACACCGAGCAGGGCGACCCCTGCATCCTCGGCAAGGGCATCTCCGTGGGCCACTCAGCCGTCGTCCACGGTGCCCGGGTCGGCGACCGCACCCTCATCGGCATGGGTGCCACGGTTCTCAACGGCGCAGTGATCGGCGAAGAGTGCCTCATCGTTTATGGGGCAGTCGTCCTCGAAGGCACCGAGGTGCCCCCGCGCTCGCTGGTCGCCGGAGTGCCCGGCAAAGTGCGCCGCGAGCTGACGGAGGAGGAGATCGAGCACATCCGCGCCAACGGTGAGCGGTACCTCGGCTACAAGGACCTCCACATCGACGCAGTGTCGTGAGCCGTGCTGGAATCAGCCGCCGCGGAGGCGATGAGCACCGTCATCATCGGGATCGTTCTGGTGGTCGGTGCCGCCGGGATCATCCTTCCCGTCATTCCCGGAAGCCTCGTCATCATCCTGTCGCTGCTGGCCTGGGCCTTTCTGCTCGGCGGCCCGGCGGCCTGGACCGCTGCCGTGGCAGGCATGGTCATCGCGGCAGTCGGCTGGTCTGCGTCCACCGTGCTGACCGGCCGTGCCCTTCATCGGGAGAGAATCCCGCGGCGGCCGATCCTCATCGCGGTCGGCTGCGCGCTCGTCGGGGTCTTTCTGCTGCCTCCTCTGGGACTCTTCATCGGTTTCGCCGCCGGGCTCTTCGGGGCAGAGTTCTTCCGCAGAGATCGTGATTGGCAGGCTGCCGGGCGCGCCAGCCTCGCGGCTCTGCGCGCCATCGGTCTCGGCATCCTCCTGAGTTCGTGCTGGCGGGCCTGGCCGTCTCGGCTTTCCTCATCGGTGCCCTCGTCCACTTTCTCTGACCGCATAGACTGTCTGCGATCATCCAGCCCTGACCTCACTACGGGAGCAGAATGTCCACCCTCGAGAGCTACGAGGACCCGGCCGCGGCCGAGGTTCCGCACCCACTGGACGAAGCCGCAGTCGACGCGCGTGCGCAGCAGGCGGTTGCAGCGTTCGACGAGGCATCCGACCTCGACGAGCTGAAGGCTGCGCGTCTGGCCCACACCGGTGAGAGATCTCCGATCGCTCTGGCCAACAGCCGGATCAGAGACCTCGAGAACGCGCAGAAGAAGCAGGCCGGGAAGATCCTGGGCGGAGCCAAGGGCAGAGTCCAGAAGGCTCTTGCGGCCCGCACGGAGGTACTGGAAGCTGAGCATGCCGCACGCATCCTCGAGGAGGAGGCGGTGGACGTCACCGCCGCGCCGCGGCGCCGTCCCCTCGGAGCCCGGCACCCGCTGAGCGTGCTGCAGGAGGATGTCTCGGACGTCTTCACGGCGATGGGGTGGGAGATCGCCGAAGGTCCTGAGGTGGAGTCGGAGTGGTTCAACTTCGATGCGCTCAATATTGCGCCCGACCACCCTCCCGCGAGATGCAGGACACCTTCTACGTGGAGCCCCAGGACCGGCACCTGGTCCTGCGCACCCACACGTCGCCGGTGCAGATCCGGTCGCTGCTCACCCGCGAGCTGCCCGTCTATGTGCTCTGCCCCGGGAAGACGTTCAGAACTGATGAGCTCGACGCGACTCACACCCCCGTCTTCCATCAGTTCGAAGGCCTTGCCGTGGACAGAGGCCTGACGATGGCCGATCTCAAAGGCACCTTGGAGCACTTCGCCCGGCAGATGTTCGGCCCGGAGGCCGCCATCAGGCTGCGGCCCTCCTACTTCCCTTCACCGAGCCCTCGGCGGAGCTCGACGTCTGGGACGCCAACGCAAAGGGCGGGGCGCGCTGGGTCGAGTGGGGAGGCTGCGGCATGGTCCACCCGAATGTTCTCGCCGCTGCCGGAATTGAGGACGCCCAGTACACCGGCTTCGCCTTCGGCATGGGAGTGGAGCGGACGCTGATGTTCCGCAACGGCGTCACGGACATGCGCGACATGATCGAGGGCGACATCCGCTTCAGCGCCCAGTTCGGACAGGAGGTCTAGATATGCGCATCCCGCTCTCATGGATTCGTGAGCACACCCAGTTCCCGGAGTCGGGGACTGCCGAGGACCTGATGGCCGAGCTGGTCAGGGTCGGGCTCGAGGAGGAGGACGTCCACACCTCGGAGCTGACTGGCCCGATCGTCGTCGGTGAGGTGCTCGAGAAGACCCCGAGCCGCAGAAGAACGGCAAGACCATCAACTGGTGCAGGGTGCGTGTGGTCCCTGAGGGCAGTCAGCAGACCCTCACAGGCGACGGCATCGATCCCAGTGGAGTTCAGGGAGTCGTCTGCGGCGCCCACAACTTCGAGGTCGGCGACAAAGTCGTCGTGACGATGCCCGGCGCCGTGCTGCCCGGTGATTTCCGCATCAGTGCGCGTCAGACCTACGGCCACCTGTCGGCAGGCATGATCGCCTCCGTGAAGGAGCTCGGCATGGGTGAGGACCACCACGGCATCCTCGTGCTCTCGACGCTCGGCCTCGACCCTGAGCCCGGCACCGACGCGATGCGGCTGCTGGGCCTGGACGACTCCGCAGCGGAGATCAACGTGACCCCGATCGCGGATACGCCTTCAGCATCCGGGGCGTCGCCCGCGAGTATTCGCACGCCACCGGCACAGCCTTCTCGGACCCTGCCGAACAGGTGCAGCTCGAGCCGCCCCGAGCTGAGGGGCATAAGGTGGTCATCAACGACCTCGCACCGATCTACGGCACCACCGGGTGCAGCGTCTTCAACGCACGCACGGTCACCGGAATCGACGCTGACGCCCCGACGCCCAGCTGGATGGCCTCTCGCCTGCGCCTGGCGGGCATGCGTCCGATCAGCATCGTCGTCGACGTGTCGAACTACGTCATGCTCGAGCTCGGGCAGCCCAACCACTGCTACGACGCCTCGACCCTCGACGGTGCCATCACAGTGCGCCGCGCCTTCCCGGGGAGAAGCTCACCACCCTGGACGAGAAGGAGCGCGAGCTGCACCCCGAGGATCTCCTCATCACCGACGATTCAGGTCCGATCGGCATCGCAGGCGTCATGGGCGGCGCCCGGACGGAGGTGAGCAGCGCGACGACGAACGTCATCATCGAGGCAGCGCATTTCGACGCGATCACCGTCAGCCGCTCCAAGCGTCGCCACCGGCTGCCGTCCGAGGCGGCTAAGCGCTTCGAACGCGGGACGGACCCTCAGCTTCCGGCGCTTGCAGCGAAGCGAACGGCTGACCTGCTCGTCGAACTCGCCGGGGAACTGACGCCATGAGGTCACGCAGGTCGGTGAGCCCCAGGTGCCGCAGGCCATCCGCCTTGATGGGCAGCTGCTTACCAGGCTCGTGGGCGTGGAGTACAGCCGCGAGCAGATCGTGGCGCTGCTGCAGCAGATCGGCGCCGAGGTCGTCGCCGACGGCGAGGATCACCTCCTGGTGACGCCTCCGACGTGGAGGCCGGACATCACCATCCCTGAGGCGCTCGTGGAGGAGGTCGCGCGGCTGGCAGGCTATGACCAGATACCGGCGCGCCTTCCCGAAGCGCCCGCCGGGCGAGGTCTCACCCCGGCTCAGCGCCGCCGCCGCCGAGTGAGCGCGTCGTTGGCCGCCGCCGGATTCACCGAGGTGCTCAGCTACCCTTCTACTCCGAAGAGGCCAACACCCTCTTCGGCCAGGCTCAGGAGGGTGAGCGTCCAACGCCGATGATCAGGCTGGCGAATCCGATCGCGAGCCAGTACCCGGTGCTTCGATGCCGCATCCTTCCGGGTCTGCTGGACGCCCTGCGCCGCAACGCCTCCCGCGGGCTTCGCGACCTCGCACTGTACGAGACGGGCTCAGTGTTCCTCGCCAAGGACGAGTTCGGCACCGCGCAGCTTCCTGCGCTCGGCCGCCACCCCGGTGACGACGTGATCGCCCAGCTCGACGCAGGAATCCCGGACCAGCCGCAGCATCTGGCGGTCGCACTGGCTTACCGTGAGCCTGCCGCCCAGCCCGGAGAGCAGGGCAGGGCGAGGGACTGGGCCGATGCGGTGGAGGCTGCCCGCAAGGCTGCGGACCTGCTGCACGTGGAGCTCGGCGTGGTCCAGGGCTCGCACCAGGCGTTCCATCCCGGCCGCACTGCGGAGCTGAAGCTCGCAGAGAGGACCGTCGGATACGCCGGTGAGCTGCATCCGAAGGTGATTGAGGAGTGGATCTGCCCGCGCGCACCAGCGTGATGGAGCTGAACCTCAGCGCGCTGCTTGAGTCCGCGCCTGAGAAGGTCCTGGCAGGACCGCTGTCCGGCTATCCCGCGACGACGCAGGATGTCGCCCTGGTGGTTGAGGCGTCGCTGCCCAGCGCTGACCTTCAGGCGACGCTCCAGGAGGGCGCCGGGGAGCTCCTGGAGCACATCGAGCTCTTCGACGTCTACGCAGGCACCGGCATTGAGGACGGGCGGAAGTCCATGGCCTACGCCCTGCGCTTCCGCGCACAGGATCGGACGCTCACTGCAGATGAGGCCTCCGAGGCTCGTGCGGCTGCGGTGAGCCTTGCGCAGCAGCGTCACGGGGCCGAGCAGCGCAGCTGATCGCGATGTCGGGGCTGCCCTGCCCTGCGAGCACACGCGTGCGGGGCAGTCCGGCAGCGTGTGCCGGTCAGGGCTTCAGGAGCAGCTTTCCGGCGGTGCGGCGGCTCTCGAGGTCCTCATGGGCCTGGCTTAGCGTCAGCCAGGGTGTAGGCCTGCCCGACGTGCAGCGCGAGAGTCCCTTGGCTGATGTGGTGGAAGAGCTCGGTGTATCGCCACGTGCGCTCCTCGGAATTCTGCAGGTACCAGTTGATCGCGGGGCGAGTGATGTAGAGCCCGCCGCGCCGGTTGAGGTCCTGGAGATCATAGGGAGGCACCTGACCGGACGCTCCCCGTAGAGCACGAGGGTGCCTCGGATGGCCAGGGACTCCAGCGAGCCTTCGAACGTGGAGGCCCCGACGCCGTCGTAGACCACGGGCACGCCCTCGCCATTGGTGATCTGGCGGACCTTTGCGGGAAAGTCTTCGTAGGGGATGACGTGGTCGGCCCCGGCAGCTTCGGCGATCTGCGCCTTCTCCGGCGTCGAGGTGGTGGTGATGACCCGAGCTCCGCGTGCTTTGAGGAGCTGCGTGAGGATCTGGCCGATGCCGCTTGGCGCTGGCGTGGGTCAGGACGGTCTGTCCGGGGAGACCCGGTAGGTGGAGCTGATCAGGTAGTGCGCGGTGATGCCCTGAAGCGGCAGCGCCGCTGCCTGCTCGTCGCTGACTCCTCAGGGACGGAAGCCGTCTTGTCCGCATCCACCAGGAAGTGGGAGGCGTATGTTCCGGGTGGCCGCTTCGCATGTGGTGACGCGGTGGCCGATGTACGACGTGTCCACGCCCTCGCCGACGGCCAGGACCTCCCCGGCACCCTCCTTGCCGGGGGTGAAGGGTATTCGACGGGGTACACCCCGCTGCGCTGGTAGGTCTCGATGAAGTTCACTCCGGCTGCTGCGGTGCGCACCAGCAGCTGTCCCCGAGCAGGCTCGGGAGCAGTGACGTCAGCAACCTCGAATACGTCGGGGCCACCGGCCTCACGGGCCCGGACCACAGTGGCGTAGTCAGGGAGGTCCTCGGGGTAGACGGTAGGCCTCGATCATGGGTTCAGAGTACCGAAGACAGGTGACAGGGCGAAGAACAGTCCCGCTGACGCGTATGCATAAATATTGAGTCGGTTGCATATTCGTGCAACGATGGTGCCCATGTTTACAGCTGCTGTCTCCGGCGCCTCCGGCTACGTTTATGGTGAGGTGCTCCGCCTGCTCGCCGGGCACCCTGAGGTTGAGGTCGCCACGGTCACTGCCCACTCCAATGCCGGTGAGCGCCTCGGCGCCGTCCAGCCTCACCTGCTCACACTGGCCGACAAGATTCTGACTGAGACCACGGCGGAGAGTCTGGCCGGGCACGACGTGGTCTTTCTGGCACTGCCGCACGGCGCATCGGGTGAGATCGCCGCGCAGCTCGGACCGGACACGGTCGTGATCGATGCGGCTGCCGACCACCGGCTGGAGTCGGCTCAGGCGTGGGAGACGTTCTACGGCTCAGAGCATCAGGGAACGTGGCCCTACGGCCTGCCCGAGCTGCCCGGCCAGCGTGCCGAGCTGCGGGCGCCAGCCGGATCGCCGTCCCCGGCTGCTACCCCACCACAGCCCTGCTCGGCCTGGTGCTTACTTCGCCGATGGCCTGGTGGAGCCGCGCGACGTGGTGATCGTCGCTGCCACAGGCACGTCGGGAGCCGGAAGGTCGCTGAAGCCGCACCTTCTGGGCTCTGAGGTGATGGGAGGCATGAGCCCCTACGGCGTCGGAGGGGGACACCGCCACACCCCTGAGCTGGAGCAGGGGCTGAGCTGGGCGGTTTACGAGGCGGTTCAGGTCTCCTTCACTCCCACCCTGGCCCCCATGCCTCGGGGATCCTCGCGACCTCCACCGCGCGGGTCCGGCCGGGCACCACGGAGCAGTCTCTGCGCGAGGCCTACCGCGCCCACTACGCCGAGGAGCCGTTCGTCCACCTGCTGCCCGAGGGCCAGTGGCCCGCCACCAAGCAGGTGGTCGGATCCAACCACGTGACCATCCAAGTGGCTCTCGACGAGCACGCAGGCCGAGCGATCATATGCTCGGCCTCGGACAACTTGGTGAAAGGAACGGTAAGCGGCGCCGTCCAATCGATGAACCTCGCCCTGGGGATCGAAGAGACCCTCGGCCTCAACCTGCTGGGAGTGGCACCGTGAACCACCACGCATCGTCCGGGATCACCGCTCCCGCTGGGTTTCTGGCCGCAGGAGCGGCGGCAGGCCTGAAGTCCGCCTACCGTGATGTGGCCCTGGTCGTCAACAACGGCCCTGAACGACACGCTGCGGCGGTCTTCACCACAAACCGCGTCGCAGCGGCACCGGTGCTCTGGTCCCAGCAGGTCATCGCCGACGGCAGAGCCGACGCTGTGATCCTCAATTCGGGAGGGGCGAACGCGTGCACCGGGGCGCCCGGATTCCAGGACACCCACGCCACCGCAGAGGCTGTGGCGCGTGCGCTGACGGCGGCCGACCGCGACGTCTCCGCCGGAGATGTGCTGGTCTGCTCCACGGGCCTCATCGGCCAGCGCCTGGACATGCCCGCCCTGCTGAGCGGGGTGGAGCAGACCGCCGCTGCGCTCTCGGACGATGTCGGCGCCGCAGAGGCGGCCGCAGACGCTATCAGGACGACCGACACCGTCTCCAAGACCGAGGTGCGGACCGGCACCGGCTTCACCATCGGAGGGATGGCGAAAGGCGCGGGCATGCTGGCTCCCGGCATGGCGACGATGCTCTCGGTCATCACGACCGATGCGGTCATCAGTGCAGCCGACCTGGATGCGGCGCTGCGCGAATCGGTGCGCGTCTCCTTCAACCGAGCTGACTCGGACGGCTGCATGTCCACCAACGACACGGTGATCGCCATGGCCTCCGGCGCCCACCCCGAGGCGGACCCCAGCGGAGCCGATCTGGGCGAGTTCCAGGCCGCGCTCACCGAGGTGTGCCAGTCCCTGGCCGCACAGCTGATCGCTGATGCCGAGGGCGCCCACCACGAGATCGCCATTCGCACCGTCAACGCGGTCGATGAGGAGCAGGCCGAGACGGCGGGCCGCTCAGTGGCCCGCTCCAACCTCTTCAAGGCTGCGATCTTCGGCCAAGATCCCAACTGGGGCCGCGTGCTCTCGGCGGTGGGCACCACCGACGCCGAGTTCGACCCGGCGACGATCGACGTTGCCGTCAACGGAGTGTGGGTCTGCCGCGCCGCGGCATCGGTGAGGACAGAGACCTGGTGGACCTGAGCGGGCGCAGCGTCGATGTCGTCATCGATCTGAAGGCCGGCGCTGCTGAAGCCACCATCCTGACCAACGACCTCACGCACGACTACGTGCATGAGAACAGCGCCTATTCCAGCTGATCACCTCCTGAGCAACCGATGGAGCACTATGCCTGAGCAGTCGACCGAATCCCTCACCATGCTGCCGCGCGAGGCGGGGAGCCTCGCCTCCGCCGCGGACAAGGCCGCCGTGCTCGTCGAAGCGCTGCCCTGGGTGCAGAAGTTCGCCGGTCAGACCATTGTCATCAAGTACGGCGGCAACGCGATGGTCGATGATGAGCTCCGCCGGGCCTTCGCCCAGGACGTCGTCTTCCTCAAGCACGTCGGCGTGAATCCGGTCGTCGTCCACGGAGGCGGGCCCCAGATCAGCACCATGCTCGACGCCGTCGGCATTGAGTCCGAGTTCCGCGCCGGATACCGGGTCACCACCCCGGAGGCCATGGACGTGGTCCGCATGGTGCTCACCGGGCAGGTGGGCCGGGAGCTGATCGGTCTGATCAATTCCCACGGCCCCTACGCGGTCGGCCTCTCAGGAGAGGACGCGGCCCTGCTCCGGGCCGAGCGGAAGGCGGCCGAGGTGGACGGAGAGACGGTGGACCTCGGGCTGGTGGGCGAGGTCACGGGAGTCAACCCGCTGCCATCCAGGACCTGATCGCGGCGGGCAGGATCCCGGTGATCTCTACCATCGCTCCGGAGTTCGCAGACGGAGATCCCACCGGAGAGGTTCTGAACGTCAATGCAGACACCGCAGCGGGGCTCTGGCCGCAGCCTTGAGGCGGCCAAGCTGGTGATGCTCACCGACGTCGAAGGTCTCTACGCCGCCTGGCCGGACCCCTCCTCCCTGATCTCGTCCTCACCGCATCCGACCTCCGGGCGATGCTGCCCAGCCTCCAGTCGGGCATGATCCCGAAGATGAGTGCGGCCCTGGCCGCCGTCGATGCCGGGGTCCCGCGGGCGCACATCGTGGACGGCCGTCGTCCTCACTCGATGCTCCTGGAGATCGTCACCTCCGAAGGGGTGGGCACTCAGGTGGTGCCGGATGCGGAGGTGCAGGCATGACGAGCTACCCAGATGCCATGAGCACCGCCTCGCTCGACGCGTCGAGCACGTGGCAGCAGCGGTACGGACAGTCTCTGATGGGCGTCTTCGGCACGCCTCAGGATCTGCTGGTCCAAGGCCGAGGCTGCTGGGTCACCGACGCTGATGGCCGTGAGCTGCTGGACATGCTCGGCGGCATCGCTGTCAACGCCCTGGGGCACAGCCACCCGGCGCTGAGCCGTGCACTGGGCGAGCAGCTGCAGCGTATGGGGCACATATCCAATCTCTTCGCCTCCGTGCCCCAGATGCGGCTGGCCGAGATGCTCCTCAGCGCGGCCGAGGCGCCTACTTACTTCCAGCGTCTTCTTCGCCAACTCCGGGTCCGAGGCGAACGAGGCTGCCCTCAAGGCAGTGCTGCGCCACCGGCATGAGACCGGAAAGTCCCGCATCCTCGCTCTCGAGGGCGGCTTCCACGGGCGGACGATCGGCGCGCTCTCGCTCACCCACAAGCCCGCCTTCCGGGAGCCCTTCGGAGACCTGATCGATGGCATCGAGTTCCTCCCCTTCAACGACGCAGACGCGTTGGAGCACAGGTTCGACGACGATGTCGCCGGGATCGTCCTCGAACCCATCCAGGGGGAGGCGTCAAGCCGCTCGCGCCGGAGTACCTGCTGCGCGCACGCGAGCTCGCCGACCAGCACGAGGCGCTCATGGTGCTCGACGAGGTCCAGACCGGGATCGGCCGCACCGGGGAATGGTTCCGCTTCCAAGGGGTGAACCGGACACTCTCCGCCTTGGGCAGCCCGGGGATCGCACCCGATCTGATGACGCTGGCCAAAGGGCTCGGCTCCGGCATTCCCATCGGAGCCCTCGTCGCCTTCGGCAGCACCAGCAGCACGCTTCTGGGCGCCGGTCAGCACGGGTCCACCTTCGGAGGCAACCCGCTGGCGGCGCTCGCCGGGCAGGTCACGCTGGAGACGATCCAGGCGGAGGGGCTGCTGGACAGCGTCAGCGCCGTGGGAGCCCGGCTCGCCGAGGAGCTGCGGGCCCTGCCTCAGACCGCGGAGGTCCGCCAGTTCGGCCTGCACATCGGTGCCGACCTGGTGCTGCCCGATTCGATCAGCGCGCGACGTCGTCGCCTGCGCGCGAGAGCACCACGGTCTGATCATCAACGCCACGGGGCACGCCACCCTGCGACTCGCGCCGCCTCTGACCCTCTCGCATGAGGAGGCCGACGAGGCCGTCGCCCGGCTCGCAGCCGCCCTGACACGTCTGACGAAGGAGTCCGCATGACCACTCGCCACTTTCTGAGCGACTTGGACCTCAGCCCCGAAGAGCTCACCCGCGTCCTCAACCTCGCCGACTGGATGAAGGCCAACCCCTACGCCATCGCGCCGCTGCAGGGCCCGCAGACCGCAGCAGTATTCTTCGACAAGACCTCGACGCGCACGCGGATCAGCTTCGCTGCGGGGATCGCGGCGCTGGGAGGCAGTCCGCTCATCATCAGCCCGGGGAGTCCCAGCTGGGCCACAAGGAGTCCATCGCGGACACTGCAAGGGTCCTGGATCGCCAGGTGAGCCTGATCGTCTGGCGGACCTATGAGCAGGCCGGTCTTGAGGAGATGGCCCAGTTCAGCAGCGTCCCCGTCATCAATGCGCTGTCGGACGATTACCACCCGTGTCAGCTGCTCGCCGATCTCCAGGCCGTCCGGGAGAAGCTCGGCACACTGGCGGGTAGGTCCTTGGCATACCTGGGCGATGCGGCGAACAACATGGCGAACTCCTACCTGCTGGTGGCGCGAATGCCGGCATGGATGTTCGCATCGCGGGACCGCAGGGCCACCTGCCCTCCCCAGAGGTGGTGCGGGCCGCCGAGGAGCGAGCGGCGCAGACCGGCGGTCGCGTGACCATCACGACCGACCCGGCTGAGGCGCTTCAGGGCGCAGACGCCGTCGCCACGGACACGTGGGTCTCGATGGGGCAGGAGGACGAGAAGGCTCAGCGGATGCGGCTCTTCGGCGACTACCAGATCAGCGCGGGGGCCATGGCGCTGGCCGCCCGTCATGCGGTGGTGCTCCACTGCCTGCCTGCCTACCGCGGAGCGGAGATCACCGCAGAGGTGCTGGACGGTGAGCAGTCGATCATCTGGGATGAGGCGGAGAACCGTCTGCACGCCCAGAAGGCGCTGATGGCCTGGCTGCTGGTGGAGTCGGGCCAGGCAGATCAGACGACGGAGCGTCTGGTGCGCGAGGCGGAGGCCGCGGGCCTATGAGCCGGAGCCTGCCCGATCGCGCACCGCGCCTGCGACCAAAGCTGCTCGCCACGCCAAGGTTCGCGACCTGATCACCCGCGGAGCATCCGGTCGCAGGCCGAGCTGGCCGACAGGCTCTCCGAGGCTGGGGTGCGGGTCACCCAGGGGACCCTCTCGCGCGACCTGGTGGAGATCGGGGCAGCACGCGTCCGCGGAGGCGACGGCGCACTGGTCTACGCGGTGCCTGCCGAAGGCCCTGCCGGTGAGCTCCAGTCCGATCAGACGGAGGCCGCCACGACGGCGCGCCTGGCCTCGCTGTGCAGGGACCTGCTGGTCTCGGCGGAGGCCAGCGCGAACCTGGTGGTGCTGCGCACTCCGCCGGGAGCGGCGCAGTTCCTGGCCAGTGCGGTGGACCACGCGGGCCTGCACGAGGTGCTGGGGACCATCGCCACGACGACACCATCATGCTCATCAGTCGTGACCCTCGGGAGAGGCCCTGGTGGCGCGCTTCGACGCCATGGTGGGCTGAGCTCAGCCCGTGGCCGCCCTGTCCAGGCCCATCTGCCAGAACGCCGCCTCAGCTCGTGAGGCAGTGGCAAAGATCTCGGCAATCTCCTGAAACCGCGCTTCCGAGCCTCCCCGGGCTGCCAACGCCTCGATGTGCTCGACGGCAGACCGCGCCGTCTCCTGGTACCACTCCGAGGAGTACTCTGCGATCCATTCGGCGTAGGGGTGGTTCGGGTCCGCGTCTGCGGCAGGCTTGAGGCGCTTACCAATCTCGGCGTAGCCGATGACGCAGGGGAGAGGGCCACGTGGAGGTCCAGGAGATCTCCGGTGGCTCCCGCGTCGAGCACGTACCGCGTGTAGGCGATGTTCGCGGGGTCCTCCGGGGTGCTCTCGATGTCCTCGGGCGTCAGGCCGTAGAGCTCGCCCAGGCGCTTTACGTGCTGCTGCGTCTCGTGCAGGATGTTGCCGATGCCTTCCTGGGCGTAGCGCAGGTCCTCGAGGGATCGGGCTTTGTAGCCGATGAGGGCATAGGCCCGGGCGAACTGGACCAGGAAGTGATAATCCTGGATGAGGTACTCCCGGAAGGCGACGGGGGCAGTGTTCCGTCCTCCATCTGCTGGATGAAGGGGTGGTCGGTATAGGCCTGCCACTCGGCTGGGGAGGCTTCCTTCAGCCGTTCGAAAAGGGTGCTCATGAGTGATCTCCGTTCTGGTAGACGGCGTTGAAGAAGTCCAGCTCCAGCGTCACGGACCGTGAGAAGAAGTCCTGGGCCGTCGGCGCATCCTGGGGCCGACCCGGTCGAGCTCGGATCGGAGGAACTCCACCCACTCGTAGAACGCCGGGCTGCTGTGCAGATCGATCCACTCCGCGTGGACGAAGTGCTCGGGTCTGCTGGTGCCTGCGCGGCGGGCCCAGTCGCCGTAGAGCCACTCGGCGACGGTCAGCACCGCGAGGACAGCCGCATAGTTCTGTGTGCGGGAAGCCTCGCGCATGATGGCTTGGAAGCTTAAGCGCAGGGGGCGGTATCAGGGGTTTCGATGCGCTGCTCCTCGCTGACTCCGAGCGCCTCGAAGGAGCGCAGGAAGTAGCTGTTCTCGTCGTCGGAGATCATTCCGGCGAATCGTCCGAACCGCAGGCGCGCCTCCATCGTGTCGGCGGAGGCCATGGCCGCGCCGAGCAGGGTGAGGAACGCATCGAGGAACCGGTGATCCTGAATGAGGTAGGCAGCCATGTGGTGGTCGCTGACAGTGCCTGCGAGGAGCTCATCGACGAAGCGGTGGTCGACTGCATCGTCCCAGGCTAGGCTGGTTCTGCTCCTTGAGCTCAGTGCTGAATCTCTCGGCCATCTCTCTCCTTCTGCTGGGGTCGATCCGGGACCGACGAGAAGGGAGAGGGTGCGCTGCCGCGAGGAGGCCGCGGGCAGCTCGCCGGTCCCTTCGCCGGTATCAGCCGGATCAGGTTCAAAGGGTCGACGCACCGTCCGCGCTGCGGCTCAGCGTCATCTCAGTCCCTTTGGCGGGACGCCCCTCGGGTGTGACTCAGGCTACATCATGAGGAGGTGTACTCGTCGAGGAGGGATCGCATGCCCTCTATCCCGAAGACCTCGATCACCGCATAGGGATTCTGCCGCCCCCTGTGCACGTCGGCGCCTGCTTCGAGCAGCAGCCGAGTGATCTCTTCGTTCTGGCGGAAGACGGCGCACCCCACGGCGGTCTGGCCGCGGTCGTTCTCGCGGTCCGTCTCCGCGCCGCGCTCCAGCAGTCCCCGGACCAGCTCAGCCTGGTCGTGGTACGCGGCAAGGATGAGGAGGGTGTCGCCGGAGGAGTTGGTGAGATTGGGGGAATACCCTGGTCCACCAGGCTCAGCAGCTCCTCTGTCTTGCTTACCCGGGCGAGGTCGAACATGGAGGCCAGAAATTCCAGCTGCTCCTCGGTGAGGTCCGCCGGTGATCCTGGGGTCTGCTGGTCTGCCATGGGCACCAGCTTAGCGAGCATGTCCATTCTTCGACCCGCTGTGCGACGCCGTGCGTCATCTCCGGGGCCCGCATAGAGTGGGGGAGCCGGATCGCGCAATCGATAAGTATGCATCGTACTGAATATTTATGTAGAATGCGGTTCATCAACCCTGCACACCCCATGAGGAGACTTCTGTGAGCGAGCGCATCGTACTGGCCTACTCGGGCGGCCTGGACACCTCTGTTGCCATCGGCTGGATCGCTGAGGCCACCGGAGCCGAGGTGATCGCTGTCGCGGTCGACGTCGGCCAGGGGGCGAGTCGCTGGAGACCGTCCGTCAGCGTGCGCTCGACTGCGGGGCGGTGGAGGCCTACGTCGCCGATGCGCGTGACGAGTTCGTGGAGCAGTACTGCATGCCCACGCTCAAGGCCAACGGCCTCTACATGGATGCCTACCCGCTGGTCTCGGCCATCTCCCGACCCATCATCTCCAAGCACCTGGTGGCGGCAGCCCAGCAGTTCGGCGCCACGACGGTGGCCCACGGATGCACGGGCAAGGGCAACGACCAGGTCCGCTTCGAGGTCTCCATCCAGACCCTCGGCCCGGAGCTGAAGTGCATCGCCCCGTTCGTGACCTCGCCCTGACCAGGAGAAGGCCATCGAGTACGCGGAGCGCAACGAGCTGCCCATTGAGACCACCAAGAAGAACCCGTTCTCCATCGACCAGAACGTCTGGGGACGGGCAGTCGAGACGGGCTTCCTGGAGGACATCTGGAACGGTCCGACCAAGGACGTCTACGACTACACCGAGGACCCGGCCTTCTCGCCGCCCCGGACATCGCGAGCATCACCTTTGAGGCCGGCATCCCGGTGGCCATCGATGGGGAGAGCCTGAGCCCTCTGCAGATCATCGAGCAGATGAACCGTCGTGCCGGAGCCCAGGGCATCGGCCGGATCGACATCGTCGAGGACCGTCTGGTCGGCATCAAGTCCAGGGAGATCTACGAGGCGCCGGGAGCCATGGCGCTGATGGCTGCTCACCGCGAGCTGGAGAACATCACGCTGGAGCGCGAGCAGGCCCGCTTCAAGAAGACGGTGGACCAGCGCTGGACGGAGCTCGTCTACGACGGGCAGTGGTACTCGCCGCTGAAGAAGAACCTGGACGTGTTCATCGAGGAGTCGCAGAAGTATGTCTCCGGGGAGATCCGCCTGGAGATGCACGGGGCCGCGCGACGGTCCAGGGCCGGAAGTCCGCCACCTCCCTCTACGACTTCAACCTGGCCACCTATGACGAGGGCGACGCCTTCGATCAGTCCTCGGCGCCCGGGTTCATCGACATCTACGGGCTGTCCTCCAAGGTTGCCTCGCAGCGCGAGGAGCGGCTGCACGGCAAGCCGGACCTCTCCGGCGCCGGAGTGGAGAAGTAGGCGCGGTGGCGGAGAAGACCCACCAGGGCTCGCTGTGGGGCGGGCGCTTTGCGGCAGGCCCAGCCGATGCGCTTGCGGCGCTGAGCAAATCCACGCACTTCGACTTTCGACTCGCTCGGTACGACATCGCTTACTCCCGCGCCCATGCCCGTGTGCTCCATCGCACCGGGCTGCTCGACGACTCCGAGGCTGCCGGCATGCTCTCCGCATTGGACCGTCTGGAGGAGGACGTGCTCTCGGGCGCGTTCTCGCCATGGCATCGGACGAGGACGTGCACGGAGCCCTGGAGCGAGGCCTGCTTGAGCGCGCCGGCGAGGAGCTCGGAGGCAAGCTGCGGGCCTACCGGTCCCGCAATGACCAGATCGCCACGATGGGCCGCATGTTCCTGCGGGACCACGCCCGCGTCGTCGCGGCTTAGCGTCATGGATACCATCGACGCGCTGATCAGCCAGGCCGAGGCCCACCCTGAGGCCCCTATGCCCGGCCGAACGCACCTGCAGCACGCGCAGCCGGTGCTGCTCAGCCACCACCTGCTGGCCCATGCCTGGGCCTTCCTTCGGGATCTGCAGCGGATGGTGGACTGGGACCGGCGGGCCGCGGCCTCTCCGTACGGCCACGGTGCGCTGGTTTACTCGTCGCTGGGCCTTGACCCGCAGCGTGTGGCTGAGGAGCTGGGCTTCGACGAGGCTGCGTGGAACTCCATCGACGGGACGGCTTCGCGCGACGTCTACGCCGAGTTCGCGTGGGTCGCCGCGATGATCGGCGTCGATCTGTCCCGGATCAGCGAGGAGACGATCTTCTGGGCCACCAAGGAGGTCTCCTTCGTCACTCTCGACGACGCCTTCTCGACGGGCTCCTCGATCATGCCGCAGAAGAAGAACCCCGACGTCGCTGAGCTGGCGCGTGGAAAGTCCGGGCGGCTCATCGGCGATCTCACAGGGCTGATGACGACCCTGAAAGGGCTTCCGCTGGCCTACAACCGGGATCTGCAGGAGGACAAGGAGCCCCTGTTCGATGCGGTGGACACTCTGGAGCTTCTGCTTCCGGCTGTCTCGGGCATGATCGGCACGCTGACCTTCCACACTGAGCGGATGGCGGAGCTGGCGCCCCGCGGCTTTGCGCTCGCCACCGACATCGCCGAATGGCTCGTGCGTCAGGGGGTCCCCTTCCGCGTGGCCCATGAGCTGGCGGGGGAGTGCGTGCGGGTCGCGGAATCCCGGGACGTGGAGCTCTGGGACCTCACTGATGAGGAGCTCGCCAGCATTTCGGATCACCTCACTTCTGACGTGCGCGCCGTGCTGACCACTTTCGGGTCCTTGACGTCGCGCTCCTCACGAGGGGGCACCGCTCCTCAGGCAGTCGCCGAGCAGCTTGACGAGCTGAAGCGTCAGCTCCAGCCCCTCAGAGACTTCATCGCTACCCCGGGAGCATTGTGGGACCGGACGGGATCGCCTGATCGCCAGCCCCTCTCTGCCGTGAGTTCGTCGCACAGCTCCGCCTCGCCGAAGAGGCCGCCGTCGCCCAGAGTCCGACGTCGCCGGGCCGCAGCCGCAGCGGCTGCCGCTGGCCTGGTGGTGCTGGTGGTGGTCGTTCTGGTGCTGCAGCAGTGGGCCGGTCGTGGGGAGGAGCGTCCCCACCCGACCGAGCTGGGCTACCCTCGGCGCCTCCTCAGGCCCACCCTCCCGCGGCCTCGGACGCTCCTGAGGACGTGACCGCCGTTCCCTCGCTGAGCTCGCTGACCCCGAGTGGACTGCTGAGATGAGCGGGGCTGCGGGTATTCCTGAGCGAGCGCTGATCGCCTACGCCGGTGCCGCTGTGCACCTGTCCCAGACGCGGCCTGAGTGTGGGCTGGGTTGGAACACGTTGGCAGGCATCGGGCAGGTCGAGTCCGTTCATGGGCAGTACGGAGCGTCGTCCGTCGCCGATGATGGTGCGGTGGATCCTCCTGTGATCGGAGTGGCCCTGGACGGCAGTGAAGGCCTGATGGCCATCCCCGACACCGATGATGGCGAGCTCGACGGGGACACGGAGTGGGACCGCGCGGTGGGCCCGATGCAGTTCATCCCGACGACGTGGGACCAATACGGCCAGGACGCGAATCAGGACGGTCAGGCCGATGTCCACCAGTACGACGATGCCGCCCTGTCGGCCGGGGTCTACCTGTGCGAGAGCGGCGAGGACCTGACCAGCGACTTCGGCTGGAACGACGCGGTCACTGCCTACAACCAGTCGGTGGAGTATGCCAACAGCGTGGCGCAGCGAGCCGCCGAGTACGCGCAGCACCAGGAGGCCGAGAACAATGAGTAGTCGGATGACTGTGGCAGGCATGAGCGCCGACGCGCTGAGCGAGCTCTTCGATGCCCATGCCGTCGATGTGGCTCCCCGGCTCCTGGGCTGCCGTCTGACGGTGAGCACTCCCGAGGAGGACGTCACCGTGCGGCTCACAGAGGTGGAGGCGTACGGAGGCGAAGGTGAGGACCCTGGGTCCCATGCCTACCGGGGCATGACGCCGCGCAGTGCCTCGCTCTTCGGCCCGCCCCGCCACGTGTATGTGTATCGCAGCTACGGCATCCACTTCTGCATGAACCTCGTGTCCCATGCCGCGGGAGCCGCGGGGTGCTGCTGAGGGCCGCGGAGGTGCTCGAGGGTCGGGGTGCCGCGGTCAGCCGTCGCGGAGGCAGAGACACCGGGGTCAAGCTGCTGTCCGGTCCAGGGCGCCTGGGACAGGGCCTGGGGCGGATACCACCCTCGACGGCGCCGCCGTGGAGATTGTTCAGGACCCGCCTCAGCCTCGGGTCGGGCCCCAGGAGGGCCTTCGCGTCGTCCTGGCTCCGCCGGAGCAGGGGCATCGCCCGGAGCCGGTGAGCGCGGGCCCTCGGGTGGGCGTATCGGGCGAGGGCGGTTCGGAGGCGTACCCGTGGCGCTTCTGGCTCGCCGAGAGGCGGTCCGTCTCCCCTACCGAGCATCGACCCGACGACGCAGAGCCGCTCCCTGAGGTCCGCGTCACTTTGCGTTAACCATGGACGCTGTAATATTGACTGATCTTTTCCGTCTCCGAAGAAAGCAGCACGCTTGATGACTGAGACCGCCGATCTGGTCACTGTTCCGCCCCTGGAGGGCGGGGTCGATCAGGAGCGCCTGTACGTGGCTGCCCTCTACCGCCGCTTGGATGCGCTGCGTCGGGAGAAGGAGGCGCAGCTGGCCAAGGTTCGCTCCACCGGTGCCGTGGGCACCATGCAGAACATCTCGGAGCGAGACGCCTTCGCGACCATGTACGAGGACCGGTTGGCGCAGCTGAATGCCGTCGATGACCGGCTCGTCTTCGGCCTAAGCTGGACCTGGACACCGGCGAAACGCGCTACATCGGTCGGATCGGGCTGACTTCAGAGGCACGTCAGCGTCTGATGCTGGATTGGCGCGCTCCCGAGGCGGGGGTCTTCTACCAGGCAACGGCGTTCGCGCGGCAGGGTGTGCGCAGGCGCGGCACCTGATGCTCAAGCACCGTCAGGTGCAGGGGCTCGAAGATGAGGTGCTGGATGCCAGCGTTCTCGAGGAGGATGTCGAGAACCATGGAGACGGTGCCCTGCTGGCCGCGCTGAAGGCACGCCGCACGGGCCAGATGGGCGATATCGTCGCGACCATCCAGGCGGAGCAGGACCGCATCATTCGCGCGGACCGCTCCGGTGTGCTCGTCGTCCAGGGCGGCCCCGGCACAGGGAAGACGGCGGTGGCGCTGCACCGCGCGGCCTACCTGCTCTACGCGCACCGTGAGCGTCTGAAGAGCGCCGGTGTGCTCCTGGTGGGGCCGAGCTCGGCATTCATGTCCTACATAGAACGAGTCCTGCCCTCCCTGGGCGAGACCGGTGTGGTCATGTCGTCCCTGGCCGACCTCTACCCAGGGGTCAGGGGGTGGAGGAGCCTGACGCGCGCGTCGCCGAGATCAAGGGACGCGTGGACTGGGTTGAGATCCTCGACGCGGCGGTGGAGCACCGCCAGAGGAGCATTCCCGAACCTCGGGAGGTGACGGTCGAAGGCACGGCCGTGACGGTGACGTCCAAGATGATTCGTCGCGGAATCGAGCGGGCCAGGGCCACAGGCAAGCCGTACAACGAGGCTCGCGCCACCTTCGTGAAGGTCATGGTCAGGAGATCGCAGAGAAGCTCGAACGGATCATCGAGAAGCGATCCCAGGGCAATGACGCAGACCGCGCCTACCTTGCGGAGGATGTCCGCACCTCACGCGACGTGCGTGTGCTGCTGAACCTGTGCTGGCTGCCGCGCACCCCGCAGAGCCTCTTGGAGGACCTCTTCTCGAAGCCCCAGTATCTGACCGATGCGGCCCCGCAGCTCAGCGATGCCGAGCGTGAGCTGCTGCAGCGTCGTCCCGGCAGTCCGTTCACCTCCTCGGACGTTCCCCTCCTGGATGAGGCCGCTGAGCTGCTGGGCGATCTCGATGAGACTGCCGGGCGTGAGGAGGCGCGGCAGAAGATCTCTCGCCAGAAGGACCTCGAGAACGCGCAGAAGGCCGTGGAGAATGCAGTGCCTCAGCTCGAGGAGATGGGCATCGAGGGCTTCCTGGATGCGGAGGCTGTCGCGTCGATGAACGCGGAGTCGGGCCCCACCCTGAGCGCGGCGGAGCGGGCCACTCTTGACCGTTCGTGGACCTACGGCCACATCGTGGTCGATGAGGCCCAGGAGCTCTCGGCCATGCAGTGGCACGTGCTCTTCCGTCGCTGCCCCTGAAGTCGGTGACGGCTGTGGGGATACCGCGCAGGGGTCCTCCCCGTCTGCCTCGTCGAACTGGGGCGAGGCCTTCGAGCCGTTCGTCGATGAGGACCGGCTGCGGATCGAGGAGCTCACCGTGAACTACCGCACTCCGGGGCGCATCGTGGAGCTGGCCGAGCGGGTGGCTGATGCGAACGGTTTGCAGACCACCTCCCTGCGCACCGTCCGGGAGGGCGATCATGCGCCTGAGATCACCCCAGTCCAGGAGAGCGAGATCCTGGGTGCGGTGGTGCAGGCGGTGGAGGACGAGCACCGTCGCCTGGGGAGGGCCTGGTGGCCGCCATCGTTCCCGATCGTCTGATCGGGGCGGTCCGGGAGCAGCTCGCCGAGAGATTCGGCACCCGACTCGGGCGCGGCGCGGGCTCGCTCACCCAGGATGTGGTGGCGCTGACCGCGGACGAGGCGAAGGGTCTGGAGTTCGACGGGGTGGTTGTTGCGGAGCTACCGAGCTGGTCGATCAGGCCGGCGGAAAAGTGGGCCCCTGTATGTGGCGCTGACACGCTCGACGCGATCGCTGCAGGTCGTCTCCTCACAGCCGCTCCCGGCCGGATTCTGAGATACGGTGAACGCCGTGACGAATGCGAAGAACCCAGTGCTCGAGACTCAGCGCAACGACCCCAGCTTTGCGAACGCGTATCAGGAGCTGAAGTGGCGCGGCCTCGTCCAGAACTCCACTGACGAGGAGTCCATCGAGACGGCCTTAGCAGGCTCGCCGATCACGTTCTATGCCGGCTTCGACCCCACCGCGGCCTCCCTTCACCTGGGGCATCTGGTTCAGCTGCTGACGATGCGTCGCCTGCAGCTGGCCGGGCACAAGCCCCTGGCGCTGGTCGGCGGCTCGACCGGGCTCATCGGTGACCCCGGCCCACCAGCGAGAGAACGCTGAACACTCCGGAGGTTGTGGCGGGGTGGGTCGACAGTCTGAGCAGGCAGATCCGCCACTACGTCGATATGGACGGCGCTGAGGGTGCGCAGATGGTGAACAACCTCGACTGGACTGAGGGCATCAGCGCGATCGAGTTCCTCCGGGACATCGGAAAGCACTTCCGCATCGGCACCATGATCAAGAAGGACATTGTTGCCAAGCGGCTGAACTCAGACGATGGAATCTCCTACACCGAGTTCAGCTATCAGATCCTTCAGGGCTACGACTTCCTGCAGCTCTACCGGCAGTACGGATGCACGCTTCAGTTCGGAGGATCGGACCAGTGGGGAACCTCACGTCGGGCACTGACCTTGTGCGCAAGGCTGAGGGGGCAGCGGTGCACGCTCTCTCGACGCCGCTGATCGCCAACTCTGACGGGACGAAGTTCGGGAAGTCAGAGGGCAACGCAGTGTGGCTCGACTCTGAGCTCACTTCTCCCTACACCTTCTACCAGTTCTGGCTGAACCAGGCGGATGCAGATGTGATCAACCGGCTCAAGGTGTTCACCTTCCGGAGCCGGGAGGAGATCGATCAGCTCGAGCGAGCTGTGGAGTCGGAGCCCTTCAGGCGTGAGGCCCAGCGAACGTTGGCCTGGGACGTGACGTGCCTGGTGCACGGCGAGGAGGCTGCTCAGCGAGCTATCGCTGCGGCGGAGGCGCTCTTCGGCAAGGGCGACATCGCAGATGTCGACGAGCGGACCCTCGCGGCCATCGCGGCCGAGTTGCCCACGGCAGACCTGCTTATGGATGAGGCAACACCCGTGCGCATCCTTCACGACACGGGTCTGGTCAAGGGACGCGGCGAAGCGCGCCGAGCGGTGCAGCAGGGCGGGGCCTACATCAACAATCGACAGGTTGAGGATGCGGAGACTGCAGTGGGCCATGACGAATGGCTTCACGGCCAGTACCTCCTCGTGCGTCGGGGAAAGAAGAGCCTCGCACTGGTCAGGCGCGCCCCATCCGCATGATTCCGGGGTTCTTAGCCGGGGTTTGCACGTGCTCAGGAACGTGTGTAGAGTTAACGATCGCGCCGGGGCCACAGCGAAAGCTGAAAGCCGCAGGCGCCGCGGAGAGTCTCTCCGATCACCTATCGAAGTTAAAGCTTCGTTTGGTGTGCTCGGAAACCCAGGTAAACACGGAGTTGACGGGAACGAAACGAAGCGGTAACATAGAGAAGTTGCTTCAGAGCGATCCGGGAGAAAATCCTGGTGGTGCTGACAGCGATTGCTGCTTGAGAACTCAATAGTGTGCCAAATTTGTTGATACCAATTTATTTATTGGTAGTCACAGCGCTTGCACCCCCGTGTGAGCAGCTGTGACATGCCTGGATTGATCAGCAGCTGGCGAGCATGAATATCCGTGAGGCCCCGTTTTCCGGCGGGGTGGAGATCATGTTCGTTACGTTGTTTAGTTCTCTATTTAGTTATCTAATGGAGAGTTTGATCCTGGCTCAGGATGAACGCTGGCGGCGTGCTTAACACATGCAAGTCGAACGATGATGCTTCCAGCTTGCTGGGAGCGGATTAGTGGCGAACGGGTGAGTATCACGTGAGCAACCTACCCTTGACTTCGGGATAAGCCCGGGAAACTGGGTCTAATACCGGATATGACCATCGCCCGCATGGGTGGTGGTGGAAAGCTTTATGCGGTCTTGGATGGGCTCGCGGCCTATCAGCTAGACGGTGAGGTAGTGGCTCACCGTGGCTTTGACGGGTAGCTTACCTGAGAGGGTGACCGGCCACACTGGGACTGAGACACGGCCCAGACTCCTACGGGAGGCAGCAGTGGGGAATATTGCACAATGGGCGAAAGCCTGATGCAGCGACGCCGCGTGCGGGATGACGGCCTTCGGGTTGTAAACCGCTTTCAGCAGGGAAGAAGCTTTTGTGACGGTACCTGCAGAAGAAGCGCCTACTAACTACGTGCCAGCAGCCGCGGTAATACGTAGGGCGCGAGCGTTATCCGGAATTATTGGGCGTAAAGAGCTCGTAGGCGGTTTGCCGCGTCTGCCGTGAAAAATCCGGGCTTAACCCGGATCGTGCGGTGGGTACGGGCAGACTAGAGTGCAGTAGGGGAGACCGGAATTCCTGGTGTAGCGGTGAAATGCGCAGATATCAGGAGGAACACCGATGGCGAAGGCAGGTCTCTGGGCTGTTACTGACGCTGAGGAGCGAAAGCATGGGGAGCGAACAGGATTAGATACCCTGGTAGTCCATGCCGTAAACGTTGGGCACTAGGTGTGGGGAACATTCCACGTTTTCCGCGCCGTAGCTAACGCATTAAGTGCCCCGCCTGGGGAGTACGGCCGCAAGGCTAAAACTCAAAGGAATTGACGGGGCCCGCACAAGCGGCGGAGCATGCGGATTAATTCGATGCAACGCGAAGAACCTTACCAAGGCTTGACATGGACCGGATCGCCATAGAGATATGGTTTCCCTTCGGGGCTGGTTCACAGGTGGTGCATGGTTGTCGTCAGCTCGTGTCGTGAGATGTTGGGTTAAGTCCCGCAACGAGCGCAACCCTTGTCCTATGTTGCCAGCGGGTAGTGCCGGGGACTCATGGGAGACTGCCGGGGTCAACTCGGAGGAAGGTGGGGACGACGTCAAATCATCATGCCCCTTATGTCTTGGGCTTCACGCATGCTACAATGGCCGGTACAGTGGGTTGCGATGCCGCGAGGTGGAGCTAATCCCTAAAAGCCGGTCTCAGTTCGGATCGGAGTCTGCAACTCGACTCCGTGAAGTTGGAGTCGCTAGTAATCGCAGATCAGCAATGCTGCGGTGAATACGTTCCCGGGCCTTGTACACACCGCCCGTCAAGTCACGAAAGTTGGTAACACCCGAAGCCCACGGCCTAACCCTTGTGGGGGAGTGGTCGAAGGTGGGACCGGCGATTGGGACTAAGTCGTAACAAGGTAGCCGTACCGGAAGGTGCGGCTGGATCACCTCCTTTCTAAGGAGCTGGCTGCGAGTCGCGGCCGCCCCGTTGTGGCATCCGAATGTGGTGTCCCGGGGTTTGCTCATGGGTGGAATATCAACGAATACCACGTTTTGTCGTGGTCACCGGCTGGTGGTGTTGGCCGCAGTTGCTTAGTACGCGTGCTCTTTGGAGTGTGTTGGAAGGGTCTGCGGCTGGTGTCTGCTGGTTGGTGTTTGGCGCACTGTTGGGTCCTGAGGCCGCAGCCGTTTGGTTGGCGTCCTTTTGATCGTGCTTCTGCAGCAGGTCTGCTGCACCGTGTCTGGTGTGGTGGTGGCTGTGGGGTTGTTGTTTGGGAACTGCATAGTGGACGCGAGCATCTTTGTTTGCAATTTTTTGTTGAGTGTTCGTCTGCGCGCTTACTCCGATTGGGGGTTGGTGCGTTGATGTGTCGTTTGGTGGCTTACATCGCTATGTGTAGTGGGTGTAAGTGTTTAAGGGCGCATGTGTGGATGCCTTGGCAACAGGTGCCGATGAAGGACGTGGAATCTGCGAAAAGCCTGGTGGAGCTGATAACCGAGCGTTGAGGCCAGGATGTCCGAATGGGGAAACCCCGTGCACTGTTATGGTGCGCGACCAGCCGCTGAATGTATAGGCGGTTTGGGGGAACGACGGGAAGTGAAACATCTCAGTACCGTCAGGAAGAGAAAACAAAAGTGATTCGGTGAGTAGTGGCGAGCGAAAGCCGATGGGGCTAAACCCATCACGTGTGATACCTGGTAGGGGTTGCGTGATGGGGTTGTGAGGCCCAGTGTCCAAGATCTACCAGTCTTGGCAGTTGAGGTGCGGGCGTATAGACGAAGAAGGTTGAGTCCTTCACCGTAGAGGGTGTGAGTCCCGTAGTTGACATGCGTTCCGCTTACTGATCTGGGTTCTCGAGTAGCACGCGGCTCGAGGAATCGTGTGTGAATCTGCCAGGACCATCTGGTAAGCCTGAATACATCCTGTTGACCGATAGTGAATCAGTACCGTGAGGGAATGGTGAAAAGTACCCCGGGAGGGAGTGAAAGAGTACCTGAAACCATGTGCCTACAATCCGTCAGAGCACCCTTGGTTGGTGTGATGGCGTGCCTTTTGAAGAATGAGCCTGCGAGTTAGTGCTCAGTAGCGAGGTTAACCCGTGTGGGGAAGCCGCAGCGAAAGCGAGTCTGAATAGGGCGTCTTAGTTGCTGGGTCTAGACCCGAAGCGGAGTGATCTACCCATGGCCAGGTTGAAGCGCGTGTAAGAGCGCGTGGAGGACCGAACCCACCTAGGTTGAAAACTGGGGGATGAGCTGTGGGTAGGGGTGAAAGGCCAATCAAACTCTGTGATAGCTGGTTCTCCCCGAAATGCATTTAGGTGCAGCGTCGCGTGTTTCGTCCGGGAGGTAGAGCTACTGGATGGCCGATGGGCCCTACAAGGTTACTGACGTCAGCTAAACTCCGAATGCCCGAGACGTGAGAGCGCGGCAGTGAGACGGTGGGGGATAAGCTTCATCGTCGAGAGGGAAACAGCCCAGACCACCGGTTAAGGCCCCTAAGCGTGTGCTAAGTGGGAAAGGATGTGGAGTTGCTTAGACAACCAGGAGGTTGGCTTAGAAGCAGCCACCCTTGAAAGAGTGCGTAATAGCTCACTGGTCAAGTGATTCCGCGCCGACAATTTAGCGGGGCTCAAGCACACCGCCGAAACCGTGGCATTCAGGTTCGTCCTGGATGGGTAGGGAGCGTCGAGCAAGCCGGTGAAGCCGCAGCGGAAGCTAGTGGTGGAGGTTGTTCGAGTGAGAATGCAGGCATGAGTAGCGAAAGACACGTGAGAAACGTGTCCGCCGAATGACTAAGGGTTCCAGGGTCAAGCTAATCTGCCCTGGGTTAGTCGGGACCTAAGGCGAGGCCGACAGGCGTAGTCGATGGACAACGGGTTGATATTCCCGTACCGGCGAAGAACCGCCCACGCGAACCCGCTGATACTAACCACCCGAACGCTGCTGCAGTTGCCCCTTTGGGGCTTCGCGGCAGTCAGTAGCGTGGGACCTGAAGTGGTCTAGCGAGCGTATTAACAGGTGTGACGCAGGAAGGTAGCCGGGCCCAGCGATGGTTGTCTGGGTCTAAGAATGTAGGCCGACTGGTAGGTAAATCCGCCAGTCATACAGGCTGAGATTTGATGGGCCCCCACCTCGGGTGGGGATCCGGTGATCCTATGCTGCCGAGAAAAGCATCGACGCGAGGTTCAAGCCGCCCGTACCCTAAACCGACACAGGTAGTCAGGTAGAGAATACCAAGGCGATCGAGAGAATCACGGTTAAGGAACTCGGCAAAATACCCCGTAACTTCGGGAGAAGGGGGCCACTCGCCTATTAGGACGTGCTCCGAAAGGGTGTGGTGGCCGCAGAGACCAGGGGGTCCGACTGTTTACTAAAAACACAGGTCCGTGCGAAGTCGTAAGACGATGTATACGGACTGACTCCTGCCCGGTGCTGGAAGGTTAAGAGGACCCGTTAGCCCCTTGTGGGCGAAGCGGAGAATTTAAGCCCCAGTAAACGGCGGTGGTAACTATAACCATCCTAAGGTAGCGAAATTCCTTGTCGGGTAAGTTCCGACCTGCACGAATGGAGTAACGAGACCCCGCTGTCTCAACCGTGAACTCGGCGAAATTGCACTACGAGTAAAGATGCTCGTTACGCGCAGCAGGACGGAAAGACCCCGAGACCTTTACTATAGCTTGGTATTGGTGATTCGCATCACTTGTGTAGGATAGGTGGGAGACTGTGAAGCTGGCACGCTAGTGCTGGTGGAGTCATCGTTGAAATACCACTCTGGTGTTGTGGATCATCTAACTTCGGGCCCTGATCGGGTCCAGGGACAGTGCCTGGTGGGTAGTTTAACTGGGGCGGTTGCCTCCCAAAGAGTAACGGAGGCGCCCAAAGGTTCCCTCAGCCTGGTTGGCAATCAGGTGTCGAGTGTAAGTGCACAAGGGAGCTTGACTGTGAGACAGGCATGTCAAGCAGGAACGAAAGTTGGGACTAGTGATCCGGCGGCACCGTATGGAAGGGCCGTCGCTCAACGGATAAAAGGTACCTCGGGGATAACAGGCTGATCCTCCCCAAGAGTTCATATCGACGGGATGGTTTGGCACCTCGATGTCGGCTCGTCTCATCCTGGGGCTGGAGTTGGTCCCAAGGGTTGGGCTGTTCGCCCATTAAAGAGGCACGCGAGCTGGGTTTAGAACGTCGTGAGACAGTTCGGTCCCTATCCGCTGCGCGCGCAGGAGATTTGAGAAGGTCTGTCCTTAGTACGAGAGGACCGGGACGGACGAACCTCTGGTGTGCCAGTTGTACTGCCAAGTGCACCGCTGGTTAGCTACGTTCGGGATGGATAACCGCTGAAAGCATCTAAGCGGGAAGTTACTTCAAGATAAGATCTCCATCACATTCAATGTGTGAAGGCTCCCTATAGATGATGGGGTTGATAGGCCAGATGTGGAAGCGCAGCAATGCGTGAAGCTGACTGGTACTAATAAGCCGACCACTTACACCACCACCACAACGTTTCACCCAACATGTGTGAACACTGTGTGCTACGCGTCCACTCTGCGGTCCCTGACCAACAAACCCCACCCGCCTGACCCCCAGTTCTTTGGGGGTGGCTGGTGGTGAGCACGACCCCCACTGATGGTGGGGGTGATAGTTGAATGGTTACAGTTGAATAGTGTCACGTGTTGTGACCCTTTATAGGTTTCCAAACCCCCGGTATGGTGGGGGTGGTTTGGTCTAGGGTTACGGCGGTCATAGCGTGGGGGAAACGCCCGGTCCCATCCCGAACCCGGAAGCTAAGACCCACAGCGCCGATGGTACTGCACTGGTAACGGTGTGGGAGAGTAGGTCACCGCCGGACATCTCTTCAAGAAAAGCCGGATGGGCAGTCAGAGACGACTGCTCCATCCGGCTTTTCTATGTCCAGAAGCAAAGCACATCACGAAGCTGAGAACTAGACCACCAGATTCTCAGTGACCACATCAAGAACTTGGTCCCTCTGCGCCTTACGAACCAACCGCGCGCGCACCCCACGGGCAAGTACCTCCGCGGAAAGCGCAAAATGAAGCCGAGACACAAACTCCAATTCATTCTGAAACATATTCAACGGCGGCACAATATTCAGTACGTCGTCAGCCAGTTTTGCTGCCGGAGAATCAGTGTTGGATGTCATCACCACCAGTGTTCCTTCTGACCTCGCCGCAGCTTCAGCAACACGCACCGACAGCTCATTCAGACCGCTCGGAGTGATCAGAAAGCACACACCTCCAGGCCCCAGCTGGCGCGCCGCAATCTGCTGACCGAACACATCCTGCAGAGTGATCGCCCGCAGGCCCTCCGACATCAGACGAAATGCGAAGTCCAACGCCGTCGGCGCCGACTGACCATTCCCCGCGACGAGCACGCTGTCCGCACCGCACAGCAGATCCAAGACCCGCTCCACCTGGTCCTCAGGGACGGCATCCATCGCCCGCTCCACACCCGAGGTGAGTCGGCGCGCCTCAGCCGAGCATGCGCTCATGCTCTCGCCCTCATGCTCGGAGTCCAGACCCGTTCGCGGCTCTGCCGGGGTCTCCTGGCCAGGGCCACGCGAAACTGCGGATACCCTCGTAGCCCAGCTTTCGGCACGTGCGCACCACCGTCGAACGGGCGACGCCCACGCGGTCGGCAAGCTGCTGAGCGGTAGAGTCCACTGCGGCAGAAGCATCATCGAGGACCTCCCTCACCACCTTCGCCTCACTGGGCAGCAGCGTCGCCAGGGCCGAAGACATCCGCGTCGTGGCTTAAGCAGATGATCCCCGAGTGCTTCATGGCCCCATGGTAGCCACGATGGCCGGTATCCTGTATCGGTGGCAGACCGAGCAGCACCAGCAGACAACCGCGACCGACCATCCCGCGCACCCCAGGATCACCGGCGCTCCAACAGGGAGGACCGCGCCAGGTCACCCGAAATCGACGAGGACGTCACCGGCAAGGAGCTCGACCGCGAAGCGGCCAGGCAGCTCGGGACCCTCAACGACATCAACCGTGGCTGGGTGTCCAAGCACCTCGTGATGGCAGGTCGTCTCATCGACATCGACCCCGAGCTGGCCCTCGAGCATGCCCTGGCCGCCTCGCGCCGGGCCTACCGACTGGCCGTGGTGCGCGAAGCAGTGGGCCTGGCAGCATACGCGGCGGGGAGTACGACGAGGCGCTGCGCGAGCTGCGCACCTACCGCCGCATCAGCGGCGACCACACACACATCCCCGTCATCGCGGACTGCCTCCGCGCCCTCGGCCGCTCCGCCAAGGCTCTGGAATTCGCACAGGACGAAGGTGCACAGCAGCTATCGGGAGCGCCGCGGGCGGAGCTTGCCATGGTTCTTGCTTACGCGCACCAGGACTCCGGGGATGAGGAGGCGGCACTCCTGGCTCTGCAGATTCCCGAACTGGACCTCAACCGTGCCTTCAGCTTCTCGCCTCGCCTGTTCGCCGCCTACGCGGACGTCCTCGAGTCAGTGGGCCGCTACGACGATGCGCGCCGATGGCGGAACCAAGTGCCTGTGGCCGAGCGCGCGCTGGGAGCAGGCCACTACGAAGAGCCCGACATCCTCGACTTCGACGACGACGAGGACGAAGACGGCTCCTCCGTCCCACGCATCAGCGACCTGCTCGGCGACGCCGAGGCGAAGGAGAAGCGCGCCCAGTGAGCACCACACCTCTCGCCGACCAGCACGACGGTGTCCTGTTCGACCTTGACGGCGTGCTCTACCGCGGGCCGGACGCAGTGCCGGGAGCCCAGGAGGCTCTCTCACGCCTGAAGTCTCAGGGCCTGCGCTGCGCCTTCGTCACCAACAACGCGTCCCGCTCTGCGGAGCACATCGCAGGCCACCTCCGCGAGCTGGGCATCCCAGCCGAAGCCGAGGAGGTGTACGGCTCAGCCCCGGCCGGAGTCCGGCTTCTCGCCGAACACCTCCCAGCTCCGGCCAAAGTGCTTGTGGTGGGCTCCGACTCCCTGAGGTCCCTCGTCGACGCGGCCGGATACGAAACGGTCCGATCAGCCGATGACGAGCCTGAAGCCGTCCTGCAAGGCTTCGACCCGACTCTCTGCTGGGCCGACCTGGCCGAAGCCTCCTATGCGATCAACGCCGGTGCCCAGTGGTTCGCCACCAACCTTGACCGCAGCGTGCCCCGAGAGCGCGGCATCGCACCCGCCAACGGCGCCATGATCGAAGCGGTCAGCTTCGGCACCGACCGTCACCCGAAGGCCGCCGGCAAGCCGGAGCCAGTCATGTTCACCCAGGCAGCAGAGACGCTCGGCCTCTCCAGTCCGCTGGTGATCGGCGACCGTCTGGACACCGACGTGCTGGGCGGCAACCGAGCCGGGTACGCCACGGCACTCGTCCTCACCGGCGCGACCACGCAGCAGCAGGCGGACGCGTCCCAGGATCAGCAGCGCCCCGACTGGATCATCGACTCGCTCGAGGATCTGTTCACCGGCGTCCACCGCGCACCGGCTGGGAGCACCAATGGCCGCGCATGAGGCAGCTAAGCGCTCCCACCGGCACTGAGACCGCCCATGACCCTCGGAGCAGCAGCGAAGAGGCGGTGGCAGCCTCACGCCGGACACGCTTCAGGAGCAGGTGGCCCACGCTGAGCGCAAGCACCGTGAGCTCTCCGAGAGGCTCGAGTCCATCGGCCGCAGCTGAGCACGATGGCCCGCCTCGATAAGGAAGTGGTGGCACGCGGCCTCGCACCCAGCCGCACCCGCGCGGCGCAGCTCGTCGCCGAGGGTGCGGTGCTGGTCGACGGCAAGCCTGCCCAGAAGCCGTCAGCGGCCGTCTCACCGAACAGCCGCATCGACGTGGAGCCGCGTGAGGCGTGGGTCAGCCGCGCCGCGCACAAGCTCCTCGGCGCCCTGGCATCCTTCCCTGGGGTGACCCCGTCCGGTCGTCGGTGCCTGGACGCGGGGCGTCCACCGGAGGCTTCACACAGGTCATGCTTGAGCACGGGGCCCAGCACGTCGTCGCGGTCGATGTCGGGCACGATCAGCTGGATGCCTCGCTGAGAGACGCCCCTCGCGTCACCAGCATCGAGGGGACAAACCTCAGGTACGCCCGCGCCGGAGATTTCGGTGCGCCCTTCGGGCTCATCGTCGCCGACCTCTCATTCATCTCCCTGCGTCTGGTGCTGCCCGCACTGGCCGAGCAGGCCGCCCCGCAGTCGGATCTGCTGCTGATGGTCAAGCCCCAGTTCGAAGTGGGACGGGACCGTCTCGGCCGCACCGGCGTCGTCACCAGCGGCGCCCAGCGCCGCGAAGCCGTGGAGGCAGTCGTGGCCGCCGCAGCAGCGGAGGGCCTTCACCTGGGCGGGATCGCGGTCTCGGCCCTCGCCGGGCAGGACGGCAACCGAGAGTTCTTCCTGCACCTCCGGCGACCCTCTGGGGACGCCGCCCAGGAACTGACCAGCCCAGCCGATAGGCTGGGCGAGATCGACTACGAAGATCCGTGAACATGATGTGGGCAGAAGGAGGCCGGATGGTTGCAGCGAAGCAGCGGGCCGTGCTCGTGCTTGCTCACACGGGCCGGATGGAGGCTGTCGAGGCGGGGATCGAAGTCGCTGAGCAGCTGCATGCGGCCGGACTGACCCCGTCATGCTGGCCAAGGACGTGCAGGCAGTCTCCTCTCAGATGGGAGAGCGGCTGGCGGCGATACCGCTGGCCGTCGCCGAGGAGGACATCGCGCTGAGCGAGTGCGAGATCGGTATGGTCCTGGGCGGCGACGGCTCCATCCTGCGCGCAGCGGACCTGGTGCGTGAGGCCGACCTGCCCCTGATGGGCGTCAACCTCGGGCATGTGGGCTTCCTCGCGGAGTCGGAGCGCACACAGCTCGACGATTCCGTCCGATGGGTCGCCGAGCAGAATTATGTCGTCGAACGTCGCATGGCCCTCGACGTCCAGGTGTGGCACGGCAGCACCCACGTCACGTCGTCGTGGGCCCTGAACGAGGCCAGCATCGAAAAGGCCTCCCGCCAGCGGATGATCGAGCTGGTCGTGGAGATCGACGGTGCTCCGGTCTCGACCTTCGGGTGCGACGGCATCGTCATGGCCACCCCCACCGGCTCGACCGCCTACGCGTTCTCGGTAAGCGGTCCCGTGGTGTGGCCTGAGGTTCAGGCGCTGGTTCTGGCGCCCATCTCAGCCCATGCGCTCTTTGCGCGCCCGCTGGTGGTGGATCCCGATTCCACGATGGCCGTCGAGGTGCTGCAGCGTGAGGGCGAGGAGGGCGTGCTGTGGTGCGACGGGCGGCGGGCAATGCCCCTGCCCGGAGGAGCCAGGGTCGAAGTCACCCGCTCCGACAGGCCGGTGCTGCTGGCACGGGTGCACCAGACGCCCTTCTCCCAGAGGCTCGTCGAGAAGTTCAACCTGCCCATCACCGGCTGGCGCGGTCCGACCGTGAACCCGGGACAGGAGAAGAAGCAGGGATGATCGAGCACCTGAGCATCAGCTCACTGGGAGTCATCGATCGCGCCGAGCTGGAGCTGACCCCAGGATTCAACGTCGTCACCGGCGAGACCGGCGCGGGCAAGACGATGGTGGTCACCGCCTTCGGCCTGCTCCTGGGCCACCGAGGCTCGCCCGCGGCGGTCCGAAGGGGCGCAGAGCGAGCCAGCGTCGACGCTGAGCTGGAGGTGCCGGCGGGACACCCCGCCCGAGTCCGGGCAGCGGAGGCCGGGGTGCTCGACGAGGCGGACGCAGAGTCTGCCGCGGAGCCGTTCCTGATGGGACGCTCCGTCAGCGCCAAAGGTCGCAGCCGGGCCACGGCCGCCGGGCGCGGAGTGCCCGTGAGCACCCTGGGGAGATCGGTGAGCAGCTCGTCACGGTCCACGGCCAGGCGGACCAGCTGCGGCTGAAGTCCGCCTCTGCCCAGCGCGCCGCCCTTGATGCCTATGCGGGTCCCGAGTTCGCTGCGGCCCTCCGGGCCTACCAGGACGATTTCGCCCGCTTCCGGGAGCTCGCCGCCGAGCTGGAGGAGATCACCACGAACGAGCTGGAGCGGCGGCGCGAGGCTGAGCACCTGCAGCAGGCGCTCGAGCAGATAGACGAGGCCGATCCGCAGCCGGGGAGGACGCGCAGCTTCGGGCCGAGTCGATGCGCCTGGAGAACCTGGAGTCGCTGAGGGACGCAGCCCGCACCGCCCAGGCGGCGGTCGCCGGTGCCGACGCGGCGCTCGCGGACGACGCCCCCAGTGCGGTGGCGCTGGTGGAGGACGCTTCGCAGGCGCTGGTCCCCGTGACGGATCAGGACCCTGAGCTGGAGGAGATCGGGCGGCAGCTCTCCGAGGTGTCCACGCTCCTCACCGACGCGGGCAACCAGCTCGGCGTCTACGCGGCCGGACTGGACGAGTCGGGCCCGGAGAGGCTCGCCGAGGTCCACGCGCGTCGCGCGGAGCTGGACCGGCTGATGCGCCTCTACGGCACAGAGATCACAGATGTTCTGCAGTGGGCCGAGGAGTCGCGTGCCCGGCTGGACTCCTGCAGGGCGACGCCGGACGCATCGAAGAGCTCTCGGAGCAGGTGAAGGAGATGGAGGCCTCGCTGTGGTCCCAGGTAGGCGCGCTGCGCGAGAAGCGGCAGGAGGCAGGCGATGCCCTTGCCGCCGCAGTGGGGAGGAGCTGGCCGCCCTGGCCATGCCGAACGCACGCCTTCTTGCCGACGTGACCCCGCTTGAGAGCCTCACCCGTCACGGCGCCGATCAGGCGGCTCTTCTGCTGGCTCCCCACGCAGGCGCGGATCCGGCGCCTCTGGGCCGCGGCGCATCAGGCGGTGAGCTCTCACGGGTGATGCTGGCCCTCGAGGTGGTGCTCTCTGAGCACGCACCCGCCTCCACCTTCATCTTCGACGAAGTCGATGCGGGAGTGGGCGGAAAGGCAGCGGTGCAGATCGGTCGGCGTCTGGCGAAGCTCGCTCAGCACGCACAGGTCATCTGTGTGACGCACCTGCCTCAGGTCGCCGCATATGCCGACAATCACATTCGGGTCTTCAAGGACCCGGAGGCATCAGGACAGTCCGACGGCGTGACGGCATCAGATGTGCGTTCCCTCACTGACGATGAGCGGGTGGGGAGCTGGCGCGCATGCTGGCAGGCCACGAGGACTCCGTTTCGGCGCGCGCTCACGCCGATGAGCTGCTGAGGCAGGCCGCTGAGGAGCACCCGGCCTCCGCGCAGAGCTCCGCAACCCCATCCCCGAACGCTGATAGGCTAGAACTCCGTGGTCAACCGCGCTTCTTCCAGAAACCAGAACACCCCAGCCCAACTCGACAGATCTTCGTCACGGGGGTGTTGTCTCCTCCCTCGGCAAGGGTCTGACGGCATCGTCCTCGGTCACCTCCTCCGAGCACGCGGCCTGTCCGTCGTGATGCAGAAGCTGGATCCCTATCTCAACGTGGATCCCGGCACCATGAACCCCTTCCAGCACGGTGAGGTCTTCGTGACCGAGGACGGCGCCGAGACCGACCTGGACATCGGCCACTACGAGCGATTCCTGGACGAGAACCTTGACGGGGTCAACAACGTCACCACCGGCCAGGTCTACTCCAGAGTCATCGAGAAGGAGCGTCGAGGCGACTACCTCGGCGACACCGTCCAGGTCATCCCGCACATCACTGATGAGATCAAGCGGCGCATGCGTCTTCCTGCCGATGAGCCCGGCGAGCGTGATGCCCCGATGTGATCATCACTGAGATCGGCGGAACCGTCGGCGACATCGAGTCTCAGCCCTTCCTCGAAGCTGCGCGCCAGCTCCGGCAGGACGTCGGCCGGGAGAACGTGTTCTTCCTGCACGTTTCGCTGGTGCCCTACATCGGACCGTCGCAGGAGCTGAAGACGAAGCCGACGCAGCACTCGGTGGCCGCCCTGCGGTCCCTGGGAATCCAGCCTGACGGGATCGTGCTGCGCAGCGACCGCGAGCTGCCTGCCGATATCCGGGGCAAGATCTCCAGGATGTGCGACGTCGACGCCGACGCTGTGATCAACTGCGCCGATGCTCCGAGCATCTACGACATCCCGCGGATCCTCCACAAGCAGGCCATGGACGCCTACGTCGTGCAGGCGCTCGACCTGAAGTTCAAGGACGTCGACTGGTCCAAGTGGAACAGCCTGCTCAGCGTGGTCCACCACCCCGATGACGAGGTCGAAGTGGCGCTCGTCGGCAAGTACATCGACCTGCCCGATGCCTACCTCTCGGTCACGGAGGCGCTGCGCGCCGGCGGATTCGCCAACAGTGCCAAGACGAAGATCCGTTGGGTGCCCTCCGACCTCTGCTCCGACCAGGAGAGCGCCGCCAAGGCGCTGGCAGGCGTAGATGCCATCTGTGTGCCCGGCGGGTTCGGCGTGCGCGGCCTGGACGGCAAGATCGGCGCACTGCGGTACGCACGTGAGAACGGTGTGCCCACGCTCGGGCTGTGCCTCGGGCTGCAGACCATGGTCATGGAGTACGCCAGGAACGTCGTCGGACTTCCCGAGGCCAACTCCACCGAGTTCGACCCCGACACGAAGTTCCCGGTCATCGCGACGATGGCGGAGCAGGAGACCATCGTCGCCACGAGGGCGACCTGGGCGGAACCATGCGGCTGGGCGCCTACGACGCGTCGCTGGTCGAAGGCTCCGTGGTGGCCGAGACGTACGGGACCACCGAGATCTCGGAACGTCACCGGCACCGCTATGAGGTCAACAACGCCTACCGCGAGCAGCTCTCTGAGGCTGGGCTGGTGTTCTCCGGAACCAGCCCGGACGGCACTCTCGTGGAGTTCGTGGAGCTGCCCAGGAGTCGCACCCCTACTACGTCTCCACGCAGGCGCACCCCGAGCTGAAGTCCCGGCCCACCAGCCCTCACCCGCTGTTCGCCTACTCATACGAGCCGGGCTGCAGCGGCGCTCGGCACGCTGAGCGGCCGTGGGCCTGTCAGAGGCGGTGCAGGAGTATCTGAGCCACCTGCGCATCGAGCGCGGCGTCTCGGAGAACACCTTCGCCTCCTACCGGCGTGATCTGCGCCGCTACACGGCTTACCTGGACAGTCGGGGACCTCCTCGCCCGATGCGGTGGACGAGGGGCACGTCTCGGACTTCGTGCAGGCTCTGATGACGGGCGGCGACGGGGAAGTGCTCTCTCCTCGCGCTCGGCCGCGCGGGCCCTGGCCTCAGTGCGCGGTGCCCACCGGCACTGGGCCCTCGAGGGGCTGACCGCTCACGACCCGGCGAGGGAGGTCGCTGCCCCGAAGCAGGCAGAGACCCTTCCGAAGGCCCTGACCGTGGACCAGGTCACTGCATTGCTGGACGCCCCTCGGCGGCCGACCCGCTCGGGCTCCGGGACAGGGCGCTCCTGGAGTTCCTCTATGCCACGGGCGCACGGATCAGCGAAGCGGTGTCATTGGACGTCGATGACGTGCATGTGGTCCAGGCTTACCAGGAGAGTCCGCCCGCCGACCCTGCCGCCTCGCCCCCGGATGCCGAGGAGGATGGCGACCGGCTCGTTCTGGTCCGAGTGACGGGCAAGGGAACAGGCAGCGCCTCGTGCCCCTCGGGCAGTACGCCCAGCGGGCGGTGGGCGACTACCTGACGGTTACCGCCCCGCGCTCCTCGAGACTGCCTCAGCCGCAGGGCGCTCCGGGCGGTCCCGAGGAGCGCTGCACTCTTCCTCAACCGCCTCGGAGGCCGCCTGTCGCGGCAGTCGGCGTGGTCTGCGCTCGTCAAAGCGGCCCGCGCAGCGGATATCGGCGCGGAGGTGTCGCCGCACACCCTGCGCCACAGCTGCGCCACCCACCTGCTCGAGGGCGGCGCGGACGTGCGCACCGTCCAAGAGCTTCTGGGGCACGCCTCAGTCACCACCACCCAGATCTACACCAAGGTGACCGCCGACTCGCTTCGGGAGACGTATATATCTGCCCATCCGCGAGCCTTGTAGGGTAAGGAGTCATGACGGACCAGGAACCCACCGAGCTTGTGACCATTCACGGGGACGCCATCATCGGTCCCACTGGACGGCCCAAGCACGAGTTCCCCATCCCGGACGCCCTTGACTCCCACGGCCCTGCCCGGACGATCGCGGTGGTCAACCAGAAGGGCGGCGTGGGGAAGACGACCTCGGCCATCAACCTGGGCGCCGCTCTGGCTGAGTACGGCCGTCGGGTGCTGATGGTCGACTTCGACCCGCAGGGAGCTCTCAGCGCGGGCCTGGGAGCCTCACCCCACGATCTGGACGTGACGATCTACAACGTGATGATGGAGAAGGACGTCCGCACCCGGGACGCGCTGCTCTCAACACACATTCGTGGGATCGACCTGCTCCCTGCCAACATCGACCTCTCCGCAGCCGAAGTTCAGCTGGTCACGGAGGTCGGGCGCGAACAGGTGCTGCAGCGAGCACTGCGCGAGGTCCGCGACGACTATGACGTCATCATCATCGACTGTCAGCCCTCATTGGGGCTTCTGACCGTCAACGCCCTCACGGCAGCCCACGGAGTGATCATTCCCCTGGTGGCCGAGTTCTTCGCCCTGCGGGCGGTGGCGCTGCTGAAGGAGACCATCGAGAAGGTCCAGGACCGCATCAACCCGGACCTTGAAGTCGACGGCGTGCTGGTGACCATGGTCGATCTGCGCACCACCCACGCCAAGGAAGTCATTCAGCGCATCGTCGAAGCCTTCGGCGACCGGGTCTTCGAGACCGTCATCAAACGATCCGTGAAGTTCCCAGATGCCACGGTGGCGGCAGAGCCGATCACCTCCTACGCCCAGAAGCACGACGGAGCCAAGGCATACCGTCAGCTGGCGCGCGAGCTCATCGGCCGCGGCGCAGCCCGTGATCCTCGCATGAGCTCGGAGCTGCTGGACGCTGAGACGGAGGCACCAGGCTTCCGGCTCAGCCTGGAGAACTTCGACGGCCCCTTCGACCTGCTGCTGGGCCTGATCGCCAAGCGCAGGATGGATGTCACCGCTGTCGCCCTGGGAGAGGTCACCGACGAATTCCTCTCCTACGTGCGGACGCTGGATGCCCGCCGTGCACTCGACGAGTCGTCCAACTTCGTCTTCGTCGCCGCGACGCTGCTGGATCTGAAGATCGTTCAGCTCCTCCCGGATCCGAGCCCGATTCGGAGGAGGACCTCGCCGCCCTCGAGGCTCGAGACCTGCTGTTCGCCCGCCTGCTGCAGTACCGGGCCTTCAAGGAGATAGCACGCCATCTCGGGGATGCCGTGGGCGCCAACGAGCGACGCGTCGCCCGCCAGCCGGGCACCGACCCCGCGCTCGCCGGGGTGCTGCCCGAGCTGATATTCAACGCAACCCCTGAGGACCTGCGTGCGCTGGCGGAGAAGGCCTTCGGGCGACGCGCGGCCGAGCCCGACGAGGTTCGCCTCGAGCACCTCCACACATCAGTCGACTCCGCGGCGGAGAGGCAGCAGGTGCTGCGGATGCTGCGCGAGGCGGGACGGGTCACCTTCCAGCAGCTCGTGGCCGACGCCGATGCGCAGGCTGTGGTGGTAGTGCGCTTCATGGTGCTGCTGGAGCTCTTCCGCGACCGCGTCGTCTCACTCGATCAGCCGGTTCCATTGGGCGAGCTGACGGTGACCTGGGCTGACGGCGAATCGCAGGCGGAGGAGATCGAGGACCGATGACGCAGCGTCCGGAGCCCGAGTCGGACCAGGGGCAGCCTCTGACCTCGCACGAGGATCGGCTGGGTGCGCTCGAGGCAGTGCTGATGGTCGCCGAGCAGCCCGTGCCCGCAGCGGATCTGGCGGCCGCTGTGGGACTGCCCTCCACCACGTTCAGCCCCTGCTCGACGAGCTCAGGGCCGAAGCTGACGGCAGCTCCGGGCGGCAGAGAGGCTTCGAGCTGCGTGAGGTGGCCGGGGGCTGGCGCTACTACTCGCGGGAGCGCTTCTCCGAACCGGTCTCTGCCTTCATGCTCGGCGGTCAGACGGCGAAGCTGTCCCAGGCTGCGCTGGAGACCCTCGCCGTGATCGCGTACCGGCAGCCGGTCTCACGCTCAGCGGTGGCTGCGATTCGCGGTGTGAGCGTCGACGGGGTGGTGCGCACACTGGTCACTCGAGGCCTGCTGGACATCGCGGGCACTGACCCGGCCACAGGGGCCACGCTCTACATGACGACCACCGAATTCCTCGAACGTCTGGGGCTCGACTCACTGGATGATCTTCCGCAGCTCAGCCCGCACCTGCCGGGCGTGGGGACCTCGTCGAAGCAGACTTCAGCGAGCAGGAGCCGGGCCTCTGAGTAAGCGCACTGCGGTGCGCCCTGTGGCCGGTAGACTGGCGGCCATGTCTTCGAGGGGTCCGGGCGGCCGTGCGCCCAGAGCGTCCCGTGCCGCACGCACCCCAAGCCGGGCACATCCGGAGGTCCCTTCGCGAATCAGGCGAAGCACCGTCTGATCTCCTCCGAGCCCAAGCGTGTGAAGCTGCGCGCCGATGAGGCCGAGGAGAACTTCCGGGCCGTGCATGACCCGGAGGGCACCCGCCTGCAGAAGGTTCTGGCCTCCGCCGGTGTGGCTTCCCGCCGGGTCAGCGAGAATCTCATTGCGGAGGGGCGCGTCATGATCGACGGCCGCACCGTGATCGAGCCCGGAGTTCGGGTGGTCCCTGAGCAGGTCACGATCCATGTGGACGGCATTCGGCTGAACCTCGACGTGGAGCACCAGTACGCCGTGCTGAACAAGTTTAAGCAGGGGTGATGACCACCATGTCCGATCCGGAGGGGCGGCGGTGCGTCGGAGACTTCCTGACCCCGGAGCAGCAGAAGCTGCGGCTGTTCCATGTCGGCCGTCTGGACTTCGAGACAGAAGGTCTGCTGCTGCTGACCAATGACGGGGATCTGGCCCACCAGCTCACCCATCCGTCCTACGAGGTTCCCAAGACCTACCTCGCCGAGCTGCGCGGCAATCTGCCCAGGAAGGCGGAGGCCCAGCTGCGGGTAGGCATCGAGCTGGAGGACGGCCCCATCGTGGTGGACGACTTCCACCATATGGGCTCGAACGGCGGACGAACGCTGGTCCAGCTCACTCTTCACTCCGGCCGCAACCGCATTGTCCGGAGGATCTTCGAGCACTTCGGAGCTCCGGTGGCGCGGCTGGTGCGCACCGCCGTCGGTGGGATCGCCATCGGCGACCAGGCGCAGGGCACGGTGCGGGAGCTGACCTCGCGGGAGGTGGGGCACCTGCGCGACCTCGTCAGCGACCAGCCGAACGAACAGGGTGGGACGCGGTGAGCTTTCAGACAGTCCTCGTACGAGGCACCGGCCTTCTGGGGACCAGCATCGGCTTGGGCCTGCGCGCATCGGGAAAAGAAGTATGGCTCTCGGACCCTTCTCAGGTGGCGGTGAGCATCGCTGCCGACATCGGCGCCAAGCAGGGTGTGGAATGACGAAAGGCACCCTGACCTGGTCGTGGTCGCGGCTCCGCCGGAGGCCACCGCAGAGGAGGTGCATCGGGCGCTGGTGCGTCACCCTGAGGCGATCGTGGTGGACATCGCTTCGGTGAAGGGTTCGGTGCTGGACGAGCTCCGCCAGTTTCCCGGCGAGTTCGACCTCTCTCGCTATGTGGGGACTCACCCGATGGCTGGTCGTGAGCGCTCTGGTCCCGTGGCCGCCCGTGGCGCTCTCTTTACGTCGATGCCGTGGGTGATCTGCCCCCACGAGGACGTCCCGGAGGAGACCGTCGCAGCTGCAGAGGAGCTGGCCCGCCTGCTCGGAGCGAGTCTGCACAGGATGACTCCGGCTCAGCATGATGGGTCGGTGGCGCTGATCAGCCACCTGCCGCAGGTGGCGGCCTCTCTGGTGGCCTCACGGCTTCAGAACGCCCCCAGCAGGCGCTGGGCCTCTCCGGCAATGGGCTGCGGGACGTCACCCGAATCGCCGCCTCCGACCCGAACCTGTGGGTCCAGATCCTCACCTACAACGCGCCTACCGTTTTGGAGATCCTCTATGGCCTGCGCGAGGACGTGAACCAGCTCATCGGGACCTTGGAGGCTCCGCGGGCTCCCGGAGGTCAGGCCGACATCGCTCAGCTGATCGCTGAGGGCAACGCGGGGTGGCGCGGATTCCCGGAAAGCACGGCTCTCCGCCGCAGTCATTCACCGTGGTCACCGTCATCGTCGACGACCGTCCCGGACAGATCGCCGCCCTGCTCAATGACGTCGCAGAGATCGGGACCAACGTCGAAGACATGCGCATGGACCACTCCGCAGGCCATGAGGTGGGTATGGTGGAGCTTTCAGTTCTGCCTGGCCGGGCCGAGGAGCTGGCTCAAGCGCTCACGCACATAGGATGGAAGGTAGTGCTGACTTAGTTATGGCTGAACCACATTCCCGGATGATCATTGCCGTCGACGGCCCCTCAGGCAGCGGAAAGTCCAGCGTGTGCCGGGCGGCTGCGACCCAGCTGGGCGCTGACTATCTCGACACCGGGGCGATGTACCGGGCGGCGACCTGGTACTGCTTGGACCAGCAGCTGGATCTGGACGACGAGGCCGCAGTGGCGGTGGCGGTAGAGGAGATGCCGCTGCACCTGTCCACTGATCCGCAGCATCAGAGCGTCACGGTGGGCGAGACCGACGTGTCCGTCGCGATCCGTGAGCCGCGGATCTCCGAGGCGGTCTCTCAGGTGGCGACGAACCGTCGCGCTCGGTCTGTGCTGATCGACGCGCAGCGCCGCATCATCGACGAGTCCGGATTCATCGTGGCCGAAGGCCGCGACATCACCACAGTGGTCGCTCCCGACGCCCAGGTGAGAGTGCTGCTGACGGCATCGGCGGAGGCGCGGCTGCGTCGCCGCGGGCTGCAGCTCACTGCCGAGTCCGGCGCCGAGCAGGACGAGGCAGCCCTGAGACGCCAGGTGCTCGAGCGGGACCGCAGGGACTCAGCCGCGTCCAACTTCACCGAGGCCGCCGATGGGGTGGCCGTGCTTGACAGCTCAGACCTGACTTTTGAGGAGACCGTGGATTCATTGATCGGCCGTGTGGAGACCCTGCAGGATGCTTCGCGATGAGTGACCGCACAGAGGGCGAGTACGTGCCCGAGGGTGAGGACCGCATCGAGGAGCGGCTGGCGAGCCTCAGCGAGGAGGAGGCCCAGGCGCGCGCCGCAGCGCTGCGGGCCTACTTTGAGGCGTATGAGCTCGAGGAGGACGATGCTGACCTTCTTGAGGACTTCGTCGAGAGCGAGGCCGAGGAGCTCTACCTTCCCGCGCCGCCGGTGCTGGCAGTGGTGGGCCTACCAATGTGGGCAAGTCGACGATGGTCAACCGCATCATTCGTGCGCGGGAGGCCGTGGTCGAGGATGTCCCCGGCGTCACTCGGGACCGAGTTTCCTACGAGGCGGAATGGAACGGCACAGATTTCACGCTCTTGGACACCGGCGGCTGGGAGGCCGACGCGAAAGGCATGGCCAAGCAGGTCGCTGACCAAGCTGAGATGGCGGTAGACGAGGCGGATGCCGTGGTGTTCGTCGTCGACGGTCTGGTGGGTGCGACGGCGGTCGACGAAGCCGTTGTCCAGATGCTGCGCCGCAAGCGCAAGCCGGTGATTCTGGCCGCGAACAAGATCGACAACACCTATGAGGGCTCGTCGCAGATGGCCGAGGTCTACGCCCTGTGGAACTTGGGGCTCGGGAGCCGTTCCCGATTTCGGCGCTGCACGGCACCGGCACCGGCGACATGCTGGACGCAGCCTTGAGAGTCCTCCCGGAGACGGCGCAGCACCGGGGTGTGATCCCGCAGGGCGGGCCTCGGCGTGTGGCGCTGGTCGGGCGTCCCAATGTGGGCAAGTCCTCGCTGCTGAACAAGCTGGCTTAGGCTCTGACCGAGTGGTGGTCGATGACGTGGCTGGCACCACCCGCGATCCGGTCGACGAGTTCATCGAGCTCGGCGGGCAGCAGTGGCGTTTCGTGGACACCGCGGGGATCAGACGTCGTCAGCACATGGCGGCGGGCTCTGAGTACTATGCGATGCTCAGGACTCAGCGCGCCCTGGACAAGGCAGAGGTCGCCGTGGTGCTGGTCTCGGTGGAGGAGCCGGTCAGCGAGCAGGACGTGCGGATCATCCAGATGGTGCTCGATTCCGGCCGTGCCGTGGTGCTGGCCTACAACAAGTGGGACCTCATGGACGAGGAGCGTCGCTACTACCTGGAGCGCGAGATCCAGCGCGATCTTGCGCATGTGGCCTGGGCGCCCTGAGTCAACGTATCGGCCCTTACGGGATGGCACAGGGACAGGCTCGCGCTTACTCTGAACACGTCCTCACCAACTGGGAGCAGCGGATCTCCACGGGGCGGCTCAATGCGTTCCTCGGCGAGTTGGTGGCGGCGCATCCGCACCCGGTGCGCGGCGGCAAGCAGCCGAGGATCCTCTTCGGCACGCAGCCGAGCACCCGGCCTCCGAAGTTCGTGCTCTTCACCACGGGCTTCCTGGATCCCGGGTATAGGCGATTCATCATTCGGCGGCTGCGTGAGACGTTCGATTTCACCGGCACTCCGATCGAAGTGCAGATGCGTGTGCGTGAGAAGCGCAAGCGTCGCAAATGAGTCTCATTAAAATTAGATTTACTGTCTTTTTGTAATTCTAAAAAGTGCTTCACCTTCGGGTTTATTCGGGCTACCGTGGTTCTTGCATGCCGTGATGTTCGTCACGGTGCAGTCGACTGGCAGGAGTCCGTCATGAGCTCGAATCGTGTTGTCGTCTACAAGGGCCCGGGTGAGGTCGCCATTGAGTCCGTGGACTACCCGAAGCTGGAGATTCCCAAGGAGGTCGCGGACCATTTCGGCATCTCGCAGAAGGCTCCGCATGCTGCGATCCTCAAGGTGGTCACCACAAACATCTGCGGCTCCGACCAGCACATGGTCCGAGGGCGGACAACGGCTCCTGTGGGTCAGACTCTGGGCCATGAGATCACCGGTGAGGTGGTGGAGGTCGGCGAGGACGTCCTGTTCACCAAGCAGGGGGACATCTGCTCCGTGCCGTTCAACATCGCTTGCGGGCGGTGTCAGACGTGCAATGACGGAAAGACCGGCATCTGCCTGAACGTGAATCCCGCCCGGGCTGGGGCCGCATACGGCTACGTCGATATGGGCGGCTGGATCGGCGGTCAGGCCGAGTACGTCATGGTTCCCTACGCCGACTTCAACCTGCTGAGGTTCCCGGACCGCGATCAGGCGCTGGAGAAGATCCTGGACCTGACGATGCTGTCGGACATCTTCCCCACCGGCTATCACGGCGTATACACCGCGGGCGTGACGACGGGCTCGACGGTGTACATTGCTGGCGCAGGGCCTGTGGGGCTTGCGGCCGCGCACTCTGCTCAGCTGCTGGGTGCAGGTGCGGTGCTGGTGGGCGACATGAACAAGGAGCGCCTGGCCAAGGCGGAGAGCTTCGGGTGCGTGGGCATTGACCTGACCCGGGACGGAAGCCTGCCGGACATGATTGCTGAGGTGCTTGGTGAGCCGGAGGTCGACGCTGCCGTGGATGCGGTCGGCTTCGAGGCGCGCGGTCATGGTGAAGGCGCTGCAGAGGCTCCCGCGACGGTGCTCAACGACTGTATGGAGGTCGCTCGCGCTGGTGCCGGAATCGGCATCCCCGGGCTGTATGTCACCGGGGACCCCGGCGCTGCGGATGACAACGCCAAGGAGGGCACACTGGGTGTCCGCTTGGGGCTCGGGTGGGCGAAGTCGCACACGTTCGCCACTGGTCAGTGCCCTGTGAAGCAGTACAACCGGCAGCTGATGAAGGCGATCATCCATGACAAGGCGAGGATCGCGGACGTCGTCAGCGCCACCCCAGTGTCACTGGACGATGCGCCGGATGCGTACCAGCAGTTCGACTCCGGGGTTGCCCGGAAGTTTGTCATTGACCCGCATGGGATGGTGTCCTCCTAAGCTCAGGAGCGCGGGATGCGAAGAGGCTCCCTGCGACCCTTCATCACGGGTCGCAGGAGCCTTTCGCGTGTTGAGGGCGTGAACGTCATTTGCTGACGTACACCCGTGAACGTTCCCGGAATACGTGCACTCCGGAGAGCGCGAAAGCAATCATTACAAACACCGGACCGGCGATGAGCGACCAGCGGAGCGTGACATCCCAAGCCGTCAAGAGAGTATCCATGACCTGACAGTACGCTCATCGCGAACGAGTAGGTGCTCGACGTGCCGGTTATGCGCAGGGCGCATTTGCGTGCGCCTCAGGCGCTGCATGCGAGCTATCTGTGAGCGGATGCCTGCCCGCCTTGACCACGGCCTTGCCAGCGTCGAAAAAGCTTTCGTCCTACCCACAGCAGAATCGTCCTGATGATCATGATCCGACCGTAGCCAGCGAACCCGTGCGTCCCCTTGGCGGTCGCAGGACGCTGAGAGGGAGCCATGGGGCCGCGTCGGTTGCTCCGGACGATGGATATCGTGACATCCCTGAGTGATCACTCCAGCGACCTGACTCTGCGCATCGGCCACGAAGAACTGATCATCCGTGGCCGCTACGAGACGCTGAGCATCATCAACGACATCCTCATTGCGCTGTGGTTCATCATCGGCAGCGTCCTGTTCTTGAGTGAATCCACGACGACTATTGGAACGTGGCTGTTTCTGATCGGCAATATGCAGCTGCCCATCCGCCCAGTCATCCGGCTCGCCCGCCGGATGCACATCACGCGCATCGGGGAGGGCAGGCGCAGCCTCGCAGGACTTCTGAGCCTATTCAGCAACACGAAGCCGAATGAGACAGGCCTCGTGGATAGGAGAATTCTGGTGAGCATATAGTTAGGATGTAAGCCCAGGTATCAAAAGGAGCTCTCGTGGACAATGCATCCCAGTTTCCGTCCGTGTCAGAAAATGTTGTCGATCATGCACGAGAGCAGGCGTTTATCGCGTTGCGTGACGCTAAGACTCCCCGGCTTTTACGCGAATTTTATGATCCGGAGACTAATTACGCTGGAGCGACGTTCACGCAGCTGGGACCAGTGGACCACGGTGCAGTGACGGCGGTCGACCTCGTAGCTACCGCAACACTATCCGTGACAATCCCTCCCCGGGCAGTGCGCCGGTTTCTTGGGGAGGAGGGCACAGCTCAAGAACTATCGCGCCTCCTGCATGCGTTGCCGGATGTCACCCTGGAGAACACTACCCTGCGGACTTCGCTCCTATGAGCGAGTTTTACGATTTCATCAAAACTTCGTTAGCTCGCGCAGGTACGGCGTCGTCTAATGCGTGGGTAACGGCCAGCAAAATCACCGCACGAAAACGTCCCGGCCTGTTTCCTGTCCGCGATAGCGTCGTATGTACATATCTGGGTATCCATAACCTGCGAGATCGTGCGAAGGATTGGGTGGTTTTTCGCGAGCTCATGCGAGACCCCGAGATTTTAGAACGTCTGGAAGTGCTTGCTTCATCTACTAAAGAACCTTCGATGGAGAACCGGCCAGTTGTTGAGCCAGAGCCCTTGAGGCTGCTCGATGCCGTGCTCTGGAGGTTTGCGGGTAATTCCGGCCACTAGCCGTCAGGAGCGGGTTCGTCGGCGGGTGGTAATCGGCCGCCTCTAGATGGTCATCCCCTCGAGGGCTCCGAGGTTCGAACCCAACTTTTCCTGCCTCAATTAGCACCATCGTTGAGGGCGGTCAGCAGTTCGCCGACCCGATGGTGGCGCTCCAGGGGTGCCGCAGGGGCAGCTCCGGGTGCACACGACAGCGATTCCGGTGTCCGACACGCTCTCGGTCCAAGTACCCCTCGTTGAGGAGTTCGGCCCGGATGCGCTGTGCCGCACGTTCAATGATTCCCACCTTCTCCGCTATCTCACGGACGAGCAGCCCGTGATCCCAGGCCACGCAGATCCGTACGTGTGCATGATCGTTCAGGTGAGCTGCCCTGGGGTTGATGGAGGCTCCGGCTACATCCTCGACCGTCTTCCATGGACCGCGCTGGGCGCGTCGATACCGGGCTGGCGGCCCTCGTGGGGCGGGATGCTGTGCTCCCCATGGATGAGCATGAGGGGGACGGCCGAAGAGCCCTCATGAGGTTACGGTGTCGCGTGGCTGTGACACGGCCCAGGGCTGGGAAGTGTGAGCGGCTGAGGTCGACGAATTGAGCAGAGTTCGCGGGAGATGCATAACCCGCGATTCGAGGAGACGGGCCCTGTGACAGTTCAAATTCTTCCCGCGGTCAAGCAAGACACTATCGATCTCGCTCGCAATCGGGCGCTTACGGCTCTTCTCGACGCTGGCACGCCTCAGCGTCTGGCGGATTTCTTACAACCCTGAAGGCAACTACGCAGGAGACTGCAGCCCAGGACTCCGGGGCGAGGTGCGAGTTCTACGACCTGGTCAAGGATTCGCTAGCCAAGGCGGGGACAAAGGCGTCCAGCACCTGGGTCACAGCTAGCAAGGTCACCGCACGGAAACGACCTGAGCTCTTCCCTGTCCGAGACAGTGAGGTGTGCAAACTCCTTGGGATGCAGGACCTAGGAGACCGAGAGAATGACTGGTGCGTCTTCCGTGAACTGATGCTCGACTCCGAGATTCAAGGATTGCTGAGTGGTCTACCAGCTCAGGTCCGGACAGCTGCTGGGGAGACTCCATTGCGTCTGGAGCCCGCACCCGTGAGGCGTCTTTGACGCAGTGCTTTGGAGGTTCGCTTGGGCCGGTCAGGGGAGCGGTGAGACTGGCCACCAGGACGGTCTCGATTGACGCCATGCGTGGCCATAAACGACCACTGGCAGTGTGCGCAGAAGTCTACTTGTCACGTCACTAGTGACCTTCGAAACGGCGTCTCCGGGACCATTCCGGGTCAGCAAAAAGCCTCCGCTTCCCTTGTTCTACAAGGAAGCAGAGGCTCTGCATGTTGGTCGGGCTAGCGGGATTTGAACCCACGACCTTCCGTCCCCAGACGGACGCGCTACCAAGCTGCGCTATAGCCCGTAGACGTGCTCTGCGCCGAAGCGAACCCCGGCGGAAGCACCCCGAAAGTCTACATGAGGTTTGACGGCTCAGCGACTCGGCCCGAGAGCTCCTGCGCCATGGCTGCCTGCGCGGCCAGCTGCCCGGAGACGACGGCCCCTTCCATGGTGCCCAGGTACTTCTGCGCTGTGTAGTCGCCTGCGAGCACCAGGCCGTTGATGGAGGTGCGCTGCTTCGGGCGCTTGGCGTCATTGCCGGGCTTGGGCGGGTAGAAGTCCTCAGGCATGACGATCTTGCGGAAGTCCAGCATCTTGTGCCGCAGGTCCAGTCCCAGCCGGTCGGCCTCCTCGAAGGCCTGCTTCGCCAGCTCCCATGAGTCGGTTCCGCGGTGTGCCTCCGGCTCGGTGCACACAATGCTCACCCGGCCCCTGGAGTCGGCAAACGTGGTGCGCGACTGTTCGGCGAACCACCCGAGCATGGTGCCGGGTCCGAATGTGGAGCGGTCCTGCGGCAGGAGCGGCTCCGCGAGCTCGAACTGCAGGCTCACGATGGGGAGTGCTCCATGCTCAGGAACGCGTCGAAGGACGGCTCGCCGGACAGCTGCTGACGCACCAGCTCCTGAGCTGGGCCGATGGATGAGGCCAGCACCACTACATCTGCCACCAGCGTCTCGTCGTCAGTCCGCACCCCGGTGACCTCACCGGCGTCAGTGACCAGCTGCTCGACTGCGCAGGAGGTCCGGACTGTCGCTCCTGGTGCGCAGATATTCGGCGATGGGCTCCGCGAGGACCTCCGTCATGGGACCTGCGAAGGCTCCCACGCGCGATGATGGGCTGGTGTCCCAGTACGAGGAAGTGAGGTTCATGAACGTCGCCATCGAGAACTGATCCGCCGGAACGCTGAAGAGCCCGTCGGTCAGCGGCGCCAGGATGCGGTCGATGGTCGCCTCTGCCAGGCCGTGCTTCAGCGCGAACTCCTGGACGCTGAGGCCGTCGAGGGACTCGTCCTCCCTGCTGTGCTGCTTCGCCGCGGCGGCGAGCATCTTGCCGAGCTTCGCCTTCTCCGTCATGGGCAGGAAGTCATTGTTGCCCAGCGCCTCGCCGACGGACTTGATCGGCCGATGCACCACCGACGCGCCGAACTCGGCCTTGGGCCCGCCATCGGGGGTGATGATCTCGACCTCATCCTCCCAGACCACGATGTCTTCGAGATCCGTGCCGGTGCGTCGGATGAGGTCTGTCGTTGCGGTGAATGAGCTCATGAAGCGGTGGAGTCCGGATTCCACGGTCATGCCGTCGGCTTTCCAGCTCGAGGTCCGGCCCCCAACCTGCTCGGCTCGTTCAAGCACCGTGACCCGGTGGCCGGCGTCGACAAGATCCACGGCGGCCGCCAGTCCGGCCAGGCCCGCCCCAACGACAATGGCGTGCTTCGCATTATCAGGCATAGACGGAAATTAATGGGCGAATCTACAGGGAAACTCCAGGAACCCTGGACTCGAGCGTAACGAGCGACCTGATCACTCTGTGCGCACACCGCATCACCTGGTGCTCTTTATGTTCAAAATATTCGCATACAATATGCCGCTATGGCCTACCGCGAGACACTGCCTCACCTGATGTCCGCCGCTGAGCTGCACGCTCGAATCGATGACCCACAGGTGAAGATCCTCGACGTCCGGTGGCGGCAGGATCGCCCCGAGGGCCTGCCCGAATACCTGCAGGGACACATCCCCGGCGCTGTGTTCGTCGACCTCGACTACGAGCTCGCCGATCCCATGTCAGCCAACAACGGGCAGGGCCGCCACCCGCCGCCGGCACCGTCGGACTTCCAGGAGACGGTGCAGCGCTGGGGCCCAGCGGCAGCGAGACAGTGGTGGTCTACGACGATCTGAAGAACCTGTCCTCGGCCCGAGCCTGGTGGCTGCTGAAGTGGGCAGGCTTCCCGGACGTCCGCGTCCTCGACGGCTCTCTGCGGGCGTGGACCGCCGCCGAGTACCCGCTCGCGGACGCCCTGCACCTGCCTGAGACGGGCAGTGCTCTGGTCCGGCCCGGGCAGCTGCCGCTGCTGGAGGCCGACGAAGCGGCAGCGTTCGCGCACGAGGCCACCCTGCTGGATGCTCGCCCCACGGACCGCTACACCGGCGACCATGACCCGCTGAGCGTTCGGCCGGGCCACATTCCCGGGGCCATCAGCGCCCCGGCGACCGGAAGCGTGGACGCTCAGGGACGCTTTCTGCCTACCGAGCACCTGCGCTTACGATACCTGAGCCTCGGTGTCGACCCGGAGCGTCCGGTCGCCGTCTACTGCACCTCAGGCCTGCATTCGGCCCACTCGGTCATCGCCTTGGAGCTGGCCGGATTCGACGCCGTCCTCTACTCGGCTTAGCTACAGCCAGTGGACCCGCGATGAGCAGCGATCGGTCATGGTGGGCCTGCGCCCCTGAGCGCTGAACGCGAATGTGAACAAAACTTACGCGCAGCTATTTTCTGAGCCGCGGAGAGGCGTACCGTTTCAATATGTCCACTGAGACCAGTTCTCGTCCCGCGCGGCCGCCGCGGCAGAAGAAGCCCAACGGCCAATGGAAGGTCGACGGCCAGGAGCCCTCAACCACAACGAAGAGTTCAAGCAGGAGGACGACGGGCTCAACGTTCGTCAGCGAATCGAGGAGATCTACTCCAAGCAGGGCTTCGCCTCCATCGATCCTGACGACCTGCGCGGCCGCTTTCGGTGGTGGGGTCTCTACACCCAGCGCCGCCCCGGCGTACCCCCAGGTGCCCACAACTCTCTTCCCCGAAGAGGTCGACGACGAGTACTTCATGCTCCGCATCCGCCTCGACGGCGGCGCCCTGACGACAGATCAGCTCAGACTCATCGGGGAGCTCTCCAGAGACTTCGGGCGCAGCACCGCCGACATCACCGACAGGCAGAACGTTCAGCTGCACTGGGTGCGGGTGGAGGACATGCCGGAGATCTGGCGGCGCTTGGAATCGGTCGGACTGGGCACCACCGAGGCCTGCGGCGACACGCCGCGCGTGATCCTCGGCTCGCCCGTCGCCGGCATCGCCGCCGACGAGATCATCGACCCCACCGCCGTCATACAGGAGATCTCTCGGCGCTACATCGGCGACCCTGAGCTCTCCAACCTGCCGCGCAAGTACAAGTCAGCCATCACCGGCCATCCGAGCCAAGACGTCGTCCACGAGATCAACGACTTCTCGCTGGTCGGTGTGGTCCACCCCGAACTGGGGCCGGGATTCGACCTCTGGGTCGGGGAGGGCTCTCCACGAACCCCCGCCTGGCCGAGCGCCTCGGGGTCTTCCTCACTGAGGATGAGGCCCCTGATGTGTGGCACGCAGTCACCCAGTGCTTCCGGGACTACGGCTACCGGCGCCTTCGCGCCAAAGCCCGGCTGAAGTTCCTGCTCGCAGACTGGGGCCCGGAGAAGTTCCGCCAGGTGATCGAGGACGAATACCTCGGGCGGTCCCTCACCGACGGCCCCGAGCCGCTTACGCCGACCAGCCCCGGGGACCATATCGGCGTCCACGCCCAGAAGGACGGAAGGTTCTACATAGGAGCCGCCCCTGCCGTCGGACGCGTCAACGGAGAGCTTCTTCTGGAGCTGGCCGATCTCATCGAAGCTCACGGCTCGCAGCGGCTGCGCACCACTCCCCACCAGAAGATCGTGGTGCTCGACGTGGCCGCGGAGAAGGTCGAATCCCTCAAGCGACGGCCTCTCCGCGCTCGGCCTGACCCCAGCCCAAGCGTCTTCCGACGGTCCACCATGGCATGCACCGGCATCGAGTTCTGCAAACTCTCCTTCGTTGAGACCAAATCCACGGGCATCACCGTGATCGGCCAGCTGGAAGAGGCCTTGGCCGATGTCGCCGACCAGCTGCCGGAGCGCCTCACGCTGAACATCAACGGATGCCCCAACTCCTGCGCCCGCATCCAGGTCGCAGACATCGGGCTCAAAGGCCAGCTGATGGCCGGTGACGACGGAGAGCAGACCCCGGCTACCAAGTGCACCTCGGAGGCGGGCTCACGTCCTCCGACCGCGACGAGGAAGCGGGCCTCGGCCGCACCGTCCGCGGGCTGAAGGTCTCCCGCGAGGGGTGGCCGCCTACGTCGAGAAGCTCATCCGCCGCTACCTGAGCACCCGAGAGTCCGCGTCCGAGACGTTCGCGGTCTGGGCGCACCGGGTCGACGACGACGTCCTCCAGCACCAGTGGGAAGGACGTTCCGCATGAGCACCGCCGCCGCCCTGAACCCCGACCAGCTCAGAGCGCTCGCCGAATCCGGTGCCGAGGAACTGGCCTGGGACGCCCCGCAGAAGAGGTCGTCGCCTGGGTGGCCGCACATTTCGACACTCCGGACGTGGCCGTCGCCTGCTCCATGCAGGACGCGGTGCTGCCCGCACTGGTCGCCGACCAGGTTCCAGGGGTGGACGTGCTCTTCCTCGAGACCGGCTACCACTTCGCCGAGACCATCGCTGCGCGCAACGACGTCGAGCACCGCCTGAACGTCAGAATCGTCGACGTGCAGCCCAAGCTCACCGTGGAGGAGCAGGACGAGCAGTACGGCAAGGACCTCTTCGCCCGCGACCCGGCCGCCTGCTGCCGCATGCGAAAGATGGAGCCGCTGGGACAGACACTGTCCGGGTACAGGGTCTGGTTCACCGGAGTCCGCCGGGACGAGGCCCCGACCCGCAGCGGCACACCCCTGATCACCTGGGACGAGATGCACGGGCTGGTGAAGGTGAACCCGCTGGCCACCTGGAGCTTCGACGATCTCGTCGGCTACGCCGCGGACCACGACGTCCCCGTGAACATGCTGCTGCAGCACGGCTACCCGTCCATCGGATGCAGACCGTGCACCCGCCCCGTGGCACCAGGCGAAGATCCCCGCTCAGGACGCTGGGCCGGCACCGGAAAGGTCGAATGCGGCATCCACACCACCGACTCCACCTCCTGACCAGCACCGCACCCCGACCAGCACCCTCGAGGAACCCATGACCACCACCGCACCCGAAGCCCAGCGCACCGCACAGCAGCTGGCGCAGGACGGCGTCCTCTCGGCCGTTTACACCACGGCGCTGGCACGCCTGGAGGCTGAAGCCATCCACATCATCCGCGAGGTCGTCGCAGAGTTCGACCGACCAGCGATGCTCTTCTCCGGCGGCAAAGATTCCGTGGTGATGCTTCACCTCGCATCCAAAGCCTTCTGGCCCGGCCGGGTCCCATTCCCTGTGGTCCACATCGACACCGGCCACAACTTCCCCGAGGTCATCGACTTCCGCGACCGGACCGTCGAACAGATGGGCCTGCGCCTGGTGGTCGGCTCGGTCCAGGACCTCATCGACACCGGCGAGCTCCAGGAGCGCGCTGACGGCACACGGAACCCCCTGCAGACCGTGCCCCTGCTGCGAACCATCGCGGAGAACCGGTTCGACGCCGTCTTCGGAGGCGCTCGCCGGGACGAGGACCGTGCCCGGGCGAAGGAGCGGATCATCTCGCTGCGCGATGAGTTCGGGCAGTGGGACCCGCGCTCGCAGCGGCCTGAGCTCTGGAACCTGTACAACGGGCGGCACAAGCCGGGCCAGCACGTGCGCGCCTTTCCCATCAGCAACTGGACTGAGCTGGATGTGTGGCGCTACATCGCCTACGAGAGCATCGAGCTGCCGCCTCTGTACTACGCCCACGAGCGTGAGGTCTTCCACCGCGACGGGATGATCCGGGCGGTCGGCCTGTTCAGCCACCCCGCCCCGGGGAGTCGACGCAGACCCGGCTGGTGAGGTACCGCACGGTCGGGGATATGTCCTGCACCGGGGCAGTGGACTCGGCCGCCGTGAACAATGAGCTGGTTCTGCAGGAGGTTGCCGAGGCCACGGTCACTGAGCGCGGAGCAACCTGCGCCGATGACCGCCTCTCCGAAGCGGCCATGGAGGACAGGAAGAAGGACGGGTATTTCTGATATGACTGTGAGCGCTGAATCTCCGCGGACGGCGACGCCGTCGGGCACCCTTTTCCGTCTCGCCACTGCCGGAAGCGTCGACGACGGCAAGTCCACCCTGGTGGGCTTATTGCTCCACGATGCGCAGGCCATCCTCAGCGACCAGCTCGCAGCGGTCGCCCGCACCTCTGCCGAGCGCGGCTTCGGAGAGGCCTTCGATGAGTCTGGCCAGCCCCTGGATCTGGCGCTGCTGACGGACGGGCTGCGCTCTGAGCGTGAGCAGGGCATCACCATCGACGTCGCGTACCGCTACTTTGCGACCGATCAGCGCAGCTTCGTGCTCGCCGACTGCCCCGGGCATGTCCAATACACGCGGAATACGGTCACCGGCGCTCCACTGCGGACGCGGTGGTCCTTCTGGTCGACGTGCGCAACGGCGTCGTCGAGCAGACTCGCCGGCACTTGGCAGTGGCCGCTCTGCTTCGGGTCGAGCACATCATCATCGCCGTGAACAAGATCGACGCCCTCGACTACAGCGAGGAGGCGTTCCGCACGGTGGAGGCAGAGATCCTGCGTGTGGCACGAGAGCTTCGCGGCCACAGCGACGCGCTCCGCCCCGATGCGGCGGACCCGATCGTGGTGCCCGTCTCCGCTCTGCGCGGCGACAACGTAGTCACCGTCTCGCAGAGGACGCCCTGGTACGCCGGGCAGGCTCTGCTGCCGATCCTCGAGCACCTCCCTGATGCTGATGCCCAGCACCGCCTCGAGGAGCCGATGAGGCTTCCGGTCCAGACAGTCATCAGGCCCCAGGGCGGCCTGGCACCGGGCGTGCCCGGCGATGAGTTCGCAGATTTTCGCGGGTACGCTTACCAGCTCGCGGCCGGGCGGCTCAGCCCAGGAGACAGGGTGAGGATTCAGCCGGGCGCGCACGTCACCGAGGTGACGGCAGTGCGACGCACCGGGCTGCAGGCAGACCTCGCTGAAGGTGAGGCAGCGGCCGCAGGCGAATCGGTGGTGGTGGAGCTGGCCGGGCAGTACGACGTCTCCCGCGGCGCTGTGCTCACTGCTGAGGCAGAGCTAAGCGCAGGAGCTCGACGAGGTGCGGGTCCGTCTGGCGTGGCTGCACGAGAAGCCTAAGCATCGGTGGGGACCCGCGTGCTCTTCAAGCACGGGACAACGACCGTCAAGGCGCTGATCAGCGAAATCCGTACCCGACTGGACCTGAGCACCTTAAACGCGGACAATTCTGATCAGTTGGAGCTCAACGACATAGGAACCGCCACGATCAAGCTCGCCGCGGCGCTGCCCGTGGACGACTACACCGCATCCAAGCGCACCGGAGCCTCGCTGCTGATCGATCCAGCGGACGGCAATACACTGGCCGCCGGACTGATCATCCTGCCCGAGGCCCCGAAGAGCAGGGTGCTGACTCTGCGGAGGACTGGCTGTCCTCCTAGCCAGCATCCCGCACACCACGTAAGGACAAAGGACCGAATACCAGATGACCGAGACCACCTCCGCCCTCCCGCGTAGGCGCGTCGCCGTCGTAGGCGCCGGTCCCGCCGGCGTGTATGCATCAGACATCCTGCAGCGCTCTGATCACCTGTTCGACCGCTACCCGGCGCCCTTCGGGCTCATCCGCTACGGCGTGGCGCCGGACCACCCGCGGATCAAGGGCATCATCAAGGCGCTCCACAAGGTGATGGAGCGCGGAGGCATCCGGTTCATCGGCAACGTCGACTACGGCCGCGACATCACCCTCGAGGAGCTGAGGAAGCACTACGACGCCGTGATCTTCGCCACCGGCGCCATCGACGACGCTGCCCTGAACATCCCCGGCATCGACCTCGAAGGCTCCTACGGCGCCGCAGACTTCGTCTCCTGGTACGACGGCCACCCCGACTACCCGCGCGAGTGGCCGCTGAACGCTGAGCAGGTGGCGGTGCTCGGCAACGGCAACGTCGCGCTCGATGTGGCTCGTGTGCTGTCGAAGCACGCTGAAGACCTTCTGGAGACCGAGATCCCGGACAACGTCTATGAGGGGCTGCAGACCTCCCCGGTCCAGGACGTGCACGTCTTCGGCCGCCGCGGCCCGGCCCAGGTGAAGTTCACTCCCTTGGAGCTGCGGGAGCTCTCCCACACCCGCGACGTCGACATCGTCCTCTATGAGGAGGACTTTGAGTTCGACGAGGCGTCGGACGAGTCCATCAAGACCAACAACCAGGTGAAGACGATGGTCAACACTCTGGCGAACTGGCTGGTCGAGCAGGAGGAGCGAAGCGAGGAGGCTTCGCGGAAGCTTCACCTGCACTTCCTGCACCAGCCGGTCGAGATCGTCGAAGGCAGGAACGAGGACGGCTCGGGCACCGGCAAGGTGGCGGGCATCAAGTTCGAGCGCATGGAGCTGGACGGCACCGCGCGAGCTCAGGGCACCGGCGAGTTCGTGGAGTATCCCGTGCAGGCTGTCTACCGTGCGGTCGGCTACTTCGGATCGCCGCTGGCAGACATCCCGTTCGACTCCGAGCGGGGCATCATCCCCAACGACGGGGGCGGGTGCTCGATGAGACCGGTTCCCCGGTGGAGGGCATCTATGCCACCGGTTGGATCAAGCGGGGACCGGTCGGCCTGATCGGCCACACCAAGGGCGACGCCTTGGAGACGATCAACCACCTGCTGGAGGACTTCCCGAACCTGCCCAGCGCAGAGCAGCGCGATTCGGATGTGCTGGACCTTCTGGAGTCCCGCGGTGTGCAGACCACTTCCTGGGAGGGGTGGCTGTCGCTGGACGAGCACGAGCGTCAGCTCGGCGAGTCCTACAGCCTGCCCTCGGGGGAGGCCCGTGAGCGGATCAAGGTGGTGGCTCGTGAGGAGATGGTCAGCGTCTCCCGCGGGGTGACGACCGCCTGACAGCGCTCGAACGTTTCACGACCTGGTGCCCGGGCCTCCTGCGAGGTCCGGGCACTACTCGTTCTGGCTGCTCTTGTCGGGACGCACCAGCAGGAACATCAGTCCCATAATGACCACACCCGCGCCGATGGACGCTGCGATCGCGCCCTCTTCGCCGAAGAGGCCCTCCAGGAAATCCCGGGCAGGAGATTCCGGATCGGCGAGTGCTGCGATGACGAAGGCGCCGACGACGATGATTGCCAGCGCTGAGCCGAGGTAGCGCTTCCAGGCGGAGCCGCCGCTCTTCTGCAGGGATTCGCTTACCTTAGCGACCTGTTTGGCGCGGAGCACTCTGAGTGCGCCGACGCTGCGGAGCATGCGAAGGATCTGCATGGGCCCGATGCTGAAGATGGTGGCGATGATGGTCAGCGCGGTGAGCAGGATGAGCCACCAGTTGCGCCGGACCCAGTCGACTTTTTGGGGGAGACGAGGAAGAGGACGACTGTTTCGACGACCAGGACGACGCTGGCGCCCCACAGCCCGACGTGGCCGATCATTTCGAAGGGCTCATCGAACAGGGTCAGGAACACTGACGGCACCGAGACGATCGCGGCGATGAGCACCGGCCAGGCCAGGCGGGTCTCCCACTGCTCCCCGATCTCTTCGGTGCGCTCCTCGGAGAGTCGGCCGAGGGCTGCGGCGTAGAGGTCCTGCGCTTCGGACTTCAGGTGCATGCGCCTCAGACACCCGCCTCGTGGGAGGTGCGTGCGTTCTGGGGTGCCGGGCGTGTCACCCCGTCAGCGTACCTAACGCCGCCGCTTACCAGCTCCAGGGGATCGCGCCCACGCCGAGCGAGACGGCCAGGACCACGACGCTGAAGATCCACATGGGGAAGAAGGAGTACTTGATGTGCTTGCCGATGTCCGCGCCTACCAGCCCGAGGCCCAGCCAGAGGGATGCGTTGAAGGGGCTGATGTAGGTGCCGATGACGTTGCCCACGATGACCGTGTAGGTCACAGCGAGGGTGTCCACGCCGACCTGTGATGCGATGCCTTCGACCAGGGGCAGCAGGGCGAAGTAGTGGGCGTCGGTGCTCAGGAGCAGCTCCAGTGGGAGTCCGAGGACGCCCACGATGAGGTGGAGGTAGGGGATGGAGGATTCGGGCAGGAGGCCGACTGCGTCTGAGGCGAGCGACTCCAGCATGCCGGACTCCTGCAGGATGCCGAGGAAGCATGCGGCGGCGAAGATGATCGCCCCGGTGCCCAGGGCGGCTCCGCCGTGTGCGCGGATGCGCTCCATCTGGTCGGAGACTTTGGGGTAGTTGATGATGAGCGCCGCACACAGGGCGATGAGGAAGCAGAGTGCCGGGGGACGATTTCGGTGACGAGGAGAGTCATGGCGGTGAGGACCAGGACGGCGTTGAGCCACATCTTCGTCCGGGTGGCGTCGGCGGGCTGCTCGGACCCGGCCGCCCAGTCTGTGCTGGCTGCGGTGTCCGGCTCTGCGGTGCCGATGCCGGTGTCGCTCGCGTCGCTGCCGGATCCGCCGCCGGCGTAGGCGAGGACCTTCTGGTGAGCAGCGATGCGGGCCTCTCGCGGTACCCCAGGATGACGGCCATGCCGACCAGCAGCACCAGGCTGATGATCTGCACGGGGATGAGGTCGCGCCAGATGGTGACGGGGTCCAGGTCCAGTGCTGCCGCGGATCGGCCCACGGGACCGCCCCAGGGGAGCATGTTCAGGATGCCCATGCTGGTGCCCACGAGCAGCAGCAGCAGGTATCGGCTCATCCCGAGCCGCTGGTACAGCGGCAGCAGCGCGGGGATGGTGATGAGGAAGGTCGAGGCGCCGGCGCCGTCCAGGTGGCACACGGCGGCCAGCAGCACGGTGCCCACCGAGACGGCCACGACGTTTCCTCGCGTGAGCTTCACCGTAAGGCTGATGAGGGGTTGAACAGGCCCGCATCATTCATGATCCCGAAGAAGATGATGGCGAAGATCAGCATCACCGCAACGTCCATGACCGAGCCGAGGCCGGTCTCGAAGAAGTCGCTGATCTCGCCGGGCGTGAAGCCTGCGATGAGGGCGCCCACGATGGGGATCACCGTGAGACCCACCACTGGGGATATGCGTCCCAGGATCAGCAATGTCGTCATAGTCCCGATGACCGCCAGGCCGACTAGGCTGAGCATGTGTCCTCCGTGTAGGTATGTGCCGCCCGTGACCCGGGCCACACTCACTCTCCGACATAAGTGGCGCAGGTCACGCGCTTAATCGCAATAGGGTGATATTGGTCATATTGGTCGCAGCTCCCTGGGGCAGAATGGTCTGGTGCGACTTTCGCTGACGACCTACCTCTTCCTGCTCAACACGGTTCTCCTCGCGGCCGCCGTGGCTGCAGTGGGAGCGCTCTGGTTCGCCCATCACCACCGTGTGGTTCAGGCTGAGGGGGAGGAACGAGCCATGGTGATGGCCCAGTCCGTCGCCGCCATGCCGGCCGTTCGGGACGGCCTGGCGTCCGAGGACCCTCCCAGGAGCTCGGCCCGATGGCCGAAAGGCTCCGCGAGGCCTCCGGGTTCGAGTACATCGTGGTCGCTGACGAGGACGGCATCCGGCATTCCCACCCTGTTGAGGACGCGATCGGCCAGCCCTCGAGCATCGACGCCTCCTCCGTGCTGGCTTACAGCGAATGGACAGGCGTCGAGCGGGGCCTGCCGGACTCACACTCAGGGCGCGGACACCCATATGGGGCGAGGACGGCGAGGTGATCGGGTACGTCTCGGTGGGAATCCTCACCTCCGACATCGACGGAGCCATCTCAGAGGCGCTGCCCGTCATTGCCGGGACCCTTATGACCGCCCTGCTTCTCGGCGGGGCGGGTGCCTACGTGATCTCCCGGCGCATCCGCGCGCGCACCCACGGGCTGGAGCCCCATCAGATCACCGAGCTGCTCGACAGCCGCGAAGCCCTCCTCTACGCCATCAGCGAGGGAGTGATCGCAGTCGATCACGACGGCCGAATCGTCCTGGCCAACGATGCGGCACGCAGTCTGCTGGGCCTGAGCGCCGAGGACATAGGTCAGCTGCCGGAACAGGCGAGCCTTCCCCAGAGGCTGACCAGCTGCTCAGCGGCGATGGCCCCTCCAGCGATGAGCTCCTGAGCATCGGAGACAGGATCGTCGTCTGCAGCCGACGCCCGGTGCGCGTCGGCGAGGTCGACGGAGGTGCCGTCATCACCCTGCGCGACCAGACTGAGCTGACCCAGCTCACCGGCGAGCTCGACGGCGCACGCACCGTCACTAGGGGCCTCCGCGCCCAGCGGCACGAGTTCGCCAATCGGATCCACACGGTCGCAGGCATGCTGGAGCTGGGAGCCGTCGAGCGCGCCAAGGACTACCTCACCGAGCTCTCCGCAGCGACGATCAGAGCCAACGCGCAGGTGACCGAACGCATCGGCGACCTCACTCTGAGCGCCCTCATCCTGGCCAAATCCGTCCAAGCCTCCGAACAGGAACGGCGCTCGACGTATCACCACTGAGCTGGCTGGGAGGTGAGTTCGAGGGACGCCTGCGCGACGACCTCCTGCTCATCGTCGGCAATCTCGTCGACAACGCGCTCGAAGCGACAGGCGACGGGGAATGGGTGGAGCTTCTCGTGCGGCAGCACGCCGTTGCCGGGGACGCTCACGATCACCCGAGCCCCTCCCGAGGTCTCGTCGAGATCCGTGTCACCGACTCCGGCCCCGGCGTGAGCCCCGAGACTGCGCAGCAGATATTCGCGGCAGGATTCAGCACCAAACAGACCCAAGGAAGCGACCGCAGGGGCCTCGGGCTCGCCCTGGTGCGCCAGGCATGCCGCCGATGGGGAGGAAACGTCGAAGTGGACACTGCCGAACGCACTGTCTTCACCGCCTACATCCCCGCACCAGCCCCGGCCGAAGCCGCAGCCGCCCCGCGGAGGCCTCACTGTGAGCCGCAGAGGCACCATCAGTGTCCTCGTCGTCGACGATGACGTGCGCGTGGCTCAGAACCACCTCGAGCTCGTGGACTCGATGAGCGGCTTCTCCGTCGTCGCCGCCGCCCACACCGCCGCATGAGGCGCTCGCCGCAGTGAGGAAGCACGAGCCAGACCTGGTGCTCCTGGACCTGTTCCTGCCCGATGCCTCGGGCCTGGACGTGCTCAACGAACTGCGCGGGCCGCAGGCGGAGGCTCAGGGGGCTCGTGGATGTCCTGGTCATCACGGCGCTGCGCAACGTGGAGCACGTGCGCACGGCACTGCACAGCGGCGCGGTGTACTACCTTCTGAAGCCCTTTCCGCTGTCTGTGCTCAGGGAGCAGCTGGAGCGCTACGCGGCGGCTCAGCGCAAGATGACTCAGATGGGTACGGCCACCCAGGACGATGTGGACGGTCTGCTGGGTCTGCTGCGCCCGCGGGGAGGAGCCAGCCCCTGCCCAAGGGGCTGACGTCAGCAACGGCCGACCTGGTCGCGGAGACTCTTCGCGAAGCTGGTACGGATCTCTCCGCTGCCGAGGTGTCTGCCCGCACCGGCGTCGCCCGTGTGACGGCCCGACGCTATCTGGAGCACCACTGCGCCGAGGGCAGAGCTCAGCTGCAGATGAGGTACGGGTCGGCTTACCGCCCGGAGCACCGCTACCGGTGGGCCGCATAGGCTCTGAGCCATGAGTGCCCCCTACGCCGGGACATTGCGCAGTACACTGTGGCCCATGACATGCACCGTCCTGCGGTGATCTGACGGAGAGGCGGACACGTGGCCACGATGGCGTTCAGTCACCAGACGCTCGGTCAGCGAGTGAGCTTCGGAGTGGGCAATACGGCGTCTGATCTCGCGGGGAGGTCGAACGGTTCGCCGAATCGACGGGCGCTCCCCGACGGGTCATGCTCATCGCTGCAGAGAGCGCCGGGGATACGGCCGCTGAGGCTGCCAGCGGCCTGCCGGTGGTCCACTCCCATCGTGGTGCTGCCCGTCATGTGCCCCTGGAGGATGCCCAAGCCGCCCGCGTCGAGGCGCAGCGCTCAGAGGCCGACCTTCTGGTGGCGATCGGAGGAGGCTCTGCCGTCGGACTGGCGAAGGCTGTCGCACTGACCCACCGGCTGCCGATCATCGCAGTGCCCACGACCTACTCCGGCTCCGAGGGCACCAACATCTGGGGTATGACTGAAGCCTAAGCACAAAGACCACGGGGACGGATGATTTCGTGCTTCCGGCCGCTGTCGTCTACGACGCTGAGCTCGTTCGCGACCTGTTTACAGATCTCACGGTCGCCTCGGGCCTCAATGCTCTGGCCCACTCCATCGACGGTCTCTGGGCCCCGGGGCCAACCTGATCAACACCGCCTGGGCGGCGAGGCGATGCGCGCCCTGTCTGAGGGACTTCCGAAGGTGGCGAGCGATCCGCGTGCCAGCGAGCCTGGCCGCCAGCAGATGCAGTACGGCGCATACCTCTCTGCGGTGGCCTTCGCCTCCACCGGGTCAGCCCTGCATCATAAGATCTGCCACGCTCTGGGCGGCGGGTTCGACCTCCCGCACGCTGAGACGCACGCTGTGATGCTGCCCTATGTGCTTGCCTTCAACGCGCCGGAGGCCCGATCTGCGGCGGAGCGCATTGCCGAGGCCTTCGGCGCTGAAGATCCGGTGGAGGGTCTGATGGCGCTGCGGGCAGCCATCGGCGCGCCCGGGGCCCTTCGCGACCATGGCCTCGAGGAGGCCGATCTTGACCGTGCTGCGGAGCTGGTGCTGGCCGCTGCCCCTTCCAGCAACCCGCGTCCTGTCTCTGCCTCCGATGCGCGGCGCATCGTGCGTGCTGCCTGGGCGGGAGAGGATCCGGCGGCGCTGAGCCGCTGATCGGGCTGCGGCAGCGTCCCGCTTGTGCGTCGCGGCATTCCTCGTCCGAGGGCGCCGAATCATGCTTGACGTGGTCGGACGCTTGCGTAAAATGAGCCTTGCGGTGTGAGGTAAATCACACCCTTGAAGAGAGGCTCACCATGACGTACCTGCTCGGCTCTCACCACGTCACGCTTTCTGTTGCGGGCGCACAGGAGGACGTGGACTTCCACACGAAGGTCCTTGGTCTGAGGTTCATCAAGAAGACCGTCCTCTATGACGGTTCGATCCCCGTCTACCACCTCTACTACAGCAATGCGAACGGCGATCCCTCGTCGGTGGTCACCACGTTCCCTGGGGGCATCAGGGAGTCTTCGGAAAGCGCGGAACTAACCAAGCTCGCGAGGTGATGCTCTCCGTTCCGGCGGCCTCCATGGATTTCTGGGCCGAGCGGCTGAAGAGCTTCGCCATCGACTTTGCGCAGGAGGAGCTCTTCAACGAGCGTCGAATCCTGCTCAACCACCCGAGCGGCCTGGAGTACGTGCTGGTGGGCGCCGAGGGTGATCCGCGCGTCGGTCACCCGGGCCACGGTGTTCCGCCGGAGCATGCGGTGCACGGCATCTACGGTATGGGCATTCACGCCTACGACATGGACCGGATGGTCGAGTTCGTCGATGATGTCTTCTTCAAGGCGGGGAGATCAGCGAGACCGGGGACGTGGCGCGCTTCCGTCTCGGCTCGGATGCGCACGGCAACTGGGTGGAGCTGCGCGGGAATCGCACTGATGAGCAGGGCACGTGGCGCTTCGCGGTTTACACCTACCACCACTTCGCCTGGAACCTGGACACTTTGGACAACCAGGAGGCGGTGAAGTTCGACATTGAGGGTGCTGGCTACACCGACGTCTCAGAGCTGAAGGATCGCACTTACTTCAAGTCGCACTATGTGCGGACCCCAGGAGGAGCTCTGTTCGAGCTGGCGGTCACTCATGAGGACGGCGGATGGGACTGCGACGAGTCTCCGGAGGAGCTGGGGAAGCAGTTCATGATCCCGCCGCACTTCGAGCAGGATCGCGAGAAGATCATGGCCCAGCTGGAGCCGATCACCGTGGAGGACTGATCCCTCGGATGCGCTCCCACTCCGAGATCGCCCCCATCACGCATGGTGAGCGCGCGGACGATGCTGGCGCGGTCGTCTACGGAGTTCACGGCCGCACCCAGAGCCCCGAGTTCATCCGGGAGCTGGCGGATCGCGTGGACCTGCCCGGGCTGCACTGGGTGATGCCGTCTGCCGCGGATCATTCCTGGTACCCGGGCGGGTTCATGGCCGATCAGGAGGAGAACCAGCCGCAGCTGGGGAGGCGCTGGCTGTCGTGGATGCCCAACTGGGGCGGCTGCTCGACGAGCGCGACGCCGCATGGGCCGCCCGTGGTGGTGCTCGGCTTCTCCCAGGGGGCGTGTCTGCTGGCCGAGTACCTGCTGACGCGACAGCCGCCGGTGGATGGTGCGGTCCTGCATACCGGCGGGTACATGGGGCCCGATGTGCGCAGCTTTGCGCCGGCTGTCGGGGCACCCCTCAGAACGGTGTCGGTCGAGCTGTTCTGCGCAGATGAGGACCCCTGGGTGCCGCTGCACCGGGCCAAGGAGACGGCGTCAGCGTTCGAGGCACTCGCTGAGGCGACGACGCTGACCGTCTACCGCGATAGTGAGCACCACATCACCGACCATGCCGTGTCGCGGATCCGCGCGCTCCTGGGAGAAAGCGCAGGTGCGCAGCGTGAGGAGCCCTTTGCGTAGGCATTCATCGGCTCAGCTGCTCCTCCCTGAAGCCTTTCGAGTCCGACGAGCGCGCTGATGAGGAACTCACTCTCTGCCTCGTTGCCAGGCAGCTGTAAGGCCCGGCGGTAGGCCTCCATAGCGGCCTCGGCGTCGCCTATGTCTTCAAGCGTCAGTGCTCGGGCGATGTGGAAAGGGCGGAATCTCTCCAGCGCAGGCTCACCTGACAGCGCATCGAGCTGAGCCAATCCTTCGTGCATGCCATGTGCCCGGCCCCAGGCCACTGCCCGCCCCAGGCGGACCACAGGACTGGGCTCATAGCTCTCCAGCATGCGGTAGAGCACCGCTATCTGCGGCCAGTCAGTGGCGTCGAAATCCACGGCCTCCGCGTGAACCGCAGCAATCGCTGCCTGAATCGCGTACGGTCCCGCACCGGGCGCAGAGGCAGCCCACTCGGCCAGCCTCAGACCTTCATGAATAAGCGACGCATCCCAGCGGCTGCGATCCTGCTCCGCCAGGGGAACAGGTCTGCCGCCCTCATCAGTCCTGGCAGGCCTGCGCGCCTGGGTCAGCAGCAGCAGACCAAGCATGCTTACCGTCTCCGCTGAGCCAGGCATAAGCTGGCGCAGCATCCGTGTGAGGCGAATGGCCTCCTCCGTGAGGTCATCACGCACGTGAGCAGCACCTGCCGACCGCGCAAAGCCCTCAGCAAAGAGCAGATACACCACACGCTGCACCGCCGCCAGCCGCTCCGGGAGCAGCTCACGAGGCGGCACGCTGAACGAGATTCCCATAGTCCTGATCCGTCGCTTAGCGCGGACGAGGCGCTGCTGCATCGTCGTCACCGGCACCATCAGGCCGTGTGCCACCTCCACTGTGCTCAGGCTTACCAGAAAGCGCAGGGTCAGGGCGATCCGCTCCTCGTGCTTCAGCACCGGATGCGCGCAGGCGAAGAACAGTCCAAGCCGCTCATCAGCGACCGGGCTCTCGTCTAAGAAGCTATCCGCGGAATGATCGCCGTTCCCCAGGCGAGATCGCGCTCATTGAGGGCCCCCAACCGCGGGATCAGCCGTGCCTGCGCCTGCTCGCGGCGCAATGCGTCGATTCCTCGTCGCTTGGCCGCCGTGATGAGCCACGCCTCAGGCACTTCGGGCACCCCATCGCGCCCCAGGTGCGCAGCGCCTGGACCATCGCCTCCTGGACCAGCTCCTCAGCCAGGTCAAGGTCGGAGAACCGCCGGGCGACCGCGGCAAGCACTTGGGCTCGACCGTCGGGACCCAGCGATTCCAGGGCGCTGCGCACCGCCGCACCAGCTTCATCGTCGGACAGTGCGGGGATCACGACTCAGTCCCTAGTAAGGCGCCACGGGACGAATCTCCACATGCCCGCCCGGTTTTGAGCCCGGGCTCCTCTTGGCCCACGAGATCGCCTCATCCACGTCAGCGACCTCAATGATGTAGGTGCCGCCTACGAACTCCTGCACTTCGGCGAAGGGTCCGCTTGAAACCACACGGTCTCCGTCGGCACCAGTCTCCACCTTCACTGCGTGCTCCGGGTCCTCCAGTGCGAAAGACGAAACCACCACCCCAGCGTCGGTGATCTCCTGGTCGAAGGCGAAGAATTCTTCAGGGTTCGGTCCGCCGTCGGCACCGCAGTTCGGATCATCAATGCGGCCCATCAGCAGCAATGCGTATTTCATGAGTCTCTCCTCAGCTGTCTCCGGCACCTGGGCCAGGGGTGGGTGTACGCCGAACTGGATCGCCCGACACCATCATGACGTACGGCGATCGGCTATATCGACAGCCGAAGCCTTCGAGTTTTTGGGTGAGAGGGAGCGGGTGGGCCTGCAGCGTGCCGCTGCGCCGCGAGGTTCAGCCCAGTCGGTTCGCGAACGGGCGCTTGCTGTGTTCCGCCGTTCGGCGAAGTCCGTGATGAGCCGTCGTTCTAGGGCGCTGACGAACACGTCAGAGGGTCGTGCGCAGTCCGCCAGCACAGAAGCAGGGACGCGGCATCATTGAGTTGGAAGACCCATACACCTCCGCTGTGATGATCGGCAGTCCCAGCGCCGGTCCGTCGATACTGCTGCAGCCGCCGGTGGAGACCGTTGCGTCGCTTGCCGCTCGTCGCTCTGCCGATGTACAAGACCTGAGCGCCGGGGACCCATTCCTGGTGAAGGGTCTCGGGCGGAGCGGTGACGTCGCGTGTCTTGCCAGCCGCACTCAGTTCGAGGAACTGAGGCGGTTCGGTGGACTCGCGCAGGACAGCGTAGACGCCTGCACAGGTCGGGGGAGGGTCGTCACGGAGTCTCTCGAATGGGACGAAGCCGGTGTACCCGGCGGACTCCAGGCCGACGCGTGTCCAAGTGTCCGGGACGTACCTCGTGAAATCCGTCTCTGCGTGCATGCGTTACACCCCCGTGTTGCTTCGGGCAAGAGCCCACAAGATGGCTCACGTTGCCTATAAACAGCTCGAGCTCCGAACCAAGTGCGGTTCGGAGCTCTGTATCTTCCGCAACGTGGCTGATCAAGCCTCGCTTGCTGAAGATGTGCGGCGCGATGGTGCCCCAGGAGGATTCGAACCTCCGACCTTCGGTACCGGAAACCGACGCTCTATCCCCTGAGCTATGGAGGCGGGGATCGCTTTCAGCGACCGACACAGATTACCAGAGTCAGGCGCTCACTGAGACTTCGTAGCTCCACAGTTCGGCGGACATGCCCACCGGCTTCTGCTTGGGCGCCTCATCCTGGTCCTTCTCACCGTGGGAGGCGCCGAACCGTTCTGAGCTGCGCCAGTTCTCGTAGTCCTGCTCCGAGTCCCAGCGCGTGACCACCAGCCACGTCGTGCGCTCGTCGGTGGGCTTCAGCAGCTCGAAGCCCTGGAACCCAGGTGTGCCCTTCATGGAGTCCTGGCGCGCGGCGAAGCGCTCTACCAGCTCGTCGCCTGAGCTTAAGCGGCCACCGTGATGGCGTTGATCTTAATGACAGGAGAGTCAGCCATGCCGAGAGTCTATCGGGCGTGGCGCCCGAGTGCGGACCCCAGGCGGAATCAGAACAGTGCGTTCTGGCTGGTCCCGGTGAGCTCCAGACCTGGGATCTCCACCTGGGCGCCGGAGGGGCTGAGGCCCTGGTCGGCTCGTCCGGGGACATGCGCGCCCGCCAGCGCAGGTCACCGTCCCGAACGAACCCATGGCGCCGCCGCGCCTCGGCTGCGCGGGCGCTGAGCCACTGCTTGTACTCCTTCGACGCGTAGGTGCCGAAACCCTCTTGCCGCTGTACAGGTGGCGGTACTTCGTAACGAGCGCAGGATGCTCCTGCTGCAGCCACTGCATAAACCACTCGCGCGCACCGGGCCGCAGGTGCAGGGCACCGGTGCTGACCCAATTCGCGCCTACCGCGAAGCGCCCCATGCAGCCAGTCCAGGTGGTGCTCCGAATCGGTCAGCCACGGGAGGATGGGCATCGCCAGGACGTTGACGTCCAGGCCAGCGTCGGCCACTGCCTTCACCAGGTTCAGTCGAGCAGTGGGGTTCGGTGTGCCCGGCTCCACGGCCTGCTGGAGGTCAGGATCCATGATGGCTAGGAGACGGCCACAGAGACGTCGACCTGCGCGGATGCTTCCACGAGCAGAGGCAGATCTCGCTTCAGCAGCGGCCCCTTGGTCAAGACGGAGAAAGGTGTCCCAGAATCAGCGAGGGCCCGGATGATGCCCGGCATCAGCTGATATCGCCCCTCCACGCGCTGATAGGGGTCGGTATTGGTGCCCAGAGCCACATGCTCGCGCTTCCAGGAGGGCTTCGACAACTCCGCGCGCAGCACCTCTGCCACGTTCGTCTTGACGACGATCTGTGTGTCAAAATCTTCGCCCGTTCCCATATCCAAGTAGCTGTGCGTCTTTCTGGCGAAGCAGTATTTGCAGGAGTGGGTGCAGCCACGTGTGGGATTAACGGTCCAGCTGAAAGGCATATTCGACTGGCCAGGAACCTTGTTCAGTGCTGTTTTTGCTGCCACTTCGTGGAAGGTGATGCCCTCGAACTCAGGAGTGCGGACACTTCGAACGAGACCCTGCAGGGGATGAGGGTGCCGCGGCTGCTGTGCCTGCGTCCTCGTGAATCTTCTGGTTCTCCCACCGCATGCGACCTATTCGAACACAGATTCGAATCCAGGTCCATGGAGCCGACCGGGGCAGAAGGTCAGTACGCCACGGCGAAGCGCGTGCGGTGGTGCCTTGGGGCCTCGACCTCATCCACCAGAGCGATGGCCAGGTCGGCCGCAGACAGGTCGGACCGGCCCTCATCATCTGTGAGCAGCACACCGGAATCATCCGTCCGGTAGGTGCCGCGGCGCTCGCCAGGGTTGAACGCGCCGAAGCCCGCGGCAGGGGAGACGAAGAACCAGTCCAGCGCTTCGTCGCTGCGCTGAAGGTCCCCCATACCTCCGTCATCTCGAAAGCCTCCGGTTTGGCCTGTTCCGGGAACTTCGACGTCTCAATCAGACGGGGCCCATCGGGCGAGACCCGCAGAGAGCCTACCCACCGATCACGCCCAGCCGCACGCCGTGCTTCTCCACCATGGGGATCAGCCTCTCGGCCGCCTGTTTCACCTGCCCCAGCATGTCCTCACGCGGGGCAATCGCCACCAGAATCACCTCCGCGCCATCCATGAGGCCCGCAAGGAATCCTCGTCCTTCACATCCCCGCTCACATAGTTCACACCCTCAGTCGGAGACTCAGGGGCTCGCCGTGAGACGGCAGTGACCTCGTGGCCGCGGGACGCAGCTTCGCTCGCGATGTGGGAGCGCTGTAGCCGGTGCCGCCGAGAACAGTGATTCGAGCCATGGTGCCCTCCTGGGAGTCGATGTGGTGCTGACGCCCCTGACAACGCCCGGAAGCGCCGAACCCTTCCGGGCCTACTGCTCGACGGTGTCGTCGAAGATCATCAGCGCCCCGCCGTCGTGATAGTTCGACACCCATACGGTCCCCGACAGTTCGTCGTAGGTGACCCCGATGGGGAACTCGCCCGCGGGAAGCGTCTCGATCTCATCCAGGGTCTCCGCATCGAACTTCGAGATCGTGTTGTCGTAATAGTTCGCTGCGAACAGAGCCGTGCCGTCGGCTGAGATGTCCATGGTGCGGGGCTCGCGGCCCGTAGGCGTCGAATCGATGACGTCGTTGGTGTCGGTGTCGAACGCGACGATCTGATCTGAGCCCGAGAAGGTCGCATACAGCACACCGCCCTCCGGCGAGAGCACCAAGTGCCGGGGCCGCTCGCCCTGGTTGTAGAACATCTCGGCCTCGCCGGTCTCCAGGTCCACTTCGTAGATCTCGTTCGCGTACATGGCCGTCACATACACCGTTCGGTTGTCCGGCATGGGAGCGATGCCCCGGGGTTGCGAGTTCAGGCGGATGCGTTGGGTGGTCTCACCGGACTCGGCATCCACTACCGACAGGTCGTGATCGCACCAGTTCGACACCAGCAGCGTCGAGGCATCCGGCGTCACAGACAGGTATTTGGGCACGCGTCCCACCTCGATGAAGTCATCCCAGGTGCCCTCTTCGACGCTGTAGCGGAACAGTGCAGTCGGCTCCACCGCGTCACCGTTGCGGCAGTCGTCATAGGCGTCCGCGCCGTAGTCGCGGAAGCGGTACTGAGAGACGTATGCGTACTCGCCGTCCACGGTCCACACCGCCTCCACCGGGGCTCCGGTGACCTCGTCCGGGTAGCCCTCGACGCCGAAATCAGCAGGGTTCAGCGTCGCATCGAGCTCCTGGACCAGCTCCCGCTCCTGGGTGTCATACAGGGTGGAGTTGTTCCTGTAGATCATGTTGTTCGCGATGGCGAGGCCGCGACCGTTGGACACCACCGACTTGGGAAAGATCGAAGGCTCCGTGATCGACTCGGCGAAGGCGAAGCCTGTGGTGTTCGATGGGGACGATCAGGGATCTCCTCGTCGCCGGGCACAGCATCGTCCTCGTCCGCAGGGTCAGCGTCGTCCCCGCCGTCCTGCTCATCCCTCTCGCTGGTGTCGCCTTCAAGGGTGGGGCTGGGGATGCTCTCCTGCTCGGTCTCTGCTGACTGCTCCTCGTCGTCACCGCCGCATGCGGAGAGCATCACGGACAATCCGGCGCCGAGCATGAGCAGGCGCAGGGGAGCGGGCGGGATTCAGTCATGATGCCTCACATCTGGACCTGGACAGTTCCCGCGATTCTGTCATGGGCGCCCCTGCCATCCGGGGATATCAGCAGCACGGGAAGGACCAGCAGCAGCATGGCGGTGCGGAGGCTGGACCATGCGAGCCCCGGCAGGGCTGGGCCGGACCCGGATCCCAGTCGCACCACCTGCGTCCGGACGAGTCGCTTGCCGATCGTCACACCGAGCAGGCCCACCAGCACCACATGCGTCAGCACGAAGATGCCCAGCGTTGCGAGCTCATTGAAGCTGAAGAAGGTGAGCGAGATCAGGGAGGCGATTCCCAATCGATGAACAGGGCCAGCACCCTCCGCCCGAAAGGCGCCATCGCGCCCGGACCATCAGCTGGCAGCCCCAAAACGTCGCCGGGGTATCCGTCGTCATCTCGATCTGGACTCACAGGCGACAAGTGTACGTCTGAGAGCCTCCGTTAACATGCCGGAAACATTTGCGTGACCAGCGGGAAACCGGAGAGTCGGTAGTGTGTCACGTGTCTGCCTGAGTCAGCTTCTGCTGCCGCTCAGGAGTCCGATGACCGACTCACACGATGAGGAGCAGTACCGCATGTTCTCCAGCCCCAGGAAGTTCTCGACTACATCAAGAACGAGGACGTGAAGTTCGTCGACGTCCGCTTCACGGATCTGCCAGGCCTTCAGCACCACTTCAACGTCCCCGCGCACACCGTGGACATGGACTTCTTCGAAGACGGACAGCTCTTCGACGGATCCTCCATTCGCGGATTCCAGGGCATCCAGGAGTCGGACATGCAGCTGATTCCGGACCCCACCACGGCCTTCCTCGACGAGTACCGCGTGGCGAAGACCCTGGTGATGACCTTCTCCATCATCAACCCCGCACCGGCGAGCCGTACGCCCGTGACCCCCGCGGAGTCGCCAAGAAGGCCGAGGAGTACCTCGCATCCTCCGGCATCGCAGACACCGCCTTCTTCGGCCCCGAGGCAGAGTTCTTCCTCTTCGACGAGGTCTCCTACAGCAATGCGCCGAACGAGTCCTTCTTCAAGCTCGGCGCACGCGAAGCTTACTGGGGCTCAGGCAACAGCGGCGAGTACGGCGTCCCGGACGCCCACAAGCTCGCCACCAAGGGCGGCTACTACCCCGTGACCCCGCAGGACAAGACGGCTGAGGTCCGCGACGAGATCGTCCTGGCCCTTGAGCGCGCTTACCTGTCCGTCGAGCGCTCGCACCACGAGGTGGCAGCGCCCGGCCAGCAGGAGATCAACTACAAGTTCAACACTCTGACGCTCGCCGCAGACGACGTCCAGAAGTTCAAGTACGTCGTGAAGAACACCGCTGCCAACTACGGCTACGCAGCGACCTTCATGCCCAAGCCAGTCTTCGAGGAGAACGGCTCCGGCATGCACTGCCACCAGTCGCTGTGGAGCGGCGGAGAGCCGCTGTTCTACGACGAGGCCGGCTTACGCGAACCTCTCCGACACCGCTCGTTGGTACATCGGCGGCCTGCTGAAGCACGCCGATGCGGTGCTGGCCTTTGCCAACCCGACCGTCAACTCGTACAAGCGTCTCGTGAAGGGCTACGAGGCCCCGGTCTCTGGTGTACTCCCAGGGCAACCGCTCCGCGGCCATCCGTATCCCCATCACCGGCTCCAACCCCAAGGCCAAGCGCATCGAATTCCGTGCGCCCGACGCCTCGGGCAACCCGTACCTGGCTTTCGCCGCCATGATGATGGCAGGCCTGGACGGCATCAAGAACCGCATCGAGCCCCACGAGCCTGTCGACAAGGACCTCTACGAGCTCCCAGCCGACGAACTCAAGGACATCCCCAGGCGCCGGGCAGCCTCGAAGAGGCCCTGGCCGCGCTCGAGGCCGACCACGACTTCCTCCTCGAAGGCGGCGTGTTCACCGAAGAGCCTCGTTCAGGCATGGATCGAGTACAAGCACGAAGAAGAGATCGACCTGATCCGCATGCGGACCACCCCGCAGAGTTCGACCTGTACTTCAGCGTCTGATTCTCGGCTGAGCCGAACAGCAGCAAGGGCCCCGTCGTTGAGGCGGGGCCCTTGCGCGTCTGCAGTCCGTTCAGGGCTCCTCACTGCGCAGGCCAGCGTCTGCGGCGAGCCTATGAAGCGTCTTCAGTGCCGTGCTGACCGATCGAGTGCTTCCGCGCTCCTGCCGGACGTGAGCCACTACCCTGCGCTGGACCGCCGGACGATGCAGCGAGCGGATGCTCACCCGTGGGGCCGCGTCCTGGAGAGCCAGACGAGTCAGCACCGTGATGCCAACTCCAGCCTCCACGAGGCTCAGGGCGGCGTAGTGATCATCGAGCCGGGCCACCACATTCGGTGTGAAGCCTACCGCTCTGCACGCGGACCGGATGATCCTGCTGGCCGGGGTCTCGAAGATGTCGTGGTCGACCCACAGCTCCTCCGCCAGCTCGTGCACGGCAACGACGTCCCGACTCTCGAGGTGATGACCAGTAAGCAGGGCCACATCGAACTCCTCGATGCCCAAGGGGCGTCGGAGATATCCGGGAGGTGCTCGGAAGGGGCTTCGAGGCTCTCCTGGCGCACGTCGATGTCCGGCGGATGGAACGGGCTGCTACTTACGGCTGCCTCGTTGAGACTGATCTCCACCACGATGCCCGGGGAGATCTGCCGCACGGCCGCCACCACATGCGGGAGCCATTCCTTCGCGGCCGAGGAGAACGACGACAGCGTGAGCTGATTGCCCTGACCGCGGCGCATGTCCTCGGCGGTGCGCTCCACGCGCTGCAGCGCCGCCAGAGCATCCCCTGCCTGCTCTGAGAGCTGCAGCGCAGCGGCGGTGGCCTGAAGGCCCCGGCCCCGTCGCGTAAAGAGCTCAAGCCCCGTCTCATGGGCCAGCTCCGCCATGTGCTGACTGACTGTCGCGGGGAGTAGTGGAGACTGCGCGCTGCAGCTTGGAATGACCCCGCAGCGACGACGGCCTGCAGGACACGGAGGCGCTGTGGGTTCATCATCCATCTATTATTAGTCACTGCCGATCAATACTTCGAAAAAGATTGCTTGTCACGATGTATCTCTGCCGCGAGGATGAACGACGTGAATCTTGCCAGCTATGCGGGCCTCCTTGCCGCGGCCTTCGTCGTTGCCGTCACCCCAGGTCCCGACACGATGCTCTCCCTGCGCTGCGCGCTGTCCTCGCGCAGGGCCGGGGTCGGCGCAGCGACAGGGTCGTGCACGGCGATCTTCCTGTGGGCGGCACTGACAGCCTCCGGCCTCGCTGCGGTCTTTCAGGCGTCGCCCGTCGCCTACGACATACTGCGCACGGTGGGAGGGAGCTACCTCCTGTTTCTGGCGACACGGACGATCATCACGGCGCGCCGCCGCATGAATGCGCCGCTTCTGCAGGCCGTCGGAGCTGGCGGGCCGGGCCTCAGCCCCGACGCTGCACGGGTCGTTGAAGAAGGCGCCCAGAAGCCTCCCACCCTGCGTTCGGGCTTCTTCGCGGGGCTTGCCACCTGCATGACCAACCCCAAGGTCGCCCTCTTCTTCCTGGCGCTGTTTCCCAGTTCATGCCCGAGGACGGCACGCTGCTCTTCGCCGTCGTCGTCATGGGCGGCACCGTCGCCTGCACCATGTACGCCTATCTCATCGGAGTGGTCCTTCTCGTCGACGCGGCCAATCGCTGGCTCTCCAACCCCGCGTGACCGGTTGGATCGAGATGGTCAGTGGGCTGATCCTGCTGGCGCTGGGCGCGTACATGGCCGTGTCCGGGACTCTGGCTCTGCTTCTCTGACTCCGCGCGCCTGCACAGCATTTAGGATGTTCTGGTGACTCCCGAAGAACTCTCCTCCGCCGTGAAGACCGTGCTCCACCAGGCCGTCGAGGCCGCATGAGCTGAACCTCACCGTCCCGGACGAGATCCGAGTGGAGCGGCCCAAGAGCCGCGAGCACGGAGACTGGGCCACCAATATTGCGCTGCAGGTGGCCAAGCAGGCCTACATGCCCCCAGGCAGCTTGCTGAGACCCTCGCTGCCAGGCTCCGCGAGCATGAAGGGATCTCCGCGGTCGAGATTGCCTACCCGGCTTCATCAACATCACCGTAGACGCCGCCGCCGCTTACCAGCTCGCGCGGACCATCGTAGAGTCGGGCGCGACCTTCGGCCACAACGAGGTCCTGAGCGGGCACACCGTGAACCTCGAGTTCGTCTCGGCCAACCCCACTGGGCCCCTCCACATCGGGCACACGCGGTGGGCCGCTCTGGGCGACGCCGTGGGACGGCTCCTGCGAGCTTCAGGGGCGAACGTGACCACGGAGTACTACATCAACGACGCCGGCAACCAGATGAACGTCTTCGCCGCAAGCGTCCTGGCACGCCTCCGCGGGGAGAGCGTCCCGGAGGGGGCTACCCGGGCGAGTACGTGGTCGAGCTTGCCGACAGCGCCGCAGCCAAGCGCCCAGAGCTGCGGGACATGCCCGATGCCGAGGCGCTGCCCCTGGTGCGAGAGCTGGCATACCAGGAGCAGCTCTCGCTCATCCGCAGCACGCTCAATGCCTTCGGCGTGCACTTCGACGAATGGTTCTCCGAGAGCACCCTCCATTCCGGCGGGCACATCAGTGACGCCATCGCCACGCTGCGCGAGCAGGGGCACGTCGAGGACCGCGACGGGGCCATCTGGCTGCGGACCACCGACTTCGGAGACGACAAGGACCGCGTTCTCATCAAGGCGGACGGGGAGCCGACGTACTTCGCCGCAGACGCCGCCTACTACCTGTCCAAGCGCAGCCGCGGCTTTGAGGAGAAGATCTATCTCCTGGGCGCAGACCACCACGGCTACGTGGGACGGCTCAAGGCCATAGCAGCCTGTGCGGGCGATGACCCCAAGAAGAACATTGAGATCCTCATCGGTCAGCTCATGAGCGTCAAGGGCGCCAAACTCTCGAAGCGCGCTAAGAACATCATCGCGCTCGACGACCTCATTCAGTGGCTCGGAACCGACGCCCTGCGCTACACCTTGGCGCGCTACCCCGCGGACTCACCGATCGATGTCGACCCCGACCTGCTGCAGTCCCGCACCAACGACAACCCCGTGTTCTACGTCCAGTACGCACACGCCCGGGCATGCAACGCGGCTCGCAACGCCGAGGCGCACGGCGTGGACCGGCAGACGTTCGACGCCGCGCTCCTCACGCACCAGACGGAGGAGGAGCTGCTGGCCCACCTGGGGCAGTTCCCTCAGTGGTCGCCTCAGCCGCCGAGCTGCGGGAGCCCCACCGCGTCGCGCGATACCTCGAAGGGCTCGCTGCGGCCTACCACGGCTGGTACGCCGCATGCCGCATGGCCCCGTCCACCCACCAGGACGGAACGACCGATCCCGTCAGCGACCTCAACCGCAGCTTACTCTGGCTCAACGATGCCGCCGTGCAGGTGCTCCACAATGGGCTGAGCCTCCTCGGCGTCAGCGCACCAGAGAAGATGTGAGACCGACCATGACTGTTCAGCCCCACCCCTCGCCCCCTCGTGGCTGTCCCCTCGCAGCTCATCTGAGGATCTCGAGCAGAAGCTCCTTCCCTTGGATGCAGGCCGCTCCGAGCAGGAGAGCTGACTTTCGGCGGGATACCTGCCTCCGAGCTCGCCGCGACCTACGGCACTCCGCTCTACGTGGTCTCCGAGACCGACTTTCGCGCCCGTGCCCGTGCCTTCCGCGAAGCGTTCTCGGAGGCATTTGCGCCCGAGGCTGAGGTCGACGTGTTCTACGCCGGCAAGGCTTTCCTGACGACCCACGCAGCACGATGGGCCGCAGAGGAGGGTCTGAACATCGACACCGCCAGCGGGGCGAGCTGGCGCTGGCCCTCGCTGCAGGCGTCGATCCGGCTCGGATCGGACTGCACGGGAACAACAAGTCCGACGCCGAGATCGAACACGCCCTGCAGGTCGGCGTCGGAAGAATCATTGCCGATTCGCTCGACGAGCTCTCCCGCATCTCCGAGCTCGCCGTCCGGCTCGGGGTGACGGCGCCCGTCATGCTGCGGCTGACTCCAGGAGTGCACGCATCGACCCACGAGCACATCGCCACCGCACACGAGGACCAGAAATTCGGGCTCTCGCTCACTCCGGTGGGCCCTGAGGCGTCTGCCCTCACCGCGGGAGGCGCTGCCGATCAGTCAGTGCAGAACAGCGGCCAGCACCGAGGCTCACCCGCCTGGGCGGCGGCAGAGGCTGCGCTGAACCTTGCGGGCGTGGAGCTGGTCGGCGTGCACTGCCACATCGGCTCGCAGATCTTCGAGCCGGACGGCTTCGAGCTCGCGGCCCAAAGGCTCATCCAGTTCCTCGCGGCCGTGCGGGACGCTCACGGAGTCGAGCTCGCCGAACTCGACCTCGGCGGCGGCCACGGCATCGCCTACACCGAGGCGGACACCCCGGCATCCGCAGGAGATCGCAGCCGCACTGGCCAGCACGGTCAAGGAGGCGTGCCTCGAGTGCGCGGTGGATGTTCCGCGCATCAGCATTGAGCCCGGCCGCGCGATCGCCACCTGCCGGCGTCACGCTGTACACGGCTGGGGTGACCAAAGACGTTGTCGTCGAAGCAGGGGTGACACGTCGATACATCGCCGTCGACGGAGGAATGGGCGACAACGCTCGCCCAGTTCTGTACGACGCGGACTATTCAGCGCCTCGCGTCTCGGCCCCAGGAGGGAGAGCACAGCCTGTCTCGCATCGTGGGCAAACACTGTGAGTCCGGCGACATCGTGGTGCGAAACGTATACTTGCCGACGGCTGTGAGCAGGGGAGACCTTCTCGCTGTGCTTTACCACGGGAGCGTACTGCCATTCGCTGTCGAGCAACTACAACTACCTCACACGTCCGGCCGTCGTCAGTGTCGCGGGAGGTCGCTCTGAGGTGCTCATCCGCCGCGAGACAGTCGACATGATGCTCTCCCGGGACACCGGCTACGCAGCTGAAGCGCGATGAAGACATACACACCGCAACGGATGAAGGGGTGAACGTGGCTGAGCCCATCACTATCGGACTGCTCGGAGTAAGCAGCGTCGGAGCGCAGGTGGCACGCACGCTGGTGGAGGAGAGGGAGCTCATCTCCGCCAGGGTCGGAACCCCGGTCCGACTGGCGGCTGTGGCCGTGCGCGACGTGGAGAATCCCCGCGACTGGCGCATTCCCGAGAGCTTCTGACCACTGACGCCGAGCGTCTGGTCGACGAGGTCGACTTGGTCATCGAGCTCATCGGCGGCTTCGATCCGGCCGCAGGACTCATCGAGCGGGCGCTGCGTCAGGGAACCGCTGTGGTGACTGGAAACAAGGCCCTCCTGGCGGACCGAGGCGCTCAGCTCCACGCGCTGGCCGACGAGGCGGGCGCGCTGCTTCGCTATGAAGCCTCCGTCGGCGGTGCCATCCCCATCCTTCGTCCTATCGAGGACTCGCTCGGGCGACCGCATCACCAAGGTGATGGGCATCGTCAACGGCACCACCAACTACGTGCTGGATCAGATGGACACCACCGGAGCTGCCTTCGGCGACGCCCTGGCCGAAGCGCAGAAGCTGGGCTACGCCGAGGCGGACCCCACCGCAGACGTAGAGGGTCACGATGCCGCTGCCAAGGCCGCGATCCTCGCCACTCTCGCCTTCCACGCCCCTTCACCATCGACGACGTCTACTGCCAGGGCATCAGCGATGTCACGCCCGATGACATCGAAGCGGCGGCGCTGTCCGGCTACGTGATCAAGCTCCTTGCGATTGTGGAGCGGCGAAGCTCTGGTGCAGTGCTCCGGGTGCACCCACGCTGCTGCCTCGCACCCACCCCTTGCGACTGTGCGCGGCGCCTTCAACGCCGTATTCGTGGTGGCTGAGAACGCCGGAGAGCTGATGTTCTACGGCCAGGGGGCCGGTGGGGTTCCCACCTCGAGCGCCATCATGGGCGATGTCGTCGCGGTGGCCCGGCGCCTGCGCTCCGCAGTGCCGGAGACGCCGCTGCTCTCCGACGCCGAAGACCTGGAGCCGCTGAGCATCGAGGCCGCAGAGACTCAGTACTACATCGATATGCAGGTGGCAGACCAGGAGGGTGTGATCGCAGAGATCGCCCGCGTCCTCGCCGACCACCGCGTCTCCATCGAATCGATGCGGCAGCCTGGCTCAGTCAGCCCCGAGGGGAGGTCGAGGACTCGGCTTAGCAGCGACGCAGGCGCGCAGGTCCAGATCGTCACGCACAAGGCCCAGGAGCGGCACCTCCGCGCGACCGTGGAGACGCTGGAGTCCTCGACGTGGTGCAGTCCATCAGCTCCGTGCTTCGGGTCGAAGTCGAGCAGTAGTCCGCAGCGTCGGAGAATAAGGAGACCCCTATGGCGCACTTGTGGCGCGGAGTCATCAACGAATACGCCGACCGGCTCCCGGTGACGGAGGACACCAGGGTCATCACCCTGGGCGAAGGCGGGACCCTGCTGGTCCGTGCGCCGCACCTGTCTGAACTGGTCCAGGGCGACGTCCGCCTCAAGGTCGAGGGCATGAACCCGACGGGCTCCTTCAAGGACCGCGGAATGACGATGGCCATCACCGCGGCGGTGGCCGACGGCGCGAAGGCGGTCGTCTGCGCATCGACGGGCAACACCTCCGCCTCGGCAGCCGCCTACGCCACCCAGGTTAGCCTCACCTGCGCCGTCCTTGTGCTTATGGGAAACATTGCGGTGGGCAAACTCTCCCAGGCTGTGGCCCACGGCGCGGAGATCATCCAGATCGACGGCAACTTCGACGATGGTTTGGAGATCGCTCGCAAGCTCTCGGAGTCCTACCCCGTCTTCCTGGTCAACTCTGTGAATCCGAGCCGCATCGAGGGTCAGAAGACCGCAGCGTTCGAAGTGGTGGACGTCTTGGGCGATGCGCCCGACTTCCACCTCCTCCCCGTGGGCAACGCCAACAACATCACGGCGTACTGGAAGGGATACCGCGAGTACTGCGAAGACGGGCCCGCGACCCGTACGCCGATCATGTGGGGCTTCCAGGCGGTTAGCGCGGCCCCCATCGTCGCCGGGCACCCCATCACGGAGCCGGATACGGTGGCGACCGCGATCCGCATCGGCAAGCCCGCCTCATGGGACGCCGCCGAGGCCGCACGCGATGAGTCAGCTTACTCATCGAGGCTGTCACCGACGAGCAGATCCTCCATGCCCACCGGTGGCTCTCAGCCAAGGAGGGAGTATTCGTCGAACCTGCCTCCGCGTCCGGCGTGGCCGGGCTGCTGGCGAAGCACGAGGCCGGGCAGGTTCCCGCTGGCAAGACCTGGGTCATCACGGTGACGGGCCACGGGCTCAAGGACCCCGAGTGGGCAGTCAACAACCCTGAGGTCGTGGGCGCGGACGGTGCGCGCGACTTCACGACGCAGGTGCTTACCGACGTCGAGACCATCGCCCGAACCTTGGGCCTCTGATCGTCAGTGATGCCTGAGGAACTCCCGAACCGCTGATCGGAGCGCGCCGATTCACTCTGACGGTGCCTGCGACCAGCGCGAACCTAGGTCCCGGCTACGACAGCATGGGCATTGCTCTGGACCTTCGCGACACGGTCGAAGTGTTCGCCGAGCCGCGTCGGGTGCACGATGCCGCTCAGGTGCGCGTGACGGTCACCGGCGAGGGGGCCGCTGATCTCCCGCAGGACGGATCGCACCTGGTGGTCTCTGTGGCAGAGCGAATTCTGGCCGAGCGCGGCTACCGGCTGCCGGACCTTGTAGTCACCGCTCATAACGTCATCCCCATTCACGGGGTCTGGGCTCGTCCGCGGCGGCCATCGCGACGGCTGTCGAGCTTGCCTCCCAGCTCCTTGCAGAGACCGTGCGCGGCGAGCTCAGCGCCGACGAGCAGCTTCAGATCGGATCGCGCCTCGAGGGTCACCCTGACAACTACGTGCCGGCTGGCTTCGCGGCGGCGCGGCCGTATCCTGGGAACGTCAAGCGGACCCCAACGGCGCCCGGCTCTTCGCCACAGCTCGCCTTCCTCTGCACAGCTCACTCACGTGCGTGGCCGCTGTGCCCAACTCTGCCCAGTCGACCAAGGAAGCCAGGCAGCTTCTTCCCGAGCTTGTGCCGCATCGCCAGGCGGCCCGCAACTCGTCTCGATCTGCTCTTCTCGTCCACGCGCTCACTGCAGATCCGACCCTGCTGCTCGAGGCCACAGAGGACTCCCTGCATCAGGAGTATCGCCGCTCGGCCTTCCCCACCTCTATGAGCCTGGTCGACGCTCTCCGAGGGGAGGGATGGGCTGCGGTCGTTTCCGGCGCTGGGCCGACGGTCCTGGTGATCACCACCGAGAGCGCCGCGCCCGACGCAGCGGCACGGATTCGAACGTGGACGAGTCGCAGGTTACGCCGTTCGCTTCACCCCAGATCCTGCCGATCACGGATGCAGGTGTTACAGTGGAGTCAACCCCGCAGTGATGTGACCGGACCATAGAATATGTGCTGGCAGCACTGCACCAGGGGATCATCGCGGCTCTCCCATGCAGCGTGCATCAATTTTTGGGAGAGCTGATCTTGCAATTCCTACGGCGCCTTCTGACGCGCCGTTGATGAGACCGCAGGCCAATATATGCCACGACGCTCATTGAGCCTGCCCGACGAGGGAGAAGGAAACCTTCGTGACAGAAACCACCACTGCGACCCCAGAGGTCGACAACGCTGAGCAGAACGACAGCAGCTCGGCAGCCGCATGGGGACTCGCCGGACTCAAGCTTCCTCAGCTGAAGACTCTGGCCTCCCAGCTCGGCATCCCCGGCGCTTCCAGAATGCGCAAGTCCGACCTGGTTCAGGCCATCTCCGCCCACCAGCGGGGCGGCAGCTTCGCTGAGAAGAAGACTGAGGGCGAGAAGCCCGCCGCAGAGCCGCAGGCGTCGGAGTCCGCACCGGCAGCCGATCACGGCGCCGCCGAGCAGAACGGCTCCGAGAAGAATGGCCGCAACGGTCACGCGCAGCAGGGCGACGAGTCCTCCTCGGAGAGCCAGTCCGGCGGCGAGAAGGAAGAGGGCGGCCGCAGTCGCAGCCGCAATCGCCGCAACCGCGGACGCGGCGGCTCCGACGGGCAGAACGACTCCCAAGGCGGCAGCGACCAGTCTCCCAAGGGCGAGCAGGCGCCCAAGAGCGCCGAAGGTCGGGACGGCTCAGAGCGCGATGCATCCGGAGAGCAGGACGGCGACCAGTCGAACGGCCGCCCACAGGGTGACCGCCGCGGCGGGGACCAGGACGCGCGCGGCGACGGCGACAGCGACGGCGAGGGCGGCGGACGCAATCGAAACCGCCGCAACCGCAACCGCAAGGACCGCAACAAGCGTGGCCGCGGACCCGAGCAGGACGGCGAGGAGCAGGTCAGCGAAAACGACCAGCTGATCCCCATCGCCGGCATCATCGATGTCCTCGACAACTACGCATTCGTTCGACCTCGGGGTACCTGCCCGGGCAGAACGACGTGTACGTGTCCATGCAGCAGGTGAAGAAGAACGGCCTCCGCAAGGGCGACGTCGTCACCGGCTTCATCAAGGCACCAGGCGAAGGCGGCCTGACTGAACAGCCGCAGGGCGGCGGAGGCAGGAACCAGAAGGGCGGCAAGAACCGCGCGAAGTTCAATGCCCTCGTCAAGGTCGAAAAGGTCAACGGCCGTCCGGTCGAGTCCAACGACGACCGGGTCGACTTCAACAAGCTGACTCCGCTCTACCCGCAGGAGCGCCTGCGCTTGGAGTCCAACGACCCCAAGGCCGTCGGTCCACGAGTCATTGACCTGATCTCACCGATCGGCAAGGGCCAGCGCGGTCTCATCGTTTCGCCTCCCAAGGCCGGAAAGACGATGATCCTGCAGGCGGTGGCGAACGCGGTCAAGCAGAACAACCCCGAGGTCCACCTCATGATGGTGCTCGTGGATGAGCGACCGGAAGAGGTCACCGACATGCAGCGAACCGTCGACGGTGAGGTCATTGCCTCCACCTTCGACCGTCCTGCCGATGACCACACCACGGTGGCCGAGCTCGCCATCGAGCGCGCCAAGCGTCTCGTAGAGCTCGGAAAGGACGTCGTCGTCCTTCTTGACTCCATGACTCGTCTGGGACGCGCCTACAACCAGGCCGCACCGGCTTCCGGCCGCATCCTCTCCGGCGGTGTGGACGCTTCGGCTCTGTACCCGCCCAAGCGCTTCTTCGGCGCCGCACGCAACATTGAGAACGGCGGATCGCTGACCATCCTGGCTACTGCCCTGGTGGAGACCGGCTCCAAGATGGACGAAGTCATCTTCGAGGAGTTCAAGGGCACCGGCAACATGGAGCTGCGGCTCTCGCGCCAGCTGGCTGACAAGCGCATCTTCCCCGCAGTGGATGTCACCGCATCCTCGACGCGGCGCGAGGAGGCCCTGCTCAGCCCTGATGAGGTCAAGATCATGTGGAAGCTCCGCAGGGTGCTCTCCGGCCTGGACCAGCAGCAGGGACTCGAGCTGCTGATGTCCAAGCTCAAGGAGACGCAGTCGAACGCAGAGTTCCTTATGCTGACCCAGAAGACCACACTGGGCGACAACGGCAAATAGCGTTCCGAAAGAGACCCCGTCGGCCTTCATGCGCCGCATGGGGTCTTTCGGATCTGCCCGCCTTCGCCGAACCAGCCAGAAAGTCACTGATGAGCACAGAGAACAACCCGCGGATGTTCGACTCCGTCGAGGCGCTGCTTCAGGAGCACGCCGAGATCCAGGAGCAGATGGCCGACCCGGAGACGCACAACGATCAGGCGCTTGCGCGTCGCCTGGGACGTCGATACGCCCAGCTGAACGGAGTGGTGGAGGCTCATAAGCGGTGGAAGAGGCTTCAGGGCGACTTGGCCGCCGCATCGGAGATGGCGGAGGAGGACGCGGACTTTGCCGCGGAGGTGCCTGAGCTGCAGACCGCCATGGAGGAGGCCTCCGAACGCCTGCTTCGCATGCTCATCCCACGTGACGAGAACGACGCCCGCGATGCCATCGTCGAGATCAAAGGCGGAGCCGGAGGGGATGAGGCAGCAATCTTCGCTTACGACCTGCTGCGCATGTATTCCCGCTACGCGGATGCCAAAGGCTGGAAGACGGAGCTTCTCGCGGCCACGCCGTCTGAGGCCGCATGGGTACAAGGACGTTCAGATTGCGGTCAAGGGGCGCTCGAACGATCCGGCTGAGGGCGTCTATGCGCACCTGAAGTTCGAAGGCGGAGTGCACCGTGTCCAGCGGGTGCCCGAAACGGAGTCCCAGGGCCGCATTCACACCTCCGCTGCCGGAGTGCTCGTTATGCCCGAGGTCGAGGAGCCGGAGGAGGTGGAGATCAGCCAGAACGATCTGCGCATCGATTATTTCCGATCCTCCGGACCAGGAGGACAGAGTGTCAACACGACTGACTCTGCAGTGCGCATCACCCATGAGCCGACAGGCATTGTCGTGTCCATGCAGAACGAGAAGTCGCAGCTGCAGAATCGTGAAGCTGCGATGCGCGTCCTGCGATCCCGGCTCCTGGCGCATCAGCAGGAGCAGATTGACGCGGAGAACGCCCAGGCCCGAAAGTCGCAGGTCCGCACCATGGACAGGTCCGAGCGCATTCGCACCTACAACTTTCCGGAGAACCGGATTGCTGACCACCGGACCGGTTACAAGGCGTACAACCTCGACTCTGTCATCAACGGAGATCTCGAAGCCGTGGTTCAGTCCTGCATCCAGCTGGATGAGGCTGAGCGTTTGGCCTCCTGGCGCACCATGAGGACTGAGCTGGAGCAACGGCTCAAGAACGCTGCCGCCGAACTCGCCGAAGCGGGTGTGCCGACGCCCCGGGTGGACGCTGAGCTCCTGGCCTCGCACGTACTGAATCTCAGCAGGGAGAGGTGCAGGTCAAAGCGATGGTGGGCCTGGAGCTGGACCACGGCTCGGTTGGCGAATTTCAGCGTCTGATCGAAGAGCGAGCGCGACGAGTGCCGTTGCAGCACCTGACCGGATCGGCACCATTCCGCACACTCGAGCTCCGTGTCGGGCCGGGAGTGTTCGTGCCTCGCCCCGAGACAGAGGCTGTCGTGGACGTAGCGCTCGCGGAGATCGATCGGCTGCTCGGCCTGGGGGTCGCGGTGCCTCGCATCGTAGACCTGGGGACCGGAGCGGGCACCATCGCGGCATCCATCGCCGCGGAGCGGCCGCAGTGCGACGTGCATGCAATAGAGGTCTCGGAGGCGGCGGCAGCGTGGGCTGCGCTCAACTTCTCGCGGCTGCCCCAGCACGCTGCCCAAGTGCGACTCCACGTTCAGGACCTTCGTGATTTTGAGCAGGACGGCTTTGATGTGGTCGTTTCGAACCCGCCCTATATTCCGCCGTCCATGGTGCCCACCGAACCCGAGGTGCACGAGCATGACCCCAGAACGGCCCTCTACGGCGGGGAGAGGACGGCCTCGAGATGCCCCGCGAGGTGATCGCCGCGGCCCAGCGAGTCCTGACGCGCGACGGCTGGTTCATCCTGGAGCATGCAGAAGTGCAGGCGGAGGCCCTTTTGGACATCTGCGCGGCTGAGCCTGATCTCGGTGACGTTCGTACGCACCATGACCTCACGGGCAGGCCGCGGGCCACGTCTGCGCGCCGCAGGTCGGAGCGTGCTCACAGCGGGAAGCCTGAAGGCGTGGAAGAATACCGCGCGTGAGTGAGACCTTCGACGCGTCCGACCCCAGGCCCGCACAGCGGGGATAGCTGCCGTCAAAGAGGCGGCTCAGCGCGGCCAAGCAGTCGTCGTGCCGACCGACACCGTCTACGGGATCGGTGTGGACGCCTTTCGCCGCAGGCTGTCGCAGTCCTCCTCGCCGCCAAAGGGCGGGGCTGCTCCATGCCGCCGCCGGTGCTCGTCGCCAGGCCCGAAGTGATGGAGGCCTTAGCCGCTGAGATTCCCGACGCGGCGCGCAGTCTCACCGAGGCGTTCTGGCCCGGTGGGCTGACAGTCATCCTGCAGGCTCAAGGATCGCTCGCATGGGACCTCGGGGACACACGCGGCACCGTTGCGCTCCGGATGCCCGCCGACGAGCTTGCCCTTGAGGTGCTGGGAGCCGTAGGGCCCATGGCCGTCTCCTCCGCCAACCGAACGGGCATGCCGGCGGCGACCACGGCAGCGGCTGCTGAGTCCATGCTCGCCGAATCGGTCGCCGTCTACCTCGACGACGGAGAGCGAGTCAGCATCCCGCCGTCGACCATTGTGGACTGTACGGGCGAACACCCTCAGGTGGTCCGAGACGGGACCATCTCCTTGGCGGAGCTCAGGGCCGTCGTCCCCGAGGTGCGCGAGCTGGACGAGGGGCCTGCTTCGGCTTCATGATCTACTTCCTCATCGTCCTGGCGATCTCGGCAGTCGTCACCTTCGTCCTGACGCCGCCGGTGCGCTTACCGGTATGCACCTGGGAATCTACACCTCCATCCGCGCCCGGGACATCCACACCCAGGTGAAGCCTCGATGGGGCGGGCTCGCCATGTACGGCGGAATGGTGGTGGCCCTCGGGGCCGCCTCGCTGATCCCCTACCTCTCCGGCCTCTTCGAGGAACCCGCTCGCATAGCGGGGATCGTCGGCGCCATGACGCTGATCCTGCTGACGGGATTGGCCGATGATGCGTGGGACATTCACTGGGTCACAAAGCTCGCCGCTCAGGTCGGTGCGGCCATCATTCTCGTCCTGTCTGAACTCGGCTCGAAGTGGCCCCAATGGGCCGCTTCGAACTGGACGACGGGCTGCTGCAGGCTGTCCTGACGGTATTCGTCGTCGTTGCAACCATCAACGCGTTCAACTTCATCGACGGTCTGGACGGCCTGGCCGCGGGGTGGCCGCCATTGGCGGGGCAGCGTTCTTTCTCTACAGCTACATGCTGACCCTGCAGCTCCACGAGTTCACCGTCTCCAACCTGACCACGCTGCTGATGGCGGTGCTGGTAGGCGCCTGCCTCGGGTTCCTGCCGCACAACTTCCATCCGTCGTCGGTGATCATGGGAGATACGGGGGCGATGCTGCTGGGCACGGTCATGGCAGCCGGAGCCTTGGTGGTGACGTCCTCTCTCGAGCTCTATGAGGAGAGCTTCCGCTTTATGAACGTGCTTACCTATATGCCCGTGCTGCTGCCGCTGGCCGTCATGGTCCTTCCGATGCTTGACCTCGTCATGGCCGTAGCCCGCCGAACCGCCCGGGGCATCGCCCTTCTCCCCAGATCGGGGCCACCTCCATCACAAGCTTCTGGACGCTGGGTACTCGCATCCCCAAGCAGTGCTGCTCCTGTATATGTGGGCGGCGATCGTGGCCTTCGGGGAGTCTCCTTCAACTTCATTCCCTGGCAGTGGGTCGTCCTCAGCGCCGGAGGCGGCCTCACCGCAGCTGCGGTGCTCACATTCACCCCGCGATTCCGCCGTCTCATTCGACGAAAAGGTGCCCCGTGAGGAACAGCTGGACAAGCATTGTGATCAGGACGACGGGCTCCGCCGCGCTGGCCTTGGGGCTCATGGTCGCACTCGCCGCCCTTCTCGGAGGAGGCGCCGGAGCGGCCTCATCAGCGATGGTGGGCAGTGCAGTGGTGCTGATGTTCCTGATGTCTCTCGTGCTCTTCGCCCTGGCTCAGCACTACCGGCCGGAGTGGGGTCCGATGGTCCTGCTCGCCGCATTTATTGCGAAGGTGGCGCTGATCGGCGGCACGCTGCTCCTCGCGCCTATACCTCACTGGCTCGACACCGTATGGACGGCCGTCACAGTGGTTGTGCTCCTCTTCGTATGGCAGGCCATGCTGGTGCTGGGCGTGTGGAAGATGCGCGCCACCGTGGAGCAGTGACGGGCCCTGCCGAGCCGCGGTGCCGTTTTTCTACATCCTGTAGTAGTGTTTGTGGGAGCGCCTGGGCGTGCTCTGGACCACTAAGTCTTTGATAGGCTCAGCGGTAGTCCGGGAAGTGCTTATGGCCTCGACTTTCCTCGCATCATTCAAATGGGTCTGAATCTGCTCAGGCTCATCGACGACCACCGAGAGGACCAGCGTTTGTCATCGCTAGCCCTGAGAGCCGCCGATGAGGGTGGGTTCCAGCCGCCTACGATCAACGACACTCACCTGCCGGATATCATTCCGTGGGGAGCCGAATGGGAACCTTCTTCGGGAAGGCGATGCTCGTCCTCATCCTTTCGGTCATCTTCATCGTGTGGTTCTTCAACACGGCCATCCGCAGGAAGTCGCTCGTTCCTACGCGAACTCAGTTCATTGCGGAGTCGATCTACGGATTCGTCCGTCACACGATCAGTCGCGACGTGCTGGGCGAAAAGCACTTCAAGCCGTGGATTCCGTTCCTATTCGCGGTCTTCGTCTTCGTGCTGGTGAACAACCTGACCGGCGCTATTCCGCTGATCCAGATGCCCACCTTCTCGCACGCCGGAGTGGCGTATGCCATGGCGGCGATCATGTACGTGACCTGGATCGGCGTGGGACTGCAGAAGCACGGCCCGAAGTTCTTCTGGCTGTCAGTGGCCCCATCGGGCGTGCCTAAGCCGATTCTTCTGCTTCTGGTCCCGCTGGAGATCATCTCCAACTACATCGTGCGGCCCCTCACACACTCGCTTCGTATCATGGCGGTCATGCTCGCCTACCACATGATCATGCTGGTTGCCGCTGTAGGAGCGGAGTACATGATCAGTCAGGGTGGCTTGCTGACCATCGGCGGCGTCGCCGCGATCGTCGGCGCGATTCCCATGTACTTCATCGAAATCCTTCTGATGGTCATCCAGGCGCTGGTCTTCACGCTGCTCACTGCGGTGTACATCCAGCAGGCCATCGAAGTCGACGCTCACTGACGCGTTCGCACCACATCCAAACTTCTAACTGAATAGCAAGCAGTACAAGTGTCCCCGCCATGGAAAAGTCGGCTATCTCACAGAAAGAGAGAACATGGAAGGCTCACTCAACCTGATCGGGTACGGCATCGCGGCCCTTGGCTCCGGCGTCGGCGTGGCTCTGATCTTCTTCGCTTACTTCCAGGCAGTCGCTCGTCAGCCCGAGGTGTCGCGCATCCTGCAGCCCCTGCTCTTCGTGGGCTTCGCTGCCGTCGAGGCGCTGGCCATTCTCGGATTCGTTCTGGTTCTGGTCGTCTAGCAGTTCGTCCGGCTCGCTTTGAGGTGCTCGGCTCGCTGGAGCCCCGCACCGCAATCAGTCCCAGACGAAACCCTTGAGAGAAACAGGTGTAGACATGATCAGCGCAGACGTGATCCGCGCAGCCGATGACTACGGCGGAAACCCACTGGTCCCCAACTGGTGGGAGGCTTAAGCACTGCGGCTGTCTCCTTCTTGGTGCTGCTCTTCATCATCATGAAGTACGTCGCGCCCAAGTTCGAGGAGACCTACCAAGCGCGTGTGGCTGCCATCGAAGGCGGCATAAGCGAAGCCGAAGAGGCCAAGGCCGAGGCCGAAGCACTGAAGGCCGAATACGAGAAGAACCTCGCTGAATCAGCGCCGCGGCGTCGCAGATCAGAGAAGAGGCTCGTGCCGAGGGGGCCCAGATCGTGGCTGAAGCCCAAGAAAAGGCTGCGGCTGAGTCAGGCCGCATCCGCGAGCAGGCTCAGGCGCAGATCGAAGCGGAGCGGGCTGCAGCTGCAGCCTCTCTCAAGGCTGACGTCGGTGCGCTTGCCTCGGAGCTGGCGGGCAAGATCGTCGGCGAGGCTCTTGAGGACGACGCTCGCTCGCAGCGCGTGGTCGACCGGTTCCTGGCTGATCTTGACGCTGAGCAGGCAGGAGCCTCCAAGTAATGGCAACGGTGACCACGGAATCCCTCGCGAGCCTGCAGTCAGACCTCGCAGAGACCCTTCGTGCTGCCGATCTGAAGGTCGCCGACGAGCTGTTCGCGGCCGTGGACGTCATGGACACATCCGCGTCGCTTCGCCGTTCGCTGACGGACCTTCGAGGGAGCCCGCAGAGCGTGCCGGCTGTCGTCCGACGACTGTTCGGCGACAAAGCGGCGAGCACCACGGTGGCGGTCCTGGAGGCTGTCGCGTCTCGGCGTTGGAGCAGGGCGAGAGATCTCTCTGACGCGGTGGAGACGCTCGCCGTCACCACCGTTGCGGCTGTTGCCGAGCGCGGAGGCCTTCACGGCCTTGAAGAGCTTGAGGCTCAGCTGCTCGGCTTCCGCCGGACCGTCTCCGAGTCCCATGAGCTGCAGCGCGCATTGGCTGACGGACAGGCGCCTGACGAGGCCAAGCAGAAGCTGGCCGCACGGCTCAGTCCTCAGGCCTCGTCCGAAGCTCGCCTTCTGATCGATCGAACGGTCACGGCCCCCGTGGTCTGCGCCCGGCAGCGCTGCTGGCACGCTTCGCGGAGCAGGTGGCTGCGCGGCAGCATCGTTGGATTGCCCAGGTCACCGTGGCGAAGAGCCTCGACGGCTCCAACCTCGAGAAGCTTTCGACAGGTCTGAACCGCTACTTCGGACGAGAGCTGCGCTTAGACGTCGCCGTCGACCCCGAGTGGTGGGCGGCATCCGAGTCCAGGTCGGCGATGAAGTGGTCGACTCGACCATGGCTGGCCGACTGAACAGCCTCACCCGAAACATCACCAGCTGACCGGGCTTAGCCTGGTAGGCAACAGAAGTTTTTACAGACCCCTCAGGGCCTGACCCCAGGCCTGATGACCAAGGAGAGCAGGAGACGCCGATGGCCGACTTGACCATCAACGCCGATGACGTCCGCAATGCACTGAATGAGTTTGCCGCGTCCTACGACCCGGGCAGCGCCGAGAAGACCGAAGTTGGTCGCGTGATCTCGGCGGCAGACGGCATCGCACGTGTCGAGGGCCTTCCTCGGCCATGTCGAACGAGCTGCTGCGCTTCGAGGACGGCACGCTTGGCCTTGCCCAGAACCTTGACACCCGTGAGATCGGCGTCGTCGTGCTCGGCGAGTTCTCCGGCATCGAGGAGGGGCAGGAAGTGACGCGCACGGGCGAGGTGCTGTCAGTGCCCGTGGGCGACAAGTTCCTCGGCCGTGTCGTGGACCCCTGGGCAACCCCATCGACGATCTCGGCGACATCGAAGCAGAGGGCCGACGAGCGCTCGAGCTGCAGGCGCCGGGAGTGACCCAGCGCCAGTCCGTCGGCGAGCCCCTGCAGACCGGAATCAAGGCCATCGACGCCATGATCCCGATCGGTCGTGGCCAGCGCCAGCTCATCATCGGTGACAGGCAGACCGGAAAGACTGCCATCGGCATCGACGCGATTCTCAACCAGAAGGAGAACTGGGAGTCGGGCGACGTCAGCAAGCAGGTCCGCTGCATCTACGTGGCTGTCGGGCAGAAGGCGTCGACCATTGCTGGTGTGCGTCAGACTCTGGCAGACAACGGTGCACTTGATTACACCACTATCGTGGCGGCCCCTGCGTCAGACCCTTCCGGATTCAAGTACCTGGCGCCTTTGCTTACTCTGCTATCGGGCAGCACTGGATGTACGGCGGGAAGCACGTGCTGATCATCTTTGATGACCTGTCGAAGCAGGCGGAAGCGTACCGTGCGATTTCGCTTCTGCTGCGCCGTCCGCCCGGACGTGAAGCCTTCCCTGGCGACGTGTTCTACCTCCACTCACGCTTGCTGGAGCGTTGCGCAAAGCTCTCTGACGAGCTCGGTGCGGGATCGATGACGGGCCTGCCGATCATCGAAACTAAGGCCAACGATGTGGGTGCGTTCATCCCCACGAACGTCATCTCCATCACCGACGGCCAGATCTTCCTCCAATCAGACCTCTTCAACGCGAACCAGCGCCCAGCCGTTGACGTGGGCATCTCGGTGTCGCGAGTTGGCGGTGCCGCTCAGGTCAAGGCGATGAAGAAGGTCGCTTGGCGACGTTGAAGCTCGACCTGGCTCAGTATCGAGACATGCAGTCGTTCGCGATGTTCGCATCGGACCTGGACGCAGCCACGCGAAAGCAGCTCACCCGTGGTGAGCGGCAGACTGAGCTCCTCAAGCAGCCGCAGTACACCCCATACCGTGTCGAGGACCAGGTGGCCTCCATCTGGGCTTACGCCCAGGGCCACCTTGACGACATTGAGACGGCGGACGTCAACCGCTTCGAGACCGAGTGGATCGATTACCTGAAGCGCAAGACCTCCGTGCTGACCAACATCGCTGCGACGGGGAAGCTGGAGGACGACACCGTCGCTGCCCTGAAGAGCGGCATGGAGGAGTTCAAGCGTCAGTTCCAGGCTGAAGGCAAAGATTCCCTCGTTGGCAACGAAGAGACGGAAGCCCTCAGCGACCAGGACATCGATCAGGAAGAGATCAAGACTTCCTGAGCCGGGAGTCGTGCCCTCCTCCGACTGAGAAAGGACTTACATGGGAGCCCAGATCCGGGTCTATCGCCAGAAGATCAAGTCGACATCGTCGATGAAGAAGATCTTCAAGGCGATGGAGCTGATCGCGACGTCCCGCGTGCTTAAGGCACGCGACCGCGCCCAAGCCTCCACGCCCTACGCAGAGGCCATCACCCGAGCAGTTGCGGCTGTTGCCGGTCAGGGAGAGATTGAGCATGTCCTGACCCAGAAGGCGGAGAGCCCACGGCGGGCCGCAGTGCTCATCATGAGCTCAGACCGCGGTCTCGCCGGGGCCTACTCCACCAATGTGATCAAGCGCTCCGAGCAGCTCTTGGCGCGTCTGAAGGAAGATGGAATCGAAGCTCGTCCGTATTTGTATGGGCGCAAGGTTCAGCAGTTCTACGACTTCCGCGACCGTGAGTATGACGGGGTGTGGTCCGGCAGCACGGACAAGCCCGAGGTGGCCCGGTCCCAGGAGATTGGTCGCACCCTCGTGAATCGCTTCACGCAGGAGACGGATCAGGACGGCGTTGATGAGATCTATCTCGTCTACACGCAGTTCGAATCCATGGTGAGCCAGGATCCTGTGGTGCGACGACTCCTCCCTCTGAGCGTTGCGAAGGAGACCGACGAGGCCGGGGATACGTACCCCAATATGACTTCGAGCCGAATCCTGCCGACGTTCTCGACGAGCTGCTGCCTCGCTACATCGAGTCGCGCATCTTCTCGGCAATGCTCGAGGCGTCTGCGTCTGAGCTCGCAGCACGCCAGAGGGCGATGAAGTCCGCTTACGACAACGCCAGCGAGCTCATCGAGAAGTACACCCGTCTGCGCAACAACGCGCGCCAGGCCGAGATCACGCAGGAGCTGTCCGAGCTTATTGCCGGCGCAGATGCGCTGGCCTCCTGATCAGCACACAAGACATCAAGCACAATCGAGTGAAGTGAGAAAGTGATGACTGCCACTACTGCAGAACCGCGCCCCGCCGGGGCCCTGACTCCCGGCGCGACCGGTCGTGTCGCCCGCGTCATCGGCCCGGTCGTGGACATCGAGTTCCCGGCCGACGCCGTCCCGGACATGTACAGCGCCCTCACCGCTGAGCTCACCCTCGGCGACCAGCGGCGCACGATCACCTTCGAGACCGCTGCCCACCTCGGTGACAACATCGTGCGTGCCATTGCGCTGCAGGCCACCGACGGTCTGGTCCGCGGAGTGCCGGTGCAGGACACCGGCGGGCCCATATCGGTGCCCGTGGGCGACGTCGTCAAGGGTCACATCTTCAACGTGCTCGGCGAGAGCCTCGATGTGGACAGCTCCGAGCTGGACATTCAGGAGCGTTGGGGATTCACCGCAAGGCTCCCAATTTCGCGCAGCTCGAAGGTTCGACCGAGATGCTGGAGACCGGCATCAAGGTCATCGACCTGCTTACCCCTTACATCAAGGGCGGAAAGATCGGACTGTTCGGCGGTGCGGGTGTCGGCAAGACCGTCCTCATCCAGGAGATGATCACGCGTGTGGCCCGCAACTTCGGCGGCACTTCGGTGTTTGCCGGTGTGGGGGAGCGCACCCGTGAGGGCAACGACCTTGGGTGGAGATGGAGGAGGCTGGCGTCCTCAAGGACACTGCGCTGGTCTTCGGCCAGATGGACGAGCCGCCAGGAACACGTCTTCGAGTGGCCCTCTCGGCCCTCACCATGGCGGAGTACTTCCGTGACGAGCAGGACCAAGACGTTCTGCTCTTCATCGACAACATCTTCCGCTTCTCGCAGGCTTACCCGAGGTTTCGACGCTGCTGGGGCGCATGCCCTCCGCAGTGGGCTACCAGCCCAACCTTGCGGATGAGATGGGTGTGCTCCAGGAGCGCATCACCTCAACCCGCGGCCGCTCGATCACCTCCATGCAAGCCGTCTATGTGCCCGCAGATGACTACACCGACCCTGCGCTTACCAACGTCTTCGCGCACCTTGACGCAACGACGGAGCTCAACCGTGCCATCGCCTCCCGCGGCCTGTACCCAGCCGTCGACCCGCTCACCTCAACGAGCCGGATCCTCGACCCGCAGTACATCGGGCGCGAGCACTACGACTGCGCCACACGGGTGAAGCAGATTCTGCAGAAGAACAAGGAACTGCAGGACATTATCGCCATCCTGGGTGTGGACGAGCTCTCCGAGGAGGACAAGATCCTTGTCTCGCGGGCGCGCCGCATCGAGCAGTTCCTTTCGCAGAACACGTACACCGCTGTGCAGTTCACGGGTGTGGAGGGATCGACTGTGCCGATCAAGGACACCATCGAGGGCTTCAACGCCATCGCAGACGGTGACCTTGATCACATCCCCGAGCAGGCGTTCTACAACAGCGGCGGACTCGACGACGTCGAGCGCAACTACGCCAAGATGCAGAAGGAGTCCTGATCGGCCATGGCTGAGCTGGATGTCCAGATCGTTGCCAGTGACCATGCCGTATGGCATGGGAAAGCCACCGAGATCAGCGCTCGCACCGTTGAAGGCTCCATTGGCATACTGCCCGGCCACACGCCCGTCCTGGCGATCCTCGGCGAAGGCGAAGTTGTGATTCGGTCCATCGACCACGGCACGGTGAAGGCGCATGCCAGCGGAGGATTCTTCTCCGTCGACGATGACAGGATCACGATCGTCGCAGACGACGCCAGTCTCACCACCGAGGGCTGAGCAGGCCCAGCCCCATTCACTCGAAAGAAATCCCCGGCGCCCTGAGCTGCCGGGGATTTCGTCTCTGCGATAGGATCTTCGACCGTGCGCCTCGTCATCGCCACCTGTTCCGTCACCTATACCGGACGTCTCAACGCCCACCTCCCACTGGCCTGCTTACCATCATGATCAAGTCCGACGGTGCTGTGCTCGTCCACTCTGATGGAGGGTCCTACAAGCCGCTCAACTGGATGTCCCCACCAGCCTCGCTGCGTCGTACCGAGCCCACCGGCGAAGAAGCCGCGGCCGGGATCACAGACGTGTGGACCGTCAGCGCTGAGAAAAGCGACGATACCCTGAGCATTCTGATCGAAGAGATCCACCACGACTCCGCCCACGACCTCGGCGCCGACCCTGGTCTGGTGAAGGACGGAGTGGAGGCTGATCTCCAACGGCTGCTCGCAGACCAGATGACCAGGCTGGGAGATGGCTACCGCCTGATACGACGCGAACATTCGACGCCCATAGGCCCTGTCGACATCCTGGCCAAAGGGCCCGACGGAACCGTAGCGGTCGAGCTGAAGCGTCGCGGCGACATCGACGGCGTGGAGCAGCTGACCCGCTATCTCGACCTTCTCAATCGCGACCCGATGCTCGCACCGGTCAGCGGCGTGTTCGCCGCGCAGCAGATCAAGCCGCAGGCGCGTACCCTGGCAGAGGACCGCGGTATCCGGTGCGTCCTCTTGGATTACGCGGATATGAAGGGCGAAGAATCAGGAGAGCCGCGGCTGTTCTGAGACCCCCAGGCTGCAGAGAATAGAAGCATGGCACACCGGAAGAGGAACAAGTGGCAGCGAGAGGCGCGGCCGCTCGCACTCATTTCCTCGCGTCCGACCGGCACACCTCCAGCACGGTCAGACGCCGGGACGGCGAGTACCACGTCCGGCACATTCCAGGCACAGCTGCGTCTAAGTCATATACCTGCCCTGGCTGCAGGCTGAGCATCGCCCCCGGTACGGCCCACATCGTGGCGTGGCGCGCAGACTTCGTCCTGGGGGACCGGTATGCCGCCGAGCAGCGAAGACACTGGCACCTCAACTGCTGGCGGATCTCCTGACTGCAGACCTCGAATTGTAACCATTTCGTTATATTCGGTATGATATGCCGCTGGACATTCCTCCCATCCCAAGGAACCCCACGTGCGTTTTCTTTCTGCTGTCGCAGCCTTCATCGCTTACCTCGTGCTGCTGGCGCTGGGCGTCAATGAGCTCACCGGCTTCACCGCCGAAGAGTCCCACACCGTCTATCCCGAAGGCGTCGAAGAAGCTCCCTTCACCGTTGTCACGGAGGACCTCATCGACGAGCAGGAGGGCCGCGAGGAGTTCACCATCGAGGCGGAGGGTGAATACACCCTGGCACTGGGACGCACGTACGATATCGACGCCTGGCTGGAGGGCGTGACGCACAACCGCCTCCTCGGCGTCGCTGAGTCGGACGATCCAGACGTCGACTCCTACGTCGAGGCCGAGCACATCGAAGGCGAGGAGGCGATCGAGAACCCCGCCGATTCGGACCTCTGGGTGGCCGTCCAGGAGGAGGAGGGGGAGATCCTCTACAGGTGGAGCACACCTGATGAGTCCGGTGACTGGGCCCTTCTGATCTTCCGTGACGGCGAAGAGGCCGCACCTGCAACGATCACAACGACCGAGACGGAGCTCTTCTCCCGTGACCAGGCCATCTGGCTCACTGTCGGCGGCGGGCTTCTGCTCCTGGTATCCGTCGGCCTGTTCTACTGGGCTATGGCAGCTCGCCGCCGCGGAAAGGACGAGGACGACATGGACACCACAGACGCATCGCCTGAAGGCACGGAGGCGACCGCTGAGAGCGCCGATGAGAGCCGCGCCTCGGGCCGGGGCGGAGCAGCGACCACGCTTGCAGCGGTCGCCGCTCTGAGCCTGGGACTGACTGCACTGCCCGGACCGCAGTCAGCCTCTGCGGCAGAGCCGGAGGATGAGGATGCGGACACCGAAGTAGACGGCGATATGCCCTCAGAGGGCTACTCCGTGCTGCTGCAGTCACAGCTCGACCGAATTCTGGAGGATGTCGCTTACTCGGTCGAGGAGGCCGATGAGGCCCAGGACGCAGACCTGATGGAGCCGAGAGTCGCGGAGCAGGCGCTCGAAACCCGCGAGCTGGAGTATCGCAATCACGAGATCGCCGACAGTGATCTGCCCCTGCCCATCGGCACGGAGATTGTCTCTGCCGCAGTGACCAGCGATCAGACGTTCCCTCGTCAGGCTGTCGTTATGACCGAGCATCCGGATCAGGAGGTTCCTCAGATCCTGGTCCTGGAGCAGGAGGACGTGCACGAGAACTACCGCCTGATTCATCTGACGACCATGGCGCCGGGCACTGAGTTCTCGGCCATCTCCCCGAAGAGGGCGGGATCAGCTCCGTCTCGCTCCAGGGCGAAGGATTTCTCACGGGTCTCGCCGAGTACTTCTCGGACGCGGAGCACGAATACGGCGAGAACGTTGAAGAGAGCATCTACATCGACGACGTCCACGCCTATTACGAGGAGATCGACGAAGGCGCGGAAGCCGTGGACATCGACTTCTCGCTCGACGAAGTCTCCGAGGAGATGACAGGCCTCGAGCTGCCTGACGGATCCCAGCTGCTGGTAAGCAACTTCTCCCGCACCATGGAGTTCACCCCAGGAGTCCGGTGACACCATCTACCTGGACAACGACCTGATCGAAGCATTCGTCGGCACGGACTGGACTACGTGGACCACCCGTATGACAACAGTTCACTCGGTGCTTCTGCACGTGCCTGCCGGGTTCGACCCCGAGGAAGGCGCCGACGACGAGGGAATCACCCTCCTGGGAGTCCACGAGGTGGACGAGTCTGCCTACATCGACGTTCCCGACTGGGCGGACGAGTATGACGCAGCCCTGCCGCCGGAGGACCAGGCTGAGGACGTCGACGACGAGGAAGCCGCCGAGGAGGAGGACGAGCAGCAGGACGAAGAGGCCTCCGACGAGGACGAGTCTGAGGACGAGGACTCCGAAGACGACGAGGATGCCTCCGAGGACGAAGACGACGATAATGGTGACGACGACGCTGACGCCGACGAAGAGGACTGATCGAATGACGGAGCAGCACACCGGCGGTGCCGGGTCCAGCGTGAACACCAGGGGGCGGTGGACCTCTCTGCCCTTTCGGGAGCCTCACCATCAGGACAGCAGCAGCCGTCCTCTGCCCCGGGCAGCAACGACTCCTGGGTGATAGAGGCCGAGCCGCAGCGCCTGCAGGAGGTCGTCCAGCTCTCCTCGCGGGTGCCCCTGCTGGTGCTGATCCACTCTGACGACCCGACGTCTCAGAAGTTCCGAGACACGCTCTCCCAAGCGGTGGATGCTAAGGGCGGTCGTGCCGTCCTGGCGACGATCGACGCGGCTGCGAACCCGCAGCTCGCTCAGCAGGCGGGCCAGCTCCCGTGGTGACCGCCTTCATCTCGGGGCAGCCCGTGGGGAGTTCGACTCGAGCGCACCCGTCGAACAGCTGCCCCAGGTGGTGGACCAGATCCTGCAGATGGCCACCCAGAACGGGGTGAGCGGCACCGTGCTTAAGCTCAGTCTCGCCGCGGTGGGGACCAGCAGGGCGAGGAGGAGGCACCGCTTCCACCCCTGCACCAGAAGGCGGTCGATGCGCTCGAGGGAGGTGACCTCGACGGTGCTGTCGCTGCGTATGAGCAGGCGCTGAAGGAGAACCCGGCCGATGAGGATGCCAAGCTCGGCGCGGCGCAGGCAAAGCTCATGCAGCGCACGCAGAGCGCGGACCTCAGCGAGGTGCGGCAGCGCGCTGCCGATGAGCCTGACAGTGTGGAGGCTCAGACAGCCGCCGCGGATGTGGACGTCCTGGGCGGCCACGTCGAAGATGCCTTCGCCAGGCTCGTCCGCTTCATCCAGGCTCATCCTGGTGAGGAGCGTGAGGCCGCGCGCAAGCACCTCGTCGAGCTCTACAGCATCGTGGGGACAGCGACCCTCGGGTGGCGACTTCGCGCCGCAGCCTCGCACGGGCGCTGTTCTAAGCCGCTGTGGCTGTGCGCAGCGCCGGGAGAGCCGGTGGACCGAAGGGCGGGGCGGTCAGCTTCCGCACCGCCGAGCCCGCCCCCGTTGTTCTTCTGCGCGGCGCCGAAGACTACCTCGCCTCGCGTGCTCTCGATCGCATCAAGGCCGCGCTGCGTGAAAAGCACTCCGAGCTCGAGTACGCGCGCATGGACGTGTCGGAGGCGGTCGTCGGCGAGCTGTCCACCCTCGCATCTCCGTCTCTGTTCGGGAGCCCCGGCTGATCCTCGCCGAAGACGTCGCGAAGACGAGCGATGCGTTCCTGTCGGATGCCCTCACATTCCTCGAACAGCCAGTCGATGAGGACGTCACGCTCGTGCTTCGCCATACCGGCGGAAATCGTGGCAAGAAGCTCCTCGATGCACTCAGCAGGAGAGCGGTCGTCGTCGACTGCGCCGCCGTGAAGTCAGACACCGACAAGCTCGAGTTTCTCCGCCAGGAGTTCAAAGGGGCGGGGCGCACCATCCATCCCGACGCCGCCCGGGCCCTCGTCGCGGCCGCCGGAGGAACCTTGTCGGACCTCGGCGCCGCCGCGCAGCAGCTGATGCGCGATGTGCCCGGGGATGTGACCGCGGAGCATGTGGACAAATACTTCGGCGGTCGCGTCGAAGCCAGCGCATTCAAAGTGGCTGACGCGGCGTTCGAAGGGCGCGGTGAGGCCGCCATGCGGCTGTACCGGCACGCTCTTGCCACGGGAGTGGCGCCCGTGGCGGTGACCGCTGCACTTGCCCGCAAGGGGCGCCAAGTGGCGGCCCTCGTCGACCATCGCGGACGCCCGGACCAGCTCGCATCCGCCCTGGGAGCTGCGCCGTGGCAGCTGCAGCAGAGTGCCGAGACCGCACGCCGATGGACGCCCCGCGCGGCGGCCCGTGCAGTTGAGGCCATTGCCCGTGCCGACGCCGAGGCGAAGGGCGCCGCGCGCACCCCGAGTACTCGGTGGAGCGGGCCCTTGCCGCGATCGCAGCCGACGCTGGGCGCTGACGATGCGCGCTCGCGAAAATGGCTCTCCTCTCTGATAAAGTAGAAAATTAGTGTCTTGAGGTCTGTAGAAGGATCTCAGCGCGCCCGACGACGGCATCAGCGCCTGCGGCTCAGGGCCCTCTACCCGACGGGCCGCAGGTCTTATCGCCATGGTGCCCCACACCACTGAAGTCTTCAGCCGTCATGGATCGGGAACGCGCAGCCCGTCAACGACGCACACAGAACAGGAATAACCGCGATGGCAAACATCAAGTCTCAGAAGAAGCGCATCCTCACCAACGAGAAGGCCCGGCAGCGCAACCAGGGCGTCAAGTCCGAGCTGAAGACAGCTGTGAAGAAGGTTCGCAACGCTGTTGCCTCCGGTGACAAGGACGCGGCCGTCGCAGCTCACCGCTACGCGGCCATGAAGCTGGACAAGGCCGCCTCCAAAGGTGTGATCCACAAGAACCAGGCGGCGAACCGCAAGTCTGGTCTGGCAGCCAAGGTGAACGCTCTCTGATCACCCGCTCTGCCGTTCGAAGGCTCCGCTCCTCACTGGGGCGGAGCCTTCGGCGTATTATGGAGCACTGATTCTCCCCGCCGCCGAGCAAAGGATGTCCCACCTCGTGTCACCCAAGGCCAGCTCCCCACTGGTGCCTGCCAGGACGGACCCTGCGTCGATTCGCAACTTCTGCATCATTGCCCACATCGACCACGGCAAGTCCACCCTGGCAGACCGGATGCTTCAGCTGACCGGAGTGGTCGAGCCTCGCGACATGAAGGCCCAGTACCTGGACCGGATGGACATCGAGCGAGACCGCGGCATCACCATCAAATCCCAGGCTGTCCGCATGCCCTGGGGTTACAACGACGGCACGTACGCGTTCCATATGATCGACACCCCCGGCCACGTCGACTTCTCATACGAGGTGTCGAGATCACTCGCCGCCTGCGAAGGCGCGGTTCTGCTGGTCGACGCCGCACAGGGCATCGAGGCGCAGACCCTCGCCAACCTGTACCTGGCTATGGAGCATGAGCTGGCCATCATTCCGGTCCTCAACAAGATCGACCTCCCCGCAGCCCAGCCCGACAAGTACGCAGCGGAGATCGCAGGGCTTATCGGCTGCGAGCCCGAAGATGTGCTCCGCGTCTCGGGGAAGACCGGCGAAGGCGTCGAAGACCTGCTGGACAAGATCGTCGAGGAGGTTCCTGCTCCGGTGGGGACGAGGATGCTCCGGCCCGAGCGATGATCTTCGACTCTGTCTATGACACGTATCGGGGCGTCGTGACGTTCGTGCGCGTGGTGGACGGCTCTCTGGGCCACCGGGAGAAGATCCAGATGATGTCCACCGGGGTGACGCACGAGCTCTTGAGATCGGCGTCTCCTCGCCCGAGCCGGAGCCCACCAAGGGTCTCGGAGTCGGTGAGGTCGGATACCTGATCACAGGTGTGAAGGATGTGCGCCAGTCCAAAGTCGGTGACACTGTGACGGCTGCCAACAAGTTTGCGGGGAGCATCATCGGCGGCTACCAGGAGCCCCGTCCGATGGTCTTCTCCGGGCTGTTCCCCATCGACGGCTCAGACTTCCCGTACTGCGTGAGGCCCTGGAGAAGCTGCAGCTGAACGACGCTGCGCTGAACTTCGAGCCCGAGACCTCCACCGCCCTCGGATTCGGCTTCCGTGTGGGATTCCTCGGCCTTCTCCACCTGGAGATCACCCGGGAGCGGCTCGAGCAGGAGTACGGCCTGGACCTGATCTCCACCGCGCCGAACGTGATCTACCAAGTGACCGCGGAGGATGGGGAGCACCACCAGGTGACCAACCCATCAGAGTTCCCCGAAGGAAAGATCTCGGAGATTCGCGAGCCGATCGTTGACGCCACCGTCATCGTCCCGGCCGAGTTCATCGGCCCGGTGATGGAGCTGTGCCAGTCCCGCCGCGGCCAAATGAAGGGCATGGACTACCTCTCCGAAGAGCGGGTGGAGATCCGCTACGTCATGCCGCTGGCCGAGATCGTCTTCGACTTCTTCGACCAGCTCAAATCGCGCACCAAGGGGTACGCGTCCTTGAACTGGCAGGGGACCGGCGAACAGGTCGCGGACCTCGTCAAAGTGGACATCCTCCTTCAGGGCGACAAGGTGGACGCATTCTCCGCCATCACGCACCGTGATCAGGCCTACAGCTACGGGGTCAGAATGGCCTCTAAGCTCAGGGAGCTCATTCCGCGTCAGCAGTTCGAGGTCCCCATTCAGGCAGCGATCGGAAGCCGCATCATCGCCCGCGAGAATATCCGCGCCATCCGCAAGGATGTCCTCTCCAAGTGCTATGGCGGGGACATCAGCCGCAAGCGCAAGCTGCTCGAGAAGCAGAAGGAGGGCAAGAAGCGGATGAAGATGGTAGGCACCGTAGAAGTTCCGCAGGAAGCCTTCATCGCCGCGCTGAGCTCCGACGAGGACGCCGGCAAGGAGAAGGCGGGCAAGAAGTAGGTGGCACCCTCCGCCCTGCCTGTGGGCGACCCTGTCCCAGCTGACGGATCCTTTCCCTGACCATCCGCCAGGCTCTTCAGGCCAGAGCCGACATCCCCTGGGCCTCTACGTGCATATCCCGTTCTGCTCCGTGCGGTGCGGGTACTGCGACTTCAACACGTATACGGCTGAGGACCTGGGGCCGGGAGCGTCACGCCAGTCATACCCGGACACGCTGATTGAGGAGCTGAGATTCTCCCGCGGCGTCTTGACTCCGCCGCCGCACCCGCCCGGGAGCTCTCCACCGTGTTCTTCGGCGGCGGCACTCCAACGCTGCTGCCTGCAGAGGAGCTCGGCCGCATCCTGGGAACGGCAAGAGACCTCTACGGGTTCCGGGCCGACGCCGAAATCACTGCGGAGGCGAACCCGGATACGGTGACCCTCGACTCGGCGAGAACATTGGCCGAGGCGGGATTCACGCGCATCAGCCTGGGCATGCAGTCGGCTGTTCCGCGCGTCCTGCGCACGTTGGACCGCACGCATGATCCTCGCAACGTTCCTGCGGCTGTCGATGCCGCCCGCTCAGCGGGACTGGAAGTCAGTGTTGATCTGATCTACGGAACTCCCGGCGAGTCGCTCGAGGATTGGCGAGCGAGCCTCGAGGCAGCCATCAGCATGTCACCTGACCATGTGTCGGCCTATTCGCTGATCGTGGAAGAGGGGACCGCCATGGCCGCCGCTGTGAAGAGGGGTCAGCTGCCGGATATCGACGGCGATGATCACGCTGACAAGTACATGCTGGCCGATGAGCTGCTGAGGGCAGCGGGATACGACTGGTACGAGGTCTCGAACTGGGCGCGTTCGCCGGAGACCAGGTCCGAGCACAACCTGAACTACTGGCTGGACTCTGACTGGTGGGGGCTGGACCGGGTGCGCATTCCCACATGGCCGGGCTGCGCTGGTGGAACGTCAAGCACCCCGCCGCCTACGCCCAGCGGCTCCATGGAGGCACCACGCCTGGTCACGGCCGCGAAACGCTCGACGAGGAATCCCTGGCACTGGAGCACCTCATGCTGCGCCTGCGCATAGCCGAGGGTCTCGACATTGCTCAGTACAGCCGCCTGCCTGGCGCTGAGGAGATCAGCTCCGCCCGTCTTGATCAGTTGGCCGCGCAGCGGCTCATCGAGCGGGAGGCTCTCACCCCACACCGGAGCACCCGGCGGGCCGAGCCGTCCTCACACTGAACGGTCGGCTGCTGGCGGACGCCGTCACTCACCAGCTTTCGAGCTGAGCCCTCGCGGCGCCCTCGGAGGAGCAATTTATGGGCCTGGCGCCCGCGGCCGCTACTGAATGAACCTGAAGTTCAAGCGATAGCGGTAGGGCCGTCCCTTGTTGCACTCTGCGTAGGCGACCAATCCTGTGATGGCCATGATGGCCCAGAGGAACACGGCGACCAGGCTGAAGATCCAGCCCACGGCGGGGAGGTACCCGAGTGCGAAGAGCACGACGAGGACCACGGTGAGCGGGAGCGTGAAGTTCAGCGCCTCCCGGGACTCCTGCGCCGTGAAGGGGCCGCGGTCCCTGAAGATGAAATAGATGGCCGCAGAGGGCAGGCATCCTGCGATGCCGCCGAAATGCGACAGAGTCGCCCACCGGCGATCCTCCTCAGGCGTAAGAGGAGGAGCCGAGGAATCGGAGCCGCGCATGAGCTGGGAGGCGGTGGGACGGGAAGGGTGCGACTGCGGCATGTCCCTCATTTTACGTCTCTTCGGCTGAACGTGCGCTGATCCCATGGCCGCGCCCGAAACGGCGTGTCATGGATCGTCAGGCGTCTTCGACAGTGACGAAGTCGATGAGCTCCTCGACCCGTCCCAGCAGTGAGGGCTCCAGGTCTGCGTAGCTCCGTACCCGGCCCAGAATCCGCTTCCAGCCGGTTGCGATGTCGCGCTGGTCAGCGTGGGGAGTCCCAGAGCCTTGAGGGTGCCGACTTTGATGTCCGTTCCGCGGGGATGTGCGGCCACGCCTGGAGCCCGACTCGTTCGGGCTTCACTGCCTGCCACACGTCCACATAGGGGTGTCCGAGGATGAGGACGTTCCCGCGAGCCCCGGGCCGTCCCATCGTCTCCTCGGCGATGCGAGTCTCCTTCGAACCTGGCACGAGGTGGTCCAGCAGCACGCCGAGTCTGCGGTGCGGAGCAGGCTGGAAGTCTGCGACCGCACCGGCGAGGTCATCAGCGCCGTGCAGAGGCTCGACCACGATGCCCTCGCCCCGAAGGTCATCGCCCCACACTTTCTCCACCAGCTCAGCATCATGTGTGCCTTCGACCCATATGCGGGAGGCCCGGGCGGTGCGCGCCCTGGGCGGACCGCCCTGAGCGGCGAAGGAGCCTGAGGCGGTGCGCCGTCGGACGGTCTCCGCGGACCCGCGCTGGGGAGCGCGAAGCTCCACAGGCCTGCCGTCCACCAGGAAGCCTGCCCCCAGAGGGAAGGTGCGCACAGCTCCTCGGCGATCTTCGAGTCGGACGCTGGGGACCCCGTGGACCTGCTCCAGCCCGACCACGGCGCCCACCCAGCCGGTCTCCCGCTCCTCCACGACGGCGCCGGGCTCGGCATCATGCGTCGGCAGGCTCGGGCGTCGCTGCGCGGTCAGATCCTGCGGGCCCCACGAATCAATAGGCATGATGCAGAACTCTACTGAGGCGGCATGAAGGGCTGCGGGCGGCACGCCATGGGGGCACCGCAGTCACCCGTATAATTAGCAGTCGAGATCGTAGAGTGCTAAGGAGGTGCGCGGTGTCTGATACCCGTCGGCTGCAGGTGCTGCGAGCCATCGTGGAGGACTACGTCCACACCCGGGAGCCTGTGGGATCGAAGGCACTGGTGGAGCGTCATAATCTGGACGTCTCTCCGGCGACGATCCGGAACGACATGGCTCAGCTGGAGGAGGACGGGCTCATTGCAGCGCCGCACACGTCGGCCGGACGCATTCCGACCGACTCCGGCTACAGGCTGTTCGTGGACCGGATCTCAGAGGTCCGCCCGCTGTCCCGAGCTGAGCGGCGGGCCATGGACCTGCTCGCAGAGACCACTGATGATCACGAGGCCATGCTGGAGCAGACGGTGCGGCTCCTGGCTACGCTGACGAATCAGGTCGCCGTCGCTCAGTATCCGCAGAGGAGCTCAGCGAAGATCCGCCACGTGGATGTGATTCCTGTCACGGAGATGCGGACGGTGGTGATCGTGATCCTCTCGACCGGCAAGGTGGAGCAGCGCATGGTCACTCTGGCCGAGCCCGTGCCTGAGGATTCGCTGCACACCATCGGCCTCAGGCTCAGCGAGAAGCTCTCGGGACGCCCAGCCTCTGCCGTGCCCCTGCCCGCGGAGAGCCTCATGGCCTCTGTGGAGCCTGCTCTGCAGCCAGTGATGGCGATCATCGCCAACGCCCTGGAGGGCGTTCTGGAGTCAGGGCGGGTGGATCGCATCATCATGGTAAGCACTGCTAACCTCGCCAAGTCAGGCGGCGACCTCGGCCCCTCCATCGCTCCGATCCTCGAAGCTCTGGAGGAGCAGGTCGTCCTGCTGCGTCTGCTGCACGAGATGCAGCAGGATCGGCGGGGCGTCTCCATCCGCATCGGTCAGGAGACTTCGCACCAGTCGCTGGCGGAGACCTCCGTGGTCGCCGCCGAATATGTGTCCTCCCGAGCTGGGGCGACGGAGCCAAGCTGGGCATCGTCGGCCCAACCCGGATGGACTACACCTCAACGATGTCGGCCGTGCGGGCCACTGCGCGGTACCTCTCGCGCATTCTGTCCGAATAGAGAACCACAAAGGGTGAGATTCACAGCTGATGAGCTCTGACTACTACGAGGCGCTCGGCGTCTCCCGGGACGCCTCGACCGAGGAGATCAAAAAGGCATATCGGAAGCGGGCTCGCAAGCTCCACCCCGATGTCAACGGTGCGGAGGACGCCGAGGATCAGTTCAAGCTCCTCGGCACCGCCTACGAGGTCCTCTCCGACCCCAGAAGCGCCAGAACTACGATGCCACGGGCGACCCGGAGGGCAGGCCGTCCGGGTTCGGCGGCGGCGGAGGAGGCTTCGGAGGCTTCAGCGACATCTTCGAGACGTTCTTCGGCGGAGGCGCGGCAGGTCCGGCAAGCCGCACCCGCAGGGGGCAGGACGCGCTGGTGCGCGTCCGCATCGACCTTCGCGACGCCGTCTTCGGCACCACCAAAGAGGTCGAGGTCGAGACGGCCGTGGGCTGCTCGGTGTGCGACGCCTCGGGCATGCAGCCGGGCACCAAGCCCAGCACCTGTCCCGACTGCCACGGGCAGGGTCAGATTCAGCGCCCTATGCGCTCCATCCTCGGCACCGTGGTCCAGACGCAGACGTGCCCGCGCTGCACCGGCTTCGGCAACATCATCGAGGACCCGTGCAAGGAGTGCGACGGGCAGGGCCGCGTGCGCGAGCGGCGGACCCTCAAGGTCAAGATCCCCGGCGGCGTAGATCGCGGCAATCGCATCCACCTGGCCGGTGAGGGAGAGGCAGGCGTCGCCGGAGGGCCTCCGGGCGACCTCTTCATCGAGGTGGACGTCCGTCCCCATGATGTGTTCACCCGTCGCGGAAACGACCTGCACGCCACTGTCACGGTCCCGATGGCTTCGGCAGCCCTGGGCACGACGACCACGATCGAGACCTTCGACGGCGTCGAGGATCTCGACGTGAAGCCGGGAACCCAGTCGGGCGAGGTCATCACCCTGCGGGGCAAGGGCGTTGCTCACCTGCGCGGCGCAGGGCGCGGGGACCTCAAGGTTCATCTGAAGGTGGAGACGCCCACCAAGCTCAACGACAAGCAGCGCGAGCTCTTGAAGATGCTGGCCGAGGAGCGCGGCGACAAGCCCGGCGAATCCTCTACGGAGCACAAGGGAATGTTCAAGAAGTTCCGCGAGGCCTGGGAGTCGCTGTGAGCGTGACGCAGGCGGGGCTGTGACCGCTCCGCTGTTCCATATGCCGCCTGGCTCTCTCGATGAGGCCCAGGTCGGCTCCCCGGTGCTGCTTGACGGGGCGGAGGGCCACCACGCAGCGACGGTGATGCGCCTGCAGGCGGGCGAGGACGTCCTGCTGTCGGACACGCAGAGCACATTGGTCACCGGTGTCGTTCTGGAATCGGGGCAGGGGCGGCTCATGGTCGAGGTGGTGGCGACCCGCACCGAACCTCAGCAGGTGCCCGAACTCGTCCTGGTTCAGGCCCTCGCGAAGGACAAGCGCGACCTCCAAGCCGTGGAGTCCGCCACCGAACTGGGGGTCGATCGTGTGATCCCATGGCAGGCGGACCGCTCCGTGGCACGCTGGAAGGCCGGGCGCGAGCAGAAGAAGCATGCGGAGTGGACAGGCACCGCTAAACCGGCGGCCAAGCAGACTCGGCGGATACGCGTCCCAGTCGTGGAGCCGATGTGCACGTCGCGGCAGTACGTCCAGCGCATCGCCGCCGATCCGAACGCTGCGGTTCTGGTGCTCGACGAGGCCGACGAGGTCAGTCTCCACGACGCTCTCAGGCGGTGCGGCGCACTGCAGGACGGCAGCCCCGTCCGGATGAGCTTCACCTCGTCGTCGGCCCGGAGGGCGGGATCAGTCCCGAGGAGCTGGGTCGGCTGCGAGACGCTGGAGCCCATCCCTGCAGGCTGGGTCCGCACGTGCTCCGCTCCTCGACCGCAGGCCCTGCTGCGCTGGCCGCGGTCCAGCTCCTACTCGGGCGCTGGGACCTCCCGCTATCCTGATCTGTGACGATGTCGACTATGACAAGTGAGGCTGCTCATTACCGCGACCCCAATGCTGAAGAGCGCGAGGCCCCTCAGGCCGAGCGACAGGTCACCTTCGCAGACGCCGAGACGATGTTCCGCACCCTGGGCGTGCAGGATCTGGCTGTACGCATTCTTGCTTAAGCATATACCCCGATGCGAGCATCGGACTGCGTGAGCGGCAGATCACGGTCAGAGGCCGCACCAGCGAGGTGGCCCAGATCGTCGAGGTCCTCACGCAGCTGAGGACGCTCGCCGCGTCCGGCACCACTGCCACCGAGGAGCTGGCCGAGCAGATCATCACGATGGTTCGATCGCAGAATTCCACGACCTCGGCACGTATGGTTTCGACGAATATCCTCTCCCACAGGGGCGAACGATCCGTCCCAAGACCGCCAATCAGCAGCGGTACGTGGAGACGATCGACGAATCGACGGTGGTCTTCGGCATCGGGCCAGTAAGCACCGGAAAGACGTACCTGGCTATGGCGAAGGCGGTTCAGGCCCTCCAAGCCAAAGAGGTCAACCGAATCATCCTCACTCGGCCCGCCGTGGAGGCGGGGAGAAGCTGGGCTTCCTGCCCGGGTCGCTCAACGAGAAGATCGACCCCTATCTGCGTCCGCTGTATGACGCGCTGCACGACATGCTCGAACCGGAGTCGATCCCGCAGCTGATGGCCTCAGGCACCATCGAGGTCGCGCCTCTGGCGTATATGAGGGGCCGTACCCTCAACGACTCCTTCATCATCCTGGACGAGGCGCAGAACACCACCGCTGAGCAGATGAAGATGTTCCTCACCCGTCTCGGCTTCAACTCCAAGATCGTCGTCACCGGTGACATCACTCAGGTCGACTTGCCCCACGGGACCGACTCCGGGCTTCGGACCGTGCTGGACATCCTCGGCGGCGTCGACGACATCACCATTACCCGCCTGACGTCCGAAGACGTGGTTCGCCATGAGCTGGTGGGCCGCATCGTCGACGCGTACGAGCGGCACCAGGCTGACCAGCAGCCCGCACGGCGTGGGCGAGAGGAGCGCTGATGAGCGTCTCCATCAGCGACGAATCGGGGCAGGAGACGGTCTCTGCCGAAGGTTTGGCCGAGCTCACGGACCTCGTCGCATTCCTCTACGCGCAGATGCACTTGGGCAGGGAGGTGGAGCTGGCGGTCACCCTCTGCGATGAGTCGCGCATGGAGCAGCTGCACCAGGAATGGATGAGCCTGCCGGGCGCCACCGACGTGATGAGCTTCCCCATGGACGAGCTCTCACCCGGTCTGCCCGGCCACGTCGTGGAGATCGGCACCCTCGGAGACATTGTGCTCTGCCCGACGGTGGCTGCGGCGCAGGCCGAAGCCCACGGCCACAGCGTCCTCGACGAACTGTGCCTGCTGACCGTCCACGGGGTGCTTCATCTCCTGGGATACGAGCACGACACCCCCGAGGCGCGCTCCGAGATGTTCCACCTCCAGAGGGTTCTCCTCGAGGACTTCCTGGGCCGCGATGCCCCGGTTCCCACAGAGAGCGACCCCGGCTCAGCATGATCGTCACCCTCCTGCTCCTCGGAGCGCTGGCAGCGGCCGCGCTGGCCTTCCTGCTGTCGACCGCAGAGGCAGCCTTCATTCGGCTGACGCGCAAGGAGGCGGAGGAGATCGCGGAGAGGCTGGGCTCCCGCGCCGTTCACCGAATCCTCGAGGAGCCTGTGCCGCATACGCTGGCACTCCAAATGTGGCGATGGGTCCTGACCACCATTGCCGTGGTGCTGATCACCGCTACGGCGGTGATCCTGTTCAGCGACCTGGTGGTGGGCGCGATCGTGGCTGCGCTGGCCCTGACGCTGAGCGGATTCGTGTCCGCTGCGATCTCTCCGCGCAAGGTGGGCCGGGCGCAGCACGAATTCATCTCCGCGGCCACAGCGCGTATGGTCCGAGGCCTTCGCATGAGCCTGGGGCCCATCCCGCAGTGGCTCTCCGCTGCGGGTGTGAAGCTCTTTCCCGGGACGGCCGGAGGCGACCAGGGCTTCTTCGACGACGACGAGCTCCTTGAGTACATCGCTCGGGCCAACGAGTCCGACGTCATTGAGGACGCCGAGGCTGAGCTGATCCAGTCGGTGTTCGAGATGTCCAGCACGCGGGTCAGAGCCGTGATGGTGCCCCGCACAGACATGGTGACGATCGATGCGGACGCCACACTGGAAGAGGCCATGACCCTGTTCCTCCGGTCGGGCTATTCCCGGGTCCCTGTCATTCGCGGTTCCGCAGACGACATCACCGGGATGATCTATCTGAAGGATGTCGCCTACTTGGAGCACATGCTCCGCATCGGTCGTGCGCCCGAGCACTTCTCCTCCCGGGGTCCTGAAACCATCACCGCCGAGGAGCTGCAGCGCGATGTCCGCTACGTTCCGGAGTCCAAGGCGGTCGGTGAGTTCCTCTCTGAGCTGCAGCGCGAAACCACCCACGTGGCGATCGTCATCGACGAGTACGGCGGCACCGCGGGCATGGTGACGATGGAGGATCTCATCGAGGAGCTTGTGGGGAGATCGTCGACGAGTATGACCATGAGGACGCCGAGCTCGAGCCGTTGGAGGACGGCTTAGGCTGAGGCTCTCCTCGCGGATGAGCATCGACGACTTCGCCGACGCGTTTGCCATAGACCTTGAGGATGAGGAAGACGTCGACACCGTGGGCGGGCTCCTGGCCAAGCATCTGGGCAGGGTCCCCATCAGCAAACTCTGAGGTGGAGATACCGCGCAGGAACGGCACGACCGTGGTGCTCCACGCGGACCGGCTCACCGGGCGGCGCAACAGAGTCAGCCACGTGCTGGCCTGGGAGTCCGAGCGCCACCGCGGCGCCCGGGGCGCTGTGGGCACGGCCGATGAGCAGTCGGCGCTGACAGACGACCACCACCAGGAGAGTCCCTCCGCGACAGAGAGTGAGAGAGCCCGATGACAGATGGCGTGCTGCTCGACGAATTCCCCGAGCACGACGAGAACTACCGCGCCGGATTCGCCTCATTCGTGGGTCGTCCCAACGTAAGCAAGTCCACCCTGACCAACGCGCTGGTGGGGAGAAGGTGGCCATCACCTCGTCGAAGCCTCAGACGACGCGGCACACCGTCCGCGGAATCGTCACGCGCCAGGGCGCACAGCTGGTGCTCGTGGACACGCCTGGTCTCCACCGGCCGCGCACCCTGCTGGGGTCCCGGCTGAATGATCTGGTCGTGGACACGCTCAGCGAGGTCGATGCGATCGGCTTCTGCCTGCCCGCGGATGAGAAGGTCGGCCCGGGGACAGGTTCATCGCCGCTCAGCTGGCGAAGGTCTCGCACAAGCCTGTGGTCGCTCTGGTGACCAAGATCGACACGGTTGCCCCCTCTCAGGTGCCGGAGAAGCTCATCGCAGCCGACCAGCTGGGACGTGAGCACCTCGCGGGTGAGAAGAAGCAGGCGGACGGCTTCGCCGCCATCATTCCGGTCTCGGCAGTCGACGGGACCCAGGTGGACACGGTGGCTGATGAGCTGACCAAGATGATGCCCATCTCACCGCCGCTCTACCCCACGGGCGAGCTGACGGATGAGCCGGAGGCTGTCATGATCGGCGAACTGGTGAGGGAAGCGGCCCTGGAGGATGTGCGCGACGAGCTTCCCCATTCCATCGCCGTCACCGTTGAGGAGATGACGCCGCGCGAGGGGCGGCCGGACGACAGGCCCCTGCTCGACGTATACGCCACCATTCATGTGGAGCGGGACTCGCAGAAGGCGATCATCATCGGCAAGGGTGTAAGTAGCTGAAGCAGATCGGCTCCCAGGCGCGTCAGGGGATCACCAAGCTCCTGGGCACCCCGGTGCACCTGGACCTTCGCGTGAAGGTGACCAAGGAGTGGCAGCGTGACGCGAAGAAGCTGAACAGGCTGGGATTCTGAGCCAGCCCGCTCAGCTTCCTGCGGCGCCCACTAGGACTTCTGGCTGTCCCCGGCGGTATCTGCGGCCTTAGGCTCCGGCCTGTGGTCCACGCCTAGCCTCCTTGCGCTGCTGGCTCGTGATGGGGGCCGGGGCGGCGGTCAGGGGTCGAAGCCGCCGCCGGTCTTCGGGAAGGCGATGACTTCGCGTATCGAATCCTCTCCGGCGAGGAATGCCACGGTGCGGTCCCAGCCGAATGCGAAGCCGCCGTGCGGTGGAGCCCCGTACTTCATGGCATCGAGCAGGAATCCGAACTTCTCCTGTGCTTCGTCCTCGGGAATGCCCATGACGTTGAAGACCCGCTCCTGGACGTCCTGCCGATGAATACGGATCGAGCCGCCGCCGATCTCGTTGCCGTTGCACACCAGGTCGTAGGCATAGGCCAGGGCTTCTCCGGGGTCGGTGTCGAATGTGTCCATGAACTCCGGCTTGGGCGCGGTGAACGCGTGGTGCACTGCGGTCCAGCTGCCGCCGCCGACGGCGACGTCGTAAACCGCAGTCGCCGCGGCGGCGGACTCGAACATCGGAGCGTCGACCACCCACACGAAGGACCAGCTGCCTTCTTCGATCAGACCCAGTCGCTGCGCGATCTCGTTGCGCGCCGCCCCCAGCAGCGCCCGCGAAGGTGCTGCCTCGCCCGCGCCGAAGAAGACGCAGTCGCCCGGCTCCGCGCCGACCGCTGCGGCCAGACCGTCCCTCTCCTCCTCTGAGAGGTTTTTGGCGACAGGGCCTCCGAGCGTCCCGTCCTCCTGCACCAGCACGTATGCCAAGCCTTTGGCGCCTCGCTGCTTGGCCCACTCCTGCCACGCGTCCAGCGTCCGTCGGGGCTGGTCGGCCCCTCCGGGCATCACCACCGCGCCCACATAGGGCGCCTGGAACACGCGGAAGGGCGTGCTGCTGAAGTACTCGGTGAGTTCGGTGAGCTCAAGGCCGAATCGGAGGTCGGGCTTGTCGGTTCCGAACCTCCGCATCGCTTCCCGGTAGGTGATGTGGGGATCGGGGTGTCGATATCCGTGCCGATGAGCCTCCACAGGCGACGGACAAGCTCCTCCACCAGCGAGATGATGTCGTCCTGCTCGACAAAGCTGGCCTCGATGTCCAGCTGGGTGAACTCCGGCTGCCGATCGGCTCTGAAGTCCTCGTCCCTGTAGCAGCGGGCGATCTGGTAGTACTTCTCGACACCGCCGACCTGGAGGAGCTGCTTGAACAGCTGCGGCGACTGGGGCAGGGCGTACCAGGATCCGGGGCCAGTCGCGCGGGCACCAGGAAGTCGCGTGCCCCTTCTGGGGTGGAGCGGGTCAGTGTGGGGTCTCGACTTCGGTGTAGCTCTGCTCGTGCAGGAACTCTCAGGCCACCCGGTTCGCCTCGGAGCGCAGCCGCAGCGCGCGGGCGGGCCCCGGCCAAGCGCAGGTCCAGATACCGGTGCTTCAGGCGCGCCTCTTCACCGACTTCGACATGCTCGTCCACCTGGAAGGGCAGGGCCTGGGCCTTGTTGAGCACCTCAAGCTCAGAGACGAGGATCTCCACCTCGCCGGACGCGATGCTGGGGTTCTCATTGCCCTCTGGGCGCTTAGCGACGGCGCCGGTGATCTTCAGCACCCACTCGTTCCTCAGCGGGTCGAAGTCCTCTTCGTCGCGAACGACGACCTGGGCCACTCCGGAGGCGTCCCGGAGATCGAGGAAGGCGACGCCGCCGTGGTCGCGTCGGCGGGCGACCCACCCGGAGAGGGTCACGGTCTGGCCAATGAGCTCGGCGCTGATCTCGCCGGCGTTGTGAGTGCGGAGCACGGGTTTCCTCGTCGTTGTTGGTGCAGTTCGAGCGGATGGATGCCCGGCTGGTGCCGGGACGGGGCGGTCAGCCCCTGATGACCTGCGGACGCAGATCCTCAGCCGGTGGGGACCATGTCATCGGGTCAGCTGCGTGCTGCTCACCCGATCGGATGTCCTTGACCTCGTGGCGTCCCTCCGCGTCAGTGAACCACACGAAGGGAATGCCGCGCCGGTCGGCGTATTTGATCTGCTTGCCGAACTTGTCGGCGCTGTAGGCGACTTCGGCGCTGATGCCGCGTTCCCGCAGCTGCTCGGCGGTCGCTGTCGCAGCGTTCCAGTCGTCGTCGGTGCGGAGGGTGACGTACACCGCTGTCGGCACCTGGCGCGACGCCCTGAGGGCCTCTGAGTCGAGCAGGGCCGAGAGCAGGCGGGTCACGCCGATGGAGAGCCCCACGCCCGGATAGGACTTCCGGCCTGCGGATGCCAGTGATTCGTAGCGGCCTCCGGAGCAGATGGACCCGAGGTGCTCGTACCCCTTCAGCACGGTCTCGTAGACGGTCCCCGTGTAGTAGTCGAGGCCTCGGGCAATGGAGAGATCGGCCGCAGCGGTGCCGGGCGCCTGCTCGTTGAGGGCGTTCATCACCTCTGTCAGCTCAGACAGGCCCTCCTCGAGCAGCTCGTTGCTCTCGGTGCCCTCGAGCAGGTCGCGCACCTGCTCGGCGAAGCTCGCGTCGGTGGTGCGGATCTGCGCCAGCGCCAGCGCCTTCTTCGTCTGCTTCCGCGAAGCTCCCACTGCATCGGCGAGCTCAGACTCGACCTGCTGCGCACCGATCTTGTCCAGCTTGTCCACGATGCGGAGCACGGCAGGAGCGTCGTCCATGCCGATGGCCGTGTAGAACCCGGCGGAGAGCTTGCGGTTGTTCAGGCGCAGGGTGAACTCACCGATCTTGAGGGCCTGCAGAGCCTTGGCGATCACGACTGCCAGCTCGGCGTCCGCGCGGAACGGCAGCGACCCGTCCCCGATGATGTCTACGTCCGCCTGGGTGAATTCGCGGAAGCGTCCGGCCTGCGGCCGCTCCCCGCGCCACACCTTCTGAATCTGATATCTGCGGAATGGGAACGCCAGGTGTCCCGCGTTCTCCACGACGTAGCGGGCGAAGGGCACGGTGAGGTCGAAGTGCAGGGCCAGGCGCCCCTGTCTGACCCTTCGTCGTGGATCCGAGAGATCGTGTAGACCTCCTTGTCCACCTCGCCCTTGTTCAGGAGCGTGTCGAGGGTCTCGACAGCACGGGACTCGATGTTCGCGAAGCCGTGGGACTCGAATACTCTGCGCAGGGTGTCGAGCATGTGCACCTCCACCAGCCGTTCGGTAAGCAGCAGCTCCAGATAGCCGGAGAGGGAGGCATTACGGGCCATATGTGCTCAGGACTCCTTGTGCGTGGGGCGTGAGGGCGTGGCAATCATACCGGTGGTGAGGTGCTGGGGACGCGTTCCGGTTACGCTGGAATCTATGAGCCGCGCTGCCGTGAAGCCGACATACCACCAGACCTCACTCGATGAGGCCCGTGAGCGTGCCCGAGTCGATGAGGAAGGGCACGTCTATCTCAAGCCCCCGAAGAGGGAGGCGAGGAGATCTACGTCGGCCAGTACTCTGCGGCAGGCGAGGAGCAGGCACTGGCCTACTTCACGCGCAAGTTCGACGAGCTCTACAACCGCGCCCTGCTTCTCGGCGCCCGGGTGGCCACCCAGGCCGACGGCGCGAAGTCGCTGCGCGCGAGCCGGATCGCGCTCCTCAAGGAGCTGGATGACGGCGCCTGGGTCGGGACGTCAGTGCCCTTCGCGCTCTGCTCGCCGAGATCGAAGGCGGCATTGAGAGCATCGCGGCTGAGGAGGACAAGGCGCACCAGGCTCTTGCTGAGGAGCGGCTCGCGGCTCGCGAGGAGATCGTCGCGGAGGCCGAGCAGCTGGCCGCTGGGGATGAGGAGAGCACGCACTGGAAGAACGCCCAGGCGCGGATGGCCGAGCTCTTCGAAGCGTGGAAGGCCGAGCAGCGGACCACGCCCCGCCTGAGCAAGGCGCAGGAGGACCCGCTCTGGAAGCGTTTCCGCGAAGCCCGCTCCACCTTCGAGCGTCGCCGCAAGGCATTCTTCGTCAAGCGGGACAAGGACGCCGCTGAGATCAAGAAGGCCAAGGACGAAATCATCGCCGAGGCGGAGAAGCTCAGTGCCTCACGCGACTTCGGGCCTACGACCAAGGCGTACCACCGCCTGATGGACCAGTGGAAGGCCTTGGGGCGCGGCCCCGCAAAACGGAGGATGCCCAATGGAAGCGATTCCGGGCCGCTCAGGATGTCTTCTTCTCCGCCAGAGACCAGGCCAACGCTCAGACGGATGCTGAATTCGCCGAGAACCTCCGGGTGAAGGAGGACATCCTCTCCAAGCTGCGTGAGCTGATGCCGTTCACCAAGCCTGCCGCCGTCAGGGAGCGCTACTTCAAACTGATCGACGAGTGGGATGCCGCCGGCAAAGTGCCCCGGCAGGACGTGAAGCGCATGGAGCGATCCCTGGCGGAGGTTCAGGATGCGTTCCGTGAGGCCAGCTCCACCACCAAAGCGGAGTCGGCCTCGCCGAAGGACGAGCGGCAGGAGGCCATGCTCGCACAGCTGGAGGACACTATCGCCAAGCCTCGAAAGGGACCTCGCACACGCTCGCGAAAGCAACGATTCCAAGGCCATCAGCGAGGCAGAGGAGGCTCTCGCGGCACGCCGGAGTTGGCTCCAAATGCTGAAATCGGCTTAAAGTAACGGAGATATTACAATTATGAGCGCCCTGGGATCAGCTGGCATCGATCTCCGTGCGCCTGTCCATGTCCCCGACCGTGCCCCTGTGAGGATTCTGCGTGAGCGATGAACAGCCCCTGAGGCGGGCTCCAGGCGTCGTCGCCGCGAAATCCGCGAGGCGCGGGAACGCGAACGTGCGGCCGAGCGCGAGAGCGAGTCGGCAGTTCGAAGGCTGAGCACCTCAACTCCATCCTCCGAGCGCCAGACCCCTCCGCTCTTCGACCAGGAGGAGCTGGAGCGCAGGCGCCGCCGCGGTGAGCCCCTCGACGGTCAGCGCTCAGGATCGCTTCGCGAACGCACAGCCGCCTCAGCCTCAAGCGCCGACGCTGCCGGAGCAGCTTCGCGACGGGCGCGGCGCGAGCAGCAGGAGCGCGAGCGTCAGGCAGCCCTGAACCAGCGGCTTGCCGAGCGGAAGAAGGCGGAGCAGGAGGCCGCGGAACGAGCCGCCGCGCCTCGCGGTGCAGCCTTCTACGCGGGCTCCGGGCTCGACGCGGAGTGGAATGGAGAGGGCTCCGCTCCGCAGCCTGTCCCTCCGCCGGGAGCAGAGGCCCCAGCCGGCATTCGGCGCGAGCAGATGCCGTCGGAACAGCCTGCGGAGCCGAACGGGCAGCGCCAGAAGCCCTTCCCGCAGCCGCGCAGCCATCGGCAGCTTCGGGCGAGGCCGCCCCGCCCCGCAGATCCCCGCAGCCGGAGCCTGCACGCGCATCCCAGTTGCCGAGCGGCTCCCCAGGGCCGATTCTGACGACCCGCACCCCACTCAGGCTGTGCTTACCGCTGTGCCTTCCACGCCCTTTGACGAGGTGGTCGCGGGCTCCCCGTCAGACGCTGAGCAGGGCGAGGACTTCTATGAGGATGCTCATCAGGACGATGAGAGCTTCCACGAGCTCAACGGCTTCGAAGAGCTTGACTGGGACGACTTTGAAGCGGGACTGCCTGAGTACGACGAAACCGGTGCTCCGGTGCTCGTCGCGGCGTCGGACTTCGGCCGCGGCTACCAGACAGTCCAGCCTATGGAAGGGCGTATGAGCCTCACCGCACTGAAGGCGAAGAAGGCGAAGCGCCGTCGTCGCAACATCACCCTGGCCCTCGTGCTGGGCGTATTCGCCGCCATGGTCATCGGCGTCGTCGCCGTGGTCCAGAGCTTCCTCGGAGGAGAGGAGGCCGTGACGGACTATGAGCAGGCCTCCGGCGAGACGATTGACTTCGAGGTCCGGGAGGGCGATGGATTCGAGACCGTCGGAAACCGCCTGATCGAGCAGGACATCGTGGCCTCCTGGGATGCCCTCTCCGGCGCCTTCCAGGCCGCTGATGCCGACGGGGAGATGGGAACCCTTCAGCCCGGCGAGTACCAGATGCAGGAGCAGATGCCTGCGGACGAGGCCATCGAGGCTCTGTTCGCGGAGGGCCCGGCTCAGCTCGTCGTGGGCATCGCCCCAGGCATCTGGATCGATGACGCCCTCGACGAGATCGCTGCGCGAACCCCTTCAACCGCCAGGAGATCGACGACGCAGCAGCCGACCCCCAGGCGTATGGGCTCCTGACGAGGCGGAGACGCTCGAAGGCTATCTGGCTCCCGGCGAGTACACCTGGGAGGTCGACGACCAGCCTTCGGCCGAAGAAGTTCTGCAGGACATGGTCGACGAGACGTTCTCCCGCTTGGACGACCTGGGCATTGAGGACGAGGAGGAGCAGTGGGAGACAGTGACCATCGCCTCCCTCATCACCGCAGAGGCGAACCATGCCAACCCTGAGGACTATGACCTGATGTCCAGTGCCATCCAGAACCGTCTGGTGCCGGACAATCCAGAGACCGACGGCTACCTCTACATCGACGCCACCAGCAACTACGCCCTGGGCGAGCACGACCTGCACATCGCCGCTGAGCACAGCCCGGAGGACCCCTACAACACGAGGACCAACCCTGGTCTGCCCCGGGCCCCATCGGTGCTCCCACCCGGGCGACCCTTGAGGCAGCGATCGACCCGCCCGACACGGACTACCACTACTGGGTGACCGTCAACATCGAGACGGGCGAGACCGAGTTCGCCGAGGACCTGGCACAGCATGAGCAGTACGAGCAGGAGTTCCTCGCATACTGCGCCGACAACCCGGATGTCTGCAGCCCCGGCGACGTGGATGCAGCCGAAGAGGAGCTCGACCTGTGAGCGCCGGGGCCTCCGGCGGGCCCCGACGCGCATGTGTTCTGGGTTCGCCCATCAGCCACTCGCGGTCGCCCCAGCTGCACGCCGCCGCCTATGCGTTCCTCGGCCTCGACATCGAGTACACGCGGAGGGATGTGAACCAGGATTCGCTGGAGACCTTTCTCCACGGTGAGGGGTCCGCGTCGGACTGGGTCGGATGGTCCGTCACCATGCCGCTCAAGGCCGCCATGGCGAGGCATGTCGACACATGTTCGGAGCGGGTCAGCTCTCTCGGCGTGCTCAACACTGTCGTCCTGGGTTCGGGCGAGGGCGGCCGTCTCCACGGCGAGAACACCGATGTCGACGGAATCGTGCGCGCGCTCACGGAAGTAAGCGTGCTCGAGCGGCGGGCCGGGGCCTTCGGCATCCTCGGCGCCGGAGGGACGGCTTCGGCTGCCGCGGTTGCGGCGGCGGAGCTCGGATTCGACGAGGTGCGCGTCTACGCCCGCTCCCCGGAGCGTGCCGCTGCTCTGGAACCGGTCGCAGAGCGTCTGGGCCTGACACTTCGTGCCTTCCCGCTCGAGGCGCTGGCGGCGGACATCCAAGCACAGCGGCTCGCCGCGCTCGTCTCCACCCTGCCGCCTGGGGCGGCCGATGCTGCGGCCCAGACGGTGCTCCCAGGAGCGGAGGGTCCCGTGCTTCTTGACGCGGCCTATGAGCCCTGGCCCTCTGTGATCGCCGCTGGGTGGACCCGCAACGGCTGGCCCGTCGTCAGCGGGCTTGTCATGCTTCTGCACCAGGCGGTTCGTCAGGTGGAGCTCTTCACCGCCGAGAGCAGGAATCCGGCCGGGGACCTGTCTGCCGCCGACCGGACTGAGATGGTCCGGAGCATGCGCGGCGCCGTCGGTCTCGGCTGACCCGCTGAGTACCTGACCCCTTACGAGATATAGGATGTTCTGCATGTTGCGCTGGCTCACCTCCGGAGAATCACATGGCAAGTCGCTCGTGGGCATACTCGAAGGCCTGCCAGCCGGAGTGTCCCTGACCACGTCGGACGTGCAGGAGAGGCTCGCTCGCCGACGCCTGGGCTACGGCCGGGGCGCCCGGATGAAGTTTGAGCAGGATCAGGTCAATCTGCTGGGGGCGTCAGGCACGGACGGACCATGGGCGGTCCGCTGGCCATCGAGGTGGAGAACACCGAGTGGCCCAAGTGGCAGGTTGTGATGTCTGCGGACCCTGTTGACCCCGCCGCCCTGGAGGGACTGGCCCGCAACGCGCCCCTGACGCGCCCCCGCCCCGGTCACGCCGACTACACAGGCATGCAGAAGTACGGCTTCGCGGAAGCGCGGCCTGCGCTGGAGCGCGCTTCGGCGCGTGAGACCGCCACCCGCGTGGCGCTGGGCACCGCCGCGCAGCAGCTCCTGCGCGAGCTCGGCATCACCACGGTGTCCCACACTGTCGCCGTGGGCGCCGTCTCCGCCCCGGAGGGGCAGCCCTGCCCGGCGCGGCTGACGTGGACCACCTGGATGCGGACCCGCTCCGATGCTTCGATGCAGCCACCTCAGAAGCGATGGTCGCCGAGGTCGACGCTGCCCATAAGGCGGGGAGACGCTGGGAGGCGTGGTAGAGGTCATTGTCGAGGGCCTTCCGCCCGGCCTGGGCTCATTCGTCCACTGGGACCATGCGGCTGGACTCTCGCCTGGCAGGCGCACTGATGGGCATTCAGGCGATCAAGGGAGTGGAGGTCGGAGACGGCTTCCGCACCGCCGCGCGTCGAGGCTCTGAGGCTCATGACGAGATCGAGCTGGACGAGGCCGGTCAGATCATACGGAGCACCAATCGTGCCGGCGGCATTGAGGGCGGCATGAGCATCGGCGACGCGCTGCGCGTACGTGCTGGTATGAAGCCCATCGCCACCGTGCCCAGGGCGCTTCGCACCGTGGACATGGCCACAGGAGCCGACTACGGCTCACCACCAGCGCAGCGACGTGTGCGCGGTGCCTGCAGCCGGAGTGGTCGCCGAGGCCATGACGGCGCTGGTGATCGCGGATGCTGTGCTGGAGAAGTTCGGCGGCGACAGCGTGGATGAGGTGCAGCGCAATATGGCGACATATCGAGCCACCCTGCCGCAGCTCGGGACCGGCTCCTCATCCGGAGGCGACGGGGACCCGCTGCAGGCGCCCGCCGGATTCGACGAGACGCTCAGTCGCTGATCGCTATGCCTGAACAGATTCCTGTACCGGTCCCATGGCGCAGCCGAACGTGGTGCTCATCGGCCCCATGGCATCGGGAAAGTCCAGCGTGGGGGCCGCTCTCGCTCGGCGACTCAGCCGTCCGCACGTGGACTCCGACCAGTTCTTCGTGGCACGGCACGGTTCAGTGGCCGCTTTCTTCACTGCGCACGGAGAGGAGGCGTTCCGCCGAGCCGAGGAGACGATTGTGGCCGAGCTTCTGGCCTCGCCGCGCCCGTCGGTGATCAGTCTCGGCGGGGATCGGTTCTTTCCGAGGCGACGAGGAACGGCTGCGCCGCCACTTCGTCGTCATGCTCGATGTGACGGAGGAGCAGGCTCTGGCACGCATCGGCGATGCGGTCACGCGTCCCCTTCTGAAGGGAAACCCGGCTGCGGTCTGGAAGGGCATCTACCAGGAGAGGGAGCACCTCTACCGCCAGTGCGCAGACCTCGTCATCGATGCGTCGCACCACAGCGTCGAGGCCCGGGTCGATACCATCGAGAAAGAACTTCCGTCTCGCGAGGAGCTGAGATCCTAAGCATGAGCAGCACAACTGACCACACGGCCGAAGACCCTGCACTGGGGAGGGCGCCGGGTCGCCCGGCGACGGCGGCGCCCCAGAGCCCGCAGCGATACGTGTGGGGAGGGTGCCGGCACCGGCGGGCAGGAGCTCGGCTACGACGTGGTGATCGGCAACGGCCTGCTCGCGGCTGCCGGACATGATCGGCCCGGGCCCGGAGCGGGTGCTCGTCATCCACCCGCGCGCGCTGCGCGCCACCGGCGACGTCGTGCGCGAGGACCTGGAGAAGGTAAGCTACACGGCGCTTGTCGCTGAGATCCCGGACGCTGAGGAGGGCAAGCATATCCAGGTGGCCGCCTTCTGCTGGCAGGTTCTGGGGCAGAACGACTTCACCCGCTCAGACGCCGTCGTGTCCGTCGGCGGCGGCGCGGTCTCCGACGCAGCAGGGTTCGTCGCCGCCACATGGCTCCGCGGCGTGAAGGTGATCCACATGCCCACCACGCTGCTGGGCATGGTCGATGCCGCCATCGGAGGAAAGACCGGAATCAACACGGCCGAGGGCAAGAACCTGGTGGGCTCCTTCCACCAGCCCGCCGGAGTTCTGGCCGACCTGGACACACTCATCACCCTTCCCCGCAACGAGCTGGTGGCGGGACTGGCCGAAGTCGTGAAGTGCGGCTTCATCGCCGACGAGCGCATCCTCGAGATCATCGAGGCCTCTCCGGAGGCTGCGCAGAACCCGCATTCGCCCCAGCTGCGTGAGCTGATCACACGTGCGATCCAGGTCAAGGTCGACGTCGTCTCGGTCGACGCCCACGAGGCAGGGGTCCGTGAGAGGGTCAACTACGGGCATACCCTCGGTCACGCCATCGAGCTTGCTGAGAGGTACCAGTGGCGTCACGGCGCCGCGATCTCGGTCGGAATGGTCTTCGCCGCCGAGGTGGCGAGGAGCTTGGTAAACTCACGGACGAGGAGGTCGACCGTCACCGGTCCGTCCTCTCCTCCCTGGGCCTGCCGATCACCTACCGCGACGATCGCTGGAACCAGCTGCTCGAGGGGATACGTCGGGACAAGAAGAACCGCGGCGACACCCTTCGGTTTGTGCTCCTCAACGGTGTGGGCTCGGCTTCCACAGTGGAGATCCCAGATGCTTCGCTGCTGTTTGCCGCCTACCAGGAGATCGGCGAGGAGCCGACGCAGACCGTCTCCCTGTAGGATGGCCTGCTGGTATTCGTGAATCGAGTCGAACACTCTGCGCAAGGCTGAGAGGAACCTGTGGCAAGCTCCAACGACATCAAGAACGGCTCCGTGCTGAAGCTCGAGGGTCAGCTGTGGAACACGCTGGAGTTCCAGCACGTCAAGCCCGGCAAGGGCGGCGCGTTCATCCGCACCAAGCTGAGGAACATCAGGTCGGGCAAAGTGGTCGACAAGACCTTCAACGCCGGGGCAAAGGTGGAGTTCGCCACGGTGGACCGGTCGGACTATCAGTACCTGTACCAGGATGGTGATGACTTCGTCTTCATGGACATGCGGGACTACGACCAGATCATCGTGCCCGCCTCGGTCGTCGGCAGCTCGGCGAACTATCTCCTCGAATCTGCCACGGCAACGATTGCCATGCACGAAGGCACTCCGCTCTACCTGGACCTGCCTCCTTCGGTCGAGCTGAAGATCACATACACCGAGCCGGGCATTCAGGGCGACCGCTCCAAGGCGGGCACCAAGTAAGCCACTCTGGAGACGGGCGCGGAGATCCAGGTGCCGCTCTTCGTCGATCAGGGCACCACAGTGAAAGTCGACACGCGTGGCGGCGAATACCTGGGGCGGGTCTGATCCTCCTTGGCTAAACGCAGCAGAGCTCGTCTTCGGGCGCTCGAGATTCTCTTCGAGGCCGAGCAGCGGAGCATGGCGCCCGATCAGGTGCTGGCCGCTCGGACCCAGCACTCGGAGCTCACGTCCAACGAGTATGTGACCGAGATCCTCAACGGTGTCACAGAGCATCAGGCCGAGATCGACGAGCTGCTCTCCACCTACGCCCGCGGCTGGACGCTGGAGCGTATGCCGCGGGTCGATGTGATGGCACTGCGCATTGGGGCCTGGGAGCTGCTCCACAACCCAGATATTCCCGATGGGGTGGCCGTGGCCGAAGCAGTGGCTCTGGTGCGTCAGATGTCCACCAACGAGTCCCCGCAGTTCGTCAACGGGCTTCTGGGGCGCCTGCAGCAGCTGAAGCCGAGTCTCGGGGACGGTGAGGGCTGAGCCTGCGATAGGCTGAGCCCACTAGCCAACTCCTTTAATGATCGTCCTGTGAGGCGAGGAAGGAGTCAATACGGTGAGCGAGTCACCTGAGACGACCCAGGTCATGGGCGCATCTGACATTGATCGTGCCCTGACCCGCATATCCCACGAAATCGTGGAAGCCCAGCGCGGCACTGAGAGCCTGATCGTGCTGGGGATACCCCGCAGGGGCGTCCCCTGGCCTCACGGCTTGCCGAACGTCTTCAGAGCATCGACCCAGACTTCGACGCGGACGCTCGATCCGGGGCCCTGGACGTGACGATGTACCGCGATGATCTGCGAAGCCGCGCCGCACGAACCCCGAACCCACCCAGCTTCCTCAGACCGGCATCGACGGGGCGACGGTGATCCTGGTCGACGACGTCCTCTACTCCGGCCGGACGGTGCGAGCCGCTCTGGACGCGCTCTCGGATCTGGGCCGTCCTCGGTCGGTGCGGCTGGCCGTCCTCGTGGACCGAGGCCACCGGCAGCTGCCGATCCGCGCCGATCACGTGGGCAGAATCTTCCCACCGCGCGCGATGAGCGCGTGCAGGTGCGGCTCCACGGCGTGGACGGGGTCAGTCGCGCCGACGAAGCCGTGGTGATCGAACGATGAAGCACCTCCTCTCCACCGCAGACCTCAGCCGCGAGGACGCTCTCGCGATCCTGGACACCGCAGAGGAGATGGCTGCCGTCTCCGCGCGGGAGGTCAAGAAGCTGCCTACTCTGCGCGGCCGGACCGTGGTGAACCTGTTCTATGAGGACTCCACGCGAACACGCGTCTCCTTCGAGGCGGCGGCCAAGAGGCTCTCGGCCGACGTCGTCAACTTCTCCGCCAAAGGCTCCTCCGTGTCAAGGGCGAATCCCTCAAGGACACCGTCCAGACGCTGGAGGCGATGGGGGCGGACGCCGTCGTCATTCGGCACAGCGCCTCGGGCGCAGCCGCGCAGCTCGCCGCAAGCGACTGGACGGATGCCGCCGTGGTGAACGCCGGAGACGGAACGCATGAGCACCCCACCCAGGCCCTCCTCGACGCCCTCACGCTGCGTCGGGACTGGAGCGCTGCCCAGGGGCCGAGACGCCGCGCGGGGCAGACCTGGTAAGCATGAAGGTCCTGATCGTCGGCGATGTCGTGCATTCCCGCGTCGCCCGGTCCAACATCTGGCTGCTGCAGACTCTGGGCGCGGAGGTCATTCTCGCCGCCCCGGCCACCCTGCTGCCCCAGTCTGTGGGACGGTGGCCGGTGACCGTCCGGTACAGCCTCGACGACGCGCTGGCCGAGGGACCGGACGCCGTGATGATGCTGCGCGTCCAGGCGGAGCGCATGGGAGGCGCCTACTTCCCTCACGCCGCCGAGTACAGCAGCAGATGGGGGCTCACCGACGAGCGGCTGAAGGTCGTCGAGCGGCTCCGGATGGGAGACGCTGATCGTCGCGCCATCATTCTTCACCCCGGCCCCATGAACCGAGGGGTTGAGATTTCGGCCGCAGCGGCTGACTCGGCCCAATCCCGCATCACTGATCAGGTGGCCCACGGAGTGTCCGTTCGGATGGCCGTGCTTCACCTGCTGCTCACAGGAGGCCCCGATGTCTGACTCATACCTGATCTCTGGAGCTCGACCCTACGGGGAGGAGCCTGCCGACATGCTGATCGCCGATGGAGTGATCGCTGAGATCGGTGAGCGCGCCGGATCCCGGGCGTCCCAGATGGAGAACGTCGTCGAGATCGATGCCTCAGGCATGGTCGCTCTGCCCGGAATGGTGGATCTGCACACTCATCTCCGCGAGCCCGGACGCGAAGATGCGGAGACGGTGGAGACAGGGACCCGCGCTGCGGCCAAGGGAGGCTTCACGGCTGTCCACGCGATGGCCAACTCGTTCCCCGTGGCGGACTCCGCTGGGGTCGTGGAGCAGGTCCGTAGGCTGGGCGAGGAGTCCGGCTGGGCGGAGGTGCATCCGGTCGGCGCCGTCACCGTCGGCTTGGAGGGGAGCGGCTCGCCGAGATGGGAGCCATGGCCTCATCTGAGGCGCAGGTGCGCATGTTCTCCGACGACGGACACTGCGTCGCCGACCCGCAGCTGATGCGTCGAGCCCTCGAATACGTCAAGTCCTTCGGCGGCTTCATCGCTCAGCATGCGCAGGATCCGAGCCTGACCTCGTGGGGAACGGCGAACGCCGCCCAGATGAATGAGGGCGAGGTCTCGGCGGTGCTGGGGCTGCCGGGCTGGCCCTCGGTGGCCGAAGAGGCGATCATCGCCCGCGACGTGCTGCTCGCCGACTATGTGGGCTCTCGGCTCCACATCTGCCACGTCTCGACGAAGGGGTCGGTGGACATCGTGCGCTGGGCGAAGCAGCGCGGCATCAGCGTCACCGCCGAGGTGACGCCCCATCACCTGCTGCTGACCGACGAGCTCGTCCGCAGCTATGACCCCGTCTACAAAGTCAACCCCGCTGCGCACCGAAGCTGATGCTGAGGCGCTGCGCGAAGGTCTGGCCGACGGCACCATCGACGTCGTGGGCACCGACCATGCTCCGCATCCGACTCAGGCCAAGGAATGCGAATGGCAGCAGGCAGCGATGGGCATGACCGGCCTGGAGACGGCACTGTCCGGCGTTCAGCGCGCCATGATTGAGACCGGCCTCATCGGCTGGCGACGATTCGCCGAAGTCACCGCCGAGCGACCCGCAGAGATCTACGGGCACCAGCATCAGGGGCGCCCGTTGGCAGCGGGTGAGCCTGCACATCTCATTCTGGTCGATGCGCAGGCCCGCCGCGTCGTCGTGCCCGAGGAGCACGCTACGAAGGGCCGCAACAGTCCCTTCCGCGGAGTCGAACTGCCGGGCCAGGTGATCGCCACCTTCCTGGGCGGCCACCCCACGGTGCTTGACGGGCAGCTCGCCACCTCCCGCACCGGGAGGACCGCATGATGGCAGGGTCGCTGCTGACGGCTGACGCGGCCGTCCGTCAGCTGGACATGACGGGCACATACCTCAACTACCTGTGGGTCTCTGGGGCTGTCATCCTCGTCATCTGCCTGCTGCTGTGGTGGGGGTGGCGCGGGCGCAAGCGCCGCCAGGAGATCTTCCGGCTCCGGGCGACGTTCCTGCGGAGATCCTCGAGGCCGAGCTAAGCAGCGGCTGCCGAAGGCATGGTGATCGGCACCGTCAGCGCCTCCGACTACCTCGACCGCATCGCCGTCCACCAGCTCGGACTGCGCACCGGCGGACGCTTGGAGGTCCACGACGCCGGGGTGGCCGTATTCCGGGCCGGGAGCGCCAACTTCCTCATACCGGCCGACGACCTGCACCACGTCCGCACCGATCGCGGAGTGGTCGGCAAATTCGTCGAGCGCGACGGAGCGATCATCATCGGATGGTCCCTGGGCGGCTACGAGGTTGAGACCGCATTCCGCCCCGCCATGCCGCCGAGGCCCAACGACTGCTTGATGTCCTGCATCCCAGAACAGGAGAGAACCCCACCTCATGAGCACCTCATCCCCAGCACTCCTCCTCCTGGAGGACGGCTCCTCGTATTCGGGCCGGGCCTTCGGCGCCGAGGGCACCACCCTCGGCGAAGCTGTGTTCTCCACCGGAATGACCGGCTATCAGGAAACCCTCACGGACCCCAGCTACGCGCGTCAGATCGTGGTGATGACGGCTCCGCACATCGGAAACACCGGCATCAACGATGAGGATCCAGAGTCTCGCCGGGTCTGGGTCGCGGGCTACGTGGTCCGGGACGCATCCCGCCGTCCCTCCAACTGGCGGTCCGAGCGCAGCCTCCACGATGAGCTGGCCGCCCAGGAGGTCGTGGGCATCAGCGACGTCGACACCCGGGCGATCACCCGACGGCTCCGTGACCAGGGGTCGATGAAGGTAAGCATCTTCTCCGGCGAGGCGGCCCGAGCGCCGCTGCCGGAGCTGCTGGAGCAGGTCCGCAGCCAGCCGGGCATGCTCGGAGCGCGCCTGGCCGAAGAGGTCACCGCCGAGCACGCGTACGTGGTGGAGCCACCGACCATGGGTGGAACGAGGAACCTGTGGGAACGGTCGCCGCCATCGACTTGGGCATCAAGTCGATGACTCCGGTGCGGATGGCTGAGCGGGGGCTGCGCGTGCATGTGCTGCCCGCCACGTCCACCTTCGAGGAGATCCAGTCGATCCGCCCCGACGGCGTATTCCTCTCGAACGGACCGGGGACCCGGCGACCGCGGCTTACCAGGTCGGCATGCTCCGCGAAGTCCTCGGCACTGGCACCCCGTTCTTCGGGATCTGCTTCGGGAACCAGATCCTGGGGAGGGCCCTGGGCTTCGGCACCTACAAGCTGCCGTTCGGCCACCGAGGCATCAACCAGCCTGTGATGGACCACGCCACAGGCAAGGTGGAGATCACCAGCCAGAACCACGGCTTCGCCGTGGACGCCCCCGTGGGTGAGACGATCACCGCGCCTCAGCATGAGTTCGGGAGAGTCCAGGTCAGCCACAGCTCTCTGAACGACGGCGTCGTCGAGGGGCTCCGCTGCCTGGACATCCCGGCATTCAGCGTGCAGTACCACCCGGAGGCGGCGGCAGGCCCGCACGATTCCGCCTACCTCTTCGACCGCTTCGTCGAGCTCATACGCGCTGCGCAGTCCGGAGAGTCGGCGACCGGTGCCGACACGCTCCCGCCCGCAGACCGACGCCCCAGCGCTGAGCTCGACGCTGAGAACAAAGCCGCACCGACCACAGGAGACGCCGCCCATGCCTAAGCGCCAGGACCTCAAATCCGTGATGGTGATCGGCTCCGGCCCGATCGTGATCGGCCAGGCTGCCGAGTTCGACTATTCGGGGACCCAGGCCCTGCGCGTCCTGAAGGAGGAGGGCATCCGTGTCATCCTCGTGAACTCCAACCCGGCCACCATCATGACGGACCCTGAGTTCGCCGACGCCACCTATGTGGAGCCCATCAGCCCGGCCGTGGTGGCGAAGATCATCGCCAAGGAGCGCCCAGATGCCCTGCTGCCGACCCTCGGCGGCCAGACGGCCCTGAACACGGCGATCGCCTTGGACAAGGACGGCACCCTCGAGCAGTACTCGGTGGAGCTCATCGGTGCGAACATCGAAGCCATCGAGCTGGGCGAGGACCGTCAGAAGTTCAAGGGCGTCGTGGAGCGCTCCGGCGGCGAGTCGGCGCGCTCCACCATCGTGCACTCGATGGACGAAGCCCTCGACGCCGTGCAGGATCTCGGCCTATCCGGTCGTTGTCCGCCCCTCCTTCACCATGGGCGGGCTCGGTTCGGGCATGGCCTACAACGAGGAGGACCTTCACCGCATCGTAAGCGTTACCTGCAGTACTCACCCACCACGGAGGTGCTCCTGGAGGAGTCGATCCTCGGGTGGAAGGAGTACGAGCTGGAGATGATGCGCGACGCCAACGACAACGTGGTCGTCGTCTGCTCGATCGAGAACCTCGACCCCGTGGGCGTCCACACAGGCGACTCCATCACCGTGGCTCCGGCCATGACGCTCACCGACCGGGAGTACCAGAAGCTCAGAGACATCTCCATCAACGTGATCCGCGAAGTCGGCGTCGACACCGGCGGGTGCAACATCCAGTTCGCGGTGGACCCTGACACCGGTCGCGTCGTGGTCATTGAGATGAACCCCAGGGTCTCGCGCTCCTCGGCGCTGGCGTCGAAGGCAACGGGCTTCGCCATCGCGAAGATCGCGACCAAGCTGGCGCTCGGCTACACCCTCGATGAGATCCCGAACGACATCACGCAGAAGACGCCCGCGAGCTTCGAGCCCACGCTGGACTATGTGGTGGTGAAGATTCCGCGCTTCGCGTTCGAGAAGTTCCCGGCAGCCGACCCCACGCTGACGACCACCATGAAGTCCGTCGGAGAGGCGATGGCGATAGGGCGCAGCTTCACCGAAGCCCTGCAGAAGGCGCTGCGCTCGCTCGAGCAGCGGGACAGCGAGTTCGCCTTCGACGCACCTGAGGACGTGTCGCCGCTCCTCGACGCTATGGCCACGGCCACTACGGAGCGGCTCTACCAGGTGCAGCAGGCGCTCAATGCCGGCGCTGACATGGAGACGGTCTATGGCATCACCAAGATCGACCGGTGGTACTTGGATCAGATCAGTCTCATCAACGAGACCGCCCACACGCTGAGAACGTCCCCGGAGCTCGACGAGGATGTGCTGCGACTGGCCAAGCGCCACGGATTCTCGGATGAGCAGATCGGTTAGCTCCGCCACATGGACCCGGCCGTGGTGCGCGGAGTGCGCCACGCTCTGGGGTGCGACCGGTGTACAAGACGGTGGACACCTGCGCAGCCGAGTTCCCCGCCTTCACCCCTTACCACTACTCCAGCTACGACTTCGAGAACGAGATCGCCGAGCATGAGCGGCCCTCGGTGATCATCCTCGGCTCAGGCCCCAACCGCATCGGCCAGGGGATCGAGTTCGACTACTCCTGCGTCCACGCCACGATGGCCCTGCGCGACGCCGGCTGGGAGACGGTGATGGTCAACTGCAACCCTGAGACGGTGTCGACCGACTACGACGTCTCGGACCGGCTCTACTTCGAGCCGCTCACCCTCGAGGATGTCTTGGAGATCATCCACGCCGAGGAGCAGACCGGGGAGTCGTCGGAGTCTTCGTTCAGCTGGGCGGGCAGACTCCGCTCAAGCTCGCTCAGCAGCTCGCCGATGCGGGGGTGCCGATTCTGGGCACCAGCCCCGCGGCCATCGACCTGGCGGAGGAGCGCGGCGAGTTCGACCAGGTCCTGCAGCGGGCTGGACTGACCGCGCCGAAGAACGGCACGGCGGTGAGCTTCGAGGACGCAAAGCGAGTGGCTGACGAGATCGGCTACCCGGTGCTCGTCCGCCCCTCGTACGTCCTCGGCGGCCGCGGGATGGAGATCGTCTACGACGAGCCGGGGCTGGCGCGCTACATCGCCAACGCCACTGAGGTCACTCCCGAGCACCCCGTGCTTGTCGACCGCTTTCTCGAGGATGCCATCGAGGTTGATGTGGACGCACTGTATGACGGGTCCCAGCTCTACCTCGGCGGCATCATGGAGCACATCGAGGAGGCTTAAGCATCCACTCCGGCGACTCCGCCTGCGCGCTGCCGCCCATCACCTTGGGCCCGGACGTGCTGGCCCGAGTCCGGGAAGCCACCGCCGCGATCGCAGAAGGCGTGGGCGTCCGAGGACTGATCAACATCCAGTTCGCCGTCGCTGCTGACGTGCTGTACGTCATCGAGGCCAATCCGCGGGCCTCGCGCACGGTGCCCTTCGTGTCGAAGGCCACCGGTGTGCAGCTCGCGAAGGCCGCCGCACTGATCGGCACTGGGGTGAGCATCGCCGAGCTGCGCACCGGCTCGGGGCATCCCCGCGCGGGTCTGCTCCCGGCTCAGGGAGACGGCTCGCTGCTTCCTCCCGGAGCGCCGGTGGCGGTCAAGGAGGCTGTGCTTCCATTCGCGAGGTTCCGCACTCCGGAGGGTCGCGTCGTCGACTCTCTGCTGGGCCCGGAGATGCGCTCAACCGGTGAGGTGATGGGCATCGACAAGCACTTCGACACCTCCTTCGCAAAGTCTCAGCAGGCGGCCAGCAATCCGCTGCCGGTGAGCGGGAAGGTGTTCGTCTCTGTGGCCAACCGGGACAAGCGCGGGGTCATCATGCCGATCAAGCGGCTCGCGGACCTGGGCTTCTCGCTGGTGTCGACCGGCGGCACCGCCGACGTCCTGCGGCGCAACGGGGTCCAGTGCGAGGAGGTCGCCAAAATAGGCGATGACAGCGGCACCGAGACCATCCTCGACGTGGTGGAGGCTGGGCGCATCGACCTGATCATCAACACGCCGTCAGGCGGGGAGGCGCGCTCCGACGGCTACGAGATCCGCGCGGCAGCAACCTCGTTGGGCGTGCCCGTCATCACCACCGTCGCCGAGCTGGGCGCAGCCGTTGCAGGCCATCGAAGCGCTGGGCAGATTCGAATGGTCCGTCACCTCCTCCAGGAGCACGCCGAGAGGCTGCACGAAGCGGGGTTCAGCACGCGTGAAGATATAGCCGCCGTGGCGGAACGCGTATGACGGTCGGCTTCGGGAGGCGCTTGGAGGCGGCGATGGGGAGCACGGGCGCCTGTGCCTGGGCATCGACCCTCACGCCTCACTGCTGCAGGCGTGGGGTCTGGGGCCTCGCCGGACGGGCTGCGCGAGTTCGGTCTGCGAACGGTGGAGGCAGCCGCAGGCCGCGTGGGTGTCGTGAAGCCCCAGGTGGCGTTCTTCGAGGCGTACGGGCCGGAGGGGCTGTCCGTGCTCGCGGAGGTTCAGCAGGCCGCGCAGGATGCGGGACTCCTCGTCATCGCCGATGCCAAGCGCGGGGATATCGGATCGACCATGGCTGCCTACGCGCAGGCGTGGCTGAACCCCGCGGCTCCTCTGGGAGCTGACGCCCTGACGGTCAGCCCATATCTTGGATTCGGCGCGCTGCAGCCAGCCGTCGATGCCGCACGGACCTACGGGACGGGAATCTTTGCGCTCGCGCTGACCAGCAATCCCGAAGGCGCGGCGCTGCAGCTTGCTCGAGGTGCGGACGGCAGAACTGCGGCCGGTTCGGTGGTGGCTGCCGCTGCGCAGGCCAACGCCGCGTCCGGCAATGACGACGGCAGCCTCGGAGACGTGGGCCTGGTCGTGGGCGCCACCACCGCCCGGTACGCCCAGGAGTACGACATCGACCTCACCATCGGTAGGCCGCCCGTGCTCGCTCCTGGGTACGGAGCTCAGGGGCTTCAGCCGGGCGCATGCGCGAGGATTTCGGCCCCGCCTGGCCCCAGGTTCTGGTGAACTCCTCCCGGGAGATTCTGGGCCGGGGTCCAGACCCGGCGGCCCTGGTCGACGCGCTGGAACGCGCCCGAAAGGATCTGGACCGCTGACGGGCGAGAGCGCCCTTCGTCGCGACTGGTGCCGATCGGCGCGGTCACCGTCCGGACATGTTGCCCCTTACATCGATTGCGGCTACATTCAGCGAACAGAACATGTCCGTACGGGAAGACCCCACCTTTCGAGGAGAGCGCCGTGGCACTTCGACAGCTCAGCCAGGAAGAGCGCGACCGCGCACGGGAAAAGGCCTTGAGGCCCGAAGCGCACGGGCGCAGGTCAAACGTGAGTTCGGCGCAGGCGCCCTCAGCTTCACGCAGGTCCTCGAGCGGGCCGATGCGGAGGAGGCGATCGCTCGACTCAGGTGCACAGAGCTTCTCGAAGCCCTCCCGGGGATCGGCCGAGTCACTGCGGTCAGGATCTGCGATGAGCTCGGCGTCTCGGTGAATCGGAGGCTGGGCGGACTGGGAGTCAAGCAGCGCCGTGCGCTGACCGACCGGCTTGCCTCCTTCGCGTAGCCGGTCAGAGGTGTCGGGACAGTGGGGCCGCGGCAGGTATGGCACAATCGGCCCAATGTCAGAAGCTCCCCAGGCCACGGTTCTCGCCGGACCCACATCGGTGGGCAAGTCGACGCTGAGCAAGCACATTCGTACGCACTACCCGCAGGTGCACTTTTCAGTCTCGGCGACGACACGGCCGCCGCGCGCCGCTGAAGTCGACGGTGAGGACTACCGCTTCATCAGCCCCGAGGAGTTTGACGAGCTCATCGCGGCCGATTCGTTTCTGGAGTGGGCCACCGTCCATGGCCGTCACCGCTACGGAACGCTGCAGTCCACCGTCGAGCAGGCTGTTGCCGCAGGCAAGCGCGTGCTCCTCGAGATCGACCTGCAGGGGCCCGCCAAGTGCGCAGCCTACTGCCGGGTGCGCAGTTCGTCTTCCTGGCGCCTCCCAGCTTCGACGACTTGGTCTCTCGGCTCGCCGGCAGAGGCACCGAGGATGAGGAGGAGCGACAGCGGCGCCTCGAAACCGCTAGGATAGAGCTTGCGGCAGAATCCGAGTTCGATGTGACCATCGTCAACGATGACATCGACCGTGCCGCCCGTGAACTCATCTCACGCATGGGCCTGGACCCAGAAATCGACGTCTAAAGGAAGCATCTCTCCGTGAACCAGCTTGAAGGCATCATCGACCCACCTATCGACGAGCTCGTCGCGAAGGCTGACTCCAAGTACGCCCTCGTCCTCTTCGGCTCCAAGCGTGCGCGTCAGATCAACAACTACTACGCCCAGCTGCACCAGGGCCTGTTCGAGCACATCGGCCCTCTCGTCGAGACCAAGCTCAACGAGAAGCCGCTCTCCATCGCCCTGCGCGAGGTCCACGAGGACCTCCTGGTGATGCGGCCCCGCACTGCCGACGACGAAGCCGCTGCGTTCAGCGCCCCGCAGGCTGAGTTCGTCGAGGCTTACGGCGAAGAGGGCTGACCCAGCGCCTATGCGCGTACTTCTCGGCGTCACAGCGGGCATCGCAGCCTACAAGAGCGCGACCCTTCTGCGACTGCTGAGGGAGTCCGGCTGTGAGGTCGACGTGGTTCCCACTCCCTCCTCGCTGGAATTCGTCGGCAAGGCCACCTGGGAGGCACTCTCCGGCCGCCCCGTCACCACAGGGGTGTTCGAGGGCGTGGATGAGGTCCGGCATGTGCGGCTGGGCCAGGAAGCCGACCTCATTGTGGTCGCCCCGGCCACTGCGGACGTGCTTGCCAAGATCAGGGGAGGCCGAGCAGACGATCTGCTCACATCGAGCATCCTGGCCTCCGAGGCGCCCAAGCTGCTCGTCCCCGCGATGCACACGGAGATGTGGCGCAACCCAGCTACGACCGAGAACGTCAGTGTCCTGCGCGAGCGCGGCTTCGACGTGATGGAACCGGCGGAGGGGCGCCTGACCGGAAAAGACACCGGCAAGGGCTTACTGCCCGAGCCCGACGAGATCTTCGAACGCGCTCAGAAGCACCTTGCAGGGATCCGGGCCGCTCCGTCTGCGGCCGTGCGTGATGAAGAGGCCCAAGATCTCCGCTCCACACCTCTGCGCGGACGCGCCGTCGTCGTCACCGCAGGCGGCACACGGGAGCCGCTGGACCCAGTGCGCTTCCTGGGCAACAGGTCCTCCGGCAAGCAGGGCATCGAACTGGCACGGGCAGCTGCTGCTGCTTACGCCGACGTCCGGCTCATTCTGGGCACGGCGGAGACGACGGTGCCGCATGCAGACGAAGGCATTGTGGTGGAGCGAACAGAGACGGCGGACCAGATGCTGGCCGCGGTCCTCGCCTCTGCGCCTACCTCCGACGTGCTTCTCATGGCCGCAGCGGTCGCGGACTTCAGGCCCGCGGCATACGCCGAGGCGAAGATCAAGAAGACTGACGACGGAACGTCGCCGGTGATCGAGCTTCAGCGCAACCCCGACATTCTCGCCGAAGCCGTGCGCCGCCGGGAGAGCTCAGGCGCTCCTCAGGTCATCGTAGGCTTTGCCGCTGAGACAGGCTCAGCCGATGCAGACCCCGCAGATCTTGCTCGCGAGAAGCTTCAGCGCAAGGGATGCGATCTCCTCGTGCTCAACCAAGTGGGCGAGGGTCTCGTGTTCGGCCAGGACGAAACGAGCATCCAGGTATTCGCCTCCACGGCCGCGGAGCGGACCTCGACCTCTCGGTGAGGCCGGAACAGTCACAGGAACAAAGGCGCAGGCCGCAGAGTCGATCGTTCAGCTCGCGTCGCAGCTGCTCGCAGCGTCCGCAGCGGCGTCTGCGTAGTCGGCGCTCCAGAGGGACTGCACAGCGAAGCAGGCCCCGTGCGGTCCACGCGTCCTGGGACGGTGGGGGAGCACGGGGCCTGCTCAGCAGCTGCGCTGCTACTCGACGATGACCGAGTCGAGATCGATCTCCTCATCGATGAAGTCGTACTCCACCATGAGGTCGACCATGTCGCTGAGCTGGTCCTGCCGCGGGTCGCCGTCGAACTCTTCCATGTTGACGTTGGCGGCCGCCTCCTCAGGCAGGTCGAGGAACTCTGCCAGTGACGAAGCCACGCCTTCGGGGTCTCCCTCAGCCTGCTCGAGGACGTCCGTGAGAGCGTCCTGGAACTGCTCAACCTCTTCGGGCTCTGCGTCTGCCCGCTCCCGGAGGTGAAGCTGATCATGGTGGGCAGGCCGGGAATGACCTCCTGGTTGGGATAGCCCAGGAGCTCGAACTCGTCCTCAGCCAGAGCCTGCGAGAGGAAGGGCTCCGGCAGCCAGGCGGCGTCGATGTTGCCGCGCTCGAGCTGCGCGGCCATGTCCGGGAAGTCCACCTCGGTGAGTCCCAGCGCATCCGGGTCTCCGCCGTCCTCAGCGACGGATTCCATGATGGTGAGGTCTCCTGACCGTTGAGCACGTTGACCGCCACGGAGAGGTCCTCGAGGCCTACCCACGACTCGACGTCGTCATCGGATCGCACCACGACGCCGTTGATGTCGTCGCCCTCAGCATAGGAGTGCGAGTATCCGGTGAGGATTCGCATGTCCAGGCCCTGGTCGACGGCGACGAGCACTGAGAGCGCGTTGCCGATGGCATAGTCCATGTCCCCGGTCTGCACGGCTGGGAGCATCGCGGCCGCGCCCTGGCCCGGCGTGAGTGTCACGTCGAACCCGTGCTCCTCGAAGATGTCGTTGTCGAGGCCGTACTGGACCGCGGCGGAGGGTGCGATGGAGAGAACCCCAGGAAATCTCCGTGAGCTCGCCGTCGGCGGCGTCGTCGCCGTTGGCTGCGCCGCCATTGTCGCCGCCGTCGCCGTTGCCTCCGCAAGCGGTGAGCGTCAAGGCCACCAGGGAGCAGAGAGCGCCGGTTGTCTTGAGTCTGTGTTTCATGGGGATCCCTCGTTGAGTCGCTGGAGATGCCCGTTCCGAATTCCTCGGGACAGGGGAGAGGTCACTACTACTTGTGACTCATGCCACATTCAGTATCAGGCTACCTGTTGATCAAGTCAAGCCGATGCACCCGATCGTCTGTTTACGCGGGCGACCCTGTCAGCTGCCGTCAGAGAAGCCGAAGAGACGGGCTGCGTTCTCGAGGTAGATGAGGCGCTTCACGTCGTCGTCGTACCCGAGCTGGTCGAAGTCCCTCATCCAGCGCTCAGCCGTCAGCAGCGGAAAGTCAGTGCCGAAGAGCATCTTGTGCTTGAGCAGCGTCCTGGCGTGCTGAACGAGGTTCGGTGGGAAGTACTTGGGCGACCAGCCCGAGAGGTCGATGTGCACATGAGGCTTGTGCAGGGCCACGGACAGAGCCTCGTCCTGCCACGGGAACGACGGGTGGGCGAGGATGATCTTCAGATCCGGGAAGTCGACGGCGATGTCGTCGACGTGCATGGGGTTGGAGAACTTCAGCCGGATGCCGCCGCCGCCCGGCTACGTACGCTTGCGCCGGTGTGGCCGCTGTGGAACAGGGCGACGGTGCCGGTCTCCTCGATCGCCTCGAGGATCGGGTAGAAGCTGCGGTCGTTGGGGTAGAAGGCCTGGTAGCTCGGGTGGAACTTGAAGCCGCGGGTTCTGGCCTCGGCCAGTCGGCGCACTTCGCGTGCGGAGCGCATTCCGCCGTGGGGATCCACGCTGGAGAACGGAATGATGGTCTCCGGGTACTGGGCGGCCAGCTCGATGATCTCATCGTTGGTGACCGGATTGGGCTCGCCGGTGGCCCAGCTGGTGTCCACGGAGAAGACCACGCACATCATGTTCTGCTCGCGGTAGGTGGCAGCGAGGTCGTGGACGGTGGGGTTCTTGAAGTCTCGCCCGAAGTACTTCTGCATCGCCTCGTTGTGCTCTGCGTGCTCGGCGGAGTCGTCGGGGACATCGGCCGAGGCGAGGACGTGGGTGTGGACGTCGATGGCCACGATGTTCTCTGGCAGGGAGGTGTTCATAGTGCTCCTTAGGGGCTCAGGGTGCTTGGTTGTTGAGCTGCCGCAGGTTCCGGCGCATGGTGCGAAGGGTCAGAGCCAGCTGGTCGGCGGCCTCCCGGCTCAGTCCTTCGAGGAGCTGGGCCTCGGTGCGTGAGACGGGCTCCTCGACCGCTGCGAGGACCCGGAGGCCCTCGGGCGCAGTGTGGAGCAGCAGGCGCCGCGCGTGGGTGGGGTCCTGGTCGCGGGTGATCCAGCGACGCTCCTGCATCACGGAGACGGTCTCGGCCATCGACTGCGCTCTCACGAATGAGCGACGAGCCAGTTCCGATGAGGTGATCCCGGGGCGTGTGCGCAGCACGGACAGCGCCGTGTACTGGGCGGCGCTGAGGCCGTGCGCGGAGAGGGCCTGCTCCAGCGAGGGGCGGAACCCGGTCTCGATGAGCTTCAGCATGTACAGAAACCATCCCGCCCCGGGATCCTCTGAAGTGATCTGGTCCATACGTCCTCGCGACAGTCTCGGTGTTCAGGAGTCCGCTCAGCATAGCCGTCACCTCCTCGTGATCAGATCTCATCCAGCGAGACAAGGATTTGACCTCATGATTAAGGCTACCTGATACTCAATGTGACCCAGGTCAAGTTTTTTCGTCGAGCTATGGAGGTACACATGTCATCCGCTCCCCAGAACCCCATTTCCGTGAGCATCGAGGATCTGCCCAGCATCGAGGGCCAGAGCTTCGGCCCGTCCAGCTGGGAGACCCTCACCCAGGAGGACATCAGTCGGTACGCAGACATCTCAGGCGACCACAACCCCATTCACGTGGACGCCGAGGCTGCGGCCCGCAGCCCGTTCGGCACCATCGTGGCACACGGCTACCTCACCCTCAGCCGCGTCGTCCCGCTGATGGCAGAGGTCTTTGAGGTCAAAGACATCAGCTCCGGCATCAACTACGGGCTCGACAAGCTGCGGTTCCCCGCACCCGTGCCCGCTGAGGGCCGCATCCGCGTTCACGGCACGGTGACCCAGGTCAAGGAGATCTCAGGCGGCTACCAGGTGCACGCCGACCTGACCTGGGACGTCGAAGGAAACGACAAGCCAGCCTGCTTCGCACAGCAGGTCCTGCGCTACTACCGATGAGAGGAACGTCCATGAACGAGCACAAGACACTCGCAGAGCTGCGGGAGAAGGTCGGATCAGCTGAGCTGAACGGCAAAGTTGCCATCGTGACCGGCGCGGGTCGAGGCCTCGGCCGCTGCTATGCCCTGGCACTGGCTGCTGCCGGCGCCTCGGTCGTCGTCAACGACGCCGACGAGAAGGCCGCCGAAGGGGCCGCTGCGGACATCACTGAAGGAGGCGGCAAGGCGATCGCCGCTCCGGGCCGCGTCGGGCCGGAGGCCGAGGCCCAGCGCCTCGTCGAGACCGCCGTCGCCGAGTACGGGCGCCTGGACATCATGGTGACCAACGCCGGAATCCTGCGGGACCGCGTGTCGTGGAAGATGTCGGAGGAGGACTTCGACGCCGTCATCGGCACGCACCTGAAGGGCACGTGGACCTGCGGCAAGGCGGCCCTGCAGCAGATGCGCTCTCAGGGCGAGGGCGGGCGTCTGATCCTCATCGGCTCCCCGGCTTACCAGTTCGGGTCCTTCGGCCAGTCCAACTATGCCCCTGCCAAGGCGGGCATCGTGGCGCTGGCCCGCACATGGTCCATGGAGCTCTCGAGGGACAAGATCACGGTGAACGTAGTGGTCCCCACCGCCATGACAGCCATGACCGCCACCATTCCTGTCTACAAGGAGTGGGCCGAGGCCTACGAGAACGGTCTGCCGCTGCCGAAGGTTGCGCGCACCGACCACGCTCTGGGCAGCCCGGAGGACGTCACCCTCTGATCGTGTGGCTGGCCAGCGAGCAGGCACAGGAGGTCACAGGGCAGGCCATCGGCCTCGGCGGCGACCGGCTCACCCTCTACTCCCACCCCGCGGAGCTGGAGACCGTCGACGCATCCGAAGGCTGGGACGTCGAAGCCCTCGGCAGAACCTGGCAGGAGCAGCTGGCCTCCAAGGCCCAGCCGTCCGGCATGGGTCCCAAGCCCGATCCCACTGAGCACCCGGCCGGTGCCCCATCAGGAGACAGGGGATGACGCTGTGCGCGAGAATCACGCCAACATCTGGCAGCAGATAGCGCGCACCCGCCCGGAGAAGATCGCCCTGGTCTCAGGCGATCGTCGGTACACCTACGAGGAGTTCGAGCAGCTCGCAGAAAAGGCTGCGGGCACGCTGTCTTCCCACGGGGTGCGATCCGGCGATGCGGTCGGCTTCTATCTGCACAACACCGCCGAGTTCCTTATCGCCTTCTACGCATGCCTGAAGCTGGGTGCCACCCCGGCGCCGATGAATTACCGGTATCGCGGCGCCGAAGTGGCGGAGCTGGTGCAGACGTCCCAGCCCAAGGCCATGCTGTACCGGGCGGCCTCGCGGGAGGAGGCTGCCGAGGCGCAGCGTCTCCTCGATGAGAGCGCCCCGGCCCTGTGGGTGGAGATCGACGATGACTCAGCCCCTCAGGGCCGCGGCCCTGAGGGGGCCATCAGCTTCGACGAGCTGCTGCAGGGTCCGAGGCACGAGGATTCGGGGCCCATCAGCCCTGACGGTGAGCTGTACATCTTCACCGGCGGCACCACGGGCAGGCCCAAGGCGGTGGTGTGGGAGATAGGCGGCCTGATGGACATTCAGGGCAGCTCAACCTATCCGCCCATCGGCCTAGACATACCCGAGACGCTCGAGCAGGCCGTCGGCATCGCGACCAGCGAGTCCACGCCTCAGGTGAACACACTTCCGCTGGCCCCCTTCATCCACGCCACGGCTCTGTTCATGTCCACGAACACCCTGAACGTCGGGGGCACTGTGGTGGTGAACCCCAACGCGAGCCTCGACGCACGAGCTGCCGCGGACCTGGCGATCAGAGAGCATGTCACGCAGCTGATCGTCGCTTACGATGCGGTCGCTCTTCCCGCCGTGGAGGCTTTCGAGGAGCACCCGGATCGGGACGAGCTGGCCGTCCAGTCGGTGCTGAGCTCAGGAATGCGCTTCAGCGACGAGACCAAGGCCCGGCTCCACCGTGTGGCGCCCTGAGCATCTTCGACATCCTCGCCTCCAGCGAGGGCGGGCCCTACGCCATGGCGATCACCCGCTCAGAGGCGGATCTGCCACGCGGTTCCGTCTCACAGAGGGGGTGTGGTCCTGGACGAAGGCAACAACCAGGTGCAGGACACGCCCGGATCCACCGGCATTCTGGCCTTCCGGGAGCCCTCCCGAAGGGCTACCTCAATGAGCCGGAGCGCAGCCTGGAGACATACCCGGTGATCGACGGGGTCCGCCACGTGCGCCCGGGCGACTACGTGGAGGCTTACGAGGACAGGCACATCGAGTTCCTCGGCCGCGGCTCTGCGGTGATCAATACCGGAGGCGAGAAGGTGTACCCCGCCGAGGTGGAGCAGGCGCTCCTGGAGCACCCGGCCGTCCACGACGCGGTGGTCTTCGGCCTGCCGGATAGGCGCATGGGCGAGCAGGTCTGTGCTGTGGTGGGCGTCGAGGACGTCAGCTCCATCACCGCCGACGACCTGCGTGCATGGGTGCGGGAGCGCCTGGTAAGCTACAAGAAGCCTCGGATCGTGGCTGTCCGGCAGAGTCTGGATCGCACTCCGGCCGGGAAAGTCAACATGAAGGCTGTGAAAGAGACGGCGCGAGAAGCCGCGTCGCAGGAGACATGATGCCCGACCAGTCCGAGCTGAATCCCGTGGGTCCTGGGGACTTCTACGGATTCGCGGACCGCCTGACGGTCGCCGAAAAGGCTGCGCTGCGCAGGCTCCGCACCTTCCTGCGCGAACGTGCGGAACCCATTCTCGCCGAGCACTGGGAGTCGGCGACGCCCCGGAGTTTCTCCGGCACGAGTTCGCAGCCGGTGATTTCGTGAACTCGTGGGAGCTGCGAGAAGCGGGGAGGAGGTGCGTCCGCTCTTCGTGGGCTTCCGCAATCTGGAGCTCTCGCGGACGGACAGCTCTCTGGCGATACTCATCGGCGGTCAGATCGGCATGTTCAACGGTGTGATGCGCATGGGGCTCACACCCGAGCAGTACTCGTCGGTGCAGGCAGACATCGAGAGCTTCCGCATGACGGGATGCTTCGCTCTGACGGAGCCGGAGCACGGCTCGGACATCGCCGGAGGGCTCAGCACCTCGGCTCAGCCTGCGGGCGATGGGTGGGTGCTGAACGGCCAGAAGCGGTGGATCGGCAACGCTGCCTATTCGCAGTACGCCTTGGTGCCCGCCAAGGATTCCTCGACAGGGGAGCTGCGGGTGTTTCTGGTCCGCACCGACGCGCCCGGAGTGCGGATTGAGAAGATCCAGGGCAAGACCGCCGTGCGCATGGTCCACAACGCCCACATCTTTCTCGACGATGTGGAGGTGTCTGAGGCGGACCGGCTGCCGCGCATCTCCTCCTTCGAGGAGCTCGGCTCGGCCTTCCGCACCCTCCGGCCTGACGTGGTCTGGAATGCCGTCGGCCTGCAGGCCGGTGCCTACGAGCACACTCTGGCGTATGTGAAGCGGCGCCAGCAGTTCGGACGGCCCATCGGCAGCTTCCAGCTGGTGCAGGAGAAGCTCGTGCGCATGCTCGGCAACGTCACCGCCTCATTGGGAATGGCAGTCCAGCTCGCCGAGCTCGCTGAGCAGCAGGGCGGCGCCGACGGCGCGGTGAGCCACGCGCAGGCAGCTCTGGGCAAGTCGTGGGTCTGCGCGCGCATGCGCGAGACCGCCGCCTGGGGCCGCGAGCTGCTCGGCGGGGACGGCGTGCTCCTGGAGAACGACCTCGCGCGCTTCCATGCAGATGCTGAAGCTCTCTACACCTTCGAGGGCACCCATGAGATCAACAGCCTCATCGTGGGGCGGGAGATCACAGGCCACAGCGCCTTCCGCGGCTGAAACCTCAGGATGTGTCCGCGCCAGGGCATAGCATCGGGGGTGATGGAACGCTCTGCCTCTCAGCCGGCGCTGCTGGACGCGCCCGCCCCGTCGGCGGCTCGTCTTCCGGCGGGCGCGACGGAGGAGCTGCCGATCGCCCAGGTGCTCTTGGACTCTCCTGTGCCTCACCTGGACAGGCCGTTCGACTACGCCGTGCCCATGGATCTCTCAGAGACTGTGGTCCCGGGCGGACGGGTCAAGGTGCGGTTCTCCGGGCGCGAGTTCTCTGCGTGGGTGCTGGCTCGCCGGCAGGAGGCGAGCACTGGGGCACGTCTGAGCATGATCACGAAGGTTGTCTCGGCGCTTCCTGTTCTCTCTGCGGAGGTCATTGAGCTGGCAGGCCAGGTGGCCCGGCGCTGCGGCGGGGTGACGTCCGATGTGCTTCGCGCCGCCGTGCCCCGACGGGCCGCTCGTGTTGAGCTTGAGTTCGTACCGGAGGACTTTGCGGCAGCGGCCACCACCGGCTAACAGGCCCTCGAGCCTCAGCGGACGGCTCATCTGGTTCTGAAGTCCTACGGCTCTGCGGCGTGGCCGCAGCAGATTGTCGCGGCTGTGCAGCGGACGGTGGGGGAGTCTCCGACCCTGGGCAGGGACCGGGTGCGGCGGTGGTGCTGCCCGATCAGCGCGATGCCGAGGCCGCGCTCGCTGCGCTGGAGGCCGCTTTCGGGGCCGACCTGGTCGCTCAGCTGACTTCCGATATGGGTCCGACGTCGCGGTACCGCTCGTATCTGCGGGTGCGCTGCGGGCAGGCGCGGATAGTGGTCGGCACCCGGTCTGCGATGTTCGCACCGGTCGCTGATCTGGGTCACATCGTGATGCTGGATGACGATGATCCCTCGCACGCTGAGCCTCGGGCGCCCTACCACCACGCTCGTGATGTGGCCCTGCTGCGAGCTGTCCAGACCGGCGCGGACGTCACGTTCCTCTCGGCTCATCGCAGCCTTGAGGTGCAGCGGCTCGTAGAGCGCGGGTGGCTGGCTGAGGAGGCTCCGGACCGCACCGAGCGCAGGGCGTGGAGTCCTCAGATCATCGCCTCGGCCGACTCGTACCAGCAGAGCCGGGATCCGGCAGCTCAGCGGGCCCGGATGCCGGAGGTGGCCTACCGTGCGGCGCGACAGGGTCTCGAGCGCGGGCCGGTGCTGGTTCAGGTCGGACGCAGCGGATTTGTTCCGGCGGTGCTGTGCGCCCGATGCCGGAGTCGCCAGGAGTGCCCGAACTGCCATGGTCCGCTCGCTCTTCCCCGCACCACGGCCAGTCGCGGACGCTGCGCTGCCGGTGGTGCGGGCTGCACCACCGTGACCATCGGTGTGCTGAGTGCGGCTCCACGGAGCTGCGAGCCGCAGTGCGCGGCGCTGAGCGCACCGCCCAGGAGCTCGGACGTGCGTTTCCGAACATTCCTGTGATCTCCTCAACCGGCGATCAGCCCGCCGAACCGATCGGCGATCGGCCTGCGATCGTCGTCTCCACTCCCGGTGTGGAGCCGGTGGCGGAGGAGGGGTACGCCTCTGCCCTGCTCCTGGACGGGGACGCTCAGCTGCAGCGAGAGGGACTGGACGTGCCTCGCAGAGTCCTGGCCCGGTGGTTTCGAGCTGCGTCATTGGTGCGCCCTCACGCTGAGGGAGGGACGGTGGTGGTGACGGCGGCTGACGAGGAGCTCACGGGGCCCTGGTTCGCTGGGATCCGGTGGGCTTTGCGCGCCGTGAGCTGCACCGACGCCGAGACCTGGGCCTGCCGCCCGCGGTGCGGATGCTCAGTCTGACGGGCCAGCGGGCCGAGGCGGAGGACTTCGTGGCTGCGCTGAGCCTTCCGGCCGGGCTGGACTGGGTGGGGCCAGCGTCGACGGACAATGGAGAGCTCCGCTGGCTGCTGTTCTTCAGCTTCGCTCAGGCGGAGCAGGTGGTGGGCGAAGTCCGCAGGGTGCGTCGCACCACCAGTGCCTCAGCGGCGCGGAGCGGGCAGGAAGGTCCCTGCGCATTGCGGTCGACGATGCGGAGAGCCTGCAGATCTGAGCATGCCTGCAGTCCTGTGTCAGAGCAGCTGCAGCGAGCGGGCGAAGCGTCGTACGGAGCGTCCCAGCTCAGCGGGCTTCTCGTAATGAATGAGGTGCCCCACTCCGCGCACCAGCTCGAGGTGACCTTGGGGAGCGCATCACGCAGCCGACGTCGCCCTTGAGGGGTGCCGAGGCTGTCCTCCGCTCCGGCAGCCAGCAGCACAGGCAGGCTCAGACCCTCGGCGAAGTCAGCGGCTGTGCTTCTGCTTGAGGCCCGGTAGGCGTCGAGGAGCGTCGCAATGTCGGAGTAGCCCCGAAGAAGCGGCGGTGCTGATCGCGCACGTATTCGCGCAGGGCCGGGTCGCGGCTGCTGATGAGGGAGACATTGGTGATCTCCATGATCGTCTCGGATCGCAGCAGCGCGTGTCCTGCCCGTTCGGGCAGGATCCGGCTGAGCTGGTAGTAGGCCTCGACGGCCGCCGCTCCCACCATGGCGGGCCATCTGAAGATGGTCTCGCTCACGGGTGCGCTGAGGATGAGACCAGCCCAGGGCAGCTCAGTGTGTGCGGCGTGGGCCGCGGTGACGATGGTTCCGAACGAGTGGCCCAGCAGAAGATCCCCGGAGCCCAGGCGCAGTGCCTCACTCACGGCGGAGACATACGCCGCGTAGACCTCCAGGGTGTGCTCGACGCGACTGCCTGCGTCGTCTGTGACGGGGGTGCGGCATTGAAGCCGGGCAGGTCAGGGACCATGAGCTCGAACTCGGGCAGCGCATCGGCCATGAGCTGAAGCCCGTGGTGATCGCCTCGAAAGCCGTGGATCATGAGCATCCGAGGTGCGGCTCTGCTCTGAGCACCGTCCGAGGCGTGTGCGAGCGGACCGGGAGCTGCGGGGAATCGCCATAGGTGCGCCTCGGCATGAAGCGTCCTGCCGTTCAGGCTGAGGGTGAGGCTGAGCTGCTCGGAGATGCCTTCACGGTGCGGGTATCCGGACCAGGCAGGGACATCTTGGACGGGACTCTTCACGTGTGCCAGCCTACGAGATCGCCGCAGGGGCGCCGCCGCTTAGACTGGTCGGGTTCTGTTGTCCCCCAATCGATCGAAGGTGCCCGCACGGTGTCCGAAACTGCTGCAGACGTTCAGCCCGACGGCCAGAGGAAGAGCTACGACTTCCAGGAGATCGAAGCCCGCTGGCTGCCATTCTGGGATGAGGGCGCAACGTTCGCCGTGGACCTGGAAGCTTCTTCCCGCCCCACCAAATATGTCTGCGACATGTTCCCGTATCCATCCGGGGACCTTCACATGGGGCACGCTGAGGCGTTTGCCATCGGCGACGTGCCTGCCCGCTATGCGCGGCTTCGAGGCTTCAACGTGCTGCACCCGATCGGCTGGGACTCCTTCGGCCTCCCGGCGGAGAATGCGGCGATCAAGAACAACGCCCACCCCGCCGAGTGGACCTACCGGAACATCGAGACTCAGGCGGCCAGCTTCAAGCGGTACGCGATCAGCGCGGACTGGTCGACTCGTCTGCACACCTCGGATGAGTCCTACTACCGATGGACCCAGTGGCTGTTCCTGAAGTTCTACGAGCAGGGGCTGGCATACCGGAAAGACTCTCCGGTCAATTGGTGCCCCTCCTGCCAGACGGTCCTCGCCAACGAGCAGGTCATCGGTGAGGGAGTCTGTGAGCGGTGCAAGACACCCGTCACGAAGAAGGCGCTGAACCAGTGGTACTTCAAGATCACCGACTACGCTGACCGGCTCCTCGATGACATGGAGCAGCTGCAGGGCGCGTGGCCGGAGCGGGTGCTGGCGATGCAGCGCAACTGGATCGGCCGTTCCACCGGCGCGTCGGTCACCTACCGCATCGAAGCTGCCGAGGGCGCTGCGGAGACGAGCATCGACGTGTTCACCACACGTCCCGACACGCTGTACGGCGTGACGTTCATGGTGGTCGCCGCCGACGCCCAGCTGGCTCTGGACCTGGTCACCGAGGAGCATCATGATGAGCTTCACCGGTACCGCGACGGCCTGGGGAATGTGACCGAGATCGAGCGTCAGTCGGCCGACCGGGAACGGACGGGCGTCTTCCTCGGCAGGTACGCGACTCACCCGCTCACCGGTGAGCGGCTTCCCATCTGGGCTTCGGACTATGTGCTCGCCGACTACGGCACGGGTGCTGTGATGGGCGTGCCTGCCCACGATCAGCGTGACCTGGAGTTCGCCCGTGCCATGGGGCTTGAGGTCAGAGTCGTGCTGGACACCGGCGAAGAGGATCCCAGCGTCAGCGGCACGGCCACAGCTGGCGAGGGACGCTCGTCAACTCCCCGGCGTGGGAGGGCCTGGCAAAGACGGAGGCCATTGCGAAGTCCATCGACGTGCTGTCCTCCGAGGGCACCGGCGAGGCGAAGGTCAATTACAGGCTGAGGGATTGGCTGCTGTCGCGCCAGCGCTTCTGGGGCGCGCCCATCCCGATCATTCACTGTGAGGCATGCGGCGAAGTCCCGGTTCCTGCCGAGCAGCTGCCCGTGCGTCTGCCCACCGACGTGCGCGGTGAAGAGCTTTCGCCGAAGGGCAAGTCGCCGCTGGCGGGTCTGGACGAGTGGGCCAATGTGGACTGTCCGGCATGCGGCGGCTCCGCGCGCAGGGACACCGACACCATGGACACCTTCGTGGACTCCTCCTGGTACTACATGCGGTATCTGGCGCCGAAGAACGACGAGGAGATCTTCAGCACCGAGACGGTGAACCGCTGGCTGCCGGTGGACCACTATGTCGGGGAGTGGAGCACGCCATCCTCCACCTGCTGTATTCGCGCTTCTTCACCAAGGTTCTCTATGACATGGGCCTGGTGAACTTCACCGAGCCCTTCAAGTCGCTGATGAATCAGGGGCAGGTCCTCAACGGCGGCAAGGCGATGTCGAAGTCGCTCGGCAACGGGGTGGATCTGGCGGAGCAGCTCGACGCGTTCGGCGTCGACGCGGTCCGGCTCACCATGATCTTTGCCTCGCCTCCGGAGGACGACGTGGACTGGGCCGACGTGAGCCCATCGGGCTCCGCGAAGTTCCTCGCGCGTGCCTGGCGCATCGCACAGGAGGTCACCAGTGAGACTGGGGCTGACCCGGCCCAAGGCGCGGCTTACCTGCGTGCGGTGACCCACCGGACGATCGCCGACGCTGAGCAGCTTCTTGAGGCCCAGCGCTACAACGTGGTGGTGGCGCGTCTGATGGAGCTGGTCAACGCGGTCCGCAAGGAGATCGACAGCGGAGTAGGCCCGCAGACCCCGCCGTGCGGGAGGCTGCTGAGACGGCCGCTCAGATCCTGTCGCTGGTCGCTCCCTATACCGCGGAGGACATGTGGTCGATGCTGGGCCGGGAGGCGTCCGTGGCGAACTCGGCGTGGCTAGGCCTATGACGAGTCCCTGCTGGTGGAGGACACCGTGACCGCTGTGGTGCAGGTCAAGGGCAAGCTGCGTGACCGCATGGAGGTCCCGGCCGACATCACGGCGGAGGAGCTCGAGGCCCAGGCGCTCGCGCTGCCGAAGATCCAGAGCTACGTCGAGGCGGACGGCGGTGTGCGCAAGGTCATCGTCCGCGCCCCGAAGCTGGTCAACGTCGTCACCGGCTGACCCGCTCCTACGCAGGGGCCCTGCTCTCGCGAAGGGAGGGGCTTCCTCACGGTGAGGACCGCTGTGCAGGCCGCTGCCAGCAGCAGGACGGCTGCCCCAGGACCAGGGCAGGGCCGTATCCGCCTCCGAGGACCGGAACCACGATGAGGGGCCCAAGCACCTGCCCCACGCTGTAGGCCGCGGTGAGGGTGGCGACTCCGCCGGGCACCCCAGCTCCGCCGCGGCTGCCAGTGTGAGCGTGACGATGCCGACGAATGTGCCCCCGAAGAGGACCGCCGCAAGCACCGCAGCCCACGAGGATGCTGAGATCACCGGCAGTATGCTGGCCAGTGCCTGGAGCAGCAGGGCGCATGTGAGGAGCGCAGGCCTGGATGCGTGGCGGCTCATCCACGTCCACAGGACGACTGACGGGATCGCGGCCAGCCCAGCCAAGGTCCACACGCCGCCGCCGGAGAGCTCCGCCTGCGTGGAGCCCACCACAGCGACCAGAAAGGTGCCGAGAATGATGTAGCCCGCGCCTTCGAGGAAGTAGGAGAAGATCAGTAGGTAGTAAGCAGCCGTCGGCGCCTCCTCTCAGCGGGTCGTGCTCGTCGTTTCGCTGCGGTGCCGCCCCGGGGCCGAGGTCCCAGCCGACGAAAATCAGGGCCGCGGTCGCAAGGCCGGAGGCGATCCACGCAGCTCGCCAGTCGCCCACAGAGGTGACGGCGGCGACAAGGAGGCCGGATGCCGCGATTCCGACACCGATGCCGCCGTAGGCCCAGCCGACGGTGCGTCGGTCGCGCCGGGCCAGAGTGGTCAGGACGACGTTGCCCGCCACGATGAAGATCGCGGCGCTGCCTGCTCCGGCTGCGAAGCGCAGAGCGAGCCACAGCTCTGTCCGCTCCGCGAGGCATCAGGAGCATGGAAGCGATCAGCAGGAGGCCGCTTACCTGCAGGGTGCGCCGGACCCGGCCCCAGCGCGGAACCAGCATTCCTATGACGGCGCCGACCAAGTAGCCCAGGTAGTTGGCCGTGGCCACCAGGCTCGCACTCTGCGCTGTGAGTGCCGTCTGCGACTCCATGAGGGGAAGGATCGGCGTGTAGGCGAATCGTCCCAGCCCCATCGCGGCGGCCAGAACAGCCGCCGCTTTGAGGGCGAATAGCCACACGTGAGGCGGGTTGTCAGGCGCTGACACGGCACGCACGCCTCTCTCGACACTCATCGACGAGCTGCACTACCAGATCGTCATCCGCACACCGGTTGCGAATGCAGCAGCGGCGCCGAGGACGGCCACAGCAATCACAGCCCGCGAGATCATTCGCTCGGGCACACGGCTCTGGGCGAATCGCCCCAGCTGCACGCCCACGAAGATTGCAGCCGCGGAGCTGACCCAGCCCCACCACGGCAGGTGCGGCAGCTGCCCGTCGTCGATCTGCCACTTCAGCAGAAAGGCCATGGCTGAGACGGCCATCCACAGAGGCTGAAGGGTCGCCACCATTCTCAGCAGCGGCCACCCGGAAAGCACCGTGTACACGGTCGTGGCAGGTGCGCCGACGCTTAAGCAATGGCCGTCCCGGCACCAGCTGCCGACCCTGCCGCGACCTGGAGCATGCGGCTGTCGAACCTGCGGCCCGAACGCCGGACTGCTGCGGATACAGCCAGCCCCAGGACGACTACCGCCCCTACCACCATGTACAGCACTCCTGAAGGGGTGGCGACGGTCAGCCACGCGGCGGCGGGCATGATGGCAAGCGCTTACCACATCAGCCACAGCAGCTTCTTCCACTCCACGTAGCTGCGCAGCTGCCACCAGATGAGGGCCGGTGCGATCGTGCTCAGAAAGTTTACGAGCATGACGCCTTCATGCGGTGGCAGAAGGAGCACCATGAAAGGTGCCATGACCAAGCCGAAGCCGAAGCCGATGACTCTCTGCATGGCGCTGACGGCAAGGGTCAGCACAGCGACTGCTATGGGAAGAAGAGCACTCTCCATCAAAAACGTGCCACCTGACGCGGTAGGGAAGGCTGTGTCAGGACGACACGTCGAGGAGTATCTTTCCTATGTGCGTGCTCGTCTCCATCTCATGGTGCGCCTGTGCCGCGTCCTCGAGGGGATAGCGGGAGTGGACGATCAGTCTCATCGGATCTGCTTGGTCTGGGCCGAACGCGTCCCAGAGAGCTTCTCTGGTCTGCCTGACAATGGTTGACTTGGCCTCGTCCGAGCGGCTGCGCAGTGACGTGGCGATGATGCGGCCCCGTTTGACGAGAAGCGCTCCCAGGTCGACCTCAGCCTTGCGTCCGCCGATCAGTCCGATCACGACCAGTCTCCCGTCGGGAGCCAGTGCCCGCACGTTCTGCTCGAGGTACTTGGCGCCGACGACGTCGAGTATGACGTCCGCGCCCCGACCCTCGGTCGCTGATTTCACCTTCTCCACGAAGTCCTCGTCCCGGTAGTTGATCAGGACCTCGGCCCCGAGGTCTGCGCAGGCACGGAGCTTCTCCTGTGAGCCTGCGGTCACGATGACGCGCGCTCCCAAGGAGGAGGCAACCTGGATCGCAAGAGTGCCGATGCCGCTCGATCCACCGTGTATCAGGACGGTTTCGCCGCGGCTGAGCCCAGCTTCCATGACCAGGTTGCTCCAGACCGTGCAGGCGACCTCAGGAAGCGCAGCCGCCTCAGGCAGCGACAGGCCTGCTGGAACGGGCAGGACGTGGTCGACGGGCACAGCCGCATACTCGGCGTAGCCGCCGCCTGTCAGGAGCGCGCAGACCTCGAGCCCGATGGGCAGCTCATCACTGTCGCAGCCGGGTCCGAGGGCGGCGATGCGCCCGCTGACTTCAAGACCGGGCAGTTCGCTGGCTCCCGGAGGCGGGGATAGTTGCCCTGCCGCTGCATCACGTCGGCGCGGTTCACTCCCGCAGCGACCACCTGGATCAGAACCTCACGGTGCTGCGGCACGGGCCGTGGTGTGCGGGTCAGCTCCAAGCTGCCCCCGTCTCCGTTCTGCTCGGAGACGATTCTCATCGCTTTCATATTTTCCATCAGACGACCGCGGTTCCCTTCGTTTCGGGATCAGTGTTGAGATCCTTGGCAAACTCCGTGTCTCTCGTCTCCGGTCCGAGGAAAGCTCCGAGTGCGACGAGCAGTCCGCCGATGACGAGCAGAGGCAGGACGGTGAGCTCAAAGGGCATGAGGCTCTCGAGTCCCACCTGGTAGAAAGCGTAGAACGATGGGGGATGACCGCGAGGCTGTATCCCAGTCCGAACCCGCTGGCTCGGACGCCGGTCTGGAAGCGCTCGTTCAGGTACGTGGTGGCAAGGCCCCAGAACCACACAACGATCCAGATCATGGCGTAAGCCAGAATCACAGTGCCGATGAAGGTGCTGGGAGGCGAGGTGAGCAGCCAGTAGTAGAGGCTAGGCGCCGGGAATCGCAGCACCGAGGCCTGAGACGATCAGGAATGGCCGTCGTCCGACGATCTGGCTCACCTTTCCCGCCACCATATAGCCGACGCCCAGGACGAGGAATGTCACAGACAGGAGCACGGTCACTTCCGTCGATGAGAGTCCCACGACGTTCTCCAAAGAGCTCGGGAGAATTGCGGTGACGGTGTTCAGCGTCAGCCAGAATCCGCTCATCATGATGAACACCTGGAGGAAGGCGACCAGGTTGCGGCGCGTTCCGAAGAGCTCCTTCAGCGGTGCTTTCGTCCCGCCGCCTCGCTTGAAGACCTCAGACTCGTCGACGTTGACGATGTACCACCACACGTAGACGATCGCGATGAGTCCTCCGATGATGAACGGAATTCTCCAGCCCCATTGCACATAGGGAGAGCCGAGCCCGTCTGCTGGTGCAATCTGGAGCATCAGGAGAGTCAGCAGGGAGATGGCGACGAACGCGAAGGGGAAGCCGAGCATGATGTAAGCGCCCCAGGTTCCTCGCTTGTGCCGGGGAGCCGCTCCATGGCGAGCGGGCTCGCGGAGGAATATGACGCGCCGACGAAGACGCCGTCCACGAGCCGAAGAATGATGAAGAGAACAACCGCTGCGATGCCCCAGGTGGCGTAGCCCGGCATGGCCGCCATGGCGAAGCTCATGACGCCGTAGCCGGAGACCGCGACGATGTTCACCTTCTTGCGCCCGATGCGGTCGGCATAGCGGCCGCCGATGAGCGCCCCGAGGGGACGTCCCAGCAGGGTCGAGACAAAGATGAGCGATGACACGATCGCGGCCTGGCTTGCCGGCATATGCGGCGAGAGGAAGTAGACCATGGCCGGGCCCAGGGCGACGACGGGAAGATAAATATCGTACATATCGATGAAGAACCCTGAGAAAGCGCCGTGTGCGGCTTTCTTCGCCTTGGGGTCGACCGGATCGCCTTGTTTTCGTGTGTGCGATCTGGCCTGATCGGTATTGCCAATGTGTGACTCAGACATAGTGTCTTTCCTCGGAGTATGAAATAAGGCGATCAGTGAGCATCCCTGTAATACAGAGTGTCGCGAAGCGGAGGGAAGCATAGAGAGTGCCCTCGCTCGGGGTTCCGGAGCTGCTGTGCATTCGATTGCACCGGATGAAAGCGACGCTCTCACTGTTCGCCAGAATGTGTCAAGAGTCACACTAGCCTGTGATCCACTTCACCATGATTCCTTGACGACAGCGTATGAGTACGATTTCATGGAGGTGAATACGTTTGCACGATGTCCCAACACAGTGGTTGGTCAGAAGTGAGGTCGAAGATGACGCAAGACACTCCTAGCATTGCCTCCGTGATGAGCGGCGGTGGGCGACCACCGAACAGCGAACGAGAAATAAAGATCATCGACACCACTTTGAGAGATGGTCACCAGAGTTTATGGGCTACTCGAATGAGGACCGAGCACATCGTCGACTTGGCAGCAGAATTCGATGCTGCAGGCTACGAACATGTGGACCTCATGGCTCCGATTCAGTTCGATGTCGCCGTTCGCTATCTCCAGGAGGATCCCTGGGAGCGCGTGCGAAAAGCCCATGAGCTGGCCCCGAACACGAAGTTTCGAGCGCTGATCCGGTCCAAGAACATTGCGGCATTCGACTTCCTGCCCGATGATGTCATCACCGCCTGGGTCGAACGTCTCTACGCCAACGGATTCCGGGTCATCGGCTCGTTCGACGGCCTCAATGATGTGGACAACATTGCGCCGGGACTGCGACGCGCCAAGGAGCTCGGCGCAGAGACCTTCGGTGCCGTGTCCTTCAGCGAAAGCCCCGTTCACACCGATGAGCTGTTCGTCTCCAAGGCGCAGGAGCTCATTGAGAAGGCCGACGTCGACCGAATTATGCTCAAGGACGCTGGAGGGCTCCTGACGCCCGAACGCATTCGGTCCCTTGTCCCCGCCCTGAAGGCAGTCATGGGCGAGCGTCCGCTGGAAGTCCACACGCACTCGCTCACTGGGCTCGCTCCTCTGGTGTGCCTGGAGGCCGCAGAGGCAGGTGCAGATTCCCTGCACCTGTCCGTGGCGCCCTTGGCTGCGGGCAACGGCCAGCCTTCTGTGCAGAACGTCACGCGGGATCTTCGCGCCCTGGGCTACAGAGTCAACGTGGATGACGCAGCCGTCAGCCGCATCAGCGACACACTGCGGTCGATTGCTGAGGCTGAGGGCAAGCCCGTCGGGGAGCCCGTTGAGTACAACGGCATGCACTTCATGCACCAAACACCGGGCGGAATGCTGTCCAACTTCCGTTCGCAGCTGGCGACCGCTAAGCCTGGAGGACAGGTACGAGGAGCTGCTGATCGAAATTGCCCGGGTGCGGGCCGAGCTGGCCTATCCGATCATGATCACCCCTTCGCCCAGTTCGTAGGAACCCAGGCGGCTATGAATGTGGCCAGCGGTGAGCGGTACAAGATGGTCCCCAACGAGATCAAGAAGTACGCGCTGGGCTACTACGGCAAGCTGCTCACCGATATCGATCCCGAGATCCACCGGAAGATCGTGGAGAACGGCGCCTCGGACATTCCCCTCGAGCCTTCGGAGCCTCAGCCGATGCTCGATGCGATCGCTGGCCGCTTCCCGGAAGAGTCCACAGATCTGCATCTGCTGCGTGCGATGTTTGCGGGAAGCCAGGTCGACGACATGAAGGCCGCTGTGGCCGAGGGTCGCAGCGGCGAACAGGCTCCAATGCCGCTTCTGGACCTGGTGGAGACCCTGAACGAAAGCGCCAAACCCGGAGTGAATCGCCTCGCTGCCGGGGACTTGAAAATAACGATCCTCAAAGGAGAGAACCACGCATGACTCTGGAAAAGCCTGACATCAAAGAGCTGAAGGCGCTCGTGGAGTGGATGAACACCGCCTCTGACGTGCGCGAACTGTCCGTCAAGTACGGCGACGTCGAGCTCTTCGTCTCACGCAACGAGAACAGCGGCCATGGGTCTGCGCCCGATGCCCAGGCCGCGGCCCCATCAGCACCGGCGGCGAGCTCGACGGCCAACCAGGCCCCTCCCGCTGCCGCACCCACGGAGGATGCTGGGTAGGCCTCCGCCCCACCGGCACCGGCGTCGACCGAGCGAGGTGCGGACGAGGTGACGGTCACAGCACCCATGGTCGGCACGTTCTATGAGGCTCCGAGCCCAGGAGCTGAGCCGTTCGTGAAGGTCGGCGATCGAGTGTCCGCTGATTCGGTGCTGTGCATCCTTGAAGTCATGAAGCTTATGAACAACGTGGAAGCCGGGGTCGAGGGAGTCGTTTCGGAGATCCTCGTGGAGAACAACCAGGCGGTCGAGTTCGGTCAGCCCCTGGTGGTGATCACGCGTGACTCATAAGCAGCTCAGCAGCGTACTGATCGCAAATCGCGGGGAGATCGCGCTGCGCATCGTTCGGGCCTGTCAGGAGCTCGGCGTGACCAGCGTCGTTGCATACTCCGAAGCCGATCTGGACACGCTTGCCGTGAAGCTCGCGGACAAGGCCGTCTGCATCGGGCCCGCCAGCTCGGCGAAGAGCTATCAGGACCCCGTGCCATCATCAGTGCGGCGCTGGCCTACAAAGTCGATGCCATCCACCCCGGATACGGCTTTCTGTCCGAGAAGCCGGATTTCGTCGAAATGTGCGAGGCCGAGGGTGTGGGCTTCGTGGGACCTGCCGCAAGCATCATCCGCAGCATGGGCGACAAGATCGAAGCCAAGAAGATTGCCCGCAGGGCAGGCGTCCCTGTTGTCCCGGGCTCCGACGGGGCCATCGATGACTATGATCAGGCCGTAGCGGTCGCCCGGGACGTCGGATATCCGCTCCTGATCAAGGCGTCCGCCGGAGGCGGCGGACGAGGCATGCGCGTGGTCGAGTCTGCTGAGACGCTCGAGAGCGATCTCGCTCAGATCATGTCGGAGGCGGAGACTGCCTTCGGGGATCGTTCCGTCTATCTCGAGCGGTACCTCACTGATATCCGTCACATCGAGATTCAGGTGATGTCGGACGGTGATTCGACGGTTCATTTCGGCGAGCGTGACTGCACCGCGCAGCGGCGCAATCAGAAGCTTGTGGAGGAGGCCCCTTCCCCGGTCCTTGATCCGCAGCTGAGGGAGCAGCTGGCAGCGGCCTCGGTGGCCCTATGCCGGGAGGTCGCCTACAGGAACGCGGGAACAGTTGAGTTCGTCTTCGACAACATAGAGCGCCAATTTTATTTCATCGAAATGAATACGCGGATCCAGGTCGAACACCCCGTTTCGGAGATGGTCTCCGGCATCGATCTCATCAAGCTTCAGCTGGAGATCGCAGCAGGAAACCCGCTGCCGTTCGCCCAGGAGGACATCAGCATCCGAGGCCATGCCATCGAATGCCGCATCAATGCTGAGGATCCTGCTGAAGGCTTCAGGCCCAGCCCTGGACGGATTGAGGCCTTCCGGGCGCCCGGCGGCTTCGGGGTTCGTCTGGATTCGCATGTGGAGAGCGGGTACACGATTCCTCCCTTCTACGATTCGATGATCGGGAAGCTGATCGTGTGGGAAACAACCGCGACGAAGCGATATCTCGGGCGCTTCGGGCCCTGAATGAGATGCACGTCGACGGCATTACGACCACCGCAGCTCTGCACGCTGCGATCCTCGACAGTGAGGTCTTCCGCAGCGGCGAATTCAATACGGCATTTGTGGCTGACTTCCTCAGCAGCGAGTAGAGACAGCCTACTGGGACGAAAGCTCTGAGGCAACGACAAGCAGTTCGACGACGATGAAGGAGGAGCGCTCCAGATGACTGAGGCGTTTGTGTTCGACGGTGTGCGCACCCCTTCGGCAAGATGGGCGGGGCCCTGGCGGGGTGCGTCCGGATGACCTCGCGGAGCTGGTGATCAGCACTCTGGTCAGCCGCGCGCCCGGCATCAGCGCCGAAACGTCCGGAAAAGTCGTCGGCGAGGTGATCTTCGGCAACGCCAATGGTGCGGGTGAGGAGAACCGCAATGTCGCTCGTATGGCCTGGCTGTTGGCTGGCGGGGACACAGGTGTTCCGGCCAGCACCGTGAACCGCCTGTGCGGCTCCTCCCTCGACGCAGCGATTCAAGCGGTCCGCCAGGTGAAGCTCGACGAGAGTGATGCTGTGCTGGTCGGGGGCGTGGAGTCGATGTCTCGAGCGCCGTGGGTGCTGCCGAAGACGGAGCGTCCCTTCCCATGAAGAACCTTGAGCTGACCAACACCTCCTTGGGCTGGCGCCTCATCAACTCTCGAATGCCTGCGGAGTGGACAGTCTCGTTGGGTGAGGCCACTGAGCAGCTTCGGGAGAAGTACGGGATCGTCCGAGAGGACATGGACGAGTTCGCAGCGGCGTCTCACCGGCTGGCAGCTCAGGCGTGGGAGGACGGGCACTATGACGAGCTCACCGTTCAGGTCCCTGGTGCTGACCTGACCCAGGACGAGACGATCCGCTCGGAGACCACGCCGGAGGCGCTGGCCGGGCTGAGGACCGTCTTCCGCAAGGAGGACGGCACGGTGACGGCCGGAAACGCCTCTCCCATGAATGACGGTGCGTCGGCTGCGTGGATCGGGTCCCGGGGCGGGGAGAGGCTGGGCCTGAAGCCTCAGGCTCGCATCGTAAGCTGGGGCGCGGCTGCCAATGAGCCCCAATTCTTCGGCTATGCGCCTGTCGAGGCCTCGAACAGGGCTCTCGCTCATGCGGGCATCACCTGGGCGGACGTCGAAGCGGTAGACCTCAACGAGGCGTTCGCCGCGCAGTCGCTGGCCTGCATCAGGGCCTGGGACATCGACCCCACCATCGTCAACGCGTGGGGCGGCGCCATCGCTGTGGGCCACCCGCTGGGCGCTTCCGGCGTGCGCTGCCTGTCTACCCTGGCTGCCCGGATGCAGCACACCGGAGCGCGTTGGGGGTGGCCACTCTCTGCATCGGTGTGGGGCAGGGATTGGCCATAGTCCTCGAGAACACCAACTGACAATTCGGGAGTGCGTGACACCTATGACAATGAGAATTGCTGCCTCACCGACTGAGGCTGTGGCTGGAGTCGGTGATGGGGCGACGGTGCTTCTGGGTGGGTTCGGCAATGCTGGGCAGGCTCATGAGCTGATTGATGCGCTGCTGGACTCTGGCGCCAAGGACTTGACGGTGGTGAGCAACAATGCCGGTCAGGGTGATGCGGGGTTGGCGCTGCTGGTCAAGGAGTCCCGGGTGGGGAAGATCATCTGTTCGTTTCCGCGGCAGTCGGATTCGTGGCATTTCGATGAGGCCTACCGGGCTGGTCGGATTGAGCTGGAGCTTGTGCCCCAGGGCAATCTGGCTGAGCGGCTGCGCGCAGCGGGTGCGGGCATCGGGGCCTTCTTCACCCCCACCGGCTACGGAACCACGCTGGCCGAAGGCAAGGAGACGCGCCGGATCGACGGTGTGAACTACGTGCTGGAGCACCCGCTCCGGGGACCTGGCGCTGATCAAAGCTTTTGCGGCCGATGAGCGCGGAAACCTCACCTACCGCAAGACCGCCAGAAATTTCGGTCCTGTCATGGCCGCAGCTGCTGAGCATACGGCGGTGCAGGTGGAGAAGGTGCTTCCCGCCGGGTCGCTGAATCCTGAGAACGTCATTACTCCCGGTATCTATGTGGACACTGTGGTGGAGGTGCCCACCGCGTCCGGTGAGGCTGCGAGCAGGGAAGGAAGACTCAAGGATGATCACCGCACGATATGACGAGAAGCTCTCACGGCAGCAGTTGGCTGAGTTGGTGGCGGCTGATATTCCGGCGGGTTCGTATGTGAATCTGGGGATCGGTCAGCCGACGACGGTGTCGGATTATCTGACTCCGGAGCAGGGGGTGACTCTGCATACCGAGAATGGGATGTTGGGGATGGGCCCGGCGGCTCAGGGGATGAGGTCGATGGTGATCTGATCAATGCGGGCAAGATCCCGGTCACGGAGCTGCCGGGGACCAGCTATTTCCATCATGCTGATTCCTTCGCGATGATGCGCGGGGGCACCTGGACGTCTGTGTGCTGGGTGCTTTTCAGGTCTCTGCTGGTGGGGATCTGGCCAATTGGTCCACTGGTGCCCCGGATGCGATTCCGGCGGTGGGCGGTGCGATGGATCTGGCGATCGGGGCTAAGGATGTGTTTGTGATGATGAGCCTCTTCGCCAAGGACGGTACGGCGAAGATTGTTCCGCAGCTGGGGTATCCGGCGACGGGGCTGGGGTGTGTGAGTCGGGTCTATACCGATCATGGTGTCTTCCACATCGAAGACGGTGGGGTCAGGCTGCGTCAGGCCTACGGTCTCAGCGCCGAGGAGATCCAGGATCGTCTGGACTTCGAGCTGCTCACCGACTGACCCCCTGCCCGAACAGACGCACGTCCCGTCCGGAGTGCGGCCTGTCGTGCTCCGGCGTCGTCAGCCCTCGGGGTGGTGGGCATGTGGCCGGTGGACCCGCGCACCACGAGCTCGGGAGTGAAGCGTTCCTGCTGAATGGGGGCTGCGTTGTCGCCTATCCGATTCAGAAGAATCTTCAGAGCCACTTCAGCCATCTCATCGATCGGCTGACGAACAGTCGTGAGGTTCAGCGCTTTCCAAGCAGACATAGGGATATCGTCATAGTAGGCGACCCATAGGTCCTCAGGGACCCTCAGGCCGTGCTCCAGCGCCGCATCGATCACGCCGAAGGCCACCACGTCTGTGGTGCAGAAGACCGCCTGCGGAGGGTCTTGTCTGAGAAGAGACCTGCCAAGCCTCCAAGCCTGCGTCGTGGGTGAAGGGGGTTTCGGGCTGGTGGGCCTCCGTCAGTGGGAATCCAGCTTCGGCGAAGCGCTGGGTGAAGCCCTCACGCCTCTCACGGCCTGTGCTGGCCCACGATCCTCCGCCGACGACGGCCGCGTCGGTTCTGCCATGAGCAAGGAAGTAGTCGGCGACTGCCGCTCCTCCTGCCAGGTTGTCGCCGGTGACTCGGTCACTGGTGACGCCCTCCAGGCTGCGGTTTACCAGGACGACCGGCAGCCCCATCTCCAGGGCGGCCCGAAGGGACTGCGATTCCCGCGTGGCGGTGGTGAAGACGAGACCGTCGATGAGTTTGGACCGTATCGCCTCGATGGCCGCCTGCTCGCTGTTGTCGCCGTCAGAGACCCAGAAGCTGACTCGCAGGTAGGCCTGCGTGATCTCGCGGCTGAGTGCGTACATCATCACGGGGTACCAGGGGTTGGTGAACTCGTAAGCAACCACCCCGATCGCTCCGGAACGCTGCGTGCGCATGGCTCGTGCCTGGGCGTTGGGGACGTAGCCGAACGTCGCCATCGCCTCTTCGACGCGTCGTCTGCTCTCCTCGCTGACACGCGTGGAGCCCTGCACCACTCGGGACACCGTGGCCTGAGAAACTCCCGCGACTTGCGCGATCTCCTTGCCGGTTAGCATCAACACCTTTCCTGCGCGCCTTTCCTGCGCGTTCTGCCTATACGTTCTCATATGCACGGTGCGCGCGCTGGCTGCACGGAGGCGTCCTTCTTCCACCGAGTCATGGATCCGGCCGTCGGGCACTCCGAGAGTCTCACATGCAGGTGCCCAGCGACCTCGGCCGTGGCGGGGATTCCTAGCCTGAGGCCATGGAGCGCATCAGTGATCTGCCGCAGAAGCCGGGCGATGGTGAGAGCCTCGAGTATGACGACGATCTGGATCGCCTCAGCACTCGGCGTGACCGGCTCCGGGCTGAGCGCGCCGAGGCGCATCGGGCTCCGGCGCGTGTTCGGCTTCGTCTGGGTGCTGTGCTGGTGGTGCTCGTCGGCATCCTCACGTGGTTCGCGGTCGCCTGGCTCTCGACACCCTCGGGAGCGGACGCCTCAGCCGAGGAGCTGCCCGACCCGCCTGAGGCCCAACACCCTCCGAGCATGAGGCCGACCGAGTCTCGGCGAACGAGGATACCCAGGACGATGTCGTCGTACACGTCAGCGGGGCTGTGCAGGAGCCGCAGGTCGTGGTTCTCTCACCGGGCGCCCGGGTCATGGACGCGGTGGACTCTGCCGGCGGCATGACCGACGAGGCTGCTGCGGCCGGGGTCAATCTCGCCGCCGTGGCTGAAGACGGCAGTCACGTGTGGATACCGACCCAGGAGGAGCTCGAGGAGGGCAGTGCCCCGCCTGCCGCGGCGGCCGCCCCGGACGGCACGGGCGACGGCGGCGGGCCGATCAATCTCAACACCGCCGATGCGGCAACGCTTGAAGAGCTGACGGGCATCGGCCCAGCCTTGGCCGAACGGATCATCTCCCACCGCGAAAGCAGCGGCGCGTTCGAGTCCCTGGAGGATGTGGGCCGCGTGAGCGGCATCGGTCCGGCGATTCTGGAGAACATCGCCGATGACGTCACCTGGTGACGCCGCGGCCGCCGATTCTTCAAAGGAGGGAAGAGCTGCGCGCGCGAGCTTGGATCTGCGGCTGCTGCCCGCAGCTGTGGTGGCATTCGCCGCCGCTTTGGGGCAGTGCACCTCCCTGTCGCCGGTGCCTGGCATCTGGCCGGGCTCGCTGCGGCAACAGGCGGGGCAGCAGCGGTCCTGGCATTCAGCCTGGGGCCGGGCCGTGGCCGTGCCTTCGGCGTCCAGTGGATGTTCTGTGCGGTGCTGGCCGCTGCGGTGTGCGCCCAGGCGGCTTTGGCAGTGGCAGTGCATGAGGAGTCCGGCTGGGATGCAGCAGTGCAGGATCGCGCGGAGATGGATGCGGTCCTGCGGATCACCGAGGACGTCAGACCCTTGGCGGATCCGGGGTGGGGCGGCCAGCAGCGCATTCTGGTTCGCGCCGTGATCGACAGTGCTCAGCTGCCCGGTCAGGACCACTTCACGGAGGTGAATGCCGAGACGGTGCTGATCAGTCAGGTTCCGTTCGGCGCCCATCCGAGCTGGATGTTTGAAGCCGGTCAGAGGTACACCGGGACGGTGCGGACGGCGCCGACCGATGCGGGGAGCGGGCCACGGCCCTGATCTTCCCTGAGTGGGATGGGTTGGACCGGCTGCCGGAGGATAGATGGTCGCGGTTCACCGGTGTCTTCAATGATCTGCGTTCGGCGACGAAGGCAGCCTCTGGCGGTGCGGTGGGGACGCGTCCGGGCTGTTGCCGGGTGTCATTCTGGGGATCGCACCGCGATGGATGAGGATCTTGCGGAGGCGATGTACACCTCGGGGCTGTCTCACATGACGGTGGTGTCGGGGACGCACTGCTCGCTGATCGTCGGTGCGCTGCTGGGGCTGATTCGCATGTGCTTAAGCTGCCCAGGTGGTGCTCACCGGTGCTGATCGTCGTGGGCCTGATCCTCTTTGTGCTGCTGGTGCAGCCTGCGCCGAGTGTGATCCGAGCAGCAGTGATGGGCAGCATCGGGGCGCTGGCGGTATTCGCTTACAGGGGAGGGCCTCATCGGCGCTGCTGTGCCTGTGCACTGTGATCCTGCTGCTCTATGACCCATACTTCAGCACGGAGTAAGCGTTTCAGCTGAGCGTGACGGCCACGGCTGGGATTGTGCTGACGGGTCAGCCGATGAAGGAGATCTTCGAGCAGCGTATGCCGGGGATTGTGGCAGGGCCCTTGGCCCTGGCGGCGTCCTCCCAGCTGTTTGTGACCCTGTGCTTCTGCCGATCGCCGCGGGGGTGAACACCTACAGCATTCCGGCGAACATTGCAGCTGGTCCGCTGCTGCCCTTCGTCACCGTTCCGGGGACGCTGGCCGCAGTGCTGTCCACGGCTGTGCCGTGGCTGAGTCAGGCGCTGCTGTGGTGTGCGGGGTTCCCGGCTGCGGGCATTGCCGTGATCGGCAGAACGTTCGCGGGTCTGCCGCAGGCGTTGGCGCCGTGGCCCGAGGGCCGGTGGGCCTGGGTTTGGTGCTGGTGTACCTCTCCGGCTCCGTGGTGCTCTCGCGTCTGCTCATCGGCAGGAGAGCACCACGGAGGTGGGAGAAGGTGACCCTGGCCGTGGTGGCCGGGGCGGTGGCTGCGGTGATCAGCCCTGGGTGACGGGGAGCTTCAGCTCGTCGCCGACGAAGATGAGGTTGGGGTCCTCCACCTGGTCGGTGTTGGCGCCCCACAGGTCGGTCCACTCGAGGCCGAGCTCGTCGGCGATTTGAGCGAGGGTGTCGCCCGACTGAATGGTGTAGGTCTCGTCCGAGACCTCAACGTCAGTGTTCGGCTCAGCGGAGTAGGCAGCGGAGTAGCCGTTGGACTGACTCTCTGGTTCAGGCTGCGGCTCTGGCTGGGGCTGAGTCTCGGGCTGGGGCTCTGGCTCTGGCTGCGGCTGCGGTGCAGGCTGAGTCTGCTCCTGCTGCGGAGCGGACTGCTGGGGAGCCTGCTGCTGAGGAGCGGACTGCTGCTCCTGCTGCTGGGAGCCTGCTGCTGGCTCTGACCGCCCGTGTTGGAACCAGAGCTGGTCGCGCCGGCGTTCGGGCTCTCACCGTAAAGGCCGAGCTGGGAAGCACATGACGGCCATGCACCCCACCCCTGAATGGCGTGAAGCTGCTGGGCGCGGCTGATCTGCTCGGCCTTGGAAGCCTGCGAAGGCAGTCCACTTCCGCCTACGGCCTGCCATGACTGCTGGGAGAACTGCAGGCCACCGTAGTATCCGTTGCCGGTGTTGATGGACCAGTTGCCGTTGGACTCGCACTCAGCGAGGCGGTCCCAGACGTTAGAGGCAGAGGCCACGGGAGCCTGGGCCACGATTGCGCCGCCGGAGATGGCTGCTGCGGCAATGCCTCCGCCGATGAGCCTCTTGAATGTGGAGTGCTTAGAAGTCTGCATAGTTGTTCTTTGTTTCCTTCAACGAGTGAACGGGATGGGAAGGCCTGGGTCACACCCAGGTCACGAGTTGTTCGGAGACCATTCAAATGTCTCAATTCGATTGCGTCAAACCCCCGCAATGCGGTAAAAGTCGGCAAAAACCCCGGAATCGCGGGGATGCGGGGCTGTTATCAACCTGTTATCTTGTTTTATGTGAGAAAACTGTGAATCTCACAATGGTGTGCCGCTGCGCTGCCATTCGTTCCACATGTGCTTAAGGTCCCATGCCTCTTCGGCCTGCAGGAGACTCCTCGGGCGCCGGTGCGGCGGATGCGCCCGCGGATGATCATCAGGCGGGTGCCGAAGAGCAGGGGGCCGTTTCCTGTGCGTCCTCGAAGAACGTGGTGTCGGCACAGCCTGTGCCGTCGTCGAGGCTGATGAACACCGTCCGCTTCCCGGAGCGCATCGGCGGGGTCTGGGTGGCCACCCGGATTCCGGCGACGAGCACCTCGGTGTTGTTGCGTGCGTGTCGCAGCTCTGCGGCGGCGGTGACGCCCAACTCCTGCAGCATGGGCCGGTAGGTCTCGATGACGTGTTCGCTGATCTCTGAGGAGAGCTCCTGGAGCTCATCGGCGGTGCGCTCTCCGGCGGTGGGGTCCGGCACGGAGGCGTCCATCAGGGCTGCCTCCTCGAAGAGCTGGGGCTGGTCCGGGTCATGCGGGGCCGCGCTGCTTCTGCGGGGAGGCTGTCAGCTGCCGCACGTAGGTGATGATGCTGCCGCGGGTGCTGGTGTGGTCTTCGGCGCTGAGGCTGTCGAATGCGCCCAGCTTCGCCAGCCGCATCATCAGGGCCCGGGAGGGGCGAGCCTGCTGATAGACCTCGTAGATGGAGGTGTAGGGACGGTGTTCGATGATGCGGGAGATTTCGGCGTCGCTGATGCCGCGGATGTCGCGGAGGCCGAGCCGGATGCCCTTCTCCTCGGCGGTGATCCGTTCAGTGCGGTAGCCAAGCGTCGGAGGCGTTGATGTCGATGCCCAGCAGGGGAATGAGCATGCGGCGAGCTTCGGCCATCAGCAGTAAGCGGGGGTACATGCCGGGGTCGTGCTCGAAGATGGCCGTGAGGAACTCCACCGGATAGTGGGTCTTCAGCCAGGCGGACTGGTAGGTGGGCAGGGCGAACGCGGCGCCGTGAGCCTTGCAGAACCCGAAGCTGCCGAAGCTGCGCAGAGCCTTCCAGAGCCTGTCGATGTCGGCGTCGCTGAAGATGCGGTTGTTGTCCTCGTCGGTGTTCCGGGCAGTGCGCTCCCTGAACTCGCCTTCGATCTGCTCGGCGTCCTTCTCCATCCGGCGGCGCAGCTCGTCGGCCTCAGCCAGGGAGATGCGCATGGTGTCGGCGAGGATCCGCAGCACATGCTCGTGGTAGAGCACTACCCCGTAGGAGTCCTGCAGGAAGGGTGCGAAGCGCGGGTGGAGATAGTCGATCCCGCGGAAGCCGTGCTTGCGCTCCACGAAGGGGTGACCATGTCTGCCTTCATCGGACCCGGTCGGAACAGGGAGATGTCGGCGATGAGGTCCTCGTAGCGGTCCGGCTGCAGCTTGCCGATGAGCTCGCGCTGGCCGGGGACTCGATCTGGAACATCCCCAGGGTGTGGGTGGTGCGGATAGCCGCGAAGGTGGCCTCATCGTCCTTGGGCAGTGAGTCCAGGTCGATGCGGCCCTCGGGAGACGTAGGGGCATCTGGAGCCAGGCCGCCCTCCACCGCGGCTGCCGGGCCGTTGATGCGCTGGATCTCGTCGACCGCGTAGGCAAGGGTCGACTGCATCCGCACCCCGAGGACGTCGAGCTTCAGCAGCCCCATGTCATCGATGTCGTCCTTGTCGAACTGGCTCATCGGCAGCCCGATGCCGGAGGGCTGGGTGGGTGTGGTGGAGAGCAGCCCTTCGTCGCCGAGGATCACTCCGCAGGAGTGCATGGAGATGTGGCGGGGCAGTCGGTCGAGGCGTTCGGTGAGGTCCACCAGCAGGTCCACCTGGGGTTCTGCGGAGACCAGCTCGGCGATGTCGCGCAGCTCCGGCTTGGAGTCCAGGACCTGCCGGAATTCGCGGGCGTTGAACCGCCAGAGGCTCTCGGCGATCTGGTCGATGCGATGCTCCTCCATGCCCAGGGCCAGGCCCGCGTCCCGGGCGGCGCCGCGGGCGCGGTAGCGGTTCTGCATGGAGAGCAGGGTGACCTGATCGTGGCCGTAGCGTTCGAAGATCGCGTGGTAGACCTCGTGCCTGCGGGCGGATTCGATGTCGACGTCGATGTCCGGCAGGGTGCTGCGCTTGCTGCCCAGGAACCGTTCGAACAGCAGGTCATGCTCCACCGGGTCCACGTTGGAGATGCGCAGCAGGTAGGTCACCAGGCTTCCGGCGCCGGAGCCTCGGGCCTGGGCGCGAACCCCATGTCGCGGATCATGTCGACCGTGTCTGCGACGGCCAGGAAGTAGGTGCTGAAGCCGAAGGCGCCGATGGTGCCCAGCTCCATGTCGAGGCGTTCGTTGAGGTCCGTGAGCTCCTGGTAGGCGGCGTGCGGGTAGCGTTCGGCGAGCGCGGATCGGCATCGGCGGGCCAGCACGTCGGCGGGGTCGTCCGCGATGCCGAGGATCTCCAGCTCGGGGACCTTGGGGTGGCGCCACCGCAGGTCGGTCTCGGGGTCCAGCTGGCATGTCCGGGCGAGGCGCTCGGTGGCGGAGAGCATGTCCACGGCCTGCTCTCGGCGCAGGTGGCGTGCTCAGCCAGGGCGAAGGCGAGCTGGTGCATCGTCTCGGGCGGCTTCAGCCATGCCTGCCCGTTGGGCTGGGGGCGAAGCTTCCCAGGGGCAGCAGGTGCGCGGCGGCGTCGAGCACGTCGCCGGTGAGGGCGTCGTCGGGCTGCAGGTAGCGCACCGCGTTGGTCAGCACTGCCGGGATTCCGCAGGTGTGGGCCAGGCTCAGCATGTCCGCGGCGTGCTGCATGCTTGCCGACTGGCCGGGCTGGGTGCTGTGGCAGACGACCTCTAAGGCCACGCCTCCGGGCAGCAGGTCGCACCATTGGCTGAGCAGCTTCTGCGCGGCGGGCATGTCTGCGGCCAGGACGGCGTGGCCCACATCGGAGTGGGGTCCCAGCAGCACGGTGCCGGTGGGGCCTGAGTCGTCCTGCAGGAAGACCGCGGGTCGGCGCTTGTCGATGAATGCTTCACGGTGGGTGGAGCCGTGGCGGGCCGAGGTGCGGCGTCGGGCTCCGCGTTTGGGTGCGTGGGCGGAGGAGACCAGTCGGGCCAGTCCGGCCCAGTAAGCGCCGCCGTTGCGGCCGTGGGCCAGGATTGTCACTTCGGTGGGAGCAGCCTCTGCGGCGCCCTTGCGGGGCTTCTCGCGCACCTGGAGGCTGACTCCACGATGGGGGCCAGGCCCGCTTCGATGCAGGCCCGGATGTGGCGGACGGACCCGTAGAGGCCGTCCCTGTCGGTGATGGCGGCTGCGGGGCGCCATGGTCCGCCGCGGCCTGGACCAGCTCTTCGGGCCGGGCGGTGCCGTGGTGTGCGGAGAACACGCTGCAGGCGTGCAGGTGGGTGAAGCGCACGGTATCCGAAGGCACCTCCTGTTCGAACATACTTTCGAATAGAGTGTAAGTCCTGCGGGAAGGTTCGAACAGGCGGGCCTGCGCTCTGCGCTTAGGGTGGTGTCCATGAGCGCCGCCCCCGCCTACGATCCGCGCACTGCGCGCAGCGTCCCGGAGACTCTCGACGCCTCCCAGCAGCTGGAGCGCTCGCCGGACTTCCGTGCGGATCTGGAGCGCATCCGGTTCTCCCCGTACTTCTCCCGTCTCTCGGCGGTCACTCAGGTGATTTCGCAGACGGGGGCGGGCATGGCCATCCACAATCGGCTCACCCACTCGCTGAAGGTGGCCGCAGTGGCCCGGGCGATCGCGGTGGGCCTGTCGGCGGAGGGCGGACGCGCCGGTGAGCTGCTGGAGTCGCTGGGGGCTGCAACCCGGCGGTGGTCCAGGCCGCGGCCTGCGCCCATGATGTGGGGCACCCGCCCTTCGGCCATTTGGGGAGTTGGCGCTGGACCGCCTGGCTCGCGGACATTTCGGCCTGGCTGAGGGCTTCGAGGGCAACGCCCAGTCCTTCCGAATCCTGACGCGACTGGATGAGTACGACCGTGACGGGGCGGGGCTGAACCTGACCGCGGCAGTGCGCTCGGCAGTGCTGAAGTACCCGTGGATTCGTGCTGAGGGGTTCGGGCGTCCGGGCGGCCCGCAGACGCCGCAGGGCCTGTCCCCGGATCCCAACGGCGCTGGTGCCAGAAAGTTCGCCGTCTACACGCTGGATCTGCACAGCATGCGTCAGGCCCGGGCGGCTTACCCGGGCATCGGGGAGCTTCAGCAGACGGTGGAGTGCTCGGTGATGGACACTGCCGATGACATCGCCTACTCGCTGCATGACCTGGATGACTTCTACCGGGCCGGTCTGCTGAACCAGACGGCGATCTCGGCGGAGTTCAGTGCGTGGAAGGAAGCGCGCGCGGAGCTCTCCGCGGCCTCGGAGGGTCAGCTGCGGCGCGTCTCGCACACCCGGGACGGGGTCTGGAGCTGCTGTGGCGGCAGCTGCACCGCAAGGACCCGTGGATCGCCGACGGGGATGCCTTCCTCGCCGCGGTCGAGAGGGTCTCCGAAGATGTGGTGGAGGGGCTGCTGATGTCGCCCTTCGACGGCTCGCGGGAGGCGGAGCGGTCGCTGGCGACGTTCACCGCTGAGTGGATCACCCACCTGCAGAGCTCGGTGGAGCTGCATGCTGAGCCCAATGTCCGCTCAGGCCATGTGAACCTGAACCAGCAGGCCTGGCACGAGGTGGCGGTGCTGAAGTTCCTCCATCAGCGCTTCATCCTCGGGCGGGCTGACCTGACCGTCTACCAACGCGGCCAGGCCCGCCTGATCGAACGCCTGGTGCTGGGCTTCTCGGCATGGCTGGAGGATGAGGACGACGCCTCACGCGCTCCCCGCCGTCTGCTGGATCTGGTGGAGCTGGCTGCTCAGGACATGCTCACCCTGCGCCGGGAGTCCCCGGAGCTGCTCGACGCGGTCGATGAGCCCAGCCTGCTGCGCAAGGCCCAGGGCCGCGGCATCATCGACTACGTGGCCTCGCTGACAGACGCGCAGGCCACCTCATTGGACGGCCTGCTGGCAGGCACCTCCGAGCGCCTCTGGGACGCAGGCCAGGGCCTGTAGCTCACACTCTCTGCAGAGACTGCGGGCTGCCGGCCAGGCGTCGCTTCAGAGCCCCACTGCGGCCCGTCCTGCCCGGTTGGCGCCCACGGTGGACTGGGAGGGTCCGAAGCCGATCAGGTGGATGCGCGGATCGGCACGGACTTCGGTGCCGCGCACAGCGATTCCTCCCTGCTCGTTGGTCAGGTTCAGCGGTGCCAGGTGCTCCAGCGACGGCCGGAATCCGGTGGCCCACAGGATGGTGTCCACGGTGGTGAGCGTGCCGTCGGCCTCCCGCACACCGTGGGGCTCGATGCCGGTGAACATGGGTCGCCGGTCCAGGGCCCCGCGTGCGGCGGCCTCGCGGGCCTCGTCAGACCAGACCAGGCCGGTGTAGGAGACGATGCTCTGGGTCGGCAGGCCCGCCTCCGCAGCGGCGGTGACCCTCTCGATAGTCTCCCGGCCCTCCACCTCCGGGCGGAATCCCTCCTCCCGGAAGACGGGCTCGCGCCGGGTGTACCAGAACGTGGTGGCATGGCGGGAGATCTCCGTGAGCAGCTGCACAGCAGAGATCCCGCCGCCGACCACGGCGACTCGATGCCCGGCGTGCTCCTCGGCGGAGACATAGTCCCGGGTGTGCATCTGTCGGTAAGCGAAGCTCTCGGTGCCGGGATACTGGGGCAGCACCGGGTTGTTCCATGTCCCGGTGGCGTTGATCACCGCCCGGGTGACCCAGACACCGGCATCGGCGTGCACCCGCAGTGGCCCTCAGCCGCCTCCTCGACGCGACTGACCCTCACCGGCCGCCGGATGGGCAGCTGCCGGTCGTCCTCAAAGTCAGCGAAGTATCGAGGAACCGCACTGCGGCTGGGCTCAGCATCGTCCAAAGGCGGTGTGGGGAAGCCCGGAAGGCCGAAGATCCCATTGACGGTCCCCATGCGCAGCGACTCCCACCGGTGCTGCCACGCCCGCCCGGGGCGTCCTCGGCATCCAGCACCACGAAATCCAGATCAGTGCGCTGCAGATGATGCCCCGCAGACAGCCCAGCCTGCCCCGCACCGATCACCACCACATCAACGTGCTCGATGCGGCCCGAGCCGAAGGGCTCACCCACGCAGGATCTTCTCCATAGCCTTGCCCTTGGCCAGCTCATCAATCAGCTTGTCCAGCCGTCGGATCTCCCGCATCGTCTCCTCCGGAACCTCCTGGACCTTCACCCCGCACACCGAACCAGTGATGAGAGAGCGGTTCGGGTTCAGCTCAGGCGCCTGCGCGAGGAATGCTTCGAAGCTGGTCCCCGCCGCCAGCTGCTCGGCCAGCTGCTCAGGCGAATAGCCGGTGAGCCAGCAGATGATCTGATCCACCTCGGCCTGTGTCCGATTCTTGCGCTCGGCCTTGGTCACATAATGCGGGTAGACCTTGCCGAAGGGCATCTCATACACCGGGTGCTTCGTCATACTCATCAGGCTACGGGGCACGCCCGAGAACAAGCTCAGAAAGGGCCCCGTCCAGCTCGCCCAGGGCCTGCAGGTCATGTGTTGAGGTCGAGGCCATGATCTCGGCGGCCCCTGTGCGCTCCGCCAGGGCCTCCAGCTGAGGCCCCACCGCGCTCGCCGATCCGGCCACCGCCTGGTGGAGCCCCTCCTCGACGCGCTCAGCTGTCCTCCGGCTCCATGATTGGGCCCGAATGGTCTCTGGGGCCTCCAGCGGCCCGAACTCGCCCGTCTCTCGGGACCGGGCCATAGCCCAGATCTCCGGCAGCGCAAGCTCCTGAGCCTCTTCGGCGGTGTCTGCGACATAGATGTCCAGGGAGATGATCACCTCAGGCTTGGCAGCCTGCGCGCGTGGACGGAACGTCCGGCGGTAGTCGCGCAGCATGTCGGTGAGCTCCTCGCTGTGCAGGACAGGGCCTCCCACCACGACGGGCAGGCCCAGCTCCGCGGCGAGGCTGATGCCCTTCCCGGTGGCGAGCAGGAACATCGGCGGCGGCTCACCCACCGTGGGCTGGGCGGTGACCTCAGCGGTGCCCTGGAGGTACGCGCTGAGCTCACGCAGATCGTTCGTGAAATCCTCCGCCTCCCCGGACTCCTGACGCAGCGCACGCCGCACCGGGGAGTGAACCCGAGGGATCGTCCCAGGCCCAGGTCGATGCGCCCGGGATGGAGGCTCTCCAGCATGAGGAACTGCTCTGCGACGACGAGGGGCTGGTGGTGGGAAGCATCACCCCGCCGGACCCCAGCCGAATGCGGGAGGTCTTGGACGCCGCAGCTGCGAGCACCACAGTAAGCGCCCCGATGCCACCCCGGGCACCGCATGGTGCTCGGCAGCCCACAGGCGGTGGTAGCCGAGCCTCTCGGCCCGCACGGCCCGCTCCACGGTGTGGTGCAGGGCAACCCCAGGGGCATAGCCCAGCCGGGTCCGCGACCGGTCAAGAAGAGAAAGCCTCACGCGCACCGCAACCCGAACGGGCGCCCAGATGTTCCGAGGACGCCGCGCTCGCAGGGACCTGGGTGATCGGCCCGGGTGTGGGTATGGTTCGAGAGTGCTCATTGCAACGGACCTGGATGGGACGCTCGTCCCGAACGGCAGCGCGCGCATGGGCGGCTACACCGCCGAGGTGCTGCGCCGCGCCGACGCCGCCGGCATCCACGTCGTCTTCGTCACCGGTAAGCCGCTGCGCTGGATGAGCGAGATGTGGCCCCATGTCGGAGCGCACGGCAAGGCCGTCGTCTCCAACGGCGCGATCCTCTACGACGCCCACGAGCGCAGGACGCTGGCAGTCGACGGCATCGAGCCTGGGCTGGGGCTGGAGCTGGTCGAAGCGATCACCCAGGCGGCCCCTGAGACCGTCTTCGCCATCGAATGCGTCGACGGAATCCGGCTGGACCCCACTTCGTGTACGAGCGCCCAAGCTCCACCCCTCCGACCCGGGGCGCCTTTTCCGAGATCTGGGACGCCCCGGCGGTGAAGCTGCTGGCACGCAACCCAGGTCTGGGCGATGAGAGATTCCGTGAGCTGGTGAAGGACGCAGTGGGAACCGGGGAGTCCCGACCTGGTCAGGGCCCGGGCTGGTGGAGATCAGCGCCCATGGGATTACCAAGGCGAGCGCGCTCGCCGGGCTCTGTGCGGATCTTGCCGTGTCGCGCGGAGATGTGGTCGCGTTCGGGGACATGCCCAACGATCTCCCGATGCTGCGCTGGGCCGGGACCTCCTACGCGATGGCTGACGCGGACGCCTCAGTCCGAGCCGAAGCGGACCATGTGGCGCCGTCCTGCAGTGAGGAAGGCGTGGCGCAGGTGATCGAGTCGCTTCTGGGCGGCGGGGATGCGACCGCCTCACCGACGGTCCCTGACCACTGAACATCAATAAACCCCTAAGGCTTGATGTGGCGCCTTCAAGCGCCTAGCCTTTACCTATGTTTGTTGTGACGGCAGATCAGCACCGCAGCCGCAGCACTGGCGACCGAGTGCCCACGCTCCTCAAAGGGCTCACCCCTGGTTCAGCAGCCACCAGGACGCCATCGCACTGCCCATGGAGCGAACCGTCGGCGACGAAGTGCAGATCCTCCTCACCCATGCAGAACCCGCCCTGGACCTCGCCCTGCACCTGATGCGCCGAGCCGACTGGGCCGTAGGCGTAGGCGCCGGACCCGTCGAGACGCCCCTGGGGCCCAGCGCTCGCCAGAGCAGCGGCCAGGCGTTCTTCCACGCCCGGGAGGCCGTGGAGCGGGCCCGCGGCCGGGGGAGCCGGTGCCGCTGGTGATCATGGGGAGCAGGCTGAGGCAGCGGGCGAGGCGACGGCTGTAGTGCAGCTGCTGGGGGCGATCCTGCGCCGCCGCTCAGCCGAGGGATGGGAGGTGGCTGATGGTCAGGCTGCCGGCAAGCGGCAGAACCAGATTGCCGAGGAGCTGGGCATCAGCCCCCAGGCGGTGGGTCAGCGCATGAGGGCAGCCCTCGTTCAGGAGGAGCAGAGGGTGAGGCCCGTGGCCGCCCGCCTCATGAGCGTCTGCGCAGGCGGGTCGTAGAGCATGTCATGCGGTTCGGCGAAGATGGAGGAGTGGACATTCTGATCTCTGTCTCCGTCACCTTGGTCGCTCTGGCCCTTTCCTCGGCCGCTGGCATTGCCGTGGTGGGCGGACTGCTGCGCTGGGTGGAGCCTGCAGGGTCAGGCCCTGGGGTGCTGCGCGGTGGCACATGGATCGGTGTGCTGGAGCGTCTGGCCATCACCGGGTCTGTGCTGGCGGGGCACCCGGAGGCCGTCGCGGTGGTGCTGGCCGTGAAGGGTCTGGGCCGCTACCCCGAGCTGCGCGCGGCCAGGGCAGAGCACCGGGCCAAGGCCACTGAACGGTTCATCATCGGCACGCTCGCCAGCTACATCTGGGCCGGGCTGCTGGGCGTCCTCGGCCTGTACGCCCTCGATCAGCTCTGACCAGTATCGGTAGGCGTTCAGGTGAGAGTGATGGGCTGTGCGCCGTTCACCGTCCAGACGAAGGAGCACCCGTGACACTGGTATCTGCCTATGTAGCTGAGTCCGCCGAATCACCCCTGACCCTGGGGACCATCGAGCGCAGAGAGCCCGGCCCGCACGACGTGCAGATCGACATCCACTGGTCCGGCATCTGCCACTCAGACATCCACACCGCCCGCGGCGAGTGGGGCCCAGCACCGTACCCACTTGCCGTCGGCCACGAGATCGCCGGTGTCGTCACAGCCGTGGGCGAAAAGGTGAGCCGTCACCAGGTCGGCGACCGTGTGGGCGTGGGCTGCATGGTGAACTCCTGCCGTGAGTGCGAAGCCTGCCGGGCAGGGTTCGAGCAGCACTGTGAGAAGGGCATGGTCGGCACCTACGGTGCTGAGGACCGTGACGGGACCATCACTCAGGGCGGCTACTCAGGCAGCATCGTCGTTACCGAAGACTTCGTGCTGCGCATCCCGGAGTCCCTTCCTTTCGAGGAGACTGCGCCGCTGCTGTGCGCCGGCATCACGACATACTCCCCGCTGAAGCACTGGGGTGCCGGGCCCGGCAAGAAGGTAGCAGTGGTCGGCATGGGCGGCCTGGGCCACATGGCGGTGAAGATCGCCCACGCCATGGGAGCAGAGGTGACGGTGCTGTCGCAGACGCTGAGCAAGAAGGAGGACGGCCTGCGCCTTGGCGCCTCCGACTATCGGGCCACGAGCGGCGAGTCCACCTTCACGGACCTCCGCAACCAGTTCGACCTGATCCTCAACACAGTCTCCGCCAGCGTGGACCTCAACGCGTTCCTGAGCATGCTCCGCTTCGACGGTGCCCTGGTCAATGTGGGCGTGCCCGATCAGCCCCTGAGCATCGACACCGGCACGCTCTTCACGAACCGCCGGGCGATGGCTTAGCTCCATGATCGGCGGCATCGCTGAGACCCAGGAGATGCTGGACTTCTGCGCCGAGCACAGCATCACACCCGAAGTGGAGATCATCGATGCTTCGCAGGTCAACGAGGCCTGGGAGAACGTGCTGGCCTCAAAGGTCCGATACCGCTACGTCATCGACATTTCGACGCTTCCGGAACCAGCAGAGGTCTGAGGAGCGGCCCGGGGTGCGGCAGCGTCATCGTTGACTACAGTGTTCCCGTGACTGCGAACAACACTTCTTCTGCGAGCAACACCTCTGACAAGACTCCCGGGGCGACTGGTCCGGGCGGCTGGTATGGATCGACTGCGAGATGACGGGACTTGTCCCTGAGCGGGACGTCCTCCTCGAGGTCGCTGCGCTGGTCACCGACTCAGAGCTCAACATCCTGGGGAGGGCGTCCAGGTAGTCATCAAGCCGGAGTCGGGCGCGCTGGATGCCATGGGTTCCTTCGTGCGGCGGATGCACACGGACTCAGGATTGTTGGACGAGCTGGAGTTGGGAGTGAGTCTGGGGAGGCCGAGTCAAGGGTCCTGAAATACGTGAAGGACTGGGTGCCTGAGGCGAACACGGCCCCATTGGTAAACAACTCGGTTCACGCCGATAAGGCGTTCCTGCGACTCGGCATGCCGCAGCTGATGGAGCATCTGCACTACCGGATCATTGATGTGTCCACTATCAAGGAACTGGGCAGCCGTTGGTATCCGAAGCAGTATGAGGGCCGCCCGGCGAAGACGGGCAACCACCGCGCCTTGGGTGATATTCAGGACTCCATCGACGAGCTGAAGTACTACCGGGAATCTATGTTCCGACAGGACTAGTCCGTCCGGGAAAGACCGCCGGATCCGCATCGGCGCGCCGATGTGCCGGATCGGCATCCAAGTTGTATGATGTATTGGTTGCTTTCGGAGGGAACACCTTCAAAGAAGCACATGGTGGGTGTAGCTCAGCTGGTAGAGCATCGCGTTGTGGTCGCGAGGGTCGCGGGTTCAAGCCCCGTCACTCACCCCGAACGAACGAGGTCCGGACGTCGTCCAAGGAAACAGACTTGGACGACGTCCGACCTCGTTCTCATGTGGGACTGTTTCGTTGCGGCCGTGCCGACATCAGGGGCGCTGCGGCGATCCTGATCGCTGGGGTCGGACAGTGGTGAGGCTGCGAATCTCGTGGCGCCGACGATGGCGAGCAGCTCCAGCTTCTCCTGCGCCGCGCTGCCCGGCGGAACGGTGAAGACGAGCAGCGTCTGCGACTGATCCTCAGTGAGCAGTGCCTGGCAGTCGAACTCCAGCGGGCCGATGTCCGGGTGCACCAGCACTTTGTGATCCTCATATCGGGTGCCGACCTCCTGGAGCTCCCACAGCTCAGCGAACTCGTCGCTGCGCTGCAGCAGTTCACCCGCCAGCCTGGAGGCCGCCGACGTCGGCCCGCGTCGTCCGACGGCAGTGCGCAGCGCGGCCACCAAAGCACGCCCCTGCCGTGCGCGGTCCTGCTCCGGGTAGAGCTCACGCTCGACCTCGGGATGGAGGAACCACCTGGCCACACCGCTGCGGGCGAGCCCGCTGAGTCCCGAGGCGTCGCCGAAGAGCGCTGCCGCCAACCTGTTCTGAACCAAGGTTTCGGCGAGATCAGAGATGATCATCGCCGGAGTGTCCTGCAGGCGGTCCATGACCCGCTGCAGGGCCGGGGCGACGTGCATATCGCCCGAGAGACGATCGGGGCATTGTGCCCGGCCAGCCGGTACAGGTGGTCACGCTCATCAAGCGTGAGGTGAAGCACCCGCGCAAGGACTGTGAGCATCTGAGGGCTGGGCTGGACCCCCTGCCGCGCTCGAGGCGGCTGTAGTAGTCCACAGAGATTGAAGCCAGATGCGCCACCTCCTCTCTGCGGAGGCCGCGGACTCGTCGGCGAGCACCTGGACTCAGCCCAACGTCCTGGGGGCGCAGCGATGCCCGCCGCGCACGGAGGAAGCTGGCAAACGCTGATCGGTCCATGCAGTCCATCCTCCCCACTCCCGGTCGGCCCAGACAGGACCTGTCAGGTCACTGAACAAAGCGGCCTGGCTCCAGGCCAGCGACCCGAGCATTCTCGTAGCCATGGACATCAACAGGAAGACACAGAGCACGAGCAGGAAATGGACCGAGGCAGACATTCCAGACCTCACCGGAAAGTCCTTCATCGTCACCGGAGCGACAGCGGGATTGGGCGAGGTCACCGCACGAGCACTCTCGCAGGCCGGGGACGGGTAGTGATGGCGGTTCGCAACGAAGCAAAGGCCGCTGACGTGGTTCGGAGGATCGGGCACACCCGCGGTGAGATCGAAGTGCGTCACCTGGATCTTGCTCGCCTGGCATCCGTGCGGGAGTTCGCCCAGGAATGGACAGAGCCCCTGGACGTGCTCATCAACAATGCAGGCATCAGTCTGGTGCCGCTGCAGCACACCGAGGATGGCTTCGAGCTGCAGATGGCCACCAACTACTTCGGCGCCTTCGCCCTGACCAACGCGCTGCTGCCGCACATCAGCGACCGGGTTGTGTCACTCTCTTCTCAGCTCCACCGCATCAGCCTACTGCGGATTGATGACCTGAACTTCAGAAAGCGCCCTTACAGTCCGGCCGCCGCGTACTCCGACTCCAAACTCGCGAACGTCCTCTTCGCCAACGAACTTCAGCGACGCCTTGTCGCGGCAGGCAGCAAAGTTCGCTCAGTCACCGCGCACCCCGGCATTGCGCGTACAGGGCTGGTCGCACACGACCCCGGCATCTTCGGCCGGGTCAATTCGTTGGGCTCCTCAATGACGTCGAGCACGGCGCCCTGCCCACTCTCTACGCAGCCACCCAAGACATCCCAGGCGGTTCCTATGTCGGGCCTGACGGGATCGCGAGCATCAAGGGGCACCCCACAATCCGCAGACCTTCGGCCGCCGCACGCGCTCCGCGTAGGGCATCAGCCCTATGGGAGGCCACGACCGCGCTCGTGGGGTCGAGTCCAGCGTGTCCCCATAGACCGCGGCTGAATCGACGGCGAGCAGCTGACCATGATCCCGTGGCGCGGGACAGGTGCGGCGAGCCAGGATAGAGTGTGACGCACATCACATTCATGGAGGGGTCATGTCCGAGTATCCAATCCAGCCAACCGAGAAGCTCTCCCTGTGGCAGCGGTTCAAACGGTGGCCGCTCATTGCGCGGGTGGCAACACTGGGCTGCGGCGGGCTCGTGGTGCTCGTCGGGGCCTCATAGCCCTCGGAACGATGATTCTGATCATCGACCCGGACGGTATGGAGGAGATCCGGGCGGAGCAGGAGCAGGAGCGCGAAGAGCAGGAAGCTCTTGATCGCGCCGCGCAGGAAGCGGAGGAGGAGGCTCAGCGGGAGGCGGAGGAGGCCGAAGCAGAGGAAGAGGCCCGCCAGCAGGCTGAAGACGAGGCAGAGGCAGAGCGTGATCGTGAGGCTGAGGAGGAGGCCGAGCGCCAGGCTGAGGAAGAGGCGGAACTGGCGGCCGAGGAGGAGGCCGAGCGTGAAGCCGAGGCCCAGCGCGAGCGCGAGGAGCAGGATGCTCTCGAAGCCGAGCAGCAGGCGGAGCAGGAAGCCGCAGATGCCGAGACCTCCGGGCAGAGGAACGCCAGAGGTTCAGCCGAGTCTTACCTCGCGTTCATGGGCTTCTCACGGTCAGGCCTGATCGAACAGCTCGAATTCGAGGGCTACAGCCGAGAAGATGCAGAGTATGCCGTCGATGCGGTGGACCCTGATTGGAACGAACAGGCTGTGCGGTCTGCCGAGTCCTACCTGGAATTCATGTCCTTCTCACAGCAGGGGCTGATCGATCAGCTCATCTTCGAAGGGTTCACTGCGGAGCAGGCTCAGTACGGCGCCGACGCAGCGTACTGATCAGCGCTCCCGGTCCATGCCGCGCCGGGATCCTGAACTACGCTGTCGGGCACGGGAAGGAGCCGTCCACTGTGCCTGAGGGAGATACTGTCTACCGCCACGCAGCCCAGCTGCGCGACGCCCTAGCCGGACGCGTACTGGAATCCACTGACTTCCGGGTGCCCCGATACGCCACCGTGGACCTCAGCGGCCGCGCCGTTGATGAGGTCATCTCCCGTGGCAAGCACCTCATCATCCGCGTCGGGGACACCACCATCCAGTCCCACCTGAAGATGGAAGGGCTCTGGCACACCTACACCCGCACCGGCCAGCAAGCCCCGCGGTGGCGGCGGCCAGCCCACACCGCCCGCTGCGTGCTCACCACCGCAGAGACCCAAGCCGTCGGCTTCTCCTCGGCGAGCTCCGCGTCCTCACCCGCGAGCAGGAGGACGACCTGCTCTCCGGGCTCGGCCCCGACCTCCTCGGCCCCGACTGGGACCCCGACGAAGCTCGCCGCCGCATCATGGAAGAGCCGCAGCGCAGCATCGGCGTCGCCCTCCTCGACCAGCGCAACCTCGCTTGCGTCGGCAACGTGTTCCGCAGCGAAATCTGCTTCCTCGCCCGGCTCAGCCCCTCACACCCGTCGCCGAAGTCCCCGACCTCGACCGCATCATCGAGCTCTCCCACCGGCTGCTCACCGTCAACAAGCTCCGGCCCCGACGCGCCACCACCGGCGACGCCGTCTCCTCCATCAACTACTGGGTCTACGGACGCGCGAAGAAGACCTGCCTGCGCTGCGGCACACGGATCCAACGCTCCGAACTCGGCGAAGAGGAGCTCCGGGAGCGCGCCATCGAAGACCGCTCCATCTACGTCTGTCCGTACTGCCAACCCGCCTGGATCCCCGCCTGACAGAGTCAGCGTGCGTGAACACTCCACAGGCGGGACCTCGAACACAAGAGCTTCGGCTGGACCCCGGTAGGATATGGACAATGACGAGCCCGACGTCCGAACGCGCCCCGCACGTGCTCTCGGGCACCCGGGGACCGCTCGTCGAAGGGCTCATCGGCTCCCTTCTCATCCTCCTCGGATCATTCGGGGTCGGCTGGCTCATCACCGCCTCGCCCATTGCACGCATGGACTGGGTCATCAGGCTGCGCACCGAATCCGACGGCGTCATCCTCTCCACGGTGATCCTCACCCTCGGCTGCTGGATCATGTTCCGCGCCTGGCTGCGTCTCGGCAAAGCCCTGGGCGAAGCCAAGCTTCACCAGCAGCAGGACGACGTCGCCACGCAGAACCAGCCCGCTGACGGCAGAAGCAAAGTCCAGTGGCCGCCGGGGCCCTGAAGACCGTCAACATCGCAGTGGCCCTCTGGAGCCTGCCGCAGCTGATCGTCGTGCCGATCTTCTCCCGGGACGTCTTCGCCTACCTCAACCAAGGCCGCCTCGTCCTCGCCGGGCAGGATCCCTACGTCTCCGGGGTCTCAACCCTCGAGAACTGGTTCCACCTCGGGACCGACCCCTATGGGCAGAGGACGAAACCCCTACGGCCCCCTCTTCCTCTGGATCGAAGCCGCCGTGATGCGCATCGCCGGGGACGCCCCAGACCTCGCGATCCTCCTCTTCCGGCTCGCCTGCGTCGGCGGCGTCGTGCTCGTCATGATCTACCTTCCCAAGCTGGCCGTGCTGCACGGAGTCGACGGTGCGCGTGCCCAATGGATCGCGTTGGCCAACCCCTGCTGATCATCAGCTTTATCTCCAGCGCCCACAACGACGCCCTCATGATCGGCTTCGCCCTCGCCGGGGTCTGGTATGCCGCCCACGGCCGCGGAGTCCTGGCGACCTCACTGATCGTCCTGTCCATCGGCATGAAGCCCATCACCCTGGTGCTGCTGCCCTTCATCGGACTGCTATGGGCCGGACCGGGCTCCGACTGGGCCAGGAAGTTTCGCTGCTGGTTCGCCACCGCCGCACTGGCTTAGCGCCATGCTGTTCGCCATCGGCCTCGCCCAGGGGTACGGCTTCGGCTGGGTCGAAGTCATGGTAAGCACCGGCACCGGTGCGGTCTTCTGGTCCCCGGTCGGCATCGCCGACGGGCTGCTCTCCGGGGTGCTCAGCAACCTGGGGCTCACCCATTACTGGACCCTCGACACCCTCCAGCTCATCGGCCGCCTCACCAGCATCCTCGTCGTCCTCTGGCTGATGTTCCGCGGCCGCGACGACCGCATCACCCAACGCATGATGTGGGCCTTCACCGCGCTGGTGGTGTTCTCACCCATCATCCAGCCCTGGTACCTGCTCTGGCTGCTTCCCCTGTTCGCCATCACCGGGATCAGGTCGAACTGGCAGCTCAAATGGGTCGCGTTCACCGTCGCTTTCTTCCTCACCTTCGGCGCGGCCGATCAGCTCTCTATTCACCAGTTCCTCGGCCTCGATCAGCAGATGGAGATGCTCTCCCTCGCCATCTCATACACCTGCCTGGTGGTGCTGGCACTGGTAGACCCCGGAACCCGGTGGCTCATCTGGACCGGATGGCGCCACCGCAGCCTGCCGCCGATCAGACCGGGGTCCACCCCGTCGTGGGAAAGTCTCCGACGCGACGCCCGACCACCCGCAGCCCCAGCCCGCTCGACACCAGCCAGAGTCCAGTGCCTGACGGACGGTTCTACCCGAAGACCGGACCCATCTCGACCATGGGCGCCCCAAAGAGCCGCAGGGGTTCCGGATCACGCGCGGCGTCAACGCCCTGAGGCGATGGATGAGCGGATTTCTGCTCACCCGATGGCTCATCGGCGGACCCGAGGGCCAGGCGTCCCACACCATGCGCCAAGGCCTCCTGGCCTCCCTGATGATCATGGTCGGCTCGTGGGGGGCTGGATCCCGATGCACGCCGCCGTCGCCGTTCACCCGGCTGTCCTCCCGCTGCGCACCACCGACGAAGGAGCCATCACCTCCGCGATCCTGCTCGTCATCGGTGCGCTGCTGCTGATGCGCTCCTGGCTGCGGCTCGTCCAGCGCATCGACATCCGCGGCCCCCAGGCCGTGCCCGCCATGCGGAAGGCGCTGATCATGTGGAGCGCACCCATGCTCCTATGCCTGCCGATCTTCTCCCGCGACGTCTACTCCTACATGGCCCAGGGACGCGTGCTCCACGCGGGGCTCAACCCCTACGAATCAGGGGTCTCTGAACTGCCCGGTTGGTACGCCGAAGGCGCCGACGGCCTCTGGGCCGAATCCCCGTCGCCCTACGGGCCGCTATTCCTCCTCATCGCCCAGACCGTCTGGTATGCCACAGATGGCAGCCCCGAACTGGGCATCCTGGCCTTCCGCGCCCTCTCCGTCCTCGGCGTCATCCTCATGGTCACCTACATCCCCAAGCTGGCCTCCGCCTTCGGCGCGCGCCCCGCATGGGCAATATGGCTCTGCCTGCTCAACCCCCTGAGCCTCATCGTCTTCATCCCCGCAGCCCACAACGACCCCCTCATGATCGGGCTGGTGCTCGCCAGCGCCTGGTACGCCCTCAGGCGCCGCCGCCTCGCCGCCGTCCTGCTGATCACAGCCGCCGTTGCGGTGAAGCCCATCGCCATGGTGCTGCTGCCGTTCATCGTCCTGCTCGCCCTGCCCGACACCCGCAGCTACCTCCTTCGCATCAGAGAATGGGCCTTCGGCGGCGGCCTCTCCGGGGCGCTGCTCATCGGTGGGGACTGGCCCTCGGAGTGGGCCTGGGATGGTTCACCGCCGCCCTCTCCGCAGGATCCGCCGTGATGCAGGCGGCCCCCGTCGGGCTGACCGGCATCGGCATCGGCGAACTCGCAGCCCTCATGTCGGATCTCGACTCCGACGCAGTCGCCGTGACCGTCTACGACCTGGCCCGGCTGCTCTCCGCGCTGGTGCTCGCAGCCATCCTCCTGAAGCCCCGGCTGGGCAACCCGATGCTCTGGTCGGCCTATGGACTGACCGTGGTGGTGCTGGCCTCCTCCGTCATTCAGCCCTGGTACCTGCTCTGGCTTCTGCCCCTCTACGCGGTGGTCCACTCCTACCGCGGACGAGTGATGACCGGGATCATCCTGCTCATCACCGTGGTGGTGCTGCTGGCCATCGTGGGTCAGCTCTCCGTGCCCCAATGGATGGACCAATGGGCCGTCCGAGGGCCGCCGCACGGCGTCGGCGCCCTCTACCTGGTCTACCTCGCGGTCTTCGACCCTCCACCTCACGCATGTTCACCTTCCGCCACCGTTCCGAACGCTGGAATGCCGCCGACGGGTGGCTGAAGCTGAGAGAATTGTCGACGCCCGAGACCTCCTGGCGGGCGGCAGACATTCACCAGGGGACCTCTGAGCAGAAAGCCAGTACGTGAATCTGAGATCCAGACTGCTGTGGGGGCTGCTGGCCGCCGCAGCCGTGGGGCAGCCCTGTCCCTGCTCGCCGTCCAATGGTGCCGCGTCAACGGATGGACTGACCCGGACCAGCACCTGGCCATGTGCTACTCCGACTTCGCCCTGCTCTACGGCGAGCGCGGCCTCGCCGACGGACTGTTCCCCTTCGTGGACGACGTGCCGGACGGTCAGGTGATGGAGTATCCGGTGCTGATCGCTGTGGTGGCCGGAGTGATGGCCGCGGCCGTGGATCTCATCATGCCCGGAAGCGGGGCCACTGATGCCCGGACGCTGGCCTTCTATGACCTCAACCACCTGGCCGCCGTGGCCTGCTGGGTCGGGGTGGTGCTCATCACCGCCCTGTCCACGGCCCGGTCGCGACGGCGCGACGCGCTCATGGTGGCGCTGGCTCCGGGGATCATCCTTTCCTGTCGATCAACTGGGACATGTGGGCGGTCTTCCTCGGCGGAGCCGGTCTGCTGCTCTGGGGAGGGGGCGGCCCGGCTGGGCTGGTGTGCTGCTGGGCCTCGGGGCAGCGATGAAGCTCTACCCTCTGTTCTTCCTCGGAGCGATCCTGGTGCTCGCCGTCCGCGCCGGGAGAATCCGTGACCTCGTCGTCGTGCTGATCACCGGCGTGGCCTCCTGGTTGGCGGTGAACCTGCCGTTCATGCTCACTCAGTTCGACCAGTGGGCGACCTTCTACCGGTTCTCCTCCGAGCGGGAAGTCAGCTTCTCGTCCATGTGGCTGGCCTTCACGTGGCTGCCCTTGGACGGGGAGGGCTTCAGCCTGCTGTCCAATGGCCTGTTCCTGATCTGCTGCCTGGCCATCGCATGGCTGGGTTGGGCGGCTCCGCGTCGGCCGCGCGCTGCCCAGCTGTGCTTCCTGATCGTGGCGAGCTTCATTCTTTTGGGCAAGGTCTACTCGCCGCAGTTCGTGATGTGGCTGATCCCACTGTTCGTGCTGGCGCTGCCCCGGGTGAGGGTCTTCATCATCTGGATGGCCGTCGAAGCGTTCCACTGGGCGGCGGTATGGCTGATGAGCGCGAAGATCACCTCCGGCGGTGAGATCGGCGGCGGACACCACCTCATCGAGGTCGCCTACGGCACCGGCATCGCAGCGCACATGGCCGCGGTCATCTGGATCATGGTTCTCGTGGTCCGGGACATCCTCCGCCCCGACAGCGATGTGGTGCGTGCCGCCCACGGCGGTGAGGACCCGCTAGCGGGAACCGTCACCGGTAAGCAGGACGTCTTCACCCTCCCGGGCCGGGGCCAGCCTACCCGGCTGAGGCTGCAGTGGTGAGGGTGAGGGCGCATGCTTGAAATGCTCACTGTGATCGGCCCGATGTTTCTGGTCATCGTGGCTTACTTCGGCTCCGGGTTCATCCGCCGGTTCCGTCAGGCCGGGCCGCACCTCAACGCCTTCGTCTTCTTCTTCGCCCTGCCGACCTTCGTCTACACAGCGATGGTCACCGCCCCGCCGGTCGACGAGTATCCAGTGATGGCGATGGTCATCCCGCTGGTGGTGACCCCGGTGCTCTCTGTGCTCGTCTATGTGCTCGCCCGGTGGATGACTCGTTCCCGCGTCCCCGCTGGTGCGGCCCCGGACGCCATGGCCGCCCCCACCTCCCTGTCGGCCACCTTCGGCAACGTGGGGTATTTCGGCATCCCCATCAGCATCGGCGTGCTGGGCCCGGAGGCTGGGCTGGTCGCCGGGATCGTTCACACGCTGCACAACATTCTGTACATGAACGGCTACCCGCTGGTCCGCACCACTGCGAATACGCTGCGGGCCTCCGGGGAAAGCTGGGCAGCATCGGCGAGCTGTGGGCCAAAGTGGTCTGGCCGATCCTCAAACGTGCCGTGCTGCTGAACCCTGTCATGCTCTTCATCGCTTTGGCGCTGCTGGTGGTGTTCACCCCCTGCAGATGCCCACCCTCTTCGACGAGCCGGTCGCGCTGCTGGGTGAGACGGCCGTCCCGCTCGCGCTCTTCTGCGTGGGCCTGGCCCTGCACCCCGCCCTTGAGGGCGTGCGCAGCGGCGGCGTGCCGAAAACACCGATCGCTCTGGCTACCGTCGTCAAGCTCATCGCACTGCTTACCGCCACATGGTTGGCAATCCTGCCGTTCTACGACTCCATCGGGCCGATCTGGGCCGGGGTGCTCATCATCATCGCGGCTACACCGTCCTCCACTACAGTGTTCCTCTTTTCCGAAGAGTATGACGGCGACGGCCGACTGGCTGCGGCGATCCTCGTCGCATCCACGGCCCTGAGCCTGATCACTCTGCCCCTGATCGCTGAGTTCATGCTGAGCTAGGCCATGAGAAAGAGATAGCAGCGATGCTGGGCGTCGCCCGACACAATGGCCAAGTCTCTGGCCCCAGATTCAATAAACTGGCGTCGTGAATGAGCATGAGCTTCCTCGCTATGGTCGACCGGGAGAGCATTGATCTATGTCCACATGGGAGGAGCAGACAACGGGATGAGCAGCACGCCAGACGTGAGGCCCGTGGGTGACCTTCCCCACTCGATGGGAAAAACGGCAACTCGCGAGCTGCAGCGTGCAGGAATAGATTCTCTGCAGAAGGCCAGTGCGTATACCGAAGGAGAACTGCTGGCCATTCATGGTGTGGGGCCCAAGGCCATCCGCATCATGAAAGAGACAATGGAAGAGAAGGGCCTCACCTTCCGCGACGGTTAGGCCCCGGGCAGATGGCACGCACCCGCGCCTAGTCCGATCCTTCTGCCTCTGATCGCTGAACTGCAACTCGTGTAGTTTTCTTGGTGTTCACCTTGGCCCGATGGGATGGAGCGCATGTCTGAGCCGTCCGACCAGAAGAGCCCGCCTACACCTCTTAAGCAGCGTGCTGGAAGTCTTCCTGATCTTCCTGCGCCTGGGTCTGACGAGCTTCGGCGGACCCGTCGCGCACCTGGCCTACTTCCGTGAAGCCTTTGTGGAGCGGCGCCGGTGGCTCACCGACAAGGCATACACAGACCTCGTCTCTCTCTGTCAGTTTCTCCCCGGGCCCGCCTCCTCCCAGGTGGGCATGGCCCTGGGCCTGCAACGGGCCGGCGCCGGAGGCATGCTCGCTGCCTGGGTCGCCTTCACCCTGCCCTCCGCGGCGCTGATGATCGCCTTCGCCTACGGGGTCACCGCAGCCGGGGACCTCGCCGAAGCCGGATGGGTGCAGGGGCTGAAAGCCGCAGCCGTCGCCGTCGTCGCCCACGCGGTGCTCGGCATGGCCAAAACCATGACGCCCGACGCCGCACGAGCCACCATCGCAGCCCTCGCCGCCGGCTGCGGTCCTGCTCTTCCCGCACCCTCTGGTGCTGGTTGCCGCCATCGCAGCAGCCGGTCTCATCGGCCTGGTGTGGCTGCGCCCTGAGCCGCAGGCCCGCACCGCTGAGGATGCCTTCGCCGTCAGCATTCCCCGATGGGCCTCCTGGACGGCCATAGGAGGATTCTTCCTGCTCCTGGCAGGCCTGCCTCTGCTGATCTGGGCAGGGGCCGCAGGCCCGGCAGCCGTCGCGGACACCTTCTACCGGGCTTAGCGCACTCGTCTTCGGCGGCGGGCACGTGGTGCTGCCCCTGCTGCAGGCCGAGACCGTTGAGACAGGCGTCGTAGACTCGGACGTATTCCTCGCCGGGTACGGCGCCGCCCAAGCGATGCCCGGGCCACTGTTCAGCTTCGCAGGGTTCCTCGGCGCTGCCCCCGACGCCAGCGGCACCGACGGGCTGCTCGGTGCGGCCATTGCGCTGGTGGCGATCTTCCTGCCCGGCGCGCTGCTCGTCATCGGGTGCCTGCGCTACTGGGAGCGGCTGCGGTACAACCCGACGGCTCAGCGCGTCCTGCTCGGCTTCAACGCCGGGGTCGTCGGCATCCTCGGCGCCGCACTCTATGATCCAGTCTTCACCGTCGGCGTCCTCGAAGTGGGAACCCCGGCGCTGATCATCGCTGTGCTGGCATTCGTCGCCCTGAACAGCTGGAAGGTTCCCGCGTGGGCCGTCGTGCTCGTCGCCGGTCTGGCCGGATGGGTGCTTCTCTGACGGTGCGCGCGTTCCCATCCGGAAGGCGGCACCTATACACTGCTGGGCATTGCCCGATGGACTGCACAGCTGAACGCATGGAAGGGTCGCGAAGATGCCGAGACCACAGCCGAAGACCGCCGGGCTGAGACTCAGCGCCGCCGCCGCGATGATCGCACTCGTGGGAGTCTCGTGCGGGGCGCCTGAGGAGGAGCCCGCCGAAGAGCCTGTCGAAGAGCCGGACAGCACCGACGAGGCCGACCCTGGCCAGGACCTTGACGAGGACGCGCCCGACGCAGAGACCGAGGAGACCCAGGAGGAGGACACCGGGGACGAGGAGCCGGAGGACGAGCCCGTCCTGGGCCAAGCAGGCGTCAGCGCTTACCACCCGCTCGCCGTCGAGGTGGGGAGCAGGTCCTCGCCGATGGCGGCAACGCCGTCGACGCCGCCATCGCGGTGGCTTTTGCCGTGGGCGCCGTGGAGCCGCCTTACCTCCGGGATCGGCGGGGAGGGTCGGTGATCCTCGCAGGGCCCGACGGGGAGCCCGTCTTCTATGACTTCAGGGAGGTCGTGAACAACGACGGTGAGGTGCCCGACTCCTCCACCGGGATTCCCGGCTTCGTCGCCGGCATGGGACAGCTGCACGAGGACTACGGGACCCGAGAATGGGCCGAGCTGCTCGAACCCACACGGGATCTCGCTGAGGAGGGCTTCGAGGTCAGCGACTACCTCTCCGATCGCATCGGCGGCGGCATGGGCCCCGAATACCTCGCCGAGCTGGAGGCCTTCAGCCCTGGAGGATCACCCCTGGAAGCTGGAGACCAGCTCGTGCAGCCAGACCTCGCCGAGACGATGCAGCAGCTGATGGACAGCGGCTGGGAGGGCTACTACACCGGTGAGCTAGCAGAGTCCGTGGCCAGCCAGGTGGAGGGTATCGACGCCCAGTCGCTCGCCGACTACGAAGTCGTTCAGGGCGAGCCGGTCACCGGGTCGTTCGGCGAGTACGAGATCGCCTCCTCCGCCCCTCGCTGCCGGGTGTGGCACTGATACAGATGCTGCAGATCGCGGAGAGCCGCGGCATCGATCAGATGGAGCCGGCTCCGCCGAGTACATTGACACCCTCTCTGAGGCATGGGCCGTCGGGGAGGAGACCATGCAGACCGAACTCGGCGATCCCAACTTCGTCGACATCGATGCCAGCCGGTTCACGGACCCGGGCATGAACGCCCAGGCTGACCTCTCCGGCACTGGACCCGCGTCCGGCGACCCGGACAGCTCCGCGCCGAACACCACTCACCTCGTCGTGGTCGACGAGGACGGCCTCACCGTGTCAATGACGAACACCGTCACCGACTTCTGGGGCTCCGGTCAGGGCGTGGACGGCTACTTCATGAACAACGCGCTGCTGCGCTTCGACACCTTCGACTCGGAGCAGAATCAGCCTGAGCCCGGGCGTCGTTCTGCGACCTGGTCCAACCCCACCACAGTGCTCGATGAGGAAGGTCGTCCGATCATGCCCATCGGCACCCCGGGGCGCACAGATCCTGCCCGCGACCGCCCACGTCCTCATCCTGCGATACCTTCACGACTACAGCCCCCAGGAGGCAGTGGATGCTCTCCGTTTCCGGGGCGCCGAGCCTTCCTCTACCTGGAGGAGGGCCACGACGAGGAGCTCTACGAGGAGCTGGCCCAGGAGGGCTGGGAGCCGGAGCAGTGGGACGCCGCCAGCTTCGGCTCTGTCCAGCTGCTGGAGATCGACTACGAGACGGGCGAGCTGACCGGCGCGGAGGACTCTCGGCGCGACGGCTCGTTCTCCATCCTGGAGTAGGCTGGAACGGCTTAGCGCCCCGGATGGGCACGGCTCAACGCTGAACACCTCGGGGTGCCCGCGTCATCGGGCTGAGAGCACACCCGCAGAACCTGTGAGTTAGTACTCGCGAAGGGAAGGTCGCCATGAGCTCCTCTGCACCTGCAATTCCGAATGTCCTGTCCATCGCAAGCACGGACCCCACGGGCGGGGCAGGCATCCAAGCTGATCTGAAGAGCTTCTCAGCCTTCGGTGCCTACGGCATGTGTGTGGTGACGGCTCTGGTCGCCCAGAACACCCAAGGTGTGCGGGAGATCCACGCACCACCGGTGAGCTTCCTGCGCGCCCAGCTCGATGCGGTCTCCGATGACGTCCGCGTCGACGCGGTGAAGACAGGCATGCTCGGCACAGCCTCGATCATCGAGACCATCACCTCCTGGTGGGAGGGCACCTACCCCGAGGGTGAGAGGCCCGCGCTGGTGGTGGACCCGGTCATGATCGCCACCAGCGGAGACCGGCTGCTGGAGAAGGATGCAGAGCGTGCCCTGATCACCTTCCTTAACCACGCCGACCTGATCACCCCAACGCCCCGGAGCTCGCACTGCTGGTAGGCGCCGACGAGGCGGAGACCACTGACCAGCTGGTGGAGCAGGCGGAAGCGGTCGCGGACACTCACGATGTGGTGGTCCTCGCCAAGGAGGCCACCTGACGCAGAGCGCCATCGTCGACACGTTGGTGTTTCCCCTCGGCGCCCAGGGGCGACCCGCGTCCTACAGCCTCAGCTCGCCCAAGGTGGACACGAAGAACACCCACGGCACCGGATGCTCCGTCTCGGCCGCGTTCACGGCCCTGCGCGCCGAAGGACTCTCGTGGCAGGAGGGCCTTGACCGGGTCAAGCCCTGGGTCACTGCAGCTCTGCAGCAGGCTGACCAGCTCGACGTCGGCCGTGGAAGCGGACCGATCCACCACGGGGCGAAGTACTAGGAGTCGCCTCCTGAGGGGCAGGCCGAGCGCAGGCGCCGGGCGCGACTCTGATCGCCCAACCCATGCAGTGCGGCATGAAGGCCACTCGCACATGAATGGGGCACAATGACCTCACCTCTTACAGGAAGGGTCGTCCGATGGCAGCCTTCTCGCGTCGAAAACCGCCCCATGTGGTCACACTGTCCCGACCTGATCGAATGACGGTGGCAGACGTCATCGAGGCGCTCGATGACACCGTGAGCTTCGAGTATCGGGGAAACGCCGAGCAGCTGTTCCGTGGTGCGGCCACGTCCCTCCGCCGAGGAGAGGTCCGCCGAAGGTTCTGGGTGGTTCGGGACCGTGACTGGACGCGACGCCGTCGGGACGTCTATCGGGGCTCTGCGTCGAGCGCCGAGGGAGATCTCGCCGCGGCGATCGAATGGGGAGCCGAAGGCGTCATCTGCGGCCCGGAGTACAAGGACTCGCCGCTGCTTGAAGGCATGAACGTGTTCTTCACCCCGAGCACGATCGACTTCACATGTCGACTCATTGAAGCGCAGCGACGGCTGATCCGGGGACGCCGGACCATCGCCGTGACCGGATCAGCGGGGAAGACCACGACGACGGCGATGATCGCCCATTGCCTGCAGGCTCTAGATCCTGAAAGCTCGATCCAGCACAACGACCGGAACCGGAATTTCCTGCACTGGGCGCTTGCCTACCAAACCCGCACGCACCGGTACGCGCACTCAGTGCTCGAAATATCCGGAGCGGCGCTGTCCCATGATTGGGACCACTATGCGATCTCACCGGACGTGGCGATCGTGACGTCCATCGCAGAAGCGCATCTTGCGGCCCACGGCGACCTCGCTGGGGTGGCCAGAGACAAGTCGAACATCTTCAAGAACCCCCACCTGACGGTGCAGCAGTCATCAACATTGACACCCCGTACTCAGAGGTTCTCGTCGCTAAGGCGCAGTCTGAGGGTGCCAAGCTGATCACCTACGGCGAAAGCCCCCACGCTGACCTGCGCCTCAAAGACTATGACCTGGAAACAGGCAGAGTGCGCGCCAGCATTGGCGAGTCAGAGGTTGAATACACGCTCTCCGCCAAGGGTAAGCACCTTGCGATGAACAGCCTGGCCACACTGGCCACGCTCAGAGATCTGGGCCTCGACTGGCAATCCGGCATGGCGTCATTGGAATCGTTCGTACCGCCGGTCGGCAGAGGCCAAGAAGCGGCCGTTCCGCTGTCCGGCGGGGAGAGTTCACGCTCCTTGATGGGTCCTACAACGCCAACCCGGCATCGATGCGGGCCGCTTTGGCGAGTCTGGGGAATCGGCTCCGCAGAGCCGGCGAATAGCGGTCCTGGGCGACATACTCGAGCTGGGCACGCACTACGAGGAGGTCCACCAGTCCCTCGTCCCAGACATCCGTGCCGCTCACCTCGACAGCCTGCATCTTGTCGGAGAGAACATGCACGCGATGCAGCGCGGCAACCCGCACCTCGCTTCCGACGTCCAGTGCTGGTCAACCGTCGAGGAGCTCATATCCCACCTCCCCTCAACCCTGCGGCCCGGAGACGTCGTCCTCATCAAAGGCTCGGGCGCGACCGGCCTGAAGGCTCTGGCCGCCCATTTCCTCACATCAGGCAGCTCATGAACGACAGCGCGGACTGCTAGTTCGCCGAGGGTCGCGGGGAGTGCCCGGGTTCTCGAAGGTGCCGCGTGTGGGGCCAGGGGTCCTAGGACGTTCGTGGGGTCGATGTCCTCCCAGTTCCACACCGGGCGGCCCTCATCGGAGAACCACTGGGCCGGGTCCGGCTCATCAGCCCGTGGTGCCTGCTGACGCAGGGCGGTGACCTTGTCCCGAATGTCTGCCATCTGGGCATCCAGCGCGGATGCCTTCTCGGCGGCGTCGCGCAGCTCGTCGAGGATCTCGGAGGGCACCTCACCCTCATAGGTGTAGTAGATCTTGTGCTCCAGCGAGGCCCAGAAGTCCATCGCGACGGTGCGGATCTGGACCTCCACGTAGACGAACTCCGTCCGGTTGGAGAGGAACACCGGCACCTGAAGGATCACGTGGAGAGACTGGTAGCCGTTGAGCTTGGGCCTGTTGATGTAGTCCTTGACCTCGACGACGCGCAGGTCAGGCTGCGAGCAGAGCATCTCCGCGACCCAGTACGCATCGGAGACGAAGCTGCAGGTGATGCGGATGCTTACGATGTCTCGGATGCTGTGCCGGATGGACTCCAGGGTGGGCTCGCACCCGTACCGGTCGGTCTTCTCAGGATCCGCTCCAGGGTCTTCAGCCGGTAGTTGACGTGCTCAATGGGGAGTAGTCCCGGGTGTGCTCGAACTCTTCGCGCAGCACGTTGATCTTGGTCAGGACCTCGTCCATCCCGAACTTGTAGTGCAGCTGAAACTCTGTGAGCTGTAGGCGAATGTCGATCATCCGGTCCAGGTGACTGCCTGACCCTTTGGAGTCGGCGTTGGTGGTCAGCTGGTCCAGCAGCTTGCGGTACGGGTTTCCCGCACCGCCGAGGGCCTCATCGGGTGAGGTGAGTGCCTGAGTTGGCTCCATGGCCATGATTCTCTCCCGATTGGGGTGCGAATGTGAAGGCTGTCTGCGCTGAGCGGTCAGCCGCGGATGTGCGACACAGCCGCCGATGCCTCAGCTGACAGGCGGCGAATCCGGTCAAAATCCCCGCCGCTCAGGGCCTCCTGAGGGGTGATCCACGTGCCGCCCACGGCTCGCACCTGTTTCAGGCTCAGGTAGTCCTCGAGGTTCTGCAGATTCACACCCCTGTGGGCACGAAGGTGACGTCGCCGAATGGTCCGGCCAGCGCACGAAGGGCCGCCGCACCGCCGGAGGCTTCCGCCGGAAAGAACTTCACGGTGCGGATGCCGTGCTCCATGGCCGCCTGGATCTCGGTGGCCGTGACTGCTCCCGGAAGCACGGCAAGTCCGTGGTGCTGGGCGCGTTCGATCACTCGCGCCGATGTGCCGGGAGAGACCACGTACTTCGCGCTTACCTCTGCGGCGGCGTCCACCTGCTTCTCGGTGATGACCGTGCCCGCACCGATGAGGGCCTCAGGGTGGGCCGCGGCGGCTTCGGCGATCGCCTCGGCCGCAGCAGGGGTGCGAAAGGTGATCTCCGCGGCGGGCAGGCCGCCCTCGGCGAGCGCCTGCACCATGGGTGCGGCGTGGGCTGAATCCTCGACGGTCACAACGGGGATGACGCCTATGGCTGCGAGGCTGTCGAGGAGTGTGCTGCTGGAGGACATCGTTGGCCTTTTCTGTGTTGCACTTCACTTTTTCGCCGAAATGATCATACCATTGGAGGTGCTGTGCAGTGCCGCGAGTCTCGTGCCGCGGACGCGCAGCGCAGACCTTTCCGGCTCGGCAGACTCAAGGATGCGACTGCATGAAGATTCTCGCGCTCGAAGCGAGCACCACCTCAGCCAAGTCGATGCTCTTCGACACAGAGACCCAGGAGAGCGTGGTCGAGACCCGGCGCTTCGAGGTGGACGGCCCGGACACCTCGGTGCGCAATGCCGAGAGCATCTACTCCCAGCTGATGGCCTTAGGCCGTGAAGCTGCCGTGGGCCAAGAGGTCGGCCTCATCGCGCTCTCGGGGACCTGGCACGGCCTCACAGTGCGCGACGCGCAGCTCGCCGAGATCTCGCCGGTGCAGGAATGGTCCTACGCCGGGGCTCAGGACCTGTGCGCGGGGCTGAGGGAGGATGAGGAGTTCACCGAGTGGTTCTACCGGCGCACCGGATGCATGGTCAACGCCATCTACCCCGCCTTCAAGCTGATGCTGCTCAGGCGCACCGGCGTCGACATCTCCGGGGTCTGGCGCTGGATCAGAGCAGCTACACGTTCGCGCGCATGACGGGCTGGCGGGCCACCAGCGTCTCGCAGGCCTCAGGCACAGGCCTGCTGAATGCGGAGACGTGCGAGTGGGATCAGGAGATTCTGCGGCGGCTCGGCCTGGAGGATGTGAAGCTGCCCGAACTGGTCGGCGCCGAGGTCACCGCCCCGCTCAATGCCGAAGCAGCCGCACTGCTCGGGCTGGAGCCCGGGGCGGCTGTGCTGATCCCTGGTCCCGACGGCGGCATGAACCAAGTGGGCAACGCCGCCACCAGTCCGGGCGAGATGACCTTCTCCATGGGAACCTCCGGGGCGCTGCGCCTGGCCGCTGAGGCGCCTGCCTTCTCACCACGGATGAGCACGTGGTCCTACCGCTCCCCGGTGGGATGGCTCTCCGGGGCAGCAGCCTCTGGGTGCACCAACTGTGTGGACTGGGCCAAGGATCGGCTGTTCGAACCGGGCACCACCTACGCAGACATCGAGCCGCAGCTCTCCGAGCAGCCGCGGGACCTGCCCCTGTTCATGCCGTTCCTCTTCGGCGAGCGATGCCCCGGCTGGCAGGATCAGCGCCGCGGAGGCTTCCTTGAGCTGCACCCCTCCCACACTCGGGCGGATCTCTACCAGGCGGTGCTGCACGGAGTGACGCTGTCGCTGTACCACTGCTATCGGGAGCTCACCGACCTCAACGGCACCCCGGACCGCATCATCCTCTCCGGGGAGTGCTCTCCTCACCGTTCTGGACGCAGCTGGTCGCTGATGTCTTCGGCACCCCCATGGAGCTTTCGGAGCTGCAGCACAGCTCCGTCGTGGGTGCGGTGAGGATGGGGCTGCGGGCATCAGGCATGGATGAGGATCAGCCTGCCTTCCGGGAGAACAATCGGGAGGTCGTGAGGCCGCGGCCAGAGTTCGCCGACTACTACGCGGCTGAGTTCGAGCGCTACCTCGAAGGCTACAGCCGCACCCACCCGTCGAAGGAGCCCATCCTGTGAAGCTGCTGATCACCCCTACCTCCCTCTCCCGACAGCCGGAGCACCCGGCTCTGGATGTCCTGCGAGAAGCAGGGGCTGAGCTTGCGTTCAACCCTCACGGGCGCCCCATGACCCCGGAGGAGCTGGCGGTCGCTCTGCAGGGCGTGAAGGGGGTCATCGCAGGGTTGGACGAGTTCTCCGCAGAGACGCTGTCCTCGGCTCCGGAGCTGCGGGTGATCGCCCGCTACGGGGTGGGCTACGACAGGATCGACCTCTCTGCCGCCCAGCAGGCAGGGATTCGGGTGACCAACGCCCCGGGCGCCAACGGGCATTCGGTGGCGGAGCTCGCCTTGGGCCTCATGCTCTCGACAGCACGACAGATTCCTCAGACGTCGGCGGCCGTTGCGGCCGGGGAGTGGCCGCGATTCCAGGGCATTGAGCTGGCTTACCGGACCCTCGGGGTCCTGGGCATGGGCTTCATCGGACGATCGCTGGCGTCGATGGCAGCCGGAATCGGCATGGAGGTCCGCGGCTTCGATCCGGGGCTGACGGATGAGCAGATGGTCAGCCTGGGCGTGACCCCGGCGGGGCAGGAGGAGATCTTCTCCCAGTGCCATGTCATCAGCCTGCACATCCCTCTGAACCAGCACACACGCGGCCTGGTGTCTGCGGAGAGGATCGCTGTTATGCCGCGGGGCGGGATCATCATCAACACCGCCCGGGGCGGACTCCTCGATGAGCAGGCAGCGGTCGAGGCTCTGGACTCCGGGCAGCTGCACGGCATCGGGCTGGATGCGTACGAGACCGAGCCGCCCACTGGTTCTCCGCTGATCGGCCACTCCAGGGTGGTGGCCACCCCGCACTCGGGGGCGCACAGTGAGGAATCAGTGGCGCGCACCGCCTCCGCAGCGGTGGAGAGCCTCCTGGCGGTGCTGCGCGGCGAGGAGCCTGCAGGCGCCATCGTCTGACGCTCCGCCGGCGCCCGGCGCACCCCCAGGGGCCTACGCTGGGCTCAGCCCAGGGTGCGCACTTCGTTCAGGATCGATTCGCAGTAGGCCCGCACGAACTTCTCGGCGGCCTCGGTGTCACCCCTGACGATCGCGTTGGCGGCCTCGACGTGGTTGTGGAGTGATTCCTCCACGGGCTGCGCGGGGTGAGCCCCGCGTTGTGGCGGCCGCTGAGCATCTCAGCCACGGGTTCCCTCAGGGCCGTGAGCATCAGGTTTCCGCATGCCTCTAAGAGGAGGTTGTGGAAGGCGATGTCCGCGGCGAGGTACTCCTCCGTGTCTCCTTTGCCTGCGTTCCCCAGGGTCTGCAGCACCTGGGCCAGTCGGCCCATCTCGGCGCGCGTCTCCTCTGTGGCGCGCAGGGCCGTCAGGCGGGCTGCTGCAGGCTCCACCGCCAGCCTCAGCTCGGTCAGCGCCACCAGCTGCTGGGGTCGGGCAGGGAGTCCAGTCGCCAGGAGATGAGCGTCGAGTCCAGAGCGCTCCAGCGCGACATCGAGGTGACGGTCACGCCCACGCGACGCTTGGACTCGACCATGCTCTTGGACTCCAGCACGCGGACAGCCTCCCGGATCACGGTGCGGGACACCCGGTACTCCGCCTCGAGGCCTGCCAGGGTCAGCACAGTTCCCGGTGGGATCTCGCCGCCGCGATGCGTCGTCCGAGGTCATCGAGCACGGAATCGTGTGAGGGCTGCAAGGGCTCTGCTTTCTGCTCGGGGTCAGGGGACACGCTGACCGACTCCACACTATGGCGTCAGGATCACACGCGCTGACCACAGATGTGCCTAATGATTGCAAAAGGTATGACGTTTGTGGCAGGCTTCTGCCGTTCGGTCGTGTGACGGTTGCCACAGAAGTGCCTGCCGCTCATCACGAGATCCTGCAGATTCAACGGAGATTCTCATGGACGATTGGTCCCAGACAATGGGCACCGCGCCGCTGCTTGCCATCGCAGTGGGTGCCATCGCGCTCATTCTTCTTCTCATCATCAAGTTCAAGGTCCACGCCTTCATCACCCTGATCATCGTCTCGGCGCTCACCGCCGTGGTTGCCGGGGTGCCGATGGGTGCCGTGTTCGAGGTCATGACCGACGGGTTCGGCTCCACACTTGCCGGGGTCGCCCTGCTGGTCGCCTTGGGCGCGATGCTGGGGCGGCTCATTGAGCATTCCGGCGGCGCCAAGGCACTCGCCGACGCCCTGATCTCACGGTTCGGCGAGAAGCGTGCCCCGATGGCGCTGGGCATCGCCTCGCTGCTGCTGGGCTTTCCGATGTTCTTCGACGCCTAGCCTGGTCATGATGCTTCCCATCGTGTTCGCCGTGGCGCGCCGCATCTCGGAGAAGTCCGTCCTGGTCTTCGGCATCCCCACTGCGGCCGCCTTCTCGGTCATGCACGTGTTCCTGCCGCCCCACCCTGGCCCTGTGACGGCATCGAGCCCGGAGTTCTACGACGCCAACATCGGGCTGGTGCTGCTCATCGGTCTGATCATCGCCTACCCGCTGTGGCACGTGGTAGAGCTACATGTGGGGCCGCTACGTCGGCGACCGCATCTTCATCCCCACCCCCACCATCTTCGGTGAGCGCGACGACGACCAGCCCTCCAACCCTCCCCGGGTCGGCACCGTCATCGGCCTGCTGCTGACGCCCATGGTCCTGATCCTGTTCAACACGGGTCTGAACACCCTGGCCACCGAAGGTGTGGTCGACGGGGAGGACCTGTGGGTCGAGACTCTGTCCTTCTTCGGAAACTCCGGTATCGCCCTGCTGATCACCGTGCTTCTTGCCAGCTTCTTCCTCGGCTACCGCCGCGGTGAGAACGGCACCGCCATCGAGAAGCTGCTGGACTCCGCCCTGGGCCCCATCTGCTCGGTCATTCTGATCACCGGCGCGCATGGCATGTTCGGCGGAGTCCTCCGGGCCTCCGGCATCGGCGAAGCCATCGCGGAGACCCTCTCCGGCACCGGCATGCCGGTGATCCTGGCGGCCTATCTCATCGCTGTCGCCATCCGTCTGGCTCAGGGCTCGGCAACCGTCGCCCTCGTCACCGCCGCAGGCCTGGCTGCCCCGCCGTGATCGCAGGCGACTTCAGCGAGCTGCAGGTGGCCTGCATCGTGCTCGCCACCGCTGCTGGCTCGGTCTTCGCCGGGCACGTCAATGACTCCGGCTTCTGGCTGGTCGGCCGACTCATGGGTATGGACGTCAAGACCACCCTGAAGGTCTGGACCGTCCAGCAGGGCCTGCAGTCCCTCATCGGCTTCGGCATGGTCTCGGTGGTCTACGCGGGAGTCTCGCTGCTGTGACCGGCACACGAGTGAACCAGCTGTTCGACGTCACCGGTAGCTCGTGCTGGTCACCGGCTCCTCCCGAGGTCTGGGCCGAGCGCTGGCCCTCACCCTCGCCGAGGCCGGTGCCCGGGTCATCCTCCACGGACGCAGCGCTGAAGCTCTGGCAGAGACCTCCCAGCTCATCGAGGAGAGCGGCCAGCGGTCGGCGGGCACAGTCCGCTTCGACGTCACCGACAAAGACGCCGTGAAGCAGGGGATCGCTGAGCTGATCCAGGACCACGGAGTCCCGGACATCGTGGTCAACAATGCGGGGCTGCAGCGACGGGCCCCGATCCACGAGTTCGACCCGGACGACTGGGACGCGGTGCTGGCCTCCAATCTCTCGAGCGCCTTCTACGTGTCCCGATTCGTGACGCTTAAGCCATGGTGGAGCGCGGCTCCGGCAAGATCATCAACATCGCCTCAGTCCAGTCGCACCTGGCTCGCCAGACCATCGCCCCTACTCGGCGAGCAAGGGCGGCGTGGCGCAGCTGACCAAGGGATGGCCGCCGATCTGGCCCGGCACAACATCCAGGTCAACGCTCTCTCGCCCGGGTACTTCGCGACCGAGATGAATCGGGACCTGGTGGAGAACGAGACCTTCGACTCTTGGCTGCGGGCTCGCACCCCAGCGGGACGATGGGGCAGCTTCGATGAACTGGTTAGCGCCCTGCTGTTCCTCTCATCGGATGCGTCGAGCTTCGTCTCGGGGCAGAACATCTTCGTCGACGGCGGCATGACAGCCGTGGTCTGATCCTCGGCACCCAGAAAGGACGCCCCATGCGTGCGCTGTATATCGATGCGGCTGAGAAGGCCGCCGTCAGAACCGTGGAGGCCCCACAGCCGAAGACGGGTGAGGTGCTGATCAATGTGGAGTATGTGGGGATCTGCGGGTCGGATCTGCACTACTTCTATGAGGGAACCAACGGGAGTTCACCGTCCGTGAGCCGCTGATCCCTGGACACGAGCTCAGCGGGCGCGTGGCCGAGGACCCGTCCGGCAGGTTCGAGGCGGGCCAGCCCGTCACGGTCCACCCGGCGAGGTTCGGCCAGCAGCAGGCCGAGTACCCCGACAGTCCGCATCTGTGGCCTGGAGGCTCATACCTCGGCAGCGCCTCGACCTGGCCGCACACCCAGGGCGCGGCATCGGAGCAGCTGCTGGTGGCCGCCGACATGGTGGTGCCGCTGCCGGATGCGCTCTCAGTGCGCCGAGCGGCGCTGGCAGAGCCGCTGGCGGTGGCGCTCCACGGCGCCTACCGTGCGGGAGATCTCACCGGCAGGAAGGTGTTCGTCTCCGGCGCAGGGCCGATCGGCCTGCTGGCGCTGGTGGCGGCCCGTGCCCGAGGGGCCGCCGTCGTGCATGTCAGCGACGTGCTGCAGGGGCCCTTGGAGCGGGCTCAGGCCATGGGTGCTGACGAGGTCATCAACGTGGCCGAGCAGGCAGTGCCCGTCAGCGCCTACGACGTCGTGCTGGAGTGCTCAGGGGCGGCACCTGCCATCTCAGCCGCCCTGGCCGCCGCCAGGCCTGCTTGCACTGTGGTGCAGGTGGGAATGGTGCCCGGCCAGGCGCGCCCGGTGAGCCTGGCGCCCTATATCTCCAAGGAGCTGACGCTTCTGGGCACGTTCCGCTTCAAGGACGAAATCCACGAGGCCGTGCGGATCCTCGCCGACGACGATGCAGCAGATGCGCTCCTGACGCATGAATTCGGCCTCGACGAGGCCGAGGCGGCCTTTGCGGCGGCCCGCGACGCTCAGAGCAGCGGAAAGGTGCTTCTGCGCCTGTAGTTCCAGCCTGCGAAAATGGGGTCCCTGCCACATCATGTGGCGGGGACCCTTGCCGTTCGCACCACATGTTGTGGCGACACGCCCGGCCTGGGTTGGGGATCAGAAGAGTGCACACCTGTGGAGGACAGGTGCAGGAGAGCCATGGATCCGCGGTATTGCGCTGAAAGGCCCTCCACAGGTCCTGTGCAGTTCGGTGTGGGGAACTACATCGATGTGAGTACATCATCTAGTGGTTGGTGACGGGGCCAAACCCAAGATGTAGTATTGAGCAAGTCCGCAGGGAACAGGGCGAAGAGCCGCCTGGTCACCGCGGATCCGGTTTTATTCCGCACCACGTTTTATCCCGCAGCAAATGGATCGAGGAGTCTTCCCCATGAGCGTCACCGTCTACACCAAGTAAGCATGCGTCCAGTGCAACGCCACCTACCGCGCTCTCGACAAGAACGGCGTGGCCTACAAGACCGTCGACATCTCCCAGGACGCTGAGGCTCTCGAGCGGGTTCGCGCTCTGGGCTACATGCAGGCCCCGTCGTCATCACCGACGCCGACCACTGGTCCGGCTTTCGCCCCGACAAGATCAGCGAGCTGGCTGCCGAAGCGCAGGCAGTCGCAGCCTGACGATCCAGCAGGAGTTCCTGTGCTCACCTCAGCCACGCTGATCTACTTCTCGTCGGTGTCGAACAACACGCACCGGTTCGTGGAGAAGCTGGGCCTGCCTGAGGGCGAGACGGCGCGGCTGCCGCTGCGCACCACCGAGGAGACTCTGCAGGCCACTGAGCCGTTCGTCCTGGTCACTCCCAGCTATGGGGCAGACGGCGGCAAGGGCTCGGTGCCCAAGCAGGTCATCACGTTCCTCAATGTGGAGTCCAACCGGCGGCTGCTGCGCGGCGTCATCGGGTCCGGCAACACGAATTTTCAGGAGAGCTACTGCGTTGCAGGCGACATCATCGCCGCCAAATGCAGCGTGCCGCACCTGTACCGCTTTGAACTCATGGGCACTGAGAGGGACGTCTCGACAGTGCTGAAGGGATTGGAAGAATTTTGGAAACAGCAGTCAAGCCTCTCAGCCGCGTAGCCGAACCGGCACTCGCCAAGAGCGTCCCCCGCAGTGGGAGGGCCTGAGCTACCACGAGCTCAACGCCATGCTGAACCTCTACGGCCCGGACGGCAAGATCCAGTTCGAGGCCGATCAGCTGGCTGCGCGCAAGTACTTCCTGGACAACGTGAACACCAACACGGTGTTCTTCCACGACCTCGATGAGAAGCTCAACTACCTCGTAGAGAACGACTACTACGAGCCTGAGACTCTCGAGCAGTACTCCCGCGAGTTCGTGCGACGCCTGTGGGATGAGGCCTACGCCTACAAGTTCCGCTTCCCCACCTTCCTGGGCGCCTTCAAGTTCTACACCTCGTACGCGCTGAAGACCTTCGACGGCAACCGCTTCCTGGAGCGGCTCGAAGACCGCGTGTGCATGGTCGCGCTGCACCTGGGCCAGGGTGACGAGCACCTGGCCACCCGCATCATGCAGGAGATCATCTCTGGGCGGTTCCAGTAAGCGACTCCCACGTTCCTGAACTCGGGCAAGAAGCAGCGCGGCGAGCTGGTGTCCTGCTTCCTGCTGCGCATCGAGGACAACATGGAGTCCATCGCCCGCGGGATCAACTCCGCCCTGCAGCTGTCCAAGCGCGGCGGGGGAGTGGCGCTGTCGCTGACCAACGTGCGTGAGCACGGCGCCCCCATCAAGCAGATCCAGAACCAGTCCTCGGGCGTCATCCCGGTGATGAAGCTGCTGGAGGACTCCTTCTCCTACGCGAACCAGCTCGGAGCCCGCCAGGGCGCCGGTGCCGTGTACCTCAGCGCCCACCACCCGGACATCCACCGGTTCCTCGACACCAAGCGGGAGAACGCGGACGAGAAGATCCGGATCAAGACCCTCAGCCTCGGCGTCGTGGTCCCGGACATCACGTTCGAGCTCGCCAAGCGCAATGAGGACATGTACCTCTTCAGCCCGTACGACGTGGAGCGCGTCTACGGCACCCCGTTCAGCGAGATCTCGGTGACGGAGAAGTACTACGAGATGGTCGACGACGGCCGGATCCGCAAGACCAAGATCAACGCTCGCGAGTTCTTCCAGACCCTCGCTGAGATCCAGTTCGAGTCCGGCTACCCGTACATCATGTTCGAGGACACGGTGAACCGGGCGAACCCGATCGACGGCCGGATCTCGATGTCGAACCTGTGCTCCGAGATCCTGCAGGTCTCTGAGCCTTCGGTCTACGAGGCTGACCTGGGGTACGCGCAGATCGGCAAGGACATCTCCTGCAACCTGGGCTCGCTGAACATCGCCAAGACGATGGACTCGGTGGACTTCGGCCAGACCATCGAGACGGCCATCCGCTCCCTGACTGCGGTCTCGGACATGTCTTACATCGATTCGGTCCCTTCGATCGCTGAGGGCAACCGGCGCAGCCACGCCATCGGCCTGGGTCAGATGAACCTGCACGGCTACCTGGCGCGCGAGCGGGTCCACTACGGCTCAGAAGAGGGCCTGGACTTCACCAACATCTACTTCTACACGGTGCTCTACCACTGCCTGCGGGCCTCGAACCTGCTGGCGAAGGAGACGGGCCGGGCCTTCGACGGCTTCGAGCGCTCCCAGTACGCCTCGGGCGAGTTCTTCGACAAGTACACCGATGAGTCGTGGGAGCCGAAGACGGAGAAGGTGCGTCAGCTGTTCGGCCACGTGACCCTGCCGACTCAGGCGGACTGGCGTGAGCTGAAGGCTGAGGTGCAGAAGCACGGCATCTACAACCAGAACCTGCAGGCTGTGCCGCCGACGGGCTCGATCAGCTACATCAACAACTCGACCTCGTCGATCCACCCGGTGGCGTCCCCGATCGAGATCCGCAAAGAGGGCAAGCTGGGCCGCGTGTACTACCCGGCGCCGTATCTCACCAACGAGAACCTGGAGTACTACCAGGACGCGTACGAGATCGGCTACGAGAAGATCATCGACACCTACGCCGCAGCCACCCAGCATGTTGACCAGGGGTTGAGCCTGACACTGTTCTTCAAGGACACTGCGAGCACCCGTGACATCAACAAGGCGCAGATCTACGCGTGGAAGAAGGGCATCAAGACCCTCTACTACATCCGTCTGCGGCAGCTGGCCCTCGAGGGCACAGAGGTCGAAGGCTGCGTCTCCTGCATGCTGTAGCCCTCCTGCGCGCTGAGCGCGGAGAGCATTGGTTTTCGAGAACATACACAGGCCCCGCCGTCGGCGCCTACCGTGAGAGATCATCACACGAGCTGAAGGAACTATGACGACATCAGCAGAGGCGCAGACCGTTTCGGGTCTGCTGGACCACGTCGACGCGATCAACTGGAATCGTCTGCAGGACGAGAAGGACGGCGAGGTCTGGAATCGCCTGGTCAATAACTTCTGGCTGCCTGAGAAGGTGCCGGTGTCCAACGATGTGCAGTCCTGGGCGACTCTCACGGAGGAGGAGAAGACCCTCACCATGCGGGTCTTCACCGGCCTGACCCTGCTGGACACCATCCAGGGCACTGTCGGCGCGGTGGCGCTGATCCCGGATTCGCTGACCCAGCATGAGGAGGCGGTGCTCACCAACATCGCCTTCATGGAGTCAGTCCACGCGAAGTCCTACTCGCAGATCTTCTCCACCCTGTGCTCCACCAAGGAGATCGACGAGGCATTCCGCTGGTCCCGTGAAAACGAAAACCTGCAGCGCAAAGCTCAGATCGTCATGGACTACTACCACGGCAACGATGGGCTCAAGAAGCGGGTGGCCTCGACCATCCTGGAGTCCTTCCTCTTCTACTCCGGCTTCTACCTGCCGATGCACTGGTCCTCGCGGGCGAAGCTGACGAACACCGCGGACATCATCCGTCTGATCATCCGGGATGAGGCCGTCCACGGCTACTACATCGGCTACAAGTACCAGCGGGCACTGGAGCAGGAAAGCCCGGAGCGTCAGGAGGAGCTGAAGGCCTACACCTACGACCTCCTCATGGAGCTCTACGAGAACGAGATCCAGTACACCGCGGACCTCTACGACGGTGTGGGCATGACGGAGGACGTGAAGAAGTTCCTCCACTACAACGCCAACAAAGCGCTGATGAACCTCGGCTATGAGGCCATGTTCCCGCCCGAGCTCACGGAGGTGAATCCCGCGATCCTCTCGGCACTGAGCCCCAACGCCGACGAGAACCACGACTTCTTCTCCGGCTCCGGCTCCAGCTACGTCATCGGCAAAGCCGTCGAGACCGAAGACGACGACTGGGACTTCTGAGATTGATGTCCTGAGTTGTCGCCGTAAGGCCTGATAAGGGGCCCGGATCCGCAGTTGTCTGCAGGTCCGGGCTCTTCTGTGCCCAAAGCCAAACGGCAGGCTCTAGGTCGCAGCAACTCAGCCATGGCTGAAGCCCCTAGACTTACCCTTGGACGCCTGCGCCCCCGGCCGTCTACCCATGGAACGAAACCTAGGGCGCTTCGATGAGAGGTCAAAGACGATCGTAGAGCTAGAAGAAACCCGAAAGTACTTGCTCGAGCAGGGCATCAAGGCTGGGCTCACCACCACCTTGCTGGCCAACCGGGCCATGGAAAAGGGCGTCCCCATATTTGCGGACCACAGGAACCGGCTCATCATGAAAGTAAGCAATCGCCGCGTCCGGTTCGAAGGCGCACACTCCAACCTCAACGACCGCCTCGCCCGGCGCTGCACACGCTACAAGGACGTGACCACCCGGCTTCTGCTCAACGAAGGTGTGCGGGCACCGGAGAACGTCGCGTTCAGACGTGACCAGCTCCACGAGGCCTGGAGCTGGGCGTCGCACCAGATACCCGTAGTGGTTAAGCCGCACAACGGGAGAATGGGCGCCTCCGTCCACATCGGCATCACTGAGTTCGCAGACTTCGAAAAGGCGTTCCACGACGTGGCAGACCAGTCTGAGTACGTGCTGGTCGAGCGATTCGTCGACGGTGTGGAACACCGCGTCCTCCTCATCTCCGGCAAGGTCGCAGCCGCCGCCAGGCGAGTGCCCGCCAACGTGATCGGCGACGGCACCTCCACCGTGACGGAGCTGGTCGATGAGAAGAACCGGCTCAGGACCGAGTCGCAGAATCCCGTCCACTACCAGATTCTCGTGGACGACATCGTCGTCAAAGAGCTGGAGAAGCAGCAGCTCGAACTGGAGTCCGTGCCGGAAGACGGCCAGCAGGTGTGGCTGAGGCCGAACTCGAACGTACATAGCGGCGGCGATGGAGTCGACGCGACCGACGAACTGACCGAAGAGGAGATCGCCCTGGCCGAATCCGTGGCCCAAGCAATCCCAGGACTGCGCGTGGCAGGAATCGACATGCTTCTTCCCCGCAACGGCAACGGCGAGAAGCCCTACGTGCTCGAGGTCAACAGCAACGCCATGATCACCGGCCACCACTATCCATGGGTGGGCCAGAGCAGAGACGTCGCCAGCATGCTGATCGACGCCATGTTTGCCGATGCATCGGCGGGGGAGAAAGCGCCCCTGCGAGAAGCCGACCCTGCCACCGTGCAGCTTACCCCGACAACGCATCGCAGCTGCGCAAGAAGGCCCGTGCACTTCGGCGCCGACTGCAGGGGCAGAAGTCTGCTAAGCCCGAGTAGCCGAGCTGACCCGATGCGTCGCCTCAGACGCCCTCATCCAGCAGCGCCCTCAGCTGTTCCAGATCCTGCCGGATCGCTGCGGCGTCCCGCTCGAACTCCTCATCAGTGAGGTCCCTTTGGCGGAGTGTGAAGACGATCTCAGAACCTTCAGGGTGAGGGATGACCCGCAGAGGATTGTGCACCACCTGTCCCGAGGGCAGTCGTACGTCATGGTCCAGCACGCCGAATGCGTTGTGGGGCGCGAACGTGAAAGACACCTCGCCCATCGGGGACTGGGCGACCAGAGCGGAGCCTCCTCTGCGGACATCGCTCTGAGCCAGTCCAGCTGCCCACCGCGGCAGATTCTCCGGGTCAGCAGCGAACGCATACACCTCCGCAGCATCGCGTGCGATCACCGCACTAAGGTGGAGGCTTCTCATCGTGCCATCACTCCATCCAGTGAGACGAACGCGGTGATGCACACGCTGCGCATCAGGCTGCCAGCAGCTGGTCCAGACGGGCGTAGGTGATCTCCATTCCGTCAGTCATACCGGTTCCCAGGACCATGTCGCGCTGTTCTGCACTGGCGTATGTGATCACCAGTGACAGCAGCGTCCCGCCCCGACGGGGATGAATGTCTGCTCATTGCGTGCCAGCGGTCCCTCGATTCCCTCCATGCTCTCCAGGGATACTTCCCGGCGCGGTGGAACGCTCTCGAGGAGCTCACCCCGATCGCGAAGGTGTGGCCCTCCACGCCCGGGCTGGGCTCGAACACGTACCGGTAGTGCTCGCCGACGTGCACGGCTGGAGTGCACTCGGCAATGGACCAGCCCTCAGGCCCATACATCCATCGGCGTATCAGCTCAGAGTCGTGGTGGGCGTGCCATACCTGCTGGAGAGTGCCGCGGAGCACCCTGGTGATCCGAACCCGATCGTCCCCTATCAGGGTCCATTCGAGTGCCCTTCCGGGGCGAAGGTCACCGGGTCCGAGACGACCTGGTCTATCTGAGCCATAGCAGCCTTTGTGCCCTCGACGACACCCATAGAGACCAACTTCTCCATGGCTTCCGGGGAGGGAAGGTGGCGGTGCTGGTGAGCCGTGAGCCGTCCGGCGTCTCGCCGAGTGCGAACAGCACCCGAACCGATGGCATGTCGGACGAGGGCGTACCATCCTCGTCGGTCCAGCCGTCCTGCACCTCGAAAGAATGGCCTTCCTCGACGGCGAGGAAATCCCAGAAGTAGAACGAACGCGTGCCGTCCGGCCCCGTCATGAAGTACTCGCTGCGCCCGCCGGGAAAGAGATCATGCCTGGTAAAGGTTGCTGGGTATCCCGGCGGTCCCCAGAATCTCTCGATCTGGCGAGGGTCGGCGTAGCCATCCCATAGTCGACGCACCGGAACGGGAAAGTCAGCGACGACGTTCATCGTCAGGTTCTCAGAGTCTGTGGTGACGGAGATGACGGGCATGATGCTGGCTTTCACGGTCGGGGAGCGGGACCGTCTTCGGCAGCAGCGCATATAGCTTACTGATGCGCATGTGTCAGAGGCGTTCGTGCGCGTCCAATATGGTCTGTGCCCTGCGGATAGCGCCGGAGTCGTTTCAGATTAGGCCGCTCAAACACCTTGGTCAATAGGGGCTATATCGGTTCGATGACGGCCATCATTGTGGATATGCGGCTATATTCATCGAGTCGGATGCAACTTTTTCGCCGCTGCGGGCGACTCATGGGCAGCACCCCGTGGTGGCCTCCACGGAACGAGCCATGAGAAGAGGACCGATGATTCGTAAGAACCAGTCCGCCACGATCAGCGCCGCCGCACTCGCAGCACTTCTGGGCCTCTCAGCCTGCGGCTCTGAGGAGCAGGCCTCGTTCGAAGATGCAGATCCCGCCGGCAGTCCCGAACCCGCGGAGGGCACAGGGGAGAGCGAGCAGGACGAGGCCGAGGGCCAGGAGACGGAGGAGAGCGTCGAACCTGCTGACCCGGAAACCGCGGAGGCTGACGGCGTGGCCGCATCGGCGACCTTCTTCCCGCACTACGGAGGCAGCCTCTCAGGCGATGTGACGTTGGAGGCCGTCATCGGCCCAGTGGTGCGCGACGGTGATCTTGCGGCCCTCTCCATGGACTTCGACTACCAGGAGGGCGAGGATACGCTGAGCACCATCAACGTCCTCCACGGCCTAGCCGGAGTGGCCGACGGCAGCCGAGCTTATGGCCAGGTGCGACTGATCGACCCGGACGCGATGACGGTGGCCGAGCTGGCCAGGACGGAGCAGGGCGAAGGGAGCATCGCTGCTGCGTCCGGTTCCTCCGGTGACCGCGCTGCAGGGCGGGCGGAACCAGGCGACACCCTGAACTGGTACGGCGTCTTCGCCGCACCCGAGAGCGATACTGTCAGCGTTCTGCTGCCGCACTTCGGCCTGGTGTCCGACGTCCCGGTGATGGAGGGAGATCTGGACGAGGCCAACTCCACCGACGAGAGCCTCGACCCTTCGGATGTGGCCGGTCAGAGCCATGAGCTGGTGAGCTGGCGTGATACCCCGAGTACACCGTCGAGATCGAAGGGGATGAGACGACCGTCAGCCTCCCTCCGACGTGCTCTTCGACGTCGACTCCTCGGATCTGTCCTCCGATGCGGAGGAGGCGCTGCAGACGGCGGCGGAAGAGATGGCCGGCACCGAGGGCGGAGAGCTGCGGATTGTCGGGCATACCGATGACGTCCTGGACGAGGAGTACAACCAGGCCCTGTCGGAGGAGCGAGCCGAGGCCGTGCACGATCAGCTCGAGGAGATCGCCGACCTCGATGCCTTCGACGACGTATCCGTTACGGGGAGTCCTTCCGCGAGCCCATCGCGGACAACAGCTCCGACGAGGGCCGTGCCATGAACCGACGAGTGGAGCTGCATTTCACCACGGTGACCGAGCCTGACGAGCGGGCGGTGGAGGGAGAGCTTCCTGAACCGGAAGGACCAGTCGGAACTGCTGACGAGAGCATCACCGTCAACGCCGGTGACAGGGGTCCCCATGCCGACGAAGAGGTCATTCTCAGCGTGGACTCGCTGGAGCGGCATGATGGCCTGATGGTGGCGGGCATCCGGGCCGAGGCGACCGAGGAGGGCGCGAACCTGAACTGGCCCTTCGCCCTTGGGGCCGGAGGAGCGCACCGGGCTGGTGTCAGCCAGGTCGGCTCAGTGGACCTGCCGTACTTGGTGGCAGGGGACCACTGGGGCGAACCGCTGCGGTACTTCGTCACCGACGTGGAGGTCGACGAAGAGGATCCCGAAGAGTCCGACGTCTCAGGTCGGGACTATCACCGGCTCACCGACGTGCTCTTCGGCAGCTACCGGGACTATGACGAAGGTGACTCGGCAGTCGCCTACCTCGTCTATCCAGATATTGGGGGCGAGGAGCTGACCCTGGAGTCACCGGGCGAGCATGAGGGCACCGACTGGTTCCTCCGGCAGGTCGGGGTCAACCCTTGGCGCTTGGAAGACATTCCGGTCACAGAGTTCGACCTGCGTGAGTGACGAAGAGCTCACTGCCAGCACCCTCGGCGTATAGAGTCCGGAGGCATGGACGAGAGAGCCCTGCCTGAGTCCGAGCGCCGCACGGACACTCCTCGTTCCCAAGGCCTCGCGGACGCCATTTGGGGCCTGTGGCCGTTGATGAGCTGGGGTATGCCCGTGCTCATCGTCTTCTTCCCTGCAATATCGCCTCCAGGGGGAGGGTGGCACGCTCTGGTGCTTCTTCTCCTGTCACCGGTGATCGTGGGCGGGGCGGGACTGCTGGGCTCACTGCCGAGAATGCTGCTCCGGCGGGCCGGGCACACCTCCGCGCCCGCAGGAATGCTGTGGCTGCTCATCCTGCACTGGTGGTCATGGATACCGATCATCCTGACCTTTCGCGACGTCACCGATGGCCCTGTCCCCTCGCTGCTCACCCATATGCTCCCGGTCGGACTTTCGCACGAAAGCCAGGACACTCTTCAGATGGTTGCTCTCGCTGTTCTGATCTTCAGCTGGGCGGCGATTCTGGTCAGTGCGGCGTCGAAGAGGCCACCCCGCCAGGTGCGTCTCGGACTCGCTGCCGGGTACGCGGCCGTGGCTGCAGCGCCGGCGCTCGCTGCTCTGGGCGTGGTGATCGCCGCAGCGGACAGCGCATCCCAGCAGGACGCCGCCGGGGACCGCCCCACCGTGGTGCGTCAGCTGTCGACGGACGAGCAGCGTGAGCGCTACGAGTCCCGATACCTCGAGCTCCAAGAATCAGTGGTGCCTGTGCGGGAGGCGGTCTCCGCGGAAGATTGGGAGGCGACGGCCCGGCTGGACGGCTACGACGCGGAGCGCTCACCCACCGGATTCGACATCTACTACCTGTCCCTTCACTTCTCCAAGGACATATCCCTGGACGATGAGGTTCTCGAACAGGTTCATGAAGCGCTCACCGGTTCCGGATGGGAGCCAGCTGCGTCGTTCGTCGAACCTGCCACGGACTACGAGCACGCCAACGGGGCAGAGCTGCGCATCAACGACAGCGGGGAGCGGTTTGCGCTCCGCGTCACCTCGCCTCAGTGGTGGAGCGACCCCCAGGCTCTGCGGAACCTGCGGAGGACGACATCCCGAGAACACCTGAAGAGATGGAAGAGGCCCTCGCCGAATTGGAGGGCGAGGAGAGCGAGGAGGAGCCGCTCTACGACCATGACGAGTGGCCAGATGCTCCCTGACCTGAGAGGGACGGACTGTGCCGCGTCACGGGATGCCCGCAGCCCCCGCCTATGAGGCAGACAGGAGTCCGTGCCTCAAAGTGGTGCGGGTGAGACAATGACCTATGACCAAGCTCACGGACTTCACCGCCACGACTCTGCAGGGAGAGGACCGAGCGCTCGCCGATTTCGACGGTGACGTGGTGCTGGTGGTCAACACAGCCTCCAAGTGCGGCCTCACGCCGCAGTACGAAGGCCTGCAGAAGCTCCACGAGACCTACAGCGATCGGGGCTGACCATCTTGGGCTTCCTCCAACGATTTCGCCCAGGAGTCCGGGGACAGCAGTGACATCGAGGAGTTCTGCCAGGTCAATTACGGGGTCAGCTTCCCGATGTTCGACAAGGTGCACGTCAACGGCAAGCACACGCACCCTCTCTTCCAATGGCTCAAGGACGAGCGCTCCGGGCTCCTCGGCGGAATCCATCAAATGGAACTTCACCAAGTTCCTGATCAATCGCAATGGGGAAGTCGTCCAACGGTTCTCACCTCAGACCAAACCTGAAGACCTTGCCGACTCCATAGAATCGGCTCTCTAAACCTGCCGCGACCGATATCTGCCGCTGAGGTGCTGCGCCTATGGGTAAACTCGTGCGGCGTGACAGCGATCCACTCCACCAGCGAAGCACCTGAGCCCACTGTGGGTGGCACGCCCTGCACGCCGCAACCCCGCACGCACGCCGATGAGCTCCTCCGACAACGGCCGCTCGGGGCGCCGCAGTGCCCCCGCGGCCCCCAGCTGCAGCTGATCCGGCAGACCTCGAGCCTCGGCGCGGAAGCAGACCTCCAGCGGGCCCTCGACCTGCTGCAGAGCACACGCGAGCCAGACGTGGGGCCGATGCTGCGCATCTACCGGCCCCAGCCGACCGTCGCCTTCGGGCAGCGGGACGCGAAGCTCCCCGGCTTCGAAGAAGCCGCACGCCGCAGCCGCGCCCTCGGGTTCGAGCCCTCGTCCGTCGAGCCGGAGGACGGGCAGCCGCCTACAGCCCCGGGTCCTCGTGGTGGACCACATCGAGCCGGACGCAGACCCCATCCGCGAATCCCAAGATCGATTCGTGGCATTCGGAGAGCTCTTCGCCGACGCGCTGCAGAACGCCGGACTGGATGCCGTGATGGCGCCCCTTCCCGCCGAGTACTGCTACGGAGACCACTCCGTGCATGGCATCCACCCGACCAGGCCGACGTCCGGCTGAAGCTGGTCGGCACCGCCCAGCGACAGGTGGCCAGCGGGTGGCTGTTCTCCACCTCCATCGTCATCGAAGACGGCCCACGCATCCGGCGCGTGCTCGCCGAGGTGTATGACGCGCTCGGGCTGGAGTGGGACCCGCTGACCGCAGGATCAGCCGACGAGCTCAACCCCGAGCTCACCGTCCACAGCGTCGAACAGGCCATCCTCGAGACGTACAGCACATACTGGAACGTGCTCGAACCTATCGGCTGACCAGGCCCCAGACACAGAAACGCCCGGGCCCCCACGCGTCATGCGTAAGGAGACCCGGGCGGGTCCGCGGGAGCGTCAGATCACTCGGCGCTCTTGAGCGCCTCCTCCACGTTGGGCTTCTCCGTGCCGATGGTGGTGGACGGCCCGTGCCCCGTGTTGACCTGCGTCTGATCCGGGAGCTCGAACAGGCGGGATTTGATGGAATCCACAATGGTCTCGAAGCTGCTGTAGGAGCGCCCGGTGGCCCCTGGGGCCGCCGTTGAACAGCGTGTCGCCCGAGAAGAGGACAGGCTCGCCGTCGAGATTCTCTGCGTAGTAGCACGTGGAGCCGGGGAGTGGCCAGGTGTGTGAATGGCCGTCAGGACCGTCTCGCCGATGGTGAAGGTGTCTCCGTCGGCGATCTTGACCTCGGGCTCAGCATCTCCGTACACCTGCTCCCAGAGGACCTTGTCGTCCCAGTTCAGGTGAATGTCGCCGCCGACGCGGGACTGGACATCCCGGACCTGTCGGATGTGGTCGTCGTGGGCATGGGTCAGCAGGATCGCTGCGACCCGACGGCCGCCCACCTGCTTCTCCACCGCGTCGGCATCGTGCGCGGGGTCGATGATGATGACCTCCTCCTCCGTGCCGACGAACCACACGTTGTTGTCCACGTTGTGCGTCTCTCCGTCCAGGGAAAAGGTTCCGGAGGTCTCCAGGTGCTCAATGCGTGCGCTCATGAGGTCGTCCTCTCGTATCCGTAGTGGTGGTGCTGCATATGCGGCTTGGCTGCTGATCTCAGGCGTCGATCTCGACCACGGACCGCAGTACCTCGCCGCGGTTCATGGTGTCGAAGGCGGTCTGAACGTCTTCGAGGCGGACCTCTCGGTGACGAAGGCGTCGAGGTCGAGACGACCCTGCTGATACATGTCCACCAGCATGGGGAAGTCGCGGGAGGGAAGGCAGTCGCCGTACCAGGAGGACTTCAGGGAGCCGCCCCGGCTGAAGAAGTCCTGCAGGGAAGCTCCAAGGTGAGGGAGGGGTCGGGGACGCCGACCAGCACGACCCGCCCGGCGAGGTCCCGGGCGTAGAAGGCCTGCTTGTAGGTGGCGGGCACCCTGACCGCGTCGATGACGACGTCGGCGCCGAAGCCGCCGGTCAGCTCGCGGATGCCTTCGACCGCGTCTGTCTCCCCGGAGTTGATGGTGTGGGTGGCGCCGAGTCTGCGGGCGGTCTCCAGCTTCCGGGGTCCAGGTCCACGGCGATGATCTTTGTGGCACCTGCGAGCTTCGCACCTGCGACCGCTGCGGTGCCCACGCCTCCCACACCGATGACGGCCACCGACTCGCCGCGCTTGACCTCGCCGGTGTTCATGGCAGCACCGATGCTTACCATCACCCCGCAGCCGAGCAGCCCCACCGCGGCGTTGGAGGCCTCGTCCACGTCGTCGACGACGGTGCACTGTCCGGCGGCCACGAGCGTCTTCTCCGCGAAGGCGCCGATGCCCAGGGCGGCCTCGAGCTCAGTGCCATCCTCCAGCGTCATCCTCTGGGACGCGTTGTGGGTGTCGAAGCAGTACTGCAGCTGACCCTTCCGGCATGCGCGGCACTCGCCGCACACGGCACGCCAGTTCAGAATGACTTTGTCGCCCACGGACATGTTGGTCACGCCTTCACCGATCTCGGAGACGCGGGCAGTGGCTTCGTGGCCGAGCAGGTAGGGAAAGTTGTCCCCGACCTCACCCTGCTGGAAGTGCTGGTCGGTCTGGCACACCCCGCAGGTGAGAACGTCGACGACCACTTCTCCCGGTCCGGGATCAGGGATCACGATCTTCTCCACCGTGGCCGGTGCGTTCTTGGTGAGAGCGACGATTGCGTTGACGGTCTGAGGCACGGTGTTCTCCTTGAGCGGGGAGCCTGAAAATCCCATTCAACCATTGGCACCGCCACCGACTCGATCGTTTTCCTCTGTGAGACGCGCCTCGCCGCTGACGGGGACGATCAGCCGATGCGTCTGCTCAGCCGGTGAACGCCCAGGAGAACTGAATCACGATGCTCGCGAAGGCGCCCAGGAAGACCAGAGCCACCAGTGCCCACCACCACGCTGCCGTGAGCTCGCGGACGCGGGGAGGCACCGAAATCACCCCGGTGAGGATGTTGCGGGTCGTCACGACCACGAAGAGAGGGATCACGGCCGACCACACGACCATGCAGTAGGGGCACAGAACCCCTATGACATACACGGCCGAGTACCAGAGCCAGATGCAGAAGCCGAAGGCGAACGTCGCCCCGGCCTGCACGCCCCAGTGATACCAGCGCGGGAGCTTCGCTCCGGCAAGGATCGTCACCGCGACGAGCACCATCAGGGAAAGCCGACGACGCCCAGAAAGATGTTCGGGAATCCGAAGGTGGAGGCCTGCCAGGCGTTCATCACCTCGCCGCACGAGACCCACGGGTTCACATCGCAGGCCGTGACGTGGTCAGGATCCCCACAGCATCACCCGCTCATGGAGGAGGAGGAAGCTGGCCGCAGCTCCGACGAGCGCGCTGACCAGCAGCCACACCCCGTAGGCGCGGTCCTTCACAAGATGCGACATGCCCCATGCTATGCCGTTCACCTGGTCATAGATGTGCATGTGCCATACTGAAAGACATCGAGGGCAGACCACACCTGATCCTTGAGAAAGCTTTGAATGCAGAGCTGCGGCAGGCGCCCGTCGTGAACCACCAGAACGAAGGTACGCACGGAAAGCCACAGAGCAAGTCGCCGCCGCAGATGCTGCGCAGACCATAGTCCGGCATCGGGCTCTCGCGCAGAGCGCGCCTCACACAGCGGAGGCAGCGCCCGGGGAGGAGCAGGTCGGGCGTTCGAAGGACGAGACAGAGCCGTCGTCCGGCGTTGAGTGTGGCTCCGCTGGAGGTCGGCGGAAATGCATTGGCCCACCATGAGCAACGAAAACTCCACAGAATCCTCCGCCGAGACGGCGGAGGAGGTCTACAGCCCATTCTCCGTTCCTGAGCCCGGTCACCCTGGGGCGGACGCGTCGCCGAAGCGGCCCGCTGACCCGGAGCTTACCGAAGACCCTCTGACGTCCTGTTCCAGGCCCCTGACCTCTCGTCCGTGAAGCGGACGCCGAAGAAGGAGAAGGAGCCTGAGCCGGAGCCCCACGACGACGGCGACGATGCCGAGGACGACTCAGACCAGGAGTCCTCCCAGCGGTCGAACGCCGACTCCGGCGGCGACGGCGGCAGGAGGTCCCGGCGGAAGCGCCGCAGGGAGGGCGCAACCGCGGACGCAGCGCCGACGAGTCATCGCAGGGCCTGATGACGATTCCTCGGGCGGGGGCGACCGCTCTGAGCAGAAGTCTGACTCATCCGACGCAGACGGCTCTTCCGGCTCCGACGACGAGGCCCGCGCCGAGTCGACTGATGAGAGCGGCACTGTAGTCCGGCGGACCCGCAAGCGGCGCCGCGGCTCCTCAGACATGGAGATCGAGGACGAGGACGGCCACACCGTGACCCGGGTGCGCTCCGGACGCGAAGCAAGCTCCGACGCCTCGGACAAGGTCTCTCCGTCAAAGGCTCCACCCGGCTCGAGGCCAAGCGCCAGCGCCGACGCGGGAACCGTCAGTCGAACCGTCGCGGGATCGTCACCGAGGCGGAGTTCCTGGCCCGCCGGGAGTCCGTGGACCGGAAGATGATCGTGCGCCACCGCGACGGACGCATCCAGATCGGAGTGCTGGAGGACGAGGTGCTGGCAGAGCACTACGTCTCGCACACCACCCAGGACTCCCTGATCGGCAACGTGTACCTCGGCAAAGTCCAGAACGTGCTGCCCTCCATGGAGGCTGCCTTCGTCGACATCGGACGCGGCCGCAACGCCGTGCTCTACGCCGGTGAGGTGGACTGGGAGTCTGCTTAAGATCGGCAACGCACCCCGAAAGATCGAGAACGCCCTGAAGTCCGGCGACTCCGTCCTGGTGCAGGTCACCAAGGACCCTGTCGGGCACAAGGGCGCCTGGCTGACCAGCCAGGTCTCCCTGCCCGGACGCTACCTGGTGTTCGTGCCAGGGGGATCCATGACGGGCATCAGCCGCAAACTCCCGGACACGGAGCGGTCGCGGCTGAAGAAGATCCTGAAGGAGAACATGCCCCAGAACTCCGGGGTCATCGTTCGCACCGCCGCTGAGGGCGCCTCCGAGGAGGAGCTCACCAACGACATCAACAGGCTTCGCGCACTGTGGGACTCCATCCAGGACCAGACCAACGACCGCAAGGTCCTGGCCCCTGAGATGCTCTATGCCGAGCCCGATCTCACCATCAAGGTCGTCCGCGACGTCTTCAACGAAGACTTCTCCTCCATGGAGATCCAGGACGACGAGACGTGGACAACGTCGAGGCCTACGTCACCTACGTGGCGCCGCACCTGCTGGACCGCCTGAAGAAGTGGGACCCCGCCGAGCATGACGGGCAGGACATCTTCGCCCACCACCGCATCGACGAGCAGCTGAACAAGGCCCTCGGACGCAACGTGAAGCTGCCGTCCGGCGGCTCCCTGGTCTTCGACCGCACCGAGGCGATGACCGTGGTCGACGTCAACACGGGCAAGTTCACCGGCTCCGGCGGAAACCTCGAAGAGACGGTCACCAAGAACAACCTTGAGGCCGCCGAAGAGATCGTGCGCCAGCTCCGGCTGCGCGACATCGGCGGGATCATCGTCATCGACTTCATCGACATGGTCCTGGAGTCCAACCGCGACCTGGTCCTTCGCCGAATGGTGGAGTGCCTGGGCCGGGACCGCACCAAGCACCAGGTCGCCGAGGTCACCTCGCTCGGCCTCGTGCAGATGACGCGCAAGCGCATGGGCACCGGGCTTCTGGAGGTCTTCCTCTGAGTGTGAGCACTGCGCAGGACGCGGCATCGTCACCCACGAGGAGCCGATCCACCACCAGCCCGCCTTCAACTCGCAGGGCGAGCAGCGGTCCAACGGCAGCAAGAAGTCCAAGAAGCGCAAGAACAAGCCCAAGAAGGACGACGACTCCGGGCGGCAGACCGACCCCAGGGAGCTGAAGAAGCTCGAGCGGGCGAGCGCGGGCATGGCCAAGGTCGCCGCGGCCACCGCCGGAGCTGGTGAGTCCGAGAAGAACGACGAGCAGGCGCCGTCGGCGGACGCCCAGCAGCTCCAAGAATGAGGATCAGGCGAAGAGCGGGCAGTCGACGCTGAAGATCGGCGGCGAGCCGGTCGAGGTTCCGCGCGGTGAGAAGTCCGGCGCGCAGAAGCGCGCAGAGGAGCCTGCGGAGCAGCCCAAGACCTCCTCCCTCGACTCCTTGGAGGAGGCGCTGGCCTCGCGGAGCGAGCAGCCGCGGCGCAGTGCACCTGCTCGACGTCGCCGTCGCGCGGCGGGGTCGGCACAGGGCTCCGGGGAGAGGTGCACCAGGTGCAGTCTGCGGAGAAGGAGCAGCAGAGTGCCAGCTTCTCCGCCGCAGCTCCCCAGAAGAGCGCCGATGAGAAGTCGGCGGCCAAGGCTGACACCGCTCCGATGATGCTCGGAGTGGGCGTGTCCGCCGATGAGATTGGCAAATCGGAGTAGAACCGCGTAGGATTGACGGCTGGTGCTATTGCGCCCAAAGTCTTTTTGTGCGCTCCGCGCACGTATTTATTGCACGTTCAACGAGAGAAGTGAGTCCAAGTGGTGTACGCGATTGTCCGCGCAGGCGGCCGCCAGGAAAAGGTTTCCGTCGGAGATCTGGTGACCCTTGACCGCGTCGACGCCGAGGAAGGCAGCACCATTCAGCTGCTTACAGTGATGCTGGTCGACGGCGACAAGGTCACCACCGGAGCTGACGAGCTCAACAAGGTGACGGTCTCGGCCGAGGTGCAGGGCAACCTGCGCGGCCAGAAGATCGTCATCCACAAGTACAAGAACAAGACCGGCTACCACAAGCGCCAGGGCCACCGCTCTGAGCTCACGCGGGTCAAGATCACCGATATCGCGGCCTGAGCCGTAGAATCGTCCTGACACAGGTTTAAGCGAGAGGCAGGCAAAACGCTATGGCACATAAGAAGGTGCGAGCTCGACTCGCAACGGTCGCGACTCCAACGCCCAGCGACTGGGCGTCAAGCGCTTCGGCGGCCAGACCGTCAACGCAGGCGAGATCCTCATCCGCCAGCGCGGCACCAAGTTCCACCCCGGCAGCAATGTCGGACGCGGCGGCGACGACACTCTCTTCGCCCTGTCAGACGGATCCGTAGAGTTCGGCTCCCGTCGCGGCCGCAAGGTCGTCAACATCGTTCCAGCAGCCGCCTGAGCGGCAGTGCTGGTCTCGGCCTCTGATCAGAATCAGCGGCCAACCGGTCAGTGAGAGCTGACCACACACCGAAAGCCCCGCAGCTCACACGGCTGGCGGGGCTTTCGGTGTTTCAGGGCTGACGCCCTGTTCAGGCACGTAAGGTCAGCGCACCAGCAGGTGGCTGTGACAAGACGAGGATTCTCGTCGACGGGAGGTTCCAGTGGCGCATTTTGTTGATCGCGCGGTCCTGCACGCCGCAGGCGGAAACGGCGGACACGGATGCGTCTCCGTCCACCGAGAGAAGTTCAAGCCCCTGGGCGGCCCTGACGGCGGCGACGGCGGCGACGGCGGGCACGTCGAGCTGGTCGCCGACGCGCAGACCACCACGCTGCTCGACTACCACCACCGGCCGCACCGGCGCGCTTAACAACGGCGGCGTCGGAGAGGGCGACCACCGTCACGGGTCCAAGGGAGAGACCTCGAGCTCCCCGTCCCCGAGGGCACCGTGGTCAAAGATCGCGAAGGCAACGTGCTGGCCGACCTCGTCGGCATCGGCTCCAGGATCCGCATCGCCGAAGGAGGACACGGCGGGCTCGGCAACGCACGCCTGGCTTCGAAGAAGCGCAAAGCCCCCGGCTTCGCGCTGCTGGGGACGCCGGGCGAGCAGGTGGAGATCGAGCTCGAGGTGAAGTCCGTGGCCGACATCGCCCTGGTGGGCTTCCTCGGCAGGCAAGTCGAGCCTCATTGCCGCGATGTCTGCGGCCCGCCCCAAGATTGCCGACTACCCGTTCACCACCCTGGTCCCCAACCTCGGCGTCGTCGAGGCTTACCCACCCGATTCACCGTGGCTGACGTGCCCGGACTGATCCCTGGCGCCGCCGAGGGCAAGGGGCTGGGCCACCAGTTCCTCCGCCACGTGGAGCGCTGCGCAGCCCTCGTCCACGTCCTGACTGCGGCAGCCTCGAAACCGACCGTGACCCCTTGGGGACCTCGACGCCATCGAGAAAGAGCTGGCCGCGTACGCCCCCGACGCGATCACCGGATCCGCGTCCTACGGCGTGGAGTCCCTCCCGCTGAACGAGCGGCCCCAGCTGATCGCCCTGAACAAGACGGACCTTCCGGACGGCCAGGCCATGGCCGAGATGGTCCGCGGCGAGCTTGAAGGGCGCGGCTGGAGGGTCTTCGAGGTCTCCGCAGTGGCACGCCAAGGCCTGCGCGAGCTCGGCTTTGCCATGGCCGAACTGGTGGAGGCCGCGCGCGCCCAGCGCGAGACCGAGCACGCCCTCGTCCAGGTCACGGTTCGACCGAAGCCGGTGGACGAGAAGGGCTTCAGCATCTCCCGTGAGGAGAAGAACGCGGCACCGCTGTGGCGAGTGCGCGGCGCAAAGCCCGAGCGGTGGATTCACCAGACGGACTTCAACAACGATGAGGCAGTCGGCTACCTGGCGGATCGTCTGGCGGCCATCGGCATCGAGGACGAGCTGTTCAAGCAGGGGCCGCCCCAGGTGACTCAGTCGTCATCGGCTCCGACGACGACGGGGTGGTCTTCGACTGGGAGCCCACCATGGCAGCCGGTGCCGAGCACCTCGCCGGTCCGCGCGGCACCGACGTGAGGTTCGACGACCTGCACAGGCCCACTCGCGCCGAGAAGAAGCAGGAGCAGGCCGATCGTCGTGCGGCCAAGGCCCTCACACGCGAGGAGATGGCCGCGTTCTACGACCAGGACGACACCAGCGGCACTGAAGTGGTGTACAGCCACTGGGATCCCGACGCCGAAGATGACGAGCAGGAGTCTCGGTGAGGACCAAGCTTGCTTGGCGTGGTGAGCTCAGCGGCGGAGCTCCCGCGGCGCGCCGCATCGTGATCAAGGTGGGCTCCTCATCGCTGACCACCGTCGATGACGGAATCAACGTTGAGGCGCTGCTGCACCTGGTCGACGCCTGCCAGCAGCTGCGAGACGGCGGCACCGAAGTGGTGCTGGTCTCCTCGGGTGCGATCGCAGCCGGACTGGCGCCGCTGAGCATGCCCAGCCGCCCCACCGACCTGGCGGCGCAGCAGGCGGCCGCTGCTGTGGGACAGGGCCTGCTCCTGGCTCACTACACGCAGGGGTTCGCGCGCCACGGTTCACCGGTCGCTCAGGTCCTGCTGACAGTGGAGGACCTCATCCGCAGGGCCACGTACACCAATGCGCTGCGCAGCCTGGAGAAGCTGCTTGCCCTGGGCGCTGTGCCCGTGGTCAATGAGAATGATGCGGTGGCCACAGCCGAAATCCGCTTCGGCGACAACGACCGACTCGCGGCGCTGACCGCGAACCTCCTGCACGCCGACGCCCTGGTGATGCTCTCCGACGTCGACGCACTGTTCGACGGCCCACCTTCGCAGGGCGGCAGTCCCCTTCGGTACGTTCGCGGGGAGCAGGATCTGACAGGTGTCACCTCGGCCCGCGCGGCCGAGCTTGGCTGTAGGCACCGGGGGCATGGTCACCAAAGTGGAGGCGGCGCGAATCGTCACGGCCCACGGGATTCCTGCGATGCTGACCTCCGCGAAGAACGCCCCCAGGCTGCTGGCGGGAGAAGAGGTCGGCACGTTCTTCCACCCCAGGGGTCGGCGTCGTGGTGCGCGCACCGCATGGCTCGCTCACCTCGCATCGACGAAGGGTCGGATCGTGGTGGATGAGGGAGCGGTGCGAGCTGTCGCTGTAGGCCGAAGCTCCCTCCTTGCCGCAGGCATCACCGCCGTGGAGGGCGACTTCGAATCCGGCGACGTGATTGAAGTGGTCGATGCCCACGGAACGGTTCACGCCCGCGGCGTCACCGGGTACTCTGCGGAGGAGCTGCCCCAGATGATGGGCCGGTCCACGGCAGAGCTGGCCGACAAGCTAGGCCCTGACTACGAGCGGGCAGTGGTCCATACTGATGACATGGCACGAGTGAGGAGCGTATGAGCGCCGAGACGTCCGACGAGCTGAGCACCGAGGTCACCCAGGGCGTCGCCGAGGTGAGCCGTCGCGCCCGAGAAGGTGCGCGTCCGCTGGGCTCCATGGACCGTCAGCACAAGGACCGCATACTCCTTGCCCTCGCGCGCGGTCTCCGCGAGTCCGTCGCCTCACTGGTCGAAGCCAATCGGCAGGATCTGGAGGAGGGGCGTGAGAACGGGCTCTCCAAGCCGCTGCTGGATCGCCTCCAGCTCAGCGAGGCTCGCATCGAGGCTCTGGCGGAGGCCGTCGAGGACGTCATGGCCCTGGAAGACCCCATCGGACGTGTCTTGAACGGCCGAACCTCCCCAACGGCGCCAGGCTGACCCAGACGACTGTCCCTCTGGGCGTCATCGGAGTCATCTACGAAGCGCGGCCCAACGTGACCGTGGACATCGCCGCCCTGGCACTGAAGTCCGGCAACGCCGCGATTCTCCGGGGAGGCTCCGCAGCGTCCCACACCAACGAGATGCTCCTGAGCATCATTCGCAATGCTCTCCGAGCCTGCTCAGCTCCCGTGGACGCGGTGCAGTCCATCGACGAGTACGGCCGGGAGGGCGCCACCGCCCTGATGAATACCCGAGGCAGCGTCGACGTTCTCATTCCCCGCGGCGGCAGCGACCTCATACAGCACGTGGTGCAGAACGCCAGGGTCCCCGTCATCGAAACCGGCGAAGGCAACGTCCACGTCTACCTGGACGAGAGTGCGGACCCTGACATTGCTCGCAACGTCGCGATGAATGCAAAGACGTCGCGGCCCAGCGTCTGCAATGCCGCTGAGACCCTTTGATCCACGAAGGCGCCGAAGGAGCGGCCGTCGAGGCGCTCCGGGCGCTGCACCGCGCGGGGTGACTCTCCATGTGGACCCCCGTGCCCGCCAGTGGCTGCCGGACTACGGCCCCGACCTGGTCTCGCCCAACGACTACGGCGAGGTCCACGAGGTCAGCAGCGAACACTTCTCGACCGAGTTCCTGGGCCTGGAGATGGCGGTCGGGGTGGTCTCCTCACTCGATGAGGCCATCGATCACATCGCTCGATACTCCACAGGCCACACCGAAGCCATCGTGACCGACTCGGTGCGCAGCGCAGAGAAGTTCATCGCGGAGGTCGACGCAGCCGCTGTGGTGGTCAACGCGTCGACGCGGTTCACCGACGGCGGTCAGTTCGACTGGGCGCCGAGGTGGGAATCTCCACTCAGAAGATCCACGCCCGCGGTCCGATGGGTATGGGCGAGCTGACCACCACCAAATGGATTCTGCGCGGCGAGGGTCAGATCCGTCCGTAGGTCCGCGATGTGGGTAGACTAGCGCCCATGAGTTTTCCTGTTCTGACCCTGCTCGCCGAGGAGCACAGCGAGGCGCTGTTCATGCCTACTCTGGTTCGGCATCCTGATGTTCGCATTCCTGATGCTGGCTATGCTGGTGGCTCTGAGCTTCGCGCAGAAGAACCGCTCACCTCAGGCTGACCCCGAGGCCGCATGGTCACTGACCAGCTTGGCTCACACCTCCACCACTCCCGACCCGGGCAGCCTACCTCGACTGGGGATCATGGGAGGGACGTTCGATCCCATTCACCATGGTCACCTCGTCGCTGCGAGCGAGGTTGCGGCGGAGTTCGGCCTCGACGAGGTTATCTTCGTGCCCACCGGGCAGCCGTGGCAGAAGCAGGAGCGCGACGTCACGCCTCCGGAGCACCGGTACCTGCTCACGGTCATCGCCACGGCGTCCAATCCGCGCTTCACGGTCTCCCGGGCAGACATCAACCGCGGCGGAGCCACGTACACCATTGATACGCTGCGCGATTTCCGCGAGATGTATCCGACGGCCGAGCTCTTCTTCATCACAGGGGCCGACGCGATGGCCCAGATCCTGTCGTGGAAGAACGTCGAGGAGCTGTGGAGCCTCGCTCACTTCGTATCGGTGAGCAGGCCGGGCTACATCAACGCGGATCTGGGCCGCAGCGACCAGGTGTCCCTGATGGAGATTCCGGCCATGGCGATCAGCTCAACTGACCTGCGTGAGCGTGCCGAAACGGGAAAGCCGGTCTGGTACCTGGTGCCCGACGGGGTGGTTCAGTACATCGCGAAGCACAGGCTGTACCGCCCTGACTCGGCCACACACGCCCATGGTGCCCCTCCAGCGACGCAGTGGGGCATAGCATGGACCAAAACGATCAGGAGGCGTCACGATGAGTGATTCAATCCCCGAGCAGATCAGCGGCGGAGACAATCTCCGTGAGCGCTATCTGCCGGTCTCCCGCAAGGAGCTGCGGCGCCGTCGTGAGGCCGAGCTGGCCGTGCACCGCGGCGCCTTCGAAGAGGCTGACGCGGCGGCGGACGAGCTGGACCTCCGGAGACGGACGCGACAGCAGCGCCGGAGCCTGAGGCATCTGTGGAGGCGCAGGTGCCTGGGGTTCCGGACGACGCCGGTGAGGACGAACTGGCCCGCACGCTCTGGCGACGTGCAGACCATGGAGGATCCCGCCGCCGGTGACTTGGCGGAGGCAGAGCGGGAGGCTCAGGAGGCCGATTCCGAGGAGGCGCTCGAGGCGGAGCGTCCACTGGATGAGGATCCCGAAGCCACTCAGGAGTTTCAGCCCGGCGACTACGTCACTGCACCTGTCCAGCAGGTGGCGCACGACGCCGAATGGCCCGACGAGGAGCAGACCGAAGCGGCACCTTCCTACTCGGGGTCTCATTTCGGCCAGCCCGACCGGCGGAGCGTGACGATGACGAAGCTGAGGAGGAGACCTCCTGGGCAGCTCCGGAAGATGCCCCGAGGCGCCGCTGCCTGAGCCCGCGGAGCCGGACCAGTCACGGCCCGAAGAAGAGGTCGCCGATGCTCTCGGCGAGGACACCTGGGGCCTCGGTGACATCGACCACGTGCCGAGCTTCGAGGAGCAGGACTCCTCCGAGCCGGAGGCGAACGATGAGCCTGACTCCGGTGCCTCCACAGAGCTGATCACGTACCCGCAGGCCGACAGCGGTGAAGTCGCCCCTATTCCGGCATCGCGCCGGGCCCGGCGCCTGCTGCGGGAAACGTCGAGCATTCCCCGGCTCGATGAGGACATGCTCGCAGAGCTGGATGAGCTCACCAGCGAGATCAAGCTCCACGACGATCCGGAGAACGTGGACCCTGAGCTGCTGCGCCGCCAGCAGGCCTTCGCCGCGAAGGCGATGCAGGCCAACCAGGCGCGTCTGCGTCAGGAGCAGGCGGAGCGCGAAGCGAGGGAGGCCGAGGAGCGGCGGTGGCGTCGTCACCACCCCCGGAGTCCGACGTCATTGCTTCCAAGACGGTCCGCGATGCCATGGACTCCGAGCACGACTACGTGGAGCTGCCGTCGGGCAGCATCGAACCGGTCGAAGCTCGCGGGGCCCACGGCTTGATATCGACAAGCTCGTCGATGAGACCTCCAAGGAGGCGAACCGTCCCAACGTGATGCTGTGGCTGGTGATTGTTCTGGCGCTGCTGCTCGCAGCCGCCGTTGTTGTTCTGTTTACTGTGGTGCTTTGAGGCTTGGTGTGATGACTGTTCCTGACAATGTGATTGCTGAACTGCGGACCGCGGCGCACGCCGCGTCTGGAGAAGTTGGCGACGAATATCTCCGGCCTGGATGTGGGGAGAGGCTCGGCATCACCGATGCGTTCCTGATCTGCTCTGCGCCGTCGGAGCGGCAGATCAATGCGATCACCGATGAGATTGAGCTGAAGGTGAAGCAGGAGCACGGCCTCGCCTCTGCGGCGTGAGGGCAAGGACTCCGGGACCTGGGTGCTGTTGGACTACGGGCACATGGTGGTCCACATTCAGAACGAGGAGCAGCGTTCCCTGTATGGACTGGACCGCCTCTACGCAGACGTGCCGGTGGTGGACCTTGATTTGGCTCCCGGCTCTGAGCAGGTGTAATATATAGGGGTTGCCGACGCAGAGATGCTGAAGCAGTCAAGCAGGAAAATGGGGCATTGGCGCAGCTGGTAGCGCGCCTGCATGGCATGCAGGAGGTCATCGGTTCGAGTCCGATATGCTCCATTAATCTGGAAAAAGACCCGCCCGGTGTGGCGGGTCTTTTTCGTGCGTCTCTGTCCGCCAGCGATAGAACGTCCGAAGACTGATCTGGACCGAAGCGGCGTGTGCGTCAGAGTGCAAGCAGCCCATCGACCACGTCAACGAGGTCGTCGCCCCGAACGTCCGGCGCGAGGAAGACTTCGCCAAGCTCACCTTCCAGCCGTTGGAACCGCATAATGAACGGTTCCAACATGGAAGCATGCTATCCCACCTCCTCGAGCCGTTCTCCAATGGGGCAAGGTCGAGCAGAGTCTCGAGCACATCGAGCACCACAGCATCTACGTGACCAGACATGAGGAGCTCATTCGCATCGGGGGCATACGTGTGTTCATCGTTGCTGCGGCAACACGCGGAGAGGAGTCCCACAGGATAAGAACGACTCTTGTAGCCCCTCGACCGCAGATCTATGATCCAAGTCACATTTCGCGTGAGGAGCCCGATCGTGTCAGAGCAAGGGAACATCCGGAACAATCTCTGATCAACGGACAATGGGTCGCCCCGGCAGAAGGGACGGCCTACGACGTAGAAGACCCCGCGACAGGCAAGGTGGTCGGCCAGGCCGCAGCCGCCTCGCCTACTGACGCACACACGGCAGTGCGAGCAGCACGCGCAGCCTTCGACGACCAGCGATGGTCAGGCATGCCCGCGCGGGAGCGCTCCCGCATTCTGCTCAGAGCCGCATCCCTGATGCGTGAGCACACCGAGGAGCTCGCCCAGGCGGAGAGCCTCGACGTCGGCAAACCCATTACCTTTGCGCGGAACATCGACGTACCGAACGCCGCGGACCACTTCGAGTACTACGGGGCGCTTGCCCAGCAGCTCGATGGGTCCGTCAGGAACACTCCGCTTCCGGCGCTGGCCTACACTCGCCGCGAACCCCACGGGGTTGTCGCAGCCATCAGCCCCTACAACTTCCCTCTGATCCTCAGCTGCTCAAAGATCGCCCCCGCACTTGCGGCTTAAGCAACACGGTGGTCCACAAGCCCGCACCCCAGACTCCGCAGACCGCTCAGCTGCTCGCCTAAGCATCCTCCAGGAGGCGGGTGTGCCTGATGGGGTATACAACCTCCTCACTGGGCCCAGCCCGGAGCTCGGTGCGGCCTTGGTGGAGCATCCTGACGTCAACGCCATCGCGTTCACCGGCTCAACCGCTGTCGGCCGCCAGGTGGCACGGACCGCGGGGAGCACCTGAAGCCTGTGGTCGCGGAGCTCGGCGGCAACGGTCCGAACATCATCTTCGAAGACGCGGACCTCGAGGCGGCGGTCAACACAGCCATCAGCGGGTTCATCTTCAACACCGGCCAGTTCTGCATGGCTTCTACCCGACTCCTGGTCCAAGAGTCCGCCTACGAAGCGGTCCTGAACATTCTGGAAGGCGCCGTGCCGCACGTTCCGGTCGGCCGACCCAGCGACCCCGGAACCGTGATCGGCCCGCTCATCAGCAGGTCCCAGCTCGAAGGCGTCGAGGCCAAGATCCAGCAGGCGCTGGATCAGGGCGGGCGGCTCATCACCGGAGGTTCGCGCCTGGAGCAGGACGGCGGCTTCTACTTGAGCCCACGGTGCTCGCCGACCTTCCCCAGGACGCGCCAATCATCCAGGAAGAGGTGTTCGGGCCGGTCCTCACCGTGCAGTCATTCAGCACGGAGGAGGAGGCCATTCGGCTCGCCAACAGCACCCCTACGGTCTCGCGGCCGGGCTCCAGTCGCAGAACATCAGCCGCGCGCACAGAGTCTCGGCGAAGCTCGACGCCTAAGCATCGTCTGGGTCAACGGCTGGGGCATGCTCGATGCGGCAGTGCCCTTCGGCGGAGTCGGCGACTCCGGATGGGGAGGGAGTCAGGGCCTGAAGCGCTGGCCTCCTACACACGCACCAAATCCGTCATCGTCGCAGTCGACCAGGAAGCCTCCTGACGACCGAAACAGCCAATGTCGCGCTGAGCGGCGTACGCCGCGGGTAGGCTGACAGAATGATGACGGCGAGGATGCGGCGCATCTGCGCCAGCCTGCCCCGACCTTTTTGGGGTCGCCATGACGAAGACGTCGGAAACCCTGGACATCATCTCCTTCGACTTTGCTCCTGGGGCTGAGCACAAACTCCGCGAAGAAGGAACCCGCCTGCAGAACTGGCTTACCGTCTACCTGATCAGGAACGAGCAGAACCGCACCATCTACGTCGGCGAATCCACTAATGTTTCCAAACGCATCAGCCAGCACTACGCCAACCATGAGAAGACCAAGCTCAGGGCGCTGCATGGTTCACGCGCCAGAGAGTCGCGCGTCATCTTGACGACGAGTTCAACAAGTCGGCCGCCCTGGATCTTGAGGCTTTCCTCATCCAACACCTCGCGGGAGACGGCAAGTACCACCTGCTTAATCGCAATGACGGCATTGTCGATCGCAATTACCACGGCAAGAACAGCTTCCAAGCTCGATTCCGCGGCCAGCTTTTCGATCAGCTCAGACAGCATGAGATCTTTCGCAAGAGCATCGAAGAGATCGAAAACGACGACCTGTACAAACTCTCCCCGTTCAAATCACTTGAGGAAAACCAAGAACGAGCTGTTCGAGACATTGTCTCGCTGCTGCTGAGAAGTCTCAGCGGTAGGACCGCGGCAGGCTCCATCGTCGTCGAAGGAGACCCGGACGGGGAAGACAATCGTCGCAGTCTTCCTCCTCAAACTGCTCGTAGACATCGGCACAGCTGCTGACACCGATCCCGTGCAGGAGGAAGGTGAAGGGTCAGAGTTCAGCGAGTTCTTCACCCGAGAGAACCGGCTGGCCATCAGGTCCCTCCTGGAGACCGGTAACGGATCGGCCTAGTAGTCCTCAGCAGTCGCTGCGCGAATCGATACAACGGGTGTTCCGGCGAATCCCGCATCTCCGTGCGGACATGGTGGTCAGTCCCTTCACAGTGGGGAACTCCGACACCCGCTATTCCTTGCTCGTTGTCGACGAGACGCATCGCCTCTCTCAGAAAGCTGCGCAAGCGTCGGGCCCGCTGAACGGAACCTACCGCGACATCAACAGTCGACTCTTCGGGGATGAGCCCGACGGGGCACTTAAGACGCAGCTGGACTGTGCAGCGGCTGAGCGACCACCAGATCCTGCTTGCTGATCTGTCGCAGACCGTTCACGCCTCGGACCTGCCCAGGAGCACCTTCGCGGCGTCATTGCCAAAGCCGAGGGGGAGGGCAAACACCACAGGCTCCGCTCCCAGATGCGAGTCCTCGGCGGCAACGACTACATCAAGTACATCAAGTCGCTCGTCGGCGGAGAACCCCTCGTCATCCCACACGCTTCGGCAGCGATTACGAGTTCACCATGTTCGAGGATCCGGCGCAGATGCACCACGTGATCCGTGAACGCAATCAGGAGTTCGGGCTCGCCCGCATGGCAGCGGGCTACGCGTGGGAGTGGGTGAGCAAGAAGGACGGGTCGCTCACCGACATCCGCATTGGTGACTACCAGGCGCGCTGGAACTCGCGAGTGAAGGATTGGGTGGACTCACCCGGCTCGCTCGAGGAGGTCGGCTCCATCCATACCCTTCAGGGTTATGACCTCAACTACGCCGGGGTCATCATCGGCCCCGATCTGCGATACGACCCGGATGAGGACTCGCTATGGTTCGACCGAAGCAGCTTCTTCGACAAGCGGGCCATCTATCGCAATAAGCAGAAGGGACGAGACTGGACTCCTGAGGAGCTCCTCGAGTGGGTCCGCAATGTCTACTACGTTCTGCTCACTCGCGGCCGCCGTGGAACATTCGTCTACGTGTGCGATCACAACCTCCGCGAGTACCTTCGCCCGTATGTGCCCGATTTCGAATGGTCCGACCAGAAGGCCACATACAGGCGAAACCGCGACCACCGGTGACGTGAGACTTCAGATCACGGGCGCACCGTATCGACGGCCCATTCCCGTGCCTCGCTGATCTCGAGGTCGAAGGTGAGGATCTCGCCATTGTCTATATCTTTGGCCTGACCTGGTACATCGGGCGCTCCAGCAGCTTCGCCGCGTCGGTTCGGCAGACGGCGGACCCTGGTCCACCACCCTCATGGCGGCCGATCCAAAAATGGGCCGCGAACAGACCACAAACCGGCGATCCTCAAAGATAAACTTCAGCGGGGCACCACCCGCAGTGGTCCACACCTGTGCGGTGCGCACCTGCTGCCCAGTCTCCAGAGTCTCAGCGCTCATAGAAACAAGAGTAGAACCAGATCCTGACACGTAAGCTGACAGCATGTGCGGCCGCTACGTCCAAGCTCGAGCCACCGGCGATCTCGCCGCCGCACTCCACGCCGACCACGACCCCGACTACCAGCACCAGCCCAGCTGGAACATCGCACCCACCGATACAGTCCCCATCGTTGTGGAAACCCTCGTCGACGGAGAAATCCTGAGGCGCCTCGGCCCCGCCCGGTGGGGACTGCTGCCCCCGTGGGCCAAGGACAGAACCTTCTCCTCAAGAACTTTCAACGCCCGTTCTGAAACCGTCACCACCAAACCCAGCTTCCGCTCCGCAGTACGGCGCAAGCGCGCCATCGTCCCAGCCGAGGGCTATTACGAATGGCGCACCGAGGGGCGGACGAAGACCCCGCACCTCATCAGACCCGCCGACGGCTCTCTCATGCTGTTCGCCTACTCTGGGAGAGCTGGACGGACGGAGAGGAGACGATCGTCTCCACCACCATTCTCACCGGCCCAGCACCCACAGCTGATGACGCAGTCCTGCGTGAGCTCGGTGCCCTGCACGACCGCACCCCACTGGCTATGACGCCCACACTTGCCGACCAATGGGTTCAGCCCGGCGAGCCCACCAGCACAGAGCTGGAAGAGCTTCTCGACGAAGTGCGCGGGGAGTGCCTGAGGTGGCACGCCTCTGGGAGATTCACCCGGTCGGCCCCGAGGTCGGCAATGTGCGCAACAACGGCCCTGAACTCATGGCGCCCGTGCCGAGGCTGTTCTTTTCCCTGAAAGCGACCCCGCATGACTGAGGCACCCTGCATGACTGCAGCAGAGGCTGAGCGACAGCTCTTAACCAGTGACTATCTGCGCAAGGGGAACAGCAGGCAGCAGCGCGCTGCCCGGACTCTGACCAGCTGCCCTCGATTCGATGCCGCAGGTCGAGGAATGGGCCCTAGCAGGCACCGTGCCGCTGGACATCGATCTCCCGAACTCCGACCTGACATCCTTATATCGACCAGCCAGCCCGCGAAGGTTCGCGATGACCTCACGACCTGCTTCTCCCATCGGTCCGATTTCAGCTCGTGGGCACATGGCCGTGAAGCAGGTGCGTGGTGCGCAGCCTTCACCATGGGGACATACCCGATCGAATTCTTCATCCAACCCACTCCCGTCAGGAAACAGCGGGCCTTCAGGCACTTAGTGGCTGAATACGTGCTGCTCACCCGACACGGTGAGGAGTTCCGCGAACAGATTCGGCAGCTGAAGAGCAGCGGTATGAAGACTGAACCAGCCTTCGCCGCTGTCCTGGGCCTACGCGGAGACCCATATCTAGCACTGCTTGAATTGCCGCTATAACGACCTTGGCGCCCAACGCATGCGCCCATTTCCGCGTATTCGAAGCGTCTTAGCAAGCATCCCTCTTCCTGCCGTTCAACACGAGTGGCCGTGACTCGCTCTGCGGAAGGGCGCTGCCGAAGTTGGGACGCGAGCGTTGATTTCTGAGCCCGTGATCTTAGACGCAACGCGCCCCAGTTGGGGCCGGTGCTCCGCCCCAACCTGGACATCAATGCGGAGGTTTCGCCCGCCCGGACAGCTTCCAACTTCGCGTATGTACTCGCTGGCTGACGCAATAGCACCAGATGCCACGACGCAAGCCACCACGTTAATGGCACAGATTGAGGCGGTCAGGACAGCTGTTGAGCCACTCTAATCGCGCTCTGGTCTGTTTGATTGAGCAGAATGTAGAACCCTGATCTGTGTCGCCGAAGCTCAGATCTGGCGTGACGTGCCCCGGTTCAGTGGGAGGAGCGGAAGCGTTCTGAGAGATGCCGAAGACGCTTCCGTCAGTCAGCGAATACTCGTGAAAAGTAGTGCCATCAGACTGAGTGACGGTGTATGAAGCTCCTGTGTCCTTAAGGTCCCTTCGATCGATGCCAAGTCCGCTGTCGAGAGGTGTACTTCTTCGGAGCTGAATGTTTGCTCTTCTGAAAGGGTCTCGGTGGAGGTCTGCTGGGTTTCGGGCTTCGCGCTTGCCGCGCCTGCATAGGCAGGCGGACCTCCGAAAAGGACCGCCAAGACTGATATCAGCGGGACTGCGGCCAGGCTGCGGCTAGTTGTCTTTGTATGCTTCATCTTGACACCTTCGGTAGGGGACTTCCGTTCTCTTCCCGCACCCGCAGAGCATCTGCTTGGCGGCCGACTCCAGGCATTGACCAGCGCACCGAGGAAAATGATGAAGAGCGCTGGTAGTACGTCAGCCGGGGCCCAGTTGGTGTTGGGCAGGAGAACTTTGAGAAGCAGGTAACCAACGCTCCCTCCCAGCATTACAACTGCAAATCGGGGAGCGAATTTTCGCGCTGGCATGATTTCAGTCTCCTTGCCCTTCTACTGACAGATAGTCCCCTGGGGCGGACGTTCTGGGACCCGAGGCATGGGGTGGTCCGGCCGAGGGTTGGAGATGCCTGCGGGTCGCCGGAGCCTTAGACCTCGCCAGATTCGCTCAGTTCCCAGCCGGAATGGGTCCCCACACAGGCACATTTGGGACAGAAATGACCCAGTCTCGGCGAGGAACAAGTCCACGGAGGCGAGCACATCCTGCCGTCCGCGGCGACCAGGGCCACAGTCGCGTATACATCCTCCGACTCTTCTGACCTACGGCTGGTTCCCATATGACCCCGCCATGACTGACGATGCTGCCCCGGACATACCGGCTGAAGCCGGAACCATCACCTCCAAGGGGAGACGTGGATGTCAGGGCGGGGAGCGCAGACATCACGGATGCACTCCCAGAAGAATCCGGTGGTGAGCAGACCTTACCGGGCGGAGACGCGCTGAAGGCCACCACTAAGGCCTGCCTTGCTGGTGCCGCAGATGCGAATAGGTCAGAATTGACTTATGCAATCGGAAGCTTAAGCACTCCAGCGCCAGCAGCGGAGACCCTCGCGCCCGAAGCGGACGGGTCCACCCGTGAGCGGGTTCTGCAGCTCGTCGTGGAGGAGGGGCCAATCTCTGCGGCCCAGCTCGGCAAGAAGCTCAGCCTCACCCCCGCAGCGGTCCGTTTAACACTCGACGCCATGACCGAGCAGGGCATCGTCGAGATCAAAACCGTCACAGGATCCAAGCGCGCGGCCGGACGGCCCTCGCGCCGCTACGTGCTGTCCTCCCGCGGGCAGCAGATCCTGGGCGACGACTACCTGAACCTCGTCCGGGCCGCTCTCCAGGTGCTGGACCAGCACGCTTCCGGCGAGCCACTCGCAGAAGCAGGAGCCGACCCTCAGCTCACGCCCGTGGACCAAGCCGGGATCGATACCCGTCAGGAAGCGGCCGCCGACTCCTACGGGGCACGCACCTCGCCAAGGAATACTTCTCCGGCTTCGAGGCCCGCTACTGGGAGCAGCTCAGCAGCATCGAGGACCTCGACGAACGCTCCGAGAAGCTCGCCGAGCTCTTCAACGACGACGGATTCTCCGGCTTCACCCGGCTTGTGGGCCGCGACAACCCCTTCTGGCCATGCAGTCCACCCAACTCTGCCAAGGTCATTGCCCCGTCCGGGAAATAGCCGCCGCCCATCCGGTGTTCTGCGAGGAAGAGACCGCCATGATCTCCCGACTGCTGGAGGTCGATGTCCGGCGGCTCTCAACCCAGGCCGCGGGAGCACATGTATGCACAACACACGTCCCGGTCGGACGCGAGAAGCTCGCTGCTGAACGCAGAGCCCGTGCAGAACAGGGACCACAGACCACCGCCGCACCCAGAAGGGGCGGCCGGAAGCGAATCGTAATCTCCCCGCGTCAACAAGAGAGGCTGTCATGACGGACACTCAGAAGGCTGAAGAGACCTCAAGAACACCGACGACCCCGGAGTCATCTCCGAGATCCTCGAGTCCAACCCCGAGCTCAAAGACCTCGGCAAAGGCTACGAGTACGGGTGGTCAGACTCCGACGCCGCGCGCCGCCGCCAAGCGCGGCATCAGCACCGAAGTGGTCGCCGACATCTCCGGCAAGAAGAGCGAGCCCGAGTGGATGCTCAAGCTCCGCCAGAAGGGCCTGAAGTACTTCGACCGCAAGCCCATGCCCACCTGGGGCGCGGACCTCTCCGGCATCGACTTCGACCAGATCAAGTACTTCGTGCGCTCCACTGAGAAGCAGGCACGCACCTGGGAGGACCTCCCCGAAGACATCCGCAACACCTACGAGCGCCTCGGCATCCCTGAGGCAGAGCGCGACCGCCTCGTCTCCGGCGTGGCAGCCCAGTACGAATCAGAGGTGGTCTACCACCAGATCCGCGAGGACCTGGAGGAGCAGGGTGTCATCTTCATGGACACCGACACCGCCCTGAAGGAGCACCCCGAGTTCTTCGAGGAGTACTTCGGCTCCGTGATCCCCGTGGGCGACAACAAGTTCGCCGCCCTCAACACCGCCGTGTGGTCAGGCGGCTCCTTCGTCTACGTTCCCAAGGGCGTCCACGTCGAGATCCCCTCCAGGCCTACTTCCGCATCAACACGGAGAACATGGGCCAGTTTGAGCGGACGCTGATCATCGCCGACGAAGACTCCTACGTCCACTACATCGAAGGCTGCACCGCACCCATCTACGACACTGACTCACTGCACTCCGCAGTCGTCGAGATCGTCGTGAAGAAGAACGCCCGCGTGAGGTACACGACCATCCAGAACTGGTCCAACAACGTGTACAACCTCGTCACCAAGCGTGCCGTGGTGGACCAGGGCGGCACCATGGAGTGGATCGACGGCAACATCGGATCCAAGGTCACCATGAAGTACCCAGCCGTCTACCTCACCGGTGAGCACGCCAAGGGCGAAACCCTCTCGGTGGCGTTCGCAGGCGAAGGTCAGCACCAGGACACCGGCTCCAAGATGGTGCACATGGCCCCCAACACCTCCAGCAGCATCGTGTCCAAGTCAGTGGCACGCTCCGGGGCGGGCCTCCTACCGCGGACTCGTCCAGATCAACTCGGAGGCTAAGAACTCAGCGAACTCCGTGGTCTGCGACGCGCTGCTGGTCGACACCATCTCCAAGACCGACACCTACCCGTACATCGACATCCGGGAGGACGACGTCACCCTCGGACACGAGGCCACCGTCTCCAAGGTCTCCGAGGACCAGCTGTTCTACCTCATGTCACGCGGCATGGCAGAGGACGAAGCAATGGCCATGATCGTGCGCGGCTTCATCGAGCCCATCGCCCGTGAGCTGCCCATGGAATACGCCCTTGAGCTCAACCGGCTCATCGAGCTGCAGATGGAAGGCTCAGTGGGCTGACGACCCCATCACACGCTGTCCGCGGTCCCACCCTTGGGGCCGCGGACGAGCTGTGAGAGGCTCACTCAGTCCTCACCCCTGACACCGCGTCAACACACACCACAGAGGGAAGAGAAAACGATGACCAACACCCCTGCCGAGCAGGAGGAGAAAGTCGCCGGAGTAGACGTCGGCGAACGCCGCATCTCCATTCCGGGCTTCACCGAAGAGGGCGAGAACCTCGCCGAGACCATGGACGACAGCCACAGCCACGGCGGCCTCGGCGAAAGCCAGGAGATCACCTCCGGCGTAAGCTCGCGCGCCAAGCGCACCGTGAGCTTCGACCCCGCCGACTACCCGCAGCCCACCGGCAGGAAGAGGAGTGGCGCTTCTCACCGCTGAAGAAGCTGGCCTCAGTCCTCGAAGACACCCCCACCGAGGGCGCTCCTGTCGACTACCAGATCTCCGCCCCGAAACCGCTGCAGTGTCATCCTCACCGCCGACACCAGCCCCCGCGGATCCGTGCTGCAGCCTGCCGACCGCGCAGCTGCTATCGCCTCCAAGCAGACGCCGGAAGCTCTCTACATCCAGATCCCCGCCGACACCGAGATCGAAGCGCCCATTCGCGTCGACATCACCGGAGTCGAAGCAGGCAAACGGGCCAACAGCCACATCGTCCTCGAAGCCGCCGCGCACGCCAAAGGCACCATCGTCCTCGAGCACCGCGGATCCGCGATCTTCAACGGCAACGTCGAGATCAAAGTCGGTGACGGCGCAGACCTCAAAGTCATCAGCCTCCAGCGCTGGAACAGCGACGCCATCCACACCGGCCAGCACGACGCCGAAGTGGGACGCGACGCGAAGTACAAGCACGTGGCCATCAGCCTCGGCGGCGAAATCGTCCGGCTCAACGTCAACTTCCGCTACGCCGCAGAAGGCGCCGAAGCCGAAATGTACGGGCTCTACTTCGCCGACTCCGGCCAGCACATCGAGCACCGCACCTTCGTGGACCACAACTCGCCGTCCAACAAGTCCAACGTGCTCTACAAGGGCGCGCTCCAAGGGCAGACGGCACGCACCGTGTGGATCGGCGACGTTCTCATCCGCAAAGAGGCAGAGAACACCGACTCCTACGAGAAGAACGAAAACCTGGTCCTCACCGACGGCGCCCGAGCGGACTCCGTGCCCAACCTGGAGATCGAGACCGGCGTCATCGACGGCGCAGGCCACGCATCCTCCACCGGACGCTTCGACGAGAACCACCTGTTCTACCTCATGGCGCGCGGCATCCCCGAAGAGATCGCCCGTCAGCTGGTGGTCCGCGGATTCCTCCACGAAATCATCCAGAAGATCGGCGTGCCCGCCATCGAAGAGGCTCCTCCAGGAGGACCTCGAGAACGAGCTCAAGATCCACGGCAACTGACCTCATCCCCGGTCGCCCGCACACTGCCCAGACACAGAAAAGGACACTCACATGTCTACCCTTGAGATCAAGGACCTCCACGTTTCCATCGAGACCGAGCAGGGCTCCAAAGAGATCCTGAAGGGCGTCACCCTGAGCATCACCTCAGGTGAGAAGCACGCCATCATGGGGCCCAACGGCTCCGGCAAGTCCACCCTGGCCTCGACCATCGCAGGCCACCCCGGTACGAGGTCACCTCCGGCTCCATCACCCTAGACGGTGAGGACGTCCTGGAGATGGGACCCGACGAGCGGGCCCAGGCAGGACTCTTCCTGGCCATGCAGTACCCCGTGGAGGTTCCCGGTGTCACCATGACCAACTTCCTGCGCACCGCCAAGACCGCCATCGAAGGCGAAGCGCCCAAGCTGCGCACCTGGACCAAAGAGGTCAAGGACGCCATGGAGAAGCTCAAGATCGATGCCGACTTCGCCAACCGAAACGTCAACGAAGGCTTCTCCGGCGGTGAGAAGAAGCGCGTGGAGATCCTCCAGCTGGAGCTCTTCAAGCCCAAGTTCGCCATCCTGGACGAAACGGACTCAGGCCTCGACATCGACGCCCTGCACGTGGTCTCCGAAGGCGTGAACCGCGCCCACGAGAGCAACAGCATGGGCACGCTGCTGATCACCCACTACACGCGCATCCTCAACTACATCAAGCCCGACTACGTCCACGTCTTCGTGGACGGTCGAGTGGCCGAGCAGGGAGGCCCCGAGCTGGCAGACGAGCTCGAAGCCAACGGCTACGACCGGTTCCTCGCAGCCGCCTGATTTCCCTCAACGAGGAATCAACCCTTGTGCGACATCGTTATGACGCGCAGGATTGAATGCAGAGAAAGGAGCGGTACATGACTGACACCGCAACACAGGCGCCGCTTGAGGACGTCGAAGAGGCGCTCAAAGACGTCATCGACCCCGAGCTCGGCATCAACATCGTAGACCTCGGACTGCTCTACGGCCTCCGCTACGAGGAGGACGGCGCGCTGGTGATCGACATGACACTCACCACCGCCGCATGCCCCTCACGGACGTGCTCGAGGAGCAGGTCGGGCAGAACATCGGCACCATGGTCGACGAATGGCGGCTCAACTGGGTCTGGATGCCGCCATGGGGCCCCGAGAAGATCACCGACGACGGCCGCGAGCAGATGCGGGCCCTCGGATTCAACATCTGATCAGGCTCCACGCCTCACACTGAAACCGCGCACATGCGGCCCGGCTCCCGACAGGGACCGGGCCGCTGTCGTGCCCGGAACGCACCAACCCCAGCCCGGTACACTGACACGGGCCTCCCGCACCCTCAACAACCCCTTGGAGCAGAACCCTTGATCAGCGTGTCCAACCTCGAACTGCGCGTCGGCGCGCGCCTGCTCATGGACGAGGTCTCCTTCCGGATCGACGCAGGGGACAAAGTCGGTCTCGTCGGCCGAAACGGGGCGGGAAAGACCACCATGACCCGCATCCTCGCCGGAGCCGGGCAGCCCACCGACGGCACAGTCGAACGCCGCGGAGAGATCGGGTACCTGCCCCAGGACCCCAAGGTCGAGAACATGGACCAGCTCGCGCGCGAGCGCATCCTCTCGGCCCGAAACCTCGACCAGGTCACCACGAAGCTGCGTGAGGCAGAGAAGGGCATGGCCTCAGAGGACGGGGCCGTCCAAGAGAAGGCCATGAAGCGCTACGCCCGGCTCGAGGACGAATTCCAGGCAGGCGGGGGTACGCCGCCGAGGCCGAAGCAGCAACCATCTGCGCCAACCTCGACCTCCCTGAACGCATCCTCACCCAGCCGCTGCACACGCTCTCCGGCGGTCAGCGCCACGCGTCGAGCTCGCCCGCATCCTGTTCTCCCAAGCCGAGACGCTGCTGCTCGATGAGCCCACCAACCACCTCGACGCCGACTCCATCACGTGGCTGCGCGAACACATCAAAAACTTCCCGGCGGAGTGCTGATGATCTCCCACGACGTCGACCTCATCGAAGACACCGTCAATAAGGTTCTGTACCTCGACGCCATGCGCCAAACGGTGGACGTCTACAACATGGGCTGGAAGAAGTACCTCGTCCAGCGTGAGCAGGACGAATCCCGGCGCAAGCGCGAATACGCCAACGCGGAGAAGAAGGCCTCCCAGCTGCGGCAGCAGGCCGACAAGATGAAGGCCACCGCGACCAAAGCCACTGCCGCCCAATCCATGCTCAAGCGCGCTGAGCGCATGATGCGCGGCCTCGAAGGAGAGCGGGCCACCGACAAGGTCGCCAAAATCCGCTTCCCAGAGCCCCAGTCCTGCGGCAAGACCCCGCTCATGGCGGAATCTCTCTCGAAGTCCTACGGCTCCCTCGAAATCTTCACCGGAGTCGATCTGGCCATCGACCGCGGCTCACGCGTCGTCATCCTCGGATACAACGGCGCTTAAGCAAGACAACGCTCATGCGGCTGCTCGCAGGAACCGCCGAGCCCGACACCGGGAACATCATCTCCGGTCACGGGCTCAAGCTCGGATACTTCGCCCAGGAGCACGACACCCTCGACACCGAGCGCTCCGTGCTGGAGAACATGAAGACGGCAGCACCGTTCCTCAACGACACAGATCAGCGAAAGATCCTCGGATCCTTCCTCTTCTCCGGGGACGACACCGCAAAGCGGCGTCAGTGCTCTCAGGAGGCGAGAAGACGCGCCTGGCCCTGGCCACGCTCGTGGCCTCCAGGGCCAACGTGCTGCTGCTCGACGAGCCGACCAACAACCTCGACCCAGCCTCCCGCGAAGAGATCCTCGCGGCGCTGCGGACCTACGAAGGCGCGGTCGTCCTCATCTCCCACGACCCCGGTGCCGTTGAAGCGCTCGACCCCGAACGCGTCGTGCTGCTTCCCGACGGCGTCGAAGACCTCTACACAGCGGAGTACGAGGACCTCATCCAGCTGGAGTGAGGCCCGTCCTCACCGGCCCGCCATATGCTCGTCGACCCAGGCGTCTTCGGCATCCTCATCCGTCAGGCGTCCCTGCTGACGCATCCGCTCGGCCCGTGCGCGCCTGAGAACCTCACGCTTAGGTATGCCCGCAGGCAGCTCACCGTCGTCCTCCTCCGCATAGGCCACGTCATTGCTCCGGGCCTGCAGACGGGCCGCATAGCCCCAGCCGACAAAGCTGAGCATTCCGAACGCGATCCACTGCATCGAATAGCCCAGGTGCGGTCCCTCATCCACGCTGGGACGAGCGAACCCTCGGGGCTGCTCAGCTTACTGCGGAGACTCCGATGACATCTCTCCGTAGGCGCCGCCCATGACGCTGTAGCCGACCTGATCCTCAATCTCGTCAGGCTCGATGGACGCCAGCTGGCCCTCGGGCGCATCACGGCCGATCTCAGGCTCGCCGGGCTTGATCCGCACCGTCACCTCGGCCTGCCCGCTCGGCGGCTCAGGGTTCTGACGCAGGCAGCGATCCGTCCTCGCTTCCCGGGGCAAGCCAGCCCCGGGAAATGATCACCACGTCACCCGTCGAGGCCTCACGGAAGGGCACGACCTGCTCGTAGCCGACCTGCCCGGAGTTCGCACGGTTGCGGGCGAAGAGATGGTCCTGCGCCAGATACTCGCCGACGAGCTCCACGCTCTTCCACTCATCGTCCTCATCAGCAGAGGCGAAGATGTCCCGGGCCTCTGAGTAGGAAATGGGGTCCTGATCGTAGTTGGCCTGGATGGTCCCGATCTCATCCAATGCGGCATCTCTGCGGTCCCACTGCCATTGGCCCAAGAAGTAGCAGACCACCATGAAGAGGATGCAGACCGCGAACCACCCGATCCAGGTGGGTGAGGCCAAGAACGAATACCGCTGACGAAAGTCCGTCACTCCTGAGTCCCTGGACAGCCTGGGACGGCTCAGCCTCAAGCGGCTCAGTGGATCGCCAGAACAGCCGAGCCTGCAGGAACTGCTCCAGCCATTCCCTATGCTCGCCACATGCAAGCCATACTTTGCGACGCTCTGCGTCGTGAATCTTGGGGTTGTTCCACAGAACCTTCCACGCGGCAGATTCGCGGCATCCCTTGCGGGAGCATTCCGGCGCCTGAGGGCCTTCAGCGCCAGACGAGAGGGAGCCCAGCAGATCCATTACGGCTCACCCTCTCCACCTCGCCGGAAACGATCTCACCTTCAATGACTGTGTCCCCGCTCTGCACGCCCACGGGCTCCTCGGGCTGCTCCTCCCACCATTGGCGGGGCTCATCCTCGGGCTCCTCATGCTCCGCGGTCAGCTGCCGCTGCGGATCAACGCCTTCGCGGGCAGCCCTGAGGTACCGATCCCCGCTGGCCGTGGCGCCGACCACCGCGGTGTAGGGCAGAATAATGGCTGCGACGACGAAGACGGCGGCCCACCATGACTGCCAGACCACCGCTGTAAGACCCGCGAGCAGGAAGCACACCATGCGCAGGCTCATCTGGACGGTGTAAGCCACCATCCGTGATCTCTGCTCCACACTGTGGCGCATCGGCGCGTCGGTGACGGAGTAAACGGGTTCTGACATCCGTCCTATTCTACCGCTCACCCCTGCGGCCCCGATAGGGTGAGCACCGGCAGACCGGCAGACACGAAGCAGGAGACACATGAGCGATCGATCCATACTGATCACCGGCGGAAATCGCGGCATCGGCCGGGCGATCGCCGAAGCCTTCATCGCCAACGGCGACAAGGTCGCCGTCACCACACGCAGCGGCGAAGCCCCGGAGGGAGCCCTCGGGGTCGCAGCAGATGTGACCGACTCTGCGAGCATCGACACCGCCTTCAAACAGGTCGAGGAGGCCCACGGTCCAGTCGAGGTCCTGGTTGCGAACGCGGGCATCACTCGTGACACGCTTCTGATGCGTATGAGCGAGGACGACTTCTCCGAGGTTCTCGACACCAACCTCACCGGAGCCTTCCGCGTCGTCAAGCGCGCCAATAAGGGCATGCTGAAGCAGAAGAAGGGGCGAATCGTGCTGATCGGCTCCGTCGTGGGCCTCTACGGCACGCCCGGGCAGATCAACTACGCCTCCTCCAAGGCGGCCCTGGTGGGCATGGCCAGGTCCCTGACTCGAGAGCTGGGCGGCCGCGGAATCACAGCCAACGTGGTGGCGCCCGGATTCGTCCGCTCGGACATGACTGATGCACTGGACGAGGACACCCAGAAGAAATACCTGGAGTCCATCCCTGCCGGACGGTTCGCCGAAGCCGAAGAGGTCGCCAAAGTTGTCGCCTGGCTCGGCTCCGACGACGCCGCCTACATCAGCGGGGCCGTCATCCCGGTCGACGGCGGCCTCGGCATGGGTCACTGACAGAATCTCGAAAGGACTGATCGCATGACTTCACAGGATCTCGCTTAAGCAGGGGAGCCGTCATCACCGGCTCCTCCCGCGGCATCGGCGCCGCCACCGCTCAGCTCGTGGCAGAGCGCGGCGCAGGCGTTGTCGTCAACTATCGCGCCAAGGCGCCGCGCGCCAAGAAGGTTGTCAAGGGCATTGAGGAGGCTTAGGCGGCCGCGCGGTCCCGGTCCAGGCCGACATCACCGAGGCCGAGGGAGCACAGGCTCTTGTCGACGCGGCCGTCGAAAACTTCGGCAGTCTCGACCTGCTCATCCTCAACGCGTCCGGGGCATGGAGTCCGACCGGGGTGAGGACTACGCGCTCATGCTCAACCGCGATGCGCAGGTGAACCTGGTGCGCACCGCACTTGAGGTCATGCCGCGCGGCTCCCAGATTGTGTTCGTCACCAGCCACCAGGCCCACTTCATCAACCAGACAGCAACGATGGACGCATACGAGCCCGTGGCCCGCTCCAAGCGCGCTGGTGAGGATGCCCTCCGGGAGATGACGCCTGAGCTCGATGAGAAGGGCGTCTCGCTGACAGTGGTCTCCGGCGACATGATCGAAGGCACCATCACTGCGACCCTCCTTGATCGGGCACAGCCCGGCGCTCTCGAAGCCCGCCGCGACGCGGCTTACCGCCTCTACACCGTTGAGGAGTTCGCGGCCGAGATCGCCTCCATCGTGAACCGAGAGGGTCTCGAGCAGGCCCATACGGAGCTGGTGGGCGGCGCTGAGGACTTCCTGGCCAACAACACCTGAGACATCATCATGACGCAGCAGCCCCGCCCCAAGAGAGCCAAGTGCGGCGCCTGTTCACCCTCGCGGTCCTCTTCGGGCTGGGGGCGCTCGGAATGGTGCTCCTGAACCTCACCCTGACTTGGGGCTCAGCTTCGCCCCGGTGTTTCTGAGCCTCTTCGCCGTCATATGGACCGTGATCGGTCTTTTCGCCTGGCGGTACGAACGAAAGCAGTCCGACAGCCCCGATCACTAGAGCCTCCGCCAGACTGTGCAGTCAGCTGACAAGGATCAGCGTCGTCGGCCCCACGAGAAGCAGAGCGCTCACCGCAAGCAGGTTTACTGACGCAGGCCACGCCAGAGGACGGGGCCGCGTGAGCAGCCGCTGCAGCCTGATGCCGGTGATGAGTCCCGAAGCGCCTGGCTGAAGATCGGCCCGCGTTCCGTCGCCTGAGGTGCTTGTGGTGGCAATGGACCGCAGAAGCACATCACTGCCGTGCTCGGCCAACGCACCGTCGTCGGCCAGCATCTCGGTGAGCTCCAGAACGGCCTCACGACCGTAGCGGGTCGTCGGAAGCCAGGGAGAGCGCGGTACCACGCCTCAAAGGCCATGGTCAGCAGGTGGTGCCGCTGACGAAGGTGCGTCCGCTCATGCGCGACCACCGCGGCAAGCTCAGCATCGGTGAGCTGGTCCAGGAGGCCTCGCGAGAGCACAGTCACCGAGCTTAAGCGTTCGTCCGCCCGGGAAGGCAGTAGGCCAGGGGAGCGTCGTGCTCGATCACCTGGGCATCGAAGTCGGGAACGCTCGTCATCTCTCCGAAGGAGGGGAGCGCAGCGGCGTCGAGAGGAGCTGAACCATCTGGCGGTGACGCGCTCGGGCCCTGCGCACCCGGTAGAACGTCCGGGCCAGAGTCAGCAGCAGATGGCCCCCAGCACAAGGCCCAGGCAGAGAGCGAAGATGTGCCAGGGGTGGACATCCATGGCCGCCAGGGCCTCGTAGTCCTCTGCGGTGGTCAGCCTCGACCGCAGTCCCAACTGCCTCCGGGAACGATGATCCGAACGGCGAGAGCCCGTAGATGATCGGCGAGCCCACCATGGACAGTCCGCCGCTCAGCGCAATAGCCTGCCAGAGCACCATCCAGACCCATGGAGAGCGTGCCCTGGCTAAGCGCCTCATGAAGGAGCATAGGAACGGGCACAGCAAGGGCAACGGCTAGAAGGGCGAGGCCAAGGGCAAGAATCTCCACTGAGCGAAGATTCTATCTGCTGAGGTGAGGGCCGTGCGTCAGCTCAGAATGCGGCGCAGCGCAGCCGCTTCCTCTTCCGAAACGCCACCGATGAACCGAGCGAGGACCGCTTCGCGGTCACCGGCCTGGCCGAGCACCTCGTTGAGCATCTCCACGGTGTGGTCCTCGCGTGAAGCCTCTGCCGTGTAGCGGTGGGGGCGAGACCCGCGGTCACGCCGGACGAGGCCCTTCTTCTCCAAACGGGAAAGCACCGTGAGGACTGTGGTGACAGCGAGGGCGTCATCCAGCTCATCACGCACATCGTTGGCCGACAGCTGGGAGCCCGTGTCCCACAGCAATGTCATCACCTGACGCTCAAGTTCGCCGAGACTGGCCATCATTCGGTGCTCCTTTCAGCAACGCACTACTACGATACTGCTGAAATCACCATTCTTCTACGCTCTGTAGTAAAAGTGTGTCGAATGTTACCTATGCCTCGGGGCATAGACCGATGAGAGCGCCTCAGGACTCGACGCCACCGCGGTGATCCGCTGCTCCAGAGCCACGCCCGAAGCGTCGCGCCTGGCCATCTCCGCCGGGAGTGTGCGCGCGGAGCCCGAGCTGTCCGCAGCCATAGGAGCCGCAAGAACGGCCGCGCCGAGCATCAGGCGCTCCTCGCCGCGCAGGAACCGATGTGCCCGCACACCTCCCGTCGCCCTGCCCTTGATGGGGAACTCAGAAAGCTCAGACACTTTGATCGTCCCGCTCTCCAGGCCCTCCAGGGTGCCGTCACCGGCTGCCGCCGTCACCACCACCGCGGCACCGGGAGCATCGGCCACGGCAGCGGGGATGGCGCCAAAGCCGATCACCTCGTCGCCCGGCGCGAGCTTGATGCCCGCGATGCCCGAGCCGGTGCGCCCCTGGGGACGAACCTTGTCGGCGCCGAATCTGAGCAGCTGAGCGCCCGCAGTGATCAGAACCATCTGGTCGGACTCATCAGCGGACGGGACGGCAGCCACCACCGTGTCCTTCTCCTTCAGGGCAATGACCTCCCACTCATCCCGGTTAGCCGGGTAGTCAGGATTGATCCGCTTGATGCGCCCCTGGGCCGTGGCCACCGCCAAGACCTTCTCAAGCGGCACGAGCCCGACCACCTGCTCCCCGCGCGCCAGGCTGAAATAGTCCTTCGCCTTTCCGCCCTGGTTCAGGCTGATGGTGCCGCCTGCAACCTCCAGAACGGGCATGTCCATCACAGAGAGCCTGATCATCCGACCTGCCGTGGTGATGGCGCCGACTGCCCCACGAGCGGTCGCCGGGACCAGCGAGCTCAGCGCGTCGTGCTTTCTGCGCCGTCCCGGATGCACCAGCTGCGCACGATCAGCGGTGCGAGCGAGCATGCCGGAGGTGGAGAGCACAGCCCAGCACGGAGCGTCCGGGATCCGCAGCGCGGCTTCAGGATCCTCACCCTTGGCCGCATGTGAGAGCAGGCACAGGCTCCGCGTCCTCCGTCTCCACCAGCTCAGTCCGACGCTCGTCGCCGTACTTGTCGGCGATGCTGTCGAGCTCGTCAGCCACAGTGGTCCGCAGGACCTCCTCAGAGTCCAAGATCGCGGCGAGGTGTGCAATCTCCTCCTCAAGCCGCTGCTTCTCCTTCTCCAGCTCGAGAGTCGAATAGCGAGTGAGCTGCCTGAGCCGCAGCTCCAGGATGTGCTCAGCCTGCGCCTCGGAGAGATCGAAGACCGTCATGAGCCGCTGCTTCGCCGTAGGTCCGTCCTCAGCGGCACGAATGATCTGGATGACCTCATCGATGTCCACGATGGCGATCAGCAGCCCTTCGACCAGATGCAGACGGTCCCGTCGCTTGGAGAGGCGGAACGCTGTGCGACGCCGGACCACGTCGATGCGGTGATCCACGTAGACCTGCAGCAGCTCGAGCAGGCCCATGGTGCGAGGCTGCCCGTCCACCAGAGCCACATTGTTGATGCCGAAGCTGTTCTCCAGAGGCGTGAGCTTGTACAGCTGCGCGAGGACCGCCTGGGGATTGAAGCCACTTTGAGCTCGATGACCATGCGCAGTCCGTGCTTGCGGTCCGTCAGGTCCAGAACATCCGACACCCCCGCGAGCTTCTTGGCCTGCACCGCCTCCTTGACCTTTCGATCACCGTTTCGGGCCCCACCATGTAGGGAAGCTCATCGACGATGATGCCGGTTCGCCGGGGGAGACCTGCTCAATACGCGTCTTCGAGCGGACTTTGAAGGACCCTCGCCCCGTCCTGTAAGCATCTCGGATGCCGTTCAGGCCGACGATGCGTCCGCCTCCGGGGAAGTCCGGGCCGGGGATCAGCTCCATCATCTCTTCGAGCGTCGCCTCGGGGTGAAGGATGAGGTGCTTGGCCCCGACACCACCTCCCGGAGATTGTGCGGGGCCATGTTCGTCGCCATGCCCACAGCGATGCCGCTGGCCCCGTTGACCAGGAGGTTGGGGAATGCGCTGGGAAGAACAGACGGCTGCGTGAGCTGATTGTCGTAGTTGGGCTCGAAGTCCACGACATCCTCATCGAGGTCCGCGGTCATCGCCAGGGCAGCGGGAGCCATACGCGCTTCGGTGTAGCGCGAAGCGGCCGGGCCGTCATCCAGGGACCCGAAGTTGCCGTGGCCGTCCACCAGCGGCAGGCGCAGCGCCCAGGACTGCGCCATGCGCACCAGAGCGTCATAGATGGCGGAATCGCCGTGGGGATGGAGCTTGCCCATCACCTCACCGACGGTCCTCGCCGACTTCACATGACCCTTCTCGGGGCGAAGACCCATCTGGGACATCATGTACAGGATGCGGCGCTGCACCGGCTTCAGGCCGTCCCTTGCGTCGGGAAGGGCCCTTGAGTAGATCACCGAGTACGCGTACTCGAGGAATGAGGTCTCCATCTCCGAAGAGACGTCGATGTCGGTGATGTTGTCTTCCGGGGTCACCGGGGTGCGGTCTCAGTGCTGCGGCGGGCCATAGGCTGGTGCTTCAGATCCCTCAGGTTCGGCGTGTTCGATCATCGCAGACGATGACGCCGCGGCGGCGGCGGCTACAGTTGATCGTATGGGTTCAACGGCAGCTCGGCGTGGATATCCGGCCCATTGGGAGGCCGATGTCGTCCTGCGCGACGGCGCTGCGGCGCAGCTGCGCCCTGTCTGGGAGGAGGATGCCCCGCGGCTTCAGCGGATGCACGCGGAGCAGTCGGAGTCGTCACGATACCTGCGCTACTTCTCCTACAAGCCGAGCCTCTCAGCTGCTGAGCTGGAGCGATTCACCGACGTCGACCATGCGGATCGGGTCTGCCTGGTCGTTCTGGTGGCTGACCGCTCCGGCGAAAGCGACATCATCGGTGTGGGCGGCTATGACCGCATCGGCTCCACTGACGAGGCAGAAGTCTCCTTCTACATCTCCGACGCGCACCAGGGGCGGGGCGTGGGCTCCATCCTTCTGGAGCACCTCGCCGCGGCAGGCCGAGAGCGCGCACTCACCCGCTTCTCAGCGGAAGTCCTCCCCGCCAACCGGAAGATGCTCTCCGTGTTCCATGAGGCGGGCTACGAGATCGATCGCAGCTTCGAGGAGGACGTCATACTCGTCGGCTTCAGCATCGATCCCAATGACCGCTCCCGCCAGGTCATGGAAGCACGGGAGCATCGGGCCGAGGCTCAGAGCGTGGCTCAGCTGCTGAATCCGCAGCAGGTCGCGGTGATCGGCAGCTCCCGGCTCTACGGCTCCGTGGGCTACCACCTCCTCCATCACCTCATGGAGGCACGGTTCACAGGCGGCGTGCACTCGGTCAGCCCCGAAGCGTACGAACGAACTGACGACGATGCGTCGTCGCGTTCGATGCTGGACCACATTGAGCCAAAGATTGATCTCGCGGTGATCGCCGCCGAGCCTGACCGGATGATCGCCGCCGTCACCGACTGCGGCCGGGCCGCGTCAAAGGCGTGCTGATCGTGACGGAGACCAGCGGAGACCATCAGCGCGAACTCGTCCGGCTGGCGCGCAGCTACGGAATGCGCTTGGTCGGCCCGGCGTCCATGGGACTGATCAGCACTGACCCCGACGTGCGGCTCAACGCCTCGCGGCTGCCTCAGATGCCCATCCGCGGAGGAGCCGGAATCTTCAGCCAATCGGCGTCCATGGGCCTCTCCCTCATAGCTCAGGCTCAAAGACGCTCTTTGGGTGTGACATCGGCGATCTCGGCAGGCAACAGGGCCGACGTATCCGGCAACGACGCCATGCAGCACTTCGAAGACGACTCAGCCACACGCACCGTAGGCATCCACCTCGAATCCTTCGGCAACCCGAGAAAATTCGTGCGAATCGCCCGACGACTCTCGCAGGCGAAACCCGTGGTCGTCTCAAAGTCGGAGCTGATGGGTGTGCGGGTGCCTCCCGGCCATGAGACACGCACCACCGCGGCGCCGCCCGCGGCAGTCGACGCCATGCTCGAACGCTCGGGCGTCATCCAGACAGCCAACAGCGACTCGCTCATGGACGTGCTCCAAGTGCTCGCCACTCAGCCCATACCCGCTTACCCGCGACTCGGCATCCTCACCAACTCGCCCTCCATGGGCCGACTTCTGGCCGACTCCGCCGAAGCCGAAGGGCTCGACCCCACCCGCGTGGACCCGGACCTGTGCATCGAAGGCACTGAGGACGAGGCTCGAGCCGCCCTTCAGCAGGCGCTGCAGGCGCAGTTCGACGACGACTCAGTCGACGCGGTGGCGCTCTGCCTGCAGCCCACCATCCCCGGCGCGCAGCATGATTTCTATCGCGCCATCTCCGACGTAGCACGTCAGCAGACGAAGCCCATGGTCATGTCCTCATCGGGGTCACTGATCCGCATGTGCCTCTGAACTTCATCGGCAACGCCGGACCCGTCATCGAAGACGGTGCCCTGCAGCAGGGAGTCCCTGTCTTCTCCTCGCCTACACGCTCGGTGACTGTGCTCAGCAAGATCGCGGCCTACCGCACCTGGCGCGAGCGCGGAGTCGGCGAGCCCGTCGTGCCCGAGGGGCTGGAGGGTTCGGCGGCCTACCGCGCGGCAGAGGCACTCATCGCCGACTGGGTCCCTGCAGAGGGGGAGACCCTGCTCGATCAGAAGCAGACGCAGGAGCTCCTCGGCCTCTACGGAATCGAGCTCATGGGTGCAGCCCGGGTGGCCACAGCTGACGAGGCCTGCGATGCCGCCCGCCGAATCGGGTTCCCTGTGGCCCTGAAGACGACGCATCCGTACCTGAGGCAGCGGCTCGACCTCGGGGAGTCCAGCTCGGACTGGAGGACGAGGCGGACCTGCGTCGCGCTGTCGTCGAGATGCGCCGCACACTGGCGCCGCTGACAGGATCGAATGCTGCCGATGAGCCTGACTTGGAGGTTCAGGCGATGGCTCCCACCGGGCAGGCCTGCACGGTCCGTGGACTCGAGGACCCGCTCATCGGACCCGTTGTGTCATTCGGCATGTCGGGCGATGCGTCCGACCTGCTCCAGGACTGGGCGTACGCAGTCCCTCCGATGACCGATCAGGACCTCGACCAGCTCGTCACAGGACCGAAGGCCGCAGTCAAGCTGACAGGCCACCGCGGACTGCCCCGCGTGGACATGGAGTCAGTCAAGGACGTGGTTCAGCGCATCGCCTCGCTGAAGGACAACCACTCGGAAGTCTCGCGACTGGAGCTCACTCCTCTGCTGGCCTCGCCGGAGGGGGTCCGTGTTCTTCACGCGTCGGTGCACCTGCGCGAGCCGGACCAGCGCACCGATTCTCCACGCCGGGTGATCTCCAGATACTGAGCGTCGTATGTAATATGCGGGGTACGACAAAGACGTCGAGAAGGGAAGCCATGAACTCAGACTTCAGCACCTGCGACCTCTACGATGAGGACGAATCCCTGCAGTCCCTGCCCTGCAGATGCAGAACCTCGGAGGTCTGCAGCGCTTCACCGGCCCGATCCGCACCGTGCGCTGCTATCGCGACAACGGCCTGCTGAAGTCCATCCTCAACGGTCCGGGTGACGGCGCCGTGCTGGTGGTCGACGGAGACGGGTCGCTCGAGTCTGCCCTGATGGGGACATGATCGCCGAGGCCGCGCTGGCGAACAGCTGGACTGGAGTGGTCATCAACGGTGCGGTGCGGGACAAAACCGCCTTGTCGCAGCTGACGATAGGAGTCCGTGCGCTCGGCACCAATCCGAGGAAGTCGGCCAAGCAGAGCGTAGGAGAAGCGGACTCGGTCCTCAGCTTCGGAGGCGTGACGTTCCGTCCCGGAGCAACGCTGTGGAGCGACGAGGACGGAATCCTCGTCACGGCCTGAGGATCAGAGGACCTGCCCAGTTCGCCGCACATGACGGGCCAGGCGCTCCAGCCCCTCGTCGAGGGTGATCTGCGGCGTCCAGTCCAGGATCGCACGCGTGCGTCGCTGATCGAACCAGTGTGCTGTGGAGAGCTGCTCAGCAAGGAAACGGGTCATAGGCGGCTCATCGGCGTGCGGACCCGTGGCAGCCCACAGCTTCTCGACCACCCAGCCAGCAGCCTTCGCCGCAGCTTAGCGAAACCCTCATAGAGGGAGCCTTCGCGCCACCGGCCTGGGCGATGCCCGCCAGAAGCTCACCGATCGGCCGCGGCTCGCCGTTGGTGACGACAAGCCTGCGGTCCTCCACCGGCCCCTTGGCAATCTGCGGCAGGCGTCGGAGGCCGCGACGAACGCATCCACGGCATTGTCGATGTACAGGGTGTCCACCAGCGGCGCGCCCGTGCCGAGCAGCGGAAGCCTTCCTGAGCGCGCACGATCGACGATCCGTTTGGTGAGCTGACCGTCGCCGGGACCCCACACCAGGTGAGGACGCAGAACCAGCACCTTCATGCCCACCTCGGCGTAGGACTCGGCGATCAGCTCAGCCTGCGCCTTCGTCACGGCGTAGCTTCCCTCAGCATGCTCAGGATCCGGGCGCCCTGCTTCGGCCCCGATCAGCGACGAACCGGCATGCGCCACACTTGGGAGGACACGTGCAGCACGTGCTCCACCCCGGCGCCCCAGGCAGCCTCGAAGAGTGTGTCCGTGCCGCGAACATTGACGTTCTCAAAGTCCTCGTGCTTGCCGGAGACCGACACCTTGGCCGCCATATGGACCACAGCGTCCTGGCCGTGGACAGCAGACGCCACATCGACCGGCTCTGTCAGCGAACCTCGGACGTCCTCGGCCCCATCGACGCCGGACGCGGACCGCTGGAACGTCCGCACCTCAAAGCCCGCTTCGATGAGCCCACGGGCGACGCTGCGTCCCAGCAGCCCCGAAGCGCCGGTCACCAGCACTCGGGAGCCCACAGGCAGCTCAGAAGCAAATGCCGGACTCATGGCGAACCCACCTTCTCTCCCGCCAGGACCCGTTCGGCCCACTCTGCGAGGACTCCGCGTTCGATCTTCGAGTTGTGCCTGATGTCGGTGGAAGCTCCTCGACCACCAGCACCGCAGAGACCGCGAGGGGGAAATCTCGCGCACGCGGGCTGAGAATTCGGGCGAGGCCAGAGGCGAGGACCCATACGAGAGAGAGGCGCCGGACTCCGGCTCCACGATCACTGCGACAGCTTGGGCGCCCTCGGGCCCCACCCCGACCGTGGCCGAGCGGGCGACGCCGTCCAACGAATCGACGGGGTCTCCACCACGCCGGGGCCGAAGGGACCCTCGGCTGTCGTCATCACATGCTGCAGGCGGCCCTGGATCCACAGCCTACCAGCTGCGTCGACGTGGCCGACGTCGCCCGTGCGATGCCAGCGCAGCCCTCGGCGTCATCGCGGGACGACCGACGCTCGGTGTGCCACAGCCTGTCGTAGCCCGCTTTGAGGTGAGCGGCGGAGACCACCAGTTCGCCCAATACGCCGACGGCATCCTCGGGGCGCTGAGCTCCTCAGAGGGCCTCCCCAGCTCATCCAAAGCCGCCACGGCGAAGCGGACGCCCTTCACCGGTCGGCCCACACAGACGCCTACTTGGCCTGTGGACATCGCTTCGTGCACCTCATCGCGCGTGATGTCCGCTTGAGCAGACCCTCGGTCATGCCGTAGGGGTGTGAATCTCCGCTGAGGGGAAGATGCTCTGCACCGAGTCGAGAATGTCCGGGTGCACGGGTGCGCCCGCCGAAAGGACAAGCCTGATGTGCCTCAGCGCCTTGGTCTGCTTCGCCGACAGGTCGCCGGCAGTCGCCACCACATTCCGCAGTGCCGCAGGGGATCCGAAGAACATCGTCGCCTCGCTTACCAGGGCAGCATCAGCCACCGCAGACGCGGTCAGAGTCGCGGGCTTGGTCACCGACATGTCCGGCGTCACCGAGGTGGCCCTGATGGCTTACCCAGCAGAGCGAAGGGAGCGAAGCCTGCAATCAGCGAGGCGCCCGGCTTCACGTCGAAGGTCTGACGAAGCAGGGCCACCAGAGCACCGAGCCGCGCATGGGTGTATCGCACGCCCTTGGCTCTACCCTGTTGAGCCGGAGGTGAAGAGGATCGCGGCGTCATCGCTGGGCTCAGGACGCGGCACCTGATCCAGAAGCGCGCCGGCGTGACGTCGCAGCAGCCTCTCCACGGACGCTTCAGTGCCCAGCAGGGCGGACTGGCGGTCGGACAGGGCCGACACACTGATCCTGCGGCCCGGCCAGCCCAGCGCACGCGCGGCCGCCAGACCCGGTCGCGCACCGATCACCCACGCGGGGCGCGCACTGCGTGCTGCCCGCGTCAGACCCTTGACTCCGAGCCCAGCATCAGCAACCACAGCCACCGCCCCGAGGCGGAGCAGGGCATACAGAATGACGGTCAGATCGTTGCCGGGCTGCACCAGCAGCGACACACGGTCCCCGCGTCGAACACCCTGCTCGTGCAGGCCGACGGCCAGAGCCTCAACCTTCTCCCTAAGCTCACCCCAGGTCACGGATTCGCCGCTGCGAGTCATGTCGACCGCAGCAGGCTCGGTGCGGCGCCACGTGAACGTCAGCTCAGTCAGCTGGTGGTGGAGCGGGGTGACCTCACCTGCCGGGGAGGGGACTGGCGCTGCTCAGCCGGTGCGTGAGATGCGCCGAAGACATCCCCAACCATTGAAAGAGCGGGCCGGTCAGGTCTCGATCCTCGATGAGAAGGTGGCTCGCACCCTCATAGCGGTGAAGGTCAGCGTGCGGGACGCGTTCACGCAGGTCGGCGAGATAGCGATCCCGGAAGACGGGATCCTTGGGCCCCCACAGAAGAAGCGTCGGCTTGTCCCAGGCGCTCAGACCGCTGGAGATCTCCTCAAGAACCGTCCTGGAGCTGTGTGCCGCCAGCGCCGGAATATCGGCCACGAATCCTCCGATGCCGCCTCGACCCAGTCGGGAGACATAGGGGAGCGGTACGCGGCAGCCACCTCCGGAGGAAGCCCCTTGGCCGATCCCTGAGGTGCGGCGAGGGCCAACGTCGTGCGCAGGAACGCATCTGTGAGCACGGTGGCCGAAGGAAGCACCGCAGGGGACATTGCCGCCCTCAGCGCGCATGGAACCGGTTCGCCCGAGGGGTGATCGACCGCAGTATTGAGCGAGACGGCGGCGTCGACCACGTTGCTGTGCCGGACGGCCCAACCCAAGGAGATGATTCCGCCCCAGTCGTGGCCGAGGGTCACCAAGGGATGTGAGACGTCGACGTCGAGCTCGTCCATGAGCCCGTCAAGATCCCCAGCCGCTCCTCGAGACGCCGATACCCGGAGGCGAAGGCGGAGGGAGGCTCAGTGTGCTCGAGGCGATCGGAGAACCCCATGTCCAGCTGATCCGGCGCAATGACTCTCCACGCGTGGCCGGGACGTGCCTGCTGCAGCGACGCCGCCAGCACGCTGCGCCACAGGTATGACCAGGTCGGGTTGCCGTGCACAGCCAGGATGGTGCCGGTGGCCTCAATCCCCGGGCAGCGAGCTCAGGGCCCGTGTCAAGGACGTGGAAGGTGTGCTCCCCGTCGTCGGTCTTGGCTGTCACGAGCCGCGACCAGGCGGGGTCGAGCCCCGGCAGGGAGTCTCGGTGAGCGTCTTGAAGGGCAGCCGCGCAGAGGCAGCCGGAATGCTGCGCCACCAGGGAAGCTCGCCATCAGTGCCTCACCATTCGATCTCGACCATTGCTGTGTTGAGACCCGACCCTACCCCATGCAGAGGACGCGCGAGCCCTCTCCAGGCGGCCTGCGGCCTCCTCCCTCGCCAACGTGATCGGCAGGGATGCGGGCCCCACGTTTCCCAGCTCCGGGTAGGTGACGGGCACCTTCTTCTTGTCCAGCTTCGCCGCCTTGATGATCGACGACGTGTGCAGCTGGGAGACCTGATGGGTCACATAGGAATCCATGCCGTTCCAGTCGAAGTCTTCCTGAGCGTCCTCCCAGGCGTCCATGACCAGCTCCAGGCCGCCTTCAAGAAGGCCTCGGGCATCGGTGAACATACCCCGATGGTCGCCGACGCAGAGCTCGTGGTGCTGCGTGGCCGCACGCGTGACTCCGCCCTTGATCCGGTGACCCTCCGGATGCTCGTCCGCTTACCCGATCACCGCTGCGGCGGCGCCGCACCCAAGCGTCAGCGACGCAAACTCCTTCATGAAGTCGTCGCGGGCCACGTGCTCCAGGGTGTTGATGCGCTCGATCGTGGCATCCTGCACTCGGCGAGCGTCCTCTCCATTCACGATGAGGACATAGCGCGCCTGGCCCGCATCGATCAGCGAGCTGCCCAGCGTCATAGCATTGACGAAGCCCAGGCACGCATTCGTGATGTCGAAGTTCATCGCGGAGCTCGGCAGGCCCAGCTCATGATGGACGCCTACCGCCACCGATGGCTCCAAGTGCTCCCGAGTGACCGAGGTGTTGATCATGACGGAGACGTCTTCGCCGGATATCCCAGCCGCCTTCAGCGCTCGGCGCGCGGCCTCAACGGTGCCCGTGCGGACCTCGTCATCGCTGCGCCAGTTGCGCCGCGCCCGGACCCCGGCGACGCGCTGGAGCAGTCCTGCCGGAAGCTTCAGCCGCTTGCGGGCGTCGGCCAGGCGTGCGTCGAGATCCTTGGACGATACGACGACCGGCGCCTCAACCTCCGTCACTGAGAGAAGGGCAGCGTTGCGGTGGTGGAACGTGGCGTTCCCATGCGCATGGAGCGTGCGGCTGGGGAGGAGGCTGGTCGGGTCTGAAGCACCCCGCCATTATCCAGAATGCCCCCTGCCGGAGCGAACTTGGCGCGCCCTTTCTGCTCAGCGCAGATCCTCGGGGCCGAGCGGCGGCGATACGATGGCCTCTATGACTCTGACCCGGAGCCTCAAAGAGGCTATCGATCGAGGCGGCTTCTACCCCGACCTGGTGCACCACACGGTCGCCGAGGCTCTCGACGGACGTGAAGCGAGCCACCAGATCGTTCACGTGGACACCCATTTCGATATGGAGGAGGTCCACCGCCACATCACCGTGCTCGCCCTGGCCGACAATGTGGTGGTCGTCGCACACCTGGACGATCACGACGCCGACGAAGATCCCAACTTCGCCCACGACGACGGCGGAAGACGCAGCTCGGGGAGGTTGTGGCGCGCATTTCGACAGAGGTGGTGCCGGTGGCCCGAATGGGCTCAGTGATCCTCTCCGAAGTCCACAGGAGCCCCCAGAACTTCCGGCCGGACCGAGGCCTGGTCGAAGTCACACTGACGATGAACTGGTCCGGCGGCGCTCGGCTCGACACGATGCCTGCGGACTGCGGCAACCCGGAGTGCATGGCTGATCACGGCGACACAGGGAACGTGTCTCCCGAGGACATCACCCTGCGCATCGCCTCTACGGCCGAGGGCGACACAGCTGTCCGGGAGGCCCGGGCGTTCGTCCGGGCCCTGCGGCGGGCCCAGGTGCACCAGACCCGCTGATGGCCACCGCACTTCCGGCTCCGCCCGACTACGCCGGCGCCCACCTGCGACACGTCATGACGTCCGCAGCCGCTGCTCTGGGCGTGGAGGGCTTTGAGAACCGGCTCGGAGTTCCCGAGTCCAGCATCGCCGTCGTCGTCATGGTCGACGGGCTCGGCGACGACAACCTGGCTCGGCACACCGGGCACGCACGCTTTCTCGCCTCAGCCTGGCGAAGCGGCCGAAGCGCCCGAACCCTGGATGTGGGGGCTCCAGCCACCACGGCCGTCTCACTGACCTCCCTCGGCACAGGGCTCACCCCGGGGAGACAGGAATGCTCGGCTACGACCTCTACGCCCCACATCTGGGGCGCGTGGTCAACATGCTCAGCGGCTGGCCCGACGACCTCGACCCCTCATCCTGGCAGCCCCATCCCACGGTGCTCCAGAGGGCGCAGTCCGCGGGGGCTGAGGTCCTCACCGTCTCACGGCCGCAGTTCCGGAGCTCCCAGCTGACCCGCGCATCACTCTCAGGCGGAGAGTTCCGGGGCGCTGAGCGCATCGAGCATCGATTCGCCGCCGCCGCCGACTGGATCGGCGGGCACCGGAAGTCAGGGAACTCGGCGCGGGCTTAGCCACCCCGCTGCTGGTGTACCTCTACGTCGACGAGCTCGACCGAACAGGCCACCGAGAAGGAACAGCCTCACCGCGCTGGCGCGAATACCTTGAGGGACTCAACGCCGCGGCCGAGCGATTCAGCATGCAGCTGGCGCAGCGGTTCGGCGAGAGGGCGACCGTGCTGCTGACGGCGGACCACGGCATGGTCGACGTGCCGCACGCTGCGGGCATAGACGTCGCAGAGCGCGAGGACCTGCTCGGGGAGTCGAGCACACAGCCGGAGACCCACGGATGATGTACCTGCACACGCTTCCCCACGCCGATCCGGGGCAGATCGCCGACCTATGGCGCCGCGCCCTCGGAGAGTCCGCCTGGGTGCTCACCCGTCAGGAAGCCGTCGACGCGGGATGGTTCGGCCCCGTGACCGACACGGCCCTGCCGCGCATCGGAAATGTCATCATCGCGGCGCGCGATGACATCGCTTTCTTCGACACGAGGCGCAGCGGCCAAGGAGTGCGCGAGATGGTCGGCCAGCACGGATCGCTCACAGAGCTGGAGAGGAAGGTTCCTCTCCTGGAGCTCACAGGCCGCACCTTCGACCCTACGACCCCCGTCTGACCACCGGCCTCAGTCTGATTTGCTGCCGAAGAGGATGTCGTCCCAGCTCGGCATCGAGGACGACGGCTCTTCCTCCGGCCCCGCTTCGGCGCGTCGTCCGCCTCCGTGCCTGCCTCCGCACCAGCGTCCGCCCCGGGCCGTTCCAGGAGTCGTCTCCTGATCATCTGCGTAGCTGAAGCCCCAGGCGTCGACGTCCTGAGCACCTGAGGCCTACTTCAGCCTCGGAGCCGGTCTCGGCCTCAGTCGCACCAGCTTCTTCGGACCCTCCCCGTCGCTGGATCTCGTCCAGGCCCGGGAGGGTCTCGGTGACGTGCTCCTCCGGATCCTCATCCTCCACCGGTTCGACGGGCTGCAGCCGCGGCGCCTCAGTCGCCTCCTCATCACGCGTGATGAGGGTCGCCAGTTTGTCGTCCGCGGCTTCGTCGGTGCCGAGTCTCTGTCCGCGGCGCGCGCAGAATGTCCAGAAGGTCCTCCGCGTCCGCGCCTGCAGGCATCTCATGGCCTGCCCCCGCATCAGGAACCCTGCGCGAAGCCGGAGCCGACGCCGAATCGACGTCGAAAGGCTCCTCCACGGCAGCCAGTCGACGGCCCGGCTGCCTGCGCGAGGCATCCCGAGGAAGTGAGGAGAGCGCCTCAGCCCACTTGTTCTGAGGATGGAGGGCACGGGTGGTCGGGTCGTAGCTCCACAGGGTGGCGGCTGCTCGCCCACGCTCTCGGAGTGAGCCGTCGCCGGGTCCAGATCGAAGTCGCAGCTGACCGTCCAGAGACCGTCCTCCCGGCGCCACGCGTCCCACGAAGCCGTTCCAGGGGAGCGCCGACTGCGCGCAGCCTCACGCGCACCATCGCCTCCAGCGTCGCCGGAGCGTCGCCGAAGGCCAGTCGATGATTCTCCGATGAGGAGCTGCGGGCAATGACAGCGGCTCGAGCTCGAGCACCGTGGAAGGCCCGCTCGTCGGCCACGGGTCCTGCGAAGCGGATGACATATTCACGATCATGGCCGCTTGCCTCCACGACCTCCTCGACAGAGGCGCTACTCGGAGGCGCGCCTGGATCTCTCGAGGCCCGAAGGCTCCGGGCTCCTCAACCCGCGCGGCACGATGGGCGCCGGTGCCCCCACCGCTGCGCGGAGCGCTTCGCTGATCTCCACGCTGTACTCGACGCCGTCCTTGTCAGAGAGCAGTAGGACCGGGGCGCTGCTGCGACTCGACCCCGACTATCCGGAGCTGCTGCATCCTGAACGGACCTCCCCATGAAGGCGTGCAATAACTGGTGTAGGCACGGCCGCCTCCGCGGGCAGACCGTCCTGATGGGCCACCATACTCCGCCAAGCGCAGCCCACACCTGAGCCGCTCAAGCCGAGGTTGAGGCCGTCCGGCGTCCCTTCATTTCGCCCCTGACAGAATGGATTTGTCCCTGCACGGCTCATAAGACACAATCTGTGCGACCTGAAGTGTCCCCCACCGGTGCACCGACCTGTGCGGGGCGTCCGGACTCACGAGTGGAGCAGCAGATATGGCTACCGATTACGACGCGCCGCGCAAGAACGACGACGAGTCCAACGAAGACTCCATCGAGGAGCTGAAGAACCGCTCCGGCAGTCGTCAGTCCGCCGTCGTCGATGAGGACGAAGCGGAGGCGGCGGAAGGATTCGAGCTGCCCGGAGCCGACCTCTCCGACGAGGAGCTCCAGGTACGCGTCCTTCCTGCGCAGACCGATGAGTTCACCTGCGGATCATGCTTCCTGGTCCGCCACCGCTCCCAGGCTGTGGAGCGCAACGGCGTGCTGATCTGCGCCGACTGCGAGGCCTGAGCACCCATGCCCGAGGACCCGATCTACTCGGAGAAGCTCTGGCCAGCCTGGTGGCTCTGGACAGCAGCTGTGATCATCGGGGCCAGCTTCTCGACCATCTTCTTCCCGATCGATGTGTTCTGGGGCGTCCTGGCGATGATCGTAGGCATCGCCTTATGCGTCTTTGCGCTCATCATCACCACCCCGGGTGGAGGTGACAGAGACGCATCTGCGCGCGGGTCGCGCCCGCATCGAGCGGAAGCACCTGGGCAGAATCGTCGGCCACACCGGAGACGCGGCCCGGAATCAGCTGGGACCGGGCTTCGACGCGCGGTCCTACCAGTGCGTGCGAGGCTGGATCGGCTCGGTCCTGACGGCCGAGATCACAGATCCCAAGGACCCGACGCCGTACTGGCTCGTATCCACCCGCCAGCCCGAGGCTCTGGCATCGGCCCTCGCCGGTGCGGCAGAGTCCGGCCGGACTGCATCGCCCGGCACACTCTGAGCCCGGCGCTGACGATCTCCTCGACGATCAGCTCGCCTCGGCCAGTAGACTCATTCCTGTGACCACCCCGTACGACGCCGTCGACGTCCCGCTCCGCCTCCTGGACTCTGAGCTTCCTCCGCCCTCCTATGCGTCCGAGGGCGACGCTTACGCGGATCTCCGAAGCACGGAAGACATTGTTCTGCAGCCGGGGAGCGGCGCATGGTGCCGACAGGCGTTGCCCTCGCCATCCCCCCAGGGTGGGTAGGCCTCGTCCACCCGCGCTCCGGCCTTGCGGCCAAGCACGGCATCGCGCTGGTCAACGCGCCAGGGACGATCGATGCCAGCTACCGCGGTGAGATCAAGGTCCTCCTCCTGAACACCGACAGGGCAGAGTCTGCGGCTTTGGCCCGCGGAGACCGCATCGCCCAGCTGGTGCTTCAGCGCGTAGGCCAGGCAGTCTTCAGGACAGTCGAGGAGCTGCCCGGCAGCGAGCGGGGAACAGGCGGATTCTGGCTCCAGCGGACGCTGACCACACGCTTCACGGCCGAACAGAACGGCCAGGCAGAGACATACAGCGAAGGAGAGACCATGGCGCTTTTCGGCAGGAAGAGCAAAGACTCGGCCAACAAACCCGCAACCATCAGGGAGGCCCTCGCCCACGACGCCGAGGACCCCGCCGACCAGGTGGACATCACAGAGGCTGATGCCGGGCGTCCTGACGATGACGCAGATGTGGTGTCCTCGCCGGACCCTCAGCAGCTTGCCGCCGGGGAGGAAGGTGCTCAGCGGGCAGCGTCGATCCTCTCCGAACGGACACCGCGCGACGTCTCGGACCTGACGTCGACGAAGGGATACATCAACTTCGGCTCGCTCCTGGTGCCAGGAGTGAAGAACCAGCAGGTACGGCTGGACATCGACCAGAAGTCGAAGAAGATCGTGTCGCTGACTATCAGGATCGGCGAGGCCAGCCTGCAGGTCCAGGCTTTCTCGGCGCCGAAGTCCGGCGGAACATGGGATCACGTCCGAAGCCAGATCGAGGAGTCGGTCGTCAAGCAGAAGGGGCGGGCCAAGCACGTCGACGGACCCTTCGGCAAGGAGCTGCACGCCCGGGTGCCCACCACTCTGAAGGACGGCAGGCAGGGCTGGCGAGCTGCCCGGTTCATCGGCTTCGAAGGTCGCCGCTGGTTCCTGCGCGGCGTGATCGGAGGCAAAGGGCGATTGACCGGAAGGCCGCAGCCGGGGTCGAGACGCTGTTCTCCCACTTGGTCGTCAACCGCGGCGACGAGCCCCTTCCCTCGTGAGCTCCTTCCGCTGAATCCTCCCGAGGGCGCAAAGCGCGTGCGTGTGCCCCGCAGAGGACAGGCCGGACAGCGAGGCAATGCGACGCCGACCAACGGAGTGCACCCCGGATCACCTGGAAACGCGCAGAACTGACCATGGCGGATCAGCAGAGCAGCCGACAGGCGGAGACGCCCGACGAAGATAAGAGCCGCGCCGATGAGGTGGGGGAGCAGCTGTCTGCCCAGGCGGCCTCCAAGCTGCACGCCCGGGACGACGGGTCCCTTGAGGTGTGGAGCTCCCTCGGCGGGTGGAGAGGCCTCGCTGAAGCAACCCTCCCGCCTACCGCCTTCCTCCTTGTCTTCCTGTTCACGGAGGAGCTGGGCCCAGCCCTGCTGAGCTCACTGCTCGTGGCCGGCGCCTTCGGGATCGCCCGGCTCATCCAGCGGGGCACGCTCGTCCAGTCCGTCTCCGGAATAGTGGGAGTGGGACTGTGTGCGCTCGTCGCGCAGCAGACCGGGGAGGCCCGTGACTTCTACGTTCTAGGAATCCTGGTCAACGTCGTCTACACCACGGCATTCGTCATTTCGATCGCGGTGCGCTGGCCTGTGGTGGGGCTGCTCTTCGGGTTCATCCGCGGTCAGGGGTCGCGTGGCGCCATCAGGCCAATCTCAGGCGTCGCTACGCACTGGCCACCTGGATCCTGGTGGCCATCATGGTCGCGCGCTTCGCAGTTCAGGTTCCGCTCTACGTGGCCGATGCCTTCGGCCCGCTGGGGACCTCGCGTCTGGTGATGGGTGTGCCTCTGTGGGCCCTCGGCCTCTGGCTGGGCTGGATGATCACACGGCCTGAGTCCGCAGGAGAAGCAGCCGACACCGACGAAGGTTCGGCCGCACGCGATGACCGCGAGCCCGTCCGTGACTGACCTGCTCACCCTTGAGGTGGGCCCGATGGCCCACGGCGGTCACTGCGTCGCCCGGCACCAGGGGCGCGTCGTGTTTGTGCGGCATGCCATTCCGGGAGAGACCGTTCGAGCAGCGGTGACCCAAGGGGAGCGTCCGCGAAGTTCTGGCGGGCCGACGCGGTGTCCGTGATCGAGCGCTCGGAGCATCGGCGCACGCACCCCTGGCCAGCTGCCGATGCCCACACGGCGCACGCCTCCGGAGCTCTGCCGGTGGGTGGTGCGGAGCTGGGCCACATCAGCCTTGCCCATCAGCGACGCCTGAAGGCCCACGTCTTCCGCGATCAGCTCGCGCGCATCGGCGACCTCACCCTCGACCGAACACTGCTGGGCGGGTTCGACCGAGACCATCTCACCGCCGAGGGAGAGCCCCGGGTGACAGCCCTGGACGGCTCCAGCGACGGGCTGCACTGGCGCACACGCGCGGACTTCGCCGTGACCCCAGAGGGTCAGCTGGGTATGCATCCCCATCGGGAGCACGAGGTCATACCCATTTCCGATATGCCTCTGGCGGTGGAGGCTCTGACCGAATCGCCCGTCTTCGGCTGGGACTTCTCAGGCGCGGAGCACGTCGATCTCATCGCACCCGGCGCCAGGGGCCCCTGACCGTGATCGTCCGAACCCGCGGAGAGGTCTCCAGCCTGGAGGAGCGTCTGGTCCACGCTGCTAAGCAGCTCCCGGGAGAGTTCAATCTCGTCCTCGCGCGCATCAGACCATCGGAGCCCCGCCGCTCACCCCGCCGAGAGAGTTCGCGACGACGCCAGAACTCGGGGCTGCGACTCGTGCATGAGACGCTCCTGGGCTTAAGCACACCGTCGACGAGCCCCTTCCTCACCCTGTGGCGGCGCCCGACGGCCCTCGTACCCATGTGACGCTGCGAGCGGAGAGCTTCTGGCAGATCCACCGGCGTGCACCGCAGGCACTCATCTCCGCAGTCGACCGGATGGCCGACATCGGCCCCGGGAGTCCGTGGCCGATCTGTATGCGGGGCGGGCCTGTTCACCGCGTGGGCCGCAGAGCGCGTAGGGCCCACCGGCCATGTGCTCTCCGTCGAAGCGGCCGAGGCATCCTCCTCCAGTGCGAAGGATCTCTTTCAGGGCCTCAATCATGTCGAGGTGCTGAAGGCACCGGTCGAGCGAATCCTGTCGCGCCTCCGGAGCTCAGACCTGGTCCTCCTGGATCCGCCGCGGGCAGGGGCAGGTGAGCGCGCCATTGCAGGAATCGACGCGGCGGCCCCGAGACAGATCATCTACGTCTCGTGCGATCCCGCCTCCTTCGCCCGAGACGCCAAAGCCCTCGCTGTCCGAGGATGGCGCCTGCGAGACCTCGAGGTCATCGATATGTACCCCAACACTCACCACATGGAGTCCGTCGCCGTCTTCGCGCGGTGACGACAGACCTGTGTCTGCGGACACGCCAACGATTCACGTGTGAGTAGGATGGTCTCTGAATCACGACGAGGTCATCGGTCGCGCCCAAGTCCGAGGCCCGCGTCAGTTCGGACAACCAGACAAAGGAGTCCCGCATGAGCACTGTGGACAGCTTCGGAGCAAAGGACGTTCTCAACGTCAACGGCGCCGACTACGAAATCTATCGACTGGACAAGGTCGAGGGCTACGACACCCTTCCCTACAGCCTCAAGGTGCTGCTGGAGAACCAGCTGCGCACCGAGGACGGCGCAAACGTCACCGCTGAGCACATCAAGGCCCTCGGGTCATGGGACAAGGACGCCCAGCCGAACGTCGAGATCCAGTTCACCCCGGACGGGTGCTCATGCAGGACTTCACCGGAGTTCCTGCGTGGTGGACCTCGCCACGATGCGCGAGGCCGTCGCTGACCTGGGCGGCGATCCCGAGAAGATCAACCCGCTGGCTCCGGCCGAGATGGTCATCGATCACTCCGTGCAGATCGACGCCTTCGGATCCCATGATGCGATCGAGCGCAACATGGACATCGAGTACCAGCGCAACGGCGAGCGGTACCAGTTCCTGCGCTGGGGACAGACCGCCTTCGAGAACTTCAAGGTCGTTCCCCAGGGATGGGAATCGTCCACCAGGTCAACATCGAGTCCCTTGCCCGCGTGGTCATGACCCGGCAGACTCAGAACGGCCTGCAGGCGTACCCCGACACATGTGTGGGCACTGACTCCCACACCACCATGGAGAATGGGCTGGGCGTGCTCGGCTGGGGCGTCGGCGGCATCGAGGCCGAGGCAGCGATGCTCGGCCAGCCGATCTCCATGCTCATCCCTCGCGTGGTCGGCTTCCGCCTCACCGGCGAGATCCCCGCGGGTGCCACCGCCACCGACGTCGTGCTGACGATCACGCAGATGCTTCGTGAGCACGGAGTCGTCGGAAAGTTCGTCGAGTTCTACGGCGACGGCGTGGCCGAGGTTCCGCTCGCCAACCGAGCCACGATCGGCAACATGAGCCCTGAGTTCGGCTCCACTGCGGCGATGTTCCCCATCGACCAGGTGACGATGGACTACATGCGGCTCACGGGCCGCACCGAGGAGCAGCTGGCCCTGGTCGAGGCCTATGCCAAAGAGCAGAAGATGTGGCACGACCCGTCGAAGGAGCTTCGCTTCTCCGAGCAGCTCGAACTGGACCTCTCCACCATCGTCCCGTCGATCTCCGGTCCAAAGCGTCCGCAGGACCGCATCGAACTCACCGATGCGAAGGAGCAGTTCCGCAAGGACATCCACAACTACGTCGACAACGGTGCCGACACCGCCGAAGGCACGGTCGACGAGGCCGTGGAGGAGAGCTTCCCCGCGTCCGACGCGCCCACTCCCGCAGCCGGGCAGGAGCAGGACGCCGCCGACAAGCCCCGCACCGGTCAGGGCGGTCAGCCCGCCGCTTACCGTCCGTCGAAGCCTGTGGCCGTCAAGATGCCCGACGGTCGGGAGTTCCACCTCGACCATGGCGCAGTCTCGATCGCCTCGATCACGTCCTGCACCAACACATCGAACCCCAATGTGATGCTCGCCGCCGGCGTGCTCGCGCGCAACGCGGTCGAGAAGGGGCTCGTGCAGAAGCCCTGGGTCAAGACCTCCATCGCCCCCGGCTCAAAGGTTGTCACCGACTACTACGAGCGCTCAGGCCTGATCGAATACCTGGAGAAGATCGGCTTCTTCATCGTCGGGTACGGCTGCACCACCTGCATCGGAAACTCCGGGCCTCTTGAGGATGAGATCTCGAAGACCGTCCAGGACGAGGACCTCGCTGTGACCTCCGTTCTCTCGGGAAACCGAAACTTCGAGGGCCGCATCAACCCCGATGTGAAGATGAACTACCTGGCCTCGCCTCCGCTGGTGGTCGCCTACGCGCTGGCCGGATCGATGGACTTCGACTTCGAGAACGAACCCCTGGGTCAGGATTCCGAGGGCAAGGACATCTACCTGAAGGACATCTGGCCCGACCTGACTGAGGTCCAGACCATCATCGACGAGTCCATCGACACAGAGATGTTCACTTCCAAGTACGACACTGTCTTCGACGGAGATCACCGCTGGAAGGCGATGGACACCCCGAAGGCTCCACCTTCGCGTGGGACGAGGCATCGACCTACGTGCGCAAGGCGCCCTACTTCGACGGTATGGACATGGAGCCTGGCCCGGTGACCGACGTCAAGGGAGCTCGGGTGCTCCTGAAGCTGGGCGACTCCGTGACCACGGACCACATCTCCCCAGCCTACTCCTTCAAGTCGGACACACCCGCAGGCCGGTACCTTCTGGAGAACGGCGTGGAGCGCAAGGACTTCAACTCCTACGGCTCGCGACGCGGCAACCATGAGGTGATGATCCGGGGCACCTTCGCCAACATCCGCATCAAGAACGAGCTGCTGGACGGCGTGGAGGGCGGCTTCACCCGCGACTTCACTCAGGACGGCGCACCTCAGGCGTACGTCTACGACGCTGCGGAGAACTACCAGGAGGCAGGGATTCCCCTCGTCGTCCTGGGAGGCAAGGAGTACGGCTCAGGCTCCTCCCGCGACTGGGCGGCAAAGGGCACCCGGCTCCTCGGAGTGAAGGCCGTCATCACCGAGTCCTTCGAGCGCATCCACCGGTCGAACCTCATCGGTATGGGCGTCCTGCCGCTCCAGTTCCCCGAGGGCGAGTCGGCGGACACTCTCGGCCTCACCGGCTTCGAGACCTTCGACATCGAAGGCATCGAAGCGCTGAACAATGGAGAGACTCCGGCAACGGTCAAGGTCACTGCCACGAAGGACGACGGCGGCACTGTCGAGTTCGACGCCGACGTGCGGATCGACACCCCGGGCGAGGCAGGCTATTACCGCAACGGCGGCATCCTGCAGTACGTGCTGCGAAGCCTGGTGAAGAACGCCTCCTAGGCGTCAGCGCCCATCAGAAGCGGCGAGGGCGGGGTCAGACCATACGGTCTGACCCCGCCCTCGCTCGTCGCGTGTTGGGACCGTGCAGGTCGGGCTGGGTACCATAGCCGAATGAGCATTCTGCCCACTATCGGGGCTCCTCAGGACCTGAGCCGACTCAACGCCGAGCAGCTCGAGAATCTTGCGGAAGAGATCCGCGCATTCCTCATCGCCAATGTCTCCGCCACCGGCGGGCATCTCGGCCCGAACCTGGGCGTCGTCGAGCTCACGCTCGCCATCCACCGAGTGTTCGACTCTCCTCGGGACTCCGTCATCTTCGACACCGGGCACCAGTCGTATGTGCACAAGCTGGTCACCGGACGGCAGGACTTCACGACGCTTCGCAAGGAAGGCGGGCTCTCCGGGTATCCGGATCGCGGCGAATCCCCACGACATCGTCGAATCCTCGCATGCCTCCTCCTCACTCTCCTGGGCAGATGGGATCTCGCGGGCTTATCAGCTGCAGGGCGAGGGCGACCGCTTCGTCATTCCCATCATCGGCGACGGCGCGCTGACCGGGGGCATGGCCTGGGAAGCCGTGAACAACATTGCGGCCGACAAGGACCGGCGCGTGGTGATCGTTGTCAATGACAACGGGCGCTCCTACGCGCCGACCGTCGGCGGGCTGGCCGACCAGCTCTCCAAGCTGCGCAGAGGCGTGCTGGACAAGGTCCGCACGCACCGCGCCTACGAAGACATGCTGGACGGCACGAAGCGCCGCCTTCAGCAGGGCGGCGCGGTCTCGCGGATGATGTACCGCAGCCTTCATGCGGCGAAGAAGGGAGCCAAAGACTTCTGGAGTCCCCAGGGACTCTTCGAGGATCTCGGCATCAAGTACATCGGGCCCGTCAACGGCCACGACCAGCGCGCCCTCGAGGATGCCCTGGCTGACGCTCGCAACTACGGCGGACCGGTGCTCGTGCACGCCATGACGGAGAAAGGCCGAGGATTCGCGCCCGCCCGCGCGGACACAGCCGATCAGATGCACGCCGTGGGCGTCATCGACCCCGAGACCGGGATCCTGTCTCGCGCGGCTCCGCCCGCTCATGGACATCCGTCTTCGAAGAGGAGATCGCAGCCATTGCTGAGGAGCGGCAGGACGTCGTGGCTCTCACCGGGGCCATGATGATGCCCGTAGGACTCTCCACGATGGCCAAGCGGTTCCCGGACCGGGTGTACGACGTGGGCATCGCCGAACAGCACGCAGTCGCGTCGGCGGCGGGTCTGGCGTACGGCGGCCTCCACCCGGTGATCGCCGTCTACGCCACATTCCTCAATCGCGCGTTCGATCAGCTTCTGATGGATGTGGCCCTGCACAGGGCAGGAGTCACCCTCGTGCTCGATCGCGCCGGCGTCACAGGTCCCGACGGGCCGAGCCACCATGGCATGTGGGACCTGTCGCTGCTTCAGATCGTGCCGGGCCTGCGGATCGCGGCGCCTCGTGACTCCACCCGACTGCGTGAAGAGCTGCGCGAAGCCGTGGCTGTCGAAGACGCCCCCACCGTGGTGCGCTTCTCCAAAGGATCGGTCAATGACGAGATTCATGCCCTCGAGCGGCTCGACGACGGGGTCGACGTGCTGCACAGCACTGCGGCGGCTTCGAACAGCGACTATGCGAACGACGTCCTGATCGTCTCAGTGGGAACAATGGGGAGCTGTCCCTCGACCTGGCCAAGAGGCTGGAGGACCAAGGGATCACTGCCACCGTCGTCGACCCGCGCTGGGTGCTTCCGGTCCCGGAGACGGTCGTGTCCCTTGCCGCACGCCACCGGATCGTGGTGTGCATCGAGGACGGCGTCAGAGCAGGAGGCGTGGGCTCCCGAATCCGGCAGGAGATGCGAGCTGCCGGAGTGGACACCGCGCTGAACGAAGTGGGACTGCCGGTGACGTTCCTCGCTCATGGGTCCAGGGACCAGGTGCTCGAGAGAGTCGGACTCACCTCTGCCCAGATCGCCCAGGACACTGTGGCCCAGGTCCTCGGCACCAAAGTGCCCTTCGCGCGTCGCCTGCCGGGAGAAGCGATGCCCACCGGAGAGATCCCTCTCTTTCAGCAGCGCCCGCACTGAGCATCGATCGACCCCGGGCACGCCTCAGGTGAGCCGTGCCCGGATCGTCCCCTCGCTGATCTCCGCATCGTAGGACGTCAGTCCACGGGGTGCTGGTCCGGCGATCCGCTCACCCGTGAACTCGAACTGGGAGCCGTGGCACGGGCATTCGAAGCGATCCTCGTCCATGCCGACCGTGCACCCTCATGGGGGCAGACGGCTGAGAACACCATCACCGAGTCTTCGTCCGGGCGATTGACCAGAAGCGTGTGCTCACCCACCTCCGCAATGCCCGCCTCTCCAACCGGCAGGCTCTCCGCTGGTGCGATGTCAGTCCAGTCCTGGTCGTCGCTGGCGTCCTCGGAGTCTCTTCCGCCGCCGCAGGCAGTCAGCGACAGCGCCCCTGCCCCCAGAAGAGCTCCTCGGAGGAACTGCCGCCGAGGAGAGCAGCCGGTGAAGCACGACATCAGTCGTCGACCGGTTCTGGGTCGAGCAGGGCGACGGTGACGATCGCTGCGGTCTGCTGGATCTGCCAGGGACGCGCTCCGAGGGCCTCGAGCGCCGATGCCACGGTGTCGAAGTCCACCGGATTCGGCGGTGTCCAGCAGAGCTGCTTCAGCGCCGCGGGGTCAGCAGCGTCTCAGGCATGACGTCGATCTGCTCCGCATGACGATGCACCCGCGCCCGCGCAGTCCGAAACTGCGCGAATGCCTCGGGGTTCCGGTCGCGCCACGTTCTGGGCGGGGAGGGGCGCCCCGCCCCGGGCCTGCTTGACGGGAAGATCGTCCGAACGCGCGCCTACCTGAACGGCAGCGAGCCAGCGCCGCGCCTCCTTCTTGGCGGCACGGCCGTGGAATCCTTGGACATCGAGCAGCTGGGGCACAGTCCGCGGCTGGGCATCGGCGGCTGCGATCAGCGCGGAATCGGGGATCAGGTGCCCCGGAGCGACGTCCTTGCTCTCCGCGAGCGATTCCCGCACGTTCCACAGCTCCCGGAGTACGGCGAGCTTGCGCGGCGACTTCAGCCTGTTCAGTCCGGACGTCCTCCGCCACCTGTCTTCGGGCGGCTGCTGAGCAGGTTTGAAGGTGCGCAGGTATTCGAACTCCTGCTCAGCCCACTCCGTCTTTCCCTGATCGTCCAAGAGCTGGCTGAGCTCCTCGCGAAGCTCCACGAGCAGCTCTACGTCCAGGGCTGCATAGCGGAGCCAATCCTCCGGAAGCGGCCTTCTGGACCAGTCCGCTGCCGAGTGCTCCTTGGCCAGGCGCAGACCCAGCAGGTTCTCGACCACCGCCCCGAGACCCACTTTGGGAAGGCCAGCCAGCCGTGCGGCGTGCTCCGTGTCGAAGAGGCGGGTCGGCTGCATGCCTACCTCCTCCAAGCAGGGAAGGTCCTGGGTGGAGGCATGAAGAATCCACTCGGCATCGCCCAACGCCTCCTGAATGGGAGCGAGCGGCTCCAAGGCGTCGAATGCCTCGGGGTCGATCAGCCAGATGCCCGAGTCCTCCCGCTTGAGCTGCACCAAGAAGGCCCGCTGACCGTAGCGGAACCCCGAAGCACGTTCGGCGTCCACTGCAACGGGTCCCTGGCCCTGGGCCAGGGCCTCCGCCGCTCTCATCAGCCCCCGCTGCGTGCTGATGACCCCAGGAACGCCGTCCTGGGGCTCGGTCAGCAGGGGAGCGCTTCGCTGTCCTGCGGCATTGACTGCTCGGGGTGAGGGGGCACGTTCTCCTATATTCTCCGGATGTGCGGCATCGCAAGCACGCCGTCGGGCTGTGAGGGAAGCCCGGCGAATGAGCAGACCATGTCCGCCCAGGCTTCCAGGTGAGCGCCGAATCCCTCGCCTAAGTGGCTGTCCACGACGCGCGCAGCTCCACATCATTGGTCGACTCGCGCGAATTCAGGGACCCGAACGATTCAGACAGAATCCTTGTCGCCGTTCCCCTGCGGCCGTGTGCTCCACGCCGTGCTGGGCCAGTGAGTCAGAGAGCCAGGTCCACGCCACCTCGGCAAGAAGGGGGTCGTTCCCCATCTCGGGCTCCAGCTCAGCTCTGATGTAGATCACCACGCGAAACGTTCCGCCCCACAGGGGCTGCCCGGCCGGGTCGTGAAGAAGGATGAAGCGCCCGCTTGCCAAGGTCTGACCCGAATCTGTGTCCGGACGCTGCGCGCCGGAGGCGACCGGGGCCGAGGACCCGTCGACCGAAACTTCTGCCCGAAGCGCCACAGCGTATGGAGCGAGTCTGACGGGAGCCGGAACCTCTTCGACGAAGGCCTCGTGCCGCGGTGCGGCAGCACGAAGCTGTTCCAAGGCGGACCTGAAGCTGCCGGGAAGGCCGGATGGCTCAGGCGAGTCGGCCGCGTCGCTCGCTTACTGTGGGGCGAGACGTGCCGCCGCCTCGGCTGCGGGCCCGAAAACACTCACGTGCCCAGGCTAGGCAGGCCGGGGAGCATCGGACCGCAGGCACGCCGTGGCGGTCGCCCCAGAGTCGCAGGCATCCAGGCGACGCACACGCGAGATCCAGGATCGGGTGGTGTGGTGGTGGCAGCGCCCAGAGCAAGAACGTTTCTGCAGGAGGATTTACAGGTATGCGCATCGCCGTCGTCGGAGCAAGCGGAAATCTCGGAACCGCCGTGCTGAACGAGCTCATGGAGCGCGGTGAGGCTGACAGCATGAGGGCCATCGCCCGTCGCCGTCCGAACACCGATGTGGACCCCTACCGGCAGGCCGATTGGCTGAGCATCGATGTCCAGTGGGAGGAATCCGTGGACGAGCTCACGGAGGCCTTCGACGGAGCCGATGCGGTCATCCACCTTGCCTGGCTCATTCAGCCCAACCACGACCGTGAGCTCCTGCGCCGCGTCAACGTCGACGGAACCGCCCACGTCCTCGAGGCGGCTGCCAGGGCGGGGGTGAAGCACGTGGCCCTCGCATCCTCTGTGGGTGCGTACTCGCCGGTCGAGGATCACGAGCTGCGGGACGAGACCTGGCGCACCGACGGCATTCAGACGGCCCACTACAGCGTGGACAAGGCGGCTCAGGAGCGAGCCGTCGATGCGTTCGAGGCCGAGCATCCCGACGTCGCGGTGGCTCGGATCCGCCCCGCTCTGATCTTCCAGGAGCAGCGGCTTCGGAGATTCAGCGCTATTTCCTGGGCAAGCTTCTGCCCAACAATCTTCTCGGGACGGTCAGGCCGCCCCGCCTTCCTATGCCCGACGGCATCCGACTGCAGGCTCTCCATGCTCGGGATGCTGCGGCCGCCTTCGTCGAGGCTGTGCTGCGAGGTGCGCACGGCCCCTTCAACGTGGCAGCCGATGACATCCTCGACGGCGAGGCCCTCGCATCCGCGCTGTCGAACACGGAGGCTGCCCAGCAGGCTGAGATGGGCAAAGTGGACTCTGCGTACAAGGCCGTGGAGAAGAGCTCATTCCCGTGCCGAGCTTCCTGATCCGCCCTCTGATCAAGCTGGCCCATCGCAGCCGTCTGCTCCCCATGGACGAGGGCTGGCTGGACATGGCGATGCGGTCCCCGCTGATGAATACGGACCGGGCCCGTGAGGAGCTCGGCTGGAAGCCGACCAGGACTGGCCTGGAGGCACTCGAGGAGCTGATCGACGGCATGTCCCGAGGCAATGGTGCAGATTCGGGCCCCATGCGGGCCAAGACGAAGGACCCGGCGTCGCAGGCGAACCTGCCGCTGCCCGGGGCAGACCACTCATTGGATGAGGATGCGGTCAGCAGCGACCTCCTGGGCCAATACCTCAGAGACCACCTGTCGGGGGCCGCGGCGGGCCTGGACCGCATCACGGCGATGGCGGAGGGGTATCAGGACACCCCCGTGTACGCGCAGCTCGCCGCCGTGGCCGAGAGCATCGCCGGTGAGCGTGCGTGGCTTGAGGGCCTGATCGAGCGGCAGGGCTTCACCCGGCCCACGATCATGGAGCAGGCGGCCTCAGCCGCGGAGAAGCTTGCTCGGCTCAAGCCCTTCGGCACGGGTGTGACGGATCGCTCTCCCTCGGAGATGGTTCTTGAAGTTGAGCTGATGATGGGGGCCATCACAGCAAAGATGCATGCCTGGCTGGTGGTGGCCGACTACTGCGAGGAGCTGGGGGTCAAGCGCGACGTGGCGGACGAGCTCCTCGAGACCGCAGAGGCTCAGCGGGAGACGCTGGCAGGCGTCCACGAATACGCCCGACGGAGGGCGTACCGCCCCGATGCCAACGCCTTTCCCAAATAGACGCTCCGGCGCAGGAGCCGACGTGCCCGGGTGCGTGACAGTTCTGACTCATTCAGAATAAGCGTTAGACTGAGGCCCTCCACCCAAGGACGAAAGGAGTGCCCCATGGCTGAGCAGACACTCACCACCCGACAGGGCCACCCAGTTCAGCACAACCAGAACATGCGCACGGTCGGCTCACGCGGACCCGCCACACTGGAGAATTACCACTTCCTCGAGAAGATCTCCCACTTCGACCGCGAGCGGATTCCCGAGCGCGTCGTGCATGCGCGCGGATTCGTAGCCTACGGCGAGTTCGAGGCGACCGGCATGATCGGCGACGAGCCCGCCTCGAAGTACACCCGCGCCAAGCTCTTCCAGGAAGCTTAAGCAAGAAGACCGACCTCGCCATCCGCTTCTCCACCGTGATCCACGGCCGCGACTCAGCAGAGACTCTGCGGGACCCCGCGGCTTCGCCGTGAAGTTCTACACCGAGGACGGCAACTGGGACCTCGTCGGGAACAACCTGGCCGTGTTCTTCATCCGTGACGCCATCAAGTTCCCCGATGTGATCCACTCCCTGAAGCCGGACCCCGTCTCCTTCCGACAGGAGTAAGCGCGCATCCTCGACTTCATGAGCCAGGCGCCTGAGTCGATGCACATGCTCACCCACCTCTTCAGCCCTCGAGGCATTCCGGCCACGTACCGGCACATGGAGGGCTTCGGCGTCAACACGTACAAAATGATCAACGCCGAAGGCGAGTCGGTCCTCGTCAAGTACCACTGGCATCCCAGAGTAAGCGTCGCCTCCTCAGCAGCGATGAGGCCGCCAAAGTGCAGGGTCAGGACCTCGGCCACGCCAGCCGCGACCTCTTCGACTCCATCGAGCGCGGCGAGCACCCCCAGTGGGACTTCTACGTCCAGATTATGGAAGACGCGGAGCACCCTGAGCTGGACTTCGACCCCTGGATGACACGAAGATCTGGCCGGAGGACCAGTTCCCGCTGCGCCACGTCGGCACCATGACGCTGAACCGCAACGTGGACGATCACCACAACGAAAACGAGCAGATCGCCATGGGCACCGGAGTGCTGGTGGACGGGCTCGACTTCTCGGACGACAAGATGCTGATCGGCCGCACCTTCTCGTACTCGGACACCCAGCGCTACCGGGTGGGCCCGAACTACCTGCAGCTGCCTGTGAACTCGCCCAAGGGCGTCAAGTCGGTGCACACCCACCAGCGCGGCGGCCTCATGTCCTACGGCGTTGACCTCGCCGAAGGACAGAACCCGCACGTAAACTACGAGCCCTCCATTACTGGCGGTCTCACCGAGGCGGAGAAGAAGCCGAACAACCAGCCCGAGATCACCGGTCGCGTTGCTCCTGCGAACATCGAGCGCCGCAACGACTACATGCAAGCACGCGCCCGCTACGTCACGATGAATGCGTGGGAGCGCGACGGGCTGGTCGAGGAGCTCGGCGGCATGATTCAGGAGGCCGCACCGCAGGTGCAGGAGCGCTTCCTCTGGCACCTGTTCATGATCCACGATGACTACGGCACACGCGTCGGCGAGTTCATCAGCAAGAGCGCCGATGACGTCAAGCACCTCGAACCCCTGTCGACGCAGACGCTCACGGAGGAGGAGCAGAAGCGCCTGCAGAACCTCGGTCGCAACGGTGACGAGTTCGACTCCACCGTCTGGGGCACGTGGACCTCTTCGGTGGTCAACCACCAGGTCACCGCAGAGCAGGTGATGAACGGCCTGGGCAGCCTCGAGTACACCCGCGAGGACGCACCGGCCGCCTGACCGGGAGCGCATCCCACTCTGACAGCTGAAGGGCCCCGCAGCGTGACGCTGCGGGCCCTTCAGCATTTGCCCAGGCTCGACCGTTTGACTGGGCAGCTGAGCAGAGATCATCTCCGTACGACAGGTCTATGAGGTCGAAGCGTATGCCAGACACCTTCCGAAACTGGTCCGGGAGCATCGAGTTCACCCCGAAGAGCAGAGCCGCCCCGCGAAGCTCCCGCCAGGTGCAGCAGCTCGTTGCCAAAGCGCGCCGAGGGGAAGACGCTGCGGCCCGTGGGCTCGGGCCACTCCTCGACTCCGCTGTTCAACACCCCGAGACGCTCGTCTCCTCGAGAGGCTCTCCGGCGTGAAAGCTGCGGACTATGAAAGCCGCACCGCACGGGTGCTTCCCGGAACCGGGCTGCGGGATCTGGGAGCGATGCTGGGCGAGCACGACCTCGCCATGATGAACCTCGGCGACGTCGACTATCAGGCCATCGCAGGAGCACTCTCGACAGGAACCCACGGGTCAGGCATCTCACTGGGCAACCTCTCGTCAATGGTCATCGGCGGGGTGCTTGTCAACGGACTGGGGAGGAGATCCCGTTCGGCGTCGACGCCGGTGAAGGCGAGGACCATGACCTCAGCCGTGCCGCGGCGCTCAGCCTGGGGACGCTGGGAATCATCACTTCCCTCACCCTGCGGCTCGAGTCCTCCTACATGCTGCACCGACAGAACTTCATGATCCATATCGATTGGGTCCTCGAGCACTTCGCCGAGCTGGTGGAGCAGAACCGCAGCTTCGACTTCTACTGGTACCCGCGCTCCGACATGGCTCAGGTCCGTCTTCTCAACGAGCCGGGAGAGGAGCCGACCCTTCTGCCTCCCGGTGAGCTGAAGAAGGAGGTGACAGGACCCTCCTACGAAGTGATCCCGAATGACCGGCACCTTGTCTTCGAGGAGATGGAGTACATGCTGCCCTTCGACGAGCAGCTGGCCGCCTTCCGCGAAGTGCGGGAACGCGTGAAGTCGGAGCATCGCGCTCTTGTCGGCTGGCGGGTGCTGGTGCGCACGATTGCGGCAGACAACGTCATGATCTCCAATGCCCAAGGGCGAGACACCATGACCATTGCGCTGCTGCAGAACAATACTCTGCCGTTCAAGGAGTATTTCGATGACATCGAGCCGATCTTCCAGCGGCACGGCGGTCGGCCGCACTGGGGCAAGAAGCACACGATGAAGGCTCCTGAACTGGCGCGGCTCTACCCGGAGTGGGAGCGGTTCCAACAGATTCGGAAGCAGATGGACCCGGACGGAGTCATGATGAACGACTATCTGAAAGAGCTTCTCGGAGAGGAAGGCGAGTAGAGACGTGGCGCTGAAGCACTCCATGAAACGTGGCAGCTCGAAGGAACGTGCACGCGGGCGCAAGCGCGATGCGGGACTGGGACGCACCTCCTGGGTCTTCTCCGCTTACTTCGCTCCCAGTCAGAGCACAGGCCAGGAGCCTGAGTTCACCTCACGCAATACCCTCTGTCTGCTGAACACTGCGTTCGAGGAGGCCTGCGTTCGCCTCACCGTGTTCCACGATGACGCAGAACCCGTCGGGCCGTACGAAATCCTCGTGGACCCAAGACGAGTGCGGCACCAGCGGATCAACGATCTCATCGAACCCGAAGCCGTCCCGCTGGACGCGCCGTTCGGCCTCGTCGTCGAGTCTGATGTTCCGGTGGTGGCTCAGCTCTACTACTTCGACTCGCGGGGAGGCGCCCTGAGCGCCTCCCACCTGAATCCGGCTCCGGCGGACTGATCTAGCCTCGCTCTGCCTCGGCGGCATCGATGAGCGCGCCATACCCTTCGCGGAACGTCGGGTAGCGCAGTCCGTCGGCCGGAAGAAGCGAATGGAGCAGGCTGGCGTCGATCGTCTTGCCCGTGAGTGTTCCGTCGCCCGAATCTTCCGGCACGGGCACTCCGAGGCGGGACGCGACGTAGGTGAGCACTTCGCCCATGGTGGATGGGGCGCGGTCCACAGCGTGGACCAGAGAGGGAGGCTCCTCCAGCTCGAGGAGCGTCACGATGGCGCTGGCCAGATCGTCTGAGTGGATCCTGTTGGTGATGCGTCCGTGATCGGTACTTGCTTACCCGGACGCGGTCAATCGTCCGTGTCCGCCCGGGCCCGTATATCCCTGCTTACCGCACCACGGTCACCTCCGGAAACTGCGCGTATGCATCGCTCTCTGCACTGTGAAGAACCTTGGCTGTTGCTCTTTCGGCGACGGCGGGGTCTGCTCGGTGACAGTGTCACCGTCCCAGTCGCCCAGGACACCGGTCGATGAGACGAACACCAGGCGGGGAGCGGGCGCGGCAGGATCGAGGCGAGGCCTGCGAGAGTCTGCCGGTACGCGCGCTCATACCCCTCATGAGTGGGCTCGTCCGCTGTCATGGCAATAACGACGGCATCTGCCGCCGGCAGCTCGTGCCTGCGGTCGGGTTCAGCGAGATCCATTCCCAGCACCGGGAAGGGGAGCCCATGAGGCTTCGGGCGGCGCCTGATGCCGGTCACTGGCGTACCCTGTGCGTGCAGCAGCGTCCCGACCCGTTCACCCAGGTCGCCGCATCCGGCCAGCAGCACATGCTGCAGCGGGCTTGTTCTCGCTGTCATTCGGAGCTCCTTGAGGGTCGAATGAGTCCCCGGAGCAGACTGCTCGGGCGGACACATATGGCGGAACCAGAATACTGAGATCCCGGTCCCGCCACGAACGATGAGCGCGCCTAGCGGTCTCGCAGGGCTTCGATCAGCTCATCCTTCTTCATCTGTGAGTAGCCGTCGACGTCGAGCTCCTTGGCGCGCTGCTGAAGCTCCTCCACGGTCCTGTCCTCATAGTTCTCAGAGCTGCCGCCCTTCTCGCCCTGCTTCTGCCGCCCCTCTTTGGCGGCAGAGTTGGCGATGCGGGCTGCCTTCTCCTTGAGTACCCCTGGTCCTCACGGAGCTTCTCGTAGAGCCCTTCGTCCTTGACTGAGCTGCGCTCCTCCTCAGGCATCTGAACTCACGCTCCTGTGAACGGCTTGCCGCCGGTGACGGGGATGACGGCGCCCGAAGTGTAGCTCGCCTCCTCGGAGGCCAGGTATACGTAGGCTCCAGCGAGCTCGGTAAGCTGCCCGGCGCGCTCCATAGGGTGTCGCCGCCGAAGTTCTCCACCTTTGACTCGGGGAAGCCGGTGGCCGGGATGAGAGGGGTCCAGATCGGTCCCGGAGCGACCGCGTTGACGCGGATGCCGCGAGGCGTGAGCTCTTGTGCCAACGACTCCGTGAAGGCGACCTGGGCCGCCTTCGTCATCGCGTAGTCGAACAGCGGGGAGCGGGGCCTGCTGCCTGCACGGATGTGGTCGTGATGATCGAACCGCCCTCGGGGATGTGCGGCACCGCGTGCTTGGTCAGCGCAACGTGAGCGGTGAGGTTGGTGCCGAACACCTTCTTCACGTCATCCATGGATACGTGCTCGATGCCGCTGCGCTTGCGCTGGTAGGCCGCGTTCAGAATGAGCACGTCGATTCCGCCCAGGTCCTTCAGCGCATTGCCGACGACGCCTTCCGCAGCGTCGTCCTTCGTCAGGTCAGCCGGGTATGCGTGCCCGCGCTTACCAGCATCGTGAACATGCTTGAGCGTCTCTTGGGCGTCCTCCTTCTCCTCCGGGAGATGGACGAACGCTATGTCGGCCCCTCCCGCGCGAAGGCGATGGCGGTTGCTCGCCCGATCCCGGAGTCTCCGCCGGTGATCAGCACCTTCTTCCCCTTGAGGCGATCGGCGCCGACGTAGGAGTCTTCGCCGTGGTCAGGGGTGGGTGCTGTTTCGCTGTCCAGGCCTGGCTGACCCACATCCCCATGCGCGGGGAACTGATCGTCATGATGCTTGGTGGTCGGGTCCGTCTGGTTCTTCTCAGTCATGGCGTCCTCCTCGGGATCGCTCGAACGGTTTCAGAAGCTCTTCGAGACGCAGGCCTTCAGCTTGCCTGGGGGTCGAGGACGACCTTGATGCAGCCGTCCTCCTTCTTCTGGAAGGTCTGGTACGCCTCAGGCGCCTGGTCAAGGGGAGATGGTGAGTCACGAAGTCGTCGACGCCGAGAGGGTCCTTCGTGTCCTCCACGAGGGGGAGAATGTCGTCGACCCAGTTCTTGACGTTGGCCTGACCCATAGTCACTGGATCTGCTTGTCGAACATGGTCAGCATCGGCAGGGAGAGGCCTGGCCGCCGTAGACGCCGGAGAGGCTGATGGTCCCACCCCGGCGCACCAGATCGATGGCTGTGTAGACAGCACCCAGCCTGTCCATGCCCACGGTGTCCATCATCGGCTGCGAGATCTTCTTCGGCATGAACTGTGCGCCGAGCTGCGCGAACTTCGCCACCGTGGACTGGACGCCTCCGTGGGCCTCCATGCCGACTGCATCGATGACAGCATCGGGCCCCCGTCCCTGTGTCTTCTCCTTGATGGTCGCCACCGCGTCCTCGGTCTGGGGAAGACCTCGATGCCGTGGCGCGCTGCCATCTCTCGGCGCTCGGCTTCGGGCTCAATGGCATACACCGTCATGCCCAGGTGCCGTGCGATGCGCGCGCAGAACTGACCGATCGGTCCGAGGCCGAGCACCGCGACGCTGTCGCCCTTCTTAACCCCGGCGTACTGAACTGCCTGCCACGCGGTGGGCAGCACATCCGACAGGAAGAGGTAGCGGTGGTCGGGAAGCTCGTCGCTGACCTTGATGGGCCCATAGCGGCGTGGGGCACACGAAGGAACTGTGCCTGCCCGCCGGGGATCGCGCCGTAGAGCTGCGAATATCCGACAGGAAGAGGACCGGTGCCCATGTCTGTGTTCTGCGTCGTCTCGCACTGGGTCTGGAGCCCTTGCTGCAGAAGTAGCAGTTGCCGCAGGCGATCTGGAACGGAACGACGACCCGGTCGCCGACCTTGAGGTCGGTTCCGGACCCGGTCTCGACGACGCGCCCCATCGGCTCGTGGCCAACGATGTCCCCAGGCGTCATAAAAGGGCCCAGGACTTCGTAGAGGTGAAGATCCGAGCCGCAGATCGCGGTGGAGGTCACCTCGATCACGGCGTCGCTGGGCTTTTCGATGGTCGGGTCGGGGACGGTCTCGACCGACATCTTGTGCGTGCCTTGCCAAGTCACTGCTTTCACGCTCTAACGCTCCTTTATGGAATGTGGTGCAACTCGTGATGAGCTTTACCCACACTAGAGAGACCGACCTTGGCAGGTGCTGGACGTATGCATGAGATCCGGTCAGAGTCTGCCGGGCGTCGCCGCGGAGCCCCTCGGATCGCTATTATGTCAACTTGTGGACATGCGCTCTGCTCGGCCCGCCAGCAGCTTCGAGATCGCTCGACGCCCCATCAGCAGAACGCCGAGGCTGAGGGTGGCCACCACGACGAAGCTGGTCTGCACACCTCCGTCAGTGAGCAGAAGGCGCAGCAACATGCCAATAAGCACTGTGCAGGCCACCACGACGACGCCATGGGGCCACAGCCGGTGCGGGGAGCGAGGGCTTCCACTGATCAGCCACGCGAGCGCCAGCGCGGCGAGGAACGGCCATGCAGTGGACAGGATCTCCCATGGACTGAGTCCGATTCGTGCGAGCGGTTGCCCACCACGGCGAAGATCACCACGAGGCTTGCTGTCGGCTGCGAAGGCTGCGGAAGCAGAACCTGTGCGGGCTCGCTTGTCAGCGTCGTGGCTCGCTCGGCGGCCGGGGGTGTGGGTCATCCGTCCAGGGTAGCCGGGAGTCGCACTCACACTTAAGTTGACATAATGTAGATTATCGGTCATTCAGGCAACGCGTGAGCGCAGTGATGAGCACCACCCGCCGCGTGCAGTCTGTCCTGAGCACGTGACAGCCAGCATTCGGGTCTAGCCTTGGGCATCATGGATGACGCGACGCTGACCGCCGCAGCGAGCCGGAGCGTGCAGCGCACGTGGCCGGTGCTGTGCCCAAACTGCCGTCAAAGACTCATCGTCACACCGGACCCGGACCCGGAGGCGGACCGGAACGCCTCTCAGCACTGCTATGCCCCGCCTACCACCGCTTCGATGCGGCCAGGCAGGGTTATGTCAACCTCATGTCCGGAGCGGGCACCCGCCTCACCCCGGATACCCCGGAGATGATCATGTCCCGTGAACGGGTCCAGCGCTCCGGCATCTTCCAGCCTGTCCTCGACTGCCTGAAGACCCTTGTCGTCGCAGCGGATGAGATGGTTGCGGACTGCGGCGCGGGCACCGGCTACTATCTGCACGGCCTCCTGGATGAGAATCCCACCCGCAGCGGCATAGCTCTCGACATCTCCGCAGCGGGCATGAAGCGCGCGTCCAAGCATCCGCAGACCCTGGCGCTGGTATGGGACCTCTGGAAGCAGCTGCCCTCAGCAGCGGCTCGATCACCACCGTTGTCAACGTCTTCGCGCCTCGGCACCCAGCTGAGTATGCACGCGTCCTGCAGCCCGGCGGACAAGCCCTCATCGTCATTCCCTGCCGGATCATCTCCACGAGCTCCAGCAGCACGGTCTCATCTCTCAGCAGCGGGCCAAGCGCGATCACGTGATCGCTGACCTGGAGCCGCACATGGGTCGCCCCGTCAGCACCCAAGAAGTGCGCACCGAAGTCAGCGTGGACTCCGTCTCCGCCGCCGACCTGATCCACATGGGCCCAGCAGGACATCACCGCACACGAGCGGCAGTCGAAGAAGAGATCGCATCCTCCGACGTCGCACGCGTGACCGTGGCGGTAGAGGTGATGGTGTGGACGAAGGCCTCTGCCTCTGCACACGAGGAGTAACACCTGTTTCGTCCGAGCCTCCGCACCGCTAAGGTGAGATGACTAGGGTCAGCAGCAGAGACGAATGAAGGTGAGCCGCACATGATCGAATGGTTCGGCGAGAACCTCTGGGCAGCGTGGTTGGCCCTGTGCTTCATTCTCCTGATGTTCGAAGTCTTCAGCCTCGACCTCATCTTCATCATGCTTGCCGCGGGAGCAGTGGCAGCGGGAGCCGTCGCTTTGGCGGGCGGCGCTGTCTGGGCGCAGCTTCTGGTCGGCGGAGTCGTCGCTCTGCTGATGATCGGAGCTATCCGGCCCGTCGCACTGAAGCACCTCAAGAGCCGATCGCCCGAGACCCTCACCGGCGTCGACCGGCTGACCGGGATCGAGGCCGCCGCGGTCGAGACGGTCACTCAGACGTCCGGCCTCGCAGAGGTCGACGGAGACACCTGACCGCCCGAGCGTCCGGCGACTTCATCCTGGAGCCCGGTGCGCCTACCGTCGTCGACTCAGTGGACGGCGCGACGGTGTACCTCTCCCCATTCGTTCCATCGACTGGAACCCGGAGCCCGAACAGGCTTGACCCCTGCCCCTGCCCAATAACCCCTAGGAACGGACCTCTATGGACTTCTTACTCCTCATTGTCGGCGTCGTCTTCCTGCTCTTCGTCGTGGTGATCCTGGTCAACTCGGTCAAGATCGTCCCGCAGGCGCGGGCAGGAATCGTTGAGCGCCTCGGCAAGTATCACCGAACGCTCCAGCCCGGCCTGGCGCTGCTCGTCCCTTTCCTCGACAGGCTCGCCCCGCTCCTGGACATGCGTGAGCAGGTCGTATCGTTCCCGCCGCAGTCGGTGATCACCGAGGACAACCTGGTCGTGGACATCGACACCGTGGTCTACTTCCAGCTCACGGATCCCAAGGCTGCCAGCTATGAGATCCAGAACTACATCGTCGGCGTCGAGCAGCTGACCACTACGACCCTGCGAAACGTCGTCGGCGGAATGAACCTCGAGAAGGCTCTCACCTCACGAGATGACATCAACTCGATGCTCCGCGGCGAGCTCGACAAAGTCACCGGGCGCTGGGGCATCCGCGTCGCCCGTGTGGAGCTTAAGGCCATCGACCCGCCGCACAGCATCCAGGACTCCATGGAGCAGCAGATGCGTGCCGAGAGAAACCGCCGCGCAGCGATCCTGACTGCCGAAGGAAACAAGCAGTCTGCCGTGCTCAACGCTGAGGGCGAGAGGCAGGCGGCCATCCTCCAGGCGGAGGGTGAGGCGCAGTCCCGCATCCTGGGCGCGAACGCTGAAGCCCAGGCCATCGAGACCGTGTTCAATGCTGTGCACGCCTCAGAGCCGTCGCCTGAGCTGCTCTCCTACCAGTACCTGCAGTCCCTCCCCGAGATGGCCAAATCGGAGTCGAACACCATGTTCTTCATCCCCGGCGAGTTCGGCGAGGCGCTGAAGAGCCTTGCGGGTGCCTTCGGCGGAGGAAGCGGCGGCGAACAGGAGGTCTCCTTCGAGGAGAAGGAGAAGATGAGGGAAGCACGCGCCGAGCGTCTGCGCGCACGGCGCGAGGAAGAACAGGCCAAGACCGGCAGAGCGGCACGGCCGGGCATTTCGCACTCCATCGCCGACCTCGCAGAATCTGCGCGAGCAACCTCCGTCACGGACGACGCGGCACAGTATGAGTCTGCCGCCGACTTGAGGATGCCGCACGGCAGGCCAAGCCGGGTCGACAGAGCGGCAAGCCGTCCCTGGGCGAGGAGTCTGCCGAGGACGTCATCGCCCGCGTGTCTGAGGAGAGCCCAGGTGCCGCACCTCGACCGGCAGCGGAGACCAGCAGAGCAGCTGAACCCCTTCCCCAGCAGGTCACAGCCGTTCAGGGTCCCGTGGAATAATCTGCGGACCCTGCTGGTTGGAGTAGGGAGACCAGCACCACAGAACGTAGTCGACGAAGAGAGCCGAAAACCCGATGAGTGATCGCAGTCTGCGCGGCATGCGCCTCGGCGCCCAATCCATGGAGACAGAGACGGGCGTCGAGCCAGCGCCCCGCCAAGATGTGGAATACGTCTGCGAGGATGGCGAGAAGATCGTCGTCACCTTCGCCTCCGACGCGGACCTGCCCACCACGTGGACAGCCTCGAGCGGCAAAGTGGGCGTTCTCGCCCAGGGCGACAAGCCCGACGAGGAGCCTGAGAAGCCCGCCCGAACCCACTGGGACATGCTCCTGGAACGGCGCTCGACCGACGAGCTTGAGGAAATTCTTCAGGACCGTATTAAGATTCTGCGCGAACGCCGCGGCGAAAAGGTCTGAGACTCGCCTGAGCCGCTGACAGTGAAGGCCCGCCCCTCAGGGGCGGGCCTTCACTGTCAGCACGGCCGAACGTTCACCGGGTTCCGGCCAGCTTCCCAGCGAGCGTCGAGGCCCGGGCCGCCAGGCCCCACCTGGTCACGTTGGTGACGGCCTCCACCACGATGCCGCCGCTCATCTTCGACTCGCCGACCGTTCGTTCGACGAAGGTGATGGGCACCTCCCGAATCGTCTTGCGCTGACGGGCAACGCGGAAGGTCATGTCCACTTGAAAGCCGTAACCCGCCGACTTGATCGACTTCAGGTCAATGTCCTCCAAGGTGGAGCGCCGGAATACACGGAAACCCGCAGTGATATCTCTCACATTGAGTCCGAGCATGGTGCGGGAGTAAAGCTGCCCGCTCGCGAAATGAGCTCACGGTGCAGCGGCCAGTTGACGACAGAGCCCCGGGACCCATCGCGACCCGATGACGAGGTCTGCTTCGTCGAGCAGGGCGATGAGATCCGGCAGCTGCTCGGGCTGGTGCGAGCCGTCGGCATCAAGTTCGACGAAGGCGTCGTAATCGCGTCGGAGCCCCACGTGAATCCGGCGATGTAAGCTCCGCCCAACCCGTCCTTCTTGGTCCGATGAATGACGTGGACCTTCTCGTCGGCGGCCGCCATCTCTTCCGCCAGCTGGCCTGTGCCATCAGGGCTGGAGTCATCGACGATGAGCACGTCGGACTCAGGCAGAGCGGCCCGAAGCCGGTCGAGCGTCACCGGCAGGGCGTCGATCTCGTTGAAGGTGGGAATGACGGTCAGGATCTTCATGCGGACCACGTTAGCTCACTGCCTCCCCGCGAATGACCGTCGCTCTCCACCGAGGCAGGCCTCCCTCCTCATCGCGTCCGGGGAGGTACGGGAGCAGCGGTGTGCGGGCACGGGTATCTGTGCTCCACGCCGACACAGCCGAGTGGGGAGTCTGCACTGACAGGGAGTCCGCCTCCCACACCACATATGTCGCCTCCGACCCAGGATTCAGGGTTCCCGCCTCCGGCTGGCCACCTGGCAGGAGCGGAACGCTCCTCGGGTCTGCGCATTGAAGCTTAAGCACGCACAGACACCGGGTCGCTCTGGTGATGCACGTGCTCACTGATCAGCTGCCACGGGCTCTCCCCCTCAGGCGGGGCCGCCGACGTAGGGACTCCCACGCTCAGGGCAGTGGAGAGATGGATGGCCCGCCGGGCGAGCACCTGCGCCCCAGTGTTGAGCAGGTCTTCCCAATGAGCCCGCTGCGAGGAGTCGAAGCCGACCAGGACCGTGGGGTTCTCAGCGCTCGGGGTGTGCTTCAGCTGCCGGAGCTGGGACGTGGTTGCTGCGAGAGACTGGACCACCTCCCCGGGTCCTCACCGGTGACGTCAATCAGAAGCTGGCGGGACTCCTCCGCCATCCAGGTGCGGACACCGATGAGGTTCTCGGCCACCTCCGCATAGGACACGGCCACAGAGATGCGTCGGCCCTCCGCCTCTTCGACCTCGTGGGCGTCCCCAGCAGCGTCAGGAGTTCGTTCAGTGCCCTCAGACCGCCCGCTCCGGCCACATCGTGCAGCCCGGAGAGCTGCACAACCGGGTATGTGTCCATCGGATGCGCGGCCGCCGTGCGCAGAGAGCTGGTCAGTCCCGTGACGACGCTCTGCAGCGACTCACCTGTGAGCAGCTCCGCCGGGATGGCCAGCCCCATTCTGAGGGTCGTGTAGCCCAGAGCTGCTGCGGCGTCGAGACGCTCGGCCAGATCACCTGAGTCCCCTCAGCGACACCGCGCGTAATCCACCCAACGAATCCGGGCGCAACCAGCGTCCGGTCGAGGTCCTGCTCCTGGACGACGCCCTCGGGATACTGCTCCTTGAGCCGAGAGGCGGTCTCGTCGGATCCGAGCCACGCCACGTGTCCCTTCTCGACGAGCATCGCCTCGGCGTAGGGCTCCGCAGTGGAATGGATCGTCCCGTTGTTCAGAAGGTGCACGCTCTCGAGCGAGGCGGCTTCATTCATCGTCAAGTTCTTCGTCCTCCATGGATTGGTACGCGACTGAGGAGTATGCCACCACTCCCCTGCTGATGAGGCTGACCGCGTCCTGGCAGGCCGTGGCGAGCTTGCTGGTGGCCGTCGGCACCTTTGACAGCTGGTCGAGCGCGTCGATGCACTGCTTGGCCCACCGTACAAAATCTCCGGCGGCCAAAGGGGACTCCTCAAGGGCGGCTCGGAGGCTGGCGCCCGAGGCCCACCGATGCATCGGCAGCGTCAGGCCCATCTCCGGCGCAGCAGTCGGCTCGAGGTGATGCCGCTTCTCCAGCGCTTCCAGCTCGGTGTGCACCTCCAACGCTTCGCGGACCGCACGTGTGAGACCCGTCGTGGGCATCTGCGGCATCGCGCCCTCGTCCTCGCGCTTTGCCTGGTAGACCAGAAGGGTTGCGAACGACGCAAGCTCCTGCGGGCTCAGCGCGCTCAAGGCACCCTGCTCCACAAGCATCTCCGTGAAGAGATCTCGCTCGCCGTAGATGCGCCGGAGCCTCTGTCCCCGCTCCGTGACCACGAACTCCTCGGCCCGGAACTCATCCGCCACGGGCGCCGCCGTCGGCATCCGTTCATCGTCGGCGGGCACCATGTGCCTGAGGTCGAAGAGCACCCCGCACACTCGGTCGAACGTCTTGGCGATGGAGCCGGTGCGCTGATCAATCTTGGCCTTGAGCTGATCCGTCTCCCTCTGCAGCTTCCACCAGCGCTCCGCCCAGCGGACGTGGTCCTCCCGATCGCTGCAGGAGTGGCAGGGTGCTTGCGAAGGGCGTTTTCGAGCTGCTCGGTGTGTTCGCTGTCACCCGGCTGTTCGGCGAAGCCGAACCCCGGCTGCGGTGCGTTCTGACGAGGCGGAACCCGCTCCTGCAGGGCGGCCCTGAAGCTGGATGCGAGATCCCTGCGGATCTTGGGCACCTTGACCTGGGGTTTGCGAGGAAGCCGTATGGAGGAGATCACCTCAGGCGGCTGGGCGAAATCCTCGACTGTGAGGCTGCGAAGCTTGCCGTCATGGGTTACAACGCCGGGCCGCGGGTCGTGCTCCGGCGCGGCATGGACGACCAGGCACTCCCCAGATGACGCTTCGCCTTGCCGACCGAGCCGACGTCGATGATGTCCCCAGGCTCGAGGGCGGAGAGGACACGCACGATGTCCCGACGTCGCTGACGGCTTCTTGCCTTGGCCTGGTCCTTCTGCTGCTCGTTCAGCCTGCGTCTCAGCTCGAAGTACTCCTTGAAGCTGCCGAGGTGGCACTCCATGGATTCCTCGTAGCCTACCAACGAGGACTCGCGCTTGGCGACGTCGCGCGCCAGGCCCACCACGGCACGGTCGGCCTGGAACTGCGCGAAGGAGGACTCCAGAATGGTGCGGGCCCTGCGCCGTCTGAACTGAGCCGTGAGATTCACGGCCATGTTGTAGCTCGGGCTGAACGAGGAGTTCAGCGGGTAGGTGCGCTTCGACGCCAGACCTGCCACCTGCCGCGGATCCATGCCCGGCTGCCAGACGACCACCGCGTGCCCTTCGACGTCGATGCCGCGTCGGCCCGCACGTCCGGTCAGCTGCGTGAATTCGCCTGGCGTGATGTCGACGTGCGACTCGCCGTTGAACTTGTCGAGCTTCTCCAGAACGACGGTCCGGGCTGGCATGTTGATGCCCAGGGCCAGCGTTTCTGTGGCGAAGACCACCTTGAGCAGTCCCTCGGCGAAGAGGCTCTCGACCAGCTCTTTGAAGGGAGGCAGCATGCCGGCGTGGTGAGCGGCGACACCGCTGACGAGCGCCTCCCGGAATGTGTCGAAGCCGAGCACGGAGAGATCTTCGGCTTAGCAGCTCCCACCCCATCGCTTCAACGCGTGAGCTGATTTCGGCCGCCTCTTCCTTCGACGTCAGTCGCAGGTCCTGCTGGACGCACTGCTCCACTGCGGCCTCGCAGCCAGCCCTGGAGAAGATGAAGGCGATGCAGGGCAGCAGAGCCTGGCGGTCCAATGCGCGGATCATCTTGGGGCGAGAGAGCCTGTGCGTGCGCGATGGGGCCCCTGACAAGCTGGAGACCTGAGAGGACCCGCCTCCGCGCGCAGACGTGCGCTGCTCCCGCTGCGGACCTCCTCGGCCTCCCACGACCACGATGGCCGCCCGGGCGGCGCGAGCCGGGTGACTGCTGCAGCTGGACCATCCGCTGAAGCTGCGGATTCACGAGTGCCTGACGGTCGTCAGCCTCCTCCTCGTCAGCCTCGCCGGTGAACAGGTCGTACAGCTGGTGATCCACCACCATGTGCTGCCACAGCGGCACGGGACGGTGCTCTGAGACCACCACGGCGGTCTCGCCGCGCACGGTGTCCATCCATGCGCCGAACTCTTCTGCGTTGGAGACCGTGGCCGAAAGCGCAGCCACCTGAACCGACTCCGGCAGGTGGATGATCACCTCTTCCCACACGGCGCCGCGGAAGCGGTCAGCCAGGTAGTGCACCTCGTCCATGACGACGTACCGAAGCTGCTCGAGGGTCGATGAGTCCTGGTACAGCATGTTCCTCAGGACTTCGGTGGTCATCACGACCACGTCCGCTTCGGAGTTCACCGAGGTGTCGCCGGTGAGAAGCCCCACACGCGCGGCGCCGTAGTCCTCAACGAGCTCCTGATACTTCTGGTTGCTCAGCGCTTTGATGGGAGTGGTGTAGAAGGCCTTCTTGCCCTGGGCCAGGGCAAGGTGAACCGCGAACTCCCCGACGATCGTCTTGCTTACTCCCGTGGGCGCGGCGACCAGCACCGCCTTCCGGCTTCCAGTTCACGGCATGCCTGCACCTGAAATTCGTCCAGGTCGAAGGCCTGCGCCGCCCTGAAGGCACCCAACTGTGTCTTGGCCTCCGCGGCGCGACGGCGAGAGGCTGCATAGCGTTCGGCCGGTGAGCTCATGGCTCACACCCTATCGGCCGGAACTGACCATCCCCTTGTCTAGCCCGACTGGACGGGCGCCAAGCTCTCGCTCTCCTCCTCAGTGAAGAGACGGGACCTCACGAGGAAGCGGTGACCGGTGGGACCCTCAATGCTGAACCCTGCTCCCCTGCCCTGCGTGACGTCGATGGTGATGTGGGTGTGGGACCAGTACTCGTACTGCGCTTTGGAGATCCAGACCGGGACGGGCTCGCCCGTTCCCGCATCCAGCTCCCCAGAAGAACGTCCGCCGGACCCGTGGCGAAGGTTCCCTGGGTGTAGCACATCGGGGCCGAGCCGTCGCAGCAGCCTCCGGACTGATGAAACATCAGAGGTTGGCCATGGTCCTCGCGCAGCTGCCGCAGGAGCGCAGCAGCCTCTTCGGTGATCGCGACACGTTCGGCACTCATAGGGGCCTCCTTCAGACTTTGGGACGTCGCTCACTCGGCGGGATGGCCGGTGCGCACCAGCTGCGATGCGCACCGGCCCCTGCCGTCTGGATCAGAAGAAGCCGAGCTTGTCCTCTGAGTAGCTCACCAGCATGTTCTTCGTCTGCTGATAGTGCGCCAGCATCATGAGGTGGTTCTCACGGCCGATGCCCGACTGCTTGTATCCGCCGAATGCCGCATGCGCCGGGTACTGGTGGTAGCAGTTCGTCCAGACCCTGCCTGCCTGAATGTCTCTTCCTGCACGATACGAAATATTGGCATCGCGGGACCACACACCGGCGCCGAGTCCGTAGAGCGTGTCGTTGGCGGTGGAGATGGCATCGCGGTAGTCGGAGAACCCCGTCACCGACACGACAGGACCGAAGATCTCCTCTTGGAAGACGCGCATTCTGTTGGTGCCGCGGAAGATCGTCGGCTCCACGTAGTAGCCTCCGGCCAGGTCTCCGTCCAGCTCGGCCCGAGCACCTCCAGTCAGCACCTCGGCACCCTCCTTCTGGCCGATGTCGAGGTAGCTCAGGATCTTCTCCAGCTGGTCGTTGCTGGCTTGGGCTCCGACCTGGGTGTCGGTGTCCAGAGGGTTGCCCTGAACGACGGCCTTCGTCCTTCCACCGCTGCTTCGAGGAAGCTGTCGATGATGCTGTCCTGGATGAGCGCTCGTGAAGGACAGGTGCACACCTCGCCTTGGTTGAGCGCGAACATCGTGAAGCCTTCAAGTGCTTTGTCGTAGAAGGCGTCATCGGCCCGGCTGACATCCTCGAAGAAGATGTTCGGACTCTTCCCGCCGAGCTCCAGCGTGACCGGAATGAGGTTCTGGGATGCGTTCTGCATGATGAGCCGACCCGTGGTGGTCTCACCGGTGAAGGCAATCTTACGGATCCTCGAGCTGGATGCCAGCGGAGCGCCTACTCGGCTCCGAAGCCGTTGACCACATTGAGCACGCCATCAGGGAGCAGGTCTGCGATGAGCTCCATCAGCAGCAGGATGCTGCTGGGAGTCTGCTCCGCGGGCTTCAGGACGACCGCGTTGCCTGCCGCCAGCGCGGGCGCAAGCTTCCATGTGGCCATCAGAATGGGGAAGTTCCACGGGATGATCTGCCCGACGACGCCCAGCGGCTCGTGGAAATGGTAGGCGACGGTGTCGTTGTCTATCTCACTGATGCCACCTTCTTGGGCTCGAATTGCACCGGCGAAGTAGCGGAAATGATCGACAGCGAGCGGGAGATCCGCAGCAAGGGTCTCTCTGATCGGCTTGCCGTTCTCCCAGGTCTCGGCCACAGCAAGCATCTCGAGGTTCTCCTCGATCCTGTCCGCGATTCGAGTGAGAATGAGCGCGCGCTCTGCCACCGATGTCTTGCCCCACGCCGGGGCGGCCTTGTGAGCTGCATCGAGGGCCAGTTCGATGTCTTCGGCGGTGGACCTGGGGACTTCCGTGAATGTTCGTCCGTTCACGGGCGAGGGATTTTCGAAGTACTGTCCTTTGACGGGAGCGACCCAGCCCCTCCGATGAAGTTCTCGTATCGGGGCTTGAAGCTCACGACACTGCCTTCAGTGCCCGGCTGCGAGTATGTGCCCATGGTGGCCTCCTTCGATGGCTCGACTGGTGTGAGTTAGCTCACACTCACGAGGCTAGGGTGCCTGAGGTTGCATATGCGTTGCATAGCCCCACGCGCACCGCTCCGTTAGAATGTGATGTACCACACACCCTCGAGGCGGAAGGGCAATGATGAGGGCAGTTCCTGATCAGCCTGATACATGGAACACCCTTGCGCCCGGGCTGCGTGCATCGTGGCGACGGTCGGCTGAGTACCTGAGCGACCCCGCGGCAGCCCTTGCGCCTGTGGACACCTCCGATGACGACCTCGAAAGGCTGCGGGCATCCAGCCCCCTTCAGGGCGTACTGCCGGTCCTCGACCAGCTGCTCATCCGCCCCGCATCCGAAGCTGGCCTCATCGTCGCGATAGGCGACGCCCAGGGTCGCCTTCTGTGGGTCAACGGGGATCGCCAGGCTCTGAGGCGCGCGGAGGCCTCCGCGTTTCGGCCCGGGGCCCGGTGGTCCGAACGCGCCATCGGCACCTCCGCCCCGGGCGTAGCGCTGGCGACGGGACGAGGCGCCCAAGTCCACCAGGGCGAGCACTTCGCGTTCTCCGCGCATCAGTTCTCCTGCTCAGCCGCACCGATTCGCAATCCGCACACCGGCGCGGTTCTCGGCGTCGTGGATCTCACGGGCGGACCCGAAGCGGTGGCCGTCCATTCGCTCCCCTCATCTATGCCGCGATCTCCGCCGCAGAGGCAGAGCTGAAAGTGCTCACCAGCGATACTGGGCTGGCCCAGCTCATCACCTTGGGCACAGCAGTTCCGCTGCTGAGCACCGGCAGCCTTCGAGTGCGTCTCAGCCTGCGGCACGCCGAGATCCTGACACTGCTTGCCTGGCACGGGGATGCTGACCGGGGCAGGGGCCTCAGCTCCGGGGAGCTTGCCGAGATGCTTTTCGGCGAACGCGGCCACGAGGTGGCGCTCCGCGCTGAAATGGTGCGACTGCGCCGGGCGCTCGCGAAGGTCTCGGAGGGTGCAGGCGTCGATCTGCTCTCCAAGCCCTACCGGCTCACGTCGCCCTGCGAACTCGATGCCCTCACCGTGCGCCGGGCTCTGGCGTCGGGCGCCCGCAGCCTCGCTCTAGACATATACGGGGCCAGCTCCTCCCCGGCTCCGAGGCCCCGGAATCCTCATGCTGCGCCGAGCTTTGGAGGCTGAGATGCGGGAGACGATGCTTGCTGACGGCAGTGCGGAGGATCTCTGGAGGTACCTCCAGCTTCCTGAGACAACGGGAGACCTGCAGGCCCTCTATACCGCCCTTAAGCTCCTCCCGACGGACTCTCCGCAGCGCGCGGCCCTGGTTGCACGGGCCGGGCACGCACGGCTCTGAACCTGGTGTCTGCGCGCCTCCTCATCCTATGGTGAGGCGAACGAGAGCTGGATTCAGCCCATCAGAGGATTGCCGATGAAGGGATCAATCCACAGGCCGACGAAGAGGAGGGTGAGATAGAGGATGGACAGGTGGAAGACCTTCATGGCTTCCTTCTGCTTCAGGCTTCCGAGCTGGGCCTTGCGGTGCAGCACGTGGCACTCCCACACAAACCATGCTCCGGAGATGGCTGCCACCGCCGTGTACGTGATCCCAGCCCATCCCAGCGGCACGAGCAGGAGCGAGCAGACGACGGTGGCCCAGGCGTACAGCACGACCTGAACCGACACGGTATCTTCCGTGGCGACCGCACCGAGCATGGGCACGTCGGCCTTCTGATAGTCGGTCCGGTACTTCATGGACAGCGGCCAGTAGTGCGGCGGGGTCCACAGGAAGATGATCACGAAGAGCACCAGGGCTTACCAGTCCAAGGTTTCGCGCACAGCAGCCCAAGCGATCACCACGGGGAAGCATCCTGCGATGCCGCCCCAGATGATGTTCTGCTCAGTTCTGCGCTTGAGGACCATGGTGTAGACCACCACGTAGAAGAAGATGGCCGTCGCTCCGAGGAGCGTCGCCAAGGGGTTCGTGCCCACCCAGAGCACAGCCAGTGCGAGCAGGCCCAGCACCGAAGCGAAGACGAGGGCCTCACGCGGGCTCACCTCTCCGGTGACCAGCGGCCTCTTCTTGGTCCGGTTCATCAGCCGGTCCATGTCCCGATCCAGATAGCAGTTGAAGGCGCCACTGAGCCTGCCGCCATCGCACCGCCGATCATTGTGGCCACCGCGACCCAAAAGTCGGGGATCCCGCGCTGGGCGAAGAACATAGTGGGCAGAGTGGTGACGAGCAGAAGCTCGATCACACGAGGCTTCGTCAGTGACCAGTACGCTGCAGCCTTGCGCTTGAGCCCGGTCGAAGCGGGTGCGTCAGCTGCGGTGCGGGCGGGGGAAGTGGTCACCGGGACAGTCTAGCTGTTCTACGCCCTGTAGAAAACGTTCTGTGACAATGCGCACGATGGGCGCCTCAGGCGTCGATCCTATCCTTGTCGAGCGCACGCGACCCTTCGATGATGAAGTCCTTGCGCGGAGCGACGACGCTGCCCATCAGCAGGTCGAATGCCTTCTCCGCGGCATCGGCATCTTCGACCCGAATGCGTCGCAGGGACCGCCTCTGCGGGTCCATGGTGGTCTCCGCGAGCTGATCGGCGTCCATCTCTCCGAGTCCCTTGTACCGCTGGATCGGCTCCTTGTAGCGCAGGCCTGACGTTTCCAGCTCGGCCAGCAGCGCGATCAGCTCGGACTCCGAGTATGTGTAGCGAACATCGTTGGGCCTGCTGCCCGGCTGCACAACCTCCACCCGGTGCAGGGGCGGCACTGCGGCGAAGACCCGGCCTTCTTCGATCATGGGACGCATATAGCGGAAGAAGAGCGTCAGAAGCAGGGTTCTGATGTGGGCGCCGTCAACGTCAGCGTCGGTCATCAGCACGACTTTGCCGTACCGAACCGCACTGACGTCGAAGCTGCGCCCCGTGCCGGCGCCGATGACCTGGATCAGCGCCGCGCACTCCTGGTTCGACAGCATGTCGGAGACGGAGGCCTTCTGAACATTGAGAATCTTGCCGCGGATGGGAAGGAGAGCCTGGTAGTCCGAGGATCGCGCCAGCTTCGCGGTGCCGAGCGCCGAATCGCCCTCGACGATGAAGAGCTCCGAGGACTCGACCTCCTTGGCCCGGCATTCGACGAGCTTGGTAAGCATGGATGAGTTCTCCAGGGCGTTCTTCCGCCGCTGGGTCTCCTTCAGCTGCCGCGCGGAGATTCTGGACTTCATCTCAGAGACGATCTTCTCGAGCAGCACAGAGGTCTGCTGCTTGTCAGCCTTCTTCGCGGAGGCCAGCTTCTTCTCGAGCTCACCGGCCACAACCTTGGACACGATCTGGCGCGCCGCGGGCGTGCCGAGAATCTCCTTGGTCTGCCCCTCGAACTGCGGCTCAGCGATGCGAACTGTGATCACGGCTGTCAGGCCTGCGAGCACATCGTCCTTCTCCAGCTTGTCGCTGCCTGCCTTGAGCTTTCGCGCATTTGCCTCGACCGCCTTGCGGAATACTCGAAGCATGGCCTGCTCGAAGCCGCTGAGATGCGTGCCGCCCTTGGGCGTGGCGATGATGTTGACGAAGCTGCGAACCGTGATGTCGTAGCCGGTCCCCACTGCAGGGCTATATCCACCTCGCAGTCGCGCTGAACCTCCTGCATCTGCCCGTCGACCGGGACAGTTTCGGCAAAGGTGCCGTGCCCCTGTATGCGCCAGGTATCCGTGACCGGCGCGTCCGGCGTCAGATGCTCGACGAATTCGCTGATGCCTCCGTCGTACTGGAAGACCTGCTCCGCTCGCTCAGCACCGCGGAGGTCCTTGACGACGATCTTCAGGCCAGGCACCAGGAACGCCGTCTGCCTGGCGCGAGCGAAGAGCTCCTCGTCATTGAAGGCGGCGTCGGGTGTGAAGATCTGCCGGTCGGCCCAGTAGCGAACGGTGGTTCCGGTCATGCCGCGCTTGGCCCTGCCGGAGACCTGCAGCGGCGATCCGGCCTGAGCCGCTTCGAAGTGGTCAGTGGGCTTCGAACCGTCGAAGGTGCCCGGCTCGCCGCGGCGGAAGGACAGGGCATGAACCTTGCCGCCACGGGTGACGGTGGCGTCGAGACGGGCCGAGAGCGCGTTGACGACCGAGGCGCCCACGCCGTGAAGGCCCCTGACTGCGTTGTAGCTTCCGCCTCCGAACTTGCCCCCGGCGTGCAGCTTGGTGAAGACGACCTCGAGTCCCGACAGGCCGGTGCGAGGTTCGATGTCGACGGGGATTCCGCGTCCGTCGTCGCTCACCTCCACCGAATCATCCGCATGCAGGGTGACGGTGATGGCCGAGGCGTAGCTTACCAGCGCCTCGTCGACTGAGTTGTCGATGATCTCCCACAGGCAGTGCATCAGCCCCGGGAGTCGGTCGATCCGACGTACATCCCGGGCGCTTCCGCACAGCTTCCAGACCCTCGAGAACAGAGAGGTGCCGGGCGCTGTAGTCGTCGCGGGATGCCATGGTGCTCAGGGTAGTCGCCGGGGTACGCGGTGAGCGAAAGGCGCGCCCCTCCCCTGTGTTGGGGACTTTTCTCGAGGTCGACATGGTTGGATGGTCTGACATCGCTTGACGCAACGCTAGGAGGCGACATGACAAGCACCACCGGCACGCTCGAGGGTCAGACTCAGCTGACCGCCCTGGACCGCTGCGACCGCTGCGGCGCACAGGCGTACGTGCGCGCAGAGCTCGCTTCCGGAGGAGCACTCCTGTTCTGCAACCACCACGGACGCGCCGTCGAAGGGACCCTGCGCCCGAAGACGCTCAACTGGATCGACGAGTCTGACCGCATCAGCTGACAGCGCCAAGCTACACGTGGGGCCCCGACCGATCAGGTCGGGGCCCCACGTGTCTGAGAATCCTCAGTCGAGATAGTCGCGAAGAACCTGGCTGCGGCTCGGGTGCCGCAGCTTGGACATTGTCTTGGACTCTATCTGCCTTATACGCTCCCGGGTGACCCCGTAGACCTTGCCGATCTCATCCAGCGTCTTCGGCTGCCCATCGGTGAGCCCGAAGCGCATTGCGACGACGCCTGCCTCGCGCTCGGCGAGCGTATCCAGGACGGAGTGCAGCTGCTCCTGAAGGAGCGTGAAGCTCACCGCATCGGAGGGACGACAGCTTCGGAGTCTTCGATCAGGTCGCCGAACTCTGAGTCGCCGTCCTCGCCGAGAGGAGTGTGCAGAGAGATCGGCTCACGCCCATACTTCTGGACTTCGACGACCTTCTCAGGCGTCATGTCCAGCTCCGCTGCCAGCTCTTCGGGGCGGGCTCGCGTCCGAGGTCCTGCAGCATCTGCCGCTGGACACGCGCAAGCTTGTTGATGACCTCGACCATGTGGACCGGAATGCGAATGGTGCGTGCCTGGTCGGCCATTGCACGGGTGATGGCCTGGCGAATCCACCACGTGGCGTAGGTCGAGAACTTGAAGCCCTTGGTGTAGTCGAACTTCTCCACAGCACGGATCAGCCCCAGGTTGCCTTCCTGAATCAGATCCAGGAAGAGCATGCCGCGGCCCGTGTAGCGCTTGGCCAGGGAGACGACGAGACGCAGGTTCGCCTCGAGAAGGTGGTTCTTCGCCTTTCTGCCGTCTGCAACGATGAGCTGCAGGTCGCGCCGCAGCTTGCGGTCCGTGATGTCGTCGTTGGCCAGCTTGTGGTCGGCGAAGAGGCCAGCCTCGATCCTAAGAGCCAGGTCCACCTCCTGCTCGGCGTTCAGCAGCGCGACTTTGCCGATCTGCTTGAGGTAGTCCTTCACCGGATCGGCGGTGGCACCTGCCGAGACGACCTGTACGGCGGGCGCATCGTCATCATCCGCATTTGAGATGACGAAGCCGCGGCCGGAGGTCGACTCGTCCTCTTTGGGCTCCGCTGTGTCAGTGTCGACCAGCTTCTCGGCGTCTTCGCCCTCCTCCTCGGCCTTCGCCACAGCATTGGCGAGCGCCTGGGTGGGAGAATCCTCCTCACTGTCCACTTCAGCGAGGATCTCGTCGACAGCGTCAGTGGCTTTGCGCCGACCGCCCCCGGCCTTCTTGGCGGCAGGGGCCTTCTTGGCAGCTCCAGCCTTGGTCGAGGCGGTCTTTTTGGTCGCGGTCGACTTCTTGGCCGCAGAACCGGCCTTGGTCGAGGACTTGGAGGCTGTCGACTTGCTCGCCGCGCTGGTACGGGCAGCTGTCTTCTGCTCGCCGACTGCGGCAGTCTCTTCCTCGGTCTTGCTAGTGGGCACGTTGACCTTCCGACTCGACACGTTCGCTTTCCCGAGCTTCGCAGCACGGACAGGCACTGCCAGGCCCCTCTTGAGCCCAACACGCCTATGACCCTGTCAAGCCCGGCTGACGGGCACGCTCATCACGTTCGCCGCCAAAACGCCGGATCTGCAGGGTCTTAGGTGTCCTAACGATACGCAGTCAGCGCTCATTCCCGAAATGCGAAGCAGTTTTCGGCGAGGCGCCGCGGTCCGACTTCCACCAGCTGTAGCTCTGGACCTTCACGCGGGCCCATGGGGAAACGCCGAAAACCCCGAGAATCTGTCGACCAGCTCCGCCATGGTGCAGTCGGAGCTGTCCCCGAATTCCCTGCGGATCAGGTCCACAGCTTCGCTCGATACGGAGCTTCTGCCCTTCACCCACTCAATCCATGCTTTCAGAGTCAAGGCGGCCTCACGCTCTTCGGCCTCCGCATAGGGCAGCAGCTCTTTCAGCAGAGCCTCAAGAACTTCGATTCCCCTCCAGTCGGGACGGGATCCCGTTGCGCCGAGCCAGCAGTTTGCGTAGTCCTGCAGAAGGCGGTCCAACGCCTGCGCGTCCAACCCCTGGGGCAGTCTCGGGGCGAGTCTGCCCCAGAGTTCACCGTCTTCGAGACGCGCGGCCCCCGGGTCCCTGCGCAGCTCCTCGTGAAAGAGCGTTCCTGCAACGGCCGCCGGGTACCCCACAGAGGCCAGCGGAACGAGAGCATCTCGGACTCTCTTTCGGGCCAGCGTGCGCAGCATCGACGCGGCTGCCTCCTCCGCTGTGTGCAGCCACATCGAGGGCTCAGAGCCTCGGCCGCGTGAGAGAGCCTCGCCCCACAGCGTGAGCTCGTCCTCCACGCTCTCGGACGCGGCAGCGGTCTTCACCATCCTGCGCACCACACGCTGCGACGCCTCCGATGGAGCATGCACAGGGGTTAGGAACTCGTCCAGCAGGTCCGCCGGACCGGCCGCAGCACCTGCCCGGACGGTCAGCTGGGGAAGACGCTCGAGCGAGGAATCGAGCTCCGCGGAGATGCTGAAGCCCGGATACGGACAGCACGTCTCGTCGCGGCAGGTGTAGTTCCGCACAGCGTCGCCTCCGGCATGCCACACGTGAAGAAGCTCGACGCCGTACTCGGAGTCGAGGCAGCCCGCCAGCGTGTGGACGAGACCGTCATACAGCTGGCTGTGGAGCGGCGACGGCGCATGCTGTGTGAAGAGGAGAGCTATGGCCGTCTCGGGCGAAGGCTGCGAGTGTGGTAAGCGAGCCATTCGGCGCACTGACGGGCCATTGCATAGGGATCCGCCGCACCTCCGGCGAGGTCTACGCGGAGGTGCCCGCCGCTCGAGCCTCCCGCGAGTCCGATCAGGACCAACGACTCCTGCGGCATGTACCCGAAGGTGTGCTGCACGAGGGCCAGGGCGTCGCCCGGACGGTCGAGATGAGCGGAAGGCAACTTCTCCTGGGGCTGGGAGCGCGGGGCGTTCTCTGCTGTCATGGAGCAAGCGTGTCGTCGATCGCGGACAGGCGTCTGCGCCCCGGGCCGGGCTGAAGGAGTAAGCGCGGCTCTAGGCGCCTTCCTGCCCCGTGGAAAGTCGTCGCAGCGACAGTCAGTCGCGAGGGCCCTCGTCTTCGTCTGAGCCGTGCTGGGAGTCATTGCCCAAGGTTTCGTCGATGTCGCCCTCTGGCCCCTGAAGATACTGTCGCCCGGCTGAGAGCGCAGGTACTGCTCAACGGCAGCCCCAGCTCCTCGGCATCCGGCACCGCATCGTCACTGTGCACCAGCAGAGAGCGCTGCTGCTTGGTCGCGTACTGGTCGAAGTTCTGCTCGAGCTGCTCCACCACCTGCGCAACCTGAGGATTCTGCTGGACCTGGCGCGTAATGTCCGATTCGACCGCGCGAGCAGCCTCACGCAGATCATCAGTCGGAAGCATCAGCGCGCTCGCGGCGCCGACGTACTCCAGCGCGGCCACTGCCACTTGGGGTACTTGCCCGACGCCAAATAGTGGGGCACGTGAACGGTGTACCCGACCACGTCATGGTAAGCGGCATCGAACCGGTGCTCCAGCATCTGAGAAAGGCCCGCCTCGACTTGGGCATTGGGCGACCACGTCGAGATGCCGCTCACCAGGTCCTCGCGATTGCCGTGGGCCGTCACTCCCAATGGACGAGTGTGCGGAGCAGGCAGCCCCAGCGCATCGGCGAAGACTGTCAGGCTCACCCCGAGATGGTTCGCCAGCTCGAGCAGCGTCTCCGCCACCTTCTCCCAGTGAAAGTCAGGCTCATCCCCGGTCAGAAGCAGGAAGTTTCGCCCCAGGGCGTCCTGCAGCTCGTACAGATCCAGCCGCGGCCCCTGGAATTCTGAGAAGCGGCTGTCGGTGAAGAGCATCCGCGGTCGACGGGACCGATAGTCGAACAGGGCGTCCACATCAAAGCTGGCCATCTGCCGGTGCGGCAGCGCAGACAGCAGCGAGTCGGCCATCTGCTCGGAGAGCTGGTAAGCGTCGGTGTGTCCCGCCACAGACACCAGCATGCTCAGGCCTTCGGCACTGCTGGGACCGTCCTGCCCGGGCTCGTTGGAGCGCATGACGAGTTCTCCCGCCTGACCGCCGTCCTCATCGGGGTGCGCCTCGTCCTGAGGCTCGGCGTGCAGGTGCAGGAGGCTGAAGCGGTCTCCATCGACACCTGACTGGCCGGGATCGAACTGATCGTTGGGGCCCACACTGCTCCTTCGCCGGGTAGCCATTCTGTTCCTTGGGATGTGTGAGGAACAGTCTGCCCACGTCCGTCATTCCCTGCGCCGCGCCACGCCCGGTCTGCGCCGAAGAGCGCCGGTTGTGCCGACGGCGCCGACGAGTAGGATCGGGCACGTGATCAACGACTTCAAACCTTCACTGTCCGCTGTCTCCTCCGCCGTCGAGAAGGTCGACGCAGACGCGTTGGTGCTCGGAGGGCAAAGGGGCCGAAAGGCCCCGTGCTCCTGCCCAACCCGTTGGCTGACAATGCCGCGCGAAGCGTCGCCGACTCGCTGCAGGCTCTCGGCGCCTCAGGCTCCGAGGACCAGATTCTGCGCCTCCCCGGCGTCGACGGCTTCAAGTCCGAGACGCTCGTTCTGGTGGGAGTGGGAACTCTGACGGGCGAAGTCGACGGCGGCGTTTCGACGGAGGCCCTGCGGCGCGCGGCGGGATCCGCGGTCCGGCAGCTCTCGGGAGCCGACTCCATCGCTCTTGCACTTCCCTCGGCCACTGTCGAACAGGTCTCCGCTGTAGCAGAGGGCGCTGCGATCGGCGCGTACAGCTTCAACCACTTCAAAGGCAGCGAAGATGCTCGCCGCAAGGGACCTGCCTCAGAGGTCGTGGTGCTGACTCCGCTGAAGGAGAAGCACACCAAGGCAGCCATGGCCAGGGCCGGAGTGGTCGGCCATGCGGTTCGGGCCACTCGGGACCTCGTCAACACTCCCCCAAGCCACCTGTACCCGGAGTCCTTTGCGCAGATTGCGGAGAAGGCGGCGAAGGACTCGAAGACCAAGGTGAAGGTCTGGGCCCCCAAGGATCTGGAGAAGGAGGGCTTTGGGGTCTGCTCGGAGTGGGCAATGGGTCCTCCTGGGGACCCCGGATGGTCCGCATCGAGCACGCACCCTCGCGGCCCGCCGCGCACATCGCCCTGGTCGGCAAAGGCATCACGTTCGATTCGGGGGTCTCTCCCTCAAGTAAGCCAATGCAATGACTACCATGAAGCTCGACATGGCCGGGGCCGCGACGGTCCTCTCCATCGTGCTCGCCGCAGCCGAGCTCAACCTGCCGATCAGAGTGACGGGATGGCTCTGCCTTGCGGAGAACATGCCCTCCTCGACGGCGCAGCGACCGGAAGACGTGATCAGCATCTACGGGGGCAAGACGGTGGAGGTGCTGAACACCGATGCCGAAGGGCGTCTGGTCCTGGCCGACGGCATCGTTGCTGCCTCTGAGGAGCAGCCGGACGCCATCGTCGACGTGGCCACGCTCACCGGCGCTCAGATGATCGCCCTGGGCAACCGCACCTTCGGCGTCATGGGCCACGAGAGTCTCCGCGACAGCCTCGTAGAGGCGGCCGACGTGGCCGGGGAGTCCGCATGGGGCATGCCGATTCCTGAGGAGGCGCTCGCAGGGTTCCGCTCTGATGTGGCGGACCTGACGAACACTGGCGCACGCGAGGGAGGCATGCTCAACGCCGCAGCCTTCCTCCGAGAGTTCGTCGGCGACCGGACAGACGCGGATGAGGATGCGCTGGACCCGGAGACACGGCGGATCCCATGGGCCCATGTCGATATCGCTGGCCCCTCCTTCAACGACAAAGGCCCCTACGGTTACATTCCCAAGGGAGGCACAGGAGTGACTGTACGGACGCTGATTTCGTATCTCGAAGGCCTGGCCCGAGCCTGATCGCCGAGCCTATCGGCGCGGATTCGCACTGATAGGCTGACTTCCAGCGAAGAGGGCGATCCAGCCCTTCAACGTCTCACTCAAGGAGCACATATCGTGGCCGAAGAATTCGACGTCCTCGTTCTCGGCGGAGGGAGCGCTACTATGCCGCCGCCCTTCGCGCAGTGCAGCACGGCTTCAGCGTCGGACTGATCGAGAAGTCAAAGCTCGGCGGGACATGCCTGCACACCGGGTGCATACCCACCAAGGCATACCTGCACGCCGCTGAGATCGCCGACGAGGCGCGGTCCTCAGAGAAGTACGGCGTCAGAACCACCTTCGAGGGCGTCGACCTTGCGAAGGTGAAGGAGTACAAGGACGGAATCGTCGCTAAGCAAGCACAAAGGCCTCACCGGTCTGCTGAAGATGCGGAAGATTCAGGTGATCGAGGGGAAGGCAAGCTCGTGTCCCCGCAGAGATCGACGTGGACGGCACCAGCTACAGCGCTCAGAACATCGTCCTGGCGACCGGTTCGACGGCGAAGACGTTCGGCCTGCCGCTGAGCGACAAAGTCATCACATCCACCGAGGCGCTCGAGATGGAGGAGCTCCCAAGTCAGCGATCGTTCTGGGCGGCGGAGTGATCGGCTCCGAATTTGCCTCAGTATGGAAGTCCTATGGGGTCGACGTCACCATCATCGAAGGGGCGCCCAGCCTGGTCCCCAACGAGGACCCTGACATCATCAAGCAGCTCGAGAAGACGTTCAAGGCTCGCGGCATCTCCTTCAGCACCGGAACCTTCTTCAAAGATGTGGAGGAGACCGCCGACGGGGTGAAGGTCACGCTGGAAGACGGCACGACGTTCGAGGCAGACCTGTGCTTGGTCGCGGTGGGCCGAGGACCGGTCACCGATGGCCTGGGGCTCGAGGACCAGGGCATCACCCTGGATCGAGGCTTTGTCATGACGGACGACCGCCTTCACACCGGCGTTGGAAACATCTACGCAGTGGGCGACATCGTCCCCGGCCTTCAGCTCGCGCACCGGGGCTATCAGCACGGCATCTTCGTTGCTGAGGAGATCGCTAACAACAGCCCTATGACTGTGCTGGACATCAACATCCCCAAGGTGACGTACTGCGAGCCCGAGATCATGTCCATCGGCTACACGCAGCCGATGGCGGAAGAGACCTACGGCAAGGACCAGATCGAGGTCACCAAGTACAACTTGGTAAGCAACGGAAGTCGTCCATCCTCGGGACCGGCGGAATCATCAAGATGATCGCTGTCAAGGGCGGCCCGATCGTGGGAGTCCACGGCATCGGCACCCGCATCGGTGAGCAGATCGGCGAAGCGCAGCTGATCGTCAACTGGGAGGCATACCCCGAAGACGTAGCCAGCCTCCTCCACGCACACCCCACCCAGAACGAAGCAATGGGTGAAGCGGCGATGGCGCTCTTCGGCCACCCCTGCACGGATAACGACCACTCGTCGACCACTCATATCGATTAGGAGCCGGACATCATGTCTGAGACTGTGAACCTTCCCGCCCTTGGTGAGTCCGTCACCGAGGGCACCGTGACCCGCTGGCTCGTCGAGGTCGGAGAGGAGGTCGAGGTCGACCAGCCCATTGTGGAGGTGTCCACGGACAAGGTCGACACCGAGGTCCCCTCACCTATGGTAAGCACCATCGAGGAGAAGCTCGTCGACGAGGACGACACCGTGGAGGTCGGCGCCCCGCTCGTCAAGATCGGCGACGGCTCGGGCGGCGAGTCCGACGGGTCAGAGGGCGCTGAGCAGGACGACAGCGCCGATGAGTCCAACCAGCAGACGAAGGAGGAGCCTGAGGAGACTGCCGACTCGGCCGAGGAGGGGACCGCCGAAAGCGGCGCCGCAGACACCTCTCCTGCCGCGGAGTCAGGCTCCGGAGGTGGAGGCGATGGTGAAGAGGTCACCCTCCCCGCCCTGGGCGAGTCCGTGACAGAAGGCACTGTCACGCGTTGGCTGGTTGCCGTGGGCGACGAGGTCGAGGTCGATCAGCCGCTGCTCGAAGTCTCCACCGACAAGGTCGACACTGAGGTTCCCTCCCCGTCGCAGGAACAGTCCAGGAGCTCAAGGTCTCTGAGGATGAGACCGTCGAGGTGGGAGCGGTTCTCGCTCTCATAGGATCCGGATCTGCAGGCGGCGGTTCCGCGCCCAGCGCCGAGCCCGAGCCCGAGCCGGAATCTGAGCCTGAGACTCAGCCGGAAGGTGAGCCCGAGCCGGAATCGCGGAAGGACACCGCCCCGCAGGAGGAAGAAGCAGCTGAGGCCGCATCCTCTGAGCAGGCGTCCGCAGACGACGCGGTGGAGTCGAGCAGTCATGAAGACCCCTCCCCGTGGAGAAGGAATCTGCTGCGGCCTCCGATGCTTCCGGCGAAGCATCCGGAGAGAGCTATGTGACTCCCTCGTCCGGAAGCTTGCGAAGAAGGAGGGCATCGACCTCTCCGAGATCCAAGGCACCGGAGTCGGAGGGCGCATCCGCAAACAGGATGTGCTCGACGCGGCAGAGTCCAAGAAGTCGGAGCTACCAGGGCGAAGCAGCTTCGCAGCCCGCTCCGGTGCAGCCCGACACCTCACAGCGCGGCAAGACCGAGAAGGCACCGCGCATCCGTCAGGTCATCGCCCAGCGCATGACCGAGTCGCTGCAGGTCTCGGCTCAGCTGACTCAGGTCCATGAGGTCGACATGACTCGCATAGTCAACCTCCGGTCCAAGGCCAAGGCGTCCTTCCAGGAAGCCAACGGAGTGAAGCTGACCTACCTTCCCTTCATCGCTCAGGCCGTGACGGAGGCCCTCAAGCAGCACGCAGTCCTCAACGCTCAGTACGACGCGGACACCAAGGAGATCACGTACCACGACGCTGAGCACCTTGCGCTTGCTGTCGACACTGACAAGGGTCTCTTCGTCCCCGTGGTCAAGGACGCCGGAGAGCTGAACCTCGGCGGCCTCGCCAAGAAGATCTCCGACGTCGCGCAGCGGACCCGTCAGGGCAGCATCTCTCCCGAGGAGCTCAGCGGCGGAACCTTCACGATCACCAACCTGGGCTCGTTCGGGGCACTCTTCGACACCCCGATCATCAATCAGCCGCAGGCTGCGATCCTGGGCACCGGAACGATCGAAAAGCGGCCTGCCGTAGTGGCCGACGCCGATGGCAACGAGAGCATCGGCATCCGCCACCTGATGTACCTCTCGCTGACGTATGACCACCGCCTCGTCGACGGTGCAGACGCTTACCGGTTCCTTCAGACGCTCAAGGCGAGGCTCGAAGAGGCTCGCTTCGAAGGAGAGCTCGGCCTCTAGCACGAGGCGACCCCCTTCGGCCTGCGCGCAGCAGGCGACTGAGGCCGCTTACGAGTGATTCTCGCTTACGGCCTTTCCTCTTCCCCTGCGGACCAGAGGGAAGCATCGTCGGCAGCTCTGCCAGGACTTCCTCATCAGTCTGAGCGCGAAGGTTCAGCGGCTCGGGATCAGCCGAAGCATAGACCTCTGCGGCAAACTCCCAGGCACCAGGCATATCGCCGTCCCCTGCTTCCAGACACTCCTCGAGGAGGTCAGCAAGCCCCTCGCTCACCTGGGGACAGATCACTCGCAGCGGCGTGCGGCGACGACCCCGGCCCGGCGCCTCGCCTACCAAGCACAGCCAGGCGACCTCGCCAGCGCCCTGACATCCTGTTCGCCGCTCACCGCATCATTGCCCATGCCCAGCAGATACGCGTCTCCCAAATCGGCAAGCACGGGTTTCCCCTCAGGCGTCAGGAGAATGTTCGCGGCCGTGACATCGCCATGGGAGGCACCCTGGGTGTGAAGATGGGCACATGCCTCCGCGATAGGGCTCAGCGCGGTCACCATCCGCGAGGGCGAGAGCACACCGCCATGGGTCAGCAGACCCGCCAGGGAACCCGCAGCAGCGACGTCGAGAAGCAGTCCGCGGTCGCCGTCCCCAGTATCCAGAGCGATGCCCCAGGCCCGCACCAGATGCGGATGCGCCAGCGGGACCATGGCGTCGAGCTCCGCTCGAAGGCTGTGCGACGACGGCGCGCTCCGAGGAGACTCCAGAGGCACCTTCAGCGCCAAGACCTCCGGAACAGCATCCCCAACGAGATCCACATGCACCCTGATGCCTCCGTCTCAAGACGCCGAACCTGCCATACCGCGCAGCGGCCGCCGATGCCCAGCAGACGTTCGCTCCTCAGACCAGCCACCTGCGGGCGGTGGGGAATCGACACTCTGCCGAAGTCGGAGGGCTCCAAAGTCATAGGATCAGCATTCAGCAGATCGCTGAACCCTGCAGAGCCTTTCCACAGATCGCGCCAGTCCATAGGGCGTAGAGTGGGCGGCATGGCTCTTGAATACCGGCGCCTGGGCTTCGACCCGCACCTGGTTGATTATGCAGACGCGTTCGCGCTTCAGAAACAGCTCCACGTTGACGCAATGGCGGACCCCTCACGCTCCACAGTCCTCCTCCTGGAGCATGCTGACGTCTACACGGCCGGTAAGCGCACCGAGGACCACGAGAAGCCCCGCGACGGCACACCAGTGGTGGAGGTCGATCGCGGGGAAAGATCACCTGGCACGGACGAGGGCAGCTCATCGGCTACCCTATTCTCCACCTCAAGCACCGGACTGTCGTGAAGAAATATGTCTGGGCCCTCGAGGACACCATTATGAAGGTGCTTCGAGAGAGCTACGGAATCATCTCCACCCGGGTGGAGGGGCGCGTCGGAGTCTGGATCGTGGGCGACTCGGCATCCGGAACGCCCGACCGGAAGATCGCAGCGATCGGCGTGCGCAATCACCGCGGAGTCACCACTCACGGCTTTGCGCTGAACTGTTCGAATGCGCAGTCTCCGTTCGAGAACATTGTTCCCTGCGGCATCGATGACGCTGAGACAACGTCCATCACCCGGGAGATCGGGCGCGTGGTCACGCCCGCGGACGTCGTCGATCAGATAGAGCAGGAATTGCGTGCGGTCCTTCCACGTTTCGTCAAGGAGAGCGCAGACCAGGAAAGCAGCGGCTATGCCGACCCGGCGGCCAGCTCCGAGCGGGCCGCCCTCTAACACCTCGACCTTGAAGGAAGGTTCCATCACGTGAGCGGATGCGCACCGACAAACTCAGCCTCCACCTCCATCGCACCAGAGGGCCGACGCATGCTTCGCGTCGAGGCCAAGAACGCCGCGGTTCCGGTGGAGCGCAAACCGGAGTGGATGCGGACCAAGGTCAAGATGGGCCCGGAGTTCGCCGCCATGAAGAAGCGCGTCGGCGGGTCCGGGCTGCACACCGTGTGCGAAGAAGCAGGGTGTCCCAATATCTTCGAGTGCTGGGAGGATCGTGAAGCGACCTTCCTCATCGGAGGATCAGCCTGCACACGACGCTGCGACTTCTGCGAGATCGACACCGGTCACCCGCGGCGCTCGATGAGATGGAGCCGCTCCAGGTGGCACGATCGGTCGCCGAAATGCAGCTCCGGTACGCGACGGTGACGGGGTGGCCCGGGACGACCTCGCCGACGAGGGAGTCTGGCTCTACGCCGAAACGATCCGCAAGATACACGAGCTCAACCCCGGCACCGGCGTGGAGATCCTCATCCCTGACTTCTCCGGCAAGGAGGAGAACATCGCAGGCATCTGCGAGGCCAAGCCAGAGGTCTTCGCGCACAACGTCGAAACTGTTCCGCGCATCTTCCGGCGCATCCGTCCGGCGTTCCGCTACGAGAGGTCTCTCGACGTCCTCACCCAGGGCCAGCGCCACGGCATGATCACCAAGTCCAACCTCATACTCGGCATGGGTGAAACGCGAGAAGAGATATCCGAGGCGCTGCGCGATCTGCACGACGCGGGCTGCGACCTGCTGACCATCACCCAGTACCTGCGCCCGACGCCCCGCCACCTTCCCGTGGACCGGTGGGTCAAGCCCCAAGAGTTCATGGAGATCTCCCAGGAGGCCGAAGAGATCGGCTTCCTCGGCGTGATGTCCGGCCCCCTTGTCCGTTCGTCCTACCGCGCCTACTCGCTCTGGGCGAAGGCGATGCAGAGAAAGGGCTTCGACATTCCTGCGGAGCTTGCTCACATTGAGCCCTCCGGCCAGACCAAGCAGGAAGCCTCCACACTCGTCGCCGCAGGCTTCTGACCGATCCGCAGACGCACAGGCACTGCGATCCGGTACCCTGGAACGCATCATGGCAAAGTCCGAATCCTCCCCACGCTCACCAAAGAGCAGGCCAAGGCCGAGCTGAAGCAGCTCCGCGCGCAGAACAAGCGGCAGAAGGCCGAGAAGAAGTCGCAGAAGAAGGCCAATAGGGAAAGAAGAGCGGCCAGGACGGCTTCTTCTCCCGCATCAAGCAGGTCTTCAGCATGACGCGCACCTACGACCCGAACATCGGGTGGTGGATGGCGCTCGCGGCCCTCCTGGCTTTCGCCGTCACATTCGTGGTCGCCACGCTGCTGCTCAACTGGATCACAGGCCTCCTGGTCGGCCTCCCCAGCGCCTTGCTGGGCGCCCTCATTGTGATGAACCGACGCGCGGAGAAGGCCGCCTTCGCCCGCATCGAAGGAAGACCAGGCGCTGCTGCAGCAGCCCTGGGCACTCTCCGGCGAGGGTGGATCGTCGAGGAGGAGCCCATCCAGATGGACCCCAAGACACAGGATGCTGTGTTCCGGGTCATCGGCAAGCCAGGCGTCGTTCTCGTTACCGAAGGTCCGGCGGGCCGCGCCCAGAAACTGGGCGAGAAGACTCGCAAACGTCTCAAACCCGTGCTCCGCAACGAGGTGCCGGTCCATGTCGTGCAGACTGGACGCGGGGACAAGCAGGTTCCGCTGTCCAAGCTGACCAAGCACATCAAGAAGCTGGACAAGAAGCTCACCAAGCACGAAGTGCACGAGGTCGACCGGCGCATGTCCGCTCTCCCCTCGGCTCGGCCGCCGATTCCCAAAGGTGTGGATCCCTACAGAGCGCGACCGGACCGCAAAGCCCTCCGCGGCTAGGTGGTAGAGTAGGCGGCTGTCTGGCAGGCGCGGGCTCAGCCTGTTGTCGTAGTCACCGAGCAATCGGCAGCTCGAGCTCTCCTTCAGGTCGTGAACCTGTTCCGGAGGCCAGGTACCGCGCACATCACTGCTGTGCGCGGCGCAATAAACACGATGCCGTCGCCATTGAGCAGAAAGTTGCATGATCTATGCCTAAGACCCCATTGCGCGCCCGACGGACGGTGAAGGCCTCCCGCGCCCTCGGCGTTGCGCTGACTCCCAAGGCCCAGAAGTACCTCGACCGTCGCCCCTACGGTCCCGGTCAGCACGGCCGTACGCGTCGTCGCACCGACTCGGACTACGCAGTGCGTCTGCGCGAAAAGCAGAAGCTCCGCGCCCAGTACGGCATCCGTGAGTCCCAGATGCTCCGCTACTACGAAGAGGCGAAGCGCCAGTCGGAGGGCCTGACGGGTGAGAACCTGATCGAGCTCCTCGAATCTCGCCTTGACGCTCTCGTGCTCCGCTCGGGCTTCGCTCGCACCATCGCCCAGGCGCGGCAGTTCGTGACCCACCGTCACATCACCGTGAACGGCAAGCGCGTGGACCGGCCCTCATACCGCGTCAAGCCCGGTCAGATCGTGCAGGTCCACGAGCGCTCTGAGAAGTTTGAGCCCTTCCAGGTTGCCGCTGCTTACGCGCACCAGGAGGTCCTCCCGTCCGTTCCCGGCTACCTGAGCGTGGATATCGAGAAGCTTCAGGCCACCTTGGTCCGCAAGCCTGCACGCGCGGAAGTTCCCGTGACGTGCGAAGAGCAGCTGGTCGTCGAGTACTACGCCCGCTGAGTCCTTTTCATGGCTGAGAGAGCCCGCCGCTGCCTCCGGGCACGGCGGGCTCTCTCATTCCCGCTAAACTTGCACGGCACCGCATTCGAATGAGTTGGAGGACCAGTGAAGTCTGAGGAGATCGCCCGCACCTGGTACGACTACTTCGGTGCCCGGGGCACGAAAGGGTTCCCTCGGCGTCGTTGGTCTCTCCTGACCCCTCGCTGCTGTTTACGGTGGTAAGCATGGTGCCCTTCATTCCCTACTTCCTCGGTGCGGAGACGCCTCCCTACAGCCGTGCTGTCTCGGTGCAGAAGTGCATCCGCACAGCCGACATCGAAGAGGTGGGCAAGACTGCGCGGCACGGAACCTTCTTCCAGATGTGCGGCAACTTCAGCTTCGGCGACTATTTCAAGGAGAAGGCCATCCCCATGGCCTGGGAGCTGCTGACCGGCTCTCGGGACACGGACGGATCGAGTCCGAGAGGATTCGGCCTCGACCCCGACCGCCTCTGGGTCACCGTCTACCAGGACGATGACGAGGCCTACAGCATCTGGCGGGACGACGTCGGCGTTCCCGAGAACCGGATCCAGAGGTTCGGTCCCGAGGACAACTACTGGAACACCGGGCAGCCGGGTCCAGGCGGGCCATGCTCGGAGGTTTACTACGACCGCGGGCCTGCCTACGGGATCGAAGGCGGCCCCGCAGCGGACGAGACACGCTACGTCGAAATCTGGAACCTCGTCTTCATGCAGGATCGACTCTCGGCAGTGCATTCCAAGTCGGAGTTCGAAGTGGCCGGTCCTCTTCAGAGCAAGAGCATCGACACCGGCCTCGGCCTCGAGCGCCTCGCCATGGTCCTCCAGGGCGTGGAGAACATGTACGAGACGGACCAGGTCCGACCAGTCCTGACCGTGCCGCCGAGCTGGCTTAAGCATCACCTATACCTCGACAGAAGACCCTGAGGATCCCAACCACAGCAACGACGTGCGGCTCCGCATGATTGCCGATCACGTCCGGTCCGCTCTGATGCTGATCAGCGACGGGGTCCGGCCCTCCAATGAAGGAGGAGGCTTCATTCTTCGCCGCCTCATCCGACGGGTGATCCTGGCGATGCGCCTCCTCGGGGCAGAAGACTCCACGTTCGGCAGCCTGATCAGCGTGTCCCGCGATGCGATGAAGGGCGTCTACCCTGAGGTCGAGCGGCGCTTCGACACCATCCTTCGCGTCGCCGAGAAGGAGGAGCAGGCCTTTCTCCGTACGCTCTCAGCGGGCACTGCACGCCTGGACTCGGCAGTCGGAAGCGCGAAGGCACAGGGCGGACGCCTCTCTGGCGAGGACGCGTTCGCGCTGCACGACACCTACGGCTTCCCGATCGATCTGACCCTTGAGATGGCCGAAGAAGCTTGCGTTGATGTCGACCAGGACACTTTCCGCGAACTGATGGCGGAGCAGCGACAGCGCGCGCGGGCAGACGCGAAGGGCAAAAAGTCCGGGCACGCGAACACCGAGGTCTACCGAGAGCTGCTCCGGGACGTGCCGACCCACTTCACGGGGTACACCGAGCACACCACCGAATCGCGCATCCGCGGCCTCGTCGTCGACGGGGCCGAGGCCTCCTCGGCGGGCGCAGGCCAGGAGATCGAGATCGTCCTCGACGCGACGCCCTTCTACGCCGAGGCGGGCGGTCAGGCACCCGACACTGGGCGCATCACCGGCGACGGCTTCATCCTCGAAGTCAGTGACGTCCAGTCCCCTATCAAGGGGCTGTCGGTGCATCGGGCCAGAGTCCTCGAGGGCGAGGTTCCAGCCGGGGCAGAGGCGCTCGGCACCATCGACGTCCGGCGACGCCTTGATGCGCAGAAGGCGCACTCGGCGACCCACCTGATCCACGCGGCACTCCACGATGTTCTCGGACCCGACGCCGTGCAGGCTTACTCGTTCAACAAGGAGGGCTTCCTCAGGTTCGACTTCACCCACGACGAGGCCCTCTCCCCGGAGCCCGCCAGGAGCTGGAGGAGATCACGAACTTGGCCGTTCGGGACAACTTCGCCGTGGAGACGAAGACGATGGCGCTGGATGAGGCTGAGGCGATAGGCGCCATGATGCTGTTCGGAGAGAAGTACGGCGACCAGGTGCGGGTGGTCGAGATGAACGGTCCATGGTCGCGAGAGCTCTGCGGGGAACCCACGTCTCCTCCACCGCTGAGATCGGGACCGTTGCGCTGATGTCGGAAGCGTCCGTGGGATCGGGCAACCGTCGCGTCGAAGCTTTGGTGGGCCTGGATGCCTTCAAGCACTTCGCAGCCGAGCGTACGCTCGTGAGCCAGCTCACCGAGATGCTCAAGGTCCCCGCGGATCAGGTGCCTGACCGCATCGCCTCGACGCTCTCGAAGCTCCGGGAGGCCGAACGTGAGCTTGAACGGCTTCGGGGCGAGCAGCTGCGCGCCGCAGCAGGCCAGCTTGCCGACCAGGCCGTCGATGCTGACGGCGTCTCCGTCGTTGCGCACCATGCCGGGAGCGCCACTGGCGACGACCTCCGCCAACTCGTCATGGACCTGCGTCAGCGCTTCGGATCGCGAGCGGCCGTTGCGGCTGCAGCCGGGGAGTCCAAAGGACGTCCCGTCGTCGTCATCGGGACGACAGAGGCAGCCAGGGAAGAGGGCCTGAGCGCAGGCGATCTGGTCAAGGTAGCCTGCGGTGTGCTGGGCGGCGGAGGCGGCGGCAAGCCCGACCTCGCACAGGGCGGCGGCCAGGACGCCTCCGCCATTCCGGCAGCTCTGGACGCCGTGGTCGCCGCCGTTCGTGCACGCAGCGCATGAGCAGTCCGCCTCGCCCCGGCGTCCGTCTCGCAGTCGACGTGGGCGACGCGCGTGTGGGGCTCGCTGCCTCCGATCCTGATGCACTGGTCGCCACGCCCGTGATGACCCTCCGCAGAGACGCGCGGAGAGGCTCTGACCTGCGCATGCTCGTGAAGATCGCGCAGGAGCGTCGCGCCCGCGTCATCTATGTCGGGCTGCCCCTCTCCCTCTCAGGCCAGGAGACCCCTCGACGCAGAAGGCGCGCGAGTATGCCGCAGAATTGACCCAGCGCCTCGAAGAGGCCAGTGTCGGCGCGGAGGTGACTCTTGTCGATGAGAGGCTCTCCACGGTGAGCGCGCAGAGCAAGATGCGCGCGGCCGGGGTCGAGGCACGTGACCAGCGGGACAGCATCGACCAAGCAGCGGCGGTCGAGATCCTCACGCATGCCCTGGAGGTTTTCCACAGGCAGCCGTGAGTCCGTTGCTCTCGCAGCCAGGTCGGGAGATGCTGACGCTATGGACGCTGCGCAGAGCCGGACGGATCACTTCTATCGCCCCGGCTCGCCCTTCACGTCAGCCGAGCTTCAGACCCTCGCCTCCGAGGGCGCACTGAGACCGGTTCTCGCCGACGTGTTCGTACGCGCGGCGGTGAGAGGCTCCCGCAGCGTCAGAGCCCAAGCGGCGCACGCGCTGCTCGGACCGAAGATTCGACCACGAGCCACACTCTGCGGCGAAACTGCCGCTTGGGCTCATCTCAGCGGGAGCGCACCGCAGCGCATCAATATCATCGCCCCGGCGCCACGCCGCGGCCGAACCTGAGAGAACCGATACTCTGGCAGGTCCACAGTGTGCCCCTGGAGGAGGAGGAGCAGATGCGACTGGGCGGGGCAGCCTTGACCACACCTGAGCGCACCGCAGAGGACATCTTCCTCGGGATCGGGACGGTGGGCACGCGCAAGCCCGCTGACCGACTCATCACCGTCAACGGATGGCTGCGGGAGGACCTGTGCTTCTGGCCGCAGCGTCCTGGCAAGGACGAGCACGTCTACACGCCCGGAGACGACGAGCAGAATACTCTGAGCCGCTTACTCGACCTGATCGGCCAGCTTCTCCAAGGCGTCGACGACCTGGAGGCCATGGCTGAGAGGATCGTTGAACGGACCAAACGCTCAGCGAACGGCGAAAAGGGACGCGCCGCACGCATCGCAGAGCTCCTCGATCAGTGTATTTCTCGACGCTTTCCGACAGTTCGGTAGACGTCGTACACGCCGTCGATCCTTCGCACCGAGTTCAGCACGTGGTTGAGGTACCGCGGATCTCCCATCTCAAAGCTGAAGCGGGACACCGCCACGCGGTCCTTCGACGTCTGCACAGTGGCCGAGAGAATATTCACGTGCGACTCCGCGAGTATCCGTGTGACATCGGAGAGGAGCGACTTGCGGTCCAGCGCCTCCACCTGAATCTCGACCAGGAAGACCGACGACTTGGTCGGGGCCCACTCGACATCGACGAGCCGCCCGGGCTGTTCGCGAAGCTGGCTGACGTTGCGGCAGTCTGCCCGGTGCACCGAAACTCCCTGACCACGGGTCACGAACCCTTCGATCTCGTCCGGCGGAACGGGTGTGCAGCAGCGGGCCAGCTTGGCCAGCACATTGCCTGCACCCTTGATGACCACTCCGGCATCCGAGTACTCCGTGGGCCGCGGCGCCGCGACGTGATGGGGGTGGTGTCATGCTCCTCGTCCTCGGCATCCTCTGGGTCGAAGAGGCTGTTGAGGTGCTCGATGACGTTCTGCGTCGACACGTGCTCTTCGCCAACCCCGGCATAGAAGCCCGAAATGTCCGAATAGTGGAGCTCCCCAGCGACTGCTGAGAGGACCTCAGGGTTCATCACCTTCTGCAGGGGCAGGTTCGATTTCCGGATCGCCTTGGTGAGCATCTCCTTGCCGCGCTCGATGGACTCTTCACGGCGCTCCTTGGAGAACCAGTGACGAATCTTGTTCCGCGCGCGAGGCGACTTCACAAACATCAGCCAGTCGTACGAGGGTCCGGCCCCTCCGCCTTCGAGGTGAAGATCTCAACCCAGTCGCCGTGCTGCAGCTCCGAGTTCAGCGGTACGAGCTTTCCGTTGACTCGAGCGCCGATGGTCTTGTGGCCCACATCCGTGTGAATGCTGTAGGCGAAGTCCACGGGCGTCGCTCCCGCAGGCAGTGAGATGACCTCGCCCTTGGGCGTATAGACGAAGACCTCTTTGGCGTTGATCTCGTAGCGCAGCGAATCCAGGAACTCGTCCGGGTCCTTGGTCTCGGACTGCCAGTCGACCAATGAGCGCAGCCACCCGATGTCAGCTGTGGCCTGCGACTGCTGACGGGCCTCATTGGGGCTGTCTCCGGGGCTGACCGCCGTCCCGCCGTCAGCGCTCAGCGATGCGGGCGCTGCGGTTCCGTCCTCTTTGTACTTCCAGTGCGCCGCCACACCGTACTCGGCGCGCCGGTGCATCTCGTAGGTTCTGATCTGAACCTCAACCGGCTTGCCGGAGGGACCCAGCACTGTCGTATGCAGCGACTGGTACATGTTGAACTTGGGCATCGCGATGTAGTCCTTGAAACGCCCTGGAAGGGGATTCCAACGCGCATGAAGGGCACCCAAGGCCGCGTAGCAGTCACGGACAGAGTCCACCAGAACACGGACGCCCATCAGGTCATGGATGTCGTCGAACTCTTTGCCGCGCACGATCATCTTCTGGTAGATCGAGTAGTAGTGCTTCGGCCGTCCTGTGATGGTGGCAGCGATGCTGGCCTCATTGAGGTCATCGGCAATGGTCGCGCGGACCTCGGCGAGGAACTTCTCTCTGCGGGGTCCGATCCCCACCAGACGAACGATCTCCTCATACACCTTGGGGTAGAGGGCAGCGAAGGAGAGATCCTCGAGCTCCCACTTGATGGTGTTGACTCCGAGGCGGTGAGCCAGCGGCGAGAAGATCTCCAGCGTCTCCTTCGCCTTGCGCGCGCTGGACTCCGCGGGCACGTAGCGCCATGTGCGGGCGTTGTGGAGTCGGTCGGCCAGCTTGATCATCAGGACACGTATGTCCTTGGCCATAGCCAGGACCATCTTGCGCACCGTCTCAGCCTGTGCAGCATCCCCGAACTTCAGCTTGTCGAGCTTCGTCACGCCGTCGACGAGCAGCGAAATCTCTTCGCCGAAATCTTTGGTCAGCTGCTCCAGGGAGTACTTGGTGTCTTCCACGGTGTCGTGCAGCAGCGCAGCCGCCAGGGTGGGCCCGTCCAGGCCCAGCTCGGCCAGGATGGTCGCCACCGCCACCGGATGGGTGATGTAAGGATCGCCCGACTTGCGCTTCTGACCCTCGTGATGGTGGTGGGCCACGTCAAAGGCCCGCCGAATGAGGGCAAGATCAGCCTCAGCACTGTTCGCCTTGACCGCGCGCACCAGAGGCTCCAGCAGCGGCGAGTCGTCTGAGTGGGCCAGGGTGCCCACTGACCGGGTAGGTCGCGTCATGATTCGCTTATTCTAAGCGCTTTCATGGCTCTCGACGCTCCCCACCTTGACGTCCGCCTTCAACGTCCCGGGCGTCGGCGGCGAACAGCGACTCCCAGTCGGGCACTTCGGCCTCTTCCACGTCGGGGCCTGCCGTCTCTGTCTCGGTCTCGGGCAGAGGCGGGAAGGAAACCGGCTGCCCGTCGTCTCCCAGCGGAGTGCCTGATGCTGTGATGGTGCGGATGCCCCCTGCGCCATTCGCTCATCGCGCATCGACAGGACCATCTGGGTATGCTCGCGAATGCTCGCGTCTCCCCGGCGGATGCGGGCGTACAGCGGAGCCTGGACGAAGATCGTCGCGACGGTGCCCACGATGATGCCGGTGAAGAGCGCCAGCGCGATGTCCTGAAGGGTTCCCGCCCCAGCAGCCATGCTCCGATGAAGAGAATCGACCCCACGGGCAGCAGCCCGACGACTGAGGTGTTCACAGATCGGACCAGGGTCTGATTGATGGCCAGATTCGTCCGCTCGGTGAACGTCTGGTCCTTCTGATCATGCAGCGGGGTCAGGTTCTCTCTGATCTTGTCGAACACAACCATCGTGTCGTACAGGGCGTAGGAGAGGATCGTCAGAAACCCGATGACTGCGCTCGGGGTGACCTCGAAGCCGGTCGCCGAGTAGATGCCGACCGTCGTGACGACGACGAAGCCCAGCCCCGTGAGGGCTGCCACAGACATCGTCCAGGTTCGGAAGTAGGCCGCCATATAGAGCGCGACCAGCACCAGAAAGACGACCAGTCCGATCATCATCTGCTGAGAGACGTGCTCGCCCCACACTGGACCGACGAATGTCGACGAGACCTGGTCGGCACTGACGCCGTAGCCGTCCTGCAGCGCATCGGCTACCTGGATCGTCTCTGCGTCGTCCAGCTCGTCGGTCTGCACCCGCATGGTGCCCGGTGCAATGTTCGTGACCGTCGCGTCCTGGCCGGTGGTATCAGCCACGGCCTCCTCACCGATCCCGGGCTCTGTCTGCTCCGTCTGGGAGATGGTGAACTCGCTGCCCCCGTGAACTCGATGCCGAGATTGAAGCCGCCGCGGAGAAAGGGGATCGCGATGGAGATAAGGACCAAGGCAGCCGCAATCGCGAACCAGATGTTGGAACGCTGAATGAAGGGGTAGGCCTTCTCCCCGTATAGAGCTGGTTGCTTACCTTGGCAAAACCTGCTGCCATCAGTCGTCCCTCCTTTCCTCGGAGGACGGAGAGGCCGAGGCGCTCAGCACCTGTCCGTCCTCTGTCTCGGCCCGCTCTCGGCGGCGGGCCGCACGCTCACGGGCACGACGACGCTCGGCGATCGTCATCTCGGCCCATTCCTCCTCGCTGTGCTCAGGAACCTCTTGGGCACGATCTGCCGCAGCGGACTCCTGCTCGGGGTCTGCGCCAAGCACCCCTGCTGCCTGGGGATCCGAATACACGACCTGGCTGCGCGAGAAGCGGCCCGCTCCTTTATAGAGCACGTCGACGCCCAGCTCCCGCGCCGAGAGGCCGGAGAAGCGCTTCCCGAGGCGAAGAAGCGTCGTCGCGCAAGAAGCTGCATCAGGGGTGGGTGAACAGGAAGACGAGGATCACGTCGATGAGGGCCGTGAGACCCAGAGTGAACGCGAAGCCTCGCACATTGCCCACTGCGACGAGGTAGAGAACCACAGCAGCGATGATGTTCACCGCTTTGGACGCGAGAATCGTTCTGCGGGCCCTCTGCCATCCGGATTCGACCGCGCCCGCCAGAGAACGGCCTTCACGGAGCTCATCCTTCACCCGTTCGAAATAGACGACGAAGGAGTCGGCGGTCAGGCCGATGGAGAGAATGAGCCCGGCGATGCCCGCCAAAGAAAGCCGGTATCCGTCCGACCAGCCGAGCAGGGAGATGGCCCACCAGGTCAGCGCGCCGACCACGATCAGTGACGGCATGGTCACGGCGAGGGCAAGCGCCCTGTACTGGTACACGGCATATCCCGCCGTCAGCAGAAGACCGATCAGGCCTGCGAGGAGGCCCATCCGCAGCTGGTCGGCTCCGAGCGTCGCAGAGATCTGCTGCTCCGACTCGATCTGGAAGCTCATGGGCAAGGAGCCGTAGCGCAGCTGCTCTGCCAGCCCCCGCGCTTCCTCCTCGGTGAATTCCCCGCTGATCTGCGCGTTGCCGTCGTAGATGGGCGCGTTCATGGAGGGCGCGATGATCACGTGGCCGTCAGAACAATGCCGAAAGGAAGGTCGCGCCGGTGTCGGGATTGCAGGTGATGATGGGCTCGTCATCGGACCAGTCAGCGCGCTCATCGAGGGAGATGTCGTCGCTGCACCGGTAGTTCTCGAACTCGGCGGCGAGCTCGGGCGTGACCCAGTTCGGGTCGGACGCATCCGTCGGCTCACCGGTCGGCTCGTCGAAGTCCTCCGGCTGAGCCTGGGCCTCCTCAGCTTCGGCGGCCTCCTCCTCGGCCTGCTGCGTCTGCTGGTCCAACTGCTCCTGGAGAGCGTCGAACTCGTCGTCGCTCATGTCCTCTTCAGCGGCATCGAGTGTGTCCTGGCGCATCTGCTCCTGCTGCTGCAGTGAGTAGATGGGGTCATTCCCTGCTGCAGCACCGGACGGAACTCCATGTCGGCACTGGCCTGGATCAGCTCCCGTGTGGCCTCGTCGGGAGTTCCGGGGAGATTCACGACGATGTTCTCCGAACCCTGAACTGCGATCTCGGCCTCGGCGACGCCCGTGCCGTCCACTCGCTGACGAATGATCTCGACGGCCTGCTCAAGCTGCTCGTCGTCGACCTCCTCGCCCGTCTCCACCTGCGGGAAAGCACCATCTGCGTGCCGCCCTCGAGATCGAGCGCGAGCAGCGGCGCCCATTGGGCCCGCCCGTCCTGCACTCCGTAGAGGAGCAGACCGCCCATTGTGACGAGGATGATCAGCAGCGCAGTCAGCGCCGCGAGCGCCCGACGCACGGGCTTGGGTGCAGACATCAGTCGCGGGGCCGGGACGTGTCGTCGTCTGTGGAGTCGCCTGACTCGGTCGGCGCCTAGCTCGGTGATCTGTTGGACGGCCCCGAGGAGGAAGTCTGCGCGGTTGCCGGAGGAGAACTCAAGAGTGAGCCTCTGGCGCTCCTCATCGCGGTGTACGACAGTGCCGACGAGACCACCGGCGGTGACCACCTCGGCGCCCACTGTGGCCTGCGCGTGCGCCTGCTGCTGCTTATCGCGCATCTTCTTGCCGCGACGGAAGGTGAAGACCATGAACAGGACCAGAAGGCCCAGCATGATCCAGATGAACGGGTCGTAAGCCGCGTTGCCCGCGGGGTCGCCGTTGCCTGCCAAGAGCGTGAGAAGAGGAAGATGATTCACAACGCGCCAGATTATCAGGTCAGACCCGAAGCGCGCCCTGCACCGTGAGGTTCACGACATGGTGCCGGGCAGCAGGTCCTGCGGAGGCGCGCTCTGCGCCCGGCGGCGTCAGTCCCAGATGCCTCCAGGCGGCCTCTGTCGCGACACGGCCTCTTGGGGTTCTGGCGAGCAGACCCTCCCGAACAAGATATGGCTCCGCGACCGTCTCCACCGTTTCCGTCTCCTCGCCCACGATGACTGCCAGTGTCGAAAGCCCCACGGGACCGCCGCGGAAGGTGCGGCACAGGGCATGGAGCACCGCCCGGTCGAGACGGTCCAGCCCCAGCTCATCGACCTCATAGGTGTTCAGCGCCTCCGATGCCGCCCCAGATCCACGAGCGGCACCTGTTTCACCAGCGCCCAATCTCGGACTCGTCGCAGCAGCCTGTTCGTGATGCGGGGTGCCCCTGGACCGGGAGGCAATCTCGGAGAACGCCTCATCCGTCACGCTGATGTCGAGCATTGCGGCCGAGCGCCGGAGAACCTTCTCGAGGTCGTCGGCGGAGTAGTACTCCAAGTGAGCTGTGAAGCCGAAGCGATCACGGAGCGGACCCGGCAGAAGCCCCGCGCGCGTCGTGGCCCCGACGAGGGTGAATCAGGGCAGCTCCAGAGGAATGGAGGTGGCTCCGGCTCCCTTGCCCACGATGATGTCGACGCGAAAGTCCTCCATCGCCAGGTAGAGCATCTCTTCCGCCGGTCGGGACATGCGGTGTATCTCATCGATGAAGAGCACCTCGCCCTCGGTGAGCGACGAGAGGATGGCTGCGAGGTCGCCGGCGTGCTGGATGGCTGGGCCGGAGCTGATCCGCAGCGGCGCGGCCATCTCCGCAGCAATGATCATCGACAGGGTGGTTTTGCCCAAGCCGGGAGGGCCGGAGAGCAGGACATGATCAGCAGCGGTGTCCCGCATGCGTGAAGACTCCAGCACTAGGGACAGCTGATTGCGCACCGTCGGCTGCCCGACGAAGTCGTCAAGGTTCTGGGGCGCAGTGCCGCTTCGAGCTGCTTCTCCTCCGCCCCGGGGGCAGGACTCACCAGAGGTGAGCCTCCCGCGTCGGAGCGCTCAGCGTCGGACATCTGATGCTCCCGCGCCGCTCAGGCCGCGCAGCGCCGCACGCAGCAGCGTTGAGGTGTCCGCCTCGGAGAGTGCTTAAGCTCGGCGTGGAGCGCCGCACCCAATGCCTTCTCGGCATCCTTCTCGCTCCAACCCAGAGAGACCAGCGCAGCAGTCACTTCGGCGGATGCCCCACTCGGCGCAGACCCCTCTGATTGCGGGGCCCCGGAGCCGCACTTTCGACCTCATCGAGAACAAGCTTGTTACCAGCTCGAGAAGGATCCTCTGCGCCGTCTTCTTGCCTATGCCCGGCACGCGGGTGAAGGCGGCGGTGTCCGAGTCGCGAATTGCGCGACGGACATCCTGCGGAGAATGCACGGAAAGCACGGCGAGAGCAAGCCTGGGACCCACGCCGGAGATCGACAGCATCGACGTGAAGATCTCTCGCTCCCCGTCTCGGCGAAGCCGAAGAGCAGAGGGGCCTCGTCCTGGCGGGGCACGTAGCTGGTCCTCAGCATGACCTGCTCGCCGACGCGCAGCTGGGACAGGGTCTGTGCCGTCGCGCTGACATGCAGGCCAAAGCCGGAGACGTCGATGACGGCGTGGTCCAGCCCAGTGTGGAGGACCTCACCCCTAATGCTTGAGATCACGCCGTCGTCTCCTTCGCTGCTGAGTCCCCTATTAGAACAAACCTTCGAGTACTCTAGCGGCCTCAGCGGCCCTGAGCTCGCTTCTCAGCGGCGCGCCACGCCTTCTGGGCAGGGGTTTCGGCTCCGCCGCGCGCCTCTGCGGCCTTCTGCAGCGTGGTCTTCGCTCCCTGATGAGTCCGGGTGCCCGCCGACATGCTGTACGCGGCCCCACCCCTGAGCGCCACGCATGGCAGATGGCCACCGCATACGCATCGGTCGCGTCGACCGGTGTGGGCAGCGTCGGCAGGCGCAGTATGCGCTGAACCATCCGTGCCACAGCAGCCTTGCCCGCGGTGCCGTCGTCGGTCACCGCCGCCTTCACCTCTGAGGGCGTGTGCCAGGCCACCGGAATGTCCCGCGCGGCAGCCGCGGCAATGATGACCCCCACCGCCTGCGCTGTGGCCATGGCCGTCGGAGCGTTGCTGCTCGCAAAGACCCGCTCGACGGCAACCACGTCAGGGGCGAACGAGTCGAGAAGCTTCTCCGCGGCCCTCTGGATGCTCAGAATGCGCCGGGCCAGATCCTCGTCGGGCTTGGTGCTCGTCACCTGCACATGGACCGAGGAGCCGCTTCGGTTGGGCGCCATCTCGATGACGGCGAACCCGCATCGTGTCAGCCCCGGGTCCACGCCGAGAATCCGCTGGAGCGTACGCGACCTGCCCGCCGTCCCCGACAGGCCACCTGACTGCTGGGAAGCGCGGACGCTCACACGCTCAGCCTTCGGCGTCCAGGGCCGCGAGCGTCTCCTCGCTGAGATCTGCGTTGGTGTGGATGCTCTGAACATCGTCGAGATCGTCCAGGGCGTCGTGCAGCCTGAGGAACTTCTTGGCGTCCTTGAGATCAAGATCGACCTTGATGTCGGAGAGGAAGGCCACCTCGTCGCCGTCATAGGATATTCCTGCCTCATCCAGACTCTTCGTCACCGCCTGAAGGTCGCCGGGCTCAGCGCGCACCTCGAAGCGATCGTCCTGGTCGTACACCTCCTCGACGCCCGCGTCGAGGACAGCCGCGAGCACATCGTCCTCTGAGACTCCATCCCGCTGAGGCACAGATACGACGCCTTTGCGCTGAAACATAAAGGCGACCGAGCCCGGATCCGCCAGAGTGCCCCCAGACTTCGACACTGCCGTCCGCACATCCGCAGCGGCACGGTTGCGGTTGTCCGTCAGGCATTCCACCAGCAGCGCCGAACCGGCAGGACCGCGCACCTCGTAGGTGACTTCTTCGTAGTCCACGGCGTCGCCGGAGAGTAAGCGCCCCGCTTGATGGCACGGTCGATGTTGTCATTGGGCACCGACTCCTTCTTGGCCTTCGACACTGCAAGCTCCAGCGCCGGGTTTCCCGCAGCGTCCGGGCCGCCGTTGCGGGCCGCAACTTCGATCTGCTTGGTATAGCGCGCGTTGATCTTCGCCCGCTTCGCGTCGACCGCAGCCTTGCGATGCTTCGTGTTGGCCCATTTGGAGTGTCCGGCCATTATTCTCCTCGTAGTCGGCGGGATGATCGTTTCAGCTTCCGACCAGGCTAACGGAGAGGGCTCCCTCCGTCCTCCATCAGTAAGCGCGGGGCTCGTTCGCCTGCTGTGCAACAGTCGTGATCCTCTGCGCCACGGTGATGCCCGACGCTATGGCGAGAAGCACAAGCACCACGTGCAGGACCCCCTCATGGAGCCCCAGGCCCACGAGTCCGGCAGTCACCAGAGTGGAAACCATGCGTTCCGGGCGCTCCGCAATTCCGACGTTCGCGTCGAAGCCCATCGACTCTGCGCGTGCACGGATGTATGACACCAACAGTCCCAAGACCATGCAGATGGCTGCGGCCGACCCGATCATGGCGTTCTCACCGGTGGTGTAGAACCACATCATCAGTCCCAGAAAGACCGCACTGTCCTGCACTCGGTCCAGAACCGAGTCGAGGAAGCCGCCGAGGACGCTGCTCTGCCCGCCCAGCCGAGCCATGAGGCCGTCGACCAGATCGCTGAACACGAACAGGGTGATGACGACGGTCCCCCAGAACAGCTCACCCAAGGGATACAGGATCAGAGCGCCGCCGCTGACACCGAGGGTGCCTATCACGGTCACCGCATTGGGGGTCAGACCTACGCGGAGCAGAAGGCGTGCCACAGGCGTGAAGAGGCGAGAGAAGAACGAGCGTGCGTGCTTGAGCATCAGTCGGAGCCTTCGGCGACGTCGGGGTCCACGTCGTGGCAATGAGCTCACGAGTCTGTCCCAGCGTGGCGGAGAGATTCTTCGTCTGCGCGATGATCGGCATGAAGTTCGCGTCTCCCTGCCACCGCGGGACCACGTGCTGATGCAGATGCGGCGCGATCCCTGCACCTCCGGCCTGCCCCTGGTTGATGCCCAGATTGAAGCCCATAGGCCGCGCCGCGGCTGTGAGGACGCGCATGCTCGACTGAGCCAGCGAGGTGAATTCGCGGGACTCTTCAGCGGTGAGGTCGGTGAGGTCCGGGACATGCCGGTAGGGGCACACGAGCAGGTGGCCCGGATTGTAGGGATACAGATTCAGCAGAACGAAGCACGTCTTACCGCGGTGGACGATGAGCGACTCCTCGTCGGTGCGCTCGGGACCCTGGCAGAAGGGGCAGTCGCCCTCACCTGTGACCTGGTTCTGTCCGCGGCTCTGATACGCCGCCCGATGCGGGTTCCACAGGCGTTGGAAGCCGTCGGGCGCGCCCGCCAGCTCAAACTCGTCGAAGACCTCTGAATCATCCATGGCTGCTCAGGCTTCGTGGTCCTCTATGGCCCGCACGATCTTTACCACAGCGTCGTCGATCGGCACCTGATTCTCCTGGGTGCCGTCGCGGTAGCGGAAGGACACGGCCTGCGCCTCCTGGTCCTCTCCCCGGCAATCAGCACGAACGGAATCTTGTCCTTCGAGGCCGTGCGGATCTTCTTGGGAACCGGTCCGACCCGTCGTCCAGCTCAGCACGGACGCCGAGCGCCTGGAGCCGCCGGATCACCTCCCCGAGGTGATCGTTGAACGGCTCAGCCACCGGAATCCCCGGACCTGAACGGGTGCCAGCCATGCGGGAACGCACCGGCGTAGTGCTCGAGCAGAATGGCGAAGAAACGCTCGATCGACCCGAAGAGGGCTCGGTGGATCATGATGGGCCGCTGCCGTGAGCCGTCCTCGGCCGTGTACTCCAGCTCGAAGCGCTCGGGCAGGTTCGGGTCGACCTGAACGGTGGAGAGCTGCCACCTGCGCCCGATCGCATCCGTGACCTTCAGGTCGATCTTCGGTCCGTAGAAGGCCGCCTCGCCGGGGATCTCCGTCATTTTGAGCCCAGAGCCGACCGCTACGTTGCGCAGGGCCTGAGTCGCCGATTCCCAGTACTCCTCGGAGCCCACCCATTTGCCGCTGTCGTCATCCTTCATGGATAGCTCAAGCTCGAACTGCTCGAGCCCGAAGTCCCGCAGAAGGTCGACGACGAACTCGACGACTTTGGTGACCTCTGCCTCGAGCTGGTCCGGCCGCACGAAGAGGTGAGCGTCATCCTGAGTGAACCCGCGCACACGCGTGAGGCCGTGGAGGGCGCCCGAACGTTCGTTGCGGTACACCGTGCCGTTCTCCGCGAACCGCAGGGGAAGGTCGCGGTAGCTTCGCCCGCGCTCCTTGTAGATGAGGATGTGCATGGGGCAGTTCATGGGCTTGAGGTAATAGTCCTGCCCCTGCTTCGTGACGTTCCCGTCCTCGTCCGTCTCCTCGTCCATCGAGATCGCAGGCCACATGTCGTCTTTGTAGTTGGCAAGGTGGCCGGAGGCGGCGAACAGGTCTGCTTTGGAGATGTGCGGCGTGTAGACGTAGGTGTAGCCGCCCTGCAGGTGCTTCGTGCGGGCATGCTGCTCCATGATTCCCCGCACGAGACCGCCTTTGGGGTGCCAGACGGACAGACCCGAGCCGATCTCCTCTGGGAAGCTGAAGAGATCGAGCTCGCGCCCCAGTCGACGGTGATCCCTGCGCTCGGCCTCCGCGAGCCTCTCCTTGTACGCCTTGAGGTCATCCTTGGTGGGCCAGGCAGTTCCGTAGAGGCGCTGAAGCTGAGGGTTGCCCTCCTTGCCGCGCCAGTAGGCGCCGGCGGCCCGCATCACGGAGAACGCGTTGGCTATCAGCTTTGTGCTGGGCACGTGCGGGCCGCGGCAGAGATCGGACCAGACTCGCTCCCCGCTGCGGTCCACGTTGTGGTAAATGGTGATTTCGGGGCCGCCCACTTCAACGCCGGCACCTTCGGCAGCCGTCTCAGCGTCGTCGCCCTCGCCGAGCAGCTCCAGCTTGTAGGGCTCGTCCGCCATCTGGCGCTTCGCCTCATCCAGGGTCACGACCTCGCGTTCGAAGCGCTGCCCCTGGTTGATGATCTTCTGCATGGTCTTTTCGATGCTCTTCAAGTCATCTGGGGTGAACGGCCTCTGGGCATCGAAGTCGAAGTAGAACCCATCTCGTATGTAGGGGCCGATGCCGAGCTTGGTCCCTTCGAAGAGCTGCTGGACCGCCTGGGCCATGACATGCGCCGCCGAGTGGCGCAGCACATCGAGACCGTCCGGCTCAGAGACGTCGACTCTCTGCACGTCAGCGCGCGGGCACTTCGCGGGCAAGGTCCCACAGTTCGCCGTCGACCCGCATCACCGCAGTGGACTTATCATCGGCGAACAGATCCGTTCCGGTGGTGCCCTGTGCGACCGTCGTGGGTGCGCCGCTGACTGTGATGCTGATCTGCTCGGACACGGGGCTTCGGATCTCCTGCGGGTTGATGCGTCGGCTGACCCGGCGATTCTACGGGACGACCTGGCACCCGGGGCACCAGTACAGGCGTCTGCCCTGCAGCTCTTCAGCACGTATGCGCGCCGCGCATCGCAGACAGGCTGTGCCCTCGTGCTTGTAGACCCAGTGGGGCGCGGACCGGCGGCCGCGCTTAACGCCCGGCCTGAGAGTCCGGATCGCACCCTCAGCCACGCCGTCCCGCATCTGCCGGGTGAGCCTCGTCCAGAGGTCGCGCACGCGCTGCTCAGGAATCTCGGCCGCACCCGCGTGCGGGCTCATCCGTTCCAGGAACAGGGATTCGGCGCGGTAGATGTTTCCGACCCCGCGATGACCGCCTGGTCCATGAGAGCCGCCCCGATGCTCACGCGCCGCCTGGCAAGACGCCGAAGGAAGAGCTCGAACGGAGCCTCTTCAACCCCAAGGCCCGCTTGTCGCAGCGGATCCGGCCCCAATCGCTCCAGCACCGAGAGGTGCTCGTCATACGTGATCACTCGGCACACCGCGGGTCCCCGAAGGTCAGCCCAGCCGTCGCGCCCCGTACGCGAGCTCGGACGACACCCTGGGAGCTTCGGGAACGATCCATCCCTCATCGTCGCGCTCACCGCCTCCTCCCGCGCGAGCGGCGCGGGGCTCCCACTGCGCCTACGCCGGCGAACTGCTCATCGCCGCGGAAGCTGAAGGCGCCATAGAGGCCGAGGTGGATCTGCCACACCGCATCGTCGACGTGGACGAAGAGCTGCTTGCCGTGAGCTTGGGCCCGCTCGGGAACGCGCTCGGTGAGCATAGCCGCACCCTCGGCGAACCGGCCCTGAGGTGAGCTCACCTGCCAGCTCCGGCCCGCGAAGAGCTGGCTGATCACCTCGGCGAGACGATGAAGGGTGTGGCCCTCAGGCACCGATGGCGCCGGTGCTCTCGTACTGGGAGATCTTTCCGATCCGGCGGGCGTGACGCTCCGCCTCGGACCACTGAGCAGTCAGGAACGCTTCGGTGATGGCCGTGGCCTCAGGCAGTCCGTGCTGGCGTCCTCCCAGGCCGAGGACATTGGCATCGTTGTGCTCACGGGCCAGCTGGGCTGTTTCGCGGTTCCACGCGAGCGCCGCACGGATGCCGCGGACCTTATTCGCCGCGATCTGCTCACCGTTGCCCGAGCCTCCGAGAACGATGCCCAGCGAATCCTGCCCCTCAGCCCGTTCGGCAGCCACGGCCTCGGCGGCGGGCAGGACGAAGTCCGGGTAGTCGTCCTCAGCGTCGTAGTCGGTCGGCCCATGGTCGATGACCTCATAGCCGAGCTCGGTCAGATGCTTGACCAGATGGGCGGAAAGCTCCATACCGGCGTGGTCGGTGGCGATGTGAACGCGCATAGGGATCCTTAGGTGAGGTTCCGGAACAAACACCGGACATTCTATGCTGTGCAGACTATGTCCGATGAGCAGCAGCCCTCCCGTTTGCCTCAGTTCTCCCAGCGTCTGGGCGCACCCATCGCTACAGTCCGCCCCGCCGGAAGGCCGCCCTCCCGCGTGACCGGCCTCCCTTCCCAGGAGGATGAGGCCCAGAGCCAGGAGCCGTCCGGGGAGAGCGACGCCGCTTCGGCTCCGACGAACGCAGAAGGAGCACCCACCCCGCCGAGGCCCACGGACCTCGGAGTCCTCCCCGGCCCGGACGGTCAGCCCGTCGAGGGAGACGGCGCGGAGGACGTCGATCCGAACAGCTTCTACGCCCAAGTCGGCGGCCGGAGGACGTTCCAGAGGATCGTCGATTCGTTCTACGCGCAGGTCGCCGAGGACGAGGATTTTCGAGCCATGTACCCCGAGGAGGACCTTGAGTAAGCCAAGCACCGGCTCCTGACGTTCCTCGAGCAGTATTGGGGCGGTCCGCGCACCTACCAGGCAGAGCGTGGCCACCCTCGACTGCGCATGCGCCACATGCCCTTCACCGTCGACAGCCGGGCGCGCGACAAATGGCTGACGTTCATGGGCAACGCGGTGAAGTCAGCGGAGCTCTCCCCATGCATGAAGAGGTCCTGTGGGACTACCTCGAGCGCGCAGCCCACTCGATGGTCAACGCCTAGTTCAGCTGAGTGCCTGAGGAGCGGGCGAGGATGTAGCCGCCCTTCGAGGTGAGCCGGGTCCATCGCCCCAGGGTGTGGACACTGGTGACTGCGTCGTCGGACCCTAAGAATCCTAGAGAGAGGGCGCCGAACGCAGCGCCTGCAGGGATCGGCGGCGTCTGGGTCACAGGCTCGCCCCAGACGCGCTCCCTCACCTGCTCGACGGCAGCGGCACCGGCGGAGCTCGGCACCGCGTCGGCAATCTGGGTGATGCCGCGCTCTGCGGTCTCTCGGAGCAGCGCGTCGGTGACAGTTCCCCGGGGCTCCCAGCCTGAGCGGGGCGGGGTCACGGCGGCCCAGGGGCATTGACCTGTGACGGAGGCAACGCAAGCTCAAGGTCAGAGCTGGTCAGGCGCGCCAGACGCTCCGTGATGGAGCCCAGTTCAACCGTCACGTCGGCTGAGGAGCTCTCGCCCAGCGCCATGGTGCGCAGTCCGAGAACGGCGGGCAGCCGCCCATCAGGGAGCTGGGAGTCATCACGGGGACCCAGGCAGCCACGACGCTGCCCGCGGCTTGGAGCCGGATGCCCTGCTGCTCGATCCTCTTAGCCCGCGCGACGTAGGTCGACAGGTCCTGCAGGGCGGCTGCCTCAGCGAATTTCAGAGTCTGCGTCATCTCCTTCATTGTCGCAGGCACACAGCCAGGAGGGCGCCTCAAAGGGTATTGTGGCGACGAATTACCCGACGGTAGGCACAGCAGAGGGAGAGCGATGGTAAGCAGCGTCAATGACGAAGAGATGGAGAGCGCGCAGCCTGCGCCGGACGAGACGATGAGGCAGTTCACGTCCATGTTCGAACTCGAGGCGCTCGAGCAGGTGGACAGATTTCGCGCTCCGACATATGCGCAGGCATTCTGGCGGGTCTTCGGCGGCCAGGTTCTTGCACAGTCGGCTGCCGCGGCCATGCACACTGTTCAGCCCGAGCGGGCCATTCACTCCGTCCACGGCTACTTCCTCCGGCCAGGGGACGCAAAGAAGCCCATCGAGATCAGTGTTGAGAGGCTCCGCGACGGTGGGTCGTTCTCGGCACGAAGGGCGCAGGCCTACCAGGACGACCAGCCGATCCTGTCGATGATCGCGAGCTTCCAGGTCAGCGCACACAGTCCCGCGCATCAGATGCAGATGCCGACGAATCTGCCCGCGCCCGAGGAGCTCCCAGAACCGGCTGAGCTGCTGGCCCACGTGAAGCATCCCGTGGTTCAGGAATGGGGCGTGGGCCGCCCGTTCGACATACGGCATATCGACCGCCCGGTGTATTTGGAAGCAGACCGGGATCGCCGCCCCACATCGGCGGTGTGGCTGCGCACGAAGGGGACGCTCCCCGATGATCCGAACATACATCGGGCCGCCATCCTCTACGCCTCGGACTACTTGCCCTTCGAACCGATGATGCGCCAGCACGGGCTGTACTGGGCAAAGCCGGGGCTGAAGATGGCCTCCCTGGACCATGCGATGTGGTGGCACCGACCAGCGCGGGCGGACGAGTGGCTGCTCTTCGTGATGGATTCGCCTTCGGCGCAGGGCGCACGCGGGCTCGCCACCGGGTGGATCTTCAATCGGAACGGAGATCTGGTGGCCTCGGTGGCTCAGGAAGGGATGATCCGGGCGCCGCAGGGCTGAAGCCGTGGATCCAGGAGACGGTGCAGCGCACCGCGGCGCGCACTCGAAGGAGGCGCATGCGAAATACTCCGAGACCTGGCGCTCCCGCTATCTCGGGCGGTGAGTGAGCTCACCCGCAGAGTGCAAGCACTGCTGCGCAGTATGCCCTGAGGGCGGCCTCCGCCGTGTCGGACCACGAATGCCCCGACGCCTGCGAGGCGGCCGTCTCGGAGTAGCGGGCCCACGCCCTGCGGTGGATCACCAGCCAGTTCATCTGCTCAGCCCAGCTGTGGGGCTCAGATCACTCACCAGCCGACCTGTGCGACGGTGTGTGACGAGTTCGCTCAGTCCCCCACGTCGTGCGCCAGCACCGGTGTGCCGCAGGCCAGAGCTTCGAGAGCGACAAGGCCGAATGATTCGGATCGGCTCGGGACGAGCACCGCATCGGAGCGGCGAAACAGCTCGGCGAGGTCTGGGTGAGGCAGGGGTCCACGAAGCGCACGCGATGCGCGATGCCCTCTCGGTCGGCCAGCTGCCGAACATCGAGAGCGTCGGGACCGGACTGCCGCCCTGCCACGGTGAGCTCCACCGGCTGCTGCGGATGCATGCGGCCCAGCTCTGCGACAGCCGAGACTGCGACGTGGGGTCCCTTGTGCTCCTGGAGTCGCCCTGCGAATGTCAGTCTCAGAGGTCGACCGTCCAAGGGACCGATGCGGGGTCCGCACCCTTGGGGGATGGAATATGTCGACGTCCACACCTGGGCGGACCTCGACCACCCGCTCCTGGGGCACGCCGAAGACTCGCACCAGGTCGGCGGCATCGCCTGACGTGTTGGCAGTCAGTGCGGCAGCCGCCTCGGCGATCTTGGTCTCCGCTGCGTGTCTGCGCGGGTCCTCCCACAGTCGAGCGTCGAGCTCCTGCTTGACCTGTCCGATGGTGTGCATCGTGTGCACGAGCTCGGCATTCAACTCCTCCGCCATCTGCAGGCCCGCCAGTCCCGAGATCCAGTAGTGGGAATGGAGGACATCGACACGGCCGGTGCCGGTGCTTTCGAGACTGAGTACGGCGCGGCGAGCCAGGTCGTCGAGACATTCGAGCAGCCGGTTCTTATCCTGCTGACACGTGTGAGCGACCGGGAGCACGTGGATCCTGCGCCCATCCTCGAGCTCAGTGACCCGGTCAGCCCGGTCAGGCCCGTCCAGGTCGGTGGTGACCAGGTCAACTTCGACGCCTTGGGCGGCCAGGGCTGCGGACAAGGCATTGACATACACGTTGAGACCCCGGCGTCGCCGATCCTGCCTGCGCCAGCGGAGACGTATGAAGACTGAGCATCGCGACGCGGCCCGGTCTTCCGGCGATTCCGGCCTGGTGTGTGTCCAATATGTGTGTCCTCCAGCCTGAGTTCTGCGCTCGAGGCCGGATCTCAGTAAGCGCTCCAAGTCCGCCTCAGGGTATCGGACAAGACAGCCGCCTAGGCCAGCGGGGCCCTGGACGGGTGCGCACGTCACCTCCGACAGTCGTGTCTGGTCCTGAGACTCACCATGCCTCCTGCATCACTCCAAGATCTTCTGCCACATCGACTTCCATTCCCGTCAGCTCAAGAATCTCCTCAGCGGTGAAGCTAGCGGCAACCTCTTCAAGCACGAACCGCCCGTGCTCGCTGCGCCGCAGGAGCGCCAGATCCGTCACCACGACGCTGGTGCACTCAGACGCGGTAATGGGGTAGTCGCACTCCTGCACCAGCTTGGGACGTCCTTTGGAGTCCACATGCTCCATGGTGACAATCACCGACTTGGCGCCGACCGCGAGATCCATGGCTCCCCGATGCCTCCGCCTGGACGTCCTGGGTGCATCCAGTTCGCCAGATCACCGTTGCTGCCGACCTGATAGGCCCCGAGGATGACGGCGTCCAGCCTCTTTCCGCGTGCAATTTCGAATGACGTGACCGAGTCGAAGAAGCTCACGCCGGGCAGAACATCGATGAAGTTCCCTCCGGCATCGTGAAAATCCGGGTCCGCCCTCTCGATATCGGCGAATCCCCGTAATTGAGCATCCCATTCTCTGCATGCAGGACAACGTCGCGCCCGTTCAAATAGTTCACGACCTGATTCGGCAGACCCGCCCCAAGGTTGATGATGCTCCTATCCTCGAGGAGAGCCGCGGCCCGACGTCCGATCTCAGCGCGCGACAAGGCGGGCTTGCCGCCGTACTCACGGTGAGAGTCCGCCGAGCGGGCTGAGCGCTGAGGCAGGGAGGCGACATCGACCGTCGTGGTGGTCTTGACCACACGGCTGATGAAAACCCCGGGAGGTGGATCTCTTCGGGCTTCAGCTCCCCACATCGAGGATCTCCTCCACTTCGATGATCGCTGTCCGCGCCGCCTTGGCAAAACTGTCGTTGAAGTTCCGGCTGCCGCCGCGGAACTGGACATTGCCGAACCGGTCGGCCCGGTATCCGCGGAGTATGGCGAAGTCGGTGGTGATGCCGTGCTCCAGGATGTGGGGTCGCCCACCGAAATGGCGAACCTCTTTGCCCTCTGCCACTTTGGTTCCGGCACCGACTTCTGTGTAGAACGCGGGAATACCAGCACCATTACGCGCATACGCTCCACAAGGATTCCCTGCGGAACCACCTCAAACTCCAACGTGCTTAAGCAGAATCTGCTCCTCGGCCAAGGTGGGCGGCCCGGGACGGGAGGAGAAGCTGGCGACGAGCATGGAGATCTGTTCGTTCTCGGCCAGCAGCTGCGCGGTCGGCGCCCCCTGGCTCCCCAATCCGTTGCAGTAGACGGTCAGGTCACGTGCGCCCTGGTCCTGAAGGGCTTCCAACAGGGTGGAGGAAGCGGTGGGAGATGCCGAATCCGGCGACCGCCACTGAGGCTCCGTCTGGGATGTCCGCCACGGCTTCGGCAGCGGTTGAGACGACTTTGTCTTCCATGAAGGGTCTCCAAATGGTGTCGAGGAATGTCACGTAGCCGAATAGACAGGAAGCAGGCCCGAGTCCAGGGCTGACCTGGGGTGCTGCGCCGCATCACTGCTTCTTCACCGTGTCGGCCCCGGCTGCGCCGGTGCTGCGCATCGCGAATCCCCACCGTCGACCGAAAGAACCTGCCCGGATATCCACCGAGCCTGGTCTGTTGAGAGGAAAAGGGCAGCCGAGGCGATGTCCCATGGGTTTCCCTCAGTCTGAAGAGCAACATTCTTCCGACGAACCTCCCGCAGCTCTTCGTCCATGCCGCGGGCCGCGAATGCACCCCAAATCATGCCTACGCGAATGCAGTTGACTCTGATGCCTCTCGGGGCCAAAGTGGCCGCGGCTCCTGTCGTGAGCTTCTCCACGCCCGCTTTCGCCACGCTGTAGGGCATCGCTGGACCGCGCCCCTCCGCGGCCCCCGACGAGACAGTGACGATGGAGCCTCCTGCCGTCATATGGGGCTCGGAAGCGACCATGAGCCTCCAGGCAGATTTCAGGTTCAGGTCGAATGCTCGGTCCCAGTCCTCCTCCGAAAGGCCGAAGACGCTTGTTGCGCCTCCTCCGCCGATGGAGGTCGCAACCACGTCAAGCTTCCGAACTCCTCGGCAGCAGCAGCGACCGCTGCGGACGTAGAAGCTTGTGAGAGGACATCCGTCTCGAACGCCTTGGCAGTACCACCATCTTGTTCGATGGCTGCGACCGTCCGTTCGGCGGCCACGAGATCCAGGTCGAGCACAGCGACCTTCGCTCCGGCTCTGTGGTAGAGCCACGCCAGGGCAAAGCCCACGTTGCCCAAGGGGCCGGAGAGCCCGCCCCGGCGACCGCCGCTGTCCTTCCGGCCAACCACTGAGCATCGGATGAGGCCAGCGGGTCACTGAGAGGGACGGGAAACTCTTGGTTCGACATTGAACACTCCTTGATCATGTGAAAGGGACGAAGCGCTATGCTCCAGAGTTCTCGACCGGGAAGGATGCCGCTGACCAGTCGGAGAAGACTCGCACCACCATAGAGATCGCAGCGTTCGGGGATCCTGCGACCACGATGGGGAGAGCCTTGGGGCTGTTCTCGGCGAACACGCGGTGAAAATGCTCGTCATCAAAGGGACCGTCCGGCTGCTTCGCGCCGAGCCCCTTCCCCACCGACTTCAGCTGCTGCTCGGTCTTCCCGCAGTGCTCCACCAACCATTCGCGCACATCCTGCTTGGAGTAGCCTGCCGTCGCCAGCACACGGGCATGGTCCGGGTTCATCACGATGCCCACGGAGGAGTGTCTGAAGATCCAGGGGCCTGACCGGGAAATGGTGTCCGCGAAGTCCCGCAGGATCTCAACAGGTTCGTGGAAGTGCCGGTTGTCAAGGAACTCACAGGTGCGGACGAGCATTGTGCTCACTCGGCTCTCGCCAGCGGCGGCGCCCAGCTCCACCGAGAGCGGCTCCCATGGGGAGTGCTCCTCATCCTCGCCGATGAGCTGACTCCAGCGACCCGGAACACCCTGGGTTGCCTGTTCGAGCTCATGGGGCAGCAGCCCGAAGCTGTTGCGGACCGTCAGGCCGACCGCTCGTGGGATGGTCATGTTGGGACGAAAGCCGGGACCGTACACGCCCCCGGTGCTGTTGATGCCCAGCTGCTCGCGAATCGGTCCATTGACAATGACCCAGGGTGCGGGGCCGGAGGTGGACTGCCATCCGCCGCCCAAGGCCGCACGTTCGTTCGTCAGCGCATCCCAGGTGGCCAGCACGACAGGGAAGTAATCCGGCCGACAGCCCGCCATGACGGCATGCACGGCGACCTCGCGCACCGTGGCTGTTCTCTTGAGCTGCGGCAGCTTAGCGATGACCTCATCATGGGATCGCGACGTCTGAGCGAGAAATTCGTCGACGTGCGCTTCCGTGGCAGGCAGAACGGGCAATCCGTCTGACCAGCCGTGTTCGTAGAGGTAGTCGCTTACTCGGTGCGCATTCTGAGGATCGAGCTCTACCGCCTGTTGAGCGTTCACTAGGCTCCCTTTCAACCGTGTCGTGCGAGCAGATCGAGTCTGGGTCCGCTCAGCCCATGTGGCACGTATCACTATCCATGGAGGCCGGGAGAGGTGTCATGGACACTTCCGTGCCATGGAATGGCGTCAGGGGCGGCCGCTCAGTGTTCGTTGGGCAGGACGACACGGTCCAGGGTGTAAGGCGTGCCAGAGAGCGCCTCGCCCATGATTGCCTCCATCACCGGCGTGGGAGACAGGCAGTCGGCGCAGGCCTCGGGCCCTGCCTCGATCTCCACCGTCACCTTCTCCTCCTCGTTGAGGGACCATTTCAGGTGGTAGTCGTCCTTCTCCATGGTCTCGCGGAAGTTGGCAAGCGCCTGATCGACCGACGAGGAGTAAGCAGCGTTCTGGTCGTTCATAGTGGTGCTCCGATTCTGAGTTCCGCGGTGACGTTCACCGCGCGCCGCGCACGAGCGGCACTTCGAATATGGCCCTCCACGTGACGGATGGGAAAGGACTTCCCGTGTGCTGGAAGGGGACTTTTCCGATCGAGCCAGGCGCTCACCGGAGCCCGGGTCGTTTCACCCTTCCACCCTGAGGAAGTGACGTGCACCACATTTCGACTTGTGAGCATCATGGACTACCAGGACATCTCCTCACCGGGGCTGCCCAGAGCGAAAATGATGACCGAAGGGGGCTCATGAGCACCACCGTTGATGCGCCGGGACTTGCCGAGCAGGCGCTGGAAACCATTCGAACAAAGGCTGTCGTCTGCTACGAGGGCGGACAGCCGTGGGAGCTGACCGAGTTGGAACTCGATCCCCCAAAGGCCAACGAAGTCAGGGTCAAGTGGTACGCCGCTGGCCTCTGCCACTCCGATGACCACATCCAGAAGGGCGATGCCCCGATGCGCATGCCGGTCGTCGGCGGGCACGAGGGAGCTGGCGTAGTGGACGCGGTCGGACCCGGTGTAACCAGGGTGGAATTGGGGACCACGTTGTGGCGTCCTTCATCCCGGCGTGCGGCAACTGCCGCTACTGCTCCTCCGGTAAGCAGAATCTGTGCGACGACGGCAAGAACGCCGGGATCGGCATTCTCAAGGACGACACCTTCCGTTTTCACAAAGACGGAGTGGACTACGGCGGGCTGTGTGTGCTCGGCACCTTCACTCAGTTCTCGGTGGTCTCTGAGGCCTCTGTGATCAAGATCCCCAAGGACATTCCGTGGGAAGTGGCCTCACTGTGCGGCTGCGCCGTTCCCACCGGCTGGGGCACCGCGGTGCGGGCGGCTGGAGTGCAGGCGGGTCAGACGGTCGTCATCTACGGCGCCAGCGGCGTCGGCGCCAATGCGGTGCAGGGGCTGCCATGGCTGGTGCCGAGCGCGTCATCGTGGTGGATCCGGTGGAGTTCAAGCGGGACATGGCGAAGGTCTTCGGCGCCACGCACACCTTCGAGACAGCGGAGGAAGCCTTGGAGTTCGTTCGAGGCATCACGTGGGGCGAACTTGCGGATCATGCGCTCATCACTGTCGGACAGCTGCACGACAAGGTCATCGCCGACGCGCTGAACATCATCGGCAAGAGCGGACAGGTCACCATCACCGCGGTGGGTCCGGGCAAGATCAGGGCCAATCCTGGCCAGTTCATCGGCTACCAGCGGCGCATCAAGGGTCACGTCTACGGCGCCTGCAATCCGCTGGTCGACGTTCCCGCCTGCTGAGCATGTATCAGGTAAGCAAGCTCAAGCTCCATGAATTGGTGACCCGCACCTACAGCCTCGAAGAGGTCAATCAGGGTATCAGGACATGCTCGACGGCAAGAACATCCGCGGGTCGTCCTCATCGACCACGACGACTGATCAGCACCTCTCCTCATGAACAGAATTGACGAAGGACACGCATTATGACTGCCACAGCAGAAGCACCTCTGGACCTCGACCCTGAACTCCTCATCAGCGGAGCCCAGCTGATCGGCGGCGAATGGGTCCCCGCCTCCAGCGGGGAGACCATCGAGGTCATCAACCCCGCCAACGGCAACGTGATCGCCACCATCCCACGCTCCGATGCAGCAGATGTGGACCTTGCGGTCCAGGCCGCAGAGAAGGCCCTCCCGCCTGGCGCGATCTCAGCGCCACGCGCCGAGCCGATCTCATCTTCGCGTGGGCGGACCTCGTGGAGCAGAAGGTCCAAGAGCTGGACCAGCTCGAGTCCCAAGAAGTCGGTCGACCCGCGAGGGGCATGGTTCCCATGGCGAGCCAGCTTCGCTTCATCGCCGGGCAGGCGGACAAGGTCCAGGGCGTGTCCTTCCCACCCACTCCCTGACACCCTTGGATTCACGCTGCGGGAACCCTTCGGCGTCGTAGGCGCCATCATTCCGTGGAACGCCCCGGGCCCATGTTCGCTGTCGAGGTGGGCGCCGCCATTGCGGCAGGGAACACCATCATCATCAAGCCTGCCGAAGACGCCCCGCTGGCAGCCCTTGCGCTGGCCAAGCTTGGCGTTCAGGTAGCATACCGGCTTACGTCATCAACGTGGTCACCGGCTACGGGGCCGAAGCTGGAGCCCCCATTCCGGCCCACCCAAAGGTCACGCGCATGGGGTTCGTCGGCTCGCCGCAGACTGGACGCGCAATTATGGAGTCCTGCGCCAAGAATCTCACTCCGCTGCACTTGGAGCTGGGCGGCAAGTCACCGCAGGTGGTCTTCGACGACGCCGACCTGGACCGGGCCATCTCCGGCATGGCATTCGCCATCACCATCAACACCGGTCAGGTCTGCGCGGCCGGGTCGCGCGTGGTGGTTCAGCGCAGCATCCATCAGGAAGTGGTGGAACGCCTGGCAGCGGAACTGCAGAAGACCACGATCGGCCCCTGGTACGAGAACGTGAGCATGGGGCCGGTGGTGAACCAGAAGCAGTATGAGCGCGTGCTGGGGTACATGGATGTCGGCCGACAGGAGGGCGCCGACCTCGTGATCGGCGGCGGCAAGCCATCCGGTGACAAGTACGCGAACGGGTTCTTCGTCGAGCCGACGATCTTCGACAAAGTGGATCCCGACAGCCGCCTGGCACAGGAGGAGATCTTCGGTCCTGTTCTCTCGGTGATTCCGGTCGACGACGATGACGAGGCCCTCCAAGTCGCGAACAACACCGAGTACGGACTCGTGTCTTCGGTGTGGACAAGCGACACCGGACGCGCCGTGAAGTTCGCCCGCGGACTGCAGGCCTACCAGGTCGGCATCAACAGCCCTATCGGCGCTTGCGTCATCGGCGGGCCTTTCGGAGGCTACAAGAACTCCGGCTTCGGCCGAACAATGGGAGCCGACTCCGTCCTGGAGTGGACCCAGGTCAAGACCGTTTCAATCCGCTGAAGTGAGGCTGCGTACAACTCATGACTGACACCATTACTACTCGCGCCGCCGTGACCCATCAGGCGCACACCGGCTGGGAGATCACCGAGCTGGAGCTCGACGCACCCAAGGCCTTTGAGGTGCGCATCAAGTTCTACGCCTCGGGGCTCTGCCACTCCGATCATCACATCACCGAAGGCGATGCTCCGGTGCGTATGCCAGTGGTGGGAGGACACGAAGGCGCTGGGATCGTCGAATCCGTCGGCGAGCACGTCAGGCGCGTCAAGCCGGGGACCGAGTGGTGTGCTCGTACATTCCTGCCTGCGGCACCTGCCGACCATGCTCGGAGGGCCATCAGAGCATGTGCGTCAAGGGTCTCAATGTTAAGCACCGGCATGTTCCTCGACGGCACATTCCGATTCCACAAGGACGGCGAGGACTACGGGGATTCTGCTCACTGGGGACGTTCTCCCAGTACGCGGTGGTGTCCGAGTACGCCGTCATCCCGCTCTTCGACGACATTCCCTTCGACCTGGCGTCGATCTCCGGGTGCGGAGTGCCCACCGGTTGGGGCTCAGCGGTGTACGCCGCGGAGTCCGTGCCGGGCAGACTGTCGTCGTCTTCGGCGCCATGGTGTGGGCTCCAACGCGGTTCAGGGAGCACGCTACGCAGGCGCTCGAGACGTCATCGTGGTGGATCCCGTGGAGTTCAAGCGCGAAAACTCCAAGACATTGGGCGCCACTCATGCCTTCGCCGACGCTGCGGAAGCACACGATTTCGTCGTCGCCCATACCTGGGGCCAGCTGGCTGACCATGTCATCCTCACCCCGCACATCGTGACCGAGGAGATGGTCAACGCGGCAGTCCAGATGACCGGAAAGGGCGGCAAGGTCACCATCACCGGCATAGGCCGCGGAGAGGCCGTCACGCTGCCCGGCGGCTTCCTGATCGGGTACCAGAGAGAGATACGCGGGGCCCTCTTCGGCGACTGCAATCCCACCTACGACATTCCGCGCCTCCTCCGGATGTACATGGAGGGCGACCTCAAGCTCGACGAACTCATCACCCGCCGATACACCCTCGACCAGGTCAACGATGCTTATCAGGACCTCATTGACGGCAAGAACATCCGCGGTGTGATCATCCACGAAGAAGAATAGGAACACAGCCGTGACACCGAATGGAATCCTGAACCCCACCCAGGTCTCAGCCGGGGCCGATGAGTCGGCGAAAGCCTACGCACAGAGGACCTCCGAGCTCAAAGGGCTCCGTGTTGGCCTGCTGGACAACACCAAGCACAACGCCCTCCTCTTCCTCCAGGAGGTGGGAAGCCTCCTCACCGAAGAATACGGCGCCAAGGAGGTGAGCATCGTAGAGACCAAGCAGAACTTCTCGGTGCCGGTCGATGGAGACATCATCGACCGTTTCAAAGAGTCTTCTGACGTTGTCGTGATCGGCATAGGCGACTGCGGTTCGTGCAGTGCCGCAGCAGTAGCCGACGGCATTCAATTCGAAGGAGGCGGCCTGCCCGCAGCGGTGGTCATCACTGATGCATTCGATACGACGGGCAGGTCTATGGCCAAGATTCAGGGGGACGCCGAGTATCAGTGGATCACCACGGAGCATCCTGTCGCGCCGCTGAGCGAGGACGAGGTCAAGGAGCGCGCACGTCAGCTGACGCCCTCCATCGTTGAGACCCTGACCTCCGCCTGACCACACTCACACATCACGAGGGAGCAGACATGGCTGAAATGGTGCGCGCCGCTGTCCAGACCGAACCACGAACGATCGAGATCCGCGAATACCCACGTCCCACCATCGGGCGCGACGATGGACTGATTCGCGTGGAGGCCAACGGAATCTGCGGGTCCGATGTCGAGATATTCAGCGGTGAGCTGGGCGGCGCCCGTGGCCCGTTCATCCCTGGTCATGAACCGATGGGAATCATCGAAGAGCTGGGCGAGCTCGCCTCCGAGCGGTGGGGCGTCGAGGTCGGAGACCGCGTGGGCCTGGAAGTCATTGTGCCGTGCCGCCAATGCAGGGACTGCCTGATCGGCCGATACCAGGCATGCCGCTTCCGGCAAGGCGGACACGGTGTGACGCCGGTCGCGGTGGAGCCCATTCTGTGGGGCGGCTTCGCGGAGTACATGTACCTCTCCCCACCTCGGTGATGCACAAGATCGACAAGAGTCTGCCTGAGGAGATCGCTGCCATGTATAACCCCATCGGCGCAGCGTCCGATGGGCGGTCGATCTGGGAGGGGTGGGCCTGGGCGACACGGTGGTCATTCTGGGAGCGGGCCAGCGCGGCCTCGGAGCCGTCATCGCCGCCAAATCTGTAGGGGCGTCGAAGGTCATCATCACCGGCCTGGAGAAGGACCAGCACAAACTGGCTTTGGCCCAGGAGCTCGGGGCCGACCACGCCGTCGTGGTCGACGGCCCAGATGCCGTGGACATTGTTGAGTTCGTCGGGGATGTCACCCACGGCGCAATGGCTGACGTGGCCGTCGAACTGACTCCCATGGCGGCGGGTCCGGTGAACGATGCTCTCAGATCCGTCCGGCACGGAGGAACGGTGGTCTTGGCGGGGCTGAAAGGGGGCGGGAGATCCCCATGGTGACGGACACCATCATCCAGCGCGGACTGACCTTCAAGGGCGCGTTCGGAGTGGACGCTCCCGCGCAGCGCAAAGCCATCGAGATCATCGAATCGGGGCGCTTCCTCTGGAGAAGCTTCACACCCACACCTTTGGGCTGGAAGAGGTGGGCGAGGCCATCGACGCTCTGTCAGGCAGGGCAGGCAGCGGCGATGCCGTCCACGTCTCCGTTCATCCTCACAAGAACTGATCGGGAGAGCACTGATGATCGTTGACGCACATGCCCACTATCTGCCCAAGGACTACCCGGCAGACGCACCCGCCTGCTTTCCCGCCATGGAAGCCGTGCCCGACAGCACTGATCGGCAGCTGATCTTCGGACAGATGAGGTTCCGGGCGAAGGACGTCTTCTTCGAAGCAGAGAAGCGCCTGGAGGCTCAGGACGCTTCCGGGGTGGACGTCGAGGTGATCAGCCCCATGCCTCCCCTGCTGCGCTATGACCTTCCGTCACCGGACGGACTGGCGCTTGCCCGTCACACCAATGAGTTCACCGTCGAGCTGACCTCGCATTCGCCGCAGCGACTCATCGGTCTCGGCATGGTCCCCATGCAGGATCCAGAGGCAGCCACGACGGAGCTGAAGCACATCAAGGAGATGGGCCTCGCCGGGGTGGAGATCGCCTCCAATGTGCTGGGCAGCTCCATCGGCGACGAAAAGTTCCTGGAGTTCTTCAAGGAGCTGGAGCGCTTGGATCTGGCCCTCTTCGTCCACGCTATGCCCTCCCCAATGACCGACTCCCGATGTCTGCCATGGGCACCTACGTAGTCGGCATCGAGGGCATGTATGCGGCCGCGTCGCTGATCCTCGGCGGCACAGCAGCTGCCTGTCCGAACCTGCGCGTCTCCTTCAGCCACGCCGCCGCATGGCTTCCCCATGATGCTTCCCGCGCCAACTATTTCTGGGGCGGCTCATGGAATGAGGAGCCGAAGAACCTGGAGCGTGCGGTAATGCCGGATGATGGACCTTCGCCTCTGGAATACGCCAGGCGCTTCTACTACGACTCGATGGTCTTCGACCGCCGGACCATCCGGTACCTCATCGACCTCCTCGGCTCGGACCGTCTCATGGTCGGCTCAGACTTCCCGGCCATGCTGCGCGAGGAGCTTACCGCGAAGACGCTGAAGTCCATGGATCTGCCTGCCGCCGAGTGGGAGAACATCAGCCATCACAATGCCTACCGATGGCTGGGCCTGTCAGCCTGACGCCGATCGTCGACCCGTGCCCGCAGAAAGCTCTGCAGGCACGGGTCATGTGCGTTCGTGGGCGTCCTCCCGGACTCCCGTATTGCACTTCCTCCCGACGGAAGGAATGTGATTCGGCTCACACACATCCGTCAGGCTTTGAAGACCGGAGGAACATACTCCGGTGGATGCTCGGGAAGTACTCCGCACTATCGTTCTAAGGGGAACTTGTCATGAGGGACACAGACTCGTCAGCACGTCAGCCCGCCTACCTGCGGCTCCTCACGGTCGCCGCAGTGGGAGCCCTAGCGCTCGTCTCGTGCGGCGACGACGGGGGCGGCGCCGCTGGCGGGGACGGCAACGGCGACGGCAGCGCCAACGGCAATGGAGAAGAAGCTTACGAACCGCAGCAGGGCGGGGAGCTCACCGCGATTCTGGACGCAGCCTTCGCCGGAGACTGGTCCACGGGCCTCGACCCCGCCAGGAGCAACAGTGTAGGCGCCAACCTGGGCCAGAACGCGGCAATCTTCGGCGGGCTCTTCCTTCTGGAGCCCGAAGAGAACGGGGAGGGCGCAGAGCTTGTGCCGAACCAGGCCGAAAGCGCGGAGTGGTCGGAGGACGAGCTCACACTGTCTGTCACCCTCCGCGAGGGGATTGAGTTCTCGGACGGCACGCCGATGGACGCCGACGCCGTCGTGTGGAACTGGATTCGAGCGATCAGCTGGGGCAGCACTGCCACCGTGAACGTGGACTTCGACTTGGAGCGGGAAGCACCCGAACTGGACGACGAATGGTTGGACAGCCTCTTCGACGCCCTTCCCGATGACGTGGACGAAGATCTCATCATGTCTCGGCTGGGCGCCATTCAGGCGGTCGATGACAGGACTGTGGAGATTCACCTGTCGAACCCCAACGCCGCGCTGCTCAATGGCTTCCCAGGAACGAACCTGAACTATGTCGGCTCACCCACAGCCTACGCAGAATCGGGCGGGGAAGAGTTCAGCAGGTCACCCGTGGGGGCAGGCCCCTTCATCGTCACGAGCAACCAGCAGAATGAGCGGCTGGAGATGGAGCGCAACGACAACTACTACCAGGACGATCTCCCTACCTTGACGCGCTGAACTTCCAGTCCGTCGGCGGTGACCAGGTCGCGTACCAAACGATCCAAGCTGGTCAGGGAGACGTTGTTGAAGGTCTGAGCGACGTGAACCTCATCGACGAAGCTGAACAGAACCCAGATCTGAGCGTCCACCTTGGTGCTCCCACCTCCCCGTATGTGGTTCAGCTGAACACCCGCACCGAGCCCTTCGACGATGAACGCGCTCGCGAGGCCATCTACTACGCCACCGACTTTGAGGCCATCAATGAGGGGCTCTTCAACGGCGAGGGTGACATGAGCGAGTCCTTCACCGCCTCCGGCGGGCTGTTCCACCACGCAGAAGTGCCCGGCTACCGCGAACACGACGTCGAGCGGGCCGCCGAGCTGGTGGAGGAGATCGGCGGCCTGGAAGTGGAGCTGAGCACCACCGATCTCTCCACAGCACGGCAGGTCACCACAGCGCTGCAGACACAGTGGCAGGAAGCAGGCATCGATGTGACCATCAACTCCGCTGGTTTGGGGGACATCATCACCAACTTCGTCGGCGGGGAGTGGGAATCCGTCCTCCAAACCGCCGCGCGTGGGACCCTGCCGCCGGCATCGGCGTGAACGTCCGCTTCGGCTCGACCTCCCCATACAGCGGCACGCCGCTGCCTGAGGGCGCTGAGACCATGGAAGAAGCACAGGCGGAAGGCTTGGAGACCGAGCTTGATGAGCTGCTCAATGAGGCGGCCTCCACGACTGACGAAGATGAGCGTCAGGAGCTCTATGAGGAGATCTCCGAGTACATCTCAGAAGAGGCCTACGCACCCTTCGGCCCCGCCTTCAGCCCCGCCCAGGTAGTTCGCGATGGCGTCTATGGTCCGGGGCTGACTGAACCCATCCCCGCCCTCGCGGTGAACCAGCAGGTCCTCTACGACCGCGTCTGGATAGAGCAAGAATGACCTCGAAAGCCGACACGCAGGTCACCAGCCCTCGGTCCAAGAAGCACAGCAGCTTCTTGGGCCGGGCGGCTTACTCCCCGCTCCTGAGGCTCATCGGCCGCAGGGTCCTGCTGGCCGTACCGCTTCTCCTGGCAGTGAGCATTCTCGTCTTCATCCTGCTCGAAGCCATGCCGGGGATCCCGCCCGGAATGAGGCCTGCATGGACGCCACGGAGGAGCAGGTCCAGGCGGTGCGCGAGCGCATGGGGCTCGACTGTCCGGCTCCCGAACGCTACATCACCTGGCTGTTCGGGTTTCTCCGAGGTGACCTCGGCGTCTCATCCGTGAACGGCCGACCGGTCGCCGAGCTGCTCTCCGAGCGACTTCCCGTGACGCTTGAACTGGTCGGGCTGGCGTTCGTGCTCTCGGTGGCGCTGGCTCTGCCGGTCGCTCTTCTTGCGGCACGTAAGCCCGGAGGAATCGTCGACCGGCTCATCATGGTGCTCTCCATGACTCTCCTCGCCATACCCAACTTCGTGATGGCTCTGCTTCTTGTTCTGGTCTTCGCAGTGACCCTGCAGATGCTGCTTACCATCGGCTATGTTCCTGTCCAGGTCAGCCTGATCGACAATCTGCGCTCCGTCACCCTGCCGGTGCTGGCTCTCGCCATCCCGATGGCATGCTTCTACGCTCGCTTCCTTCGAGGTGATCTGGGCGAGCAGCTGCTCGGAGCCACTACATCGATACAGCTCGCGCCAAAGGCGCAGGCATCTGGCGGATTCTCTGGCTCCATGCATTCAGGAACTCCAGCTTCGGGCTGCTCACACTCGTGGGACTGAACATCGGAGCACTCATCGGCGGAACGGTCATCATTGAGCAGATCTTCGCCATGCCCGGCATGGGAATGCTGATGCTGCAAGGCGTGATCAGCCTGGATCTTGCGGTCGTGCAGAGCTGCGTGTTCATCTTCGCGGCCGTCGCAATATTCGCCAACCTCTTCGTCGACATCATGTATGCCGTTCTCGACCCTAGGATTCGATATGGCAGTCACTAGTGCACCAACCAGGCCCGAACTCGGAGCCGCCGCCCCTGCTCCGACCTCACCGCGAGCTAGGCTGTTCGCTGGTCCACGTTCAGGCGCCGCATGATCACTTGATTTCGGGCAGCACCGTCGTACTGCTGATCCTGCTCTGCTTCGTGGGGCCGTACGTCCTGCCGCTGCACTCCCGGTCGGGGGCAGCGTGCTGGACAGCGCACTGCCCCCGGGTCCCCGGCCACCCTCTGGGCACCGACGTCAACGGCAACGATGTCCTGTCGCGGCTCATCCACGGCGGCCAGGCCTCTCTCACCGTCGGCATCGGCGTCAACGTCATAGGCTTGGTGGTCGGCGGATCGGTCGGAGCGATCTCGGGCTATCTCGGAGGAAAATCCGACACCGCGATCATGAGAGTCCTGGATGTTCTTATCGCGTTCCCTCACTGGTCCTCGTGATCGTGTTGGCCCAGGTCTTGGGGCCGAGCCTGCCGAACACCATCATTGCCCTGACAGCATTCAGCATTCCCGCCGTGGCGCGCATCGCACGCTCATCGACGATGAAAGTCATGAGCATGCCGTATCTGCAAGCGGCTCAATTGGCAGGCAGCCCGTGGTGGCGCATTCTCTTCCGCCACATCGTTCCCAATATTGTGCCGCAACTGACGAATTTCCTGATGCTTGGCATGGCGATAGTGATCGTCACGGAGGGTGCACTGTCCTTCTTAGGCCTGGGCATCCCGCACCCAACCCCAGTTGGGGAAACATGGTCTATGAGGCCCAACAGTCAATGTCCGCCACCCCGCAGCTTGTGCTGTGGCCTGCCCTGGCACTCTTGGTGACCGTGCTGTCGTTCAACCTCTTGGGCGAGAGCATTCGAGATGAGGTGAACACACGATGAGCTCACTGCAGGCAGAGAGGAGCCACGTGGATCAGAACGAGCCAGGACCAGATATCGCGCCAGTGCTGACGGTTGAGAACCTCCGAGTGGTGTTCGCCAAACACGGTCGCGAGGTCCAAGCAGTCAATGGCCTGAACTATCAGCTGTCCCCGGCCGGACTTTGGCCATCATCGGCGAATCCGGCTCCGGCAAGTCGGTCGGAGTGCGGGCCCTGATGGGGCTCCTGCCGCCGAGTGCGAAAGTGACCGGATCGGTCCGGCTCAACGGGCGGGAGCTCGTCGGTCTCAGCGAGAAGGCTCTGATGAGCGTCCGCGGCAGAGAGATCGCCATGATCTTCCAAGACCCGGCGGCATCCTCAACCCGACGATGAATGTGGGAAGCCAGATTATGGAGGCAATACGGCTCCATAGCCCGATGAAGAAGCACGCCGCCGAAGCGAAGGCCATCGAGCTTCTCAAGCTGGTGCGTCTGCCCTCGCCGGAAACGCGGATCAGTCAGTATCCCCACCAGCTCTCCGGGGCATGCGGCAGCGCATCGTCATCGCGATAGCGTTGGCCTCGGACCCCAAAGTTCTCATCGCCGACGAAGCCACGACAGCATTGGACGTCACCACCCAGGCTCAGATCATGGAGCTGCTCGTGGACATTCAGGAGCGGCTGGGAACTGCGGTCATCATGATCAGCCACGACATCGGCCTGGCTGCGAACTATGCGCACGATGTGATGGTGATGTACGCAGGCAAGGTCGTCGAGCACGCGAACACCAAATCCCTGTTCAGCAACGTGCAGATGCCCTACACCAAGGCACTCCTGGGGGCCGTTCCGCAGCTCACCACAGTCCCGCATTCCAAACTCACGGTCATCGGAGGACACCCCGGACCTGAGCAGCCTGCCGCAGGGGTGCCCCTTTGCTCCACGCTGCCCCCGCGCCACGGACGTGTGCACGGAGGAGGAACCGCCATTGGCGCAGCAGAACGACCAGCACAGCTACGCGTGCTGGCATCCCGTCGGCGGTCAGCGGCTGGAGACTGCGGGAACCGCAGAGCTTCTCACGGCAGATGCGCAGGAAGGCGCCCGTCCAGAGGACCCAGCATCGACAGAAGGACGCGATGGATTCGCGTCATCACTAGATGAAAGAGCCAAACGATGACCGGCAGATCAGCGAACATCGGCACTGTGCCCTCCGCATCCACGCGGGAAGTGCCAGATTCCGCCGCGCACAGTGGGGCGGCTTCGGAGCAGGAGCCGCTGCTCGTGGTCAAAGATTTGGTCCAGGAATACGCCACCCGCGGGCCGGGAGGCGTGAAGACCGGAACAGTGCATGCGCTATCCGGCGTCTCGTTCGAGCTGTACCCGGGCGAAGCTCTGGGCATCGTCGGTGAGACGGGCTCCGGAAAATCGACATTGGCCCGCGCCGTGATCAACGTGGAGGAGCCAGTTTCGGGGACCGTCGAGTTTCGCGGCAGACGCATGAGCGGCATGTCCCGAAAGGACCTTCGGGCCGTGCGCGCCGAAATGCAGATGGTGTATCAGGACCCCTTCGGCTCGCTGAACCCCGCTGGCGCGTGTCTGATGTCATCTCCGAACCCATGCTGGGGCATACCAATATGTCCAAGCAGCAGCGTCGGGAGCGCGTCGAGAAGCTCCTGGAGATCGTCGGCCTCGACCCCAGCATCTACTGCAATCGCCGACCCATAGAGCTTTCCGGCGGGCAGGCCCAGCGCGTAGCCATCGCCCGCGCTGTCGCGCTCGAGCTAAGCTCTCATCATCTGCGATGAGGCCATCTCCTCCTTGGACGTGCTCATTCAAGCCCAAGTGCTCAACCTCTTCGAGGAGCTGCGCCAGGACATTGGCCTGGCCTACCTCTTCATCGCTCACGACCTGGCCACGGTCAAGCAGATCAGTGATTCAGTTGCAGTGATGCACCTCGGCCAACTGGCAGAGATCGGACCGGCCGAGACCATCTATGACGCTCCCCGGCACCCCTACACCCGCGCCCTGCTGGATTCGATTCCGATACTGAACGTCGAGACCGGAGAGGCCAAACGGCCCGTCCCGCTGAAGGGCGATCCGCCGTCCCCGCTGGACCCCCGTCCGGCTGTCGCTTCCGCACGCGCTGCCCTTTGGCGCAGGATATCTGCGCCGAGGTTGAACCGATCCCCAGCGACGTGGACGACGGCAGCCGCAGACCGCACAAAGTCGCGTGCCACTTCCCGCTGGAGCCTGGCCAGATGCTGCCGAACCGGTAACCCGGTAAGCGGCGGCCGCGGCATCGGTGTAGCCGCCCCGCAGACGCAGAGGAGGGGCTGGAGATGATCATCTCCAGCCCCTCCTCTGCGTCTGTTCGTCTAGGCTTCTTGGGCGACCACCATGTTCGAGTCCACCAAAGAGCTCACGGCCCTGATGTAGACGTCCTGAGACGGTTCCGCTACGCCGCATGGCGACGATTGCCGCACGAGCACTGGGCTGGTCGCGCAGGGACTCGACGATCTGCACCAAGGTGCGGTCCTTGAGAAAGGACAGCTTGCGGGTTCCAAAGTGGTACAGCAGGGCGCCGAACGGCTCAGGCCGCACCGACACCTGTGAACTCAGCTTCCACGCCGATTCTGGGTCAAACACTGTCACGGAGACTCAGTACACGCCGCACATGCCGTCGATGGAGACTTCCTCGATCAACGAATCCGCCTCCACTGTGCTCTCTGTGTCCTCTGCGTCCGTTCGGTCGGGCTCGATGTGGTCGTTCATGGGACAGTCCTTTCGATTGAGCCGTCAGGAAATTCGAGACAGCGGATTCAGAACGTGATATGCATCATAGTATTGGCACAGAGTGTCGATGAGAAGAGATGGAGGGAAAACCCCCTCCGACTACTGTCAGGCGGAAGAGTGATGTGGAACTTGAGCGAGTCGTGCTGAGGTGAAGGTGTGATGCAGGCTGTTGCAGCAGCGCCAGGCAAGAGCCCTCCCAGGCGGGTGGGCAGAGCGCGACTGACCACTGCTGACAGCCTGGGCCGCACTGGTCTGGATCTCTTCATCAAGTATGGATTCGACCATGTCACGGTCGAAGACATCGCGGAAGCCGAAGGCATTGGCCGTCGCACCTTTTTCCGATACTTCTCTTCTAAGAATGACTTGCCATGGGGCGATTTCGACGGTCTCCTGCTCCGGATGCGTTCCCGGCTGGCTCAAGCACCCGCAGAGACCCCGCTCTTCGACGCACTGCGGGAATCGGTCGTCGACTTCAACCGCTTTCCGCACGATGAAGTCCCTTTTCTGCGTCAACGCATGACGGTCCTCCTGACCACCCCGACCCTGGTGGCCCATTCTGCCCTCCGGTACCAGGCCTGGAGGAGGGTGGTGGCAGAGTTCGTGGCAGAGCGTCTCGGCGTGGCGCGGGACTCCCATATGGCGATCACCCTGGGCCAGGTCTGTCTGGGCATCAGCCTGTCGGCCTACGAGGAGTGGCTGGTCGATGATTCACTCGTGCTGGCTGACTTGATCAGCGGCGGTTTTCACGACGTCCGCGCAGTGTTCGCTTACTGACGACATGACCAAGCACTACGACGTCGTGGTGGTAGGCGGCGGAGCCTCCGGCTGCGCCCTTGCGGCCCGACTCAGCGAGAACCCAGACATGTCTGTTCTGCTCATCGAAGCTGGGCCAGTCCCCGGAGCGGGCGAGACGCACACCGGAGACTCGCAGCTTACGAGCTCCCTGCAGTCAGTTTACTCAGGCCACGACCTGAACTGGGACTACCCCAGTTCCCTGTTCGAGGGGCGGAGTGGAAGGTGGCCCGCGGCAGGGCCTTGGGCGGGTCGATGGCCATCAATGGGGTACTTCGTAAGGGCCCACCCGGGAGACTTCGCCGAATGGGCGGCCGCCTCCGGAGACGACCCGCGCCACTCGTCATGGTCGTACCCCAACGCCCTCCCGATTCTCCGAGCACTCGAGACGGACCTGGACTATCCGGATTCGACGCTGCATGGCAGAACGGGGCCCATGAAGATTGCTCGCGTGTGGACACAGTCTCCGCGCGAGGGTGCATCAGGACCATTGGACGACTCTTTTCTCGCCGCAGCGCTCAGCGGCGGTGCCGTGTGGGAAGCAGACAAGAACGCCGGTGGCATACCCGGTATAGGTCCTGTGCCGATGAACTCGATCGGCGGTGTCCGACTGCATCCCGGGATGCAGTACGCGGCACCGGCTAGGAGCGGCCCAACCTGGAGGTCCGGGGAGCTCTCGCGCGCTCAGACTGCGCTTTCATGGACGGCGAGTCGTCGGAGTTGACGTCAGTGCTGCTGCCCATGGAGGCATTGCCGCTTAGCGTGGAGAGCATCGACTGCGGAGAAGTGGTGCTCACCGCAGGGGCTATCGCAACACCGCAGCTGCTCCTTCTGTCCGGGATCGGGTAGGCCGAACAGCTGCACCGTCACGGAGTGAGCGTGCGTGCAGAGCTCCCCGGCGTGGGCCAGGGAGTGAGCGAGCATCCGGACGTCGGCCTGCCCCTGGTGGTGCGCCCGGGGTTGAGCAGACCGACGCCGCAACCGCCTTCACGCTCTCCTGGAACTTTTCAGCCGGAACTCGGCCAGACGGTGCGCCGGGGGCGGACCGCGGCAGACCTCTGAGCCCCGATCAGCAGAACGAGGTGATATCGAGCTGCTCCTGACGTCGGTGCCCCACAGCCGCCTCTTCGGAATTGAAACTGACCTCGCACGGCGAACCTACTCGCTGCTGGTCGGCCTCCAGCGCCCCGAATCCCGAGGTCTGATTTCGCTCCGTTCGAACAGTCCGTTCAGTCCGCCGAACATCGACTACCGCTTCCTGACTGCCGGGGAGGACCTGAGAGGCTCCGCGTCGGCATGCGGACCGCGGTGGATGTGCTGGACGCGGAACCTGTGCGCGCACTTCTTGCGGATTCAGCCGGAGAGCGCCTGGGGCGGTGATGGACGACAAGGCGACGTGGCAGAGGCGGCTGCGCGCACATATCGGTCTCCGCTTCCACACGTGCGGCAGCGCGAGGATGGGACCGGCGTCCCGCGCCGACTCTGTGACGGACTCCGCAGGAGTGGTGCACGGCGTGGAAGGTCTGCGAGTGGCGGACCTGTCTCTGCTGCCCTCAGCTCCTCGCGGGGACCGGCGAACACTGCAGTGTTCATCGGAGAGATGATCGCGCGCGCCATGGCGTAGCCGTCCGGCTTCGTCACCCCGCGGTCTGCAGAGCCGCGTCGTCGGCCGCGTCGGACTCCGCCGCATCAGCCAGCCAGTGCTCCACGTCGATCGCAGCGGTGCAGCCTGAGCCTGCCGCCGTGATGGCCTGGCGATACGTGGGGTCCAGAACGTCCCCGGCAGCGAAGACGCCGGGGAGGGAGGTCCTGGAGCTTCGACCGTCGACCCAGGCAGTGCCCGCGTCAGTGAGCCTCAGCTGGTCTCGGAACAGGGCCGTGCGGGGTCGTGACCGATCGCGACGAACACTCCTGTGACGTCGAGCACGGACGCATCTCCGGTCACGGTGTCCCGGAGAATCAGGCGACTGACCTTGTCTTCGCCCTGAACCTCGGTCACCTCCGCGTTCCAGAGGAAGCTGATCTTCTCATTGGCCTTCGCCCGATCCTCCATAATTTTGGAGGCTCGAAGCTCCTCACGGCGGTGCACGACCGTCACACGGGAGGCAAACTTGGTCAGGAAGAGGGCTTCCTCCATGGCGGAGTCGCCGCCGCCGACCACGGCGATGTGCTGCTCACGGAAGAAGAAGCCGTCGCAGGTGGCGCACCAGCTCACTCCGTGCCCCGAGAACTCCTTCTCCCCGGGGACGCCCAGCTCACGGTAGGCCGACCCGGTGGCGAGAATGACGGCCCTCGAGTGCAGCACGGCTCCGGCGCCGGTGGTGACCTCCTTGATGGGGCGGTCCAGGATCAGTGCCGCGGCGTCCTCGTGACGGATGTCGGTGCCGAAGCGACGCGCCTGCTGCTCCATCTTCATCATGAGGTCGGGCCCCATGATTCCTTCGGGGAAGCCTGGGTAGTTCTCCACATCGGTGGTGTTCATCAGCTCACCGCCTGCGGTCACCGATCCGGCCAGCAGTATGGGCTTCAGGTTGGCTCGGGCGGCATAGACGGCAGCGGTGTACCCGCAGGGCCGGAGCCGACGATGATGAGGTCATGGACCAGGTCTGGGGTCTGTTCTGTCACGATGGGTCCTTCATGCTAGAGAGTGCTGCGTCACTCACTCATGGTCACCGGCTTCGCGTCCTCGAACAGAGTTCGTTCCATCACATGGAACGTGGAGGAGGCGGCGACGGCCCTGTGCGGCCGTTGCGCAGCAGCTAACCCGGGACCGCTTGGGTCGCGTCGGCAGCAGCGCTCGGACTGAACGCGCACGCCACGCCCCGATCCACACACCCAGGCCGTAGGCGCAGTCGTCCAGCCGACGGGCCAGGGCGAAGCGGAAGGGGTCCATCCGGGGTTTCAGCCGCCCGTACTCCCATCCTGCATCTGCAAGTGCGGCCATCAGCACAAGACGGCGAGCGCGCGGAGAGATGCTCGCCGCAGCTGCGGCTGCAGGCCACCAGTGGCGAAGCGTCAGTGCCAGACCCTGGGCTGCCGCGGAGGTCAGTCCGAAGGTCGACAGCCGGAGGGCCAGCACCGTGCGTGCGCCCAGCTCTGGCGTCGTCCTGCGCAGCCGATGGAGATTGACCGCCGTGGCGATCAGGGTGGCGGCGGATGCCGCAGGCACTGACCAGGCCCTCTGGGCTGCGAGCGCGCCCAGAACGATGCCCGCCCATGGAGACATCACAGCAGGGGCGACGAGTGCTCCGTGCCGCTGTGCCAGCAGCGCCGCTCCGGTGCCGTAGATGAACTTGCGGCCGAGCCAGGCTTCCACGCTGGAACGGTGCTGGTGCTCGACGACGGACTGCGGCTCGTAGCGGACTCGCCACCCGTCATGGACAAGGCGCCACACGAGGTCGACATCCTCGGCCACTCGCATGTCAGCGCGGAAGCCTTCCCCGATTGCTCTGGTTCGGGCGAGCAGGCAGGTGGTCGAGAGCCAGGAGTGTGGCGAGTGCGGGCGCACTGAGGAGGCATCCGGACCATGGTCCAGTGAGGACCGGGCGTTCTCGTACCTCAGGACCCAGCTTGACTCTTTCTGCGGAAGGCCCCGAACGCGGGGAGCTGCGGCAGCGAGCTGCGGATCTGCGAAGTGTCGCAGCAGCAGGGGATGCTGCTTAGGCGCGCAGCACGACGTCTGTGTCGATGAACACAACGAATTGAGTCTGCACCTGTGCCAGCCCATGGTTTCTCGCGGCCGCGGGTCCTCCGTTCTCAGAGAGTCTCATGACCTGGGCGCCGAAGGTCCTGCAGAGAGCTGCGATCTGCGGGCTGGCGTCGCCGGAGGCGTCGTCGACGACGATGACCGAGGAGGTGGGAAGCTCCGCGGCGACGCTCTGCAGCAGCCTGCGCAGCGCCTCGGTTCTGCGAAAGCAGGGGATGACGACGGTGATGTCAGCGGTGCTCAGTGCTGGCAGGGTCTCCGGCTCGGGATCGGCCATGCCTACCCTCACCAGGTATCCGGCTACACGTTGGCTGGTCGCCCCCGTGATCGTGAGCCGCCGCCCCTTCTGAGGCAGCGTCTTTCGGTCATGGTCCGAATCTGCATGCGAGAACGCCTGTGCCGCCTGGGGGTGAGCCGCGCCACTCGGGAGGGGAGCCTCCCATGAGGATCCGTCCTGCGTCGAACACGTATGTGTGGGCGTTGAGCCGCACTGAGGCGCCGAGCGGCAGAGCCAGCCTGTCCTCTCCCGGGGTGCTCATATGCTCACTGCTTCGTCAGTCCTCTATCATCCTGATCGCTGCTCCGCTTAAGCAGGGCGAGACAGCCGGTCTCTGCCACATTCCATGCCCGGTAGCGACGATAGACACTCTCGACGACAGAGCTGAGCAGCTCTTCTCCCTCGGCTGGATCGGCGCCTGTGGGGTCACCCAGCACACCGTTGGACGCCACTGCTTTGACCCCGCCCGCCATCAGGTCAGGCAGAATCTTCTCCAACGGCTCGATGACGCCTGGTTCTGCCTTGGACAGGTGAACGAGATCAGGCTGAATGTGCAGCATCAGTGAGGTCTCCACTCGGCCCGCGTGCGCGTCCTCTTCCGGACCGGGCAGGCCATAGCCGTTGGCGCACGGCAGCCATCCGGTCTCCTGCCCTCGTCGCGAAGGCGGGGCACCGCACGGGACAGGGACGCCACGTTCCCACCGTGACCGTTGACAATCACGAGCCTCGCCGCCCAGTCCGACACAGAGCGGCCGTATTCCAGCAGCAGAGCGCCCAGTGCTTCATGCCCGATCGAGATGGTGCCCTGAAAGTTTAAGCATGCTCCCCGCTGGCTCCGTAGGCGACCGCGGGAGCGATGAGGACGTTCTCGGAGTCGGCGCTGAGACGCTGCCCCAGCTGCTCGGCGACAGCCTGCGCGATGCGGGTGTCAGTATCGACCGGCAGGTGGGGGCCGTGCTGCTCGGTGGACCCCAGCGGCAGCAGAACAACGGGCTCGTGAATCTCCGGCCACGGCCATCGGCTGAGCTGCAGCTGGGGCCCGACGGTCTGCATCATTGGCTGCTGAGGGCGGCAGTCGGTCGAGGCTGCGGGGTTACCCCGTCGCAGCGGCGTCGCTGGCGGCTGTTGTGCGACTCGTCGAGTTCCTGGTGTCGACCACCGGACCCGCAGTGTCACGGGGCTCCCCAGGCGGAGGAAGAATCCTTCCGGCACCACAAGGTCGTCGGGAGAGAGATCATGAATCGACGCCTTGCCCTGCCCGAGAACCGCGGCCTCCAGACCCCCGCGCATGATGTCCAGGACGTTTTCGACGCTTACTTGACCATTCGCCGCCAGACCCCAGAGGTAGGCCCGCCCGATCATCACCGCCTTAGCACCCAGTGCCACGGCCTTAGCCACATCGGAGCCGCGGCGGACACCGCCGTCGAGGAGCACTTCGATCTCGTCGCCCACGGCCTCCGCAATGCCGGGCAGCACACGGATGGTCGCCGGCGTTGTGTCAAGGTTGTTGCCCCGTGATTCGACACTGAGATCGCGGTGACGCGGCATCCACCGCACGTTTGGCGTCGTCGATGCGGGTGACGCCCTTGAGCATGAATGGTCCGTCCCACTGCTCGCGCAGCCAGGCCACATCTTCCCAGGTAGGCGGTGGAGTGCCCATCCATTCTCCATAGGCGCCGAAGAAGGTGGGCGCTTCTCCCGGGTGCCTGGAGATTCGGTGCGGTGAGGTCGGGAACGCGGCCCGATTTCAGGAAGCTGTAGAGCCATTTCGGGCGAGTGAGCGCCTGGGGCGCAAACTTCATGGCCGTTCTGAGGTCCAAGCGCTCGGGGATCCAGGGGCTCCCCAGTCCCGCCCGTTGGAGAAGGACCAGTCCAGGGTGGCGATAATGCCTCGAGCCCCGGCCTTCTTTGCGCGGTCCATGCGCTGCAGCATCTGCTCCCGGGTGCCGCACCAGTACATCTGGAAGAGCGTGTTCTCGTTCGCCGCTGCGACGTCTTCGACCGACTTTGATGCGAAGGAGCTCAATCCGATGGCGGTGCCCCTATTGGCGGCAGCGCGCGCCACCGCGATCTCTCCTTCTGGGTGCACCGCCTGCACTCCTGTGGGGAGATCAGCACAGGCATGGAGAGCTGCATGCCCATGACTTCTGTGCTCAGTTCGCGGTGAGGCTTGTGCCCGGCCACGTGCGGCGCGAATCCGATCTGAGCAAAGGCTTCCTTATTCTGCTCGATGGTCACGCCCTTCTCTGAACCGGCTATCAGCGCGCCGTATACGGAGGGCGGCAGGTGCTCCTTGGCCCGCTGCTCGGCGAGGGAGACTGTTTCGAACCAGTGGTTGGCCATGGGGTCGCTTCCTTAGGTGACTTTGGGCTTGAATTACTCGGCGGCCGCCTGGTCGGGCGCGAATCCGGCCAGCGGATTGTCATTGCATGCGGAGACAGGAGGGGCGCTCGGCGCCGGCGGCTTGGCCCCAATCGTGACGGAGACTTTGCGGTTCGTCGTAGGTAGCTCGAGCCCGCTCGTGGTCTTGGCGGTGAGGTGCGGTGCGAGTGGTCCCCAGAGGGCTTGGGGAGCTCAGCGCCGTCGCGATCGTTGAGCAGCTCCTCGCCGAAGCCGCGCACGCATTCCGGGTCCGGGCCGTCCAGGGGCAGTCCGGTGAAGAACTTCGCGGCCATACAGCCGCCCTTGCAGCTGTCGAAGAAGGAACAGGTCGAGCAGGCTCCGCCTGCCTGCGGTTCGCGCAGATCCTTGAACAGCGTCGACTCTTTCCAGACCGTTTCGAATCCGCCCTCGTCACGTACATTCCCGCAAGGAAGTCATCGTGGATGGCGAAAGGACACGCGTAGACCTCGCCGATAGGGTCAATGAGGCAGACCACGCGTCCTGCGCCGCAGAGGTTGAGTCCAGGCAGCGATTCGCCGAAGGCAGAGAGGTGGAAGAACGAATCGCCGGTGAGAACATCCTCACCGTGGGCCAGCAGCCATTCGTAAAGCTCCTCTGCTGCTCCTTCGTCGGGTGCAGGTCGTCCCACACGTCGACGGCCCGCCCCGAGGGGCGAAGCCGTGTCAGGCGCAGCTGGGCTCCATATCGATCCGCAATCGCTTTGAACTCGTCCAACTGGGGATGTTCCATCGTGTGCAGACGACGGAGAGCTTGAAGTTCTTCATACCCGCGTTCTGCAGATTCTCCATGGCTCGAATGGCCATGTCGTACGAGCCCGCGGAGCGAATATAGTCATTCACCTCGGCGTCCGCGCCGTCCAAGGAAATCTGCACATCCACATAGTCGTTCGCCGCGAGCATCGCTGCATTCTCGGGAGTGAGCTTCACGCCATTGGTCGAGAACTTCACGCCGACGCTGTTGCTCGTGGCGTACTCGAGCAGCTCCCAGAAGTCGCTTCGGACCGTAGGCTCTCCACCACCGATGTTCACATAGAAGACCTGCATCCTCTGCAGCTCGTCGATCACGGCTTTGCACTCCTCGGTGCTGAGCTCGCGGGGTCCCTCCGCCCTGAGCTGGACAGACAATGCGTGCATGTGAGGTTGCACGCGTAGGTCAGTTCCCACGTCAGACATATGGGCGCATCCAGCCCATATTCGAAGTGGTCCACCAGGCGCATCGGCTTCGCGCCAGCAGGAGCCCCGCGGAAGCTGAAGGTCGGGCCATGGCAACGGGCTCTGCCGTCATGAGAGCTGCCTTTCGGTTGCATCGACACATTGCAGAAGTCCCACTCTGACGGAGGCCGAACAAGCACCCATCAGTGTGATGCATCCCACACTAATGGCACCGAGTGCCATCCGTGTGGTGCTCCTTCTGCCTCACGGAAGACACCCCTGACTGCCTCGGCCGATGGTGGCATCAGAGCATGGATGCAGAAGTGCCGATGCGAAGTATGGATAAGAAAGTGGCCGTCGTGACCGGCGGCTCAAGCGGCATCGGCCGAGGCATCGCCTTAGCTTTCGCCGAAGCTAGGCATGAAGGTGATCGTGACGGGCCGGCGCCAGAGCCTGCTGGATGAGACCCGCGACCTGTTCCGCTCGAAGGGCCTCAAGGTCGAGGGCCAACGCGTGGATGTCACTGACCTTGGAAGTATGCGTGGACTGGCGGATGACGTGCAGACTCGCTACGGCAGAGTGGACGTGCTGGTCAACAATGCCGGAATCGGCCTGACCGGTCCGGTGGCAGACGCCACCGAAGATGACTGGAACTGGGTCATCGATGTCAACATTCGTGGCGTCGGCCACAGCATCCAAGCGTTCCTGCCGAAGATCCAGGAACACGGCGAGGGAGGCTGGATCATCAACACGTCCTCGATGGGCGGACTGCTGCCCATCGTCGCTTACCTGTACTCCATGACGAAAGCCGCCATCATCGCTCTCTCTGAGGCGCTGCACATTGAGCTGCTTGATCAGCAGATCGGCGTTTCTGCCTATCTGCCCGGACCGGTGCACAGCAACATCGCCCTCGGCACCAGCACGAGACCGTCGCACTACGGCGAGTCGGGGTATGCGCCCGCTTCAGCCGAGTTCGCAGCAAGGGCCAAGCAGCAGCCGTACATGTCTGCCGAAGAGGCTTAGTAGGCGGGTGCTCCACGGATTACGACGTGGGGACATGTTTATTCTGACGCACCCCGAATTCAAGGCCGGAGTCGTGAAGCGCCACCGAGCGATTGAACAGTCCTTTCCCCAGGAACCGATCCACGAAGACCGCGCAGCTGCGATTCCCTTCCTCACGGACTCCCCGTCTACTGGGAGGAGAATCGGAGTTCGCCCCTGGGCCCCTTCACCCTCGTGACGGACGCGCAGCTATGCGCGCCCTTGCCACGACTTTCGCGGGCCTGTTGTGATTTACGACACTGCGTGCCATAGTGATCGAGAGATCATACAGTGTCGTATGTTAGGGGTGCCGTGAATGAACGACCTTGCCGAACCGAAGCTGACTGCTGCGGGCCGAGTCCTGGCGCTGCTGGACGCCTTCACCAAAGCAGGCAATCCACTTTCCCTCTCAGAGATAAGCCTAAGCAGGCGGGACTCACGCTGACCACCACACACCGCCTTGTGAAGGAAGTAGTGCAGTGGGGCGGGCTGGAGCTTGACGAGTCGGGCCGCTACTACCTGAGCGGCAAGATGCTGGGACTCGCTTCCACGTCTCAGGCGATGTGCCTGCGAGAACGAGCGCTTCCGCACCTCATGGAGCTGCACTACCAGACAGGCATGAGCGTACAGCTTGCCGTTCGCGAGAAGCATGAGGTGATGTATGTGGAAGCCCTGCGCGCTCACCCGAACTACACCGGGCGGAACAAGATGGGCGGCCACTTTCAGCTCCACGTCACGGCCAGCGGACTCGTTCTGCTTGCCCACGAACGCGATGAATACGTTGAGGATTACCTGCAGCAGCCGCTGAAGCGCTACACCGAACACACTATTGCCGATCCTGGCCACCTTCGCTCTACGCTGAAAGACATCCGGCAGCAGGGGTACTTCGTGGCTCATCGCTGCGTCTCCCCGTCGGCTGGCGGGATAGCGGCACCGATTGTCGGACTCGACGGCGAGGTGCGCGCTGCAGTGGGCCTCACCTACGAAGTCGGGAAGGTCAACCCCGCAGCGCTGGTGGATTTGGTGCGAGTCAACGCCACTCGGATCACACGGGCTCTGCGTGAAAAGCCTCAGCTGGATCCGCGAACGGTGGATTTCAATCGTCGCCAGGCAGGGATCGCCTGACGAGCCGGGTCCTGCGCACTACCTCTCCAGATAGTCGGAGCATTTGTCGGCGGCAGGGACGTCTCGGCGGAGCAGCCACAGGCCTTCGTCATCCTCCACGACGGGCTCGAAGCCCAGCCGCTCAGCCCGATCGAAGGCCTCGTCAGGGCTCAGCGGACTGCTGCCGCCGAGCTCTTGGACCCGGTCATCGATGATCAGCCACTGAAGATCCTCCTCGGCAGTCGTGCCATTCAGCCCCGCGTAGGTGCGGTCCGTCAGATGCGGAACTGCAGTGTCGGCAGCCTCGACGCACGCGTCGTCAGGAACCATCTCCACCACGCGCTGATGAGCGAGAGCTCGCTCTCCCATGCTCCAGTTCTGGCCCGTCACGGTGTGGTGGAAGGGGAAGACCTGGGGAATGCGAGCGTGCCGACCACTGCCGCTGCACACATCGCCGCAGGGACGGCGTAGGCGACGGAGGCCCGGTATGACGTTCTTCGAGGCCCCTATAGGTATTCCCCACGGGACTGGAGGCAGCAGCTGCCGCTGGTGGACGATCCGTCGAGCCACATCCATCGCTGCCAGCAGGAAGATCGGCGCAAGGATGGCGTCGTACTGGTACACCGGCGCCCAGACGTTGAGCCGGTCGTTCCACAGCCTGGACAGCAGGACCGGCAGTCCCAGCAGCACGTAGGGACTCAGCAGAGGAAGCATCAGAGTCGGCAGAAGGTGGAGAAGCCACAGGCCCACCTTCAGAGGATGGTCGAAGAGGGCGGCGACGGCCTGCCAAGGCTGTGTGACGATCGTGAGGAGAGCGGCCGTCGCGCCAGCTCCGAGGGCCGTGTACTCCCAGTACTGGAACTCCCCATGCGGCGCGAAGTGGGGAATGACGACTCCCACGGCGAACCACAGGCCCAGCAGGCCCAGTGCCGCTGTGGCCAGCGCACACTTCCATGCCCCTCTGATGAGAAGAACCGCAGACAGAGCGAGCAGAGTCGCCCCCATGTCCTCGCGCACCAGCAGAAGCAGAGCGCCCAGGCTCACGGCGTACGCGAAGCGGCGACGCTCCACCGCCCATATGATCCAGGCGACGAGAGGGACACCGAAGGCAATCTCGTGAAAGTCCCAGTTCACCAGTGCTTGGAACGGCCAGAACAGGAGCAGCCCTGCAGCTCCCATGAGTGCGGGTCCGTGGCTGAACCACCCACGGATCACGAGATAGACAGGAATCGCTGCCGAGACCAGCAGAAGGACCATCCCGACGTTGAGCACCCGCGGGTCGTCCCAGAGCCAGTAGAGCGGTGCGAAGAGCGCGATGATGGGGTGAAAGTGATCGCCGAGGAGATGGAAGTCCTCGCCCTTGATGGGAACGATCGGCGCATTGAAGAGCGAATACTGCCGCACCGCCTGGTCGAAGATGCCCAGGTCGTAGCCCTTCGCCTCGAAATTCCGGAACCGCAGCAGTGAATGGGTGAGAGAGAGCGCTGCAGCTGCCGCCATGACGAGCCCAAGGTGAAGCTGATGGCGCAGAGGCAAGGGAGGCTTCTCCTTCGAGGCGAGGCTCGGGTCCAAGGGTTCCGGGGCATCCCGGGCCCATCATGCGCTGGGGCCACGGCCCTCGTACGATCCAGCACTGCGCCCCGGGAGGGATTCGAACCCCGACCAGCGGATTAGAAGGCCGCTGCTCTATCCCCTGAGCTACCGGGGCAATGACCTGACCAGTCTACTCGAGCTCTGTTTTGCACGCCGCATCGAATTGTAAGCCGACTCCCAAGCGCGTCCACGGGCGGTCACGATCCGGCCGCGCCTCTCCAACGACGCGGCAAAATTCGACAGACGACGCTCACAGTCCACCTGTGAATCGTCGCCTGATCACCAGCCGCGTCAGAAGGAGAGCACGTCATGACGGACACCATCGTCGTTCGGGGCAACGTGGGAGCAAGCCCGCAGTCCCCTCGAGCGAGGGCAGCTTTGCGAGCTTCCGGATCGCCTCGACGCACAGCGTTTACAGCGGCGGACAGTGGGAGGAGCGCAACACCACCTGGTACACCGTGAAATGCTGGCAGCGCTTGGCCTCCAATGCCTGCGCGTCGCTCAGCAAAGGAGACCCCGTCATAGTGGTGGGCCGACCGCAGCTGCGGTCGTGGCAGAGTGACGACGGCAAGAGCGGGCAGGACCTGGAGATCTTCGCGGAGAGCGTCGGCCACGATCTCTCGCGAGGGACCGCCGCATTCACCCGAACGGGGCATAAGGCTGACGGCGCAGGCAACGACGGGAATGCGGCCGAGCCTGAGACTGTGTCGAACTGGGAGGCAGCTGCGGGCGAAGACCCCCGTTCTGACACCGCACGCCCCGGCGGGGAGGCACATGTCGTCGGAGGACCGACCCATTGGGCCGGTCGCAGCCGAGGCCGTGCATCCCCGCCCGGGAGGAGGGGTCAGTCTCGGGTCAGGCGCCGGTGCGTCACACGGCTGGGCCGTGCGGCGTCGGCGCCGAGCCGCTCAACCTTGTTCTCCTGGTACGCCTCGAAGTTCCCTTCGAACCAGTACCAGTTGGCGGGATTCTCGTCCGTTCCCTCCCAGGCCAGGACGTGTGTGGCCACACGGTCGAGGAACCACCGGTCGTGTGAGATGACCACGGCGCATCCCGGGAATTCCAGCAGAGCATTCTCCAGGGAGCTGAGTGTCTCGACGTCGAGGTCGTTGGTGGGCTCGTCGAGCAGGAGGAGGTTCCCGCCCTGCTTGAGGGTCAGTGCCAGGTTAAGGCGGTTGCGCTCCCCTCCGGACAGCACTCCGGCCTTCTTCTGCTGGTCCGGACCCTTGAACCCGAATGCCGAGACGTAGGCGCGCGAGGGCATCTCCACGTTTCCGACCTTGATGAAGTCCAGGCCGTCGGATACCACCTCCCACAGGCTCTTGTCGGAGTCAATGCCGCCGCGGTTCTGGTCCACGTATGAGATCTTCACAGAATCGCCGACCGTCAGGTCGCCGGCGTCGTGATTCTCCATACCCACGATGGTCTTGAAGAGCGTCGACTTGCCGACACCGTTCGGACCGATGACGCCGACGATGCCGTTCCTGGGGAGCGAGAAGGAGAGCCCGTCGATCAGAATGCGATCGCCGAAGCCCTTCCTCAGCTGCTCCGACTCGATCACCTGCGTGCCCAGGCGAGGTCCGGGCGGGATCTGGATCTCTTCGAAGTCGAGCTTCTTGGTGCGCTCGGCCTCCTCAGCCATCTCCTCATAGCGGGCCAGGCGAGCCTTGGACTTCGCTTGGCGGCCCTTGGTGTTGGAGCGAACCCACTCCAGCTCGTCAGAGAGGCGCCGTGCAAGCTTGGCGTCCTTCTTGCCCTGGACCTCCATGCGAGCCTTCTTTTTCTCCAAGTATGTGGAGTAGTTGCCCTCGTAGGGGTAGAGTAAGCCGCGATCCACTTCGCAGATCCACTCAGCCACGTGGTCGAGGAAGTACCGGTCGTGAGTGACGGCCAGGACAGCGCCGGGGTAGGAGGCAAGGTGCTGCTCGAGCCAGAGGACCGACTCGGCGTCCAAGTGGTTGGTGGGCTCATCGAGGAGGAGCAGATCCGGCTTCGCGAGCAGCAGCTTGCACAGGGCTACGCGGCGACGCTCACCCCTGAGAGGTGCGTGACGGCCTCATCGCCGGGCGGGCACCTGAGCGCATCCATCGCCTGCTCGAGCTGGGAGTCGAGATCCCATGCGTTGGCGGCATCGATGTCACCCTGCAGCGCACCCATCTCCTCCATCAGGGCGTCGAAGTCAGCGTCAGGATCAGCCATCTGCTCGGAGATCTCGTTGTACCGCACGAGCTTCTGGTAGATCTCGCCGACACCCTCCTGAACGTTGCCCAGGACGGTCTTGTCCTCGTTGAGCGGAGGCTCCTGCTGGAGGATTCCGACCGAGTAGCCCGGAGACAGCCGCGCCTCCCCGTTGGACGGCTCGTCGAGGTAAGCCATAATCTTCAGAATCGTCGACTTGCCCGCACCGTTCGGACCGACGACGCCGATCTTCGCCCCGGGAGGAAGGACATCGTCACGTCATCGAGGATGACCTTGTCGCCCACTTTTTCGGGCTTTGACCATGGTGTAGATGAACTCTGCCATGGGCTCCACCCTAAGCCATACGAACCAGGCGACCGGCCCCTGCGCCGGTGCGGCTCAGACGGTCGAGGGTACTTCGCCGGAGCTGACGACGTGATGTGCTCCAGGACGCGAACGACCTGAGCCGAGTAGCCGAACTCGTTGTCGTACCAGACGTAGAGGATCGCCTGACGACCGTTGGTGATGGTGGCGAGGCCGTCGATGACGCCTGCAGCTCGGGAGCCGACAAAGTCGGTCGAGACGACTTCTGCGGAGTCGATGTAGTCCACCTGCGAATGGAGCGGCCCTTCCAGGGACTCCCTCCGCAGGAAGGCATTGAGCGAATCCTTGTCAGCCTCACGGTTGAGCTCGAGGTTCAGGACTGCCATCGACACGTCCGCTGTGGGCACTCGAATGGCGTTGCCGGAGAGCTTCCCTCGAGAGCAGGCAGGGCCTTGGAGACCGCCTTCGCGGCTCCGGTCTCCGTCAGGACCATGTTCAGCGCCGCAGAGCGGCCGCGCCTCTCGCCCTTGTGGAAGTTGTCGATGAGGTTCTGGTCGTTCGTGTAGGAGTGGACGGTCTCGACATGGCCATGGTCGATGCCGTACTTGTCGTGCATCAGCTTGATGATCGGCGTGATCGCGTTGGTGGTGCAGCTCGCCGCCGAGATCAGCGTGTCGGAATCAGCGACATCAGTGTGGTTGACGCCGTAGACGATGTTCTTGATGTCGCCCTTGCCGGGTGCGGTGAGGAGGACCCGCTCCGCGCCCGGGGAGCTCAGATGCCTCCTCAGACCCTCCTCATCACGCCACATCCCCGTGTTGTCCACGACGACGGCGTTTCGGATCCCGTATGCGGTGTAGTCGACGTCCTCGGGCTGGTTCGCGTAGATGACCTGGATGTATGTGCCGTTTGCGATGATCGCGCTGTTCTTCTCGTCCACACGAATGGAGTAAGCGAAGGGCCCGTGCACGGAATCGCGTCGCAGCAGGGAGGCTCGCTTCGCGAGATCGTCGCCTTTGCCCTGACGGACGACGACGGCACGCAGGCGAAGCCCGGACGCGGACGAGGCGTGGCTGATCATGATGCGGGCGAGGAGTCGGCCGATGCGCCCGAACCCGTAGAGAACCACATCTGTCGGCTCGGGGTCCCCTCCCGCGTCGCCCGACGACGTCGGCCAGCTCCGCGCGCAGGAACGTCTCGAGCTCCGTGGCGCCCGACCTTTGAATGCGTTGTTCAGCCGCGCCAGGTCGACACTGGCTGAGCCTAAGTCGAGACGGGAGAGGGCCTGGACGAGCGGAAGCGTCTCTGAGATGGGAAGCTCCTGCTCGTCCACCTGACGAGCGAAGCGGTGCGCCTTGAGGATGTCGATGGCTGACTGGTTGACCAGCTGCCGCCCGTAGATTCCGGTGACGACGTTGTTCTCCCGGTAGAGCTGACCGATGAGGGGAATCATCGCCTCTGCCTGAGCCTCTCGCTCATTCCAGGAATCAAGGTGCTCGGTGATGGATGCTGACAATGCAGTTCTCCGTTTCTAGACGCCGTTGTCTATGCCGCGAAGCAGTCTACGGGAACGGCGACGCCGCGGCGGCTAGGTGTGATGCCGGTCGCACCAGTGTGTTTTCGGCGCAGAAACGGAGGGGCAGGCCGACCGATAAGCCGGGTTCTGTCTCGGACCATCATCTATCTGGGCACCACGTTGCCGCGGGCCTCAAGCGGCCAACCCGGATGCTCGGGCGGGCAGCCCTCAAGCACATCCTGTTCGGCCTTGCTCCGGATGGGGTTTGCCGAGCCGATCCAGTCGCCTGGATCGCTGGTGGTCTCTTACACCACCGTTTCACCCTGACCAGCACGCAGCTGGCGGTCTGTTCTCTGTGGCACTGGCCTGCGGGTCTCCCCGAGTGGGCGTTACCCACCATCCTGCCCTGCGGAGCCCGGACTTTCCTCGACAACCCTCGGACGCTCGGAGAGCGCCCTGGGTGCCGCGATGATCTGGCCGACCTGCCCCGATCTATTCTACGTCCTGCCGGGCAGGCTCAGCTCCGCGGCAGCGGGGCGTGGGAGGAGATGAGGTTCTGCTCGAGCAGCTCCTCCCAGAAGTCACCTGGTATCTGTGCACGCGAGGCCGCTATGTCCTCAGCGATCCTCGACAGTAAGCTGGACCCGGGGATCACGGCCGCCACTGCCGGGTGCGCCGAGGAGAACTGGATCGCGGCATCCTTCAGGCTGACACCGTGGTTCTCGGCGACAGCGGTCAGCTTCGTCACACGCTCCTTGACCTCGTCCGGAATGGGTCCGTAGTCGTAGTTGTCTCCGCCCAGCAGCGCACCGGAGTTGAAGGGCCCGCCGACGATCAGCTTCGCGCCTGCCTCCTCCGCCTGAGGGAGCATGCGCTCAAGGGCCCTCTCGTGCTTGAGCAGCGTGTACTGGGTGGCAGAAAGACTCATGCTCGGCGGGGTCTCCTGGAGCGAGAGCGCAAGCTCAATGGGCTCGGTGGTGTTGACGCCCAGACCCCATCCGGAGATGACGCCTTCCTTCTGCATCTGCGCGAGGACCCGGAAGGCGCCGGTGCGCGCCTGCTCGAAGAGCCCGATCCAGTCATCGCCGTGGAAATCGGGTGATGTGTCGTGCACGAAGACAAAGTCGAGACGATCAGTGTTCAGACGCCTGAGGCTGTCCTCGATGGACCGCTTGGTGGCGTCTGCGCTGTAGTCGGTGACGATCCTGTTCTGGTGCCCGTCCTCGAACAGCCCAGACTTCTCCTCGGTCTCATCCAGGACGACTCGTCCAACCTTCGTGCCCAGGAGGAACTCGTCGCGGCTCTTTCCGGAGAGAGCCTCTCCCAGGCGCTCCTCCGCCAGCCCCGCACCATAGAAGGGTGCCGTGTCGAAGTACCTGATCCCCTCGTCCCAGGCGGCCTGCACCGTAGCCTGCGCCTCGTCGTCCGGGATGGAGCGGAACATGTTCCCCAGGGGAGCAGTTCCGAATCCGATCTTGTCCTTCATGAGTTCGTTCAGATCTGCCATTGCGGTGGTGTCCTTCTCTCGTCTCGGGGAGGGACGCCGGACGTTTCCGACGATCCGCAGTGACCCTCCCAACGAGGCGATGCCATGTGTTGTTCCCGCCCTTGCTAGCCTTCTTCGGTGCTGATCTTCCTGCCGCCCAGCGAGGGCAAACACCGCGGCCGACAACGTCGACGAACCTCTGGACCTGCGGTCGCTCACCATGCCGGAGCTCGCCGATGAGCGCAGACAGGTGGTGGATGCTCTGATCGAGGCCAGCGGCCGCGAGGACGCGCAGAGCGTCCTCAAGGTCGGCAGCAGGGTCCTGGGCGAAGTCGAGGCCAATCAGCACATCTGGCGGGCTGCGGCTGGGCCTGCACATGATGTCTACACCGGTGTGCTGTTCGACGCCCTCGAAGCCAGAACGCTGACACCCCGCAGCTGAAGCGGGCGACGGAGCAGGTCCTGATCTTCTCCGGCCCATTCGGGGCCACATCGTTCACCGACCGCATCCCGATGTTCCGCTGCTCCATGGACGTGAAGCTGGACCCGCTGGGAAAGCTGGGCAGCTGGTGGAAGAAGCGGCTCGCGGAGCCCCTGTCTGCTCGAGTGGGCGACCAGCTGGTCATTGACTGCCGCTCATCCTCGTACGCACAGGCATTCACGTCCGCTCCGGAGCAGACCTTGGTGGTCAACAGCTTCACCGAACGCGACGGGGAGCGGAAAGTCGTCACTCACTTCGCCAAGCACGCACGGGGTCAGCTCACCGGGATGCTGCTTCGGGCCGAGCCGCAGCCCCAGACGATCGCTGACGTGGTCAGCGTGGCCTCTGAGCAGTGGGAGGTCGAGGTGCGGCCTGCCGAGGGCAGAACGCCTCATCAGCTGAACCTCATCACCGCCGAGGACTGATCAGAAGGGCCTTACGGAGCTCGTCGACGGATTCCACTCGGCGCCCGCAGCCGATGCGTCCATCGCCTCGTTGCTGAGCGTGTCAGCGGCAGCGTTCTTGGCCCGGGGATCCACGTGTAGGTGACCTGCATGGGAGGCAGAATGGTCGCAGCCTCGGCGGCGAGACGCTTCATATCCTCGTGCTTGATCTTCCACCGCCCGGACATCTGCTCCACCACCAGCTTGGAGTCCAGGCGCGCCTCCACGCGGGCGGACGCGTCGATGTCACGGACGAGCTTGAGCCCCTCGATGAGACCGGTGTACTCCGCCACATTGTTGGACGCCTTACCCAGCGGAACTGCAACAGAGGCGAGGATCTGCCCGTCCTGGTCCCGCACCAAGGCTCCGGCTCCGGCGATTCCCGGATTTCCGCGGCTTCCCCGTCGGCTTCTACTATCAGATCGCGCACGTGCATCCCTCACCTCGTAAACAGCTGGGCCGGTCAGCAGCCCGCTGTTCTGTGCCCCGAAATACTACCCGGGGTGAGAACGAAGTCCCAAGGATCGGTGTTGATGCCGGAGACCGCCACCTCCACCTCATACCCACGTTCGGAGAGTACTCGATCCAGCGCCTGCGCTGCCGCAGGCAGCCAGAGCCACTCCGAGGCGAAATGGGAGACGTCGATCAGGTAGGGACGGCCGCCGCGGGCCTCTCGCGGGCCTCAGATGCTGGATGGTGGCGCAGATCCCTGTGATGTAGACGTCAGCGCGGCGTCGTGCGCCGCCGTGATCAGCGAGTCGCCCGCGCCTCCGCAGAGGGCTATGCGCTGGACAAAGGCATCCTGGTCACCGGCAACCCGCACTCCTCCCGCCACCGACGGGAGGGCGCCGAAGACCCTGGAGGCGAACTCGCCCAGAGGCATCCCCGGCTCCAGGCTGCCGATCCTGCCCAGACCCTCTTCCGTGAGACCCTCCTCGGCGGGCTTCAGCGGCTCCTGGTCGCGCAGGCCGAGTATCTCCGCGAGCACGTCGTTCACGCCCCCACTGCAGAGTCACCGTTGGTGTGGGCGGTGAGAAGCGCGCATCCTGACTCGATCAGCCTGTGCACCACGGCACCCTTGGGATCACTGGCGTCGACGCTCGTCACTCCGCGCAGAAGCAGCGGGTGGTGGGTGATCAGCAGCCCCGCCCCAGCGTCGCAGGCCTCGTCCACGACGGCGGAGACCGGGTCCACGGCGAAATGGATCTTGGCCACCGGGGCATCGCGTCTGCTAGCCACCAGCCCCACGGCATCCCAGGATTCGGCGAGGGAATGGGGCCACAGCTCCTCGGCGGCATCGATGACCTCCTGGAGGGCGGGAGTCTTAGGCATGCGCCCAACTTAGCCCGGAATTTGTAGCTTACGCCAAAGGTTGCCTGAACTATGACTGAGAGCAAGTCCCACGCAGACCGCACCCGGACCGTAGTGCTGGGGTCGGGGTGCTTCTGGTGCCTCGATTCCCTGGCCCGCCGTCTGAGGGGTGTTCACAGGGTGCGCAGCGTCTACACCGGCGGGACCGGCCCGGCAGCCTATGAGGCTGTCAGCGCGGGCTGGACCGGACACGCCGAGGCGGTGGAGATCACCTTCGACCCTGAGGCGCTTCCGCCCGAGGTCCTCTACGAGGTCTTCTTCTCAACCCACGATCCCACCTCGCTGAACCGTCAGGAGGGACGTCGGCCCCAGTACCGATCCGTGATGTTCTACACCGATGAGGCTGAGCGTCAGGAGTTCGAGCATGCGGCCCGGTCAGCTCAGTCCAGCTACACCCAGCCGATCGTCACCTCCTTGGAGCCGTTGGGAACGGTCTATGAGGCCGAGCCCGAGCACCAGGACTTCTACACGCGCCGCCCGGCGCTCGGCTACTGCCAGTTCGTGATCGACCCCAAGATCGCCCACCTCCGCCGACGCTGGCCCCAATGGCTGGCCGAAGAAACCCCTGCATGAAAGGCTATGAAGCATGCTGAACAACATCACCGAAGCCATCGGAAACACTCCCTGGTCCGACTGAACCGACTCGACGCTGACCTTCCGGGCAACGTAGCCCTGAAGGCCGAGTTCTACTCGCCGGCCTCCTCCGTCAAGGATCGCATCGGCAAGGCCATCATCGACGCCGCCGAGGAGTCGGGCGACCTCCGTGCGGGAGGCACCATCGTCGAAGGCACGTCGGGCAACACCGGCATCGCCCTGGCCATGATGGGCGCCGCACGGGGATACCGCGTGGTGCTGACGATGCCCGAGACCATGTCGACGGAGAGGCGGGTCATGCTGCGCGCCTATGGGGCTGAGATAGTTCTGACGCCGGGCGCTGAAGGCATGCGAGGAGCCGTCGAGCGCGCGAAGCAGATCGTGGCGGAGACCGAGAACGCCATATGGGCCAGGCAGTTCGCGAACCAGGCGAATCCCAAGGCGCACTATGAGACGACGGGCGAGGAGATCTGGCGCGACTCCGACGGCAAGGTCGATGTGTTCGTCACGGGCATAGGCACCGGCGGCACCATCACCGGCGCCGGACGCAGACTTCGCGAGTACAACCCCGACCTGCACATCGTCGCCGTCGAGCCCGAAGACTCCCCATCCTCTCCGGAGAAACCCCGGCCCCCACAAGATCCAGGGCATCGGCCCGAACTTTGTTCCCGACATCCTGGACCGCGAGATCTACAACGAGGTGATGCAGGCCAACCTCGAGCGGTCGATCGCCGCAGCTCGCGACCTCGGCACGAAGGAGGGCATTCTGGGCGGCATCTCGACCGGGGCGAATGTGGCGGCGGCCCTCGAGGTCGCAGCCCGCCCAGAGATGCAGGACAAGCTCATCGTGAGCTTCGCATGCGACTTCGGCGAACGCTACATCTCCACCATGCTCTACGAAGACATCAGGGGCTGACCATGGGCCTCCTGTCACGGATTCGAGAAGACATCAGCCACGCACGCTCCCATGATCCGCTGCGCGAAGCAACGCCGAGATCGTTCTCGCGTACTCCGGCCTCCACGCTGTGTGGGCCCACCGCGTGGCGAACAGGATGTGGAAGGTCGAACGGCTCAAGACCCCCGCCAGAGTCGTGTCACAGGTGGCACGAGGTCTGACTGGAATAGAGATCCATCCGGGTGCCACGATCGGACGTCGCTTCTTCATCGACCACGGTATGGGCGTCGTCATCGGAGAGACGGCCGAGATCGGCGACGACTGCATGCTGTATCAGGGAGTGACCCTCGGGGCACGTCGCTGGAGCAGACGAAGCGACACCCTACCCTCGGCCACGGCGTCACCGTCGGCAGCCGGCGCCAAAGTGCTCGGACCGGTCGAGATCGGTGAGGAGTCCGCCGTCGGGGCCAACGCCGTGGTGGTGAAGTCTGCCCCGGCGCATTCAGTGCTCGTCGGCGTCCCCGCCAAGGATCGAAAGCGGAGCGAAGAGGAGCACCAGCCGCTGGTCGACCCGGCCAACTATGCCTTGGACCCGGCCCTCTTCATCTGAGGCGTCAGCGCGGTCAGCGAACGTCAGGAGGCCCGGCCGAAGGCCGGGCCTCCTGACGTTGGGCGAGCTCAGGCCTCAGTCTCTGAGCGATCCTGGCTCCACCGGGTGTGGAACGTTCCAGGCTTGTCGATGCGCTGATAGGTGTGCGCACCGAAGTAGTCCCGCAGGCCCTGAGTCAGGGCGGTAAGCAGCCGCTCCGCGCGCAGGCTGTCGTAGTACGCCAGCGCAGAGGAGAAGACGGGCGCAGGCACGCCGTAGGTGGCTGCGGCTGCGACGACGCGGCGCCACGCGGGCAGGCATTCTGCGATCGCTTCGGAGAACTCAGGAGCCAGCAGCAGGTTGACCGGCTGGTTCCCGGACGGGGCATCGTAGGCCCGCATGATGGTGTCCAGAAGGTCCGCCCGAATGATGCAGTAAGCCCGCCACAGAGATGCGATGGTCCGCATGTCCAGGTCCCAGCCGTACTCCTTGCCCGCAGCCGAGAGCATGTCGAAGCCCTGGGCGTAGGAGACGAGCTTCGAGGCATAGAGCGCTTTGCGGATATCCTCGACGAACTCCTGGCGGGCGTCGCCGGAGCCGTAGAGATCCTCAGCCGAGACGGCACCGGTGATCCCTGCGCCGAAGACCTCCGAGGTCACCGCACGAACGTCGCGCTGCGATGAGATGGAGCGGGCGAAGACGGACTCGGCGATCGTCGTGACCGGTGAGCCGACTTCGAGGCCGGAGATCGCTGTCCAGCGTCCCGTCCCCTTCTGTCCTGCCGAGTCGACGACCACGTCAACGAGTGGACGCCCTGTGAGCTCATCCTCCTGCTCCAGCACCTCGGCGGTGATCTCAATGAGGTAGGAGGCGAGATCCGTCGTGTTCCACTCCCGGAAGACGCCGGCCTGCTCGGCGGGCTCCATTCCCGCCAGAGCACGCATCAGGTCGTATGACTCGCCGATGACCTGCATGTCGGCGTACTCGATCCCGTTGTGGACCATCTTGACGTAGTGCCCCGCGCCGTCTGTTCCGACCCACGCGCAGCACGCCTCACCGTGATAATCAGCAGCGATGCTCTCGAGCATCGGGCCCAGGGACTCGTACGACTCCTTGGATCCGCCGGGCATGATGGAAGGCCCCAGCAGAGCCCCCTCCTCACCCCCTGAGACGCCTATGCCCACAAAGTGCAGGCCCCTCTCGCGCAGCGCCGCCTCGCGACGGCGGGTCTCCTCGTAGAAGGAGTTTCCGGCGTCGATGACGATGTCATCCTTGTCCAGCAGCGGGATCAGGTCGTCGATCACGGCGTCGACGGGAGCCCCGGCCTTCACCATGATCAGCACCCGGCGCGGCCGCTCGAGCGATTCCACGAGCTCCTGGAGAGTCTCAGTCCGAACGAAGTCGCCTTCTCCTCCGTAGCTGTTGATGAGCGTGTCGGTCCGAGCTGCGGAGCGGTTGTGCAGAGCGACCGTGTATCCGTTGCGAGCAAAGTTGCGTGCCAGATTGGCACCCATGACGGCAAGGCCGGTCACGCCGATGTCAGCACCCAATGTGCCTCCTAGGTCGATGATTCGTTCTTCGAAGCATCCTATCTTTACTAGTCGCCCACCGCGTCGCGGCCGCGCTGGACGATCTGCGAGTCCGGCTCGCCGACGACTTCGTGATCCTTGCCCTCGTACTCGAACTGAGAGAGGAAGTACCGCATGGCGTTGAGCCGGGCCCGCTTCTTGTCGTTCGACTTGATCGTGATCCATGGCGCAGGGTCGGTGTCGGTCCGCCGGAACATCTCCTCCTTGGCCTCGGTGTAGTCCTCCCACCGATCCAACGATTCGAGATCCATCGGAGAGAGCTTCCACTGACGTACGGGGTCGATCTGCCGAATGGCGAAGCGCGTCCTCTGCTCCCTCTGAGTCACTGAGAACCAGAACTTTGTGAGATGGATGCCCGCATCGATGAGCATCTTCTCGAAGACCGGCGCCTGCTGCATGAAGATCTCGTACTCCTGGTCCGAGCAGAACCCCATGACCCGCTCCACGCCTGCACGGTTGTACCAGGAGCGATCGAAGAGCACCATCTCCCCGGCGGTGGGCATGTGGTACGCGTACCGCTGGAAGTACCACTGTCCGCGCTCCCGATCCGATGGCCGGTTGAGAGCCACCACTCGGGCGGTGCGTGGGTTGAGGTGCTCAGTGAAGCGCTTGATGGTGCCGCCCTTGCCCGCTGCGTCGCGGCCCTCGAAGACCAGCACGTGCTTGAGCCCGTAGTCCTCGGCCCAATACTGGAACTTCAGCAGCTCCACCTGCAGGTGGTACTTCTCGATGTCGTAGATCGTGCGATCCATACGGGCGTCGTACGGATAGTTCTCCTGCCAGGTCTCGACGGCACGGCCCTGAGGATCGATCAGGTCGGGGTCCGGGGTATGGCCGTCCTGGACGGTGTATCCCCGTCACGCAGCTGGTCGATGAACTCGCGAAGATTCTTCCTGGCGCCGGAGTCGATGCTTAGGCCCAGGGTTCCATATTGGCCATGGCGACGCCTTTCTGAGGTGCCTGGGAATGCTTCAGCATCGAAGCACTCCCATGTGAACTGAGCGTGAACTACAGCGCCTCCTCCCCATATGACCGGCCCGGGCGAGGGCGGTCAGGCGGGAGACGGCGCGATGATACTTCTTCATGTACCCCCGGACATCATCTCCTCGGTGAAGAGCTTGTCGAACGGCACCCCGAGGCGACGATCTTGACGTCCTGGTCGTAGAGGCGGTCGGCGAGCACGACGAAGCGCAGCCCGAGAGCCTGGCCCTCGATCGTACTGACGTCCTTAACAGCCCATACGTCCACGTCGCTGAGCAGCTGGCGGTAGCGGCTCGGATGGACGCTGGAAAGGTGTTCGCAGAGGGTGTCGAAGTCGTCCGCTGCGATCATGTCCTCTCCGTAGTGCTCCTCGGCGAAGGCCTCCACGCGTCCGTTGGAGAGCGGCTCAGGAGCCTCCGGAAGACCGCGATGGCGGTAGTCTTCGCCATCGACCCTGATCACCCGGAACTGGTCGGCGACCACCTGAATCTCACGTTTGAAGTCGCTGGCGGCGAATCGGCCCTCGCCCAGCGCTCCGGGAGCGTATTCGACGTCGCGGCGAGCTTCACCCCGCGTCGGCAAGCTCCCGCAGCAGGCGGGACATGATCGTGGTGTCTCCTGCGTCATCGAGCTCGAACTCGTCGATGCATACGAGCTGATACCCTTGAATACATCGACCGTCTGGCGGAAGCCCAGCGCCCCGACAAGGTTGGTGTACTCCACGAAGGTTCCGAAGGCTCGCTGATCGTGCGGGACCCCTGCTCCCCTGCCGCGTGATACAGCGAGGCGAGGAGGTGCGTCTTCCCCACGCCGAAGCCCCCATCGAGGTAGATGCCCTGGGGTCCTGAGGGCTTGGTGCCGGCGCCGAACACCTTCTGGAGGAACCCGCCCGAGGAGCGCTTCTGCGTGACCGACTCCGCGAAGCCGCGCAGCGCGTCCACCGCCTCAGCCTGAGAGGGGTGATCGGGGTCGGGGATGTAGGTGTCGAAGGACACCTCAGCGAAGCGAAACGAGGGCTCCAGTCCGGCCACGAGGTTCTGGGGGCTGACCTGGGGCCTGCGTGCGGCCAGCGGTTCGGCGAAAGGCATGGAGGCCACTCTACTGAAGCTGGAGGTGCTGATCCGCCGATTCCTTTGAACAAAGGGTATGAACATATGACTTCTCATGACATATGCTCTTCACGCAGGCAGCCGCGTCCGACTACTGTGGATCACGGAACACTTTCTCCCCGACCAACATGCAGAAAGGCGAGACAGCCGATGGCAGACAATGACTTCTCCCAGTACGCCAATCCCGATGCCCTCGTATCCACAGAGTGGGCCGCAGAGCACAAGGACGACGACGGCGTGGTGCTCCTCGAGTCCAACGAGGATGTGCTGCTGTACGAGACCGGGCACATCCCCGGCGCCCAGAAGATCGACTGGCACACAGATCTGAACGACCCCGTCACCAGGGATTTCATCAACCCTGAGCAGTTCGCCGAGTTCGCCGCCTCCAAAGGCATCACTCCGGACACGACCGTCGTCTTCTACGGCGACAAGTCCAACTGGTGGGCAGCGTACGCCCTGTGGGTGTTCACCCTCTTCGGGCACAAGGACCTGCGGCTGATCGACGGCGGCCGCCAGAAATGGGTCGACGAGGGCGCGAGCTCACCACCGACGTCCCCACCCCGCACGCAGCGAGTACCCAGTGCCCGCAGAGCGCAACGATGGGGAGTTCCGCGCCTACCGCGAGGACGTCCTGGAGCAGATCGGCAGCGCCCCGCTCGTCGACGTCCGCTCCCCGCCGAGTACAGCGGAGAGGTGACCTCCGCTCCTGGCTTCGAGGACAAGGAGGGCGCGCTCCGGGGCGGCCACATCCCCACGGCTGCCTCCGTGCCTTGGGCTCGTGCAGCCAACGAGGACGGCACGTTCAAGTCGCGCGACGAGCTCCTTGCCATCTACAAGGATGAGGCGGGAGTCGGCGAGGCAGACGAGGTCATCGCCTACTGCCGGATCGGTGAGCGCTCGTCGCACACCTGGTTCGTGCTCCAGCACCTGCTCGGCTACGACAAGGCTCGCAACTACGACGGCTCCTGGACGGAGTGGGGCAACGCAGTGCGCCTGCCGATCGTCACCGGCACGGAGAGGGGCGAGGCTCCCGCCGCGTAGGGAGCCTCTCATACGCATCAGCGCCCGTATGGGGCATGGCCAGTAGGCTGTGCCCCATACGCGTGCCTCTCCGCATCTCATCTTCAGAAAGAGCCCTATGACTGAGCAGACAATGCCGCAGCCCTCCAAGAGATCGTCGACGAGTTTCAGGCGGTGGAGGACAGACAGCGCCTGGAGCTCCTTCTCGAACTCTCCAAGGAGCTTCCCGAGGTGCCGGAGAAGTACCGCGAGCACCTGGATGAGATGGAGCAGGTGGAAGAGTGTCAGACGCCGCTCTTCCTCACGGTTGAGTTCCACGACGAGAACGGGACGGCAGAGCTGATCCTGGCCGCCCCCGCAGAAGCGCCGACAACTCGCGGCTTCGCCTCGATCATCCATCAGGGACTGAACGGACTGACCTATGAGCAGATTCTTGCCACGCCGGACGATCTGGCGGATCGACTCGGCATCAGCAGAGCCATCACCCCCTGCGCCTGCGCGGGCTCCGCGCCATGCTGGGGCGCATCAAGCACAACGTGAGGAATCACGTCGGCGCTCAGCGCTGAGGCCCTTCACTCGGTCATACGTGTGACAGCCTCGATCTCCATCGTGTCGGGGTCGGGGTCCGGCGAGGCAGACCGGTCCTCTCCCCGGGGACCTCAGCATTGAACAGATCAGTGACCCACTGCACCACCTTCGAGTCCCACCTATGGGGCTTGTGGTTCCATTCTTTGACGTGCTTGGCGCGGGTGAAGGGTACGAAGCTGACACGGTCGCTGATCTCGGCGAGCTGCCGACTGGGGCCGTAGGGCACGACCTCGTCGTCGATGCTGTGAAGGATCAGGGTTCGGTGCCTCAGCTGCTCGGCACGGTCGATCCAATTCATCATGCGCAGGTCCAGAGGCGAGGCCAGGCCGGTGACGCGCCGACCCGCCTTGTGCGATATGAACAGCCTCGTCAGGCGGCCCACCGGCTCAGGCAGGTGAAGCGCGCGGGCGTGGTGGCTCAGCACGTCGATCCAGTCGACCACGGGTCCTGTCAGGACAAGCCCTCGCACTTTGGAGGCGATGGGCGAACGATCGACCGTCTGCAGACAGATTGCCCCGCCCATAGACCACCCGAAGAGGACGATGTCCTCCGCCCCATGTTCAATGCGTATCGCACGCCCGCTTCGACATCGGGCCATTCCGTAATGCCCAGGCCATAGCGGCCGTCAGGGGTCGGCGGAGCTTCGCCGTCGTTGCGGTAGGAGATCAGCAGCGAATCGACGCCGAGCTGCTGAGCCGCCGGAAGGGCTCTGATGCCTTCGGTGCGTCGGCCTCCGCGCCCATGAACCATAACGGCCCATATGTTTCGCCCGCTCAGGGCCCCACGGGATTCCGTGCTTAAGCACATACCACGCCGGAGCAGGACCGTCTGGCAGCTCAATGACGACCTCCTCTGCCTCGAAACCCGCCTCCTGGGGCGTCAGATGCGGATTTGCGGACCACCAGCCACGAACAGCAGTGCGCAGATCGCCATAAGCGACGTGTTCGACCTTTCGGGCAAGCGTCCCGTCCCTGGCCGTGAAGCTTGTGATGCGCCCTACACGCGCAAAGCCGCGGCCCCCGTGGAAGAAGAGGCCGTACACACCGTCGACGACCGTGTGAGAGGTGGCGGGGAGAATGACCTCGTCGCCGTCGGGACCCTTGACGACTGCCAGCACCTCAAGGTCCTCCACGCGCTCCTTCACCGGCGTGACGACAGTCCGCGCGAAATAGCCTGCCACCGCAGACGCCGCCGCTGTGAGGGTCAGGCCCGTGCCGAGCCCGACTGCCGCACCGAGAGCACCGGCTCGGATCCATGGGGTGGGCTCGGGTTCGCTTCGGGCCCTGCGGATGGCCCGCTCGCCCAGGCGCTTTCCTCTGAGACGGAGACGTCGGAATGAGAGGAGGCCCCTGGGCCGCCGAACTGATGCGGGAGGGCTCTGCGTCCGTATTCATCCAGTCTTCACCTCACAGAAGGGTCGGGGCCGCGTTCGAGACCACTTTAGGCGCTGGCTCTTAGAATGGTGCACATGAGCACAGACCCATACCGGGACAAGCTGAACGACTTCGAGTATCAGGTGCTGCGTCAGGGCGGCACTGAGCGTCCTTATACGGGCGAATACTGGGACAACAAGGAAACTGGGATCTATTACTGCCGCGCGTGCGGAGACAAGCTCTTCGAGTCTGACACGAAGTTCGACTCACGCTGCGGGTGGCCGAGCTTCTATCAGCCCGCTGAGGGCTCCAACGTGACCTACATTCGCGACGAATCCATGGGCATGACCCGGATCGAGGTGCGGTGCGGATCCTGCGAGTCCCACCTCGGCCATGTGTTCGAGGGTGAGGGCTTCGAGACGCCCACTGACCTCAGGTACTGCATCAACTCGATCTCCATGACATTCGAGAAGGAATGACAGGCGACCTCTTCTCGGCGTCATCCGGGGAGCATGCCCAGCGACGCGGACACACGCCGCTGGCTGTTCGTATGCGCCCCGAGTCGCTCGGTGAAGTCCTGGGCCAGCAGCACCTTCTGAAGGATGGTTCGCCCCTCCGGGTTCTCACTGAGGAGAGCTCGGGACCCGCAGGTCCTTCCTCGGTCATCCTCTATGGCCCTCCCGGCACAGGGAAGACGACCATAGCCCATGTGATTGCCCGCGGGGGTCCCGACGGTTTGTGGAGCTGTCCGCCATCCGCGCGGGCGTCAAGGATGTTCGCCAGGTGATGGACCAGGCCCTCAATGACAGGGACCTCAACGGCGTCACCACGGTGCTCTTCCTCGACGAGATCCACCGCTTCAACAAGGCCCAGCAGGACGCCCTGCTTCCGGGGTGGAGAACGGTTGGGTGATCCTGGTCGCCGCGACCACTGAGAATCCGTCCTTCAGCGTCGTGGCACCTCTGCTTTCAAGGTCTCTGCTGCTGACGCTTCAGCCCCTCACTCGCGACGACCTCGAAGGGCTCCTGCATCGAGCCCTCCACGAGGAGCGGGGCCTCAACGCTCAGTTCGAGCTGGAGGCCTCTGCGAAGGATCACATCCTGAGGGTCGCGGGAGGCGATGCACGACGTGTCCTGACGACGCTGGAGGCAGCCGCTGCCACTGCGTCCGGCCGAGGAGCGTCCGTCATCTCACCTGAGGATGCCGAGCAGGCTGCGGATTTCGCCGTCCAGCGCTATGACAAGGACGGAGACCAGCACTATGACATCGTTTCGGCCTTCATCAAGTCGCTGAGGGATCGGACGTGGATGCGGCGCTGCACTATCTGGCGCGGATGGTTGTCGCTGGGGAGGATGCGCGCTTCATCGCCCGACGGCTCGTGATCGCCGCATCCGAGGAGGTCGCCATGGCGGATCCCTCAGCCCTGCAGACCGCCGTCGCCGCAGCGCAGGCGGTGCAGCTGCTCGGCATGCCGGAAGCCCGAATCGTCCTGGCTCAGGCCACCGTCCATATTGCGACGGCCCCGAAGTCGAATGCGAGCTATAAGGCTCTTGATGAGGCCATTGCCGACGTCCGAGCTGGCCGAAGCGGCGCTGTGCCGATGCATCTGCGCGACGGGCACTATAAGGGTGCGGAGCGCCTGGGACACGGCAAGGGCTACGTGTATGCGCACAGTGAGCCTCACCATGTGGCGTCGCAGCAGTACCCGCCGGACGAGCTGGTGGGCGTTGACTATTACACGCCGAATGCCCTGGGCCATGAGAAGGCGGTGGCCGATCGCCTGCAGAGACTGCGCAGCATCGTGCGAGGACGGGCTCCTAGTCCTCGCTGCTCACCGTTCTGAGTACGAGTGAGGCCCCGAACCCGCTGGGGTTCGGGGCCTCACTCGTGCTGTGCGTTCAGCTCCGTGCGGGGCTTTCGACGGCTCCCGCTGAGCTCGCGGCCTCGAGCTGGTCGGGCTGGTGCCCGTGGTGCTCAAGCGCCTCGAGATACTCTCCGCGGGATACGGGTTCAACACGGTCCTCGAAGAACATCCTGTTGAGCCGAGCCCTGAGCTTCTCGACCGACGTGACCTTGCCCTTTGCGTTGGGGCGGGGCCGGACGGCGCTGGAGCTTCGTATGCCACGAGTCCAGAGCTCGTAGTCGCTGAGCATCTTGTGACGCTCCGAGAACCCGCCGTCGGGGCTGACTTCGATGACGCCGCTTCGTGACCGTGGAGTGCGGTCTCCCGGTCCTTCCGCTGGAGAGACAGGCAGATTCTCTTGGTCAGGATGTAGGTGAGCGGGATTCCGAGGAAGAACGCAGCCCAGGACCAGTACACGAGGTCATTGACTGACAGCTGGAAGTGAGTGGCGATCAGGTCGTTTGACCCCATTCCCACATCAGGCCGTAGAAGAACACCGTGGCGACTCCCACTGCGGTACGGGTCGGAGCGTTGCGCGGACGGTCCAGGAGGTGGTGCTCCCGCTTGTCGCCGGTGATCCAGGCCTCGATCCAGGGCCAGGCGAACATGCCTGCGAACATGATGCCGATGATCCCCATGGGAAGCAGGATCGGCGTTGCGATCGCGTTTCCGCCCCACGGCGTGGGCAGCACGAACTCCAGAGACATCTCTCCGATGTAGCCCGGCATCATGCGCAGCGCACCTTCGAGGAACCCGATGTACCAGTCCGGCTGTGCCCCGGCCTGAACAGGCGAGGGTCGTAGGGCCCGTAGTTCCACAGAGCGTTGATCTGGAAGGTTCCAGCAATCAGGGCCAGAATTCCGGCAACGATGAAGAAGAATCCGCTTAGCCTTCGCGGCGTAGACCGGTCCCACGGGGTAGCCGACCACGTTGCGTTCGGTCCGCCCCGGACCAGGGAACTGTGTGTGCTTGTGCACCACAACCAGGAACAGGTGAACTGCGATCATGATGAGAATCAGCGCGGGCACTATGAAGATGTGCAGGCTGTACATCCTGGGAATGACCTCACTGCCGGGAATTCCCCGCCGAAGATCAGGTATGACATGTACGTGCCGATGACCGGAATGGCCCTAAAGGTTCCGTCGGCGATCCGCAGTCCGTTGCCGGAGAGGACCTCGTCGGGCAGACCATAGCCGGTGAAGTAAGCGAGCATTCCGAGCATGAGCAGCGTCGCGCCGACGAGCCAGTTGATCTCGCGCGGCTTGCGGAAGGCTCCGGTGAAGAACACTCGCAGCATGTGGACAGCCATCGCCATGACGAACAGCAGGGCACCCCAGTGGTGCAGCTGGCGCATGAAGAGTCCGCCGCGCACGTCGAACGAGAGCTCCAGCGCCGTGGCGTAGGCGCTTGACATCTCCAGTCCCTGCAGCGGGGCGTATGCGCCCGAGTAGCGCGTGGTGGACATCGAGGGGTCGAACCAGAAGGTCAGGAACGCACCGGAGAGAACCGTGATGATGAAGCTGTACAGCGCAACCTCACCGAACATGAACGTCCAGTGGTCAGGAAAGACCTTACGGCCGAATTCCCGCACCATGCCTGTGCTTAAGCAACTCGCTGGTCCAGGTAGTTGGCGATCTTGCCTCCGCGCGTGCGGGGCTCGTAGGTGTCGACTTCGAGGTAGTCAGCCTCGGAGTACTTCTTCGTTTCGGCACTCATCCGTCGTGACGCTCCCAATAGGTAGGACCAACAGGTTCTGTGAAGTCGCTGCGCGCAATGAGGAAGCCTTCGTCATCCACCGTGATCGGCAGCTGCGGAAGAGGCCGCCCAGCAGGGCCGAAGACGACCTTGAACTCCTGGGCCGCGTCGAAGGTCGACTGGTGACATGGACACAGCAGGTGGTGGGTGTGACGCTCATACAGAGCAATCGGACAGCCCACGTGGGTGCAGACCTTCGAACAGGCGATGATGCCCTCGTAGGTCCAATCCTCGCGGCCGGGCGAGGTGTGCTCAAAGTCATCAGGGCTGAGACGCATGAGCAGAACGACGGACTTGGCCTTCTCTGAGAGCCGCTGCCCGTGAGATGTGATCTCACGGAGGTTCTCCGGGATGACGTGCACGGCCGAGCCGATAGTGAGATCCGCGGCGCGAATGGGTGTCCCCGTAGGGTCCCTGACCAGACGCGTCCCTTCTTCCCACAGGGTGTGACGGAGGCGTTCGGGGCTGAAGTCCTCTCCGTACGCCCTGTCGAGGTCGCGGAACATGGCGACGAAAGGAAGGGGCGCCAGAAGGGCGGCCAGAGCAAGCGAGCCGACCATGAACGGCCGACGCTTGACCTGCGACTCCTCGGCCACGTCGTTGAGGATGCCAGCTGCCTCCTCGCGGTCCTTCTCGGTCCTCAGCGGCTTACGCGCCTCAACGACCTCGTGGTCGGGCATGAGGGTCTTCGCCCAGTGCACGATCCCGAGGCCGATACCGAGCATGGCCAGAGCGGCCCCGACGCCCAGAAGCGTGTTCTGGACCCGAAGCATTGCCATCTGATCGAAGTAGTCCGCATACTCCTCGGCCGTCCGGCCGATCGCGAAGTATCCGACGAAGAAGACGACAGTGCCGATGATGGACAGTATGAAGAGAACGGACACCTGCCGCTCTGCTCGCTTAGCCGACTTCTCGTCCACGTCAGCCGTCCGCGGAGCATGCGGCGGCAGACCCGGGTTCTCGATGGCGAACTTGCCATCTGATCCCGTGTCGGCAGTGACGACGGCGCCAGTTTCCCGTCCGCCGTGACCGTTGTCCACCATAGTTGTGTTGTCCTTTGCTCTTCTCAGTCGATGCTTGTTGGGGTGCTCAGCGGTCTCAGCTTGAGCGCGAGGTCAGCCAGACCATGGAGCCGATCAGGAGCGCCAGTCCGAGGGTCCAGATCAGGAGTCCCTCGGAGACAGGTCCCAGGAACCCCAGGGAGAAGCCTCCGGGAGATCCTTGCGCCTCATACGTCTTGAGGAATGCAATGATGTCCTGCTTGTCCTCCGGTGGGATGTTCGCATCGTTGAATACAGGCATGTTCTGCGGGCCGGTAGTCATGGCTGTGTAGATGTGAACCTCGTCCACTCCGTGCAGCGACGGTGCGTACTTGCCTTCGGTCAGGGCGCCGCCTGCGGCTGCAGCGTTGTGGCACATCGCGCAGTTGATGCGGAAGAGCTCGCCGCCGCGAGCCGGGTCACCGGCGTCGGCATCCAAGTACTCCTCATCCGGGATTCCGGGGCCCGCACCCAGCGAGGCGACGTAGGCCGACAGCTGCGTCGTCTGCTCGTCGTTCATCTGCGGTGGCTTGGCCTGTGCCTGAGGGCCCTGCATCTGCATGGGCATCCGGCCGGTGCCGACCTGAAACTCCACCGACGCAGCGCCGACGCCTACGAGCGATGGACCCTCACTGGTCCCTTCGGCGTTGATGCCGTGGCAGGTGGCGCAGTTTGCGACGAACAGACGTTCGCCCTCGTCCACCTGGTCTGCGGTGTAGTCGCCCGGGAGCTCAGATGCCTGGGCCTGGTTGACTGTCGTCGCAGCGGCGTAGAGTCCGCCGGTCAGCAGCAGTCCCAGCAGGAGCAGCACGGCAAACGCAGCCGGGTGGCGGCGCTTCTGCGAGAGTGCCTTCACGTGGGGTCCTTTGCTTGTAGGTGTGGTGGTAAAAGTGTGCGGATCGCTCGATCAGACGAGCATCGGAAGAATGTAGACAACCGCGAAGAGCGCGATCCAGACCACATCCACGAAGTGCCAGTAGTACGAGACGACAACGGCGGCGCTGGCTTCCTTGTGTGTGAACTTCACGGAGAAGTAGGCCCGCACGATGACGTACAGGAAGGCGAAGAGTCCGCCGAGAACATGCAGCCCGTGGAAGCCCGTTGTGATGTAGAAGGCCGAACCGAAGGAGTTCACGCCGATGGTCACTCCGTGGTCAACAAGCTCAGCGAACTCGAAGGTCTGTCCTGCGATGAAGACCGCGCCCATGAGGTAGCTGAGGAAGTACCACTCCACCATGCCCCAGCCCTTGATCTGGAAGAGTCCCCCAGTGCGTCGGGGCTGGTGCCGCTCGGCAGCGAACACGCCGAACTGCGCCGTCACGGAGGAGGCCACGAGGATCACGGTGATGGTGAGCGCCAGCGGGAAGTCAAGGCGCTGGCTGTACTCGGCCCACATGTCCGGCTGGGTCGACCGCAGCGTGAAGAACATCGCGAAGAGGCCTGCGAAGAACATCAGCTCACTGGTCAACCAGACCATGGTTCCTACAGAGACCATGTTCGGACGATTCGGCAGCGTGCGTGCCGTGGCTGCTGGGGCTTGGGTTGCGGATGTCACGCATTCATTATGTCCTGAAACCGCACCTTGGCGCACTCTCAAGGATGGGTGTGGCGGAGCTGGATGTAGGCACGTACCGCCTGCTTGCCCCGTCGTTGCTGGGATCCGTGGGTGTGCCTCGCTTCGAAAATGGTCCAAATATTTCTACAGTTCGTAGAAATAGCCCCACCGATAGGGTGGGCGCATGCCTGAAATGACCTCGTGGCCAGAGCTCCTCGAAGCACTGCTGAGCCGAAAGAGCCTGACATCCGATACTGCCCGAGCCGCAATGCGCCGTCTGATGTCGGGCGAGCTGGCGGACGCAGAGATCGCAGGATTCCTCGTCGCCCTTCGGGCAAAGGGCGAGACCGGACCAGAGCTACGGGGCCTTTCAGACGCAATGCTGGACGAGGCTCTGAGCATCTCGGTCCCTGGCCCTGCGCTGGATATCGTGGGGACCGGAGGCGATCAGCTTGGCACGGTGAATATTTCGACGATGAGCTCCCTCGTCGCAGTCGGCGCGGGCGCGAGAGTCATCAAGCACGGCAATCGCGGTGCTTCCTCCACCGCCGGGGCAGCGGACGTCATCGAAGCACTGGGAGTCGACCTGGACCTGCCCATCGACCGTGTCGCGCAGTCTGCCGAGCAGGTGGGAATCACGTTCCTGTTTGCGCAGGTCTTCCACCCGGCCATGAGGCACGTCATGCTTAAGCGCGCAGAGCACTCGGCATCAGGACAGCGTTCAACTTCCTCGGACCTCTCTCCAATCCCGCACGCGTCGAGGCCCAGGCGCTGGGCTGCGCCGCCCTGGAGATCGCCCCGAAGATGGCAGACGCCCTGGCCGCCCGCGGAACCCGAGGTTTGGTCTTCCGGGGTCAGGATGGGCGCGACAAGATGACAACGTCAGCGGCGACTGATGTGTGGGAGATTCGAGGAGAACGCATCACTCACTCCGAGATCGCGCCCGAGGATGTGGGCCTGGAACGCGTCGCCGTAGAGGCACTCGCAGGCGGCACGGCCTCGGACAACGCGCAGATCGTTCAGGACGTCCTCAGGGGCGCAAGCGGACCCATCAGGGACGCCGTGATTCTCAACGCAGCAGCAGGACTCACGGCCCTGGACGTGCACGCCGACGGGCATGTAGCGGACCGGTTGAAGAGCAATATGGCCAAGGCGTCGCAGTCCATCGATTCGGGCGCTGCCGCTGAGACCCTCCGGCGGTGGGTGGACTTCACATCAGGCTGAGGCAGCTGACCGCTAACTCTGCTCCGCCAGCTGAGGATCCTCATCGTATCCGAAGGGGTCGGGATCCTCTCCGGGCATCCAGGAGTGGCCCGGCACGGTCCATCCCTCCCTCTTGACAGCCTTCTTCCACCGCTTCGCCCAACGTGGCTTAAGACGGTTTACGTACAGGTAGCCGTCGAGGTGGTCGTACTCGTGCTGCATGATCCTGGCAAACCACCCGTGCGCCTCGAACTGAAGGCGCTCACCGCTCGTATCGAACCCTTGGATCTCAATGTGATCGCTTCGCTTCAGCGGGTAGCTGTATCCGGGCGCTGAAAGGCAGCCTTCCACTTCATCCTCAGGATCAGGGTCGTCCTGAGATACTCGCCCGATCAGCCGAAGTCTGGGGTTGATGATCACTCCCCGGTGAGGAACGTCGCCGGTGTCGCCCGGCCATTTCCAAAGGAAGATGCGCAACCCCACTCCGACCTGCGGCGCCGCCAGACCAACCCCGTGGGAGGCGTCCAGCGTCTCGTCCATGTCCTGCACGAGACGCCGCACGTCGTCGTCGATCGTTTCCACTTCCTTCGCCCGCTGATGAAGAACGGGTTCGCCATGGACGACGATAGGCAGCACTGACATCCGATCAGTGCCGGTAATGTCCGCGGTTGTTCTCGAGAACCCATCCGCTGATGAAGAACAGGATGGGGATGAGCGAGAACATGAAGACCCACCAGTCGACGGCAAAGCCGAAGAACATGAAAGCCAGCGCGCCGCCGAGTCCCAGGGGCCACCAGCTCCACGGCGTGAACTCACCGTAGTTGCCGGTCATCTGGTGAATCTCGCCCTCGGGGTTGTCAGCATCCATAACCTCAGGCTGGTGCTTCGCCGTGGAGCGGAGGTACCACCAGAGCATGAATCCAAGCCCGGCCGTGAGCAGGAGGCATATGAATCCGACCCACTCGATCCCGAGTTCCTGCCCGGATCCGACAGTGGCCCAATTCAGGGTGATGAAGGCGTAGATGACGGCCACCAGCAGGACGAAGGCGCCGATCCCGCCGAACAGTGCAATGTTTGTTCTCATGCTCAGATACCTGCCTTGTCCTGCTGGTCTGCAGGCCCGAACACCTTGCCTGCGGGCGTATCAAGGGTGTGCCGATCGGACAGCTCCGGGTGGTGAAGATCCAGTGCCGGACGCTCAGACCTGATCCGCGGGAGCGAATAGAAGTTGTGTCGAGGAGGTGGGCAGCTGGTCGCCCATTCCAGCGATCCGCCGAAGCCCCATGGATCGTCGACCAGGACCTTCTTGCCCTTCCGGGCCGTGATCCACACGTTCCAGAAGAAGGGAATGAGGGAAGCGCCGAGGAGCATGGAGAAGACGGTGGAGAACTGGTTCATTCCGGTGAATCCGTCTTCGATCATGTAATCGGCGTACCTGCGAGGCATGCCCATGACCCCGAGCCAGTGCTGCACCATGAATGTCCCGTGGAAACCGATGAACAGCATCCAGAAGCTGATCTTGCCGAGCCTCTCGTTGAGCATCTTGCCCGTCCACTTAGGCCACCAGAAGTGGAAGCCCGCGAACATGGCGAAGACCACGGTGCCGAAGACGACGTAGTGGAAGTGCGCGACCACGAAGTAGGTGTCCGAGAGGTGGAAGTTCAGGGGTGGGGAAGCAAGGATGATCCCTGTCAGACCGCCGAAGAGGAAGGTGACGAGGAACCCGAGACTCCACAGCATGGGAGTCTCGAAGGTAATGGATCCTCGCCACATCGTGCCTATCCAATTGAAGAACTTCACCCCAGTCGGCACCGCGATGAGCATCGTCATCAACGCGAAGAAGGGAAGCATCACTGCCCCTGTGACGTACATGTGGTGCGCCCACACCGTCACGGACAGCGCAGCAATGGCGATCGTGGCGTATACCAGGCCCTTGTATCCGAAGACCGGCTTTCGGCTGAAGACCGGGAAGATCTCGGAGACGATCCCGAAGAAGGGCAGGGCAATGATGTAGACCTCCGGGTGGCCGAAGAACCAGAAGAGGTGCTGCCACAGAATCGCTCCGCCAGACTCCGGGTCGAAGATATGTCCGCCCAGACGACGATCCATCGCCAGGCCGAAGAGCGCCGCCGCGAGAGGCGGGAATGCCATGAGTACCAGGATGGAGGTGATCAGGGCGTTCCACGTGAAGATCGGCATGCGCCACATGGTCATACCGGGCGCCCGCATGCAGATGATCGTCGTAATGAAGTTGACGCCGCCGCCGATCGTGCCGAAGCCCGTGAGCGCGAGCCCCAGAACCCATAGGTCCCCACCGAGTCCTGGTGAGTATGTCGTGTCGGAGAGCGGGGCGTAGGCGAACCAGCCGAATGAGGCTGCTCCTGCGGAGTGAGGAAGCCTGCCAGCGCCACCAGCGATCCGAAGAGGAAGAGCCAGTAGGCCAGCGCGTTCAAGCGCGGGAAGGCGACATCCGGAGAGCCGATCTGCAGCGGCACCATCACGTTGGCGAAGCCCGCGAAGAGGGGCGTGGCGAACATCAGCAGCATCACGGTGCCGTGCATCGTGAAGAGCTGGTTGTACTGCTCCCTCGTCTGGAGGAACTGCATGCCGGGCTCGAAGAGCTCGGCTCGGATGATGAGAGCCATCACCCCGCCCACGCAGAAGAAGATGAACGACGTGATGAGGTAGAGGTACCCGATCTTCTTGTGATCGGTGGTCGTCAGCCAGCTGACGATGACCTTGCCCTTTGAGACGGGGACCGCTCGCGTACTGTCCCGCGCGTCGTCAGCGGAGTACTCCATAGTCGTCATGGTCAGTCATCCTCCGGTGATGGTGGCCTGATCGTGCAGGTTGGGGTTGCGGTCGTACGTGTCGTCGAGGTGGCCCTCTTCGAGGGTCTCCAGGTGCTCAACGAACTCGTCCTCTTCGACCACTTCCACGTTGAAGAGCATATTCGAGTGATACTCCCCGCAGAGCTCTGCGCACTTGCCGTGGAAAGTCCCCGTCTCCTGCGGAGTCAGGTACATGTAGTTGGTGCGGCCTGGGACCATGTCGCGCTTCTGAAGGAAGGCGGGAACCCAGAAGGAATGGATGACGTCGCGTGAGGTCAGTTCGAACTCGACGGACTGGTCCACAGGAAGGTACAGCGTGGGAAGGGTGTCGACCACCTCTTCGCGGGGGAGCCGTCCTCATAGGTGAGATCGCCCTGCACACCCGCGTAGTGGACCACATACTCCTCGCCTACCTCAGAGGTGTAGGTGTAGTTGAAGTCCCAGGCCCACTGCTTGCCCACGACGTTCACCTGAACCTCTGGCTCGGCGTAGGGCTCATCCACTTCGCGCTGCGCCTGGTCCGTGTAGTAGAAGAACACGGCCACCATCACAAGCGGAAGCACGGTGTACATGATCTCCAGAGGGACGTTGTACGCGAGCTGCCTGGGGTAGCCGACATCGCCCTTGCGGCGGCGATAGGCAACTATGACCCACAGCATGAGGCCCCAAGTGAGGATTCCTACGAGGAGGGCGGCGATCCACGAGTTGACCCAGAGGTCCGTCAGCAGCGCAGTGTTTGACGTCGTGTCCTGTTCGCCCGGGAGCCAGCCCCTGCTGGCTTAGCGGATCTTCATCGCAGGCGGTGAGCGCCAGAAGGGCTGCTCCGGCTAGTGCGGCGCCCTTGAGGCTATTCATTCCTCGGCTGCCGGTTCGTGTGTGCGAACTCAAAGACGGCCCTTTCCTTTATGCAAGCGAGCGAGTGACCCGCGCGCTGAACCTTGGGTGTAAACGCTGGGGTCCAGACTACTACGTCATGTAGAAGCGCGCTTGCTCTGACACTGCTTCAGACCCGACCGCATACAGAAGGTCCGCATGCCCTGGGGCATGCGGACCTTCACGAGGTTCTACATGACGTAGAAGTTACGCCTACCGCCTCAGTGGAAGGAGTCTCCACAGGCGCATGATCCGCTTGCGTTGGGGTTGTCGATGGTGAAGCCCTGCTTTGAGATGGAGTCCTCAAAGTCAATCTTTGCGCCTTCGAGATAAGGCACGCTCATTTTGTCGACTACTACCTCGACGCCGTCGAATGCACGCAGGGCATCTCCGTCAAGCACTCGCTCGTCGAAGTACAGCTGGTAGATGAGTCCGCTGCATCCTCCGGGCTGGACGGCCACGCGCAGCCGAAGGTCGCTTCGGCCCTCCTGCTGCAGGAGCGAAGACACCTTCTCGCTCGCGGTCTCAGACAGCTCAACCTGGTGAGTCTTGTGGCCGTCGACTTCTGCGCCGCGCAGCTCAGTGGCTTCGGCGGCATCCTGTGTGGGAGTGCTCATGGTTCTTCTACCTTCCCGACGGACGTACACGTCTGGTCTTCAGTCAGATGGGGCCGTCTTGTTCACTCTAGCAACGCGACCCTGCCTCGCGGCATTCCCGCCAGCGGCGAATCGATCAGGCCGGATATTCGCCGCGGCCATTCATAGGCTTCGGAAGCCGCAGCCTGCGGAGCTGCATGCTTCGCATCGCGGCGTAGAAGCCGAGCCCCTTCTCCACATTCTCTGGGCCGAACTTCGCGGCAGCCAGCCGCTTAGCCCGTCGTGCCACCCAGAAGGACTCCACGATGACCGCAAGGATCAGGCCGTAGAGGGCGAGGCCCAGGCTGGCCATGACCTGATCGCCGAGAAGTAGGGAGACGAAGAGGAAGACCACCATGAGGATGAGCAGCCACTCCCCGATCCCGTAGCGGGCATCGATGAACTCGCGGACGAATCGCTTCTGGGGACCCCGGTCCCGGACCGGCATGTGGCGCTCATCCCCGGTCTCCATGGCGCGCCGGGTCTTGGCGCGCTCGTCGGCCAAGGCTTGACGCTGAGCCTTGCGAGCGGCCTTGCGGTCCGCCTGAACCAGCGGCTGTCTCCTGGCCGCGACCTGGTCCCTGCGCCTCGGCGTGGGACCGCCCTTCTTCTCAGGGAACTTGTTTGCTCGCGCCTGGGCCGCCGCGGCAGCATCGCCGGCTGTCGGCGTGGGCACGCGCCTCTTCCTCGAGGACTTCGTTCTGTGATTTTCTCTTGCTGAACAGCACGCGCTCAGTCTACGGCAAGGCTCTTCAGATGCCTGTTGATGCGACGCACCCACAGCGGACCTTCATAGACGAAGCCGGTGTAGCCCTGCACGAGGTCAGCTCCGCTCCGGAGCCGTTGATCCACATCCGACCGCTGACTGCGCCCCGACCGAGATGATGGTCGCTGAGGCGGGAAGTCGCCTCCGGAGGCGCGCCAGGACCTCGAGGCTTCGTTCTGCCAGGACGGGCCCGGAGAGGCCACCTGCTCCCATCGCCTGCACCTCGGAGGCGGGGGTGACGAGCCCCTTCCTGGAGACACTGGTGTTGGTCGCGATGACACCGTCCAGCGACAGCTCGCCGATGAGATCTGCCACCGCATCGATATCTTCGTCAGCCAAGTCGGGCGCGATCTTGACGAGAAGCGGCACATGCTTCTCAGTCACCGAGTCCGCCGTGCGGCGAACAGCTTCCAGCAGCGGCCTCAGGGCATCGATGCTCTGAAGCTGTCTGAGTCCTGGCGTGTTGGGTGAGGAAACATTGACGACGAGGTAGTCGGCGACAGGTGCCAGCAGCCGCGCGGAATCGACATAGTCGTCGAGGGCCGAGTCCAGCGGAACCGCTTTGGTCTTGCCGAGGTTGACCCCTACTGCGGGAACGTGTCTGCCGCGACGGCGCAGCTTCGCGAGGCGGTGCCGCGTGGCCTCGAGGCGTGCACGAACAGCTTCAGCACCGTCGTTGTTGAAGCCCATCCGATTGATCAGGGCGCGGTCCCGCACGAGCCGGAACATTCGGGGACGAGGGTTTCCGGGCTGGGCCTGGCCGGTGACCGTGCCGACTTCGATGTGCCCAAACCCGAGAGCGGCAAGAGGGAGCACCGTTCGCCCGCCTTTGTCGAAGCGCATGGCGAGGCCGAAGGGAGAGGGGAACTCGAGCCCCATCGCCTCCGTCCGCAGCCGCGTATCGGGGCGAGTGAGATGCTCGAGGGCGCGATCGGCGCCCGCACGGCAGACCGCGCTGAGCCCCAGCACCGCCAATCGGTGGGCGTTCTCGGGGTCAAGCCGAGAGAGCACCGTGCGGAAGACGAATCGGTAGACCGGGGCTGCCATGGCCCCGATCCTATCCGCACGTCAGTTCAGCATCTCCTCAGAGAAATCTCTTAGCCTGATCGGCATGTCATCTGAGGTCTCCGCCGATGCCCCTGCCCTCTACCCCGTCCCCGCCCAGCACAGAACAGGCCGCGCTTTTGAGACTGATCGGGCAGAGCTGCTCGAGGAAGGACCGGAGGGTGCGTGGGTCTCGGATGTGCTTGCGGGCTGCGTCAGGCGCACAATCCCCTGGGCGCCGACAACGAGGGCCCCTCAGCGCAACGCTGGTGCGCATGGATGAGCCTCGCCCTGATCGCCCTGAGACCCAGCACCGGGCGCCTGTGCTGCACCTGCATGGATGGACCGACTATTTCTACAACCTCCCCATGGCGCGCTCCTGGGCTCATGCGGGACACCAGTTCTACGCCCTGGACCTGCGCAAGTACGGCCGCAGCCTCCGAGCCTCCCAATCGCCGGGCTACGTAGAGGACCTCACCCACTACTACGCCGAAATCAATGAAGCCGTCAGAATCATCGGTCAGGAGAATCCGCAGGCACCTGCTCCCATCATCCATGCACACTCGACCGGAGGGCTGGTCGCGGCACTGTGGGCCCAGGAGCACCCTGACGCGGCGGGGGCGCTGGTGCTCAACGCACCATGGCTGGAGGTCCCCGGCGACCTGCCGGCACGAGCAGCTGTTGACGGGCTCGTGTCTCCCTGAGCCACATCAATCCGACGGCGGCGCTTCGCGTGCCGCGCTTGGAGAACTATTGGGAGTCGCTGAGCGTCGAGGCTCACGGCGAGTGGGACCTCCACCCTGCATGGCGTCCCCGGAAGTCCTTCCCGATGACGGCTTACTGGATGCGTGCTGTCACGACGGGCCACCGGCGGGTCTACGAGGGGCTGGACCTCAGCATTCCCGTGCTGGTGCTTCTGTCCGCTCTACACCGTCTATCGCAGGCAGTGGACACCGGAGTACCAGGAGAACGACGGCGTGCTCGACGTCGAGCTTCTGGCTCGCCGCGCGGTGCGGCTGGGACATCTGGTGACCGTAGCGCGCGTGCCGGGTGCGATGCACGATGTGTTCGCATCCGCTGAGCCGGTGCGCACGCAGGCCTTCGACCAGGTGCAGCGGTGGCTGAAGGCATACGCACCGGCGCAGCGCAGCTGAGCGTTCAGCCAGCCACGCTGTCGACGGCACCGCCGTAGCGCCGGTCGCGCCGGGCATATATTTTCATGGCCTCCCACAGCGTAGTGCGGTCCACATCCGGCCACAGGGTGTCCAGGAACACCATTTCTGCATAGGCAGACTGCCACAGAAGGAAATTGCTGATGCGCTGCTCCCCGAGGACCGCAGAAACAGGTCCACGTCGGGCATGTCGGGTTCGTCGAGATGCGCAGCCACCGTTGACTCTCGGACCCTCCTGGGGTCCAGCTCCCCAGTCGCTGCCTTCTGAGCGATCCTCTGCACTGCGTCGGCAATCTCGGCGCGCCCGCCGTAGTTCACACACATGGTCAGGGTGGCTCGCGTGTTGTCCTGGGTCAGCTCCTCGGCAGCTTCAAGCTCCCGGATGACGGACCGCCAGAGCTTCGGACGACGCCCGACCAACGGATGCGAACGCCCCAGGCGTGCAGCACGTCGCGCTGCCGACGCAGCACCTCTTTGGAGTAGCCCATGATGAATCGGATCTCATCCGGGGAACGCTTCCAGTTCTCGGTGGAGAACCCGTACACGCTGACGTGGCTGACACCGGATTCGACAGCGCCAGCCATCACTTCCATCAGCGCATGCTCACCGGCACGGTGGCCTTCGGTGCGCGGAAGGCCTCTCTGGTTGGCCCAGCGGCCGTTGCCGTCCATGACGACTGCGACGTGCCTCGGCACCAGCGCCGCCGGCAGCTGCGGGCAGTCGCGCCGTCCGGGTGCGGCCACGGGTCTTCGTACTTATGCTTCGATGCCATCGGCGATCATTCTGCCAGGCGGGTCACACGAGTGCCCTCAAGCTGGCGAAGCGACGTTCCAGATGATGCTGGGCATAGTCGACGACGGTGCCCACCGCTTCGTGCCTCAGAGCCAGCGGAGACTGTCCGACCTCCTCCCACCGCCCCTGCTGCAGCGCCTCGAGCAGCTGGGGAGCTCCTGCACTGAGGCTCCGGGTGCCCGGAGGCCTGCAGTCTGCGCACACCGGGCCGCCTGTGGGCGCGTGGAAGCCGCTGTGGGCACCCGGTCGGCCGCAGGCCACGCAGGCGGACCATGTCACGCGCCACCCTGCGCTCGAGAGTGCCCGGAGCAGGTAGGAGCTCATAATGAGATCAGCGGGGTGGTCTCCGCGGGACAGCGCACCGTATGCCCCGTGCAGCAGCTCGAACTGCTGACGCCGCGCTTCGGTCTCATGCTCGGCCAGACGCTCAGCGGCCTCAGCCATAGCTGAGGCCGCTGTATAGGCGTCGAAGTCAGCAGCGATCAGCGGACCGTAGGCGAAGCGGCCCTGCGCCTGAGAGATGATGTCCAGGCTTCGTCCGTGGATGAACTGAACATCGGCCACCATGAACGGCTCCAGGGTGGCGCCGAATTTGGACGTCGTGCGTCGAACACCCTTTGCTACTCCGCGCACCAGTCCGTGGGAGGCGGTCAGACACGTGATGATGCGGTCCGCCTCCCCAGCTTGTGGGTGCGCAGCACCAGGGCCACGTCCCGGTAGCTGCGCGATGAGAAGGTGCTTCCTGCCACCGCTCCAGCGTACGCCTGGAACCGGCGCGGCTATTCGCGCATCGCTCTGTTCACACCGCTGATGACTGCCTGGAGGCTGGCCAGGGTGGTGTCATGGTCCAGCCCGACGCCCCACAGGACGCGGTCTCCCACGGCGAGCTCCACGAAGCTGGCTGCCTGAGCGTCCCCTGAGGCGCTCATTGCGTGCTCCGTATAGTCGAGAAGCCTCACATCGATGCCGTCGCGCTGGAGGACGTGAAGCAGGGCCGAGATGGGTCCGTTGCCCTGCGCCTGCTCAGAGCGCGCAGACCCGTCGACGATCAGCTCGACGTCCATGCTGAAGTCCCCGCCTGCGTTCGAGGAGGTCCGACAGTTCCAAGGCGGTAGCGCCCCACTGGTTGCCCTCCGCTCCTGCAGGCAGGTATTCGTCCTGGAACATTCGCCAGATCTCGGCGGGTGAGACCTCTCCCCGCCCGTGTCCGCCCGTTTCTGGATCACGCCGGAGAATTCGACCTGGGTGCGGCGCGGAAGATCGATGCCCCGCTCGGTCTTCAGGACGTATGCGACGCCGCCCTTGCCCGACTGAGAGTTGACCCGAATGACGGCCTCGTAGCTTCGGCCGATGTCCTTGGGGTCGATGGGAAGGTACGGCACGGCCCAGGTGAGCGCGCTTCGGTCCTTGCCCTCGGCCTCAGCACGGGCATCCATATGAGCGAATCCCTTGTTGATCGCATCCTGGTGCGAGCCTGAGAAAGCCGTGAAGACGAGGTCTCCCGCCCACGGTGAACGCTCCGGGACTCGCATCTGGTTGCAGTATTCGGCGGTGCGCTTGATCTCGTCCATCTGGGCGAAGTCGATCTGCGGGTCCACGCCTTGGCTGAACAGGTTCATTCCGAGCGTGACGAGGTCCACGTTGCCGGTCCGCTCCCGTTGCCGAAGAGGCATCCTTCGATGCGGTCCGCGCCCGCCATATAGCCCAGCTCAGCGGCGGCGACTGCGGTGCCGCGATCGTTGTGGGGGTGCAGCGACAGAATGACGGAGTCACGCGGGGTGAGGTTCCGGTGCATCCACTCGATGGAGTCGGCGTACACGTTGGGGTGGCCATCTCGACGGTGGCGGGCAGGTTCACGATGACCGGCTTGTCCGGGGTGGCTCCGAGGATGCCGAGAACTTCGTTCGAGATGTGCGCAGCGAAGTCGAGCTCGGTGCCGGTGAACGACTCAGGACTGTACTGGTACCTGATCTCGGTATCGTGGGTGAGGTTCTCTTCGAACTTCCGGCAGAGTCGCGCTCCTGCGCGGCGATGTCGACGATGCCTAAGCACGGTCCTTCTTGAAGACCACTTCCCTCTGCACGATCGATGTGGAGTTGTACAGGTGCACGATGGCCTGGGGCGCCCTGTCGATTGCCTCGAACGTCCGCTCGATGAGGTGCTCGCGGGCCTGGGTCAGCACCTGGATGTATACGTCGTCGGGGATCTTGTCCTGCTCGACGAGCTGACGGACGAAGTCGAAGTCGGTCTGAGAGGCGGCGGGGAACCCTACTTCGATCTCCTTGTAGCCCATGGAGACCAGCAGATCGAACATGCGATGCTTCCGGTCGGGGCTCATAGGGTCGATCAGTGCCTGATTGCCGTCACGAAGGTCCACAGCGCACCACCGAGGGGCTTGGGTGATGATTTTGTCGGGCCAGGTCCGATCGGGGAGCGAGACCGTGATCTGATCGTGGAAAGGCTCATATCGCTGATAGGGCATCTGGGAGGGCTTCTGCAGCTGGCGCATGGGGGTTCCTTCTCGCTTCGGTGCGGCTTGACGGTCGGCCAAGGTCATGCCGTACTCCGCAGCAGGGACTCGGCCATCAGTGTGCGCTCTCGGCGCTGCACCTTCGCTACCCGCTGCGGCGAAGAAGCAGTAGCTGTAGTCCACGATGCGTCTGCATAGTGTTGAAGCTAACACGGAGCACCCGGCCGCCACACCCCATTGAGAGCCGTCCAAAATGTGAACCTGGCCATGCGTGTTCTACGACATGTAGAAAAGCGAGGGAAGTCGTAGAATATGGCGATGCCTTCTGCCGTCTCCGCGCCCTGCCTCGCTCTGAGCGACGTACGCTATGCCGTCGGCTCTGCACGCGCGGGCTCGGGCGTCAAGGAGATCCTCTCGGGCGTCGACCTGGCGGCGCGGCGGGGCGAGGTGACGGTCATCATCGGGCCCAATGGGGCCGGGAAGACCACGACGATGGGCATAGCTCAGGGGCTGGTGCGGCCTTCGGCGGGCACCGTGAGACTTCTGGGCGAGGATCCCTATCGGGCAAGCGCGCAGCTGCGCTCCCGCGTCGGGGTGATGCTTCAGGACGGAGGGCTGCCGCAGTCCGTGAAGCCGCGGACTCTTCTGACGCATGTCGCGAAGCTGCATCGCTCCGCCTGGCCGCTGGAGGATCTGACCCGCTTACTCGATCTCGGCGGGTTCCTGGACCGAAGCATCCGTCGGCTCTCCGGCGGACAGCGGCAGCGCACAGCTATGGCGGCCGCGCTGATCGGCCAGCCCGAGGTCGTGTTCCTGGATGAGCCTTCGGCGGGGCTCGACCCTCAGTCTCGCCACCTGGTCTTCGACCTCATTGAGCATCTGCGCGCTCGCGGTGTGGGGATTGTGCTGACCACCCACCTGCTCGAAGAGGCACAGCGCCTGGCGGACTCTGTCTTCATCCTCAAGGACGGCGCCGTGGTCCGCCATGGCACCGTGGCTGAACTGACCGGCGACGACGCCCCGGCCGAGAGGCGCAATCTTCCCCGCTGGAACAGCGTGACGAGCTCTCGAGCCGCTCGCCCGCCCGCAAGCTGGTGTTCGCCTCGCCTCGGATCCTGACCTCCTCGGAGTTGGCGCGCGCACCATTTCCGGCCGCGCTCGACGGCGACGCCTCCAACAAGGCAGGCGCGAAGTGGGCCGTCTACGGCATCTCATCCCCGAGCGAACTGGCAGCCGTCACCGCTTGGTGGGAGCAGATCGCGCTCATGCCCACAGAGATCAGCTTCGAAGCACGCACTCTGGAGGACGTGTTCTGGGAGGTGAGCACCCCATGACCGTCGAGCCGCCCCATGAGTCGAGTGCTCCCGCCCCGGCTTCGGCGCACGTTCGGGTCTTGGCGCAGGGGCTGTACGAGACGCGCAATGTGCTCCGCAACGGCGAGCAGCTGCTTGTCAGTCTGCTTCTACCTCTCATGGTCCTCATCGGCGTTCATCGTCTCGATCTCGTGGTTAGCGACTCGATCCCTTCGATCGACGTGCTCACCCCAGGGGTCATCGCCCTTGCCGTCATGGCGACGGGCTTCACCGGGCAGGAATCGCCGCAGGGTTCGAACGCCAGTACGGCGTGCTGGCATACATGTCGACCACGCCGCTGGGGCCCACTGGGCTCATTCTCGGCAAAGCCGTGGCGGTCCTCGCCGTGATTGCGGTGCAGCTGATCGTACTGGGCACCGCTTGGCATCGTGCTCGGCTGGAGCCCCGATCCGGTCGGAGTTCTTTGGATGCTGCCTGCCGTGGTGGTGGGGCCGCGGCGTTCACGGCGCTGGGACTGCTGATCGCGGAACGGTGCGCGCGGAAGCAACTCGCGCTGACGAACGTTGCGTGGGTTGTGATGGGCGCTGCTTATGGAAGCGTATTTCCGCTCAGCCATGACGGCCTGGGCGCGGCCCTGCTTCTCATCCCCTCTGCCTCGCTCGGCGAGCTGCTGCGCGCGGCGAGCATCAGCGGCGAGCTTGCCGTCATCCCGCTTCTGATCCTGGCTTAGGCTGGGCTATCCTTGCCGTGCTGGCCGCCCGACGCTGGTTCCAGTGGAGATAGGTGATTCACCGTGGAGACCCTGACCCTGCCCTTCCGCACGATGCGGAGACGCATCGCAGCGACGCTCTCGCCCCTAGTGCGCTGGCTTCCCAGGAGATCACCCGATGGACCCTGTGGTTCGCGTGGGCGTCCCTGATCGCCAACATCGGCATCATCCTCACGGGCGGCGCGGTGAGGCTCACCGACTCCGGGCTGGGCTGCCCTGAGTGGCCCCTGTGCACCGAAGACTCCCTCGTGTCCACTCCGGAGATGGGAATCCACGGGGCGATCGAATTCGGCAATAGGCTGCTCACCTACGTGCTGGTGATCATCGCCGCCGCCATGCTGCTCTCCGTCATCAGGCTGCGCCGCACGCACAGGCCGCTGACTGTGATGTCGGCGATCATCGTGGCAGGCATACCGATCCAGGCCATCATCGGCGGCATCACCGTCTGGACCAACCTCAACCCCTGGGTCGTGGCGCTGCACTTCATCGTCTCGGCAGGCCTGGTCATGGTCGCCACCTGATCCTCAGCCGGGTGCGGCTTGAGCTCCGCTCAGGCGGGCGCGCAGATGTGCCCCTTGCCTACGGTGCCGCCGACCGAATCGCGCGGGCGACCGCCTGGACCATCCTGGGGCGGCGTGGGCGGCCGTCGTGCTGGGCACCATCGTCACGGGCACAGGGCCTCACGCGGGCGACCCCGGCTCCCCCGCCACGACTTCGACCCGCAGCTCGTCACCCAGCTGCATGTGGTGCCGGTGTATATTCTGTGCGCGGCTGCCGCGCTGCTTCTCGTGCGCACCATACGGGCAGACGCCTCCTCCGCTCAGCGACGCGCCGCCTGGTTCCTTCTCACCGTCATCGTGCTCCAGGGAGCGGTCGGCTACTGGCAGCATTTCACGGGACTTCCCGTTCAGCTCGTCTGGGTGCACATGCTGGGGTCCGCTCTGACGATGGTCGCAGCCGCAAACGTATGGGATCGAACACTGGCGCGGTACCGAACCCGAGGACTCGGCGATCTGACGGCCCCACGGACGGCCGCGGCCGAACCGGCACTGAACTGACAGGCGCTCGGCCCACTCGGGGCGGAATGGCATCGGGCTCCATCCTGTTGGCCTCCATATGACTTCAGCACAACGCCCGCTCGCTGCTCGACCTCGCCAAAGTCACTGACGAGGAAACGATCGGCGAGGGCATCGCCCGATCTCTGCGCCTGGCCCAGACAGCAGACAGCCGCGGATACACGCGCATATGGTTCGCGGAGCACCACAACATGCCTCACGTAGCCTCATCGGCCACCTCCCTGCTGATTCAGCACATCGCGGCGAACACTCGAAGCGTTCGCGTCGGTGCGGGAGGAATTATGCTCCCCAACCACTCGCCCCTGGTCATCGCAGAGCAGTTCGGCACACTCGCTGAGCTCTACCCAGACCGCATCGACCTTGGGCTGGGACGAGCCCCGGGCACCGACGGAGCCACCATGCACGCGCTGCGCCGTGACGGCACTGAATCCGACCGGTTCAGCTCCGACGTGGTGGAGCTCTCCGGATATCTCACCGGAAGGTCCCGGGTGAAGGGCGTCAATGCCTACCCGGGCTGGCGGACCGATGTGCCGCTGTGGATCCTCGGCTCATCGCTGTACGGCGCCCAGCTGGCTGCGCAGCTCGGCCTTCCGTACGCATTCGCCTCGCATTTCGCACCCCAGATGCTGGACCAGGCAGCGCAGACGTACCGGCAGAACTTCGATGCCGCACACTCGCTCGCAGGCCCGGGCGCCGAGCCGCACTTCATGGCCGCTGCCAATGTCATCGCAGCCGATACGGAGCAGGAGGCCGCAGATCAGCTGCGAGCCGCGCAGAACGGGTGGATCAAGGCCATGCTTGGCAGGAACCGTGAGCTGACGGCGCAGGATGTCGAGGCGCTGCGCGACCATCCGGCGGGCCAGCAGGTCCTGGGCATGCTCAAGGAGACCGCAGCAGGCACTCGGGATGACGTCGTGGCGTGGTTGGACGCATTCGGCGACCGCGTTGAGGCGGACGAGCTGATGCTCGTCAACCTTGCCCCGGAGGAGGACGCCCAGCACCGCACTCTCGACCTGCTCGCTCCCTCTGAGCCCGCGCCGGACCAGCCTGAGACGCCTACCTACTCGGTCGCGTAGAAGAGCCGCTCGAAGACTGCTCGAGCTCGGCGAGTGCTTCGCAGGTAGTGCTCCTCAAAGTCGGCTGCGCGTCCCGGCCCGAACCCGCACCAGCGCGAGACCGCTTCAAGGTCGCGCCGGGCACTGGGCAGCACGTCGATCGTTCGCAGACCCCACACCTTGTTCCCGGAACGGACCCGGGTGCACAGCTTCCACGCTTCGGCCAACGTGTTGGCGTCGATCGGGCTGAGCAGCTGGTCGTCGACGAGGGCGTCCAAGCCCTGGAGCGTGGATGATGTGCGCAACCGGGGAAGCTCGTGAGCGTGCTGGAGCTGCATCAGCTGGACCAGCCATTCGACGTCTGAGAGGCCGCCCCTGCCCAATTTGACGTGACGATTGGGGTCCGCGCCCCGAGGCAGCCGTTCTGCCTCCACGCGGGCCTTGATCCGGCGGATCTCTCTGATCTCCGACTCAGTGGGCGCCGTGCCGTAGCGCACCTCATCCGCGACACGGACGAAATCAGCGGCCAGCTGAGGGCATCCGGCAATAGGACGCGCCCTGAGTAGAGCCTGACGCTCCCACACCGCGATCCAGCGGCGGTAGTACTCAGCATAGGAGTCAAGGGACCGTGACAGTGGGCCCTGCTTACCCTCGGGCCTGAGATCGGCATCGATCTGGAGCGGGCTCTCTCCTCACGGGTGGCTTCACCGGCGCTGACAGAAGCGCGGTCAGCCGCTGGGTCAGCTTCTTCGCCTGGTTAGCAGCCCCGGAGGGCTCCACACCCTCCTTTGCGCGATGGACGAAGAGAGCGTCCATATCGGACCCGTACCCGATCTCCTGTCCGCCCTGGCGACCCATGGCCACCACGAGGAAGTCGATCTGCTGACCGGACTCGCCGTACACCTCCTGCTCCGCAACGCGCAGCGCGCCCAGGGTGACCAAGCGATCCGCATCGGAGAGGGTACGCCCCACCTGCTCGGCAGTGAGAAGACCTACGGTGTCAGCGATTGCGGTCCGCAGAACCTCTCGCTGGCGGATCAGACGCACGAGCCGGACCCCGCAGTGGGGTCCCCGCCCTCGCGCTCTGTGTGTCGAGCGAGCGAGTGCTGGGCCTCGGTCCACAGCGCATCGAAGCTGCGCGGCGCGAGCCGCTCATCGTCTCCGAGCCATCGGGCGGCCTCCGGCGAGTGCTCCAGAAGGTCCGAGATGAAGCGTGAGCCCGAAAGAATGGCGGCCAGCCGCTCAGCGGCGACCGAGGAGTCCCGCAGCATCGTCATGTACCACGGGCTGCTGCCCAATGAGTCGGAGAGCCGGCGGAAGGCCAGCAGCCCCGCGTCGGGGTCGACGCCGTCGGCCAGCCACCCGAGCATGGCGGGCAGAACCCTTCGCTGCAGCTTGGACCTGCGGCTGACTCCTGACGTCAGGGCCTGGATATGCCGCACCGCGCCCGGTGCATCCATGTACCCCAGGGCTGCGAGCCTGGCCTGAGCAGACTCGGGCGAGAGCCGAACGTCTTCATCAGACAGTGCGGCCGTGGTCGACAGCAGCGGGCGGTAGAAGATGCGTTCGTGGAAGCCGGTCACCTCGCGCGCAACGGCCTTCCATTCGTCGAGCAGTTCGCCGGGGCTCGTCGCCGGGTCTCCTGAGGGCCTCGGACGGCATGGGCGAGGGCCCTCAGATCGGCCTCCTTCTCGGGCATCAGGTGCGTCCGGCGCATGTTCGACATCTGAATGCGGTGCTCGTACAGGCGAAGCCGACGATAGGCCGCAGACATCTCCTCGGCGTCATGGCTGGAAACGTACTCCCCGGTCTCCAGCGCCGCGATGGCCGAGACTGTGTCCCGCACTCTGAGGGAGGCATCGACACGTCCATGGACGAGCTGCAGGAGCTGGACGGTGAATTCGATGTCCCGCAGCCCGCCCCGGCCAAGTTTTATTTCCCGCGCCGCGTGGTCTGAGGAGATGTTCTCGAAGACTCGGCGCCTCATCGCTTGACGTTCTCGACGAAGTTTGTCTGGGCGGAGGCCTCCCACACCAGCGGCCAGATGGCGTCCATGTAGTCCTCCCCAGCGAGGCGGAGCCTGCGATGGGGCGCGCTTTGAGCAGTGCCTGGTACTCCCAGCCGTGAGCCCAGCGGGCGTAATACTCCTTGTGAGAGTCCAGGGTTCGGGACAGCGGGCCGTCTTTGCCCTCAGGACGGAGATTGGCGTCGACCTCCCAGAGCGCCTACTCGCCCGAGTTGGCGCCGATGATGCGCGATATGCCTACCGCCAGGTCGGCTGCGAGCGTCTGGGCGACGTCGTGCTCCATACCCTCGGGCGCTCGGTGCACGAAGATGACGTCTACGTCGGAGACGTAGTTCAGTTCGCGAGCACCGCATTTTCCCATGCCGATGACGGCCAGCTCCACCTCCGAGGCCTCCGGCCTGCGTCTGCTGAGCTCTTCGTGGGCAATGCGCAGGGCCACCTCGACTGCCGCGCCTACCAGATCCGCGAGCTGACGCGAAGCCCTGGGCTGGAACTCAGCGGGGTCTTCGGCGATGAGGTCTTCGAGCGCGAGTCGGGTGAGCTCGCGGCGGTACGCCACACGCAGGGCGGTCCCCGGCTGCTCCGCTGTGCAGGCAGATGCCAATCGTGCGTGCAGCTCCTCGGCGGAGGGGTCGCGATGCTCACTCGCATCGGAGAAGGGGCGAGGGCCTTCGATGAGGAGATCGACGTGCTGGGGGTGCCGGATGAGGAACTCGCTGAGCGCCTGGGACGCTCCCAGCAGTCGGAGCATAGGAAGGGCTGCGGACTGACCTTTCCGGAAGAGCTCGAGAACCTCCGGCGCCCGTTCCGCGAGACGGATCAGCAGCAGCAGCGCCTGATCGGGGTCCGGTGCGCAGCGCATCTGCTCAACCAGATCCTCGGTGGGGATGGCCTCCAGCTGGCTGTCCGCCAGGAACCTCTTGGCACGGGCAGTGTCCTGGAACCCTGCTGCGATCAGTCTTCGAACAGATTGCTCCTGCATGCCGGGCTCCTCTCTGCGCGCGGTATCAGACCGCGCCGAGGTAGCTGCTCACCTCGAACGGCGAGACGTTGACCCGGTAGGCGTCCCACTCCTGGCGTTTGTTCCGGAGGAATATTTCGAAGAGCTGCTCACCGAGAATCTCGGCGACCAGCTCCGAGTCCTCCATCTGACGGAGGGCTTCGTGCAGGGTGCCGGGAAGAGGCTTGATGTCCATGGCGCGGCGCTCGGCCGATGTCAGCGACCAGACGTCCTCGCTGGTGGGGTCGGGCAGCTCGTAGCCCTCGCGGATGCCTCTCAGGTAGGCGCCGATCACCGCAGCATAGGCAAGGTATGGGTTCGCGGCGCTGTCGATGCCTCGGAACTCCACCCGTGCGGAGCCACCCTTGTTGGGCTTGTACAGCGGCACGCGCAGCAGTGCGGAGCGGTTGTTGTGGCCCCAGGAGACGTGGCTGGGGGCTTCTCCTCCCCACAGGCGCTTGTATGAGTTCACGAACTGATTGGTCACGGCGGTGATCTCAGGGGCGTGCGTCAGAACGCCGGCGATGAACTGACGCGCCGTCGCAGAGAGGTTGAACTCGGTGTTCGCAGCGTAGAACGCGTTGGTGTCGCCCTCGAAGAGGCTGAAGTGAGTATGCATCGCCGAACCGGGATGATCGCTGAACGGCTTCGGCATGAACGTGGCGTACTTGCCGTGCTGGAGCGCCACCTCCTTGACGATGGTGCGGAACGTCATCATGTTGTCGGCCATGGTCAGAGCGTCCGCGTAGCGCAGGTCGATCTCGTGCTGGCCCGGCCCCACCTCGTTGTGGCTGAACTCCACAGAGATGCCCACTGCTTCGAGCATGTTGACGGTATGGCGCCGCAGGTCCTGGGACACAGACCCGGTCAGGTGGTCGAAGTAGCTTACCTGATCAGCGGGGTGCAGGCTCCCGCTGCTGTCAGGGCGGTCCGAGTCCAGCAGATAGAACTCGACTTCTGGGTGGGTGTAGCAGGTGAACCCCATCTCCGCAGCGGCATCGAGCTGGCGCCTCAGCACGTGTCGCGGATCCCCGCGGCTTAGCTTCTTCGTCAGGCGTCAGAACGTCGCAGAACATACGAGACGTGGGCTCGTCCTCTCCCCGCCAAGGAAGGATCTGGAAGCTGGAGGGATCGGGCTTCAGGAGCATGTCCGACTCGGAGATGCGTGAGAGTCCCTCGATGGAGGAGCCGTCGAAGCCCAGTCCTTCGCTGAAGGCTCCTTCGACTTCGGCAGGCGCCAGCGCCACAGACTTCAGGGACCCGACCACGTCGGTGAACCAGAGGCGCACAAACCGGACATCGCGCTCCTCGATGGTGCGCAGTACAAACTCCTGCTGGCGATCCATTGGCTCAAGCCTCCCTGCTGGGTGTTTCGTGCTATCGATCGTCACTCTACCCAAATGCGGAGACACAGTACTGTTGCACCCATGAGTTCCGAATCACCTTTGCATGGGGAGAAGACTCCTGCGGATCCTCAGACGGGGCAGCGCAGCGCTGAAAGAATCGCCCCGCTCGCATTCGCACGCACCACCTGCTCCAGCTCAAGGAGGCTGGGCAGAGGTTCACGATGCTGACCGCCTACGACGGGAGCATCGCCTCAGCGTTCGAGGAGTCTGGGGTGGAGGTGCTCCTGGTGGGAGACTCGGCTGCCAACGTGATGATGAAGTCGGGGACGACGCTGCCGATCACGGTGGACGACATGATGGTGTTCGCCCGGTCAGTGACCAACGCCGTGCAGCGCCCGCTGGTCGTGGTGGATCTTCCGTTCGGCTCGTATGAGATCTCTTCGCAGCAGGCTGTGGAGACGTCCGTTCGCTTCATGAAGGAGGCCGCGTGCACGCGGTCAAGCTCGAAGGTGGGGCTGAGAGGGCCGAAGCCGTCAGGGCGATCGTCGACGCGGGCATCCCGGTCATGGGCCACGTAGGCTTCACCCCGCAGTCAGAGCACGCCATGGGGCTACCGCGTGCAGGGACGCGGCGAGGCTGGGCAGAAGGTCATCGATGATGCGTTGGCCGTGCAGGAGGCAGGGGCGTTCGCCGTCGTGATGGAGATGGTGCCCGCCGATGTCGCCGCGGAGGCCGAGAGGCAGCTGGCCGTCCCGACGATCGGCATCGGAGTAAGCAACGCCACGACGGGACAGGTCCTGGTGTGGCAGGACATGCTCGGGCTCAATGGTGGACGAGTTCCCGGTTCGTGAAGCAGTACGCGGATCTGAGAGCGGTCGTTCACCAGGCAGTCGCCCAGTATCGCGAAGACGTCGAGTCGGGCGCGTTCCCTGCCGCGGAGCACTCCTTCTGACGCCTCCGGGACCGCCCGCTAGCCCTCTCGCTCCTCTTTGAGCATCTCGTCGTAGCTCTCGGACCGCTCCCGAGCCTGCTCGAGCGCCTGCTCAGCGGCCTCCCGGCTGGAGTAGGGCCCCATGAGGTGCTTCCAGCTGGACTTCCGCCCCTCCTCCACCTCACCTGTGGTCACGTTGTACCAGTACTCAGACATGGGCTCAGGATACGCCCTACGCCCTTCCGCGAGGGGAATGCAGGAGGCTGGAGCAGATAGGCTGTCAGGCATGTCACCAGCTGGTTCCGCCGCCCCTGTCGGCACGCTGACCAAAGGCACAGTCTCTCCCCGACGATCGGTGCCGCCGCAGATCCCACAGCCGGAGTACGTCGGAAAGCAGGTTCCCGAGAGCTACACCGGGCCGGACGCCTTCGATCAGGCCACCATCGAACGGATCCGAGCAGCTTAGTAGGCTCGCCGCCGACGCGATGGTCGCGACCGGGAAGCTCATCAAGCCAGGAGTCACCACCGACGAGCTGGACGCGTTCGCCCATGACTTCCTGACCCAGCGAGGTGCATACCCTCCTGCCTGGGCTACCGCGGCTTCCCAAGTCCATCTGCACCTCTGTCAACGAAGTGGTCTGCCACGGCATCCCCGACTCGACCGTGCTGGCTGACGGCGACATCGTGAACCTGGACATCACCGCCTACCTCGACGGTGTGCACGGCGACCACAACGTCACGTTCACCGTCGGCGAGGTGGATGAGGAGTCGCGGCTCCTCGTGGAACGGTCGCACGAGGCCATGATGCGGGCATCCGCGCGGTCAAGCCCGGCCGTCCCATCAATGTGATCGGACGGGCCATCGAGGTCTACGCTCGACGGTTCGGCTACGGCTCGGTGCGCGAGTTCATCGGCCACGGAGTGGGCCCCGCCTTCCACACCGGGCTGGTGATCCCCACTACGATGCGGCTCCCGACTACTCGCAGCCGCTCGAGCCCGGGATGGTGTTTACAGTCGAGCCGATGATCACCCTGGGAACCCGTCAGTTCGAGCTGTGGGAGGACGGGTGGACGGCAGTGACGCGCGATCGCCGCCGAACTGCCCAATTTGAGCACACACTGGTTGTCACTGAAGACGGCGCAGAGATCCTGACCCTGCCCACCGAGAACGCCTGAGGAGAAGAGGGACCATGACCTCTGCTGCTGTCAATCGTCCTGCCGGGGCGCCCCGGCCGCTGAAGCCCTCGGCCCGGCGAGCGCCGCGCTGAGGGATCTCCCGCGCTGCGCCATCGGCGTCGACGTCGGCGGCACAGGGATCAAAGGCGGCATCGTCGACCTCGAGGCGGGAGACCTCATCAGCAAGCGAGTCCGCTTCGACACGCCCCAGCCAAGCTACTCCTGAGGCCGTGCGGGACACCGTGGACCGGGTGCTGCAGAAGCTTGCCTCCCACCCCGAGTGCCCCGCGGAGGAGCAGCTCGCGGTGGGTGTGACGTTCCCGGCCATTGTGATCGACAACGTCGTCCTCTCGGCAGCGAACATCGATCCGTCCTGGATCGACTGCGACGCAGGTCAGCTCCTGAGCGCGCTTCCCGGCAGAACAGCGTGCCTGAACGATGCGGACGCTGCTGGGTTGGCGGAGGCCCGCTACGGCGCAAGCGACGGCAGGAGCGGCACGATCATGATGATCACGCTGGGCACCGGGGTGGGGTCCGCCCTGATCCATGACGGTGTGCTGGTTCCGAATTCTGAGCTCGGACACGTGGAGCTCGACGGCGTGGTAGCAGAGACGGTGTTCTCCGCACGTGCCCGGGAGAGGAACCAACAGCCGTGGGACGAGTACGGAAAGGGCCTGGCTCGATATCTTGCTCACCTGTGGCGCATCCAACCGGTGTCTCAGTTCATCATCGGTGGGGCATCTCCACTCGGGCTGAGGACTTCCTCCCCTATGTGACGGGCCTGCGCGCCGAGGTGTCCGTGGCCAAATTCCAGAAGAACGCAGGGATCGTCGGCGCTGCGCTCTTCGCAGCCGAACAGGCTCAGGCGGCAGGGCTGCGCGAGTAGCTGCTGACAGCTGCGTCTCCGCTACACTGGGTGACCGCATCCAGCACGCGCCGATAGCTCAGTTGGTTAGAGCACTGCGTTTACACCGCAGGTGTCGGGGGTTCGAGTCCCTCTCGGCGCACCGAAAGATCGTTGATATGACAGGGATCGAGGCCCAACACCTCGCGAAATGTTCCCAAATCACACGAAGATGTTCCCACGACAGGCATATGCTTGGGTAATGGCAACCATCGAGAAGCGCTCCGGTAAGACGAAAACCTCTTACAGGGTCATCTGGAGACACGACAACAACCGCTATGCGGAGACGTTCAGCAGCCTCGAGAAGGCCGAGGCATGGGTGAGGCTGCTCAAGTTCTCGAACAACGATCCGGTGGCGACAGAGAAGAATCTACGGCGCACGGAATCGACGGTCCCTACGCTCTCTGAAATCTCCGAGCGCTACATCGGCAACCTCATCGACACCGCCGACTACACGCGCACCAAGTACCGCACCTATATGCGCCACCACCTGCACGTCATCGACCACCCTGTAGACACCATCGGCGAAGAGGACATCGCCCGGTGGGTGGCATGGATGCACCGAGAAGGGAAGGGTGGAAAGGGTTACGCGCCCAAGACCATCAAGAACACGCATGGCTACCTATCCAGCCTGCTCCGATATGCCGTGAAGCTCGGGCACATAACGTGGAACCCCACCGAAGAGACACGTATCCCGAAGATGACACCAGGGAGTGAGCGCAATAAGTTCCTCACTGAGGAGGAGTTCTTCACGGTGCTTGGACATGTGGAGGATCAGTTCAGGCCCTACGCAGTGTTCCTGTTCTACACAGGTTTGCGCGGATCAGAGATGCTGGCTCTCACGCCCGAGGACTTCACTGTCGCAGACGGCATGACCTACGTGAGCGTCACTAAATCTATGAAGCGTGCAGAGACTGGTCCCGGCACCTATGTGGGCGAGCCTAAGAGTGAGAGTTCTCGGCGGCGCATCGACGTGGATGACGACACGATGTCAGTAGTGTGGCCGCTGGTGCGCGCTGCGGGGCACGGCAACTATGTCTTTCCTGTTGAGCCTATCCAAGAGGTGACCGTGCTCTACAGGCGCATGTGGCGTCCTGCGGTGAAGCGTGCGCAGAAGGCAGGCTTCACTAAGACGCCGAAGGTTCACTCTCTGCGGCACTCCCACGCATCCCACATGCTCGCCCTGGGACAGCCCATGCATGAGGTCTCACGCCGTCTAGGACACTCCAGTTTGGCGATGACTGACAAGGTGTACGCGCATATGGTGCCAGCGCGTCAGGGGTCCGCCAGTAAGCTCCTGCAGCAGTCGAAGAGGTCTCAGGCAGTAGAGCACGCACCTGCCGAGCTCACCGCCCATGGATGACGCGACCAGAGCCATCTACCAGCAGCTGCTCTCAGCTCACCAGGCGACCTACGGCGAGTAAGCCAGCGTGAAGATGCGCCACTACCTGCAGGGTCAGGCTGAGGCGCTGGTGCGCGACCTCGGGGTGAAGTCGGAGCGGCGCAGTCAGGCCGAGGGTGCCAGCGGGTTCATGGCCGCACCAGTCGAGGAGATGTGGGAGCACGAACGCAAGGGCGGCCGTGCGCCGGAGCGACGTTGGCGGCCGGTGCAGTTCCTGCGGACACGGGCACTGCCGCTGGGAGAGTTTCGGTAGGCACAGAAAAAGCGCCCCACTCAGCCGTAGCCAAGTGGGGCGCTCTTTCGTGGTGGTGCTACTTGGGTGTGGAGGCATCCTCTATGGGGTCGGCCTCCACGGGTTCCTTCTTGGGCGTGTTCGCCAGCGCGAGGCTGGACTCCCCGACTCCGAGCACGGCGGCCGCGATCAGTGCGACCGTTCCTGATGTGCCCTCGTCGAAGATCCCGTAAGCCACCAGCAGTGGCAGGACGGCGAGCACGATCCCGTAGATGTACTTGCGCTTCGTGCGGTCGGTAATGATGCGGTCGAGCATGTGTCAGTCCTCTTCCTTGTCGGCCTTGGCTGTGATGCGTGAGTCCACTTCGAGCTGCTCGGCGACCTCGGCGGCAGTGATCTTGACCTGCTCGGATCGCGCTGAGTCCATGGCGTCTGTCACAGCCTTGGCGAGTCCGGGCTTAAGGGAGTCGAGCTGCTCGGCCAGCGCCTTGAATCCGGCGTCCTGTGCGGCTTCGATCTCTCGGAGCTTCTGATGGTTACCCCGGTTGAGGTAGCCGTACTGGTGGGCGCGGGCGATCTGATTGTCCTTGGTGGACGGGTTCTCGTTCACGTAGTCCAGGCCGCGCCAGCGCTGGACGGCATTAGCCATCCATGCGCGCCAGTCGTTACTGCGCATCCGTGACCAGATGTTCGCGGAATACTCGTGCGCACGGGCGAGCTGGCTGTCTTTGGTCGAGGGGTCGTCGTTCACGTGGTCGAGGCCACGGTGGCGCCAGACTTCTTCTGCGGACATGACGGTTCCTTCCAGGGTGGGAGTTGATGCGGGGTGGTGCCGGTTGCTCCGGCTTCGAGGCGGATGAACTCGGCCATGAACTCAGCGCGGGGAAGACGTCACGCGGGCCGGTGGGGTCTGTGCGATCACTCTGCAAGCTGCCGTGGTAGACAAATCCCCAATGGCCAGCGCGTGCCTGTGCCCCGGTGATGTACCGAGCGGGAACGGGCGCGAGTCCCTGGGACACGCACCAGCGGGAGTACTGGTGAGCCATGCGTGCCATGCCTTTGATGAGGTTGTCGCGCCAGGTCTTGCTGATCCGGTCCCATTCGTCGGCGCGGCAGTTCGCGGTGATCCCGGCGGCGAAAGGGTTGATCGCTGGGGCGTGCCAGGTGTACCAGGACCAGGGCGCGTACTGATTCGCGGTGCCGTACACGTCGGCACCGGCGTTGTAGGAGCCGGGCCCCAGCCGAGTGTGAATGAACTGCCACAGAGCCAGCAGAAATGACCCGGCTGCGGACTCTGATGTGTGAAGGCCCACCTGTGGGATCTTCGGCCGAGCGTGTCGGTAGGTGCGTGCGGCTTGGGCGAAGTTGGGGTTGGTGCCGTGGGTGCCGATGAAGCTCATCAGTGCCCCACCCGCTCCCCTGCTGCCTCGCGATGGTGTAGCTCCTCCACCTGTCGGTCGATCTCGGCGCGCTCTTCGTCGGTGAGTTCATCGAGGCTCTGGTCGTCCTCTGTGCGGTAGGGCTCGATGGTGGTGTGCCATTTCTCGGCCATGCGTGCCTCCTTGGGCATGAGAAAGGCCCCGACTCTGCGGGGCATAGTGGTTATTCGGGGTGATGCGCTTCCGGTGGTATCGGTGGTGGTCGGTCCTGCAGGCGCAGGTCGTGCCAGTCGGCTTCGATCCATCGCGCCCATCCGAAGAGGGCTTCATGGGCCTTCTGCCAGCGGTTCAACCTGCTCTCCATGGCATCCATCCGGGCGGCGACTGCGCGCGCCTCAGTGACGGCATAGTGCGCTAGGTCAAGGGCTGTGCTCTGGCCCTCAGTGCCCGGTGACGCTGGAGTGTGCGTAGTGTCCACCAGATAGTTCTCGCGATCCCTGCGCTCCAGTGAAGGTGTGCCCGGTTTCTTGCCGAAGAACACGCCCGCCAGCGTGCCAATCAGTGCGATGCTTGCGACGATGATTGCTACCCAATGCTCTGCTTGCATACGTCACCCCTCAGTGAACTTTTCGGCCTCTTCTCGGGCATTGAGAATGCGCTCACTGAGGTACAGCCCGCGTGCTTGACCGGCGTAGCCGATAGCAATTGACGAGGACATGACGATCGTGACTATGGCGTTCGGGTTTCCGGTGGAGAGCACTGAGATGCAGTACCCGAGCCATGCGCATGAGAACGCGAACGCGCCCCCGTACTTCACGCGCATGATGTCCTTCTTCGACCAGGCTTTGCGGGGAGTAATGGCCGCGTGAAGGAACCGTGTCGCACCTACGGCCATGGTGATGGAGAGCATGACCAGCACCCACCAGGGCAGGCCTTCGAGGGCGCGGCTGATGATGAACTCCGGCGCCACCGCGGGCAGTAGTAACGCGCTAATGATGAGCGACCCGACCGCAATCGAGATGCCCAGCGAGTCCGAGTAGAAGCGGTCTCGCAGCTTCGGCGGCTCATGCCGCGTGATGTACTGACCGGGCATGGCTACTGCCTCTCGTAGAGGGATGCGACCTCGTTCGGCGGCCAGTGTGCCTGTGAGGTGTGGTCCTGGATGACGAAGTACAGCTCTCCCTCGTAGGTGAGCGCGTCACCGTTGGAGTAGTCCACGTTCGCCTCCCAGGCTTCCGTGGCGGGCTCGCCCGACTCTGACTCGTCGTCGTCAGGTTCGTCGTCCTCGTCCGGCTCAGACTCAGACTCGGGCTCGATGAGCTTCCAGTCGTCGGCGTACTCGTCAGGCGAATGCACGACACCGTCACGCTTGGCCTCGTAGACCTCACCGTCCGTCCAGGTCATCCTCATGCCCGTGTTGTACGCGTCATGCTGACCACTAGGACGATTGAAGGGCGGGTAGATGGTCTCGCCAGTATCAGGGTCAACCTCTGGCTTCATGATCCATCCACTTTCGCCTGGCTCCCACACGTTATGGTCGATGGTCGAGATCCAGGTGTGCCCTCCGTGGACGCGCTCTGAGCCTGCCATCGGTCGCGATAAAGGGGATGTCGGGGCACCCATTCATCGCCATCCTTGATTCCCGACGCCTGTTGGTACTCGGCGATGGCGGCCTCGATCTTCTCCGGTGAGGCGTCGAGTCGGCGGCGGAGGTTCTGCTCCTGCATGATTGACCGGCGAAGCTGGGCCAGCTCGTCGTCGGAGAGACCCTGGATGCTTGGGAAGTCACTCAGCGGCATCGTTGATCACGTCTCCCCGTGCTGGCTGCGCAGAGTCTCGTTGGCTTCGCGCAACTTCTGGTTCTCCTCGCGCAGCTTCTGGTTATCGGCCTTGGCCTCGTCGAGCTCAACTTCGGCGACCGTGTTCTGCAGGGTCAGGTTCGCGATCTGCATGGCCTGCTTCTGGATGACGGCCTGTGCGGTTTCGTTCTTCATGCTGCTGCTCCTTCGAGTTCGGTGACGCGGGCCTGCAGCGCCTTGATTTCAGTGAATGCCGCCTGGATGATCCGGTAGAGAATGCCGGTGCGCGCCAAGGCCAGGCGGTCATAGAGCACTTCCTCGATCTGTCCATCCGGGCCGTACGTGATGAACTGCTCCCCGCCGTACTCCTTGACGGTCTCGGCAACCACGCCGGGGATGCGGCGCAGCTGGATCGCGTCATGCAGAGACTGGTCCTTTTCAGTGAACGGCCTCGGCTGTTCGTCCATCTGGGCCCGACGCTCGTACTCGCCCCGGTCAATCCAGTCGATCAACGGAATATCGATCAGGGATTCAGGCACCTCGAGTTCCTGCTGGTCGAGCTTGTAGCGCGACGCTGAGGAGCTGCGTCGGAAACGGCCCGACGAATCAACAGCTACGTTCGCTGAGGCGCCCGTGGTGTTCGCCCAGGTGCTGAAGTTGTCGATATACCCGTTGTCGATGGACAGCGACATGCCATCCTGAACACGGATGGCCAGCTGCGCGTTCGAGGTGGCGGGACTCTGGCCCATCCACCCCAAGGTGCGGAAGTTCCCGAACGTGAATCGAACCCGGCTCGAGAGCTCCATTTCGATGTCGCCCTGGAATCGTGCGCGGCCCTCAGCGCCCGGCTCGAACAGCATGTACTGGTCGTCCTGAGTGGTGCCGCCCACGCTGATTCGCTGACCACGGAACTGCATTAGCGCCCGCTCCTGCTCAACGCCGAGGAACGGGTAGGCAGTGTCGTCATCGTCGCCACCCAGGTCGTTGTAGACCATCGAGAGGCGGCCCATGGTGGCCCGTGACTTGATCGTTGAACGGTTATTGCCGGAGAAGAACCGGATATGACCGCCATCTGCGGTGTCCTCCAGTTCGATCCGGTTGCCGTTGAACGCGGTCCGGAAGGTGCCCGTTGCGGTGAGGTTGCCGGTGCTGGCCGAGAGGTCGAAGCGGCGGTTTCCACTGCCGTCCCAAGCGCGCAGACCGGCTTAGGCTGGAGCTTCACGCCACGGTTCGACTGGCTGTGTGTCTGGAACGTCGCCGCGGTGGCGACCACACCAGTCCATGAATTCGACCTGATCTGATCCGCGTCAAGCTCTAGGAACTCCGCTGAACCTGCGGCGATCTTGTTGCCGACCGCCTCGTTGAAGAACAGGTTCTCCAGCTCGGCTTCGGTGGCCTGCAATAGGCCATCAATAACCATCTTGCCACTGTTTGCCTGCGTGACCGTCGGCGCATACATGCCGATGTGCGACGTGGTCCGCTCGAAGTAGAGCAGGATGAACATCGTGCGGATAGACCCGATCTCAGGGACTGTCCACGAGTAGTCCAAAGTGTCGCCGGTACTCATTCCGGCGGGCCAGTAGTGGCGACCTTCCTGGTAGATAACCCCGTCGTGATCGCCCAAATACCCCACGCGGATGCCCAGGCGATGATTCGAGTTGCTGTTGTTCATCTGCTTCGCGGAGAACCAATACTTCTCGCCAGGCCGAGCCTCGAGCCGTTCACGCCCGTACTGGACACGGAACTCACCACTAATCCCGCCGGAGGGGCGAATGATGTTGGTGTCCCCTGCGCTCCACCAGAAGTAACCGATCTCATCCTCAGCGGTGTCGTGTCTCTGCCAGCCGCCCTCCATTCCCCACTCACGCGAGAACTGCGGGTCAGTAATCAGGTTGGTGTAGTTGCCCACCACCATCTTCTGAGTGCTCACAGACTTGTCCTTGAGCAACGTGCCGCCGATCAGCGCCTGATCGAAGTCGGCCATGCGGCCCTGAATCAGGTTCACCATGGCGTTATCTAGGAAGGCCGCAGACGCGGTGAACTCTACGGTGTCCACAGCACGGGACTTCACAGCACCGTCCTGCAGCGCCACGTCACCGATCCAACCCTCGCGGGCGTCAACCCGGTCGAACACTGCAAGCTGGCCCCACAGCTGCTCGACCACAGCCTCGTTGATACTCGCGCCCGAAGCGGCGAGCTTCCCGACACTGATGGAGCTGAAAACCTCATCGCGCAGAGGCAGTTTCTGCCAGCCGCCCGATTCGCGGCGCCAGATCCCAACGATGTCGTCACCATCGGTCTGGTAGTAGATGGTCCCGTTGACCGCAGGGTCTCCGAGTGTGCCCTCAGTGTCGCCGTCGAAGTAGTCAGCGACCCGAGCGAGGGCGTCCTCTTCGGTGTCAGCGACCCCAACCATCCACGCGTCGGAGTACGAGGCACCATCAGTCGGCGCCGACCAGGACGGGCCGCCCTGATACCAGAGGATCGCCAGGATGTTATCGAACGGCTCATCCGGGATCTGCGTAGCCTGCGAAAGCCGTCCAGCAGAAAGAGGTATCTCCTGTGATACCGGCGGGGTGATCGCGACCTCAGTGGAACCCATGCGGAACTGGAAACGGAGCCTTACGTGGGACGCGCCGCGACCTTCGCTCTCGAAGCCACGCCGCACATCAGCCGACAGCGCCATCCAGCGGCCAGGGTCGCACGCGACCACCCCAGAACAGGTTGGCGAACCTGAGCGTTCGCGGTGGCGCCATTGAACTCGACACGCAACGCCCGGCTACCGTGGGTTACCACCCACGAGGATGTCGGGTTGCCCAACTCTCCGCCGGTGCTGGTGTGTGTCAGCCTCTCCAACCCCTGCTCGAAGCTGGGGTTGGCGATGAGGTTGCGCTGCACGTCAATGCCATTTCGACGCTTGGCAGACGTCGAATCATGCGGTGTGCCATCCCACGCGTAGGTCTCCCCGAACGCCCCGGTCTCATCGTCCGGCTCACCCTCGCCGATGTGGACCCGCTCACGCCCTGAAAGCATGTCGTTGAGCTCGTTGAGCCGCGACGTGTCTGCCTTCTGCGCCAGCGTCTCATCCAGCTCCTCAGTGACAGCGCGCAGGGTGTCGAAGACTTCCGGATCCCAGTTCTCGTCCCACTCCACGCGGAACTGGTCGAGGGATGTAGCCGTTTCTGAGACCGTCGCGGAGATCGACTTCTCCAGTGCCGGGCCGACACGGGTGTTCAGATCCTCAAGCGTGGACTTCAGTGGCGCCGGGTCAAACAGCGGCGGGACATCGACCACCAGCGGCTCAGACAGCTCAGAGAGGGTCCGGCCGTCCCAACCCTGCATCTGATGCCAGATCGCGAACTCGCCGTACCCGTTGAACCCGATCATGGACGTGCCGCCGCCACGGGAATCAATGTCGCTGCCACGGAACACCCGAGCACTGTCCCGCGGGCTAGGGATGTCACCGTTCTCGTCCAATGGCGCCACCAGCGTGAGCATCAGGCCGAACCGCTGCGGGATCGTGTGCGAGTTCCCGTCGTGGTCTTGCCCGTTCCAGCGGGTCACGGCGATCCCGTAGGTGCCCATCTCCTCGAGAATCGGCATGGAGGGGCGCGGCTGCGGGCCGGAGCGGCTACGGCCGCCATCAGATGGGCGACCAGAGTCGCCGAAGAACTGCCCCGGTTAGTGCCCGTGGACAGCGATGGTGGCAGGTACGAGAGCACCAGGCGGTTCTCTGAGGCGTCCGAGCTGGTGGTGACAGCGGTGACCTCAGCGCGCAGGCGCGCGTCGATGTCGTTGTCCCACACGTAGACCCGGTCACCCAGCTGCAGCTCCGCCAGGTCGAAGTCATCCTGCCCATCAATCGGCTTCGTGGCGGCGGCGGTCAGCGTGTAGGTGATCTGCGGGTACGCCTCGACCGCGAGCCGGGCGGCAGCGTCGCGCTGCATGTTCGCCGCGAACTCGTAATCGTTGTCAGCCCAGTGGTCCTCCTTGCGGAACCGAGCCCGCGCCTCAGCGATCGAGAGGCCCCGCGAATGGTAGTACCCGTAGTCCTCCACTGGATCGAGGGCGACGTCGTCGGCCATCGTCGGATAGATGACGGTCGTGACCGGCTTGCGCTCGACCTTCTCGATGTTCTCGAGCTGACGGCCGTAGGTGAACACGTACTCGTGGTCGGTGCCACGGGTGCCGGTGATGTTAATCCGACGACGCAACGAGTCGAACCACAGTTGTGCGTCCTGGTGCCGCGCCAGGAAGTGCAGGGCATCCAGGGCGGTAATCTCGTCGAAGTCTGCCCGGCCCTCACGAATCCCGGTGGTCTCACCACGGGTCCAGCGGGTGCCGGACACTGCCTCATCGATGGCGCGGTTCAGTGTCCAGTTATCCGGCCGGTAGTCCACGAGCTTGAGTTCCGCCAACTCCGCCTGCACCTCGTCAGCAGTGATCACAGCACGGTCAGCCACTCGGTCACGATGGACCTTACGGATGCCGAAGCGGCGACCCTTGAAGATCAGCTCCTGCTCAGAGTTGACCCCGTCCGCCTGCTCCAGGGTGGTCGTGACCCGAAGCTCATTGGTCGAGTCATCCCGGTCATCGAGTACCCACTCGGCGTCCTGAACAACACGGATCGGCTCAAGCTCCCAGTCCAGGAGCGCCACGGGTGCGGTGCCGTTGGTGGGCATGGAACCTCCAGAGGGCATAGAAAAAGCGCCCGGTCAGAGGCGCTCGGAAGTTAATGGGAAGTTGAAGGCGCTAGATCCAGCGCTCCTGGTAGCGGAACTCGATCGGCCCGCCGGGGTGGCGGGAAACAGAAGAACCGTCTCGCACCTGCGGGTAGGAGCCCTTGATGTCTTCGACGTTCAACACCCCGCCAACACGGGTTTCCATCCGCTCGCAGTCGATGCGGATTTGCTGGCCCTCACTGATCTGCCGATCAACTCTCAGCCGCACCCCATCCACCTCAATCCAGGCGGAACCGACTGTGCTGCTGGTCGTCCAGACGATGACCGGCTGAACGAAATGGTTGGTGCCCACTGAGATCAGTCCACCCGCGATCGTGGTAGTGACGGTTGACCCGTAGAGGAATGGCTTTGGGCAGTAGAACGTCATCGTGCCCTGGTGCATGTGCGCATAGTCCGAGGACTTCGACAGCCCACCCTCGGCGGCCATGAAGTACCCGTCGAGGTGGCTCAGCTCCAGCTCCACCAAACCCCGGCGGCTCATCAGGCCATTTAGGACACTCTCGACCCGGCGGTGCTCCGTCAGCGCCGCGTGGGACGCTTCCTTGGCGACCTTGAGCGTGTACGCGACTGTAACTGTCCGCGACGGCAGTGTCCGCTCGATCAGCACATCCCCATCACGGCCCGGCGCGTCACGGATGCCGAGCTCACTGCCCAGCAACCCGTCACCGGAGATGCCATTGACGGTGAACTCGGCACCCTCGTCCGCCATAGCCTCGTTGATCGACTGGTAGGCGTAGGTGATCTCAACGTCTTCCGCCACTGGGCCCCTACTGTCACGGGCCGACTGGTCAGCCAGCCCCTCGGATGCTGCGCGGATCACGGACGGGTCACCCATCGACACCTTCACCCGGCCGTCCACGAACCGTGCGAGCCCATCACTGCCGAACTCCACACGGGCGCCCACCAGTGTCGCCTCAGCCGTCATCACACCGCCGCGGCCGCCGCCAGAGACGGCACCGCCGGTCGCGTACGCCGGAACCATGTCGCGGCCAGAGGGCCGCTGCGGCTGTGAGCCCGTCAGGCCAGCACGGAAGGCATAGACGCCCTGCTGGCCTCCCATGAGTTGAACCTCGCGGGCAGTCAGCACGTGCTCACCGTTGGACACGGCGGCGATGATGCTGTCCGACGTTCCCGTGCCAGGACCACGCACAGAGCCACCACCAGAGAACTCTGGGATGCTGTGATTCGCCATCCGGCCAGTTCTGGGGCTGTTGCTCTGGTGGATCGTGGTGACCGTGTGAGTGTGGTTCGAGCGTGTCTGCCGACCATCGATGCGGTCCAATGAATTGTTTGTCTCATCGGCAACCCGCTTCGCCTCCTCCGACATCCACGAGTCGATGCTGACGCTATCCGGGACACCCAGAACCTCACGAGTGAGCTCACGCGCCGCATCCTCAGAAAGGCCGAACGCCTGGGCTGCCTCGAGTAGACCGTCGTACGTCCGGCGAATCTTGCCCTGCACCTCATCCTGAGATGCACCGTTCTCAGCCATAGCTGAGGCAGCGTCCATGCCAGATCGGGCGACGTCCTGGAAGGCGCCGTTGGCAAGCCGCCCGGCCTCTGTGGTGAGGTCGAAGTCGGTCTTGTTCTTGTTCAGCATCCGGCCCATCTCGCCCTGTGATTCCTTCACCTGCGAGATAGCTGTGTCGACGCCGTCGATCGCTTCATGGAAGCGCGCGGTGGCATCACGGGCGCTCATGGTGAGGATGCCAGCCTCGAACAGAACATCGAGGAACTCGCGCAGCGAATCCACGGCGCCGTCGGCCGAGACCCCGACATCTTCAAGGGCGGTCTCCAGCTCCATCGCCGCGATCTGTGCCTCAGCCTCAGCCCGCGCAGCGTCCTCCGCGGCGTTCGCGACCCCCTCGATGCCGCCAGCCGCCTCAATGGCCGCCGGTACAGTGTCCTCGAAGGCCCACTTGAGGAGCTCTTGGCGCTCAAGTGCGATGTCATGTGAGGCCGCGAAGCCGTCGAGCTCTGCCACGTAGTAAGCGAAGGTCTCCCGAGCTCCTCGAGGCTTCGTCCGTTGTCCCGTGAACCTTCGGTCAGCTCCGACATCTGGGTCGTAGCCTGCTCGATGTTGCCCTCGGCCACCAGGGCCTCGAAGGCCGCGTTGGTGTTGTCTACCTCTTCGCGGAACTGGCGAATGTGGTTCGGCTCAAAAGCGTCGGGCACCCATTCCAGCCACGCCCTTGAATCCAGGGTTTTAAGGACGTCCTCGAAGTTGCTGAGCTCGATCGAGGCGCCGTGCACACCTGTGCTGATCTCCAGGCCAGCGTTCCCGAGGAGATGCCCGGCGTGCTCACCACTGATGGCGAGCTTGTCGAGCTCGGTCTTGAGCTCCTCAGCTTCACGCCCGGTCTCACGGAAGTGGTCCTTGACTCGCGCCATGGCGTCGAAGGCGATGAACCCGGCGACCAGCACGCCCGTGGTGCGCCCCAGATTCCCCAGGATGGTGTTCGCGCGGCCCCGGACTGGCGCAGTGCCGTCAGGGCCGTGGCGGACTGCATGATGCCCGGAGCGAGCAGGATGAATGACCCTGCCGCCAGGGCAGCTGCGCCACCTGCGGCACTGATCCAGGCGACGGCGTTCTGCGCGACCGGGTTGAGCTCGTTGAACCACGTCACGGCGCCACTGAGGTTCGTCACTAGACCCTCAAGGGCTGGGAGGAACGCCTGACCGAGGGTGATGGCCGCGTCCTGGATGTTGGACCAGAAGGCGCGCACCTGGGCGGCGACGGTGTCGTAGACGTAGCCTCTTCACCCAGTGCGGTCGCGTCACCGAACGCCTCGTTACCGCGCTCCATGCTGTCAGAGAGCATGTCGTTTATGGAGGCCAGGTTAGTGAAGGCCATAATGGTGCGTTGCTCAGTGACACCCAGCTCGGACAGTGATTCCTGCACACTGGTGCCCTGCTCAGCGGCTTCGCCCAGGCCGACGACGAACGCCTCCAGGGCGGCCGCAGAGTCTTCCTGCCAAAGGTTGGAGAACTCATCCGCAGCCATGCTTACCACGTCTGCGAATCCTTCGAGGGACTCCCCGCCGCTGGTGACGGCGTCGTTGATGTCGTACATCATCCGGGACACGGCGGTGCCACCGGCGGCCGATGCGACACCAACAGAGGTCAGCGCCGTCGCCAGGCCGAGCACGTCGCCCTCGCTCATGTTGAAGGCAGTACCGGCACCAGCGATCCGCTGAGCCATGTCCATGATTTCGGACTCAGTGGTGGCCGAGTTGTTGCCAAGGTCCACCACGGCCGAGCCGAGGTTGCGCATCTCCTCGGTCGGAGTGCCCATGACGTTCGCGAACCGTTGCATCGAGGTCGCGGCCTGCTCCGCGGTCATGTTCGTCGAGACGCCCATGTCGATCATGACGCGGGTAAACTCTTCGACGTCGTTGACGTTCACGCCCAGCTGGGCGGCCGCGGCGGCCACGGCGGCGACTTCCTGGTGCGTCGTCGGCAGCTCCGTAGCGATGCCCCGCAGGGCCCCTCAAGCTCATTGAGCTGCTGAGGGGTGCCGTCCGTACGGCGCATCACGTCAGTCCAGGCAGTCTCCCAGTCGATGGCCGCCTTCGTCGCCATACCCAGGGCGCCGACAGTCAGGGTGCCGAAAGCCGTAAGGTGACGACCCAGCTGCTGCATCTCGGGCTGGTTGATCGCACTGCGCAGCTTGTTCCCGAAGTCGTCAGCCTCGCCGCGAGCCTTCCGAAGGTTCGAGTTGAACTGGTCGACCTGCGCCTCGAGAATCAGCTTTACGCGGCGATCAGCCATAACCGGGCCTCCTCAGTTGTGCGAAGATCTAGAGATGCGTGAGGGAATGAAGGCCACAGGGACTGCTTCACTGGCGGCGCTATGCCTGGTCACGATCGGGGCGTGCGGAGGTCAGGTAGAGAACGGCGATGCGGATCCGGCGGATGAGTCGGCGCCGGTGAGCACCCCGAGCGAGACACCCGAGAGCGACGGACAGGCCGCCAGTGATGAGTGGGGTGACCAGATGTGGGACGACCACGTCGAAGACCTCGTCGCCTGGTGGAACAAGCACTACGACGCCGACTGCGACATCACAGAGGCCGACTGCTACGAGCACTTCTCTGATGGCGACGAACTGATGGCCGACTTCGGTGCCGCGCTTACGGAGAGCGACTCATACGAGAGTCAGCCGGACTACGTCGCGCCGGGCTTTGCGGGCGAAGTGACTAGAACGGCCCGAGCACTCGAGCGCTACTCGCACGCCTGCCCCGCAGAGACTGACTGCGACGCGATGGCGGAGGGTCTGGAAAGTGACGTCTACGAGGTCGTCTCCGAGACCGACACTTGGTGGGACTGAGGCTTCAACCCTCGGGGTCCAGTACCACGTAGGACTTCTCCCCGGCTCTGCGTCGCGGCGCTTACCATCCTTGCCCTTCATGGCTGATTCGCTGGCCGCGCAGGCGTGACAGATACTGCTCTTGGTCTCGTACCAACCCTTATTCTCTTCCGAGTGGGCGACGATGACCGGCTTGCCGCAGCCGCAGAGCCCGTCCTGGTAGATCGCGTGCGCCAGGGTCAGGCGCGCATCCTTCTCGCTCCAGGTGTCACCACCCAGCAACCAGCGCGACGGGGCTGGCAGTAACGCTCAGCGAGCCCCAGGATTTGGATTACTCGGCGGTATCGCCCTTGTTGGCGCCAGAGGACTTCTGCAAAAAATCCGCATCCGGCTCCTTCACTTCGGTCTGCGCCAGCTGGTAGGTGGCCTTGAGCTTCCCGAACTCCCCGAGGCCCAGCTTCGTGTCCAGCGCCTCGATGTTCTCCGCCGTCCACTTCACTTCGCGGCGCTCACCATCGAGCGGCTTCACCGCCACCACGGACTGGCCGACCATCGCGTACCAGAACTTCGCGGCCGCGGTCTGACGGTCCCAGTTCTTCTCTTGCTCGAGCTTGTCGAAGCGGTCCTTGATCTCCCGCATCTCTGGCCCACTCAGCGCCCGGCAAAAGACGGTGATTACCGAGCTCGCCAGCTTCTCCAGCTTGGCCTCGTACTTCTCCTGCAGCTTCGAGATCTTCTCCAGGGACCGCAGAGTGCCCTCGCCGCCGGTGTTCTCGTCCTCGATCTCCTGCTTGATGGCTTCCAGTTCACCCACTAGGTGACCGCCGCTGAAGATGCGGCAGGAGCGTTCAGGAAGGTGCGCGTCCTCCAGCCATGCGTCCAGGTCGAAAGTCTCAGGGTTCAGCTCTTCAGTCATGTCAGGCTCTCCTCGTTCGGGTACAGCAAAGCCCCGACGAGACATGCTCAGCCGGAGCTCAGAAAGGAAGTGGCGTCAGGCTCTACAAGGGGTGGACCAGCGGCGGGGCGAGAGCCTGACGAGCAACCCCGCCGCTGGGATCTAAGGGTGGTCAGCTGCCGGTGCCGGTGCCCACCGTGCCGTTGTCGTACACCTGGCGAGGCAGGAGACGAACGTCGAAGGCGATGTTGCCCTCCAGTGCGCCACGCTTGGGCAGGTCAACCTCGAAGGAGCCGCCCATGTCGTAGATGTCGCCGTCCTCCCATTCGTCGCTGGACCACTTGCCGGTCTCGCGCTTGTAGACCCACAGCTCGGAGCCGACGTTGTCGATGAACTTCTGCGCGGTCGCGTCGTCGCTGTCCGTGTCCCCGCCGGCGGTGAAGCCGCGCTCCACACGCATCGACGCCTCGTGGTTGCGGTTGGTCACCATCTGTGTCTGCGAACGGGACACCAGCTTCGTGTTCGGACTCGTGTCCGAGTCGGCCGCGGTGAACACGAACGACGGCATATCGATGTCCGCCGAACCGTCATGCCCCGCGTTGAGCTCCTCAGCAGTCGGACGCTCAGGGTTCTCGGGCTTGTCTTCCAGGATGGTGAGCTTGATGCGCCCCTGGCTCAATCTGCGGCCCATTCATGGCCTCCTTCATCAATAGGATCTTCCGGGGATTCTTCTTCTTGCTCCTGCACCTCAACCTCGGCGGGCGTCTCCCGGAAGGCTGAACAGGTCTTTGCGGCGCTCATATCGAGCACGCGGGACTTCCATCTGGTGCCCAGTGCGCCTAGACACCACCACGATTGGTTCCTTCATCACGGCTACTCCTCATCTCGGTGAGCGACCAGCGTCAGCTCGTCGATGGCGTACAGCGGATACAGGCCGCCCTCCAGGGAGATGGACGGGTCTTGGTCGACGGGCTGCAGGCTCTGCAGGCGGATGCGCTCACACACGAAGCCCTCGATGCTCGGGATCTGCCGGTTCACTGCTTACCGGACGCGCTCAATAAGCCATGTCATCGAACCCGGCGAGGTGGCCGCATAGGTCAGCCGGATCGTCGCCGACCAGTCCTTCGGAAAATCCGCCAGCGTCGGAGCGTCCGGACCGCTGCCGCTGTACTCAGTCGGCAGGGCGCCCCAGATCGTCACGTGGGGTAGTCATCCAGAGACGGCGTGCCAGAGACTCGCGCGCGCCCCACATGCACCGTCACAGCCGGGTCCGTGATGAGTGCCTTGATCGCCTCGAAGTGGATCACAGCACATCACCCAGGGCGTCACGGAGGAACTTCGCGGCCACATCGGCCTCCTCCTGCAGGATCGAATCAGGCTCAGCGACCGTTCCGCCGCCACCATTCGACCCGCCGAAGTAGGCGATACCTGCCAGCGCGGCCGAAGGGTCACGGAGGCGTTCGGGCCGACCTCGACCTCCATGTGCCCCATACCGAAGGCGGCGGACTCAATGAAGTCGAAGTCGATGGAGCGGGCAACCTGCCCGAAGCTGCGTGACCCACTGAACGCCTGAGTCATGCGGTTCTTCATCTGCACGCCACCCTTGCGCATGATCGGCCGCAGCTTGGAGGCGGTCTGGCGGGGTGCGGCGTCGAGATCTGCGATCACCTGATCCAGACCCTCGATCTTCACGTGAATACTCATCCTGTGACCACCTCAACATTCCATCGCTGGGCAGTGCGGTACGTGCCGCGGTTCAGGTCTCGCAGTGTCCCCGTAGGTCGACGTTGATCGGCGACTCATCCGAGGACTCGATGACGAAGCCGTCACCGGTCTGCACAGGCGCGTCATGCGGAAGATGCAAGCGCGGGGCCTCGACAGTGAACTCGTTCTCACCGGACTCGCGCCGGTCCCCGTCTGCGGCGTCGAGGTCAGCTTGCAGCGGCCAACCTCGTCGTCGACGGGGTAGACCACGATCACCTCCGGCTCGTCACGGCCCGTGTCGGGGTTCGTCACGTGATTGCCGGTAGCGCGAGTAACCTTGCAGGTGTCGGTCATCAGGGACTCGGCCCGTTCGCGTCCCTTGGCCAGCAGTCGGGACACCATCAGCGCCCCCGGTGACGAATGCCTGGGAGCTGAACCGTTCCCTCAGCCACTGACGGGTCCGGTCGGGGATCTCTGTGAGGTCGACGACCTCGTCCTCGCCGCGGACGAAGGACTCCTGCAGGCTGTAGTCGTCGATCGACTCCTGCCGAGAGACCAGACCGCGGCGTGAAGCCAAGCCGCCCTCAGATGTGGCCTCATTCAGGCCAGCTGCGACCAGGTTCACTGCCAGCTTCTTCACGTCCGCTTACACGGGATCCCAGCCGTGGGTGAAGGTGACCGTCACGTCATCCTCAATGTCACCCCAGCCGGAGCGGCGCCACAGTGCCCCATCGCGGACCTTGTAGTCCGTGACGGGCACCTCGTTAAATTGAACCTCCTCCACGCCCAGCAGTGGACCCCAGGCAGAGGGAGGAATGAGGACGGCACGCCGTACAGCGCAGCCGTCGAAGTGACCTTCGAGATGGGCGCACCCGCAGCATCTCTGATGCTTAGCGGAGACCGCCTCGATGATCTCTTTCACCAGAGACCCGTTCGACACGTCGATGTCGTACACCTGGAGGTCGGCCGTCATGACCAGTGGTTTCAGCTCATCAGCCATGACGGCCTCCCATCCGGGCGATCAGTCGCCGTACGTGTCGCGGATCTCATCGCGGGTCATACCCTCGAGCTCTTCCTCAGTGGCACCCACATACAGTGCGTACTCCACCCAGTCAGCGCGCGAGGCATTACCTGCGGGCTGTTCGACCTCAGTGTCAGAGCTCGTTGTCATGACACTGAGGTCACTCATTCCCGAATCACCCTCAGGGAAAGGACTGCGAACGGGTAGGCGTTGTCGGGGTTGTCACGCTCGGCCGAGATGGACCAAGCGGTCGCGAAGCCGACCCGGAACTTGAATCGCAGAGCGACCATGTCTCGGGTGGCCAGCTCGATACCGTGCACGGTGGCCTGGTCCAGAACCTTCACCTGCACGTCCTGGCGGATGCCCAGGATGGCGCGGTTGCGGTCACCTGCCAGGAGCAGCGCCTGGTCGCGGTCCCAGGTGCCGTTTCCGACGTACTGGAGATCCTGACCATAGATCGAGGGGTGGAGCCATCGCCGCGCAGCCCGTCAAGGTAGATGGGCTGGTTGTTGTTGTCGCGCAGCCCGCGCAGACGAGAGCGCATGAAGCGGCCCGTGTAGGCCACGTTCACGTCGAACGCGTCATCCTCGACCTCAGCGAAGACCTGGTTGATGTCCTCCGCGAGGTCAACCCCTGAGGATCCCTCGGAGACGACATTGCCGCATGGCGATGGCGCCGGGGATCAGCGCCTGATCCGTCCAGGTGGCGGGCTTGTTGGTGCCCCAGAACACGGCACCGTCGAGCACGCGACCGAACTCCTGTGCCACCAGGGGCGGACCTCGCCCCAGATGTCGAAGTTCGCGTCGTCCAGAACGTTCTCGTGGACCGGGACGATACAAGCGATCTCCTCGGCGATGAGCTCCTTGCGTCCCCACGAGACGTTGGTGAGGGGCTTCATGCCATCGGAGTCGGTCGCGGACTCACCGACGAACCCAGCGGTCGGCAAGGCCGACAGGACGGGCATCCGGGCCTGGCCTGCGGACATGCGCAGGGACCGGAACGTGTTCAGGGCGGCCGAAGACTCGGTCGCCTCCTGCACAATCTCATTGATGTCCTGAGTCGCCAGCAGAGCCAGCGCATCGGAGCGGGAAATATCAGCCATGACGGCCTTCCTTTCGGGTGTGATGTAGAACCGTCATGTGTGACGGTGGTTCAGGTGGTGCGCATGGCTGCGCGGATCAGATCATTCGGGGACGGTTTCGTCTCAGGGTCTTGGTGCTTACCAGGCGCGAAGGCGGCGCGGGGCGAGGTGCCCAGTAGTGCCTGCAGCTTCTCGGCATCGGACTCGAGTTCTTCCTTGGTCTCTCCGGTCAGGCGCGCCGCAGCCTCGAGGGGAATCCCCTTCTCGGCGGCGACTTCGTAGCGCAGGGCCTTCGTCGCGTTGCTCTCAGCCTCCTTGCGAGCTTCCGAGAGCTGCTGCTGCAGCGTCCCTGCTTCGCCCTTGACCTTCTTCTCAAGGTCTTGGTTGACCTTCTTCTGAGCCTCGAACTTCGCCTTCCAGTCAGTCTCCGACTCACTCGGGGTTTCGGCGCCCTGCGCCGTGTACTCCGGCTGGTCCGTGACCTCCTGCAAAGGCTGATTCGGCTCAGTGGTTTCAGTCGTCTCCGTGCTCTGTTCCTCTGACATGCTTCCCCTTCCGGGATCCGCCCAACCCTCACGGTCGGGATGGTCTAATAGGTGCGTAAGCGGCGCTCACCGGCAGGATCGCCGTACCAGCCGGAGCGGCTTGGCGCGATCACTCCCTCGCCCTGCTGCCCGCCGGGGAGGGTGTAGCCGTAGCGCTCCAACTGCTGGTTGATCAGCCGCTGGTTCCCGTTGGCGCGCTTATAGATCTCTTCGGGCATCATGCGAGCGCCGCGGACGTTGTTGCGCTCCATGATTCGTCCGGCCGCCCCGCGGTATCGGCCTCTGCTCCGCGACATGCCCTCGGTGGTGACCAGGGATCCGCTTACGGTTTCGCTCATGCCGCGCCGGGAGTTCACGACCTGGAAGATGTCTGCGCCGTCCCGGATCGCCTGTGCGCCCGCCTTGGTGTATAACCTGTCCTGCTGGTCTTCTGGGAGCTCGTTGAACATCTCGTACGGATCTTGGACCACGGGTGCTGGCTGCCCAGAGATGATCGGCTTGTGCGTGCACAGGCAGTTCGGGTGTCGCAGGAACCCCTCGTTGGTCCGGTATTGACGGCCAGCGAGGATTGAGCACCTGGCGCACGCTTCGAACTCGACCTCTCGGACGTAGCCGGTGATCTGCTCCTCCGTAGAGGCCGCCACCCCATCCGCCTGCCTGCCCGCGTCGGCAACGGCTGTCGCACTCATGGAGACCAGTGAGTCCAGCCCTGAGCCCATAGCTCGGGAGGCTGGAGCACCGCGCCGCAGGCCATCCAATGAACGGTAGGCCGGGAACTCCAGCGACTCCTCAAGCATTCGTGCGGGTGCACCATCGAGTGGGTAGGTGAAGCCAGCGAAGCTAAGCAGGATTCAAGCGGGGCCCTGACGGCTCCAGTCCCATATCCAGCACGGTCGCGGCCATGTATGACTCACTGTCCATCGCAGCCCGCGTCTGGAACTCGGAGATCGACTCGGCGGCCTGCGGGATCGCCGCACGCCACGACCGGATGATGTTCCGTGGATCCACTGATGTGCGCCAGATCGAGGCCACCGCGGCAGCTGCCGACTGGGCCATCAGCTGACGCCCATTCAAGTGCTGGTCAGTCAGTGAATCCAGGCTCATCAGGAACCCCTGCCTCACGGCCGCCGTCGCAGCCGCCAGCGGATCCATCGCCTGCTCATCACGCACCATGCCCATGATCCGCTCAATCTCGGAAGGCGAGTGCCCGTCCGACTCGAGCAAGTAGCGCATGGGGTAGCCGACCTGCTTCTTCTTGATCAGCGAGTCGGCGCGCTGGGCATCCGAGCGCATCGCCGGATCCTTCCACTGCACCTCAGCGGTCCGCAGCTGCTCAGCCACACGGCGCATGCCGCGCACCATCGCCATGAGGCGGAACACCTCACGCATAGCGGCTGAGAAGTACAGCTGTTGCTCTTCGACTTTCTTGACCAGACCAGTCTCAGCGGCGATCAGAGCATCACCAGAGAGGTTCGCCAACCCCTTGTTCGTGACCAGGTAGTGCGGTGGGGTACGGGTCTGCGCTGCGATGTGCCCGATGGCCTTCTCGGTGACCTCCGTGAAGACGTTCAGGCTCGCGGGATCCCACTGATCGATCTTCGCGTTCTGGCCCGTGAGCCAGAGCATCCGCCCGCGCTCGAGCTGCTCGAGGTCGATGGGCTTATCGCCGATCTTCGCACCCGAGCTGTCGAGGATGGGAACCTTCGGCGGCTCCTGGCCTGTGATGACTCGTGCAGGCAGTGACGCGTGGTCCGCGGCGCTGAACAGGTAGGCCCAGAGCAGATTGATCGCATCCTGCATCGACTTGGTCCCACGGATGTCCGACATCGGCTTGCCGTCGAGCATGGGCCGGTTCGGGATCTCCACCACCGGCACCAGGCCCAGAGGGTTCCGGTTATCATCTGTGATGTTCCAAGCGCCATGGCCGTAGCAGAGTCCGAGAGGATCAGTCCGCCGCTGTCCGTCGACGCGCGACGTTCCATCTGCCAGATGTGATCCCGGGAATACAGCACCGCGTACTCGGTGCGCTCATCCACCCACGAACGCAGAGCGAACTTACGGCGACCGGGGCGCTGCGGGTCATACTTCACGATCGCCTGACCGGGAGTCAGCCACGTGATCTCAGGTGTCCCGTCATCGTCAGGGTTCACCAGCACGAACGAACGCGACGAGATGATCGACTGCAGGAATCCTTGGGATGACTGCAGGTCGCCCTCGTTGCGCATCCAGTCATCCCAGAGCGTGCGCTCCTCGGCACTCCGGCCCGCCGACTCGTCGCTCAGACGAATGCCGACCAGCCGCTGCCGCTCAGACGGCGCATCAGCCACAGGGGCGCACCAATTGTCCGAGAAGCCCGAGTAGCGGTCGCGGTGGTGCCGCTTCCAGTTCTCCGACATGAACCGCAAGTGATGCTTCCCGCGGTAGTACTCGTTCAGAGTCTGAATGTCGGGGCGCCGGTCGTTCAGCTCCTGCAAGAGAGTGTTCACCACGGACATGACTTGCGTGCGGTCCATGCACACCCTCTGCGAGTCAGGAACAGCTAGAAGTAGACGTATTCCTTGGTCTTGGCTTAGCCAGCCAGCGGCGCGAGCATCAGCGGCCGCCTCATGGGCTAGCACCGATGTCACCGCAATGTCGATCTTCTGTGTCTGTGATGGCTTGCCGAGGATGTACTTGTCCCCGGCTTCGCCACCTTCTTCGCGTTCTGCAGGTGCACACGCGTCGGCTGGCAAGAATCGAGCGTGACGTCACGCTTGCGCAGGTCGGAATGGAAGCGAGTCAGAGCCCCGAACATGCGACTCACCATGTTCGTCGGCCAGGACACGAACACGTCCTCGCCGTAGAGCTGCCCCCACGTCTCGATCTCTGATTCCCAGGACCGTTCATCATGGAAGCCGGGGTCACAGTAGACGCGGACGAGCTCGTAGCGCCTCGCGATCTCATCCCAGGCGGCCTCAACCTCGCCGCGAGGGATCGAGCCGTCCCATTCCGCCGGATTCCAGTACGCCGGGCGCTGATCCGGGCCGTAGAGAGGTGTGAACAGCAGCCCATCGCGGGTCTCCAGCTTGATGGCGGTCCAGTCATCATTCAGCGACCCATCGAAGCCGCCTGCGACGCTCGTACCATCCGCCGGCAGGGGTGATTCCGACTCCATCGCGCTCGCGTGCTCATCGCCGAGCCATGTGCCAGACCCGTAAACCAGCCGGTTCCCGAAGAACCGCTCAGCCTGCGCCGGGTCCGTCTGCATCAGCTCCGCAGCTTCACCCTCGATAGTGTCCAGGTCCACCCAGGGCGACCCGGCGTACACGTAAGAGTGAATCCTGCGCCGCTCGCGCTTATTCGTGTACGACAAGTCCGCCGGCGGCTGGCGGTAGAACTTGAAGATGTCCTTCGACGTCGACTCAAACGTCTGCTGCGCGTAAGAGTTCTCGGCCGGATCCCACGCGTTCGTCGTGGCCACCGAGCGGCCATTCATGCCCGCCAAGCCACGACGCTGCGTCTGAGCAACCTCGATCAGCTTGTTCTGCTTCGTGTAGAGCCCCACCTCATCCTGAATGGCGAAGGTGATCGGCTGCCCAAGACGAGACTTCGCCGACGAGGACACCACATCGATACGGTTCGACTTCGGGCCGCCATCGCCATCAAGGACACGGATGAAGCCCTCACGCGCCGCCATCAGGTCAGTCAGCGGACCATCCATGATGATCGTCGACAGTGGGCCGTACACGTTGCTTAACCTGCTCCTCAGAAGAGGCCAGAAGCTGGATCAGTGGGCCAGGTCGACGCCTGCCCATCGGTTCGCCAGCCTCATACTCGAACTCCCAGCCGCACCCACACCCATTGTCCGCGCACCGATACGTGTCACCGGCCTTCGCCCAGCCGCAGAACATGGACGGGCCAACAGCCTCACCCGCCGTAATAGCCGCAGTCCAGGGGCCCTTACCCGTCTTCTGCGGGGCGACCACCAAAGAGCGCCGATACACGAACGCCTGCGCCAGCGGTGGCGCTGCGGGATCCCATTTCGCCGACTCCCGGACGCGGTAATGGTTCGCGGTGCACCAGAACTGCCAATCAGACTGATGAAAAGGGATCCGCTGACCAAGAGTGTTCGGAATCGTGCAGTGCGCCTCATACCAAGCGTCGAGCAGGTCGCCCAACGTCGGGAAATCGACCACACCAAGACCATCCGCAGTCACTCACCCACCGCCCTCAAGCGTCGTTGACGCCGCGCAGCAGGAACCTCCTCCGTGGCGGTCGCTTCCCGGCGATCAGACACCTCGTCACGCACGATCTCCCAGCCGTTCTCACGCAACCCCGCCGGAGTCAGGCCCAGCTGGTCACCGAAACGGTGCAACGCAGTCTTGTCAGCGGCCTTAGCCTCCGGGCCCGACGCCGTCAGAAACGTGCGCACCCACATCGCCACGATGTTCCAGCGCCACCGCTCACGCTCCCAAGCCGCCGCCTGAGGGTAAGTCCACACCTGCTCCCACAGAGCCAGCTCTGATTCCTTGCGCTCCATCGACGCCTCGTGGTCATACGCCTTCACAGGCTTGCCAGACTCACTCATCGTCTCGATATAGACCTGCGGGTCAGCCAGAGGCCACTCAGTAGGCGGTGCTCCAGCGCGACCCTCAGAAGGAAGCTGATTCGCGGACAGCCCGCGGCGGTCCGAGCGACCCGACTTAGGGTCAGCCTGCGGACCAGAACGATTGCGTGCTCCACCAGAAGCCATAGTCATCACCCTTTCGGCGAAAAGACCTTACGAGACGCGCAGTCTCAAAACTTTTGAACCCTCCAGACCATCGAGATCCCTCCCCAGCGGCCTATAACAAAGGCTCATCAGGGGTATCCCCACCTTGTTCGACTGAATCGCGCGCCAAATTTTTGTGTTCACTCTTTTTGTTTAGTGACTGCCACCGAAGCCGTGTGTCTTGGCTGTGTGCTTGTCGTGACAAGGCTTACAAAGTCCTCTTCCAAAGCTTGGATCGTTCGGATCTAAGCCTTGAGCTATGAGCTCAGCACGTTCGGTCGGATGGTGGTCAGCGACGGTGGAGCGAGCGCTGAGGCAGAGTGTGCAGATCGGATCGCGTGCGAGTACCTGATGCCGGAAGGTGCGGTGGCCTTGGGTTCCGTACACGCTGCCGTGTGGCCTGCGTTCCCGGTCGGCTGCGGCTCGGCATGTGGGGCACCTTCCGGTGTCCGCCTTGCCTCCCGTCCGGGGTAGGAGGTTGGGGCATCGCGGGGTGGAGCAGACGCGTGCTGCCATGTGCGCCTCCGTGCGGGGTGGGGTGTGTGGTGTGGGGGTGCACTTGGTGTCCCTTGTGTGCACCCCGCATGCGTGGCCCCTTAGTGCCGCCCCTATGTTGGGGGCATTGTCGGCCCCTACTTTGCGGGGCCATGTTCGCCCCTGGTGTTGGGGTGGCTGTCTACCCCTCGTCGAACGCGGGCATGTCAATCACAATCCCCATGAAGCTGTACCCGCGGAAGCACGCGGGCCAACCGAGTCCATCGCAGCAGTCGGATGAGCATTGGTCTGGGTCAGCCATGGGTGCTCTCCTTTGAGCGTGCCGCGGGGTGGTGTGCGCGCCCGAGACTTGAACTCGGCACCTCATTGGGTGGACCGTCACGCGCCGCCCAGGTCCAGGGAAGGGATCTGGGCATGGGACTTTCAGTACGCCGCGGCTAGGCGTTGCCTTGCGTCGATTGCATCCGCCTCAGCATCGATGATGCTGTTGTGCCGCTTGCGGTACGTCTGCCTTGTATCGCACCTGCACTCGGTAGGTGCCGTTTACGGGTCGAAGTAGACGCCCCTGATGCCAGTTTTGCTATGACTCGATGCGCCCTTCCTGTTCCACATGTTCTCGTCGTGAGTGGTGGCGCGCAGGTGGTCAGGGTTCATGCAAGGCGGGTTGTGGCAGAGGTGATCGACGACTCGACCTTCTATCTCCTCTGACCTCAGCAAGAGCGCTGAGAGCCTATGAGTGAGATAGAAGTGTCTTGAGCCGTCAATTCGCCGTCTTATGTAGCCATAACCGTTGGCGTCCCTCAGTCCACCCCACTCCCAGCATCCTTCGGTGGCGATGAAGCCCTGGTAGAAGTCGCGGAGAATGGCGCGGGGAACTGATATCGTCGTCATAGCATCCTGCTTTCTCAGGTTTGCTCAAGCCCCGGTTGTTAGCGCAACGCGGGGCAACTTGTTTTGGATACGAGAAAAGCCCCAACCGGATCGGCTAGGGCTTGGAAGTGTTCCTGTCACTGCTAGCGACATTACGTCTTATTCTAGGTCACTTTTTCGTCTTTGTCACGCCACGTTCGCGGGCCTGCCTCGCTTGTCCTGCATTCGCTGGTGGGCGTCGACGACTTGTCCGGGTGAGTAGAGCTTCACGCCGTCTTCACGGTAGCGCAGCACTGGCATCTCGCCTCTCTCTGCCCAGCGTCGCGCTGATCGGGCGTTGACGAGGTGCCCGGATTGTCGGACGAACCGGACAACGTCGGCGAGTGGGGCGAAGTATTCCCATGCGCTCGCCGCCCGTTCCCGTTGGAGCTCTTCCACGTTTTCGGTGCGGCCGCAGATCCTGCAGCGGGTCTCCTCTTCACCCTTGTGGGCGCGGAGTACGCCGGGGCATGGGATGTCTTCGTGGACGGCGCCGCATTGGCCGAGTGAGATGACGTCGGGTCTGCGGTCGACGGCGCGCCATAGCTTCTGACTGGCCTTGTCCAGCGTCTCCAGCATCTCGCGGCGAAGTCTTGCCGTGCGATGAGATCGGTGCTGAGCCGCAGGTAGGTCAACGGTGCGACACCTCGCAGGTCGTCGTTGTCGTCGTGCTCGAGCACCTCACGGGCGTTGCTGACGAGCGCGTCCCAGAGTGCGCGGCGTTTCTCCATGGTGTCGAGGTTGAGGGGTGCGGGTGAGTCGGTGGTGCCGCTTGCGACGGATGCGCCCATGCGGTCTTGTTTGGCGATGGTGTCGTCGGCGACTTCGAGTGCGTCTTCGATGAGGTTGAGCACTTCTTCGAGTCGGGTGACGCACAGTTTGCAGAGGTAGATGCCGGTGGCCGTCTGGCCCTGGCAGTAGGTGCAAGTGTCGAGTGTTGGGCCTGGTGTCACTGGTCCTCCTGAAGCTCTGGAGTGGGCATGAAAATGCCCGCCTCGGTGGGCGGGCTGCGTGGTGGTGCGGGTGGGGTCAGGGGCCGAACCCGATGGGCGGCGGTCGTCGTCGGTGGGCCTGGTCCTCGAATATCTCTGACTGGTCACGGTGGGGTGCGTCCTGGTCGAGTTCGCCGCGCTCGTATTGCCCGGCGTGCTCCACCTGGGCCATCGCGCCTTCTGGCTGTGGTTCTGGTGGTTCGGGGTCGGGTCGGCGGAAGTAGTCTGCGCGCGCTTCGAGGTACGAGCAGAGTGCGTTGTAGATCCTCAAGTGGCCTCCAGTGGTGTGATGGTGATCGTGAACCCTGGCCTGCATTCCTTCTCACCGGGCCGGATGTCGGGACCATCGAGGTGCAACGCGTCGTCGTCGGGCAGCAGGCCGTAGTCGATGAGTCCGTCCACGATAGCTTTGGCCGTGGGGTGCAGGTTGCCAGGGTCGTAGCGGGCATTGGTGGTCTTGTGGACCTCGATGAGGATGTGCGCCCGTTGCAGGGGCCGCAGCTGCTCGGAGCGTGCGATCCGGTGGGCGTCGTGCCGCCACAGGCGGTTGAGCTTCGAGCGTTTCGACCAGTGCCATTTGCGCATCTGGTTCGCGTTCATCCACTCGTATAGCTTCGGGATGTAGAGCGTCTGAGTTGGCTCACTCATCGCGGCCTCCCAGGTGTCGGAGTGGACCGTCAACGGCGTGCAGGAGTTTCCGGCTGCTGATGCCGTGGAAGCCGTGCTTGTACCAGTGGCCGTGGTCGCTTTTCTGCCAGGCCCAGCCGCCCGGTTCGATGACGACCGACCATTTCGGCAGGGCGTCCAGCTCCTCAGGGCTGTGGATGACGCGGCGCTCACTCATCGATGACCACCTTCGCGGGCTCCCAGCCGGTTATCTCTTCTGAATCCAGGTATGAGTAGCGCGTATTGACCTGGTGGAAGTCGTCACCATCTAGGGTTTCCCAATACAGCCCCTGGAGTGAGGCCAGTTGAGGATTCCGCAATTTAGTGCCGTCCACTTCCGTCACCAGGATCACACTTCCCGGCTCCGTGGGAAGTTCCGCTTTCCGTAGTCGCCGCGGGGTGGGGCGTCGGTGCGGGTCCAATCGCCTTCGTGGTCTACCTGGTCGAGTTGGTCATGACGCCCCAGGCCCTCCCGTGCCAACTGCATGACGAGCTTTTCGCCAGTCCACTCGTAGGGCCGAATCATCGTGCCGCGCTTCCACACGCTCCCCGCCTCACTCGCCCGGATCGTCTCAGCGGTGGCGGGTTCCTTGACGTTGCAAGTTTCGGCCTCATTCTTTGCATGTCCTGGTGACGTGTCAGGTTCCTTTGCATGTGCCTCCTGCTGCTCGGCTGGTGCGTCGGCGAGGAGGACGATGGTGCAATCGCCGCCTGAGTCCATGTGGTCTTCCCGGATTCCATCGTTGACATAGGCGAATTCGGCGTTTATTGCAGTGACCCTCCCAGCGAGGAACACGACGCCCTCGATGAAGGCCGGGCCATGCATGGCTACCCACTGCCCTTCGCGCAACTCGTCGGCCGTGATCACGCGTGGGACGGTGGCCTGGCGCGCTTCTTGAAGCCAGCCGAGTTCCGCTTCGGCGGAGAGCGCGCGGCCGTGCATCATGTCGCACAGGTGGTCGAGGTGGTTGATCCGGCGCTCTTTCGTCTCGAGCTGCTCTTCAAGCTGTGCAACTTCATCTGAAACCTTCAAGGTTCTCTCCTTACGAAAGAAGCACCCGGCGTGCGCCTGGGTGCTGTGGGCTATTCGTTGCTGTGTGCGTTTCTCCCGGCCTCGTGCGGGTCGGGTGGGTGGTTATGGGTCTGGGTTGCTACGGGACGGGAGGGCCTTCTCTGCGTGGAAGCTAACCTCTTGCGAGAAGGTGCGACGGGCATTCGCGGCAACGAAGGTTTGGAGCACTGCACCCGACGCGGCCTCAGCCCCGATGTGGATGCTGATGCACGGGTCTTTGTAGATGTGGAACTGGTCCGCACTTTCCAGGCGGGTCTCGTCGCTGCGGTGTCGTTCGAGAAACTCCAGCTCCTCGTCTGTGAAGTCTGCGTTCACTGCCTCTGCAAACTCACGGACGGTCAGGTTTCCGAGCTTCAACATCACTGTTCTCCTTCGTGGTATAAAAATGCCCCGGTGTCGGCGGGGGCTCACTTCTTGGCGTGCTTGGCGCGGAATGCGTCGAGCTTGGCCTTGATGTGCGGTGGTGGCCCGGTGCGCGGCTTTGGTGACGGTGGATCCAGTGCCCGTGACCGGGCGTCGACCTCGCGGGCTTTCGATGAGTACAACTTTCGTATGACGGAAGCGTCGATGGGCTTCCGTCGGTCCGGGTCGCTGTGCCTGCCGTAGTAGTCCGAGACGATCAGCCGCCCAGCCGAGACCGGCACATGCTCCAGGTGGGTCGCCCAGGTGTGGGCCTGCGCGTCGGTGTCCACCACCAGGTGATCGTGCTGGCGTGCGTACACCAGCAGCGCGGACGCCTCCTGCGGGGTCACGATGATCCTCCTTCGATCTGTGGCTGTTGTCTGAGCACGTCATCCCAGGACAGTGGCTTGAAGTCCGCCATGCGGTCGTGGCGCTCCTTTCCGCGCTGGACGGCACGGTCAGCGGCGGATGGTGGTGGCCCCGATGGTCGCTGCGCCTGAGCCCGCAGGGTCTCGTACTTCTCCTGAGCTTCGACATGGACCTGATGTTGGCTCTCCAGAACTCGGAGGCCTGTGCGTACTCGATCGCTGCCTTGACCTGCTCGACTGTCCGGCCGTCACGATCCAGGAGCAGCCGCGCTGCGTCCCGATTCACTTTAGTGCGGGATGGGGTCTTCGCCTCTGGGTCGTAGAGCAAGATCTGCTGGTCGAGGTGAGCGAGGAGCTCTTCAACGTCGTCGCGGTCATTGACGCCTCGCGTCGTGTCCGTCGGCGCGTCAGCGACTTCGGACGTGTCTTTATATTCTTCCTCTACCTCTGTCTCTACCTCTGCTTGATTTTTGCTACCCCGTTTGCTTGGCGTTTGCTTAGCAAATTGCTTGGCTCGCTTCTCCCCTCCTTTCCGGCCTGCTTCGGCTCTGACCTGGGCTTTTGCTTCAATCTCTGCCCTAGTCTCCTGCATCTCGTCGTAGCCGTGGAGCTGGTATGAGCCGTCGTCGTTCTTGACCAGTGATGGGGCGCGCTCATCGTTTGCTTGAAGCTCGTCTAAGCACTCGCTTGGCCAACGCTTAGCAATTTGCTTGGCAATTTGCCCGTCCGTCTTATACCGGCGTGCGTACAGGATCATCTCCACGTGAGCCCTGAAAGCACCGTCGCTCAGGGCTGCGATCTTCGGGTGGTCTGCGTAGTCGAGAGACAGTCTGATGAACAGGTCTCTGCGCTTAGCTCCCATGCGTGCTCCTTTCCATATTCTGCGGCCCCAACACTGGCTCGTGCTTCAGCCTGCGCAAGTACTGCAGGCCCCTGATGCTGATGGTGTGCTCACCACTTGCTCTGAGCCGCAGCAGTGCCGCGTGCAGTGATTCCCGGTGCACGGCGACGGACTCCCCTGGTGCGGCGAACCTGTAGCCGTCTCGCGGCTGTTTGCGTCGGGTCAGGTCGCAGTGCTGTGGGCTGATGGTCCACCCGTCGAACGCGGGGAAGTATTCGAGGGTGGCGATGATGTGGCGGGTGAAGGTCGCTTGGACGTGGAAGATCACGCGGCCTCCTGAACTTGGAAGCCAGCTCCTTCGAGCACGGCCCTGGTGTGCTTGCGCAGTGCCGCCTGGGACGCTGGTGTCCACTGGTCGTAGTAGTCGTGACCGTGACCCATCACCTTCGACAGACCTCGGTATGCGGCCTCGAACCGCGTCGGGGTGATGACTGCGGGTAACTCCCCGCGTCAGCGCTGACGCCGTCGAGGTAGGCGCGCGCCTGCTGTAGCTCCACCTCCGCGTTGTCGATCGAGGCTCGGCAATGGTGGAGGTTGTCATAGTTGCTCATCCCGCCTCCTCGTGCGCCGGGTCTGGCACCACTGCGGCGATGTGCGCCGCGTTGCAGAAGCCGGGCCTGCCGTCTTCGGCCAGGACTTCGAGGAATCCGTTCTGGCTGAGGGTGAGTCGTAGGTCGTTGAGTGAGTAGACCCCGGCGATGGTCCCGTTGAACGTCTTCCGCAGCGCGTATCCGTCGTGGTACGCGTCGTCGGTGGCGTAGATCGTGACCTTGAGGGGTTGGCGGTTCTGGTTTTGCTTCATGGGTTCTCCTGGCGTGGAAGGTGGGTGATCATGTCGGCCAGTGCGGCGGCCGCCTGCTGGGGCACGACCCCGTTAAGCGGCTTTGATCTTGTCGTTCCGGGTGATGCCCTCGGTGTCGCAGATCCAGCCAGCAGGAAGGCCCATCATCCACTCAGTGAAGTGCTCAGACAGGCGATGCTTGCCGCGTGGGGACAGCTCAGTCGGCGATGGCGCTGGACGCCCCAATACGCTTTCCCAGCGCTGGACCGCCGCCGTGTAGGTGCCGAAGTCGGTGTAATGCAGGCGGGTCGCCAGGTGCGTCGACTTCTCGGCGGGTCGCCCGGTCGTTCTGGGCAGTCCGAAGTCGGCGTCGCAAACTTGGGTGTGGGCAGTAGGTGCTCGGCCACGTCCTGAATGCTCACGCTGTGGCCACCCTTCCTGCGCTTATCCGGGTGCTGTGATCCGCCGTTGCTGGCCACGTTGGCCTGTGGCGTCGGCAGCAGCTCTACCTCTTGAGCTGCTCCGGCGCCACCATGTAGACCATCTGGTCCGCCAGTTGCACCTGTCGCCCGCGCTCTGCGGCCCGCTCCGGGTGAACCATTCCGCCCTCCATTTCCGCCGCCGACACGGTTCTCAGCAGGGGCGTCTCGGCGCCAGGCGAGGACGAAAACTCGCTCTCTTCGGTGGGGTGCTCCGACTGAGGACGCAGGGACAGTTCTCCATTCCGCGTCATACCCGAGATTGGAAAGGTCTCCGAGAACACGTCCGGTTGCCCGAAGATAGGTTCGTGCGGCTCCTCCCAGCAATCCCTGCTCGGATTCCACTTCGCTATGCGCTTTGGCACTGTGCGCTCCTCTCACGTTCTCCCAGACGACATACGTCGGCTTGATGGTGGCTATGGCTTCGCGCATGGCGACCCACAGGTTTGACCGGGTGCCCTCGCTCATTCCGGCGTGCCGCCCGGCTGCAGAGACGTCCTGGCAGGGCGATCCGCCGCTGATGATGTCGACGGACTCGACGGTCGACCAGTCGATGCTGGTCACGTCGTGATGATTCGGCGCGTCCGGCCAGTGGCGCGCCATGATGGCCGATGGGGCGGGGTCGAACTCTGCGTACCATGCGAGCTCGGCGCCGAATGCGGCTTCGACGGCGAGGAAAGGCCCCGTAGCTTAGGCGAATAGCTCGGCGTGCTTCATGTGGTCTCCTAAGAATGAGCGTGCCCCCAGGCCGGGGAAGTGGCCTAGGGGCACAAGAAAGCCCGCCCATGTGGGCGAGGCTTGGTGGTGCTGCGTCGGGTCAGAAGGGAGGCTCCTCAGCGCGGGGCGTGTCCCAGCCGTCCCCGGCGGACTGTCCGCCCCACGGGTTACTGCTGGTAGGCTGGCCTCCGCCGGAGCCGCTGGACTGCGGCTGAGTATTTCCACCGCTCTTCGGTGAGCGGTTGACCTGCGCGGTGGCGAACCGCAGCGATGGGCCTACCTCATCGACCTCAAGTTCCCAGGAGGTGCGGTTGTTGCCTTCCTTGTCCTGGTAGGACCGGGCGCGCAGGCGACCTTGGGCGACCACACGGGTGCCCCTAGTGAGTGACTCGGCGGCGTTCTCCGCGGCCTCGCGCCAGATGGTGCACCGCATGAACAGGGTCTCGCCGTCCTTGAACTCGTTGGCCTGCCGGTCGAAGTGGCGGGGCGTGGACGCTATGACGAAGTTGGAGACGGCGGCACCGCTGGGGGTGAAGCGCAGCTCCGGGTCAGCGGTGAGGTTGCCAACGACGGTGATGATGGTTTCGTTCTGGCTCATGGTTAGAACTTCTTTCCGCCGTGCATTGGGGTGCGGCTGGCGTTGTAGTCGAGCTTCTCTGTGATGATGGATTCGAGGTCGATGCCGTTGGCGCCACAGAAGTCGAGGACGCGAATCACCACATCTGCCATCTCGGAAGGGACACCTTCGGGCTTTTCAGGCTTTTCGGTGTAGTAGTACGTGGCCGCGACATGGTTCCCTACTCGCAGCTCCTCCAGCGCCTCGGATAGCTCGGAGTGCATGAGTGCGATCCGCTCGGCGTTGAGGCTGAGCAGTGCGCGACCCTCGGTCGGCTCGTTGTCGTGGAAACCCTTGTCTGCGGACTGCTGGTAGGCGCGCTCTTGTAGCTCTCGGATGCTGCTCATGCGGCCACCTCCTCGTAGGTGGCTTCGAAGATGTCGGGCTTGATCGGGTAGAACTCGCCCTGGACGCCACGAATGATCCAGTCCCCGACGCCAGCTCGCATCTCACCTTCGAGCGTGGCAATGAGCATCTGACCAGTCGCTGGATCGATGGTCAGGCCAGAGTTGGGAACGATGCGCTTAGCCAAACTCATCGGTGTCTCTGTAGTCATACGAGCCGCCCGTGTTCTCTTCTATCCAGAGGTACACGTCGTGACTCCGGGCATTGTTTCCCTCGAAGCGCATGGCTTCAATCTCGACGGGCTTCTTTCGGAACTTCTGTGGCTTGCTCATGTCTTGATCCTTTCGATGGTGAGGTCGCGCAGTGTGGCGACCGTGACGATGTGGGGTTTGCAGATGTGCTCTGTGCGGTGGGGCCACTTCACTCGGTAGGCGGCGGGGTTGCGGCACCCGTAGTGCTGGCAGGGGTGCGGGTTCACTGGCTCCCGTGTGGCGGGCCGGGAGCGCAGCAGTTGCCGATAGTGGCGGGTGCACAGTTCCCGGCGCCAGGGTGTCCGGTCACAGAACCTATGGGCGCACTGGTCGGCCATGGTGAGCCAGCCTGATCTGGTCGAGGAGCGCCCAGAGCTCATCGCTTGGTGAGCGGCCGTCTGCCTTGAATGTGTCTTCGAGGAGGTCCAACTGGAAGTCGAGGCTCTCCTGTGCCAGTCGCGCAACCTCCCATAGAGACTCAAGCGCCGACGACGTGTCGCGGGCGGGCTTGTCCAGGCGCATCAGGTGCGCGGCGATGACATCCCAGTCCGTGCGGGCAATAGCTGGCGCTGTCATGACTGCTCCCCTTTGGTGGGTCGAGCAGCGGGAGTGTCCCAGCGAGCGCCTCAGATACGATCTGCGCCTGCCGATCCTTGCCGCCTGAGTAGGTGATCCTCACGTGATTTGGTGCGGCCTTCACATGCCGCAGGCCGGGAACCTCCTCGCCGGTCTCCGGGTCGGCCAGGGCACCGTCGTCCATCTTCGCCAGCTCGGCAGCCAAGCTCTTCACGGCATGGTCTTTCAACACTGTGACGGTCTCCACCAGGGCGGGCCGGTTCTCCTGTGCCCACGCGATCAGGTCGGCACTGCTGGTCACCTGTGTGGTCGCCTTCGACTCCGGCACGGTAATGCTCGCGACCGTCTCGTCCTCACGGAGTGGGTGCTTCACGGTCCGCTTACTGATGCCCGCGTCCGCGTAGTCGGCCAGCATCTGAGACTGGATGTCGGCCTTGATCTCTTTAGCTCGGTCGGCGGCGAACTTCGCCAGGGCGTCCCAGCCCACGTACTTCTGGTATTCGGTCAGCTCTGTCATGACTGCTCCTCTTCTACGATCTCGGCGTCCAAGGTGTCCTGGACGTTCTGGTGTGCCGCCTCTTGGGTGCGCAACTGTTGGCCGCGCTCGTTGACTTGGGCGTACAGGGGTGGTCCTCGCCCAGGGAGCGGAAGATCTTGCCGAGCTTTTCCAGGTCGTCCCATGCGGCGGCGATGTTCTGGCCGATGGGGTCTGCCACGGGTCGGCGGGCTCCTGTGGTGGGGTGGAGTGAGGCTCCTCTTGGAACTGTTGCTGGAACGCTGGTGCAGGCTGGGTGTCGGGCTTCTCCCCATGTCCTCGAGCTCCTCGGGGTGTACTTCACGCCAGCAAGGACTTCGGGGCAGGCCATGCGCACGCACTCGGAGATTGCGCGGTACTTGAGCATCAGGGCGGGGTTCTTCTGCCAGTGGCCTTTGCCCCAGAGGCCGTGTTGCTCGGCCATCGAGCGGTCCCAGTGCACGGTGTGCTCGTAGTCCTGGTCGTCTTTGCGGACGATGGTGCAGGACGCCGCACTGTCGTCGCCGTGGGTGCGCACCTTGTGCCCGGCACCACGGGCGAGGGACATCATGAGGGTGGCTGAGAGTGAGGGGCTGCCGTTGATGACGTTGATCTCTCGGAGCGCGGCCATCGGGTGCAGTCCTAGGGCTTCGCCGTATTCGACGGCGACCAGGACGTTGGGAGGCTGGCGCTGGTACTGCTTGGGCACAAGGCCGGATTCTGCGAGCGCTCCGGCGTACCGCATCTTCTCGTCCAGGCTCATGGCCGTGGGTTTGATTAGTTCAGTCATGGTGCGACCTTTCGGTGTTGGTGCTTAGCTTCATGACGCGCCACCAGGCACCATCCGCCTATGAGGGCGACGACAGCGCCGAGCACGATGAGCCCGTCCGTGTTGCCGGTGTGTGCGAATAAGAAATCCCCGTCGTGATGACGAGGGCTGTGAGGGTCGCGTGGATGCGTTCGTGGCGGGTCATGGGGCGGCGTCCTCAATGGCGCGGCGAAGGCGCTGGACTGCTGCAGTGCCACCGTCTGGGTACTCTGCGTCAAACTCATCCATCGTCACCAGCACGGCTTGTAACTGAGCGTTCCTCAAAGGCAGGGCGTTCCAGGAGTGAGCAATGCGCTCGGCGTCCCCGGCCTCATAAACCGCGTCATTCTCTCCGCAATTGAAGCACCCAGGCAGCGGGTAGCCCGAGGGCTCATAAACTCTCGCGCCGCCAATACTGCTCTCTCCAGCATCTCTTGAATCCAAAGGACCATCCACTACTGCGGCGTTGATGATGCGGCGTTCTTCCGCCAACTCTTCTTCGATGGTCATGCGGGGACTCTCCTTCTGTGTCGTCGTGCGAGCTTCTGTGCGTCGCGGCTCATGCGTTTCTGCCAGGCGGCGAGCGCGTCTTTGGACTGCTGGATTTGCGCGGTCTCGTCGGGGAATCCGGCGCGCTCCTTTTCGCGGTAGGCCGCCTGCTGCCTGGCCTGGTTGGCGCGGCGGCACCGGTTAGCGCAGTACTTACTATTGTTCGAGCGTGACGCGTACAGCTCACCGCACGCGTCACATGGTTGGAGACTCATTCATCCTCCTCGTCGTCGGGGCACAGTTCGCAGTAGTGGTCCCAGTAGGAGCCGTGGCGGCTGCATACGGCTGGTGGTGGGCTGATGAACCGGCTCATACGCTCACCGTGATTACTGGGGCGAGGGTGATGGCGAGGACGGGCATTGCGATACTGACTGCCCATAGGAGTGCGTTGTCAGGGTCGAAGCGTGGGCGGCTACTCGTCATCGAATACCCCTTTCTGTGAGGACGCATAGCCGAGCATGAACGCGCGACGGAGACCGATCTGCCGCGTCCGCTGGGCGATGCTCATGTGCTCCTCGATGGGGTACTCCGCCGTCGCCAACTGCTCGGCGTGGAGCTGCGGGCTAGTCCTCAGCTGTCGCCCTTCACCACGAACCCAGCCACCTGCGTAGAGGACTCCCTCTCCGTCTGCTTTGTAGAGTTCATGGTTGCCTGGATGACCGGCATCATGTCCGCATCTGTAGCCGTCTTCGCGGGGCCTGCGCGCCTCTGGAGCTTTCGCGAAGAATGGACAACGCGATTCAGCTTCGAGTCGTTCGCGTGCGTTGGTCATGGTCGCTCTCCGTTTCTGGTCTGGTGTTCGTATAGTTGCCCGATGGTGGTGAGCACTTCGCTGATGACGCACTGCATGTCCTCGAGGCGTAGGGCCGCTTCGTCGTAGGCCATCTCGCGGTGCATATGGATGGAGGTTTTCAGGTGGTCGAGCGCGGTGCTCAGCTGGTCCTCGGCCTCGTGGTGCGCACGGTTCCTCAGCTCGTCGTCGTGGTCACCGTCGTCGAGCGCCCAGGACAGCTCGTCACTGATAGTCGGGGTGTTCATTTGCCCCACCTCTCAGCCAGGTCGCTGATGACTGATGGGTGATCAGCCATGTGCACGCGGCACAGGGCCAGTGCGGCCTCCAGGTAGGGTCTGCGGCGCGTGATTTCGTTGCCCTTAGCTTCGGGCCAGCCCTCATCCTTGGCGATCATCTCGGCCAGGTCGTCCGGTGAGCCTGACCAGCAACCAATACGCATGTGCCAGCCTTCGCTGGTCGGCACGAGTAGTAAATTCCTGACGGTAGATTCAGCGTTGACATCCCGTCCCATATGGCTCTCCGCAGATCGGCTCCCTGCAGATTGGCTTCCCGCAGATCGGCTCTCCGCAGATTAGCTCTCCACAGATCGGCTCCCCGCAGATTGGCTCCCCACAGATCAGCTCCCCGCAGATCGGCTCTCCGCAGATCGGATCTCTGCAGATCGGCTCCTGCAGATCGGATCTCCGCAGGTCGGCTCCCCGCAGGTGGGCTCCCTGCAGGTAGGCTTCCCGCAGGTCGGCGGATGGTGCTGAAGGCCTCTCCCTCTAGCGTTGGCAGAGGTCAAAGCTTCGATCAGCTCACTCTTGGTACTCATATTCGTTCTCCTTCGGCGCATGGCCGGGGCAGTAGTTGCGGTTCTGGTAGGCGTGCACTTGGGCACGCGCTGTCGATACGGGCAGGTAAACGTCGGCGTCGCAGGCCGCACAGTGGGCCAGGATGATCACGACTCAAGCCAGGCCAACAGTGCCGTGTCCTCATCGCTCAGGGTGATGGCGGCGCGTTTCTGGTCGCTGCGTTGTAGCCCGCAGATCGCCCAACCCTGCGCACGAGGAGCCAGGATCAGCGTCAGATCCCAGGCGTGGACACGGAACATGCCAGGGTTGCGCGCCGCCTCCCAGCTGCCCGCGACCACCACGCCAGAGAAATCGGAGGTCGGCACGGACAGTTCCTCGGCGTGACGCACAGCCGTACGGGTCGGGAAATACTTCGTGCCGTCCACCTCGAACGGCAGCATGTCAAGGTTCGGTTGGGTCATGGGGCGGACTCTCTTGCTGTCAGGGCACCCCATGATGGTGAGAGCGCGGCTAATTCTTTGCGCAACTCGTCGTGCTCCTGGTCGCGGTGTAGCCGCCAGATACGCTGTGCCTGCTTCGGTGATAGCTGACCGGATCGCGGGTCACTCATGGCGTCACCTGTATTCCCAGCTGCTCAAGCACGGCGCGCACCTCACGGGTGCTCAGCGCACAGTTCCGGGCCGCCTGCACATACTCAGTGCGGGTCACGGTGCGGCCCTTCATGAACGCCTCACGCTCAGACTTGTTCGCAGGGTTAGGCCAACGGGTATCAGCCACCATCTCGGCTGATGCACGGACAGTCATCAGGGTTCCTCTCGTCGTTTTCGGGCATAAAAACCCCGACCATAGGCCAGGGCAGGTTGAGTAGTGGGGGCGGGTTAGGTGGTCACTCGTATTCGCGGAAAACCCCAGGGAATAGGTCAGAGTCAACCGTCCGACATTCTCCACACTGAACGTTCCAGTCAGGCCCGTAGTAGGACGGCTCTGTTGGTGCTCGCATCACGAAGCGGAATTCTCTTCGCTTGCGGCACGTAAAGCACCAGCGCATTTCCCTATCAGGCTCATCACGCACGACTTCCATAGCCGGGCCTCGGCAGATGAAACCCCATCACTCCCCTCTCGCAGGAAGCCCAGGGCGCGCATCGCGGCGTCGGCTCGGCGTCTGAACTCCTGCTTGGCAGGCTTGCTTGCGAGCGCCCACGGCAGAGCAGAGCCGGTGGACATATAGGACGCCTCCGCAGCCTCCTCCTGTGCCACCACCCACTCAAGATCGGTCAGGGTGCGGTATGCGTCAGCGCCAGCGACGAAGCTCCTACCTGCCGTCCTCGCGTGGTGGGACAGGTCTTCATAGTGGCGGCTTACGTGCTCCTCCGCCTTCTCCCGCACTCGTTCCATCCGGTCAGTGGTCGTCATGCCCGTACTCCGTTGCTCTTGAGGGCGTAATAGATGTCCTTCGGGTCAACCATCGCGCCCTCTTCCGTGGCTTCGTCTGCGTACATTTCGATCTCTAGGCATGCTGCTTCAAAGTTCATCCGCTCAGGTCTCATCGGTGGTCCTCTCAATCTCGTCCCGGACTTCTCTGGTGTCCGGCGTTGACTCCATGTACTCCCTGTACTCCTCCCGGCTCAGGTCGCACCGGAAACAGCCGGGGACATGTTCACGATGATTGTGCTGAGTCACGCCGCACGCTCCTTGTCCACGTTCCGGGCCGCACGCTCGCCGGTTGGATCGGTGTACTGGATTGCCCGGATCAGCCGGTCTGCACTCAGCCCCAGAAAATGGGGCATGGCGCGCTCAACCCTGTCCGGCCTCCAGTCAGGCAAGTGCTCACACATCAGCTGCACCCGGTCGAAATGGTTGGTCAGCTCATGCAGGTGGTCGAACACGTCTCGCGCATCCTCGATATCAAACCGGGTACGCTCTTTCGTTGCTGTGATCACGACAGGCTTCTCCTAACTCACCGTCTCCTATTCCAGGAGTCCGGGGCACCACCCGCTGAGGTGCCAAAGTTGAGCGGGTAAGGGAATGGGGGGTCACAGCCGGGATAGCAGCTCTTCGCGTTTCTTCCGGCTCATGCGTTGCGGTGACTCGACGGCCTTCTTCGCCTTGAAGTCGGCCACGTCCTTCTCTGGGATGCGCCACTCCGAGCGCGGCTTGTCGTCGGGGAACTTCCGGGCGTTAGGGAATCGACCCTGGGAGCACCAGCTGCGGATCGTCTTGGGCTTGAAGCCGATAATGGTCGCTACATCCGCCACTGAGAGGTAGTTGCGGGATGTCATGCGGCTTTCCAAACCTTGAGCGACCCGCCATTGCGGGACTTGGAGCGAGCTGCGGTGATGCCGACACACTCAATGAGGCGGCGACGGCGAGCGCTGGCGAATGCGATCCCCACCAGTTGCCATGCTCGGGCTCGCCGATCATCTGGTGTACGTCGTCCGCAGTGAATGCCTGGCCGGTGCGGTGGTAGCGCACACACAGGGAGTCGATAGCGAGCGCTGCGTCGGTCAGCCATGCGGCCTTGGCGTCTGGCAGCGCCATTGGTCCAGTGAGATTGACATCCGTAGTCGGCGTCATCGTTGCGACGGTGCTCATGCCGCTTCCTTGAGCTCATCTGCCCACTCACGGGGAATAGTGCGGCAACGTTGACGCCTACGGCACGGGCGACGCCGATGAGTTCAGCGATGGTGAAAGGGCGCGTGCCCTTCATGGAGCGCTCGAAGCTCTGGCGAGACATTCCTGCGCTCTGGAACACGTGAGTCCGGCTGGATCCGCGTGCGGCGATGTACTTCTCGATGTTGTGGGCGATGGCTTCGCCTGCTGTCTGCTGTGCGTCCATATGGACACAGTACCGGGCCATATGTGATCATGCAAGCACTTCGCGCGGCCATTTGGTCACACGTCGAGACGTTTTGGACTTGCGCGTTATCAGTTCGGTCACATATTGTGTACGCATGGGACACGAACCAACGAGCTTAGAGATGGCGCTTAGCGCAGAGATTCGCGCAGAGATGGCCGCACAGGGCCTTACGCAGGGCAAGCTCGCGGCGGCCGCAGGAATCTCACGGGAGGCGCTGTCCCGCTACCTGTTTGGCACGCGCGCTATGCCGATCGATGTCTACATGCGACTGAGCCTGCAGCTCGGGCTCGCACCGCATGAGCTTATGACTCGTGCTCAGAAGCGAGACGAGCAATGATGTCGGCGGGCTCAAGCTCCAGTAAGCGAGCAAGGTGCACCACATCCGCAATGGTCTTCACTCCACCGCTTCCACCTCTGTCACACATCTTCTATACCCCCTCAGGTTCGAATCTTTGTTCGAGCGTACAGCGAGGCACTGACATGGGCGGTGACAGCACATGGTGAACCGAAGCACTGCGCCCCGGTCTAAGCTCGATTGGTATAAGCAGGCCGCACGCGCCTCCCAGGAACTCTCCCACGCAGACTTCCGCGTGCTCATGGCTATCGCCAGCTACACGGACAGCAATGGGTCCAACGCACACCCTGGCAAAGAGCGCCTAGCTGCTAATACCGGCATCCATATAAAGAATCTCCGTCGCCACCTGAAAGCCCTCGAAGAGTCAGGATGGATCATGGTTGAAGAGGCTGGCGGCAACGCACGCTTCAAGGGTGCCGCGACGGTCTACCAGCTGACCACCCCACAAAGGGGAGTCATAGTGATTCCAAGGGGAGTCATGGTGACGCTGGAAGGGGAGTCACTACTACTCCCCATCAAGTCCTTCATCAGGTCCTATTGATCATTCCGCTGACGCGGCGTCACTTGCTTCGCAATCGACGGCGCAGGTGATTCGACCGAATGTCAGAGATTGGACCCGATTCGACGACCTGGACACCCTCACGGAATGGCTCGACACCCACGTCCCCGGATGGCTCAGTGACCACGTTGCGCAATTGGCAGTGCCGAGCATGTGGGAAGGCCACCAGCACCCGAAAGCCATCATCGGATATGTACTCAGCCGCCACGGCATGAAGATTGCAGCATGAACACCACAGTGAAGGAATACGCCATGAAGAAGACAGCAGTTGTTGCCCCACTAATCGTGGTCGCTGGCCTTGCCGTGATCATCCTGGTTCTCTGGGCCATGAATCGGCCCGGTCCACTCGAAGCTGCCGACGCGGCCTGCGAAGAGGAGGCGCCGGGCGCAATCTATTGGGGTAGTCGCGAGTACCTGGAGATATCCTCTATCGCCACGGAGAACCCGCAGGCCAGAGAAGGTTACGGCGAGAGCCAGGCCGACGCCTTCCTGTGTATTTCACGCGAGCTCGACATGCCACAGCGAGTGCGTAGCGACATCGCTCAAACGTCTGCGATCCAAGGTCAGCGCAGCGCAGGTGGGACGGCATATCTGCCCATTGGAGCTTCCACCCTGACCGGGGTATGGAGATCATCTTCGAGGAAGGGTGACGTCACATTAGACCTGTTCCCATTGGGGCCCGACACGCAAAAGACTTGCAAGTTTGAAACACCCAGGTCACATGGGTGCGCAGTTGAGATCTACGCTTGCATGAGGTTGGTTCCTGTAACTACATCAAGTGGCTTCGCCAGGAGTCCTTGCGTCCTCCACCAGGCATGCACTGTTTCGAGCAACCCATCGCCTCGAAAGTTCTCTGGACCCAGTGCCTCAGTCGCGCATTGGGCGAGGTGCTCGAGCATTCGTATCTCCATCACGTGGAAATCTTGATGCGCTGGACTAACCCATACGCGGATTGGCTGGATCCCGAGGCCGCGAGCCGCTGCGCAGTGTGTTCTGAGTCGCATGAGTGGGTTGACGCTGCGGCTACCTTGACAAGCCCCGGTGAGCTCCAAGCAATAGAGGTAGCCACCTCGCAGGTCGCTGAGATGTGGAACACTCACTCGCGGCACCTTGTCTACGGCTGCCACGGTCCCAGTGGACTCATAGGCGAAGAAGTGTGTTTCCATCAGCTCGTTTATGGCTTGCTCACGCTTTGCGTGGTGTTGAGTCCATCGGCCCATAAGTTGAGTATTACACCCTCCGGCGCGTAATAAATGCCTGTTCCTTTGGGAACACTGAGGCGGACATCCGGGGTCTTTGACGGCCATCGACGTCTCGTAACAATCGGCGCTCGATGAGCGTGCATCCCTGTCATTCCGGGCGAGTATCGGCATTTCGTCCAATGAGATGTTGGGGTTCGAGTCCTCTCGGCGCACTCAAGAGCCGTGGCGATGTCTCGCACCTGTCCCCACTGCTTCGAGCCCATACGCTCCCCTCAATGTGCACCGCCCGTACACCTGACTGCTGCGCGGGCGGGCGTAGAGTGCCGGCATGAGCACACACGGCACCCTCTCGCCCGGTCCTCCTTCGCCCGCAGCTCGACTCGCATCGCACTTGGGGCCGCGCTGGTCGGCGCAGGTGTCAGCCACATGACGGTCGCCCGCGAAGAGTTCCAGGCCCAGGTGCCGGAGTTCGTTCCGCTGTCGAAGGACGCCACGGTCCTCGCCTCGGGCGTCTGCGAGGTCGGCTTGGGCCTCGCACTGGTGTTCCCGGCAGGCATCGACGAACGGTGGGACGGGTCGCCGCAGGATTCTTCACGGCCATCTTCCCCGGCAACATCGCCCAGTGGTACCACCGGCGCGACGGCTTCGGTCTGGACACCGACCGAAAGCGCGCGATTCGTCTGCCCTTCCAACCGGCGCTCGTGGTAGGCGTGCTGTGGGCCACCCGCCCACCTCGCCTGCGCTGAAGCCCCGAACGCACGCTGGAGGTACGTGCGGGCAGCATCCAGGGGTGCTCATCTCAGGCTGTGCATGATGTGGGGACCCCAATATCAAAGGAGTTCCAGCATGTTGCAGACGATTCACGATCTCGGCTTCCGCTCAGAGCACGCGTACAACGCAGCCCTCATCTCCGTGGGCGTCTCCGCAGGCAGCTGGGTCATCTCCCGCTTCGCCGGCGACGAGTCCAAGCCGCAGGCAGACCGGTGGGGCATCTTCGTCGGTCACTGGGCTCCCACCTTCTTCGGACTGGGCCTGGCCCTCTCGCAGCTGGAGAAGCGCGGCAAGCGCTGAGCGCGCCCTGAGCGTCTGACGCTGAGGCCCCGGTTCGCATATGCGGCCGGGGCCTCAGCGCGCCTGCTCTGCGGCGCGGAGCCCGCCCACCCATTTCCCCCGAACGGGAAATCACTACAGTGGCGGACATGAGCTTCCACGCCGCAGTGATCGAGCAGGAGACCGAGAAGGGCAAGATCCTTCAGCACACAGCGGAAGTGAGGAGCTGTCGGACGACTTCCTCAGCCCCCATGCCGTGACCATCGATGTCACCCACTCGGGAATCAACTACAAGGACGGTCTGGCCATTCTTAAGCAAGCCCGGTGTCGTCCGCGCTTCACCGCTGATCCCAGGCATCGACCTGGTCGGCACCGTCGTCTCCTCCGAGGACGAGCGCTGGGCAGTAAGCGATCATGTTGTCCTGACCGGCGACGGCCTGGGTGAGACGCAGCACGGCGGCCTGGCCCAGAGGGCGCGGGTGTCCGGAGATCACCTCGTTCGGGTTCCCGAGAGCATCAGCCACTCTCGTGCCGCCGCGATCGGCACAGCGGGCTTCACGGCGATGCTGTGCGTCCTGGCCCTCGAGGACGGGGGCATAACTCCCGAGTCCGGCGACATCGTCGTCACAGGCGCCTCAGGGGCGTCGGCTCCGTGGCCGTGGCGATCCTGGCGCGGCTCGGCTACCGCGTCACGGCCGTCACAGGGCGCGTGGAGGAGCATGGCGACTACCTGCGCGGCCTCGGCGCCGCCGACGTCATCCATCGTGAAGAGTTCGCCGACCCCGGAAAACCGATGCAGAAGGCCCGATGGGCAGGCGCCGTGGACAGCGTCGGCTCCACTCCCCTGGCAAACGTCCTCGCCCAGACGTCGAATGAGGGCGTAGTGGCTGCATGCGGACTCGCCGCAGGAACGGACCTGCCCACAAGCGTGGTGCCGTTCATTCTTCGCGGCGTGACCCTCAGAGGCGTCAACTCCGTGACACAGCCGCTGGCGGTGCGCGAACGCGTATGGCACCGGCTCAGCACGGATCTGCCCCTCGATCTCCTCGACCAGATGACCGAGACGATAGGCCTGAACGACGTCTTCTCGCAGGCTGAGAAGATCCTCGCCGGAGAGGTCCGGGGTCGAACAGCAGTTCGGGTCACTGAGCGAAAAGTAGGCTGAGAAGCACCTCCGCGGCCCCTACCAGCGGGTTCGGAGCCTGCTTCGGCCAGATCATCGATACCTGGGCGGTCGGACCTCCGGCGATCCTGAGGTAGCGCAGCCCTTCCGGGCGGTGCTGCTGTGAGGTTGCGGACGTCGTCACACCGATGCCCCGCCCCAGCCACGGCGTCGAGCCACGAGTCGGTGGAATCCACCACGAGTGCCGGTGGGAGCCGGATGGCTCCCCACGCCCGATCCAGCGGCACATCCGACCCCGTATTGAGCACCAGGGGCGGTAGGCGAACTCATGAGGGCGACCTCGCCCCGGTCGGCCCAGACGTCGTCATCAGCGACCGCCACCATCAGCGCCTCCTCCCCAACGCCGCAGACCCATACCGTCGCCCCTCGGGCACGGAACGCACCACCGCAGCATCGACGAGGCCCTTCAGCCACCCCTGCGCTCGGGGCGCGGCCGTGCACCAGAACAAGATCCGACTCGGGATTGTCCCGCCGCCACAGCCGCTGCAGCTGCGGCGTGCGCCCCGGCAACGGTGGCGACGTAGCCGAGCCGCAGCTGCACGGCGCCTCGGGCGGTCTGCTCCGCCGCTGCGGCGAGCTGGAGCAGGCTTCGCACCTGGGGAAGCGCGCGCCGCCCTCCTCGGTCAGGGCCGCCTCCCGGGGCATTCGACGCACCAGCTGGACGTTCCACGCCTCCTCGAGCGCCCGCAGCCTGCGCGAGACCTGAGCCTGCGAAATGCCCAGAGTGATCGCGGCGTCCGTCAGCGTCCCTCGTCTGCGATCGCGATGAGGCACTGTGCGTGGCGCAGATCCCAATCCATACACTCAGCGTATAGCAGACAGAGTGCATGCATTATGCGCAACCGGACGTCTGACTGAGACTCGTGAGCATGAGCAGCGGACTCCAGGGACGCCCAGGCCGGGGCTTCACTATGATCGGTACCAGCGCAGCCAGCACCCAGGCGGGCGCAGCGATCGGATCGCTGGCTTTTCCCACCCTGACGCCTCTGGGTGTGGTGGCCGCGCGGCAGGTAGTTGCTGCGCTGGTCCTCAACAGCCTCGCCCGCCCCAGCCTGCACCGGCTCACCCGCGCCCAGTGGGGGCCCATCGCCCTTCTCGCCTTCTTCTTCGCGGGGATGAACACCGCTCTGTACACGGCTGTGGACCGGATCGGCCTGGGCATGGCGGTGACCATCGAGTTCCTCGGTCCGCTGGCCGTCGCCATAGCGGCCTCACGCCGAGCTCGCGACGTAGGGTGCGCCGCCATCGCGCTTCTCGGCGTCGTCCTGCTCACACGCCCCAGCCCGACCAGTGATTTCGTCGGCCTGGGCATCGCCCTCTTCGCGGCTGTCTGCTGGGTAGGCTACATCCTCACCAACAGGGTGGTGGGTCGGCGCGTCAGGGCTGACCGGAACGGCCGCAGCGACGATTCTCTCCTCCGTCATGACAGTTCCCTTCGCCATCGGAATAGTCATCAGCGTCCAGCCTCCGCTGGAGGCGTACCTGTTCGCCGCGGCGGTGGCGTCCTGAGCACTGCTGTCCCCTATTCGCTGGATCTCATCGTGCTTCGTCACATCAGCCCGCTCGTGTTCGGGCTAGGCATGTCCCTGAACCCTCTCTTCGCCGCGCTCCTGGGGTCGGTGTTCCTCGCTGAGGATCTGCCCCTCATGGCATGGGCCGGAATCGGACTCGTCGTGGCCGCGAACGTGCTGATCATGCTGAGCATGCACCCGCCGCGGCTTCTGCGCAGACGCCGCCCGATGGACCTTCAGGCGGGCGGGACCACCCTGAGGTGACCCTGCGCAGAATACGCTCCGCCGGTGTAGCCTCCTGAGTATGGATACTCGCACTCTTGGAGGAACTGGACGCAGCGTCTCTGTCATCGGCCTCGGCACGTGGCAGATCGGCGGAGACTGGGGAGACGTCTCCGACGCTGATGCCCATGGGGTCCTGGACGCGGCGGCGGAGAGCGGCATCACCTTCTTCGACACCGCCGACGTCTACGGCGACGGCCGCAGCGAGCAGAGGATCGGACAGTGGATGAGGTCCAACCCTGACTGGAAGGGCACTGTCGCCACCAAGATGATCCGCCGCGCGCCGGAGCCGACCTTGGAGCACGCCACCCTGGAGAACTTCCGTGCATGGACCGACAGGTCTCGGAAGAACCTGGGCGTGGAGACGCTGGACCTCGTCCAGCTGCACTGCCCCACCGATGACGCCGTGTTCTCCTCGGATGCCGTCTATGACGCTCTGGACACACTCGTCGAGGAGGGGCGATCGCCTCCTACGGAGTCAGCGTGGAGACCGTGGATCAGGCGCTCACAGCCATCGAACGGCCGAACCTGGCAACGGTGCAGATTATCCTCAACGCGTTCCGGCAGAAGCCCCTCGAGGCGGTGCTTCCCGCCGCCCAGGAAGCCGGGGTGGGAATCATCGCGCGTGTGCCCCTGGCCTCCGGCCTGCTCGCTGGGCGGTACAGCAAGGACACCACCTTCGCCGCCGACGATCACCGAAGCTTCAACCGGCGGGGAGAGGCCTTCGACGTCGGCGAGACGTTCGCCGGCGTCGACTTCGAGAACGGCGTCGAAGCTGCCCGCGAGTTCACGGAGATCGCCCGGGACACCGGGTGGCGCCCGCCCACGGCCGCCCTGGGCTGGGTGGCTCAGCAGTCCGGGGTCTCCACCGTCATTCCCGGCGCCCGCAATGCCGCCCAGGCGCAGACCAACGCCGAAGCCGGCACCATGAACGCGCTCCCGGAGAGATTCTTCGAGGCCGCTGCAGAGCTCTACGAACGGCGCATCAAACCCGAGGTCCACCACCGCTGGTGAGCCGCCGCGGTCCCACGGTGGGCGAGCTGCGCAGGCAGGTCAGGCCCGAGGCGTGCTTGAATGGCACGTATGACGCAGACGCCCGAAGCCCCAGGTGAGAACGCGAGTAGCTCGATGACGACAACCTGACCCGCCACGAGGCAGCCGAACGCGCTGCCGCTGTGAGCGTGCAGTCAGTGACCGCCCATCTGGACCTCTCGGGGGCGGAGCAGCCCGCTGCGGCCACCTTCCCCGTGGAGGCGACTCTGCATATCACCTACGATGCATCGGCCAGCGAGCAGACTCCGTTCCTCGACTACCTCGGCGCATCGGTCGAAGCGCTGACGATCAACGGCGAGGACCGCGACGCCTCGACAGCCGCGGGGACGCACGGATCCAGCTCGACGGCCTGGCAGACGGCGAGAACACCATCGTCGTGCGCGCCACATCGAGGTACTCCCGATCGGGCGAGGGCCTCCACCGGTACGAGGATCAGGACGGCAGCGTCTACCTGTACAGCCAGTGCGAGTCCGCCGACGCCCGGCGAATACTCCCGGTCTTCGATCAGCCGAACCTGAAGACCAGGTTCACGTTCAGCATCACCGGCCCCGATGCGTGGCTGCTGCGCTCCAACTCCCCGTCTCATCGCAGGAGACGGTAAGCAGAGGCATGACGACGGTGACGTTCGCCGAGACCGCCCTCATGTCCAGCTACCTCATCGGGTTCATCGCCGGTCCGTACCATGAGGTGACGGACGAGTGGGCGCACCCCGATCGAGACCTGACTCTGCACCTCACGGTGCTGGTGCGCCGAGCCATGGCCGACCACCTCGACGCTGAGAACCTCTTCACCATCACGAAGCAGGGCCTGACCTTCTTCCATCAGGAGTTCGGGTACCCCTACCCGTGGGGCGGCGCCGAGCCCAACGCCGAGGGCAGTGCCCGCGGGAAGTACGAACAGGTGTTCGTCCCCGAGTACAACGCGGGCGCAATGGAGAACCCGGGCCTGGTGGTCTTCACCGAGCGGCTCATCTTCGACACCGCCGCCACGGAGGCCCAGCATGAGCTGCGCGCCAACGTCATCATGCACGAGATGGCGCACATGTGGTTCGGCGACCTGGTCACCATGCATTGGTGGGACGATCTGTGGCTCAAGGAGTCCTTCGCCGACTACATGGGCTCGCTCGCTGTTGACGAGGCCACGGACTTCGACACCGCCTGGGTCGCGTTCGCCAACGGTCGGAAGGCGTGGGCCTACGTCCAGGATCAGCTCCCCACCACCCATCCGATCGTCGCCGACATTCCTGACCTTCAGGCAGCGCACCAAAACTTCGACGGAATCACCTACGCCAAGGGCGCCAGTGTGCTCAAGCAGCTCGCCGCCTACGCGGGGCGCGACGCGTTCCGCCAAGCGGCCCAGCGATACTTCGCACGGCACGCCTTCGGAAACACCGGCCTCAGCGACTTCCTCAGCGTGCTCCACGAGACGACGGGCAGGACATGCACGCCTGGTCACAGGCATGGCTGGAGACAGCAGGCATTCCGATTCTCGAGGTCGAGGTGTCCGAGGACGCGGTGAGCATCCGTCAGACCGGCATCGACCCGTCCACCGGCGGCCAGATCGCCCGCCCTCACGTGGTGGAGGTCGGACTGTACGTCCTCGACGATGACGGGCAGCTCAGCCTGCACTCCTCCGCCCCGTGGAGATCAGCCCTGAGGCTCCCGCCGGTCTCACACCGGTGCCGGGACTGGTGGTTCCCCAGGACCAGCCGCGCCTGGTCCTGCCCAACGATCAGGATCTCACCTATGCCAAGCTGAGCCTGGACCCGGAATCAGTCGCCGCAGCGCTGACTCTGCCGCTCAATGACCCACTGGCACGAGCGACGGTGTGGGCCTCCATGTGGTCCATGGTGCGCGACGGTGAGCTGCCCGCTCCAGAATTCATCAAGGCCGTGTCCGAGCTGGGTCTTCAGATACCTGAGGCGGCCGTGGTCTCCTCGCTGCTTCGCCAGGCAGACGCCGCTGCGGAGCGCTACACCCCGGCCTCTCATCGGCAGGATGTCGAGAGCCGGTTCGCCGCCCGGCTGGCGGAATTCATCGCGGAGCAGAACGGCGGGGATGCGCAGCTGGCTGCCGCAAGGACATTGGCGTCCCTCTCCCTCAGGCATGGATCCCAGCTGGACCTGCTCGCGGGCCTTCTGGACGGCGAGGCCTCCGCGCACGGAATACTGGGGCTGGAGATCGACGAGCAGCTGCGGTGGGCGTTCCTCCAGGCGCTCGTGGCCCACGGCAGAGCCGCGCAGGAACATGTGGATGCTGAGCTTGAGGCGAAGCGGACAGCCCGCGGGGCGATCGCCCACCGCATGGCACTGGCATCCCGACCGGAACGCAGGGTGAAGGATTCTGCCCTCCAGCAGGCCCTTTCGGGCACGGACGAAGATGGCCAGGAGCTTTCCAACGATCATCTGTCAGCTGTCATCGACGGATTCGGGGCCGACCCGCAGAATCTCACCTCCGGCTACGAGCCCGAGTACTTCGCCTCGCTGAACCGTGTGTGGGGCTCCATGACGCTCGGGAACGCTGGTCGTGTGGTCCGCGGCCTCTTCCCGTCAGTCGCGCACCCTGAGCCGGGCCAGACGGCCTCCGAGCATCCGGCGGCCGTACGCACTGCCGCCTGGCTCGAGGAGAATCCGGACGCCCCGCGTGCACTGCGTAAGCTGATCCTGGAGGAGCAGGACGCACTCCTGCGCAGCCTCAGCGCTCAGGCGAACGTCGGGTCCTGAGCCTGCCTCTTCGACTTACGACGGTCCAGCAGCAGCGTCAGACCGATCGCCAGGCCGAAGAGCAGGCACAGGGGCGCCATGATGATGAACATGGTGATGACCTCGCCTCCAGGCGCGGCGATCGCAGAGATGACGGCGATGAGCATGACCACCCATCGCCAGGAGCGCAGAATCTGGCGGCCGGAGACCAGACCCATCATGTTCACCCCGACGAGCACGACCGGCAGCACCATGGCAGCGCCGCAGGCGAGGAACAGGTGCAGCACGAACGTGAAGTAGACATCCGGGGCGATGAAGTTGGTGGTCCCCTCGGGGTTCAGCGCGAAGAAGAACTGGATCGCCTGGGGCAGCACTGTATAGGCCAACCAGATGCCCGCCAGGAACAGCGGCACTGAGGCTGCGATGAATCCGATCGCGTAGCGCTTCTCCGTCTTCCGCAGGCCAGGCATGATGAATGCCCAGATCTGGTAGAGCCAGACCGGTGACGAAATGACGATGCTAAGCGAACACTGCGATCGGACCAGCATGTCTAAGGGCTGGCCGACCGCGTTGAAGGCGATGGCAGCCTGGCGGGATTCGTCGTCGGCGGCATAGCTGAGGACCGGCTCTGCGATGGCGGAGAAGATCCAGTCGTAGAGGAAGCCTCCGGCGACGGCGCACAGCACCACAGCTGCGCAGGAGATCAGCAGGCGATTGCGAAGCTCTCGGAGGTGATCCTTCAGAGCCATACGCCCCTCGGGATCCCGGCGTGATCGCCTCTCTCTGGGCGAACGGTCGCGCTCCGGGAGCCGCACCGGCTCGACGTTCGGAGGCTGCGGTCATCCGCTCAGCGCTGGTCGTGGCGCTCAGACTCCGGGGTGGGCCGTGCAGTGCGCTCCCCGTCGATCACGCGTCCCTCGACCATGCGCGACTCGTCGCCGCGCCCCTCAGAGGCAGTGTCGTCCTTCTTGAACTCTTTGACCTCGTCCTTGAAGATCCGAGCCGACTGGCCCATCGACTTGGCCAGCTTGGGCAGCTGGCTGGCGCCGAAGAGCAGCAGGACGATCAGGAGAACGATGAGCAGGTGCTGCCAAGACATGGTGCGGCCTTCCTTTCTGACGTTCCGGCCATTCTACGCCGCTCAGCTCAACGCCGAGCTTCGTCGCCCCCTTGGGCGTCGCGCAGCTGCTGCTGGGCGCGGGCGTACACCTGCTGGCGCAGCTCTCGGGGCTGGAGCACCTGAATATCCCCGCCTGCGGCGACGACGTACCCGACGGCGGCCTCAGCACTGCTGAAGTGGGTGCCGATGGTCACCGTGCCGGACTTCTCGCGATGAATGCGGGAAGGGGCGAAGCGCTCCGCCGTCCCGGCGGCCGGGGCGAGAATCTGAGGACCACGCTGATGGACTCGTCCGTGCGCGGAGCAAGGGCCCGCGGCGCTGCGGTCCGCGCAAGGGCGTCTGCGCGTTGGCTGCGCAGCACGTCAGGCAGCGTCTCGATCTGTTCGATGCGCTGGATCCGGAAGAGACGCTCCCCCTCCGCCTGTCGGCACCACGCACGAACATAGACGCCGGGGCCGTCGTGAACGATCTGCACGGGTTCGATCACGCGTTGGGTCCTGCTGTTTAGCGGCGTCGCTGTAGCGAATCCTGACGCAGAAGCCGTAAGCCGCTGCGGCACGGATGCTTTCGAGGGACACGTTCTCCGCGGAGGTGCGGGCCAGGGCCATGGAGTCCGCTGCGCTGACGAGCTCCGGGGACGACCCCAGCGATCTTGCGCCTCAGGCTGCGCACGGCAGGCCCTGTGCCACTGTCGTCCGGCGCGCTCATGCGTTCCAGCGCCTGCAGCGCCATGAGCACGCCGAGCGCACCGTAGCGCGTCAGAGACACCGGGCGGGACATGGTGTCCACCGCCGTGCCGGCCGGGCCGGTGAGCCGCACGGGAACGTCCCGGAGAGATAGTCGCTGCGGAAGCGCTCAGGCTCCAGCGGCGGAAGCGGGTGGACCTCGAGGTAGTCGCCGGAGTAGCCGTCGCCGAAGGTCCCCGTCATACCGAGCGACAGCAGGTCCCGGTGCAGCTGCTCAGCGGTGATGCTGAACCGGCGCATCAGCTCGGAGGGCCGCAGCTGCTGGCCGCTGAGAAGCACGGCGGCCATGTTGATCACGCGATCCACCTTTGCCCCCGCGGCGTCGGCGGGCCGCTGCGCCGCAGCCGGGCGCAGTCTCGGTGCCTTGGGGCGGGGCCTTCGTGTGCCGTCAGCACGCCCGTCAGGACGGTGCTCAGACTCTCCTGCTCGGGAATGTCGGCGAGAACCCGTGCTGTGTCCTCCTGCGCGTCCCCTGCCGCGGCGGCTGCAGCGTCTGCCGCGGCACGGTGCTCGGGGTCATCCTTCTCAGCGGCCGGATGTGGGAGTGGATCCGGTCCATGCGGAAGACTCGATGAGCTTCCTTGTCGAGATCGAACCCGTAGAGGTACCAGTGGCCGCGGACTCCGGCCCCCAGGCCCACGATGCGGCGCTCGGTCGGGCTCGAGCTTCCGCGTCCGGTGTAGTGGAACATCAGCGCCCCACCCATGCCGATCGCGGCGAGCTCCAGGAGACGGTCGATCTCCTGCTCAGAGCCGATCGATGTCTGAAACGACACGGGGGCGCGCTCAGCGCGGCGTCATCCTGGGGTCAGCCTCGGGAATGAGTGCCCAGAGGGCGTGCTGAAGGCCGCGGATATTGGATTCGGCGAAGACAGCGTGAGCCTGTCGCAGCACGAGCCGCTCCGCGGGCTCCAGCCGCATGTCCGGAAGTCCGTACTGGTCCGGGTCGATGCTGTAGCGGTAGTCCCCTGCGCTGCTGATCTCGGTCAGCGGAACTCCGGTGGCCCGCAGGTACTCCTTGTCCCGGCCGAACATCCGCTCGAACGAGTCGTCGTCCTGCCCGGAGGCTCTGAGCTCTATGTAGCTCTCAACCCGTTCTCGGAGTTCGCCGCGTGTGATCCCGGTGCGGTAGGCGTCCAAGACGGTCTTGGCGACCGAGAGTGCCCTGACGACGCCGTCGTCGGCCTGCTCCTCCTGCACCGCTTTGGGCCCGTCTGTCACGCGCGTGTCAGTTCTTCTCCACCCGCATGAGGTCGACCACGAAGATGAGGGTTTCGTTCGGGCCGATGGCCGCGCTAAACCCTGCTCGCCGTAGGCAAGGTGGGGCGGGATCTCAAAACGCCGACGGGCGCCTTCCTTCATCCCGATCAGGCCCTGGTCCCATCCCTGGATGACCTGACCGATGCCAGCAGTGAAGTCCAGCGTGTGGCCGCGGTTCCAGGAGGCATCGAACTCTTCGCCCGTGGAGAAGGCTACGCCCACGTAGTGGCAGGCAACCATGTCACCCGGTGCCGCCTCGGGACCGGAACCGGGATCAGCTCTTCGATGACCAGCTCCTCCGGGGCGTCTCCCCGGGAAGTCGATCATGGGCTTGCTGCGGTCGTATGCGCGTTCCCCAAAAGACATCAGTCCTGGTCCTCCTCGTTCTCGTCTTCGCTCTCATCGGCGTCCTCGTCGGCTGTCTCCTCGGCGTCGCCGACGAACTGCTCCAGCTCGTCGATCGATTCGACGCCGAGCTGCGCCGCGAGCATCTCCAGCTCCTCGGCCGAGATGCCCATCTCATCGGCCAGCTCCTCCAGCTGCTCACGCTCCTCGTCGGAGAGGTCCAGCTCCTGCGGGGCCGGCTGCTGCTGCTCCTGCTGCTGGGCCATCACGTCGCTGACGGTCTCAGCGTCGATGATCTTGACCAGGTCGACAACGAATATCAGGGTCTCGTCCGGGCCGATCGCCTCACCCTGACCGGACTCTCCGTAGGCCATCTCGGGCGGAATCACCATCAGGACACGGTCACCGACTCGGTGACCCGGAATGCCCTCATTCCAGCCCTCAATGGCCCCCTGCTGGGTCATGGCTGAGACTTCCTCATCGAGGAGAATTCGAAGGGCTCGCCGGGCTGTCCGTCTTCGCTCCACGAGGAGTCGAACTCTTCGCCCTCGGACCAGGTCCATCCCCGGTACTGGGCGAAGACGTAGTCATCCTCGCCGATCTCGTCGCCGTCGCCCTCGATGAGCACCTCGGTGCTCAGGTCCTCCGGCGGGTCAGCCAGCTCCTCCTCCGCCAGGTCAGGGGCATCTCCGACGGAGGAGTCGATCTCAGGAAGGTCTCCGGACTGCTCGGCCTCTTCGCCGTCGGCGTGCGCCGGCGCCTGGCCCTCCAGGTGGAAGATGTAGAGGGAGTCCTCCTGGCCCTCTGCCGCCTCCGCGGGACCGGCCTGCAGATAGACCGCCACATCGGAGCCGATCGTCACGCCGTCGGCGCTGAGCGCCTCTCCGATGAACTGGTTCTGGCCCTCGGTTCCGAGGAACGCCGGAAGCGGCAGATACGGGGTCAGATCCTGCTCATAGGAATCCTGAAGGACGGTGCCGTCCTCGGGGTCCACGGCCACCAGCTGGTAGTCCAGCAGCGAGTCCTCGGAGACCTGCTCCCCGTCGCCGGAGTTCACCACTCGCGAGGCGTTTTCTTCGAGCTCAATATCGTCGTGTATCAGCACCTCCGGGGCGCCTTCATCCTGAGGAGAGACGTCGACCCCGGAGAGCGCGTCAGCATCGCCGAGGCCATCGCCCTCAGCGTCGCCGCAGGCGGAGAGGACGAGAAGCGCAGCAGTGCTCAGCGCAAGGCTTTGGGAGGTCAGGCGAGACGTAGGCATCACCGGGGAACTGTACCTTGGGCGCGAGGCCTCAAGCACGCTGTCGACGGCGCTTTACGCCCACCGCAGATTCACGCTGCCGGAAGCCCCGCCTGCTCATCCGTCTCGCTGCGGACATACAGATCGGTCAGCGCCAGCGACGCTGCGGTGCCGTCGCGCTCATCGATGCTGCGCCGCCGCAGCTGACGCTCCCGATCCCCGAGCTTGTCGAGAAGAGCGTCCACACGGACATCGGCCGAAGCGAACGGATCCTTGAGCATGATGGCCTCCAAGGGCCGGTCAACCAGTTTGTGATGGACCCAGTCGGTCTGCGCCTCCGCCCCGAAGGCCCGCGCGGCGGAGAGGAACTCGCCGCGCAGTGCCGCCCGGGTCGGCGGCGGAGTCACCATCGCCTGGCGAACCTGCTCGGGCCGCGTGACGTCGGTGGCGCGTCCGCGACGCTGCAGCAGATGGAAGAGCCCTCGATCCGGGCTGACATCGTGGTAGGCCATATCGACCTGCTCGAGCTTGGGGTGGTTGAGGCCGATCCCCTGCCGGGAGGCGATCTCATCGACGAGCCGCTTCTTGATGGCCCAGTCGATGTCACGGTCGATCAGGCTGTGATCACCCGTGGCAACGGCCTCCAGCGTGCGCTCCCACAGCTCAAGGACGGAGTCCACGTGCTCATGGTGGGCTCCCGTTCGGCGACGAACGCCTTGGCCCGCTCCAGCAGACCCTCTGGATGGCGACCGCGCTCATCGGCTCAGCACCTCGGATGCGCACCTGTGCGGTGCCGCTGAGGTCATGGCTGATGTGACGGATGGCCCTGATCGGGTTCTCCATCTCGTAGTCGCCGATGGGAACTCCCGCCTCGATCATGCGCAGCACGAGATCGGTGGAGCCGTAGCGCAGCAGGGATGTGGTCGTCGACATGTTCGAGTCCCCGACGATCACGTGCAGCCGTCGGTGCTCGGCCGCATCGGCGTGGGGCTCGTCCCGAGTATTGATGATGGGCCGGGAGCGGGTGGTCGCCGAGGAGATGCCCTCCCACATGTGATCCGCCCGCTGCGAGAACGCAAAGTGCGCCTCGCGGGTCTCATCCGCCTACACCACCCGCCCCGCACCGGTCAGGATCTGGCGAGTGACCAGAAAAGGCAGCAGAATTCCTGACAGGCGCCTGAAATGGGTGGTGCGCGGGATCAGATAGTTCTCATGGCTGCCGTAGGAGTTGCTTAGCGGAGTCCACGTTGTTCTTCAGGATGTAGACCGCCCCGTCGAAACCGTCCTCTGCGATCCGCCGCTCGGCCGCCTGGGCGAGGTCGTGCATGATGACTTCGCCTACCCGGTCAGCCGCAATGAGGTCAATCAGATCGGAGCACTCTGCGGTCGCGTACTCGGGGTGCGAGCCCACATCGAGATAGAGCCGAGCCCCGTTGGGGATGAAGATGTTCGAGCTCCGGCCGAACTCGACCACAGGACGAAAGAGATACCGGGCGAGCTCATCCGGGGCAGTCCCCGTCCGCTGGTGGGCCGGTGCGTGATGCCGAACTCGGTCTCCACGCCTATGACGCGGCGATCCACCGCTTACTGGCCGCCCTTCTGGACGAAGCCTTTGACGAACTCTTCGGCGTTGGACTCCAGGACGGTGTCGATCTCGTCGAGCAGCGAGTCGAGCTCGTCGACCCGCTCAGCCGCCTGGGGTTTCCGCGCACCTGGCCGGAGTCCTCCGTCTGCGGGCCGTTGTCGCCTCCTGGACGCTGGGGCTGCTTCTGCGGCTGAGCCATGGGATTGGGGTCTCCTCACCGGGGTGTCGTGCGGTCTCGTGCCAGTCTACGACCCACCCGCCAGGCCCTCGAGCGCCTCAATCACGGCCGCGTCGTCGGGGCTGCGCGCAGGACCTCCTCAGCTTCTGCTCTGCTGGCTGCATGAGGGCTGGCAAGGGGATGCGGACCAGTCGGCTGCCGCTGCTCTCACGCAGCAGCACCTGATCCCACGAGACTCCGGCCACCAGATGAGCGTAGTCGGACACGAGCGTCCCGCGGAGCCAAGCGCGCGTCTCCTCGGGAGGGTGCGCCGCAGCCCATGCGAGCTGGTCATCGGTGAAGAGGCGCCGCATGCGGCCTGCTCTCGCCAGCTTGTAGTAGAGCCCCTTCTCCTCGCGGAGGTCGTGGTACTGAAGATCGATCAGACCGAGGCGAGGCGAATCCCATGCCAGGCCGTCGCGGCGGCGGTACGACTCGATGAGCTGGAGCTTCGCCACCCAGTCCACTCTGTCGGCGCCGAGCGAAACATCCGCTTCGAGATCGGTGAGCAGCTGCTCCCATGCTTCGAGGACCTCAGCGGTCTCCGTGTCAGGGGCCGCCTGCGCAAGCTCCGCGGCGCTCTCCCGACGGGCGCGCTCCTTCGCCGCGTCGAGATAGAGGCGCTGGATCTGTAGGGCCGTCAGTTCGCCCCGATCGGTGTGGACCGCTGCGGTGAGGCTGGTGTCGTGACTGATGCGCTTCAGGGCCGCGACGGGGTCGGCGAGCCGGATATCCGGTGCGCTGCCGGACTCGATGAGGTCCAGCACCAGGGCGGTGGTTCCGACGCGCATCCAGGCGGAGTATTCGCTCATATTGGAGTCGCCGATGATCACGTGGAGGCGCCGCCATGTGTCGTAGTGCGCGTGAGGCTCATCCCGAGTGTTGATGATCGGCCGCCGCACAGTGGTCTCCAAGCCCACGTTCTCCTCGAAGAAGTCAGCGCGCTGGGAGATCTGGTAGCCGGACGTCTGGCCCTGCTGACCGATGCCGAGCCGCCCCGCTCCGCACAGGATCTGCCGCGTGACGAAGAAGGGCAGCAGCCCGTCCACGATGTCGTCGAAGTCGGTGGAGCGCGGGACAAGGTAGTTCTCGTGCGCCCCGTAGGATACCGACTTGTTGTCCGTGTTGTTCTTATAGAGGAGCACCTGGGGTGCGCCCTCCTCCTGCGAGAGCCGTCGAGCGGCGTCGCAGGCGATGCGGTCCCCGGCGACGTCATAGAGCACAGCGCGCTTGGCCCCGATCGCCTCCGGCGCCGAATACTCGGGATGCGCATGGTCGACGTAGAAGCGCGCGCCGTTGGCCAGCACCAGGTTCATGAGCAGCTGCGGCTGCCCGTCCCTGAGCTCAAAGAAGTCGCCTCGCCAATGCGGAGAGCCCGGGGCAGTCGACCCTGAACGGCCCTCTCGCTCGGCCGCATCGGCCGGGCTCGGATCTCCTCCTGAGATGTTGCCCAGAGCATCCCTGACGTCCCCGGCCCCCGCCTCCTGCTCCGCGGCATAGGCCAGAGCGTCGGAGCTGTCCGTCAGCTGGCTGGGGTGGGCAGCCGACCGCGGAAGGACCCAGCCGCGAGCGTCCACCAGCGGCGACTCCGACTGGTAGTCCCATTCTGTGCCTGCGACGGACGAGCCGGACTCGGTGGCGTGGGCCGCGTAGGCGTTCACCAGTTCGATGGAGAGCGCCACATGGCTGGCTCGAGGATTGTTGGGGGCGTGGATGCCGTACTCGGTCTCCATGCCGATGAGGCGACGTACGGTCATGCGTGCAGCCCCAGTCCCGCCTGCAGCGACTTCTGCTCAGCGATCTCCTCGTCCATGGCTGCCTCGAGGTGGTGGGGGCGATCCCCTTCGCCTCCGGGCTCTGCTCCGCAGCGATGAAGTCTTTGATGGCGCCCTTCTTGGCCCGGTCGATCACGTTGCTCAGCACCGCGCCCGACATGAAGTCAGCCTGAGCGGGGTAGAGCCGCGAGACGACGAGGTCGATCAGAGCCTCCCGGGCCGCTTCGGACGAGCCGCATTCGGCGACCAGCGCTGGGCGAAGCGGCACCGAAGAACCGAGATGGATGCGCAGAATGTCGCGGGCCCCTTCGGCTGATGGACGCTGAACCCGGATCTTCACATCGAGTCGGCCCGGCCTCAGAATCGCCGGGTCGATCATGTCTTCGCGGTTCGAGGCGCCGATGACGATGACGTTGTCGAGAGACTCCACCCCGTCGATCTCGGCGAGCAGCTGGGGCACGATCGTGGTCTCCACGTCCGAGGACACCCCGGAGCCGCGGGTGCGGAACAGCGCCTCCATCTCGTCGAAGAACACCACCACGGGCTGTCCCGAGGAGGCGCGCTCACGTGCCCGGGCGAAGATGATGCGAATGTGGCGCTCCGTCTCCCCACGTACTTGTTCAGCAGCTCTGGGCCCTTGATGTTGAGGAAGCTTGCGCTCTCGCCGCCGTCGTTGAGCGACGACGCCACAGCTTTGGCGATCATCGTCTTGCCGCAGCCGGGCGGCCCATAGAGCAGAATCCCTTCGGGGCCTGAAGCCCATGCTCCTGGTACAGGTCGGCGTGGAGGAAGGGCAGCTCGACAGCGTCACGGATCTGACCGATCTGCTCGGCCAGGCCTCCGATCTGTTCGTAGGAGACGTCCGGCGACTCTTCAAGCACGACGTCCTCCACCTCAGAGAGGGAGACGACTTCGGTGGCCGTGCCGGTTCGCAGGTCCACCACCACTGCGTCTCCGACCTCTGCCTGAGCAGACTGCCCGTCCTCGGTGCCGCCTCGCCTGCCGGCGGCCTCCGAGAGCGCGACGACACGCTCCTCCTCGCCCCGCGCGATGATGACGAGCCGCCCGTCGGGCAGCACCTCCTTCACCCTCGCCACCTCACCGGTGCGGTCGGGGTCGAGGACGGAGACGATCGTCAGGTTCTCGTTCAGCAGCACCTCCGATCCGGGGTGCAGCTCTGCGGGCTCGATGAGGGCGAGACGCTGACCCGCATCTTTCGACCGCCGTGGAGGATGTCGCAGCTTACTCCGGAGGCCGCCTCGATCTCCCGGCCCTCGACGCGGTCCCGCGAAGGCCGGTACCCGATGATGGTCCCGAACGTGAAGGGCGCCTGGCCGTCGGCCTCAAGAGCGCCTCTCAGCTCTGCGATCTGGTTCCGGGTCGCTTCGAGCATGCCCGTGAGCCGCTCATTGCTGCGGCCTGCGGCCTGGAGCTTGTCCTGAGCGTCCTTATGGCGGGAGCGCAGACTGTCCAGCTGCCTGTGGGCATGCTCGAGCCTGCTTCTGACGTCGGCGAGCTCATTCTCCGTCACGACGCGGCACCTCCTTGGCTCTGTCGGCGAGGGTCTGGGCGTGAACAGCGGCGCGTCGGGCTTTCTTCCCGTCACATTGCGCGTGCTGAGAGTCTTGTCGTCCCACACGGCATCGTCGTCGAAGGCGGGCCACGCCTGCCGGTCCTCTGCGCTCGGCGCTGAGACCTTCTCGCGCTTGGCCAGGGTGAGGGGCGTCTGATCGTCCGCCAGTACGGGTCGACAGCAGAAAGCCGGTGTGCGCCACCATGCGGTGATCGGGGCGGACCGCCAGGCCGTCCAGGTGCCAGGTGCGCAGCATGGTTTCGTGCGCCTCGGGCTCCGTGAAGCCTTTCGAGGCACGGAGCTGCTCGGCCAGTCGCGACAGCTGTGTGACGGTGGCCACGTATGAGACCCAGACTCCTCCCGGGGCGAGGACGGTCTTGACCGCGTCGATGCACTCCCACGGCGCGAGCATGTCCAGGATGACACGGTCGACGCTGGCCGGGCTCTCGAGCTCAGGGGCCTTCTCCTGGAAGTCTCCCAGCTCGATGCCCCAGCCCGGGTGGGCCTCTCCGAAGAAGGCCTCGACGTTGCCCCGAGCGATGTCAGCGAACTCTGCGCGCCGTTCGTATGACCTCAGCGTGCCGGAATCTCCCACTGCGCGAAGGAGGCTGATGGACAGCGCCCCGGACCCCACTCCGGCTTCGACGACGTGGGCGCCCGGAAACACGTCAGCGACCTGGACGATCTGCGCCGAATCCTTGGGGTAGACGACCGTGGCTCCCCTGGGCATGGAGAGGACAAAGTCATTGAGCAGGGGCCGGAGGACCTGATACTCGTACCCCTTGTCGTTGGCCACCACGATGCCTTCCGGCTGGCCTATGAGCACGTCGTGCCGCAGCACGCCCTGGTGCGTGTGCCACTCTCCGCCTTCGGCGAGCGTGATGGTGGAGGGCTTTCCTCTGCGGTCTGTCAGCTGAACGCGCTGTCCGGGCTGCAATGGTCCTTGGCGCATGTGCGCGCCTACGGCTTGTCCGGGCGCTGGAGTGGAGGAGTTCGTCATCAGACGGCTGTCGGCTCTTTCGTCAGGAGATTCTGGAGGTCAGCGGGGCTCAGGCCGGAGAGGCTCTCGGCAAGGTGCCATTGACCGCTTTCGGGCAGGTCCGAGTAATGAGGCACAGCGAGCGTCACCAGGCCTGAGTAAGCAGCTGCCGCGGTCCCGGGGATCGAGTCCTCAACGGCGATGCAGCGACTCTTGTCCAGGGCCTCACCGGTGAGACGCATGTGGTGCTCGGACATCTTCTCGAAGCCTAGGAGGTACGCTTCAGGATCAGGCTTTCCGCGGCTGACCATGTCGCCTGAGACGACGAACTCCAGGTGGCCCTGGGGAAGCTGTTCGGCGATCGCGGATGCCAGACGGCCCCACGACATCGTGACCATCGCCTGGCGGACTCCGGCGGAGCGGAGGCTGCCCACGAGTTCGAGCGCGCCCGGCCGCCAGGGGACCTCGTGGGCGCAGCGCGCGATCACGCTGTCCATGAGGTCATTCACGATGGAGGCGGCCTCCATGTCAACGCCCGCATCCTGCAGGACGGAGGCGCTGAACTCGAGAGCCTGGCCCACCAGCAGCTGGGCTTTGGCCTCGTCCCACTGGCCGCCCCACGCTTCGACGAGGTCATATTCGGCCTGTATCCAGTAGGGCTCCGTGTCTACGAGGGTCCCGTCCATGTCCCAGAAGACCGCCTGAAGTGAAGACATGCCGATCATCCTACGGCTTCCGCCTGAGGGGCTGGCCCACTAGTGTGAAGAGCGTGAGCGAGGAATTCCCAGAGCCCGAGGATCGTCGGCAGGAGCCGTCCGACTCGGAGCACCCGGATGCCCTGTCGGTGAGCACCGACCGGGCGAAGCTTCTCGCGTCCCACCTCCGGTCGATCATCGCGGACGGGTCGGAGGCGCCTCGGCCTCCCCGGGTGATGCTGATGGCTTTCGAGGGCTGGAACGATGCTGGCGGGGCCGCCTCGGCTGCCATACGTTCGGTGGCGTCTGCGCTCGACGCCGAGGTGATGGAGAAGCTCACCGAGGAGGAGTACTACGACTTCCAGTTCTCGCGCCCCAAGATCGTTCGGAATCAGGGTCATCGGGAGATCATCTGGCCCTCCACGACCATCCTGCGCGCCGAGGTCTCCGGCGGGGATTTCGAGCTGCTCTTCGTCCACGGGGTGGAGCCCAGCTTTCGGTGGCAGTCCTATACGGCGGACCTGCTGACCAAGGCAGCTGAGTACGACGTCGATGCCGTCGTGCTGGTGGGCGCACTGCTGGCTGATGTCCCTCACACCCGTCCCATCCCCGCCTCCTTCTCTGCTGAGGACGAGACTCTGCAGGAAGCCATCGATGTGGATGCTCCGACTTACGAGGGGCCGACGGGCATCGTCGGAGTGCTTGCCCACACGGCGTACCAGGCGGGCATCCCCGCTGTCTCGCTGTGGGCTGCTGTGCCGCACTACGTGGGCCAGGCGCCCTCGCCGAAGGCTCAGCTCGCTGTGATGCGCAAGCTTGAGGAGCTGCTGGGCTTCAGCGTGGACACCGGCGAAGTGGCTGAGGATGCGGCCGCCTGGGAGCGCGGGGTCGATGAGCTGGCCGAAGAGGACACGGAGATCGGTGAGTACGTGAAGCGCCTCGAGGAGGCCACTGACACCACAAACCTGCCGGAGGCCACCGGCGACGCGATCGCCGAGGAGTTCGAGCGATACCTCAAGCGACGCCGACCGCCGGAATCCTGAAGTCCGACTCCGGAGCGCGGACGCGCGGGCTCACGCCTCGAGGCTGATGCCCAGCAGCGCGTCGACGAGGTCGATCGTCTGCCGCCTGGACGTTCCCCGGAAACTGGCCAGCGGCCCACAGGTCGAGTATGTCCAAAGCCGCTGGCGCGTTGAGGTCTCCCGAAAGGGCTGACATGAGCGCGTACTGAAGGGGACTGGGCTGCGACGGATCAGCGTCGTAGTCCTCAGTGTGCGCGACGGCGCTCTTCCAGCGGCCCAGGCGCGCTTCGGCGAAAGCGAGATCGTCGGGGTCGAAGCTCCAGTCGGCGCGCCAGTGGTGGCTCAGCAGCAGCGCCCGGATAGCCTGCGGATCGTGTCCCTGAGCCGTGAGCTCGGAGACGAGGACCAGATTGCCCTTTGACTTCGACATCTTCTCGCCGTCGAGGCCGACCATCCCGGTGTGGGCGTAGTGCTCCGCAAGCGGCACCCCGTCTGCGGCTGTCGCATGCGCTGCTGAGAACTCATGGTGCGGGAATCGCAGGTCCGATCCCCACCCTGCACATTGAAGGGGCAGGAAGATGACGACGGGCGATCACCGAACACTCGATGTGCCAGCCGGGTCGCCCCTCGCCCAGGGCGCCCCGTCCCAGCTCGGCTCGCCGTCGCGTCGCGCCAGCCACAGCAGAGGATCCAGCGGGTCGCGCTTCCTGCGCGTTCGGGGTCGCCCCGCGCTCCGGAAAGAGCTCCTCCATTGATGTGCGGTCGTAGTTCCCGATGCTTCCGAAGGTCCATCCCGTCCGGGCTTCCGCGCTCGCGATGTCGAAGTAATAGTCGGGGTCGCGGTGCCCTCGGCGGAACCGGATAGGCGATTCCCTCACTGAGCAGGCGCTCCACGTCCTCCACCACCCCGGGAATCATCTCGACGGCTCCCATGTAGGTGTTGGGCGGAATCACACGCAGCGCGTGCATATCGGAGCGGAACAGGTCGGTCTGGGACTCAGCAAGCATGCGCCAGTCCACCCCTGTCGCATCGGCCCGCTCGAGCAGCGGATCGTCGATGTCGGTGACGTTCTGGACATAGTTGACGTCGAGGCCGCACGCACGCCAATAGCGCACGAGGATGTCGAACTGCACGTACGTGTTGGCGTGACCCAGGTGGGTTGCGTCGTAGGGAGTGATGCCGCACACATACAGCGATGCCGTGCCGTCGCGGGAGACGACGGGGTCCTCGTCGCTGCCGGGGTGCTGTGGAGTTCGAGAGTCTCGTCCACGGCGGGAGGGAGGGCACGGGCGGCGCGGGCCACGATCTCACGCGGTACGTCCTTAGGGTTCAGGCGACAGGTCCAACAGGGGACAACTCAGCAGGGGGTCGGACATTCCGTCCGCTCAGGACCCGCTGAGCCGGGGCGTCTCAGTCGTCGCCGAGGCTCTCCAGATCCTCATCCTCGTCCTCGTCGTCGAGCTCGTCGTCCGCGTCCGCCTCCTCGTCGTAGAGGTCCAGCGGCGTCACTTCGCCTGTGGCTGCGAAGAGGGCGTCCTCATACGCCTCAAAGGCATCGCCGATCGCGTAGAACGCCTTCTCGACCGCCGGGTCTTCCTCCCCACGGCGGTTGACGGCTGCTGAAAGGTGCTCGCCGAGGGCATCGGTGAGAGCGTTCAATGCGATGCGGGGATCTGCGCTCATGGGGCCACACTATCAACGGCCCAGCGGGCCGGTAAGCCCCAATGTGTGCGCGCTCGGGATCGGCGTCCGCCGGGCGCAGTCAGAGGGTCCTGCGCACGCGCATCAGGCGACGCCTGAGCCAGTATTTCCGGACTCCCCGGTGTACAGGGCGCTGCGTCGGAGCTCCCAGCGCCCGTACTCGGCGTGGTCGATCACCTGCCGCCGCACCTCGGCGAGGGACTGTCGGGGCTGGCAGGTGAGCACGAGGTACTCCCAACCGCTGCCGTCCTCATCCTCGGGGTGTACCAGCTCTCGACCGGCTGCTGCCCTGTCTGGTGCGGCATTGACGCTCCTTCACCTGGGATGCGTGGTTCTGGGCAACCTGCTTGTCGACCCACACTACTGCAGGATCATTGCTGGGCGAGGAACCGGTGCAGCGTCCGGACTCCGAATGTCAGCGACTCGACGGGAACCCTCTCGTCCACCCCATGGAACATCCCGGTGAAGTCCAGCTCAGCGGGCAGCTTCAGCGGGGCGAACCCGTAGTAAACGATGCCCAGCGCAGCCAGATGCTTGTTGTCGGTCCCTCCGCCCAGCATGTATGGCAGCACGACGCCCTCCGGGTCCTCATGCTTCAGGGCGCTGACCATCTGCTCCACGAGGGCGCCGGAGAAGGGCAGCTCCAAGGATCGGCCTTCGTTGAGAAGCTCGAATCGGATCTTCTCACCGGCCAGCTCCTGAGCACGGCGGCCACTTTGGCGTCCTGGTCGGGCAGCGTGCGCGCATCCACGAGCGCGCTGGCTTCGCCCGGAACGACGTTGTGCTTGTACCCGGCCTCCAGCTGCGTGGGGTTCGAGGTGTTCTGGAGGGTTGCGCCCACGAACTTCGCGGCCGAGCCCAGCGCATCGAGAAGCGGCTGGGGATTCTTCTCATCGAAGGGAATGCCTGTGAGCTCCGCAAGCTGTTCGAACAGGGAACGAGTCGTCTTGGTGTACTCGATGGGCCACTCATAGCCGCCGATGGCCGCGACAGCGTGGGCAAGGGTGACGACGGGGTTGTCCCGCTGGACAGCTGAGCCGTGTCCGGCTGTGCCCTCAGCGATCATTCTGGTCCAGTGCAGGCCCTTCTCGCCGGTCTGGATGAGATAGGCACGTGTGCCCGCCACGTCGGTGGAGAATCCTCCCACTTCGCTCACGGCCTCCGTGGCGCCCTCGAACAGCTCTGGACGATTCTCCACCATCCATGCGGCGCCGAATCTCCCGTTGTCCTCTTCGTCTGCGAAGAACGCAAAGATCAGGTCTCTCTGCGGCTGGTGCCCCTCACGGCTCATGCGAAGCATAGAGGCAAGGATCATGGCGTCCATGTTCTTCATGTCCACGGCACCGCGGCCCCAGATGAGACCGTCCCTCAGCTCAGCTGCGAAGGGATTCTCCTGCCAGTCCTCGGCCTGCGCGGGCACCACATCGAGGTGCCCATGCACCACAAGCGCCCCGGCATCCGGGTCCGAGCCGCGCATGCGCGCGAAGACGCTCGCCCTTCCCGGTGCGGATTCGACGATGGTGGGCTCCAAGCCTGCTTCCCGCATCACCTCGGCGCAGTACTCTGCCGCGTCGCGCTCACCGTTCGAGCGCCCGCCTCCCCAGTTCTGGGTGTCGATCCGGATGAGATCGCGGCAGAACCTGATGACGTCTTGCTCCGCCCTTGCGGCGGGCTGCTCGCTCCCAGTCATGAGACCACCCTAGAGGGTGCTCGTCTGCGCCGGGTGTCAGGCTGCGGGGATGGGTCCGGGTTGGGCTGCGGGTCTGGGGGCAGCCTGCAGGTTCTGGTTCAGGGCTTTGGACTGCTGGGCTCGGGTGTGGAGTAAGCGGCAGGCGATGATCACTACGATCAGCGCCATCAGGACAAGGGCCACCGTGAGGTATGCCTGGGCTGTGGCTATGGCCGCGGTCCTCACAGCCCTGCACCTTCCAGCTCGTCCCGGTTCAGGGTCCGACCGGAGGAAGGACGAAGCTGATGTCCTGGGAGGCGAACACCAGATCAAGGATCAGCTCCATATTGGGCACCACACCATTGATGATGGTGCCCATCACCTCCCGGGTGTCGTCCTCCTCGTGCAGAGTGCACCGCAGACCCAAGTCCGGGGCCTGAGTGCTCCCAGAGATCTCCACGATCGCTGAGGCAACCGCCGGGTGGGCCATCAGCCCCGCCGAGACCGCCTTGGCCGCCTGGTCCAGCCGCACCCTGTCATCATCCACGTCCTGGCCCGCATCCTTGGGGGCCGTCAGTGCTGGGCTCACCTTATGATCCTGTGCTTCTTCGACCTGCTCGCTCATCGTCTTCTCATCTCAAATTCATCTATAAGGTGTACAACTTTTAGCCAGCCTAACAGTTAATGAGGTCAACTGTTAGGCTCCTCATTGATCAGTTCAGACAGCCGCATCCGGCGAAGACCTGAAGGAACCATGAAGGACAAAGAGACCCCCACCCTGCAGCCCGCCGAGGCGCAGCTGCAGCAGGCAGTGACCAACCCCGAGGCCGCCTCCGGCACCGGCTACTGGTACCTGCGCACCCAGGAGTCCTACTCCGCCATCGACCTGCTGAACCTGCTGCGCAGCTACCGCGACGAAGAAACAGCCATGCGCGCCCGCACCCAAGGCTCGATGGGCATGAAGGACACCGAGATGAAGGCCCTGCGGTTCCTGCTGCAGCAGGACACCGCCGGGCACACCCCGGCAGAAGGACCTCGCCGCGACACTGGAGCTGACCGCCGCCTCAGTGACCGCCCTGGTCGACCGGCTCGAAGCCCACAGCTACGTACAACGAGTCCCCACCCCGAGGACCGCCGCTCCGTCGGGCTGAAAGTCCTCCCCGCCGCTGACCGAGACGTACGAAGCACCCTGAGCCGCATGCACGCAGACATGATCACCGCCGCCGAAGAGCTCACCCCCACCGAACGAGTAAGCGCCGCAAAATTCCTCGAAAAGCTCATCAAGCCGTCAGCACACACCACGGGGCCTCCGCGACCCACGCGCCCACACATTGAGACGCCCCCAACGATGCGCAGAGAGAGTGCCTGGACCGCGCTTAGCGCATGGATAGGCCCCTGACCCGATGATTGGAGGCAGGGGCCTGCCCGCTGGTGCTTACTCGGCCTTGGAGTAGGCGAAGTCAGCGCGTTGAAAAAGCAGCGTCGAACGCTGCCGCTGACGGTTCCAGCGCGTTGGCGCGCACAAACTCAGAGCCTGCGGCGCGCCGACCAGCCGGTCCATTCCTGCGTCCTCCCACTCCACGGAGAGCGGGCCCTGATAGCCGATCGCGTTGAGCATCCGGAAGGCGTCCTCCCACGGCACGTCGCCGCGGCCCACGGAGATGAAGTCCCAGCCGCGACGCGGATCACCCCACGGGAGGTGGGAGGCCATCCGTCCGCTGCGACCATCCGTCAGTCGCTTCTTCGTATCTTTGCAGTGCACGTGATAGATCCGGTCCTGAAAGTCCCAGAGGAACCCGACTGGGTCGATGTCCTGCCACACCATGTGGGATGGGTCCCAGTTCAGGCCGAAGGCCGTCCGGTGCCCAATGGCTTCGAGGGTCCGCTGCGTGGTCCAGTAGTCGTAGGCGATCTCCGAGGGGTGGACTTCGTGGGCGAACCGCACCCCACCTCGTCGAAGACGTCCAGGATGGGGTTCCACCTGTCCGCGAAGTCCTGGTATCCCGCCTCCACCAGCTCCTGGGCCACAGGGGGAACATTGCCACATACTTCCAGATGGAGGACCCGGTGAACCCGGTCACCGTGCCGACGCCCAGCCGTGAGGCGGCATGAGCCGTAGCCTTCAGCTCCTCCGCAGCTCGCTGTCGCACACCTTCCGGGTCACCGTCACCCCACACTCGGTCGGAGAGAATATCCCGGTGCCTGGCGTCGATGGGATCGTCGCACACCGCCTGACTCTTGAGATGGTTCGCGATGGTGAAGACCCGCAGCCCGTTCTTCTCCAGGATGTCGAGCCGGTTCTGCACGTAGGCGTCGTCCTCGGCGGCCTTCCACGGATCCAGATGATCTCCCCAGCAGGCGATCTCCAATCCGTCATAGCCCCATTCGCCCGCCCGCCGGGCCACTTCCTCGAACGGCAGGTCGGCCCACTGGCCGGTGAACAATGTGACTGGTCGTGCCATGGGATTTCTCCTTACAGGTTGGTCAGGTTCCTACAGATGTCCAGGCCGAGGAGTTGCTTACCGAACGCTCCACTGCGTCCAGGACCCGCTGCACATGGAGACCGTCCTCGAAGCTGGGTGTGGGCTGCTCACCGCTGGCCAGCGCGCGGACGAAGTCCACCACCTGATGCGTGAAGCTGTGCTCGTAGCCCAAACCGTGGCCGGGGGCCACCATGCCTCGAGGTACGGATGGTCGGGCTCAGTCACCAGAATCCGCCGGAAGCCCGACGTCACGGCGTCGGCGTTCGCCTCGTAGAGGTGCAGCACATTCATGTCCTCGAAGTCGAAGGCCAGGGCGCCGGATGTTCCGGAGACCTCAATGCGCAGAGCATTCTTGCGCCCCCAGGCGTATCGGGTGGCCTCCAGGGTCACCGGTGCGCCAGACTCCAGACGGGCCATGGCCAGGGCCGCATCATCGACAGTCACCGGGCCCCGCTGATCGTTTACTGTGCCGTGCAGACCCCTGAAGGATTCGGCGACTGGACGCTCCTCACGAAGGTGTCCAGCATCCCTGAGACAGCCGGCGAACCGCTGCCCGGTGATGAAGGTCGTCAGGTCCACAGCATGTGCCCCGATGTCACCCAGCGCACCGGAACCGGCCACCTCCTTGTCCAGCCGCCACGACAGCGGGCTGTTCTCATCGGCCAGCCAATCCTGCAGGTATTGGGCCCGAACCTGCCGGACGGCGCCGATGCGACCCTCGGCCACCAGCTGGCGGGCCAGCTGCACGGCAGGGACTCTGCGGTAGGTGAAACCCACCATCGCCTGCACTCCCCTGCTCTGCGCGTCCTGTGCGGCCCGCGCCATGGACTCCGCCTCGGCCACGGTGTTGGCCATCGGCTTCTCCACCAGCACGTGCTTGCGGCGTAACGCGGCGGCAGCTATTTCGGCGTGGGTGTTTCCGGGTGTGCAGATGTCCACCACATCGATGTCCTCGCGATTCACGGCGCTTCGCCAATCCGTCTCCGACTCGGCCCAGCCAAGCTGGTCCGCCGCAGCCTGTGCCGCCTCGGCGCTGCGGCCTACCAGCACCGTAAGCTCCGGAGCCAGCGGCAGATCGAAGAACCTGGGGCGCTACGCCACGCTTGGGAATGGGCTCGCCCCATGAAGGAGTATCCGATCATCGCCACGCCAAGCCGCTTCGGCCCGGAGCGCGTCGCGCTCTGCTCACTCGTCATGTCTCCTCTCCCTCCGCTCAGGACTCGAAAGCGGAGTCAAGGTACTGCTCCACGTTGTCGGCGGTGACCACCGGTGCGTGGAGCTGGATCTCGCGCGGCACCTCGATCTGGATCAGGTCTTCCATGGCGCGGTCCTGAGCGAGCAGCCGAGCCAGGCGAATACCGTCTGCGGCCTGAGTCGACGGGTAGATGACAGTGGCTTCGACCACTGAGTCCTCGCTCTGAATCTCGCGCATCATGTTGGCAGAGTACTCCGCCCACCATGAAGAACTCATCGCGGTAAGCGTTCTCAATCGCTGCGAGTACGCCGACTCCTGATCGTCGTCGTGATTCCAGATGGCGTCGATCTCCGGTGCGGCCTGCAGGAGGTTGGCCGCACTCTCCTCACCGCCGGCGACGGAGAAGTCGGCAGCGACCCGGTTGCTGACCTCAAGCCCGCAGTCGGAGAGCGCATCCTCGAACCCTTCGCTGCGGTCCTGGGTCAGGGGCAGAGAGTCGATGCTTAAGCGATCTCGGCGATCACAGCATCACTGTCGCCCTCCATCCGTTCACAGATGTACTCACCGGCAGAGACCCCCATTCCGTAGTTGTCACCGAGAATCGTGGTCCGAGCGGCGAACTCGGAGGAGAACTCGCGGTCGACGTTGACCACCGGAATTCCGGCCTCCATGGCGTCGACTGCCACCTCGGTCAGAGCTGCGCCGTCGAAGGGCAGCACCACAATCGCATCGACATCGTCGTTGATGAACTGCTCGATCTGACTGATCTGGATGTTGACGTCGTCCGAACCTTCGGAGACCCGCAGATCCACGTCCTCGAACTCTTCGCCCTGCTCCTGGGCCGCCTGGGTGATGGCGCCCATCCAGCCATGGCCTGCGGCAGGTCCGGAGAAGCCGATCACCACCTCTTCGCCGGGTTCTGAGTTCGCGCCGACTGGGGCAGCGTCTGCGGCTCCGCTGTCCTCATCGTCGTTGACGGACTCAGGGTCATTGTTGAGACAGCCGGTGACCAGCAGTCCGGCCGAGATCATAGCGGTGGCGCTCAGCCACCATGTGGTGCTGCGGGTGCGTGACATGTTGTTCTCCTCGTTTTTTGAAGGTGAATGGTCGGCGCTGCGCCGTTGAGCGGAGGGACTAGGTCCGCCCGTCACGGGCGAAGCGCTGCTGGAGCAGGACTGCGACCACGATGATCGCTCCTGTGGCCAGAGCCTGTACGGACTGGTCCAGGTTGTTCTGGACGAAGATGTTGGTGAGCACTGCAAAGACCAGGACGCCCAGGACGGTGCCGACGATGGTTCCTCGACCACCGGCAAGCAGGGTGCCTCCGATGACGACCGCGGCGATGACGTCCAGCTCAATGAGGTAACCGTGGTTGGAGGAGTAAGCGGTGGTTCGCGAGAGCATCATGACCGCTCCGATGCTTAAGCGCAGAGTCCGGCGAGGGCGAAGACCATCATCTGATGGCGCTTGACCTTGATTCCGGCCAGCCTGGCCGCCTCGCGGTTGCCGCCGATGGCGATGGTCCGCCTGCCGAAGGTGGTGCGGTTCAGCAGGAACCAGTAACTGCGGCCACCAGCAGAAATATCCAGACGATCACCGGAATGCCCAGCGCGTCGCCGCGGAACGTGCTGAGGAAGTCTGGGACGCTGACGATCTGCGTCTGCCGTCCAGAGATCACTTCTGCAAGCCCTCGGGCGGCCACCAGCATCGCCAAGGTCGCGATGAACGCGACGACTCTGCCGTACGCGATGATGACGCCGTTGATGATCCCGCACGCCGCCCCGACCGCGAGCGCCGTGAAGACCATGATCGACCAGTGATAGTCGTTGGCCAGAGCCTGTGTGCCCAACGTCGAAGCCCAGACGGTGGCCAGGCCCATCACAGAGCCTACGGAAAGGTCGATGCCCCGGAGGTGATGACGAAGGTCACCCCGATGCTGATCACTCCGATCACCGCCGCCTGCCGCAGGATGACCATCAGATTGTCCACACTGACGAAGCGTTCCCCTCCGGTGATGATCCCGATGATCATCAGCGCCACAAGCGCCAGCACCAGCCCAAGGCTGTGGCCGAGGCTGAGCCGTGGTCTGGCAGCCGTCGCGGTCTTCTTCTCCCCATCGGAGCTCAGGTCACGGCTCGAAGCACCTGATTCCTCCGATGCGGCCTCGCGGGTGGTCTCTTCGGTGCTCATGCTGCGCTTCCTTCCATGACGAGGTCCAGGACCTGATGCTCAGTGATGTCGGCCATGCCTACCCTGATGGACCACCGAGCCGTCTGCGACGACGAGCACCCGGTCTGCGAGGCCCAAGACTTCCTCGATTTCGCTGGAGACCAGCACGACGGCGGTTCCCTGCAGCGCAAGCTCTCGAATCAGTCGGTAGATGTCGGCGCGCGCGCCCGTCGACGCCGCGGGTCGGCTCATCCAGCAGAAGCACCTCACAGCCGTGCACCAGCCACCGGGCCAGCATCGCCTTCTGCTGGTTTCCTCCGGAGAGCGTGCGGGTCTGCCGCTCAACGTCAGGGGCGAGAGATCCAGCGCCTCCGCCTTCTCCCGGGCAGCGGCTCGCTCAGCCTTTTCGTCGAGCAGGCTCCCGCGGGCGAAGCGCGCAAAGGTCGACAGCGTGATATTCCGGTAGATGGGCTGCTCCAGCAGCAGCCCCTGGCTCTTGCGCTCCTCCGGAGCCAACCCGATGCCGCGGTTGACCGCATCAGTGATGGAGCGGCGCGCAGCGCCTCTCCCTGACGCTCACGGTCCCCGAGGTGCGACGGCGGGCTCCATAGACCGCCTCAAGTATCTCTGAGCGGCCCGCCCCGACCAGCCCTGCAAGGCCCACCACCTCGCCCGGACGGACACTGAAGGTGACCGGCTCGAAGACGCCTTCCACTGCCAGCTCGCCGACTTCCAGGACAGGCTCGTCTCCGGTGGGCCCGCTCGGCGCGCCGCCGAAGTCGGCAATCACTTCCCGACCAGTCATCAGGAGATCAGGTCAGCAGTGGGCGTCTCAGCGACCTCGAGGCCGGTAGCAGCAGTTCGACCGTCCTTGAGCACCGTGATGCGGTCGCCGATGCGCCTGATCTCCTCCAACCGGTGGGAGATGTAGACCACCGCCACGCCTTCTGCGGTGAGCGAGGCGACTACTCGGAACAGATTGTCGACCTCCTCAGGGTCCAGGACTGCGGAGGGCTCATCCATGACGATCAGCTGTGCGTCGTAGGACAGGGCGCGAGCCATCGAGACGATCTGCTTGTAGGCTGCTTAAGCGGTCGGCCGACTGTGCGATTCGGAGGAATCTCAGGGTGGCCGAGCCGGGCAAGGAGGTCCTTGGTGCGCTGCAGTGTCTCCCGGCGCTGGAGCACGCCGGAGGTCGCGAGCTCATGCCCGAGAAAGATGTTCTCGGCGACAGAGAGCCCGTCGACGACGTCCAGCTCCTGATACATGGTGGCTATGCCGAGCCGGAGGGCATCCATCGTGGATTCGATGGCTACTGATTCGCCCTTCCATGTGATCTCACCCGCATTGGGCTGATGCGCCCCAGCGAGCACCTTGATCAGGGTCGACTTGCTTAGCGCCGTTCTGACCCAGCAGGCAGTGCACTTCCCCGGCACGGATGTCGAGGTCGACGCCGTCGAGCGCCTTCGCCCCAGGAAAGTGTTTGATGATGCCGCTCATCTGAAGAAGCTCGGAACGCCCATCTGGTGTGACCATGATCACAAACCTAGGCACACTTCTGTCATGCGTCAAGCAAAAGCTGTCGAACGACTGTTAAATGTTGGGAACGGATCGATCAGAAGCGTGAGTGGTTTACTGTCCCTATGTCATTCGCAGTAATACCCGATGGGCAGAGCCGGGACCTTTTCGCAGCGGCCCGGGCCGCTCCTGGCCAGCGCAGGGAGTCTGCTGCAGCTGCTGCGAGACGGCGTCCCCGAACGCGCGCCGATCTGGCGCTGCAGACAGGTCTTGCCCGGTCGACGATCTCCGCAAGGGTGGAGGAGCTCCTCGCCTCGGATCTCATCGCCCCGGCGGAGAGAGCTCTTCCACCGGCGGGCGGCCGCCGTCCACCTTCGCGTTCAACCCTGCGGCTCGCTGCGTACTCGCCGTCGACCTCGGAGGCACGCATGCTCGAATCGCCGTCACGGACCTAGCGGCTCGCATCCTGATCGAGGAGGAGCAGGAACTCTCCATCTCCCTGGGCCCGGAGCGCGTGCTGGACGCCGTGCTCGACGTCGGCGCCCGCCTGCTCGCAGAGGCGAATCTCCCTGCCGAGAAGCTCATCGGCATAGGCATGGGGCTTCCCGGCCCGGTGGAGTTCGCCACAGGGCGCCCCACGAGTCCACCGATCATGCCGGGGTGGGACGGCTACGACGTCCCGGCGCACCTGCGCAGGACCTTTGATGTGCCCATCCTGGTGGACAACGACGTCAACACCATGGTCTTGGGCGAACACGACATGATCTACCCAGAGGTCTCGCACATGATGTTCGTCAAGGTCGCCACGGGCATCGGCGCCAGCATCATCAGTGACGGCCGCCTGCAGCACGGCGCCTTGGGCGCGGCCGGGGACATCGGCCACATTTCAGCCTCTGCCGAGAGCACCAAGCCCTGCACCTGCGGCAGCCTGGGCTGCTTGGAGTCAGTCGCGTCGGGCTATGCCATCGCTGCCCAGCTGCGCGAGCGGGGCAGAGACGTTCCCCATCATGCCGCCCTGATCGACCTGGTGCGCGCAGGAGACCTGGAAGCCATGCACCTGGTGCGGGCGGCCGGACGAACTGTCGGGTCTGTGCTGGCCAGCTGCGTGAACATGCTGAACCCGGAGCTGATCGTCATCGGGGTCTGGTGGTCACGGCCGGAGAGCACTTTCTGGTAAGCATGCGGGAGGCGGTCTACTCGCGGTCACTCCCGCTGGCTACAGAGCATCTGCGGATCGTGCCCACCCAGACCTCCGGTCGAGCTGGTGTTCTGGGAGCGTCAGCTCTGGTGACGGCGCACACCCTGACCCCCGCGAACGTCAATACGCTGCTCGCCTCCTGATGACCTGATCCGTCAGCTCACGCCGCATCGCGGCCGAGCAGCCGCTCGTATCAGCCAAGCGCCAACTCATATCCACATGAAGAAGACCCTGACCTGTTATCCCAGGTCAGGGTCTTCTCGTCTGTGCGCGGAGGGGACTTGAACCCCCACCCTCACTATTGGAGGACTAGCACCTCAAGCTAGCGCGTCTACCTATTCCGCCACCCGCGCAGGTGGTGCGTTCCCGTTTTCAGAACCACGAAAGATTAGCACGGGAACGCACTGGACAACCAATCCTGGTTGCCTTCAGCGTTCCTACTTCTTGCCGCCGAAGCCGGAGAACCGCTTGTTGAACTTGTCCACACGACCGGCGGAGTCCATAATGCGCTGCTTGCCCGTGTAGAACGGGTGTGAAGCGGCCGAGATCTCGACGTCAATCACCGGGTAGGTGTTGCCGTCCTCCCACTCCATCGTTTTCTGGGAGGTCGCCGTGCTGCGCGTCAGCACCTTCTCGCCCGAGGAAAGATCGTTGAAGATGATGGGCTGGTACTTGGGGTGGATGTCGTTCTTCATAATGGTGTCCTTTTCGGGTGCCGCTGGTCTCCCTCAGCCGGGAAGCCGCCAGAAGCTAGGAAGCAAAAGATTCTTGGCCTTTCGACCAAAGAGACATGCTATCCCACACCAGCCTCTTCGCCCAAGCTCGTGCGAACCCTCAGAGCAGATCGTTGACCATGACGCCCAAGGCCACGAGTCCCAGGATGATGATGACGCTGCGCAGCACGACGGGATTCAGCCGCCGACCCACCCAGGCTCCGACCAGCCCGCCCAGCGTGGAGCCGATCGCGATGACCAGCACCACGCCCCAGAGAATGACGCGATCCTCCGGCTCCCTGATGAGATAGTCCACCACGATGTAGCTGAGCGCAGCCGTGAGGTTCACGAAGGCCACCAGCAGGTTCTTGACGCCGTTCGCGTGCTGGATCGTCGCGGCCAGGAAGATGCCCAGGAGCGCCATCAGCAGAATGCCCTGAGCCGCCACGAAGTACCCGCCGTAGATGCCGGCGAGGAATACCAGAAGCACCAGAGGCCACCTGACCGAATCGGTGGCCTTCTTCGCCGCCGCCTCCGGCGAGTCCCCAGGCTGCGGGGTCTGAGGGTCGGGGTCCCCGTGCGCTCTGCGGCCCGCCGCTTCACCCACCGGGACAGTCGAGGCTGGACGATCACGAGCAGCAGCGACACCACGATGAGCACAGGGGCGACGCGGCCGAAGACCTCCTCGGGAAGCGTGATCAGCAGCGTCGCGCCGATGACTCCGCCGACGAATGACGCCGGGATCAGGCGCCCCAGCACCGGCTTGACCTGCGATATTTCGCGCCGATACCCCCATGCGCCGGTGAAGTTGCCTGCGATCAGACCCATGGCATTCGACACAGTGGCCGAGACGGGGGAACCCCATGGCCACGAGCACCGGAAAGGTCACGAGGGTTCCGGAGCCCACCACGGTATTGATGGCACCGGCCCAGACCCCTGCGAGCAGGATCAGGGCCAGCAGTCCGATCCCCAGCCCGTGGAGCTCAAACTCGAGCAGGGCCTCCATCAGCTCTTCATGAAGGCGCTGAAGCGGCCCTCACGCTCGATGACCTCAAGCGGCGTGTCAAAAGTGCTGCTCAGGTTCTCCGCCGTGAGCGTATCGCTGAGCGCTCCGGCGGCGACCGTCTCCCCGTCGCGGAGCAGGAGAACGTGGGTGAAGCCCGGGGAATCTCCTCCAGGTGGTGGGTGACCAGGACCGTGGCGGGCGAGCTGTCGGACGTCACAAGACCGGCCGTGCGAGCCACCAGAGCCTCACGGTAAGCAAGATCGAGACCAGCGCCCGGCTCGTCCAGAAGCAGGAGCTCCGGGTCAGTCATCAGAGCTCGAGCGATCTGGACCCGCTTCCGCTCCCCTCAGACAGCGTCGAGAACGGCCGGTCAAAGACCGTGCCCACGCCCCACTCGTTCAGGAGCTCGAACGCGCGCCGCTCGTCGAGCCGCTCATAGTCCTCATTCCACCGGCCGCTCACCCCGTAGGCGGCAGTCAGCACCACGTTCAGCGCAGTCTCCTGAGGAGGAATGCTGTTTCCGACGACGTTCGAGGAGAGCCCGATGAGCGGCCGCAGCTCAAACACATCCACCTGCCCCAGCGTCTCGCCGAGAATGGTCGCCGTGCCGGTCGTGGGAAAGAGGCGTGCAGCCGCAATCTGCAGAAGGGTCGTCTTCCCCGCGCCGTTGGGGCCCAGAACCACCCAATGCTCACCGGGGCCGACCTGCAGATCAACGTTGTTCAGAAGCTCTTTTCGCCCGCGGCGCACGGTGGCACCGGCAATATCAAGGACCCGACTCATGGGCCCCACACTACCCAACCGCCTCCCCTCGCCGGCGCACGCGCACTGCTCCTCCGAGCGCCTCGCCCCGATAAGCTGTTCCCTCATGAGCGCCCATGACCTCTCCCCGCTGACCCACGGCATCGAACTGCGCCGGAGCTTTGACGCACCCGATGCGCCGCTCATGCTGATCATGGATGTCGACTCGACGCTGATCGATCAGGAGGTCATTGATCTCCTGGCGGCCCACGCGGGCCGTGAGGCTGAGGTCGCTGAGGTGACAGAGCGCGCGATGGCCGGGGAGCTGGACTTCGCAGCCTCCCTGCATGCGCGCGTCGAAGCGCTCTCCGGTCTGCCGGAGGGGATTCTTGCCGAAGTCGTGGAGCAGGTGACGCCGACTGCAGGGGCAGTGAGCCTCATCGATGCCTTCAGAGCCCGCGACTGGTAGAGCCTATGCCGTCTCAGGAGGGTTTGCTCAGATTCTTGAGCCTCTCGCTCGCCGTCTGGGGCTCACCGACTTTCGGGCGAATCACCTCGAGATCTCCGAAGGGGCTCTTACGGGACGTGTGACGGGTCCCATCGTGGACCGCGAAGCCAAGGCCTCGCACCTTCGACGATGGGCGGACGAGCAGGGGATCCCTGCGCGCTCCGTCGTAGGGGTCGGCGACAGGGCCAACGACATCGATATGGTGCGGACGGTAAGCATCGGCGTCGCCTTCTGCGCCAAGCCAGCCCTGAACGATGTCGCCGACGTGCTCGTGACAAAGCGTGACCTCACACTGATCAGCCGCGTTCTCGGCCTCACGCCGCCCCAGGACTGAGGTGAGGGAGCGGCAATCCGCAACTCATAGGAGACGGCTAGGCTCTGCGACGGTAGGCTGGTCGATGAGTCCAGCGTCACAATGAGGTGGCGCACATCTGACCAGAGCTTTGTCAGAGGGCGGCGCTGGATCTTCTTCCGGCGCCCACAACAACACCGAAGCACCATCCTTGGGAGGACACCCGCTGTGACCGAATCCGCAGTCCGCAACTCTGCCGCATTCACCGACCTCGACCGTCGTGCCGTGGATTCCATCCGAGTCCTGGCCGCGGATGCGGTGGAGAAGGTGGGCTCAGGCCACCCCGGCACCGCGATGTCGCTGGCCCCCGCGGCCTACCTGCTCTTCCAGAAGGTGATGCGCCATGACCCCTCGGATCCTCACTGGCTGGGTCGCGACCGCTTCATCCTTTCGCCCGGCCACACCTCGCTGACGCTGTACCTGCAGCTGTTCCTCTCCGGCTACGGGCTGGAGATGGAGGACATCAAGGCTCTGCGCTCCTGGGACTCGAAGACCCCAGGGCATCCCGAGTTCGGCCACACCGACGGCGTGGAGATCACCACGGGACCCCTGGGACAGGGGCTCGCCTCCTCCGTGGGCTTCGCCTACGGGCAGCGCCGCCTGCGCGGAATGCTGGACCCCGACGCTGCCCCAGGCGAGTCCCCTTCGACCACAGCGTCTGGGTCATCGCCTCCGACGGCGACCTTCAGGAGGGCGTCACCTCTGAGGCATCGTCCTTGGCAGGCCACCAGCAGCTCGGCTCCCTGAACGTCATCTGGGACGACAACAAGATCTCCATCGAGGACGACACCAACATCGCCTTCACCGAAGACGTCGCCGCGCGCTATGAGGCGTACGGATGGCACGTCCAGCGCGTCGACTGGCTGAAGACCGGCGACTACCAGGAGGACGTCGACGAGCTCGCCCGCGCCGTCGATGCGGCCCGAGCCGAAACCTCCAAGCCCTCGCTCATCTGCCTGCGCACAGTCATCGGCTGGCCCGCGCCGAACAAGCAGAACACCGGCGGCGTCCACGGCTCCGCCCTGGGCGCAGACGAGGTCGCCGCCACCAAGGAGTTCCTCGGCGCTGACCCCGAGAAGCACTTCCACATCGACGACGACGTGCTGGCTCACGCCCGTGAGGTCACCGTCCGCGGCAGGGACGCCCGAGCAGCCTGGGAGAAGACGTACCACGCCTGGCGAGAGGCGAACCCGAAGAACGCAGAGCTGCTGGACCGGCTCGAGTCAGGCCGACTGCCCGAAGGCTGGGAGCAGGCCATCCCTGAGTTCCCAGTAGGCGAAGCTCTCGCCACGCGAGCGGCCTCAGGCAAAGTCATCAACGCGATCGCACCAGTCCTTCCTGAGCTGTGGGGCGGATCAGCCGACCTTGCAGGCTCGAACAACACCCTGATCAGCGGCGAAGACTCCTTCGGACCCTCAGCCGCTTCGACGGGCAAGTTCAACGCCCGCGACTACGGCCGCAATCTCCACTTCGGTGTGCGCGAGCACGCAGCCGCGGCCATCACCAACGGTGTGCAGCTCTCGCTCCGCTGCGGACGTACAACGGCACCTTCCTCATCTTCTCGGACTACCAGCGCCCCGCCGTCAGACTGGCGGCCCTCATGGGCGTGGGCTCGATCTTCGTGTGGACCCACGACTCGATCGGACTCGGCGAGGACGGGCCCACACACCAGCCGATCGAGCAGCTGGCATCCCTCCGCGCCATTCCCGGACTCGATGTCGTGCGTCCTGCAGACGCGAACGAGGTGGGAATCGCATGGCGCGAGGTGATGAAGCGGGCGGACCGCCCCGCTGGTCTCGCGCTGACGCGCCAGGGCGTCCCCACGTATGAGCGAGGGTCCGGGCCTACCACGGCAGAGGCGTTCGGCTCCGTCGAAGGGGCCGCACGCGGCGCCTATGTCCTGGCCGAGGCGGTCAAGGACGGTCAGGCTGTCAGCCCCGACGTCGTGCTCATCGGCACCGGCTCCGAGGTCTCCCTCGCAGTCGAAGCGCGCGAGGCACTGGCGCAGAAGGGAATCGCAGCCCGCGTCGTCTCAGCACCGTGCCTCGAATGGTTCGAGGAGCAGGATGCCGAATACCGGCAGTCAGTGATCCCATCCGAGGTGAGGGCCCGCGTGGCGGTCGAGGCAGCATCTCCTATGTCGTGGCATCGCTACGTCGGAGACGCAAGCAGGACCGTCACCCTGGATCACTTCGGCGCCTCAGCCGACTACAAGACCCTCTACAAGGAGTTCGGCATCACCGCCGAGGCTGTCGCCCAGGCCGCCGAAGAATCCATCCACGCAGCCGCTTGATCCTCACCCGCGGCAGGAAAGGAACACAGACATGACGAACGAAAACACTCAGGCACTGTCCGACGCCGGAGTCTCCATCTGGCTGGACGATCTCTCCCGGGAGCGCCTCAACGACGGCTCACTCGCCGCCCTGATCGAAGAGCGGAACGTCGTCGGAGTCACCACCAACCCGACGATCTTCGAAGCTGCCCTCTCCAAGGGTGATGCCTACGAGAACCAGCTCAAGGAGCTCGCCGCCCAGGGCGCCGACGCTGAGCATGCAGTCTTCGACATCACCACCTCCGACGTGCGGGAAGCATGCGACGTGTTCTCCGGCGTGTACGCCGCCACTGACGGCGTCGACGGACGCGTATCCATCGAGGTGGACCCCAGAATGGCCCGCGACGCCGACAAGACCATCGCTGAGGCGAAGCGTCTCTACGACGCAGTCGGACGCGAGAACGTCATGATCAAGATCCCCGCGACCGTGGAGGGCATCGAAGCGATTGCGGCGACGCTCGCCGCCGGCATCAGCGTCAACGTGACGCTGATCTTCTCGCTGGAACGCTACCGCGCGGTGATCAACGCCTTCATGCTCGGCCTGGAGAAGGCGCATGCCGACGGGCTCGACATCTCCAAGATCCACTCCGTCGCCAGCTTCTTCGTCTCCCGCGTCGATGCGGAGGTCGACAAGAGGCTTGAGCTCGCCGCCGAGGAGGGAAGCCCGACACCGCCAAGCTGAAGTCCAAGGCCGCCCTGGCCAACGCCCGCCTGGCGCACCAGATCGCCAGCGAATCGTTCACCTCGGAGCGCTGGCTCCTTCTGGCTGAGCGCGGCGGTTACCCCAGCGCCTCCTGCTTGCCTCCACCGGCACGAAGGACCCGAGCCTGTCCGACACGCTGTACGTCACAGAGCTGGCGGCTGCAGGCGTGGTGAACACTATGCCTGAGAAGACCCTCGAGGCCCTCGCCGATCACGGGAAGGTCGAGGGCGACACCATGTCCGACACCTACGTCGACTCCAACCGCGTGCTGGACGGCGTCTCGGCCGCAGGCATCAGCTACCGGGACGTGGTCGACCACCTCGAGGCGGACGGACTCGCCAAGTTCGACAAGTCTTGGGAAGGCCTGCTCGAGACGACGGCCGAAGGCCTCACCCGCAACTCCTGAAGGCTCTAGCGCCCTACGACCCCTGTCACCGCGTCTTCGTTCCAAACGGAAAGGTTCAACCGCGTCATGAGCTCTTTGTCCCTGTCACTGCTCGGAGCTGCCCGAGAGGCGGCCGATGCTCACGTCCCCGGTCTCGTGGACCACGAATTCGCCTCACGCCTGGGCGCCAAGGACCATACTCTGTGGGGCAGGCCGCCGAAGAGGAAGCATCCAAGCGTCTCGGGTGGGTCTCCCCTTCTCTGCGGCGCGTGATCTCATCCCCAGATCGCGCAGCTTCGGCAGGAGCTGAGCGATGAGGGCGTCGAGCGCGTCGTTCTTGCGGGCATGGGCGGCTCCTCGCTGGCCCCGAGGTCATCTGCGCCACGGAGGGTGTCGAGCTCGTCGTGCTGGATTCGACGGACCCGCAGCAGGTTTCCGCCGCGCTCACGGACCTGGGCCGAACGGTTCTGGTCGTCTCCTCGAAATCCGGCTCGACCGTGGAGACGGATTCGCAGCGCCGCATTGTGCAGAAGGCCTTCGCCGACGCAAGCATCGACGCATTCTCAAGGACAGTTGTCGTCACCGACCCCGGCTCGCCCATGCAGGAGCAGTCTGAGTCCGACGGCGTGCGAGCCGTCTTCCAGGCTGACCCCAGCGTAGGCGGCCGCTACTCCGCGCTCACAGCTTTCGGGCTCGTGCTTAAGCAGGGCTGGCTGGGGCAGACATCGAGACCCTCGTGGACGACGCGGAGGATGCCGGCGAAGTCCTCTTCGCAGATGACCCTTCGAACCCGGGCCTGCAGCTCGGCGCCGCCCTCGGCGGCACGTCGCCGCTGCGGGACAAGCTGGTTGTCGCGGACGCCTACTCGCCCCTTGTGGGGCTCGGCGCCTGGATCGAGCAGCTCATCGCCGAATCGACCGGGAAGCAGGGAACCGGGGTTCTGCCGATCATCGTTGCCGACGGCGAGCCGGAGCTCTCGCGCGACGCCGACGACGTTCTTGTCACCGAGATCGTGGATGCAGATGCCGACGAGAGCTCCTCGGTGGACGGCGATGAGGCAGACACCGTCGTGTCTCCCCACGTGATCCGGACCGGAGGAAGTCTGGGCTCTCAGTTTCTGCTGTGGGAGACGGCTACAGCTGTCGCGGGTTCTCTGCTCAGCCTGAACCCCTTCGACCAGCCCGACGTCGAATCCGCGAAGAACGCTGCCCGAGGCCTCCTCGACGGCGGCCTGCCGGAGCCCGAGAAGGCTGCTGTCGACGGTGCCGTGGAGATCAGGTCCTCAGGCAGCGATTCGCTGCTGAGCGAGGACAGCCCGGGGCTGACCGCTGCTCTCAAAGCTCTCCTCGAGCAGATTCCCGCGTCCGGCTACCTCGCCGTGATGGCATACGCGGACCGAACCTCGGAGAAGTCCTCGAAGAGATCCGTCCGCAGCTCGCGGCCGCCTCCGGGCGGCCCGTCAGCTTCGGGTGGGGACCCCGCTTCCTGCACTCCACGGGACAGTTTCACAAGGGCGGACCCCACGTGGGCGCCTTCCTTCAGATCACAGCCGCCGCCGACGCTGACCTTGACGTCCCCGACCGGCCCTTCAGCCTCAGCCAGCTCATCTCGGCACAGGCTCAAGGCGACGCCCAGGTGCTCGCTGGTCATGGAATGCCCGTCCTGCAGCTCCACCTCACTGACCGCCGGGCAGGAATCGCCCAGCTGCTCGAGGCAGCTTCGTCACTATGAGCACAGCCGCAGACGCACCGACACAAGGGAACGGACGCGCCAACACACCGGCTTACCCTGCGCCGTGGTGATGTTCGGCGTGACCGGGGATCTGGCACGCAAGAAGCTGCTGCCCGCCATCTACGACCTGGCCAATCGGGGACTGCTGCCCCCAGGCTTCTCCTTGGTGGGCTACGGGCGCCGCGGATGGTCGCATGAGGACTTCGCCGATGAGGTCGAGACACACGTGCGTGCTTAAGCACGCGCACGGGCTTCGATGAGGAGACGTGGCACAGCCTGCGCGAGGGACTGAGGTTCATCCCGGCGGAGGGGTTCGACGACGATGAGGCCTTCCGGCGACTGGGCGAGACGCTCGATGAGCTGAAGACGCAGCGAGGCACCGAAGGCAACCATGCGTTCTACCTCTCCATACCTCCCAACTCCTTCGAGACTGTCTCCGAGAAGCTCTCCACCCACGGTCTGGCGCATCGCAGCAAGCATGCGGCCGATCCCTGGTCCAGAGTCATCATCGAGAAGCCCTTCGGCCACGATGAGGAATCGGCTCATGAGCTGAACGTCGCCGTCGAAAAGGTCTTCGACCCCGACTGCGTCTTCCGCATCGACCACTACCTGGGCAAGGAGACGGTCCAGAACCTGCTCGCCCTCCGCTTCGCCAACCGGCTCTTCGAACCCCTCTGGAACAATCAGCACGTCGACCATGTGCAGATCACCATGGCGGAGAACTTCGGCATCGGCGGACGCGCCAGCTACTACGACGGCGTCGGCGCCACGCGCGACGTCATCCAGAACCACCTTCTCCAGCTCCTCGCCCTCACCGCCATGGAGGAGCCGATCAGCTTCGACGCCGATCACCTCCGACGGGAGAAGGAGAAGGCCCTTGAAGCCGTTCAGGTGCCCGAGGATCTGGACGGTTCGAGCGCGCGGGGCCAGTACACCTCAGGCGAAGTGCACGGGCAGCGCATCACCGGCTTCCTTGAGGAGGAGGGCTTCGACCCACACTCCACCACGGAGACCTTCGCCGCGCTGAAGCTGAACGTCCAGACCCGCAGGTGGGCAGGCGTTCCCTTCTACCTCAGGAGCGGCAAGTGTCTTGGCCGACGGGTCACTGAGATCGCGGTGATGTTCAAGCGAGCTCCCAATCTCCTCTTCACCGAAACCGACGAGGCCGAGTTCGGCGGCAACGCGCTGATCATACGGATCCAGCCGAACGAAGGCGCCACCCTGAGGCTCACCTCCAAGGTTCCCGGGACCACCATGGAAGTGCGAGACGTCGACATGGACTTCAGCTACGGACGGTCCTTCACCGAGCAGTCGCCCGAAGCTTACGAACGCCTCATCCTGGACGTGCTCCGAGGCGAGCCTCCCCTCTTCCCGCGCCACCGCGAGGTGGAGCTCTCATGGAGGATCGTCGACCCGTTCATCAAACGATGGGAGTCGATGAGCAAGCAGCCCGAAGCCTACGCGCCCGGCACATGGGGACCCGAGGCTGCCCACACGCTGATGCTCCGCGACGGACGCGAGTGGCGAGTGCCCGCCTGAGGACGAGGCCACCCCTGTTCACCGGACATGGAGGTTAACCTCCTAGCGTGAGGCGCAATCAACAAAAGTTGTACAGACGCATCCCCAGGAGGATCAATTCATGCTTCACGTCAAGGAACACGCTGCGGTTCCCGCAACAGACATATACGCCGATCTGTCAGAGCTGACGCAGAGCGTCGCGAGAAAACTCCTCAGCACGCTCAGATCAACGGTGGAGGATGAGGGCTTCGCCCACGTGGCTCTCACCGGCGGAGGGCCCGGCATCGGCGTGCTCAAGGCTGTGGCCGAGCACCTCGCCTCCGAGGAGGGCTCGCGCACAGCGCCTGACTGGAGCAGAGTGCACATCTGGTGGGGCGACGAACGCCTCCTCCCTGGTGGCGAAAGTGACCGGAACGACCAGCAGGCCCGCGAAGCCCTGCTCGACGCTCTGGTAGCCCACCACGGGCTTCCGGAAGAGAACATCCACGCCATGCCCACCTCAGAGGACGCCGCCAACCCAGAGGCCGGAGCTGAGATGTACGCGCAGCAGCTTCAGGCGCACGCTCCTGCAGGAGGCAGCAATGGCCTTGCGCTCCCCAAACTCGCCGTCCACCTGCTCGGCGTGGGGCCCGACGGCCACATCAACAGCCTGTTCCCCATAAGGACGCACTGCACGTCTCAGGGCAGGCGGTCACCAGCGAAGATGATGCCCCGCCGAACTCGGACCGCCTATGCGCGTCACCCTGACCTTCGACGCCATCCACTCCGCAGAACGCGTATGGCTCGTGACCGCCGGGGATTCGAAAGCCGAAGCAGTCTCAAAGGCGTTCGACGAGGACACCCCGTGGAGGAGATCCCTCGAAGAACGCTCGCGGCATCGGTGAAACCATATGGCACCTCGACAGAGCGGCAGCCAGCCGCCTCTGAGGCCCGGAACTGCAGACGAGAGGGCGGGACCGACAACTGCATTCGGTCCCGCCCCTCTCGTCTGCAGAGACGCTCAGATCAGACGTCCATGCCGCCCGTCATCATCAGACCAAGGGCCACGATGATCACGCCCCACACGACGCCGAGCGTCACGGTCAGGCGATTCAGATTTCGCTCCGCCACGCCGGAAGCACCCAGCGAGCTGGTCACGCCGCCGCCGAACATGTCGCTGACGCCGCCGCCACGCCCCTTGTGCAGGAGGATCAGCAGAATGAGGAGCAGACTGACACAGGTCAGCAGAACCTGAAGGGTGAGGGTGACGAAGTCCACTCAAGACCTTTCTTCGGGGAGAACAGCACAGACCAGCATAGCCCCTAGGGGCCTGCGCGCGCCTACGCCGTGACGTGCTTCTCAAACTGGGCGATCTTCGCGAACTCCTCTGCGTCCAAGGAGGCACCGCCGACCAGGGCTCCATCCACATCTGCTCCGGCGAGTATCTGAGCCACGTTCGAAGACTTCACGGATCCGCCGTACAGGAGCCTAACTCCTCGCGCGAACTCCTCGGAGTACAGCTCCTCGAGGCGGCGGCGGATGGCCTCCGCCATCTGCTGAGCATCTTCCGGGCCCGCCACTTTGCCAGTGCCGATAGCCCATACAGGCTCATAGGCGATGACCAGCTCGCTCAGCTCATCCGAGGCGGTCCCGGCCAGTGCGGCATCCACCTGGTCCAGCGTGTGCTGCACATGGTTTCCGGCCTCGCGGACCTCAAGGCCCTCCCCACGCAGAGCACAGGCGCGAGCCCATGACGAAGCGCGGCCTGCAGCTTGGCGCTGAGGACCTCGTCCGTCTCCTGATGGACTTCGCGCCGTTCCGAGTGACCCACGAGGACGAATGAGCAGCCCAGCTTCTCCAAGAAGCCTCCCGGAATGTCTCCGGTGAACGCCCCGGAGTCCTGCGGCGAAAGGTCCTGCGCGCCGTAGGCGAGGCTCAGCTTGTCGCTAACCACCAGGGTCTGGACGCCGCGAAGGTCCGTGAAGGGCGGAAACACCGCAACCTCCGTACGCTCATAGTCGTGCTTCGCGTCGTCCAGGGTCCACGCGAGCTTCTGGACCAGGGCGATCGCCTGCATGTGGTCCATGTTCATCTTCCAGTTGCCCGCGATCAGGGGCTTGCGGACAAACTGTCCGTTCTTCTGCAGAGTCATACGAGTCCTTTGTTGGCGTTCTTGAAAGGTCAGAGACCCAGTGCTTGGATGCCGGGGAGCGTCTTGCCTTCGAGATACTCGAGGCTCGCTCCACCGCCGGTGGAGATGTGTCCGAAGCCTGACTCATCGAACCCTAGGGTCCGCACTGCCGCTGCGGAGTCGCCGCCGCCGACCACGCTGAAGGCCTCGGCCTTAGAGAGTGCGTCCGCCACGGTGCGCGTCCCGTGGGAGAACGCCTCCATCTCGAAGACTCCCATCGGTCCGTTCCAGAAGACCGTCTTCGACGCGGCGATGCTCTGAGCAAACAGCTCCGCAGACTTCGGCCCGATGTCCAGGCCCAGAGCGTCGGCTCCGTGGCTGCCCGTCTCCAGAGCGTCCACAGAGAGAACCTCACGCTCAGCGTCGGGAGCGAAAGCGGACGCCATCACAATATCGGTGGGCAGCACAAGTCGGCAGTCGTGCTCAGCCGCGAGGTCCATGAAGCGGCTGACCGTGTCGAGCTTGTCATTCTCCACCAGGGACTTTCCGATGCCGAAGCCCTGCGCCTTCAGGAACGTGAAGACCATTCCTCCGCCGATGAGCAGCGTGTCAGCTTTGGGGAGAAGGTTCTCGATGACTGCGAGCTTGTCCGACACCTTCGATCCCCGAGAATCACCGTGTACGGACGCTCCGGGCTCGTGGTCAGCCGTTCAAGCACCTTCAGCTCCGACGCCACCAGGTCTCCCTGGTACGCAGGCAGCTCCGCAGCAATGTCCACCACGGAAGCGTGAGCCCTGTGCACCGCACCGAAGGCGTCATTGACGAAGGCGCCCTCAGGTCCGGTCAGCGCAGCGAGCTCGCCAGCCAGCGTCTGACGCTCGCCCTCATCCTTCGACGTCTCACGAGGGTCGAAACGCACGTTCTCGAGGAGAAGCACTTCGCCGCTTCCGAGAGCGTCTGCTGCCTCACGGGCGGAGGGACCGGTGAGGTCCTCGGCCCGCCTCACCGTCACTGAGCTGAGTTCGCCCATGCGATCAGCGACCGGCGCCAGTGAAAACTCAGGGACCGGCTCGCCCTTCGGACGGCCGAGGTGCGCGGCGACCAGCACTTTGGCCCCGGCGGCTGCCAGCCTCTCCAGCACGGGAAGCGAAGCACGTATGCGGCCGTCGTCGGTCACCGCACCGTCTGCCAGCGGAACGTTGAGGTCTGAGCGAACCAGCACCGAACGGCCCTGGACACCTTCATCGAGGAGGGACTCGAGAGTCTTTGCTGTCATAGTGATCAGACTACCAATCGCTGCGGAGGCAAACAGGCCCCGGCCCATAGGTGGGTCCGGGGCCTGAGATCTGCGCCTGAGGCCGCAGGATCAGAGCTTGCCTCCCATGAAGACAGCCATCTCCGCCAGACGGGAGGAGTAGCCGTACTCGTTGTCGTACCAGGAGAAGACCTTCACGGTATTGCCGATCACCTTCGTGAGCGGAGCATCAAAGATGCTGGCGTGCGGGTCGCCGACGATGTCGCTCGAGACCAGCGGGTCCGTGCTGTACGCCAGAGCTCCGGCCAAAGCTCCCTCCGCTGCCTTCTCGAACGCAGCATTCACCTGATCCACGGTCACGCCGTCCTTCTCCACCGTCACGGTGAGGTCCGTGCCGGAGCCCGTGATGACGGGAACGCGGACGGCGAACCCGTCAAGCTTTCCGTCGACCTCGGGGATGACCAGCCCGATGGCCTTCGCGGCGCCAGTAGACGTGGGCACCATGTTGACGGCTGCGGCGCGAGCACGGCGGGGGTCGCTGTGCGGGGCGTCGTGGAGACGCTGGTCGCCGGTGTAGGCGTGCACTGTGGTCATGAGGCCCTCGACGATTCCGAACTCGTCATTGAGCACCTTGACCACTGGGGCCAGGCAGTTCGTGGTGCAGGAGGCGTTCGAGACCACCGTGTGGTTCTCGGAGTCGTATGTGTCCTCGTTGATCCCCATGACCAGGGTCGCGTCCACGCCCTTGCCCGGTGCGGAGACGATGACCTTCTTCGCCCCCGCTTCAATGTGCTTCGAAGCGGACTCTTTGTCCGTGAAGAAGCCGGTGGCCTCGATGACGATGTCAACGCCCAGGTCGCCCCAGGGAAGGTTGGTTACTCGCGGTCCGAGAAGAGCTTGATGCGGCTTCCGCCGACGACCAGTTCGTCCCCGTCCATCGAGACATCGGTCGGGAAGCGTCCCAGCACTGAGTCGTACTTGGTCAGGTTGACCAGCGCCTCCGGGGCGGTCAGGTCATTGATGGCCACCACTTCGAGGTCCTGGCCCTGGTCCTGGATGACGCGGAGAAAGTTGCGGCCGATGCGTCCGAAGCCGTTGATCGCGATTTTTGTTGCCATAGGGTCCTCCTGGAGAGTTCTTCCGTGGGCTGAAACAGCAATTGGGGACCAGCGGCCACGCGTAGCGTGGCTGCTGATCCCCAACATCGTTGTTGCTGATATGAAGTTAGTATCTCATGCTTCGAGCGTGATGTGCATCACGCTGTGCAGTCGGGCCTGATCAGGGAGCGATCAGCGAGGATGCCCCGGAGCGGGCTGCGGAGAGTCGCTCCGCCACATCGTCCCAGTTGACGATGTTCCAGAAGGCCTTCACGTAGTCCGGCTTCACGTTCTGGTAATCGAGGTAGAAGGCGTGCTCCCACATGTCCAGCATGAGCAGCGGCGTCGTGGCCACCGGCACACCGTTCTGCTGGTCGTAGAACTGCTCGATGACGAGGTTCCCGCCGATGGGCTCGTAGGCCAGGATGGCCCAGCCGGAGCCCTGGATGGTCAGCGCGGCCTGGGTGAACTGATCGCGGAATGCCTCGAATGAGCCGAAGTACTCGTCGATTGCGGCCGCCAGCTCGCCCTCTGGCCGCTCCTGACCGTTGGGGGTCAGGTTCTTCCAGAAGATGGAGTGGTTGGTGTGACCGCCGAGGTTGAACTGGAGGTTCTTCAGCAGCAGCGGCGTGGTGGAGTAGTCACCCTTCTCGCGCGCCTCTGCCAGCTTCTCAAGCGCGGTGTTGGCGCCGCCCACGTAGGTGTTGTGGTGCTTGGAGTGGTGCAGCTCCATGATGCGCCCGGAGATGTGAGGCTCCAGCGCGCCGTAGTCATAGTCCAGCTCAGGAAGTGTGTACTCAGCCATGGTTCTTCCTCCTTGGTTGCGGAATACGTCGAGGTCAGTGCCTCGCTCCGGGTCTCATCATATGCACGCCGCAGGCCGAAATTAACCCTTTCACGCGATACGGCATGAACTGTTCACCCATGGAGAAAAATACAGAATAAAGCCAGTTTTTAGGCAGTCCTAATCAATCATGTCGTCCGGCACGTCGGCGTTGGTGTCTGGGATGCCCAGCTCCTCAGCGCGCTTGTCCGCCATCGCCAGCAGACGCCTGATCCGGCCCGCGACGGCGTCCTTGGTCATGGGCGGATCCGCCAGGCGCCCGAGCTCGTCCAACGACGCCTGCTTGTGGCCCAGGCGCAGTAAGCCGGCGTACTCAGGTGCTCAGGCACCTCATCGCCCAGGATCTCAAGGGCGCGCGCCACTCGCGCACCCGCAGCCACAGCCGCCTGGGCGGAGCGGCGGAGGTTCGCGTCGTCGAAGTTCGCCAGCCGGTTCGCTGACGCTCTGACCTCTTTGCGCATCCGCTTCTCCTCCCACACCAGGAGGGTCTGGTGGGCGCCCATGCGCGTCAGCAGCTGCGCGATGGAATCGGCGTCGCGGATGACGACGCGGTCTGCGCTGCGCACCTCACGCGCTTTGGCCGTGAGCCCCAGGCGACGCGCGGCGCCCACCAGCGCCAGTGCGGCCTCCGGCCCCGGACACGTGACCTCCAACGAGCAGGAGCGTCCGGGCTCGGTCAGCGAGCCGTGCGCGAGGAACGCGCCTCTCCATGCCGCGACGGCATCCGCCACAGCACCGTTGACGACAACCGCCGGCAGACCTCGCACAGGGCGTCCCCGCCCGTCGAGCAGCCCCGCCTGGCGAGCCAGCGAGTCACCGTCGCGGACCACGCGCACGACGTAGCGCGAACCCTTCTTCAGGCCGTTTCCTGAGACGACGATGACCTCGCACGAATGGCCGTAGACCTCGTGGAGGGCGGCGCGAAGACGACGAGCCGTGGCCGCGTGGTCAAGCTCGGCCTCGATGACGATGCGGCGCGAAATGACGTGAAGCCCCCGGAGAACCGCAGCATGGCTGAGACTTCTGCCTTGCGCTCGGATGTGGTGGAGACCTCCGTGCGGGAGAGTTCGTCCTTGACCGACTCGGTCAGCGCCATGTCTTCGAAGAGTCCTTGGGGTCGTGGTCGGGCGGGCATACAGCCACGTCATCGTACTGGAAGAGGGTATCCCCATCGGTGCGGTCGGCCAGACGCATCATGCTTTCAGCGCTCAGTCCCGCGCCTCGTGGAAAACCTCGTTGAGCGCAATGGCCAGTCGCAGGATGTCATGGACCTCAGGCTCATCGCCTCGGCGAACCTTGGCGTAGGTCACCTGTGCGCCCAGTCTGGAGGCGGCCTGCTCGAGGCCGGGGCGCTCGGCCTCGGCGATGCAGCGGGGTCCGCAATCACTGAGTCGATGTGCACCTCGGGTGCGTAGTCGTGCAGCACGTCGAGATGATCCGCGGGGTCATTCCGATCGTCTCATCCGTCTCCGACAGCAGATTCATGACCACGCATCGCCTCGCCTCAGTCTCCGCCAGCGCGCTGCGCAGCTCCGGAAGCATGAAGTGCGGCAGCACGGAGGTGTACCAGGATCCGGGGCCGAATACGACCCAGTCGGCGAGCTCAATGGCCGTCACAGCCTCCTTGCAGGCCTCAGCCTCCTGGGGTGCAGCCGCAGGTCCGTGAGTCGGCCGAGCCGACCCGCCTTCGCAAGCTCCGCCTGGGAGTCCATGCGCACCAGCTCACCGTCATCGCCGGAGCCGGTGCGCACCAGTCCCGACATCGTCAGCGGTGTGCGCGACATCGGAAGCACCTGGCCTCGAGCGCCGAGCAGCGCCCCGCCCAGCGGAGCCCGTCGACGGAGTCGCCCAGCAGCTCCCAGAGGGCAACGATCAGGAGGTTTCCGACCGCATGATTGTCCAATCCCCTGACCGTCCTTCGACCGGAGGCGATGCTGCATCACTGAGGCCCATGTGCGTCCCCACTCGTTGTCATCGCAGAGAGCCGTCAGCGCCATACGCAGATCCCTGGAGGCAGGACGTCCATCTCCTCGCGCAGTCGGCCGGAGGAGCCGCCGTCGTCTGCGACGGTGCAGATCGCAGTGAGGTGCTCCGCAGCGATCACGCGCAGCGCCCGCAGGGTCGACTTCAGCCCGTGGCCGCCGCCGAGGGCTGTCACACGGAAGCTCGTCCCGGACGAGCCCGAGGCGGACTCAGCGAAAGCCCCGATGCTGGGCAGTGGCCCGGTGACGGTGATGGGTCCGCTCGACATGTTCCCGGCCTACTCGCGTCCGAGGTCCCGGTGCACCACGTTCACGGTGACCGAGGGGAGCTGATCGAGGCGACGTGCAAGCTCCTCGCCGATCGCCACCGAACGGTGCTTTCCTCCTGTGCATCCCACGGCCAGCGTCGCGTAGTGCTTGTTCTCCCGGCGGTAGCCCCTCAAGCACCGGCTGCAGGGCCTGGACGTACAGGTCGACGAACTCCCTGCGCCCTCATTGGTCAGAACATAGTCCCGCACGTTCTGGTCCTGCCCTGTGTAGGGCCTCAGCTCGGGAACCCAGTGCGGGTTGGGGATGAAACGCACGTCGGCGAGATAGTTCGCGTCCGCGGGCACTCCGTACTTGAAGCCGAAGCTCATGACGTTGAGCCGCAGAGTCACGGGCCCGTCATCGCTGAACAGCTCATTGACCGCACTCGCCAAACCGTGGACATTCAGGTCAGTGGTGTCGAGCACCAGATGGGCTGAGTCCTTGACGTCCTTCAGGACTTCGCGCTCAGCGTGTATGCCGTCGACTATGCGACCTTCGCCCTGGAGCGGGTGGGGCCGCCGACCCTGTTCGAAGCGGCGGACGAGGAGCTCGTCGGATGCGTCGAGAAACAGCAGCCGGTAGCCGATCCCCGCGGCAGTGACCTGCGCCAGGAATCCCGCATGTTCGAGTAGAGACGGCGGGAGCGGACGTCCAGCACCACGGCGAGCTTCTCCACGGAGCCCGGGTTCCGGGCGATCAGGTCCATCATGGTCGTAATCAGCTCAGGGGAGCCCTCGACGACGTACCAGCCCATGTCCTCGAGGGCGTGGGCTGCCGTGGTGCGGCCTGCGCCTGACATGCCGGTGACGATCAGCAGCTCGCTCTCCGGCGGCTTCATGGGAGCCAAGTCATTGATCACATCTTGAGCCTACCTGTCCCTGCGCTAAGCGCGTCACCGAATCACTCCCCGGGAGAGGACTCGCCGTCGGGATCTGACTCAGGAGCATCGCCTCGCAGATGCCTCAGGATCTTCTCCGCACTGGCCAGACCCAGCCCCGGCACCGCTGCGACGTCCTCCGGAGCTGCCTGGGTGAGATTCGCGACGGAGCCGAAATGCTCCACCAGGGCCGCCCGCTTCTTGGGGCCCAGACCCGGGACATCGTCCAGCGCCGAGTGCGTCATCTGCTTGGACCGAGCCGTGCGGTGGTAGGCGATGGCGAACCGGTGAGCTTCGTCCCGAATGCGCTGAAGCATGTAGAGACCCTCTGAGCTGCGCGGAAGGACGAGGGAAAGTCATCGCCGGGCAGCCATATCTCCTCCAGACGTTTGGCCAGGCCGACGACCGGCATATCCATCAGTCCGAGCTCGTCCAGCGCTGCGCGTGCCGCGTTGACCTGCGGCTGCCCGCCGTCCACCACCACCAGACTCGGCGGATACGCGAACCGCACTGCCTCCCTGTCCACCGCAGTGGACTCCTTCGCCTCAGCGTCGATCTCACCGCTCTCTGCGACGGCCTCCTCGGAGACAGGGCTCTCGGCCTTCTCGAGCTCTTTGAGGTAGCGCGAGAAGCGTCGAGCGATCACATCTCTCATCGCTGAGGTGTCGTCGCGTGCCGCTGCGCCTCGGACTGAGAAGCGGCGATAGTCCTTCTTCTTGGGCAGGCCGTCCTCAAGGACCACCATCGAGGCGACCACGTTGGTGCCTCCGGTGTGCGACACGTCGAAGCACTCGACGCGCAGCAGCGGCTCACTCAGATCCAGGTGCTCCTGCAGCTCGCGCAGCGCCGCGGACCGGGTGGTGAGGTCGCTGGAGCGCCGTGTCTTGTGCAGCCGCAGCGCCTGCTCCGCATTCTCGGCGACCGTTCCGAGGAGCGCCGCCTTGTCACCCCGCTGGGGCACGCGAAGACTGACCTTCGCCCCCGCATCTCGGAGAGCCAGAGGCCTATCTCCTCGTGATCATCGGGCAGTGCAGGAACCAGCACCTCACGAGGGATGCGCTCGGCATCCGGCATGTCGCCGTACACCTGCAGCAGCAGCTGCTCGATGAGCCTCGCCTCGTCGATGTCCTCCACCTTCTCCGAGACCCAGCCCCGCTGACCGCGGATTCGACCCTGACGCACGTGGAAGACCTGGACGGCCGCTTCGAGCTCGTCCCCGCGACGGCGAAGATGTCAGCCTCGGTATCTTCGGGCAGCACGACCGCATTGCGTTCGAAGACTCGGCGCAGAGCCTGCAGATCATCCCGGTGGCGTGCCGCGTCCTCGTACCGCAGCTCTGCAACGGCTGCTTCCATCTGCTGCTCGATGCGCCGCATGTGCTTCTCCGGGCGACCTGACATCACCTCGACGAACTCCTCGGCCAGCCCTCGGTGCTCCTCCGCACTGACTGCGCCGACGCAGGGAGCCGCGCATTTGTCGATATAGCCGAGCAGGCAGGGACGCCCGGACGCCTCCGCGCGCTTGAAGACGCCTGCGGAGCAGGATCGCACCGGGAAGACGCGCAGCATCGTGTCGACGGTCTCGCGGATCGCTTTGGCGGGGTGGAAGGGGCCGAAGTACTTCACGCCCTTGCGCTTGTCCCTCTCATCACCTGAACGCGCGGGAACTTCTCGTTCATCGTGACCGCAAGGTAGGGGTAGGACTTGTCGTCCCGGTACATCACGTTGAATCGAGGGGTGTGCTGCTTGATCCAGGTGTACTCCAGCTGGATAGCCTCCAGCTCGGAGCCCACGACGGTCCATTCCACACGCTCAGCGGTGTGGACCATGGCATAGGTCTTCGGCGGCAGCTGCTTCGGCGAGGAGAAGTACGAGTTGAGCCGGGAGCGAAGACTCTTGGCCTTGCCGACGTAGATCACACGCCCCTGCGCATCGATGAACCGATACACACCGGGCTGCGTGGGGATCTCCCCTGGTTTCGGCCGGTAGGAGGAAGGGTCAGCCATGGATCAGCCGCCGGTGCCGCCCTCGGTGGTGTCGCTTACTTCCGCGGGGCGGGCGTTGTAGGAGTCGACGCGCTCCTGCCCGGACAGCTCAGCGATGGCGTCCATGATCTGAGCCGTCGCGTCTCGACGCGCCTTCAGCGGCTGCTTCTCCATCCTCTCGAACCTGAGGGGCTCCCCGCGTGCACCTCGAAGCTTCGGATCCGAACACGGTTCGAGTCGGGAGCCTGCAGCTCCTCAGTGCCTCGAAGACCGACCGGTATGACGGGCGCCCCGGTGGCAAGCGCGAGCCAGCCCACACCGTTCTTTCCTCGGTAGAGCCTGCCGTCGCGGCTCCGGGTGCCTTCCGGGTAGATGCCGACGCCGGAGCCGGACTGGACCATCTCGCCCAGCCCGTACAGGGCCTCCACCGCACCCGACTGCTTGTCCCGGTCGACGGGGACGGAGCCGAATGATTCGAAGAAGAGCTTCATGCCGCGGCCCTTCAGGCCGGTCTGGGCGAAGTACTCAGCTTTTGCGAAGAAGCTCACGGGTCTGGGGAAGATGCCCTGGATGAGAACGGAGTCCAGGAAGCTGAGGTGGTTGCTGGCCACGATGAACCCGCCCTCAGAGGGAACGTGCTCCAGACCGGTCACGGTCGGACGGCAGAGCATGCGAATGACTCGCCCCCGGCCTTTCGCACACGTTCGTGCTTCGCACGTCGGTCGCCTCCGACGGCGGCGTGACCGGGGTCCCTTCAGCGGTGCTCATCGGGGTGATGGTAGCAACATCTGGGCCAGGTAGCGCCCGGTGTGCGACCCCGTCTCCTCGTGCTGCTCGGAGACCTGCTCGGGAGTGCCCTGGGCAACGATCCTGCCGCCGCCGCTTCCTCCCTCGGGGCCGAGGTCGATGATCCAGTCAGAAGACTTGATGACGTCCAGGTTGTGCTCGATCGTCACCACGGTGTTGCCCTTCTCCACGAGGCCCTGAAGGACTGCGAGGAGCTTGCGGATGTCCTCAAAGTGAAGTCCGGTGGTCGGTTCGTCGAGCACGTAGATGGAGCGGCCGTTCGAGCGTTTCTGCAGTTCGGAGGCAAGCTTGACCCGCTGGGCCTCGCCGCCGGAGAGGGTGGTTGCGGACTGCCCCAGCCGGACGTACCCGAGGCCTACATCGACCAGCGTGCTGAGATGCCGTGAGATGGGTGCGAAGGCGGAGAAGAACTCGGCAGCCTCTTCGATAGGCATGTCCAGCACCTCAGCAATATTCTTGCCCTTGTACTGAATCTCCAGGGTCTCCCTGTTGTACCGCGCACCCTGGCAGACTTCGCAGGGCACATAGACGTCCGGCAGGAAGTTCATCTCGATCTTCAGCGTGCCGTCGCCCGTGCAGGCCTCGCACCGTCCGCCCTTGATGTTGAAGCTGAACCTGCCCGGCTGGTACCCGCGCGTCTTCGCTTCGTTGGTCTGCGCGAAGAGCTTCCGGATGTGGTCGAAGACACCCGTATAGGTGGCGGGGTTTGAGCGGGGCGTCCGTCCGATGGGGCTCTGGTCGATCTGGATGATCTTGTCGAGGTGCTCGGCCACACCTTCGATGCGGCGGTGGCGGCCCGGCACCTGGCGGGCATTGTTGAGCTTGTTGGCCAGCGCCTTGGAGACGATCTCGTTGATGAGGCTCGACTTCCCGGAGCCTGAGACCCCGGTGATGCCGAGGAAGATGCCCAGAGGCAGGTCGACGGTGACGTTGTCGAGGTTGTTCTCGGTGGCTTCGACCACTCTCAGCACGCGGGAGCTGTCGACGGGACGCCGCTGCTCCGGAACGGCGATGACCCGCCTACCGCTGAGGTAGTCGCCGGTGATCGATGCCTCGTTGGAGCGGAGTCTCTCGACTGAGCCCGAATGGACGATGCGTCCCCTCGCTCGCCGGCGCCCGGGCCGATGTCGACGGTCCAGTCCGCCTGCGCGATGGTGTCCTCATCATGCTCGACGACGATCAGCGTATTGCCGAGATCGCGCAGCCGCGTCAGCGTGCCGATCAGACGGGTGTTGTCCCGCTGGTGGAGACCGATGCTCGGCTCGTCCAGGACGTAGAGGACGCCCACCAGACCGGAGCCGATCTGCGTCGCCAGACGTATTCGCTGCGCTTCGCCGCCGGACAGCGTCCCGGCGGCCCGCTCCAGGGTCAGGTAGCTGAGCCCCACGTCGAGGAGGAACTGCAGGCGAGCGTCGATCTCCTTCAGGACCTGCTCGGCGATGGTCTTGTCTCGGGATGAGAGCTCCATGCTGTGGAAGAACGCGGCGCATTCATCCAGCGGGTACCGCGCCACCTCGGCGATGGACCGCCCCTCCACCAGGACCGACAGTGAGCCTGGGTTCAGCCGCTGCCCCTCGCAGGCCGGGCAGGGAATCTCCCGCATGTACTGCTCATACCGGTCTCGGGCGTTGTCGGTCTCGACCTCCTCGTGCTTGCGCTGGATCCAGCTCAGCACTCCCTCGAACCCGGTGGAGTACTTGCGCTCACGCCCCCAACGGTTGCGGTACTGAACCACAATCTTGTGATTCCGCCCGTGCAGCAGCGCCTTCCGAGCCTTCTTGGACAGCTCCTTCCACGGTGTGCGCATGGAGAAGCCGAGCTCAGAGGAGAGCCCCTCGATCATGCGGACGAAGTAGTCCTTGGTGGTCGAGCCCGTCGACCACGGTGCGATGACGCCGTCCTCGAGGCTCAGCGAGTCGTCCGGGATGACCAGATCCTCGTCGACCTCGAGACGAGAGCCGATCCCACTGCATGCATCGCACGCCCCGAATGGGGAGTTGAACGAGAAGGAGCGCGGCTCAATCTCATCGATCGGCAGCGGATGCTCATTGGGACAGGCGAGGTTCTCTGAGAACTGCCGCATCTTCGGTCCCGTCAGACCTTCCGGCACTCGCTCATTGGCGGGGGTGCCGTCCGAGCTGAGATCGACGAGCTCGATGCTCAGGCGCCCTCGGCCTGCTTGAGAGCGGTCTCGATGGAATCGGTCAGGCGCTGGCGCATGCCGTCCCGAATGACGAGCCTGTCGATGACGACGTCGATGGTGTGCTTGTACTGCTTCTCCAGGGTCGGAGGATCGTTGAGCTGCACGACGTCACCGTCCACGACGGCGCGGGAGAATCCGGCACCGGCCAGCTCGCGGAACAGATCCTTGAACTCACCCTTGCGTCCGCGGACTACGGGCGCAAGCACCTGGAAGCGCGTTCCCTCCGGAAAGGCCAGCACCTGGTCGACGATCTGCTGCGGCGTCTGCCGCTCGATGCGCTCCCCGCACTCCGGACAGTGCGGAACGCCGATGCGCGCCCAGAGCAGGCGCAGATAGTCGTGGATCTCTGTGACGGTGCCGACCGTCGAGCGAGGGTTCTTCGAGGTGGACTTCTGGTCGATGGACACCGCCGGGGAGAGTCCTCGATGAAGTCGATGTCCGGCTTGTCCACGCGCCCGAGGAACTGCCGGGCGTAGGCCGAGAGCGATTCGACGTACCGACGCTGCCCCTCGGCGAAGATGGTGTCGAAGGCCAAGGACGACTTCCCCGAGCCCGAGAGCCCGGTGAACACGATGAGCGCGTTGCGGGGCAGCTCGACGCTGACATTCTTGAGGTTGTGCTCGCGCGCGCCCTGGACGACGATCCGATCCGCTTCGGCGCTCCCGGCAGCGCCGTTCTCGGCAGCCGCGCGGCGGCGTCGTCGTAGTAGGCGTCCACGGACTCGATCACGGCGGAGGCAGTCTCAGTCACCCGGCTTAGTGTATGGGCCGACCCATGATCGAACAAACATTCGAGGACCTCGTCCTAGGGCGCTGCCGCCTCAGCGCGGCACACCTCGACGAAGCGTTCGGCCACAGGCTGAAAATAAGCCTCGATGTCCCCTGCCCGGCGGGCGAACGAGGCCAGGATCTCCTCCGGGCCCCTGCCCGCGGCGAGGGAGCCGGGCCCGAGGGCCCAGGCAGCGAGGGTCTCCTCATCGGGCTCGGGATGGAACTGGACGGACCAGGCGCAGTGTCCCATGCGAAACGCCTGCACCGGCGCATCGGTCCCCTCGATCAGGTGCACGGCACCGGCCGGAAGCTGCGCGATCTCCTCCTGGTGCCAGAGCACGGCCTGAGGGTGCTCCGGCAGGCCGCGGAACAGCCGGTCCTCCTGCGCCTCAGGCCTGAGGGTCAGCTCGGCAACTCCGAGCTGCGGAGCAGTGCGTCGAAACACGTCCACGCCGTAGGCCGCGGCGCACAGCTGGGCACCCAGGCAAATATTCAGCGTAGGCAGGCGAGCGTCCACCGCCGTCCTCTGCAGGGCTCGGACATCGGGCAGCCACGGCCATCGGTCATCGTCGTGCGGGGCGGCGGTCCCTCCGAGCACGATGAGGCCGTCAGCGCCTCCTGCGCGCGGAGGCACCTGGTCGCCTCGGTCCGGCCTGCAGATGCGCAGATGAGCGCCCGCCGCCTCCAGCCACAGGCCGAGGCGCCCCAGGCCGACGGTGTCTTCGTGCTGGATCACCAGAATGTCAGTCACTCGGTGAGTGTAGGGGCACCGGCGCCGCCCGTGAAAAGATGTGGCGGATGAGTGCTCCTGCTGTGATCTTTGACCTGGACGGCACACTGGTGGATCCTGCCGGTGCCATCACCGGAGGCATATCCGCCGCCCTGGAGGCGCACGGCATTCGGGTTCCGGACGAAGACCGGCTGAGGAGCTTCATCGGGCCGCCGCTTGCCACGAGCCTCAAAGCGCTTCCCGGAGTGACTGAGGAGCTGGTGCCCAAGCTCATCGAGCATTACCGGGAGGGCTACATGCGCGAAGGCATGGCAGCCTCCGAGGTCTACCCCGGCATCCGAGACCTTCTGAGCAGCCTGAGGGGCCAGGGCTGCGCCCTCGCCGTCGCCACATCGAAGCCCGGCCCACAGGCTGAGCGTCTGCTCGACATTCAGGGTCTGCGCGGCTCGGTCGACGCTGTCGCTTACTCAGATCCGGACGAGAGCGTTCCGCACACCTCCAAGGGCCCGATCATCGCCTCCGCTCTCCAGCAGCTGGGCCTTGCGAACACAGAAGCTTCGTTGCCGGGCCTGGTCATGGTCGGCGACCGGAAATTCGACGTGGAGGGGCAGCTCGCCATGGGATCCCCTGCATCGGGGTCACCTGGGGCTACGCACTCGACGGAGAGCTCGAAGGGGAGGGCGCCGCTGCGCTCGCGCACTCCGCAGAAGACCTTGCCGCTGAGATCCGGCACTTTACGACCTCTGCCGCGGCGCCCTCATCCTGAGCGCATGAAGATGGGCTGAACAGGGCCTCCCCGCACCGCTGTCCTCTGCAGGTCCTACTCCTGAGCATTCTGCGCGCCGACATCTCCTTGACGGAGGACTGCGATCTCTTGGGTGCGTGTGCTGATGGCCTTGGAGGAGCGAGCGCCGCGGAGAGGCCGGTCAATGCGGCCGCGCTTAAAGGCGAGCGCCGCGCAAGCGCTGTCGATGAGACTGCCCAGGAGGGCGCCCCGATCGCCTGCCCCAGCGCGAGCGTGAGGAATGAGAGCCCGACCCCGGAGGCAGGCTGCTGATGGTAGGTGCTGGCTGCGGTGATGAGCAGGAGGCCGGTGGTGGCGATGTACGCGGCTCCGAACAGGCCGGAGGCCGCCACGCTGAGGGCGACCATTTGGGGCGCTGAGCCGATCAGAGCCGTCGTGGCTGCGATGCACAGGCAGCTGACAGCCCATGCACGCGTGAGCCCGAGTCTGAAGGCAAGATCGCTAAGCGTACGCCCAGCAGTCCGCATGCTCCCAGCGCAGCCCATGCGAGCGTGGAGCTGATCTCTCCCTGGCCTCCGGTGTCGATGAGGACGTCGCGTCCGAATACCCAGACTGCCGCCGTTCCCATGCCGAGCATCCATGAGGTGACGAGCAGCTTCGTCGCGCCTTCGGGAAGAAGCGGGTCCGGCAGCATGTCCTGACCATGCGGCGCCGGCCGCCGTGCCAGCGGACCGCGACGGTGTATGTCTTCGCCTCGCGGGTGCGAGGAACGCTGAAGGCGGCCCACAGCGTGACGATCAGGGCTGCGAGGCTGAAGGCGAGCCACGCGCTCCGCCAGTGCTCGAGAGTCAGCAGGGCGACCGGGGCCGACAGTGCCACGCCGAGCCCGGTCCCTGAATTCACGATCGCCTGTGTGCGGTCGCGGCGAACGCGCGGCACACGCAGAGCAACCGCATGGGCGAGCGGCGGAGAGACGATGCCGGTGCTGAGCCCTCCCAGGGCGACTCCGAGGGTCAGCACGGCCGCGGAAGGCGCGAGCGCCACGAGCGCCATGCCGATGGTTGCCAGCGCTCCGGCCAAGACGGTGAGCCGCCACTGCCGAAGCGGGGGTGAGCATCATGGCCGGATAGATGGCAATGCAGTAGATGCCATAGCTGAGAGAGCCGATGAGTCCCACCTGCGTGGGATCGAGGCCGAACTCCGTGCGGAAGGCCGGGACGAAGAGACCATAGGCGAAGCGCGCGACGCCGTAGGAGACGGCGATGAGCGCCAGGCCTGCTCCTGCGAACTGGGAGGCTTGGCGGCGAGTCAGGACGTGGGGCGCGGCTGGGGACTGTTCGGTGACTGTCACGGGGCGACTCCGCTCATGGGCACTCCTAGAATTGGCGCGTGAGCTTTCTGCTCGGCTGAGCCGAAAGAGAAGATATACAGATCAGTAACCTGCTGGGCCGAAGCTACGGGTTACGGATCTGTTTAGTCAAGGAGTGCGCGTGGACCACCAGCCCATCGACCTGGACGGCCTGACCCCGGGGCTCGCACGATCCTCGATGTCGCCTCGCAGCTGTTCTACGAGCAGGGCATCCATTCGGTCGGTGTGGACACCATCGCCGCTGAAGCGAGGGTGACCAAGCCGATCCTGTACAAGAACTTCGGCAATAAGGACGGGCTGATCGCCGCTTACCTGCAGAACCGGCACCGGTGGTGGTGGCCCGAGCTCGAGGCCGCAATCGGCGAGGCGGACTCCCCCGAGCTCTCGCGCTCTTCGACGTCTACATGCAGGATGCCAAGACCATCACGCGCGGCTGCGCATATCTGAATGCCGCGGCCGAGCTGCCTGCGGACCACCCGGCATATCCCATGATCCGCTTAAGCACAAGCACGCGGTCTGCGAGCGCCTGAGGGAGCTCATCGAGGAGGACCTCCCGAGACCCCGAATGTTCAGCGCTTGGCTGACCACCTGTTTCTGCTGGCGGAGGGCGCGTTCGCTCACCACCGGATCTATGGGGGCAGCCTGCTCTCCGAGGCGCGGGAGATCGCGGCGGGCCTGCTGTCGTCCTGACCCAGCCGTCGACAGGATTCGACGCACCTCACTGGCGTGTCCATCGGCGGTGGCACATAGACTGAGCGGCATGCCCGCGGAAAGCTCCCTGATACACGACCTTCCTGCCGTGACGATTCGTCGCATCGCGGTCTCCGATATGAGCAACAATGTGTACCTGCTGACGGCCAAGAAGTCAGGCGTGCAGGTCCTCATCGACGCAGCGGACGACGCGCCGGCGATCAGGGAGCTCATGGGCCGCGCCGTCGGCGACACCCCTGCTCGCCCGGTGTGAAGGCGGTGCTCACCACGCATCAGCACTGGGATCACATCCGCGCGCTTCCGGAGTTCGACGTCGCCGGCGTCGAGCTTCTCGCAAACGAGCGCGACGCCGGCGAGATCGAGGCGCAGCAGGGTGTGGCGGTGGACCGTCTGCTGACACATGGAGAGACTGTGACCTTCGACGGGATCACGTTGGAGGTCATCCACCTGCGCGGTCACACGCCCGGCTCCCTGGCCTTCGCCCTGAACGTCGAGGATGGGCCCACGCACCTGTTCACGGGGATTCGCTCTTTCCCGGCGGCGTGGGCAAGACGTGGTCGGATGAGGACTTCGTGCAGCTGATCGATGATGTGGAGGCGCGGCTGTTCGCCGTCTACGAGGATGACAGTGTGGTCCATCCTGGTCACGGCGATCCCACGACGCTGGGCACCGAGCGTCCGCATCTGAGCGAGTGGAGGCGGCGGGGCTGGTGAGCGCACCGACGAAGCTCGAGAAGCTGTCCGACTCCTGGGCCGCCCCTGGGGCCGAGGAGCTGTTCGCAGCCTTTGAGGCGTGGGTCTCCTCGCAGGAGCTGAGCCTCTACCCGGCTCAGGAGGATGCGGTCGCGGAGCTGGCGGAGGGTCACCATGTGATCATGGCGACGCCGACGGGGTCGGGGAAGTCGCTGGTGGCGCTGGCGGCGCACTTCTTCGCACTGTCCCGGGGCGAGCGCAGCGTCTATACGGCGCCCATCAAGGCGCTGGTGTCTGAGAAGTTCTTCTCGCTGGTGGAGGTCTTCGGCGCGGAGAACGTCGGTATGGTCACCGGTGACTCGTCGGTGAACGCGGATGCGTCCATCATCTGCTGCACGGCAGAGATTCTCGCCAATGAGGCGCTTCGTGAGGGGCCTGCGGCGAACGTGGGCCCGGTGATCATGGATGAGTTCCATTTCTACGCGGACCCGCATCGCGGATGGGCGTGGCAGGTGCCCCTTGTTGAGCTTCCGCAGGCGCAGTTCCTGCTGATGTCGGCGACCCTCGGGGACACGTCGGGGTTTGAGAGACGCATCGCTGAGCATACGGGCCGCGATGTCGTCACCGTCTCTTCGGCCGCAAGGCCGGTGCCGCTGGACTACGAGTACTCGACCACCCCGCTGGTTCAGAAGCTGGAGCGGCTTGCTGAGACAGGAAAGGCTCCCGTGTATGCGGTGCATTTCTCGCAGCGTGCCGCTGCTGAGCAGGCCTCGGGGCTGATGAGCCTGAGCCTGCTCTCCAAGGATGAGCGGGAGCGGCTTGCCGAGCGCCTCTCTGGGTTCCGCTTCTCGAAGGGATATGGGAAGGATTTGGCGCGGCTGCTGAAGTCGGGGTGGGTGTCCACCACGCGGGCATGCTGCCGAAGTACCGCCGTCTGGTGGAGCAGCTCGCCCAGGAGGGCCTGCTGAAGGTCATTTCGGGCACTGACACCCTCGGCGTGGGGATCAACGTGCCGATCCGCACGGTCCTGATCACCGCCCTGTCGAAGTTCGACGGCGAGCGCGTGCGCCAGCTCAACGCCCGCGAGTTTCATCAGATCGCGGGCGGGCCGGTCGGGCCGGGTACGACACGGAGGGCACTGTGGTGGTGCAGGCGCCTGAGCATGTCATTGAGAATGAGGCTGCTCTTCGCAAGGCGCAGGCGAAGCACGCCGGGGACGAGGCCAAAGTGTCCCAGGCCATGAAGTCCAAGCCGAAGAAGAAGCCTCCGGAAGGCTTCGTCTCGTGGAGCGAGAAGACGTTCGAGAAGCTGACGGAGGCTCAGCCGGAGCCCATGGTCTCGCGCATGCAGGTGACCTACGCGATGGTGCTGCACCTGCTGAACCGCCCCGAGGACCCGATCGTGGCGATGCGGCGGCTGATCACCTCCTCAGATGAGTCGAAGGCCCGGCAGGCTCAGCTGCAGCGCCGGGCTCTGGAGATTCTGCGTGAGCTGCTGGCCGCGGGTGTGCTGGAGAAGTTCGACGAACCGGATGAGGACGGTCGGACTGTTGACCTCACGGTGGAGCTTCAGGACAACTTCGCGCTGAACCAGCCTCTTGCCCCCTTTGCGGTGGCAGCCCTTGAGCTGCTGGACCCGGAGTCGGAGACCTATGCGCTCGATGTCGTCAGCGTCATCGAGTCCATTCTCGACACTCCGTATCAGGTGACGGGTGCTCAGGTGAAGAAGCTCAAGGGCGAGCGGATCGCGGAGCTGAAGGCTGAGGGGTGGACTATACGGAGCGGATGCGGATCCTCGACGATATGACGCACCCGCAGCCGTTGGCGGAGCTGCTGACCCAGCAGTTCGAGGTGTACCGATCCTCCGCCCCGTGGGTGGCCGACCATGAGCTGGAGCCGAAGTCGGTCGTCCGGGACATGGTGGAGCGGGCGTTCACGTTCATCGACGCGATCAACTTCTACGGGCTGGCGCGCAGCGAGGGCGTGCTGCTGCGCTACCTCACCGACGCGTACAGGACCCTGCGGCAGACCGTTCCTCGGGAGAAGGTCAGCGAGGAGCTGGAGGATCTCACCGAATGGCTGGGCGAGCTCGTCCGCCAGACAGACTCCTCCCTCCTGGAGGAGTGGGAGCGCCTAGCGGCTAAGCGACGACCCGGCGCGGCTGGCCGAACTGGAGCGCAGGCAGCAGGAGGATGCTGAGTAAGCAGCGCCTTCGGGGGTCACCGCCAATGAGCGGGCCTTCACCGTCATGGTCCGCAACGCAATGTTCCGGCGGGCTGAGCTGTTCGCTCAGGAGAAGGAGCGCACGCTCGCGGAGCTGGAGCCTGCCGGCACTGAGTTTGCTTCCCGACCGGTGGGGCGAGGCTCTGGACGCGTTCTTCGGCGAGTACGAGGACGTCTATGTCGATGCCAAGGCTCGCGCGGCGGGCCTCTTCCGTGTGACGAAGGACCCAGCGGATGCTCCCGACGCCCAAGGCCGCTTCTGGCATGCCTCCCAGGTGCTGGATGACGACCAGTCCAACCATGATTGGGCCATCCACGCCTGGATCGACCTCAACGCCTCCGACGAGGCGGAGACCCCCGTGGTCAGGGTGTGGAGGGTCGGAGAGCTCTGATCCCACCGGGCTGCGGCCCTGTCCGGGGGCCGAGTGCTCAGAAGTGTGTGGCGCAGTGGGGCGCCGTGGGCAGGTCCATGACGGCAGAGATCAGGTCCAGGTCCGCAGGGGCCGCTTCGGCGCGTCCAGCACTGTGCATGGTGCGCACACTGACATCGCCCAGGTACATGGTGCCCAGGGTCTCAGCATCAGTGCGCAACAGAGGCCCGCTGTCCTGGTCCCCGCCACGGCAGCGACCTGAGCCGAGCCGCCGCGCACGATGACGCGCCAGCGGCCCGACGCGATGCCCAGCGCGTCCGCGACCTCGAGAGTGAAATCGCCGTCGGCGCTCCAGGCCCGATTCTCCAGGGCCTTCTGAACGTCCAGGACTCGCACCCAGAGCACATCGCTCTCCCGCGCAGCACGGCGGGCTCGAGGGTTGACGAGCGCCCATCTCAGCGGGTCCTCAGCGGGAGCGCCGTCCCAGCTGATCCGCTCCACCATATCCATGGCAGACAGGTGCCGGATGAGTTCGATCTGCGACTCAGCATCCACCGCGATGAGGTCGCTGATACGCATCGTGAACGGCTCCTCATCCCACCCCTGAAGGTGAACACGGCGTACCCGCCGATGCGGCCGTCATCCTTGACGTGAATGATGGCCCGGGCACCGCGCCACGGGGTGGTGATGTCATCGGGGTCCACTCCCCGTCCCGTAGCGGCGGTGGTCCGGCAGCCTACCCACCGATCCGCGGGTGACGGCGTGGTGCCCGGCGAAGACTTCATCGATGACGTCGCCCAGCTTGGAGGGGTCGGCCGTGAGCACCCGACCGGAGGGCTGGCCGCGGAGCCCGAACGCTTCTCCGGCGCGGCTGACGTTGATCCGCACCTGATGCTCCCGGGTGGCGGGCCCGAATCCGAAGCGTCCGTAGATGCTGCCCTCAGAGGCGGTCAGCAGCGCCACAGCCTTTCCGTCCTCGACCGCGGCGGCGAGCCTACTGGTCATCAGATGTTTCAGGATGCCTCGCCGCCGGTATGAGGCGTCCACCGTCACCCCGGTGATGAGGAACGCGTCGATCAGCTGCGGCCCGCCGGCGTTGAGCGTCTTGTCGAAATCGATGAATGTGCCCACGGGGTGCTCGGAGCCGTAGGTGAGCTGCTCGTGGGCTTCGCCCCAGTGCTCCAGCGACGCGCTGCCCGGGTCCACGTAGACGCCGGTGATGCGCTGCCCGTCCCCGACGAGCACCTGCTCCTGCAGCCTCATCCGTTCGTCGGTGGGGGTCGCTTCGTAGAAGCCGAGCGCAACAGCTCGATGGAATGCTCCGGTCCCCGCGTCCGGGTTCCCGTCTGCGTCCAGGGCGGGAGCGAAGGTTCTGGCAGTCAGCCCCTCCGCCAGCGGAGTGACCTGCGGAGGCTGCGATGCGATGCTCACATCCATACTCTAGCGGAGCCTCCGCTGCCCATCACTGGTTGGCCTGCATGGCTCGGAGCTCCTTCTTCAGATCCCCGATCTCGTCGCGGAGCCGGGCCGCCACCTCGAAGTTCAGCTCCTCGGCAGCGTTGTGCATCTGTGCTGAGAGCTGCTCGATGAGCTCTGCGGTGTCCTTGGCCGGAGTGTTGGAGATCGCGGACTCCTTCGCTCCGCCGGGCTGGTCAGAATCCGCACCGTCGTCATCCTTCTGGAAGCCGGTCCACCCGCGGTGGCCCTTGCCGTACTTGAAGCCCGTAGCGAGCCCGCCCATGCCCTGCAGCAGGTCAGCGGTGTCCGCGTCCTCCCTGGCAAGGAGATCTGTGATGTCCGCGATCTGCTTCTTCAGCGGCGTGGGATCGATGCCGTGCTCTTCGTTGTACGCGATCTGCTTCTCCCGCCGCCGATCCGTCTCGTCGATCGCGCGCCGCATCGAGTCTGTGATCCGATCGGCGTACATATGCACCTGACCGGACACGTTGCGGGCGGCTCGGCCGATCGTCTGGATCAGCGAGGTCGTGGAGCGCAGGAAGCCCTCCTTGTCCGCATCGAGAATGGCCACCAGAGAGACCTCCGGGAGGTCCAGTCCCTCACGCAGAAGGTTGATGCCGACGACGACGTCGTATGTTCCCTTCCGCAGCTCACGAAGAATCTCCACACGCTTGAGCGTGTCAACATCCGAGTGCAGATACTCGACCCTGATGCTGTGCTCCAGGAGGTACTCCGTGAGGTCCTCGGCCATCCGTTTGGTCAGCGTCGTGACGAGGACGCGCTCATTCCGGGCCGAGCGCGCCTTGATCTCGCCCAGCAGGTCATCGATCTGGCCCTTGGTCGGCTTCACCACCACTTCGGGGTCCACAAGCCCGGTGGGACGAATGATCTGCTCCACCACACCGTCGGACTGCCCCAGCTCATAGTTCCCAGGGGTGGCGGAGAGATAGACGGTCTGCCCGATCCGTTCGAGGAACTCATCCCACTTCAGCGGCCGGTTGTCCATCGCCGAGGGCAGGCGGAAGCCGTGCTCGACCAGGGTGCGCTTGCGGGACATGTCACCTTCGTACATGCCGCCGATCTGCGGAATGGTCACATGGGACTCATCCACGATGAGCAGGAAGTCGTCGGGGAAATAGTCCAGCAGACAGTGCGGTGCGGTGCCGGAGCCGCGGCCGTCGATATGCCGCGAGTAGTTCTCGATGCCGTTGCAGAACCCCATCTGCTGCATCATCTCCAGGTCATAGGTGGTGCGCATGCGCAGCCGCTGCGCCTCCAGGAGCTTGTTCTGCGCCTCGAGCTCAGCCAGCCGGTCCCGCAGCTCGTCCTCAATCCGGGTGATGGCTGCCGCCATGCGCTCGTCTCCGGCCACGTAGTGGGAGGCGGGGAAGATGTACATCTCCTCCTCCTCGCGCACCACAGTCCCAGTCAGCGGGTGGAGAGTGTGGATCGCTTCGATCTCGTCGCCGAAGAATTCGATGCGCACCGCAAGCTCCTCATACATCGGGATGATCTCAACGGTGTCGCCGCGCACACGGAAGGTTCCCGGTGGAAGTCGGTGTCGTTGCGCACGTACTGCATCCCCACGAAGCGGCGCAGCAGTTCGTCGCGCTCGATCTGCTGCCCACGCTTCAGAGCAACCATCTGGGCGATGTACTCCTCCGGAGTCCCCAGACCATAGATGCACGAGACGGTGGCGACGACCACAGCGTCGCGGCGGGTCAGCAGGGCGTTGGTCGCTGAGTGCCGCAGCCTCTCCACCTCGTCGTTGACGGAGGAGTCCTTCTCAATGAACGTGTCCGTCTGAGGGACGTACGCCTCGGGCTGGTAGTAGTCGTAGTAGGAGACGAAGTATTCGACGGCGTTGTGCGGGAGGAGCTCGCGGAACTCGTTGGCCAGCTGGGCGGCCAAGGTCTTGTTCTGGACCATGATGAGCGTAGGCCGCTGCACCTTCTCGATCAGCCACGCAGCCGTCGCCGACTTGCCCGTGCCGGTGGCGCCCATGAGGGTGATGTCCTTCTCGCCGCCCTCGACCCGCTCAGCCAGCTCCTCGATAGCCTTGGGCTGATCGCCGGAGGGCTGATAGGGACTCTCAACCTTGAACGGCGCGACGGTGCGGCTGATCTTCGGGGCTAAAGACATAGGGGATCAACGCTCCAGTCCGACGAAAAATTCGTCCACCTGCTGATGAAGCTCCTCCAGGGTTCCCGAGTTGTCGAGAACGACGTCGGCGGCGGCGACGCGCTGAGCATCCGTGGCCTGCGCTGCGATGCGACGCTCAGCCTCCTCCGGCTCCATGGAACGGTCTTCGACCAGGCGCCGCATCCGCTCAGCATGGGGGCGGTGACGACGACGACTGTGTCGAAGCGATCCTGCTGCCCGCCCTCCACCAGCAGTGGGATGTCTTCGACCACTACGCTGCTTACCGGGGCAGCCTCGCGCTGCAGCTGTGCCTCATGCCGGACGCGCGGGTGGATGATCGCGTTGAGGCTCATGCGCGCGTCCTCATCGTTGAAGACCACCTGCGCCAGCGCCGCACGATCAAGCGCGCCCTCCTCAGTCAGCACACCGCGGCCGAACGTCTTCACGATCTCTGCCAGCCCCTCAGTGCCCGGCTCCACTACCTGACGCGAGAGCAGATCAGCGTCGATGAGGATCGCTCCATGCTCGACGAGCCGGTCCGCGACCGCGGACTTTCCGGATGCGATCCCCGGTCAGACCCACACTCACACTCTTGGACATGCTCCCGAGTCTACGGCCCCGCTGCGCCTGAGCGGCTTCGTGACAGCTGCGACGGCCACCAGATGCGGCGCCCAATATCGGCGCACAGGGCCGGGACCTGCAGCGTCCGGACCACGAACGTGTCGATCGCCACGCCCAATGCGACCAGGAAGGCCAGCTGCACCATGAACATCAGAGGCAGCACGGCAAGCGCCGCAAACGTGGCGGCCAGCACCACACCTGCAGACGTGATCACCCCACCGGTGACCACCAGGGATCGAAGCACGCCCTCCGAGGCCCCATGCTTCGGCGTCTCCTCCCGCGCTCTGGTCATGAGGAAGATGTTGTAGTCCACTCCCAGCGCCACCAGGAACATGAATCCGTACAGCGGAACGGTGGGATCGGCGCCGGGGAAGTCGAAGACATGGTTGAACACCAGCGCCGAGATGCCCAGGGCAGCCAGATACGAGAGCACCGTGGTGACGACCAGAATCACAGGCGTCACTATCGAACGGAACAGCAGGATGAGGATGAGCGTCACTGCCAGCAGGACGCTGGGCACAATGACCGTCAGGTCCCGCTGCGCCGTCTCGTTGGTGTCGAGCTGCGTAGCGGTCGTTCCGCCCACCAGAGCCTCCTGGTCGAGCTGCTCGAGCTCGCCGCGCAGCGCACTGACCGTCTGCTCCGCCTCAGGCGAGTCCCCGGGCTGCTCAGCGTGGCCGAGATCTGCACCCAACCGTCGACCTCCTGGGCCTGCTCCGCATCCTGGGCGGGTGCTTGGCCCTCAGCAAGCAGCTGAGCCGACGCGACGCCGTCGGTGTCCTGCACAGCATCGAGGGCAGCCTCTGCCTCACCGCTGCGCACGAAGACGTTGGTCGGCGCGCCTGTTCCTGCGTCGAAGTGCTCCTCCAGAAGCTCCTGGCCGGACTTCGTCTCGGTCTCTCCCAGAACCACTTCGGACTGAGCGATCCCATCCGCTCGCAGCTGGCCCACGCCCGCGGCGGCCAGCAGAAGCAGAAGCGTCACGGTGACCCAGATGACGCGCGGACTGCGCCTGACCAGTGAGGCCGCGCGGCTCCACAGCTTGTACTGACCGGCCGATCCCTCCGCTGTCGCGTGCGGCGTCTTGGGCCAGAACGCCGGACGGCCGAGGAGGGCAAGCATGGCAGGAAGGAACGTCAGCGTCGCGGCCATGGAGAAGACGATGCCGGTGGCCGCCACGGGACCGAGGGCTCGGTTGGAGTTCAGGTCTGACAGCAGCAGGCACAGCAATGCAGCGGCGACAGTGCCTCCTGAGGCCAGGATGGGCGGTGCCGAGCGTCGCACAGCTGTCCAGAGGGCGCCGAACCGGTCGCTCCTGCTCGCCAGCTCTTCGCGGTAGCGGGCCACCAGAAGCAGGGAGTAGTCGGTCGCGGCGCCGATGACCAGAATCGACAGGATCCCTGCACCTGGCCGTTGAGCTGAATCCACCCTGCGTCCGCCATGAAGTAGATGACCGTGATCGCCGCGCACAGCGCGCCCACGGAGGAGAGGAGCACCAGAATCGGCAGAAGGGCCGATCGGTAGACGCTGACCAGGATGATGAACACCGCCACCACCGCGACGAGCAGCAGCAGGCCGTCGACCCCCGCGAATGCCTCAGACAGGTCGGCCGACAGTGCTGCGGGCCCGGTGACGTATGCGTCCCAGTCCTGCTCGGGCAGCTCGCTGCTGATGAGCTCACGCAGCTCGGTCAGCGCACCCTCCTCTGCGGCGACCTCGTCCAGGAGGACGGTCAGCTGTACCGCCTCACCGTCTTCGGAAGGCTGCGGCGGCGTCACCTCGATCACGCCCTCAAGGTCGGATGCGGATTCACCGGCAGCCTGCATCTCCGCCGTCAGGTCCTCCGTCAGCTCGCCGTCGACCGGGGCTGCGATGACCGTGGCGGGGACCGCATCGTCATCCCCGAAGCGCTCCTGAAGCTCGAGGGCCTGGGTCGACTCCGCATCAGCGGGGAGGAAGGTGGCCTGGTCGTTGGTGGTGACTTCGGAGATCGCCCCGAACGTCTGGCCGCCCCACGCAGTCCACGCGAGCCACAGGAGCGTCAGAACTGCGGGGATGAGGACACGGACAGGGGTGCGTCGGGAGCTTTGCGTGGAGGCAGTCATCGTAGAGAACAGAGTACTGCCTGCGAGAGAGACTCAATCCGGCTGCGCAGCGGCGGCTCGCGGACGCACGTGCGGACCAGGTGATGCGAGGCGTCGTCAGAGCGAGAGCTCTTTGCGACGCTCCTCGGGGACAAGCTCTGCGTGCTCCGGGTTCTTACGAATGAAGGACTGCACCATGGGGCAGCGCGGTATCACGGCCAAGCCGCTCTCGGCGGCGCGTTCGAGCGCCCCGCCGACGAGTCGGCTGCCCACTCCCCTGCCCTGATAGGAATCCTCGACCTGAGTGTGGACGAAGGCTCGGAGCCTGTCGCCCAGATCCTGGTACTCCAGGAAGTAAGCGGTCTCTCCGTCCATGAGCAGGACGTACCGCTCCTGGTCGGGCTGATCCTTCACCTCGTGCGCATCATCCGGCTGCGAACTCATGGATCCTGTATAGCACCACGCCTCAGAACGCACCAGGGGTCCGGGCCGAACGGCTCGGCACGGACCCCGGTGCGCGGCACTGATCAGATGTGGGGAGGACGCTCTCCTGGAGCGGGCTGCCCGGTGGTGGGGTCGATCCTGATGTTCTCACCGGTGCGCAGTCGGTACTCCTGAACGAGCTCCGGCTGCTCCGCGTGATCGACCTCCGGGGCGTTCTCGGGCTCCGTGCCGGCGGCGTAGTCCGGGGCCACGACAGCCTCAGCCAGCTCAGGGTCGCCCTCCTCCATGCGTCGCTCGTACTCCTCCGGCGGGAGCGTCTTGAGCCAGCGCCGCGACGGCAGGTGGCTCACCTCGCCGGCGTCCTCCCTCATGGCCCGGTTCAGGCTGTACATCATGAAGAACGCGAGCACGAAGAACGGCAGCCCGAAGACCAGAGCCACGTCGCGAAGAACTTCGACACCGCCCTCACCGGTGAAGACGATCAGCACTGCCGCCACAACGCCGATGTAGATGGCCCAGATGGCGCGCTGGTGAGGCGCGGTGGTGCCCTTCGGCCGTCCGTCGCCGTCGTAGCCGTTGCACATGTCATCCAGCACCAGGGAGGCGGAGTCCAGGGACGTGATGAAGAAGACGCCCACCAGCATGATGGCGATGGCACTGGTGAGTGTGGCGAGCGGGTAATGCTCCAGCAGCGCGAACATCGATGTTTCGGCACCGGCATCGACCACACCCTCGACGAGCCCGCCCTCTCCGAAGAACTCGATGTCGAAGACAGCCGTGGCCCACGTGCCGAACCAGATGATGCTGAACAGCGTGGGAAGCGCCAGAACTCCGGCGACGAACTGCCGGACGCTGCGACCCCGGGAGATGCGGGCGATGAAGATCCCGACGAAGGGCGCCCATGAAATGGTCCAGCCCCAGTAGAAGATGGTCCAGTCCTGCTGCCATCCGCTGTCCGCGAGAGTGTCGTTCCAGAACATGACTTCGGGCAGGATGCTGACGTAGATTCCTGCGGCCTCGACCATGCCGCGCAGAAGGAAGATCGTCGGCCCGGTGATGATGACGAAGAGCAGCAGCAGCACACTCGTGCCGATGTTGAAGTTCGACAGCACCTTGATGCCCCGGTCAATGCCGACCACGGCAGAGATCGTGGCGATGACGGTGACGGTGCCGATGATCACCACGAAGGCCCACCACACATCTGGCAGGCCGGTCAGCTCCGCGAGACCGGCGTGGACCTGGGTGGTCCTGAGGCCGATGGACATGCCGATGCCGAAGATGGTGCCGACGATCGCGAAGATGTCGATTCCCTTGCCCACGGGACCGTGAATGCCGTCGCCGAGAATTGGCTGGAAGAGGGATGAGACGCGAGGGGAAGATTGCGTTTGTAGATGAAGTACGCGAACGCGAGCCCCGGGAGGGCGAAGATCGTCCAGGTGTGCAGTCCGAAGTGGTAGAGGGTGAAGCCCACCGCCTCTCGGGCTGCCTCCTCGGTGTAGCCCTCGATGCCCATCTCCGCGCCTCGCGGCGGGGTGTCGAAGTGGAAGGCAGGCTCCGCAACGGCCCAGAACATGAGAATGGTGCCGATGCTTACTGCGAAGAGCATCCCGAACCACGCCAGATCCGAGTGCTGCGGCTTCTCCTCATCGGCGCCCAGCTTCAGACGCCCGAACCGACTCACGCCGATGTAGATGAGGAAGAGCAGGAATATGGAGACGCCCAGGATGAAGAACCATCCGAAGTTCTCGAAGATCCACGTCGCCGCGGTACCCCAGGTCTCCCCATCTGATCCGGAATGATGAGCGTGACTGCGACGAACGCCAACATAATGATCGACGAGGAGAAGAACAGAAGAGGGTTTGTCCGCAGTCGAAGCAGGTCGTGGACCTTGTGAAGCATTATGACCTTTCGGTATGTACCTAGCACTCAGTCCGAGCACCTGTGCGATTCAGCTCTGAACGAATCTCCACATTATGCAGTGTGTGCACAAAAACAATGACCCTGGAGAAGCCTCCAGGGGTCATTGTTGGTGATCACCGGGTCACAGCCCGGCGGATCGTACGTGCTTAGTTGCCGGTGAGCTTCTCACGAAGCGCAGCAAGCGCCTCGTCCGAGGCCAGGGTGCCAAGCGTCAACGGTCTCCTCGGCGGAGGAGTAGTTGCTCTGGCCGGACTCTGGGGCGGGACGACGCTCGGAGCGCGAGGAGGAGGACGAGGACGAACCGGTGGAGACGGATGCCTCGGCGGCTGCCTCGGCGTCGGCTTCGACAGCCTTGCGAACCTGGTCCTTGTGCTGCTCCCACCGCTCGGCGGCGGCTGCATACTGGGCCTCCCAGGCTGCGCGCTGCTCGTCGTAGCCTTCCATCCACTCGTTGGTCTCCGGGTCGAAGCCCTCGGGGTACTTGTAGTTCCCTCGTCGTCGTACTCGGCGTCCATTCCGTAGAGGGCGGGGTCGAACTCCTCAGCGTCCGGGTCGACGTCCTCGTTGGCCTGCTTCAGCGAGAGGCTGATGCGGCGGCGCTCGAGGTCGATGTCGATGACCTTGACGAAGACCTCGTCGTTGACGGAGACGACCTGCTCTGCGAGGTCCACGTGCCGAACAGCCAGCTCGGAGATGTGGACCAGGCCCTCGATGCCGTCCTCGACGCGCACGAAGGCGCCGAAGGGAACGAGCTTGGTGACCTTGCCGGGCACGATCTGTCCGAGGGCGTGAGTGCGGGCGAAGGTCTGCCACGGGTCTTCCTGGGTGGCCTTCAGGGACAGCGAGACGCGCTCGCGGTCCATGTCCACCTCGAGGACCTCGACGGTGACCTCGTCGCCCACCGACACAACCTCGTTGGGGTGGTCGATGTGCTTCCAGGACAGCTCCGAGACGTGAACGAGTCCGTCCACGCCGCCGAGGTCCACGAAGGCGCCGAAGTTGACGATCGAGGAGACGACGCCGTTGCGGACCTGGCCGCGCTCCAGCTTGTTGAGGAAGGACGAGCGGACCTCGGACTGGGTCTGCTCCAGCCATGCGCGGCGAGACAGAACCACGTTGTTGCGGTTCTTGTCGAGCTCGATGATCTTCGCCTCGATCTCCTGGCCGATGTAGGGCGCAAGGTCACGGACGCGGCGCATCTCCACCAGTGAGGCAGGGAGGAAACCGCGCAGGCCGATGTCGAGGATGAGGCCGCCCTTGACGACCTCGATGACGGTGCCGGTGACGACGCCGTCCTCTTCCTTGACCTTTTCGATGTCTCCCCAAGCACGCTCGTACTGCGCGCGCTTCTTGGACAGGATCAGGCGGCCTTCCTTGTCCTCCTTCTGGAGAACGAGAGCCTCGACCTGGTCACCGACCTGAACGACTTCATCCGGGTCAACATCATGCTTGATGGACAGCTCGCGGGAGGGGATGACGCCTTCGGTCTTGTACCCGATGTCGAGGAGAACCTCGTCGCGGTCGACCTTGACGATGGTTCCTTCAACCATGTCGCCATCGGTGAAGTACTTCATCGTGGCGTCGACGGCAGCCAGGAACTCCTCGGCAGTGCCGATGTCGTTGATGGCGACTTGAGGGGCACCGGGGCGGTTGCGGTGGTGGTCATGTAGTAGGGGCTCCGATATGGATTGTTCTTCTAGGGTCAGTGCACAGTTCTTCCTTAGCACTGAGCGACGGACAAATGACAAAAGCTCTTCTGTGTCAGAGGTCGGATCGACTCTGTGCGCAGAACGCGCCCGGTCAGTCTATACCGCTGAGACAACCGTCTCAACTGTCGCGAAAGCCTCCTCGATCGCCGCTGAATTCAGCCCCTCGCGGAGTCAGTGTGCGGCCTGGTGCCAGGTCGCACCGGTCCCCACGTTGACGTCCAGCGGAACATCCAGCTCGGCGGCCCCGGCCATGTTCTCCACGACCAGCCTCTCCACGTCCTGGCGCTCACCCTCGGCGACCTCAAGCACAAGCTCATCGTGGACCTGGAGGAGCACGCGGCTGCGCAGCTGCGCCTGCGCCAGCGCCGAATCAACGTCAATCATGGCGCGCTTGATGATGTCGGCGGCGGAGCCTTGGATCGGCGCGTTGAGAGCCGCTCTCTCTGCCATCTGGCGGAGCTGGCGGCTCTCGCTGGTCAGATCCGGCAGGTACCGGCGGCGTCCGTAGATCGTGGAGGTGTAGCCGTCGCTCTTGGCCTGAGCGACGATGTCGCGCAGATAGTCGCGCACGGCGCCGAAGCGTTCGAAGTACTCGTTCATCAGGTCGCGGGCCTCATCGACGCCGATGCTGAGCTGCTTCGACAGCCCAAAGCTGGAGAGGCCGTAGACCAAGCCGTAGCTCATGGCTTTCACCTTGGACCGCTGCTCGAGGCTCACGTCCTCCGTGCCGACCCCGAAGACACGGGCTCCCACGAAGCTGTGCAGATCCTCGCCTGCGCGGAAGGCCTCAATCAGCTCCTGATCGCCGGAGAGATGAGCCATGATGCGCATCTCGATCTGGGAATAGTCTGCGGTGAGGAGCGTGTCATAGCCCGAGCCCACCACGAAGGCGTCGCGGATCTTCCGCCCCGCCGACGTGCGGATCGGAATGTTCTGCAGGTTCGGGTGCAGGGACGAGAGCCTTCCGGTGGCGGCCACCGTCTGGGCGTACGTCGTGTGGATCCGGCCGTCGTCGCCGATCGCCTCCGTGAGACCAGTGACCGTCTGGCGCAGCTTGGAGGAGTCCCGGTGGCTCATCAGGTGCACCAGGAACTCGTTCTGCGTCTTGGCCAGAAGCTCCTGAAGGGTCTCAACATCGGTGGAGTAGCCCGTCTTGTTCTTCTTCACCCCTGGGTGGGCAGCTCGAGCTCGTCGAAGAGCACCGTCTGGAGCTGCTTGGGCGAACCGAGATTCACCTCGTGCCCGACCACGCTGTACGCGGCCTCAGCCGAGGCGCCGATCGCGCTTTCGAACTCGGCGTCGAGCTCCGCCAGCTTGTCCTCAGAGACCGCGATCCCCGTCAGCTCCATCTGCAGCAGAATCTCAGCCAGGGAAGCTCCAGCTCGTAGAGCAGCCCCTCTGCCCTGCGGTCAGCGAGCTGAGAGTGCAGAGCCCCGGACAGAGGTGCAGCAGCATCCCATGGACCGCGGCGCGTGCGAGGTCAGCCTCGGAGACCCCGGCCAGCGGCTCGTCGTCGAACAGCGACTGCTGGGAGGTGGCCTCCTTCTGGTTCTTGAACTCCTCACCGCCGATGTAGTCCTTGGGCTCCACGGATCCGTTCAGATGCTGAGCCACGAGGTCTGAGAAGCTGAAGCTGCGCCGGTCCGGCTGGATGAGGTAGCCGGAGAGGAGGGTGTCCTCCACTGCCCCCTGAGCCGAAGGCCCCGCCATGCGAGGCGTTTGCGGCGTCCTTGAAGTCATGGACGAGTTTGGGGACGCGGGGTCCGCCAGCCAGGCCGCCAGCTCCGACTCGAGCGCCTGGTCGGCGTCGGTGAGAGAGATGGCCGCACCGGCGGCCGGACGCTCGGGGCTGCTGCTCGCGGCGACCAGCGCCACCGCGATGGCCTCCGCACTGCGGGCAGCGTCATCGCGCTTGGCTTTGGTCGACAGAGACTCATATGACGTGTCGATGATCACAGCGAGCCCCAGGGGCCCTTCGTGGGCATGGAGGAAGCTGCGGAGCCCTTCAGCGTCGGAGACCACCTTCACCTCGGGAAGGGCGTGAGTAGGCTCCGCGTCGAGATTTGCGTCGGGGAACCGTGCCGAGAACGTCTCAAAGAGCCTCTCGCGGATCTGGTTGAACTCCAGGGCGTCGAACAGCGGCTCGACGGCCTCTCTGTCAGGAGGAGTGAGCACCGAGTCCTCCAGAGTCACCGGCACGTCGAGGTCCCTCACCAGAAGATTCAGCTCCAGGTTCCGTTCGACGTCGGCGAGCGCGGCCCGCAGGTTCTCGCGCTTTGCCCTTGATCTCGTCGGCGTGGTCGATGATGCCTCGGGTGGAGCCGTACTGGCCGATCCACTTCGCGGCGGTCTTGGGGCCCACTTTGGGCACGCCGGGAAGGTTGTCGGCCGACTCTCCCACCAATGCCGCGAGGTCGGGGTACTGTCCGGGGCTGACGAGGTACTTGGCCTCCACCCTTCGGGGTCGAGGCGAAGGGTTTTGGACAGGCCGGTGGTCGGATAGTCCAGGTGGGTGCTGTCGGTGACCAGCTGCAGGGCGTCGCGGTCTCCGGAGACGATGAGGCTCTGCCACCCGGCGGCTTCGGCCATGGTGACGTAGGTGGCGACGATGTCGTCCGCTTCGTAGCCCTCGACGGTGACGGCCGGGATGGTCAGGGCTTCTGCGACCTCCTGGATCAGTCCGACCTGTCCCTTGAACTCTTCGGGGCTTTGTCCCGCCCGCCCTTGTAGTCGTCGTAGGTCTCGTGGCGGAAGGTGGGGGTGTCGAGGTCGAATGCGAGCAGCACGTGGGTGGGCTGCTCCTCCCTGATGAGTTTGAGCAGCATGTTGGTGAAGCCGTAGACGGCGTTGGTGTACTGCCCTGAGCTGGTCAGGAAGCCTTCCGGCGGGAGGGCGTAGAACGCCCGGAACGCCATCGAATGCCCGTCGATCACCAGCAGCTTGTTGCCCTCAGAAGTCACAGCACCACCCTACCGCTGGCGCGATGAGTCAGTAGGGTGGGCGCTATGACCGACAAGATCGAGTATCAGCCCGGATTCCCTATGGCCGCTGTGCCCACCCCCGTGCCCGATGATGCGGAGCGCGATGCTCGTATGGAGGCTATGGGGTTCGCCCCGAGTATCGGAAGTACTTCCGCATCCAGGGCACTCCCCGCTTGCGGCCAAGGCCGGAATCGTCTTCGAAGAGATGAGTCCGGAGAAGATCGTCTCGAGGATGCCTGTGGTAAACAATGAGCAGACCATCGGCATCATGCACGGCGGGGCGCACCTTCTCCACGCGGAGACGGTCGCCTCCATCGCTGCTCTGCTGCATGTGCGCATCAGCCTTGAGGACGAGAACAGGATTGTGGTGGGCACGGAGCTCAACGCCACGCATCATCGGCAGGCCCGCGAGGGGCACACCTACGCCACCTGCACTCCCATCAGCGTGGGGCGGCAGATGACGAGCCACGAGATCGTCATCACCAATGAGGACGGCAAGCGGCTCTCAACCGCACGGATGACCAACCTCATCATCGAGCCCAAGGGCTGAGCCGACCGGCGCTCCGCTCCTCCGGGGGTCGGCGGCTACCGCCGGATGAGCCGCACGAGCGCCGTCTCAATCGCCTCAGCATGGCGCTCCGCGGTGTAGCGCTCGCGCACCAGTCTCAGCCCTTCATCGGCCATCTGCCGCAGCTGCGACGGGTCGGCAAGCGCGTCTGTGAGCACTGCACGCAGGTCCTCGGCCGAACCGTCGTAGCAGCGCCCTGTGCGCCCTTCGATGACCGCTTCGATCTCGGGCGAGGAGTCAGGGTGCCCCGCTTCGGCGACCACCGGGACTCCGAAGCTCAGCGCTTGATGACATTGAGCCCCGCCCTCCGATCGAGAGCGCCAGATGGGCCTGGGAGTAGAGCTGCCTGAGCTGTTCGAGAGTCATACACGGGGCCGAGGGCCTCGGCATCGAGCTGCCTGCGGCGAAGAGCTGCTCGAGCCTGGGCCGCTCAGAGCCGTCGCCGATCACGATCACGCGAGGCCGCGGCTGCCCCTGAGGCCATGCGGCCAGGGCCTCCGCAAGGGGTCGAGCCGGTGCCGCGGGGTCAGCCGCGAGGAGTAGATGACAGTGGGGGCCTCACTGGGCGGCGGCTCTGAGCGCGCGGACAGGGCTGCTTGGGGGTAGAGCGAATTGAAGACGACGTGGATCTTACGCGACGGAACTCCGTATTCGACGCCGAGCTCCTCGGCGCGCTCGCCATAGACGAGCAGGCCGTCGACGAGGCGGTAGAAGGCCAGACGGGTGCGGCGCTTCCAGCCACTCTCAGGACGCTTCCATCCGTGGCCCCACAGAATCACTGTGCGCCCACGCAGCTTGCCCACCGCGCCGCGACCCATGCCGAGAGGGTGTAGAACCGGCCCTCCAGCACGTAGGCGTCCTCCTCGCCGCGCCACACGGCCGCGACGTCGCCCACCTGCCACCACCAGGGGCCGAGGCTCAGGGTGCGCACTGCCGATACGCTGCGCAGCACGTCCTGCGCGGCGGACTCGATGCGCTCCGCCGATGAGACCTCGGTGTTCGAGAAGCGTCCCGTCAGCCTCAGCGTCAGAGGCTCCGAGCGCAGAAGCCGTCGGATGAGGGCTCCCGATAATGCGACACGGTGGGCTGGATCTGGAATCGGACACTCGGTTTGGGCACATGGCCAGCCTAGATGCTACGGTAGTCAGGCGCTCTGCAGGGGGTGTAGCTTAATGGTAAAGCCCCAGCCTTCCAAGCTGGCTACGCGGGTTCGATTCCCGTCACCCCTCTCATTCGATGCTCTTCAGAGCATTGTGCTCACGGACGACGTGCTGGCGACTTCTTCGCCCGGCGATCAGCTGTCGAGCCCTCCCCTACGCTGTAGCGTGGTCTTCGTGAATCCTCAGCTGAGTGTCGTCATTCCCGTGTACAACAATGGCGAGCTCCTGCGAACGACGTCCTTCCGTCGCTGACGGCGTCTGAGCACTTCGATCAGATGGAGATCCTGCTGGTCGACGATGGCTCAACCTACGCCGCGACGCGGGAGGCCGTCGCGGAGCTGGCCGCAGCGCACACCAACGTCAGGGCCCACTTCTTCGATGACGGCGGGTCCGGCTCCGGGGCCGTCCGCGCAATATGGGACTCGACCTGGCCTCCGCGCCGCATATTGCCTTCTTGGATCCGGACGACGCAGTGCTCAACGACGGCCTCTGGCAGCTCGGCCTCGCGCTGGAGCGGCACCCCTCGGCTCAGCTGGCCATCGGCAATCAGCTCAGAACGTACAGCGACCGCACCGAGCACGTGGACAACCTGCGCCACTACACGCACTCGCCCCGCGGCGGACTGCTCTACGCGGCCGGTGGGGACGTCCTGGCCGCGGCGAAGTTTCGGCCCACCAACCTGTCATCCTTCGCGGTGCGCCGCGACTGGCTGCGCGCAGCCCGCATCCGACAGGTCCACCGTGCCGCCGGTCAGGACTCGCTGTTCTTCCTGCAGGTCTTCAGCGCTGCCGAGGTGTTCGTCGCCTGCCGGACGAACACGTACGAGTATCACGCTGAGGTCCCCGGCTCCATGGTGAATGCCCTCACCGACGAGTACTTCCGAAAGTGCCTCCTGCGTGAACGCGCCCAGAGAACCTGGCTCGACGATGAAGGGCTCCTTGAGACGTATGTGCGCTCCGGGTTCGAGCGCTCCTTCGTCTGGTATCTCCGGCAGCTGCGCCGCACCCGTCCGAGCAGCGCCGGCAGGCGGCCAGCACGCTGACGCGGATCGCCGAGCTGTACGTGGAGGACCCTCTGCGCCACCGGTGGCGCTACCCGCAGAGCATGGCGTTCTTCCGCTTACCGGGCGTTCCCTCGCCGGAGGGGCTCAAGCCCTGGGCGGCGGCCGCCCGGCGCCGAGCAGCCGAGGGCTCCGCCTCGCTCAGGGACGCGTTGGCGGCTCGTCGGCGGCGGGCCGGGCGTACTCTTCCCGGCCACGACCGATGAGCGAGGCAAGCATGCCGACGCCTTCGCAGAGGTAGTAGTCGTCGGTGTACGTCACCTGACGGGGTCCCAGTCTCGCCCGCGTGCGCCGCAGCGCCCATAGAGAGCCCGAGCGGCTCCTCGGCCCCGATGCTCAGGCTCACGCGGACAGTGCCCGCGACGGTCGGCGCCGTACGCAGACGACGCTTCAGCGCTCGCACATGGCCCCCTCTCAGAGCACGGGAGCGCAGCCACTCGCGAGTGGCCCGCTCCGCAGGCACGTGCTCGGTCGCAGCGGCTTCGGCGCACCACCAGAAGACAGCGCGCCTCCCTCAGCCGGTCGAAGAGATCCGAATCCTCCCCGCCGACGGTGTTGAACGCAGCATGGAAGCGCAGACCCAGCCCGCCGCGGGAAGCCGGGGCGAACCACTTCGCCCGCACAAGCGTGTTGTTCGTCGCCAAACGCTTCGGGCCGGGGCCTGTGGGCCTGTCCGTGCGGCGCACGAATCCGTACGTGGAGATCCACTCAGGCTCCGGCCCGTCGAAATCGGCAACGACGGGGCCGCTGACGGCGTCCGCCGAGGAGGCCCGCGCACAGGCCAGGAGCGCATCGAACCAGCCGGGATCCACGGTCTCGTCGTCGTCGAGAAAGATCACGGCCGAAGCCTCGGCGGGCACAGCATCGAGGCTCGTATTGCGGGCCCGGACCAGCCCGGGCTTCGGCTGATGAATATATGCGCCGGAGGGGAAGCAGTCGTCGAGAATCGGGCGGGCGTCAGGGGTCGGCGCGTTGTCGACCAGGATCAGGTGCCGCACGCCCTCCCGCTCCAGCGAGCGAAGCAGGCGTGCCAGGAGCTCGGGCCTCCTGTAGGTGCAGACCAGCACCCACACGTCCTCAGCGCTGAGAGCCGGGTGCATCAGCGGCCGTTTACCGGGGCGCTGCCCGCAGCGCAACCTCAGCGTTCTCGCCGTCATCCTTATCAGGCTCGTCATCCTCGGCCTCGTCGGGCACCCCGAACTCGCCGTTCTCCTGCTCCTCGACCAGCTCAATGTAGTCCATGAAGCCGCCCATATTCTCCTGGGCCAGCGACGTGCGCAGCAGGCTCATCATCTCTTCGTCGGGCATGATCACCTGCGCGCCTCCGGAGGTGGTCGCGTGCTCACCGCCAGGCATGGTGAACATGTGAATGTCGCTTCCCTCACGTCCCGCATGCCTACGGCGTATCCCGCGACCGACTCGGCATTCAGGGCCTCATCCACATCCAGATACGGGGTCATCCCCTCGACCACGCTGTGGATGCGCTGCGGGTTGGACAGCGTCTCCGCGGAGAGGAAGCGCTCAATGATGGCGCGCACGACCCGCTGCTGGTTCTCCACCCGGACGTAGTCCCCGTGGGAAGGACTGGCGCTCTCGGACGTAGCGCAGCGCGTTGCTGCCCTCCAGGCGTATCGTGCCCTCCGGGTAGAACGCTGGGTTGCGCTGCCCGGCTGAGAAGCTGTGGGGGTTGTCGACATAGACGCCCCCGAGTGCCTCCGTCAGGTCCGAGAAGCCTTCGAAGTCGACGACCGCCACGTGGTCGATATGGGTGTAGAGCATCTCTTCGACCAGGTCCACGGCGAGGTCGTACCCGCCCAGCCCCAAGGCCGTGTTGACCCGACCCATTCCCTCGCCGGGCACCTCCACCCATAGGTCCCGCATGATCGACATGACGTAGACGCCGGAGCGGTCCTCTGGGATGTGGACGAACATCATGGTGTCTGAGCGTTCGTTGCCTTCGCCTGTGGCGTCGCGATAGTCGTCCTCGTCGTCGCCGCGCGAGTCGGTGCCCATCAGCAGCATGTTGATGGTGCCCTCAGGCGTTCGGTACGCCGAATCATCCTCGAGATCCAGCCCATCGATCACATTGCGGTTCTCGTCGAACGTCGTCTGAAGATTCCGCAGGTACGAGAAGGACACGACGACGGCGATGACGAGCAGCACCGCCAGCACGGCTGCTGCGATGCCGGCGATCTTCCAGCCGCGCCGCCGCCTGCCGCCGGGCTGACCTGATTCGGCCTCCCCTCCGCATGCGGATCGGGGCGGGCGCGGCGCCTGAGGCGCGGCGCGCCCGGTACGGCTCTTCGGTCACGAGTGCCTCCTCAGCCTCGTCCGAGCACAAGCGTCAGGATGTCGGCGTCGCCGTCCGCCGAGCTGATCTGATCAGCCGTCAGACGAGCAGCCTCACGCTCGGCGTCCTTCTTCGAACTGCCGCTGCCCGTGCCGTAGGGCACGCTGCCGATGGTCAGGACAGCAGTGAAGGTTCGGCTGTGGTCAGGACCCTCGCCCTCGACCACGTAGCGGACCTCTCCCAGACCCTGGGCTGCCGCGAGTTCTTGGATCGTCGTCTTCCAGTCCTTGCTTAGCCGTCATCGCCTCTTTGTCCGAGAGAAGCGGCGTCACCAGTCTCAGCACCAGTAAACGGGCCTTCTCCACATCCGTGGAGAGGTAGGAGGCTCCGATCAGAGCCTCCATGGTGTCAGCGAGGATCGAGTCCTTGTCCGAACCGCCGGTGCGCTGCTCGCCCTCCCCAGACGCACGTGGCGTCCCACTCCCAGACGACGAGCGATGCGAGCCAGAGCCCGAGTCGAGACGAGCGCGGCGCGCAGCTTGGCAAGATCGCCTTCGGGCAGATCGGGGTACGTGCGGTAGAGGTAGTCAGTGACAGCGAGCCCCAGCACGGAGTCGCCCAGGAACTCCAGCCGCTCGTTGGTGGGGATCCCATCGTTCTCGTATGCGTACGAGCGATGCGTCAGGGCAAGACGAAGAGTCCCGGGGTCGATGCTGACCCCGAGACTCTTCAGAAGCTCTTCAGCCGATGCCACCCGTATCAGGCGTCGGCGACTTTGCGACCCTTGTATTCGTAGAACAGCGGGGTGTCGGCAGAGTCAGTCACCAGCTTGGCCTGGTGGGGACGGCTGTAGACGACACGGCCGTTCTCCACGGTCTTGACCAGGGTCGGCACGTCAGCCTTCCACTGGGACCGGCGGTGACGGGTGTTGGAACGGGACTTCTTCCGCTTCGGAACAGCCACGGTTACTCTCTTCTCTCTCGGTGACGGTCAGGTCAGGTCTTCAGGCGGACGATCTGTCGTCGTCAGCCTCGTTCAGTTGTTCTGCGAGTCCGGCCAGTTCGGCCCATCGCGGATCGAGCTGCTCATGCTCATGCTCGAGGTCCTCCTCCATGCGGAAGCCGCACTGAGAGCACAGTCCCGGACAGTCGTCCCGGCACACGGGCGCAAACGGCAGAGCCGAGACCATCAGGTCCCGCAGCACCGGCTCGAGGTTCACCGTGAGGTCGGAATCGACCGCACGGGTCTCATCCTCGTCCTCTGCCGCTTCCTGGACGTTCTCCGGCCAGGCGAACAGCTGGGTGACATCGACGGTCAGCGGGAAGCTGATGGCATCCAAACACCGTCCGCACTGACCCTGCACCAGCCCAGCGGCGGTGCCGCTGGCAAGCACGCCTTCGTGGACTGAGTCGAACCTCAGGTCCACGTCCAGCTCGCTGTGCTCTGCGATGCCGACCAGCGGAGTGCCGAAGCCTTCTGGGGCATCGGCTGCTCGCCGCACCGTCTCGCTGCTGCCCGGGCTGTCCCTGAGCTCCTTGACGTTCACGCGCAAGTCAGCCGGATGCAGCGCAGAGTTCTTCTGCGGATGTATCACAGCGCTCTACTCTACCAGGGTTGATGCATGCGGCGTAAACACACCAGGACCCCGCTTCACGCACCATTGCGCCCCGGAGCGCTTACCCGATACGGCTTCGGCGCTCGGATCAGCTGAGCCCCTGAATGAACTCATGCTGCAGCCAGTCACGCAGCTCCGGGCCCAGATCCTCGCGCTCGGACGCCAGGGTCACCACGGCTTTGATGTAGGAGAGCTTGTCGCCGGTGTCGTAGCGGCGCCCCGGTAGATCACGGCGTGGACTCCGCCGCCCTGGTCCACAGGCTTTTTGGCCATGGCTTCCAGAGCGTCGGTCAGCTGAATCTCGCCGCCCTTGCCCGGTGCGGTCTGCTCGAGCTCATCAAAGATGGCCGGGTGCAGCACGTAGCGGCCGATGATTGCAAGATTCGACGGTGCATCCGCAGCGTCAGGCTTCTCCACCAGGCCCTGCACAGGCACGACGCCGTCGGCGGCAGAGGTGTCCGCACCGCCGGGGTCGATCACGCCGTAGGCCGATACATTCTCGACCTCCATGACGGCGATGACAGAGCCGCCCCGCTCCTGCTGCACCTCGATCATCGGGGTCAGCAGGTCGTCGACGGGGTCGATGAAGTCGTCGCCCAGCAGGACGGCGAAAGGTTCGTGGCCGACGTGCTGCCGAGCGCAGAGGACGGCGTGCCCCAGACCCTTGGCCTCACCCTGACGGACGTAGTGGATGTCTCCAAGGTGGGTGGCCTTCTGGACCGAGGCGAGCTTCTTGGAGTCACCCTTCGCCTCCAGCGCCGCCTCGAGCGCGGGGGCGCGGTCGAAGTGGTCCTCCATCGCCTTCTTGTTCTGGCCGGTGATCATCAGAATGTCGTCCAGCCCGGCGCGGGACCCTTCTGCCACCACGTACTGAATGGCGGGCTCGTCCACCACCGGGAGCATCTCTTTGGGCATGGCCTTAGTGGCAGGAAGAAAGCGCGTACCGAGTCCGGCTGCTGGTATTACGGCTTTCCGTATCTTCGACGTTGAGCTCATGTTCACACCATACCCCGCTCATTCTTTGCTTTCTGGGAGCTTCCTGAATGAGGTATGCAGCTCATGCATTGCCCATCAGGCGGCGGTAGACGGCCCGAGGCACGAACTCAGAGACGTCGCCGCCAAGACTGTGCACCTCTTTGACCAGGGTCGACGACAGGTGCGAATGACGGCCGTCAGCGGCCAGGAAGATCGTTTCCACGCCTGCCAAATGCCGATTCATCGTGGCCATCGAGGCCTCATAGCTGTAGTCCTGGGGGCCGCGAAGACCCTTGACCACCGCGCTGGCTCCGACCTCTTTGCAGAAGTCAGTGAGCAGCACTCCGGAAGGAAGGGGCTGGACGGTGACGCCGCGAAGGTAGCTGAATGTCTGCGCCGCCATCTCCAGTCGAGCCGTCTGGTCCATCAGAGGCCGCTTCGATGAATTTGTCGCCACCGCCACCACCACCTCGTCAAAGAGGTTGGCGGCCCGTGCGATCACCTCGACATGGCCGTTGTGCAGCGGGTCGAAAGTTCCAGGACAGACAGCCGAATACATGTGTTCACTCTATATCTTTCCCCACGGCCTCCAAGACTCCGAGGAACCGTGTGAAAAGCAGATCTCTGTCGAATTCGCTGCGAGCAAGCGCCAGAGCGGCCTCGGATCCCGCGAGGAGGTCGACGCCTCCTTTGTCCACCCAGTCGATGAGCCGCTGGGCTGCCTGCGCAGGATCGCGCGGCAGCTCCCAGCCAGCTTAAGCGCGAGCCAGCACCTCAGGCAGCCACCCCGCGTGGTTGAACAAAACCGGGCGAGCCGCGGCCAAGGCGTCGAAGACCTTGTTCAGCGAGTTGATCTCCAGGGCAGGGTTGTCCACCAGCGTCGACACGGCGAAGTCAGCGGCGGGCAGCATTCGTTCGATCTCCGTGCGCGGAATCTTTCCTGGGAGCACCTCGTAGGCGTCGAGGCCGTAGCTTCGGGCGATGTCTCGCGTGCGCTCTGTATCAGCACCCTCACCGTAGGCGACGACGCGGAAGCGAGCGTCGCGCTGATGCAGCTCCCCGCCAGACGGACAAGCCAGGGCACGTCGTAGGTGATGCCGAAGCTTCCCGCGTAGAACAGGACGACGTCATCATCGTCCCACCCCAGCTCCTCTCGGACCTCGGCCCTGCGGGCGCGGCCCTCGGAGAAGTTCTCCACGTCCGAAGCGTTGGGCACCACCGTCGTCCTGGCTCGGGGCCAGACGCGCCGGACGCCCTCCTCCATGCCGGGAGACAGCGCGATCACGTGGTCCGCGGAGCGGTAGGCCAGCTTCTCCAGCGTTCGAGCGGCCAGAATCGTGATCGGGTTCTTCACGAAGCCCAGGGCCACCGGCGCCTCGGGCCACAGGTCACGCACTTCGAAGACGAACGGTGCGCGGCGAAGCTTGGACGCTATGATCCCCGGCACTGCCGTGGTCAGCGGCGTCGAGGAGGCAAAGACGACATCAGCATCCGCCTGAGCTGCGCTCAGGGTGGCGCGAGCCATGAACGAGATGAAGGAACGGACGCGCTGCTGGAACGCCATGGCGTTCTCGTAGGGCACAGCCAGCCTCCGGATCGTGACGCCTTCGAGGCTCAGGTCCTCCGCTTTGCTGCCGCCGCATATCACCGTGACCTCGTGCCCGGCGCGCACCAGACGGCGCGCGAACTGCCACGGCCTCTGCCAGCCAGGCTCCCAGGGGAAATTGAAGTGCTGATGAATATAGACGATGCGCAAGCCCGCTCCTCTCCGATCGGTGCAACTCTACCGGTCACACCGAGGGGGTCACCTCTGCGAGCCACAGAGCTGTGGAGCCGTAGGTGCGCTGGTGGAAGGCTCTCAGGCCCGCGGGCCACAGCGGCTCGGGTGCGCGCGAGTCGCGTTCGACGACGACTGTGGCGGCCTCATCCAAGTGCGGCACCGATGCGGCGAGCACTTTGGCCAGCGCCGCCTCGTCGAGCGCATAGGGCGGATCGAGGAAGAGGAGCTCTATGGGCTCACCCTCTCTCGATGCAAGATACTTGAGCGCCTCCCCTTGACAGCCCGCACAGCGTCCCCGAAGGGCTCAGCGTTGCGCCGCAGAACTCTCCAGGCTGCCTCTGCCCGCTCCACCGCTTCGAGGGCCCGGGCTCCCCTGGACACCGCCTCCAGCCCCAGCGCCCCCGACCCGGCGTAGAGATCTGCCACGACCGCATCATCGATGGCGTTGATTCCCTCAAGACGCGAAAAGAGAGCTTCCTTCACGCGGTCGGAGGTGGGTCGGGTGCCCTGGCCAGGCACCGACGCGAGTAAGCGGCCCTTCTGCGTACCCGAAATGATGCGCGCCACTACGTCTCCTTCATTCCTCCGTCGAGATCATCCATCCACTCACGGACGGCGTCGCGCAGCGCGGCTATCCGTCCCAGGTCGGATCCTGCTCCGAAAGCTCGGCGACGCTCTGCCCGGCCTGATCGATCACGCTCTCATGCTCGACCACCGAGAGCAGCCTCAGGCGCTGACTCCGGCCTGCCTGCGCGGCCCCGAGCACGTCTCCCTCCCTGCGCCGGGCCAGATCCAGCCGGGCCAGCTCCATCCCGTCAGTTGAGACGGCGACATCGTGGAGCCGCTCGAGGGAGGTGGCCCTCCGGCAGTCGAGTCACCAGCAGGCACATGTTCTCGGGCGTGGGCCCTCGTCCGATCCTGCCCCGGAGCTGATGGAGGGTGGAGATGCCGAAGCTCTCAGCATCAAGGATGACCATCAGCGTGGCGTTGGGCACGTCGACCCCACCTCGATCACTGTCGTGGTGATGAGGATGTCGAGGTCGCCGCGCTCGAAAGCTCCCATCACCTCTTCCTTCTGGTCGGTAGGCATCTGTCCGTGCAGAGTCGCGCGTCGCAGAGCGGCCGTCTCCGGGTGCTCTGCAAGGACCGACGCGATCCGCTGCACCGATGCGGCAGGCTCGTCCGACCCCTCCGTGTCCTGGATCTTGGGACAGACGACGTAGGCCTGCCTAGCCCTCTGCCGCTGCCTGGGCTGCGCGCTTCCAGATGCGGTCGACCCAGTGCGGCCCTCTGCTGATCGGGGCTACGTGGGTCGTGACTGGGTGGCGGCCTCTCGGAAGCCCTTCGAGCATCGTCAGCTCAAGGTCTCCGAAGACGGCCAGTGCAACGGACCGGGGAATGGGCGTCGCGGACATCACCAGCATGTGAGGGCGCGGAGTCTGTCGATCCCGCAGCGCATTGCGCTGGTCCACCCCGAATCGGTGCTGCTCATCCACCACCACCAGACCCAGTTCTGCGAAGCTCACGCTCTCCTGCAGGATCGAGTGAGTGCCGATCACCAGACCGGCAGCTCCCGAGGCGATGTCCAGCAGGGCCTGCTTCCTCGCCGCGGCAGACATTGAGCCCGTGAGCAGTGCGATCCGGACGGTCGGGCCCGATGTGGGGACATGAGGGTGCCATCGCTGGAGAGGTGGCCGAGCATGCGCCGCAGCGAACGCTCGTGCTGGGCAGCCAGGACCTCAGTAGGGGCGACGAGAGCCGCCTGCCCACCAGCATCGACGACCTGCAGCATCGCTCTCAGCGCCACGAGAGTCTTACCGGAGCCGACTTCTCCCTGCAGGAGCCGATTCATAGGGTGCTGCTTCCCAGCCCGCGCATGAGAGTCTCTCCACGTCTCGCTGACCCGCCGTAGGGCTGAACTCCAGCTGGTCGTCGAAGGCTGAGAGAAGCCCCTCCGACCCGGGAGGATACGGCCGGGCAGGGACCTCGTCGGCGACCTCGCGCTGACGGTGCCGCACGCCCTGCAGGATGACGGCTTCCTGGAACCGGAAGTAGTCGACGCCCCGTCGGTGCTCCCGGACGCCATCGGGCGGTGAACGAGCGCATAGGCCTCCGCCAGGCTCGGCAGCCCGTGCTGCGCCGCCGCGGACCGAGGCACGGGGTCTAGCCATTCGTCGAGGTCCGCGGTGTCGAGGACCAGTTCGACCGATCGGCGCACCATGGCGAGGAGACGCCGGCAGTGGCGGGATAGAGCGGCATGGGACCCTGCCTCAGCTCGACCGAGGCATCGGCGCCGCCCGCGCCGTCGGCGGAGCTGAGCACCTCGAAGTCAGGGTTGTTCAGCGTCAGCTCCCCGCCGTAGGCCCCGACCTTTCCGTGGAAGACGGCCGAAGAGCTACCTTGAGCCTCGTCCGTGCCTGATAGCCCTGGAAGAACGCCATGCGAAGGTGCTGACCCTGCTCGTCGGCCGCGGTGACCTCCACGATGATCCTCGACGACGCTGCATGCGCCGCTCGGACTGACTCACGACCTCAGCCACGAAGGAGACGTGCTCGCCTTCGACGAGATCGGCGAAGCTGGACAGCTTCCCATAGTCCACCCACCTGCGCGGCAGGTGGTCCAAAAGACCCTTCGCGGTCGAGACTCCCAGCTCACGCGACAGCTTCGATGCGGTCTTCTCGCCCAGAATGCGGCCCAGCGGCGCGTGCGGTCCGACCATCATTGCGGTAGAGGCCCTGCTCCTACTCCGCTGAGGACAGGTACTCGCCCAGAGTGCCCTCGTCGATGTGGCGCGCGATCTCTGCCATGGCGGCCTCGTCCTGGTGGAAGATCCACTGCCCGTCGGACGAGTAGCCGTGGTAAGCGTTCGGCACGGTCCCGAAGTTCATGTTCTGCGCCGCCCCGCGCATGGAGAAGGCAAGCTCGGCGGCAGCTCCTGCTCCCAGCTCCTCATCGACCACCAGGTGTGAGGAGAAGGTCCCGATCATGTCGTGCACACGCACCGGGTTGGCGAGGTTCCTCGGGCTCGCCGCCTCGTTCACGACGGCTCGCACCAGCGCCTGCTGGTTCTCCACTCGCTGGAGGTCGCCCTGGGCAAAGCTGGAGCGGTGCCTGACGAAGGCCTCTGCCTGCTCGGCATCCATGTGCTGGGTGCCCGGCGCAAACGTGTACCCGTACTGCTCGAAGGGCGAGTCCTGCGGGTTGTTCACCGTGACGCCGTCCAGGTCCTCCACCAGCCCGGTGAAGCCCTCAAGGTCGATGGCCATGACGTGGTCGATGCGCGCGTCGAAGAGGCTCTCAAAGGTGGCCACCGTCAGCCACGGCCCCTCGGGGTCCGCCAGCGCCAACGGAGCATTCACCTTGTGCCAGCCGTAGCCCCGGGAACCTCGACCCACAGGTCGCGCGGCACGGACATGACGTTCACGCCGCTGCGATCGGCTGGGATGTTGATGAACATCATGGTGTCGCTGCGTCCGCCGCCCGGGACTCGGGGAAGGTTCTCATCCTCTCCGGAGCCGCCGCCGGAGTCGGAGCCCAGAAGCAGTATGTTGACCGTTCCGTCGTCATTCGCCTCGGGCCGGTCCTCCTCCGGCGGAGTCACCGCCGTCTCGCCGTCCGCCGTCGAGGGAAGTGATTGACGCTGCCCTGATATGCCCGCGACAGCGCGAAGAGATAGGCACCCGCTGCGATCAGCGCGCCGATCACCAGGAGGGCCATGATCCCGAGCACAATCCGCCCGTTTCGCTTCTGCCGGGAACGCTCAGGGTCCAGCGGGCGGCCTGGGCCGTCCTGAAAGTAGAAGCTGTCGTCAGCAGGGGGCCTGCGTAGCCTCCGTGCCTCGGGGCGCCGGGGTGAGCAGCGGTCATTCGTTCTCCTATGGCCAGTGCGCTGCTGTGACACGGATCGGGGCGACGTCAGATCCGAGCATGGCGCAGGTGCTGTTGACATAGCAGAATACCCCCGATGCCGATAAAACCCCGACTGACCCATATGACACACCGTGCAGCGCCGCGGCAGCTCTGCTTGCGGCCGCTGCGGGGATCTCCGGTGCGCCGCCACAGCCAGCGTGGAGCCCCCAGGCTCACGACCCCGCGTGCGCGGAGGTGATGCTGCAGCTTCCGGAGAATCTCGGAGAGAGCCAGCAGCGGCCCACCGACTCGCAGGGAACGAGCGCATGGGGTGAGCCGTCCGACGTCGTTCTGCGCTGCGGAGTGGTGCCCATCGGCGCCACGGAGGAGCCGTGCCAGCGGATTGACGGCGTCGACTGGGTCTTCATCGAGCAGGAGGACTATTACCAGGCCGTCACCTTCGGACGGGAGTAGGCTGTCGAGGTCCTGCTGGGACTGGGCGCGGTGTCCTCCGCCACAGCGATGCCCGCCCTCTCTCCCGCCGTCGCGGAGATTGAGCAGACGAGCGAATGCCTGGACTACGAGCAGACTCTCGACGGCGAGGGCGTCGAGGCGGAGCCAGCTCCCCTGCCGAATAGACGAAGTGCGCCCCGCCCGATGAGGCGGGGCGCACTTCGTCGCAGCTCCTGATGCCTCAGACGATCTCTGAAGCGCTGGCGGATCCGGGGTCAGGCATCGCCGCCGGTTTCGCCCGATGTGCTTACTTTGGGATCCGCCAGCTCGTACTTCTTCATTGCCTCACCGGCCTTGTCGTCCTGCCCGAGCATCTGCAGGGCGCGCACGACCATCGAATGTGCATCGATCTTGAAGTGGCGCCGAGCAGCGGCACGGGTGTCGGAGAAGCCGAAGCTGTCTGCCCCGAGCGTCGCGAACGCGTGCGGCAGGAATTGCCTGATCTGGTCCGGAACAGCCGTCACGAAGTCCGTTGAGGCAACGATCGGCCCTTCGGCATTCTCGAGCTGGCGCGTCACGAACGGCACCGCTTACTCCTGATCGGCAGAGAGCATCGCAGCCTCCTGCACCCTCACTGCCTCACGTCGCAGCTCATTCCAGCTGGTGACGCTCCACACATCGGCCGAGACGCCCCAGTCCTCGGCGAGCAGCTCCTGAGCCTCCAGTGCCCACGGGACCGCCACACCGGAGGCGAGCAGCTGAGCTTTGGGCCCCTCGACGTCCGAGGCCTTCAGACGGTAGATGCCGCGCTTGAGCCCCTCCACGTCAAGATCCTCCGGCTCGGCCGGGTGGATGACCGGCTCGTTGTAGACCGTGAGGTAGTACATGACATTGCGGTCACCGTCGTGCTCCCCGTACATCTCGTGGAGGCCTTGCTCCATCAGGTGAGCGATCTCGTAGCCGTACGCCGGGTCGAAGTGCTTGACCGCCGGATTCGTGGAAGCCAGCAGAGGCGAGTGGCCGTCCGCGTGCTGCAGCCCTTCACCCGTGAGGGTGGTGCGGTAAACCGTGGCCCCGACGATGAATCCGCGGGTCATCTGGTCCGCCGCGGCCCAGAACGAGTCACCGGTGCGCTGGAAGCCGAACATCGAGTAGAAGATGTACAGCGGGATCATCGGCTCACCGTGGGTGGAGTAGCTTGTCTTACTGCGGTGAACGCAGCGGTCGCCCCCGCCTCGTTGATGCCGGGGTGAAGCAGCTGACCCTGAGCCGACTCCTTGTAGGAGAGCATGAGCTCGCGGTCCACAGAGAGGTAGTTCTGGCCCTTCGGGTTGTAGATCTTGGCCGTCGGGAAGAACGAATCCATGCCGAAGGTACGTGCTTCGTCAGGAACGATGGGCACAATGCGGTCGCCGAAGTCCTTCTCCCGCATGAGGTCCTTCAGCAGACGCACGAACGCCATCGTGGTGGCAGCCTTGTTCTTCCCGGAGCCCTTCTTGGCCCCGGCATAGGCCTTCTCGCCCGGCAGGGCAAGCGTTTTCTCGGTGACGCGGCGCTCAGGCAACGGACCCCGAGCTTCTCGGTGCGCTCGCGCATGTAGACGACTTCGTCCGCATCCTCACCAGGGTGGTAGTAGGGGACGTTGTACGGATCGGCGTCGATCTGCTCATCGCTGATCGGGATCCGCAGCGTGTCGCGGAACCGCTTGAGGTCATCGACCGTCAGCTTCTTCATCTGGTGCGTGGCATTGCGACCTTCGAAGCTCGGGCCGAGCCCATAGCCCTTGACGGTCTGGGCCAGGACGACCGTGGGCTGCCCTCGGTCTCGACGGCTGCCTTGTAGGCTGCATAGACCTTCTGGTAGTCATGCCCGCCGCGCTTGAGGTTCCAGATGTCGTCGTCGGACATATCCGCGACCATCTCTTTGGTCTTCTCCGAACGGCCGAAGAAGTGCTCGCGCACGAACTCTCCCGACTCCGCCTTGTAGGTCTGATAGTCCCCGTCGAGCGCCTCGTTCATGACACGGACAAGCTCGCCGTCGTCGTCCTTCTCGAGGAGCGAGTCCCACTCGCGGCCCCAGAGAACCTTGATGACGTTCCAGCCCGCTCCGCGGAAGAACGCCTCCAGCTCCTGAACGATCTTGCCGTTGCCTCGGACGGGCCCGTCGAGTCGCTGCAGGTTGCAGTTGATGACGAAGTTCAGGTTGTCGAGCTTCTCGTTGGCCGCCAGCTGCAGGAGCCCGCGCGATTCCGGCTCATCCATCTCGCCGTCTCCGAGGAACGCCCAGACGTTCTGGTCGGACGTATCTTTGATGCCGCGGTTGTGCAGGTAGCGGTTGAACTGGGCCTGGTAGATGGCGTTCATCGGCCCGATTCCCATGGACACGGTGGGGAACTGCCAGAAGTCCGGCATGAGGCGGGGTGGGGATAGGACGACAGGCCGTGGGGAGCCTTCGAGATCTCCTGACGGAACCCGTTGAGGTGCTCCTCAGTCAGCTAAGCCCTCGAGGTATGCGCGTGCGTAGTTGCCGGGGCTGGAGTGGCCCTGGAAAAGACCTGGTCGCCGCCGCCGGGGTGGTTCTGCCCGCGGAAGAAGTGATTGAGGCCCACCTCGTAGAGGGTGGAGACACCGGCATAGGAGGAGATGTGTCCGCCGACCCCTATGTCCTCGCGCTGGGCACGGTGGACCATCACGGCGGCGTTCCACCGCAGCACTCGGCGATAGCGCCGCTCCATCTCCTCGTCGCCGGGGAACTTCGGCTCCTGATCCTTCGGGATCGTGTTGACGTAGTCCGTGGTGGTGACCATCGGAACGCCGATGGACTTGGCGCCTGCCCGCTGCAGGAGCGAGCGGACGATGTACTCGGCGCGTTCGGTGCCATGGGTCTCGACCAGCTGGTCGAAGGACTCAAGCCATTCGCCCGTCTCCTCCGGGTCGACGTCTGGCAACTGGTTGGTCAGGCCGCTGCGGATGTGGGAGTTCTCTTCTCCAGCGCTCACAGAGGTCACCTTTCGTCCTCGGTAGGCCTCCGTGGTGCTGAGGACCGGTCGCTTGGAGCCCCGCCGGGGTGTGGCGCGGGCAGTTCTTGCGCCACTCTACCGGGAACGCGGACGGACCTGTATGCCTTCACATGGTGTCTCAGTGCACCCAATGCGGCGCTCTCTGGCGTAACGTGGTGCACGTGGCACAGTCACTGAAGCAACCCGGAAAGGAAGCGTCCGCCAACGCCGCGGGCCAAGACTCGCTCCTCGCGGAGCTGCAACTCAGCGCCGATTCGCTGGTGCAGGAGATCGGAGTGGACGACGATGTCGACGACTCCCTCCGCGACGGGCTCGAAGAGCAGCTGGATGAGCCTCTCATCGACGAGGACGAGCAGGAGGTCGTAGACGCCGTCCTGCTGTGGTTCCGCGACGGTGATGACGACCTCACCGATGCGCTGATGGATGCTCTGACCACCCTGGATGAGAACGGCGTCGTGTGGCTCCTCACCCCGCGCAAAGGCCGCGACGGATACGTCGCACCGGTCGAGATCAGGACTCCGCCCCGAACGCCTACCTGCACGTCACCACCTCCGCAGGAGTGAGCGAGCAGTGGGCTGCGGCACGGCTGGTGCATCGGAAGTCCTTCTGAGCGTGACGAGCGCCGTCGCCCTCAGGGGCGTCGCCGCTCCCGGCATCTCAGCGCGGAATCAGCACGGTGAGACTGTGGACCTCGCGTCCTGCGTAAGCCGCCCCGTCCTCGTGATGTTCTACCCATTCGCCTTCAGCAGGGTGTGCGGCTCCGAATTGGCAGAGCTTTCGGACCGCTGGTCCGAGGTCAGAGCCCTCGACGCCCGGGTGCTCGCCGTCTCCTGCGACGCCGTGCATACCCTGCGCGCCTTCGGGGAGGAGCTGGGCGCCCCGGACGGACTGGAGCTGCTGAGCGACTTCTGGCCCCACGGGGCATCGCCCGCCGCTTCGCCGCCTTCTCTGAGACCAACGGGGCCCCCGGCGAACAAGCTTCATTCTGGACAGCACCCTCACCGTGCAGCACGTCATAGAGTCCGGTCCCGCCGAAGCACGCAGCCTCGACGAGACGCTCAGCCTCCTCAGCGGCCTCCAGTCAGCTCATTGAGCGGCGACTCTCTGATATACCTCCGGGAGCGTGCGCTCGTACACGCGGGCGCCGACTGCGACCCCGGCCAGGAGGAGCCCCACGCCCTTCAGCACAGCGAACGCACCCAGCACCCACGCCCACACCGTCAGGCCGGTGACGCTCCACACCACCGCTAGAACGATCTCCGGCACCAGCAGCACAGACGCAATCAGGCTGCTCAGCAGCATGACCAGCATGGACCGCCCCATGGCCCCCTGCGGCACCTGGGTCGGAGGGTCGCCCGGCCTAGGCACCGGGTAGATCATCCCCGCAGAGAAGACAGCGGCAAGTCCCAGCATGGTCAGCAGAACCCCCACAGAGAGCGCCGCGACGACGGCCGCCTGCTCCGCAGTGCCCACCACAAGGAGGGGCAGAACGGCCACCACGATGCACAGAGGCACACCGAAGATCGATGCCGCTGCGACTCTCCCGGCCCGATCTGCACGCCCGTCCAGCCCTGTCGTCACGTGCAGCGAGAAGGCGGAGTGGTCGTACGCGATGTCCGCACTGGCCGAATATCCGAGAACCCATGCGACGAAGGGTCCCAGAGCGAAGAGCATCCACTGCGCACCTGTCTGGAGATGCATGAATACCCCGAGCGCCACCATGACGGGGATCATGACCAGCCCCGCACTGTAGCGGGGTCCTTGAACCAGTATGTGAGCTGTCGTGCCGCCACCGCGCCCGCCGGTGTGGCTGGGAAGCGCCCCAGAAGCCCCAATCGTCCCTGGCGCGCGTGCTTGACTGAGCCGCCCGTGCCCGGCGACCTCTCTGTGATCGATATGAGTGCCGCACGGGTGACCGCTGCCGCGGCGCCGCACGCCGCCGCAGCGATCGCCAGCCTCACCGCTGCCAGGTGCCAGTCGCCCGCGGCAGCATCGGCAGGAATGGCATAGAGGGCGCCTAAGGGGTCCAAGCAAGCCAGTGGGCAACCGCATCCGCAGCGTCGACGACGGTGGTGACGGCCGCGAGCGTTCCCTGCGTAATGGGGTAGGCGCCGACCATGGCGCACAGCGCAAGGATCGAGAGGAGATCGCGGGAGCGACGGTTTACCAGCCACGCTCCTGCCGCTGCCGAAGCAGCCTGATGCAGCAGTCCGAGCATGACCAGGGCGAGGGGAACTGTCGCCGCAGCCGCGACCACTGCCACCGCCGAGGAGCGCCACGCCAGGACGTGGCCGAGCAGCCACCCGAGGGTCAGGATCAGGCCGACATTGAGCATGCCTGCCAGCGTGAGACCAAGCACCAGCACCGAGCGCGGCACGGCGAATGAGACGAACCGCCGAGGATCCATGAGGCGGTCCGAGAAGAAGACGGGGACGATGAGCCACAGCGCGGTGACCCCGGAGCCTGCCAGCACAGCGGGAGTCACAACATCACCCGGAGAGCCGCGTCCTGCGACCCCGACCAAGAAGACGTTCACCGCGAGCACGCCGCCTAAGCCGAGGACGAGCATCATTACAGTCCCGAGAGCGCCCCAGACGGAGGTGCCCAGGGCGTTCCAGGAGAGACGCAGCTTCAGCCGCAGCAGGGCAGCCACGTAGCCTCCGGGGCTCAGCGCCGGAGCCATCCCAGGCCCTCCCCACTCGGTCCGCACCGACCAGGTCTACGAACACAGATTCCAAGTCGTTGCCCCCGGCGACATCCGAGAGGGTTCCGGCGGCCTTCAGCCGCCCCTCGGCGATGATGCCCACGTGGGTGCACATCCTCTGCACGAGCTCCATCACGTGAGAGGAGAGGATCACTGTTCCGCCTGACGCGACGAAGGTCTCCAACAGGCTTCGGATGGTCCGCCCGGATACAGGGTCGACTGCTTCGAACGGCTCATCCAGCACCAGGAGCTGGGGCGAGTGGACGAGGGCCGTCGCAAGGGCGATCTTCTTCGTCATACCGGCCGAATAGTCCTGCACGAGCTTCCCGGCTGCCTCCTCGAGACCCAGGACACGCAGTAGATCCTGCACCCTCTCGGCAACCAGACCTCGAGGCATTCCCCTCAGAAGCCCGGAGTAGGTGACGAGCTGCTCTCCCGTGAGCTTCTCGAACAGAAGGGCGCCGTCTGAGAGGACGCCGACTCGACGCTTGGCCTCTGCGGGGTCATTCCAGACGTCGACCCCGTCGATGCGCACCGTCCCGGCATCGGGCCTCAGGAGGCCTGTTGCCATGGAAAGGGCAGTGGTCTTGCCCGCCCCGTTGGGGCCGACGAATCCCCACAGGGAGCCGCGCGGCACGGTCAGGTCAGGCTCTCGACCGCAGTTGCGGACCCGAATCGTTTGGTCAGTCCGCTGAGCTGCAGAGCGGGCGGGTGAGCGGCAGTGTCCATGGGAAACCACCGTAGAAGAAGCCCGGAGGGCGAGAATCATCCTCGCGGATGATCTTGGCGCCCTGCAGGGACACCTAGACCGTGCGGAAGGCCGTCACAGCGTTGTGGCCGCCGAAGCCGAAGCTCGAGCACATCCCGAGCTGGTCACCCTCGCCGAGCTTCCGCGGGAGCCGGTGACCACATCCAGGGGTATTTCAGGATCCTGGTTGTCGAGGTTGATCGTGACTGGGGCTGCGCGTTCGGCAAGCGCCTTCACGGTGAGGACGGATTCCACGGCGCCTGCGGCGCCGAGGAGGTGTCCTGTCTGGGACTTGGTCGCTGACACGCAGATGCTGTCCAGGTGCGCGCCGAACGCAGATTTCATGGCCGTGTACTCGGGGACATCGCCCTTGGGAGTGGATGTCGCGTGAGCGTTGACGTGTGTGACGTCCTCAGGCGAAGCTCCCGCGGATTCGAGCGCAGCATGAATGGCCCGCGTCGCGCCCAGCCCCTCGGGGTCGGGAGCCGTGATGTGGTGGGCATCGGAAGTGACAGCGCCGCCCGCCAGCTCGGCATAGATGCGCGCGCCGCGCGCCAGCATGCTCCTCCGTCTCCACGACCAGGGCTCCCGCGCCCTCGCCCATCACGAAGCCGTCCCGATCGACGTCATAGGGACGCGATGCGGCCGCAGGGTCATCGTTGCGGCGGGAGAGCGCCTGCATGTTGCCGAATGCGGCCAGAGGGAGAGGGTGAATCGAGCCTTCGGTTCCGCCCGCCAGAACGATGTCGGCCTCGCCCCGACGCAGCATGTCGATGGCCAGCACCAGCGATTCGACGCCTGACGCGCAGGCCGAGACGGACGTGCGGGCTCCCGCACGCGCTCCGAATGCCAGGCTGATGGCGCCGCGGCCCCATTGGGCATCAGCATCGGCACCGTCATCGGCAGCACACGTCGAGGGCCCTTCTCGCGCAGGGTGTCCCATGCGTCCAGGAGCGTCCACACTCCGCCGATGCCGGTGGCGAATGAGACGGCGAACCGCAGCGGGTCGATGCCGCTCTCCGCGGAGTCCCCGGAGAGAGTAGGCGTCGCTCCATGCTTCGCGGGAGGCGACCATCCCCAGCTGCGTCGAGCGATCCATGCGCTTGGCCTCCGGCTTTGAGAGGACCGCTTTGGGGTCCACGCTCACTTCTGCGGCGAAGGTCACGGGCAGGTCGTACTGCTCGACCCAGTCGTATTCAAGGGTGTTCGCCCCGGAGGTGCCAGCCAGCGCGTTCTGCCACAGCGTGGGCACATCGCCGCCGATCGGTGTGGTGGCGCCGATTCCGGTGATGACTAGCTTCTTGGACATTGCTGAAGGTTCCTCCGGGGCTTTGCTGGAAAGATGAGCGCGTCTGCTGGGGTCAGCCCTGTGCGTTCGCGATGTAGGTGACGGCGTCCCCGACCGTCGTGAGGTTCTTGACCTCTTCGTCAGGGATCTTCACGTCGAACTTCTCTTCGGCGTTGACGACGATGGTCATCATGGAGATGGAGTCGATGTCGAGGTCCTCGGTGAAGGACTTGTCGAGCTGGACCTCGTCGGTCTCCAGGCCGGTCTCCTCCTCAACGATCTCTGCCAGTCCTGCGAGGATTGCGTCTTTGTCAGCCACTGTGGGCTCCTTTCGGGTTGGTGTTCCTAGTGAGTGTCTTATGGGATGCGGACGATCTGAGCCCCGTATGCCAGGTAGGCGCCGAAGCCGATCTGGAGGGCCAGTCCGCCCGAAATCTCGGGGTTCTCCGCACGGAGCCGATGGAGGGCCAGAGGCACCGATGCTGCGGAGGTGTTTCCAGCATCGACAATATCGCGGCCGACCAGGACATGCTCGGGAAGACCCAGCTGTTTGGCCAATTCGTCGATGATTCTGATGTTCGCCTGGTGCGGAACGAAGGCCGTCAGGTCACTCGGCTCTATTCCTGCCGCGCGGACAGCCTCCTTCGCCACCTTTGCCATCTCCCACACTGCCCAGCGGAAGACGGTCTGGCCCTCTTGGCGCAGGGTCGGCCACAGGCGCGACTCAGTGTCCAGCAGCGTGGCCGCGTCACCGGTGGCCTGCGCTTCGGCAAGGGTGTCGCGGAGCCTGAGCAGCGAGGAGTCCATAGAGACCGCATCCCACTTGTCTCCCTCGGAGCCAAGGATGCTGGGTGAGATGCCGGGCTGCTCGGATGGGCCGACGACGACTGCTCCGGCACCGTCGCCGAGCAGGAAGCTGATGGAGCGGTCGTGCTTGTCGATGAAGTCTGAGAGCTTCTCCACACCTACGACGAGCACGTGGCTGGCCAGGCCTGAGCGGACCAGGGCATCGGCCTGACCGACGCCGTAGCAGTATCCGGCGCATGCTGCGGAGATGTCGAAGGCCGATGCATTGATGCCCAGGCGTGCGGCCAGGGCGGCCGCAGCAGAGGAGTCTGAAAAGGATGGGTGACGGTCGCCACGATCACGGCGCCGATCTTCTCGGGGAGATTCCGGCGTCCTGGATGGCGTCTCGCGCCGCGCCCTCGGCCATGTCGACCACGGACACCTCGGCGGGCGCACGGTGGCGGGTGACGATCCCTGTCCGTTTGCGGATCCACTCGTCCGAGGAGTCGATCCATTGGCAGATCTGCTCGTTGTCCACCATGACGTCCGGGCGGTGGGCGCCCAGTCCCAGCACTGCGGTGCCGGCGACGGGGCAGGTTGGGCGAGCGCGGAGTGCTGGTAGGCGTTCACGGCGGGTTCTGTGATCCTTCGGGTCAGGCGGTGTGCTCGGTGATGAAGTCCTGGGCTGTAAGCAGGTCCTCGGGCGAGGTGACGGCCAGCGAAGCTACACCTCTGAGCCCGCGCTTTGCCAGTCCGACCAGTGCTCCCCGGGGGCGAGCTCGAGGATTCCTGTCACTCCGCGGGACTTCATCGTATCCATGCAGAGGTCCCAGCGAACCGGCCGGGTGACTTGGTCGACGATGCGGGACATCATGTCTGGGCCGTCCGTTACCTCGGTGCCGTCGCGGTTGGAGAGGAGCGGGAGGACGGGCTGAGCGGCATGGATGTCCTGAGACGCCGCGGCGAGCTTCTCCCGGGCCGACGCCATGTAGTCGGTGTGGAAGGCGCCCGCGACCTTCAGCGGCATCACCCGTGCCCGGGATGGCGGGTTCGCTGCGAGGGCCTCCAGAGCTTCGTGGGAGTAAGCAGCGACGATCTGGCCGCCGCCGTTGACGTTTGCGGGCGTCAGTCCTGCGCTTTCGATCGCTGCCAGCACCTCGCTCTCGTCGCCCCCGAGCACTGCGGCCATGCCGGTCGGGTGCGCACTGGCTGCCTCTGCCATGGCGGTGCCGCGCACGCCGATGAGCTGGAAGGCATCGCGGCGAGTGATGGAGTAAGCGACGGCGGCTGCTGAGATCTCGCCCACGGAGTGCCCGGCGACGATGACGCGGCTGCTGGCGCCTGCCAGCTGCTGGGCGGTCACGCCGAGCGCCTGGGCGGAGATGAGTGAGGCGGCGACGATGAGCGGCTGCGCAACTGCTGTGTCCCGCACCGTCTCCTCGTCCGACTCGGTTCCGTGAGCGACGAGGTCCGCTCCGGCGAGCTGCGCGTCGGACGCCAGGTCGGCGCGCACGTTCTCCAGCTCGAGCCACTGGCTGAGCATTCCGGGCTTCTGGGATCCCTGTCCGGGGCATACGATCGCGAGCACGTGCCCACCTTTCCAGCCGAGGACTGCTCTGAGGGTTGTAGGAATCCTACAGAGTAGGCACCGGGCCGTGACTCTGACTGCGCGTCACAGCCGCCCGAGGGCCAGCGCGGTCTGCAGCACGTAGGCGTCCCGTGGCTCCATCGGGTCCCAGCCGGTGACCTCGGTGACTCTCTTGAGCCGATACCTGACGGTGTTGGTGTGCACATAGAGCTCGCGCGCTGTCGCCTCGAGGCTGTGCCCGCCCTCGACGTAGGCCTGCACGGTCTCCAGCAGGCTGTGCCCGGCCTCTGCCAGCACTCCATGGATACGGCTGACGAGGGTCTGCTTGGCCTTGTCGTCTCCGGCCAGGGCCCGCTCGGGGAGCAGGTCTTCGGCGTTGACCGGCCGGGGCGCCTGTGACCACGCGGGCGCGGCGCTGTACCCGCTGAAGGCAGCTGTGGCGGCGCCTGCGGCCGTGGCGATCGGGCCCTCGTGGTGCGCGTAGACGATGGGACCATCGCCGAAGTGAGGCTCCACCTTCGCGACCGCCGGGGCCGGGTCCTCGGCGCCGCCGAGGAGCAGGATCAGACGGTCCCCCTGGACTCCGGCGACGGCGTCGGCGGCGAACCGGATGGATTGGCGCCGGATGTTCGATATGAAGAGGGCGTCCGACTCCTGCGGCGCCTTCCCCACGATGACGCTCAGCCCTGCCTGGGACTGCCAGCCGACGGCGGCAGCGCGGGAGGAGATCTGCTCCGAGGGCTCGTCCCGGAGGAGAGCGTCGACGAGCAGCGCCTCCAGCCGTGAGTCCACGCCCCGCGCGACTCTGCTGCTCGCGCATAGACATCGGCTATCGCGAAGGCGACTTCTCGTGAGTATCTCAGGACTGCTTCGAGCACGAGTGGCCGGTCTGGTGCCGGCATGAGGCCGGGAAGCCGCTGTTCGACAGCCTCGACGATGACGCGGATCAGCTGGAGCGCTCTGTGGAGGAGATGCTGCGCATCAGGTCCGTGGGCGCAGGGCCGAGAAGCTCATTGACCAGAGGATGGAGCGTGAGTCCTGGTCCTCCAGCCAGGCGACCAGTCGAGATTCCTCGCTGGGCGATGAGGCGCAGGGAGGCCCGCTCCTCGGTGCTGAGGGTGGCGTACCAGGACAGCTCGTTCTCGAGGTGCTCTCCGACGATCGTCGTCAGAGGCGAGAGGCTGCTGCGGAGAGTGCGGAGCGCCTCATCCGAGATGGCGACGGGGGCGGGGAGGGCGGTCACTCCGCCACCTTAGATCACGAATTTGTGGAGATTCTACAAAGCGCGCTCAGCCGACTCGTGAAAGCCACTGAACGGGCGCCCCTTCGGCGGCGTGGCGGAACGCTTCCAGCTCTTCGTCCCAGGCCTCGCCCAGGGCGAGCGACAGTTCCTGGTACACGACGGAGGGTCGCCTGCGCCCATTTCGTAGGCATAGCGGATGCGGTCCTCGGAGACCATGATGTTCCCCGCCGTGTCGATGGTGGCGTGGAAGATCCCCAGCTCGGGGTGTGCGACCACCGCGAGCCGTCGCAGCCCGCGGAGGGCTCCTCGGTGATCTCGAAGCGCAGGTGTGCGAGACCCCGCAGCGTTGAGGCGAGCTTGGCGCCCATCCCCTGGGAGCCGTGCCAGCTCAGCTCTGCGCGGCACGTTCCGGGGCAGCGGGCTGCTGCGCCCAGTCGAAGTCGACGCGCGTGTCGACCAGCGAGGCGACGGCCCACTCGACGTGCGGGCACAGCGCCGTCGGGGCCGAGTGGATGTGAAGCACACCACGGGCACCCCGCGCGTCTGCAGCGTATGTGTTCATGTGATCCTCCACGTGTCTGTTGGTGCGTCTTCCCCAACGACCGAACAGATGACTCACATGGAGGATGTGGACACATCGTAACAGCTGCCCCGGCGCCTGCCGACAGCTCCGTTCACGCGCGCGGGTGGGCCTGGGTGTAGGCCTTCCGCAGCTTCTCGGACGACACATGGGTGTAGATCTGGGTGGTCTGCAGGCTGGAGTGGCCCAGGAGCTCCTGCACGGCGCGCAGGTCGGCTCCCCGTCGAGGAGATGTGTGGCTGCGCTGTGGCGCAGGGAGTGGGGCCCGCGAGCCCCGGTGGTGCCGAGCCCCTCTAGGGCTTCGTCGACGATGCGGCGCACGACGCGGGGTCGATGCGGGCTCCGCGCGCGCCCAGGAACACCGCGCTGCTTACCGAGGGTCCGGCCAGTTGGTCCCGTGCAGCGAGCCACCGGTCGAGGGCCTCCGCGGCGGGCCTGCCGTAGGGGACGGTCCGCTCCTTGTCGCCTTTGCCTCTCACCCGCAGGGTGCGGCGGCTCTGGTCGAGATCGGCGATGTTGAGGCCTGTCAGCTCGGACACGCGGATGCCTGCGGCGTAGAGGGTCTCGACGAGGGCCTCGTTGCGGGCGGCGAGCGCGTATTCGCGGGGGCTCTCTTCCCGTAGGTCGGCGTGGCCGAGGCGCTGAGCTGCCAGGGTGTCGGCGACCTGGTGCATGTCGTCGGCCTGGAGGATGTCGGGAGGTGGGTTCCGCGGCTGCCTGTTCTCAGTCGCAGGGCGGGATCCTCCGTCAGGTGGCCGCGGCGAAGGGCCCATGCGGTGAATGCGCGTGCGGCGGCGACTTTTCGGTTCAGTGTGCTGCGGGCGAGACCGGCCTCGTGCAGCTCTGCGAGCCAGGTGCGCAGCGATCCGAGGGTGAGCTGTCGAAGGGGCCGCAGCTGTCGGCGAGCTGGGTGAGGTCGGAGAGGTAGCTGCGGAGCGTGTTTGCGGACAGGCCGCGCTCGTGCTGGATATGGGCGGCGAACTCTTCGAGCAGAGGGTCGCCCGCGCTGTCTGCCTGCGCCATGCTGTGCACTCTACTCGCAGCGGGCCCATTCGCCGTTGGAAGCGCGCACCAGGCCGTTTGCCTGCAGGCGGGTCAGGCCGCTGAGGACCTGCGGGACGGGAGCCCGGCCTCCTCTGCGAGTCGCCCTGGGGTGATCAGCCGCCGTCGCGGGAAGGCGTCGTAGAGGAGCCGGTCGGGTTCGCTCATGCGGTCGAGACGGTCCCGGAGCGGCTGAGCGTCGGTCAGCTTCGGCTGGGCTGGTGCCGCTGCGGCCGTGGGCATGACGTCCGCGCTGCTGATCATGTGGACGATGTCGAGGGCGTTGGTCACCAGGTGGGTAGCGCCTCCTGCAGCAGCCGGTGGGTTCCGGCGGAGGCGGCGGAATGGATGTCTCCGGGGACTGCTCCGACGGGTCGGCTGAGGGCGAGCGCATGGTTAGCGGTTGAGAGTGCGCCGGAGCGAACTCGGGCCTCGACCACGACCGTAGCGGCGCTGGTAGAGCGATGATTCTGTTCCGGTGCAGGAACCGGTGGCGTGTGGGACTCGCGCCCGGAGGGAGCTCGGAGAGGAGGAGGCCTCGGTAAGCGATCGCCTGAAGAAGCCGTTCGTTGCCGGCGGGGTAGAGGCGGTCGACGCCGCTAAGCGAGGACTGCCAGGGTGGGGGCGCTTCGGTGTTCGGCGGCGCGTGCTGCTGCCAGTGCACCACGATGTGCCGCGGCGTCGATTCCGTAGGCCCCTCCGGAGATGATGGTGACTCCGTGGGAGGCGAGCTCCTCGCTCAGCTCGTAGGCGACCCGCGCGCCGTAGTCCGTCATCTCCCGGGCGCCTACGACTGCGACCCTTCGGTGCGGGGCAGGCATCCTTATGCTCAGCTCCTCCATGGTGTGCTGGGGCGAGGCTCCCGCGGGCGCCGTTCGAAACCATAGGCCCAGGGGCGCCGCAGGATGGAGCTCATCCAGCTGCCGCGGCCATGCTGCGTCCTCAGGGATCAGGAGGTCCCCGCCGAGCTGGCGGATGCGCCGCAGGTCTCGTGGGCCGTCTGCCTGTCGGACCCGCGTGCGCCAGCGCGCCAGGCCATGTCGGAGGGACCGCTGCCTCTGGCTGAGGTAGGCACGTTCGGCCGCTTCGGCAACGCCCTGCTGGGATGAGGTAGGCGGGGCGCTTTCAGCCCGTATCAGCTCCCACGCGGTTTGGGGGCCCAGGAGCGACACCATGAGACACCCGAGAAGGTCACCGGGTTCGATCACCCGGCTGAGGCTTGCCCTGGCTTCGCGCACGGAGAGGCTGAGGTGTTCGCTCATCGGACATCTCCTGCGCTGAGCCGCAGCTGCATGGCTGCGTCGATGTCCTCGGCCGCGGGCTCATCCCTGCTCTGGGTGTCTGCGAGCGTCCACGCCAGGCGGAGTATGCGCACGTAGCCGCGCAGCGAGATGAGCGCACGGTCCAACGCTGCGTCGAGCTGCGCGGTGACCGGCCGCGGCAGCCGCAGCTCATCGGAGAGGAGCTTGAGTGAGACCTGGCTGTTCAGCTGCAGGCCGTAGGGCGCCAGTCGTTCGCGCTGGCGTGCCCGTGCCTGCCGGACCCTTGCCAGCACCTGTGCTGACGTTTCGCCCGGCTCCGCGAGCGCGAGGGCCGAGGAGCGCGGTCTCTCCACCCTGACCTGGAGGTCGATGCGGTCCAGCATCGGGCCCGATATGCGGCGAAGATACCCTCTCCTCTGCGCCACGGTGCAGGTGCACTGGAGCCCGCGCCCGGAGTTCATGCCGCAGGGGCATGGGTTGGCAGCGAGCACCAGTTGGAATTGGGCGGGGAAGATCACCTGCCCGGCGGAGCGCTGCAGCGCGATGCGGCCGGTTTCGATCGGCTGCCGGAGAGAGTCCAGGACGTGTCGTTGAAATTCGGGCGCCTCATCGAGGAACAGCACGCCTCTGTGAGCGCGGGTCACAGCGCCCGGCGTCAGCATGCCGGTGCCACCGCCGATGATCGCGGCCGCTGAGGCGCTGTGGTGCGGCGCTTCGAAGGGCGGGGTGCGCTGCAGCCCGGTCAGCTGAGCCTGAGCTGCCGAACTGACGGAGGCGATGGCGGTGGCTTCCATGGCATGCTCATCCGTCAGCGGAGGCAGTATGGAGGGAAGCCGCTCAGCAAGCATCGTCTTTCCGGCGCCCGGGGTCCGAGAAGAAGCATGTTGTGCCCGCCCGCCGCGGCGGCCTCGAGGGCGAACCGCGCCTCGAGCTGGCCTCGGACCTCTGAGAGATCCGGCAGGTGCTCGGCCGGGTGCGCCTCATCGGTGCTCACACCGCCGACGAGGCGGCTGATGCCGCGCGTTCCTTCGAGCGCTGCACCAGTCAGGCTGGGCGAGCGAAAAGCTGCCGCCACGTCCAAGACGTGATCAGCGGAGAGCACCTCAGCACCGGGAACCAGGGCGGCTTCGGCAGCGTTCTCCTGAGCGACGACGATGGTCCCCAACCCGGCGTGCACAGCAGCTGCAGCAGCCGGGAGGACCCTCTCACCGGTCGCAGGCGGCCATCCAACCCCAGTTCCGCCATAAAGAGCACGTTCTCGGTCTCGGACACCTTTCCGTCGGCAGCCCACGCGCTGACGAGGATGGCGAGATCGAGGCCCGAACCGGCCTTCGGAAGGGAAGCCGGGAAGAGGTTCACCGTCAGGCGGCGCGCTAAGCAGGCTCAGACCCGCGTTCTTCGCCGCCGAACGGACTCTGTCCTGACTTTCCTCAGGGCCGCGTCCGGGAGCCCGAGGAGCACGAAGGAGGGGAGGGTCTGGCCGATGTCCGCTTCGACTTCGATCAGACGGCCTTCGGCGCCGATGACCACGGCCCCGCGTGCCCGTCCCATCGACGTCGTGCGCGGGGCGGACGGAGCGTGGCCCGTCATCAGACCACCCCGGCAAGGTGCTCGATGCTCACAGCTTCGGCGCCGCGGGTGGGCATCACGATTCCGACTGCGTCGACCCGGTGAGGCATGCGCAGGAGTGGCTCAGGGCGTACTCGCGGACAAGCATGTGAAGACGCCGCAGCTTCTTCCCGTTCACGGCTTCGAGAGGGTGACCGTAGCCGATGCCTCGCCGTGTCTTGACCTCCACGCCCACCAGTGTGCCCTCGTCGAGAGTGACGAGGTCGAGTTCGCCGGTGGGCGTCCTCCATCTGCGCTCCACTACGCGGTGGCCCTTCGCTTCGAGGAAATCGGCAGCCAGCTGCTCCCCGTCCCACCCCGTTCGATCCTTGGCGCGCATGCGCTCTCCTCTCCGTCGCCGAAGACCAGCCTCCGTCGCCGGAGCGGCCGGCACGGAATCTCCAGCGCGGCCCGAGCACACGTCGGCGTGTCAGCGCCTACGAATCGCCCTCAGTGCAATACCGAGCGGGGAGGGTCACAGACCCGGCAGCGCGGGAGCTCCCAGATTCCAGGACCGCCGGTGGTGCTGACTCGGTCCGTGGACCTGAATAGCCGCCCTATGGGCGCTCGATCCGTACCCCTTGTTCGACTCCCAGCCGAATTCGGGGTGCTCGTGGGCAAGTCCGCGCAGCAGCTCATCACGCTCAACTTTCGCCAGCACAGATGCGCAGGCCACCGTTTGGCTCTTCTGATCTGCCTTCGGCATGGTGCTCACGCGAGGATCCGCACCCGATGTCAGCCAATCGTGCGTCCCATCAAGCAGCACCGCGTCCAAGGTGCGCCCCATCGACCGCTCCACCGCTTCCACCCCGGCGCGGCTTACGGCTCCCAGCGCAGCCGTGAGGCCCTTGGCGTCGATCTGGTCTGCGCTCTGGTGCTGGACGCTGTGGGCGGCGGCGTGTTCGCAGATGGTCGGCTGCCACCTGACTCGGGCCGCCGGGGTGAGGAGCTTGGAGTCGCGGACACCGTCCAGAAGCGGCCAGACGCCGGCGCTGAGGACATCCGGGGAAAGCCGTTCGAGGTCGATGACGACCACGCCGATCGTGACCGGGCTTACCAGCGCGCCTCTGCCGACCTCGTCGATTCCAGCGATCAGCCGAGCTCCCCGCTCTGCCAGGAGCTGCAGCTCGGGCTTCAGGGTGGCATGGGCGGCCGACTGCGTCATGGAGCCTCTGGGGGCGCGCCGCTCCGGCTACTCCGGGACCGATTCGAACGGCTCGTCCTGCGAGGCGCCGCTTACGAAGCGATCGAAGGGCCACACCGTCCCCAAGTGCCTGCCGATCACGTCCTCCTCGGGAACCGCCCCGGCATTCGGCTCGTCGACATGGGCCCGCGAGTCCGCCGAGGCGCCGCGGTTGTCGCCGAGCAGCCACACATGCCCTTCGGGCACCTCCACACTGAACTCCTGCTCGCTGGGGCTGTGGCCATCATTGATGTAAGGCTCATCGACCGGCTCGCCGTTGACGAGAATCCGGCCCTGTTCGTCGCAGCACTCCACGGTGTCCCCGGAGAGTCCGACGATCCGCTTGACGACGTAGTGGCTTGAGGTGTCGGGCATGAGACCGATGAAGATCAGTGCCTCCTGCCCGAGATTCGTCTCGGGGCTCTGCTCCGGCCCCCACCACTGACGGGTGTCTTCGAAGACCACGACGTCACCGCGGTCCAGCTCCATTGGTCCGGGTGCGAGGAGGTTGACCACAATGCGGTCGTCGACCTCCAGAGCAGGCTCCATCGACTCGGACGGGATGTAGAAGGCTCTGAGGAAGAAAGTCTTGACGATGAAGCTGATGAGCACAGCCAGGCCGATGACGATCGCCGCTTCTATGAGCAGGCTCACCATGGGATGGCGCTTCCGCCCGCCGCCGCTGGGCGCCTGAGCAGGCTGATCAGTCAAAGGGACTCCTCGAGGCTTCGGCGTTCTGACAGCGGCCAGACAACATCCGTCACCTGCCCAATAATGCGGTCTTCCGAGATCATACCGCCGCCTGGGGCGCCGAGCAGGGCGCGCGAGTCGACGGATTCGCTGCGGTTGTCCCCCAGAACCCACATGCGCCCCTCCGGCACCTCAGCCTCGAACGGCAGCTCCGAGGCGAGCTCGTGCGGGGCCAGATAGGGCTCTTCCAGGGGTTCTCCGTTGAGGGTGAGCTGGCCATCGTCCGTGCAGCATGCGACGGTGTCTCCTCCGACGCCGATGACGCGTTTGACGAAGACCTGCGGAGGAGCGCCTATGCTGATCCAGTGGGCCATCTGCTGACCGAGTCGGCTCAGCGGCGAGCGCTGCCCCTGGTATGGGGTGAAGGACCCTTCCCCGTCGAAGATGATCACATCCCCGCTCTGGGGGCCGTCCTGACCCGGGTACTGCTTATCCACGGCGACTCGCTCCCCGTGGTGGAGAGTGGGGTCCATCGAGTCTTGGTTCACGACGTAGACGTCGATCCAGAAGACACGTATCGCCGTGGAGACGAGAAGGGCTGCGGCCAGCACAGCAGCCAGCCGCAGCCCCCAACGTCTGATCACGTCTGCAGTGAGGCTCAGGCCTCGGAAGCTGCCTCTTCGACGTCGCGGCCCTTGGCGCGGGCCACCGCTGACTCGCGCTTCTCCTTGATGCGGGCCGCCTTGCCGTGGCGCTCACGCATGTAGTAGAGCTTGGCGCGGCGGACGTCGCCGAGCGCCGAGACCTCGATCTTCTCGATCACTGGGGAGTGCACGGGGAAGGTGCGCTCCACGCCCACACCGAATGAGATCTTGCGGACGGTGAAGGTCTCGCCGACGCCGTGGCCCTGGCGGCCGAGCACATAGCCCTTGAAGACCTGAACACGCGTGTTCTTGCCCTCGATGATGTTGACGTGGACGCTGACGGTGTCGCCGGGGCCGAAGTCGGGGATGTCGTCCCGAAGGCTAGCCTGGTCCAGGAAGTCGAGCTTCTGCATTGCATCTCCTTGGGACGGGCTGCCACAGGTCAGTCGCCCTGATATCAGGGACCTGGGACGATAGCGCAGCAGACGCCGCGCGCTCGCCTCGAGTCGTAAAGCTGGTGGACGGGTCCGGCGGTCGCCGGAATTCCGCGGCCCGGCTGTTCGGCGCGCCTCCCTGTGGCAGAGGTCAGCGCCCAGCGGGCACAGCCAACAAGTATGTCACAGCGGTCCCCGCGGGGAAATGTGCCAGCAGGATTCCCCGGCCGCACATGAGCCGATGGTGCCGCCCTTAGGCTCGCCGTGCCCAGAGGTCAGGCCTCAGCCTCTGCGTTCGCTCCTCAGACTCCTGGCGGCGCCACTCAGACACGCGGGCATGATCTCCGCTGAGGAGCACTTCGGGCACGTGCAGACCCCGCCAATCGGCGGGCTTCGTGTAGACCGGGTACTCCAGCAGGCCGTCGGCATGGGACTCCTCCGTGAGGGATTCTGCGTTCCCGATGACTCCCGGCACGAGGCGAGCAATGGCCTCGACCATGACGACGACGGCCGCCTCTCCCCGTTGAGCACGTAGTCGCCGATGCTCACCCTGCGCACCTCGAAGTGGTCCTCTGCCCATGCGGCCACTCGCTCATCGATTCCCCGAACCTGCCGGGGGCGAAGACGAGGTGCTCATGGGCGGCGAACTCGTGGGCGAGGCTCTGGCTGAGGACCTCACCCGAGGGGGTGGGGATGATGAGGGTGGGGCGTGTGCCCGCGGCCCGGGACGAGAGCACCGATTCGAGGGCCAGGGCCCACGGCTCAGGCTTCATCACCATGCCCGCTCCACCCCCGGCAGGGGGCGAGTCAACGGTGCGGTGCCGGTCTGCGGCGTAGTCGCGGAGCTGGTGGCGCCGCACATCCAGCAGCCCGTCCTCCTGAGCTCTTCCGATCAGCGAAAGGTCAAGGGCGTCGAAGAACTCCGGAAAGATCGAGATCAGGTCGATGCGCACTCAGATGAGCCCTTCGGGCGGGGTCAGCGTGATGATGCGCTCATCGGCGCTGATGTCGGGGACGATCTCCTCCACGAACGGGATGAGCACCTCGTCCCCGCCTCGGTCCTGACTGCGAGAAGATCCTGCGCCGGGCCGGTCACGAGCTCAACCACAACGCCGTAGGGATGACCGTCGGGGCTCTGACAGACCATTCCCTCAAGCTCGTGGGAGTACCAGCCCTCCTGCTCGTCTTCGTCGGGGATCTCGATGTGCAGGGTGGAGCCCCTCAGAGCCTCTGCAGCATCACGGTCCCGCACGTCCTCGAAGGAAAGCATGCAGATCTTCTTGTTCCACCGCTGGGAGGACACAGTGAGCTGCTGCGTGGTCCGGTCCTCGGTGCCCTTGCCGGGCCTGCGCTCCAGCACCGCACCGGGGCCGAGCCTCGCCTCAGGCTCGTCGGTGAACAGCTCGACGGTGACTTCCCGCGCACGCCGTGGGGCTTACCAATACGAGCGACCCGCAGCCCGTCCCTCTCGGGGCTGGGCTGCGGGTCGGCTCCGTATTCAGTCTGCGCCATGATTCTGCTGAGGTCAGCGGCGACGGTCCGTGTCGACGACGTCGACGCGGACATCCTGGCCGCCGGGCAGCGCCGAAACCACTGCGCGCAGCGCTTTGGCGGTTCGCCCGGCACGACCGATCACGCGTCCGAGGTCCTCCGGGTGGACCCGGACCTGGACGGTGTCGTAGCGACGTCCATCCTTCTGACGCACATCGACGTCGTCGGGAGAGTCGACGATGCCGCGCACCAGGTGCTCAACAGCATCAGTGATCACAGACGACATGATTACTCCGCTGCCTTCTCCGCGGCGACTTCCTCTGCTGCGTCGGGAGCGGAGTCTCCTCGGCGGATGCTTCAGGCGCCTCAGCGGGAGCCTTCTCATCGGTGGGGTTCTCGGTGCTGCCGGTGTTCTCGACGATGACCGAGCCCTTCTCGGGGACCGTGTACTCCTGAGGAGCCTCCTTGGTCCGCAGAGTGCCCTCTGAGCCTTCGAGGCCCTTGAACTTCTGCCAGTCGCCGGTGACCTTCAGCAGCGCCATGACCTGTTCGGTGGGCTGAGCACCGACGGAGAGCCAGTACTGCGCGCGCTCTGTGTCGATGTCGATGAGCGAAGGCTCCTGGGTGGGGTGGTACTTGCCGATCTGCTCGATGGCGGCACCATCACGCTTGGTGCGCGAGTCGGCGACGACGACCCGGTAGTGGGGTGCACGGACTTTGCCCATGCGCTTCAGACGAATCTTGACTGCCACTTGTGTAGCTGCTCCTTGAGTCTTGTGGTCACAGTCGGTCATCTCTGGCAGTGTGGGGCTGCTGCGCGGTATGCCGCTGTGGAGACATTGCTCAGTGACAGGGAATGAGAGGGTCCCCGGCCTGTGCAAAGTACTAGAGAATTATGCCATCTACTTGAGGTATTTCTCGAATCCTTTGGGAAGGGAGAGATCCTCGGGGCTCACATCCTGCTGCGGCGCTCCGAACGCAGAGCCGCTGGTAAGCTTCTCGCGGCGGCGCTGCTCGGCATCGCGGGCCTCCTGCGCGGCCTTGGCCGGGTTCCCGGACTTCGCCTTCTTCTTCGGCTTGCCCTTGGCCGCCTTCTTCCGTCCGCGCTGGGCGCACCGCCGCCCATCCCGGACGGCATTCCCGGCATGCCTCCGGGCATTCCGCCGCCGCCCGCCATCTTCTTCATCATCTTCTGGGCCTGCCCGAAGCGTTCGAGGAGCTGGTTGACCTCCGAGACATGCACGCCTGAACCTTTGGCGATGCGTGCCCGACGGGAGCCGTTGATGATCTTGGGAGCATTGCGCTCGTGAGGCGTCATCGAGCTGATGATGGCCTCAATGCGGTCGACCTGACTGTCGTCGAACTGGTCGAGCTGCTGACGCATGCCCTGGGCCCCAGGCATCATGCCCAGGAGCTTCTTCATCGAGCCCATCTTCTTGAGCTGCTGCATCTGAGCGCGGAAGTCCTCCAGGGTGAAGTCTTCCTGGTCAGCGAACTTCTGGGCCATCTTCTCGGCCTCAGCCTTGTCCCAGCTCGCCTCGGCCTGCTCGATGAGGCTGAGCACGTCTCCCATGTCGAGGATGCGTTTGGCCATACGGTCCGGGTGGAAGACCTCGAAGTCCCGCAGACCCTCACCGGTCGAGGCGTACATCACGGGCTTGCCGGTGACCTCTGCCACGGAGAGGGCGGCACCGCCGCGCGCATCGCCGTCCAGCTTGGTCAGGACCACGCCGGTGAAGTCGACGCCTTCGTTGAATGCCTGTGCGGTGTTGACCGCGTCCTGGCCGATCATGGCGTCGATGACGAAGAGGGTCTCGTGAGCGCCGACGGCGGCTTTGATGTCCCCGGCCTGCTTCATCAGCTCAGCGTCGACTCCGAGTCGGCTTAGCGGTGTCGATGATGACGACGTCATGCAGCTTCTCACGCGCCGCGGCCACGCCTTCTCTTGCCACCGCGACTGGATCTCCGGTGGGGACCTCGGCCTCGGAGGAGACGCCCGGATGCGGAGCGTGCACCGGGACCCCAGCCCGCTCGCCGCCGATCTGCAGCTGGCGCACCGCGTTGGGCCGCTGGAGGTCGCAGGCCACGAGCATCGGGGTGTGTCCCTTTGACCTGAGGTGGTGCGCGAGCTTTCCGGCCAGGGTGGTCTTGCCGGCGCCCTGCAGCCCGGCGAGCATGATCACCGTGGGCGGCTGCTTGGCGAAGGCCAGCTCACGCGTCTGACCGCCGAGGATTCCGACGAGCTCCTCGTTGACGATCTTGACGACCTGCTGGCCGGGGTTCAGCGCCTGAGCGACCTCCTCGCCCAGGGCGCGCTCCTTGATCCGGCGAATGAACTCACGGACGACTGACACTGCGACGTCGGCGTCGAGCAGGGCGCGACGAATCTCGCGGGCAGTGCCGTCGATGTCGGCTTTCGGTGAGACGCCCTTTGCCGCGAAGATTCTTGAAGGTCGCGGCGAGGCGGTCGGAGAGGGAGTTGAACACGATCATCTAGGGTATCAATGTGAGCCAAAAAGACGACGCCCGGGTTGTTCAGGCGGCTTTGGCTGCCCACGAGCAGCTGCTGGAGGGCGCGGAGCAGGGGCATCGACGTGCCGCGTCCGGCATCCGTCGCACCCCGGTCTGAGCCGCGGCGCTGCCCCTGCGATCGCTTTGGCGGGGCGCACACCGCGCGTTCCGCCTCCTACGCACAGCGTGCGGCATTCATGCGCGAGATCCAGGAGTTTCCGGCGAGCGGCCTGCGTGCGCTCACCGGGTTCGACATGGGAAATCTTCGCGTCCCGCCGCACATCGGCTTCCGCGCGCTGCCGGACGAGCTGCGTCCACGGTCCACCAAGCCAGTGTCAGCAGCGGAGGCAGACGGTTCAGCGCCTCGTCCCAGCTTCTTCGACATCATCCACGGCACCGCTCAGCATTAGGAGATGATCCATGACACACGCGAGCTCAGCCGACGAGGAGCAGACCCGCACCGACGAAGCTTCCTCCGAGGATGCCTCGTCGTCCACGCTCACGGAGGCAGATGCGACGCCGCCTGAGGACCTCGGGAAGAACGCGCACGACGTCGTGGTCTCGCTCATCGCCCATCAGCGGGATCTGATCATTGAGCTTCGGAGCGTATACGACCGCCTCGACGAGGTGCGGAGCGTGGAGTTCCGAGACCTGGAGGAGCGTGTGCGCTCAGCGCTGGGGGACTCGAGGATGTTCCGGAGAGGCTCTCGGCTGTTCGTGCGGACCTCGGGAACCTGGCGGAGCGGCTCGATGAGCAGGGCGTAGTGTTCGCCGATCAGGTGGAGGCGCAGCGCGCCAGGAATGAGAGCCTTCAGGCGCGCCTGGAGCGGCGTGAGCAGCAGCTCGAGCAGCTGACCGAGAAGGTGGATCGGATCGAACGCCTACTGGAGGAGACTGAGGCCGCGTCGAGCGACCACTCCCGCGCCCTTGAGGCTCTCGCCGAGCAGGCGAACTCGTCCGTGCTCGGCGCACTGCCGGAGCGAGCGCGCACCACCGCGCAGAAGGTGTCTCGCCGCCTCAGACGCTGATCCGGTATGGGACACTGAGGCGCGTGGAAACTTCTGTTCTGATCACCTTCATCGTCCTGGCCGTTCTGCTCGTCAGCCTTCTCGGATTCTTCCTCGTCAGCGGCTCCGACCTCTTCCGACGGTCACAGCAGCGCTATCCCACCACTCGGGATGCCGATGATGCTCCGGAGGCGGATGAGCCCGCTTACGACACCCTGGTCGAGGAGGCCCCGAGGGTGACGCTCCCCTCGTTCCCGCCGAGCCGGAGCTGGACCGCCCGGAGCCTGCAGAGGGGCGCCTGGCCCGGCTGCGGGCGCGCCTGGTCAAGTCGAACAGCGTCTTCGGCAAGACCCTGCTCGCACTCCTGAGCCAGGACGAGATCGACGACGACGTCTGGGACGAGATCGAGGAGACTCTCCTCACCGCGGACCTCGGTGCCGAGGCGGCGATGAGCCTCGTCGAGACGCTCCGTGAGCGCGTCAAGGTCGAAGGCTCAAGGGACCCTGCGCGTGTGCGGGAGCTTCTGAGGGAGGAGCTCGTGAAGCTCGTCGACCCCACCTTCGACCGTGAGCTCACGACGACGGCAGAGGGACGGCTTACTGTGGTGATGGTGGTCGGGGTCAACGGAACCGGCAAGACGACCACTGTGGGCAAGCTTGCCCGAGTGCTGGTGGCCGAGGGCCGGACTGTGGTGCTGGGCGCAGCGGACACGTTCCGCGCTGCCGCAGCCGAACAGCTGACCACGTGGGGCGCCCGTGTGGGTGTCCCCACTGTCGCGTCGGATGTGGAGGGGCGGATCCCGCCTCTGTGGCCTTCGAGTCCGTGGCGAAGGCGCAGGAGGACAACGTCGACGCCGTGCTGGTGGACACTGCTGGTAAGCTGCAGAACAAGGCCAATCTCATGGACGAGCTCGGCAAGGTCAAGCGTGTGGTCGAGAAGCGGTCGCAGGTCGACGAGGTGCTGCTCGTGCTGGATGCGACAACGGGCCAGAACGGGCTCTCGCAGGCCAAAGTCTTCTCGGAGGCAGTCAGCATCACCGGCATCGTCCTGACCAAGCTCGACGGCACCGCACGCGGCGGCATTGTGGTGGCCATTCAGCAGCAGCTGGGGGTGCCGGTGAAGCTCGTGGGGCTCGGTGAGGGCCCGGACGATCTCGCTCCGTTCGACGCCGAGTCGTTCGTGGACGCGCTCCTCGAGGACCAGTGATGCACAGCCGGGCCTCACATGTGGCGAAATGCCTTTTCGCAGGAAAAAGTTAACGTTCTTGAAACACGAGGGCCGCTGAGGCGAAACACGTGCCCTCCAGGATAGAAGTCAGCTCGCACCGGTGAAAGCCATCGGTAGACGACGTTTCCTGGAGGGACATTATGGAAGCTGATGTTATTTGGGTTGTCGTAGCAGGCGCCTTGGTGCTGTTTATGACCCCGGACTCGCTCTGTTCTACGGCGGTCTGTCCCAGACCAAGTCCGCCGTGAACATGATGATGATGAGCTTCGCGGCTATGGGACTGGTCGCGATCACATGGACCCTCTGGGGCGACGCGATCTCGTTCGGTTCATCGGTCGGGGCCTCTTCGGCAACCCCGCTGACAACTTCGCTGCGATGGGATCCTTCGAAGCGGCTTACGACGAGCTCGTATGGGTCGGCTTCGGCGGTACCTTCGCGATCATCACGACTGCGCTGATCTCAGGCGCCATTGCAGACCGGGCGAAGTTCTCCGCGTGGATGATCTTCGTTCCGATCTGGCTGACTCTGGTCTACGCACCCCTGGCCCACTGGGTCTGGGGCGACGGCGGACTGCTGGTCGAAGGCGGACTCATCGGCGACGCCGTGGGTGAGGCTGTTGACTTTGCTTACGGCCTGGTCGTGCACATGTGCGCCTACCTGGCGGCTCTGGCTCTGGTCCTGGTGATCGGACCTCGCTCACGCTTCGCGGAGATCACGGAGAACAAGGCTCACAACGTTCCCTTCGTGCTGCTGGGCGCCTCGATCCTGTGGTTCGGCTGGTTCGGCTTCAACCTGGGTGAGGCTGGCAGCACTGACGAAATCTCCCTCAACTGGCTGAACACCATGCTGGCTCCGGCAGCGGCACTGGTCGCGTGGCTGCTCACCGAGTGGGCCCGCGGCAAGAAGCCCACCCCTGTGGGCGCTGCCTCCGGAATTGTTGCTGGTCTGGTGGCCATCACTCCCGCCGTCGCCCACGTGGCACCAGTCGGTGCGATCATCCTCGGCGCCATCTCCGGCGTGATCTGCTGCTTCGCCGTCGACATCAAGTGGGGCAAGTTCGACGACACTCTTGATGTGGTCGGTCTGCACTTCGTGGCGGGCCTCTGGGGCACAGTGGCCATCGGCCTCTTCGGCTACGAGGACATCTACGGCGAGGGTCGCTCCGGCATCCTGGTCGGCGGAGGCTTCGAGCTCCTGGTCGCTCAGGTGGTGGCAGTGGTCGTGACCGCGATCTTTACGTTCGTGGCTACATTCATCATCGGTCTGGCGATCCACAAGACGATCGGCTTCCGGGTGGACGCAGAGGTCGAGGAGGCTAGGCATCGACGTGGCGGCTCACCAGACCGAGGCCTACTCCTACATCGAGAGGACCTCAGCGGGTCACTGATTCGCTTCAGCTCTCTCTGCGCCTAGGTGCAGCACAAGGGGCGGGTTCCAGCACTGCGCTGGAGCCCGCCCCTTGTGTGTGGCCCGCGGCGCGGACTGCAGTGCTGTCCCCGTGCCAGGCGCTCTTGGACGGGGTCAGTTGCCAACCATGATGCACATGTCCGCGAGAGCGGGTTGAACGATCTGATCCACTATCGAGGCTGCGGAGCCCGTCAGCACCTCGTGACCGCCGGAAATGACGGAAGGGACCGAGATCTCCGCGACCGAGACCTCGTCCGCGCTCACATGGACATCGACTGCCCCCAGCGAAGCTCAGGGATGGCCCGAACGGCGCTCACGGCGAGCGCAGCCGCACTTTCAACCATGTGGCTCGCGACGTGGGACCCATACTCTGAAGTTGCCAGCAGACTCTCCCGACGAGAGGCAAAACGCGGAGGATTGTTCCTCCGCCGCCTCAGAAGTAACGGGAAGTCCTCCACTCCGGATGACGTTGAGCGCGACCTGTGGGTGCTTCAGAAGCTGGCGCACGATGTTGAGGTCGTAGTCGGTCCAGGGGCCGAAGCTCCAACGAACACCTCCGTCCCGAGCCTGGGCTGTCCAGAGACGCGTGCCCTCCTCGCAATCGTGAAGCCGCGACTCTCCAAGAGGGCCTGTGCCTCCCGAACCAGGTCGATCGGCTCCGTGATCGTTGTGCTCTCGAACCGACCACGGTCTTGCGTCGCGGGGGCAGCGATCCCATCGTCTTGGCGCGTCCTCAGGACAGCTTCGCTGAGGCGGCTGTGCCAGAGATAGCTTGCCAGTTCCTTGGGTTCGCCCCGCGACGGATAGTGATGCCCTGCAATGCCGCTTCCTGTGTTGATCTCTATGACGTAGGGAATGTCTCCGGCAGCTGAGACAACGATGTCGACCCCCGCGTGCCACACCCCGGGATGCTGGCCACAGCAGCGCTCGCCGTGTCCTTGAGCGAAGCTGGCACTTCTTCGGAGCACTCCACGGTGTCTCCGCCTGAACTCAGCCCGCCCACATCCCGAACAGTCACGGCCCTGCCCATCGGCAGAACGCTTTCGGGGTCGCTGCCCTGCCGGGCCAAATGGCTGCGTGCCACATCGTCGAGCGGTATGAGGCTCTTCATCAGGTGCGGCGAACGGCGTCGTTCCTCGTTCTTCTCAGCGATGAGCTCAGCGATCGTCGACTGTCCGTCTCCGACGACGTGAGGGAGAACCCGGCGGACGACGCTGAGACACTCGGCAGCGGTCGCGATGCATCGGTATTCCTCGAACGGCTGAACGAACTCTTCCACCAGGACGTCGTTGCCGAGCGCGTGGACACTCTCGAAGGCGGAGGTGATGCTCTCCGGCGTCGTGAGGTTCACGAACACGCCACGACCCTTGTTTCCGCTGCGCGGTTTGATGACCAGCGGGCATTGCCACGCTTGGGCCAGCTCGTGTGCGCGGCCTGCAGAGCGGACGACCTCGCTGCGAGGAGCCCTCACGCCTGCATCTCGAAGCAGCTTTCCTGTCCGGTACTTGTCTGAGACGAAAACCGTCGCTGCGGCGGACTCGTTGGCGTGGGCTCCGTCAATCAGCACCCGGACTCCGTGGTGCTCGGCGACCGCTCGTGCCGGGCTGACCCACTTGATGTCCGCGCCTTCGGCATGGGCCTGCTCTGCAACCAGGGCACTGCTGAGTCGCCTACCGAGCGCGGCGTGGTGGCGCACGGACTGACGGTGGATTCCGAAGTCATCCGCCTCCGCGTGCGAAAGAAGCTCCGTAAGACGAGCTGCTGCGTCGGACTGCGAGGGCCCTTTCTGCGCTTCCGGCTGCCGCCCGACGGGCCACTGTCCTACCGGAAGGTGAAGGTGACGACCGAGATCGTCTTCACCACAGCCTGCGCCCGCTTGGCCGAACCCCTCGGCCCTCGCCATGCGAGGTGCTGTACGACTCTGCGGAAGTCCTCGGAAGTGACGGGCGCATATGCCTACCCGCTCTCATCGACTCCGGCATAGACCGGATAGAGCTTGAGTGACACGGACCGTTCCCGGCGCCCTGGACGCCGGGACAGCTCGAGCACGGCCACGAAGCTGCACGCGACGAGATGCCGTTCAACCTGTGGGCGTGCAAAGCGCCTGTCCGGCGCCGCTGCCCCGCGACCCAGGCCGTAGACGAGCCAACCGCTGTTCCGGTGCTCGACTTCCTGGAGGCAATGGCTTCCCCAGCCGACCACGAGATCAGCCCCTTGGGACTGCTTGATCTTTCCTTCGCGCTTCTGGGCGCGCGTTCGCCAGCTGTACTTTGCGGGCCAATGGGGAAACGCCACCTGAAACACGTCGGGCCGAGTGTGCGGAATCGATGGGGAGTCTCCCGAGGCTCCGTCCACCCTGATCTCGCCGCCGCCTACCCTTTTGGGCAGTCGGACCGTCCCTGCCGCGTCCTCGAACACCCCGCTGGCACCGAGAATCACCTCGTCAGCCGCAGTGCGGTACCGCTGCAGGTTTTCGTTCTCGAGCTGGTCGCCGTCAGGCTCCCAAGGAGCAGCGTGCGGTGCACCTCAGGGGCCGACCATGACGCACCTGCTGAAGAAAGCGCCTGCTCCGATGCGCAATAGGGCGCGCCGACGAGCGATCGTGCTGGCCTTCCATGGATCCTCTCAATGTTCAGTCTTACTTAAGCTTCTATTCAGCCTTTCATGAATTTTCTGCTCCCGGAGGACAACACACGCGCACAGCCGTACCGATCACTCGGAGACTCCGAACCCTAGGTGCACTGGCCCCGTATACTCTTCGACCTGCGAGAACTCTTCGCCGAGAACTCGGGCGATTCGTCGGAACCATTCGCGAACGGACTTTTCCTCCCCTGCCACGACCAGACGGGGCTCGGGCTCGCGGAGCACGAGTCTGCCGCTCACCCCTGCCCTGCGGTACTCACTGCGGATCTTCCGGCGGAGCGCGGGCGGAAGGCTGAGGCCTGCCGCGAGCCGACACTGCCGCCGGACCGGCAGGCCGTGCTCCGGGAGTGGATTCAGCTCGACCGAGGCCGCCGTTCCGTTCAGGATGGGCTGAAGAAGATCAGCCCGATCAAAGGTGAGCATCTCTGCGCCCGCCGTGCTCGGGCGGCGCGAACCCGGGAAGAAGTTGTCGATGACTGCTTCCGGGACATCTCTCCTCGGCCGTGGGTCGGATACATGTTCACGCCGATATGAGCTCGCGAATTCATCTCGATGATCACGAACTCGGTCTCCCGACCCCTGCGTTGTCCGGATCCCAGAGAATGTCGACTCCAGCCGCAGGGAGGCCTGGTATTGCGGACACGGCGCTCACAGCGGCGGCCTGCATATGCTCCGGAAACGCGTCCGTCACGTCCACCACATCACCCCCGGCGCTGGCGTTGGCCTTCTGCCGCAGCTGAACGTCAGCATCCCGCAGGGGCACAGAGTCCATCGTGAGACCCTGCTGCGCCACCATGGAGCGCACCTCATAGTCTTTGGCGATGAGCCCTCCGGACAGGAACGGATTCTGTCTGCGAAGCCGATTCTTCTGATCGATCAGTTCGCCAACCGTGTGAGTTCCATCGCCTGAGACACGTGCGGGAATGCGCTGACAGGCCGCAATAAAACGGTCGCCCACTACGAAGGCACGGTAATCACCGCCGAAATGATGGCGCTCGAGGACGATGTGCTCAGACCCAAGGTCGTCGACGAGATACGTGTAGTACTCCGGGAGCTGCTCCACCGACTGGATGTTGGCGAAGACCCCTCGCCCCCTGGAGCCCCTCATGGGTTTGAGGACGACCGGGTAGCCGAGCGATTCGGCGTGGGCCCTCACCTCCTCGAACGTGGTCTCCGACGCAGCGAGCGCGAACGCCTCCGGCACGGGAACGCCTGCGGCCCGGAGGGCGGCGGTGGTGTCGTACTTCGACTCCACGATGCTGTATGCCTCTTCGCTGATCTCGCTGGCGGCCCGCGACCGGTCAAAACGGACGGTGCGCGAACCGTCCGACACCTCCAGCTCCTTGCCGCTGGGAGCGAGGAACGTCACCTTCAGCCCTCGTCTCCACGCCTCCAGCGCCAACGTGTGGGTCGATACGGTGCCAGCCCCGAATCCCGAGCGGACGACCGAGGGCTGAAAGTGCTCCGGCCACTGAAACTCCATGCCTATCCTTCTTCCTTGCCGCTCAGACGGTAAAAACGCGGTGGTCCCGAGTCACCGGATACGAGTGTGCGGATGGTCAGTCGACGGACCCTAGTATCCGCCTCCGCGGCTGAGACTACGATGCGGCAGGCCGTCCGCCGCTCTCCTCCCGGGTCAGGGTCTCCGGGGCGAGGCTCCAGGCTGCGGCGCCGAGCATCAGAATGAGGCCGGTCAGACCGAACGCCCAGGCGTAGCCCAGCTGGTCCACCAGCAGTCCTGCGAGAAGCGGTCCGATGATCGCCCCCAGGTCCTGGACCATCTGGAATGTGGAGATGACAGTGCCGCCGTTGCGCCCTCCCCACGAGATCGCCCAAAGCGGCCTGCTGGGCGGGGACGATGAGCCCGGTGCCGCGCCGCCGATGACGCTGAGGAGCAGCAGCACCCAGGGCTCGGGGGCTAGGCCCAGGGTACCGGTGGCTGCGCCCGCAACGAGCAGTCCCAGGATGATGGGTGGGCGGCGGCCCCATTCGTCGGATCGTTTGGCGAGGGTCAGCACCACCACGACGTTGCCCGCCGCGAAGCAGGCCAGCGTGACGCCTGCCAGCTGGGCGGAGTCGATGAACCAGCCCGTGCCGACGAATGCTGAGGCGGCGAAGAGCGGCACCACGGAGTTCCGCAGGCCGAATGTCGCCCACCCGTTGGCGAATCCGGAGGCTAGCGCTGCCCGGTAGCTGCCGTGGCCGAGAGCCTCCCTGACAGACGCCCGCTGCCGCTCGTCCTTGTTCTTCCGATCCTCGAGGCGGGACTTCCGAAGCATGAAGAAGACAACGGCTGCTGCGATGACCAGGGCAGCTCCGTACACCAGGAACGGCACCTCTTGGCCGAAGACCAGCAGAGCTGAGCCCAGCAGGGGACCTGCGATATTGCCGATGAGGAATGCCGACGCGTAGGCGCCCATCACCCTCCCGCGGATGGTGGGCGGGGACTTTCGGGCCAGGAACGTCATGGCAGCGACGGTGAAGAATGTGGATCCGATGCCGCCGACTGCCCGAAAGGCCAGCAGCAGCTCATAGGTGGGCGCGTACGCGGTCGCGATCATCGAGACCGCGACGATGAGGAGGCCGATGACGTAGACCGGGGTCTCCCCAATGCTTGGGTCAGGCGCCCAGACGCCGGAGCGAAGAGCAGGCGGAACAGGCCGAAGGCCGACACCACGGCCGAGACTGCCATGGCGGATACCCCGAAGTCAGATGCGTATTGGGGAAGAATCGGCGAAACGATCCCGAATCCGATCGCGATGATGAACGCAGAGACGATCATCACCTTGAGCTCGGCCGGGATCGGCGGTCTTGAGATGTGTTCGCCTGCAGTCACAACATGTTGCCAACACCCCTGCCCCTGCTTATGTTCCTGGAAGCTCCGCAAATATCTGTCCCTGGACCACCGCACCGCCGCGGCAGCTTCTGCTTAGCAAGCATCTCCCTTGGTAAGCTCGGCAGGCTCGGACGTGCAGATGATCGACGAATGCAGGAACCGGAAGGGATTAACGTGCCGAAGGACAGCATGACGGAGCCGGAGGTGGAGGCGGCAGGGGTGCCGATCCCCTCCCGGCTCATTGACGGCTACCAAGTGCATCGCGCGGCTCTGGCCCGCGATCTTGATGTGCTCTCGCTCCCCGCCAGGTGCTCCTGGCAGGAAGATCGCGCTCAGTCCCGGCAGAGATCTCCTTCACCCATGGCGTGCCTGAGGCCTCAGACCTCGCTGCGGTCACCTTTGCCCAGGATCACCGCCTCAAAAGGGCACTCCTGGACCGGGCCGAGGTCCCCACCCCGCCTGGCGCGTCGTTCTCCTGGCAGAGCCTCAAGAAGGCGGAGAAGTATGCGGAGAAGCTGGGTTATCCGGTCGTTCTGCGCGAGGGCGTAGGAGAGAACCCCGTGCGCGCCATCGGCGGGATCACGTCAGGCGACGAGCTGCGCAGCGCGTTCATGACGCTGCGCCGACGGGACAAGGCAGACCGCACTCCCGGCAGCAACCCGTACGTGGTAAGCTACGCCACCACTCGCCTGACCTTCACATACGATGACGACGGCCATGAGGTCGCACCGCTGAAGTCCCGGATGCTGGTGGAGAAGCAGATGCCGGGCCGCCCCATCCGCGCGTTCATCGTCGGAGATTCGCTCATCGCCGCTGTCGAGCTTGATGTGGATCACTCTACGGGTGTGCGCAGCGTCACCGATGAGCTGAGCGCCGACGACGCCGCCCTGTTCGTGAGAACTCTTGATGCGGTGCCGGGCCTGGCATTCGCCTCCATAGACGCCGTGGCCAATCCCAACGCCTACCAAGAGGGCGAAAGCCCCTCCTGATCACCAGCATCTCAGAGCGGCCCCGAATCGAGACATACATGACTGCCGACGCTTCGCTCGGTGACACGCTCGGTGACGCACTCGTGGCCTACCAGGCGGGGCGGGCGGGCTTCGAGCTGCCTGCACCAGTCGACGCCGTGACCCGATCGCTCGACATCGAAGGCCTCCGCCACGCAGAGCGCGTGGGCGAGGAGCTGCCTCGCATCGCACAGGACCACGGCGCCACGCTCAGCGTGCACGGCGTGGACCAGGTCACAGGCGAGCTCAGGGCAACCGCGAAGGGAAGCCCCGATGTCCTCGCAGCGCTCGCTGAGCTCCTCATGGCGGGCCACCTCGCCGACGACAGAGCCGCGGCCGTCAACTTCTCGAAGGGAACCCACGTTGTCTGAAGCACACAAGAGCACGGGCCCCATCTCACTCGTTCGCTTGGTCCGCCTGCGCCAGGACGAGGCCAAGGCCCGCCCTTCCCGCGTCTACGCGCAGGTCGTAGGTGAGCGTGCCGGCGCGCAGGTGTCCGCTCTGGGACAGTCGGAACTTGTGCACCACGGGGAGCACCTGGTCGTCCCTTCTGCAGCGTGGGAGGCGGCGAGAGGGCCCTCGAGGCGCTTCTTGCTGCGGACATCCCGCGCGGAGACGCCGGTCAGCTTCGCGCGCTCGTTGAGGGACTCACCCGGGCACACCCGCCGAGGTCGAGGAGCTCCAGGAATCGCCTGGGCTGGAGGCTCTGGCCCGCATCGAAGCAGCGATGACGGAGGCGCTCGTAGAGTTCAGCACCCAGGAGCAGGGCTCGGGCGACGAGCTCGGTGCGCTGCTGCGGAACCGCCTTCCGCAGGTGAACCGCTATTTTGTGGCGCCCGAGCCTGCGGCCCCGCATATGAGGGTCAGCTTACGAACGTCTTCGACGATGCCCCGTACATCGCGCCGCTCCCTAAGGACGGGACGAAGGGACACCTCTTGAGCGTGAAGCGCTCCGCTACGGACTTACCAGCACCCGCTATCCGAACGGCGCGTTCGTGGTGACCGACCCAGCATCCGAGAAGCGGCTGAGCTTCAAATGGGGCCGCTCTCCTCTCGCAAGCGGCGTGGCACTGTCGATCTGCAGCTACAAAGAGGCCACCCGTCGGCTGCTTCAGCGCATCGACGTCCCAGTGCCGCAGGGTCGAGTCTTCTCCACTGCAGACCGCGAACTGGCGATCGAATACGCCGACCGCATCGGCTATCCGGTGGTCTGCAAGCCCGTGGCAGGGCTGCGCGGCATCGGTGTAGTCGCAAATATCCAGAGCCGCGACGACCTCCAGGACGCGCTGGAGCTCTATCAGCAGAGTGAGCTGGGAGACGACGACTTCGTCATCGAGGATCACGTCCCCGGCGAGGACTACCGCATCGTCGTCATCGGCGACGAAGTCGTGGCCTCCGTGGTCCGCGCACCTGCCTCTGTCACCGGGGACGGTGTCCACACCGTGGCCGATCTCATCGAATACAAGAATCGCGCCCGCCAGGACAACCCGCATCTGAGCTCCCGTCCGATCAAGGTCGGCGAGTCCCTCCAATACCAGCTCAACCTGGCTGGACTGACGTACTCCTCCGTACCCGAAGCCGGACGGACGGTGCTCTTGGCGAATTCCGCGAACCTCTCCCAGGGCGGCGACAGCTTCGAGATCGCCGATGAGATGCATCCTCCATCAAGGAGCTTGCGGTAAAAGCAGTGCAGGCCGTTCCGGGCCTTGGATTCTGCGGCCTCGATATGCTCATCGAAGACCACCGCAAGCCCACGTGGAGCAGCAGTGCACTGTGATCGAGCTCAACGCTCACGCCGCCATCGGCAGCGCCCAGTACCCCATGTGGGAACCCCGCACCGGTCGCGAAGAAGTTCTTCGAGGCGACCGCTGCAGCCGCTGACATTGCGCTCCCGCCGCAGCAGGTCGACACCCTCACCCTCCGCTTCGACATCCGAGGCCGGGTCACGGGCGTCGGGTACCGGAAATGGTTCGGGCGCCGCGCCCGTCAGTTCGGTCTCACCGGCTACGTGAAGAACGCAAGCAGAAAGCGTGTCGAGGCCGTCGTGTCCGGCCCGGCCGACGCAGTGTCAGCTCTCGGCTACCTCTCCTCAAAGGGACCCACAAAGTCCGTGATCACGTCCGTCGCGATGACTCGTGCGGAGAGGCCGGAGTCGGAAGAGTTCCGCATCATCCAGGCCCCCACCGTGCGAGGCTTTCTGCGCCGCCTGAGACGCCAGCTGCGTAGGCTAATCTGAGCTGATTACGCGACGCAGTGTGCGCTTATCACGAATGGGGATCACGTGAGCCTCACGGATACTTTTCCGGACATCGTCAAGGACGAGCCTAACCTCTACGAGGATGAGGATTCGCAGGAAGTCATCGCGCAGCAGCTCGAAAAGGGCCGCAACGTCGGGACACTTGTGACCTCGCGGGCCGCTGCGCGAGACGGCGCAGACGTCACCTGGTACGGGACGTACACTGCCGTTGCGGAGAAGGATGGCTTATGAGCGCTGCTTCGCGGTCACATGTGCACGGACACCGTGACGGGCGGGCTCATCGTCAAGGACAAATACCTGACGAAGCGGCTGCTCGAGTCTGCTGGAGTCTCCACCCCACGAGGCGATATTGCCTCCTCATCCGATGAGGCCTTGCGCATACAGTCGAAGCTCGCTGCCCCCGTGGTGATCAAGCCTCGCTTCGGCGGCCAGGGCAAGAACGTAACGGTCAACGCCAGCACCGCCGATGAGATCGTTCAGGGCTACGAGGACGCGAATACGGATGGTCGTGGTGTGCTGGTGGAGGAGTACATCGATGGCATCGAGTTTCGGCTCATCGTCACTCCGGAGAAGTGCTTCGGTGCAGTGCGTCGGCTGCTGCCCCGCGTCGCGGGGACGGACGTGCAACGGTTCTTCAGCTCATCGAGGCCAAGAACGAGCTTCGCCGAAGAAACCCCAATAACTGCATGCTGATGATTCCCGTCGACAGGACGACGGAGAGGCACCTGAAGCGCCAAGGGCTCACGCTCGATTCGGTCCTCCCCGAAGGGGAACGAATCACTGTGCGCAACGTAGGAGGAATCAGCAGCGGCGGCGAAGCGAGTGAGTGCCTCGATCTCCTTCACCCTCGGTTCTCGCTGTCGGACGTGACGCGATCCGCGCCATCCCGACCATGGATTGGGGCGGTGCGGACATCCTCGTCGCCAAGGACACGGGAGAGCCTTACCTGCTGGAGCTCAACACCAACGCTGCGGTCAGCAACTCCACTTACCCGGTCTACGGAGAGCCCAAGGACGTGGCAGGTCCTGCCTGGGAGCGGCTCCTGGCATCTGCCCCCATCGACGGCGTGAAGAGCACAGAGCTGACGCCGCTCCCTCACCCACTGACCTTCTGCCCGAGCTGCTTCCTCCGACCTCCGGGCGGGCGCCTCTGCCCTGGACATCCGCACCCACACCCTCGCCCACCATCTTGAGACCAAGGGCTGGAGCACGGAGTTCAAGGCGAACCGCCTTATCGTTGCGGCACGCGAGGGCCAGCGTGACAAGTGGTTCAACGGGATCATGGACGAGCGCTTCCGGGCGAGTGCGAGCGCGCTGCTTCGTCGGCACCACCTCACTCAGCAGATACTCCAGGAAGCCGGGGTCGCTGTTCCTCGCTCACTCAAAGTCCAGTCGTTGGAAGACCTCAGGGCCTATCACGAGCGGGCTGAGACTGATCTGACGCTGATCTCGCGTGAAGCAGGATGGTACGCACGCCGCTCCTATGACCCGAGCATCTCCGTGTATCCGGGTGCGGAGGGCGAGAACCTGACAGCGCAGCGGGTGCAGACGGGATCACGATTCAGGGTCTGCGCATCGCGGAACGAGCCTCTTGCTCTCCTGGGCCCGACGGAAGCGGGGCCATGCTCCTCCGGTCTGGCGCAGCGCATCGGCTCAGCCGCTATCGATGCTGTTCGAGCCATTCCGTCGCTGCCTTGGGGCTTCGTCGACGTCGTCGTGCGCGACTCTCAGAAGAGGTCAGTGATTGTCGAGGGCATCTCCGTCAAGCCTGACCTTCGTGACTTCCCTGTCCTGGTCGCGGGGTCCGCAGAGAAGATGCTGGACGAGATCGCCGCCCTCAGAGGCTGACGTCTTATGCTCCGTGGTCCGGTCGAATGCTTGAGAGCAGCTCGGAGGTGAGGTCCCCGAAGAGAGGCTGACCGGCCGCCAGCTGATAGAGCCACACGGCGCCGCGGAAGTTGCACTCAATCAGCACCGGCTCCGCGTCAGGGTCGACGCCGATGTCCCAGGCGACCGCGGTGTATGACATCGTGCCTGCCTTCCAGTGCTCGAGGACCGCATCGTAGCTCCACCAGCACAAGGCACCCTGAAAGTCAGATCTATCTGCTCAAGCGCTGGGAGATGACGCGGGTGGATCCGTCCTGCCGCATCGACACACCATAGAGCGCGTCAGCGATCTCCATCGTCCGTCTCTGGTGAGTGATGACGATGAGCTGAGAGGACTCACGAAGCTCCTCGAAGATCACCAGCAGCCGCGAGAGGTTGGTGTCGTCCAGCGCGGCCTCCACCTCGTCCATCACGTAGAAGGGGCTGGGACGCGCTTTGAAGATCGCCACCAGCAGCGCCACAGCCGTCAGGGACCGTTCGCCCCGGAGAGCAGGGAGAGGCGCCTGATGCGCTTGCCGGGCGGCCGCGCGTGGACCTCCACGCCGGTGTTCAGGAGATCCTCTGGGTTCGTCAGCTCGATCCTTCCTCGCCACCGGGGAAGAGCCGGGAGAAGACCCGTTCGAACTGCTCCTTGGTGTCCGCGAACGCCTCGGCGAAGACCTTCTCGACTGTGGCGTCGACGTCGCGGATGATGTCCAGCAGGTCCTGCCGCGACTTCTTCAGGTCCGTCAGCTGATTCTGCAGGTAGGTGTGCCGCTCCTCCAGTGCCGCATGCTCCTCCAGCGCCAGCGGATTGACCTTGCCCAGGGACTTGAGGTCCTTGCGGGCCTGAGCGAGCCGCGCCTCCTGCTCGCCTCTGTCGTAGGGCCGCCCGCCTCCGCCGTCCGGTCCCCCGCCTCATCCTCATCCTCCGCGGGAACAGGGACGGGCACGTCGGGGCCATAGTGTTCGATGAGATACTCCGGCGTGAGGCTGAGATCCTCGTCCGCTCGAGCCTCAGCAGCCTCCAGGGCGAGGCGCAGCTCCGTCTGCTTCACCTCAGCGGCGTGCAGGCGGGACGCGACGTCCTGGAGCTCGGCGTCCTGGACGCGACGCGAGGCGCGCACCTCCTCGAGAGAAGCGCTGAGGTCCCGGTGCTGCGCCTGGGCCGCGTCGATCGCCTCCTGCGCCGCAGCCAGCTGGGCGACGATCCGGTCCACCGCGTGCTCCGCTTCGGTCCGCACCGTCTCAGCGGCCTGCGACTTCTCCGCCTTCGCTGCGGCAGCTCTCTGCACCTGCTCTCTGCGCTGCACCTCCTGCTGAGCCTGCCGACGCAGCGACGCAGTCCGTTCGAGGAGCTGCCGGTGCTGCTCCTCGGCGGCACGCAGAGCCAGACGTGCGTCCACCTCATGCCGCCGCCGATCTGCGGCCTCTGCGCTGAGACGATCACGCTCCTGGGTGGAGGGGTCTTCGATGACCTCGTCCGACTCAGCTGCCTCCAGACGCTCAATCAGCTCGTGCCTCTGGGCCCGCAGCTCCGTGATGGCCGCCTCAGCATCCTCGATCTCCTGCGCCGACTCGGCAATGCGCTCCCTGGCGCGCTCCACCTCAGCGGAGAGTCGTCGCAGCTGCTCACCTGTCGACGCCGCAGCTGCCTCGTTGGCCTGATGGGCCTGCTGCGCCTCCGCGGTGCGCTGCTCGGCGGCGCTGAGCGTCTCAGCGCTGCCCGCAGCTGCGGCCTCGGCCGCCTCCAGCTCCTCCTGACCCTGCCTGATGAGCACTTCGAGCTGCTCAATCTGTTCGGTCAGGGTGCCTTCGGCGGCTCTGCCCGCTCCCCACGTATGCGCTCGCCGTCCTTGATCACCGCTTGGCCGATCGTCAGCGCCGCGGAGAACTCACCGCGGTCCACCAGCTCACGGCCGAAGGCGGCATCCCCACCAGCACCGCCCCGGCGAGCGCCTCCCGGAGCTGCCCATCGTCGCTTCCGGCGCGCACCACATCGACGCTGAAGGCAGCCCCTGATCATCGAGGGCGACCGCGTGGTCGGCGGCGGCGAGCGCCGATTCGAGCCCGGAGAGGCGAGCACGGCGCTCAGAGACGGTGATCTCAGCCTGGCGGGCGGCGGCGCGCGCCTGCTCGTAGTCCTCTCGGTGCTTCCCTGCGCCGCTCGCGCGGCCTCGTAGGCAGCCTCAAGCTCTGCACCGCTGCTGTCGGCCTCCTCATTGCGCTGACGAAGCTGTTCGAGGTCCGCCGCCGAGGCCTCGAGAGCGCCCTGGTCGGAGCGGCGCTGAGCTCGCGCGCGGTCGCCTCGCTGCTGAGACGCTTCGAGGCGACCATCGATGGCGTCGACGCGGCCGCGGAGGGTCGCCAGCCCGGTGCGCCGGTCCGCCGCAGCCCGCAGCTGCTCAGTGATGAGGGTCTCCTCGGCGGCGAGCGCTGCTTCCGCCTCGGCCCGCGTCGTGCCCCGTCTCTCCAGCTCTGCGGCGGCCTCCTCTGCCTCGGTCTGCTTCTGGGCGGCCTCGCGCACGACCTGTTCGGCCTGGGTCCGCAGCTGCTCGGGGTCTCGGGAGCCGGAGAAGTCGACGACGGAGGACGCGGCGAGGCTTGCGGCCCGCTCCCCGCCAGGAGGCCGCAGATCGCAGGCGCTCCTGGGCCTGGGCGAGCTGGTGGTGGCTTACTGAAAGCTTCTCTGCGGCAGTCCGGGCCTCCTCAGCCTGCGTGGTCAGTCGCTGCATCGATGAGTCGTGCGCCTCGATCTGCGTCCGCAGCTCCTCGGCTCGGGCTATGTCTGACTCCTCGCCCCGGCTGGACTCTGCGAGGGCGCCTGCGGCCTGGACGAGATCATCGGCGATGAGGCGCGAGAGCGCGTCGCGCAGATCATGCTGGATGCGCTGGGCCCGCCGGGCGACCTTGGCCTGCTTACCAGCGGGGCGAGCTGGCGCGAGGCCTCGTTGATGAGGTCCTCGAGGCGCTCGAGCTTTCCCTGCATGTTCTCGAGCTTGCGCACGGATCGTTCGCGGCGCCGCCGGTGCTTGAGCACTCCGGCCGCCTCTTCGATGAATCCGCGTCGCTGCTCGGGGGTGGCGTGGAGGATCTGGTCCAGCTGGCCCTGGCCGACGATGACGTGCATCTCCCTGCCCAGGCCCGAGTCGGAGAGCAGCTCCTGAATGTCCAGCAGCCTCGCGGAGGATCCGTTGATCGTGTACTCGGATCCGCCGGTGCGGAACATCGTCCGGGAGATGGTGACTTCGGAGTACTCGATGGGGAGCAGGCCGTCGGTGTTGTCGATCGTCAGGCTGACAGAGGCACGCCCCAGCGGTTGGCGCTCAGAGGTGCAAGCGAAGATGACATCCTCCATGGAGCCGCCCCGCAGGGACTTGGCCCCTGCTCGCCCATCACCCAGGAGAGGGCGTCCACCACGTTGGACTTGCCCGATCCGTTGGGGCCCACCACAGCAGTCACCCCGGGCTCGAACTCGAAGGTGGTGGCGGAGGCGAAGGATTTGAACCCCGCACAGTGAGCGTCTTCAGATGCATAATCCCCACCATTGTGCCCGATGCCCGATACGATCACGGTCATGGCTTTTCTGAACAGCGCCCTTCGTTCCGGTGTCCGGAACTACCGGTGGCAGCGGCGCAAGCTCGGTGCGGCACGACGGTTCCTGCGCAAGGAGTTCCGCTGGGAGACGGATTTCTCCTCCCGCAGCCCCCAATGGTGGCGCGGGGCTTCCTGTCGCGCTCGGCCACGCTCTACGGGCTCGACCGGGGCAATGACCCGTCCCTCTACGTCAACGACGTTCAGCGCTACCTGCGCACCAAGAACATGGTGAACCCCCACCTGCAGGAGGCCATGAACAACAAGTTCAACTTCTTCCTGCTGATGAACAGCCTCAGCCTGGAGGCCCAGGTGGTCCCCTTCCTGGGGATATGCAGCCGCGGACGAGTCCATGGCTTCCCGATGTGACCCACCAGCCCACCGCCCAATTCCTCGAGAAGACACTGTCAGAGCGCCCGCACATCTTCGCCAAGCCGCTTCATGGGGCTGAGGCCAATGGTGTGCGTTCCATCAGGCGGGACCAGAACGGCTATCGGATCGACGGCAGCGCCACCACCCTCGACGAGATCACAGCGTGGGTGGAGTCCTTCCACAAGCCGCTGCTCTTCGAGGCAGCTGTGCCGCAGCACGAGGTTCAGTCAGCTCTGAACCCGGAGGCGACCAACACGATCCGCGTGCTGACCATGCCGGATCTGGACAAGGACCACGAGCCGTTCATCGCGCGGGCAGTGCACCGCATCGGCACATCACGCTCCGGGCACGTCGACAACTGGACCAAGGGCGGGCTCAGCGCCGCAGTGGATCTCGAGACGGGTCAGCTCTCCCAGGCGTCGCGACTGCCTGAGGACAACGAGCTCGAATGGTTCTCCCACCACCCGGACACGGGCTCCGCCATCGAGGGCATCACCGTGCCCTTCTGGGAAGAGACGAAGAAGCTCGTGCTCGACGGGGCCCGCAAGCTCGGATTCCTCGAGTACATCGGCTGGGACATCATCATCTCTCCGACGGGGCCGGTCATCCTCGAAGCCAACATCAACTCAGGCATGAATGTGCTGCAGGTGCATGGGCCCCTGCTCGCGGACCCTCGGGTGAAGCGCTACTACACGGCGCGCGGCGCCGTTGTGGAGAGCTGAGCCGCAGCCTCAGCCGCGACGCGTGTGGACGCGGGTCAGCCTCAGGAGCTCCTGCACCTGACGCCGCACCGGTGCGGCGCTGCCCAGCAGGAGGGTGCGCTCCTCTCCTGCGAAGGCCTCAACCTGGCCGAGCAGCTCCTGCCGATACGTGACCATGTGAGTGACCACCGCGGCCAGCGGGTGCTCGAGATCATCTGCCGAGTCGACCAGCATGACGGTCGGAATGCTGCGACGCTCAGCGAGGATCAGAGGATCGATGAAGCGCTCGGGCAGAGCCGTCTCCCCCTCGGGGGCGGAAGCGAGCACGAGATCCAGACCGATGGCGGGCACAGCCGCACCCTCTGCCAGGTCCCGCAGGTGCCGCCACGGCGACGTCCGATGGACAGGCCCCAGGCCGCCCACCTGCGGGCGCACCGAGCTGCGCAGCTGCCTCATGCCGCGCCTGGCGCCCCGTTTGACCCTGCGAAGATGCGGCGAGGCCCGTCGGCGCAGCCATGATGTCTCAACCGGCTTGTCAGGCACGATGGACCCCCAGTGGATCGGCGTCGGTCAGCCGCGGGCCGTAGTCCTCGAGCCACAGGCTGAGCATGGACAGGCCCTTGAGCAGGTGCTGGGTTCGGGTCGTGCTCAGCGCCCGCTGCCACGCGACGAGCCCTGACCCTCCTGCGGGTCAGCGTCGCGCAGTGCGGGGCTCAGCAGCAGCGAGGCTGGCCCCGACCGGATGAGTCCGGCAACGGCCCGGGCCCCCTCCCGGCTGGCCATCCTCCTCTTGTGGTGATGCATGCCGAGCAGATCGTCGGCCGTCGGCATCCCCGCCAGGCGGGCGTCCGCCGCTTTGAGGAGCTGCGGATACCACGCGCCCTCAGCCTTGGCCTCGTGCGGCAGCTGCAGCGCCGCCGAGACGACCGCGTCGCTGATCATCGGCATGATCGTGGGCCGGGAGCGGCCGAGCACGCGCGCCGGAGCCAGCGCGATGCCGGGAACGGTCCGCATGAGATATGACGCCAGCGTGTGGCCGTTGGGGTGCGACTCGTACGGCCGCGCCACCTCCACGGCGCGCGAGCGGGCCGAGCCCCGCAGGCTCGCAGTCAGTGCCGAGGAGAGCACCCTGTTGGCCTCGAGCAGATAATGGGACCGAGACGCCGCGCGCTGGGCGCTGAGGCTCTCCGAGGAGCTCCTCACCGAAGAGTCCGCGAACCCGCCTCCGAAGAAGACCCTCCCCGATTCCGTCGAAGATCGGCCCCTCCGCCGCCCCAAGACGTCTGGCCACCGGGGTCAGCCACACGTGGAAGGACGCCTGATGGTCCACCGCGTCGGCGTAGGCGCGCAGATCCCTGTCGACCTCGTCATACCTGCCGGTGACGATGCGCTGGCCTACGCCGAGGGCGTGCGCGGCACGTGCGCCGACGATCTCTTCGAGGGCCGACCCGGTGTCCGAGCTGGTCGTCCACGCGGTGACGCTCTCCGCATCAGGGGCCTCACGCAGAGCCAAGGCCGTGAGCATCCGTGAATCACGTCCGCCGGAGAGCATCGGATTGGACGCGCCCGTCGCCGCGGCTTACCGCATGAACTCTGCCATGTCAGCAACAACCTGCTCGGTGACCGCCTGCATATCCTTCACGGGACGCGGCTCGTGCTCAGCCCAGCTCCACCGGGCCTGCCGACGACGCGGCGGCGAGTTCCCCTCGGAGGAGACTTCCGCGTACTCCATGGGCTGAAGCTAGGCGCATGCCCTCGAAGGTGGTGTGCCCGCCGACCGGCGCCCCGAAGGAGAGGATCTCCGCCCAGGCCTGCCAGTCCGGGGTGAGGCGGTCCAGGGCATGGGTGAGCCAGCGCAGCCGCGTGGAGAAGAGCACCGCGGTGTCCACCTCTGCGGTGTAGAGCACCTGCGCACCTGAGACGCTTCCATGCAGGATCCCGCCTCCGGCTGCGTGCATCAGCAGCCCGCAGGCATCAGCGTGCGCGGCAGCCTCAGTCCACGGCCGCCCCGCCCTGTGGTGCGCGGACCCTGCCGCGTTCCACAGATGGTGCACGGAGCCGTCACCGGCCTCGAGCGCTGGGAGCGCTGCGGTGCTGCGCAGTCGCCAGCCCTTTTCCTCACGGCTCGTTCGCCATTGGGCGCCCTCATCCGAAGCTGCAGCGAGCATGCGCTCGAAGCCGCGGGCGGCGGTGGGAGTCATTCTGCCCAGTGCACCGCATACCTCGACAGGTTGGTCGGCGGTCATGGCGTCACGACTCCGAGCTCTGTGAGTCGCCTCAGATGGGCCTGCGGACCGTAGCGCGCCACATAGTCGCGACCGGCCTGCGCCTGGCGCCGGAACATCTCGGGCGAGTCCCAGCACTCCTGCACGATGCCTCGCACCTCATGGGGCGTCGCGTAGAGGGCCGCATCCCCGTAGACAGTCTCGAGGTAGGGCGGGAGCACCACCACGCATCCCGCGGCGAGCGCCTCCATAGCTGCCCGGCCGAAAGCCTCCCGCCAGGAGGGGTGATGCATGAAGACCCAGAAGTCCACACGCCGGAGGAACTCGCTCGGCTCCTCCTCCCCGAACGGCAGCACGTTCCAGCGCGCGGGCAGCTCTCCGAGGATCGTTTGAGGGATCTCGGCGCCGCCGAGGATCTCCACGCGCACATCATCGGCATCGGGGTAGGCGGCCAGGAGGTCCTCACGGGTGTCCGGCCACTTTTCGCGCTGTGGCCGCGAATGGCGTCCGATGACCGGCACGCCGTCTCCGGGGCTGCGCGCAGGGCCCGCCGCCGGGAGGCGACCGAAGATGTTGGGCCAGTCCTCGGCCCGCAGGACGATGCTCTCCGCGTCCTGGGCGAGGCTTTCGCGGACCACTGAGCTGATCGGTGCCCACACCGGTGCCGCGCCGAATGCGGCACGAGCACGCGCGTCGGCCAGGGCCACGTCGTATTCCGCGTGCCCTGCTGCGTCGACGGCCGGATGGTTGGCCACCATGACCACCTGCTCCGCCTGGATCTGAGGGAAGCGGGACGCGGCAGTCGCCATCGCCTTGGGGTGGCGGATGATGAGCAGACCCGCTCTGAGGGGCTCGGACGGGGAGACGAGGTGCACGCCCTCAAGATTCATGACCCGGCGAATGTGTGGGCTGAAGCCTGTGGAGAGACTCGTGATGCCGCTCTGCGCATGGATCAGCGCGGTGCTGAGCCCGGCATCGTGCTGAGCGATGACTTCCTCCGCCAGAGATGCCGTGGTGCCCCGGGAAGACGCATGTCTGTGAGCATGGCAATGTCTGCCGTCTCCGTCGGGGCGGGCCCGTGGGCCTGCTGGCGGGCCCTGAGCACATGCACCTCGTAAGCCAGTTCGTCCACCTGCTCTCGCAGCCGGTGGAGCTCCGTGCCTGCCGCTCTCCGGTAGGCGCGGCTCGCACTTCGGCGCAGACGGCCGATACCGCTCATGGCGACCACGTCAGTTCGCGCGGGCGCCGCTGGCTTTGTGGGTAGGCTGCCGTCGGAGAACTCGATCTCTACCGGTGCGAGCTTGAGCATGGTCCGGTCGTAGACGATCTGGGCGGACCGTGTGCGCCCGCTCGACTTGTGATCGGTGTACTCCTGGTACTGCGAGCACACCCACTCCGGGTCGCCGTCGGCGAGGAGGCGTCCCTGCTCGATCCAGATGACGCGAGTGCACATCTGCTTGATGGTGCCCAGCGAGTGGGAGACGAGGAAGACGCAGCCTGCTTGGGAGCGCACCTCGTCGAGGCGATCCTTGGTCCGCGCGCGGAACTGCGAGTCGCCGGTGTTCAGCGCCTCGTCGATCAGCAGAATGTCCGGGTCCTTGGCGGTCGCGATCGCGAACTGCAGCCGGGACGACATACCCGCAGAATAGGCCTTCAGCGGCATATCGAGCGCCTCGCGCAGACCCGAGAGCTCGACGATCATCTCGAACTTCCGCTCGGCCTCTGCCGGCGTCATCCCCATGGCGAGGCAGCCGAGCTTGATGTTCTCGCGCCCTGAGATCTCTTTGACCAGGGCGGCGTTCACACCGAGCATCACCGGAGTCGAGGTAGCGTAGACGTCGCCTGAAGAGGGGCGAATCTTACCGGTCAGCAGCTTCATGAGCGTGGACTTTCCGGAGCCGTTCGTGCCGATCACGCCGACCGTCTCACCGCGGTTGACCACGAAGCTCAGCGGCTGGAGGGCCGGAACCTCCAGCCACCCGGAGCCGAGCGCCTTCTTGATCTGTCGAGCGAAGCGGCCCTTCTCCTTCAGGTGCTGGTTGTCCGACCGCACCCTGTACGTCATGGAGGCACCGTCGACTGCCACGGCGACCTTCTGGGATTCCAGCCGCTGCACCACCGGAGCGCTCTGGGTCAGGGGGCGTCATCCCAGTGAATCTCTTCGATGAAGCCGAAATCGTCCGCCGCCCCGTGATCGGGGTAGTCGTGTCCATTGCCAGCGAGCCAATTGGCGCGGCGCGGGGTGTAGCTGGTCACCGTCTGATCCATCGAGCCTCAGCGCTCCCGGCCGTAGGTCTCTTCGCCCTGCCAGAAGACGAGGAAGCCGATCACCATCAGGCCGACGGCCCAGCTGCCCAGGACCACCCAGCGCATGGGGTCAGCGAAGCCGTCGTAGATCCACGCGTGGCGAATGATGTCGAGCACGCAGAAGGCCGGATTCAGATGCATCACGGTCACGAGCCACCCGTGCCCCGCGTCAGCGAAACGGTCAACCCCGAAGATCACGGCAGAGGTGTAGAACCAAATGCGCGTGCCGATGGTGATCAGGTGCCGCACATCGTTGTGGGCGTTCACCGCCCGAGCCAGCAGAAGTCCCAGTCCGGTCATCACCATCAGGGCCAGCAGAATCGCCGGGAAGAAGAGCAGCCAGTGCCAGGTGATCGTGATATTCACGACACCCTCCTCCAGCCCTCCGATCATGTAGTCGCCGAGGAAGTAGACCAGCACAGCCATGAGCAGGAAGACCGGTATCGAGGCGAAGAGCTCGCGAACCGTGGCTGAGATGGGCAGCGCGGCGCGCGGGAAGTTGAAGGACTGCACCACGCGCTGGTTGTTGGCGATTGAGGTGGCGCCCCGGTGACCGCGCTCGTGATGAATCGGAAGGTGAAGACACCGATGATGAGATAGCCGATGAAGTTGATGACGCCTCGGCTGGTCTCCAGAATGATCCCGAAGATGGTCAGGTAGACCAGTGCCTGAAGCATGGGGTTGATCAGCATCCACGCGCGACCCAGCGAATCCAGGTTGTTCTGCGAGGAGACGCGGGAGCGTGAGTCGTAGAACAGGAAGTGGCGAAAGTGCCACAGCTCCTTGAGGTACTGGCCCAGAGACGGGCGAGCCCCTACGCGCAGGAGGCGACTGCCGTCGAGCTCCAGCACTCGGCGCGAGCCGATGCTGAAGCTGGAGTCGCTGACATCCTGACCCGTCGAGCCTTGAGACGGCCCCGGACGGAGGTCAGTCTGAGTCATTGAGAGAGTCCCTTCCTCATTCGAGCTCGTCCCATTCTAGCAACGCCGGGCTGAACGACTGATCCCAGTACTCGCTGCGCAGACGGAACTGCTCGCTGATGTGGCGGCCGATGCCCTGACGGGAGCCCAGGGCCGGATATGCGTGCATGCGCATGCTGGCCGCTGGGTCCATGCCGAACACCGCGGCGTCGGCGGCGCTGCGGAGGCTCGAGGTGAGGATGTCCACCGAGCCTGAGCCGTAGCCCGGCACGGATGCGGCAGCCTGACGAGCCACCTCGGTCAGCTCTGCGGAGATCACTGCTGTCACATCCACGGGAAGCATCCCCGTGAACAGGTCGCTGTTTCGCCGAAGGATCCGCAGCTCCTTGTGCCCGAGGACCGTGTCGAGAGTGAGGTCGGCGGCAGTGATCAGGGTAAGCGTGACCTCACGGGGCAGCGCAAGGGCCAGTGCACGGTTGCGCCTGCGGTGCTCGAAGCTGCGCGTCACCAGCTCGCGTACGGTGCTGCGTCCGTCGCCGACGACGAAGAGCGGCACCTGGACGGCAGCCGCGGTCGGTTCGGTGCCCACGGTGAAGAAGCGGACCGCCAGACCCTCGTTGTGGGGTGCGTCCGCTTAAGCAGCCGCCTCATAGGCGGGCACCTCCGCCGCGGCCAGGTACTCCTGCAGCAGATCCCAGGAGCTCGTCGCCTCAAGCGCCTGCGCGCTCACCAGCGTCGTCAGACGCCCATAGCCGCCCCTCGAACCTCTTTGGCCCTCAGATAGACCTGTCCGACCCCGGGAGAGTGAGCACCGTGAAGCCTCGGCGCTGCAGCTGCTTGGTGACGAACGCCTGGTGAGAGGTGGCGCGCGGGTATTCATTCAGCTGCTCCCAGCGCGGGAGAACCCGGTCTGCGATGAATCGCCCAATGGGCCGCTGAGCGTCAGGAAGGTCCGCTGCGCTCCTCACTGCTGCCTCATCCCGTTCACGCACGCTCAGCTCCGCTCGGCTCAGCCGAACCAGATTCTGATCTCACGCGCGGCCGACTCAGCGGAGTCTGAGCCGTGCACGAGGTTCTTCTGGACCTTCTCCCCCAGTCGCGGCCCAGGTCGCCGCGGATCGTCCCTGGAGCGGCGGCGGTGGGGTCTGAGACGCCGCACAGCGAGCGGAAGCCCGAAATGACGCCGTCACCCTCCACCACGGCGGCCACGATGGGGCCTGAGAGCATGAAATCGACCAGAGGCTGATAGAACGGCTTGCCCTCATGCTCGGCGTAGTGCTCCGCCAGCTGCACCTGCGTTGCGGCGACCTTCTTCAGCTCCGCGACGCGGTAGCCCTTCTGCTCCACTCGCCGCAGGATCTCGCCGGTCAGACCGCGCTCTACGCCGTCGGGCTTGATGAGCACCAGAGTTCGTTCGCTCATGAATCGTTCTCCTCACGTTCAGCGGCCAATTGTTCTTCCATCCGGTATCTTTCCATCTTTCGACGTCAAGCCTTGCGCCCGTGCGCACCGCGTACCACCAGCAGGCCAGGAAGCCCAGCCCCGGGATGAGTGCCAAGGGCGTCCACAGGCCCTCCTCGGTGATGAGCGCCGTCCAGAGGAATGCCGAGATCATCACGAACTGCAGGACCCAGCCGATCGCGTACCCGAGGGGCGGCGAAGCAGCCCGCATGTGAGCACCAGCAGCACCGCGATCAGTCCCGAGTAGGCCAGCAGCCACCAGGCGTACCAATAGTGCTGGTTGAGCCCCCAGGCGGTCAGCCCGAAGAACAGCATCAGACATGCCTCCAGGCACAGCACCGAGGAGGCGAAGAGCGTCTTCACCGAGCGCGGGGGCGCGTCTGCCCGGGCCTCCACTCCCGCTGGGCCTTGGTCAGTAAGCGGCGCTTGGCCATCAGGTGTCCTTTCTGAGACGGTCGTCCTCTGCACCCAGCAGGGTGCGAGCCTCTCCACCAGTGTCACCGATCCGGTGATCAGCACGCCGCCGGTGACGGTGGCGCCGTCCTCGTCGACACGGGACACGGCCCAGTCGATGGCTTCGTCGAGCCGCTCAGTGCTGTGCAGGTCCTCATCGCGGAAGCCTGCGTCGGCAGCCATTAGGCGCAGCTCCTCTGCGGGCACCGCACGGGGCGAGACGGACTGTGTGAGGCATATGTCGCTGGCCAGGTCCCCGTACTGCGTGTAGAGGGCCGCGAGCATGGCGCGGACGTCCTTCTCCTGGAGGATTCCGACCACCAGCACCAGCTTGTCCAGCCCGAAGCTCTCCTTGAGCGCTTCCGCGGAGGCCTCGATCCCGGCAGGGTTGTGAGCAGCGTCGGCAATGATCGCCGGTCCGGTTCGGAGGGTCTCCAGGCGACCGGGGCTGGTGATGTGCTCGCATGCCAGCTGGAGGTTCTCGAGATTCAGCTCCTGCTCGGCTCCGCCGATGAAGGCCTCCAGAGCCGCCACCGCAAGGCTGAAGTTCTGGGCCTGATGAGCGCCGTGCAAGGCCAGGAGCAGATCGGGGTAGCGCCCTGCGAGCCCCTGGACGGTGACCTGCTGGCCGCCGACGCCGGGGAGCCGGGACTCCACGCCGAACTCCACCCCTCGAAGCGGAAGGGAACTCCTGCCTCACGCGCTGCCTCGAGCAGCACATCGGCGGCCTCAGGAACCTGCGCGGCGGAGACGAGGAATCCGCCGGGCTTGATGATGCCTACCTTCTCCAGGGCGATGTCATGCTCAGAGTCTCCGAGCAGGTCAGTATGGTCGAGACTGATGGGGGTGACGACTTGGACGCTGCCGCTGACCACGTTGGTGGCGTCCCATGCTCCGCCCAGGCCCACCTCCAGGACCATGACGTCCACGGGCTCGTCGGCGAAGACGGCGAAGGCCAGCACGGTGAGGCACTCGAAGAGGGTCAGCGGCACCTCGCCGTCCGCGCTCAGCCTCTCATCGACCATGCCGATATGAGGACGGATCTCGTCCCAAATGCGCACAAAGGTCTCATCGGAGACGGGCACTCCGTCCACGCTGATCCGTTCGGTGACCGATCCCATGTGCGGCGAGCTGTACCGACCCGTGCGGAGATCATGGGCCAGGAGTCCCGCCTCGATCATCCGAGCAGCGGAGGTCTTGCCGTTGGTCCCGGTGATGTGGATGGCTGGGGCGGAACGCTCAGGGTTGCCCAGGAGGTCCATGATCATGCGCATCGGCTCCAGCCGGGGCTGCATGTCGTTCTCGGGGTTCGGGACAGAAGCTCGGCGTAGACCGATGCGACCGAGAACTGGTCGTACGGCTCGCCCGGGGTCAGCGGCTGCTCTGGCATCAGATGCTCTCCATGACGACGACGTCTGCTTGAGGTTCGGCGGCCGAGGGTCCTCGACCAGGTCCAGGTCTGCGGTGAGCGTCTCCTCGGTGACCAGCTGCGCGTGCTCATCCACCGCGGCGATCACCTCGGGCAGAGCCGTCAGCGTGGTGCGGATGCGGTCGGACACGTTGAGATCGGCGGCCTTGCGCGCCGCCTGCACGGTTCGGATCACGTCACGGGCCGTACCTTCAGCCACAAGCTGCGGGGTGAGCTCGGTGTCAAGGACGAGGAATCCGGCGGGCAGCGTCGTGACGGCCTTGTCGCCCGCCTCCTCCGAGACCGTGGTGGTCAGCTCATACTCACCCTCGTGAAGCTGCAGGCCGTAAGCCGTGACGGAGCCCTCCTGCACGGACCAGTCCCCGGATTTGGCGCCCTTGATGGCGTGCTGGACATCCTTCCCGAGCCGGGGTCCCGCCGCGCGGGCGTTCACCACCAGCTGTAAGCCAATGCCGAAGTCAGCCTCGTTGGTCTGCGCGGCTTCGAGAAGCTCGACAGACTTGAGGTTCAGCTCGTCGGCGATGATCTCCTGGTACGTGCCCGACAGCTCCTCGGCCTCGGGAACCACCACGGTCAGACGCTCGAGGGGCTGCCGCACCTTATCTTGGCCTGCTTGCGCAGGGCAGAGTAAACCGAGGTGATGGCTCTCGTACGCTCCATCCGATCGACGGCCTGCTCGTCGCGCAGGTAGTCCTCCGGGTTGGGCCAATCCGCCAGGTGCACAGACCGCCCTCCGGTCAGACCTCGCCAGATCTCTTCGGAGATCAGCGGAAGCATCGGCGCGGCCACACGGACGCAGGTCTCGAGGGCCGTGAAGAGCACGTCGTAGGCCGTGAGGTCCTCGGAGTAGAACCGCGCCCTGGACCGACGGATGTACCAGTTCGTCAGGGTCTCCGCATAGCGGCGGAGTGCCTCGGTGGCCTCCGCGATCGCGAACGCGTCGAGCGCGTCCGTCACCTCACGCACCAGATCGCCCGTGGCGGCGAGGATGTAGTGGTCCAGAGGGTTCTCCACCTCATCCGCCCGGACGCTCTTCGCCTCGTAGTAAGCTCCGCCCCGGGCGGTGTTGGCGTAGAGGGCGAAGAAGTGCCATGCGTTCCACACCGGCAGCAGCACTTGGCGCACACCCTCACGGATGCCCTCCTCGGTCACCACCAGGTTTCCGCCGCGAAGAATCGGGGAGCTCATGAGGAACCAGCGCATCGCATCGGAGCCGTCGCGGTCGAAGACCTCGTTGACGTCCGGATAGTTCTGCAGCGACTTCGACATCTTCTGACCGTCGGAGCCCAGCACGATGCCGTGGCTGATCACGTTGGTGAATGCTTAAGCCGGTCGAAGAGAGCCGTGGCCAGGATGTGCATGGTGTAGAACCAGCCGCGCGTCTGGCCCACGTACTCGACGATGAAGTCGGCGGGGTGATGCCCTTCGAACCACTCCGCGTTCTCGAAGGGGTAGTGCACCTGCGCGAACTGCATGGAGCCGGAGTCGAACCAGACGTCCAGCACGTCCTCGACCCGCACCATCATGGAGCGTCCGGTGGGATCGTCGGGGTTCGGCCGGGTCAGGCCGTCGATCCATGGGCGGTGCAGATCCGGCTCACCCGCGGCGTTGCGCGGGTAGTCGCCGAATGCCTCCTTCAGCTCCTCCAGCGAGCCGTACACCTCAGTGCGGGGGTAGGCGGGGTCGTCGGAGACCCACACGGGGATGGGGCTCCCCAGTACCTGTTCCGGCTGATGGACCAGTCGCGGGCGTTCTCGAGCCACCTGCCGAACTGACCGTGCTTGACGTTCCCTGGGATCCAATTGATCTGCTCGTTGAGCTCAAGCATCCGCTGCTTGACCTGGGTGACGGCGACGTACCAGGAGGTCACAGCTTTGTAGATGAGCGGGGTCCGGCATCTCCAGCAGTGCGGGTAGGAGTGCACATAGGACTTTTCGCGCACGAGACGGCCGTCGGCCCGAAGGCTGTTGATGATCGTGCGGTTCGCATCGAAGACCTGGACTCCGGCGATGTCAGCCAGTGGGGCGCGCCCCGACGGCGTGGGCTCGGCGAACATAGGCAGGAACTTCGCCGCGGAGTCCACCGAAAGGATGACCGGGATGCTTAAGCAGCCTCTGAGGACCGCTGGTCCTCCTCACCATAGGCCGAGGCCTGGTGCACCAGTCCGGTGCCGTCTGTGGTGGTGACGTAGTCCTCGACCAGGACACGGAAGGCGTGCTGGGTGCCCCAGGCCTCCTCATCGGTGTAGTAGTCCCAGAGGGGCTCGTAGCGCACTCCCGCGAGCTGCTCGCCGCGGTATGCCGCGCCGACGGCCTGCTCGGCCTGCTGAGCGTCCTGGAATCCGAGGTCTTCGGCATAGGCGCCGAGCAGCTCGCGCGCCAGGACCACCTTCCCCGGCACGGGGCCCTCCGCCGGAGCCTCGACGACGACGTAGTCGACATGCGGGCCGACGGCGATGGAGAAGTTGGTCGGCAGCGTCCACGGAGTGGTGGTCCAGGCGAGCAGGTGAGCGCCCAGCAGCTCATCCGGACCCTCTGTCACGGGGAAGGCGGCGGTGACCGAAGGGTCTTGGCGGTCCTGATAGACCTCGTCGTCCATCCGCAGCTCATGGTTGGAGAGCGGGGTCTCGTCCTTCCAGCAGTAAGGGAGCACCCGGAACCCCTGATAGGTCAGGCCCTTGTCGTGGAGCTGCTTGAACGCCCAGATGACCGACTCCATGAAGTCGACGTTGAGGGTCTTGTAGTCGTTCTCGAAATCGACCCAGCGGGCTTGGCGGGAGACGTAGCTCTCCACTCCTTGGTGTATTGAAGGACGTTGGAGCGGCACGCATCGTTGAACGTGTCGATCCCCATCGCCTCGATCTCGGCCTTGTCCCGCATGCCGAGCTCCTTCATCGCGGAGAGCTCTGCCGGCAGGCCGTGGGTGTCCCAGCCGAACCGCCGCTCGACGCGCTGGCCGCGCATCGTGCGGTACCGCGGGACGAGGTCCTTGGCGTATCCCGTCAGCAGGTGACCGTAGTGCGGAAGACCATTGGCGAAGGGCGGGCCGTCGTAGAAGACGAACTCCTCCCCCTGCCGCTGCTCGACGGATGCTTTGAACGTCCCGTCCTCGTCCCAGTACTTGAGGATGCGCTCCTCAATCTCGGGGAAGCGCGCGGAGGCAGGGGCCTCACGCTCCTTGCCGGAGGCAGCGCGTGGGTAGACGGGAGAAGTCTCGGTCATGGAGTCCATCCTGGTCGGGCCGAACAGAGTATTCAGTGCTGCCGCAAGGACGCTGCGAGCCGGAGCTCGAGGCGCGGTACCACCTTGCTTGCACAGGTAGGCAGTGCCGGCTCTGCGCCTCTCCACGACTGCTGTGACGGGCATACCCGTCCGGGTCTACTCAGTGGCGACGGCGGCACCGTCACGGACCTTTCTTCCGGATGCTCCCCGGTGATGGCCGGATCAAAGCGGATTCGGCTCAACAGTCTACTAGAGGACTTGTGCGCCGAAGAGGCACCTTCTAGCGTCAGGGCAATGGACATCGAACTGCTGCGCGACACAGCCGCGGAGGAGGCGCTGCTGCTGATCTGCGCCTTCGTGCTCTCCGCCGTCATCGGCATCGAGCGCGAGGTGCGCCAGAAGTCGGCGGGAGCGCGCACGCACATCCTGGTCGGCCTCGGCTCAGCGCTCTTCACCCTGGTCTCCGCCTATGGCTTTGCTCACATCCTCGCAGACGGAGTCATCCTCGATCCCTCTCGCATCGCGGCCCAGATCGTCTCCGGGATCGGGTTCATCGGAGCGGGCGTGATCTTCGTCCGTCAGAACATCGTTTCGGGCCTCACCACTGCGGGCTCCATCTGGGTCACCGCAGCAGTGGGCATGGCCTGCGGCGCGGGGATGCCGCTGATTGCGGCGATCACCGTGGCACTGCACCTGCTGGCTATGACAGTGGTGACGTGGCTGGTGCGGCGGCTCCCCCAGCATGGCCGCACTCAGCGCTTCGAGGTGCGCTACCGGGACGGACACGGCATCCTTCGGGAGATCCTCCGCGCAGCCTCCGATATGGGCTACGAGACCGGTCTTTCGCAGACGAAGCGGGAGGATACGGAGGACGGCCCTGTAGTCGACGCCACCATGACGTTCAGCCGTTCGCAGTACCAGTCACCGGGCATGCTCATGCAGTCCCTCACCGAGCTCAGAGGCGTCCTCGAGGTCCGAGCCCTCGAGAATCAGCTGGACTGATCGCGGCCTCCGGAGCACAACGAGCGGCGGCGCGGGCCCGGGCTTTTCTGCCCTGGGTCCGCGCCGCCGCTGTTCAGGAGAAGTTCGCCTCCTACGCGTCAGAGGCTGCGTACTCCGCGCTGGTGAGCTCTGCGGCGTCTCCCCGGCGACGAGCACGAGCTGCTCCGCCTTGACCGCCGACTTCAGATCTTCGAGAGCCGCGGAGACCTGCGGCAGCTGGACCTCTGGGAGGGCCAAGGTGCCTGTGAGGATCGGGGTGCGCTGCTTGACCTGCGCGTCGGACTTTGCCCGGCGCACGGCAACGAGCGCGTCAGCCACCGCGTCCAGGGCGACTGCCTCGCCGCGGCGGCGTGCAGGCCCTCCGAGCTCGGCCATTCCGCCCCGTGGACGGAGCCGCTGCGCCACCATCGCCAGACCTCATCGGTGGCGAACGGAAGAACGGGCGCAAACAGCTTCAGCAGCGTGTCCAGAGTGGTCGCCAGGGCCGCGCGGACCGATGCCTGAGCGTCCTCGCCCTGACCGCCGTAGGCACGGTCCTTGACCAGCTCCACATAGTCGTCGGTGAAGCTCCAGAAGAACTGCTCTGTGAGCTGGAGGGCCCTCGCGTAGTCGTACTCGTCGAACCGTTTCGTGGCCTCATCCACCACCGTGGCCAGCTGGGCCAGAAGTGCCTGGTCAAGCGGGTGCGCGACGCCTTGGGCCGAGGATGCGTCGTGGACGATGTGCTCCTCCGTGACGCCCATCCCGAACGCGAACTTCGAGGCGTTGAGCAGCTTGATCGCCAGACGGCGGCCGATCTTCATCTGCGCCTCCTCGTAGGCGGTGTCCGCCCCGAGCTTGGCGCTGGCGGCCCAGTAGCGGACCGCGTCGGTGCCGAACTTCTCCAGGACCTCATCGGGCACGACCACGTTGCCTTTGGACTTGGACATCTTCTTACGGTCCGGGTCCAGGATCCAGCCGGAGATTGCGGTATTGGTCCACGGGACCGACTCGTGCAGCGAGTGTGCCCGCACAGCGGTGGAGAACAGCCAGGTACGAATGATGTCGTGCCCCTGCGGCCGGAGATCGTAGGGGAAGACGCGGGTGAACAGCTCGTTGTCGCGCTCCCACTTGCTTAAGCGATCTGAGGGGTCAGCGAGGACGTCGCCCAGGTGTCGAGCACGTCCTGCTCGCCGACGAAGCCGCCGGGAACGCCCGCAGATCCTCCGTGAAGCCTGGAGCCGCGTCGGAGGAGGGGTCGACGGGCAGCTGAGCCTCCTCGGGCAGGAGGGGTGCTCATAGTCCGGTTCGCCATCCTCGTCCAGGCGGTACCAGACCGGGATCGGCACGCCGAAGAAGCGCTGGCGGGAGACCAGCCAATCACCGTTCAGACCCTCAACCCAGTTCTCGTAGCGGGAGCGCATGAACGCGGGGTGCCAGTCCATCTGCTAAGCCGCGCTCGATCAGCTCGGCGCGGCGGCCCGCATCACGTCCGCCGTTGCGGATGTACCACTGCCGGGAGGTGACGACCTCGAGCGGCTTGTCGCCCTTCTCATAGAAGTGGACGGCGTGGGTGATCTGCTTGGGCTCTCCGCGCAGGAAGCCTAGCCTCGCCCAGCATCTCGACGACCGCTTCCTTGGCCGAGTGGACTGTTTTGCTTACCAGCTGCTCGTAGCTGAGGCGGCCCTGCGCTGAGGCGATCCACTCCGGCGTCTCTCGTGCGAAGCGGCCGTCACGGCCGATCAGAGCGCGGGTGGGAAGCTGCAGCTCACGCCACCAGGTCACGTCGGTCATGTCGCCGAACGTGCAGATCATGGCGATGCCGGAGCCCTTCTCCGGGTCGGCGAGCCGGTGCGCGGTGACTTCGACCTCCACCCCGAAGAGCGGAGAGGTCACCGTGGTGCCGAAGAGCGGCTGGTATCGCTCATCGTCAGGGTGGGCCACCAGGGCCACGCAGGCGGGGAGCAGCTCCGGCCGTGTGGTCTCGATGACGACCTCGCTGCCGTCGGCGGCGAAGAAAGGGATGGCCTGGTAGGCACCGGGCCGCTCCTTGGCCTCCAGCTCGGCCTGGGCCACTGCGGTCCGGAAGGTGATGTCCCACAGCGTCGGCGCCTCTGCGGTGTAGGCGTTGCCCGAATTCACGTCGCGCAGGAAGGCGCGTTGGGATGCCGCCCGCGAGTTTTCGTCGATGGTCCGGTAGGTCTGGCGCCAGTCGACGGAGAGGCCCAGGCGCGTGAAGAGATCCTCGAAGACCTTCTCGTCCTGGACGGTGAGCGTCTCGCAGAGCTCGATGAAGTTCTGCTTAGGCTGATGGCGTCCCAGTCGCGCTGGTTCTTCGCCTAAGCTTCGTCGGCGGCGTGTAGTCGGGGTCGTACGGCTGGGAGGGATCGCAGCGCACGCCGTAGAAGTTCTGGACCCTGCGCTCGGTCGGCAGACCGTTGTCGTCCCAGCCGAGGGGTAGAAGACCGTTTTGCCCTCATCCGCTGGAAGCGGGCAACCACATCGGTCTGAGTGTAGGAGAACATATGGCCCACGTGGAGGGACCCCGAGGCCGTCGGCGGCGGGGTATCGATGGAGTAGACCTGCTCGCGGGGGCCGTCTCGTCGAAGTGGTAGAGCCTCTCGGCCTGCCAGGCCTCGTTGAGCGTGGCCTCGAGGCCTTCCAACGCGGGCTTTTCGGGAACAGCGGGGGTGATGGGCGAGTCCGTGCCCAGGGATTCGTCAGACATGAGCCTCAGTCTCTCACGCGCGGACTCGCCCCCGTGCTGTGCTCAGCCGAGCTGCGGCGACTCGGTGCGGGAGCGCTTCAGCTCGAAGAAGTAGGGGTACTCGGCGAGCGCGACCGCGCCGTCGAAGACCTTGCCTGCTTCCTCGCCCTCGGGGACCCGGGTGATCACCGGACCGAAGAATGCGGTGCCCTTGAAGGCGACGACCGGGGTGCCGACGTCCTGGCCGACCCGCGAGATCCCTTCGTGATGGGAGGCGCGCATGCGCTCGTCGTTGGTGTCCGTCTTCGCCTGCTCCAGGAGGGAGGAGTCGGCACCGATGCTCTCCAGGGCCTGAGCCGCGGCGGCTTCGAAGTCTCGGTTTCCGCGGTGGTGGATCTCGGTGCCCACTGCGGTGTAGAACTCACCGACCTTCTCCTCGCCGTGCGCGAGCTCCACGGCTGTGGAGGCACGGGCCGGAATCCAACGGGCCAGCTGCTCGGCGTCCTCGGCCGGGCTCGGGTTCTTCTCCTCGTTGAGCACTCCGAGGCTCATCACGTTCCAGTGGACCTCAATGTCGCGGACCTTCTCCACTTCGAGGATCCAGCGGGAGGTTGCCCACGCGAAGGGGCATAGGGGATCGAACCAGAAGTCAACACGCTCTGCCATCGGTACTGTCCTTTCGACGTATTCAGGGTGGGTGCCTCCGTGCCAACTGCTGAAGGCGCCGCGTTGTTCCTCCCCGACGCTGGGTCCGCTACAGCGGTGCGCTGTCCGGAATCGGGACGTCCAGACCCAGCAGCGCGTTCTCGATGACCTCGGTCAGCGCGGGGTGGATCCAGTACTGGCCTCGTGCTGCGGTGTAGGCATCCTGCCCGAAGCTCATGGCTTGGACGATCGGCTGGATGAGGTTCGACGACTGCGTTCCGACGACATGGGCGCCGAGGATCTCACCCGTGCGACGGTCCGCCACGACCTTGGCCAGACCGTTCATGTCTTCCATGGCCCAGCCGTAGGCGGTGTCGCCGTACTTCTGGACTTTGACGGTGACGTTCACCTGGCCTATCGAGTCGACTGCCTCGGCCTCGGTCATCCCGACGAACGCGATCTCGGGGTGGGAGAACACAGCGGCAGGCACGGCGAAGGTGCGGGCCTGCCTGAGATCCCGAGGATTCTCCAGGTTGTGCGAGACCACCCGCGCTTCGTGGTTGGCCACATGTTTGAGCATCGCCTCGGAGCAGATGTCCCCGGCTGCGTACAGGCCTGGGACCGGCTTAGCCTTCGGACAGCACACGCTGGTGGGCGTCGACGGCCAGCCGTCCGTCCTCATGGAGGTCCAGGCCCGCGTCGGCAGCGCCGATCAGATCCGTGTTGGGGTCCGCCCCGTGGCGACGAGCACGCAGTCGGCGTCGTAGGTCTCAGCCCGACCGTCCGAGGTCACCACGTGGGCGGTGACCCCACCCTGCTCGGAGTCGGGCTCGTGCGGCTCCAACGAGGCGAGGGTGCGCTGGTATCGCACGGTCCAGTTCTTCTCGGCCTGGGCCGAATACGCCTGGGCGATCTCTTCGTCGAGCTGGCGCATCAGCCCTTGGCTGCGGTTCACTTGGACCACGCTGCTGCCCAGGCCAGAGAAGATCGCCGCGAACTCGCAGGCGATGTAGCCGCCGCCGACGATGAGCACGCGCTCAGGCAGCTCTTCCAGCCGCATGACGGTGTCCGAGGTATGGACCTGGGGCAGCGTGATGCCTGGCACCTCAGGAATGACCGGCCGCGATCCTGCGGCGATCACAAGCTGCTCGGCGCGGACCTCGGTGCCTGTCGTCTCCGAGCGGAAGGACCTGTGTCCGGTCAGCGTGACCTTCTCCTGGAGCAGGTGCACATTTTCAAGACTCTCCCGGTACTCCCGCCCTCCTGACGAGATGGCATCAATGCGGCCGAAGATTCTGTCCCGTATGGCGGGCCAGTCGGCGCGGGCCTCCCCATCGTGACCCCGAGGCGGGCTGCTTCGTGGGGTGCGCGGGCCAGTGCGGACGGACGGACGAACATTTTGGTAGGAATGCACCCCACGTTCAGGCACGTGCCCCGAAGGCGCCGGTGGCATCGATGCCCTTGTCGGCCAGGACCACCTCTTTGTCGTTCCAGAAGGGTGTGATGAGGGAATTGCCGGAGCCGGAGCCGATGATCGCCAGGTCAGGTCGCAGTGTTGCCATGATCCCCATCCTAGGTCGGCGGAGCCTCGGAATGGTGTGGGAGCATCTGCGGTTGCAGTGCTGGACATTCGCTCATTCTTTGGAAAGGAGAGACCACAACGATGATTCTGATTGTGGTGAAGTTCCCGGTGAAGCCGGAGTATGCGGAGGAGTGGCCTGAGCTGACTCGCGAGTTCACCGAGTCGACCCGCGCCGAGCCCGGCAACAAGTTCTTCGAGTGGTCGCGCAGCCTGGAGGACCCGAACGAATATGTCCTCGTGGAGGGCTTTGATGACGACGCCGCCGAGGCGCATGTAACCTCCGACCACTTCCAGCGTGCGATCAGCTCTGAGGGGCCGATGTTCGGGGCCCTCGCCTCGACCCCGCGCATCATTTCCCGCAGCATCGACGCTGATGGCTGGGAGGAGATGGGCGAGATGCAGGTCAGCTGACGGCCTCAGCATCGTCAGCGACTCTCCGACGTGCCCCCGCGGTTGCACCGTGGGGGCACGTCGCGTCTTAGGATGGGCAGGTGCAGATCTTAAGCGTCTCCAGTTTGAAAGGCGGGGTCGGCAAGACCTCGGTCACCATGGGCCTGGCTTCGGCCGCCCTCAACGCAGGGGTCAAGACGCTGGTGATCGACCTTGATCCGCACGCTGATGCGACCACGGGCCTTGCCGTAACCCGGGGCACCGGCAAGGAGGCGGGCCTGCTCCTGCGGGAGTACCGCAGGGCCGACATCACCCAGCACACCATCCCTTCCGGGTGGGTGGAGCTGCTGCCGGAGGACCGGCAGGAGGAGGCTGTCCTCGATGTGGTCGCTTACTGGCAATCTCCGCAACCTTCGACCGCCCGGATATTCGTCCGCGGGATATGAAGCGCCTGAAGACACTCGTCGACAAGCTCGAAGGGTACGACCTCGTGCTTGTCGACTGCCCTCCGTCCTCTCAGGCCTGACCCGCATTGCGTGGGGGCTTCGAACCAGGTCCTGCTGGTGGCGGAGCCGAGCCTCTTCTCCGTCGCGGGCACAGAGCGCACCATGCGCGCTATCCGCATGTTCTCCAACGAGTATGCCCCGCAGCTGACTCAGGCCGGGGTCGTGGTCAACCGTGCACGCGCCGACTCGGTCGAGCATGAGTATCGCCTGCTGGAGATGGAGCGGCTCTACGCGGACAAGATGATGCTCCCCGTGCTCGAGGAGAACCCCTTCTGGCAGCAGATACAAGGGGCCGCATACCCGGTCCACCAGTGGCCCTCGGACCAGGTGCGGGACATGGCGAAGAGCTTCGACGAACTGCTCAAGCAGCTCATCAAGGTCGACTGAGCAGGCGGCGCGCTCCGAGCCGAGGCTCGGAGCGCCGCAGCTATGAGGCTTTCGCGCCCGCATCTGCGAAAGCTCGTCAGTGCCCTCGAAGGCTCTCTCGGGCTCGACCTGGTCGGCGTCCGCGTGGGCTTCGGTGCGTTCGCGGGGCAGCTCTGCGAGCGATCCCTCCACCTCTCGCCACACCCGTCCGACGGCAATGCCGAATACGCCCTGTCCGCCCTGGACCAGATCGATCACCTCGTCCTGCGATGTGCATTCGTACACCGAAGCGCCATCAGACATCAGGGTGATCTGCGCCAGGTCTTCGACACTCGCTCGCGCAGATGCTCGATCGCCGCCCGGATCTGCTGCAGCGAAACCCCGGTGTCCAGCAGACGCTTGACGACTTTCAGCACCAGAATGTCGCGAAATGAGTACAGACGGGCCGAACCAGATCCGGACGCGTTGCGCAGCGAGGGCTGCACGAGCTTGGTCCGGGCCCAGTAGTCCAGCTGGCGGTAGGTGATGCTTAGCCGCAGAGCAGGCGATGGGGCCGCGGTAGCCCATCTCCTCATCAAGGTCGGGGAGGCCGTCGTCGAACAGCCGGTCCTGAGCTGCGGGCTGCTGACGCGCCCTCCGAGTCTCAGAGCTGAAGTCCAGGCTCACCGGTCACCTTCTCATCACGTATCGAGGGGGAAGCTTATGATCTGCCCATCAGTCTAGCGCCGCAGACTCGGCATGGGACCCGCTGGTGCCGCGCGTGTTGCTACCGGCCGTTGCCTCCGTGCCCTGAGCTGCCGAAGTCATCAGGCTCTGCCTCGCTGAGAAACCTCTGAAACTCGGCGATCTCCTCCTCAGAGATGGGAGACCTGTTCGCAGGCTCTCCCTCAGGGTGAGCGGATTCTGCCGGCGCGTCATGGGGATCTGCTCGCACTGAATGCGACGCTCCGCAGAGTGTCGCGACGCATCGTGACAGGACACTTGGCCCGCACAGCGACGGCGATGGCATCGGAGGCACGCGCATCGAGCGTCCTGCCGGAGCTGAGCGCGAGCGTGCCCCGGTAGGTTGAGGCGTCCATCAGGCTGATCTCTACGTGCGCCACTCCTCCGCCCAGGGTCTCAAGCACATTCGTCAGCAGATCGTGGGTCAGAGGACGCGGCGGAATCTCGCCCTGGAGCGCTCGTGCTACGGCTGCCGCCTCGGAGGGCCCGACCACGACGGCGAACTGCTGACGCCCCTCCGAGTCCTGGTCGGCAGCGCGCAGGATGATCACAGGCTGACTGGAGGGCAGCTCGACACGCACACCGACGATGTCCAGCATGACCTGCTCACCGGGCCGATCCTCCATGGCACCAGTGTAGGCCTCTGACCTCAGCCGCGGTCGATCTTTCGACGGCGGAATCCATGATGGATGAGCGAAGCTCCTTCAGCGACTGCAGCATCTCTTTGGACGACTCTGCCACCCGCGCCCTCGCGGCGGCGTCCTTGCGCATCGCGTGGGGAGCCATGGCGCGAGCGATGAGATCCAGTTCGGAATCGGCTGAGCGCCGGATTCCTACGAGGTGCTTGGGCTCCAGGCCGTACCGTGCGAGGACGCGGACGGCCTTGACGGCTTTGAGGTCCTGATGGCTGTAGTTGCCCTGCTCGTCGGCCGCGATGATGCGGAACTTCTCCAGGGTGTCGAGCATTCCGCGAGTGGCACCCGAGAGAGCTCGGAGCTCTTTGCGGCTCATTGGCCGCATCCGGCCGGTGATCTGCCCTGCTACGTCGTCGGTGATGTCGCGGGGACCGACCGGAGCATGCTCCGGAAGGGCCTCCGGCTTCTCCCCGCGGTCGATGGCGTCCATCGTCTCTTTGATGACGTCCAGCGGCATATACCTGTCCCTCTGGAGGGCGAGGATGAACCGCAGACGCTCGACGTCGGAGGCTGAGTATTTCCGGTACCCGGAGTCGGTGCGGGCGGGCTCGACAAGATCCCGCTCTTCGAGGAACCGCAGCTTGGAGGCTGAGAGATCGGGATATTCGTTCTGCAGTTCACGCAGCACCTCGGAAATGGTGAATACGTGCGCCTCTGCGGGCGCTCTGGTATCGGTACTCTCGTTCTTCGCCGCCTGTTTCGGCGTGCGAGCAGGCCTTGCGCTCACTGCGTGTCCTCTTTCAGGCTCAGGGAAGGTGAAGCCATGAAACACAATAACGCCCTGTGCCCTTTTCAGCAGTTATTTCAGCTCGACTTATTTCGATGAGGCGTAGAACGTGAGGCGGAATTTGCCGATCTGAACGACGTCTCGGGGCTGGAGGAGGTGCTGATCCACCCGGTTGTGATTGACGTAGGTGCCGTTGAGGCTGCCCAGATCCTCGAGCACGAAGCCTTCGGGAGTCTTGTGGAATCTCACGTGCCGCCGAGACACAGTGACGTCGTCGAGAAGTATTTCGGCCTCCGGGTGACGGCCCACCGTGGTCACGTCTCCGTCCAGCAGGAACCTGGCTCCCTGATTGGCGCCGCTGTGGGCGATCAGGAGCGCAGAGCCCGGAGGCAATGCCCCAGGGCGCGGCTGTCGACGTCTGAGAGATATGCCTCGAGGCTGCCCGTTGTAGTGGGCGGCAAGGAGATGGATGTTGTCTCACCGGCCCCGTACCGCCGTCCGCGTGCCCGTTCTGAACTGGCCTGTTCCACGCTGCCCTCCTCTGCCGATCATGCGCGCTTGACCTAGGGTCACAACTATATAACAGACAGAGACATAGATTAACCTTCTTCGACGCACAGATTCAGCGTCGGCGGTCAGGATGCGAAGAACGGACGGGTCTTGCTCAGCCAGCCCCTGCGAGTACTGCTCGGCGGACAGAAGCGCCTTATAGCCGGACTCTGCGGCGAGCCGCATTTCGAACAGCCATCCCCGCCGTAGGGCTCGGCGTTGACCGTCTGCGGCTGCTGGTCAAGCTCCGAGTTCACCGCCGTGATCTCTCCGGCGACAGGGGCATAGATGTCGGAGACCGACTTGGTGGACTCCACCTCGCCGACGACATCCCCTGCTGCGACGGCTGCTCCGACGGCAGGGTGGTCGACATAGACGACTTCGCCCAGGGCATCCTGTGCGAAGTCGGTGATGCCCACTCGCACGATGCTGTCTTCGTTGGGCCTCGCTCACCCATTCGTGCTCGGAGCTGTATCTCAGGTTCTCCGGGATGCTGCTCATGCCAGGTTCACTCCGTTCTTCGGGCCGCTCGAGCGGCGAAGGGTTCAGGCGGTCTTCTTGTGGAGCTTCTTTGCTTCGGAGCGGCTCAGCATGACGGGCTCCGCACCCTCAGCCACGACCTCCTCGGTGATCGTGATGGTGGCGACGTCCTCGTGGTCGGGAAGCTCGAACATCACCGGTTGAGCACGGTCTCCAGAATGCTGCGGAGTCCGCGGGCGCCCGTGCCGCGCACCTCTGCCATCCCGACGATCGCGCGGATCGCCGCGTCCGTGAACTCGAGCTCCACATCCTCCAGCGAAAAGATCTTCTGGTACTGCTTGATCAGGGCGTTCTTAGGCTGCGTGAGGATGGCGACCAGCGCCTCGGTGTCCAGCTCCTCCACGGTGGCCACTACTGGCAGGCGTCCGATGAACTCTGGGATCAGGCCGAACTTGTGCAGATCTTCAGGCTCAAGGTCGCTGTAGGTGATCTCCTCGCGGGTGATCGTCGACAGCGGGGCACCGAAGCCGAGACCTTTCTTCCCGGTCCGCGACTCAATGATCTCTTCCAGTCCGGCGAATGCGCCCGACACAATGAACAGGACGTTCGAGGTGTCGATCTGGATGTATTCCTGGTTGGGGTGCTTCCGTCCGCCCTGCGGCGCGACCTGCGCGGTGGTGCCCTCGAGGATCTTCAGGAGGGCCTGCTGGACTCCTTCACCGGAGACGTCTCGTGTGATCGAAGGGTTCTCCGATTTGCGGGAGATCTTGTCGATCTCATCGATATAGACGATGCCCTGCTCCGCCTTCTTCACGTCCCCGTCGGCGGCCTGAATGAGCTTCAGAAGGATGTTCTCGACATCTTCGCCCACATAGCCAGCCTCCGTGAGGCTGGTCGCATCGGCCACGATGAACGGAACCTGCAGCTTCCTGGCCAGAGACTGTGCCAAGTAGGTCTTCCCGATCCGGTGGGTCCGACCATCAGGATGTTCGACTTGCCGATCTCCACGTCGTCGAAGTCGCCCTGCGAGATGCTTGCCGTCTTGGACGCGCTGCCGGTGATCTGCACACGCTTGTAGTGGTTGTGGACAGCCACAGCCAGGGTCTTCTTGGCTGCGTGCTGTCCCACCACGTACTCGTCGAGGTAGCGGTAGATCTGCTTGGGGTCGGAAGCTCGAAGGTGTCCGTCTCCTGGACCTCGTTGAGGTGCTCCTCGATGATCTCGTTGCAGAGCTCGATGCACTCGTCGCAGATATACACACCGGGGCCACTGATGAGCTTGTAGCGGACCTGCTTCTGGTTCTTCCCGCAGAAGGAGCACTTGAGCAGGTCGCTGCTCTCGCCGATTCGCGCCATAGTCCCCAGCCTAAGCCACTAGGAGGGCAGTTTGCGGGAGGTCAGAACGTCGTCCACCAGACCGTATTCCTTGGCCGCGTGCGCCGAGAGGAACTTGTCACGGTCGATGTCTTCTCTGACCTGCGCGGCGGTCTGGTTGGTGTGATGCGCCAGGACCTCTTCCATCCACGTACGGATGCGTCGAATCTCGTCTGCCTGGATGGCGAGGTCCGTGGCTGTGCCGCGAGTGCCTCCTGTAGCTTACTGATGGATCAGAACGCGACCGTTGGGCAGTGCGTACCGCTTCCCGGGTGTGCTTACCGCGAGCAGGACTGCCGCAGCTGAGGCGGCCTGGCCCAAGCACACAGTCTGCACGTGGGGCCGGATGTACTGCATCGTGTCGTAGATAGCGGTCATGGCGGTGAATGATCCGCCGGGCGAGTTGATGTAGAGAGTGATGTCCTGCTCGGAATCCATGGACTCAAGCACGAGCAGCTGAGCCATGATGTCGTCGGCCGAAGCGTCGTCCACCTGAGTGCCCAGGAAGACGATGCGCTCCTCGAAAAGCTTCGCGTAGGGGTCCTGACGCTTGAAGCCGTAGGGAGTCCGCTCCTCGAACTGAGGCATGATGTAGCGGGCGGAGGGCATCTCGGGCGCGTTCTGAGAAAAGTCGAAGTTCATGCTGGTGCTCCTAAAGTTCCGTCGTCGTTCTCTCAGACTCCCCGCCGCCGGAGACGGTCGAGGAGCGCTGGGCGATCTTGTCGAAGAAGCCGTATTCGAGGCCTTCATGTGCGGTGAACCACTTGTCGCGGGCATTGTCCTCAAGGATCGTCTCCACGGACTGCCCGGTCTGTTCCGCTGTGAGCTCCGCCATGACCTGCTTCATGTGCTGAATGAGCTCCGCCTGGATTCGCACATCGGACTCGGTGCCTCCGATGCCGCCCGAAGGCTGGTGCATCAGGATGCGAGCATGCGGGGTCGCGAAGCGCTTGCCGGGTGTGCCTGAGGACAGCAGGAACTGTCCCATGGATGCCGCGAGGCCTGTGGCCACGGTGACGACATCATTGGGGATGAACTTCATGGTGTCGTAGATGGCCATGCTTACCGTTACGGACCCGCCGGGCGAGTTGATGTAGAGGTAGATGTCGCGCTCGGGGTCCTCTGCGGAGAGAAGCAGCATCTGGGAGCAGATGGCGTTCGCGTTGTCGTCGCGAACATCTGAGCCCAGCCAGATGATTCTCTCTTTGAGGAGACGGTTATAGATGTAGTTGTCCTGGGATTCCGGAGCCACGCTCTGGGCGGTGGGCAACTCAGACACTGGGGTACCTCCACTGTGGTCTGCTGTCATTCTCGTCACTGAACACTAGCCCACGGGAACGCTTACTCTGGGCACTTACGCGGGGCTGTTCGCCGTGGGCACATGCAGTCTCTGGCGGTGTATGCGCAGAACCCCGGCATCGCGCGGACGCCGGGGTTCTGCTGCTGAGATGCTCGGAGGACTACTTCTCCTCGGAGGACTCCTCTGCGGCGATCTCCTCGCCGTCCTCGCCCTCAGAGGGCGGGGTGACGAACGAGGTCAGGTCCACCTCGTTGCCGTCGCTGTCTTTGACTGCAGCGTACTCAAGGACTTTGGCCAGTGCCTTGCGCCGACGGACCTCTCCGAGGATCATCGGGATCTGGCCTACCTGCTCCAGCATCTGGGCGAACTGGTTGGGCTCCATGCCGTACTGGCCGGAGGTCGCGACGATGTATTCGATGACCTCGGACTGCTCGACTCCGACTTCCTCGCGCTCGGCGACGATGTCCAGCACCATCTCGTTGCGGAAGGCGTCCTCGGTCTGCTTGCGGATCTCCTCGCGGTGGGAGTCCGTGTCGTGGTCGTCGCCCTCCGAGTGGCCCTGGCCGCTGAAGTGCTGCTCGATCTGCTCGTTCACCACGGATTCCGGGACGGGGATCTCCACCAGACCGATGAGCTTCTCGAGGACCTTGTCGCGGGCTTCGACGCCCTGCTCCTCAAGCACGGTCTGCTCAGCCTTGACGCGAGGTCCTCGCGAAGCTCGTCGATGGTGTCGAACTCTGAAGCCATCTGAGCGAACTCATCGTCAGCTTCGGGCAGCTCGCGCTCCTTGACTGCAGTGAGGGTCACTGTGACCTGGGCCTGCTCGCCCGAGTGCTCGCCGCCGCATGAGGGTCGTCTCAAAGGTTGCATCCTCTGACGGCGACAGGCCTTCGAGGGCCTCGTCGAGTCCCTCGAGCATGTTTCCGGCGCCGACCTGGTAGCTCAGGCCGTCGGCTGAGTCGACTTCCTCGCCGTCGACCTTTGCGCTCATGGCAATCGTGACGAAGTCCTGCTGCGCAGCGGGACGGTCCACATCCTTGAGGGCGCCGAAGCGGTCGCGCAGCTCGTCGAGCTCCTTCTGCACCGCAGCCTCGTCGGCTTCGCGGGCCTCAACCTCGACCTCGAGGCCTTTGTAGTCGGGGAGCCTCGATGCGGGGCTTGATGTCCAGCTCGCCGGAGAACTTCAGGACGCCCTCTTTGGTCTTCACATCGGGAATCTCGTCGACAGACACCTCAGGCTGCGAGAGCGGCGTGATCTCGGCGTCGTCCAGGCTTGCGCGGTAGAAGTCCTGGAGGCCGTCGTTGATGGCCTGCTGCACAACGTATTCCCGCCCCACACGCTGGTCGATGATGGCAGCAGGGACCTTGCCCTTGCGGAAGCCTGGAACCTGAACCTGTTCGGCAATGCTGCTGTAGGCGGCCTTGATCTTGGGCTCGAGCTCTTCGCTCGACACCTCGACCGTGAGCTTGACTCGGGTCGGGTTCAGTTCTTCAACGGTGCTCTTGACCACGTTTATGGGCTCCTGGGTCTACGGGTTACGGGTTGGCGTCCGCGCAGCGCAGCCGATGGATCGGCTCGTCAGGTCTGAAGGATGCGGCTGCATTCGCGCAGCCGCATCCTTCGACACCGTCGGGGCGACAGGATTTGAACCTGCGACCTCCTGCTCCCAAAGCAGGCGCTCTACCAAACTGAACTACACCCCGCCGCTGCGGACACGGACCGATACACAGTACCCGTTAGGAGCTGAGCCGCGCCACTGCGCGGAACTGAACCGCCCGAAAGCAGAGAAGCCGCCGATCAGATGACCAGCGGCTTCCGCTTCGCACGATCTCAGCGTGGGCCCCGCGGGACTTGAACCCGCAACCTGCAGATTAAGAGTCTGATGCTCTGCCAGTTGAGCTAGAGGCCCCAATCAGGGGTATCTGATTCGTGCAGTCTGCTGCCCAAGCGCGCCGGGGCAACGACAGGAAACCTTAGCACGGGCTCACGGTGACCGCCAACCGCACATGGCCCCTCACGGCCGCAGGGGGTGCTCGACGCTGTTCATGAAGTGATCGAGGAAGTCGTAGAAGTCCTCCACATCCCTTTTCTGATGCAGCGGAAGCCCTGGAAGGCCGGAGAATTCCACGGTTTCCCGAATGTCGAGATTCAGCTCTGTGCCTGCAGAGAGCACGATGCGGACGGTGGTGCCCTCCGTGGCCATTCCCGCCAGGTTCGTGAGATTCACAGGCACTGGGACCCTCGGCGCAGCGTCAGCGGAGGTGCCGGGCTCCATGCGGGGCAGCGCCTCATCGAGGTCGACAGGGCAGAGGACCATCTCCACCGGCTCACGCCGATAGCCCACCAGGAGATGCCGAGCGGCGCCGACAGCCTCCATCGCGGAGAGCTCGGGCCCCTCGACGGACCGCAGACCGGCAGCCGGAGCATTCTCGGCGTAGAGGAGGTTGTAGGCCCCGAAGTTCATGACGGATGCGTCGAAGGTGGAACGCAGCGCGGCCACCAGACGCCGCTCCGCCTCGCCGCGCTCACTCTTGATCACCATGCACCCATTCTATGAAAGGGGTGTGACAGATGCGTGAACGTGCTCGGCCGGAGCCGTAGGCTGGAGCCGACACTGCCCGCGACATGCCGAAAGGAAGCCCCATGACTGCTCAGCTTGAACCAGGGGACCTCGCCCCAGACTTCACCCTGCCCTCAGCAGGCGGCAGCGCCGTCACCCTCTCGGAGCTGCGCGGCGAGAAGGTCGTCGTGTACTTCTACCCCAAAGCTTCGACGCCCGGGTGCACCACCCAGGCCTGTGACTTCCGAGACTCCTGGCCTCCCTTCAGGGCGCAGGCTATAAGGTGCTCGGCGTGTCCCCGGACGGAGTGCCCGCACTGGAGAAGTTCGCCGCAGACCAGGAGCTGCAGTTCCCCTTCTCTCCGACGAGGACCACGCCGTCGCCGAATCGTACGGAGCATGGGGAGAGAAGAAGAACTACGGCAAAGTGACCGAAGGGCTCATCCGGTCCACCGTCGTGATCGATGAATCTGGGAGCGTCTCGCATGCGCTCTACAACGTGAAGGCCACCGGCCACGTCGCACGTCTGCGGAAGACGCTCGGCCTGGACAGCTAGACTGGAAGGCCGTTGTGCTCACGCACGACGGTACGCGCGAGTGGCGGAATTGGCAGACGCGCTGGATTTAGGTTCCAGTGTCTTTTGACGTGGGGTTCAAGTCCCCCTCGCGCACAGGCAAGCTGCCTACGCCCAGCCCTGCGAACTGATCATCCACCACACCGTGGAGGAAGATCCTCTCCCTCTCATCTCGAAACTGGTGCTTCTGCACCGTCTTCGGCAATTCTTGCCGAATTCAGAGGGACTCGCCGGACCAGAATCTGGGAGCAGACCCTCTCAATCAAGGCCTGGACGCGGGTGCGGAGCAGGCCTAATCTGTTGTGTGAGAGCCCTAGCTATCTATAGGCAGGGGCGGGACTCCGACGACGGCGTCGCCACCCAGGCGGTTCGGCGACTCTCATGGGAAAGGACCAGCATCCGATGATCCCGAGTGAGCGACGGTCACGCGTGTGAGCGCCGCCCGCGGCGAAGAGTGCCCGCGACTCGACGGCCTGCGCGCCCACGGAGTCCACGTCGATGAGATCCGGGCTGCTGACCGTGGCTGAGCACCATGGAACCGCAGGACAGGCATGGCCGCGTCTGCGAGTTGAGGACTGGGCAGAGACCCGGAGCACGCTGCACATGTGGACTCAGATCGTGGGCAAGATTCGACTGGTCCACGCACCCTGCTCAACCACTGGTGGCAGGTCACCCTGTACGTCAGCCCCAGAGGCCTGACCACGTCGATGATTCCGCACCCTCGTGGAGCATTCGACATGGAATTCGACTTCATCGACCACCAGCTGGTCATCCGTACCAGCGAGGGGTCGGTGCGGACCGTGGCGCTCGAGCCCAAACCTGTGGCGATCTTCTATTCGGAGACGATGGCGGCCCTCACCGACCTCGGCATCGAAGCGCGAATCCAGTCACAGCCCAATGAGGTCGATCCGGCGATTCCCTTCGCAGAGGACTACGAGCACGCCTCCTACGACGGCGTCTCGGCACGGCTGTTCTGGCGCCAGCTGCTCCTGGCGGACAGGGCTATGGGCGAATTCCGCTCCCACTTCGTGGGCAAAGTCAGCCCCGTGCACTTCTTCTGGGGCTCGATGGACCTCGCCTGCACACGATTCTCCGGCCGCACCGCCCCGCCGCATCCGGGCGGTGCCCCGAACTGCGGCGACTGGGTCATGGTGGAGGGATACTCCCACGAGCTGAGCAGCTGCGGGTTCTGGCCCGGCGGTGGGGAAGAAGGCGCGTTCTACGCCTACGCGTACCCCGAACCGGCGGGCTTCTCCGAGTTCCCGGTGGCGCCCGCCGACGCCTCCTACAGCGTCGAGGGCGGAGAGTTTCGTCTGCCCTACGAGACCGTTCGCAGGACCGATGACCCGGCGGACACGCTTCGCCGGTTCCTGCACAGCACCTATGAGGCCGCCGCTGAGCGGGGCAGTGGGACCGCAAGGCGCTCGAGGACCAGCCCGACCGATGGAGCCATGAGCAGACCCGCGGCCGCTGACCTCGCAGCTCGACGTGTCAGGCTGAGCTGCACTGCCACGGCTGTCCCGAATGCTTCACCCCGACTCTGCGGAGATGCGTCGGGCCTGAAGGCACAGGCGATATGCTTGCGCACTGCACAGACGGCGAAGCTGAGCGTGAACAGGACCGGTGTTCACGGCGTTCGCCATTCATGCGGAGACGGGGCGGAGATGGTTCAGCTGGACAGGCGCCGATTCCTCGGCGCAGCTTACCTAGGAGGCGCCGCGGCGGCGTTCGCGTCCTCCGCGCTCCCTGCCATGGCTAAGCCCGGCCGACGATTCGTCCGCTTCGCAGAATGAAGGTGACCGGCCTCCCTCCCGGGGCGAGCTCATCATCGGCGCGGTCTCCCCTGCGGGCTCCCTGGACCCAGGGCTGGCTGTCGACTCCGAGACGGAGCGGATCTGCTTAAGCAGATCTTCGAACCCTTGGTGGGCATCAACCAGGACACCGGCGGTGTGGCACCGCTTCTCGCCGAAGAGTGGGAGACCAGCCGCGACGGCCTGGTCTACACTTTCGGCTCCGCGAAGGCGTGACCTTCCACGACGGGACCGAGCTCACGGCCGACGTGGTCGCCGCCAACATCCGGCGATGGGGCAGGCTGGACTACCTCTACGGATTCGGAGCAGTCTCTGCCTCCACTCCCCTGGCCTTCCCGACGGCATTCGGCGGCTTCGCCGAGGAGGACAGCTGCGTACTGGAGTCGGTCGAAGCAGAGGATGAGCTCACTCTGGTGCTCACCCTCACTGAGCCGGTGGTGTATCTGCTCCAGGCCCTGACCCAGTAAGCCTTCGGGATCGCCTCGGAGACCGTCCTCTCCGAATCCGATCCGGGTCTGGTCTCCAGAAATCCCATCGGCACCGGCTGCTATCAGCTGGTCGGACGCAGCGAGGACGGCCGAAGCCTGAGGCTGACCGCGTTCGAAGACCACTGGGGCGACGCTGCAGGTGCCACCTCGGTCACCGTGAGAGCGCTGGGCAAATCGTTCGACAGACTCCGAGAGCTCAACCGCGGCCGGATCGATGTGTACGACCACATCACCGCCGACAACCTCCGGCCATTGGTCCAGGCAGGCCGCCTCATCCTGCAGCGCGACCCCTTCTCCATCCTCTACCTGGGCATGAACCTGGAGCACCCCATCATGGGGCGTCCTGAGGTCCGGGAAGCGATTGCCCGCTCCGTCCGCCGAAGTGCCCTCAGCGAAGCGATCCTCCTCGAAGGCTCCCGGCCTGCCTTCCAATTCACTCCGCCCGCGCTCGGAGTCCACTCCGACGCCGCCCCGCGCTACGACCGAAGCCCCACAGCAGCCGCCGAACTGCTCGAAGAGGCCGGGTACGAGGGTGAGCCGCTGCGGTTCTACTACCCCATGGCGACGACCCGCAGCTGGCTCCCGCGTCCCGAAGCTGTCTACGCGTCCCTGGCACGCGATCTGACGGATGTGGGCCTGGTCATCGAGCCCCGCCCCGTGCGCTGGGACGACGGCTACATCGAAGAGATGCTCGCCGACGATGAGCGGGCCCTCCACCTCATGGGGCGCAATGGAGGGTTCCGCTCACCACACAGCTTCTTCGGCCCCCTGTTCGGGCAGAACGGCCTGGGGATGCCCAACCGGGAGTTCAACTACGACTCGGAGGAGGTCTGGGAGCTGATGGCCCAGGCCCGCGGCGAGCAGGACGATGAGGCGCGCGCGGAGCTCTACCGCGAGCTCGCCGTCGTCCTGGCCGAAGACCTGCCGGCGGTGCCGCTGGCCTACCCCATCTCGGGGCTCGCCCTGGGCCGTCGCGTGAGCGACTACCCCATGTCTCCGGTGCTCAACGAGCAGTTCGCGAGACATCGCGCTCGCAGGCGAACGCTGAATCTGGAGCCCGCCGAATCTCAGGTAAGGTCGAGGCGACGAAACACTGATCACTTCCCACGGATCACACAGACAACGAGCAAAGGGAGCACTGTGAACCAGTCGGCAGCGACGCCGGAGGCTTCAGGCCCTGAGAACCGATACGACGTCATCCTCATCGGCGCGGGAATCATGTCCACCACGCTCGGCAGCCTGCTCAGCGAGCTGGAGCCTCACTGGTCCATCGGGCTCTTCGAGAAGCTCGAAGGGGCGGCCAGGAGTCCTCGGACCCGTGGAACAACGCCAAGCACAGGCCACGCCGCTCTGTGCGAGCTGAACTATACGCCTCAGGGCAAGGACGGCTCGGTGTCGACGGCCAAGGCCAAAGGCATCAACGAGCAGTTCCACGTGTCCCGGCAGCTGTGGTCCCACTGGGTGCAGAACGGCACGCTCGAGGACCCCGCACCTTCATCAACGCTCTGCCGCACATCAGCTTCGTCTGGGGCGACAAGAACGCGGAGTACCTCAAGGTCCGATACGAGGCGATGAAGTCCGAGCCGCTGTTCTCGCACATTGAGCACACCGAGGACCAGGCGACGATCGGCGAATGGGCGCCTCTGCTCACCGAAGGCCGTGACGCGCAGCAGCGTGTGGCCGCGTCGAAGTTCCACGACGGCACCGACGTCGACTTCGGCTCGCAGACCCGGCAGCTTGCAGCTCACCTCCAGAAGTCCGGCGCAGACATTCGGTACGGCCACGACGTCACCGGCCTCTCCCGCGCTCGCGACGGGCGATGGGTCGTCTCTCTCAAGGACCTCTCCACAGGCAAGAAGCTCAAGGCATCAGCACGGTTCGTCTTCGTCGGGGCAGGCGGCGGGGCCCTCAGCCTGCTCCAGGGGTCCGGGATCGACGAGATCAAGGGCTTCGGCGGCTTCCCGTGTCGGGCAAGTTCCTGAAGACCACAGACCAGTCCATCGCGGAGAGGCACCACGCCAAGGTCTACGGGCTGGCCTCCGTCGGCGCACCTCCGATGTCTGTGCCCCACCTCGACACTCGTTTCGTCGACGGCGGGCGGTCGCTGATGTTCGGCCCCTACGCCGCTTCTCCCCAATTTCATGAAGTCCGGCTCGTTCCTGGACCTGCCGCTGTCTGTGCGGCCCCACAACATCCTCACCCAACTGGGCGTGGCCAAGGACAACCGGGACCTTGTGACCTTCCTGCTCAAGGAGGTCGCCAAGTCGCAGCGGCAGAAGATGGAGGAGCTCTACAGGTTCGTCCCCAACGCCGGTCCGGACTCGTGGGACATGATCACCGCAGGGCAGCGCGTTCAGGTGATGAAGAGGAACGACGAGGGGAAAGCCGTTCTGCAGTTCGGCACCGAGCTCATCGCCTCCGGCGACGGGTCCATTGCCGGGCTTCTCGGCGCCTCACCCGGGGCCTCAACCGCCCCCAGCATCATGCTGCGTCTGCTGGAGCGCTGCTTCGGCGGGCTCGTGGATGCGTGGAGGCCTAAGCTCGAAGCGATGGTCCCCTCCTACGGAAGACTGCTGAATGAGGAGCCGCAGCTGTTGGAGGAGATCAGCAGCAGCACCGCTGAGACACTCCGCCTCAACGGCTGAGTGGGCCGACTGCGCTACCCGGCCCCAGGTCCTTCACCACGGACCTCGGTGCCGCGGCACACGTGTGGGAGCACCCCAGGCCGCTCAGCGACCCGGTGCTCCTGGTCCACGGCTACGGATCCAACACTCTGTTCAACTGGGTGAAGACCGGGTGGCTGGACCCTATGGCCGACCTGGGCCGGAGCATCATCTCCATCGACATGCCGGGCCATGGCGACGCCAAGAGCACTGATCCGGCCGGAATGCGCACCGGGGACCTCGTCGACGACCTGCACCAGGTGATCACCCAGCACGGGGTCGCGCTGCCGTGCACGGCTATTCATTGGGGTCCCGCGTCTGCTGGGCGCTCGCGCACGAAGCAGAAGCATCGGTGTCGTCCTTGGTCATGGGCGGATCTCCGGTCTCGCCCAAGCCGTACCGGGTGGAGGCCGACCAGGCCAGAGCCTGGGCACGAGGGGGCCCGAACCGGCCGACGAGCACACTCGACGCTTCATCACCCATGCTGCGGCGATCCCTGACCAGAACCTTCCTCACGCTGTGGAGCTGCGCCTGGCTCTCTCAGAGGAGGAGTTCGCCCCAGCCAGCACGGTGCCGCGCGTTCCGACCCTGGTCGTCGCGGGAAGCAAGGATCCCACAGCGGTCGAAGCGCCTCAGCTGGCGGACTGGGTGCAGCAGATGGGGCTCCCGCCCGCTTCGAAGAGATTCTCGGCAGGAACCACGTCAATGTGCTGACCGCCGGAGGCTACAAGGGCGTCGTCAGCCGCTTTCTCGAGGATCAGGCATAGCTCCGCCGTCCTCGGGTTCGGCGTATGGCTGCCTGAATGCAGTCTCGGGCAGCTTCATGGCTGTCAGCGGCACCACGGCGGCGCATATCACTGCCGAGGCGATGAGCATGCCGCCGGAAGAGGCGGCGAGCAGCCAGACGGCAGCCAGCACAGCGGCGATGACGACGGTCAGCCTGTTCAGCCGCGCATGCCGGGAAGCTCCCGGCAGGATCGGGGCAGTGAGCCCTCCCACAAGGGCGAGCCCCATCACCAGTGCGGCGGCCGTCGCATCCGGAGCCAGGTGACGGGAGGCGAACTCCGAGGCCCTCAGCAGGAGGATGAGCACGCCGGCGTGAAGGACGCTGCTGCTCAGCAGGATGCTGCGCGGATGAGCGTACCTGCTCAGCGTCGCGCGCAGGCCGATCGCCGCAAACACCCTCCCAGAGCGAAGAGGGCCGAGGCGACGGCGAGGAGCTGCTCCCCGCGGAAGGAGCGCCGCCAGAAGTCCGGGCACAAGGAGCACAGCAGGAACATGACAAGAAGCGCGCAGCAGCCGCTGCCCTGCACTCGAATGCATGCTCATGGTGACCTCACCCAGGAACTCTCATCGTCAGAGTCGAACCGACTCGAGAGGCACGGACGACCAGCTGCGAAGGTATCTGAGTGTGCATTTCGGCCACGTGACTGACCACTCCCACCCGCCTACTCGCCCTGCAGACTCGTGAGGGCGACCATCACCGCGTCGAGGGTCTGTTCGTCGAGGGAGCCGAAGCCTTCGTCGATGAACAGCGACTCCATCTCCACTCCCCCGCCTCAGCCTGGACGACCTCCGCGAGGCCCAGCGCCATCGCCAGGGACGCCATGAACGTCTCTCCGCCCGAGAGTGAGGAGGCTGGTAAGCGCTCATCAGAGTGCTCGTCATGGACCTGCAGGTCCAGGCCCTGTTTGCTCCCCTGACCCGGTGTCCTGGTGCAGCAGCTGGTATCGGCCCTCGGACATCGCCCTGAGATGGCGTGAGGCCGCCTGCGCGACCTCTTCGAGCTTGGCGGCCAGGACGAATGTGGTGAGGGTCATCCGCATGGGGTTGTCGTGCCCACGGCCGTTGAGGGTCTCTGCCAGAGCCAGGAGGCGGGTCTGCTCCTCGGCCTGGTCGGCTTTGGCCTGAAGGCTCTCGTTCAGGGACGCGATGCACCCGGTCACTGATTCGCGCCGGGCGTCGAAGGTGGTGAGTGCGTCCCTCGCCTGCTCGAGACGATCCTCCGCGTGCACGACTGCCTGCTGGACCTGCTGGAGCTCGTCTGCGTCGGGAGCCTGCTCGCCGGCGGACTGGCGGGCCTGGCCGCCCTTCACCTCGGGCTGCTCAGCTTCGTAGTCGAGCCGCTGCCCCTGAGCGTCATGCTCCTTGACCGCGCCGCGGAGCCGAGTGAGCTCCTCCTCGGGCAGCTGGGCTCTCCGAAGGTCGGTCGAGTCGGCGAAGTCAGATTCGGCCAGCTCGCGTTCGGCGGACTGCGCGGCGGTACTGGCGGCAGTGGCGGCAGCCGACTCGGCGCTGACGGCATCGATGGCCTGCTGGACGGCGGCCTGCAGCTCCTTCACGGCCTCGAGGCGGGCGCTGACGCTGGGGTGTCCCCGCGGAGCCGGGCGAGCCGGTCTTCGAGCTCGGCGGAAGCGGTCCGGGCGCGTTCGGCCTCCGCCTGTGAGCTCTGACGCTCATGCTCCAGGGACGTGGTAGCGCTGGGCTGCGTGGAGCTCCTCTGCGGACCTTTCCAGCTCGCGGGCGATGTGCTGCTGCTCGCGGCGGGCTTCCTGGGCCCGGCTGAGCTCCTGGTGTGCGGATTCGAGGCGCTGCGCAGCCTCCTGTGCACTGGTGTGCGCGTCGCTGTCCTCTGCCTCCCCGCCGAGCTCCTCGAGCAGCTCGTCGTACTGCTGCTGAGCGGTGCGGTGCGCCGCTGCTGCGGCGACTGCTTTCTGGTGGGCAGCTGTCATTCGCTGCTGGGCCTCGTCGACCTGCTCGAGAGTGGCGCCCTCCTCCTCATCCGCGGCGTGCGGGGCAGGGTGCTCGACAGAGCCGCACACCATACAGGGCTCTCCGGGCTCGAGTAAGTAAGCGAGCTGGGCCGCCATGCCGCCCCGGTAGGCGCTGACTGCCCGCTGGTAGTCATCATCCTGGGCCCTGTACTGCTCATGGGCCCGCTCCGCTTCGGCCTGGCGGCGCTCCTGCTGCTCAGCGGCCCGGTCGCGTCGTGCCATGAGCTGGACGATGGAGTCTGCGTCGGTCACTCGCTCCCGGGCGGACTCCGCAGCGGCGTCGAGAGCGACCTCGTCCTGCCGCCGTTCTGCCAGCTCCTGCCGGCTCTTCGTCAGCTGGTCCACGTTGGCGGTGAGCTCCTCCGCGCTCTGCTGGGCCTGGGCCGCGGTCAGCGCGGACTGTTCGGCGCTGCGGAGCTGCTGGCTGTGACGGGCTTCCAACTCTTCGGCCTCCTCCTCCGCCAGCCGGGTGCGCAGCCCCGTCAGCGTCTCAGCGGCCTGTTGGAGGGCAGAGTGATCGGGCGTTCCCCGAGGTCCACGACGGCAGGGGCTCCTGCATCGCTGTCGACGGCACCCGACCATCCGGCGCTGAGAGCGTCGGAGGCTCTCTGCGCCGCCGCCTTCGCGTGGTGGGCGGCCTGCTGGTGACGCTCCTGAGCCCTGGTCGCCTCCGGAACCACTTCTCCACGGTGCGGGCCTGTTCATGGCGGGCGCAGCGGGCCCGGTCCCTATCTGCCTGGTCGGAGGCGGCGGCATACGTCCGCCGCGCGTCCTGGTGCTCTGCCCAGCGGTGCAGCTCCCGTCGGCGCGCGGAGAGCTCCTCCGCCAGGGCTCGGGCCTTCTCTGCGGCGTCCCGGGCAGCCTCGAGGCGCCCGGTGAGTAACCGCGGCGCTGCTCCGCCTGGGCGGTGACGAGCTCCCGAGCTGCTCTGGAGGTGCACCGTCAAGGTCGGCCTCCTCCGTCCCTGCGCCCTCCTCGGCGGGGGCATCAGAAGTGTGGCGGTGTCGCTGCGCAGGCGGGCGGTGAGCTGCTCGATCTGGGCTTCGATACGTTCGCTGCGGGCCCTGGCCTCCTTGGCCTGGTCGTTGAGCCGCTCCTCCAGGCGTCGGAACCGGAAGGTGTCGAAGAGCTGTTCGAGGAGCGCCTGCTTATCGGCGCTCTTGGCGTGCAGAAAGTCAGCGAAGTCTCCTGAGGAAGCAGGATCACTTTGGTGAACTGCTTCAGGCTCAGCTGGAGGATGCCGCTGAGTTCAGCAGTAGCGGCTTTGATGCCTGAGACTCCGACGTCCCAGCCGTCCCCGTCCATCGCTTCAGGCTGAGCGTAGGGTTGACCATCGTCTTGCGCCCCGCGCGGATGAACGAGGGTGTCCGACGCACCCAATAGCGATGTCCGCCGACGGAGAACTCCAGTTCCACAAAGGGGCTCGCTCAGCAGGCGCGTGGTGTGACTTGAGAAGGTTATGGTCTCTCAGCCCTGCTACATTCCCGTAGAGGGCAAATGTCACGGCGTCGAGCACCGACGTCTTCCCGGAGCCGGTGCGGCCGCGCAGCAGGAACAGACCCTCGGCGCTGAGCTGATCGAAGTCCACGGCCTCAGTTCCGGGAACGGCCCGAAGGCGCACAGAGTCATGGCGTGAAGCTTCATGCGCGCACCTCCTGGAGGGCTTCGGCGATCAGCTGCTGCTCAGCCTCATGGGGGCCCCGGCCGCGCACATGCTCCAGGAAGCCTGCGACCACCTCAGCATCGGTGCGGGCCTGCTGCAGCTTCTGCGAGTAGGTGGACCCGCTGGTGAGCCTACCTGCCCCTGCATAGCTGAAGCTGGCTAGGTATGGGTAGGACTCCTGGACGCGCTGGAAGGCCTGCTCGGGCCGCTGATCATCAGTGAGCTTCACCTGCACGTAGGCGTGGGACCACCGCTCCAGGGTCTCCGCGCCGAGGATCTCCTCGATCGTGCCGGAGAGGCGCTTGAGGGGGCGGCCGATGCTCCAGTCAAGGGCCGCGGTGCTTCCGTCGGCAGTGTCGTAGATCCACGCTCCTTCTCCTGCTCCGCCTCGGAGAATGAGTAGCGGATCGGAGACCCGGAGTACCTGACGGTGTCCGTGAGGGCCTGCCGTCCGTGGAGGTGGCCCAGGGCTGCCCAGTCGAAATCGTCGAAGATCTCCAGCGGGACCACCGAGAGCCCGCCGACGGTGTCCTCGTGGTGCTCCGGCTGCTCCCCGCGGCGACATCCGCACCGATGTTCCGCTCTGATGCGGACGCCGTGCCCTTGGCGGCGAAGAGGTGCGCCATCACAATGGTGCGCGCCTGGGGGCTGCGCTCGGCACGATCGACCCGGATCCGTTCGGCCACGGCACGGGTCACGGCAGTGTGGTGGGCGCGCTCACAGCCGAGCTCCGCGGCGTGAAGCTGCGGCTCCAGGTAGGGGATGCCGTAGACCAGCACCGGGCCGTGCTCGTCCTCCAGCTCCACGGGCACCCAGGCGTCTTCGAGTGCGCTGCGGATGTGCACCCCGAGCTGCGCATCAGGCTTCGCCCGAACCCCAGCCGGGCCGCCGAGTCGTGGTTTCCGGAGGTGACGATGACCTTCGCACCCAGCTCCACGAGCCGCCCGAGGGTTCTCTCCAGCAGCTCCACGGCCCACTCCGGCGGCAGCGCCCGGTCATAGACATCGCCGGCGATCAGCACGGCATCGATGTTCTGCTCCCTCACGTCGGCGCACACGGCCTCACACAGCTGCTCCTGCTCAGTGCGCAGGCTGAAGCCGTGGAAGCCACGCCCAAGATGCCAATCGGAGGTGTGCAGGAAGCGCATAGGCCAAACCTACCGGTGCGAACGGACAGCCACGTGCGCGCAGCCCCGTGCTAATGTGACGCCCACCACCGCTTAGGCGGTGACAACTGAATACCGAACTCTGTCCGACAGGGAGCGGCCGCCGATCACCGGCCAGTCGCTGAGAGTGGGCTTGAGGCCCAGACCCTTGAACCTGATCAGGCTAGAACCTGCGAAGGAAGTCGCTATGAACTCTTCTTCAGCGCTCTCACGCGCATCTGCACGGTCCGCATCCGCACGCCGCTCCATGCGCTGGAGCGTCTCCGACATCGTGGTGGCGTCCACACTCGCCGTCGCCTCCGGGGTCATCTTCTGGGGCTGGAACCTCAGCTACCACTTCGTGGGCAGCCTCTTCGCCTTCTATCCGCCGGTGGAGACGCTTGTCCACGGCATGTGGCTCTTCCCCGCCGTCCTCGGCGCTCTCATCATTCGCAAACCCGGTGCGGCGATCTACTGTGAGATGGTCGCCGCCGCCGTCTCCGCCCTCCTGGGCTCCCAATGGGGCCTCACCGTGCTCTCCTCCGGGTTCATGCAGGGGCTCGGGGCCGAGCTCATCTTCCTGGCCGTCATGTACCGGCGCTTCAGCATCGAGATCGCACTCCTCGGCGGGGCCGCCTCCGGGCTCACCGGCGGCATCACCTACCACTGGATCGTGCCCATGTACGCCTACGCACCCCTGGAGACGGCCATCCACATCGGCTGCTTCATGCTGTCCGGGGCCATCGTCGCCGGGCTTCTCCCTGGCTGGGCACCCGGGCGCTCGCCGCCACCGGTGTTCTGGGACCGATGGCCTCGAGGAAGGCGCACCGCGAATCTCCGCTGGGCCGAACAAGCCCCCGCCGTGCCCTCTGATCCGGCGGCCGTCCGGCCGAGCACCCGCACCACGACGCCGCAAGCTCCCTCAGCTGGAGCACAGGTTCTTGCCCGGGGTTGGACATGGCACCATCCCGACCGGGACTCCCCAGCGGTCGCAGGTCTGGACCTGCAAATCCGACCCGGCGAGAAGGTCCTCATCGCAGGACCCTCCGGAGCAGGCAAATCCACTCTGCTGCACGGACTCGCCGGTGTTCTGCAGGACCAGGGCGCCGAAGCCCAGGGTGATCTGCTCATCGACGGCGCACGCCCCGAGGAGGCACGCGGCCGGGCCGGGCTCATGCAGCAGGACCCGGCGGCCGCCGTCGTGCTCTCCCGCCTCAGCGACGACGTCGCCTTCGGCCCGGAGAACCTCGCCGTTCCCCGGGACGAGATTCCGGACCGTGTCGCCGAAGCGCTGCGGGCCGTGGGGCTCGGTCACCTCCCCGTGACCATCCCACCGCTCAGCTCTCCGGCGGTCAGAAGCAGCGGCTCGCACTGGCTTAAGCATCCTCGCGATGCGCCCGGGTCTGCTGCTGCTCGACGAACCCACCGCCAACCTCGACCCTGAGGGTGCCGACAAGGTCCGCGACGCGGTGATCGCCGCCGCCGGACGCACCGGCGCCACCCTCGTCGTCGTCGAGCACCGGCTGGCCCGCTGGGCCGAGCACATGGACACGCTGGTCGTGCTCACCCCAGGAAGCGGAGTGAGTAGGCGAGCGCCCTCGTCGACTCTCAGCACAGACGGTGCCCTGCGAACGGAGCTCGCCGAGGCGGGCCTCTGGGTCCCAGGGTGGGACCGATCGCCACGGTCAGCCCCTGGTGACGCCGAGGGGATCTCCGCGCTTAGCTGGACGTGCTCAGCAGTCGGGAGTGCAGGGCAGCGATGTCGTGCTCCGGGCCGAGGGGCTGGCCGTCTCACGGCACAGTCCGCGCAGAGGGTGGCGGCGACGTCACTGCCCTGCCCCGGTGCTCACCGGGGTGAACCTCACCCTGAGCGCTGGCCGGGCGGTGGGCATCACGGGGCCGAACGGAGCTGGCAAATCCACCCTGCTGCTGTCACTGGCGGGCCTGCTGCCTCCGCACGCTTAAGCACGCTCACCCCGGACCCGCATGCGTGGAATCCGGCACAGCTGATCAGTCGTATCGGGATGGTTTTTCAGGAGCCTGAGCACCAGTTCGTGAAACCCACTGTGGCCGAAGAGCTGAGGCTCTCCGCGGAGAAGGCGCGCACCGTCGACGGTAAGCCGCAGTTCGCTGAGACGGATGTCGAGTCACGAGTGGCCCAGCTGCTGCACCGCCTGCGGCTGGAGCAGCTCGCCGACGCCAACCCGTTCAGCCTCTCGGGGGCGAGAAGCGCAGGCTCTCCGTAGGCACCGCCTTGGCCTCCGGTCCGCAGGTGCTGCTGCTCGACGAGCCGACGTTCGGGCAGGACGCCCACACCTTTGCGGAGATCGTCGACCTGCTGCGTGAGCACCTCGCCGCGGGCGGGGCTGTGCTGGCGGTCACGCACGACGCCGCGTTCCTGGAGGCCCTCGACGCTGAGACTGTCGACGTCGGGCAGTTCCGCAGCCGCCCTGCGGAACTGCCCTCATCCGAACGGGGACCACGGAGCTTCCCGGGCTGGGCTCCGTGCGGAACGCCTCGTGGCTGGGCCGACGCAGCCCTCTTGCGAAGCTGGCAGCACTTGCTCTCATCACGTTGGCCCTGGTGGCGACCATCGATGCGGTCTCGGCGGCTGTGGTCGCAGCGGCCAGCTTTGTGATGCTCGGGCTGGCGGGAATCCGTCCGTTGGCCTTCCTCGGCCGTATCTGGCCCTTTGCAGTCGGGGCGGTGATCGCCGTATGGGGCACCGCGATCGCCGGTGAAGAATCTGGGCGGGTGCTGCTGGACCTGGGCTTCACGACAGTCAGCAGCGGCTCGTTGCTGCTCGGCGTCGCCCTGGGGCTCCGAGCCTTCGCCATCGTGCTGCCCAGCGTCATCATCCTCTCCACCACCGATCCCACCGACCTGGCTGACTCGCTGGCCCAGCAGCTGAAGCTACCGGCGCGATTCGTCCTGGGCGCACTCGCTGCGATGCGGCTCATGGGGCTGCTGGCAGAGCATTGGAGCACCCTGGGCCATGCGCGTCGCGCCCGCGGCATCGGTGCCAAGAAGGGCCTCCTAGGGGAGTCTCCGGCACCCTGTCCCAAGCGTTCGGGCTGCTGGTCCAGGCGATCCGGACAGCCACACGCTTGGCCATCACCATGGAATCCCGGGGCTTCGGCGCCGGGCCGCGCACCTGGGCACGACCAGCGCGTCTGGTGCCTACGGATGCTCTCGTGGTGCTGGCAGGCGCGGGAATAGCGGCCGCGGCCACTGCCGCGTCGCTGCTGGCAGGCACCTGGAACCTGGTCTGGACCTGAGTCCGTGCTCGACGGCGGATACCCTGTCCGGGTGAACAGAGACACGCTGACCGACGAGGAGCTGATCGCGCAGTTCCAGGGGCAGATGACCGCACTGCTGCCCGGCCGGGATGAGCCGATCCATGCTGAGACGCTGCTGACCCTCTGCCTGGCCGACGGACTGCTTGAGGTCCTCGAGTGGTCCGCCGAAGGAACGGGGGCAGACCCGCTGGCAGCGATGTGGCTGGCCTGTCTGCGCTGGCACCGGGCCGTCACCGGGTCCTTCCCCGAAGGCTCCCGCAGCCCCGCGGCGGCCCACCGACCACGCTCTGGCGCTCATCCTGCAGGTGGCGGAAGCCCGCTCGTCCCCGGCAGCGCAGAGAGTTCGCTGCGCGGGCTCGCCTCCGCGGACATGGCCTACCCCAGCTCCCCTGCCCAGCCGGAGGCATACGACACGGCCGTGCTCTCCCGAGCCGTTCCGATCGGGCTGTTTCCTATGTGGGCGTCGAGACGCGGAAGAAATGGGCTCAGGAAGCCATCAGCCTGACCCACGGTCACCCTGACCTCGTTGCCGCCGCGCAGTCGCGGGTCGCAGAGGTCACCGCCGGAGAGCACTCAGAGCAGGATCTTTCCGAGGAGCAGTCCCGGCACGAGCTGCTGAGCGTCGTCGTCGAGGACCTTGCCCGCCGGTGGCGCCAGGCTGCTCAGGGCACGTAGGGCCACGCCGCCCCGGCCAGCTGTCGGAACCCCGCTCGGAGACCATCCGGATGCTCTGTCCGGTCTCCCTGCGCTTGAGCGCATCCTTGGCCTTATTGGAGCCCAGCGGTCCCTGCGGGTCCCGATCAGCGGCGAGGTCTGCTTCGTCGAACCCGTCGCCGATGACAAGGATGCTGGTGGAACCTGTCACTCGTGAGGAGGTGGTGCCTCCGCAGTAGGCGACCAGCTGCTTGGCTTCGCCGCGAGGAATCACCAGGTTCCCGGTAAAGCTGACATGCTCGCCGAAGAACGGGTGCGACGGGTCCGCGTCCTGGTTCGCCGGAAGGTTCCGGCCCTCCTCCTGCCAGCGCATCAGATCGGGCAGCTCCTGCCCCTAAGGGGACGGTCGCATCGAAGAGGTCACCGTAGCCGCGGATCTGCCGGGTCGCCCGGGACTCACGCACTCGCGGCGCCGTCCAAGGCTCCAGCACCTCAGGCTCGATGCTCGCGGCACCGAACAGTGCGCGCGGATCCGGAGTCTGCTGACGACGTGCAATGTCGACCACGATGGCAGCAGAGGCTCGGGCATCCCAGAGCGCGTGGTGATGATGCTTCAGGTCGAAGCCCGCTTCGGCAGCCGCCTTCGGCAGGGCGTGCGAGGGGAGCTGGTACACGGCCCGGGCCAGGCGCACCGAGCAGAGTCCGCTGAGGCCCGGTCCGTCGATCCCGGAGACTTCGAGAGCGGACTCGAGGACTTCGAGGTCGAACGTGACGTTGTGCGCCACCAGCGTGTCCGCACCGATGAATGCGGCCACCTCGTCGAACGCCTCTCCGAAGCGGGGCGCGGAGGCGGCAGCCTCTGGGGTGATCCCATGGATGCCGATATTCCTCGGATCGAACCGGTCGAAGCCCTCCGGCGGTCTGAGCAGCGTGTAGTGCGTCTCGGCCTCGACGCCGTCCCGCACCCGCACCAGACCGATGGCGCACGGAGAGCCGCGAAAGCCGTTGGCGGTCTCAAAGTCCACGGCGGTGAAGTTCAGCCCCTCACGCCCCCGCCAGAACCTCCACGATTCGGGGGCGAGCGCGGAGAAGGCTCTGCCGCGGTGCGAGATCGCGTTCTTCTCCTCCATGGACAGCTCGGCCGCGGAGCGCGACTCTCCGGCAGGCTGCAGGATGGGGTCATAGCCGAATCCGCCATCGCCTCGTTCGGCGGTGAGCAGCTCACCCTCCAGGCGGCCCTCTGCCGTGTGCTCAGCACCGGAGGGGTGACGAGGATGCGACGCATATGAAGGCTGCAGCGCGGTGGGCCTGCGGCACATCGGCAAGCTGCTGCAGCAGCAGGCGCCGATTGTTCTCGTCCGAAGCCTGCTCCCGGCCCAGCGCGCGGAAAAGATTCCGGGTGCGCCGCCGAGCACGTCCACGGCTAGCCCCGAATCATCCGCAACGGTAAGCAGTCCGGTCTGAGCAGCCACCTCACGGGCCTTCAGCAGTGAGTTCGCCTCGAAGGTGACGCCGGTCTCTGGAATCTCTGCACACCCGGCTGTGACAGCGTCGACGACTGCGGCGTCCAGGTCCAGGTAGGCGAGCGCGGGCTCTTCGGCCAGCAGGGCACGAAGCTCGCGCACTTTGCCCTGGTTGCGTGTCGCGAGGACGAGCCGGGCACTCATGCGGCGTCCAGCGCCTGCTTCTGCATCTCGGAGAGCTGGGCGCACCCCGCGACGGCGAGGTCCAGAAGCTCATCCATCTGGCTGCGGGTGAAGGGCGCTCCTCGGCGGTGCCCTGCACTTCGACGAAGTCGCCGGATCCGGTGACGACGACGTTCATGTCAGTCCCAGCGGTGGAGTCCTCGGTGTAGGGCAGATCGAGCACAGCGTGGCCGTCGGGCAGGACGCCCACACTGATCGCTGAGACCGAATCGGTGAGGACCTCGGCCTTCCTGCCCACGTGACCCTCCTGGCGAGCCCATTCGATGGCCTCCACCAGTGCCACGTAGGCACCAGTGATCGCTGCCGTGCGTGTGCCGCCGTCGGCCTGGAGCACGTCGCAGTCCAGAGTGATCATGTTCTCCCCAACGCCTTGGTGTCCACCACGGCCCGCAGGGCGCGGCCGATCAGCCGGGAGATCTCGTGGGTGCGGCCGCCGATCTTTCCCTTCACGGATTCGCGCGAGTTTCGGGTATTGGTGGCCCGCGGCAGCATCGCGTACTCAGCGGTGACCCAGCCGGTCCCCGGCCGCGCAGCCAGCGCGGCACGTCGGACTCGAAGCTGGCGGTGCACAGCACCCTGGTGCCGCCGAAGTCGATGAGAGCACTTCCTTCGGCCTGCGAAGACCAGCCGCGTGTGATGGTCACGTCGCGCAGCTGGTTGGCCAGGCGGCCGTCATGGCGGAGGTAGTCGGACGTAGTGCTCACAGTGGTGCTCTCCTCGATGTGTGTGTCGGTCGCTGCTCTGCTTACTCCGGATGCATCAGATGCGGTAGGAGGCGCCGGGCGCAACAACGGCAGTCTCACCGGAGTAGTGCGCCGCAGCCGCCTCGAACACCTTATCCGGGTCCGTCCACACCGGGATGTGGGTCAGGAAGAGCCGCTTCGCCTCCGCATCGGCGGCGGTGCTGTTTACGCGTGCACCGGTCAGGTGAATTCCCCGCAGCTCCTCATCCCGGCCATCCTGGTAGGCAGCCTCGCAGAGGAAGATATCAGCTCCCCGCGCAGCCTCAGTCAGCCCTTCGCACGCGTCGGTGTCGCCTGAGTAGGTCAGAGTCCGCACCTCGCCGCTCTCGTCGACGGCCTGAACACGCAGGGCGTAGGCCTCCGGTGTGGGGTGCCATACGGCATACGGGGTGATGGTGAACGGTCCGACAGTGTGGGGCTGCCCGTCCGCCCAGTGTCTGAAGTCGAACTCCTCAGACATGCCCGGATCGGGGTCGATGCCGTAGACCTCCGCCGCTCGGCGGGCGGTCTCCTCCGGGCCGAAGATGGGGATGAGTCCGGGGCCCGAACCGCCGGGATGCCACTTCGCTGCGACGTGCAGTCCGCAGATGTCGCTGAAATGGTCGGGGTGTAGGTGAGAGAAGGCGACCGCATCGATCTCGTCGAGGCGGATGTGACGCTGCAGAGCACCCAGGGCCCCATTGCCCAGGTCGAGAAGCAGGCGCCATGTCCGGCCCGCGTGCTCTGCGGTGAGCAGGTAGCAGGATGCCGGAGACTCCGGACCCGGGAACGAGCCGCTGCAGCCGATGATGGTGAGCTCCATGCCGCTCACCCTACCGCCCGGCGTGGCCTCCCTCCTGCTCCTCGTCGTCGGGGAGCACATCGAGCATCGCGGAGAAGAGCGACTCCTGAAGCCAGGTGATGAAGGTGTAGATCTCCGCCATGAACGCCTCAGTGCTTCGACTGGCTCCCGAGGCCGCCAGCTGATGGACCTTTCTGGCGTCCGCGTCATCCTCGATGCCCAGACGCACCGACAGAGTCAGGCGCAGGTCGTTGAGTGCGCGGCCGAAGGCCGGAGCCTGCTCCTCCTTCAGGCGCACCGTGCCTGACTCCAGGAGCATCCGGGCGGTGCGCAGGTCACTGATCTTCGACTCGCGCAGGGAGCCCTCGGCGAGCCGCCGCAGCTGCCGGGCCTCCTCCCCGTCCTCGTGGGCGTCGGGAAGGAGGCGGGCCAGGACGCCGTCGGTGGCGGGTCCAGCCCGGGAGCTGGGGTGTCGGGCTCTTCGTCCGCCGGAGCTCCTGTCCCCTCGTCCATGCCTTCGCCCAGGTAGGCGAGCTCGGCACGAAAGTGCGCGAACACCGGGTCGGCGAGATCGGCGTGCTCGGCAGGAGCCTCGTCGGAGGCCTCGGCGACCTCCTCGGCGCGCGCCTCGAGCAGCTGGATCACATCAGCGCAGAGCCCTGAGAGCAGGCGACGCTCATGGGTGGTCAGCTCAGCGCGGTATCCGTGCGTGGTGGCGTGAAACGCTCGTGCCATCAGCCTAGCCTCCTCGAGGGTCGCCTGCAGACCATAGTTGTGCATCGCCGTCACGTCCTGCTCCGCCTTCTCCCGACCGGCTGTGGCCACCACAGCGCGGCCTTCGGTGTGCACCTTCATCATCAGCTCCTGCGCCCGCTCCTTGGAATGGCCGAAGTAGCTGCGGAAGACCCACGCCACATAGGACATCAGATTCACCGGGTCATTCCACACGACCACGTGGAAAGGACGCTGCGGGGTCAGCACAGCAGCGAGATCCGTGTCACTGCCCGTGAGGGTCGCACCGTCAGTTGTCATGCCGTCTAGTCTAGGTTCGTGAGCCCCTCCACCGCACTGCTGACCGACCAGTACGAGCTGACCATGGTGCAGGCCGCGCTGCGCTCCGGCGCGGCGCACCGCCGCTGCGTGTTCGAAGTCTTCGGCCGCCGCCTGCCCGGAGGGCGCCGGTACAGGGTGGTCGCCGGCACCGGACGGCTCCTGGAAGGCCTGGAGCGCTTCCGCTTCGACGACGATGCGCTGGCCTTCCTCCGTGAGCGGGGCATCGTGGACGAGCCCACCTTGGACTATCTCGCCACTACAGGTTCTCCGGCAGCATCAGCGGCTACGCCGAGGGCGAGATGTGGTTCCCGCACTCCCCAGTGCTGCGGGTCGAGGCGACCTTCGCCGAAGCATGCCTGCTCGAGACATACATCCTCTCGGTCCTCAACCACGACTCAGCGATCGCCTCCGCCGGGTCACGGATGGTCCAGGCAGCTTAGCGGGACCGTCTCGGACGGCGGACGGCCCTGCGTGGAGATGGGCTCCCGCCGCACCCAGGAAGCGGCTGCGACGGCCAGCGCACGCGCAGCTGCCGTCGTCGGCTTCGCGGCCACCTCCAACCTCCAGGCCGGGCACGACTACGGCATCCCCACTCTGGGCACCGCCGCCCACGCGTTCACCCTCCTCCACGACTCCGAAGAGGAGGCGTTCGCCGCGCAGGTCGAAGCGTTCGGCCCTGAGACGACCCTCCTCGTCGACACCTACGACGTCGAGCGCGCGGTGCGCACCGCGGTCGAGGTCGCAGGTCCGCGACTGGGCGCGGTGCGGCTGGACTCCGGCGATCTCGTCGAGCAGGCCTTCATGGTCCGAGACCTTCTGGACTCACTCGGGAACACCGCCACACGGATCATCGTCTCCTCCGACCTGGACGAGCACGCCATCGCACGTCTCGCCGCGGCACCGGTGGACTCCTACAGGGTGGGCACGCGCCTGGTCACCGGAGCGGGCGCTCCCACGGCGGGCATGGTCTACAAGCTCGTTCAGCATGAGGACAGCTCCGGGGCCAGATCCCCGTGGAGAAGGCTTCAGAGGGCAAGAGCAGCCGCGGAGGCGTCAAGGTGCCCATGAGGACCTACGGCGGCAGCGGAGCAGCAGAGGCGGAAGTCATCGGCATAGGCGCCGCCCGGACACCGCAGCCGAGGCCCGCTTACTCCAGGTTCCGCTGGTGGTCGAGGGCGAGCTGCAGCCGGGATTCACCGGCGCGGAGGGAGTCCGGCGCGCCGCTTCGCGGCACCGGGAGTCCTTCGCAGAGCTCCCACGGGCCGCCCACCGGCTCTCAAGGGCGACCCGGTGATTCCGACCATCCACCAGTGACCTCTGCCGCTTCTTTCGTAGCCTTGGGCCCACCGGGGTCTATACACTCGAAGCATGGCTGAAGCACTCGTGATCGTGGACGTACAGAACGACTTCTGCGAAGGCGGCGCGCTCGCCGTGGAGGGCGGCGCCGCGCTGGCAGCCGAACTCTCCGAATTTCTCGAGGACAGCCATGGCGAGTACGACGTCATCGTCGCCACACAGGACTGGCACATTGAGCCCGGCAGCCACTTCAGCGACTCCCCGGACTTCCAGCGCACCTGGCCCGTGCACTGCGTCGCCGGAACCCGCGGGGCCGACCTCCACGACGATCTCGACACGGAGCGCATTCAGGCACGCTTCCTCAAGGGCCTGTTCGACGACGGCTACTCAGGATTCGAAGGACGGCTGGGCGACCCCGACCGGACCGGCCTCAAGGAGGGCGAGAAGGAGAAGGCCGTCGCGCCAGCCGATGTCATCGAAGAGGGCGCCCCGGACCTCAACACATACCTGCAGCAGCAGGGCGTGGAGACCGTCACCATCGTTGGGATCGCCACCGATCACTGCGTCAGGGCGACGGCCCTGGACGCGGCGGACAACGACTACGAAGTCAGGCTGCTGAAGAATCTGACGGTCGGCGTCGATGAGGACCGCATCGCAGAGACCTACGAAGAGCTCCGTGAGGCCGGAGTCGAACTGCTCCGCAGCGACGAGCTCTGAACAGTGCTCAGGCACGGGTGAACCACAGCTGGACGGTCCTGAGGCGCTCCTGAAGCTGTGACTGGTCAGCTTGAGGGACAGCGGGCCCGCCGCACTTCTCCCGGAGCTTCGTGTGAATGCTCCCCTGGTGCATCCCTGTCTTCGCCGCGTAGGCGGACACAGACTTATTGAGCTTCGCGCGGAGGTCCTTGAGCTGGCGGTGGTCGACCACGTCCCGCTGCCGCTGAGCAGCCGATGGGCTTCTCCTCATCTGCTCGGCCTGCTGCTGGCGCAGCAGCTCAGAGACCTGCTCCGGCTCCAGAAGCCCCGGAATTCCCAGGAAGCCCAACTCCTCATCAGAGCCTACGTCTCCCCCAGGCCGAACTCCTCGCCGTCGAACATGACCCGGTCGAATGACGCCGACGAACCCAGAGCCGCAAACTCTCCGCGGGTCAGCTGGTCCGATGCCTTGTCCTCGCCCTCCTGCTCGTCGAGGGGTCGATCAGCTCGTCACCCTCAGCGGGCCCCTCATGCTCCGTTCCCAAGGCGTGGTCCCGCTCCGCCTCCAATTCGTTGGCGAGGTCGGTGAGCACAGGAACGGACGGCAGGAAGACGCTGGCCACCTCCGCCTTCTTGCGCAGGCGCACGAAGCGGCCGACCGCCTGGGCGAAGAACAGCGGGGTGGACGTCGAGGTGGCGTACACCCCGACGCAGAGCCGGGGCACGTCAACTCCCTCCGAGACCATTCGCACAGCCACCATCCAGTACCGCGACCCGTCGGCGCCGAACTCCTCGATCTTGTTCGAGGCCTCTTTGTCGTCCGAGAGCACCACTGTGGTTCTCTGCCCCGTCAGAGCGTCGAGCTGAGCGGCGTAGGCACGAGCATCCTCGTGATCCGTGGCAATGACGAGACCGCGGCGTCCTGAATGCGATCCCGGACCTTGAGAAGCCGCTGATGGGCCGCGCGCAGCACCGCAGGGATCCAGTCCCCCTCAGGGTTCAGGGCGGTGCGCCAGGCATGCTGCGTGATGTCTTTGGTGGCGGCGCCGCCCTAAGGTCGCCTCCATCTCCTCCCCGGAGGAGTTCCGCCATCGCATCGTTCCCGAATAGGTCATGAAGACCACCGGACGGACGACATGATCGTGCAGCGCGGGCCCGTACCCGTAGGAGTAGTCGGCCTTGGAGCGGCGGACGCCGTCGTTGTCCTCCACGTAGTCCACGAACGGAATGGGAGACGTGTCGGACCGAAAGGGCGTGCCGGTGAGCGCAAGACGTCGCGCCGCAGGATCGAAGGCCTCCTGACCCCGTCTCCCCACGAGAGGGCGTCGCCGGCGTGGTGGATCTCATCGAAGACGACGAGCGTCCGAGCCGCCTCGGTCTTGTTGCGGTGCAGCGCAAACTTGTTGGCCACCTGTGCATACGTCACGGCCACACCGACGAACTGGGCTCCGTGGCGACCGTCGCTGTTCTTGAAGTTGGGGTCGATGGCCAGGCCTACGCGTGCTGCGGCGTCCGCCCACTGACGCTTCAGGTGCTCCGTCGGGGCCACCACGTAGAGCCTAAGCTCACCTCACCGGACTCGAAGAGCAGCTTGGCGACCCTCAGCGCGAAGGTCGTCTTGCTTACCCCAGGGGTAGCAACAGCCAGGAAGTCCTTGGGCCTGCGGCGCACATAGAGGTCAAGGGCCTCCTGCTGCCACTGCCGCAGCGTGGGGGCGGTGCCATGAGCCGCGCGGTGCGGCAGGGCAGGCGGAAGTTCCGATCCGACGTCGGTGCCGACGTCGAAGAGAGACGGTTCGCTCACCTACTTCTTGCCGAAGCCGAAGAACCCGCGACCGCCGCCCTCGCCGGAGTCGTCCTTGCCGGACTCGCCGAACTCCTCGTAGATCTCTTTGCACTCAGGGCACACGGGGAAGCTCTTCGGATCGCGTGAGGGAACCCACACCTTGCCGCAGAGCGCCACCACGGCGTTGCCCTCGACCATGGACTGAGTGATCTTGTCCTTCTTCACGTAGTGGGCGAACCGCTCGTGGTCCCCTGGCTCGGAGACCTGGGGCGCAGTCTCCCGCTCAATGGTTGCCGCACCCCGGTGGAAGGGGCTGATGCTGGGTCAGCGGTGCGCATGGTGATGTCGTCAATGCCGATCATGGTGAAGGACCTCCGTCAGTCGATGCACGCCATTCTATCGAAGGCCCGTGGGGCGCTCCAGGGCGAGTTGGATGAGCTCTGTGATGAGCTCCGGGTAGGAGAAGCCGCTGGCCTGCCACATCTGCGGGTACATGCTGATGGGCGTGAATCCGGGCATGGTGTTCACTTCGTTGACGACGATGCGCTCGCCTTCGGCGGCCGCAGCATCATAGAAGAAGTCGGCGCGCGCCAGGCCCTCACCATCGATGGCCTCGAAGGCGATCACCGCCTGGCGGCGGATCTCATCGCTGACCTCATCGGGCAGATCTGCCGGGCATGAGAGATCAGCTGCGGCGGCGTCGGTGTACTTCGCCTCGAAGTCGTAGAACTGGTGGTGCTCAGCGCCGTCGTGCACCACTATTTCGCCGCACACCGAGGCCCGCGGCGCGCGTGCGCGGCTGCTCCGAGGACGCCGCACTCGATCTCCCGGCCGGAGACGCCCTGCTCGACGACGACCTTGGCGTCGTGCTGGTGGGCCTGAGCGATCGCTTCGACGATCTCGGACCAGCTGTCGACCCGGCTCACGCCCATTGATGATCCGCCCCGGGCGGGCTTCACGAACACCGGCAGGCCCAGACGCTTCACCCGGTCCACGCAAGCTCCTGCGTCGGAGGCCCACTCCCGAGCGGTGATGGTCTCCCAGGGACCGACGCGAAGCCCGGAGGCCTGGAACGCAAGCTTCATGAAGTGCTTGTCCATACCCACTGCGGAGGCCAGCACACCGGCGCCTACGTACGGCACTCCGGCGAGCTCCAGCTGCCCCTGGAGGGTGCCGTCCTCACCGTAGGGACCGTGCAGCAGCGGAAGGACCGCATCGACATGTCCCAGCTCGGCAGCCGTTCCGTCGGCATGCAGCTCCACCAGAGAAGTGCCCGATGAACCAGCATCACGAGCGGATGAATGAAGGATGACGGAGGACTGCGTCGGCTCCACGCGGGGAAGATCACCGGCGCCGAATGCGTGCGTGCGGGGTCCGCCGTGGGCCGCGTCCACTGCCCTGCCTCGGTGATCCCGACCTCGACCACGTCGTACTTCTGCGTGTCGATGGCGTTGAGGACCCCCGCTGCAGTGACGCAGGAGACCGCGTGCTCGGAGGACTGGCCGCCGTAGAGGACCAGAATGCGCGGTTTGGCCGTCGGCTCGGATGGCACGGTCAATGCACCTCTGCTTTCAGGTCCCGGGCCAGGAGAGACCCGACGATGTTGTCCACGGTCATGGATCCTTCGAGCACCGATACCACCGCTTCGCAGATCGGCATGTCCACTCCATAGCGGCGCGCCAGGTCCAGGACGGCTGCTGCGGACTTCGTCCCCTCGGCCGTCTGGGTCATCGCTTCGCTGACCTGCCCGGGCGTCAGCCCTTCTCCCAGCAGACGCCCCGCGGTGCGGTTGCGGGACAGCGGCGACCCGCAGGTGGCCACCAGGTCTCCCAGGTAAGCAAGCCCGGCGAAGGTCTCCTGGCGTCCGCCCAGGGCCAGCCCCAATCGTGTGGTCTCCGCGAGACCGCGGGTGATGACGGAGGCTTTGGAGTTGTCGCCGAGCTGCTGCCCGTCGCAGATGCCCACCGCCAGGCCGATGATGTTCTTCAGAACTCCTCCGAGCTCCGTGCCGATCACGTCAGAGTTGACGTAGGGCAGGAAGTAGGAAGTCTGACAGAGCTGGGAAAGCTGCTCGGCGACAGAGGAGTCTGAGCAGGCAATCACCGACGCCGTGGGCTCCTCGCGCGCGATCTCCGCTGCGAGGTTGGGGCCTGAGAGCACGGCGATCCTGTCCGGAGGCAGCCCGAGCTCATCGTGGATGACTTCGGACATGCGCAGGTCGCTGATTCGTTCGAGGCCCTTGATGAGCGAAACCACGATCGCCCCCGGCTTCAGGCTCCCCTTCAGATGCGACAGCTGCTCACGCAGGCTCTGAGCCGGAACGGCGAGAAAGATCACCTCAGCGTCGCGGACAGCTCGGTCCGCATCCGAGGTGGCACGGATGCCCGTGGGCAAAGACACCTCGGGGAGATACGCGCTGTTGGTCCGGTGCGTGCTGATCTCGTGGGCGACCTCCTCGCGACGCGCCCAGAGCGCGACGTCCTGGCTTACGTCGGCGAGCACTTTGGCGAAGGTGGTCCCCAGGATCCTGCTCCGAGAACCGCAGTGGGACTCATTCGTCCGATCCCTCCCCGGTGCGATCCGCGTGCCTGTCCTGCTGCTCAGCCCGGGCCCGCAGCTGATCGCGAGGCACACGCTGGCTGATGTTTCTGTCCCATATCAGCTCAGGAGCGGGTTCGCCGCGCAGTCGGCTGACACCTTCGGTCAGTGCCTGCTCGATGCGCTGGGTCGCCTGGGCCAGCACGGTGCGGCTCAGCGGCCTGCTGCGCAGATCGGACATGTCCAGAGGTTCGTCGGCTCGCAGCGTGTAGGAGCGGCGCGGCAGGATCCTCGGGGTCTTGGAGCCATAGGGCAGGAATCGGTGGGTGCCCCAGTGGGTCAGGGGAACGATGGGAGCCCCGGTGGTCAGTGCTAGACGCGCGGCGCCGGTCTTCATGCGCATGGGCCACTGGTCAGGGTCGGTGGTGAGGGTGCCCTCGGGGTAGATCACCACGGCCCCGCCCTCCTGGAGGATGCCGTGCGCGATGTCCAGCGACTCCGGGACCTGTCGCGCGCATTGCGCGTCACCGGTATGAGCTGCAGCTCACTCATGAGCGTTCCGAGGACGGGAACGCGGAACAGCGAGTCCTTGGCCATGATGTGAGGGGTGGTTCCGCTGCGGTAGACCGCGTGCAGCACCGCGAGCGGATCGATGAGGCTCACATGATTGGCTACGACGATGCAGCCGTCGGAGGGGATGTTCTCGAGTCCGTGCCACTCCTTGCCCATCAGAGCGTTCATGCCGGGCCGGACAAGACCTGCCGCGAGGTACCAGGCCGGAGAGCGGCGTGCCGTCTCCTGCGCCGAAGATCCGTTGGCGTCCACCTGTGGACTCATCCGCCCGCGGCGACGGTTTACTGAGGGCCGGGGCCCCAGCCTTCTCGATGTGGATGTCCGCACCGAGAGCTTCGATCTTGTCGATGAAGTGCTCGTACCCGCGGTTGATGATCTCGATGCCGGTGACGTTGGACGTGCCCTTGGCAGCCAGCGCCGCGATAAGGTGAGAAAATCCGCCGCGCAGGTCAGGAATGTTGATGTCGACACCGGTGAGCTCACTGGCTCCTGAGATCACAGCGGAGTGGAGGAAGTTGCGCTGGCCGAATCGGCAGGGGTTGGAGCCCAGGCACTCGCGGTGGAGCTGGATCGAAGCTCCCATGCGCGTGAGCGCATCCGTGAAGCCGAACCGGTTCTCGTAGACGGTCTCGTGCACGATGGACACGCCGTGAGCCTGCGTCAGGGCCACCACCATCGGCTGCTGCCAGTCAGTCATGAAGCCCGGATGGACGTCGGTCTCCAGCACTAGGGGCTGGAGCTGCCCGCCGCCGTGCCAGAACCGGATCCTCCTCGTCCACCTCGAACTCTCCGCCGATCTTGCGGTAGATGTTGAGGAAGCTGGTGAGGTCGCGCTGCGCTGCGCCCTTGACGTAGATGTCGCCGCGGGTGACGAGAGCAGCCGAGGCCCAGGACGCGGACTCGTTTCGATCGGGAATCGCCTGGTGGCGGAATCGTCCCAAGCGAGAGACGCCTTCGATGCGGATCGTCCGGTCTGTGTAGACCGTGATCATCGCTCCCATCTGCTGCAGGATCGCGATGAGGTCATGGATCTCCGGCTCCACAGCGGCGTTGCGCAGCTCAGTGATGCCCTCAGCCAGCACAGCAGTCAGCAGCACCTGCTCGGTCGCGCCCACCGATGGGTAGGGAAGCTCGAGCTTGGCACCGCTGAGGCCCTTGGGCGCTGAGATGTGGATGCCGTTGGGCTGCTTGTCCACCACAGCGCCGAAGTTGCGCAGCACTTCGAGGTGATAGTTGATGGGGCGATCGCCGATGCGGCACCCGCCCAGATCAGGAATGAATGCTTCGCCGATCTTATGCATCAGCGGCCCGCAGAACAGGATGGGGATCCGCGAGTCCCCGGCATACGCGTCGATCTCGGAGTATTCGGCCAGGTAGGTGTTGCGCGCATCGAGGCTCAGGTCCCCGGTCAGCGGGTCAGCGTCCACCTTGACCCCGTGAATCTGCAGCAGATTCCGGACGATCTCGACGTCCTTGATGTCAGGCACGTTGCGAAGCTCGGAGACTTCGCTGCCCAGCAGAGACGCCACCATGGCCTTGGGCACCAAGTTCTTGGCACCGCGGACGTGCACCGTGCCTTCGAGGGCTTCCCGCCCTGAATTGTGAGCAGCTTGCCCATATGTATGACGTGGTCCCTTCGATCCAGCGGATTCCAGCCCTGCCACTGTACCCGATGGGGTTCGGGGGCTCTTCAGCTTCGCGGACGGCGGAGGCGCCCGCAAGCGGCTACACCTTAGCCGGAAGCGTCGCGGGTTTGAACCCCGGCCGGGTTCCCTCGAAGGCGTCGATGGAGGCTTTCTGACGCAGCGTCAGGAGATGTCGTCCAGGCCCTCCAGCAGGCGCCACCGCGTGTAGTTGTCGATGTCGAAGGTGGTCTCGACGCTGCCGCAGACCACCGTGCGGCCCTCCAGGTCCACTGTGATCTCAGCGCCGGGCTCACGCTGGAGCTCCTTGAAGATGAGCTCGACGTCTGGCTGAGCGACCTTCGCCGCGAGGAGGCCCTGCTTGGCCGCGTTGCTGTAGAAGATGTCGGCGAACCGGGAGGAGATGACCACCTTGAAGCCATAGTCCCGAAGCGCCCACACGGCATGCTCACGGGATGACCCCGTGCCGAAGTCGGGGCCCGCGACGAGGACGGTGCCGTGCTTGAAGGGCTCCCGGTTGAGGACGAAGTCCTCCTTCTTCCTCCACGCGTAGAAGAGGGCATCCTCGAACCCGGTCTTGGTGATGCGCTTCAGGAAGACGGCGGGGATGATCTGGTCAGTGTCGACGTTCGACTGGTTCAGCGGCACGCCGATGCCGGTGTGCGTCGTGATGGGTTCCATGGGGAGCCTTCCTCGGTGGTCTGCTGCGGGGCCGGGCCTGCGTGAGCGGCCCTGAGGAGAGCGGGGCGGATGCCGCCGCTGCGGACTATGCTTAAGCACCGGCGCGCCTGCGCCGACGTCGGAGGGCGACGAGAGCGTGCCGCGGATCGCGGTAGCGGCGGCCACGACGGGCGAGACCAGGTGGGTTCGACCGCCCTTGCCCTGCCGTCCCTCGAAGTTTCGGTTCGAGGTGGAGGCGCACCTCTCGCCCTCTGCGAGCTGGTCGGGGTTCATGCCCAGGCACATCGAGCATCCGGCGAACCTCCACTCCGCCCCGAAGTCCTTGAATATCCGGTCCAGGCCCTCTGCCTCAGCGTCGAGCCGGACCTTCGCGGAGCCTGGAACAACAATCATCCGCACATCGGGGTCCTTCTCGCGCCCCTGATGATCTCTGCGGCCTTTCGCAGGTCCTCGAGGCGCGCGTTGGTGCAGGAGCCCAGGAAGACGGTGTCGACCCGAACGTCGCGCATCGGTGTGCCCGGGGCCAGATCCATGTACTGCAGGGCACGCTCAGCCGACTCGCGGTCGACCGGGTCGTGGAAGTCGGAGGGAACGGCACTGCCTCGCTGAGGCTCACGCCCTGCCCCGGATTGGTGCCCCAGGTGACGAACGGCTCCAGCTCATCGGCGTCGATGATGATCTCCGCATCGAACTGGGCCCCCTCGTCGGTGCGCAGCGAGCGCCAGTACTCGACGGCGTCGTCCCAGTCCTTGCCGGTCGGCGCGTGCGGGCGGTAAGCAACGAATTCGAACGTCGTCTCGTCGGGAGCGATCATGCCTGCCCTCGCCCCGGCCTCGATGGACATGTTGCAGATCGTCATCCGAGCTTCCATGGACAGCTGCTCGATGGCGGTGCCGCGGTACTCGAGGACGTAGCCCTGGCCTCCGCCGGTGCCGATCTGGGCGATCACGGCCAGAATGATGTCCTTCGAGGAGACTCCCGGACGCAGGCTGCCGTTCACCGTCACAGCCATCGTCTTGAACGGCTTCAGGGAGAGCGTCTGGGTGGCCAGGACGTGCTCCACCTCCGAGGTGCCGATGCCCATCGCCAGGGATCCGAAGGCGCCGTGGGTGGAAGTGTGGGAGTCCCCGCAGACGACGGTCATTCCCGGCTGGGTGAGTCCGAGCTGGGGCCGACCACGTGGACGATTCCTGGTTGTCGTCGCCCAGCGAGTGGATCCGTATGCCGAACTCCTCCACGTTGGCGCGCAGGGTGTCCACCTGCTTGCGGCTGATGGGGTCGGCGATCGGCTTGTCGATCTCAAGCGTCGGCGTGTTGTGGTCCTCAGTCGCAATGGTGAGGTCCGGGCGCCTCACGGGACGGCCCGCCAGACGGAGCCCCTCGAACGCCTGAGGGCTGGTGACCTCGTGAATCATGTGCAGGTCGATGTAGATCAGGTCCGGGCTGCGCTGCCCGTCCTTGTCCTCTCCGCGCACGACGACGTGGTCGCGCCATACCTTCTCCGCCAGAGTGAGCGGCTGATCCGCGGATGCTGTCTGTGCCATAGTTCTAGAGAACCACCAGCATCGCCGCGGCTCTAGACCGACACCCTCTGGTCTCACTATTCGGACTATAGTGAGTCTATGGCACACAGCATCCTGCACTCCCCTCAGGGATCGGAGTGGTGGACAAATCGGTGATGATCATGGACGCCCTGGAGGCCGGTCCCGCAACTCTTGCTCAGCTGGTGGAGGTCACAGGTCTGGCCCGGCCGACCGTTCACCGTCTGGCATCGGCACTGGTCCACCACAGGTTCCTCTCGCGCGACGTGCGCGGCCGCTACGTGATCGGCTCCCGCATGGCCGAGCTCGCCCAGGCCGTTTACTCCGATCAGGTGGTCTCCGCTGCCGGGCCCATCCTGCTGAAGCTGCGCGACGCCACGGGCGAGTCCTCACAGCTCTTCCGGCGTCAGGGCGACTCTCGCATCTGCGTGGCCTCGGCGGAGCGGCCCATCGGTCTGCGCGACTCCATACCGGTGGGCACCCAGCTGTCCATGAAGGCAGGATCGGCCGCTCAGGTCCTGCTGGCCTGGGAGGACCACGACCGACTCGTCGAGGGCCTCCGAGACGCCCGGTTCACTCCGACCGTCCTCGCCGGGGTGCCGGCGCGGCTGGGGGAGTCTCTGGGCGAGCGCGAGCCCGGCGTGGCCTCGGTCTCAGCCCCGGTGCGGGGTCCCTCCGGGCGCGTTCTCGCGGCAGTGTCCATCTCCGGCCCCATCGAACGGCTCTCCCGCCAGCCGGGCCGACGGTTCGCCCACGTGGTGTCTGCCGCGGCTCAGCAGCTCACCGAGCTGGTGCGGAAGAACCCCGAGAGCGACCTGCGGTAGGTAGGCCGTCACCCCGGACATGCGCCGAACCGCTAAGGTGGCGTCCGTGACTCTCAATATTTCTGTGATCGGCACCGGATACCTGGGCGCCACGCACGCGGCGTGCATGGCCGAACTCGGCTTCGACGTCCTCGGCGTGGACGTCGACCCTGAGAAGGTCGACTCCCTCTCGCGCGGCGAGCTTCCCTTCCACGAGCCCGGTCTGCCCGAGCTGATCCGCAAGCACGTCGACTCCGGTAGCTTCGCTTCACCGCGGACGTCTCTGAGGCTTACTCATGGGCCGACGTCCACTTCATCTGCGTGGGCACCCGCAGGTAAGAGGCGGCACCGGCGCGGACCTCACCTACGTCGACGCTGCCACGACCGACCTGATCGCCTCCATCACCAAGGACTCGCTCGTCGTCGGCAAATCCACCGTCCCCGTCGGCACCGCCGCCCGGCTCTCAGGGCTGGTGGCCGAGACCAAGAACGACGGGGTGAGCGTCTCGCTGGCATGGAACCCTGAGTTCCTGCGCGAGGGCTTCGCCGTGGAGGACACCCTGCGCCCCGACCGTCTGGTGGTGGGCACAGGGTCCGAGGCCGACGAGGCTGTTCTGCGGGAGGTGTACGCCGAAGCCCTGGGGCGCGAGACCCCTGGATCTCCACAGACTTCGAAACGGCTGAGCTCGTCAAGGTCGCCGCCAACGCGTTCCTCGCCACCAAGATCAGCTTCATCAACGCCTTCGCAGAGGTCACCGAGAACGTCGGGGGCAACATCACCACCCTGGCCGACGCCATCGGATTCGACACGCGCATCGGCCGCAAGTTCCTCAACGCCGGAGTCGGCTTCGGCGGAGGCTGCCTGCCCAAGGACATCCGTGCGCTGCAGACCCGCGTGGCCGAGCTGGGCCTGGACCACTCGATGAAGTTCCTCGATGAGATCGACCAGATCAACCTGCGCCGCCGCAAGAAGGCCGTCGCACGAGCCTTCGAACTCCTGGACCAGGACGTGGTCGGCAAGAAGATCGCCGTGCTCGGCATCACCTTCAAGCCTCTCTCCGACGATGTGCGCGACTCCCCAGGGCTGGACGTCGCCGCGCGCCTCTACAACGCAGGCGCGGATGTGGCCGTCTTTGACCCCGAGGGCAACCACAATGCTGCCAAGCGCTACCCCCGGCTGGGCTACGTCCAGAGCCTGGAAGAGGCGGTCCGGGATGCGGAGGTGGTCATGCTCACCACAGAGTGGAACGAATTCAAGTCGCTGACGCCTGCCGATCTTGAGCCCCTGGTGGCGTCCAAGCGGTTCATCGACGCCCGCAATGTCCTCGACGCCAAGCACTGGGAGGCCGAGGGCTGGTCCTTCGCCCAGCTCGGCCGCAAGTTCGAGGGCTGACCTAGCCCTTCAAGGAGTCCCAGCCCGGACTGCTCATGCCCCAAGGGTGAGCACTCCGGGCTGGTCTGCGTCTGAGGCAATGACGGTGCCGATTCGGCTGAAGCCCTCCGGAAGCTCGGCCTGCGGCGGGAAGGTGACGAGGAGGGAGTAGTCCTCGCCTCCGGTGAGAACCCATTCCAAGGCCAGCTCCTCGTCCCGCTCGAGGCCCTGGGCTGCCTCGGCGAGCTGCTCGGCCCGCGCCCGCAGCGCGTCCTCATCGAGCTCAAGGCGCACTCCGGAAGCCTTGGCCAGCCTGCCAGCGTCTCGGAGGAGTCCGTCCGAGATGTCCATGCTTAGCGCTTGCCCCAGCAAGCACGGCGATTCGTCCCTCGACGAGCGGCGGATGCGGTCGCTTCTGGGCGGCGAGCGCCCGCCGGACGGTGGGAGTCGAGCTCCAGTGCTGCGGATCCGGGCTGTCGAGCTCAGTGCCCGGGCTCTCCAGCAGCGCCAGTCCAGCGGCGGCGTAGCCCAGGTTTCCTGCCACAGTGAGCAGGTCTCCGGGATGCGCCCCGTCGCGCCTTAGCCCCGGCGAACCGGACAGGCCAGGTATCCGCTCGGGGAGCTCCCCACCGCCGTGATGGTGACGGCGATCGTATCGCCGGAGCCGAGGTCTCCCCGGCGATGACGCACTGTTCGGCACCTGGCTGGGAGCATGCGCGGATGATGCCGCGGGTGAAGTGCTCCGCCCAGTCTGCGCTCACATCTCCCGGCAGGGTCAGAGAGATCAGCAGAGCGGTGGGCTCTGCGCCCATGCCGTTGATGTCGGAGAGGTTCTGGGCGGCGGCCTTGGATCCGATGTCCATAGCTTCCGCGACGGGGTCGCTCCACCATGTGCGCCTGAAGTCCTGGCCCTCGCTCATGGTGTCCGTGGTCATGACGATGCGGCTCCCCGGGCTCGGGCTGAGGACCGCTGCGTCGTCGTTGCCCGGACCCAGTTCCAGACCCACATGGCCGCGACTGGCGTTGAACGGCTTCACCACGCCCATGAGGGCCGCCAGAACGGCGTCCTCGCCTGCGTCGGCGACGGTCTGCGCTGTGTCGCTCAGGCCCATTTCAGCCACTTCTCCTCCACGGCCTGCTCCACGTCCACGTCATTGTGGTGGGCCAGCAGGAGCAGCTGCCCCAAGACGTCTGCCACTTCGGCGTCGAAGGCGTCCCGGCGCTGCTTCTCGGTGGTGCCCCGATCACGCCCCATGCCGCGCAGGTCGATGAACGCTTGAGTGAGCTCTCCGACCTCTTCCTGGAGCTTGAGCATGAACCATTCGCTGGTGCGGTCGATGCTGTTGCTCTGCGCATACCGGGATGAGATGGGCTCCAGGGCATCGATGATCTCCGAGATCTGCATCGCTCCAGCGTATCCGGCAGACTGAAGTGTGTGATGTTCGGAACTGCGCACCTCATTCTTCTGGGCGTCGCTGCTGCCTGCGCAGGGATGACCCTCTGGGGCGTGCCGAAGCTGACCCGCCCCGATGTGGTCTTCCGGACCGCCGGTTGGCTTCTGCTGGTCCTGTCGGTGCTGTACACAGTGTGGCGGCTGCTGCCGGGCCAGTTCAGCTGGGACGGATCTCTTCCGCTGCACTTCTCGGACGCTCTGAGGTTCATCTGTGCCGTGGCCCTGCTCTCGAGGCCCCGCTGGGCGGTGGCGATCGCCTACTACTGGGGTCTGACGCTGAACTCACAGGCGCTGCTCACTCCCCATCCGAGCATGCTGGGGGCGTGTCGGTGAACATGATCTTCTACTGGGTCCTCCACATTGCGGTGCTGCTGGTGCCTCTGGCGCTCCTGCGCTGGGGCTGCCGACCGAGCTGGCGCGATTTCGGCACGGCGTACGCGGCAGCGGTGCTGTGGACTGCGCTGGCCATGCCGATGAACCACCTGCTGGGGACCAACTACGGCTTCCTGAACCGTCCGCCGGAGGGGGTTCGCTGATCGATCTGCTGGGCCCGTGGCCGGTCTATGTCGTGTGGCTCGCCGTCTTGGCTGCTGTGCTGTGGGCCGCCATGACGTGGCCGTGGACGCGCAGGAGGAGCAGCCCGTCTACGATGATCTGGATGTCTCAGCCACCATGGATGCGCGCAGCCGCAGGCGCAAACGTATATGACCAGGAGTCCGGCCGCGTGCTGCCCACGATCTACGAACGGACGACGGCTCTCGGGCAGCAGCATGGGGCGGTGAATCTCGGCCAGGGCTTCCCGGATCAGGAGGGTCCGGCGTGGCTGCGGCAGCTGGCAGCTGAGGCGGTCGGCACCGACGCTGGGCCGTCGAATCAATACCCTCCGGGGATGGGCTTCCCGTGGTTCCGGGAGGCGGTGGCAGACCATCAGCAGCGGTGGTACGGGGTCGCATTGGACCCGCAGACCCAGGTGATGCACACCACGGGCGCAACAGAGGCGATCACCGCCTCCATCCTGGCCTTAGCGGAGCCCGGCTCTGAGATCCTCACGTTCGAGCCGTTCTACGACTCCTACGGAGCTGTCGCCGCATTGGCGGGGGCCGAGCTGCGGACGGTTCCGCTGCGGGCTCCGGGGTTCCGCCCGGACACGGCAGCTTTGGAGGCAGCCGTGACGGCGCGAACGTCGATGATTCTGGTGAACACGCCCCATAACCCCACGGGGACAGTCTTCACCGAGGCGGAGCTTGAGACGATCGTGGACATCGCGCGCAGGCATGATCTGGTCGTCATGGCGGATGAGGTCTACGAGCATCTGGTGCTCCCGGGCGCGGACTCTTCGCACCGCACGATCCTCAGCATCCGCGGGGCTGAGGACGTCGCTGTGGCAGTGGGCTCAGTCGGCAAATCGTTTGCGGTCACCGGATGGAAGGTCGGGTGGCTGACAGGAAGCGCGGACCTGGTGAACCGCGTGCGGGGGTCAAGCAGTTCCTGAGCTTCTGCTCGGGACCTGCTTATCAGTTCGCAGCGGCGGAGGGCCTCCGAGATGACCATGGGTTCTTCGCGCAGAACAGGGACGCTCTGGGGGCTGGCCGCGATCAGCTCACGGAGGGGCTGGCGGGTGCAGGGTTCGCCCTGTTCGCGGCGGAGGCGGGCTATTTCGTGCTCGCCGACGTCCGGTCGGTCACGGACCTGACGGCCGCAGAGTTCGCCGTCCAGCTGGCTCAGGAGGCCGGCGTCGCAGCGATCCCGGTGTCTTCGCTGACGCTGCCCGCCACGCAGCAGGACCGCGGCGACGAGCTCAACCACCTGCTGCGATTCGCATTCTGCAAACGCCCGGAGACGTTGGCAGAGGCGTTGAACAGGCTGGCGTCCTGGAGCAGCAGCCGCTGAGTCATACGGCGCGGCGCCGGTGGCGCAGCTGAGCCAACCCCACTCCGGAGAGGCAGATCGCACCTCCGATCATGGCCAGAGGCGGGGCACCTCCCCAGCGTCACCAAGGACATCAGGATGACGACCGCAGGGACTGCCAGCGACGCCGATGCCACCCGACCGGTGGGGAACCGGGTCATCGCATAGCCCCAGAACCAGAATCCCAGGGCGCTGGGCCCGATACCCATATACACTGCCGCCCATACGGTGGCGGCTGAGATCTCTCCTATGCCTGCCGCGGCCGCCGGGGCGAAGGGAAGCAGGGCCACCGTCCCGGCGAGCGCTCCGAGCCATGTGGTGGTGAGCGGATCGAGGTCCCGCAGGACCATCTTCTGCAGGAGCATTCCTGCGGCATAGAGGATCGCGGCCCCGAAGGCGAGCACCAGACCGGTGACAGCCAGCTGGCCCACTCCCCTGCCACGCCGATGAGCGCGATGCCGGAGAGGGAGATGATCATGCCCGCGAACAGAGGGCGGCTGAACGCCTCTTTGAAGAAGACGACTGCGCCGATTCCGACGATGAGCGGCGCGAAGTTCACCACGAGGGCTACGGTGCCTGCGTCGAGGTAGTGGCCTGCCCAGTTGAACAGCAGCGTGTAGAGCCCGAACCAGAGCGCCCTGAAGGCCGCAGCGAAGCCCAGGGCGGCTCGTGTGGGTCTGGGGGCCTCGGTGCACGATCAGAGCCAGGACGGTGAGCGTCAGCGACGCTGCGATGAGCCGGATGAGGGCGAACGGTCCGGGGTCGATGCTGGGAGCGGCCCAGCGGGTCACGACGAACGTCGAGGCCCACATGAGGACGGGCGCAAGGATGGCCAGCAGAGGCAGGATGACACGCGGCGCCGCAGGGGCGGTCGCGGTGGTGGAGGCCTGGGTCACGCTTCATCTTCGCATTTCCGTGGACGTGACCAGGCCCCGCCGCGCGGACCTATTCGCCGAGGAAGGTCGTCAGTGCCGCGTTGAACTCCTGCGCATGGGTGGCGTTGAATCCGTGCGGCGCCCCGTCGATGACCTGCACCGTGCTGTGGGGCACGGCTTCGTGGGTGCGCCTGCCGGACCCTTCGAAGGGGACGATCGCGTCCGCGCCGCCGTGGAGGACGAGGGTCGGCACCGTGACAGTCCTGAGGTCATCGCGGAAGTCGGTGGTGCCGAATGCGCCCATGGCTTGAGCGCCGCGGAGTGGTCGGCCTGGCGGCACTGCGTGATGGCCTCGTGACGCACCGGTTCGCTCACCATCGGCTCCGCACCTCCGGCAGGTGTGAAGAAGTCACGGGTGAACTGGTCGAAGAATGCCTCCGGGTCAGCCTCAAGCTGCTCGGACATCTGCTGAGCACTCGCTTCGTCGAGCGGCCCCTCGGGGTTCTCCTCCGACTGCATCATCATCGGGGTCACAGCTCCGGCGAGCACGATGCTGTGCAGTCGCTGCTGGCCGTGCCGCGAGACGTATCGGGCGACTTCGCCTCCGCCCATGGAAAATCCGACGAGGGTGACGTCCTGGAGGTCCAGCTCGTCGAGGAGCCCGGCAAGGTCATCGGCGAACGTGTCGTAGTCGTACCCTCCAACCGGCTTATCGCTGCGGCCGAAGCCGCGGCGGTCGTAGGCGATGACTCGGTAGCCGCCCCGGTCAGGGCCTGCTTCTGGTTCGACCATGCGTCGGCGTTCAGCGGCCAGCCGTGGATGAGCACAAGGGGCGGCCTGAGCCGCCGGTGTCCTCCACGTGCACGCTGACATCCTTCAGGCCGAGGAGCCGTGTGTTGACTGCTGCTTCTGACATGGCATGATCCTTTCCGTCGAGGAGGTGACTCTTCGCACACTACGGACGGTGCATCTGTGCTTACTGGACACACAGGCGGAGGATGCTGATCAGCTGCGGATCCGATGCAGCTCCGCGCGGAGATCCAGCCGTCCGTACAGGCGCGGGATGCTGCGCGGGTGGTCGATGGCGTGACGCGTCGCAATCACCGCTCCGTAGGACAGTCCCACGATCACGTCGGCCGAGTCTTCGGGGTTCTGGGCCAGTCCCTGCAGGAGAAGCACTGTGCGAGTCATCGGCTCGCCAGCGTACGGGGTCGGAGAAGGCGGTCACAACGAAAATGCCAGTCCAGAGAATCAACGATGGCCTGGCATTCCTCGTGGTAGCCCCAGCGGGATTCAAGCGAACTGCCGCTGACAAGGGGTTTCTCGTGAAATGGGTTGAAAGATAGCCAAGCCTTTTTCAAGACCCGCCTGTACGGTAATTACCGGACGCTTAAGTTTCGTGCTGCTTTGTTCTTGCTGGGCTTTATCCGCTCCCGAACGCTGACCACGTGTCAAACCGAGGAACGCAAGCAAAAAGATAGACATTCGCAGGTTGCCGGGTGGAATCCACGGATACACCCAGAACAGCCAGTTCCCACCGCGCCGAGTAGCTTCGCCGTAGTCTGCATCTCAAGAGTTCATCGACAAGGAGTAGAGCCTGAATGGACGCAGAACAGCTAACGGGTTGGACCATAGTCTTCGCCGGACTTAGTGCACTATCAGCGATAGTTACAGCCTTAATTGCAGCGTTCACCTTGAGTGCTACTCGCGCTGACAGTCGTGAACGAACTAGACCAATAGTGGTTGCGTCAGTGGAACGGGGACCGAAGTATATTGATGGCACCACGTACGTTGTCGTTGGTAACTACGGACAAACTGCAGCACGCAACGTCGATGTCTCGTGGATCCAGGAGTTCACGATTATCGACGATGTGAACGACGCTGGTAGCAACACCGCTCGCGCCTTCAAAGAGACGTTCGAGCATCCCATCAGCCTTCTAGCACCCGGTCAGAAACTCTCGGCTATCGTGCGGTTTAAACGACAGACCATCAACCACTACGGCGATTCGTTCCCGGACAAGCTAGACGTGTCAGTGACCTACGACGATGGTCGCGGGGGTAAATGGTATCACCTCAAGAAGCCACGTCAGTACAGTGACAGTTTCATCTTGCAGCTCGACATGTACGACAGCGAGATAAAGCTTGACCGTGGAAGTAAGGACTACCAACAACGCACAGCGGAGGCACTCGAAAGCCTAAATTGGGTAATATGGCATCAGTGACCCCGGTCTCTACACGAGTGGGTCTTCTTTCTTCGTAACTTTCACCATCTGGTCGTAGTGGTTCTTGTCTACTGCACGAATGAACTCCATGCATCGTCGTACCTCTTGGCTCGATGTTCGAGCATCTAAGATGTCGTCCATGATTCGGGGTTGACCATGTGAGAAGCGGTGACAGAAATCTATAACGTCTCTAAACGAGTCGTGCTCAAGGTTGGTCGCTAGTAACTCCACCCTGTCTTTAAACCCAGTCTGAGATGGCATGTGGAACCTAGTGAACGCTTCAAGAACTCTTCGGGCAGCGTTTGGCAGTAGAAAGAGAAGACTGTGGTCCGTGTCATCGGCTAGTCCACTCAAGACGCGTGCGAATAGGAAGTGGTACTCCGTCTTGTGCTGTAGGAACTCATTCGACATGGGTTCCAGCACTGAACGTCTACGCTGACCATCGTGCCCACATCGCATCTCTAAGAAGGAGATCTTTGGATAGGCACGCTCTCCCTCAGCCTTATCTGGTTTCTTGAGAGCAGTGACAGAGTTTATTCTCTGTCGTTCCTGAGACTCTAGAAGCAACCTGAGCATCTCGAAGTCGTGAGTGAGGATTATCGTCTGACCATAATTTTTGAGGGAGTCCAGAAGCCAAGCATGGGTGGCGAAGACAGCTTCTCGGTCCAAGCTGCTTGAAGGGTCATCGACAACTATCAATCGGTTCTCGTCCTTTACCTCCTCCTTCTGGTCCTGTAGATACCTGAGGAAGTACACTAGGGCTAGAGTGTTGCGTTCTCCCTCACTGAGGTTCCTAGCTGGCACCCCCTCGCGGTAACACACATAACCCTTACGGTCAGAAGACAGACGAATACTCAAGTGAGACTTACCGTAGACAGCCTCAAGATCACTCGTGAGCTTGTCTGCCATTTCCTGGGTACTGTGCCGAGCATCCCTAGCCTGAGTGAGAAGTTCTTTAAGCTCCTTCACTTTGGTGTCTAGACTTTGCTGATCCTCGAGAGAAGTCTCGTACTTTGACTTAGCGGTCTCGTACGCGTCCAGTTGCGAAGCCACGAGGTAGTTCGCGGCTTCCTCCGCCTTACCGCTTTTCCACTCTCTGTCCTTATTGACCCGCTCCTTGTGCTTGTCGATCACTACGGAGACGCAAGCACCAGGTTTAGTAGGAAGTGAAGGCAGGATCAGTTCCAAACCGTCAATCTCCGGTGAGGCAGACTTCGTGCGTATGGTCTCAGCTAGTGACTCAAGGAAGCCTGTGATGTTGCCAACGGAGTCTTGCTCCTTGCGCAGTGCCTCACGCAAGTCATCTTGTAAGTCCTCGTAGACAGACTCAACTTGCGGCAGAGAAGAGAGGTAGTGGGCATACTTTGCTGAGGCTTCCTCAACCTTTTCAAGTAGTTCTCTGGCTTCGTCTTGAATCCGCTGACGCGATTCATCGAAGTGCCCTCTAAGCTCTTTAAGCCTTTCAGGTGGAATCACATTCGTGCAGAACTGACAGTTGTCCTGGTCACTATGGAGCGTGAGCGCCGTTTGGAGCCATCTCGCCAGTTCCTTCTTGCCTAGCAGCGCCTCGATAGGCTCGCCCTGCACACTCAGTTCGCACAGCTGCTCTGTTTCCAGCTCCAGATTCTTCAGGTCAGCCGAAGGCAGCATTGGCATGGAAGGCACAGCTGGCGGTGGTTTATGTAGTTCCTTCAGATTCGCCTGATGCTCTTCTTCGGTCAGAACCGACGTGGGCTTCTTCGCAAGCAGCCCTCTCACCTTGTTTACGTTGTAGGCGTTCTTTGTGTAGATACGACTGTCGAACTCTCGCAAGGAAGTGTCGATACTGTCCCGGACACTCTTCAGGATGGTGGACACTGCATCCTCACGAGCAGAAACCTCGCTCACAGCCATATCCAATTGTGGGGTATAGACTTTTAGTTCATCGGCGTACCGCAGCTCATCTTCCTTAGCAGAGCCTGCAGCCTCACCAATAGTGACAATCACATCCGCTGAGTCACCTTCAAGAAACTCACGCAGGTTCTTCGTCACCCACGATTTCGTGAACACGCTGATTTTCACGTCTTCCGGTGCTGAGTCCCTGGTACCGGACCTCGAGGCACTAGGGTCATACCAAACATAAGACTCAGTGCATGTCTTCTCACTAATTTGATAGAGAAGCTCGGCTACGGATGACTTACCGCTGCCGTTGTGACCATAGATAATCGTCCGCTTACCAAAGTTCACACCAGTTGGGAACGTGTTCTCGGCGAGACTACGGAACGGACGCTTCAACTGGAGTCGGGTAAGCATGCTTGGGTCTCCTTCTGACCCGAGTGAACCCACTCGTTTCGGTCACTTAGCTATTGACCTCGCTGGCTACAGCAGAGTCTAGCGTGATCCAGGACTCAGAAGATTGTCACCCGGGGCTGATGCAGGGATAGGTGACATCTGATGTTTAGCACCCTGGTGCTGGGCAGGAGAGGATGTCCCTATGGCAGGAAAGTACCCGGAGGAGTTCCGGGAGGATGTTGTCGCGGTTGCGAATAACCGTGAGGCCGGTGTGAGCCTGAAGCAGATTGCTGCTGATTTCGGGATCAGCTACGCGACCCTGACGAACTGGATGCGCCAGGATGCCACCGATGCCGGTGAACGCGAGGGCCGCACTACTAACCAGAGGGACGAGCTACGTGAGCTGCGCTGGCGGAACCGGTTGTTGGAGCAGGAGAATTTGGTGCTGCGCCGGGCTGCGGCGTATTTGTCTCAGGCGAATCTGCCGTCAAAGGCTCTACCCGCTCGTAGGTGATCTCGCTGCCACCGAGGGTGTTCCTGTGGCGGTGACGTGCCGGGTCTTGAAGATCGCTCGCCAGCCCTACTACCGTTGGCTGGCCAACCCCATCACTGACGCCGAGTGGGAAGAAGCCCACCGGCTCAACGCTCTGATCGACGCTCACCGTGAGGATCCTGAGTTCGGGTATCGATACCTCGCTGATGAGGCCGAGGAAGCTGGCTACCCGATGGCCGTGCGCACCGCGTGGCGGCTGTGCAACGCCCAAGGCGTGGTTTCGGTGATCAGCCGCAAACGCCGAGGCAAAGGCACCCGCCCCGGCCCACCAGTCCATGACGACCGGGTGCAGCGGAACTTCCACGCTGATGCACCCAACCAGGTCTGGCTAACCGATATCACCGAGCACCACACCGCTTGGATTCCAGCGATCGTCGCAACACCAGCGGCGAGGAGTGGAGATGCTTACGAGGAAGTACACGGAGCAACAGAGGTTGGCGTTTCTGGCGTTGATCGATCGGGGCGGATCGGTGCGGGCCGCGGCGTTGGCGGTTGGGGTGCACCCGGATCGCGGTTACCGATGGATGAAGCAGGCCGGGTTGTCGACGCCGCGGAGCACGCAGCGGAAGCACACTCCGGAGGACAAAGCGGAGTTCTTCAGACGGCTCGCTGTGAGCGGCAACGTATCGGCGGTCGCACGCGAACTCGGCTTCAACCGGGTCACGTGCTATGCCTGGGCGCATAAGGCGGGGATCTTCACGGGTGCCTACGCGGAGGCGAAGCGACAGGAGTTCCTCAAGCTTCGGCGGGAGGGGATGTCGCGACGCGACGCCGCGGCTCGACTGAGTCTCGAATCCCACCAGGCGCTGGATTGGGACAAGGGCATCCGCGTGTTCTCGAAGGGCCGGATCTACCCCGACGGGAGAGTGGTGCTCTACCGGCCCGAGGAGGTCCTGGCGAACGTGAAAAATCCGAGAACCGCATGGGTGCAAGGCGAACGCGTCCCCGTTGCCCGCGTCGAGCAGGTCATCGATGCCCGCTACCTCAGCCTCCTCGAGCGAGAGCGACTGAAGGACTTGATGATGGCGGGTCTGTCGATCCGGAAGATCGCGGCGACGATGGGGCGGGCGCCTTCAACGATCAGCCGTGAAGTGAGACGCAACACCGTCAGCAGGAGCGGCTATCTGCCTCACACGGGGCACCGAGTCTCCGTGAAGCGGCGAGAGCGCCCGCGGACCGCGAAGCTCACCGTCGACGGCCCGCTGCGGGACTATGTCGCCATCAAGCTCAAGAAGCGATGGTCGCCGGAGCAAATCTCCCACCGGCTTCAGCGAGACTTTCCCCATGACCCGGGGATGCGCGTGAGTTGCGAGACGATTTACCAGGCCGTCTACGTCCACGCGCACAGAGAGCTGAGACGCGAGTTGGCTGGCTCACTGCGTCGCGGTCGTTCGCGCCGCAAACCGCACCGTGACCCGCAGACGCGCACGAGCAGGTTCATCGACGAGATGACACCGATCTCCCAGCGACCCGCCGACGTCGAAGGCCGCACGATCCCAGGGCATTGGGAGGGTGACTTGATCGTCGGTGCCGGCAGCGGTTCAGCCGTCGCGACCCTCGTTGAAAGGACCACGCGCTACGTGGTCCTCGGCCATCTTCCGATCGAGCGCACTGCCGATGCTGTTCGCGACAGCCTCATCACCGCACTGCAAGGGATGCCAGCCTCGCTGAAGAAGACTCTCACCTGGGATCAGGGAGCAGAGATGAGCGAGCACCGGGGCTTCTCCTCGCCACGGACATGGCAGTCTACTTCTGCGAGCGGGCTTCACCATGGCAGCGCGGCACGAACGAAAACACCAACGGGCTGCTCCGGCAGTATCTCCCTAAAGGCACCAACCTCCGCACCCAAGACGCCGAGGCCCTCGCCGCGATCGCCGACGAACTGAACGACCGGCCGCGCAAGGCGCTCGATTGGGACACTCCCACGGAGCGGATGAGTGCTTTACTGGGCCCGGGATAGTTCACACCGTTGCGACGATCGCTGGAATCCAAGCCGCTGAGGGCAAGCTGTATCTGTGCGCGATCAAAGACGTCTGCTCACGCCGGATCGTTGGCTATGCGATCGATTCGCGCATGAAGTCCTCATTGGCGGTGCGAGCCATCAACAACGCAGTAGCCCGCCGAGGAGCCGGTGCTGTGGCCGGGTGCATTCTTCACTCGGATCGTGGGTCGCAATTTCGGGCGAAGAAAGTCACCCGGGTCTTGGAGCAGCACGGGCTGACCGGCTCTATGGGCCGGGTCGGCGCTGCCGGGGATAACGCGGCGATGGAGTCCTTCTACTCACTGCTGCAGAACAACGTTCTTGACCGTGAGGTCTGGGCGACCCGGCAACAGCTGCGGATGAAGATCGTTACCTGGATCGAGAAGACCTATCACCGCAGGAGGAAGCAGCAGGAGCTGGGGCGGATGACCCCGGTACAGTTTGAAGCCCACCTATTGGAGCAGGCCGTCGACCTGGCGGCCTAAGAGAGAACTGTCACCTGTTCCTGCATCAGCCCCACCGATCAGGCCACCGGACTGCCAGTCCGCCGCCCATCGGCGAACCGGTATGAAGCCTCAACCCCCGGGGAGCTTGTCCATGTCGATATCAAGAAGCTGGGCCGGATCCCTGACGGAGGAGGATGGCGGGCCCACGGCCGCGGTTCAGTCCAGGATCTTATGGCCCACCGCGCCACGGACGCAGCAGCCCGAGCCGGGGCGCCAGCTTCTCGTGGCTACCGGTTCTTGCATCACGCGGTCGATGACCACTCCAGAGTGGTCTACTCGGAGATCCTCGATGATGAGCGCAAGCACACCGCAGCCGGGTTCTGGGCCCGGGCGGAGGCGTTCTTCGCCGACATCGGAGTCCAGGTCAGCGCGGTGATGACTGACAACGGGTCCTGCTACCGGTCAGCAGCGTTCAAAGCCGCTCTGGGCGAAGAGATCAAGCACAAGAGAACCCGACCCCGCTTACCCCAGACCAACGGGAAGGTTGAGCGGTTCAATCGAACGTTGATGAGCGAATGGGCCTACGCCCGCTCCTACATCAGTGAATCCTCCCGTGCAGCTTCGTACGAGAATGTCCTGCACTACTCCAATCACCACAGAACCCACACCGCGCTCGGAGGCGCTGTTCCCTCAGCTCGCGTTCACAACCTCACGGGGAACTACACCTAGTCGCGTGTGGTCAAAAGTCCAGCTCCACGACACCAGCATAAAACACGGGATAGCCATTCGTGGACAAAGAAACACCCCCGCTGTCCTACTCCCCGGAATTCCGGGCTTTCAGACAAGCGAGGATGTATCAAGTGACCCCAGCGGGATTCGAACCCGCGTTACCGCCGTGAGAGGGCGGCGTACTAGGCCGCTATACGATGGGGCCCTATGCAATTTGATATCACATGGCTCGGCCCCGGAGCTTTCACTCCGAGGCCTGCGCCGTGCGGTGACCCCAGCGGGATTCGAACCCGCGTTACCGCCGTGAGAGGGCGGCGTACTAGGCCGCTATACGATGGGGCCGCAATATGTGATTCTTTGGATACTTCTAAAAGAAATAATCCGCTGGGCTACTAGGACTCGAACCTAGAATAACGGTACCAGAAACCGCCGTGTTGCCAATTACACCATAGCCCAATGCTGTGCGATCTCCGTCGCGCAACAGCACTGAAGTCTACCGGAAGAGCTGAGCGAAGCACAACTCGACTCAGCGGGCCTCCATCATGCGGCGGAATCGGGCCAGCCGAGCCATCGAAGACTCCTTGCCGAGCAGCTCCATCGACTCGAACAGCGGCGGGGAGACCTTCCGACCAGACACCGCAGAGCGCACCGCACCGAAGGCCTTGCGAGGCTTCAGGCCCAGGCCCTCCACCAGCGCCTCGCGCAGGGCCTCCTCGATGCTTTCCGTCGCCCACGCCGAAGCATCGAGCTTCTCCAGGGCCCCGGATGCCGCATCGAGCGTCTCGAGAACAGCATCCTTCTCTCCCAGACCGCTGAACGCCTTATCCTCGACCACCAGAGACTCGTCCGGCCGGAAGAGGAACGCCATCATGTCGGCCCCCTCGGACAGCAGGGCGATCCTTTCCTGCACCAGCGGTGCCGCCCCATCCAGAATGCGTCCCTGCTCCTCGGTCAGGTCCTCGCCGACGAGGCCATCGGCCTGCAGGTAGGGAACCAACCGGTCACGGAAGTCCCCGGGCTGCAGCCGACGAATATGGGTGCCGTTGATCGCCTCCGCCTTCTTCGAGTCGAAACGGGCCGGATTTCCCAGCACATCCTTGACATCGAAGTGCTCGACCAGCTCGTCCACTGTGAAGATGTCCTCATCCGCCGAGAGCGACCATCCCAGCAGCGCCAGGTAGTTGAGGAGCCCTTCGCGGACGAACCCGCGATCCCGGTGATGGAAGAGGTTGGACTCGGGATCACGCTTCGAGAGCTTCTTATTGCCCTCGCCCATCACATAGGGCAGATGGCCGAAAGCAGGCATGTGCTTCGCCACGCCCACGGCGTGCAGCGCGCGGTAGAGGGCGATCTGACGCGGAGTCGAGGACAGCAGGTCCTCGCCCCTGAGAACGTGCGTGATCTCCATCAGTGCGTCGTCGACGGGGTTGACCAAGGTGTACAGCGGTGCGCCGTTGGCTCGCGCCACCACGAAGTCGGGCGAGGAGCCCGCCTGGAACGTGATCTCCCCGCGCACCAGGTCCACGAATGAGAGGTCCTCGTCGGGCATCCGCAGCCGAAGGACCGGCTGACGACCCTCCGCGCGGAATGCTTCCTTCTGCTCCTGCGTCAGGTCCCGGTCGAAGTTGTCGTAGCCGAGCTTGGGGTCGCGGCCAGCCGCCTGGTGCCTCTGCTCCACCTCTTCGGGAGAGGAGAAGGACTCGTAGACGTGCCCGGCCTCCACCAGCCTGCTCAGCACGTCCTGGTAGATCTCGCCGCGCTGGGACTGCCGGTACGGCCCGTGGGGCCCGCCGGTCTCCACACCCTCATCCCAGTCGATGCCCAACCAGGAGAGCGCCTCGAGCAGCTGCTGGTACGACTCCTCCGAGTCGCGGGCAGCATCGGTGTCCTCGATGCGGAAGATCATCCGGCCGCCGGTGTGCCGCGCATACGCCCAGTTGAACAGTGCCGTGCGGATCAGCCCCACATGCGGGGTGCCCGTAGGCGACGGGCAGAAACGCACCCGAACCGGTGTCTCAGCATCCACAGCGGGGATATCAGAAGGGGCGGGCACAGGTTTGCTCATCACAGTTTGAAGCTCCTAAACAAGAAGAATTGCAGCGGCACGGCGAGGCGAGGAGGTCGGACTGGCGAGGGCTCTCATCGCCGGAACATGTTGCGAAGCGTTCCGATGCCTTCGATCTCGCCCTCAAATGTGTCTCCCTCAGTGAGAAGGCCAACACCGGCGGGAGTGCCGGTCAGGATCACGTCGCCGGGCAGCAGGGTCATGGCCTGCGAGATGTAGGAGATCAGGAACGGTACGTCGAAGACCATGTCCGCAGTGGTGCCGTCCTGCACGGTCGCACCGTTGAGACGGCCGGAGATCCGGAGGTCCGAGGGGTCCAGCTCAGTCTCAATCCAGGGGCCCAGAGGCACAGAGTTGTCGAAGCCCTTGGCGCGTGCCCACTGACCGTCCGTGCGCTGAGCGTCGCGGGCGGTCACGTCATTGGCGACCGTGTACCCGAAGATGACCTCCGGCACGCGCTCCTCCGGGACCTCCTTCGCGATCCGGCCGATCACGACGGCCAGCTCCACCTCATAGCTCACCTCTTCCGTGAAGGCAGGCATCGTGATGGGCTCTCCGGGGTAGGCCACAGAGGTGTTGGGCATCAGGAAGAGCATCGGCGAGGCGGGAAGCTCGCTGCCCATCTCCTTCGCGTGATCCTCATAGTTCCGGCCGACCCCGACCACTTTGGAGCGAGGAGCACCGGTGCGACCAGCCGCACGTCGTCGACCTGGTGGACGTTGCCGGTGGGGTGGACCCCGCCGTACAGCGGGTCACCCACCAGCTCCGTCAGGGTGTCATCTTCGTTCAGCAGCCCATATGAGGGCTCATCGTTGACCACAAATCGGGCGATACGCATAGGTTCAGCCTACCGCCCGCAGAGCAGAGAAATCAGGCGAGACGGTGCAGCCACCCGTGACGGTCCCCACAGTGCCGCGCTGAATGCCCAGGAGCTCTTCGCGCAGGCTCATGGTGACGGAGAAGTCTCCCTGCATGGTGATCGTCCGGTCACCGTCGAGAAGCTCTCCGATGGGGTCACCACCGCTGCGGTCCCGCAGGCGAAAGCCTCCGTGATCGTGCCGTCCGCGGCACCCTCGGCCCATTCGGACAGCCCGACTCGTCGCTCCTCCACGCTGAAGCCCCGGTCCTTCGCCAGCTGGATGATCGAGTCGCGGGTGATGCCCTCAAGAATGGTGCCCGTGAGCTCAGGTGTGATCAGCGTGCCGTCGCTGCGCACGAGGAAGACGTTCATGCCTCCCAGCTCCTCCACCGCATTCTCGTGGAGAGGGTCGAGGAAGAGCACCTGGTCGCAGCCCTTGTCGATGGCCTGCTTCTGCGCGACCAGCGAACCGGCATAGTTGCCTCCGGTCTTCGCCGCACCGGTCCCTCCGGGGCAGCGCGCACGTAGTCCCGCGTGACCCAGATGCGCACCGGGCGCAGCTTGCCCCCAAAGATGTTCCCGGCCGGAGATGCGATGACCCGGTAGCTGAAGGTCTGGGCTGGGCGGACACCCAGGAACGGCTCATCGGCGAACAGGAACGGCCGCAGGTACAGTGACTCCCCCTCCCCGTCGGAACCCATGCCTTGTCCTCCGCGACCAGCTGCTCCAACGACTCGACGAACGTGGAGACCGGCAGCTCCGGCAGCGCCATGCGTGCGGCGGAGCGCTGAAAGCGCAGAGCGTTCTGATCGGGGCGGAACGTGTACACGCTGCCGTCGTCGTGCTTATAGGCCTTGAGGCCTTCGAAGATCGTCTCCGCGTAATGCAGGACGGCCGCCGCGGGGCTCAGCTCCAGATTCCCGTAGGCCTCCACCCGGTGGTTCTGCCATTCGCCGTCCGCCCTCCAGTCGACCACAGCCGTGTGGTCGGTGTAAGTGGTGCCGAAGCCCGGCTCCTTGAGGATCTCGACGATGCGGTCCTCAGGGGTGGGGCTGGGGTGCGGGACGAGTTCGAAGGTCATAGCGGACTTCCTCTGGGGGTGGCGGGCGGGTTCTCAGGCGGTGCGGCGGCGCAGCTTCTCCACGAAGGCATCGCCTCTCTGGCTGGTGGTCAGGTCGGCTGCGCTCTGCGCGGCCCACTCCGTCAGCTGCTCATTGACGGCTGACTCTATGCGCTCGGCTACTCCTCCATCCCGAGGTGCTCCAGCATCAGCTTGGCCGAAAGCACAGCTGCCGTGGGGTCTGCGATCTGACGGTAAGCGATGTCAGGAGCGGATCCGTGCACGGGCTCAAACAGGGAGGGAACTCCCCGAGGCGTTGATGGACCCGGAGGGCGAGAGGCCGATTCCGCCGGTGATGGCACCGGCGAGGTCGGTCAGGATGTCGCCGAAGAGGTTGTCGGTGACGATGACGTCGAAGCGCTGCGGGTTGGTGACCATGTGGATGGTCGCGGCGTCGACGTGCATGTAGTCCCACGTGACCTGCGGGTGCAGGGCGGCCACCTCCTCAGTCAGTCGCTGGTAGAGGCTGCCGGAGTAAGTCATGACGTTGGTCTTGTGGACCATCGTTACGTGCTTAAGCGGCGATCCTCGGCCCGCTCGAAGGCGTCGGCGATGACCCGCCGGACGCCGTGGGCGGTGTTCACCGAGACTTCATTGGCGATCTCGGCGGGCGTGCCGCCGCGGAGGGTCCCCGGTCCCGGCATAGGGCCCTTCTGTGCCCTCACGGACCACCACAAAGTCGAACGGCTCATCGGACGCCAAGGGGTGGCCACCCCGGGATAGGTCCGGACGGGACGCAGGTTGATGTAGTGGTCCAGGCTGAAGCGCAGCTTCAGCAGCAGCTCGCGCTCGATCAGCCCGGAGGATCTCTGCGCTGCGGGGTCGGCGCCGACTGCACCGAAGAGGATCGCATCATGCGACTTCAGCTGCTCCAGACTTTCCTGCGACAGGGCCTCGCCGGTGGCGAGCCAATGCTCTGCTCCCAGCGGATACTCGGTGTAGCTGACCTCTATGGGCTCCTGCTCGAGCGCCGCGTCGAGGACCTTCTTGGCCTCTGCTGTGACCTCCGGACCGATTCCGTCGCCCGGGATGACTGCAATGCTGAACGTCTGCTCCGCCATGATTCTCACTTCTCCTCTTCGTGTCGGGGGAAGATCGGCTTCGGCTTGCTGATCGCCGTGCCGGGCTTCAGCCGCTCCCGAAAGCGGCGAAGGATCGGGGTCCTTCATTGGACGCATTCGTGCGGCCCGCGTCCCCGTCCCCATCCACGCCCAACGCGTCCAGCAGCTGCGCGGCCGAGTCCGGCATCACCGGCTGGGCCAGCAGCGCCACCCGGCGCACCACCTCGGCGGTGACGTAGAGGACGGTGCCCATCCGGGAAAGATCCGTCTTGGCCAGCTGCCATGGCGACTGGTCTGCGAAGTAGGCGTTGGCCTCTCCGAGCACGAACCATGTTCGCTCAAGAGCCCGGTGAAAGTCCTGGCTCTGGTAAGCCTCCCGGGAGAGCGGCAGCAGAGCCTGGGCCTGCTCCAGGATCGCCTCGTCAGCCTCTGCGAACGCCCCGGGCTCAGGGACGGCACCCTCGCAGTTCTTGACGATCATGCTCAGGCTGCGCTGGGCGAGGTTCCCCAGGTTGTTGGCGAGGTCGGAGTTCTTGCGCCCGACCACCGCGTCATGGGTGTACGAGCCGTCCTGGCCGAAGGGGAACTCGCGCAGCAGAAAGAACCGCACCGCGTCGAGTCCATAGGTCTGCACCCACGCCTCGGGGGCCACCACGTTGCCCACCGACTTGACATCTTCTCGCCCGCGTTGTGCAGGAAGCCGTGGATCATGACTCGCTTGGGCAGATCCAGTCCCGCGCTCATCAGGAACGCTTACCAGAAGATGCAGTGGAACCGTGAGATGTCCTTGCCGATGACGTGAACGTCTGCGGGCCAGAACCTGCTGAACGCGTCCGATTCGGTGTCCGGGAACCCCACGCCGGTGAGGTAGTTCGTGAGCGCATCGACCCACACGTACATGACGTGGTCCAGGCTGGTTTCGGCCTCAGTGAGATCCTTGGGCACCGGAACGCCCCAGTCGAAGGTGGTGCGCGAGATCGACAGGTCGTCCAACCCGTTCTCGACGAAGCGAATTACCTCGTTGAATCGGCTCGAGGGTCCCCGAAGCCCGGATTGGCGGCGTAGAAGTCCAGAAGCGGCTGGGCGTACTTCGACAGCCTGAAGAAGTACGACTCCTCCTGGGTCCACGTGACCTCCGTGCCGGTCTCGGAGGCGTAGCGAACGCCGTCCTCTCCCACATGGGTCTCATCGTCGGCGAAGAAGCGCTCGTCACGCACCGAGTACCACCCGGCGTAGGTGTCGAGGTAGATGTCGCCCGCCTCCACCATGCGCCGCCAGATCGCCTTCGACGCCTCGTAGTGGTCCTCGTCCGTGGTCCGGATGAACCGGTCGTAGGAGATGTTCAGCACCTCGTCGTCGACATGCTTGAAAGCCGTCGAGTTCCTTGAGGCCAGCTCGAGGGGCGTGATGCCCTCCTTGGACGCTGACTGCTGCATCTTCTGACCGTGCTCGTCGGTGCCGGTGAGGAACATCACCTCGAAGCCGTCGAGCCGCTTGAACCTGGCCATCGCATCCGAGGCGATGTACTCGTAGGCGTGACCGATGTGCGGCTCCCCGTTGGGGTAGCTGATTGCGGTGGTGATGTAATAGGCGGGCTTGGACATCCGTCTCTTTCTCAGTCCTCGAGGTTGACTTCGGCTGCCAAGGAGGCCTGCACCTCGTGGGCGATCTCGTCGAGCACCCCGGAGGGCAGGGCTGCGTCAATGGCAAGCACCGCGAGCGCACGACCCTCCTTGGTGCTCTGGGAGACCTGCATGCCCGCGATGTTGATGCTGTGCTCGCCGAGAATCTTGCCCAGCGATGCCACGACGCCCGGCCGGTCTGCGTATTCGAACACCACCAGGTGATCCGTCAGCGTGACCTCGAGGTCGTAGCCGTTGATGCCGACGACCTTCTCGACCTGCCGCGTGCCCGTCAGCGTTCCTCGGACTTCGAGGTTGGTGCCTGAGGATGTCGCAGCGCGCACTGTCAGCGCGTTGCGGTAGTCCTCCACCTCAGTGGTCGTCGAAAGACGAGTGGAGATGCCGCGCTGCTCGGCGAGCACCGGGGCGTTGACGTAGGACACCGGCTCGGTGACCACATCCGTGAAGACGCCTTTGAGCGCCGCCAGCTGAAGAGCGGTGACGTTCTTCTCGGCGATCTCGCCTACCGCCTCCGTCTCGATGTCGGTGAACGCTTCGGTGGACAGGGCCGCAAGGACCCGGCCCAGCTTCTCGATCAGCGGGATGCCCGGACGCACCAGCTCATCGATCGCGCCGCCTGCGACATTGACCGCATCCGGCACGAGCTCGCTTACGAGGGCGAGCCGCACCGACTTGGCCACTGAGACTCCTGCCTTCTCCTGCGCCTCCACAGTGGACGCGCCCAGGTGCGGGGTGACGACGACGTTCTCATGGTCGAAGAAGGAGAGCCCGGTCGCGGGCTCCTTCGAGAACACGTCGATGGCCGCTCCGCCGATCTCTCCGGCGCGCAGGGCCTCATCCAGCGCCTCCTCATCCACCAGTCCGCCGCGAGCGACGTTGACGACGAAGGCCGTCTCCTTCATCTTCGCGAAAGCGTCCCGGCCCAGCATCCCGATGGTCTCGGGAGTCTTGGGCATGTGGATGGTCACCGCATCCGAGGTGGCCAGCAGCTCGTCGAGCTCCACAAGCTGGGCCCCGAGCTGGTGTGCCCGGGCGGAGGTCACGTAGGGTCGTAGGCCACGATCTCCATGCCGAAGGCAGCCATGCGTTCGGCCACCAGCCCGCCGATGCGGCCCAGGCCGATGACGCCCAGGGTCTTGTCCTGCAGCTCCAGGCCGGTGTACTTGGAGCGCTTCCACTCGCCCCCTTCAGCGCCTGATGCGCGGGGAGATGCTCCGGGCCAGTCCCAGAATATGGGCGCAGGTCAGCTCCGCGGCCGAGACGATGTTGGAGGTCGGCGCGTTGACGACCATCACACCCGCCTCCGTGGCCGCCTTGATGTCCACGTTGTCCAGGCCCACTCCTGCCCGGGCCACCACCTTGAGGCTCTTCGCCGCAGCGAATACCTCGGCATCGACCTGAGTGGCAGAGCGGACCATCACAGCCTGAGCATCGGCGATGTCGGTCAGGAGCCGGTCCCTGTCGGCGCCATCCGACTGGCGAATCTCGAAGTCGGGCCCCAGCGCCTCGACGGTGGCTGGGGAGAGCTCCTCAGCGAGGAGCACGATGGGCTTGCTCATCGCTTGGTCTGGCCCTCCTGGTAGTCGTCCGCCTGGTCGCTGATCCAGCTGAAGAGCTTGCGCAGCTCACGGCCCGTGGGCTCGATCGGGTGAGATTCGTTCTTCTCCCGCAGCTTGGCGAACTCCGGGCCGCCTACCCGCTGGTCGTCCATGAACCGCTGCGCGAAGCTGCCGTCCTGGATGTCCGCCAGGACGGCCTTCATGTTCTCTTTGACCTCGGCGCTGATCACACGGGGGCCGGAGACGTAGTCGCCGAATTCGGCCGTGTCGGAGATGGACCAGCGCTGCTTGGTCAGGCCGCCCTCGACCATGAGGTCCACGATGAGCTTCAGCTCGTGCAGAACCTCGAAGTACGCGATCTCGGGCTTGTAGCCTACCTCGGTCAGCGTCTCGAAGCCGTACTGCACCAGCTGCGAGGCGCCGCCGCAGAGCACTGCCTGCTCGCCGAAGAGATCAGTCTCGGTCTCCTCCGTGAAGGTGGTTTCGATGACCCCGGCGCGGGTGCCGCCGATGCCCTTGGCGTAGGCCAGAGCGAGGTCCTTCGCGGTGCCGGTGGCATTCTGCTCCACAGCGATCAGGGCAGGGACGCCGCGACCAGCCTCGTACTCGCGCCTCACCACGTGACCGGGTCCCTTGGGGGCGACCATGGCGACGTCGACGTTCTCCGAGGGCTTGATGAAGCCGTAGCGGATGTTGAAGCCGTGGGAGAAGAACAGGGCGTCGCCGTCCTGCAGGTTGGGCTCGACATCCTCGGCGAACACCTTCTCCTGGTGCTGGTCCGGAACCAGCATCATGACGATCTGGGCCGTCGCTGCCGCCTCTGCCGGCGTCGCGACCTTCAGCCCCTGCTCCTCTGCCTTGGGCCGTGACGACGACCCTTCCTTCAGGCCGACGACGACGTCGACGCCGGAGTCGCGCAGCGAGTGCGTGTGCGTGGCCCTGCGAGCCGTAGCCGATGACGGCCACAGTCTTCCCGGAGAGGACCGAAATGTCAGCGTCGTCGTCGTAGTAGAGGTCAGCCATGGGGATATCTCCTCGATCAGTGATTCGGTTCGGAAAAAGAGTGCGCCTCCGCACTCTAGCGGAGGGCTTTGTCAGCCATCGATCTGCCCCCGCGTGAGATCGCCAACGTGCCCGAGCGAACGATCTCCCGGACGCCGAAGGGCTCCAGCACGCTCAGGAGCGCATCGAGCTTATCGGCGGCTCCAGTGGCCTCCACGGTCAGCGACTCGTGAGAGACGTCGATGATGCGGGCGCGGAACAGCTCCACCGCCTGCGTGACCTGCAGCCGCGCCGCGGCATCTGCTCGGACCTTGATCAGCAGGTGGTCGCGCTGGACCGAATTGCCCGGGTCCAGCTCGACGATCTTGATGACGTTCACCAGCTTGTTCAGCTGCTTGGTGATCTGCTCCAGAAGGTGCTCATCGGCATCCACCACCACCGTGATGCGCGAGAGGCCGTCGACCTCCGAGGGCCCTACCGCAAGCGAGTGAATGTTGAAGGCCCGGCGGGCGAAGAGGCCTGAGACCTTGAACAGCACGCCGGGAACGTCCTCGACGAGCACCGAAAGGGTGTGCCGCTTCGTCTCATCCGCCATCAGTCGTCCTCTTCCTCAAAGTCCGGGGTCATGTTCCGCGCGACCTGGATGTCTGAGTTCGACACACCGGCCTAGCACCATAGGCCACACCATCGAATCCCGAGAGACCACGAAGTCCACGACCACAGGACGATCGTTGATGGCGTTTGCCTGCGCGATCACCTCGTCGATGTCCTCCTCCCGCTCGCAGCGGAGGCCCACGCAGCCGTAGGCCTCGGCAAGCTTGACGAAGTCAGGCACCCGCACGACCTCGTCGCCCGCGTCGTTGGTCGAGGTGTTCAGGTGAGTGTTGGAGTAGCGCGACTCGTAGAACAGGGTCTGCCACTGGCGCACCATGCCGAGCGAAGAGTTGTTGATCACCGCGACTTTGATGGGAATGCGGTTGATGGCACACGTCGCCAGCTCCTGATTGGTCATCTGGAAGCAGCCGTCGCCGTCGATGGCCCACACGGTGCGGCCGGGCTCACCCACGGCTGCGCCCATGGCTGCTTAAGCACGGCATAGCCCATGGTGCCCAGGCCGCCGGAGTTCAGCCACTGACGAGGGCGGTCGTAGCTGACGAACTGCGCAGCCCACATCTGGTGCTGGCCAACACCGGATGCGTAGATGGCCTCCGGTCCGCTGGCTTCGCCGATCTTCTTGATGATCTGCTGAGGCGCGAGGCCTCCGTCCTCCGGCGCGGTCCAGCCCAAGGGATAGGTATCGCGCAGGCGGTCGATTCTGTTCCACCAGGGAGACAGGTCCGGACGATGCGCATCCAGCTCCTGCCGCAGAGCGGCGGTGAGGTCCGGGATGATCTCCTCGAGGGAGCCCACAATGGGCACGTCCGCGTGACGGTTCTTGGAGATCTCTGCGGGATCGACGTCTGCGTGAATGACCTTCGCCTCCGGCGCGAAGCTGTCCAGCTGCCCCGTGACCCGGTCATCGAAGCGCGCACCGAGAGTGATCAGCAGGTCCGACTGCTGCAGCGCCGCCACCGCAGAGACCGTTCCATGCATGCCCGGCATGCCCACGTGCAGGGTGTGCGAGTCGGGGAAGGCGCCCCGTCCCATGAGAGTGCTGACCACCGGTGCGCCCAGCAGTTCGGCGAGCTCCCGGAACTCTTCGTGAGCCTCGGCCTTGATCAGGCCGCCGCCGATGTAGAACACCGGCTTGTTGGAGGCTGCGATGAGTTTGGCGGCTTCGCGGACCTGCTTGCCGTGGCCCTTGGTGACCGGTTTGTAGCCCTGCAGCCCCATCTTGGGCGGCCAGGAGAAGGTGGTGCGAGCAGACTGGGCCGATTTCGTGATGTCCACGAGCACCGGTCCAGGACGCCCTGAGGAGGCCAGGTGGAACGCCGAGGCGAGCACGCGTGGGATCTCGTCAGGGTCCTGCACGAGGTAGGTGTGCTTGGTGATGGGGGCGCAGATGCTTGCGATGTCAGCCTCCTGGAAGGCGTCCGTTCCGATGACGGAGGCGTTGACCTGCCCCGTGATCGCGACCATCGGCACTGAGTCCATGTGGGCATCGGCGATCGGCGTCACCAGGTTGGTGGCACCCGGTCCGGAGGTGGCGAAGCAGACCCCACCTTCCCGGTGGCCATGGCATAGCCTTGAGCTGCGTGGCCGCCTCCCTGCTCATGGCGGACCAAGATGTGGTTGACCTGCTCGGAGTCCATGAGCGGATCATAGGTGGGAAGGATGGCGCCGCCGGGAATGCCGAAGACGTCGGTGACGCCGAGCTCTTCGAGGGAGCGGATGATGGACTGGCTCCCGGTCACGGCCTCAGGCGCTACGCTGCGCCCGGGGCCGTACAGTCGGTGCTCGGCGGTGGTGATGCGGCGCCGTCGCTCCTCACGGGTTTCGGCACCGCTGTGGGGAGAGGCTGCTGCCGGTGCTGCGGGCCTGGCATCTGATGCAATGCTCATCTCATCTTCCCTGTCATTCGTCGCTGCATGGGTGGGGCTGGGCTCAGCACAGACGAAACCCCGGCGTGCAGGGGCTTCCTGTGCCGGGGCGGATGGTTGCGTACGCAGTGTGCGGCAGTAACCAGTCAGTGCCCGGCGGGGGCGATGACGGGTACCGCTACTAGTTCGCTGCGCATAGAAACCATCGTTCTCCGACGTGTGACCTATGTCAACCCTGTGAGAGTCGTCTCACCATATGGAATTGCGCGGCGAGGTTCAGCCGCAGGAGGCTCCTCGGCCGCAGAGCGCACCAGCTTCGCGTACTTGCCCAGCACACCCGTGGTCACGTACGGAGGCAGCGGCTTCCAGTCGGGCGCTGCCATCCGCTCGGCGAGAACCGACTCCTCGACCTGCAGATCGATGGTGCGGCCTGCGATGTCCACCCGGATCCGGTCACCGTCGGCGACGTAGGCGATAGGCCCGCCGTCCACAGCTTCAGGGGCTATGTGCCCGATGCACAGGCCGGTGGTGCCTCCGGAGAACCGCCCATCGGTGATGAGCAGCACGTCCTGCCCAGACCGGCGCCCTTGATGGCACCGGTGACGGCGAGCATCTCACGCATGCCCGGACCACCCTTGGGCCCTTCGTAGCGGATGACCACCACATCCCCGGCCTGGATCTCACCCTCATCCAACGCCTTCAGTGCGGCCTGCTCACGCTCGAAGACGCGAGCGGTGCCCTCAAAGACCTCCGCATCGAAGCCGCAGACTTCACCACGGCGCCCTCGGGGCCAGCGAGCCGCGCAGCACCGCGATGCCCCCATTGGGGTGGAGGGGTTGTCGAGATGGCGAATGATCTTTCCATCGATGTCCGGAGGACTGATCGCCTCCAGGTTCTCTGCCACCGTTCTGCCGGTCACGGTCATCGCGTCTCCGTGCAGCAGCCCAGCGTCGAGAAGCGCCTTCATCACGACCGGCACCCTGCCGACCTTGTCCACGTCAACCATGACGTGCTGGCCGAAGGGCTTGAGATCTCCCAGGTGCGGGACTTTGTCTCCGATGCGGTTGAAGTCCTCCAGCTCGAGACCCACACCGGCCTCCGAGGCGATCGCCAGCAGGTGCAGCACCGCGTTGGTGGAGCCGCCGAATGCCATGGTCACGGCGATGGCGTTCTCGAACGCCTTCTTCGTGAGGATGTCGCGAGTGGTGATTCCCTGCCGCAGCATCTCGACAACGGCCTCTCCTGAGGCGCGCGCGTAGGCGTCCCGCCGACGGTCTGCTGACGGCGGCGCCGCAGAGCCGGGAAGCGACATGCCCAGTGCTTCGCCGATGCAGGCCATGGTGTTCGCGGTGTACATGCCGCCGCAGGCACCTTCGCCGGGGCAGATGGCACGCTCGATGACGTCGAGGTCCTCTTCGCTCATGGTGCCGCGTCCGCATGCGCCGACCCCTTCGAAGGCGTCGATCAGGGTCACTTCCTTCTCGGTTCCGTCCTTGAAGCGTGCAATGCCCGGCATGATCGAGCCTGCGTAGAGGAACACGCTCGCAAGGTCGAGGCGCGCTGCTGCCATCAGCATCCCCGGCAGGGATTTGTCGCAGCTTGCAAGGAGCACTGATCCGTCCAGCCGCTCGGCATTCATCACCGTCTCCACGGAGTCCGCGATCACCTCGCGCGAGACCAGTGAGTAGTGCATGCCCTCGTGTCCCATCGAGATGCCGTCGGACACGCTGATCGTCCCGAACTCCATGGGGAAGCCGCCCCGGCGTGCACACCCTCCTTGGACGACTTGGCCAGTCGGTCCAGCGACAGGTTGCAGGGAGTGATCTCATTCCACGAGCTCGCGATGCCGATCTGCGCCTTGGACCAGTCATCATCGCCCATGCCTACGGCGCGGAGCATGCCACGGGCCGGCTGCCCGGGTGTAGCCGTCGGTGACCTGCCAGGAACGCGGCTTCTCCGGTGAGGAGGGGCCTGTCACAGGCTGGGGCGGGGTGAATCGGGGCTGATCAGTGGGTGCGGACATGCCCACGATTCTATGCGGGGATCCGAACCGGTGCAGTGCACCCCACGCCCGTCTCAGTATTCGAGTGCGGGCCCCGGCGGCGGGTCGGAGACTTCGGACGGCGCGGGTCAGCCCATCTGGTCGACGACGGTCTCAGCGACCTCGCGCATCGTCAGACGACGGTCCATGCTCGTCTTCTGGATCCACCGGAAGGCCTCCGGCTCGGTCAGATCCATCTTCGTGGTGAGCAGCGATTTGGCGCGCTCCACGAGCTTCCTGGTCTCGAACTTGTCGCTGATGTCAGCGACCTCGTCCTCCAGCGCGCGAATCTCTTCGAAACGGGCGACAGCCACCTCGATGGCCGGTATGAGGTCATTCTCTCCGAAGGGCTTGACCACGTAGGCCATCGCCCCGGCCTCCCGGGCCGACTCGACGAGGTCCCGCTGGGAGAAGGCCGTGAGCATCAGGACGGGGCGATGCGGCCCTCCGCGATCTGCTTGGCGGCGCTGATGCCGTCCATGACGGGCATCTTGACATCCATGACGACGAGGTCCGGCTGGTGCTCCCGCGCAAGGGCGACCGCCTTCTCCCCGTTCTCCGCCTCGGCAACGACCTCGTACCCGGCGCCGGTGAGGATCTCGACGATGTCGAGCCGAATGAGCGTCTCGTCCTCAGCGACCAGCACACGGCGACGCCCACCGTCTGCGGGGACGGCGTCGGCTTCGGCGTCGTGCTGATTCTCTTCAGTCAAGGTGCTCCTTCATCGGGGCGTTGCAATCGGTCTGTGCCCGAAGTGGGACTCGAACCCACACACCAGTGGTACTCGATTTTGAGTCGAGCGCGTCTACCAATTCCGCCATTCGGGTAAGCAGCGGGCGGCCTATGAGCCGCCCAGCCGCTCCATCTTAGCTCTCCTGCGCCGCGGGCACAGAATCAATCTGCCGCACTTCTAGAGCGCTGAGTGCGCAGAGTGCGCCGATGCGGCGCTCTGGCTGGGCCAGGGACCCACAGGCTCACGAGCTAAGCATCACGTCTGCGTCACCGCGCCGCAGCGCGTCGATGTTGGCGCCGCCGTCGGGAAGATCGCCGATCTTGTGCACCTTGACCATGTTCGTAGTCCCGGCTTGGCCTGGAGGGGAGCGCAGCGATGACCACCAGGTCCCCACCTCCGCAACGCCCTCTTCGAGGAGCTGCTTGTCCACCTGTGAGGTCATGCGGTCGGTGTGCGAGGCGAACTCGACCCATCGCGGCTGCACCCCCAGGAGAGGGTCAGCGTGTTCTGCGTGTGCTCCACGTGTGTGAAGGCGAAGATCGGCTGCCGGGGGCGAAGGCGGGACAGCCGCTGGGCAGAATCGCCGGAGCGCGTGAAGGTGGCGAGGTATGCCACGTCCAGCTGCTCGGCGATCTCGTTGGCGGCCCGGGTGATCGCTCCGCCGCGGGTCTTGGGCTTGGTGCCCAGCTGGGGATGCGGTGGAGGCCGCGCGCTTCAGTGGTCTGAATGATGGAGCTCATGGTCTCCACGGTGCGGACCGGGTACTTGCCGATCGAGGTCTCGCCCGAGAGCATTACGGCATCGGCTCCGTCGAGGACTGCGTTGGCGCAGTCGGAGGCCTCGGCGCGGGTGGGACGAGGGCTCTCGATCATCGACTCCAGCACCTGGGTGGCCACGATCACAGGCTTGGCCCACCGGCGAGCGAGCTCCACGGCACGCTTCTGAACGACCGGCACCTCCTCGAGAGGCAGCTCCACGCCCAGGTCGCCGCGGGCAACCATGATCGCGTCGAAGGCGTCGATGACATCCTGCAGGGCGTCGACGGCCTGCGGCTTCTCGATCTTGGCGATGATGGGGACGTAGCGGCCCTCCTCCTCCATCACCTGATGCACTGCTTCGACGTCGGCAGCGTCTCGCACGAAGGACAGCGCCACCATGTCGAAGCCGGTGCGCAGCGCCCAGCGCAGGTCCTCCTCGTCCTTCTCCGACAGTGCGGGCACGGAGACGGCCACACCGGGAAGGTTGATGCCCTTGTTGTTCGAGACGGGACCGGGAACGGTCACCTCGGTGATCACGTCGGTATCGGTGACCTCAACTGCCCGCAGGGCGACTTTGCCGTCATCGATCAGCAGCGTGTCACCCGGAGCGACGTCGCCCGGCAGCTTCTTGAACGTCGTCGAGCAGCGCTCCTGTGTGCCTTCGACGTCCTCAGTGGTGATCGTGAACCGATCTCCCTCGGCGAGCTGATGAGGGCCGTCGGCGAAGCGCCCCAGGCGGATCTTGGGGCCCTGCAGGTCCGCGAAGATCCCCACTGCCCGGCGAAGATCCTTCGACACTTCGCGAACGGTGCGGTAGGTGTCCTCGTGCACGTCGTAGTCCCCGTGGGACATGTTCACGCGGACGACGTCGACGCTACCTCGATCAGTTGGCGGGTCTTCTCATATCCGGCGGTGGCCGGGCCGAACGTGGCGACGATCTTTGCGTGTCTCATGCCTCACCTTTCAAGGGGTCGGTCAGTCAGGTTAAAACTGGCACGACACCACGCTGTGTCAGGTCCAGACAGGCTGAGCCTACCGCAGAACGCAAGGGGCAGGGAGGCACATCCCGGCGCTGCAGATCGGCGGCGGCCGAGGCAGATTCGGGAGCCCGCGCAGTGCTCCGGACGCCCTCGTCTAGGTCAGAGAGATCGCACGGTCGCTCGGCTTCACCGGGTAGGGAAGCCTGGTGGATCCCTCGAGGTACTCGTCGACCTTCGACGCTGCCGCACGGCCCTCTGCGATCGCCCAGACCACCAGAGAGGCGCCCCGGCCAGCATCGCCGACGGTGAAGATTCCCTCGACATTGGTCTGGTAGTCCTCTGTGCGGCCGACCGCCCCGCGAGAGGTGAACTCCATGCCCACCTGGCTGTCCAGGGTCTCCTGCTCGGCGCCCGTGAAGCCCAGTGCGAGGAAGACAAGATCCGCTGGGATCTCACGCTCGGTTCCGGGCTTGGGGCCGCGGGAGCCGTCCTCGCGGTACTCCGTCTCAGCGACCTTCAGTGCGCGCACGTTGCCGTTCTCGTCACCGCTGAACTCGACCGTGGACGCGAGCCACTGCACCTCGCCGCCCTCCTCGTGGGCACTGGACATCTCGAAGATGCGCGGATCCATGGGCCACGGCTCGTGGCCCGGGCGCTCCCGAGGCAGCTCCTTGCCGATGGCCAGGGTCGTCACCGATTTGGCGCCGTGTCGGTGTGCGGTGCCGATGCAGTCCGCTCCGGTGTCTCCGCCGCCGAGAATGACGACGTGCTTGCCGTCGGCCCGGATCTGGTCCGGAACCTCGTCGCTTACCACGGCCTTGTTCGACTGCACCAGGTAGTCCATGGCGAAGTGGATGCCGCCCAGGCTCCGTCCGGGCACTGGGAGATCGCGCGGAACCATAGCCCCCGTCGCCACGACGACCGCGTCGTAGGACTCACGCAGCGCGGCCCAGGTGATGTCCGCGCCGATCTCTGTCGAGGGGTAGAACCGGGTGCCTTCGGCCTCCATCTGCTCAATGCGGAAGTCGACGAGGTGCTTCTCCATCTTGAAGTCAGGAATTCCGTAGCGGAGCAGGCCGCCGACACGGTCATCCCGCTCGTAGACGGCGACGGTGTGTCCGGCGCGTGTCAGCTGCTGGGCTGCGGCCAGCCCAGCCGGTCCGGAGCCGACGACAGCGACGGTCTTGCCGGTGAGCCGGGAGGGCACCACGGGCTCCACGTAGCCGCGCTCGAGGGCGGTGTCGGCGATCTCAACCTCGGACTGCTTGATCGTCACAGCTTACTGGTTGATTCCCAGCACGCAGGAGGTCTCGCAGGGCGCAGGGCAGATGCGGCCTGTGAACTCCGGGAAGTTGTTCGTCATGTGAAGCCGCGCCGAGGCCTCCTCCCACTGGTCCCTCCACACGAGGTCATTCCAGTCAGGGATGAGGTTGCCCAGGGGCAGCCCGTGTGGCAGAAGGGAATTCCGCAGTCCATGCACCTGGATGCTTGCGTCTGCGTGGTGCTCTTGTCTTGGCGCTCATAGACCTCGTTGAAGTCCATGATGCGCACCGGCACCGGCCGGGAGGGCCCTTCACGCTCGGGGTATTTCAGGAATCCGCGCGGATCAGCCACGGGTCACCTCCAGAATCTTCTGCCATGCGGCGTCGCCATTGGGGTCCAGTCCTCATCGAGGGCATCCGCCCGGGCGCGCAGCACGGCGTCGTAGTCGCGGGGCAGGATCTTGGTCATACGGTCGAGCGTGGCCTCAGGCGTCTCCAGCAGCCGCTCGGCGAGCGACGAGCCGGTCTCCTCCTGGTGCCGCCGAAGGAGGTCCAGCACAATCTGCTTGTCCTCCTCGTCGAGCTCGCTGAGCAGCAGCGCTTCGGTCCGGATGGCCTGGTCGTTGAGCCTGCCGCGGTCGAAGTCGAGGATGTACGCCGTTCCCCTGACATGCCCGCACCGAAGTTGCGCCCGGTTGGGCCGAGGATCAGCGCCTGTCCCCGGTCATGTACTCGCACCCGTGGTCGCCGATGCCCTCGACGACGGCGGTGGCTCCGGAGTTCCTGACCAGGAACCGTTCCCGACCTGGCCGCGCAGGAACATCTCGCCCTGGGTGGCCCCGTAGCCGATGACGTTGCCCGCGACCGTGTTCTCCTCGGCCACGAAGGGCGCGCTGGGGTGCGGGTGAATGATGATTCGGCCGCCCGAGAGGCCCTTGCCCACATAGTCGTTGGAGTCGCCGGTGAGCCTCAGCGTGATGCCGTGCGGCAGGAACGCGCCCAAGGACTGGCCCGCCTCTCCGTGCAGGTCGACTTGGATCGTGTTGTGGTCCAGCGTCGAGAGGCCCAGTGCCTTGGTCACTTCGTGGCCGAGCATGGTGCCCACAGCCCGATCAGTGTTGACCACACGAGACTCGATGCGCACCTGCTCACCCTGGTGAATGGCTGCCTGTGCCTTCTCGATCAGTGCGACGTCGAAGTGCTTCTCCAGACCGTGGTCCTGCTCAGAGGTGCGCCGCAGCATGCCCGCGGTCTTCTCCTCGTGCGGGTCCCAGCCTGTCAGCACTGAGGTGAGGTCGAGGCCCTCCGACTTCCAGTGGCGCTTGGCGTCGTCCATGTCGAGCCGGTCGATCTGTCCGATGGCCTCGTCCAGGGTCCGAAGCCGAGCTCGGCCAGGTATTCCCGGACTTCCTGGGCGATGAATTCGAAGAAGTTCACCACGTGGTCGGCTTTGCCGGTGTACCGCTCTCGAAGCACCGGGTTCTGAGTCGCGACGCCCACCGGGCAGGTGTCCAGGTGGCAGACGCGCATCATGATGCACCCTGAGACGACCAGCGGCGCGGTGGCGAAGCCGTACTCCTCGGCGCCCAGAAGCGCAGCGATGACGACGTCCCTTCCGCTCTTCATCTGGCCGTCGACCTGCACGGTGATGCGTTCACGCAGACCGTTGAGCATCAGTGTCTGCTGCGCCTCGGCCAGACCGAGCTCCCATGGGGTGCCGGCGTGCTTGAGCGAATTCAGCGGGGAGGCGCCCGTGCCGCCGTCGTGCCCTGAGATCAGCACGACGTCGGCGCTGGCCTTGGCCACACCCGCCGCCACCGTGCCCACACCGTGCAGGGAGACGAGCTTGACGTTGACCCTCGCCGCAGTGTTGGCCCGCTTGAGGTCGTAGATCAGCTGCTTGAGGTCTTCGATCGAGTAGATGTCGTGGTGCGGCGGGGGCGAGACCAAGGAGACGCCAGGGGTTGAGTGGCGGGTCTCAGCCACCCAGGGGTACACCTTCTGCCCATGAGCTGGCCGCCCTCGCCGGGCTTGGCGCCCTGAGCCATCTTGATCTGCAGGTCATCGGCGTGGGTCAGGTACTGGCTGGTCACGCCGAAGCGGCCGGAGGCGATCTGCTTGATGGCGCTGCGCCGCTCAGGGTCGATGAGGCGCTGCGGGTGCTCCCGCCCTCGCCGGTGTTCGAGCGCCCGCCGAGGCGGTTCATTGCGATGGCGAGGGTCTCGTGCGCCTCCTGGGAGATCGAGCCGTAGCTCATCGCGCCTGTGTTGAAGCGCTTGACGATCTCGCTGACCGGCTCGACTTCGCTGATCGGTATGGAGCGCCCGTTCTCCTTGAACCTGAAGAGCCCGCGCAGCGTCATCAGAGCTTCTGACTGGTCGTCCACTGCCTTGGTGTACTGCTTGAAGATGTCGTACCGGCGGGTGCGCGAGGCGTGCTGCAGCCGGAATACCGTCTCAGGGTTGAACAGGTGAGGGGGCCGTCGCGCCGCCACTGGTACTCGCCGCCGACTTCAAGCTCTGAGCCGCGGCCCAAGTCGTTGCCGTCCTGCGGGTACGCGAGTGCGTGCCGGTCCTGCGTCTCCCGCGAGATGACGTCGAGGCCCACACCGCCCATGAGGGAGTCGGTTCCGGAGAAGTACTGGTCGACCAGCCGCTGCGACAGGCCCACGGCCTCGAAGGTCTGAGCCCCGCAGTAGGACGCGACGGTGGAGATGCCCATCTTGGACATGATCTTCAGAACACCCTTGCCCAGGGCGGTGATCAGATTCTTGACCGCCTGCTGCTCATCGACGTTGGTGATCTCGCCGCGATGCACCATGTCCTCAGCGGACTCCATGGCCAGGTAGGGGTTGACGGCCGCCGCGCCGTAGCCGATCAGCAGCGCCACGTGGTGCGTCTCGCGGACATCTCCGGCCTCGACGATCATGCTCGCCCGCGTTCTGTTCGCGGACTTGAGCAGGTGGTGATGCACCGCAGAGGTCAGCAGCAGAGACGGGATCGGAGCCCACTGGGCGTTGGAGTCGCGGTCGGACAGGACGATGTAGTTCACGCCGCGGTTGACGGCCGCAGAGACCTTTTCGCAGATCTCGCGAATGCGCTGGCGGAACTCCTCCTCAGTGGAGCCCACGCGGAAGAGCCCGCGAATCTTCAGCGCCACCTTCTGGCCTTCGCCGTTGCGGATGTTGGCGATCTTCGCCAGCTGATCATTGTCGATGACGGGGAAGTCCAGCTTCACCTGCTGGTGCCGCACATGCTCTGAGCTCAGCACGTTGCCGTTGGGGCCGATGTATACGCCCAGTGAGGTGACGAGCTCCTCGCGAATCGCGTCCAGGGGCGGGTTGGTGACCTGCGCGAATGCCTGCACGAAGTAGTCGAACAGCAGCCTGGGACGGTCTGCCAGGACGGCGATGGGAGTGTCCGTGCCCATCGCGCCCAACGGCTCAGCACCCGTGGAGGCCATCGGGCCGACCAGCGTCTTGAGCTCCTCGTGCGTATAGCCGAAGGTCTGCTGCCGCAGCCGGACCGAGCCCGAGGGATGCTTCACGTGCAGCCGCTCGGGAAGGTTCTTCAGCTCGACGAGGTTCTCGGCGACCCATTCCTCCCACGGCCTACCTGAGGCCAGATCCTGCTTGATCTCCTCGTCCTCAATGATGCGGCCCTCGGCCGTATCGGCGAGGAACATCATCCTGGGGCGACGCGGCCCTTGCGGACCACGCGTGCCGGATCGAGGTCCATCACGCCGACCTCGGAGGAGAGGACGACGAGACCGTCGTCGGTGACCCAGCAGCGCGCCGGGCGCAGGCCGTTGCGGTCCAGGACGGCGCCCAGCTGATTGCCGTCCGTGAAGGCCATGGCGGCCGGGCCGTCCCAGGCCTCCATGAGCATCGCGTGGTACTCGTAGAACGCGCGGAGCTTGGGATCCATGGAGGCATGGTTCTCCCACGCTTCCGGAATCATCATCCGCATAGCCTGCGAAAGCGGCCGCCCGGACAGCATGAGCATCTCGGCAGCCTCGTCGAAGCTGGTCGAGTCGGATGCTCCCGGCGTGCAGATGGGAAAGAGGTACTCGGGGTCGTCCCCGAGGAGCTCTGAGGACATCATGGACTGGCGTGCTCGCATCCAGTTCCGGTTGCCCTCAACAGTGTTGATCTCACCGTTGTGCGCCACCTGCCGCAGCGGCTGGGCCAGCGGCCACGAGGGGAAGGTGTTGGTGGAGAAGCGGGAGTGCACGATGCCGAGCGTCGACGTGTACCGCTCGTCGGAGAGGTCAGGGTAGAAGGGCTCGAGCTGAGCTGTGGTCAGCATCCCCTTGTACGTGATGGTCTTCGAGCTCAGCGAGGCGAAATAGACGCCGAGCCTGTTCTGCGCACGCTTGCGCAGCCTCCAGGCCCGCTGGTCCAGGCTGCCCGCAGCGGAGCTCGCATACTCCTCCGAGTCTTCGGGCGCCACAGTGACGAAGGCCTGCTTGAAGTAGGGCATGGCCGCGCGAGACATCGAGCCGATCATGGAGTCGTCGATCGGAACATCGCGCCAGCCCAGGAACGTCAGGCCCTGCTCAGCAGCCATCTCCTCGAATGCGGCGGTGACCTGATTGCGCTCGGCCTCATCCTGGGGCAGAAAGGCGGTGCCTGCGGCGTAGTCGCCCTGCTGGGGAAGGTTGAAGTCCACCACTGCGCGGAACAGCTCATCCGGAATCTGAGTCAGAATTCCGGCACCGTCTCCCGTGCCCACGTCGCCTCCGACGGCACCGCGGTGCTCAACGCAGCGCAGAGCGTAGAGCGCGTGGTCGACGATGTCGTGCCCCGGGGTGCCCCGCAGGGTCGCCACCGCGGCCATTCCGCAGTTCTCATGCTCGTTGGCAGGGTCGTAGAGGCCCTGCTTCTCAGGGAATGCGGCGAAGCGTTCAAATGGGCTGATGACCTGCGGTGCGGACATGATCAGTTCCTTCCTCCACTCAGGGGAGACCTTCGCGCGCTCAGCACGCATGACGGGAGTCAGGCGCTGGGGGTGGGCGCGCTCGGCATGGATGCACTCGGGGTGCGTGCCTCGGAAAGGATTGGGTGCGACCCGATCCGGGGCGTTCGTAGAAGCCTGACCCTCGAGGGCTATCAGGCCTATTTTCCGCTCGAGGGTCGAGCGGCGCAAATTGCGTTACGTTCGGGGCGGACCGTCAGTGGGCTCCGGCGATGGGTCCTCAGCCTCGGTCGGCCCCTCATCGGGCCTCAGGCTCCCTGAGCCGGGACGGTCGCGAACTGCTGCTGCTGATCGCCGTCGCCGTCCGAACGCATGCGCGAGTCGGGACGGTATCCCTGGAGCTGCTCGTCGAGCTGCTCGTCGGTCCGGGGACGTTTGGTCCAGAGCCAGATCATGGCGGCCACGGCCGCGATGAACAGCACAAAGACGATGATCTGGTTGAGCCGCCAGTCGAGGCCGATCTCGGAGAGGGGTACTGGGTGGATTTGGTGGCCTCATCGATGCGCAGGGATTCGATCCAGAACCGGCCCAGCGAGTAGTACGCCACGTAGGTCAGGGCCACGATCCCCGGCCGGAAGCGGAAGCGTCGATAGAGCCACAGGAGGGCGACGAAGCCGATGAGGTTCCACACCGATTCGTAGAGGAATGTGGGGTGGAACAGCGTGTCCTCAGTGGTGCCTCTCGGCGCCTGCGAGGCCTGGTCCAGGTCGATGCGCAGGCCCCAGGGAAGGTTGGTGGCACGGCCGAAGAGCTCCTGGTTGAACCAGTTGCCCCAGCGGCCCACTGCCTGTGCCAGGATGACGCCCGGCACGACGGCGTCCGCGAGTGCTGGGAACTTCATTCCGTGCCATGGCAGGCGATGTAGACCCCAGAGCGCCGAAGATGACAGCCCTGATGATCGAGAGGCCGCCCTCCCACACCCGGAAGGCTCGCATGGGGTCTCCATCCGGTCCGAAGTAGGGATCGGGGAGCTCACCACGTGGTAGAGCCTTGCGCCGATGATGCCGAGCACCACGGCCCACAGGGTGGCGCTCATCACGTCCTCAGGGTCTCCCCGCGCGACTTCCAGAGCTTGGAGGCCACGACGACGGCGAGGATGCCGCCCAGCACGATGCAGAGTGCGTACATTGCGATCTCGAACGGGCCTGGGAGGTCCAATGTTCGGAGCGGCGGCGGCGGAAAGCCAGAGGCGAGCGTTGCAGTCACGGCGGTCACGCTATCAGGCACGACCGCTCAGCTCGGCGGCCAGACTGCTGAGAGCCGGAACCCCGCCGTCGCGCAGGGCCGCGACCAGAGCAGTGCCGACGATCACGCCGTCGGCGTAGCGGCCGATCTCCTCGACATGGGCGCGCGTGGAGACGCCCAGGCCCACGCAGACCCGCGAGGCGCCTGCCGCCTTCGAGGCCCGCACCACGCGGGCTGCGGCGTCCGATACGGCGGTTCGCTTGCCGGTCACGCCCATGAGGGAGACGCCGTAGACGAATCCGCGCGAGCTCTCCGCGATGGACCGGTGCCTCTCCTCAGTGGAGGTCGGTGCTGCCAGGAAGATCCGGTCAAGATCGTACTTCTCCGCCGCCGCGATCCAGTCGGATGCTTCGTCGGGGATGAGGTCGGGGGTGATAGCCCCGCTCCGCCTGCCTCCGCAAGTCGTCTGGCGAAGGTCTCGGCCCCCATCCGATCGATCACGTTGTAGTAGGTCATCACGACCACGGCGGCGTCCGTCGCCTCTGTCACGGCTTTGACCACCTCGAACACCTCGTCGAGGCGGAATCCTCGACCCAGCACCTCCGTGGTGGCCTGCTGAATGACCGGCCCGTCCATGACGGGGTCCGAATAGGGATGCCGATCTCGACGACATCGGCGCCGTTCTCGGCCAGAGCGATGGCGGCAGCGATGGATGTGTCGCGATCGGGGTAGCCCGCAGGCAGGTATCCGATGAACGCCGCTCCTTTGCGCTCCTTGGCCCTGTCGATGGCTGCTGCAGTGATGCTCACGCTTCGACCCCTCGTCCGGCGCCTTCGCACCGGAATCGTCGGCGACCGGATCGTTCTCCTGGCCAGGCAGCATTCTGAACCACTCCGCGGCCGTTGCGACGTCCTTGTCGCCGCGGCCGGAGAGGTTCACCATGATGATGCGGCCCGCTCCCTCATCACCCCAGGAGGCTGAGAGCCTGGCGGCGCCCGCGAGTCCGTGGGCCGTCTCGATGGCAGGAATGATGCCCTCTGTCCGGCAGAGCAGCTGGAAGGCATCCATGCATTCGGTGTCGGTCACCGGCTCGTAGGAGACGCGCCCGGCGTCGGCCAGGTAGGCGTGCTCAGGTCCGACCGACGGATAGTCGAGGCCCGCAGAGATGGAGTGTGAGTCGACCGTCTGCCCATCCTCGTCCTGCATGAGGTAGGAGCGCGCCCCGTGAAGCACGCCCGAGCGTCCCAGGGTGATGGAGCTGGCGTGCCACCTGTCTCCACGCCGTCGCCGCTTACTCGAAGCCGTACAGCGCCACTGACTCGTCGTCGAGGAAGCCGTGGAAGAGCCCGATGGCGTTGGACCCTCCGCCCACGCACGCCGCCACGGCGTCCGGGAGCCGACCTGTCTGCTCGAGGATCTGCTCGAGCCTCATCTCCGATGACCTGGTGGAAGAAGCGCACCAGCTCAGGGAAGGGATGGGGCTTACCACGGTGCCCAGGACGTAGTGCGTCTCGTCCACACTGGCCACCCAGTCGCGCAGGGCCTCGTTGATGGCATCCTTCAGCGTCTTGGCTCCGGCCTCGACAGGAACCACCTCAGCTCCGAGAAGGTTCATCCGCGCCACATTGAGCGCCTGCCGGCGCGTGTCCTCCGCACCCATGTAGACGACGCACTCCATGCCCATGAGGGCAGCGGCGGTCGCTGTGGCGACGCCGTGCTGGCCCGCTCCCGTCTCCGCGATCAGTCGGGTCTTGCCGAGCCGCTTGGCGAGCAGGGCCTGACCCAGAACGTTGTTGATCTTGTGGGATCCCGTGTGGTTGAGATCCTCGCGCTTGAGAAAGATGCGCGCGCCCTGCGGCTGCCGCGAAGCGAGTCGCCTCGGTGAGCAGGCTGGGTCGTCCGGTGTAGTCGCGGCACAGACGCTGGTACTCGGCCGTGAAGTCCGGGTCCGCCTTGGCGCTGCGAAAGGCAGCCTCCAACTCGTCCAGGGCCGCGACCAGGGACTCCGGCATCCAGCGTCCGCCGTAGGCTCCGAAGTACGGCCCCTCGGCGTCGCGGTAGCGCTGCTGAGCGGGAGCATCGTGCGATTTCTGCTCAGTCATTTACAGACCCTCCTTGGCACTGCTGTATCGGCGGTATTCACGCACGGCTGCTTCGGGGTCCCCGTGCTTGACCAGGGCTTCCCTGACGAGCACCGCATCAGCGCCCTGCTGTGCGTAGCTGCGCACCATGCCCGGCCCGTCGACTCCCGACTCCGCGACCCGCACGGCGTCATCAGGCAGGTGCGCGGCCATGTCGTCGTAGTGCGCCGGGTTGACCTCAAGAGTCTTCAGGTTGCGCGTATTGATGCCTACGATGCCTACCCCGGCATCCACGGCTCGGTGTATCTCAGCCTCCGTGTGCGCCTCGACGAGAGCGTCCATGCCCAGCTCGCGCGTCAGGGACAGATAGTCGCGGAGCTGATAGTCGTCCAGGGCCGCGACGATCAGCAGCACGAGGTCTGCGCCGTGGGCCCGAGCCTCGTGGAACTGATACTCGTCGACCATGAAGTCCTTGCGCAGCACAGGGATGCTCACAGCGCGGCGAACGGCGTCGAGATCCTCGAGGCTGCCGCTGAAACGGCGACGCTCGGTCAGCACCGAGATGACGCTGGCTCCGCTTATGGCGTAGGAGCGTGCCAGCCTCGCGGGATCCGGGATGCCGGACAGGCTGCCCTTGGACGGGGACTTGCGCTTGACCTCGGCGATGATCTTCACGCCGTCCTCGTCGTCGCGTCCTCCGGCCAGGGCCTCACGCACGTTCAGCGCTGGCTCCGTGTCGGCCAGGCGGGCCGTGATCTCACGTGGGGGCACGGCTGCACGACGGTCCGCGAGATCCTCGCGGACGCCCTCAATGATCTGTTCGAGAATGTTCGGCATTCAGAAACCGGCAGCCCTGCTCAGCTGGTGCCGCTGCCCGGCTGCCGAGCCTCGGCGCCGCGCGTACGGCCCGGCTGCGCTTACCTGGTGGCTGCGCGGGTCCGCACCGCGATTCAGGACCGCCTTGGTGTCCAGCTCGACGCCGTACCCCATCTTCTTCATGACGATGCTTGGCGATGATGGCCAGGGGCAGGATGGCGACGCCGATCCAGATGAGCACCTCGACCCAGATGATCATTCCGACGCCGATAATCACGGATCCGAGGATGACGCCCAGAACGAGCGTCCACGCAGCGGGGTGGACCCGTGGCCGATGTGATCGTGGTGGATGAACTCGTCGTCCGCCACGGGCTCCTGCTCAACATCACGGACCTTGGTGCTGGTGCTCGCCATAAGAATCTCCTCTGCGCTGCTCTTCCGGTCGCCGCCTCTGCGGGGCGTCACTGGTTCTAGGTGTCCATTCTGCCATGGGAGGGCAGTTCGGCTCAGTCGCGTCCTCGGTGGGATCATCGCCCTGCGACAGTCCATCCCACAGATCGAACTCGTCCGGCCTCGTCGGCCGATGCGCTTACCACGGCGCCGGTGCGGCTGTACTTCTTCGACGCCTTGGCGTCCTGCCATCGGTGCGCGACCATGAGCAGCGCCGCTCCGGAGATGAGCATCAGGCCCGCGCCCGCTGCGGCCGCATAGGCGGCGACGCCGACGCCGTAGCTCTCGGCCTACCCGTCGTACCGGTCGTCTCTCCCAGCGCGACCATCGAGGCTCCCGCGGGATCGGCGATGACGCCCACCACCTGCACCAGTGCCAGCAGACCCGCGCCCACCAGCACAGCGCCCACCGCATAGCGGAGCACCCTGCGCGCGATCGATACAGCCAGGGCCGCAGCGAGCCCCACCAGCGCCATCGCTGTCACGAGGTCAGAGATCTCGGTGCCGGGAATCTCGACCTGGGCCACCGGGGCAGTGTCTCCCAGGCCCTCCGCCAGCACCCACGTCTGGGTGGTGGCGGCGAACAGTATGCCGCTGGCCACCAGCGCCGCCAGCACCAGGGTTCGCCTCTGCAGACCGGGCGCGCGCCGGTTTGCGCCTCCTGGTCGGCGCTCTCCGGGATCGCGGTCATAGGTGCGCAGCCTGTCAGCCGCGAGAACCGCACGCAGCGGGCTGCCGCCTTGTTCACCGTCTCTATCCGCTCTGCGTCGAAGTCGGAGTCGGCGACGATTCCGCCGCTTACCTGCACGTAGGCGGTTCCGCCGGAGAGGACCGCGGATCTGATCGCGATGGCCGCGTCCATGCGACCGGAGAGGTCGAAGTAGCCGACCACTCCCGTATACGCCCCGGCGCGTGGGCTCCCACTCATCGAGCAGCTGGAGAGCCCGAGGCTTAGGGGCGCCGGACAGGGTTCCGGCAGGGAAGGTCGCGGCGAGAACGTCGAAGGGCTCAGCCCCGTCTGCGACCCTGCCCTGCACATGGCTTGTCAGGTGCATCACGTGGCTGAAGTGCTCCACCGACATGAACCGTGTGACCTCGACCGATCCCGGCTCGCACACTTTGGCGAGATCGTTGCGCGCCAGGTCAACGAGCATGATGTGCTCGGCGCGCTCCTTCTCATCGGCCAGCAGGTCCTCGGCCAGCTCCCTGTCCTCGGCCGGAGTGGCCCCGCGCGGCCGTGTGCCTAAGCAATCGGTGCGAGACGGCGATCCTGTCCTCCACGGTGACGAGCGCCTCAGGGGAGGCGCCGACCACCTGGTAGGGCTCGCCGTCGGGGGTCTCGAAGCTCATGAGATACATGTAGGGGCTCGGGTTGAGCAGACGGAGCATCCTGTAGATGCTCAGAGCATCGACGCTCGTGTCCACCTCGAACCTCCTGGAGACGACGATCTGGAAGACCTCGCCGTCCACGATGGCCTGCTTGGCCCTGCGCAGGCAGTCCATGTATTCGGACTCGTCCCAGGTATGGCGGACTCGGCTGTGCAGCTCGGCCTCCACTGCCGCGGACCAGTCGGGCTCAGCCGCTGTGAGCTCAGGGGCCACGGGACGGCTGAGATCGTCGCGCATGCGGCGCAGACGGTCTGCGGCATCCTCGTACGCCCTCTCCGCGCCCTCGGAGCGACCGTCGACGTTGATGGCATTGGCGATGAGCGTGACCGTGCCGCTGCGATTGTCATGGACGGCCAGGTCCGACACAAGATTCATGGCCATCTCGGGGAGCCCCAAGCCTTCCGCAGGCGGGTGCGGGAGGCGCTCCCAATGGCGGACCACGTCCCACCCGATGTAGCCGACGAGCCCCGAGCTCAGGTGAGGGAGGGCTGCTGTGCGGGCGCGCCCGCTGTCGCCCGCAAGGAACCGCAGCGTGTCCCGCAGGACGTCGGCGCTGTTTCCTTGAGACGGCGTTCCGGCCGGAGGGGTGCCCAGCCAATGCGCGGCCCCGTCCTTCTCCGTCAGGACTGCGGCGGAGCGGGCGCCGATGAAGCTGTAGCGGTCCCATGCCGCGCCTGGTGCTGCTGACTCCATGAGGAACGTGCCGGCTTCCGCCGTCGGGCGCCAGCGTCCGGTGAATGCTGAGGGAGTGTGCCCGTCGGCCAGCACGGTCATCGTCACCGGGATGACGCGGTGCTCGGAAGCCAGGTCCAGGAACTCTTCGCGCGCGGGCGCGACAGTGCCCAAGTCCTCATTCGGCCTCCTCCATCGGTGCCAGCGGCAGCTCGACCCGCAAAGCACGTAGGCTCCCGGTGTGGCAGGCGGGTCCCGTCTGATCGACGATGAGCAGCACCGTATCGCCGTCGCAGTCGATGCTCACCGAGCGGACGTGCTGGACGTTCCCGGACGTCTCGCCCTTCACCCACAGCCCAGCGCGCGAGCGCGAATAGTAGGTTCCGCGACGCGTAGCCAGCGTCGCGGCCAGGGCCTCCTCGTTCATCCAGGCAAGCATAAGGACAGCTCCGGAGTCAGCATCCTGGGCCACAGCGGGCACCAGCCCTGCCTCATTGAAGGCGAGCTTCCCGGAAATGTCGGCCGCAGGAGTGATCTGGCTCATCAGGGGATCACCTTACCGGGTAGCTTAGCATGGCTCGGATGGCGTCCTTGACCCGCGCGAACATGTCCGTGGGGCCGAAGTGGAACACGGAAGCCGCCAGGACGGCGTCGGCCCCGGCATCGATCGCTGCAGGGAAGTGCTCCGGGACGCCGGCTGCCTCCGGAGGCGATCAGGGGCACGCGGGTCACCGCACGGACAGCAGCGATCATCTCAGTGTCGAAGCCGTCCTGCGTGCCGTCAGCATCGATCGAGTTGAGCAGGATCTCACCCACCCCGCGCTCGGAGGCCTCTCTGGCCCAGTCGAGCGCGTCGATGCCGGTTCCGCGTCGGCCTCCGTGCGTGGTGACCTCATAGCCCGACTCCGTGGCGCCGGTGCGCTTGGCATCCAGCGACAGGACCAGCACCTGGTTTCCGAACCTGGCGACGATGTCGTTGATGACAGCTTACCGAGCGACGGCCGCAGTGTTGATGCTGGCTTTGTCGGCCCCTGACTTGAGGAGCGTGTCCACATCCTCGGGGCTGCGGACTCCCCACCGACCGTGAGAGGGATGAAGACCTCCGAGGCCGTCCGCGACACCACGTCGTACGTGGTTCCGCGATCATCGCTGGAGGCGGTGACGTCCAGAAAGGTCAGCTCATCGGCGCTTAAGCGCGGTTGTATCGGTGAGCGAGCTCGACCGGGTCCCCGGCATCGCGGAGATTCTCGAAGTTCACACCCTTGACGACCCGTCCGGCGTCGACGTCGAGGCACGGAATGACCCGAACTGCTAGCGACATCTGGGGATCCTCCTCCTACACCCGGCAGGCGTGGATGGTCGTGACGAGGATCGCCCTGGCGCCCAGGTCGTAGAGCTCATCCATCAGCTGATTGGTCTGCTGAGCAGGCACCATGGACCGCACTGCCACCCAGTTCTCGTCCGCCAGGGGCGAGATCGTAGGCGATTCCAGGCCCGGCGTGATGGCTGCCGCAGACTCGAGGTGCTCGCGCCTGATGTCGTAATCCATCATCACGTACTGCCTGGCGGTCAGCACGCCCTTGATGCGGCGAATGAGCCGATCCGCGCCGTTGCCGTCACCCACTGCCGTCCGCTCCCCGACGCAGAGATCAGGATGGCCTCCGACTCCAGAATGGCCTCCCGAAAGTCTCCATGCCTGCAGCCTTGAGAGTGTTGCCGGTCTCCACCACATCTGCGATCGCATCCGCGACGCCGAGGCTCACGGCGGACTCGACAGCGCCGTCCAGATGAACCACGTCGACATCCTCGATGCCCTGCTCCTCCAGCCACGAGGAGAGCAGCCCGTCATAGGTGGTGGCGACGCGCTTGCCCCGCAGCTCGGAGGCCGAGGAGAAGATGCCGCGCGGGGCGGCGAGGCGGAAGGACGCTCGGCCGAAGCCCAATCCCATGGCCTCCTCAGCCCCGTGGCCCACTCGGGCATCGGCGAAGAGGTCACGCCCGGTCAGGCCGAGATCAATGATCCCCTGCCCGACGAACACGGCGACATCCTTGGGCCTGAGGTAGAAGAACTCGACTCCATTGGCCTCATCGATCAGCCGGAGCTCTTTGCGGTCCCGGCGCTGGAGATACCCCGCCTCGGACAGCATGGACATGGCAGCTTCAGACAGGGCGCCCTTGTTGGGCACAGCAACGCGCAGCATGGTTCTAGGGGTTCCTCGTCACGATCGGTAGGGTCACAGGAAGCGGTAGACGTCCGCAGGCGTCAGACCTTTGGCAAGCATCATCACCTGCAGATGGTAGAGCAGCTGAGAGATCTCCTCGGCCGCCTCATCGCGGGACTGATGCTCGGCGGCCATCCAGACCTCCGCTGCCTCTTCCACGACTTTCTTGCCGATCTGATGCACCCCAGCATCCAAGGCTTCGACAGTGCCGGAGCCCGCGGGCCGCTCCTCCGCCTTGGCCGCCAGCTCGGCGAAGAGTTCGTCGAAAGTTTTCACCTGACCACCCTACCTTCCGCGCCTGCCGCCTACTTCTTCAGCTTGCTGATCTCCAGGGCCGCAGCCACGGCCGCATGGGCGCTGGAGCTGCCGACGTCCTCCTTGGAGCCGGACAGACCGGCCCGGGCGAGCGCCTGCCCTCGGTGTCCACCGTCAGCACGCCGAAGCCGATCGGCTTCCCGTGGAGATCGACAGGCGCGCCAAGCCGTCGGTCGCAGCCTGGCACACGTAGTCGAAGTGAGGAGTCTCACCGCGGATCACGACGCCCAGGGCGACGATGACGTCGAAGTTCTTGGTGGCGTGGGCAGCGACCACCGGCAGCTCGTAGGAGCTTACGACCTCAGCAGCGTGTAGTCGTCCAGACCCACGCTGTTCAGGTAGCGGTCCGCCCCGCCGACCAGGCCGTCCATCACCTGCTGGTGCCACTGCGCCGCCACCACAGCGACTTTGAGTTTGAGCTTCTTGGCGGCCTTGGCGATCTCTTTGAGCTCGTCCTGGTCAACCTGCGGGACACCTGCTCCGCTCATGCTCTAAGCCTCCTCGGCACTCGTCAGACTCGTCTTCTCCAGGCTCTCATTCTGCTCATTGAGCTGCAGATGATCCAGCATATGCGCCATGCGGTCGCGCTTGGTGCGCAGATAGCGCTCGTTGTGCTCCTGGACGATGCCCGCCGAAGGAACCTGCTCCACGTCGAGCCCGGTCGCGGACAGCGCCTGCACCTTTGCGGGATTGTTGGTGAGGAGCCTCAGACGTCTGATGCCCGCGGAGTGCAGAATCGCAGCGGCGCCCGTGAAGTCCTCAGCTCCGCGGCAAGGCCGAGCATCTCGTTGGCCTCAACGGTGTCCGCGCCCTGCTCCTGGAGCTTGTAGGCGCGCATCTTGTTGGCCAGGCCTATGCCTCGCCCCTCGTGCCCCTGAGGTACAGCAGATGACCGCCGTCACGCTCCAGCTCCTCGAGGGCCGCAGCGAGCTGCGTTCCGCAGTCGCACCGGTGGGAGTGCAGGACGTCGCCGGTGACGCACTCGGAGTGGAGCCTGACCATCGGGTTCTTCGTGTCCGCGGCATCCGCCGAGAGCAGCATGTGCTCGTGGCCCGTCGCGTGCTCCGTCCACACCTGGGCGGTGAAGATGCCGAAGTCCGTGGGCAGCATCACCTGCGGCCCCGAGCTGACAAGGCCTGCTGCGGTCTCCGCAGGGGCGTCCCACGCTGCCGCGTGAAGCTCCTGAACAGCATGGGGAGAGGCCGTGCCCCTCGGTATTCGATGAGGTCAGCGATGCTGATCAGGCAAGCCCGTGCTCATCGGCGAACTCCCGCAGCGCGGGCAGGCGCATCATGGAGCCGTCGTCATGCACCATTTCCGCGATGAGCCCCACCTCTGCATGCCCGGAGAGCCTGCACAGATCGACGGTCGCCTCAGTGTGCCCCTCCCGGCCCAGCACGCCCTGGGCATGTGCCACGAGCGGAAACATGTGCCCCGGCCGCGTGAGGTCGGAGGCGGTCGTCTCAGGGCTTGCGAGCGCCCGCGCGGTGATCGCCCGGTCCTCTGCGCTGATCCCGGTGGAGACGACTCCGGCAGCGTCGCAGCTGACGGTGTAGGCGGTTCCCTTCGGGTCAGTGTTCTCCGCGACCATCGGCGGAAGCGCCAGGTGACGGGCGCGCTCGGCCGACATCGGGGCGCAGACGACGCCGGAGGTGTGGCGAACGATGAAGCCCAGCACCTCCGCGGTGGCAGCGGAGGCAGGGAGGACGAGGTCGCCCTCGTTCTCCCGATCAGCATCGTCCACCACGACGACTGGGCGCCCGGCCGAGAGCTCGTTGAGAGCCACTCCACCCGGTCCAGAACCGGGCCGGGAGTGTCAGGCTGGCGCACGGCGGGGATGCCCGCGAGGCCGAGCGGCTCACGCTCGGCGGGTGCTGCGGAGTCGAACGCAAGCATCCGGCGCACATACTTGGCGAGGACGTCCACCTCAATATTCACGCTGCTGCTCAGCTGCAGGAGCCCGAGGGTGGTCTCTGCCAAGGTGGTGGGAATGAGGCCGACTTCGAACCACGTCTGGCCCATCGCCTCATCGCTGCCCACCGCTGTGACGGTCAGGAGACGCCGTCGATGGCGACTGAGCCCTTCTCTGCAAGGTACGGCGCGAGCTTTGCTTAAGCACAGCGAAGCGGTGGCGGCCGTCGTTGCTGTCGCGTTCGGTGAGAGTCCCCACGCCGTCCACGTGGCCCTGACCACGTGTCCGTCCAGCCTGGCCTCTGCTTACAGGCAGCGCTCAAGGTTGACGCGGTCACCCGGCCCGGACTCCCCGAAGGTCGACCGCTTGAGGGTCTCGGGGATCAGCTCGACGGCCAGGGTGTCAGCGGTGATGTCCACGGCGGAGACGCACACGCCGTTGACTGCGATGGAACCGCCCAGAGGCAGGTCTGCTACGTGCCCGGGGCTTCGATGACGAGGCGCTCAACGCCTCTGACGGGCTCGGGCGTCCGCTCAAGGACGGTTCCGAGGCCGGTGATGATGCCGGTGAACAACTACTGGGCTCCCTTCGGGGTGAGGTGAAGGCAGACGTCGTCCCCATCACAGTGACGGGGCCCCATCTGCGGGGTCGAGGCCGTATCGGGGCGCATCCGTCAAGGTCTCAACGCCGATGCTGCCGAGGGTGTTCCGGGCCGAGCCGTCCTGTCCGGTGCCGATGAGCACGGGTGCCACGTAGGCGAAGATCTCGTCGACGAGATCTGCGGCGACGAACGCCGAGAGCACGGACTGGCCGCCCTCGACCAGGACATGCCGCACTGGAAAGCCGTTGTGCTGGGCCGACGCCAGAGTCAGGAGCGCCTCGAAGGGGTCCCTGGTGCGCAGCTGGGCCCACCTGTCGCCTTCGGGACGCCCCTGTGTGAGCTTGGCACCCGGCGCCAGTTCGCGGCGGCCCATGACGCAGCGCAGAGGCTGGGTCTCAGCGAGTTCTCCGTCCGGCGTGCGCGCCGTCAGCCTCGGATCGTCGACCTGAGCAGTGTTGGTTCCGACCAGAATGGCATCGATGCGCTGTCTGATGGTGTGCGTGTGCGTACGGGATTCGGGCCCGGTGATCCATTGGCTCGTGCCGTCCGCAGCGGCGATGCGCGCATCCAGGGACTGCGCGAGGTGCACCGTGACGAACGGCCTCCCTGCTTCTGGGCTGCGGTCCATCGGTGGTTGAGCGCCTCGGCGTCAGCGGCCATCACGCCCGCGACGACGCTGACCCCGGCCTCGGTGAGAATATCTGCGCCGCCTGTGTTGGCGGTGGGGTCCTTCGCCCCGTACACCAGCTGACCGATGCCGACCTCGTGGATCAGCTGGGTGCACGCTGGTGTTCGGCCGTAATTGCGGCAGGGCTCCAGGGTGCTGTAGAGCGTCGTTCCGCTGAAGTCGCTGATTCCGCTGCTCTGTGCCCTGGCGATGCAGTCCCGTTCGGCATGCAGACTGCCGGCGCCTCGGTGGTGGCCTACGGACAGCACCGCTCCTCTGCTGTCCGTCAGCACAGCTCCTACAAGCGGGTTCGCTCCTCGATGGCCCTGCAGGGCGGCGTCGAGCGCCTGCTGCATGAAGGGCTCGTGGGCGTGGTGCGGGGCGGTGCCCAATGCGCGCATCTCCTTCTGTGCCACTCCCATCCAGACTCTGACTGTCGGTGCTGGAGTTTCACCAGCTCAGCCTCCTGGACAGGAGGGTCGCGGACTGTCACCGCCGGTTCGGACTTTCACCGATCCCGTAGCACGTGGGGACTATCCTGCCACAGACGCAGCGAAGCCCCGAAGTCGGGGACTTCGGGGCTTCGCCTCTTCGCAGAGCGGATGACGAGATTCGAACTCGCGACCCTCACCATGGCAAGGTGATGCTCTAGCCAGCTGAGCTACATCCGCATCATGCGGCTCGAGGCCTTAGCCTCGTGCCGTGCGCGATACTGGGATCGAACCAGTGACCTCTTCCGTGTCAGGGAAGCGCGCTACCGCTGCGCCAATCGCGCCTTCATCAGGCTGAGCCAGTGTACTAGCTCCGAGGTGGGGACGGGAATCGAACCCGCATTGACGGTTTTGCAGACCGTTGCCTAACCACTCGGCCACCCCACCCTGCTTCGGGCGTGGGACGCCCGTCCCAACCCAGTGGACTCTCACTCCCACCGGGCCGCGGAGACAAGCCCCACGGTGAATCAGCAGCCGACTGCATCGGCCACTTCGCATCAGCCGAAGCTGATATGCGAGCGGATGACGAGATTCGAACTCGCGACCCTCACCATGGCAAGGTGATGCTCTAGCCAGCTGAGCTACATCCGCACATCGGTCGAACTCAAGGTTCCCCGCGTTCCGACGACATGACACTTTAACCCAAGCTTACCAGGTCGTCCAGTTGAACGGCTCCCAGCATGTCTGACCGACGTGGCAGACTCGTGGGCCATGACTGATCCTGCGTTGGCGCACAGCACAGAGTTCGGCCGCATGTACTCGCGGTCCCTCAACTCCCCGCCCGAAGTCCCTCGATCACCACGGTCATAGGCCAAGAGGCCAAGGACCTGACCGGGTGGGCTTACCACATGGCCGCAACGGCCCTGGCGCAGGACGCTCAGCTGGCCGCCTGCGTGGGGAGTCCCGGCGAGCTGCGTCGCCTGGCGCGCAATGCCTCTTCCGCCGCAGAGCGATTCCGTGACGACGCTGCCGCACGGGGGACCGCGTCCACAGCTACGCGGAGCACGTGGCTCTGGCGATGCTCGGTGAGCCCGGGGCCGACCTCGACGGTGCTCACCGTCTCCTTGAGGAGCACGGTGAGACGGCCTTCGCCGACCGGTTCGACGAATGGTGGGACATGTACGGAGTCAGGCCCGTTGCGGCTGAGGTCACCGTCTGGAATCACCAGGTCGGCTACGCGGGGACACTGGACCTGGTTGCAGAGATCGGCGGCCGCCTGTGCCTGATCGACTTCAAGACCAAGGGCCTGACGCGCGAGGGACGGGCCAAGCCGCTCAGCGACTCGGTGGTCATGCAGCTGGTGGCAGGTCTTCGCGCAGAGGAGGAGCTCGTCGATGCCGCAGCCGGCACCTGGAAGCCCTGGCCGCACCGCGAGCGGGAGACCGGCAGCGAGGCGCTGCTGCTCGCGGTGGCCATATCGGAGGCCGAGACGGTGGTCCACCAGGCTTCCTGACCATCTTGCCGCGCACTGGCGAAAGTTCTGGGCCCTCAGGCAGGCGTGGGAGCACTCCAGACAGGCGGCAGAAGCTGGGAGGCCGCTCTGACCCTTGGGCCCACCCCGTCGAGCTCCGCGAGCGAGCCTCCGGAGGCCACGGATGAGCCGCGCGCCTCGGCCTGCGTAGAATGCAGCCATGGCTTCTCGTGGTGTCGACGGTCCGCAGAAGGATCCGGGCTGGCCCTGGTTCTGACGATTCTGGGCTTCTTCTTCGTGGCAGGGCTCCAGTACTTCTACATCGGGAAGTACATCAAGGGGATCCTCTTCCTGCTGACGATCGGCTTCTTCTACGTCGGCACGATCATTTCCTCTTCACGATCACCTCCGCGACACGGCAGGTGAACCGCGACCGGGCATTGGGCCTCCGGTGATTCGGCAGACCTGAGGGTCCTGAGCGGTCGCTGCAGGCCCCGCTGCTTCGCCTCCCTAGTCTCCGGGCCTGACCAGGCCCGCCTCGTACGCGGCGACGACGGCCTGGGTGCGATCCTCAGATCCAGCTTCCTGAGAATTCTGGAGACGTGCGTCTTCACCGTCTGCTCGGCGAGGAACAGATCCTCGGCGATCTCCCTGTTGGAGCGGCCGCGCGCCACCAGGCGCAGCACATCGGACTCCTGTTCGGTGAGCACCTCGAGGGCGTGCTCACCGAACGGTGAGCTGACCGGCCTCGCTGCATAGTCGGCGATGAGGGTGCGCGTGATCTTCGGGGAGAGCAGCGATTCACCTTCGGCGACCACGCGAACCGCATGGATGAGCTCGTCGGGGGCAGCATCCTTGAGGAGGAACCCGCTCGCCCCAGCCCGCAGCGCGCCGAAGACGTATTCGTCAGCATCGAAAGTGGTGAGCATGAGGATTCTCGGCGCATCTCCAGGCATACTGAGGACCGCACGCGTCGCGTCGAGCCCATTGACCTGAGGCATCCGAATGTCCATCAGCACGACGTCAGGCCGAGTGCGCCGTACAACGTCGGTGATGCTTACGCCGTCCTCGGCCGTCCCCACCACATCTATATCCTCCTGAGCATCCAGCAGGGCTGCGAAGCCTGCGCGGATCATGGACTGATCGTCCACAATGAGGACACGTACAGCAGAGGAGGCAGAACCGGTGGCAGGCACAGCTACAAGCTACCCCACCCATCAGGGAGCTGATCAGCAGCAGCCCCGGGCCCTCACCGGCGCCCGGGTGATCCTGTCGGGCCGTCGTGTTCTGCACATGAGCCTCTACGCGTGGATCGGCGTCATCGCGGCGGCGACCGCTCTCCTCGCGGTCGGATGGCCGGTGGTCGCCGCGGTCTACTCCTCAACGCCGCCCTGACCATGGCCCTCGTGGCGGCCCACTGCACCGCAGTCGTGCTGACGCTGCGATGGCCCGCCGCAGGCCTCCCCTCTCGCTGGCCGCAGGAACGGGCCTGATGATCGCCACCGCCGGTGCGGGCGTCATCGTGTGGCCCTGGCCCGTGACCGCCATCGTCACGCAGTGCGCTGTGCTGGGCGTAGCAGCACTCTCCTGGCCTTGGATATGGTCTGCCGCCGGGTGGCTGGGAGGATCCTTCATGACGGCGACCGCCCTCATCTGGGCCTCACCGGAGCTGCCGACCGGCGCACTGAGCAGCGGAATCGTCTTCAGCGCCGTGACGGCCGGGACGGTCGCTGCCGCATCTCGCTGAGGCTGTGGATCCTCAGCGCCGGGCGCGTCGAAGCGGCCGAGGCCAGCAGCGCGCAGCAGGATCGGCGGCGGCAGGAGCTCGAAGAGCGCAACCGGATCGCCAGAGAGCTGCACGATGTCGTCGCCCACAGCATGTCCGTGATCAGTGTGCAGGCGAGCACGGCCCCATACCGGAACCCGCAGGTGGACGAGGTCTCACGCCAGGAGTTCGCCGACATCGCAGCATCGTCTCGCCAGGCGCTCAGTGAGATGCGCAGCCTGCTGAGCATTCTGCGCGATGAATCGGAGGCGCCGACCGCACCCGAGCCGGGCATCGAGGACATCGACGCCCTGATCGAGAGCACGCGGGCCTCGGGAGCGCCCATCGACTACTGGGGCCTGACCGAGCCGACGAGGCAGCGACGCTCGCGCGCGCGAGTCCGGCGACAGGTCTCGCCGCATACCGCATCGTCCAGGAGGCGCTGAGCAACGCCGTCCGCCACGCACCTGAGGCCGCCATCACCGTGCGGCTGAGCCCGTGCCAGGTGGGCGGACGGCCCGGGGTGCAGGTGGCGGTCGAGAACGAGCCTGCGCCTTCAGGCCTCCTGCCCTCCGCGCCCGGAGCTCGGCGCGGTCTGAACGGAATGCGTGAGCGCGCGACGGCGGTCGGCGGCAGCTCTGCGGCGGCCCCCACGCGCTCAGGGGCTTCCTGGTGTGCGCGGATCTGCCTCTCGAGCCCCGCCAGGATGCCCAGCCCCTACCGGGGTAGGGGGTCAGGTTGGCTCCGACGGGGACGCGCGGAGCTGCGGCAGGGACATAGCATAAGCGGTATGACGATCACTGATGAGACGCGCGCGGATGCGCCCCGGCACCAGGCCGCACCTCTCGCCGGTCGGAGCGGCGCACAGCCGCGGGCAGCCACTCCGCCCGCAGCCAGCAGACCAAGGACTTCTTCGAGCTCTCCAATAAGGTCAAAGAGGCAGGGCTGATGGACCGGCGCGCGCAGGCCTACATCGGGCGCGTCATCGCATTGGTCCTCGCCTTCGCCGGAGTAGGCGTCATGCTGGTCATGCTGGGCGAATCATGGTGGCAGCTGCTGACGGCAGTCGTCTTCGGCGTCCTCTTCACTCAGGTCGCGTTCCTGTCGCACGACGCAGCCCACCAGCAGGTCTTCTCCAACGGTCGCCGCAACGAATGGCTGTCGCGCATCATCGGCAACGGCATTGTGGGACTCTCCTACGCATGGTGGGCCAAGAAGCACGGCAAGCACCACGCCAACCCGAACACCGTCGGCAAGGACGGTGACATCGAACCGGGCTTCATCGCGTTCATCCCCGAAGATGCTGAGAAGCGCACCGGCTTTGCGGCCTGGTTCGCCCGGCGACAGGGCTGGATGCTCTTCCCGCTGCTGACCATGTTCGGCTGGGCGCTGCACGTGAGCGCCGTCGATGCTGTGATTCGCGCCACGAAGGTCAAGCATCGCGGGACCGAGGCGGCCCTCCTGGCAGTGCGCCTCATCGGCTTCCCACTCCTGGTGATCTGGGCTATGGGCCCACTGGTGGGACTGGCCTTCATCGCAGTGCAGGTCGCCGTGTTCGGCGTGTACATGGGAGCAAGCTTCGCCCCCAACCACAAGGGCATGCCGGTGATCCCCAAAGACTCAAAGGTTGACTTCCTGCAGCGACAGATCCTGACCGCACGGAACATTCGAGGTGGGCGCCTCATCGACTGGGGCATGGGCGGCCTGAACTTCCAGATCGAGCACCACATCTTCCCCGCATGCCCAGCCCCAACCTCCACAAGGTCAAGCCCATCGTGGAGGAGTTCTGCGCCGAGAAGCAGATCCCCTACGCCGAGACCGGACTCATCGAGTCATACGGAATCGTCATCCGCTACCTCAACGATGTGGGGCTCGGACAGGCCGACCCGATGGACTGCCCCATCATCGCCCAGTACCGCACCCGCGGCTGAGACTCGGAGGCTCAGGCGGGGATGCCTATGCGCCGCTCCGCCGGGCCGTGAAGAAGACCCGTCGGAACGGAAGCACCGTCCCGATCGCACTGCGCGGGTACGCCTGCCGCAGCGCCTCTTTGTACTCCGCGACGAACCGCTCACGAAGGCTGCCCTCCAGCTGATCCAGCACGGGCCTCGCCCCGGTGGACGATATCCATTCGAAGACCGGGTCCTCACCCTGAAGGACGTGGCAGTACGTGGTCTCCCACGCCTCGGCCTCCCAGCCGTGCTGGGCAAGGTCGAAGAGATACTCCTCAGGCGAAGCCGTGGGTCTGATCAGCTGCGACATGTCCACGGCTGCGCGGTAGGGCACAGCTGAGGCCATCTCATAGAGAAGCCGATGGCTCGGATTCGAGAAGTTCCCGGAACCTGGACTGCCAGGGTGCCCCCGGTGCAACCAGCTCCATCAGCTGCGGAAGCAGCTCGCGATGCTCAGGGACCCAGTGCAGGGCAGCGTTGGAGACCAGCACGTCGGTTAGGCTCGCCGTCGGGGAGGTGTGTCCGCCCGACGTCGCGAATATCCGCCTCCACGAATGACATCTGTGCATCGTCCGAGGCCTCGCGGGCCCGCGCGAGCATGTCCGGGCTGGAATCGATGCCGGTGATCAGCGCATCCGGCCACGCCGCCCTCAGGATGGGCAGCCCGTTGCCCGGACCGCACCCAAGGTCCACCACCCGGGACGCACCGGGCACCCGCGCTCGGGAGATGAGGTCGATGAGCGGCTGGGTACGTTCTGAGGCGTACGCGAGGTATGCGGAGGGCTGCCATGCGGACTGCTTCACCATGCGGCGCACATTACTACGTGAGCCCTCCAGCCGAGGGTCGACCGTCTCTGGCGTCGGCGGCCGACCGGCTCTAGGCTCGGCTCATGGTGAAGCCTCAGAGCACGTCTGGGATCGAGCAGGCCAGCGGCATCGCTTGGACAGAATGGGTCGCGCTCCTCGACGAGGCCGGGGCCGCACAGCTCCCCACGCTGAGATTGCGAAGATCACATTCGAGCGCATGCCGGAGCATATGGCCTCGCGCGGCTGGTGGGCTCAGGGCGCCGCGATCGCGTACGAGCATGAGAGGGGTCTGCGCGTTCCGGGGCAGTCCCACACCGGGGACTTCAGCGCCTCGGCCTCGAAGACCGTCCACGGGGATAAGGACGCCGCCCTCGCACGGCTCCTCGAGGTGGTGGCAGGCATGCAGGAGTTCGGAGGGGTCCCGGCGGAGGAGCGGCCCACCGCATCGTCAACCGACACGTGGCGCTACTGGCGCGTGAAGCTGGCCGACGGCACCCGCGCCGACGTCACCATCAGCGAGAAGTCGCCCGGAAAGGCCGTCGTGGCGGTCCAGCACAGCAGGCTGCCGACCCAGGATGAGATTCCCCGATGGAAGTCGTTCTGGAAGGAGCTCCTCGCTCAGTTCTGAGGGCGGCGCAGACCCACAGCGGCCGCACAGGCCAGCAGTCCCAGAACAGCGATCCACACCGCCCACAGGTCCCACGCCAGGTAGCAGACCGCCCCGGCCGCAGAGCCTGCCGCGATGGACGACCAGAGCGCCGCGTAGCGCAGCCACACCGTGTTCGGGCGGCCCTGCAGCAGGGCCGCGAAATGCTGGGCGGCCTTGACCAGCGCGCCAGTCATGTATGTGAGCCCCACACTGACCTCACCCCCGCGGGTGAAGGTCGCATTCACCGCACCCATCGCGGCGGCGATCAGGGAGCCACCGCGAACCACCAGCCCTCCCCATGGCCCAGCCGAAACAGGCTGCCGCACACCGCAGCGAGCGTCAGCACCGCAGCGGCAAGCCACATGGCTCGCAGCTGAGGCTGGACCGCCGTGCCGTCACGCGCAGCCGCGCCTCCCCACGGTGCGACACCACGGACGCCAGCACCACGCCGAACACGAAGGCAAGGACGAGCCCCAGAGCACGCGCCCATCCCAGGAGATCGCCCGAGGCAAGATCCGCCGCAGCGCGAGTGGAGTTCCCCGACATGAAGGAGACGAAGTAGCCGCCCAGGTGGATGAACCCCACCCCGTCCACGAAGCCTGCCCCTGCTGTGATCCCGCAGGCGAGCCCCAGCTGCCCGCGCGTCAGCCGCTCAGCCACGCACTCGTCCTTCGCTCACCCGACACGCCGCCCGTCTCAGCGGGACGTGTAGGACTCCCACTTCCGGGCATGGTGCTCCGCCTCGACGGTGCGCACCGTGCCGGACTTGGAGCGCATCACCAAAGACTGGGTGAAGACCCTGTCGCCTTGGTAGCGCACGCCGCGGAGCAGGTCTCCGTCGGTGATGCCGGTTGCAGCGAAGTAGCAGTTGTCGCTGGTGACGAGCTCGTCGGTGGTCAGCACCTTGGTCACGTCGTGACCAGCGTCGGCCGCCTTCTGACGCTCCTCCTCGTTGGTGGGCGCCAGCCGACCCTGAATGACTCCGCCGGTGGCCTTGATGGCGCAGGCCGTCACGATGCCTTCGGGAGTCCCCGGTGCCCATCAGGACGTCCACGCCCGTTCCCTCACGCGCTGCGGCGATCGCGCTAAGCAACATCGCCGTCCATGATGAAGCGAGTCCGGGCCCCGGCGTCTCGGATCTCCTGGACGAGCCCGGCGTGGCGCGGACGGTCCAGCACGCAGACGTTGAGCTGGTCGATGCGCTTTCCCGTCGCCTTGGCGACAAGGTGCAGGTTCTGCTTCACCGGAAGGCGCAGGTCCACCAGGTCGGCGGCCTCCGGCCCGGTCACCAGCTTCTCCATGTAGAACACCGCTGAGGGATCGAACATGGAGCCCCGCTCAGCCACCGCGAGCACGGCGAGAGCGTTGTCGTATCCGAGCGCGGTCAGCCGCGTGCCGTCGATCGGGTCTACGGCAACATCGGCCTCAGCGCCCGTGCCGTTGCCGACCTGCTCACCGTTGAACAGCATCGGGGCTTCATCCTTCTCCCCTTCGCCGATGACGACGACTCCGTTGAGGTTCACCGTGTCCAGCAGGGAGCGCATCGCGTCGACCGCGGAGCCGTCAGCGGCAAGCTTGTCTCCGCGGCCCACCCATGCACCGCCGCACGATTGCGGCCGCTTCGGTCACTCGGACGAGCTCGAGCGCAAGGTTCCGGTCCGGCTCAGTGTCCCCGACGGCGAGCCGTGAGCTCAGATGCGAGTAGTGCTGGTCGGCGTTGGTCTCGTCGTAGCCGCTCATAGGAAGGCCTTTCCCGTCGTGGTTGGTGATCAACGTCGTTGTCGATGGGCCCAGCCTATCGGGCGCCCGCGCGCGCAGCTCAATGCGAGAATAGGGAGCGTGACAGATCGACCTGAGCAGAACCCGGAGAGCGGCCCGCACCATGAGGCTGAGCCAGACGCCCGTGCCGAGCACGAATCCGAGGAGGAGCTTCCCACTCCTCAGCTCACGGAGGCCCAGCACAAACGACTGACGACGCCGATGTTCGGAATGCTGATGACGATGCTGGTCCTGGTGCTCATCATGGGCGGCTTCTACTTCCTCAGCCCCGAGCCCGACTACACGTTCATCCCGGACGAGGACGTCGAGGGCGAGGCGGCTGCGCTGGACGACGCCGGAGTCACCGCCTACTCCCCCTCTCACCGGCGGTGCCGGATGACTGGACCGCCAACTACGCCCGCTGGGAATCGCGCGTGGACCACGGAGTGGACGTGTGGGAGGTGGGGTACACCACCACGGCCATGAACTTCGTCGGCTTCGCTCAGACCGAGGACCCGCAGCCGTCCTGGCTCGCCGAGGAGATCGACCACTCGTAACGCCGTAAACGAGCAGAGCGCGGCGGGAATGACGTTCGAGCTATACCATGACGGTGATCAGGAGCGCCGCTACTGGGTGCTCACCGAGGAGAACAACGACGTCGACGGCACCACCGTGGTGATCGGCGGCGACGCCGGGGACGACGAGTTCCTCACAGCAGTGGAGGCCGTGGTCGAATCCCTGAGAGAGGACCCTGAGAATGTCTGAGAGTCAGCCCACTCCCGCTGAGGCGTGGAAGAAGCTGCAGGACGGCAACGCCCGCTTCGTCGCGGGAGAGGTTGCCCACCCGAACCAGAACGCCGCTCGCCGCTCGTCCCTGACGGACTCGCAGCACCCTGTGGCTGCCATTCTGGGATGCTCGGACTCACGACTGGCAGCGGAGATCATCTTCGACGTCGGTCTGGGCGATGTCTTCGTCGTCCGCACAGCCGGACAGGTCCTCGACGACGCAGTGATGGGTTCGCTGGAGTTCAGCGTGGACGTGCTCAACGTGCCTCTGATCCTCGTCCTGGGCCACGACTCCTGCGGGGCCGTCGCAGCGACCATGAACTCCTCTGAGACCGGCGAGTTCCCGGGCGGATACGTGCGCGATCTCGTCGAGCGGATCACCCCCTCCATCGTGGCGGCTCAGCGAGTAGCGCGTCCACCGTGAACGAAGCCGTCGAAGAGCACGTGAAGCAGACCGTGCAGCGGATGATCTCCCGCTCCACGGTCCTCCACGACGCAGTCGAGTCCGGGAAGACGGCAGTTGCGGGCGTCACGTACCGCCTCGCCGAGGGACGAGCCGACCTGGTCACCCAGCTCGGCGAGCTCTGAGGATTCCGCGTCCGGCGCGCAACCCCTGACGCTGTCAGTCGTCGCTGTCGCCGTCGGACAGCCGCTGTCCGGGCATCCGATCCCGGTTGTAGGTGATATCCGTGAAGCCGTGCGGTGCAGGGACTCCCTCTGGGCCGATGTTGACGAAGACCAGCTTCTCGATGGTCAGGATCTTCTTTCGGGTGACCATGTTTCGCACCACGCATCGCATGGTCAGCGACGTACGGCCGAAGCTGGTGGCCAGCAGGCCCATCTCGATCAGATCGCCCTGCTGCGCGGAGGCCTCAAAGCTGATCTCGGACATGAACTTGGTGACGACCCGCTCGTTGCCCAGCTGCAGAATCGCGTAGATCGCGGCCTCCTCGTCGATCCAGCGCAGCAGGCTGCCCCGAACAGGGTCCCATTGGGATTGAGATCCTCAGGCTTGACCCACTTGCGCGTGTGAAAGTTGATTCCGCCTTCTGAGGGATAGCGCTGTGCGCCCTGCTGCTCGTCCATGGGCCTCAGTTTTGCACAGCACCCTCGTCCGCCGTGAGTGCGCATAGGCTGTGCCCGTGGTCGAACGGATCGAAGAGCTGCTGAGCTCAGGGAGCGGCACTGGCGCAGGGGTGGTGCTGCTGATCATCGGCGCCATCTGCCTGATCTGCGCGGTGCTGCTCAGCATCGTCGATGTCCGCGAGCATCGACTGCCCAACACCATCGTCTACCCCTGGGCCGCGGTCTCGGCAGGCCTGTTCATCGCAGTCGCTGCGCTCACCGGCGACGCGTACGGCCTTCTCCGCGGAATCGTGGCCGCATCCTGTGGTCCTTGGGATTTATGGCTGTGCGCCTCATCTTTGCCTCAGCCGTCGGCCTGGGCGACGTGAAGCTGGCCTTCATCCTCGGCCTCCACAGCGGATTCTTCGGCTGGAGCTCCGCGGTGCTCGCCGTGGCATCGACCCTGATGCTCGCTAAACTTGGCCGTTCTGACGCTTCTGGCTCTCCGCAGGGCCGAAGGCCGCTCGCGTCTGCCGCTGGGACCGTTCATGCTGACCGGCACTGCGGCGGCCCTCCTACTAGGGTGAGGCCGTGGCCACACCAGACTTCATCACAGCGCTCCGCGAGGACATCGGGCACAAAGAGCTGCTTCTGCCATCGGTCCGCGCCGCGGTCATCAGACGCCGCGACGCGGACGGCTCCGCCCTGGACGCGCCCGAGGTGCTGCTGGTTCGCAGGTCTGACAACGGGGCCTGGATGATCACCTCCGGCATCCTCGATCCCGGGAGGAGCCCGCCGCGGGTGCGGTGCGCGAAGTGCACGAGGAGACCGGGACGGTGGTGCGGCCAGTCCGGGTCGCCGGCGTGGCGGCGACCCGGCTGATCGAGTACCCCAACGGCGACAGATGCCGCTACGTGGATACGGTCTTCGAGATGGAGTGGGTGTCCGGGGAGCCGCACGTCAATGACGACGAGTCGACTGATGTCGGGTGGTTCCCGGTGGACGGGCTCCCAGAACCGCTGAGCCCCGGCCATCGAGAATCCTTGGAATGGGCTCTCGACGCCGGGGCTGCGGCTAAGTGGCGGTGATCAGCCGGGCTGGGTCATGCGCTTGACGTCCAGCGCCTCGTCCAGCTGCTCCTCGGTGAGGTCTCCTCGCTCGAGGTAGCCGAGCTCCACGACCGCCTCACGGACGGTGACCTTGCTCTTCACGGCGTGCTTCGCGATCTCGGCCGCGGCTTCGTAGCCGATGTGCTTGTTCAGAGGGGTGACGACCGAAGGCGATGCGCCCGCAAGGAACGCGGCTCGCTCCTCGTTGGCTGTCAGCCCCTTGATCATCTTGTCGGACATGACCCGTGAGGTGTTGGTCAGCAGTCGGATCGACTCCAGGACATTGGCCGCCATGACGGGGATGCCCACATTCAGCTCGAAGGCACCGTTGGTGGAGGAGAGCGCCACGGTGGTGTCGTTGCCGATCACCTGGGCGGAGACCTGGATAGCAGACTCGCAGATCACCGGGTTGACTTTGCCGGGCATGATGGAGGAGCCGGGCTGCAGATCAGGCAGCGCGATCTCCCCAGTCCTGTGTTGGGGCCCGAACCCATCCAACGCAGGTCATTGTTGATCTTCATGAAGCTGTAGGCGATGGTCCGCAGCTGCCCGGAGGCCTCCACCAGGCCGTCCCTGTTGGCCTGAGCCTCGAAGTGGTCTCTGGCCTCAGTGATCGGAAGGCCGGAGTCTTCGGCGAGGTTCCTGATGGCCTTCTCTGCGAAGCCCAGCGGCGTGTTGATCCCGGTGCCCACTGCGGTGCCGCCCAGCGGAACCTCGGCGACGCGCGGCAGGGAGGAGTCGATCCGCTCGATGCCGTACCGCACCTGGGCCGCATAGCCGGAGAACTCCTGGCCCAGCGTCACAGGGGTGGCGTCCATCAGGTGCGTCCGTCCGGACTTGACGATGTCCTTGAACTCCTCAGCCTTGGCCTCGAGGTGCTCGGCGAGGTACGCCAAGGCAGGCTTCAGGTCATTGACCAGCGCGGAGGTGACGGCAACATGCACCGACGTCGGGAACACGTCATTGGAGGACTGGGAGGCATTGACGTGATCGTTGGGGTGGACCCGCTTCTCCGACCCCTTGGCCTCCAGGTGCTGGTTGGCCAGTGAGGAGAGCACCTCATTGGTGTTCATGTTGGACGACGTTCCGGAGCCGGTCTGGAAGACATCCACGGGGAAGTGCTCGTCAAGGTCGCCCGACTCGACCTGCTCGGCGGCGACCACGATTGCTTCGGCAAGCTCCTCGTCGAGCACGCCCAGCTCCGCGTTCGCCTTGGCCGCGGCCTTCTTCACCCGGGCGAGCGCCTCAATGTGAGCTCGCTCGAGGGTCCTTCCGGAGATGGGGAAGTTCTCCACTGCACGCTGGGTCTGTGCCCGGTACAGCGCGTGGGTAAGCACCTTCACCTCGCCCATCGTGTCCTTCTCGACCCGGTACTCGGTCTCAGCCATATGTCGCTACTCCCGTCTGTGCGGTTCGGCGCAGACCGGGGTCCCGGTCCGCTCTCCGGGTCATCCTAGTCCGGCTGTGAGCCGGATGACACGTACGGATCAGGGTGGGTTTCAGGGTCACAGCCAGGGTGCCTGGGGCGACTGCCGCCAGACGCCTCGCCTATGGTGGAGGCATGAGCCTGCACCTGCAGCCCGGGGACGATCACCACGAGCCTCAGCGTTCGCTGGGCACGGAGCTGAAGCACTCGATGGTGCGCACCTTCCTTCCGGTGCTCCTGCCGCTGGCGGTGATGTGGCTGCTGTGGCTGGTCAACATGTGGACGGGCAACTGGCTGAATCTCACCCTGCGTCTGACGCCGCGCAGTCTCGAGGGGCTCAGCGGCATCCTCTTCATGCCTGTGCTCCACGGCAGCTTCGGCCACCTGCTCGGCAATACGTTCTCCTGGCTGGTGCTCGGCGGCATGGTCTCGCTGCTCACCCGCCGGTTCACCTTTGTCATGTCCGGCATCTGGCTCGTCTCAGGCATCGTCCTGTGGCTGATCGGAACCCCGTGGGTGCTGCGTCCGGACGGCTCCTCGTGGGGCGGGCATGTGGGCGCATCCGGCGTGATCTACGGGTTCATAAGCTTCCTCATCATCTATGGGCTCATCACGCGACGAGTGATGGCCATGGTCTTCGCGATCTTCGTCATCGTCTTCTACGGCCTCTCCATGCTGGTCGGCATGATGCCGGTGGCCGCCGGGATGCGCGTCTCCTGGACCGGGCATCTGGCCGGGGCCGTCGCCAACGTCGCGGTTGCCTGGATCTTCACAAGAGGGGTGCGGGAGGAGCGCCGCAGCCGCCCCTCCCGCACCCCGGCCGCATCGGATGAGGCTCCTCCGTGGTTCTGAGCCTCCGGGGCGGTCAGCGCGTCACTCCTCCAGCAGCTCTGTGACCAGGGCGGCGATGCGGCTGCGCTCCGATCGGGTGAGGGTGATGTGGCCGAACAGCGCGTTTCCCTTCAGCGTCTCGACGACGGCTGCGATGCCGTCATGGCGGCCGACCCGCAGATTGTCGCGCTGAGCAACGTCGTGCGTCAGAACGATCTTCGAGTTCTGCCCCATGCGGGACATCACGGTGAGCAGGACGTTCTTCTCCAAGGACTGGGCCTCATCGACGATGACCCACGCATCATGGAGGAGCGCCCGCGGATGTGGGTCAGCGGCAGCACCTCCAGCAGGCCGCGGGCCATAATCTCCTCGAGCACGTTCTCGGAGACCAGGGCGCTGAGCGTGTCATAGACGGCTTGGCCCCACGGGTTCATCTTCTCGGCCTCTGAGCCAGGGAGGTAGCCCAGCTCCTGTCCGCCCACCGCGTAGAGCGGACGGAAGACGACGATCTTCCGGTGCTCCCGGCGCTCCAGCACTGCCTCCAGTCCGGCGCACAGGGCGAGCGCAGACTTGCCGGTGCCCGCTCGGCCTCCCATGGAGACGATGCCGATCTCGCGGTCCATCAGCATGTCGATCGCCAGCCGCTGCTCGGCGGAGCGGCCGTGGAGGCCGAACACGTCGCGGTCCGCCCGGGCCACCTGCACGTACTTCTTCGATGCGGCATCCTGCTTCACCCGGCCCAGTGCGGACCCGCAGCCGGACTGGATGACCAATCCCGTGTTGGTGGGCAGATCATCAGCCTCCTCCAGCTCGACGCGCTCGCCGTCGTAGAGCTCGGCGACCTGGTCGTCGGCCGCAGTCACCTCTGCGAGGCCCGTCCACCCGGAGTCCGCCACCCACTCGCTGCGGTACTCATCGGCGTCGAGCCCCATGGCTGAGGCCTTCACCCGCATAGGAAGGTCCTTCGAGACCACTGTCACCGCCCGCCCTTCGTCGGCGAACGACTTCGCCACCGCAAGAATTCGGGCGTCGTTCTCCGGCCCCGGAAGTAACTAAGCAGAACCTCCTGGCTGATGTGGTTGAGCTCGACCAGCAGGTGACCGCCCTGGCTGTTCAGCGGCACCGGCTGGTTCAGGGCTCCATGGGCGGTGCGCAGCTCGTCCAGCAGGCGCAGGGCCGAGCGGGCGTAGTAGCCCAGCTCCGAATCGTGGCGCTTCTTCTCCAGCTCGGAGATCACGACGATCGGAATGATCACTTCGTGCTCGGCGAAGCGCAGGACTGCCTTCGGATCGGAGAGCAGAACTGAGGTGTCTAGCACGTAAGACTTCTGTGCGACCTCCTGCGATACGGCTGTTTCGAGTGCAGCGGCATCAGCGGGGCGGCGAGCGGGGTGGTGGCCACAGTGTCTCCAGACGGGTCTCAGATGCGCCGCAGGCGTCATAGTCTCGACGCATCCTCGGTCGGATGATGGTCGGCCGACCCATGGCCGCACTGACGGCCAGGGACCAGACCGGCCCCTTCTGCCATAGCGCATATGGTCTGGGCCTTCCGGTCAGGGTTCTGACACTTCTAATCTAAGCCTGCGCGCGGCCGTATGAGGGAGAACACACGAAACGGCAGGTGACGAACAGGTGAACAGCTGCTCTCAGCTGCCGAAGCGCCTCTGCCGCTTGGCGAAGTCCCTCAGGGCTCGGAGGAAGTCCACCCTGCGAAAATCGGGCCAGAGCGCCTCAGCGAAGTAGAACTCCGAATAGGCCGACTGCCACATGAGGAAGCCAGAGAGACGCTGCTCGCCGGAGGTGCGGATGATCAGATCAGGATCCGGCTGACCGCGGGTGTAGAGCCGTTCGCCGATCTGGTCGGGAGTGAGCCGGTCTGCGACCTGCCGCAGATCCTCACCCTCGTCGGCGGCCTTCAGGAGGAGGTCCTTCACCGCGTCGGTGATCTCCTGCCGTCCGCCGTAGCCCACGGCGACGTTCACATGGACGCAGGGCTCCTCATCCGCACCCCTTCAGGGCTGACGAGCGGGATGGAGCCGGTCGCGGTCGTGACGCACCACAGCTTCTGGGCCAGGGGCTCCGGAAGGAGCTCGGGCTGGCCCACCGGGTGCACACGGAGCGGGCGTCCGCCCGGCCGGGATTCGGCGAGCTGGTCCAGCAGGTCCCCGATGATGCGCATGAGCTGGTCCAGCTCCTCCCCGAGCGGCTCATGTTGTCGGTGGAGAGCATGTAGAGAGTGACGGTGGGGACGCCGAGCTCAGCACACCAATCGATGAACTCCACGATCTTCTGGGCTCCGGCCGCGTGGCCCTCGGCGGTCTCTGCGCCGCGAGCTTGGCCCATCTGCGGTTTCCATCCACCACGACCCCGATGTGCTGGGGCGCTTACTGGGAGGAGAGGTCGGCGAGGAGCCTTCGCTCGTACAGCGAGTAGGCCAAATGCTTCAGCCCCTGGCGGGGCCGGACTGCGGGCGCTTCACACCCGCCACCCTATGCCACTCCGTCGCCCGCACCCTTGTGACAGCTTGTTACCGACCAGTCACTCTCTCGATAGAATTCAGCCTATGGAAAGCACCGCCAAGGAGTCGCTGACCGCCGACGGACGAGCGTCCGCCCCTGCGGAGCAGCTCCTGAGCCCCAGCAGCCGCTGAAGCCCAAGCTCCGCGGCTGGCTGCACGCCTAAGCATGGTTCCCGCGGCCCTGGCGGCCGGAATGGCCGCGGTGGCCTGGGCGCCCACGCCCGGCCTCACCGTCGCTGCGGCGATCTACGCCATCACGGGACTGCTGCTGTTCACCGTCTCCGCCGTGTACCACCTGGGGCGGTGGAGCCCTCGGGCCAAAGTGATGCTCAAACGCGTGGACCACGCGAACATCATGCTGCTGATCGCAGGCACCTACACTCCCATGACTCCGGCGCTGCTGCCAGAGCCGCAGTCCACCATCCTGCTCACAGGCGTGTGGGTCGGGGCCATCGGCGGGGTCCTCTTCCGAGTCTTCTGGACCAGCGCTCCACGATGGCTCTCCACACTCGTCTACGTGGTGCTGGGCCTTTCGGCCATGTGGTTCATCGCCGATTTCTTCGCCGCAGATGCAGCAGCGGCAGTCCTCATCTGCGCAAGCGGCGCGGCCTACGTGACAGGTGCCGTCTTCTACGCCCTCAAGAGGCCGAACATCTCACCTCACTGGTTCGGCTTCCATGAGCTGTTCCACGCCTGCACCCTCATAGGCTTCGGCCTCCACTACGCAGCGATCATGATCAGCTTCTCTGCCGTCGTCGGCTGAGCGCACCGTGCACGATCAGCTCAGCGGCGCGAGAGCTGCGCGGAGGTCTCCCTGCGGGACGAGGCACATCGAGGTCTCCGGGCCGTTGAGGCACACCGCCACGCGAAGCTCCGCCCCCTCGGACACGGTCCCCGGGGCCGGGGGCTCCACCGGGATGCCGAGAAGCGCCCCAGTGCGACGCACCTGAGCGGCATCTTCCGGGGACCCGCCGAAGAGCCGCAGCGCCGGCGACTGCTGCACGGAGCGCCGGAGCGCCAGCAGACTTGAGCCCACCGCGATCGGTGCCCGGGAGCTGCCGGTGCCACGTGCTGGAGGAGCTCCCCGGAGCGCATCGGAAGATCGACGTCGACGGCGAATGCCTCGGCCTGCTGCACCGCCGCAGCCAGAGCTGCGATGGGGCTCGGCTCAGAGCTGTCGAACGGCGAGGCGTGCGCCGCGCCGGCCTGGGCGGCGTGCAGCAGCCCCTCCTCATCGAGCGTGTCCAGCACCTCAAGCCCCGCATCCGAGCGCTGCACAAAGTGCGTCGCCGTGAAGCGCAGGGCATGAGCAGCGCGCGCAGCCCACTCGGAGCCCGCGTAAGCGAGGCCAGGGCGAAGCATGCCGAGATCAGATGCGCATGATCGCTCAGCGTCCCGACGCCCGTTCCCCGCTTCCCGGCGTAGGAGGTGCGGCAGACCCGACCCTCCTCATCCGTGTGCGTCTCCCAGAGGCGTTCGGCGAGGCTCTCCGCAAAGTCCAGAAGCTCTGCATCCTCCCACAGAGCAGCTGCCTCGGCGACTGATTGCACGGCCTGCGCGTTCCAGGAGGCGACCACCTTCCTGTCCAGGGAGGGTTGGCTGCGGCTGGCCCTCCGACGGCGCAGCGCGGGCATCATGGCGTCCCACAGGGCGCGCTCCTCATCGTTCAGGGGTGCGTCGAAGTGGACGGTGCGGGGCGTCTCCGCAGTGATGCTCAGCGGGGCTCCCGACGCGACCGCATGCTCGTCGGCGGGCACACCGCGGTTGAGCTCGACGGCTCTCCGCGCCTCCTCGTCGCTGAGGCCTGACTCGCGCGCGGCCTCTGCCAGTTCGGCATCGCTGAAGATGTATGTGCCGCCCTCCGCATGCGTGCCGTCCGGCAGGACCGTGTCAGCGTCGAGGCTGGAGGCCAGGAGCCCGGAGTCATCCAGCAGGAGCCGTTCCCTGAGCCATTCGATCGTCATCCGCGCGATGCGCTCAGCGTCTGCCCGGGCGCCCGCGTCAGCAGCCGTGTGACGCGAGAGCCTGGCATAGTGGCCCAGCAGCTGAGCATTGTCGTAGAGCATCTTCTCGAAGTGCGGCAGGGCCCACGCGCGGTCTGTGGCATAGCGCGCGAACCCGCCCTCGACGTGGTCGAACAGGGCGGAGCGTCCCATGGCGGCCATCGTCCGCAGCGCCAGCTGCCCTGAGGATGCTCCGGATTCCATGCCGAGTCTTCGAGGAGCCACCCCAGAAGCGGCGAGGGCGGAAACTTCGGAGCGGCGCCGAACCCGCCGTGACCATCGTCCTCCTGCTCGGCCAGGACGTCCAAGGTCCTGGCGCGAAGGTCGGCGTACACCTCACCGCTCATGCTGAGGGATGACCCCTCGCGATCGGTCTGCACTGCTGTGGCCATCTGAGACTGCTGGCGACGCTGGCCCGCGAGCGCCTCGGCAATGTCTTCGGCTTGGCTCTCCACCTGGTCGCGGCGCTGCGTCCACGCCTCATGCACCGCGTCGCACACTTCGGAGAAGCTGGGCACCTGACCCCTGCGCTGCGGCGGGAAGTAGGTCCCCGCATGAAAGACTCTGCCCTGCGGGGTGGCGAAGACGCTCATCGGCCAGCCGCCCATTCCCGTCATCGCCTGCACCGCTGCCATGTAGGTGTCGTCGACGTCGGGACGCTCCTCCCGGTCCACCTTGATCGCCACGAAGCGCGCATTCAGCAGCTCCGCCGCTGCGTCGTCCTCGAATGACTCCCTCGCCATCACGTGGCACCAGTGACATGCCGCGTAGCCGATCGAGATGAAGACCGGCACGTCTCGTCGCTGCGCCTCGGCGAACGCCTCCGCGGACCACGGCCACCAGTCGACAGGATTGTCAGCGTGCTGGCGCAGGTAGGCGGACTGCGCAGAGGCGAGACGATTGCTCATCCCATCACCCTACGGACTGGGAGGCCTCGCGTCAGCGGGTGCTTCCGGCCCGCCCGGAGTCTCTTCTCGGCCCTCGTAGGCCTCGTTCGGCTCAGCGGGGCCGAATCGGGCCTCAGCGGCGGCGGCGCGGGCACGCTGCTGCGACTCCGAGATCTCGGCGGGGACGATCTCGTGGGGAAGTCAGCCTCGAGGCCCTCGTTCTCGGCCTCGACCTCCGAGGCGTACTTCATGCGGCGCATCCTCTTGACCAGATCACGGATGACCAGCACGGCGAGGCCGACCATGAGGGCGGTGAAGAGGAAGTAAGCGATGCCGGGGTGATGTCCTCCTCCTCCAGCCCTGGCCGCAGGTTCGGGGATTCGCCTCCCCGCCTCCGGGCCACCACTGGGTCAGCAGCGGCATCAGGTCCGCAGAGAAGAAGTCCATAGTGCCCCTATTCTACGCGCACCCTCGGCGTGGGTCAGGTCCTGGGTATTCCTTCGAAGAGGTCATACTCAGGTGCGCTTAGCGTCCACCTTGAGTCCACCAGCACGTAGTCGTCGTAGGGCCAGATCCTTCTCAGGAAGTCATTGGGCGTGGCGAAGAAGAAGCCGTGCGGCTCGACCTGCGTGCGATGGGCGCGCAGGGCCTCATCGCGCGCCTCCAGGTAGTCCCCGACCGGCACCTGCGTGGTGACCGTGTGCTGAGTGAGCCAGTCCGGACGCTCCGACTCATCCTCCCACCGGGCCAGCCGCTCCCCGTAGGGCGATTCGAAGCCCGCCTCGAGCAGCGCCTCGTGGATGGCCCTGAAGCGCCCAGGATTGAACGCACGGTCGTAGTAGAGCTTCTGCGGCTGCCACGGCTCACCGAGCCCCGGATACCGTGACGCGTCTCCGGCAGCCTCATAGGCCTCGATGCTGACGCGGTGCGTCATGATGTGGTCGGGATGCGGATAGCCGCCCGACTCGTCGTAGGTGGTGATCACGTGGGGCCGGAAGCGGCGGATCAGCCGAACCAGCGGCGCAGCGGACTGCTCCAGCGGCAGGGTTGCGAAGCTGCCGAATGGCAGCGGAGGCATCGGATCGCCCTCAGGCAGGCCCGAGTCTGTGAAGCCGAGCCACACCTGCTCGATGCCGAGGGCACGTGCGGCCTGCGCCATCTCCTCGCGGCGCACGCCGGGCAGGTCCCGGTGGCATCGGCGGATCTCGGCCGCGTCAGGGTTCAGCAGGTCCCCGCCTCTCCGCCTGTGGCGGTCGCCACGATCACCTCCGCGCCGGCGGCGGCATATGCCGCCATCATGGCCGCACCCTTGGAGGACTCATCGTCGGGGTGGGCGTGCACGGCAAGGAGCCTGAGGCCTCTCGAGTCAGGCACCTTCTGCGGGGCCTGCGGCAGACGCGCCTCCAGCTCGTCGGCCGCGGCCTCGACGGCGGACTCTTCGGGAGCGGATTCAGTACGACGGGTCAGCTGACTCATGGCGACTAGAATATAGGTGATGACGGTGACCTATGAGCAGCGCGGTTCTGAGCAGCACGAGCTTGACCAGCGATACGGCGCTCCGCGGCGCCGCCTCTCCGCCCGGACGAAGCGGTGGTCGATCATCGGTGCCCTCGCCGCCGCTGTCGGCGCCGCCGCATGGTTCACGATCGACCTGGCCTTCGGCGAGCTGGAGTACAACGATGTCGGATATCAGATCGTCTCCGACACCCGCGCCGTCGTGGACTACGAGGTGACCAAAGACTTCGACGCGACCGCCCAGTGCGCCCTGCAGGTGCTCGATGAGTCCTACGCGGTCGTCGGGCACCGCATCGTGACCATCGGCCCCCACGAGGGCAGGGAGCAGGCGAGCGCAGGCAGTACCTGCGCTCTGAGGTGCGCACCGAATACGGCGGGGTGACGGGCATCGCGGAGTCCTGCTGGCTGGTGGATCAGCCCTCATCAGAAGGCTGAGCCCTCCGTGGGAAGTGTCATCAATGAGCCGGGAGGCCTATGATGGCTCAATGACCACGAACAGCCCAGAGACCGCCGAGAACGCCAACTGGCTGAGCCAAGAGGCCTACGACCGCCTCTCAGGAGCTGGAGCATCTCCGAGGCCCCGGACGCCAGGAGGTCGTTGACCGCATCGCTGCGGCACGCGATGAGGGCGACCTCAAGGAGAACGGCGGCTACCACGCCGCCAAGGAGGAGCAGGGCAAAGCTGAGGCCCGCATCCGCTACCTCGAGCAGCTTCTGGAGAATGCCGTCGTCGGCGATGCGCCGGAGAGCGACGGCACGGTGAAGCCGGGCACCCTCGTGAAAGCCAATGTGGTAGGCCGCGAGCTGGAGTTCCTGTTCGGCAATCGTGAGATCGCCGGTGACTCGGACCTCACCGTGTACTCCCCACCTCCCCTATGGGAGAGGCCATCAACGGCACGCAGGCGGGTGACCAGGTCTCCTACACCGCGCCCAACGGACGCGAGCTCGAGGTCAAGATCATCTCGGCCGAGACCTACACCGGCTGACGGTAAGCACGAACTCACAAGGAGGCGACCTCCTTCGGCCTCTGGCCGGGGAGGTCGCCTCCTGTGTATGCAGGCCGTCTAGTTGAGCACCATGGGCTCGTAGCCTTCGGCCCGCAGCGTGTCCAGCACCTGCGAGGAGTGCTCGGTGCCTTTGGTCTCCATGGTGATCGTGATCGAGACATCTCCCATGGAGAGGTCGCTGCCGATGGGGCTGTGGTCCACACCGGTGACGTTGGCATCCGTCGAGGCGATGAGCCGTGAGATGGTGGCGAGCTCGCCGGGGCGGTCGCGCAGCATGATCTTCACCCGCAGGAATCGCTGAGCCGCGGCGAGCCCGTGCTGGATGACGCGCATCATCAGCATCGGGTCGATGTTGCCCCGGAGAGGACGGTCACGATGTTCTTCGCATCGACACCGAGCTCTTCGAGCTTGCCCTCCATCAGGGCCGCCACTCCTACCGCACCCGCAGGCTCCACCACCATCTTGGATCGCTCGAGGAGGAAGATCAGCGCCTGTGCGATGGCGTCCTCGGACACCGTGACCACGTCGTCGACGAGCTCCCGGATGATGTCGAAGGGGATCTCTCCCGGCTGGCCCACAGCGATGCCGTCTGCGATGGTGCGCTTCGCCGCCTTGATCTGCACCACGGAGTCGGCCGCGAGGACGGAGGGTAGGCGGCCGCGTTCTCCGCCTGCACCCCGATGATCCGTATCTCGCGCCCCTGCTCGGCAGCCTTGGCCTTCAGCGCCACTGCTGCGCCCGCGATGAGGCCGCCTCCCCGATGCTCATCAGGACGGTGTCCACCTCGGGCTGCTGCTCGAGGATCTCCAGGCCGATGGTGCCCTGGCCTGCCACCACGTCAGTGTGGTTGAAGGGTGGATGATGACGGCGCCCGTCTCATCGGCGCAGCGCTGGGCCTCAGCAAGGGCCTCGTCCACGTTGGAGCCGTGCAGCACCACTTCGGCGCCGTGATCCTTGGTCGCCGCAATCTTGGGCAGCGCGGCCCCGTGGGGCATGAAGATTCGGGCGCTGATTCCCAGCTTCTTGGCCGCCAGAGCCACGCCCTGGGCGTGGTTTCCGGCGGAGGCGGCCACGACGCCGCATGCCTTCTCCTCCGCGGAGAGGCGGCTCATCCTGATGTAGGCGCCGCGCACCTTGAACGAGCTTAACACGCTGCAGGTTCTCTGCCTTGAAGTGGACGGTGGCGCCCAGCATGCGCCCCATCGCCCGGGAGTGCTCCATCGGGGTGGGAACAATGACGCCCTCCAGCTCGCTCCGAGCAGCGACGACGTCATCCAGCGTCACGGACAGCTCCCGCTCTTCGGAACGGGGTGACGGGGCGGCGGCCTGCGAGATGATGCTCATGATTCTTTGTCCTCACGATGATCTTCGGCGGCGGGCTTGGGGGCGGGCACTGACGGGGAGCTCTCGTCGCGGCGCGGTCTCGAGCCGTCTCCTGCGGGGCGGCCCACCGGCACAGACCGGCCTGGGTCCTCGCTCGCGTAAGCGGAGCCCTGACGGCTGAAGACGGGCCGATCGGGGTGCAGGCCGGGCACCGTCTGCTTCACCCGGCGTTTGAGAGTCTCCATGCTGGCCTGCTCCTCGGCCTCGACTGCCTCTTTGTGGGCCTCCCGGGCGAAGGCTTCCTCGGTCTGCACGCGCCGCATCTCCAGCGCTTCGGGGTCTCCCCGCCACTCCTCCTTGTTCAGGTACTGGGTGGCTCGCTTGATGAAGGCGAGGATGGGAACGGCGATCAGCGCGCCGAGGATGTTCATCAGGGTGGTGCCAGCGGTCACCGCGAGCACCACTGCCAGGGGATGCAGCTTCACGGCCTTGCCCATGACGATGGGCTGCAGGACGTTGGACTCGATCTGCTGCACCAGGACGACCACGCCCAGCATGATCATCGCCGTGACGAAGCCCTGGTCCACCAGCGCGACGATGACGGCCACGGCGCCGGTGACCACTGCGCCGACGACCGGCACGAAGCCGCCGAAGAAGACCAGCACAGCGATGGGCAGGGCCAGGGAATGTCGAGAATGAGCGCACCGATGTAGATGCCGACTGCGTCGACGAAGGCGACGAACACCTGCACGCGCATGTAGGTGCCGACGGCCGTCCAGCCGCGCCACTAAGCTCCGTGGATCGCAGGGCGGTGCTTGCCGGGGACGAAGAGCGTCATGTAGTCCCAGAGCCTGCGGCCGTCCGAGAGGAAGAAGATCAGCGTGAACAGGATCAGGACCGCGCCCACGCCCACGTTGGCGGCTGCGGAGCCGAAGGCTCCTGCAGACGACATGATCGTCTCCTGGTTCTCCTGGATCCAGCCGATGACTTCGTCGACAGCCTGGTTGAAGTCATCGCCGGAGAACTGGAACCCGAAGCTCTGGGCGGTCTGCTCACCCCAGTCGATGAGCTCATAGATGCCCTCTTCGACCTGATCCGCCATCTCAGCGAAGCCGCTGACGAGCTGCTGGCCCACGAGCACGAGCACCCCGGTGATGAACGCCAGCATGGTGAGGATCGTGGTGATCGCCGCCAGCACCCTGGGAACTTCAGCTTCACGAACACGTCGTGCAGCGGTCGGATGAGCGTGGAGAGCAGACCTGCGATGAGCAGAGCGATCAGGATCAGCATGACGTGGCTGATCAGCCATATCGCCACGCCTACCGCGATAAGAATGATGATGACGCGCCACGACCACGACGCCGCGATGCGCACACCCCAGGGGATGTCCTCCTGGATTCGCTCCTCCTCCGCCAGACGAGGAGAGGAGTGCGGCTGCTGCGGCGGGTGGGTCCCAGGCTCAGTCGGAGCAGAGGCGCCGCCCGTTGGGGTCGTGGGCGTCTCTGCGCTGAGGTCTGACGAAGGCGGGCCGGGCACGGTCATAGGTACTATCCTGCCACGCTGCGGCTGAATGCCCGGTGAGCGTCCGCCACGTGAGAAGCGGCCCGCCGGATGATCCGACGGGCCGCTTCTGCATGAGGACGTATCAGTCCTGCATACCTCGCAGGATGGCGAGCAGCCGCAGGATCTCGATGTACAGCCACACCAGGGAGACCGTCAGGCCGAAGGCGGCGGTCCACCCGTACTTCTGGTGGACTCCGGCTCGGACGCCTTCATCGATGTTGGTGAAGTCCAGGACCAGGGAGTAGGTGGCCAGGGCGATGCCCAGCAGGCCGATCGCCACACCGAGCCAACCGGTCCGCAGGCCGAACATGGCGTCGGTGGCGCCGAAGAGCATCATGCCGAGGTTCACCATGGAGAAGATGAAGTAGCCCAGCACTGCCACCATGAAGATCTTGTTCAGCTTCGGGGTGGCGCGCACCTGCCGGACTTGAAGAGGATCAGGATCGCGGCGAAGACCGAGACCGTGGCGAGCACTGCCTGCAGCACGATGCCGGGGTACTGGGCCTCCAGAATCATGGAGAACGCCCCGACGACGAAGCCCTGCAGCAGGGAGTACGCCAGGATCAGGCCCGGATTGGGCTCTCGCTTCACAGCGTTGACGATGCCGAGCGCCAGTCCGCCGAAGATGCCGACGAGGAGCAGCGTCGAAAGGACCCCGAAGTTCGGAGCCTCCACGCTGCCGCCGAGCGTCACCGTGATGCGGCGCCGAGCAGGACGACCACGAAGCTGATCGCTGTCTTGCGGATGACGTCGTCGAACGTCATGGGGGCGCCCTCGGAGTAGGCTGCGTCCTGCATGCCGTAGGACCGTTCGAGGGACTCGGCCTGCCCCTTCGGCATTCCGTGCTGCTGGGCGTAGGTCTTATCCTGCCGGCGGTCCTCAGACACCGTGCCGGAGTCTGAATTCATGTAGAAGCGGCGGCGCTCGCGCTTCTGCTCGTTGAACTGGTCCGGAAATGCTCCGGTATTGAAGATCGGGTTGGACATAAGTTTCCGGTCTCCTTCTTCCTCAGGGTGCCGCCGGACCGGAAAGGGCCAGCGAACGCGACTGCGTCGGTGTGTTCTCACCCCATCCTAACGGCTGAGCGGCCCATATTATGCCGCTCGTCGAAGGGCGAAATAACCGACGCCCCTCCGAGGTTCACCATACTTACGTGTCGAAGGTCACCCTTCGAGCCGACAGAAACTGACCCTAGGAGCACAATGAGCACAGTTCCGCAGATCACCCTCAACAACGGCGTCACCATTCCGCAGCTGGGATACGGCACCTTCCAGATCACACCGGAGACGACGAAGGACGCCGTCCTCACCGCCCTCGAGGTCGGCTATCGACACATCGACACTGCCGAGATGTACGGCAACGAGGCCGGTGTCGGCGAGGCCCTCCGGGCATCGGGCCTGGCGCGGGAGGAGGTCTTCATCACCTCGAAGCTCAACAACTCCTTCCACCGGCGCGACGACGCACTGCGCGCGACGCAGGACTCACTCTCGGCCCTGGGCGTGGAGGCTATGGATCTCTTCCTCATCCATTGGCCGCTTCCCACCATCGACGTCGACTACCTCGAGACGTGGAAGGCCATGATCGAGATCTACGAGGCAGGACAGTCGCGGTCGATCGGCGTCTCCAACTTCCAGATCCCGCATCTTCAGCGCCTCATCGACGAGACCAGCGTGGTGCTTAGGCGGTCAACCAGATCGAGGTCCACCCATACCTGACGAATGACGCGGTCCGCACCTTCGGCTCAGAGCAGGGCATCGCCACCGAAGCGTGGTCGCCCATCGCTCAGGGAGGGGTCCTGGAGGACCCGGTGCTGGTCGACATCGCCGAGCGTGTGGGCAGGACGACGGCTCAGGTGACGCTGCGCTGGCACATCCAGCGCGGAGACATCGTCTTCCCGAAGTCCGTGACCCGGTCCCGCATCGAAGAGAACTTCAGCCTGTTCGACTTCGAGCTCTCCGACCAGGACGTCGCAGCGATCAGCGGGCTGAACAAGGATGAGCGCACGGGGCCGAACCCGGATACGTTCGACTACGTCCCTGAGTAGCTCTGAGCAGAGGGGCCCGATCAGCGACCGCTGACCGGGCCCCCTCTGTGTTGTGTCCCCCGGTGGGGTTCGAACCCACACTGGACCGATTTTAAGTCGGCTGCCTCTGCCGATTGGGCTACGGGGGCAAGAAAGAAGGGCCGTCCGCAGACGACCCTTCCATCCTAGAACGCACGCAGAACTACTTGGCGGCGTCCTTCTTCTGCTTACTGCGGCGCGGAACGCTTCGCGCGGCTGTTCGAGGTCGCGAATAGGGGTGAAGTCGCGGCCGAAGAGCATCTCGGCGGCCCATCCTCCGGCCACCCGGGCGGTCCGCTCGAGTGGGGATCGCCATGCCGTGGTAGCCGCGGTGCGCCACCCACGCGGGGAAGCCCTTGAGCTTCACTCCGAGCGGGTTGCCGACGCCCTTGTACATGCCCAGGCCCGCCACGGTGCCGAGGGACTCGTGCTTGTACTGCTGAATCTCGCCCGATCCGTACCGGACCGAGAAGAGGTTCTTGGCCAGCACCTTGGCCTGGCGCAGCGCGTGCTGCGCGTTCGGGACGCAGAACCCGCCGGGGCCTGCGCCTGTGAGGTCAGGGATGGCGGCGACGTCGCCTGCAGTCCATGCGCCTTCGATGGCCTCGCCCTCCTCGTTGAGGATCTGCAGCGTCGCGGAGCCGGTGATTCGACCCCGCTCGTCCACAGGGAAGGAGGAGGCGCGGGCCACGGGGCTGGCTGCCACGCCGGCGGTCCACACCAGGGTGTCGGCGGCGAACGTGTCGACCACCGACTTGTCCTTCATCGATGTCAGGGTCAGCTCGCCGTCCACGGCGGAGCCCAGGAGGTGTTCAGAAGAACCTCCACGCCCCTGCCGCGCAGGTGCTCGACGACGCCTTCGGCCTGCTCCTCGGTGACCTCGGGCATGATGCGGCCCATGGCTTCCACCAGGACGATCCGCACATCGGACTGCGCCAGGCGGGAGTTGGCATCCACCGCGTCGCGGATGATGTCCTCCATCTCAGCCACGGCCTCGGTCCCGGCGTATCCGCCGCCGACCACGACGAAGCTCAGTGCACGTGCCTTCTGCGCCTCATCGGTCATGAGGAGGCGGTCTCGAGCCGCTCCAGGATGCGGTTGCGCACCGCGACGGCCTCTTCGATGGTCTTCAGGCCGATGCCGACATCGGCAAGCCCCTCGATGGGGAAGACGCGGGTTCCCGCGCCGGCGCCCATGACGATGTCCTGGTAGGGGATCTCAATGCTCTCCCCTCCTCCAGGCCTACGACGGCGGTCTTGGCGGCGTGGTCCACGGAGGTCACTTTGCCGTTGATGATCTCTGTGTCCTTGAGGTGCTGACGGTGGCTCACCACGGCGTGCCGCGCTTCGATGTGACCGCCGACGACCTCGGGCAGGAAGGGCTGGTACGTCATGTACGGAAGCGGGTCCACGAGTGTGACGACGCCGCTTAAGCCGCCTTGACCTTCTTCTGCAGCCGCTGGGCCGCAGTCAGTCCGACGTAGCCGCCGCCGACAAGCAGGATGCGAGGTTTGTCCGAGAGGATGGTTTTTGCCATGCCTCTCATCCTATAGGTATGCGTCGCTGCCCTGTCGCACGCACACGCGCTAACTCACTGATGCTTGGAACGGCGGTAGAGGAGGTGCACGACCGCGCCCGTCAGCATCAGAACCACCAGCAGCCCGCCGATGCCCAGCGCCGCGGGCCTGCCCATTCCTGAGCGCCTCCGACCTCTGCAGCCCGCGGAAGCTCACGCGGCTCGCCCTCCGGGCCGGGCTCCACGCCGGCGGCCTCCGGGATGTCCTCGTGCGCCTGCTCGTCCTCCGCATCGGCTCTGCGGTGGACCCGAATCCAGTCCTCGAGGGTGGGATAGTCGGCGGCGCTGAACTCCGGCACGCTGCCGCTGACGGCCTCGCCCACATCGAGCACGCCGTGCCCGTACTCCGGGTCCACGCCCTCCGAGCCCTGGGAGTCCGCTGTCGAGACCAGGCGGTGCTTGACCTCACGGGCCGAGAGGTCCGGGTGAGCGGCCATGACCAGAGCGGCGGCCCCTGAGACGATCGGCGCCGCACCGGAGGTGCCCTCCCAACGGGCATATCCCCGCCCGGAAGCGCGCCCACCAGCGGCTCCGAGGATGCCGCGAGGTCCACTGCAATGCCCTGCGACGATGAGTCCCGGCTGATGCTCCGGGCCTCATCCACACCGGCCACCGTCAGCACCCCAGGAATGGTGGCGGGAGCTCCGACGCTCAGATGCCCCGCAGCGCGATTGCCGGAGGCCGCCACGATCAGGACGTCCTGCTCCTCGGCGTAGAGGAATGCCTCGTCCCAGGATTCGGGCCAGTCCTGGACTCCGGAGCCGATCGACATGTTGATGATGTCGGCTCCTGATCGACGGCCCAGGTGACAGCCTCTGCAATCTGCTCCTCGGTCCCCGGGCCGTAGGGATTGGGGTCCTCAAGCACCAGTGATGCCGAGAGCAGATCCGCGCCGGGGCCACACCGATCACGCCTGCTCCGCGCGGGTCGGTGTCCTCGTCCTCCTCGTCGCCTCCGGACTCCTCGAGGTCCTCATCGAGCGGAAACTCCCTGGTCTCGTAGAACTCATCCAGGGCCTCCTCATCGATCTCGTCCTCCCAGTCGTCGCCGTAGGCGTCCTCCAGGTCCGCCTCGAAGTTCTCGAACCATTCGTCCCATTCGTCGTCGCCCATGTCGTCGAAGAGGTCCTCGTCGGCCATGCCCTCGTCGGGATCTGTGCCGCGCCCGGCAGCCAGAGAGGCGACCAGGGTGCCGTGCTCGGTGGCGGCCTGCGTGACCGGCGCTCCGGAGGACTCTCCGCCGCCGGAGAAGTCGGCGCCGCCCACCACAGCTCCTTCCAGGGTCGGGTGCCCGCCGTCGACGCCGGTGTCGATGACCGCGATCGTCACGCCCTCCCCTCGGTGGTCTCCCAGGCCTCTTCGACGCCGTAGTCGTCAAGCCAGAACTGCATGTCGCGATAGGTGTCCGCGCCGGCGGGCGCTGCGGCCGTCGGCAGAATCAGCGCGGCAGCCGCGGCGGCGGCAACCAGGCCCGAGGGACGGCTGCGCAGACTCATCGCTGCACCGCCGTCCGCTGCTCGCCGATCGAGAGCGCGATGCCGTCGAGAATGTCGTGCTCGCTGGCCACGCAGGATCCTGCTGCCTCGCCGGTCACGTCGTTGACATGCTCGAGGATCAGGGACCAGATCAGCGCTCCTGCGCCGATGACGTCCACCCTTCCCGGGTGCATGAATCCGAGCTGCGCCCGGTCGGCGCGCTCCATGGAGACGAGATCCTCAGCGGCTTCGGTGACCGCGGCGACGGGAAGCCGAGCCCCATTGATCCGGGCCGGGTCGTACTCGGTGAGCGCCAGGGCGTGAGCGGTGATGGTGGTGACCGTTCCCGCCACCCCGACAACGGCTCGCACCTCGTGCAGCGGCACGCTCAGGGCACCGAGGATGCGGCGTACCTCGGCCGTCGCGGCACGGATCTCGTCGTGAGTGGGAGGGTCGGATCGCAGGTACCGCTCGGCGAAGCGCACGCACCCCATGTCGGTGGATTCGCCGTGCTCAGCTCCGGCTGCTGTTCCCAGGACGAACTCGGTGGATCCCCGCCGAGATCGACGACGAGCACCTTCCCCTCCGGATGGGCGGCGAGCAGAGCATCCCAGTCGAGCACGCCCGCGGCGCCGCGAACGACAGGGCCGCCTCCTCGTCGCCGTCGACGACCTCGGGTCCGTCGAAGTCCGGCACGGCTGCGCGTACCCGCTCCGTGACCCCGGAGAGGAACTCGTCCCTGTTGGCCGCATCTCGGCTGGCGGAGGTGGCGACGAAGCGCACGCGCTCAGCGCCGTGGGCGGCGATGCGGGCGGCGTAGTCCTCCACTGCGGCGAAGGTGCGCTCCAGCGCGGCGGGCGAGAATTCTCCTGAAGTGTCGACGCCCTCGCCGAGCCGCACCACCGTCATCCGACGGTCCACGTCGCTGAGCACGCTGGGGGCGGCCTCTGACGCGCTGGTGACGTCGGCGATGAGCAGGCGGATGGAGTTGGTTCCGCAGTCGATGGCGGCCACCCGCCGGGCTTCCGTTCCGGCCATGTCTACTCCTGGTCTCCGCTTCTGAGCCTCTTCACGTGCCGTGACAGATCCTTCTTCGGGACATCAGCCCCATGGTCCCAGGCGCTGCGGCACGTGCAGGTCTCGAGGGTCCAGTCGGCTGCGATGCGCTGCAGAGCCTCATCGCCGATGGGGTTGACGCCCGGCCCCGCGGCGAGGGAGTGGCCGACGTGGACGTGGAGGCACTTCACTCTGGGCTCCGGCATCCCTCCGGCACTGATTCCCTCGATCTCCCACACGGGCTCCAGGTAAGCAGCAGTCCGCACACGCTCCCGATCGGCCAGGTACGCCTCGTGCGCGGCCCGGTACGCGTCTGCGAGCGCGGAGTCCTCCTGCAGACGCTCGCTCATCTCGGCCATGACACCGGCGGCCTCCAGCCGCGAGACCGCAGCGGTGATGGTGGGGTGGGTCAGGTAGAAGGTGGTGGGAAAGGGTATGCCGTTCGACAGGCGGGGGCCGTCGTCGCCACCAGGGACTTCCGCAGCGGCATCGCGCGCCGATCTCTACGACGTCGCGCACGGGTAAGCCGAGCTGCAGACTCAGGGTGTCGAGATCCTCGGCGGCGGGCGTCTTGGCCTCAGGTGCGTTCTCTTCCACAGCGAACCAGGGTACCGGTGATCGAGCGCTCACTCGTCGGCATCCGCAAGAATGCCGTCCACAGCCGTTCGGCCCAGGATTCGCTCTGCTCCTCCTGCGCCTCCTCCTCCACCGGCTCATCGGCGGAGGCATTCATCACGTGATACCGACGGTCGCCGGGCTGCACGAGGTTCAGCCGCTCCCGGGCCTGCTGGGTGACGAACTCCGGGTCCTCCCACCGGGCCAGCTCTGCGTAGAGGTCGGCCTGCTCCTGCTGCTCGGCGCGGATCTGGACGGAGAGCTCCTCGAGCTCGCTCTGCTGCTGGAAGTACGTCCGGACCGTGGGAACCAGGAAGGAGACGACGACGAGGGCCACGATGGTCAGCACGATCGCGCGGCCTGAGAGGGTCCGCTCGGGGACGGCGGCCGATGCGCTCACCGGGGATCGGCGCGAGGCCCCGGCGGATGGCCGGTCAGGGCGATCCACCCGGCGCGCTCGACGCGCGGCGATGTGGTAGGCGTGCGGATCTCGCCGGAGACCTGCTCGCGCTCGCTGAGCCTGCGCCGCTCGTCGCGCTCGGTGCGCGAAGGCCGACGGCCCTGCTTCTCCTCGGATCGAGGAGTGTGGTAAGCATCGTCGGCTGACTGAGCGTCTCGGGCCATGTGGCATGTCCTCGGTGTGCGTAATGGGAAGGTGTACACAGGTTAAGGGGCCGCCGCACCGGCAGCACCTTTGACACGCGGCGGCCCTCAGGCCGGACCCCTGGACTGCTGCGAATGCCCGGAGGCCCGGTCCTCATATGAGGCCGGACCTCCGGGCATTCGAGATCAGTGCAAGGTCTGATCAGGGGTGAAGCGCGGAAATGCGCTGCGTCCCGCGTAGGCCGCAGCGTCGCCCAGCTCCTCCTCGATGCGCAGAAGCTGGTTGTACTTGGCGACCCGCTCGGAGCGCGCGGGAGCACCGGTCTTGATCTGGCCTGCGTTGGCGGCCACGGCGATGTCCGCGATGGTGACATCCTCGGTCTCGCCTGAGCGGTGGCTGATCATGGTGGTGTACTGGCTGCGCTGGGCGAGGCTGATCGCATCCAGAGTCTCCGTGAGGAGCCGATCTGGTTGACCTTGACGAGCAGGCTGTTGGCGGTGCTGCTCTCGATGCCCCGGGCCAGGCGAGTGGGGTTGGTCACGAACAGGTCGTCGCCGACGAGCTGGACCTGAGCACCGATCGCGTCGGTGAGCGTCTTCCAGCCCGACCAGTCGTCCTCGTCGAGGGGTCCTCGATGGAGACCAGGGGTAGGACTCGACGAGCTCCCTGTAGTACTCGCTCATCTGCTCGGGCGTCTTCGACTCGCCCTCGAAGGTGTAGGCGCCGTCGGAGTAGAACTCCGAGGCGGCCACGTCGAGGGCCAGGGCCACATCCTTGCCGGGCTGGTAAGTGGCCCGGGTGATCGCCTCGGTGATCAGGTCAAGGGCTGCTCGGTTGGACGGCAGGTCGGGGCGAAGCCGCCCTCATCGCCCAGTCCGGTCGAGAGCCCCTTCTCCTTCAGGAGCGCCTTGAGCGCGTGGTACACCTCCGCGCCGGTGCGCAGCGCCTCGGTGAAGGTGGAAGCGCCGACCGGGGCGATCATGAACTCCTGGATGTCGACGTTGGAGTCCGCGTGCGAGCCGCCGTTGAGGATGTTCATCATCGGCACCGGCAGCACGTGTGCGTTGGGACCCCGAGGTACTTGTACAGCGGCAGGTCGGAGGCGTCGGCGGCGGCCTTGGCAACGGCGAGCGATACCCCGAGGATCGCGTTGGCTCCCAGCGAGCTCTTGTTCTCGGTGTCGTCGAGCTCGAGGAGCAGGTGGTCGATCAGGCGCTGCTCGGTGGCGTCCAGGGCCTCCAGCGCCGGAGCGATGACTTCGTTGACGGCCTTGACGGCCTTGGTCACGCCCTTGCCGAGGTAGCGGGAGGTGTCCTCGTCCCGCAGCTCGACGGCCTCGAAGGCACCGGTGGATGCGCCCGACGGCACGGCGGCCTGGCCGAAGCTGCCGTCGTCCAGCAGGACGTCAACCTCCACCGTGGGGTTCCCGCGGGAATCGAGGATCTCGCGCCCATAGACGCTGGCGATGAGGGACATGGCTATTCTCCTTCTTCCGATTTCTCTTGAGCTTTGATGCGCTGCCAGGCAGCCTCGATCTCCTCGAGACTCGCCCGGCGAGGTCGAGGGTGCCGTCAGGCCGGTAGACGTGGGGACTGCGGCGGACCAGCTTGGAGTACATGGCCTCAGCGACATCGTCGAGGGTGAACTCTCCGCGCTCCGCTGCGAGCTGGGCGTGGAGGACGACCTGAAGCAGGACGTCGCCCAGCTCCTTGCGCAGCGGATCGCCCATCGATCCCGCGCGGATCTCCTCCGAGACCTCTTCGGCCTCCTCCGTGAGGTATCCGGCCAAGGCCTGGTGGTCCAGGGCGCGCGTCCATGGGCAGTGCTCCCGCAGCTCGGCGACGGTGCGCTGCAGCGCGGCCATGTGCTCCATCGCTACTGCCAGGCCTCCAGGATGAAGGCCGAGAGCGCCTCACGCTCCTCGTACCCGAGGAAGCTCGCCTCCAGGGCGTTGATCTGAAAGTCGACCAGCTCGGCCATGCCGTAGTCGAAGGCCTCAGCAAGAGCGGCGAGCTCGCCGGAGAGCGTCACGCCGGAGACGAGCCGGTTGTCCGTGTTGACGCCCACGTTGAAGCCCAGCTGGTAAAGCATGTCGAAGGGATGGTCAGCCATGGTGCTGCTGCCGTCGCCCGACAGGGCAGCCACGGCGCCGGTCTGCAGGTTCGACGTCGGGCTGGTCTCCAGGTGAACCTGGCGGTCCCGGACCCAGCGGGCGGTCTCTCCCAGGTTCACCTCGACGAGCTCCTCGTCTCCGCCCTCCGCAGCCCGAGAGCGCGAATCGGTGCCCTCGGTGAGCGTGATGTCCTCGGCGATGCGTATTCCGTGCCCAGTAAGCAGGCGCGCCCGGAGACCAGCGCGTCCCTGACCGAGTCCACGCCTGCCGCCTCTCCGGCGTGCACCGTGACGGGCAGCATGTTCTGGGCGAGGGTGGTGAAGGCAGATTCGAAGCGGCTCGGCAGGAAGCCGTCCTCGGGCCCGGCGATGTCGAACCCGACTACGCCCTTCTCCCGGTGCCGCAGGGCGAGCTCGGCGATCTCATCGGCGCGGTCGTTCATCCTCATGGCGCACAGCAGCTGACCGACCACGATGATGCCGTCCTGGTCCGAGACGGACTCCACGCCGTCGGTGAGTCCGGCCTGCACGGCCTCCACGGCCTCGTCGAGGCTGAGGCCGCCCTCAGCATGCTGCTCCGGCGCCCAGCGGACCTCCGCGTAGACGACCCCGTCGGCTGCGAGGTCCTCCACATACTCGCGAGCCACACGACGGAGGTTCTCGGCGGACTGCATCACCGCGGTGGTGTGCGCAAAGGCTTCCAGGTACCTCATGAGATCACCGGAGTCGGCGTTGGAGCGGAACGTCTCCGCCAGCTCCTCGGGGTCCTGGGTCGGCAGCTCGTGGCCGACCTGCTGCGCCAGCTCAATGAGCGTGGCGGGGCGCAGCGCACCGTCCAGGTGGTCGTGCAGGGAGACTTTGGGAGGTCGCGGATCTGGGTCTCGAGGCTGGTTATCATGGCCATGCCCTCAGCCTACCGGTGCAGATCGCCAGGCAGGGGCCGGTGCGAATAGAGTTCCCCCTCGTGAGCTCTGCACAGACTTCCCAGCAGCCGTTTCCGCCCGAGCCCCGCGGTGGCCTCGACCGCTACTTCGAGATTTCGGCCCGCGGATCCACGGTCAGCCGAGAGATGCGCGGCGGCGTCGCCACATTCCTGGCGATGTCGTACATCATCGTCCTGAACCCGCTCATCATCGGCGCCTCCGCCGATTCCACCGGGCAGTACCTGGGAGGGGCAGCGAGCCCAACCTTCCGCTGTCGCAGCGGCCACGTCGTTGGTGTCAGGCACGCTGACGATCCTCATGGGCGTGCTGGGGAAGTTCCCGATGGCCGTGTCATCGTCGCTGGGACTGTCAGCGTTCATCACCTACGGGATCGTGGTGCTTCCCGGGATGACATGGGCCGACGCCATGGGCCTGGTGGTGATCGAAGGCGTGATTCTGCTGATCCTGGTGCTGACGGGCTTCCGGTCAGCGATCTTCAACGCGGTGCCGCCCGAGCTCAAGGTGGCGATCAGTGTGGGTATCGGTCTTTTCATCGCCCTCATCGGCATGGTCAACGCCGGATTCATCCAGAACGCCGGAGGCTGGGCCTTGAGCTGGGCGTCGACGGGTTCGTCTTCGGCTGGCCGCTGCTGATCTTCCTGGTGGCCCTCTTCGCCCTGTTCGTGATGTGGTCGGCGAACGTGCGGGGCGCCATCCTCTATTCGATCGTCTCGGCCACGGTGCTCGCCATCACGATCGAGGCGGTCCTCAGCGTCGGTCCCGCGAGCGAGGACCAGCCGTACGGCTGGGACCTCAACGTGCCCTCCCTGGACCAGGAGTGGTTCGCCCTCCCCGACCTCTCCCTCCTGGGAGAGTTCAACCTGTTGGGCTCCTGGGAGTCGGTGGGGGTCGTCGCGGCAGCCCTTCTGGTCTTCACCCTCCTGCTGGCCAACTTCTTCGACCTGCTCGGGACAATGGTCGGGGTCTCCAACACCGGCGGGATCCGGGACGAGCGCGGGGAGATTCCCCACTCGCGCCGCATCATGGTCTCCGATGCGGTCGGCACCATCGGCGGCGGAATGGGCGGCACCTCGGTGAACTCCGGGTTCATCGAGTCCACCGTGGGCGTCGGGGACGGAGCCCGGACCGGTCTGGCCAACGTCGTCACCGGCGCACTGTTCCTCGCCACGATCGTGCTGGCGCCGCTTGCTGCCGTCATTCCCACCGAGGCTGCCTCCGCGACCCTCGTCCTCGTCGGGTTCCTGATGATGCAGCAGATCACCAAGATCGACTGGACGGACGCCGAGATTGCCATTCCGGCCTTCATGACCATCGTGATCATGCCCTTCAGCTACTCGATCACCAACGGGATCGGGGCCGGGTTCATCACGTTCACGGTGATCAAGGCGCTGCGGGGAAAGTTCGCGGAGGCGCACCCGCTGATGTACGTCACCTCCGCGATGTTCCTGCTGTACTTCGTCTCCGGGCCCATTCAGGACGCTCTCGGCGCGGGCTGAGCAGGCTCACTCCTCATCCTCGCGGTGCTTAAGCGCAGGCGCACCGGCGGAGGCAGGTCGATGGCTGAGGTGTCCTGATACCCCTCGGGATCCAGATGCACGCCGCGGCGGTCCAACCACCGGGTGATCCGGGAGAAGATCCGCTCGCAGACCAGGCCGACCACGACGGCGAAGGCTATGCCGACCACCATGGCCAGCAGCATGTGCCCGAAGATGGCGTCGCCCACTGCGCCCAGGGTCACGAGCCACGATGCCCACAGCAGGGAGGCGACGGCGTCGATCAGGACGAAGCGCGGCAGCGAGTAGCCGGTCGACCCCGCCACGAAGTTGATCCCCACGCGGGCGCCGGGAATGAAGCGGCCGACGAAGATGACCGGCACTCCGCGCTTGTCCAGCCCATGCCTGGCCCATGCCAGAGTTCGCTGCATGGCAGGGCGCCGCATCCACCGGAAGCGATCCGTTCCGATGGCCCGGCCGAGCCGATACGCCACGATGTCTCCCAGAATCGCAGCCGCACCGGCCGTCATGATGACCCACGGCCACCACGGGGTCCCGGGCTGATCCTGGACGGAGCCGAGCGCGATGATCAGGAGTCCGAGGGCAGGGGCGGGAAGAACCCGTTGACGGTCACGAACCCGAAGAGGCCGAGCAGCGTCCACCATCCCGAGGCGGCGTCGAGCACCCACTCCTGCAGGGAGTCGAGGAATTCGAAGATTCTCACGGCTCAGCGTCCCTCAGAGATCGGCTGCGGTGATGCGCGCCGTCACCAGCGGCTCCGGCTGGTCTGCCGTGCCGGTGATCTCCCACGCACCCTCCAGAGCTGCTTCGGCTCGAGCGATGCGCTGCTCCTCATCCGTGGTGAGGGTCAGCAGGGGCTGCCCCGCCGTGACTCTTTGGCCGGGCTTGGCATGCATGCGCACGCCCGCCGCAGCTTGGACAGGGTCCTCCTTGCGGGCTCTCCCGGCGCCGAGCCTCCAGGCGGCAACGCCCACGGAGTAGGCGTCGAGGCGCGCCAGCACCCTGACTCTGAGGCGGTGACGGTGTGCGAATGCTTGGCCTGCGGCAGCGGGCTCTCCGGGTCGCCTCCCTGAGCGCGGATCATCTGCTTCCAGGAATCCATGGCCCGGCCGTTGGAGAGGTGCTCCGCCGGATCCGCGTCGACTCCGCGCTCAGCAGCATCTCTCGGGCCAGTGCGAGCGTGAGCTCCACGACATCTGCTAAGCCCTCCCCGGCGAGCACCTCGACGGACTCCTCCACCTCCACGGCGTTGCTTAAGCGGTCAGGCCGAGAGGCGTGTCCATGCGCGTGATCAGGGCAGTGGTTCGCACGCCGGCATCGGTGCCCAGCGCCACCATCGTGCGCGCGAGCTCCTGCGCGTCGTCGCGGGTCTTCATGAACGCGCTTACTCCGGTCTTCACGTCAAGGACCAGAGCATCCGTCCCCTCGGCGATCTTCTTGGACATGATGGAGCTGGCGATCAGCGGGATCGACTCCACGGTGCCGGTGACGTCGCGGAGCGCGTAGAGCTTCCTGTCCGCCGGAGCCAAGCCTGAGCCTGCGGCGCAGATGACCGCACCCACCTGATCCAGCTGATCGTTGATCTCCTCGTTCGTCAGGTGGGCCCGCCACCCGGGAATGGACTCCAGCTTGTCCAGAGTGCCTCCGGTGTGGCCGAGCCCGCGCCCGGAGAGCTGCGGGACAGGAACGCCGAAGCTGGCGACCAGCGGCGCCAGGGGCAGGGTGATCTTGTCCCCACGCCGCCGGTGGAGTGCTTGTCGGCGGTGAGCCGACGTGTGCCGTCGGCCGCCCGCAGTCCGCTGAAGTCCATACGCTCGCCGGACGCGATCATGGCGCCGGTCCACTGGGATATCTCAGCTCGGCTCATCCCGCGCAGCAGGACGGCCATGGCTAGGGCGCTCATCTGCTCATCCGCCACTGCCCCGTCGGTGTATGCGCGGATCAGCCAGCTGATCTGCTCGCCGGTCAGAGTTCCGCCGTCGCGTTTGGCGCGGATCAGGTCAACAGCGTCGTGCTGGTCGTGGGCAGTCAATGCGTCTCCTCCAGGTCTGCGGGGCCGAACGGCTGGGGCAGGACCTGCTCCCAGGAGCGCACTCCCAGCGGGGTAAGAATGCGCAGGCTGGGCGCGGCGAACTCATTGAGGAGCTGCCTGCACCGCCCGCACGGCATGATGATCTCTCCGGCGCTGTTGACGCAGGCGAAGGCGACGATCCTTCCGCCGCCGCTGAGCAGAAGCTGACCGACCAGGGTGCACTCGGCGCACAGACCGACGCCGTAGCTGGCGTTCTCCACGTTGCAGCCCGTCACCACCTGGCCGCCGTCGGTCAGTGCTGCGGCTCCGACCGGGTAGCGCGAGTAGGGGCGTAGGCGGCGCTCATCGCTTCTTGGGCGGCTTGGACCAGGCCCTCAAACTCCTCGTCAGCCACGATCCTGCTCCTCCATGGAGGCCTGTGCGGCTCCCACCATCACGCGGAGGCCCGCTCCGATGGCCCGCTCATCGGGGCGTAGTCGCCGCGGTGAAGGTCGTAGAGCTCGCCCTCGGGAGTCATGGTGCCCAGCCTGAACATGGATCCGGGGACGGCTTGGGTCATCCATCCGAAGTCCTCTCCTCCCATGGACTGTTCGGCGAGGGTGAGTCCGGCGTCTCCGAGGACCTCTTTGGCGACGCGGTCAAGCAGCGCCGTCTCCGCCTCAGCGTTCTGCACGGGCGGCACACCGCGGACGTGATCGAGGGAGACGTCCACGCCATAGGCCGCGGCGGCCTGCTGCACGATGGAGGCCAGCACACCGCCGGCCTCCCGCCAGGCCTCAACGTCCAGAATTCTCATCGTTCCGTGGAGGGTGCCGGTGGAAGGGATGGCGTTGGCCGCGCTGCCCGCTTCGATATGGCCCCACACCAGGGAGACCCCGGATCGGATGTCGATGCGTCGTGACAGCACGGCGGGCACGACGGTGGCGATGTGCCCGAGCGCCCCGATGACATCTTCGGTCAGGTGCGGACGTGAGGTGTGCCCTCCACGGCCTGAGACTTCGATGCGCACCAGATCCCCGGCTGAGGTGATGGGACCGATTCTGGTGCCGATGGCGCCCACCGTCAGCTTCGGGTCGCAATGCAGGGCGAAGATGCGAGGAAGCGGCTCCAGCAGCCCCCGCTTGACGATCTCCTGGGCTCCGCCGGGGAACTTCTCCTCGGCGGGCTGGAACAGCACGCGGACGCGGTGGTTGAGGCGGTCCTCGGCATGGAGGCGCTTCAGGGCGAGGGCCAGGCCCACCATGACGGTGGCGTGGATATCGTGCCCGCACGCGTGAGCGACGCCGTCCTCGGCAGAGGCGTAGGGCAGCTTGGTCGCCTCGGTGATGGGCAGCGCATCGATGTCGCCGCGGAAGCCTGCGGCAAAGGGAGCGTCCGCGGGCCCGACGTCCACGTAGAGCCCGGTGGTCTCCGGCAGGAGCTGCGGGAGAGACCTGCCGCCTCGAGCGTGCCGCGAATCTGGGCAGTGGTGCGCACTTCCTTCCACGACAGCTCCGGGTGGGCATGGAGGTCCCGGCGAAAGCTGATGAGCTGCGGCTCGAGCTCCTCGATGATCGCTTCGGCGCTGGTCTCAGAGGACATCAGAGTCTCCCTTGTCCTTGAGCGCCTGCACTGCTTGCTTCACGTTCTGCGCATGGCTGGTGTTCGTCACAAGGAGGGCATCGCCGGTGTCGACCACGACGATGTCCTCCACCCCGATGAGGGCGACGACCCGGTTGGTGTCCGCCACCACGATCCCGGTGGAGTCCTCGGGTAGACCCGGGCCTTGGCGCCGATCACTGTCATGCCCTCTTGGTGGCTGGCGGGGTTCAGGCGGGCGATGGCCGCGAAGTCCCCACGTCGTCCCAGGTGAAGTCTCCGGGGATGACCGCCACGTCATAAACGGCGGAGGCCGGTTCGGCGACGGCATAGTCGATGGCGATCTTCGGCAGTGTGGGCCAGACCCGGGCGAGGGCGAGGTCCTGGGCTTCGGTGTTCCACGCTGCGGCGATCCGCGTCAGCCCTGCGTGCAGCTCAGGCTCGGCATCCTTCAGGTGCTGCAGCAGCAGACCGACCGGCGCCACAAACATGCCGGCGTTCCAGAGGTAGTCCCCGGAGGCGACGTACTCATCGGCGAGATGCTGCTCGGGCTTCTCCACGAATTCCGCCACATGGTGGGCGTGAGGGGCTCCCTCCACTGGGTAGGCGGGTCCCTGACGGATGTATCCGAAGCCTGTTGAGGGTGGGTGGGCTTGATCCCGATGGTGACGATCTTTCCCGTGGCTGCCGTGGTCACCGCCTCACGCACTGCGTCCTGGAAGTCGTCGACCGGGGCGATGACCTGGTCTGCGGCGAAGGAGCCCATGATGATGTTGGGATCGCGCTGGGCGAGGATCGCTGCGGCGAGGCCGATGGCGGCCGCGGAGTCTTTGGGCTCGGGCTCCAGCACCAGATCGTTGCTCTGAAGCTCCGGAATCTGGCGGGTGACGGCCTCGGCGTGCTTGAGCCCGGTGACGACCATGACCCGGTCTTTCGCCAATGGGCTCAGCCGCTCGTAGGTGGAGCGGATGAGCGTGGTTCCGGAGCCGGTCAGGTCGTGGAGGAACTTGGGCGCGTCCGCCCGAGAGAGCGGCCACAGCCGTGTGCCCACCCATGCGGCAGGGATCACGGCATGGAACCGGGAGAGAGGATCTGTCGAAGTCACGCCCACTAGCGTATCCCCGAGACGGCTCCCGATGCAGATGAAGGGAGCACCTCCGGCGAGGTGCTCCCCTTCATCTGTGCTTCACGCGCTCTGCAGCTCGGATGCGGCGATCAGGCGGTGTCGCAGCCTGCTGCCGTGACTAGAGGCTCCTGGTGATGACGGCGGTCTTCACCTCTTGGATCGCTTTGGTCACTTCGATGCCGCGAGGACATGCGTCCGTGCAGTTGAACGTGGTGCGGCAGCGCCACACGCCCTCTTTGTCGTTGAGGACCTCGAGGCGCATATCGCCGGCGTCGTCGCGGGAGTCGAAGATGAATCGGTGCGCATTCACGATCGCTGCGGGGCCGAAGTACTGGCCGTCGGTCCAGAACACAGGGCAGGAGCTCGTGCAGGCGGCGCAGAGGATGCACTTGGTGGTGTCGTCGAAGCGCTGACGCTCTTCGGGCGACTGCAGGCGCTCCGCCGTGGGCGCGGGGGTGTTCGCCACCAGGAAGGGCATGACCTCGCGGTAGGACTGGAAGAAGGGCTCCATGTCCACGATCAGGTCCTTCTCCACCGGGAGGCCCTTGATGGGCTCCACGATGACCGGCTTGGACGTGTCGAGATCCTTCAGAAGGGTCTTGCACGCCAGCCGGTTGCGTCCGTTGATCCGCATGGCGTCGGATCCGCAGATGCCGTGGGCGCATGAGCGGCGGAACGTCAGCGAACCGTCGATCTCCCACTTGACCTTGTGGAGGGCGTCCAGCACACGGTCGGTGCCGTGCATGGTGACTTCCCAGGTGTCCCAACGGGCATCCTCTGAGAATTCGGGGTCGTAGCGGCGGACTTGAAGGTTGACGGTGAACGATTCGACGGCACCAGCGCCGCTAAACGGATTCGCCGAGCTCTACCTTGCTTGCTGGTTCCTGCTCAACAGTGGGAGTGCTCATCAGTACTTACGCTCCATCGGCTCATAGCGGGTGAAGGTCACGGGTTTGGTGTCGAAGCGCATGCCCTTGACTCCCTCGGTCTCAGCCTCGGGATCCTTGTAGAGCATGGTGTGCTTCATGAAGTTGTCGTCGTCGCGCTCGGGGAAGTCTTCGCGGTAGTGGCCGCCGCGGGACTCCTTGCGGTGCAGCGCCGCCACGGCCGTGACCTCGGCCATGTCGAGCAGGAAGCCAAGCTCCAGGGCCTCGAGGAGGTCGAGGTTGAACCGGCGTCCCTTGTCCTGCACGGTGATGCGCTCGTAGCGCTCCCTGAGCTTCACGATGTCCGCAAGAGCCGTCTTGATGGTGTCCTCGGACCGGAACACCTGAAGGTTCGCGTCCATGGTCTCCTGGAGCTCGGAGCGGATCGCTGCGACCCGTTCCGTCCCGCTGGAGTCGCGGAGCATGCTCAGCTGATCCGTCACGAAGGTCTCCGGAGTCTCCGGCAGCTCGACGAAGTCGGCTCCGCTTGCGTACTCAGCTGCGTAGAGTAGGCGCGCTTTCCGAAGACGTTGATGTCCAGCAGGGAGTTCGTGCCGAGGCGGTTTGAGCCGTGGACCGAGACGCAGGCGACCTCACCGGCGGCGTAGAGGCCAGGGACGATGGTGTCGTTGTCCTGGAGGACCTCCGCCTTGATGTTGGTGGGGATGCCGCCCATGGCGTAGTGGCAGGTCGGGAAGACCGGCACAGGCTCGGTGTAGGGCTCAACGCCGAGATACGTGCGAGCGAACTCCGTGATGTCCGGGAGCTTCGCGTCGATGTGCTCCGGCTCGAGGTGGGTGAGGTCCAGGTAGACGTAGTCCTTGTTCGGACCCGCGCCTCGTCCCTCCCGCACCTCGTTGGCCATGGATCGGGCGACGATGTCGCGCGGCGCGAGGTCCTTGATGGTGGGGGCGTAGCGCTCCATGAACCGCTCACCCTCGCTGTTGCGCAGGATGCCGCCTTCGCCTCGCGCAGCCTCCGACAGCAGGATTCCCAGCCCGGCGAGGCCGGTGGGATGGAATTGGACGAACTCCATGTCCTCGAGCGGAATCTTAAGCGCGGTAGGCGATGGCCATGCCGTCGGCGGTGAGGGTGTGGGCGTTGGACGTGGTCTTGTAGATCTTGCCCAGGCCGCCGGTGGCGAAGACCACGGACTTGGCCTGGAAGATGTGAATCTCACCTGAGGCGAGGTCGTAGGTGACGACGCCTGCAACGCGCTTCTGCTTGTAGGAGGTGCCATCCTCGCGGACTGCGTCCTCCTCGACGGTGATGAGGTCCAGCACGTAGTACTCGTTGTAGAACTCGACGTTGTGCTTCACGCAGTTCTGGTACAGCGTCTGGAGAATCATGTGACCGGTGCGGTCAGCGGCGTAGCAGGAGCGGCGCACGGCGGCCTTGCCGTGGTCTCGAGTGTGCCCGCCGAAGCGCCTCTGGTCGATCTTCCCCTCGGGCGTCCGGTTGAACGGCAGGCCCATCTTCTCGAGGTCCAGGACGGCGTCGATGGCTTCTTTGGCCATCACCTCAGCTGCGTCTTGGTCGACCAGGTAGTCACCGCCCTTGACGGTGTCGAAGGTGTGCCATTCCCAGTTGTCCTCCTCCACGTTCGCCAGCGCGGCGCACATGCCGCCCTGGGCGGCGCCGGTGTGGGAGCGGGTGGGGTAGAGCTTGGTCAGGACGGCGGTGTGCGCCCGCTGGCCCGATTCGATGGCAGCGCGCATGCCGGCGCCATGCGCCGACGATGACGACGTCGTACTTATGAACCTGCATAGTGAGGCTGGCTCTCTTTTCGTGGTGCGTAGGTGATCAGGGATGCGTGCGCAGTCGGTCAGTTCACGACGTTCTGGCAGAAGCTCGGAGCGTGCTCCAGCAGCTGGCCCGAGTCGTCGACCAGGCAGGGCTCGAAGGTGAAGATCACCATGGTGCCCAGAATGATGATGACCGTGGTGGAGACATACAGGATGGACTTCAGCCACATGCGAGTGGTGTCCTTCTCCGCATAGTCGTTCACGATGGTGCGCATTCCGTTGGTGCCGTGGAGCATGGCCAGCCAGAGCATGGTCAGGTCCCAGAACTGCCAGACGGGGTTGGCCCACTTTCCGGCGACGAAGGCGAAGTCGATCTGGTGGATCCCCTGACCGACCATCAGGTTGGTGTAGAGGTGCACGAAGATCAGAACGACCAGTGCCACGCCGGAGACGCGCATGAAGACCCACGTGACCATCTCGAAGTTGCCGCGCGAGGAGCCCTTGCGCAGATACTTCGGGTCGACCTTGCCGGAGCGCGGCGCTTCGATGCCCTGCGCCGGGAGGATTGCTTCAGAGTTAGGTGCTGCGGTCATTGGCGCATTCACTCCCCACCGATGAAAAGCATGAGGTGGCGAGCGGAGAACGCCACCATGGTCACGAGCCAGAGGACCAGCACCACATACAGCATCTGCTTGTGGTAACGGGTCCCCTGCTTCCAGAAGTCCACCAGTATGATGCGCAGGCCGTTGAACGCGTGGAAGACGATCGCTCCGACGAGTCCGATCTCACCGGCAATCATGATCGGGTGCTTGTACGCTCCGATCACCGCGTTGTACGCCTCAGGAGAGACGCGCACCAAGGAGGTGTCGAGGACGTGGACCAGAAGGAAGAAGAAGATCCCGACGCCGGTGATGCGGTGACCGACCCAAGACCACATCCCCTCACGTCCCTTGTAGAGGGTGCCTCGCTTGGCGAGCGCCCCCTTTCGTTTCAGCTGTCTGTGTCACCGGTGGTGAACCTCCATGGATGACGCGGCGACGTCTCTGTCGCGTGCTTGGGTGCGAAATGTTTCCTGCTCATCTTAGCTGTAATTCATCTGCAAGGACGAATAGTTAACTTCTACACGCTGTAGAAAAAGACGGTTCGTGCGCAGTGCTGATGAGCCTTCCGGCAGCTCACGCCAGGCGCCTCCTGCGCTCGGCATGCTCAGCCGCCGCAATGGCCCCCAGCTTGCGGCCAGGAGATAGACGAGGCTGAAGAGATAGAAGTAGAAGAACAGTCCGACGACGGTGGCGAACGGGCCCAGGAGCGGGTTCTCCGCCTCGCCTCCCAGCGCAATGAGCTCGGCGGCGCCAAGACGCAGCACAGACGCACCGATGCCGGCGATGAGCATTGACTGCCACAGCACCCCACCGGAATGACAAGCCGCGAAGCGACCCGCATCAGAAGAAATGCGACGACCATGTCGAGTCCGAACACGATGGCGAGTGTGGCTCCGCGGGAAAGCCAATACGTGGCGCCCGCGGCATCCCAGTCCAGAACGTCGAAGATCTCGTCGATGAAGCCGTGGCTGATGACGCCGAGCACCGCCGAGGAGAGAACGACGACGACAAGGAGGATCATCATGCCCAGATCACGAATCTTGACCAGCACGACGTTCTCCGCCATGATCGGCCGGTCCCAGATGCTTCGTATCCCTGCCCGCAGTCCGTGCACCCAGGACAGCGAAGTGACGACCGCCGCCAGCAGAGAGAGCGTCACGGCGACATTCAGACCTTCGGTGCTGAAGAGCTCCGCGGGAGCAGCGAGCCCGCCCTCTCCCGTGTCGAGTACGCCCGGAACCGCATTGTCGACGCCGCGGACGATCAGCTCCTGATACTCCTCGTTGCCTCCGATGACGAGTCCGGCGATGCCGAAGCCTGCGAAGAGAACGGCAGCCACCGAGAAGAACATCATGTAGGCGGCCCCGGCGGCCATGACCGTGCCGTAGTGGAAGAGGAAGAGATTCAGACACCGCATGAGCCGTGTTCGCTCAAGCACCGCGAGCCTCCACACCGCCCACAGCCCTGCACGGGTCAGGACTCCCGAGGAGCGCTTGGCGCCGATGTACGCCGCACGCGCCCTCAGCTCGTCCTTCTTCAGCGCCTCGAGGTCGATCGGGTCGATCTTAGGCGTCGCCTCCTCGCCCTCATCGAGCTTGGTGACCTTCTTACGTGCGGCGTCCAGCAGCGAGGAGACGTGCGACGCTTCACTGCGGTCGTCGGAGGATGCCATCTCGCTAACCCGGGGCGGCGGGAAGGAACCCCACCTTCTGGTACACCTCGGCGAGGACCGGCTCAGCGGCCGAGCGCGCCTTCTGCGCCCCGCGGGCGAGGAGAGCATCCAGCTCCCCGGATCCTCGAGAAGCTCCAGGGCGCGGTCACGAACGGGGCCGAGCCGCTCGACGACGAGCTCGGCCAGCTCCACTTTGAGGTGGCCGTACATTCTGCCGGCGTACTCCTCCTCAAGCTCCGAGGAGCCTTCCCGGACAGGGCCGAATGAATGCTCAGCAGATTGGAGATTCCGGGCTTGGCTGCACGGTCGAACCGGATCTCGGAACCGTCATCGGTGACCGCGGACCTGATCTTCTTCGCCATCTTCTTATCGGTGTCCATGAGGTTGAGCAGACCGTTGGGCGACTCCCCGGACTTGGACATCTTCGCGGTGGGGTTCTGAAGATCATAGATCCTTGCCCCGGACGCAGGCACAGCGAGCTCAGGCACACGAAAGGTCTCCCCATACCGGTGGTTGAACCGCTGAGCAAGATTTCGAGTGAGCTCGACGTGCTGCTTCTGGTCCTCGCCGACCGGCACCGAGTGCGGCTGGTACAGCAGAATGTCCGCAGCCTGCAGCATGGGGTATGTGAAGAGCCCGACCCCGGCGTGTTCGCTGCCGGACTTGGCGGCCTTGTCCTTGAACTGCGTCATGCGGTAGGCCTCACCCATGCCGGTCTGGCAGATCATCACCCATGCGAGCTGGGCATGCTGCGGCACGTGCGACTGCACGAAGAGGGTGGACCGCTCCGGATCGATTCCGCACGCAATGTACTGCGCAGCCGTCCGGCGCACCCGCTCAGCCAGATCGGCAGGATCCTGGGCCACCGTGATCGCATGCATGTCCGGGATGAAGAAGAAGGCGTCGTAGGACTCCTGCAGCTGAACCCAGTTGACCATCGCGCCGAGATAGTTGCCCAGGTGCAGCGAATCGGCAGAAGGCTGCATGCCTGACAGCACGCGCTCAGTCATTTCGGCTCCTTGTAGTCGATGATCAGCGGGGCGTGGTCCGACCACCGCAGCGAGTAGTCGGACGCCCGGTCCACCGCGGCCTTCTCCGCTCGATCCGCCAGGCTGGGGTGGTCATCTGATAGTCGATGCGCCAGCCGGTGTCATTGTCGAAGGCCTTTCCGCGGTAGGACCACCACGTGTACGGCCCCTCGACCTCTCCCGCGAGGCGGCGGGCGACATCGACGTATCCCGCCTCTCCGAAGAACTGGTCGAAGAAGGCGCGCTCCTCCGGAAGGAAGCCGGAGTTCTTCCGGTTGCCCTTCCAATTCTTGATGTCGAGCTCAGTGTGGCCCACGTTGAGGTCGCCCAGCACGGCCACGTGGTCGCTGCGCTCAGCCAGTCGGGGCAGATATTCGAGCATGTGCTGCAGGAAGCGCATCTTGTGATCCTGGCGCTCCGTGCCGACCTCCCCGGAGTGCACGTACACGCTGACGACGGTCAGTGTGGTTCCATCGGCGAGCTCGTAGTCTGCCTCCAGCCACCGGCCCTCGTCCTCCGGGCGACCCTCCCCGATGCCTGTGCGCGTCGCCGTCGGAGCGTGGCGGGAGAGGATGGCCACCCCTGCCCGGCCCTTCTGGGCGGCTTCGTGCTCGTGAATGTGCCAGGCCGACTCTGGGTCCGCCTCACCGGCCTCCTCCGCCATCTTGCGGACGACCTTGCTCAGGGTGTCCGGGTCCGCCCGAACCTCCTGCAGAGCGAGGATGTCGATCTCTCGGTGGGCGAGCCACTCCCCATCCCCTTGCGCTCGGCAGCACGGATGCCGTTGACGTTGACGCTTCCGATCCGCAGGGCCCCAGCCGCTTTGGAGTCAATGATGATGTGGGGCTCTGAGCCTCTTCCGCGGCGCTCATCGGATCACGTCCCCTTCGATGGTTCCTGGGTTCTCGTCCGAGGCGCCGCGGCCGCCGTCCGGGGACCCCTCGTCGGGCTGCCTGCCCGTCACATCGGAGAGCATGTCGCGACCGTTGTGCGCTGTGAACTGGATGGTCTGCAGGGCGCGGTCGACGATCTCCATGTCAGCCTGCTCTCCGCGGGAGATCTTTCCGATCTCGGCGGCCACCACGCGACGCTGCACCTGCACGATCTTGAAGGAGTGGTCCAGCTTCAGGTTGCGGGAGTGAGTGTCCTCATCGACCACAGCCGTGCCGCCTGCAGCCTCGGAGTTCCTTGCCGCAGCGTCGGCCCGGGCCGAGTCGACCGCGTCCCCGAACTTCTGGGCGCCGCGGCGGAAGGTCACGATGAGGATGATGGCGAGGAGGAGCCACGCCGAAGAGATCGCCACCAGAATCCATCCGATGATGTCGTTCTCGTTGGCTGCGAAGAGGAGGGCCACCAGCAGGACAGTCACCATGACGGCGAAGACGATGCCGGTGCCGCGCCAAGTAGGCATTGGCCATGGCGGCCTCGGCGCGAGTCGAGGAGGGCAGAGATTGGCTCATGATCCTCGATTCTGTCAGAGCCTCGGGAGTAGCATGAAACCCATGACTGAGCTTCCTGAGGGCATTGCGCCGGACACCGCCAAGAACCGCACGACGTGGATGCGCCGCTACACGCTTGGTAGGCGCTCGCCGAGCAGTTCGTAGAGTTTCTGCGCACCAAGGTCATCCCAGCGCGGGAGGACCGAGGATTCACCGTGGAGTCCATGTGGCTCGACGATGAGAAGACCGAGCTCACCTGGTTCGTCTCACGCCCCGGGAGCGCGGAGGACTTCGCCGCTGCGGAGAGGGAGTGGGAGGCCTCCGATGAGCGGGCCGAGATCTTCGCAGGCACTCCGAACTACGTCACCTCCAAGGACCTGCGGCAGGTCACGCGCCTGCGCTGACGCAGCTCCCGGCCCGGACCTCCGGGCCGGGCTATGTGCGGGATGCGCGGCGCGCGGCGAAGGCGGCGGCAAGCAGCGCTGCCGTCATGAGCGCGGTGAGGGCCGCAGCCGCTGCGAGCAGGTAGGCCTCCTGATCCCGCGCCGCCGCGACGGCGTAGTAGACGCCGGTGACACCGGCCAGGCCGATGGCGGTGACGATGCGCTGCGCGGTCTGGGTCACTCCTGCTGAGGCGCGGCCACGTGCTCAGGCACCTCCTGCATGGACAGCGTCTGAGCCGACGGGATGATGAGCGCCTGGGCGAGCCCGTTGATCGTCATCCCGGCCACGATCCACCACACGGAGGAGACGGGTGTGCCCATCAGCAGCGCTGCCCCCATGAGTGCGGCCGCAGAGACGACCGCGGCCGTCGTGCAAGCGACCATCATGCGCGGCCCGAGCCGCTCCACCCGACGGCCCACCTGAGTGGACAGCGCCATGACCAGCACAGCCGACGGAAGCGTGACGAGTCCGCGACCAGCGCGCTGTGGCCCATGCCCTGCTGGACATACACAGCGACCACCGCGCCCATAGCGGGCATTCCGGCGAAGTAGAGGATCAGCACCGAGGAGTTCCAGGTGAAGCTGGGAATGGCGAACAGCCGCAGATCCACCATAGGTGCGGCGGGATTCCGCTGAGCCATTCGTCTCTCCCACAGCACCCACACGCCCAGCAGGCCGAGGCCTGCGAGGGCCAGTGCCACACCTGCAGGACTCTGGAACTGGATGAAGGGCAGAAGGATCAGCAGGATCGACCCGGTGAGCAGGAGCGCCCCGACAGGATCCAGACGTGCTATTCCTCTGAGCTGCTGCTCCGAGGACGAACCGGAGGCGTCGCCCGCCGGGACCGGCAGCCACAGGTAGGCCAGCACCAGCGCCACCGCAACCACCGGGACGTTCACCGCCATGACGAGCCTCCAGGCGAAGTGATCGTCGCCCAGCTCCAGAAGCACTCCGGCCAGCAGGGGCCGAGAGCCAGCCCGAGCCCGATGACGGTGCTCATCATGCCGTAGGCCCGCCCCTGGCAGCGCCCGTGAAGAGCTGCTGGATGATTCCGATGACCTGCGGCACCAGCAGTGATGAGCCGAACCCCATGATGAACCGCATGAGGTTCAGCACCAGAGGGCTCGGCGCCAGAGCAGCGCCCAGGAGGCGCACCCGAAGACGGCGACGCCCATGAGGAACATGCGGCGCCTGCCCCAGATGTCGCCAAGCTCGCCCCGCAGGGACTCATGCCCACGCCGAAGGCGAGCGCGTAGCCGGAGAGAACCCACTGGAGGTCCGATGGGGTGGCACCGAGGCCCTCTTCGATGGCGGGCAGAGCCACCATCACCGATGAGATGCTCAGCAGCGAGCCGAACATCGGCAGCATCAGTGCCGCCAGCACTCGCCGGTCAGGCGCCGCTGCTGGTTCAGTCACCTGCTCACACTAGCGCAGTCGACGGTGAGGCCTTCAGGCGAATCGGAGGTAGTGGGAGACCTCACGGCGGAAGGCGAGGATGAGCCACCACACGACGAGGACCATGTGGATTGCATACAGCCCGACGCTCAGCGCAAGGACCGGATCCAGGTCGAAGTATGGGACGAGCATGAGGCTGAACAGGACCGTGGCGAGGGCCCCGACGATCCCGATGATGGCAAAGACGATGCCGAGGATTCGAGCCCAGTTGCGCTCGGCTCTGAGCCCGAAGTAGACGACGAGGTAGAGCCCAGCCATCAGTGCGGCGGAGATGATGGCACCTGCAGCTCCCCTGCGCTGTCGGCAGCGGCTTCGGCCTCGTCTGCGGGAAGGCCGAAGTCCTCATACATGGCCAGCACGCCGTCGAGGTAGGCGTCGCTGAGCATCCAGACCGTCATCAGTGCGTAGCTGGCCAGGCTCAGGACCAACAGGGCGAGCACCAGCACCCTCAGTGTGCGCACCGAGTTCGGCTCGGTGAGGGCGCCGGTCCCGTAGGCGGCGTGCGGGTCGTAGGGCTCAGTTCCGTATTTGCTCATGTCTCCTCTCGTTGTGTGGTCTGCGGTAGGCGGGACTACTCGTAGCGAAGCGCCTCGATCAGGTCCTTGCGGGCGGCTCGCATAGCAGGAAGCGTCCCTGCGAGGAATGCGATCGCGATGATCAGGGCGAAGATGCCTCCGACCGCCATGAAGTTCAGGCCGAAGAGGCTCAGCTCGGCGAAGTCCCCAGCGGTGGGTCCTCTCCTCCGGTCAGGGCAGCGTCGAGGGCGAACCCGACCACCAGGCCGGAGGCGATGCCGATGATGGATCCCATGAGGCCGATGACGACGGCTTCGAGCGAGAACAGGCCGAATACGCGCCCTGAAGACATGCCGAGCGCCTTCATCAGGCCGATCTCGCGGGTGCGCTCCTGGACGCTCATCAGAAGCGTGTTGACGATGCCGAAGCTCGCTGCGAGCAGGGCGATGAGGGCGAAGGCCGAAAGCACCCAGGTCACGGTGTCGATCACGGCTTCGAACATGGCGATCTGATCCTCGACGGTCAGGCCCATCATGCCCTCCTCGTCGAGCGCATCCTTGATGTCCTGCTCGTATGCCTCCAGGTCCGAGATCTGCAGCGCGGCCATCATGTAGCCCTCGGGCTGCTCTCCCTCGTAGCCTTCGGCGTTGATGTCAGCGATCTGCTCGGTGAGCTCCACGGAGGGATGGGGGTGAACCCGACGCCTGCGAGGGAGCCCTGCGTGACGCCGACGATCTCCGCCTCGACATCCGACTGCTCGCCGATGGCGCTGCTGGCTGCGATCAGGACCGTCTGCCCGATGGCGTCCTCCGGAGAGTCGGTGTCGAAGATCGTCAGCCAGTCCTCGGGGATCGTGATCTCCGCTTCGTCGGAGGCTGGGATACTGCCTGCGGCGAGCTCGACCAGCGGGGCGTTGAGCGCGTCGTCCAGCTGCAGCTGGTACTGGTCTCCGCCCTGCGTCTCGAGGTAGTCGGCGTCTGCCGCGATGGAGGCGTCCACCCCAGTGACCCCGTCGAGGTCCTCGACGTATTCCATGTCCTCCCCGTGAGGAGGCCCGAGCCGAACCCGGTGTCGGTGGCGGCGTCGGGGTCGTACTCAGCGGGGCCATCCTGCTCCTCGGCATCCGCTTCGAAGGAGGGAATGACATAGATCGCGTCGTCTTCGCCGAAGCCCGCCACGATGCGATCGAGGGTCTGGTTGATCCCCGCTCCCAGACCCGAGGTCAGGGTGAGGGTGAAGGCGCCGATGACGATGGCGACGACGGTCAGGCCGGTGCGCATCTTGGCGCGGAGCGTGTTGCCGAAGGCTGCTCTGATCAGGTCGAAAGTCTTCACGCTGCTGCCTCCTGGGCGGTTCGGCCGGTCTCTTCGCGGACGATCTCGCCGTCCTGCATCATCAGCCGCCGCTGACACTTGGCTGCGAGGTCCTCGTCGTGGGTCACCAGCACCAGAGTGATGCCGTGGTCGCGGTGGAGTCCGAAGAGGATGTCTTCGACGACGTCGCCTGTGGCTGAGTCGAGGTTGCCCGTGGGCTCATCGGCGAAGAGCACGCTGGGGCTGTTGATGAGGGCCCGTGCGATGCAGGCGCGCTGCTTCTGACCGCCCGACAGCGTGGTGGCCCTGTTCTTGGCCTTGGCGCCCATGTCCAGCTGCTCGAGGACGCGCATCCCCTGCTCGTTGCGCTCAGCTTTGCCCACTCCTGCGATCTTCAGGGAAGGGTCACATTCTCGAGCACCGTCTGATGGGGGTTGAGGAAGAACTGCTGGAAGACGAAGCCGAAGGTTCTGTTCCTCAGCTGGGAAACCTCCTTGGCCTTGAGGCCGCTGACGGGCTCGCCGCGCAGGGCAACGACTCCCGCGCTGGGCTGGTCCAGCAGCGCCAGCAGGTGCATCAGGGTCGACTTGCCGGAGCCGGACTTGCCGACGATGGCGACGGACTCGCCCTGCTGAATGCCGAAGGTCAGGCCTTTCAGGGCGTCGAAGCGAGTCTCGCCGCGGCCGTACACCTTGACCAGATTCTCTGTTTCCAGGATGGGTTCGCCGTCTCGTGCGGAGTCGGTTCCAGGGAGGGTTTGCGTCATGCCTGTCAGTCTTCCGGATGAGGACCCTCTGCACATCACCCTCAAGGATGAACGTCCGCGACCGCTCCGCATATGAAGACGTCCTCCTCGCGACAGTGTCCCTCGGCCCTGCGCGCTAAGCTGGCGGGCGTGCCAGACTCAGCCTTCCCGTCGCCAGCCATCGCCGCCGAGAACCTGGTGAAGCGCTACGGCGACTTCACCGCAGTGGACGGCATCAGCTTCTCCGTGGCATCCGGCGAGTCATTCGGGCTCCTCGGTCCCAATGGAGCAGGGAAGTCCACCACCATGCGCATGATCGCCGCAGTGGCCTCCCGAACCTCCGGGTCCATGACGGTCGCCGGACTCGATCCGCAGCGTGAGGGCCCGCAGGTGCGGGCGCGCCTGGGCGTGATTCCCCAGCAGGACAACCTGGACGAGGAGCTGACGGTCCGAGAGAACATCATCATGTACGGCAGGTTCTTCGGACTGCCGCGCCGATACCTGACCTCCAAGGCGGACGAGCTGCTCGAGTTCGCCCAGCTCACGCGCAAAGCATCGTCCCGGGTCGAGGATCTCTCGGGAGGGATGAAGCGCCGCCTCACCATCGCCCGAGCACTGGTGAACGACCCCGACATCCTTCTGCTCGATGAGCCGACGACCGGCCTGGACCCGCAGGCGCGGCACGTGCTCTGGGACCGGCTCTTCCGGCTTCGCGAACGTGGGACCACCCTGGTGCTCACCACGCATCATATGGAGGAGGCGGAGCAGCTCTGCGAACGGCTCATCGTGGTGGACCACGGCCAGATCATGGCCGAGGGCTCCCCGCAGGGCCTCATCAGAGAGCATTCGACGCGAGAGGTCCTCGAGCTGCGGTTCGGCATGGATCGGAACAGCGAGCTCGCGGCCGAGCTCGAGCCCGTCCTGACGGACGCTGCGATCGGCTTCAGCCACATCGAAGTGCTCCCCGACCGCCTGCTGGCCTACGCCGCCGATGCGGAGGCTGCCCTCGAACGGATCCACAGCACCGGGCGCAGACCCGTGACCTCATTGATCCGACGGTCATCGCTGGAGGATGTCTTCCTGCGCCTGACGGGAAGGACGCTCGTTGACTGAGCGGCCGGTCCGGCCCCGCCAGGCTGAGCCGTCCCCGGCCGCGGACAAGGACGCCCTCGGCCGCGCCGCCTCGGTGCGCGGGGTGCTGTTCATGACCGAACGGGTGCTGCGTTCGATGCGGGCCTATGCGAGCGTGATCCTGTTCGCCTCCGTCGCCAACCCCATCATCTACATCGTTGCCATGGGCCTGGGGCTCGGCGCTCTGGTGGGCCAGGGAACCAGCTTCGCCGAATACGGCGCCGACTCCTATCTGATGTACATCGCACCGGGGATCCTCGCCGCCACGCTGATGATGTCCGGTGCCATCGAGATGACCTTCCCGGTGATGGAGGGGTTCAAGTGGCGCCGCGGGTACTACGCCGCGCAGGCTACTCCGCTCACTCCCCGTCAGATCGCCGCTGGCCACATCTGCGCCGTCTGCGTGAGGTTCCTGCTGCACTCGGCGGTGTTCCTGACTGTCATGCTCGCCTTCGGGGTGCTGGCCTCCCCGTGGGCATTCCTTCAGGTGCTGACCGCATCCATGGGCGGTCTGGCCCTCGGACTGCCGATCATGGCCTACGTGGCGGCCCTTCGCGACGACAGGGGACGCATCGCACTCATTCAGCGCTTCGTCGTGATGCCGCTGTTCCTCTTCTCGGGAACGTTCTACCCGCTGACCAACCTGCCGCTGCCCCTTCAGATGCTGGGATGGCTCTCTCCCCTGTGGCATGCCAACGAGCTGGGACGGGTCCTGTCCTTCGGGCAGCCCACACCGGTGTGGCTCATCGTCGTCCACGCCGCGTACCTCGTCGTCATGATCCTGCTGGGCTGGCTGATCGTCCAGCGGGTCTACACCGCCCGCCTCGGCTACGACGAGTGGCGCGGCAGGGTCCCGGGGTGGCGCGGACGCCAAGCGTGAGGCCAAGGTCGCAGCCCAGGACCGGAGGGAGCAGGAGACCGGCGCAGCACCGACGGTCACCGTCCGCACCGGCTTCGCCTCCAACCTGTACTCCGGCAACGTCAGGGCGGTCTTCGAGCGGGGCCTCTCAGCCATCAGGAGCGGCCGGAAGCTGATCTTCTTCGCAGGCTTCCTCGAGCCGGTGCTCTTCCTGACCTCCTTCGGCCTCGGGGTCTCCCCGATGCTCGGCGAAGGGTTCGAGGTCAACAGGGAGACCGTCTCCTACGCCGCGTTCATCGCTCCCGCCCTGCTGGCGGTGTCAGCCATGAACGGCGCTGTGTTCGACTCGACGGTGAACGTGTTCTTCAAGCTTCGGATCACCAAGCTGTACCGGACCATGATCGCCACGTCCTTGGGCCCGCTGGACCTCACCCTGGGCGAGATTCTGCTCGCCCTGTTCCGGGGCGATCTACGCCGGCGGGTTCCTGGCGGTGCTGCTGGTCGCCGGGCTGGTCGATCCTCTGGCGGCGGTGCTGATGCTCGCAGCGTCGCTGCTCATCGCCCTCGGGTTCGCCGCTGTGGGCATGGCGGTCACCACCTTCATGACCCGCTTCCAGCAGCTCGACTGGCTCATGGTCCTCATGCTGCCCATGTTCCTATTCTCCGCAACCCTCTTCCCCATTGAGGTGTACCCGGAGCTCGCCCAGCGGCTCATCCAGGTGCTTCCGCTCTGGCACGGCGTGGAACTGATGCGCCACATCGCCTTCTGGGACTTCGGCCCCATGAGCCTGGTGCACGTGGGCTACTACCTGGCGATGATCGGGGTGGGGCTCACCGTGACGACCTACCGAATGCAGAAGCTCTTCCTGCGCTGAGCAGGGCCGCCTCAGGCTGAGGGTCAGTCCTGGTCCCCTCATCCTCCTCATCCTCACCGTCAGGGTCCTCGGAGTCCGTGCCGATGGTCAGAGCGTCTTGGGCGAGCTGGAAGAACTCGCCGCGGTGCTCCCCGAGCGCCTCATCGTGCTGGGCGAGAAGGACAACCGTCCGGGTGGTTCCGTCCTCAGCCTCCGCGTGCCAGCTGCCGGTGAGCACTCCCGGCAGGCCGCCGCCCTTGAACGCAAGGCTCTCCCACCATGGGTCCTCCACAGGTCCTGCCAGGCCCGGATTGGTGTCGAGAACAGGCCCCAGCTGTGGCTGCTGCTCGGCCAGGTCGGCCAGTTCCTCGTGCACCGCAGCGATGTCGTAGGCGCTGGCATGCCAGTCCACGTCGACGTCGACATCCTCGGGGCCTGTGTCCTCGTAGGAGATGTCCAGCTCCTCGCCTTCGAGCTCTGCGAGCCGCTCCCGCTGATCCGCCTCGTCGAGAGATCCCCACCCCTCGCCGAGGTCGGGGAGCTGCCAGCGGAGCTGGAAGAGCTCCCGGGTGGTGAGGAACGGCTGGAGAAGCTCCGGCTGGGTGTGCCCGGAGTCGGCCACGGCATCCTCGACCGCGTCGCGCCCCAGCAGATCGATGAGCATATCCGTGCCCGTGTTGTCGGAGACTTCGATGGTCCGCTGCGCCACGTCGCTGATGGTCGTGGTGTACCCCGCGGGCTGATCCTGGAGCGTGCCGGAGGAGGCTCCGCAGATCCTCAGTGAGCTCGATCTCGTCGCCCCATTCCAGGCTCTGGTCCTCCTCGATGGCCTGGCCCAGGGCAAGCACCACGTACAGCTTGGACGTGGAGGCCAGCGGGGAAGCCTCGTGGGGACGGCCCAGCTCGAGGAGCGGCTCCCCGTCCTCCAGGACCAGCGCGTGCATCTCACCCGGAATCTCTCCCAGCCGCTCGGCGACCTCCTCGAACCCGTCGGTAGGCTCCATGCGCTCAAAGGGCTCGGCGAAGAGCACCGTCTCAATCGTCTCTCCGTCATCCGAGAGCGCCACCTGAAGGTCCAGCTCGGCGCTGGGCGACTCCAGGCGGGTCGTCGACGACGTCTCGTCCCCCTCATAGTCTGCCGCGACCCACGGAGCGGACGGACGGAGATCCTCATTGAGGATCTCCGCGAAGTCGTCCGCGTCCACCTGGGAGGCGAACGTGTCGCTGGTAAGCCCTCCCACTGCGAGGCCTCGGCGTCGCCCTCCGCATTGAGCGCCTCGACGATCTCCTCGGCAAGCTCACCGGCAGGGTCTTCTGGGAAGTCGATGTGCGGCAGCCGGCGGTGGCATCCTGGGAATCGGCCTCGGCCTCCTGGGCCTCGTAGCCGTCGCCTCCATCCAGGGGCGTGGGCGGGCCCTCTCCAACCTCGCCTCCGCCGTTGTCCATGCAGGCGGTGAGGGTGAAGAGCCCTGCGCCGAGTGCGCCCACGGCCGGGCGCATCAGGGACGTATGGGGGCGCGGCGATTCAGGCGCAGTGTGAGGCACGGATGAGATTGTGCCAGACAGCACCAACCCGAGGTGGGCACATTTCGTCCCTCTATTTCCACCCGAGGGGCTTCGCGACGTGCTCCATGATGCTCTCCAGCACGTGCGCGTTGTATTCGACGCCCAGCTGGTTGGGCACAGTGACCAGGAGGGTGTCGGCCTCTGCGACCGCTGTGTCCTCAGCGAGCGCCGTGACCAGCTGGTCCGGCTCCGCAGTGTAGGAGCGGCCGAAGACAGCACGGGTCTTCTCATCGATCATTCCGAACTTGTCCTCAGAGTCTCGCTGGCCCAGGAAGTAGGCCCGATCCTGATCGTTGACGATCGGGATGATGGATCGGGACACGGAGACCCGAGGCTCGAAGCCGTGATGGTGCTGGGCGAATTCCTGGCGGAACTTCTGGATCTGGCGGGTCTGCTGCACATGCAGGGGCTCCCCCGACTCGTCGTCCTTGAGGGTGGAGCTCATCAGGTTCATGCCCATCCTGCCTGCCCACTCAGCGGTGGCGTCAGAGCCTGCGCCCCACCAGATCCGCTGACGCAGACCCTCGGAGTAGGGCTCGATGCGCAGCATGCCGGGCGGGTTGGGAACATGGGGCGCGGATTGGGCTCCGCGAACTGACGGCCCTCCAGGACCTGCAGAGCCACCTCAGTGTGCTTGCGGGCCATATCCGCCGAGGTCTCCCCTCGCCGGGCTGGTAGCCGAAGTACGTGAAGCCGTCGATGACCTGCTCGGGGATCCCCGGGAGATGCCCAGCTGCAGACGCCCCTGCGCAATCAGATCAGCTGCGCCTGCATCCTCGGCGAAGTACATGGGGTTCTCGTACCGCATGTCGATGACGCCGGTGCCGATCTCAATGCTGCGGGTCCGAGCGCCCACCGCCGCAAGGAGCGGGAATGGACTGGCCAGCTGCCGGGCGAAGTGATGAATGCGGAAGTATGCGCCGTCCACCCCGAGCTCCTCCGCCGCGACGGAGAGGTCGATGCTCTGCAGCAGCGCGTCCTGCCCCGACTGGGTGTGCGAGTGAGGTGAGGGTGTCCAGTGGCCGAAGGAGAGGAAGCCGATCTTTTTCGCCATGCTCGGCTCAACTGATCATCGAGCCTTCGCATTCCGTCAGGATCAGTAAGCGGCGCGCTCCGCTGACTCCACCACGTTGGCGAGGAGCTCGACGCGCGTCATCGGCCCCACTCCCCGGATTGGGCGAGTAGTGGCTGGCGACCTCCTCGATGCCGGGACCGATGTCGCCGAAGATCGTGGCCTTGCCGGTCTGGGGTCCACCTCACGGGTGACGCCCACATCGAGCACCACGACTCCCTGCTTCAGGTCAGCCGGGTCGATCATGTGCTTCACTCCCGCAGCCGCGACAACGACGTCAGCCTTCTTCAGGTGCGATGCGGTGTCCTTGGTGCCGGTGTGGCAGAGGGTCACCGTTGCGTTGACGTTCCGCCTCGTGAGCAGCAGGCCGATGGGTAGGCCGATCGTGACGCCGCGCCCCACCACCACGACGTGCTTGCCGTTGAGGTCGAGCCCGTAGTGCGTCAGCAGGTCCACACATCCTTTGGGAGTGCATGGAAGCGGCGAGGTGAGATCACCGGAGGTCGATGCGACCAGCCGCCCGAGGTTCATCGGGTGCAGACCATCGGCATCCTTGTTGGGATCGATGGCCTCCAGCACGGCCTGAGTGTCCAGGTGCTTCGGCAGGGAAGCTGAACGATGTAGCCGGTGCACGCAGGGTCGCTGTTGAGCTTCTCCAGCTCAGCGAGCAGCTCCTCCTGCGTGATGCTCTCATCGAGCTGCACCTGGATGGAGTTGATGCCCACCTCGGAGCAGTCGCGGTGCTTGCTTAAGCCACGTAGGATTCGCTCGCCGGGTCGGAGCCGACGAGGACCGTCGCGAGGCCGGGCGTCACGCCTCGCTCCTTGAGCGCGGAGACCCGCTGAGCGAGGTCCTCCCTCATGGCCTTGGCGGTGGCCTTTCCGTCCAGAATCTGCGCTGTCATCGCTTCACTCACCAATCTTCCAGACCCTCATACAGCGGGAAGTCCGCTGCAAGCTTCTTGACCCGTTCTTCCAGCGCCTCCACATTCGGCTCCGGCTTCAGCGCCGCGGCGATGATGTCTGCCACTTCGCGGAACTCCTCGTCGCCGAATCCTCGCGACGCCAGCGCGGGGGTGCCGATGCGCAGTCCGGAGGTCGTCATGGGCGGGCGCGGGTCGTTCGGCACGGAGTTGCGGTTCACCGTGATGCCGATCTCGTGGAGGAGATCTTCGGCCTGCTTGCCGTCCAGATCCGAGTTCCGCAGATCCACCAGCACCAGGTGGACGTCGGTTCCGCCGGTGAGCACCGAAACGCCGTGCTCGGTGACATCGTCGGCCACGAGCCGCTCAGCGAGGATTCGGGCGCTAAACCACGGTGCGGCGCTGCTTCTCCTGGAAGTCCTCGGACCCGGCGATCTTGAAGGCAATCGCCTTGGCCGCGATGACGTGCATCAGAGGTCCGCCCTGCTGCCCTGGGAACACGGCCGAATTGATCTTCTTCCGGTGCTCCTCCTTGCAGAGGATGAGTCCCGAGCGCAGGCCCGCCAGGGTCTTGTGCACGGTGGTGGTGACCACATCGGCATACGGCACGGGGTTGGCGTGGAGCCCGGCGGCCACCAGGTAGGCGAAGTGAGCCATGTCGACCCACAGGAGCGCGCCCACCTCGTCTGCGATCTCGCGGAAGCGGACGAAGTCGAGCTCGCGGGGTAGGCCGACCATCCCGCGACGATCATCTTCGGCTTCTCCTCATGGGCAATCCGGCGCACCTCGTCCATGTCGATGGAGCCGGTCTCAGGATCCACCTCATAGGCGGCGATCTCATAGAACTTGCCGGAGTGGTTGAGCTTCATGCCGTGGGTGAGGTGCCCTCCGTGGGCGAGCGAGAGGCCCATCATCTTGTCCCCGGGCTGCATGAAGGCCGTCATCACGGCCACGTTGGCCTGTGCGCCGGAGTGGGGCTGAACATTGGCGTGATCGGCTCCGAAGAGCTGCTTGGCCCGCTCGATGGCGAGGTTCTCCGCCACATCGACGAATTCGCAGCCGCCGTAGTAGCGACGGCCGGGATAGCCCTCTGCATACTTGTTGGTCAGCACAGAGCCCTGCGCCTCAAGCACCGCACGAGGCACGAAGTTTTCGCTGGCGATCATCTCAAGGGTGCCGCGCTGGCGGCCAGCTCATCGGCTATCGCCTGGGCGATCTCCGGGTCCACATCTGCCAAAGGTGCAGTATTGATGTCAGCGCTCACAGGGGCTCCTCGTCTCCGGTCATCGTGCCGGGCCAAGTCTACGCGCCGGTCGGCCGCACCCAAGGCTCTGTGAAGAGCATCACCCATGGGCTTTTTATGAGAACCTCATAACTGCTGGCATGATATAGAGAATGAAAGAGCAGGATTGGCCCTCCCAGCTGCGCCAGCGGGGCATGCGCGTCACGCGCCAGCGCCTCGCCGTGCTTGAGGCGGTCCACTCTCAGCCCCATCAGCCTGCCGAGGGCGTTCACGCAGCAGTGGCCGAGACTCTGCCCGAGATCACCGTGCAGTCGATCTATACGGTCCTGCACGACCTCACCGCCAAGGAGCTCATCAGGCGCTTCGACCCGCCCGGGGCCGCGGCGTGCTACGAGACGCGCACCGAGGACAACCACCACCACGCCATCTGCACCAGCTGCGGACGTATCGAAGACGTCGACTGCGTCCACGGCGAGGCGCCCTGCCTGGAGGCCCCTGCCTCCTTGGGCATGCAGATCGATGTTGCCGATGTGGTCTTCCGCGGCGTCTGCGCCGACTGCCGACTCACACCGGCCTGAGCTTCCGCCACATATTCCTGTGAGCAGAATCTGCTTTCACGGCAGATGGATTCCTGGCAGACAGAAAGGCTCCCTGCGCAATGCGCAGGAGCCTTTCCTGAATCAACGGTTCATTGAACCGAAGTGCTGATCAGAATTCGATCAGCCTTCGTCGTCCATGCCTTCGTCGTCCATGCCTTCGTCGTCCATGCCGTCGTCCTCGACGGCTGCGTCGTCATCCATGGCGTCGTCTTCAGCGGCGCCATCGTCTTCCATGCCGTCGCCGTTGTCCTCGACAGCTGGGTCATCAGTGCCGGTGTCGTCGGCGCCGTCGTCGCATGCGGCCAGACCGAACATGGCGATGGAGCCGATGCCAACGATGCCTGCAATGCTGCGGAGCTTGGAGTTTTCGGTAGTAGCCATACGTGGTTACCTCCGTGTGATCCTGCATCGATGTGATGCGTGGCGGAATTTCCGCCGTCATCGCCGGGAAATGGCTTCCCCGGCGAACTGGTTCCATACCATCAGACGAGGCGGCGGAAAGAAAGCGAAAATGGGCCGTTAGGGCGAATTCGGAGAAGACTCTTAGGGGTGTCCAGGTTCGGGCGGACAGGACCAAAGCTTTCCTAGCTCCCCTCCAGGAAACCGTCACCCAGTGGCCTCCATCACCGCCTCCTCGAGCTCAGAGAATTCGATGATCACGTCCTCGTCCGGCTCCTCCGCGTCGTCCGTCTCATCCCAGTCCTCGAAGGAGACAGACACTTCGGCTGCCTCGTAGCCGACGAGGTAGGGATCATCCTCTTCGGCGGCGACCATGAAGGTGGCGTTCTCGATCTCGTAGACCCAGACGTTCTCCCCGTTGACCGTGTCGACTTCTCCCTCGGCGTCCTCCTCGGACACGGCCGACTCGAAGCCCTCCCTGAGGTTCATGATGAACGCCTCCGGGGTCTCGATCATCTCGAGGTCCACGACCTCGGTCACGTGGACCCACTCGCCGCGCTCCTGCAGCCAATCCTCGAGCTCCTCGGGCTGAAGGCCCTCCGCATCCTCAGGACGCGACTCCTCATATGTTGAGACGAAGAACTCGTTGGACTGCAGCACCCTCTCCCCATCGTCGAAGAGACGCTGCTCGCCGAAGGGCGACTCATGCAGGGAACCGTCGCCGGTCATGCTGCCTGCGATGACCAGCTCGTCTCCGGGACCGAGCTCGGCGTCGTCCTCGCCGTCCATGCGGCTCCTCAGCGGCGTCGATCTCAGGCACCTCCTCAGCGTCCTCGTCGTCCTCTTCGACGAGGACGGTGATGGTCACGCTCTCGTAATCGAGGGAGCTGTCCCAGATGTCCTCCTGAATCTGAGCGAAGCTGGGCGGGTCCATCGTGTCGTCGTCAGGAGCGACGCCCTGCTCATCCTCCGGGTCCTCCCCGCGATCTCTTCGGGCTGGTCGCCCTGCTCCTCAGCACCGTCGGGGTCCTGACCCTCGGTTCCGCCGCCGTCCTCCTCATCGGTCTGGTCATCGGCCGGGACGCCCTCATCGCCGCAGGCGGTCAGCGCCAGCAGTGCAACACCCAGCAGTCCAGCGGTCCTGTACAGCGTGCTCATCTCTTCGATCTCCTTACCGGCCGCCTGCTGCGGCTCATTGACTGTTCACGGCGGCCTCAAGCAGGCTGCTGCTCTCGGCGACGTCTGATTCGGGCTGCGGCGCAGCCCCTGCCTCCTCGAGGATCTCCTCGATCGTGATCACGTCATCCGGCGCCTCAGGGGCTTCGGACTCGCCCCATTCGGCGAAGGAGTAGGTGTTCTCGCCGTCGTTGATCTCCATGATCAGCGGCTCCTCAGCGGAGGACACGACGAACGTGAAGTCGTCCTCCTCAAACACCCAGACCTCCTCGCCGCCGCGGGTGCTCTCCTCGGCCTCGAGCTCGTCATACTCGCCGTCCTCGAGCTCGGAGCGCCACGTGGTCAGCAGCTCCTCAGCCGAATAGACGGCCTCGGCCTCCGGGAACTGGACCCAGGAGTCGCCGATGATCTCTGAGAGCTCCTCGGACGAGACAGCGGCCTCGTCGTCCTCGGGGACGCTGCCTCGTCCTCGTCCTCGTCAACGTCGTCCTCGTCGTTGAGCTCTGCGGCCAGCAGCTGCGCGAACTCCTCGCGGCGAAGTACTCGTCGCCCTCGACGACCCTGTGGGTAAAGCTCGTGGTGCCCGCACTGAAGCTCATCTGGGAGGCGGTTCCGTCCAACGCACCGAGAATCTCGAGCTGCCCGGAGTCCTCCTCGTCGATCTCGCCGAAGAGTTCGTCCAGCTCGGCCTCCCCGCCTCCATCTCGCCTGTCACGGTCACCGACTCCGCGGCCAGCGACGAGTCGAAGGCTTCCTGGCGAATATCGCCGAAGACCGGCGCGGACTCGGGCGCCGCGGCGTCGTGCTGGTCGGTGGCATCCACCGGGTAGGGACCGCAGGCGCTGAGCACCAGGGCCCCGGACGCCGCCAGAGCAGGCGCGGCTGCCATATATGGGGTCCTCAGGGTTCGCATCATCAGAGTGGGTGCCTCCTCATTCAGGCCGTTCATTGAAGGTACTCAGCGAGTCTGAGTGTTGGCTAAGCTGCGATCAAGCAGCGCGCGCAGGCGTTCCGGGCCGGGGATCAGACGAGTCGCGGGTCGCCCTCGCGCTTGATCCGCAGCCACCGTGATCCGAAGCCGTCCAGCCGAGCCTCCGTCGACGATTCGCCGTCGAGCTCGAAGGTGTCATCCACCATCAGGTCCATCAGGAGCGTTCCAGGGCCCTCATCCGACAGTGCGAACGGCACTTGGACGGGTTCGGAGGCGAGGTTGTGCAGAAGCACCAGGGTATGGTCCTCCCACACCATCCGGTAGGCCAGGACGCAGCGGTGCGGCTGTTCGATGATGTTCGCATCGCCCCAGCCGATCTCGGGGATTCGCGGTAGCGCTTCGCCAACCGCGTGATCCAGTGCAGGAGCGAATCCTGCTCCCGGCGCGAGATGCCCGCGTTGACGTGCTCCGGTCCGTAGGAGCCCTCTGTGACGGCGCGCGCCACCTTTGAGGGGCTGGCGGAGGAGAACCCTGCGTTCTTCTCGCTGGACCACTGCATGGGAGTGCGGACGGCCTCCCTGCCCGGCACGTCCAGGTTCTCGCCCATGCTGATCTCCTCCCCGTAGTAGAGCACCGGAGTGCCGGGGAGGCTGAAGAGGAGGCTGTATGCGAGCTTCAGACGTCGGGGTCGCCCTCGAACATGGTGGGCAGGCGACGCCGGATGCCGCGTCCTGCGAACCGGTGCTCCTCGTCGGGGGCGAAGGTATCGAGAACTTCGTTCCTCTCGTCGTCCGTGAGCAGGTCCAGCGTCAGCTCGTCGTGGTTGCGGAGGAAGTTCGCGTACTGCACCTCTTCGTTCAGGTCCGTGGGGCGGGACTTCAGCGCCTCTTCGATGGGAGCTGCGTCCTGACGCGCGAACGACAGGAACATCCTCTGATTGGTGAAGAAGTCGAACTGCATCGACAGCTGATCACCGTCCGATCCCCGAAGAAGGCCCTCTGCTCCTCATGGGGCAGGTTCACCTCACCCAGCATGATGGCAGCGCCCTGTCCGCTGGCCCGCCGCTGCATGAATGACCGCAGCGCGCGCAGGTAGTCGTGCGGCTCGGCCATCTCGTCGTCGTCGATCTCAATCAGGGTGGTCTGATTGATGGCGAACGGCACAGCGTCGACGCGGAAGCCGTCGACCCCAGCTGGAGCCAGAATCCCATGATCTTGGAGATCTCGTCACGCACCTGCGGGTTGGCAGTGTTCAGGTCCGGCTGCGTGTGCAGGAAGTGGTGCAGGTACCACTCCCCGTCTTCTCATCCTGCGTCCAGATTCCGTCCTCGGAGTCCGGGAACATCGTCTGGTCGGACGTGTCTGGCGGGGTGTCGCCGCGCCACACGTAGTAGTCGCGGTAGGGGTTGTCCTTCGAGGCGCGGGACCTGCGGAACCAGTAGTGCTGATCGCTGGTGTGATTGATGACCAGGTCGATGATCACCCGGATTCCGCGGTCGTGGGCGGTGCGGATGAGCTCGACGATGTCGCCGTGGTCCCCGTAGCGCTGGTCCACGCCGTAGAAGTCGGCGATGTCGTACCCGCTGTCGCGCCGGGGCGAGGGGTAGAAGGGCATGAGCCAGATGCAGGTCACGCCGATCTCGGCAAGGTAGTCGATGCGCTGGCACATGCCGTCGATGTCACCGATGCCATCGTTGTTGGAGTCCAGGTAGACCTCCATATCGATGCAGTAGATGAAGGCGTTCTTGTACCAGAGGTCGGCGGTCTCGGTGATGCGCATCAGGTGCCTTTCAGCTGGGGCAGGACCTTCTCGCCGAACGTGTCGATGAACGGCTTCTGGTGCTGTCCCACATGGTGGAGGTATAGGGCGTCGAAGTCCTCGGCTGCGGCGGAGAGCCACTCGACGTGCTGGTCCGGCTCCGCCGAGGTCCAGACGGCGTCAAGGACCGTCCCCGCCGACACTTCTCCGGCGGCGGTGTCGAAGTGCGCCGGCGTGGCGAGGTCCTGGTCCAGGGGCGGCCCGAAGACGTTGGCGGACCATTGGTGGCGCGCCGTCTCCACTGCCTGCTCGTAGGTGTCGGCCCAGGAGAGGTGCACCTGCAGGAATGCGGATCCCCGGCCGCCTGCGTCCCGATAGGCCTTCAGGGTGTCGCGGTGGGCGCCGCCGGGCTGGTTGAGCGTGATCATGCCCTCGGCCCAGTGGGCTGCGCGGCGAGCAGACTCAGGAGTGATGCACGTCGCCAGCAGCGGCACCCTTGGGCCGGACGGTCGTAGAGGTAGGCATCCTCAACCTCTACGTGGCCGGAGTGCTTAAGCTGATCCATTCGCCCTGGTGCAGGCGTCGAATGATGTCCACGGCCTCTTCGAGCCTGTCGCGCCGCTGCTCGAGCGGAAGCCATTTGTCGGCGGTGACGTGCTCGTTCATGTTCTGGCCCGCGCCGAGGGCCACCCAGTAGCGCTCGGGGAACATCTCACCGAGCGTCGCGGTGGCCTGGGCGATCAGGGCCGGGTGATAGCGCTGACCGGGGGCGCAGACCGAGCCGATGGGAAAGGTGGTCTGTGCCAGTGCGGCGCCGAGCCAGGAGAGGGTGAATCCCGAGTGGCCCTGATTCTCGGACCAGGGCATGAAGTGGTCCGAGCTCATGGCCGCGTCGAAGCCTGCCTGCTCGGCATGCTTCACATCGGCCAGAAGCTGGGACGGAGCGATCTGCTCCTGAGAGCAGTGGAAGCCGAAAAGTGTCATAGTGCAAACCACCCAGGTGAGGTTGTCGGTGCGTCTCTCGTGGTCAGAGACTGTATCGACACCCACCTGGGCGGTTGCTGAATGCTGGCCGCAGGACGGCCTGCCTCATTCGGGAATCAGTAAGCCAGACCGTCGATGATCTCGTTCAGCGTCGACGAGGGCCGCATCACCTTGAACGCCTTCTTCTCATCGGGCCGGTAATAGCCCCCGACATCGGCGGGGCTGCCCTGGACCGCTGTGAGCTCCTCGAGGATCTTGTCCTCGTTCTTGGTCAGCGCCTCGGCGACGGGCGCGAACGTGTCGGCGAGGTCCGAATCCTCAGTCTGCGCGGCAAGCTCCTGGGCCCAGTACTGGGCGAGGTAGAAGTGGGAGCCGCGGTTGTCGAGGCCGCCCGGCTTCCGCCCCGGTGAGCGGTCCTCCATCAGGAACGTGGCGGTTGCCCGGTCCAGTGCGGAGGCGAGCACCTTTGCCTTCGGCGCTGAACCTTGCTCCGCGTACTTCTGCAGGGAAGGGACCAGTGCGAAGAACTCTCCGAGGAGTCCCAGCGAAGGAAGTTCTCCTCGGTGAGCTGCTGGACGTGCTTGGGAGCGGAGCCATGGCTCCGGTCTCGTAGAGGCCCCGCCTGCCATGAGAGGCACGATCGAGAGCATCTTTGCGGAGGTTCCCAGCTCGAGGATGGGAAACAGGTCCGTGAGGTAGTCACGGAGGACGTTTCCGGTCACGGAGATGGTGTCCTCGCCGTCGCGGAGGCGCTCGACCGTGTACTTGGTGGCCTCGACGGGGTTGAGGATCTTGATCTCCAGGCCCTCGGTGTCGTGATCGTCCAAGTAGTGCACCACCTTGGTGATGAGCTTGGCGTCGTGCGCACGCTGCTCGTCGAGCCAGAACACGGCGGGCGCGTTGGCTTCACGGGCCCGGGCCACGGCCAGCTTCACCCAGTCCTGGATGGGGTCGTCCTTGGTCTGGCAGGCCCTCCAGATGTCGCCGGGCTCCACGGTGTGCTCGATGACGACATCGCCTGCAGCGGTGACCACCTGCACGGTCCCTTCGGCTTCGATCTCGAAGGTCTTGTCGTGCGAGCCGTACTCCTCGGCCTTCTGGGCCATGAGTCCCACATTGGGGACGGTTCCCATGGTGGTGGGGTCGAAGGCGCCGTGCGCGCGGCAGTCCTCGATGACGGCCTGGTAGACACCGGCGTAGGAGGAGTCAGGGATGACGGCCAGGGTGTCGTCGGTCTCGCCGCTGGGGCCCCACAGCTTGCCGCCGTTGCGGATCATGGCGGGCATGGAGGCGTCGACGATGACGTCCGAGGGAACGTGCAGCCCGGTGATGCCCTTGGAGTCATCGACCATGGACATCCGGGGCCGTTCTCCAGGCCCTTCCGGTACTCCTCCTGGATGCCTTCGCTAGCTTTGCCGAGCTTCTCTGCTCCCTTGAGGATGGAGGCCAGCCCGTCGTTGGCTGAGAGTCCGGCCGCGGCGAGGTCATCCCCGTACTTCTCGAAGATGGAGGGAAGAACGCCTTCACGATGTGGCCGAAGATGATCGGGTCGGAGACCTTCATCATGGTCGCCTTGAGGTGGGCGGAGAAGAGAACGTCCGCCTCCTTGGCCGCCTGGACCTGCTCGGTGAGGAATGCGTCCAGGGCGCGCGGACATGAAGGTGCCGTCGAGGACCTCGTAAGCCTGCACCGTGAGCCCCTCTTTGAGCGTGGTGACAGTGCCGTCGCCTTACCACGTGCTGGATGGTCACGGCGTCCTCGCGCTCGAAGACCACTGACTGCTCGTTGGAGGCGAAGTCGTCCTCGCCCATGGTGGCCACGTTCGTGGTGGATTCGGAGGACCACTGGCCCATGCGGTGAGGGTTGGCACGCACGTACTTCTTGATGGACTCGGGCGCGCGGCGGTCTGAGTTGCCCTCGCGCAGCACGGGGTTCACGGCCGAGCCCTTGACCTTGTCGTACCGAGCTCGGATGTCCTGCTCCTCCTCGGAGGAGGGCGACTCAGGGTAGTCGGGCAGCTTGTAGCCCTGCGACTGCAGCTCGGCGATGGCTGCCTTCAGCTGCGGCACGGACGCGGAGATGTTCGGAAGCTTCACAATGTTCGCATCGGGGCTCTTGGCCAGCTGGCCGAGCTCGGCGAGGGCGTCCGCCTCCGCCTTGTCCTCACCGACGTGGTCGGGGAACTGGGAGATGATGCGTCCTGCCAGGGAGATGTCCCGGGTCTCGACCTCGACCCCGGCAGTGGAGGCGAAGGCCTCGACAATGGGCTTCAGGGAGAAGGTCGCCAGCATGGGCGCTTCGTCAGTGTTCGTGTAGATGATCTTTGCCATGGGTGTGGGTTTCCCTCGAGGTCGCTCGTGATGACGTCGTTCAGATGTCCGGTGTGTTGGTCACAACCTATCAAGTCTGCGCCTGCGCCCGAGCGTTCGCGCGGGCGGCGCCGGGGCCTCAGATGCCGAGGACGGTCATCGCAATGAGGAAGTAGACGATGAGGCCTGCCGCGTCGACGAACGTTGCGATGAACGGGTTGGCGAAGACGGCGGGATCGGCTCCGATCGATTTGCCCAGCAGCGGCATGAGCCCTCCTGCGGAGGCGGCCATGGTGCAGACGACGAGCATCGTCAGGCCGATGACCAGGCCGATGTCCCAGCCGTAGACCCCGCCGGTGATCACGAGAGCGAGCACACCGAGGGACGAGCCGAGCGTCAGCCCCACTCGCACCTCTCGCCACAGCACTTTGATCGCGTCCCTGGTGCGCACGTCGCCGAGTGCAAGAGCGCGGGTGACTGTGGTGGCCGCCTGGTTGCCGACGTTTCCGCCGGTGCCGATCAGCAGGGGAACGAAGAGCGCAAGTGCCACCACGGCTTCCAGCTGGTCCTCGAATGCGTCGAGCACCGACACCGTCAGCGTGGCGCCGACGGCCAGGACCAGCAGCCAGACGATGCGCGATTTCATAATGGTCAGCACAGGCGTGGAGAGGTAGGGCCGGTTCAGCGGCTCGGCACCGCCGTGCCGGGCCGCATCCTCATTCTCAGCCCGCTCGATGATGTCCAGCGCGTCATCCACGGTGAAGATTCCGACGACGCGGTGCTCTTTGTCGGTGACCGGCATGGCGAGATGCTTGCGGTCGGCGCACCGGCGCGCTGCGTCCTCCGCGTCGTGGTCGGCGTCCACGGAGTCGGCCTCCGCCATCAGCTCGCCGACCACGGCTGCGCTGTCGGCCTTCAGCAGGTCGCGGGCGAGACCACTCCCTGCAGCATCCGGCTCGCGTCGACCACGGGAACGGTGTAGATCGTCTCGGCGTCCTCGGCCTGGGCGCGCACCTTCTGCAGCGCCTCCGCCACGGTCAGCTCCTGGCGCAGGGCGACAAACTCGGGGCTCATGTGGCGGCCGATCGTGCCCAGGTCGTAGCCGAGGACGATGTTCGTGAGATTCCGCTCACGCTCGTCGAGGTGACGCATCATCTGCCGGGCGACCGAGGCTGGCATCTCGTCCATCAGCCGGACTCGGTCGTCCGGATCCAGGGACTCGAAGAAGTGGGCCACGTCGTGGTCCTTCAGGCCCTCGAGAAGCTCATGCTGGAGCGCCTCATCCAGGAGGTCGAAGGCCTCGACCGCCACGTCTTTGGGCAGGAGCCGGAACGCGACGGCGCGATCCTTGACCCCAGTCGCTCCAGGAAGTCCACGACGTCGCCGGGGTTCGAGTCGCTCAGCGCCTGGCGAAGCTCGCGGAGCCTTTCCTCACGGATGAGCTCGGTCAGCTCATCGAGCAGCTCTTCAGTCACGGCGTTCTGCCCTATCTCTTCGGTCGCTCAGGTCAGTGTGCGAAGTGCCGGGTGCCGGTGAAGTACATCGTCAGACCGGCGTCCTGGGCAGCGGCGATGACTTCCTCGTCGCGCTGGGATCCGCCCGGCTGCACCACGGCGGTCACAGCCGGCGGCGATGAGGATTGCCAGCCCGTCGGCGAATGGGAAGAACGCGTCGGATGCGGCCACGGCGCCGCGTGCGCGCTCCACACCCTCGCCTCCGAGGGTGTTGGCCCGCTGAACAGCCAGACGGCAGGAGTCGAGCCGGTTGACCTGGCCCATGCCGATGCCGACCGCTGCCTGATGCTTGGCCAGCAGGATGGCGTTGGACTTCACCCCGCGCACCGCTCGCCACGAGAAGGCCAGGTCCGTCAGCACCTGCTCCTCGGCGGCAGGGCCTGCCACCAGCTTCCAGTTCGAGGGGTCGTCGCCGTCTGCGTCGAGAGCGTCGGAGGCTTGGAGAAGCATGCCGCCGGAGATCTGGCGATACTCGACCGTCTCCCGGTGGTGGCCCTCGGCCAGCTGCAGCAGCCGGACGTTCTTCTTCTGCCTCAGGATCTCCAGCGCCTCATCTGAGAAGGAGGGCGCCGCCACCACCTCGGTGAAGACCTCCGATACGGCCTGGGCCATCTCTGCGCTGACCTCTCGGTTCGCGGCGATGACCCCTCCGAAGGCGGAGAGGGGATCCGTGGCGTGCGCCGCACTGTGGGCGGCAGCGACGCTGTCAGCCTGCGCGATTCCGCACGGGTTGGCGTGCTTGATGATCGCAACAGCAGGACGTGAGAAGTCGAACGCGGCGCGGACGGCCGCGTCGGCGTCCACGTAGTTGTTGAAGCTCATGGCTTTGCCGTGGAGCACCTGTGCCTGCGCCAGCCCTGGGGCGGCGTGCGGCTCGGTGTAGACGGCTGTAGGCTGGTGGGAGTTCTCGCCGTACCGCAGGAGGCCACGCGTTCCAGTGCGAGGTAGGCATAGGGCGGGAAGTGTGCCTTGCGGCGCGATTCGCTGACCACCGGAGGGGCGGGCAGGTCTGCGGCGTCGAAGTCGGTGTCGAACTCCTGGGCCGTCCACCGTGCCACGGCGGTGTCGTATGCAGCAGTGTGCGCAAAGGCAAGAGCGGCCAGGCGCTTGCGCTGAGCCAGGGTGAATCCGCCCTGCCCTGCGGCGGCGATCGTCTCCCCATACCTGAGCGGGTCGACGACGACGGCCACTGAGGCGTGGTTCTTCGCAGCGGCGCGCACCATCGAGGGGCCGCCGATGTCGATCTTTTCAACGATCTCCTGCTCGGAGGCGTCTGAGGCCGCCGTCTCGGCGAAGGGGTAGAGGTTGGCGATCACCAGATCGATGGGGAGATGCCGTGGCCCTCCAGGGTGCTGACGTGCTCCGGGTTGCGACGATCGGCGAGGATGCCTCCGTGGATCCGCGGGTGGAGCGTCTTCACCCGCCCGTCGAGCATCTCGGGAATCCGGTGACGTCCTCCACCTGGGTCACCGGTATTCCGGCGTCGGCGATGCGGGAGGCCGTGGAGCCGGTGGATACGAGCTCCACACCCGCATCGTGGAGTCCCTGCGCGAGCTCAGTGAGACCTGTCTTGTCGAAGACGCTGATCAGTGCTCTCCGGATGGGCTGGGTGGTGTCCTTGTCGCTCATGCAACCTCCGCCGTCGTCGTATGCCTGGACCAGCGGACAGTCTAGCCGTCGAACTTATAGCCGAGGCCTCGCACGGTCACCAGAAGCCGAGGCTTGGCGGGGTCGGACTCGATCTTCGAGCGGAGGCGCTTCACATGCACGTCCAGGGTCTTGGTGTCTCCCACATAGTCGGAGCCCCACACCCTGTCGATGATCTGCCCGCGGGTCAGCACGCGTCCGGCATTGCGGATGAGGATCTCGAGGAGCTCGAACTCCTTCAGGGGAAGGCTGACCTTGCGGTAAGCGAGCTCGACGATGTGGCGCTCAATGTCCATGCGCACGGGTCCGGCTGCGATGGTGGATGAGCCTTCGAACTCAGGCTCGACGTTGCGCCGCAGGACCGCTCGCACTCGAGCCAGAAGCTCGCGGGAGGAGTAGGGCTTGGTGACGTAGTCGTCGGCCCCCAGCTCCAGTCCGACCACCTTGTCGATCTCCGAGTCCTTCGCTGTCAGCATGATCACCGGGACGTTCGAACGGAGCCGGATCTGCCTGCACACCTCGGTGCCGGGCTGGCCGGGAGCTGGAGGTCCAGCAGCACCAGGTCTGCCCCTCGCGGTCGAAGAGATCGACCGCCTCGAGCCCGTCGGCAGCCACCAGTGCGTCGTAGCCCTCCTTCTCCAGGGTGTATGAGAGGGCGTCCGAGAACGACTCCTCGTCCTCAACGATCAGGATCCTGGTCACGCGTCTCCTCCTTCGCCGGCGCGGGGCGCTGCCGGGCTTCTTCGGTGCGATGGTGGGCTCTTCTGCGGTCAGCTCACGCTGCTCCGCGCGGTGGGTCAGGGTCTCGTCGACGCCGGTGAGGCCCTTGAGGGAGTCAGACCTTCGTCGATCTCCGGAAGCCGCACGGTGAAGGTGGATCCCTTGCCCTGCTGGGACCACAGCGACACCTCTCCCCGTGGTTTCCGATCACGTGCTTGACGATGCTCAGCCCCAGGCCTGTGCCGCCGGTCTGGCGGGACCTGGCCGCATCGACGCGGTAGAAGCGCTCGAAGATTCGCTCCTGGTTCTCGGGCGCGATGCCCATCCCCTGGTCTGTGATGGCCACCTCGGCGATCCCGTCCGCCGACGCCAGGCCGACCCCACCCGGGTGTTGGGGGCGAGTACCGAAGCGCGTTGTCGATGAGGTTTCGAACGGCCATGGTCAGCTGCTCCTGGTCGCCGTGGACGCGCCTGGGCAGGTTCCCGCCGACCTTGATCTGGATGTGCCGCTCCTCGGCTGTGAGCCGGGAGCGGTCCACGGCTTCGTCGATCACAGCCTGAAGGTCGACGGGCCTGCTAAGCGTGCACCACGTTCTTGCCCTGCACGCGGGAGAGCTCGATGATGTCCTGCACGAGCGCGGCGAGGCGGACGGACTCCTTGTGCAGGCGCTTGGAGAACCGTCGGACGGCGTCCTCGTCCTCGGCGGCATCTTCGATGGTTTCGGCGAGCAGGCTGATGGCGCCGACGGGGTCTTCAGCTCGTGGGAGACGTTGGCGACGAAGTCGTTGCGCACCGCCTCGGTGCGGGAGACCTCAGTGCGGTCGTCGGCGAGGACGAGGATGTACTCGTCGCCCAGGGGTGCGACCCGCAGGTTGGCGACGATGCTGGCTTCGCCCTGCAGGCCGCGAGGCAGCTCGAGCTGCTCCTCGATGATCACTCCGTCGCCGCGGACCCGTGCGGTGAGGGCCAGGACTTCGCGGTGCACCACGGTGTGGCCGCGGACGAGCCCGAAGGCGTATGCGGCGGGGTTGGCCCGGACCACTCCGTCGACGGTGTCGACGACGATGTACCCCAGGCCCAGGGAGGCTAGGACCTCTGTGGCGTAAGTAGGCATCGAGGGCTCGTCGACGTCCACGTCGGCGGCGCGCTGCCGCTCGGAGACCCGGAATGCGTACATGCACGCAACGCCCAGCGCGACGCCGACGATCAGCGCTGTAGCCGCAACGAGCAGGGAGTCCACAACGTCCCAGCTTAGGGCCCCGCCGGAGCCTGTGCTGTCCGCGTGTCGCCGCGCAGACAGATGTTCACCAGAAGTTCACCTCTGCGTCAGCCGCCATCCTGAGCCGTGTCACCTGGGGCGACCACTGTGGACAGGCACCCCGTTGAACGCAGGCCAATAAGGACATGACTCGATGCGCAAGCTCTTCCAGGAAGACCTCCACAATCTCGGCGACAAGCTGCATGAGGTGGTGGTCCTGGTCCATCAGGCGATGGGCAAGGCCTATCGGGCATTCGAGACCGCGAACGTGCACTTGGCTGAGGAGGTGATCGCCGACGACGTGCAGATCGACAGACTCCAGGCCATGCTGGATGAGAAGGCGGTCGAGCTGCTGGCGCTCCAGGGGCCGGTGGCGTCGGATCTTCGGCTGGTGGTGGGTGCGCTGCGCATGTCCACCTCGATGGAGCGCATGGGCGATCTGGCGCGGCACATCGCCCAGCTTGTTCGTCTGCGATACCCCGAGCACGTCGCTGAGCACTCGCTGCGGCGCGTGTACCAGGAGATGGCAGAGAAGGACATTCTGATTGCGAAGAAGCTCGTGGAGCTGCTCCTGACCCGGGACCCTCAGCTCATCAGCGAGATCGAGTCGCTCAATGAGCAGATCAACGACCTGCACGCCGGAGTCTTCATCACGATCGCTGGAGACCAGTGGACGGCAGGCGGGGCCGCCAGCGCCGATGCTGCGCTGACGTCGCGCTACTTCGAACGGTTCGCCGACCACGGCGTGTCCGTGGCGCGCAAGGTCGGCTACCTGCACACGGGCGAGCTCAACGCCCGATAGGGCCGCTTACCGCCGAGCAGGCGGTCCTATCGGCTCCGACTATTTCTTGCCCTGGTTCGCGACCGCCTGGATCGCGTCCTTCGCGGCGTCGGGGTCCAGGTAGGTGCCGCCGGCAGTCACGGGGCTGAGGCTTTCGTCCAGCTCGTAGTGCAGGGGGATGCCGGTGGGGATGTTCACTCCTGCGATGTCCTCGTCGCTGATGCCGTCGAGGTACTTCACCAGGGCCCTGAGCGAGTTGCCGTGCGCGGCGAGCAGAACCGTCTTGCCAGCCTTGAGGTCTGGAACCACCGACTCCTCCCAGTAGGGCAGGAAGCGGTCGACGACGTCGGCGAGGCACTCCGTCCTGGGCGGGGACTGGAGGTCGGCGTAGCGCGGATCCCCGCCTGCGAGTAAGGGTCTGCGTCGTCGATCTCAGGGGCGGGGTGTCGAAGGAGCGGCGCCACATCATGAACTGCTCGTCGCCGTAGGTCTCGCGGATCTCGGCTTTGTCCTTGCCTTGGAGGGCACCGTAGTGACGCTCGTTGAGGCGCCAGTCCCGCTTCACCGGGATCCACAGCCGGTCCGCCGCCTCGAGAGCGAGGTGGGAGGTGGTGATGGCCCGCTGGAGCAGCGAGGTGTGGACGACGTCCGGGAGAAGGTCGTTCTCGGCCAGCAGCTCTCCGCCGCGTGAAGCCTCGGCGCGGCCGGTGTCGGTGAGCTTCACATCAACCCAGCCGGTGAAGAGGTTCTTCTCGTTCCACTCTGACTGGCCGTGGCGCAGCAGAATCAGGTTGTAGGCCATTGCGAGGGCTCCTTGCCGTTCGAGGGTTTCGGGGCGCGCCCGATCAGGACACTTCCGGGTTGACGTCTGCCAGATAGACGGTGGCCATCACCGCTGCAGCCACTGGGAACAGCAGTGTGAAGGGGCCGAAGCCCAGCAGGCCCAGCAGCGCGAGCAGGCAGGCGCCGCCGGTCATGGCGAGCCAGAACTGTTTGGTGCGTTTGAACGCGATCTCGAATCGCTGGGAGTCCTTGCTCAGGCATTTGACCAGCGCCGCGATCGCCACCACGAGGATGACGAGGGCGAAGAGCTGGTAGAGCAGGCCTTGGATGGTCGTCACCCAGATCCACACGGGGGCGACGGCGAGCTGGCTTGTCAGCGCGAGGGCATCAGTCATGATGGGGCCTATCCTATCCATGCCTGAGGCGACGGCGGATAGGCTGTCCGCGTGACGGACATTCCCCCACTTCTTCCGCACCGGCGCGCCCGGGCCTATTTCTCGCATTCGAAGGCGGAGAGGGCGCAGGCAAGAGCACCCAGGTCGGCCTGCTGCGCGAATGGCTGTCCGCAGTAAGCCGTGACGTGATTGTGACGCGCGAGCCCGGGGCACTGACATCGGCGAGCGCGTCCGGACCATCCTTCTGGAGCACGGGCAGGGTGAGGTCGATCCGCGCACCGAGGCGCTGCTGTTCGCAGCCTCGCGCGCCGCGCACGTGGTCCAGAAGATCCGCCCGGCGATCGAGGCCGGGCAGGTCGTGGTGTCTGACCGGTTCGTGGACTCCTCGTTGGCCTACCAGGGCGCCGGACGTGAGCTGGGCGTCGAAGCCGTCGCGGACCTCAACGACTGGGCCACCGAGGGCATGGTGCCGGATCTGACCGTGCTGCTCGATGTGGCGCCCGCGATCTCCAAGGCCCGCCGTGAGGCGCGGGATCTGGGCGCGCCGGGGACCGCATCGAGTCTGCAGAGGAGACGTTCCACGCACGGCTTAGGGACGCGTTCCTGGGCCGGGCCGCCCAGGCGCCGGAGCGCTATCTGGTGCTGGATGGGACGCTTCCCGCACCTGAGGTGCACGCGCGGATCCGCGAGGCGCTGGAGCCGATGCTGAATGTCTGAGCAGGTGGAGGCCGACGCCCCGTCCTCAGGCGTCTTCGGCGAGCTGGTGGGGCAGGAGAAGGTGGTGGAGCAGCTGCAGACGGCTGTGGCTTCGACGCCTGCGCACGCCTGGCTCTTCACGGGCCCGCCCGGCTCGGGCCGGTCCAATGCGGCGCGCGCCTTCGCGGCCGCCCTGAACTGCGAGGCCGGTGACGGCTGCGGAGCCTGCCGGACCTGCGAGCTGATTCTGAGCGGCACGCACCCTGCGGTGTCCATGGTCTCGACGGAGAACGTCACCTACCGCATCGAGGATGTCCGTGAGCTGGTCACGACTGCCCAGGACCGGCCCCAGGGCGCCGAGTGGCGAGTGATTGTCATTGAGGATGCCGATCGGATGACGGAGCGGGCGACGAACGTGCTCCTGAAGGCGATCGAGGAGCCTCCGCCGCGTACGATCTGGGTGCTGTGCGCCCCCTCCCCGCGGATGTGCTCATCACCATCCGTTCGAGGTGCCACTGGTCAGTCTGCGCATTCCTCCGGCTGAGGCGGTGGCTCAGCTGCTGATCGAGCGGGATGGGCTGAATCCCGAGCAGGCGGCTTTCGCGGCTCGGGTGTCCCAGAACCATGTGGGCGTCGCGCGTTTACTGGCGCGTGATCCTGAGGCCCGCCGACGCCGGGAGCATGTGGTCTCCTGCCCCTTCGGGTCGGCAGCGCCTCCACTGCTGTGCTCGCGGCGGGCGAGCTGGTCAGCATCGCCCAGACGGAGGCGGAGGCCGAGTCGGATGCGCGGCTGAGCGATGAGACGGCGTCTCTGCGCCGCTCTCTGGGCTTGGATCCGGAGGAGAAGGTCCCGCCGAAGCTGCGCGGACAGTTCAAGCGGCTCGAGGAGGACTCCACGCGCCGCGCGAAGCGGTCCGTCCATGATGCGCTGGACCGAACCCTGATTGATCTGACGGCTGTGTTCCGCGATGTCCTTGCGGTGAAGCTGGGCGGGGAGAACGGTGCGATGGAGCTGATCAATGATCATCTTCGTGAGCAGCTCATCGACTATGCCGATCGGCTCACCCCGGAGCAGACTCTCGAGTGCCTCGAGGCGCTGAACGCGGCTCGCGACCGCATCAGCAGGAACGTTCCCCGCAGCTGGCGATGGAGGCCATGATGATGCAGCTCATCCCACGAAAGGCCTCGAATGCCTGAGCTTCACTCCCGAGCGGCACGGTGGACGGTTCCCCTGGTCGTGGCGGCTCTGGGCCTCTCAGCCTGCGCAGAGCCGGAGGACGACGCCGCTAAGCGAATCCACCGCGGAGACGCCGCCTGCTGCTGAAGATGCGCCCGAGTCTGCCCAGGACGCGCAGGGGACGGGGAGGACGACGAGCGCCTCGCGGACTTCTACGCCCAGGAGCCGGACTGGGAGGACTGCGCGGCCGCGATGCAGTGCACAGACATCACCGTCCCCGTCGACTACGAGGATCCGGAGGGCGACACGCTGGAGATCGCCCTCATCGCCGACTCCGTCTCCCCTGACGACGATTTCGTCCTGACCAATCCGGGCGGGCCGGGCGAGTCGGGCGTGGACATGGTCGGTGAGCAGCTCAACGGCATCGTGAGCGCGGAGGTGCGGGAGGAGCTGAACATTGTCGGCTTCGACCCCCGCGGGGTCCACCGGTCGGACGGCGTGGAATGCATGACCGACGAAGAGATGGACGCCTACCGGGAGGAGGAGGCGGACCCTGAGACGAATCCGGATGAGGAGTTCGCTCAGGCGCAGGAGCAGGCGGAGGAGCTCGGGGCGCAGTGCGCCGAACGCACCGGTGAGCTGCTGGGCCACGTCGACACGTTCTCGGCTGCCCGCGATATGGACATCATTCGAGGCGCCCTGGGCCAGGACGAGCTGCACTATATGGGCTTCTCGTATGGGACGAAGCTGGGCATGGCTTACGCGGAGCTGTTCCCGGAGCTCGTGGGCCGCTTCGCTCTGGACGCGATGATGGATGTGACCAACGGCGCCCACGATCTGACTGTTGCCCAGGCGGTGGGCTTCGAGGAGGCGCTGCGGGGCTTCGCGGAATGGTGCGCTGCGGAGGCGGAGTGCACGGTCGCGGAGACCCCGGACGAGGTGGTGGAGACGGTGCGGCAGCTGTTCGCCCAGGTGGATGAGCAGCCGGTGACGGTGGAGCCTGCGGGTCGGACCCTGAACGTCTCGATGCTGGTGAGCGGCTTCATCACCCCGATGTACTCGCCGGAGGGGTGGGAGTTCCTCGCTGAGGCGCTGACGCTGGCGCTGGAGGAGGGCGACTACTACGGGTTCATGTTCTGGGCTGATCAGCAGGCAGGACGGGCGCCGTCGGGTGAGTACGAGTGGATGTCGTCGTGGGCCTTCCGCTCAGTCATGTGCTTGGACTACAGCATGGCCTCTGACCAGGAGAGCATCGAGGCCGAGTTCGAGGAGCTCACGGAGCGCGCACCCACGTTCGGGCCTTACCTGGGCCACTCCGGGGTGCTGTGCGCTGAGTGGCCCCATGAGCCTGTCTCGGACGGCTGGGAGCCGGGATCCATTGCGGATCAGGAGCTGCCGCCGATGCTGATGGTGGGCACCACGGGTGACCCCGCCACTCCGGTGCAGTGGGCTGAGAGCATGCACGACGCGGTGCCCAGCTCGTCGCTGATCGTCTACGAGGGTGAGGGACACGTCGCATACCGGCCGGGCAATGACTGCGTGACCGATCTGGTGGACGCGTGGCTGGTCGACGGTGAGCTCGAGGAGGGCCGCTTCACCTGCTGATCAGGCAGAACGTGCGTTCATCAAGAGGTCGTGCGACCGTCCGCCCCGTGGACCTACCGCTCCTGAAATTCTTCTACAACCTGTAGAAAAGTGATCTGCGTCGCATTAGAATGGGTATTGCCGGTACGGCGACGCTGCCTCGAGGGAGGGGCATGTCCGCTGTTTGCGCACTTAGCCCCGAGCCGCAGGAGGAAGCATGAGCAATTCGGAGACCGGCACACAGTCCGGCATCACGTCGTACGGTCTGGACGATCGACCACTGGGGTTCTGGTCGGGTTCGACGGGTCCGAGCAGGCCAGGCTTGCTCTGCACTACGCCGCCCGCGCAGCCCAGCGGCGCAATGCTCCGCTGACCGTGGTGCACGCGTTCAAGCTGCCCTCGGCCATCTACACCACTCTGCCTGCCATCCCTGAGGTCCCTGAGGACAGCGCCACCCGCAAGGCCGCTCAAGAGACTCTCGGCCAGGCCCGCGACTACCTCGAGGAGTACCCGGGAGAGGTGACCTATCGCGCCGAGCACGGGGACGCGGTAGGCATCCTCGTGGAGCTGTCCTCCTCGGCCCACCTCGTCGTCCTCGGCGGACGCGGACGGGGCGGCTTCCTGGGGCGCATTCTCGGCTCCGTCTCCTCGGCCGTGCCGGGCCACGCCCACACGCCCACCGTCGTGGTGCCGAAGTCCTACGCCGAGACGGTGAAGGACCTGGACGACCCCTTCGCGCCCATGAAGGACGAAAGCGCACCGGTGGTGGTCGGACTCGACGGCTCGAAGCAGTCGCGCGTCGCAGCCCTGCAGGCCGCCGAGGCGGCTGATGCCCGTCGCAGTGGCTGCACATGATCCTCACCCTGCCGCCTCTGGGCGACACCCTGGAGTGGTACCCAGGTGTGGGCCCCAGCGACAGCACCTCCGTGCAGCGTCGGGTGAATGAGCTGAAGAAGCACATGGAGCGCGAGGCTGAGTGGATCCGCGGCCACTTCCCGCACCTGGAGGTCACCGTCGGCGTGGAGTCAGGCACCCCTGTGGGCACCCTGGCGCTCGCCAGCGAGAGGCCCAGCTGACGGTGGTCGGCACACGCGGCCGCGGCGCGGTGGCCAGCACGCTGATGGGCTCCACGTCACGAGGTGTGCTGCTGGCCGCGCAGGGCCCGGTCATGGTGGTGCCGGAAATGGACGACGAGCGGCTTTCAGACCAGCCGACGTCCGCCCTCTGAGGCGCCGCCCAGCCCTGATGAGCGAAAGTGCCGCGTGGTGAGCTAGGATGATTCACCGCGCGGCGCTTTCGCGTCCGCAGGCCTCCATAGCTCAGCTGGTAGAGCGTTCCACTCGTAATGGAAAGGTCACCGGTTCAAATCCGGTTGGAGGCTCCACCTGGGCCTGCGCAATGAGCCGGAAACGCAGGTCAATCGCTAGAGCTCAGTAGTGATCACTGCGCCTGGACCGTTGTCATGCTCGTCCTGGACCAGGGCCAATAAGACAGCCCCGACCATGTGATGACTGCCCCAGGACACTGCAGCTCGTCGAGCATGCTGCGTCGCGGATCAGCCATGGTTTCTCTCAGGTATGAGAAAGGCCTCACCGGACAGTGAAGGCCCTCTGCCGTTGGGTTCGCATATAGGTGGCCCGCAGGCGTATCAATCGACCGGCAATGCGCGTAGCGTTGAAAGTGACTCACTGGCCGCTAATGTCGATCGGAGCTGTCGAATGTCTACGGAATCCAAGAAGGAGCGGGCAGAGCAGGACCGCCTACGAGCAGCGAAAAGCAAGGGTTCATCTCGCCTCGACCGATGGAACGACGAGGGTGGCGCGTACGAGCCCCAGGACGATGATGCTCCGGGCAAAGGTGACCGTCGGTCCTGAGAGGGGCCACCGTCCACCTGCCTTTCGAACAGCCCGTGAGCGAAAGCGTCCCAACGTGCGTCATAGTAGGCGGAGGCCCTGCTTAAGCATGATGGCCGGACTGCTGCTGGCGCGCGGGGGTATCGATGTCCTCGTGCTGGAGAAGCACGCTGACTCCCTCCGCGACTTTCGCGGAGAAGGTGGAGAAAGTACAACTCCTCGCCTCCGCTGGCGAGCAGGTCACAGTGGCGGACTTCGGCCGCCTGAAACAGCCTCACACGTACGTGGCGCCAGCGGTCTCCTTCTCCATCCCCTGGACGTCTGGTGGTTCAGGCTGAATGCTCATCCCTAGGGGCTCCGGCTCAGCCCTGCGGTCGCGAGGAGAAGAATCCCTGCGCACGGAGGTGGCCGCTGCCCTTCCCGAGGCTGTGGAGGCCGCTCAGCGACTGACCCTTTCAGACGTCGGGCTCTTGGACGTCAAAGGCATCGCCTGACACGTTGGTGGCACTTCGGGCTTCTGTGCATCGGCGATGCTGCGCACGCCATGCCGCCTGTGCGAGGCGTAGGGGTCGGCGTGCGGGCCGATCATGCTCCCGCCTTGGCAAGGCGTCCTCCCTCGACTGAAGGAACCCCAACGGGCCCGCGGCTTGCTGATAACGCTACGTGTTCGCACCTTTGGCTGATATTGAAGCAGAGGCATAACATCGCCATAGGGCGATCTTTTTGCCCTCGACGCTCTGCGGACACGGGAGGAGGATCACCATGGGCGCTGGACATCAGCACGGCTCCGCGCCCGCACAGGCGGCGGAGGCCCCGACTATCGTCGCCGGTTGGGGATCGCTCTGGGTCTGGTGCTCGGCATCGTCGTCGCCCAGGCTATTGGTGCGTGGATGACCGGCAGCCTGGCACTGCTGGTGGACCTGGTCCACTCCTCACCGACTCAGCGGGCCTGCTCGTGGCTCTTGCCGCTGCCACCCTCATGGTTCGACCTCCCAGCGCCAAACGGACGTGGGGTTTCCGGCGAGTCGAGGTTCTGGCCGCCCTCGGTCAGGGTCTTCTGCTCCTGGCAGTGAGCGTGTATGCGGTCATTGAGGGTATAGACCGCTGGAGCAGACCGCCCGAGGTCCTCGCTGGGGAGCTGCTGTGGTTCGGAATCATCGGCTTGGTCCTGAACCTCGCCGCCGTCGCCGTTCTGTCTTCCGGCCGCAGCGCCAATTTCAACATGCGAGCCGCGTTCCTGGAAGTTCTCATGGACGCTCTCGGGACTATTGCGGTGATCATCTCAGCCATCGTGATGATGACTACCGGGTACAGCCGAGCCGACACCATCGCGGCGTTCGTCATTGCCCTGATGATCGTCCCGCGTGCGGCCATCATCACCCGGGACACGCTGCGTGTGCTGATGGAGTTCACACCCAAAGGCCTCGACCTCGACGAAGTCCGGCAGCACATCATGGACCTGGAGCACGTCAAAGATGTTCACGACCTGCACGCTTCCACTGTGGCCACAGGGCTTCCCACCATCTCCGGCCATGTTGTCCTCGAGGATGCCTGCTTCTACGACGGGCACGCCCCTGCCGTCCTTGAGACCATACGGGAGTGTGTGAGCGAGCACTTCGACGTCTCCATCGAGCACGCGACGTTCCAGCTCGAAACCGAGGACCACAGCCGCTGCGGACCCGGAGGCGCAGATCACCCATAAGGCCGAGGCATCATGGGTGCCTCTATCGCTGTGGTGCGTCCTCGCGCAGGGGGCACAAGGTCACGGCATCTCCGGTGAGCGACAGGACCGACTCGGCTGACGCGAGCAGCTGCATGACGGCCTCCGCGTGATTCAGCGAGTAGACGGAAGCGCGCCCCTGTGCACGTGAGCTCACCAGCCCGCACTCCCGCAGGCACGCAAGGTGCTTCGACACAGTGCTCTGCGAGAGGCCCAGATGCTCCGTCAGGTCAACGACTCGATGCTCGCCCAGCTGGAGATGCTGAAGGATCACGAGCCTCGAGGAATCGCCGAGCCCCGAACAAGGAGGACGCAGCGTCCACCGCACGCACCTCGCCCACCTCGTGGTGCGACTCCTGAGCTGCCTTCGGCATCGCCATACATCGATGCTACAGGGTGCCCCTCCGCTGCCCCGGGCCACGTCCTTGCCGCTTCTCATCCAGAGCGCCTCGCGCGTCAGTCCTTGTGGGTGGGCACCACGAGCACGGGGCATGCTGAGCGGTTCAGCACAGACTGGCTGACCGATCCGAGCAGCAGCCCGGCGAATCCGCCGCGGCCGCGGGTGCCTATCACCACAAGACCCGCGGTCCGGGAAGCCTCGGAGACTGCCCCGGACGCTGACCCGTCGATGAACTGCCACCGCACCGCCACATCCGAGAAGTTCTCAGCCACGTACTGGGCCATCTTATGCAGGTGATCGGTGTAGTAGCGGCGCAGGCTGGGCAGCTCCAGGTTGTACTCCACCGTGTTGGGGTACCAGTGCACACCATCCAACGGAGCCGCAGAGAGCAGCGTCAGAGGCCGTTCCACAGCTGAGCCGCCTGCGCCGCCGCATCCACCACGTGCTTGGCCGCGCTGTCGACGTCGACGCCTGCCACGACCTCTGAGTCGAAGTTGAAGTCATGGGAGACGTTGGAGAACCTGCGCCGCTTATGCGTTCGAGGCGCCGACTCCTCCATCGCAGTCATCGGCTCATCCGGGACCCCCTCTGCGCTGGGGTGCTCCTGGGCCGGGGCGAGAAGCTCCTCGGTCGACCCCGCTTCCCATTTGGCCGGTATGACAAGCGTCGGGCAATGGCTGTGCGCGGCCAGCTTCGCCGACACGCTGCCCAGCATGCGCCCGGTGAACCTGTTCCGACCGCGCTTGCCGACCACCGCCACCTCCGCGGAGCGGCTCTCCCTGACCAGCGCCGCCGCCGGGTCGCTCTCCACGGCCAGGGTGGAGACCTCAACTCCGACTTCCTCCGCCTGTGCCGCGTACCCGTCGAGCACCTTCTGGGTCTCCCCACCACAATGTCGAGGAACTCGATCATCGACGGCACATAGAAGGCATCCGTCACCACCGGGTACGCGAAAGTTCCCACCAGCCGCAGGGGTAGGCCCCGCTTCTCCGCGATCCGCAGCGCTGCGCGGAACGCCCGCTCACTGTCGGGCGAACCGTCCAACCCCACCAGGACGCCGGGGTGCGGTCATCGTGCGCTTCGTTCGAAGGATTCATAGCCTGACCGTAGACCTGCTGGACTCCTCAGAGTAGGGTCTAAAGTCCCTGGACTTACCCGCCCAGGGGACAGGAGTTGCAGCAGGTGCTGACCGCACAATAGGGCCCAGCCCGTACTGTCCGAGATGGCTCATTGAGGACCACGATGTCTGTTCCGCATTCTGGTGATGGCGCACCGAGAAAGAACTCGGTGACATGGCCGACGCCCCAGGATGCTGTGCCTGACACACGTGCCCGGGCTGCGCAGCGGCGGCTGCGAAGCCTGGTTGAGGCAAGTCAGCGCGTCACCGGCGAACTGGACCTTGAGCATGTTCTGCGTCAGATCGCCGAATCGGCCGTCGCTCTCGTCGACGCCCAGTACGGCGCTCTGGGAGTGCTGTCGTCGCGCGGTGGGCTGGAGAAGTTCATCCACGTCGGCATGCCCCAAGACACTGTCGAGCGCATCGGGCATCTGCCGGAGGGGCACGGGGTCCTCGGCGCGGTCATCGACAGTGCCTGCCCGATCCGCCTGCGGGATCTCAACACAGACCCCAGAGCGGTCGGCTTCCCTGAGAACCATCCCCCATGGACAGCTTCTTAGGGGTGCCGATCACTATTGACAGTGAGACGTTCGGCAATCTCTACCTCACGAACCGTGCAGGCGGTCCTTTCACCTCCGACGATGAGGAGCTCGTCACCACTCTGGCTGCCACCGCGGCGATTGCGATCAGCAACGCCAGACTGTACGGCGACGCCTGCCGTGCCCAGCGGCTGAGCGAGACGCTCAACGACGTCACCGCCGCACTGCTGTCATCACCGCACCACGACGCGTTCAGCATCGTCACACGGCACCTGGCCTCTCTCACCGATGCGGACATGGCCAGCGTGATCGTCTCCGACGGGAAGGAGAACGGACTGCGCGTCCAGGATGCGTGGGGCACCGGTGCGGGGCTCGCCGAAGGAACTGCACTCCGCCCCCGCCCCATGACGGTGCTGTTTCGCGGGCCATGGACGGTCAGCCCAGCCTCTGGACAGGACCGCTGAGCGAGCCGGGCCCGTTCCTCGCGGAGGTGCCCCAGGCCTCGGTGATGGCCGTGCCGCTGGAGGTCCAGGGAGACCGTGCCGCTGCACTGTGCGTCACCCGCTCTGAGCACCGGAGCCCATTCGCCGCAGAGGACCTCACCCTGCTCTCGGAGTTCGCTAAGCCAGGCCAGTCTCGCCGTCGCGCTGGCATGGGCCCGAGCCGACCGGCAGCGTCTTGAGATCGTCGAGGACCGCACACGCATCGCACGGGATCTGCACGATCACGTGATCCAACGGCTCTTCGGCGCAGGACTCGGCCTGCAGGCGCACGCATCTGCACACCCCGAATGCGCAGACGCCATGGAGGAGCAGGTCGCTCTCATCGATGCCGCGATATCGGATATTCGTACGGCCGTCTTCACCCTCCAGACCCGTTCCTCCTCCGACACTCCCCGGCATCGCCTCCTCAGTGTGGTGACCGAGTTCTCGGGAGGCTGGCGACGATGCCGCGACTTGCCTTCGCCGGACCGGTGGACCTCGTCGTCTCCGGATTGTTGGCCGATGACCTAGTGGCCGTCCTGCGGGAGTCGCTGACGAACATCGCCCGGCACGCCGATGCGAAGGCAGTCCGCATCGAGATCAGCGCCGCGGAGTCCGATGTCACGCTCACCGTCGACGATGACGGGGTCGGCCTCTCAGCCCACTCGGACCGGAGCAGCGGCAAGGCCAACCTCTCAGCGAGGGCACGGGCGCACGGCGGGACATTCGCCGTCAGCTCGAACGAGCTCGGCGGGACTCGAGCACAGTGGACCGTTCCCCTCGTGAAGGAGATTCCATGACCCGGGTCTTCCTCGTCGACGACCACGAGATCGTCCGGCACGGCATCGCACAGCTGCTCAGCGCCGAGCCGGGCTTGGAGATCGTGGGCGAAGCCGCTGGGGTCCGGGAAGCTCTGGTCCGCATCGCAGCAGTGCGCCCGGACGTCGCTGTGCTCGACGTCCATCTTCCGGATGGGAGCGGCATCGATCTGTGCCGCAGCATACGCTCAGATCACCCGGAGATCCGCTGCCTGATCCTCACCGGCTACGACGATGACGCCGCAAGCGTCGCCGCGGTCATGGCGGGGGCTTCAGGCCACGTGCTGAAGAACATCAGGAACCGGAGCCTGATCGACGCGATCCACAGGGTCTCCCGCGGCGAGAACCTCATCAGCCGCAACCTCGCCGAACGGGTGCGCAGGTCGGTCACTGAACAGTCGACCAGCTCCGATGCCTCCGGCGGGGACCTCACTCTCCGGGAATCACAGGTTCTGCAGCTGATCACCGACGGGCTCACGAACCGGCAGATCGGGAGCAGCTGGGGCTGGCGGAGAAGACCGTCAAGAACTACGTCTCGGGCCTGCTCACCAAATTGGGCATGCAGCGCCGCACACAGGTCGCCGCGTACGGCGCGGCACGGCGGGCCGACCCCTCCTCCGCGTAGCGGCACGCCCCTGAGCCAGGGTCTCGCGAGTCCGCTCACACTCCCGCTGGTGCCGATGACGCTGCCGTGGGACCAACGGCCCTATGGCGCGACCGGGTCGCGGCGGAGAGTATGTGCAGCTGCCGTTGCCCCTTCAAGACCACCGAGAGCGGGAGAAAGCCTTATGGCGGAGACCCTTGTGCGCTGCGATCCCTTCACCGGTGCCGAAATGCCTCGGGTGGACATTCCAGAGGCTGACATCCTTCAGATCCTGCGGGGCACGCTGCACACGTTCAGCGTGCGCAGCGAAGACGGCGGAGCGATCGTCGTCGAAGCGCTTCTGCCGCACTTCGGGCCCAAGGACATCACGCTGACCATCAGCACCGGTCACCTGCTCATCCAGGCGGAGCGGTACGAGAAAGCCGACGAGCAGTACGCGGTCCGAGGAAGCAGCGGCTTCTCTCGCAGCGTGGCCCTCCCGCCGGAGAGCCGCGTGGAGAGGGCCACGGCTGAGTTCTCCGACGGACACCTGAGCATCACCGTCCCATGGGCGGGAGAGACAGAGTGCTCCGCTCTCCAGGAACCAGCCCGTCCTCTCGGATCGAGCTTCCCACCAGTCCAACACAGGTCCCCGCAGACCGACTCCGCGTCTGCGACGCGAGGGGCCGAAAGCACCCTCGCACACAGGCGGCCCGCACGCGCGTCAGGTCCGCAGTCCAGCACTCGCCTCGTGATGCAAGTCCTGACCGATGCCTGACATGAGATTAGGGCAGGGGCCCGTGGCCATCGTCGGCGCCGACGGTCAGGTCGGCACCGCCGTGAGGACGCAGTTGGCCGAACGGCCGAACGAAACAAGAGCCGTAGGCCGACATAGCGACTTGGCTCATGCGTTTGCGGGCGCATCAGCCGTGGTACACCTGGCGGGAGCCTGCGGCCCCAGCGGCCCAACACCTACAAGGCTGCGAACCTTGACTCTGTCCGGGCCACGATGGCCGCCATGGAGGGTCCGGAGCCCGGCGCGTGGTATTCCTGTCCTATCTGGACGCCGATATGTCGTCGACAAACCCGTACCTGCGATTCAAGGCGGAAGCGGAAGAGCTCATCCGCGCCTCCGGCGTCCCTGCAGTGATCTTCCGGGCTGCGCACATCGTGGGGTCTCCGCCGTCCCCGGACCTACGGCGCAAGCAATGCTCTCATCGCGAGACCGGCCCGTCACGGTGCTGGGTTCGGGAAGCAGCGCTATGGCTGGATTGCGCGAGAGGATGTCGCTGAGATTCTCATTCGCGCTGCTACTGACCACACGACACCGACTGGCACGTTCGAGCTGGCTGGACCGAATCCCCTGACCGTCGATGAATTCGTCAAGCACATCAACGGCCCCAGTGTGCGCATTCGTCATGTGCCCAGTGGACTCGCACGGCTTCTGGCCCGCGTGCTGCCTTCACTCCCGGCCCCTCTGGTGGAGGTGATGCTGCACGACTGCTTGGCCCACGCAGATGCTGGACAGACCGCGGCCCGGTTCGGCGTCAGGCTGCGAAGCCTTCAAGAGGTTTGGCCTCGGGCGTAGGACCAAGGACCCTACTCGAGCCGTCCTCCTTGGGGAGGGTGAGCACTATGAACATCGACCCGCACGCCGCGCCGGAGCCCATCGCGTTCGAGCGCACCTCCCGCGAGCTGGGTGTAGTGGTGGGATTCGACGGCTCGACGCAGTCCATCCTGGCCCTCCACTTCGGCGCCCTGGAAGCACAGCGCAGCGGGCGGGAGCTGACGGTGGTCACCGCGTTCACCATTCCGGTTCAGGTCTACTCGACCCTGGCTGCACTGCCGGAGGGGTCCGACGCGACTCACGCCCTCGAAGCAGCCTCGATAGTGCTCAACGACGCCCGCCGATATCTGGAGGGCTACCCGGGAAAGTCGCCTTTCGCGGCGCCAGGGTGACGCCGCCGGGGTGCTCAAGGAGCTCTCCCGTTCGGCCGAGCTCATGGTGGTCGGGGCCCGCGGCCACGGCGGCTTTCTGGGGCGCATGCTGGGATCAGTCTCCTCAGCCCTGCTTACCACGCCTACTGTCCCACCATCGTTGTGCCCCGGCACTTCAAGGTGAGCGACGCCGAGGGCGCTGCCCGTTTCGCACCGCAACCGGACTCCCGTCCGGTGATCGTGGGGATGGATGGGTCTCGGCACAGCCGGGTAGCGGCTCTGCACGCCGCCCAGGCAGCGGATGACCGAGGCACGACGCTTCGGCTGCTGATGGCTCTGCCCGCCCTCAAAGGGTGGTTGGAGTGGTACCCCGAGCTGGACCCCTGGGAGAAGGGGTCGTCCAGCGCAGGAAGGCTGAGCTGGAGCGTGATCTGCAGGCCGAAGCAGCATGGATCGGCACCCACTTCCCTCACCTCACGATCGAGGCGGCCGTCGACCCGGGCGATCCCATCGCGCAGCTGACCGCGGCTGCTCGTGATGCTCAGCTGACCGTGGTGGGCACACGAGGGCGCAGCGGGTTCACTGGGGCACTCATGGGCTCGGTGTCCCGCGGTGTGGTCCTGCGTGCCGCCTACCCAGTCATGATCGTCCCGGACCTGAAGGACGAGCGGCTCAGCGACCAGCCCGAGCCCCAGCAGCAGGCATGACGAGCGCCGCGGCCGCCGCGACGGCGAATCTCGACCCGGCGGGATAGCCGACGACGACATGCTGGCGCTTCTCGCCGCCGTCCCGGTGCTGCTCGTCCTGGTGCTCATGACCGCTGCCGGGTGGTCGGCCGCCCGGGCGGGTCTGGTGACGTCAGTCGTCACCCTCGCGCTCGCGGTGGCGGCGTTCGGATTCGGAGGTCCGGCCGACCAGTTCAGCATCCTCTCCGGCACGGGTGGGGTGTTTGCTGAGGCGACGTTCATCGCTGCTGCGGTGGTAAGCATCATCAGTAGGCACTAGGAATCCACTACCTCCAGCAGCGCACGGGCGCAGCGGACCGACTGCAGGCGGGGCTGGCGCGCCTGCACCCGGACCCTCGCCTCGGGGCGCTCATGGTGGCCTGGTTCTTTGCGCTCTTCCTTGAGGGCGGCGGGCTTCGGCACCCCGTGGCGCTGGCGGCACCGTTCCTGGTGGCAGCAGGGTTCCCGCCGGTTCAGGCAGTCGTCGCCGCGATGCTCGGGCACGCCGCAGGCGTTTCGTTCGGCGCCATCGGCACGCCCGTGCTGGCCCAGAGCGCCCTCGTGGACTATTCGGGGTCAGAGCTGGCCCGAGCCACAGTTCCGTACCACGTCGTCCTCGGCGGCCTGCTGATGACTGCGCTGATCATCACCATCAGGAGTGCCCTGCCCGGCACCCAGCGGCTGTGGACGTGGGGAATCCTCGCCGCCGTCTCGTTCCTGGTTCCCTACGGCCTGATCGCCGTATTCATAGGACCCGAGCTGCCCACCTTGGGGGCGCACTGATCGGCGTCGGTATCTTCGCCGCTGTCCTGCTGCGACGACGGAACATCGAGGCCGTCGCCACCGGCTGCATCTATGCAGAACGGTCGAGCCCGGGTGACATGCTGCGCGCAGCGTCCCCATACTTGGTCCTTGTTCTGCTGGTCCTCGGGACCCGCCTGATCCCTCCGGTCGCTGATGCCTTGGGGAGTGTGGTGGTCGAATGGGAGACCGGCCTGGGCTTCTCCGGCAGCGTTCAGCCCCTGTCCCATCCGGCGATGCTGCTGACGGTGGCCTTCGCAGCCAGGGCGGTCCTGCAGCGCACGTCAGGACGCGACGCTGCCCACGCGATCGTGACTGCGACCCGGCAGCTGGGCCCGGTCCTGGTGGCGCTGGTCGCGATGATCACCATTGCGCGCACGATGTCCCATGCGGGCATGACGAACGAGCTGGCCTTTGCGGCTGCAGGGATCAGGGCGGCATGGCCTCTGCTCTCCCCTGCGGTCGGCGCCTTCGGGACCTTCGTGACAGGTTCAGCGACAGCGTCGAATGTGCTCTTCACCGAGCTCCAGGCCACGACGGCTCGCGCTGCGGAGCTTCCGACGCTGCCGCTGCTGGGGGCGCAGGGATTCGGGGCCTCGGCGGGCAACATCATCTGTCCCCACAACATCGTGGCCGCCGTCGCGACGGTGGGCCTCACCGGCCAGGAGGGCCGAGTGCTGCGCTCCATATTCCCGCTCGCGGCGCTCTACGTCACCCTCGGCGGCCTGCTGGCGTTCGCCTTCGCCCAATGGCTGGGCTGATCACGAAGCCACACCGAGGCCGCGGCGAGCGCCCCTCGGCCTTGCACGCTGACCTAGCGCGTGCTCTGCTCGCTGCTGGAGTCTCTCTGCAAGCAGGATTCGTCGTATTTCTTCAGGCGTGCGGCATTTGAGTACATGCGAGAGAGGAATGACCGCATCTGTGCGGCCTCTTCCTCTGTAAAACCTTCGAAGAGACTCTCTTCCCGGGCCAATGCAATCGGCAGAATGGCGTCGTGCACCTCCACCCCGCGGTCGGTCAGATACAGCCGCTTGGCGCCAGGCTCTCGTTCCAGCACCACCATTCCCTGCTCTCGCAGCAGGGCCACGCTCCTCGAGACCACCGACTTATTGAGTCCCAGGAGTTCACCGGCTTCTGCCGCTGTCGCCCCTGGGCGGCCGCCCAGGGCGCTGAGCACACGCCACTCGTTGGTGCGGATGCCGAACCTTTGGTGATACGTGCGGGAGCCGCCCCAAAGGAGGGTGTTGGAGAGCAGTGAGATCGTCGCTGGAGCGTAGTCGTCCCGACTGATGGCGTGGGGCAGGGGATCACGTGATACTCCGGAACCACTCACTGAAGATCCCCTGTCATCTGCCTGCCTCTCTACGTGTCCACTACAGCTCCAGCACGAGTTTCTCACCTATGCACCGGGAGACGCAGATCATCATCACTTCCGATTCTGCCTTCTCCTCGTCGCTCAGGACAGCATCTCGATGATCCACCTCACCGTCCAGCACGAATGTCTCGCAGGTGCCGCATGTGCCTCCCTTGCACGATGAGAAGACCTGGGCCTAAGCTGCGCCAGCCGCGTCCAGAATAGAGACTCCCGGTTCGACGGCGATGGTCTTTCCCATCTCGGCGAGCTCCACCTCGAACGTATGGTCATCGGCCTTGGCGAGAACCTCGTGATTGGCGAACCGCTCCACATGTAGGCTCCCTGCTGGCCAGTGGCTGGCTGCCTGCTCAACGGCGTCAAGCAGCGATTCGGGACCGCAGCAGTAGATGTGGGTATCTGAGTCCGATTCGGCCAGGATCGAAGCAATGTCCAAGCGGCCCCGCTCATCCCGGGAACAAGGGATACCTCGTCCCAGGCCAGCTCGTCGAGGAATGCCATCGAGCTGCGGCTGCGGCCGCTGTAGTGCAGCTGCCAGGCGGCGCCGTTTCGTCGAGCTTCTCTCACCATGGGCAGCAGCGGGGTAATGCCGATGCCTCCAGCGATGAAGATGTAGCGCTCGGCTGGGACGAGTTCGAAGTGGTTCCGCGGGGCTGAGACCTGGATCCTGGCACCCACGGGCAGGTCGTCGTGCAGATACCGACTTCCTCCCCTGCTCTCTTCCTCACGCAGGACACCGATCCGATAGCTGGCCAGCTCCCCGGATCGGAGCAGAGTGAGTATTGGCGTACAGCATCGGCTCCTTCCCCGGGCACATGAAGATCGATATGGGCGCCCGGTGCCCATGACGGCAGCGGCAGTCCTGCGGGATCTGCCAGCTCCACGGTTACTACGGCTCCGGCGACGGTCTCCTTCGCAATCACTTCAAGGTTCATCAGTTCGTTTGTCATCATTCGCTCCACTGGGTGCTGACGGGAAGATGTGCTGCCTATTCGCCCGAAATGTAGGAAAGGAGACCCTCTGCAGTGGCGTCCGGATCGTCAATCACACCGGCGTCAGCTGAGACCTCGGCGATCCGGGACACCGTGTCCTCCGGGAGTCCCCAGCCGAAGGTGGTCAGGATCATCTCCTCAGCGACACCGGGATCGATCTCCGTGAACTCGTCCAACTGCGCTCGGAGCTCCTCGGGATTCTCGGTCGAGTGCTCCATGGACCTCTGCAATGCGGTGTTGAACTGCTCCACCAGGTCCGTATCCTCAGCTGTTGTCTGCTCCGTGGCCAAGTACATGGCGGGAATGAATTCTGGGTGGATGTCGACGTACTGGCTGGCGATCAGCTCGGCACCGTTGTTCATGGCGACGCCCAGGAACGGTTCGGCCGTGGCGATGGCGTCTGCTTGGCCCGACTGCAGGGCCGCCTCCATCTCTCCCAGCGAAAGCTCGATGAATTCGACCTCGTCCGGGTCGGCGTCGGCGTTCTTCACCGATTCGCGGACGGCAACCTCGTGCAGACTCAGCACAGTGTTGACGGCAACGGTCTTGCCTTCGAGCTCCGCCGGGGAGTCAATGTCGCTGTCGCGGCGACGAGCAGGCCTCCATGGTCTTCGCCCTCAACACCTGTTGAGCGCCCACCTTCAGCAACCGCCACCAGCGGCAGGCCGCGCTCCCGAGCTTGCAGAGCCGCCATGGAGTTTGAGTAGATGAACTCATATTGGCCGTTCGTCAGGGCTGGGACAAGAGCTGCGCCGCCCTGTGCGAATTCGATGCTGAGATCAATGCCTTCCTCTTCGAAAAAGCCTTGCTCGAGTCCGACGTATAGGGCTCCGACATCAACGACGGGGACGGCGCCGACCGTCACCTCTCGCAGCTCGTCGGGCTCTGATGCGGAGTTCTCCTCGGCCGTGGAGGCGCTGCCGCAGCTGGCCAGCGCCAGTGCTGCTGCGGCAGCAAGTGCGGAAGTCAACATCTTTGTCATGACTTGTCCTCTCTGTATGTCCTGCAGGCGTTCATGGTTTTCAGCTGGTGACTCGCACCGGAAGCGAGTCATACCCGCGGAGCCAGTTCGAGAACGTCGGCGCCGGCGAGTCGATGAGTTCTATGGATTGGGCCTGTTCAGCGAGGGCCCCGAGGAGGCACTCTGCTTCCATCCGGGCCATCATCTGACCGACGCAGCCGTGAATCCCCGTTCCGAAGGCGAGGTGACCGGTGGTGTCTCGCTCAATGTCGAAGCGTTCCGGGTTCTCCCATCGCCGCGGATCGTGGTTCGCTGCTCCCAGGAGCATCAGGACCTTCTGCTCGGCTTTGATGCTCACCCCAGCCAGCTCGACGTCTCGAGCGGCGGTTCGCCCGATGTAGGGGCTGGTCGGGAAGCGGCGAAGGGTCTCTTCGAAGACAGTCCGGGCTCTCCCCGGGTCAGCACGCAGGGCATTCCATGCGTCCGGGTTCTCCGCTAAGGCCTTGATCGCTGCCCCGATTCCGAGAATCGTGGTGTCGAGCCCCGCAGAGAGGAACGTTCGCACCAGCATGCCGGCGTCTTCGAGGGTATCTCGCCTTTGTCTGCTGCGGCGAAGATGATGCCCGCCAGCTTTGTCTCGTCAATGCCTCCCGGCGCATCTGCCAGGCAACGTATTCCTTAGCTTCCTCTGCCTTGGCTTCAGCCTCGTAGTACAGCTCGTTGCGCGGACCCTGTGCTTGGAAGTTCAGATTGGCGTATGGCAGCAGATGCTCACGTCCCTCGGGCGCCAGCCCAAGGGCGTCAGGGAGGACCCGGAGAGGAAATGCCTCAGCCAGGTCTTTGGCCGCGTCGAACTCGCCCCCGGCGATGACGTCACGGACCAGCTCATCTGCTGTCTCCTTGAAATCGGATTTGAGACGGCGCACCACTCTCTGCGAAAGCACTGAGGCCATCACTTTGCGGTACTTCCCGTGATCGGGCGGATCAGACTCAGGATCACACTTGGCTTGCGCCAGTTCTCCTGCTTCTGGATGTTCGTCAGCCCGGTTCCGGAGGACGACTTGAACGTTTCTGGGTCTCGGAAGATCGTCTCGGCGATCGAGTGCCTGCCCGTCGCCCAGATCCCGTACTTCTCAAGCCACACCACGGGTCCGGCTTCGCGGAGCTCACGGTCCAAAGGCTCGGGGTCAGCCATAGCTGTGCGCGAGAAAGGATCCAACGGTGAGCTGACGGGAGTGGAACGGGTGGTCGTGTCCATTCGAACGCTTCCTTAATGGTTGCTTGTCGTGCCCGGACCCAGACGAGAACTGGAGACCGCATCTTTGTTGCTATAGCAACTAGTGAAGCAGATCACAGTTGATATAGCAACAAATTCCAACCCCTTCTCGCCAGCGGTGCTGAAATCGGAAAGGCTCCGCGTAGCACATTCCGTTCGGGTCGCCAGCGGAACCACACCTCACCCCGTGTACAGCGATACCCCTAGGGGTATAGTCATGAAAGGGCAACAGCACCCAGCAGCCTGAGATCGAACAGGCCGAGAGCCTGTGGGAGAAGGGTTAGGAACTCATGACAGAGCACGAGCACGCACACCACGGTCATGCCATGCACTATGAAGACCACTCCGACCAAGACCATGGCGAGCACGACCACGCGGCACACGCCGAACACGGTGGCCATGGGGATCATGGTGATCACGTTGGGCAATTCCGTGCGCTGTTCTGGATCATGCTGGGGCTGGCAGTGCCGGTGGTGGGGTTCAACGAGATGTTCGCGAGTCTGCTCGGATACCCCTGCCCCAGGCCGATTGGGTGTGGTGGGTCTCCCTGTCCTGGGCACCGTGATCTACGCCTGGGGCGGCTTACCGTTCCTCACCGGGGCCGTCTCAGAGATCCGTTCCGGCAAACCGGGCATGATGCTGCTGATCGGGCTGGCCATCACCGTGGCGTTCATCGCCTCATGGGGCGCGAGCCTGCACCTGCTGGACCATGAGCTGAACTTCTGGTGGGAGCTTGCCCTGCTGGTGGTCATCATGCTGCTGGGCCACTGGATCGAAATGCGCTCCTTGGCCCGCACCAGCTCAGCGTTGGATTCGCTGGCGGAGCTGCTGCCCGATGAGGCAGAGAAGGTCACCGATCAGGGCGTCGAGAGGGTCTCACCAGATGAGCTGGTGGTCGATGATGTGGTGATTGTCCGCCCCGGCGCCTCTGTGCCCGCTGATGGTGAGGTCGTCGACGGGTCGGCACATATGAACGAGTCGATGGTCACCGGTGAGTCAAGCCAGTCCGCCGCGCGGACGGCGACCGTGTCGTCGCCGGAACTGTGGCCACCGACTCCGGCATCCGGGTACGCATCACCGCCACCGGCGACGACACTGCTCTGGTAGGCATTCAGCGCCTGGTGGCCTACGCTCAGGCATCGTCCTCCCGTGCCCAGCGCATCGCCGACACGGCCGCCGGGTGGCTGTTCTGGTTCGCCCTGGTTGCAGCAGTCTTCACGGCCGCCGCCTGGATGCTGCTCGGCATGCCCGAGGCGGCTGTGGTGCGCACCATCACCGTGCTCGTCATCGCCTGCCCGCACGCCCTGGGCCTGGCGATCCCGCTGGTGGTCTCCATCGCCACCGAACGGGCCGCCCGGGGCGGGTGCTCATCAAGGACCGGCTCGCCCTGGAATCGATGCGCACCGTGGACGCGGTGCTGTTCGACAAGACCGGCACCCTCACCAAGGGACAGCCCACCGTCACCGGTGTCGAACCTGCCCAGGGCTGCGCCGACAATGAGGTCCTGGCCCTGGCTGCGGCAGCCGAGAGCGACAGCGAGCACCCGCTGGCCCGGGCCATCGTCGGCGCAGCGCAGCATCGCAGTCTGGAGGTTCCCGCTGCCGAAGACTTCTCCTCATCCCCAGCCGTCGGCGTGCGCGCCACAGTTCAAGGGAGGGCGATTCAGGTCGGCGGTCCCCATCTGCTCGCCGGAAGCCGCCGGGAGGAGCTTCCCGTCGCCGACACCTGGCGAAGCGAGGGGGCGATCATCCTCCACGTGCTCGCCGACGGCGAGGTGATCGGCGCCCTGCGCCTGGCCGATGAGATTCGCCCCGAGTCTCACGCCACCGTCGAAGCACTGCACGCCGTCGGCGCCGAGGTGGTCATGATCACTGGAGACGCCCAGGCCGTCGCCGAGACAGTCGCGGCCGAGCTTGGCATCGATCGGGTCTTCGCCGGAGTCCGCCCCGAGGACAAAGCCGCCAAGGTCAAGGAGCTCCAAGAGGAAGGGCAGAAAGTGGCCATGGTCGGCGACGGAGTCAACGACGCCCCGCCCTGGCTCAAGCCGACGTCGGAATCGCCCTCGGGGCAGGCACCGATGTGGCCATCGGTTCGGCCGGGGTCATCCTCGCCAGCTCCGACCCGCGATCGGTGCTTTCGGTGATCGACCTCTCCCGCTCCAGTTATCGGAAGATGAAGCAGAACCTCTGGTGGGCCGCCGGGTACAACCTCATCTCCGTGCCGCTGGCCGCAGGAGTGCTCGCTCCCATCGGGTTCGTGCTGCCGATGAGCGTCGGCGCGATCCTGATGTCCGCCTCCACCGTCGTCGTCGCCCTCAACGCCCAGCTGCTGCGCCGCCTGGACCTGCGGCCCGACGTCTCCACCCGCAGCCTCACCACCTAGGAGCCACCATGCCCACAGAGACCCCCACCGGCCACGGCTACATCAGCGACAAAGACCGGTACCTCACACGCCTGCGACGCATTGAGGGCCAAGCCCGAGGCATCCATCGCATGGTCGAGGAGGACACGTACTGCATCGACATCCTCACCCAGATCAGCGCGCTGACCTCCGCCCTCGAGAACGTCGCTCTGGGACTTTTGGACGACCACCTCAAGCATTGCGTCGCAGACGCCGCCAGAGCAGGCGGGGCAGAGGCCGACGAGAAGATCAACGAAGCCTCTGCGGCGATCGCTCGTCTCGTGAAGTCCTGAACCCGCGAGCGGCCGTCCACGGCCCTTCGACCGGCTGAGGCACTTCGATAGACTGCGCATCCGGCCTGACAAGGGGCTGGTCCGATTCTTAGGGGTATGAGATGGACGAGCTGGTGGACACGCTGGAAGCCGTGGAGGATCCGGCCTGGCAATGGGTGGGCATCCCCGTCATCACCATCGCGGCCCTGTACCTGACATTCGGCACCCGCGTGGTGCAGCTGCGGCACCTGCCCAACATGTTTCGGGCCATCACCCAGCGCGCACAGCGGGACGACGGCGGACGCACCCGGTCACTCTCAGCCTTCCAAGCCTTCGCGGTGACCGCCTCGGCTCGGGTGGGCACCGGCAACATCGCCAAGCGTATCCGGGGCGATTGCGATGGGCGGTGCCGGTGCCGTGTTCTGGATGTGGGTGATGGCGCTGTTCACCGCCTCAGCGAGCTTCGTCGAATCCACGCTGGCCCAGCTCTACAAGACCCGCCGGTTCGACACCTTCAAAGGCGGGCCCGCCTACTACATCCAACGCGGGCTCGGCTCCCGCAAGGCTGGCATGGTCTTCGCGGTGCTCTTCATCTTCTGCTTCGCACTGAGCTTCACCTCACTGCAGGCCAACACCATCGTCGACACCGTCACCGGTGCTGCCGCGACCGCCGAGATGGGTGACGAGGCGACTCTCACATGGGCACTCGCGATCATCCTGGTTCTCCTGACGGGCACGGTCGTCATCTTCGGCGGGCTGCGCAAAGTGGCCCAGGTGGCCCAGAACGTAGTCCCCTGATGGCCACTCTCTACCTGGTGCTCGGCATCCTCGTGGTCATCATCAACATCGACCAGCTGCCAGCTGTCATCTCCTCCATCTTCAGTGAGGCCTTCGACTTCGGTGCGATCGCCGGTGGAGCATTCGGTGCGATGATCGTTGCTTGCGTTCAGCGCGGCATGCTCTCCAACGAGGCTAGGCATGGGCTCAGTGCCCAACGTAGCCGCCACCGCAGACGTCTCCCACCCCGTCAAGCAGGGACTCGTGCAGACGCTCGGGGTGTACTTCGACACCTGGCTGATCTGCTCGATCACATCCTTCATCATCCTCGTCACCTACTCGGACCCCATGGAGGCGGACGCGAACGTCGGTGCCGAACTGACACAGAGCGCGCTGGAACAGGCCTTCGGAGTCTTCGGCGCCATCGCCTTGGCAGCGATCATCTTCCTTGTCGCCTTCACGTCCATCCTGGGCAACTACTCCTACGGCGAGGCCAACGTCCTGTTCTTCTCGAGCTCGGAGACGGTCCGGAAGACGTTCGCCGTGGTGCTCACCGCCGTCGTCTTCATCGGTGCCACCATCGCAGTCGACCTCGCCTGGGCCATCGCGGAGTCGCGATGATCATCATCGCCCTGTTCAACCTGGTGGTCATCTGCATCCTCTCGCCGAAGGCGTTCAAGCTGCTGCGGCACTACGAGGACCAGCGCAGGCAGGGGCTGCAGCCCGTCTTCACCGACACCGACCTCCCGGAGCTGAAGAACGTCGAATGCTGGGGCAAGGAGGACGTCCAGTACTACATGGACGAGCGCTCCGCCGCACGGACGTAGCCGTCCAGACGAGAGCTCAGGCCAGGAGGGCTGTGGCCAGGGCCGCGCCCAGCACCATGGACGGTCCGAAGGGAATGTCGACGCCCTGACCCCGGCGCCGGATGAGCACCACAATGAGGGCGACGACTCCGTTGAGGATGAACCCGAGCAGCGTCCCCGCGCCGACGTGCGTCCACCCGAACCAGCCGAGGAAGAGGCCGATCACGGCCGCGAACTTCACATCGCCGAGCCCCAGGCCCGAGGGGGCGATGAGCGCAAGCACAAAATAGCCCAGCACCAGGGCCAGTGCTGCAAGCAGACCCCGACCAAGACTCCCCACTCCCCTGGACGGCCGCAGCGACAGTCAGCGGCAGCGCCAGAGCCGCGAACGTGCCCATCACCAGAGGGTCAGGCAGGCGTCGCTCGGCAAGGTCGACGACCACCAGCAGCGAGCACCCCACGCCGGCGGCCGCGAACGCCACCAGCTCCGCGGCACTTCCGGCCAGCCATGCAGCGCCCGCACCGGCCAGCGCCGCGCACGGTACGTGGGCTCGCACCCTGAGCCACACGGACCCGGCCTCGTCGTAGGTTCTCACGGCAGGGGTGAGGAGCCAGGCGGCCAGCGCCGCGACGACGACCGCAGCCAGCAGAGCCCAGAGCGGGTCCACCGTCACATGCCCCCGAAGGTGTCAGCGATGTTGATGGCAGCCGGGCCCATGACCACGATGAAGATCACCGGAAGGATGAACAGCATCAGAGGCGGAAGCACCTTCACAGGAATCTTCTGAGCCTTCTCCTCAGCCCGCTGCCGGCGCTTCAGGCGCATCTCATCGGCCTGAGTGTTCAGCACTCCAGCGATGGAGACCCCATAGGCGTCGGCCTGGATCACGGCGCGGACGAACCGGCGCAGGTTCGTCACGGTGGTGCGTTCGGTGAGGCTCTCGAATGCCTGGCGCCGTGAGCTGCCCATCTGAATGTCCTGCAGGGTGCGCACCAGCTCCTCCGCGAGAGGCCCCTTGCCGTTCTCGGCGGCACGCGCCATGGCGGCGTCGAACCCGAGGCCTGCCTCCACCGCGATGGTCATCTGATCCAGGGTATCGGCGAGCTCCAGTTCGATCTGCTGGCTGCGCTTCTGCCCGTGGCTGTTGAGCAGCAGCTCGGGCAGAAAGTACACCACCACTGTGACCAGCAGTGCGATTAGAACCGTCAGAGGCGCCGGGCCGGAAAGCATAATCAGCACGTTCAGCACGAGGGCCGTCGGAATCCACAGGAGCTTCAGCGTGAGCAGCTTCTCCAGGGTCCAGGCTGCGGGCCGCCCGGCCAGCGTGTGCTGACGGTCCAGCACGCGGACGACCAGGTCCGGCGTCATTCGCCGGGCCAGCGACACAGACGCCCGGCCTGACCTGGTGCCCTGGTCATCACTGGTGGCGGCTATGAGGCTCACGCCGCCGCGCCGCAGGTTGGCCCGGGCACCGCGGCGGACCGGGTCCACGACGGTCCATGTCACCCATGCGCCGAGCCCCGCGGCCAGTGCGGCACATGCGGCGGCGATCAGAACGATGTCAGGCATGGCGATCAGAACTTGACCTCGACGGTCTTCCGCAGCCAGAGTCCCCGATGATAAGCATCAGCACGGCCGTGACCATCAGCCCGTATCCGAGCAGACTTTCGGTGAACGGGGCGAGGTAGCTGGGGTTGGTGACGAGCAGAAACGCCGCCAGTCCGAAGGGAAGCACCATGAGGATGAGGGCAGAGAGCCTTCCTCGGCGCTGAGGGTGGCGACCTGCCCGCGGATCTCGTTGCGCTGACGGATGGTGTCGGCCACCCCGTCGAGGACTTCGGCGAGGTTGCCGCCGACCTCACGGTTGATGGCGATGGCTTGGGTGACCCAGGAGAAGTCTTCGCTGGCCATGCGCTCCGCGGTGACGTCCAGGGCGAGACCGAGGTCCCGTCCCACGCGCGTCTCGTTGACGATGCGCGCGAACTCCTCAGCCGTCGGGCTGTCTGCCTCTTTGGCCACGGAGGACAGCGCCTGCGGAAGGCTGTGGCCTGCGCGCAGGTTGGATGCCATGAGCTGCAGGGAGTCGTCGAGCTGCTCGGCGAACTGCTTCTGACGCTTCGTGATGCGGATGCTCAGCGTGATCCTGGCGCCCAGCGGCACCACGGCCGCGAGGACGATCGCCAGCAGCGGGCCGTTCAGCAGAAGTCCCAGGCTGCGCCGACCAGTGAGCCGACGAGGATCAGGAACACGAAGTCCTGCGGTCGGGTCTTCATCCCCGCCAGCTCCAGGGTGGATTCGCTTACCGGGGTGCCGCGGCGCCCCATCGCGCGCTCGATGGCACCGGTGGCAGCCGCCGCACCCCGCTGCAGCGCACTGGGCCTCGGGACGTATCCGGGCCGTCTGCGACTGACAGGAATGCGGACCGGCCCAGGAGACAGCAGCAGATAGCAGAGAAGCCCGACGGCCAGCGCGCCTGCCACCACGGCGACGGCAACTGCGGATGCCGCTCCAGCAGCTCGTTCATCGCCCCGTCCCGGCTTATGGCTGAGCGAAGACGTGCGGAGACACCGTGATGCCCATCTCCTCGAAACGATCGGTGAAGCGCGGCCGGATGCCCGTGGAGACCGGTTTGCCGAGGAAGGTGCCGGATTCGTCGACGCCTGCGGAGTAGTCGAAGAGGAAGACGTCCTGGAGGGTGACGGTCTGGCCCTCCATGCCGTGCACCTCGGTGACCGCGGTGACGCGCCGGGTGCCGTCCCGGAGTCGGGTGAGCTGCACGATGACGTCCACCGCTGAGGCGATCTGCTCACGGATGGCGCGCAGCGGCAGGTCCATGCTTACCATGAGCACCAGGGTCTCCAGGCGTGAGATGGCGTCCCTCGGGAGTTGGCGTGCACCGTGGAGAGGGAGCCGTCGTGGCCGGTGTTCATCGCTTGGAGCATGTCCAGGCTCTCCCGCCGCGTACCTCGCCGACCACAATCCGGTCCGGGCGCATACGCAGGAGTTGCGCACCAGATCTCGGATGCTGACCTCGCCTTTGCCTTCGACGTTGGGGGACGGGACTCGAGCCGGACCACGTGGTCCTGCTGCAGCTGCAGCTCCACGGCGTCCTCGATGGTGACGATGCGTTCGCCCTCGGGGATGAAGGAGGAAAGGACGTTGAGCAGGGTCGTCTTGCCGGAGCCGGTGCCCCGGAGACGATCACGTTGAGCTTGGCCGCCACACACGCATCCAGCAGTTCGACCATCTCGGGGCTGAGCGTGCCGAACCGGACGAGGTCAGCAGCCTTGAAGGGGTCTTTGCTGAACTTCCTGATGGTCAGGGATGAGCCGTTGAACGCCAGCGGGGGTATGACGGCATTGACACGCGAGCCGTCGAGGAGCCGGGCGTCGACCATGGGGGCGGACTCGTCGATGCGGCGCCCGATCCGGGAGACGATCCGTTCGATCACCAGACGCAGGTGCTCCTCCGAGGCGAACCGGCTGGCGGCCTGCTGCAGCTGGCCGGACTTCTCGATGTAGATCTTCTCGGGCCCGTTGACCATGACCTCAGTGACCTCGGGGTCATCGAGCAGGCGCTGCAGCGGACCGTAGCCGAGGACGTCGTCCTGAACCTCTGCGGTGAGCCGTCGTCGCTCCTCGCTGCTGAGCGGGATGGAGGACTTCTCGATCACGGTGTTCAGCTCGGCCCGGACCAGAGAGTGGAGCTGGTGCTCGGCCAGGGAGGGGTCGTTCAGCCGTGCCCCGATCCTTTTAAACAGCGTGGCGGCGGCGTCGTCCTTCAGCTGCCGCAGCGCGTCGTCGGGTTCTGACTCGGCTTTGGGGGCCGCGGGCTTCTTGGTGCCGCCGCCTGCCTTGCGGATGGCCGCCCGGGTGACTGGGGCGGGCCGGAATCCTCAGGGGTCTCGGCGTCGGCGGAGGTGTCTGCGGACTTCTGGGCGGAGCGGCCGTTGGACTGCTGCTGACGCCGCTGCGCCGCTTGGAGCCGTTCGGACAGGCTCATCGTGATTTCCTCCGTCGCTCGCGAACCCGTCCGCGCCGGTCCAGGTCGACGCCGTCGGGCAGCAGGCTGCTCGCCAGCGGAGCCAGCGCCTTCACCAGGGGGTCTCGGATGCCCGACTGCATGAGGGGCACGCCGACGTTCAGTGAGGCGGGCGCCGCCTTGGACACAGGTATTGAGGTTTCGACCGCAACGCCCAGCGTCTCGTCGACGTCCTTGCGGGTGACGCCGTGGGTGGTGTCCGCGAAGTTGACCACCACGTGGTAGTTACCAGTGAACATCTGCAGCACGGAGAGGGTGTCCACCACTTTGCGCAGCCCGGAGACCCCGGGCACGCTCAGCGTGGTGAGCAGCAGCGGGTCGGTGGTCTGGTCGAGGGCGCCGAGCGTGTGATCGGAGATGCCGGGTGAGGTGTCGACCACCACGTACTCGAACTCGCGGCTGAGCAGTTGGAGCAGTTGGCTGATCTGGCCGCTGGTGATGCTGTCCCCTGCCGCCGGGCTCTCCGGTGCGGGGACGACGTAGAGCCCGGTCTCGTGCAAGGTGAGCCGCGTTTTGAGCGCGATGGTGTCGCCGCTGGCTGCGCTCTGCAGCACATCGGGGAGGAAGTGCTCGGGGGTGAGGTTCAGGGCGGTGGCCACGTCGCCGAACTGCAGGTCCAGGTCGACGATGACGGTGGAGTGCGGCACGGCGACGGCGCAGGCTACGGCGAGGTTGGTGGCGATGGTCGTCTTGCCGGCACCCCTTTGGGCGAAACGACGGTGATGACACGGCCGGTGGGCTCCTGGTCCTGGGCGGCGGCGTGCCGGGCGGTGAGCTTCTCTGCCAGCTGGACGGCGCTGCCGAGTGCCTGTTCCACCTGGTGCTCGTCGGCGTCGGAGGGCACCAGGTCTTTGACGCCTACCCGCATGGCTCGCAGGCCCAGTGTTTCGGCGTCGTCGGCGATCATCAGCAGCACGGTGTCAGGGTGCTCGGCCGAGAATCGTGCGGCCAGTGAGAGGGCCAGCTCTGGGTCCTCCCGGGCGTCGAGGACCAGAACTTCGGGGGCTGAGGCACCGTTGAGCCGTCCCAGCAGGTCCGATGGGGCCTCCGACTCGGGTGCGGGCAGCGGCATGTAGGCCACGCCTACCGCCTGGGCGTAGGCGGCTTCGACGTCGAGGCCTGCGCCACCACGGCGATGCGGATCATTCGAGCACATCCTCGGGGCTGACGGGACCGGTCTCATCCTCGGGGCGTCGTCCGGTTCCAGGGACAGCCAGATCCCGTGGAATTCGGCGGCGTGGGCGACGAGCTTGGCGTCCGGCGCCTCGACGGCGAGCGTGACCATGAGGCTGTCTGCCGCTGCTTCGGTGGTCTCGTTGCCTTCTTCGTCCTCCACGACGCTGACCCCGCCCTGCACCCGGGTGACGAGGACCTTCTGGAGCGTCAGCTGGGTTTCGGTCTCTCCGGCGCTGACGAAGAACCCGACGGTGTCCCCGGCGGCGAGGTGGCCGCCGATGACCCGCGTGGTGGGGAGCTGGACGGTGATCTGGTGGTAGCCCTCAGGTGCTTGGACTTCATCATCGGGTTCGAGGTCCTCGGGGCGAGCGAACCGTCCCGGGACGAGCTGCTCACCGGGGTAAAGGGCGGTGATGGTGACCTCACCGGAGACGTCCTCGAGCGAGGTGAGCGCACCCTGCACCACGGTGGCGGCGGGCACGTCGTCGGCGGTCACGTACTCCCCAGCTCGGAGGCCGGTGTGCCTTCGGGGACCTGGTCGGAGACGACGAGCACCGTCTCCGGCTCCATGTCGGCCATCGCGCGCTCATCCGCCTGGGTGACGTAGTTGATGACGAGTACGGCAGCTATGACTGCGAGGACTGCTGCAATGAGGGCGGCCAGAATACGACGGGACAATCAGTAATCCTTACTCGGAAGCGCTCGGGGTCAGGGCCACCACGGAAGCCCCGAGGCGCGGTCCGTCGGGGCTGTAATCAAAGTTTTCGGTCAGATCGACGAAACGCACGAAGCTGCCGCTGATGCAGCGGCTACTGCCGCTGCAGGGTGCTTGGTAGCTCGCACCGGAAAAGCGGTAACCCGTGAGTTTGAAGGCCGCGTATCCGAAAATACGGTACTCCCTGCTCCGACCTTCGCCCCGAACCTCAGAGAAGATCGGCAGCAGCACGGTCTCCCCACTCGGCTCTTGATGTCGTTCTCATCATTGCAGGGAAGTTGTTGCCGGGGTCAGATCCGACCCACCCCCGATGGCCGACGTGTTCTCCCCGCACTGCCCGCTGGTATCCACCCAGCCGAAACCGCCCGGGAGCTTCTGGTCCTCCCCACTCTGCGCACCTCCGAAGGGATCCTCGCAGTCGGCGTCCAACTCCTCGTCGAAGTCGGCGCGTTTGATTACGCGTTCTGGAGTTGAGGAAGGTATGTCGACTCCAGTCACGGCGTTGGTCTCGGGGTCCCGGAGCACCGTGATGCCGTCAGAGCCACCATCGAGCTCGCACCAGGAGATCACAAACGGCAGAACGGAAGTCCCACCCGTGGGGTAGCCCCAGCGTGCGCTGGACTCCGCCTCCAAAGGGGTCTCATCAATGCCGACGATGGGTCCGAACCAGTGATCGAAGACACTCGCAGTCTCGACCGCGACTGTTCCTGCGGACGTGTCGAGACCGTCTGGGCCGATCCCCGTCTGCCGAACCGATGGTGACGTTGGCTGTGGCCATCTGCTGCGCCGTACCAGCCGCAGTGCCTGCATCACAGTTGGCATCGTCCTCATATCGGGCACAGTCCTGCGCGATGGCCAGCGCTCCAGCATCCGCCCCAGTCTGCAGCTGCTGCTTCGTCGCATGCATCGCGGCCACGTCGATAGCGAGTGCGGCAAGAATCATGATCGGCACCAGCATCAGCGCCACGATGACGCCGACCGCACCACGGTCGTTGTTCTTCAGCCGTTGCATCGCATGGTTCCCTTGCCCGTCAGCGTGATGGGAGTGCCCAGGCCCAAGAGTTCCAACGGGTAACGGATCACGAGGGTGGCCGTGTCGCCTGCTTCGCACGAGGAAGGCGACACTGTGATCTGGGACGAGGCGACGCTGGCCGACGGAGAAGCCGATGAGATGGCCGTCTCGCTTGCCTCGTCGGAGTCGTCGCTCAGCGCCATGATCCTGACCCCGTCACGTGCAGCGTTCGAGAGCACCGACTGCACATGAAATGCGTGGCCGAACGCGGTGATCCCCAGAAGGAGGGCGACAAGGACCGGAGCAACCAACGCGAACTCCACCGCCGAAGCCCCACGGTCACGCTCGCGTGTTCTCATTTGGGTCCTCTTCACGGGGCTGGGTTATCAGTGGGGTGACCGTACGCCAGTTGCCGGTGGACCCTGATGCGGGCCCACCGGCAACTCACCGCCTAGCGGTTCCGAAATGGCCTTATCCTCCTGGGTTGACTTCTGAGTCCAGGGTTGTCTCTACATCTGTGAAGATTCCATCGAGCGTCCCACCGAGGAGGACAACTGCTCCAATGATGATCGCTGCGATCAGGCCGACGAGCAGGCCGTACTCCACGGCGGTGGCGCCGCGGTCCTTACGGCTGTCCACGCGCTCAGAAACCATGGACTGGAGGGTTGCGAAAAGTGAGTATGCGCGCATCATGAGGCATTCCTTTACATCAAGGTAAGTGGTAGGGCGGCGGAGCGAGATTCCTGCATCCATGCGTGATCAAGATCCAAAAGAATTCTGACATCTGTTTGCATGGTCTGCAAGTTTGCATGTTAGGCCCAGTTTCATAGTGTGCATAGTTGCCAGTTCTGTGGTCAGATCTCAGGCAGCTTGAGCTCACCGGGATCGCACCACTTGACCCCACCGCTGTTGCAGGCTCGCAAATGCGCCGATTCCGCATCTTCGCGTCACCCACAAGAAGAATCTTGCTGAACGGGAAAAGGGTTGAGCAGCACAGTCACGCGGTATAATCTCCTGCATGGATATGGGGCGCTTAGGTCTGCGCGAGATGAAGAAGCAGATGACACGCAAGACGATCGCTGACGCCGCACTGCAGCTCACCGAGGAAAAAGGCCTCGATGATGTCACCATCGACGACATCGCCCGTGAAGCCTTCGTCTCACCCCGGACCTTCTCCAACTACTTTGCGTCAAAGGAAGAAGCCGTGCTCGGCGCGTTCAACCTGGGCGTGGACCAAGTACTCGATGACTTCTCGTCCCGCCGCCCCGAGGGCCCACCACTTCAGACGCTCTGCGAGCTCATGTACGACTACGCTCGCGAAAACCCGACCCAGCTGCGACAAGCCGCCCAGGTAACTGCTCTGGAGCTGAAGAATCCAAGTCTTCGGAAATTCCGTGTCGAGCGGGAGGTGGAGATGATCGGACAACTCTCCTACCGCCTCGGTGAGTGCACCGGAACTGATGCGAACACCGACCTCTATCCATCCCTGGTCGCCGCCGCCGCCATCTCGGCAGTCAGCGCATCGCTCGCGATCTGGTCCCTCCGCGGGCTGCCTGACGAAGACCTCCCCGGCCTCATTCAGGACGCCTTCAACATGGTCAGCGACGGCTACCCCACCCAGCGAAGAACGCGCCCGACCAGACCGCTCCGGAACCCGTCTGATCCCCCTCAAGACCTAGGCATCGCCGCTGATCGGCCGTAATGTCGGAACCAACGTCACGGAAACCCGTGCGGTACTGAGATCACGCGCCGAGCAGCCACTGCCCCACGCGCGGTCAGGAGGAGAGACAAATGACCGAGCAGCAGCCCAACGGCGCCGATTTCGTCGTCTCACGAGTGCAGCAGTGGGGCGTGGACCACGTCTTCGGCTACCCCGGGGACGGCAACAACGCTCTGGTCGGCGCCATCCGACGCTCCCAGCACCACCAGCAGCCCCTCGAATTCATACAGGCCCGGCACGAGGAGTCCGCAGCCTTCATGGCTGTCGGCTACGCCAAATACTCCGGACTCCCCGGCGTCGTCACCGCCACGCAGGGACCAGGGGCGCTGCACCTCCTCACCGGCCTCTACGACGCCAAGCTCGACAGCGTCCCCGTCGTGGCGATCATCGGGCAGCAGCCCACCACCACACTCGGCTCGGGTGATCAGCAGGAAGTCGATCTCCACACGCTCTTCCAAGACGTCTCCGGGTTCACCCTGCAGGTCTCCACCCCGAACAGCTCCCACTGGCCCTGGACAAAGCATTCAGGGAGGCCCTCAGCTCCTCAGGCCCTGCGGTGGTGATCATCCCTCAGGACGTGCAGTCCGGACCTGCCCCGAGATCCCGCACGAGCACGGCTACGTCCAGACCACCCCCGCCTGGCAGCCGCCGCGCGTGGCCCGAGGAATCGGACCTCGAACGCGCAGCCGAGGTCCTCCGTGCAGGCAGCCGGATCGCCTTCCTCGTCGGCCAGGGCGCCCGCGCCTGCGGACCCCAGGTCCTGGAGCTGGCGGAGAAAGTGGGCGCCGGCGTCACCACCAGCCTGCTGGGCAAGCCCTACGTGGACGAGTCGCACCCGCTGGCGGCCGGAACCATGGGCCACCTCGGCACCACGGCGAGCGCGCAGGTGCTCCTGTCCTGCGACACCCTGGTGATCATCGGATCGAACGACCCCTGGACGGAGTACTACCCGGTCCCCGGCTCGTGCGTCACCGTCCAGATCGACAACGATCCGGCCAAGGTGGGCAACCACTACCCCGTCGATGTGGGCGTCGTCGCCGATGCGAGGGCCGCCGTGGAGCGCCTGACCGCTCTGGTGGAGCCGCAGGGCGCCGATGAGTGGCGTGACACCGTCCACCGTCTGGTCCAGGAGGAAGCGCTCACCGCCGAGCGGCGCGCGGAGGTGAGGATGAGGGCCGTCAACCCGGAGGCAGCAGCACGCACCCTGAGCGCCCACCTGCCGGAGGATGCTCTCCTGGCTCTCGACGTCGGGAGCAGCGTGTACTGGTACGTGCGGCAGATGACCGTGCCGCGGGCAGGCACCGCGCACCTGTCGAGCACTCTGGCCAGCATGGGCTGCTCGATCCCCTACGGCATCGCAGCCAAGGAGGCCTTCCCGCAGCAGCCGGTGGCGGCCCTCAGCGGGGATGGTGCCATGCAGATGCTGGGCATCAATGAGCTCATCACCCTCGGGCGACGGTGGCACCAGTGGGCGAACCCTCGCTTTGTGGTGACCGTCCTGAACAACAGCGACCTCGCCGAGGTCAGCTGGGAGCAGCGGGAGAAGGAGAATGAGCCGCGGTTCCCACAGAGCCAGAGCCTCCCCGCTTCGACTATGCGGCATTCGCAGAGCTCAACGGCCTGCTGGGCATCACCGTCCGATCGACGGCCGAGCTTGAAGGAGCATATCGGCAGGCCTTCGCTGCTGATCGGCCCGTCGTCGTCGACATTCACACGGACCCGGACGCTCCCCTGCTTCCGCCGGTTCCGTACGCTTTGTCCATGGCGCCGGGCATGGAACAGGGCCTGGCGCATGAGCCCGAGGCGGGAAGTGCCGCCGCCCTCATGCAGCAGTACCTGGCCATCGAACAGGATCGCTCTCTCCCCACGGAGCAGCACCCTAAGGAGGACACCGCGTTGGGACACATTTCGCCGGTCATCCATACCCGGGACCTCGTCAAAAGTTCGGCTCGCTCCGCGCGCTGGATCGCGTGAACCTCGACATCGAACCGGGTGAGATCCACGGCTTCCTCGGTCCCAACGGCTCCGGCAAGTCCACCACCATGCGCGTGCTGCTCGGGCTGCTGCGGCCGGACTCCGGCACCGTCACCCTGTTCGGCCGCGACCCGTGGAGGGACGCCAGCGAGCTCCACCGGCGCCTGGCCTATGTGCCGGGAGACGTCGAGCTCTGGCCCAACCTGACCGGCGGAGAAGTGATCGACATGTTCCTTCGCCTGCGCAGCCGATCAGCCGGGTCCAAGCACACCACGCAGCGGCGGGACGAGCTGATCGAGCGCTTCGACCTGAATCCGCGGAAGAAGACCCGAACCTACTCCAAAGGCAACAGGCAGAAGGTCGCACTGATCTCAGCGCTGGCGACCGACGTGGATCTGCTGATGCTCGACGAGCCGACCTCAGGCCTGGATCCGCTGATGGAGCATACGTTCCAGGAAGTCATCAAGGAGGCCGTGACACAGGGACGATCAGTTCTGCTCTCCAGCCACATCCTCGCCCAGGTGGAAGCCCTTTCCGACCGCATATCGATCATCCGCGCCGGACGCATCGTCGAGTCCGGCACCCTCTCCGGGCTGCGGCACATGACCCGCACCACCATCGAAGTCGAGACGGCGAAGCCCAGCCGGCGCGCTGGCCGAGACTCCCGGCGTCCACCACTTTCGTGGTGGCGAGCGCACCATCTTTGAGGTGGACGGGGACCGGATCGATGCTGTGATGCAGCAGGTCACCGCCCTGGGTGTCCGCTCCTGGTGGCTCATCCCCCGACGCTGGAGCAGCTGCTGATGCGCTACTACGGGGACGCCGACCCTGAGGGACAGAGCAGGAATGAGCACCGCCCTGGGTCACGACTCCGCACGAACGGCGAGCCCGGGCGCGCGCAGATCGACGCTGGTAAGCACCGGCACGCTGCTGCGGCTCATGCTGCGCCGCAACCGGGTCTACACCCCAGCATGGGTCCTCGGCATTGCGCTGATGGGCTTCTACGTGGCCCACGCGATCCAGATCGTCGCAGAGACCGATCAGGAGCTGGCGAACCTGACCACCATGTTCACCGACCCGGTGGGGCGGATGATGACCGGCCCCGCCTTCGGCATGGACGCCCCCACGCATGAGCGGTTCTTCGCCGCCGGGTACGTGCTGTTCATCTACATCCTCACCGCACTCATGAGCGTCTTCACCGTGGTGCGCCACACCCGCGCCGAGGAGCAGAGCGGACGAGCCGAACTGGTGCGGTCCAACGCGGTGGGCCGCCATGCCATACTCACCGCCACTCTGGTCCTGGTCACGGCCGCGAACATCATCGCCGCTAAGCTTCGTCTTGGTCGCCGCGCTCACAGCGGGCTACTCCCTGGAAGGATCTGCCCTCGTGGCTGCGGGCGGCCTGGCCGTGGGGCTCTTCTTCGCGGGGGCGGCAGCCGTCAGTGCGCAGCTCAGCGAGTCCTCCCGCGGCGCCTCGGCGATGGCCGGAGGTCTGCTGGGACTCGCCTATCTGATCCGCATGGGAGGGGATGCCGTCGAGGTGGGCGGCAGCGTCCTCTCGTGGTTCTCGCCGCTGGGATGGGCCCAGCAGAGCGCTCCCTATGTTGAGGATCAGTGGTGGCCGCTCGCGCTGCCCGTCGGGTTCGCGGTGGCGCTCATGTCCTTGGGGTTCTGGCTCTCCACGAGGCGTGACCTCGGGGCGAGTCTCATGCACACCCGACCGGGCCGACCCGAAGCGTCGGCCGCCTTGGGCACCCCGGCAGGGATCGCTGCACGCACTCTGCGCGGCACCCTGCGCGGGTGGGCGATCGCACTGGTGATCACCGGCCTGATGTACGGCGGATTCGCCCAGACCATGCTCGACACCGCCGACGACCTGTAAGCGGAGATGGCACAGATCTTCGCAGGCGATGACATCATGCTGGGCTACCTGGCCTACATGGCCGTTTTCATGGGGTGTTCGTCGCCGCCGCTGGGGTCGGCGGCCTCCAGCTGGTCAGAGGCGAGGAGGCCAGCGGCCGTGCCGAATACCTCATGTCAGCGCCCCTGAGCCGCAGCGCCTGGCTCGGCGCGCACGTTGCGGTGCTGCTGACCGGCCTTCTGCTCATCCTGGCGCTGGTCGGCGTCGCCATGGGAATCAGTGCTTTCGCCTCACTCGAAGAGGACGGCGGCAGACACTTCGGTCAGATTCTTGTGGGCTCCTTGGCGCAGGCCCCTGCAGTGCTGGCTGTGATCGGCATCGTGATCGCACTCTTCGGGTGGGCCCCGCGCTTTGCCGTCCCTGCGGGCTGGGTCGTCGTCGGGTTCGCCGGCTTCATGTCGACCTTCGGCGGCCTCCTGGAGCTGCCTGAGTTCGTGGAGAGCCTGAACCTCTTCGGGCACCTGGCTGAGTACCCGGTGGAGGAGATCGCGTGGCCGCCGGTGCTCTGGCTGACCGGCATCGGCGCAGCCGGGATCGCGGTCGGCTTTCTGGGGTGGAACCGTCGCGAAATCAGCAGGGCCTGAACCGCGTGATAGCACGCGTATCGCGCGACTACCTGGAGCAGCATCAGGTCTGGATATACCTCGCAGGCCTTCTCCTCGGCGCGGGCATGGGGATGGCCTGGCCGGAGGGCAGCCAACGGCTCGACGCGCTGCTGTGGCCCGCCTTGGCGCTGCTGCTCTATACCACCTTCACTCAGATGAACCTCGCCGATGTGCCCAGGGCGCTGCAGGACACCTGGTTCCTCCTCGCTGCCCTGGCGGGCAACTTCATCATCATCCCCGCGGCAGTGTTCGGGATCGTCTCCCTGGTCCCGTCCCAGGACGCGCTGACCCTTGGACTGCTTCTGGTGCTGCTGGTGCCGTGCACCGACTGGTTCATCACCTTCAGCAGTTTGGGGCGCGGCGATGCCGTGCGCGCCTCCGCTCTGACCCCGGTGGCGCTGTTCCTTCAGCTGGGCCTGCTGCCGCTGTATCTGCTCCTCATGACGGACTTCGACCTGGGCGGGGTCTTCGACATCCGGGCCGTGTGGCCTGCGGTGATGGTCCTCGCCCTCCCCTGGCGGCCGCGATCCTCACGGAAGCCGGGTCCTCACGCATTGAGTCTTTGGGTCAGGTGCGTGAGCGGGCTGGGTGGTTCCTGTGCCGCTGCTGGCAGTGGTCATCCTGTTCGTGTCTGCTTCGCACATTGGGCCGGTCCAGGAGCATCTGGCCCTGCTGCCGTGGGTGGGACTCGTGCGGCGGGATGTTCCTCGTGGCCGCGCTGCTGATCTCGAGGGTCATCGCCTCGGTTCTCCGGCTGCTTAAGCCCAGCAGGGACGAACGCTGGCCTTCTCACTCGGCACCCGCAACTCGTTCATCGTCCTGCCGTTTGCGCTCTCGCTGCCCGAAGGGTGGGAGATCGTGCCCATGGTGATCGTCATCCAGTCGCTGGTGGAGCTGCTGGGGATGATCTTCTACGTGTGGTTCGTCCCCAGGGTCTGGTTCCGGGACCGCACCGTCAGTGCACGCCAAGGCTAGGGCGACGCCTCGAGCATGCCGGTCAGTCGATGGCGCCTTCGGCCTCTTTGAGACAGTCCAGCACCTGATCCGCCCGGCGCTGCACAGAGGCCACTTCGGAGTGCTGCAGCCTCACCATCGCCTCCGCCTCCGCCGTGGTTGCCACGTGGTTGGCCGCCCGCGAGAGGGCTGCGTGGAGATCTCGTGAGCCGCCGGGGATCTGGAGTGAGTTCCCCGGCCACCGTTCGTTGGCACGGCGGCAGAGGTCATAGACCACGGGCAGCTGGTCGGCGAGCTGGTCGCCGATGACGACGAGCTGGTTGTGCACCGCGTCGTCCTGCACGCCCCCAGAATCTGGTGGTAGCGGTCGATGCCGCGCTCGAACCTGTCGTACGCCTGGCGCCACAGCCCGGCTCCGAGCTCGCGCTCTTTGCGGCGAGCCTGGCGGCGGCCTGCGAAGAGGCCCGGCGGGATGATCTTCATAACGCAATGAGTCTATACGTCGCGTATAGTGGTGCGTCGGCGTTCACGCCAAGGTGCGGTGTCCGAGCGGCCGAAGGAGACGGTCTTGAAAACCGTTGAGCAGCAACCCTGCTCCGTGGGTTCGAATCCCACCCGCACCGCCATACGAAAAGAACGGCTCGGCTACGACTGGTCCTTGAACACCACGAGGAAGCGGTGGGCCTCCTCCTCGGTCAGCGGAGAGTTCGAGGCGAGCAGGAAGCCGCCTCATCCACGTGATCATCGCGCAGCAGCGCATAGAGCTGATCATGCACCCACGGCTCAAGATCCTCGTGGGACAGGGTGATCTTCTCCTCACCCCTCTGCACCTCCAGGTGGAAGCCTGCTTAAGCTCATCGTCAGCCTCGGGCGCCGCCCACTCGTCAGGGATGGTCAGCTCCGCCTCCGGGTCGAATCCGGACTCCCGCATCAGCTCGCGGGCCCTGGCATCCACGTCATCGCCCTCCCGCTGCGACGAATCAGCGCCCGGGATGTTCGGGACATTCTGCTCGTTCTGGCCGATGATCTCGCCCGTGTTCGGATCAGCCTCAGCCAGAGGCCCCTCATCGGTAAGCCTCTCCTCCTCGAACGGGCTGGAGTCCGTGTCCTCACGCACCGCATCGATCGAGTCCTCGAGGTACTCCTCATCGAAGGAGCCGCCCCCATCGAGCTCCTCATCCAGCCGAAGCTCCGAAGGCGACGGCTGCGGATACTGGTTCAGCGCGTGGATGGCGACCACCGAATCGCGCAGCCCCACCCCGGTAAACTCCTTATAGGACGCCATCGCCTGGCGCCCATTGCCCGCGGCAATGTGCCGGTACACCGCCTTGTGCTGCTCGTCGTCCAGAGCGAGCGCCGCCTCACGGGCCATTCGAGGGTGACCTCCTGCTGCAGCCGTTCGGCCACCTTAGGCGCCTGTCGCTGTGCGAGCAGACGAAGACCCAGGAAGACCAGAACGCCAAGGACCATCGCGATCGCCAGAAGCTCCATGCGCGCCATTCTACGCGGGCACCTCGCCGTCCCGCCGGTGCGCCTAGGATGGGCGGGTGAGCATCGATCTGAGCGAATCCTTCATGGCCTATGACGTCCGCGGTCTCGTCGGTGAGACCATCAGCGCCGAATCCGTCCGCGCCGTCGGCGCCGGATTCGTCGACGCCCTGCAGCTCGCAGGAGAGCAGGTGCTCGTAGGCGGCGACATGCGCCCCACCTCGGCCGAGTTCATCGAGGCCTTCACCGAAGGCGCCACCGCTCGCGGAGCCAACGTCACCCAGCTCGGCATGATCTCCACCGACATGCTCTACTTCGCATGCGGGAAGCTCAACGCCCCGGGGTCGTGTTCACCGCCTCCCACAACCCCGCCGGGTACAACGGCATGAAGATGGCCAAAGTAGGCGCGGTGCCCATCAGCGCCGACACCGGCCTCGAAGACATCCGCGTGATCTCGCAGGCCTACCTGGACAACAGGGAGATCCCTCACTCGGAGAGCCCACCGCCGTGGACGCCGAGAGCATGCTCACCGACTATGCGACGTACCTGCGCGAACTCGTCGACCTCTCCTCGATCCGCCCGCTGAAGGTCGTCGTCGACGCAGCCAACGGCATGGCAGGCCTGACCACCCCCATCGTGCTCGGCGGCGAACGCCTCCCCAGCCTCCCGCTGGAGATCGTCCCGATGTACTTCGAGCTGGACGGCACGTTCCCCAACCACCCGGCGAACCCGCTCGAGCCGGAGAACCTGCGCGACCTCCAAGCCGCCGTGCTGGAGCACGGTGCGGACATCAGGCTGGCCTTCGACGGCGACGCCGACAGATGCTTCTTCATCGACGAGAAGGGACAGCCCGTCTCCCCCTCCGCCGTGACCGCCCTGGTGGCGCGCCGCGAGATCGCCCGCGCGAAGGCTGCGGGTGAGGCGGAGTAAACCATCGTGCACAACCTCATCACCTCAAGGCGGTGCCGGAGCTCGTCGCAGCGGAGGGCGGACGCGCCGTCGAGACGCGCGTGGGCCACAGCTTCATCAAAGCGGTCATGGCATCCGAGGCAGCCGTCTTCGGCGGAGAGCACTCCGCCCACTACTACTTCCGCGACTTCTGGAACGCAGACACCGGCATGCTCGCGGCGATGCACATGCTCGCCGCGCTGGGCCAGCAGAGCCTGCCGCTGAGCGAGCTCAGCCGAGAGTTCAGCCCCTACGTCGCCTCCGGCGAGATCAACTCGAAGGTCCAGAGCAAAGAGGACGCCATGGCGACCGTCGAGGCGGCCTTCGAGACGCGCGACGTGCTGGTCGACCGGATGGACGGGCTGCGTGTCCAGGCGGAGGACGGAACGTGGTGGTTCAACCTTCGGCCCTCCAACACCGAGCCGTACCTGCGCTTCAACGGAGAGGCCCGCACGGCCGAAACGATGGAGCGCACCCGCGACGAAGTGCTTGCGCTGGTGCGCCGATAGAGGGCGCAGCCCACCCGCAGGAAACATTCGCGAAACATTAGGCTCTCTCAAAGAGCTAATTCGCGCGGACCTAAAAGTATTCTCGATTCGCAAGTCAATTCCGCAGGCTGATGCACATCCGAAGTCAATGCGGATCGTGACAGCATTACGGTGCACAGAACGCCGATCTACCGTGCAGATGCGCAGATGATCCGTCACTCTTCGCCGGATGGGGATTGAACTGGTAAGCGCTGGCCCTAAGTTCATGCATATCACTCGCACACTGAAGGGCTGAGAGCATGAACCTGTACCGTCGACTCGACGCTCACCTGCACGAGCACTCCGAGACCGGAGAGCCCGTTCCCGGCACCCTCAGCGGGGCCCGGATCTTCATGATCTGGCTCGCCGCCAACCTCGTCGTCACCACCATGCTCACCGGCACGCTCTTCGTGCCGGGAGTGGACTACTCCACCGCTGCGCTCGGCATCCTCGTCGGCACGCTGCTGGGTGCCGTCGTGCTCATCACCATCGGCTCCATCGGCACCCGCACCGGGCTGGCCACCATGGCCCTGACCCGTGCGCCCTTCGGACTGCGCGGATCCATGCTTCCGGTGGCGGCCAACATCATCATCCTCATGGGCTGGTCCTGGGTGCAGGCCATGCTGGTAAGCATCACCGTCGACCACCTCATCTCCACCTACACGGGCGCCGCCTCGAACCCCATCCTCTGGTCAGTGATCTGCCAGACCATCGTCGTCGCCCTCGCCATCTTCGGCCACCAGGGCATCGCCAAGATCGAGCCGTGGCTGGCCGCGCTGATCCTGGGCCTGATGGGCTTCGTCTTCTACACCGCCTTCTCCGCATTCAGCCCAGCAGATTTCCAGAACCTGCCCACGGACCCGGCACTCGGCCTCGACGGGGTCGTGGTCCTGGACATCGTCATCTACACGGCCATCTCGTGGACCGTCCTCTCCGCAGACCTGAACCGATTCGCCCGCTCGCCGCGCGCAGGAGCCGTCGGCGCCGGCCTCGGATACACCGCCTCGACGACTCTGGCCATGCTCATGGGCCTCACCGGCATCTCCTACTTCCTGGCCCGCGGCCAGGGCGCAGCAGAGTTTGACCCGACGCCGTTCGTCGACAGCTTCGGCACCGTCGTGGCCCTGGTCATCTTCCTCTCCGTGATGGCCACGAACACGATGGTCGTCTACGGCATGACCACCTCCGCCGTCACCTCCCACACCGGGCGCCACCTGCGGCTGCGCTTCCTCCCCACCGCACTGGGACTGGGCCTGATCAGCATCATCGGCGCCACCTGGATGGCGCTGCTGGACGCGTTCGCGGACTTCCTCGCCCTGATCGGCGCGTTCTTCATCCCGGTGTTCGCCATCATGCTCGTCGACTACTTCATCATCCGCCGCGCCAGCTACGGCCGTGACATCCTCAAGGCGCGCGACGGCGCCTACTGGTTCTCCGGCGGGGTCAACTGGGCGGCCATCGTCGTGTGGGTCATCGGGGCCGCAGCCACCTACATCCTGGGCTACATCTGGGTGCCCCCGGCCGTCGGATCCGCGATCCCCGCCTTCGTCCTCTCCGCGGTGCTCTACCTCGCGCTCTCCTGGAACAGGCGTGCCAAGCGAGCCGACACCGGCGAATCTCTGGAAGCGTCTCGCTGACGATGCGCGAGGGCTCCCGGAACAGCTCATCCACGCCCTGCAGCACAACGGCCGGGCCACCTACAACGAGCTTGCGACAGAGCTGGGAGCCCCGCGCAACCTTGTCTCCAGCACCGTCCGACGGCTGCTGCAGACTGGGCAGATCCGCATCGTGGCCACCGCGGCGCACGGCGCCACCGGCCACCACGTGCTGGCGCACGTCGCGCTGCGGTGCGCGCCGAACGCGGAGGACGCGATCGGGCACCTCATGGACCAGGAGGACATTCCCTGGTCTCTGCGGTCGCAAGCACCCACGACCTCGTCCTCGAAGTCAGGGCGCCCACCGTGGAGGCGCTGCACAGCGCGCTGCGCAGAGTCCGATCGCACCCCAGCGTCCGCACGGCAGCCGTGACCCTCTACCACCACGTGGTCAAGAGCGCCTTCAGCACCCACCCTCCGGGGACGGGAGACTCGATGCGACGGACACCGCGCTCATCGAGCTGCTGCGCACCGACGGCAGGATGAGCTTCAACGACCTCGCCGCGACGGTCCACCTCTCCCCACCTCCGTCAGAAGCCGGGTCCGGCGCATGCAGGAGGCGGGTCTGCTGCGGATCAGCGCGCAGATCCCCACACGCCCCAGAGCGGCCGCGTGAAGGTGGGAGTGGGCCTGTGCCTCACGGGAGAGGACCACGACGCGGTGGCCGCGGCCGTGCAGATGCCGGAGGTCGAGTTCGCCGCCGAATCCCTCGGCCGGTTCGACCTCATTGCGACGCTGAACTCTTCCGACCCCGCGGAGATCGCGGGACGATTGGAGCAGCTGCGCTCACTGCCCGAGGTCCACCACATGGAGACCTGGATGCATGTCAGGACCCATAAGGAGGACTACTCCCAGCCGATGACCACCCCCACCCGCCCCCACCGACAGACCCTGATGGAGAGCAGCACCCGATGACACAGACACCCTCCGGCACCACGCCGACAGGACCCCGCGACAGCAGCGCGACGCCTCGCTACGCAGGCCAGGCCACCTACGCGCTCCTGCCCTCCCTGGACCAGGTGGGCACCGCCGACGTCGCCGTCGCCGGCATCCCGTTCGACTCCGGGGTGAGCTACCGTCCAGGGGCTCGGTTCGGGCCCAGCCACGTGCGGGAGGCCTCCCGGCTCCTGCGCCCCTACAACCCAGCCCAGGACGTCTCCCCTTCGCCGTGCAGCAGGTCGCGGACGCCGGCGACATCGTGGCCAACCCTTCGACCTCGACGAGGCGATTCAGCAGGTCTACCAGGGCGCAGCGGACCTGCTGCAGCGCGCGGGACGCTTCGTCATGATCGGCGGGGACCACACCGTCGCCTACCCGCTGCTGAAAGCGATGTACGAGAAGCACGGGCCCATCGCCGTGCTGCACGCGGACGCCCACCTGGACACCTGGGACACCTACTTCGGCGCCCCCATCACCCACGGCACCCCGTTCCGCCGCGCCAGTGAGGACGGGTTCATCGACCTCACCGCCAGTGCGCACCTGGGCATCCGCGGGCCCCTGTACGGCAAGGGGACCTGGAGGACGACGCCACGCTCGGCTTCGAGATCACCACCACCGAGTTCATCGAGGAGCACGGGGTCCACGCGGCCCTGGAGCGGCTGCGGGCTCGACTCGGGGACAGGCCGGTGTACATCTCGATCGACATCGACGTGCTGGACCCCGCCCACGCCCCCGGCACAGGGACCCCGAAGCCGGAGGCATGACCAGCCGCGAGCTGCTGCGGATCATCCGCGGCCTCGCGGACCTCAACATCGTGGGCGCCGACGTCGTCGAGGTCTCCCCGCCTATGACCACGCGCAGCTGACCGCGGTGGCGGCATCGCACGTCGTCTACGAGCTCGTCTCAGCCATGGGAAGACCGGCCCACACAGCGCTCCCGCAGCAGCGGCCTCCTCACCCGAAGGCCCGAACGCATGAGCGCCCCGGCTGAGCCGAGCGTCACCGACGTCGAGGCCGCGGCGGAACGCATCGTCGATGCCTTCGCCGCCAACGATGGGCCTCGCTACTTCGCCGGCTTTGCACCCGAGGCAACGTTTATCTTCCATCCTGAGCCGCAGCGGCTCCCCAGCCGCGACGCCTACGAGCAGCTCTGGAACAGCTGGAGGGCGGACGGCTGGCGCGTCGTCTCCTGCACCTCGACTGACCGTCACGTGCAGACCTTCGCCGGGGCGCGGTCTTCTCGCACACCGTCCACACCGCCGTCGAGACCCCACAGGGCCCAGAGTCCTACCGTGAGCGCGAGACCATCGTCTTCGCGCTGCAGGACGGCAGACTGCTCGCCGTTCACGAGCACCTCTCAGCCCACGATGCCTGAGCGACGAGCAGGAGCGGCAGCATAGGCACAGAGATTCTCCATGATCTGAGCCATCCGATCCGTGACTCCATGATGACGTACCCGGGAGACCCCGCCGTCGCCGTCGCACCCGCGCTGAGGATCCCCACCGACGGCGTGGAGGTCGCCCGTCTCACCCTCGGCTCCCACAGCGGAACTCACGTCGACGCCCCAGCGCACACCGTTGCGGGCGGCCCCACGATGGCCGACGTGGACCTGCACGAGCTGTTCGGGAGGCCGCCGTGCTGCGGGCACCCCATGCAGGCGAGGGAGAGCCGTACGGCCTGGACGACCTGGAGTTCGACGGGTCCTCGGTGCCTGACCGTCTGCCGTCGATCGTCCTGGTCGACACCGGATGGGCGCCGAACTTCGGCAGCCCGCGCGCCCTGAACCATCCGTGGCTGCTTCCCCGCGCTGCTGATGAGCTGTGGAGCCGCGGCATGCGCGTCCTCGGAGTGGACACGCTCAGTCCCGACCCCACGGACGACCCGACGTCTGCCTTCCCTGTCCATGAGGTGGTGCTCGGACGGGACGGGCTCATCGTGGAGAACCTGCGCGGCCTCGAGCACCTCCCTCGTACGTGAAGGTGGGCATCTTCCCGCTGCGCTATGAGGGCGACGGCGCTCCCGTCCGAGCCGTCGCCTTCACTCATGACCCACGCACGGCTGGCTAGAGTGATGAGCATCCGCACCGCACGCCGCTTCGCCCCCGAGGAGCCCCTTTGACGACTCAGCCGCTCACGATGCTCAGCCCGGACTTTCCTTCAGCTATGACCACTACCTGGAGGATCCGCACGGGCTCGGCGCCGTCCCCGAGAGCGCACGAGGCACAGAGGTGGCCGTGATCGGAGCGGGGCCGCGGGACTGGTGGCCGCCTTCGAACTGATGAGGATGGGGCTGAAGCCGGTCATCTACGAGGCTAAGCAGCATCGGCGGACGGCTGAAGACCGAGAGGTTCGACGCCGCCCCAGGTGGCGGCGGACCTCGGCGGCATGCGCTTCCCCACATCCGGGCGCGCCTTCTACCACTACGTGGACATGCTGGGCCTGGAGACCCGCCCCTTCCCGAACCCGCTCTCGGACGCGACCCCTCCACGGTCATCGACCTCAAGGGGAGCCGATTTGGGCCCGAACCGCCGACGATCTCCCGGAGTTCTACCGCGAGATGGCCGAAGGGTGGAAGAGCGCCCTGCAGCAGGACGCTCAGCTCCATGCTGTGCAGGACGCGATCCGCGCTCGAGACGTCGACACGCTGAAGCGCCTCTGGAACGACCTGGTGGAACGACTCGACGACCAGTCCTTCTACGGATTCCTGGCCGGATCCGACGCCTTTCGGCAACTGAGCCACGAGCACCTCGAAACGTTCGGGCAGGTGGGATTCGGCACCGGAGGCTGGGACACCGACTTCACCAACTCCATTCTGGAAGTCCTGCGCGTGGTGTTCACCGACGCCGACGACAACCACCGCAGCATCGTCGGCGGCGCACAGCGCCTCCCCGTCGAGCTCTGGCACCACACGCCTGAGGACCTCGTGCACTGGCCGAAGGGGACCTCACTCGCCAGCCTGCACGGCGGCGCGCCCCGAGGCGCAGTGACAGGAATCCACCGCGGCCAGCGTGCCGACCTTCCGCCGCGGCATCAGCATCACCGAGAAGTGGGGCAGAACCAGAGAGTTCGCGGCCGCGGTGGTCACGTGCCAGTCATGGCTGCTGTCCTCACGGATCGACACCGACGAGGCGCTCTTCACCCCGTCGATGTGGCGCGCCATCGAGAAGAGCCACTACATGCTCTCCTCCAAGACGTTCGTGCTGGTGGACCGTCCCTTCTGGCGGGACACCGACCCTGAGACGGGCCAGCCGGTGATGTCGATGACGCTGACCGACCGGCTCCCCGCGCCACCTACCTCCTGGACGAGGGCGGAGACGAGGGCCCCGCATCGATCCTGCTCTCCTACACGTGGAACGACGACGCGCTGAAGTGGCTGGCGCTCGACGCATCGGAGCGCACGCGCCTCATGCTCCACTCTCTGCACAAGATCTACCCGACCATCGACATCGGGGCGCACATCATCGGTGAGCCGCTCACCGTCTCGTGGGAGGCCGACCCCAACTTCATGGGGGCGTTCAAGAACAACCTGCCCGGCCACTACCGCTACCAGGAGCTGCTGTTCGGGCACTTCGTCCAGGATGGGTTCCCGGAGCACCAGCGCGGCCTGTTCCTGGTAAGCGACGACATCTCATTCACCGCCTACTGGGCCGAAGGGGCGGTGACCACAGCACTGAATGCCGTGTGGGGCGTGGTGCACCACCTCGGCGGCGCAAGCCATCCCGACAACCCGGGCCCGGGCGACATGTGGTCGCACCTGGCTCCGATCCGCCTGAGCTGAAGGAGCCGAACCCCCAATGACACGCATCGCCGTCCTGCAAGCCCAAGCCGAGCCCCTGAGCATCGACGCCAACCTCTCGGCCGTGCAGCGCGCGGCAGCCGACGCGAAGCAGGCTAGGCGCCGAGCTGCTGGTGACGCCGGAGCTGTTCGTCACCGGCTACGCACCAGCCCGTATCCGTGCCGAACTCGGCCAGGAGCCCGTGCACGCAGCGGAGGATGCCCTGCGCCGCATCGCCCGGGAGCACAGCATCAGCATCGTCGCGAGCCTGCCCGGGCGGGAGAGCCCCGAGGAGCGGGGCATCACTGCCCTGCTGATCGCAGACGACGGGGCGGTGCTCGCGCGCTACCAGAAGGTGCAGCTGTTCGGACCCGAGGAGAAGGCCTCCTTCGTCGCAGGCGAGGAGCCCCTGCCGTGGTGGAGCACCTGGGCCGCAGACTCGGTCTGCTCGTCTGCTACGACGTGGAGTTCCCGAAATGGTCCGAGCCGCGGCCGCGCAGAGCGCCGACCTGCTCCTCGTTCCCACCGCGCTGGCGCAGGAGCCTACCGTGCAGGACATCCTGCTTCCGCCCGCGCCCTCGAAAGCCGCGTGGCACTGGCGTATGCGAACCACTGCGGCACCGAGGACGGGCTCACGTTCGACGGCGGCAGCGTCGTGCTCGACATCAGCGGGCATCCTCTGGCGGCCGCCGCAGCCGAGCCTGACCTGCTGATCGTTGACGTGCTTAAGCACCCTCAGAAGCAGGCCCTGAGGGCCCCTGGTACCGGCAGGACCGTCGGGCCCACCTGCACCGCCGCTGGCTCTGAGAGCGGCATCGGGGCTGTCCGGGCGGGCGAAAATGTAAACAGTTCATTAAATGCGCAGTCCGCTATTGACAGGCATGTGTGACGCACACGACACTCTTAACCAAATCGCATTTGGTTTCTGAGGCAGGGACCATGCGTGCTCCGGGCACCTCCGGGGCTGTCACTAGCGAAGGGGAACACACCATGAGCGAACCGCGTGCCGAAGCGGCCCCGCAGGCGAATCCATTCGTCGACACGCTCCTGCAGAAGGGAATGGAGCCCGTCGTCGCCGAAGAGCTCGAGCGTCGCATCCAGATCATCGAAAGCGACGAAGCCGACGACGCAGCGCACAGGGCGCTCACTCCCGTCGACATCGCCGTGTACCTTCTCGTCTGCGCCGGAATCTGCGCCGTCGCCCTGGGAGTCCTCGCATGAGCGCCAAGGCTTCGAGCACAGAGACAGACCGCCTCCTCAGCGAAGAGCACAGGTTCGGCACCTTCCCCTCCTGAAGAAGGAGCGCGTGTGGTCATTCGCCGACTTCACGTGGGTCAACACCTCCCTCGCCATCGCCACCTGGGCGTTCATCGTCGGAGGCTCCACCGCACTGATGGTCGGATTCCGCGACGGCGTGCTCGCCATGATCATCGGCAACGCGATCGGCCTGTCCTTCATGGTCCTGGCGGCCACCGCCGCCTCCCAGCGCTACGGCTCGGAACAGTACACGATGCTGCGCGGGGCGTTCGGAGTCGTGGGCGTCGGCGTCCTCGTCTTCACCATCGTGCTGATCACCGAGATGGGCTGGTCCTCACTCCTGGCCGTGATGGCTTACCGTGCCGCCAGCCAGATCACCGGGGAGGTGACGGGGCGGAGCTCTCCCAATACGGCCCGCTCGTCACCGTGGGAGCGCTGGTCGCCATCGGCCTGGCCTGGTTCATCCTCTCCCGCGGCCCCATCACCATCGGGCGTCTCAACGCCATCGTCGCCCCCGGTCTGGCGCTCATCGTCGCTTAAGCATGATGATCTTCCTCGTCATGAACACGTCATGGGACGCGCTCAACTCAGCTGCACCCATCGCGCCGTTCGAGGACGACACGCTGAACTTCATGATCGCCGTGGAGTTCAACATCGGCGTCGGGGTCTCCTGGTTCCCATCATGGGCTCCCTCGCCCGCATGGCCAAGAGCCGACGAGCCGCCCTCTGGCCCTCATTCCTCGGACTGTTCCTCGCCACCGTGCTGGCCCAGACCGTCGGCCTCGCCGCGGCACTGACCCTGGGCGAGTCCGACCCGACCGTGTGGATGGTGCCCTTCGGCGGACCCCTGCTCGGCATCGGGATCCTGGCCTTCATCGCCTTCGCGAACATCACCTCGATGTCATCGATCGTCTACTCCACAGTTCTCGCGATCCGACAGTCATCCGGGCAGGCACTGGCGAAGGTGCCGTGGAAGGGCCTCAGCGCGCTCTTCTTCATACTCCCCGCGATCATGACGTTCTTCCCGCAGTTCATGTACGAGCAGTTCATGCTGTTCGTCACCTACTCCGGAGCGTTCCTCACCGCAGTGTGCGGCGTTGCGCTGGCCGACTACTTCATTCTGCGCAGACAGCGCATGAACCTGCGTGAGCTGCACCTCGGGCAGCAGGGAACCCTCTACGCGTACAAGGGCGGGGTCAACATCGCCGGACTGGCCAGCGTCGCCGTCGGCGCCGTCCTGTACGTCTTCCTCTACGACCCGGTGAGCCTCGAGACGAACGCGGCCTTCTCCTACGTGACTGCCTCCATTCCCACCGTGCTCATCGCGGCCATCTCCTACCTCGTCCTCAGCAAAGTCCTCTACGGCCGAGGAACCTCGAAAGAGGCCGCACCGAAAGTGAGCGCCTCATGATCAGCGCACGAGCAGCGTTCCACCCCTCCCCGCGGCCCGCGAGCTGACCGTGGACACCGTGGAGGTCGCTGAGCCGGGTCCGGGCCTCGTCCGGGTGCGGCTGGGCGCCTCCGGGGTGTGCGGCTCCGACCGGCACGTCCTGGACGGGGAGTGGAGCATGCCCTCGCCCACCGTCCTGGGGCACGAGGGGCCGGCACGGTCGAAAGCATGGGTGAGGGGGTCACCGACCTCGAAGAGGGCGACCACGTGATCATCACGTGGTTTCAGCCGTGCCTTCGCTGCAGCTCCTGCGCCGAGGGCCGCACATGGGTGTGCGACAACGCCTCCAGTGAGGGCTGCTTACTCCCCGACGGAAGCACCCCCTGCGCAAGGATGACCGAGAGGCCTTCCCTACCTCGCCGTGGGCTCCATGGCGGAGTACGCCGTCGTCCCCGTCACGCTCTGGTCCCGATCAGCCGTGAGGTGCCGTTCGACGTCGCCGCGCTCATCGGCTGCTCCGTGGTCACAGGGTTCGGCGCAGTGGTCAACGACGCGGGCGTGCAGGCAGGACGCTCAGCACTGGTGATCGGGGCGGGCGGCGTGGGGCTCTCGCTCATCATGAGCCTGGTCGCCGCGGGCGCGGGCAAGATCATCGCAGCCGACATCAATCCGGAGGCCCTCGCGCTGGCGGAGGAGTTCGGGGCCACCCACACTGTGCTGTCGAATGGTGACCTGCCGGACACGGTGCGGGAGATCACGGGCCACGGCGTCGACTACGCCTTCGAAGCGATCGGCCTACCGGAGACCATCGGCATCATGCCTGACTGCGTTCGCCGCGGCGGAAAAGCGGTGATCGTCGGGCTCCCACCTGAGGACGCTCCGGTGTCGATCGATGCGCTCGCACTGGCCGAGCAGGGAAAGACGCTGATCGGCTCCAACTATGGCAGCACGGTGCCGGCCCGAGACTTCCGCTGCTGGCGCAGCTGTACCTCAGCGGCTTACTGCCGATCGATCGGCTGATCACGCGTCGCTTCGCTCTCGAGGACGTCAATGAGGCGTTCTCCCTGATGCGCGCCGGGGCCGCCGGACGCAGCGTGATCGTCTACTGATGAGCTGAGACGCCGGGGACGCGGCAGGGCATTCCGGCCTGCATGAAAGGATCGGACCATGCCGCGTCCCCGTCAGAACATCCTCTCCGCACGCAAGATCGCACGCGCGGCGCTGACGATGACCGAACGTGAGCAGGACTTCACCATTCCGGGTATCGCAAAGGCTCTGGGGGTGAACCCTCATCCCTTTACCACCACGTCCCAGGAGGGCGCCAGGAGATCATCGCGCTGATGCGCAGGGAGCTCTATTCGGCCATCGACCTGGATCTCTCGCCGACCGCTCCCGCCCCTGGCAGGAGCGCCTGGCAGCGTGGATACGAGAGTTCAGGGACGCGTCAGCATCGGTTCCCGGTTCGATTCCCCTGTTTGTGCGCGCGCCGGTGGACGACGACGCCACCCTGCAGATCTACGAGGACCTCTTCGGGATTCTTCGCGACGGAGGCGTTCCGGCTGACCGGTGGCCCGCAGCGGCAGCCATGCTCGACGCCATCGTTCTGGGCTCCGCCTTGGACGAATCGAGCCCTCTGCCTCTGTGGCGCCCGCCGGGCACCGACGGCTACGCACTGATCCGCTCCGTGACGGAGACGGCAGAGCGCCCCGCGAAGGGCTCGAGCTCGCGCTGCAGGCAGCGGTCGCGGCCGTGGCCGCTTTGGCTGAGGACGCCGGAGACGCCCCGGCGCCGATCAGCTGCCGCGTTCGGCCTGACGCTTGTCCAGTGCCTCCAGGAGTAAGCGCTCCGCATCGGCACCTCCTTGATGCCGCCCGGCAGCCGCAGGGCGAAAATGATGCCCAGGGTCCACCATGCCAGGAAGATGATCCACGGCTCGAGCGTCAGGAACGCCGGAAGGCCGGGCAGGTAGAGAGCCAGCATCACTGCAGTGGAGATCACGGCGACGACGCCGACGGCCATTCCCAGCTTCCGACCGCCGACCCTCAGGGGACGGTCCATGCTCGGCTCGCGGCGACGCAGAATGACGAAGGTGATGGAGACCATCAGGAAGGTGATGACGACGGCCGGTCCGGTGGCGTCGACCGCCCAGTCCAGCATGGCCAGGCCGAAGAACGGGGCGATGGTGGTCAGCCCGCCGAGGAAGAGCAGCGCATTGACAGGCGTTCCGTGCTTCGGGTGCATGCGGCCGAACCAGGCTTAGCACCATCCCCGTTGGACAGCGCCCACAGCAGGCGCGAAGCTCCGACGAGGAATGCGTTCCAAGACGTGATGACGTAAGCGAGCCCGCCGGCGATGACCAGCTGGCCCCAGAATTCGTGTCCGAGCATGTACGCCATGGCGTCGCCCGTGGCGAGGTCGAAGCGTCCGAGCTCGTCTGCGGGCGCGCCCAGCGCAGTGGTGCTGACGATGACGATGTAGAAGACGGTGGCGGCCACCACAGAGACGACGATCAGCTGGCCCATCTTCCGGGGTGCCAGGTTCGCCTCCTCCGCGGACTGAGGAATCACGTCGAAGCCAACGAACAGGAAGGGAACCACCACGAGCACCGCGATGATGCCACCCGCCGCCGGTGAACATGGGTTCGATGTACTCGGGCTCTCCGCCGAAGAAGGACGCGAAGAGCATGACGACGGCGACGACCAGCAGGAATATGACCGCTGAGGACTGCAGCAGGCCTCGACTGGCGGATGCCCTGAATGTTGAGGAACGTCAGCAGCACAGAGGTCCCGGCGCCCAGCAGCGCCCACGTCAGGTACACCTCGGTGCCAGCGATCGTGTACATCGGAATCTGCGCCAGATCGGGAACAGGTAGGTGGCCGAACGCGGCACGGCCACCGACTGGAACATCGAGACGGTCACGTAGCCGCCGATGATGCCCCACGAGCCCAGCAGCGCCAGCCTGGGGCCCATGCCGCGCAGAAGGTAGTTGTGCTCCCCGCCCGCGAAGGGCATGGCAGCTGCCAGCTCTGCGTAGACGAGCCCCACCAGGGCCATGATCGCCCCGCCGATGAGGAAAGCGGCGACGGCGCCGCCCACCCCTGCGTCCTGGATCCAACCGCCGGTCAGGGTGATCCACCCGAAGCCGATCATGGAGCCGAAGCCCAGGAAGAACAGCTCGTACTTGCCCAACGTCTTCCGGAAAAGGCGATCCGCCCGTCCCTGGTGCTCTGCTGCGGCCTCTGTAGCCATCAGTGTGATCCTCTCCCTGCGAGTGATGCGTCCCACAGATTCTGAGGCCACGAAGGACGCAAGCGCTAATGCGACCGAGCTATCCTACATATGCTTCTGAGGCATCCTTGCAGTCAGCTCCAGTCGACGCTGAGGTACTGCGGCTCGGTGAACTCCTCGATGCCGAACTGCCCTCCCTCGCGGCCGATGCCTGACTGCTTCACACCGCCGAACGGCGCACTCGGGTCCGAGACGATGCCGCGGTTGATCCCAACCATCCCCGCCTCGAGGCGTTCGCCGATCTGCATGGCCAGCTTCAGGTCGCCCGCGTAGACGTAGGACGCCAGTCCGACGGCGGCGCGGTTGGCCTCAGCGATGACCTCATCCTCGTCGCGCCACGTGACCAGAGGAGCGACAGGACCGAAGATCTCCTCCCCAGGATGGCTGCGTCTGCGGCGACCCCGGTGAGCAGCTGGGGCGCCACAAAGGTGGGGCTTACTGACGGCGGCAGCTCAGCCTGAGCGCGCACCTGGGCACCGTCTGCCGCTGCTGCCTCCACCAGGGTGCGGATGCCGTCCGCCGCCTTCTCACTGATGACCGGCCCGATCTCCGCACCCTGCGCCGCGTCGCCGACCCGCAGAGCTGCGATGCGTTCGCCGAACTTCGCGCTGAACTCCTCAGCCACATCCTCGTGGACGTAGAAGCGGTTCGCCGCGGTGCAGGCCTGACCGCCGTTGCGGAACTTCGCCACCATGGCACCAGCCACAGCAGCGTCGATGTCCGCGTCGGCGGTGACGATGAAGGGGCGTTGCCGCCCAGCTCCATGGACGTGTTGATCACACGCTCGGCGCACTGGCGCAGCAGCACGCTGCCCACCCCGGTCGAGCCCGTGAAGGAGAGCTTGCGGACCCGGTCATCGGCCAGCCACGCGGAGACGACCCCGCCGCATCAGAGGTCGCTGCCACCTGCACGAGACCTTCGGGAGCCCGGCTTCGCGGAGGATCTCAGCGATGGCGAAGGCGGTCAGCGGAGTTTCGGCAGCTAAGCTTGAGCAGCACGGAGCAGCCTGCGGCCAGCGCCGGACCGATCTTCCTCGTGGCCATCGCGGCGGGGAAGTTCCACGGGGTGATGAGCACGGCCACCCCCACCGGATGCCGGGTCACGACGTTGCGCACTCCCGGCGGGTGCTTCGGCGTACTGGCCGGGAGTCCGGACAGCCTCTTCGGCGTACCAGCGGAAGAACTCTGCCGCATAGGTGACCTCCGCCGTCGCGTCGGCCCGCGACTTCCGTTCTCCGCAACAATCAGGTCCCGAAGCCGCTCCGCCTGCGCATGCATGCCGTGGAACGCGGCCATGAGCACCTCCGCACGGTGACGCGGTGCGGAGGTCCGCCACTGCTCGAAGGCGGCCTGAGCCGCGTCCACCTGAGCCGCGGCCTCGTGGGGCGCGGTGTCGGCGACGGTGCTGATGGTCTCCCCGGTGGCGGGGTTGGTGACGGTGAGCGTCGTCATGTGCGGTCTCTCTCTGGTCGTAGGAACGAAGCGGTTCGGGCGGCTCAGTGTGCGGCAAGCGCGTCAGTGATGACGCTGAGCCCTTCGCGGAGCAGCTCGTCGCTGATGGTCAGGGGCGGAAGGAGGCGAATCACGTTGCCGTAGGTGCCGCAGGTCAGGGTGATGACGCCCGCGCTGCGCGCTGCGGCGGCGACGGCGGACGTCAGGGCCGCGTCGGGCTCTCCGGTGCCGGGGTCGACCACTTCGAAGGCGAGCATGGCGCCGCGGCCGCGGATCTCACCGATGCGGGCGTCCTGCTTCTGGGCGGCGCGCAGGTGCTCCATCGCGATGGCCTCGATGCGAGAGGCCTCCTGGAGCAGGTCGTCCTGCTCGATGGTCTCGATGGCGCCCAGTGCTGCCGCGCAGGCCACAGGATTGCCGCCGTAGGTGCCGCCCAGGCCGCCGGGGTGCGCGGCGTCCATGATGTCCGCGCGCCCGGTGACGGCCGAGAGCGGCATGCCGCCGGCGATTCCTTTGGCGGTGGTGATGACGTCGGGCTGGATGCCCTCGTGCTCGGAGGCGAACCACTGTCCGGTGCGCGCGAAGCCCGTCTGGATCTCATCGGCGATGAAGACCACGTCGTTGTCGCGGCACCACTGGGTGATGCGCTGAAGGAAGCTCGGGGCGGGCACGATGAAGCCGCCCTCTCCCTGGATGGGCTCCATGATGACGGCGGCGAGGCTGGATGCTCCGATCTGCTTCTCGAGCTGGTCTATGGCGCGATCGGCGGCCTGATCTCCGCTGAGTCCGTCCCGGTAGGGGTAGGAGCCCGAAACGCGGTAGATCTCGGAGGCGAAGGGGCCGAAGCTGTGCTTGTAGGGCATCGACTTCGAGGTGAGAGCCATGGTGAGCGTGGTCCGCCCGTGATAGGCGTGGTCGAAGGCGGCCACTGCCTGCTTGCCGGTGAAGGCGCGGGCGACCTTCACCGCGTTCTCCACGGCCTCCGCCCCGGAGTTGAACAGCGCTGTGCGCGTGGGTCCCGGCACCGGCGTGAGCTCTCCGAGCTTTTCGGCGACGGCCACGTATCCCTCGTAGGGAGTGACCATGAAGCAGGTGTGCGTGAACTGCTCGACCTGCTCCTGCACGCCTACCACGACCCTGGGCGCAGAGGCGCCGACGGACGTCACCGCGATGCCCGAGCCGAGGTCGATCAGCCGGTTGCCGTCGACGTCCTCGACGATGCCGCCCTCTGCGCGCACGGCAAAGGTCTGCATCAGGGACGCGACGCCCGCGGGCACGGCGGCCTTCTGGCGGCTGAGGAGCTCGGCGGCCTTGGGGCCGGGGAGGTCGGTGACGAGGCAGCGGGACTGGGGCAGGGGCGTGGAGGCAGACGTCATACTCCGATGATCAGGGTGAGCTGTTCATGCCGTCCAATGCCTGATTGGGCGTTTGAGTATACGCTTCAGGCATGGAACTCCGTCTGCTCCGCTACTTCGCCGCCGTCGCTGAGCACGGCACCGTCTCTGAGGCCGCGTCGGTCCTGCGGATCAGCCAGCCCTCGCTCTCGCGGCAGATGAAGAAGCTGGAGCAGGATGTGGGCCTTCAGCTGTTCACACGGGCAGGCACGCGCAACATTCTCACCTCGGAGGGGCGCGAGTTCCTCGGCGCCGCACGGGCTGTGCTCGCCAAGCAGGCCGAGGCCTCGCAGCTGGCGCAGGTGCTGGCTCAGGGGCAGCTCTCCAGCGTGTCGCTGGCGGCGCCGCGGACCACGCTGATCGACATCGTCGCACCCTTTGTGGCCACTTTCCGCCAGCAGGACCCCGTGCCTGATGTGAGCGAGATCAGCATCGACCCCGACCTGGAGCGATCACTCTCCGAGCATGACCTGGTGGTCACCGCCCGCCCCGCATCAGCGCTTCCCACGGGGCTGCCCGCCCAGACGCTTGATCTGGCGCGCCTGCCCGTGTGGGCCTACGTCCCCGCTCATCACCGGTGGGCAGAGCGTGAGGCCGTCGAGACGGCGGACCTGGCCCAGGAGGTCATCATCACCCCGTCCGGCGAGTTCAGGGCGCGGGAGCTGCTGGACGCGGCCCTGCAGCTGGAGGGGACAGCGCCGTTGGGCCGCGTGGAGACCAAGCACGGCCGGGTGGCGCAGGCACTAGCGGCTGCGGGCCGGGGCGTCGCAGTGGTCTCGGACGACGCACACTTCGACCTTCGCCCGCTGCGGCTGCATCACCGGGGCAGCTTACTCACCGTCGGACTCAGCGTCCAGTGGCGCACGGACCACCACGCAGCGGAGGCACTGCACGAACTGGCTCTGCGGCTGCGGAGCTTCTGCGGCGAGCGCTACGGGCACACGCTGCCGGACTGAGCCCGGAGCGGACCAAGGCGGCATCGTCCCGCGTCGTCAGCCCGTTCGGAGGGACGCCGTATATATTGTGCGGTGCACCTGACGCGGCACCGTGCTTCGCTGCAGCGGGTGCAGGCGCGGCGGCGGCCAGCCTCTCGGCTCACCTAGCGATCTGCACGCCCTACCACCGTTAGGAGGGCCCCGAAGAGAGGCGGGAAGCCGCCGCGCCGCCTCCGGACGAGCCGATGCTCCGCGGCTCAGCTGACTGCAATGCGCGGGTCGGCCACTGACTGAAGAACATCCGCTGCCGTGTTGGCCACCACGTACACTGCGCCGAGGATCAGCGTGACGCTTACCACCGCAGGAAGTCCGCCACGTTGAGGCTTGCGCCGAGGTAGGAGCCCATGCCGCCCCAGCTGAACACCTCCTCGACCACCAGAACCCCGCCGAGCATGAATCCCAGCTGCAGAGCCCCATCGACAGGGCCGCATTGACGGAGTTCCTCAGCACGTGACGGAACAGCACACTGGTCCCGCGCAGACCCTTGGAGTCAGCGGTCCGGATGTAGTCCTGACCGTAGGTCTCCATCAGCGAGGAGCGCAGAACCCGTCCTACGGCGAGCGCCGGGGCCAGTGCCAGCGCCACCGCAGGCATAGCCATGTGGTGGAGCGCCTGAGACAGAAGTTCCAGCTGGCCGGTGAGCAGGGCGTCCAGCGTGTAGAACCCGCTGGGACCATCCGGACTCGGGCCTCGCCCCTCGAGGGAAGGATCCCGAGGTTGCGATAGAAGATGATGAGCCTGAGGATGCCGACCAGGAACGTGGGAATGGTCGAGCCGACGAAGAGCAGCCCCGGAAGAGTGAGGCGCCGGGCCAGCGAAGCATCGAGGAGACCGCGAACGCCACCCCCAGGATCAGCGCCAGCACGAAGGCGAAGAGGACCAGTTCGAGGGTCGCGGGCATGTAGGCCAGCAGATCGTCCATCACCGGCCGTCGGGTGCGGAAGGACATGCCCAGGTCTCCCACCAGGAGCCCTCCTAGGAAGCTGACGTAGCGGACCAGAAGCGGGTCATCGAGTCCGTAGCGCTCCCTGGCGGCGGCGATCGCCTCCGGGGAGGCGGTCGCACCGATGGTCGCGGCCACCGGGTCCTGCCCCGAGATCTCCTGAAGAATGAACATCACCGTGGCCAGCACCCAGAGCAGACCGATCAGGAGGCCAAGCGAATGAGCAGAAAGCGCAGCCGTGCGGAGATCATCGGATCAGCTCCTGTTCGCGAGACGATTGCGGACGCCGTCGCCGCGAGGTTGGAGATCAGGCTGAGCAGGGCCACGCAGGCACCCGGGATGACCGGCACCCACCAGGCGTTGAGGATTTCGGCCATGCCCCGCGAGGTGTCAGCGCCCAGCTCCGGGGCCGGAGCGGGCTGCCCCAGCCCCAGGAAGGACAGGGTGGCCAGCACGAGCACTACGTTTCCGATGTCCAGGCTGGCGGTCACGATCGCCGTAGGCACCGTGCCCGGCAGCAGATGCCGCCACATGATGCGGAACCAGCCGACGCTTACCATCCGTGCGGCCTCAACATGCGGACGCACAGCCAGTGCGCGGACCTCGCTGCGGATGATGCGCGCGTAGTAGGGCCACCAGACGATCGTCACGGCTATGAACGTGTTGGTCAGCCCGGGACCCAGAGCCGCGGCGACCGCTACGGCGACGATCATCGACGGCAGGGCGAGGAAGACCTCCGTGAACCGCATCAGCACGGTGTCGACCCAACCGCCGTGCATCCCGGCGACCAGGCCGACGACCATTCCGATGATCAGCCCGACGACGGTGACGATCATCGCCAGCAGCCATGAGGTGCGCAGTCCCATCAGGGTGCGCGAAAGGAGGTCACGGCCGAGCATGTCCGTTCCCAGAAGGTGACCGTCGCTGAACCACGGCTGCCGCGGCGCGCCGACCGGCTGGACCGGGTCGTGAGGTGCAAGCCAAGGAGCTGCGACAGCCACGAGGGTCATGATCACCAGCAGGCTGATGAACGCCCAGTCTGCTGCGGCCCCGCGGCTGCTCCACCACGCGACCGGACTCATCCGACCCAGCATCCGGAACCTGGGCTCCGGGGAGGCGGGCCCTCGGGTGCGGCACCCGCTGCCGTGGAGAGAGGGGGCGCTGCGGTCATCGTCCGCTCCCTCGGGGACGAAGCAGGCCACGGAATGCCGGAGCGCACGGGGCACTGCGGTGCTGAGCGCTATCAGGTCAGCTTCCTGGTCATCAGGAAGCGGACCTTCTCCGTATCCTGCCGGACGGTCGAAGGTGTGCCCTCGGGCGGGCTAGGCGCCCTGATGCGCGACGACCGCATCGCCTGGGGCGCCTCGGGTCCGGCACGGCGGCCAGCAGCTGGCGCGTATAGGGGTGCCGGGCATCATCGATGATGCTGTCAGCTGGGCCGAGCTCGACCACACGGCCGTGGTGCACCACAGCGATGCGGTCGCTGACCATGCGGGCGACCGCGAGGTCGTGGGTGACGAAGACGACCGCGATGCTCAGCTCGATGCGCAGCTGATTGATCAGCTCGAGCACCTCAGCGGCGACCGACACATCCAGGGCGGAGGTCGGCTCGTCGCAGAGGAGCACCTTGGGCGGGACGATGGCGGCACGGGCCAGAACCACTCGCTGCCGCTGACCGCCTGAGAGCTCCCCGGCTTCGCGTCCAGCACGGAGAGCGGCAGACCTACGTGTCCGATCATGTCAGCGATGCGCTCCCGCCTCTCGTCCGCGCCCACGCTGCGGGGAAGCGCTCGAGCAGCATCTCCTGACCGTCATCCAGGGAGTCAGAGAGGATCCGGCGTCCTGGAAGACCATCTGCACATCGGGGCTGGTGGGCCCGGTGATCGTGCCGGAGGCGATCTTCTTCTGCAGGCCGCCCACGGCTCGCAGAATGGTGGACTTTCCGGAGCCGGACTCCCCACCACTGCGATCGACTCGCCGGGCTGGACGTAGAGCGTCACCCCACGCAGAGCACGAAGGGTGGTGCGGCGGCCCTTCTCGTCCCTGACCGCGAAGGTGCACTCGATGTCATGGGCGGCGATCAGCGGCTCCCCTTCGAGGTCACGCCCGGGGCAGGAGGCGGGCCCGGCACGTCGAGGGAGAGCCTGGCCGCGAGCAGTCGTTTCGTATAGTCGGCCTTCGGGGCCGAGAGGATCTGGTGGCTGGGTCCCTGCTCCACGATCTCGCCCGCGTTCATCACCACGATCCGGTCCGCGATCTGGCCGGCGACCCCAAGGTCGTGGGTCACCATGACGACGCTGCACCCCAGCCGCTGCTGCGTCTGCTTCAGCAGCGCAAGGACCTGCGCCTGCACCGTGACGTCCAGCGCAGTGGTGGGCTCATCGGCGATGATCAGCTCCGGGTCGCCTGCCACAGCCATCGCGATCATCGCCCGCTGACGCTGTCCGCCGGAGAGCTCGTGGGGATAGGACCTGTACCTTCGGCGGGGCTCAGGGATGCCGACCGCCTCCATCAGGCGGATGGACTCCTCGGCCGAACCTGACTTCTCCGTGATCTGGCTGCCCACGTGCATGGTGGGGTTCAGTGAACTCATAGGATCCTGGAATACGACGCCGATCCGGTGCCGTCTCAGCTCCCGCAGCGCCTTTGGGCTGATGGCGCTCATGTCGTGCCCAGCAGCTCGTATCTCGCCGTCGATGTGCGGACGGGACGATTCCGGCAGCAGCTTCATCATCGACATGGTCATCACGGATTTTCCGGAGCCGGATTCTCCGACGATGCCGACGATTTCACCTCTGCCGATCTCCAGATCGATGCCTTTCAGCACATCAGAGCGGACCCCATTGCGCTCGAGGCTGATGTGCAGATTCTTCAGGCTGGCGACCGGCTCTGCGGCTCTCTGCGTCGGAGCGGGGCTTACTTCTCCTTCAAGGCTGTCATCGCGTCTCTTCCTTCGTCGTTCGGACAGAATGGTGTTCCCAGGCACGCTGCTTGGCGGCCTCTCGTTGGGAGATGTCCGCAGCGACGATCTCCTCGACTCGCTGCTGCCTGACCGGGACGTGAGCATCAGCAGGCTTAAGCAGCGATGGCGCAGAAACCGGCCGCTCCGAGCCAGAGCACTGAGGCGCCGAACGTTTCGAGCACGAATCCGCCGAGCACGGGCCCGATCACCATCGCCAAGGACTTATGCATGGAGAAGATCCCTGGTAGCGGCCCCGTCGAGCGGGCTCTGCGAGGTCTGCGGCCAGGACTGGGCCTGCGGGTGCGAGCCCATCTCCCCAGCGTCCAAATCGTCACTGCTATGAAGTAGACGACCAAGGTGGTCGCCGCGGCCTGGAGCCCCACCCCAGAGCCGTCACCAGAATGAACAGCGCCACGCACACATTTCGCGGAAGTCGCCCGAAGAGCCGAGCAGTGGGGATCTGCAGGATGCACAGCAGCACCCCATTGAGGGTCAGCAGCAGCCCGTAGGCCGAGGAGGGGAACCCCTGCTCGGCCATCACCAGCGGAAGGGTGGTGGTCGACTGCACGTAGACGATCGAGTAGATGAGCATCACCAGGCCGAATGTGATGAACGTTCTGTCCCTGAGCACCTGGCGCAGCCCGCCCTTCTCCACCGGCGGGCTGTTCTGGATGCTTACGCGCATCGAGGCGTCCGGCTCCTGCCCGCGGCGGCGCCGGCGCTTTCCCGCCACGGCTCCCGCAGCGTTGGAGTCGGGCACTTTGGCCACCAGCACAGCCATTGAGGCAGTCAGCATGGCCGCCTGCCCGTAGAAGATGAGCTCGATGCGACTGTCTGCCATGAATCCCGCGAGCAGCGGACCGATCGCGTAGCCGAGGTTCACCGCCCAGTAGTTGTAGTTGAAGGCCAAGCGTCGGTGCGCGGGCTCCACGAGGTCACCGATCATGGTGGCGATCACCGGGTAGGAGCAGCCGTTGAACAGCCCGTAGAGCGCCAGCAGCCCGGAGATCAGCAGAGGGCCCTCCGCCGCCGGAATGAACAGCAGCACGACGACGGAGAGCAGCTGGCTGCCGACCAGGGTGATCTTGCGGCCGATGCGGTCGGCCAAGACGCCGCCGACCAGCCCTGAGACCACCACACCGACCCCGAAGGCCGCGACGACCAGGCCCGCCGATCCCGCCGTCAGCCCAACCTCGGACGTCAGGAAGATGGTCATGAAGGGGACCACGAAGTGCCCCACCATGATGATCAGTCGGACGAGCCAGAGCCACCAGAAGGGACCGGGGAGGTCTCTCAGACGACTGCTGGTCGACGCGGCCTCCGAGAGGCTCGGTGCGGTGGCCACTGGGAATCCGGACTACTCGTCGATGGACAGTCGGGCGAAGTCCACCGTCGCCGGTGCCGCGATGCTGTGAGCCTCTTCGACGCCTGAGATCCAGGGCTGGAACACCATGAAGTCGCTGACCCAGGCGAAGGTCGGTGCACAGCCGTATTCGTAGGCCGCCTCACCCGCCTCGTTGAAGATCTCGGCGTCATCGGTGACCAGGGCCTCGTCGAGCAGCTCGTCGATCTCCTCATTGGAGCACTGCAGGTGGTTCAGGCCGCCGGACTCGCCCCAGAAGACGTGGCCGTGCATATAAGGGTTGTTCGAGTCGGGCCAGGTGCCGGAGTAGACGAACGCGTCGGGGACGCGGTCGCGTCCTCGTAGAAGTCCCCGAAGATCTCGGAGGACTGGTGAGAGGTGACCGTGGCATTCAGGCCCATACCCTGCAGCTCTGCGGCGACCAGGTTCGCCATCTGCTCGGAGTCGGTGGAGGCGGAGCTGTGCCCGATGACGATCTCCTCCCCTCGTTCTCCGCGGCCCACTCAGCCAGGGCCTCGGGGCTGTGCGTGAGCTCCCGGTCCTCGTAATCAGGGAGGGCGCCCTGCGGAAGTCGCCCGTTGCTGGCACGGCACTGTCACCGAGGATGTCCTCGGTGTACTGGTTCCAGTCGATCCCTTCGAAGAGGGCCACGCGTGCCTCCGGATCGGAGAGGATCTCCTGATTCGGGTTCATCAGGAAGTTGGAGAGCTGGTAGGAGGGAAGAGCGAACGCCGACAGCGCCTCGTCGTCCGTGTAGTCACCGCGCGACGAGGACGGGACTCCCTGCAGCAGGGCATGCAGATCACCCTGCTCCAGCTCCAACTGCATCGCCGAGATCTCGGTGTAGACGGGCAGGTCGATGGTGTGGAACTCCGGGTCAGCCAGGTCCTCGTCCCAGTAGTCCTCGAAGGCCTCCAGGGTGTAGCCGTCGCCGACGGAGGCCTCAGCCAAGGTGTATGGCCCGGTGCCCGCAGAATTCTCCGCGATGTAGCCCTCAGCGTTGTCCTCGTCGTGCTCCTCGATCACCTCGGGGCTGATCATCCGCGGCCCGTACGGCGACGCCAGGTAGTCGAGGAACGCGGAGTTCGGCTCCTCCAGCACCATCGTGACCGTGTACTCGTCCTCAGCCTGCACATCCACGCCCGCAGCCATGTAGGCAGGGCTTAAGATCAACATCGAGGCGCCGCTGGAAGGACGCTTCGACAGCCTCCGCGTTGAACGCGGCGCCGTCGTGGAATGTCACCCTCACGCAGCTGGAAGGTGAATTCGGTGAACTCGTCGTTGATCTCCCACTCCTCGGCCAGCAGCGGAATCACGGTGGCCTCGTCGTGATTGCCGGGCTCGTAGCGGACAAGGCCCTCGTAGAGATTCGTGGTGAGCGCGAGGCCGTTGCCGGAGTAGTAGATGTCCGGGTCCGGCGGCTGACCGATGTCGTCAAGGACGCCCAGTCTCAGCACCCTGTCCTCGGGCGGCTCCTGCGCAGCCTGGGCGGTGTCGCCCCCGGCGGTGTCCGGGTCAGCTTCGGCCTCGCCCCCATTCCCGCATGCTGAGAGGGTCAGTGCAGCAATGGAGAGAACACCGGCTGCCTTCAGCGTGCCGGGCAGGCATCGTCGTCGCAGGAGTGTGTCTTCCTCAGGCTGGAAACGTGCGTTGTTCATGGTCTTCCTTCACTGGTGCGATGCGAATGATGAATAGGGGTCGGTGTGCGGTCATCGGGCGCGGAAGGTGCGGTTCCTCTCCTTCCCTGGCTGTCCAGTCCTTCTCCGAGCGCATACGGGTGCACGAAGTTGGGCTCCGTGAGTCCCTGTCGGCGCATCGCGATGCCGGTCATCGCCTCACGGATGGCCCGGTTGGCCAGCAGCGCGGTGATCTCACCCTTGTCGTCATAGGGCGGGGAGACCTCCACCACGTCCACGCCGACCACGCCGACCTCCGCGCAGAGGCGCCGCACTGCGGTGAGCACATCGACGCTGGTCAGCCCCGGGCTCTGGGGTCCCGGTGCCCGGGGCGAAGGCCGGGTCAGCGACGTCGATGTCCAGGGACAGGTACAGGTAGTCCGCCTGGTCGAGAGCTTCGTCCACGGCCCGCTCGAGCACCTCGTAGAAGCCGCGATGGTTGATCTCCGCCATGAAGTGCGTCCGCATCTCCTGCTCGTCCATCCAGTCGAGCGTCTCCTGGTCCGGCCAGTAGCCGCGCAGCCCCACCTGCACGAAGTTCTTGCCGGGGACCGCGCCCGACTCGATGAGCTTGCGCATCGGGGTGCCGTGGGAGGCCAGTGAGCCCGGCATGTCCGTGCCGGTGTCTGCATGGGCGTCGAAATGGACGATGCCGACCTTGCCGTACCCGTAGTGGTCCGCCACCGCTGTGGCGGCAGGCCAGGTGATGGCGTGGTCGCCGCCCATGATGATGGGGATCGCACCGGAGTCGACGATGGTGCCGACGAACTTTCTGATCTCCTCGAACGTGCCCGGGGTGTTGCCCAGCATGATCGGCGAATCCCCGTAGTCGCACATGTTCAGCTCAGCGAAGGCATCCACATGGGTGTCCAGGGAGAAGTGCGGGCGCGGCCCGTAGCCGCCCTTGTAGTCGCAGGAGCGGATAACCATCGGGCCGTGGTTCGTGCCGCTGCGACCGCCTGCAGTGGAGTCCCAGGGCACACCGCAGACCGCGACGTCGATCTCCGCGGCCTTCAGGTCCTCGGGGGTGAGTGCCACGGGCAGCTTGGCGAAGGTCTGGATGCCGGCGAAGCCTCCTCGCGCTGACGGTTGACGTGGAGAAGGCCGGGCTTGCGGTCCACGTTGTAGCTGTCCACCGCGCCATGTCCTTCGAGTCCCTCCCAGCCGACGGGGCTGCTCCCAGAACCCTTCAGGCCAAACATCATGGTTGTGGTCGTGGCTGTGATCGTGTCCCACGGGCGGGGCCTCCATATCTGCGGTGCTCCGGACAGGCGCCGGAGTGCTGTTGGACATTAAGACTGTGGTTGGCGAAACGTTTCGTCAATGGCTTTCACAGGATGTTTACACGTCTTTTACAGGGCAGCTTCAGCGTCATATCTTCGTAACCTGTCCTCTTCATAGCGTTGGCCCAGACGGCGTCGTCTCGCCGGTCCTGTCACCGCCAGCAGGACCGCTGCAAGCACGCAGACCCGCTTGCTGCCGAGCCAGAGGGCCTCGTGCCCAAACCCATCCAGCACCGCCCTGCCGAGAATGGGGCCGACGACCATCGCTATCGAATGATTCAGCGAGTACACGCCCTGATACCTGCCGTGCTGCGTGTGGTCCGCGAGGTCGGCCGCAACCGACTGGGCCTGGGGGTGGGATCCCATCTCTCCCAGGGTCCATACCGCCACCGCCGCACAGTAGTAGAGGAATGTGGCAGCCGCTGCCTGAGAGCCGACCCCAGACCGGTGACAAGAATTGCCACCACAATGACGGCGTCACGGCTGAACCGGTTCAGCCACTTGGCCGTGGGGATCTGGAGGAGGCAGAGCAGGAGGCCGTTGAGCGTGAGCAGATACCCGTAGGACACCGGGGAAAAGCCTTGGTCGGCCATCACCAGCGGAAGAGTGGTCATCGACTGCACGTAGACGATGGAGTACAGCAGCATGACACAGGCGAACGTCATGAAGACCCCATCCGTGAGGACTCTGACGATGCTCCCCTGCCCGGCTGGGGAACGGGCGGGGAGGACTGAATCGATTCTGCAGTGTTGGACGCCGCATGGTCGCCGCTGGAGCATGCGGCGGCGGGGGCTCCGCCGCGCCCGTCCCGCGCTGTGCGACTCCGGCACCTTGGCCGCGACAATGGCGGTGGCGGTCAGCAGCAGCGCCGCCTGGCCGAAGAAGACGAGCACGAAGGTGCGGTCGGCCATGAATCCTGCGATCAGCGGACCGATGGCGTACCCGAGGTTCACCGCCCAGAAGGTGTAGTTGTAGGCGGTGCGGCGGTGCCTGGGCTCCACCATGTCGCCCACCATCGTCACCATCACCGGCTGGGCCGCCCCGTTGAACAGCCCGTAGACGAACAGGAGGATGCAGATCAGAAGGGCTTCCTGCGCGAAGGGGATCAGCATCACGGTGGCCGCTGAGAGGACCAGGCTGCCGAGCAGGGTGCGTTTGCGGCCCAGCCGATCGGCGAGAATCCCGCCCACCATCGCAGAGACCACCACCCCAGCCCATAGCCGGACACCACCAGCCCGGCGGCAGAAGCGGACAGACCCACATCACGCGTCAGAAAGAGCGTCATGAACGGGACGACGAACCGTCCTATCCAAATGACGAGCTCGGCGAACCACAGCCACCAGTAGGCAGCGGACAGGTCTCTCAGCCGGGTGTGCTGGACCTCATGGGCAGGGACCTTTCCCACAGCGCACCTCCTGGAGCGTGACGAATGATGATGGCTCCAGACTGCGCATGCCGAAACGATTCGTCAATGGGGTGGGCAACCCCTGGCCAGGATTTAACGCAGTGTTTACTGCGGGAGATGCACAGGCGCTTGGATGAGCGTGGTGCCGGAGACCCGGGCTGAGCCTACCAGCCTCCAAGAGTTCGATGAGCCGTTCGGCGCAGGCCGCTCCCAGAGCCCGGGCAGGAAGATCCACGAACCCCACCTCGGGAACGTGGTCGAGCAGCCCGCCGACGTCGGGTCCCGCACTGGCGAAGCGGACGGCTCGCGTGGGCGAATGCTCCGCCAGGAACTCCAGGCCAGCCAACACCCCGTAGGGACTTGAGACCAGCACAAAGTCGGCCTCCTCATCAGCCTGCAGCATCGGCTGAAGCACCTCCCGGAACCCCTCTTTGTCGTCCCAGCCGCCGAACCGCACATACCCGTGAGCCGGTGCAGCGCCGAGGTCCGCAGCCCAGGCATCGAAGACATCGCGGAGCAGGTTGCCCCACCCGGAATGCTCGTCGGGCGCCACCAGCAGCGGCCGCGTGACGCCGCGCGCGGCCTCGGGGGCCAAGAGCTCACTCAGCGCCCTGCGATGGTCGACGGCGACGACTTCGCACTCGGGCAGGCCTGGAGGCAGATGCTCGCCTGCAACGACGGGCAGAGCAGAGAGCATCAGCTCACGGGCGCGCAGATCGTCGCTGAGGGGGTCCACCACGATGACCCCGTCCACGCGCGCTGCAGTGCTGCGGGGCATGTCGGCGTTGGCGGACAGTATGGAGACATCATAGTCGTGACGCTGCCCCACTTCGAGCACCCCGGCAAGAAACTGCCGAAAATATGGCTTGTCGAGCTGCTCCGTCGGGGATTGGCGGTGCAGCCCGATGGTGCGCGTGCGCCCCGTGCGCAGTCCGGAGGCGAGCGCATTGGCGACGTAGCCCAGCTCCGCTGCGACGTCGGCGACCTTCTGCCGCGTCTCCCCGTGATTCTCCCGCGGCCGGAGAGGGCATCCGAGGCGGTGCCCACCGAGACGCCCGCCTTCTCAGCTACGTCCTTCAGCCGGACGCGGCGAGGCTGACGGGAGGCGGACATAGGCCAACTATAAGCTGAAACGGAGTGACGAAACGTTTCGTCACTGAAACAGCGGCGTAACCCAGGATCTCTAGTCTTCTTGCAACAATGTTGCAGAACCTTGAGTGACGGTCCCAAGCGCCTCACCCGTGCGGACCAGGAGGGCACCCCGATGAAGAACGCATCCGAGCTCGCCCACGACGTGAGACTCACAGCCGCGGAGAAGGGACACCAGATGGCGTCGCACACGGCGGAGCAGCGTCGCATCAACGACTACTGGTCGCGGTGGGCGAGGGACTACGAAGCCCACCAGGCCGCCCGCCGTGAGACGGACGGAGGCACCTCTGTCTGGGAGGACGTATGGAACGCCGCTCTGCCCCAGCCGCCTGCGCAGGTCCTCGATCTCGGAACCGGCTCGGGAGCGGTCGCATTTCTTCTGGCGGGCATGGGGCATCAGGTCACGGGCATCGACCTTGCGGAGGGCATGCTGGCTGAGGCCCGGCGACGCTCCGGCTACTCCTCCAACCCGATGTTCGGACGGGGCGATGCCTCCACGCCGGAGTTCGACGACGAGACCTTCGACGCACTCACCGCCCGGTACGTGCTCTGGACCCTGCGCGGGCCGGAGCAGGCCCTCGCCGAATGGCTGCGCATCCTCAGGCCCGGGGCGTCCTCGTCGCTGTGGACTCGCTCTGGTTCCCGCAAGGATTGGCCTGCCAGGGAGAAGCCAGCAGCGAACGTGCACGCGACTTTCGGGAGACCTACCGGGGCCAGGAGCAAGACCTGCCGCTGGCTGAGGCGGATTCCATCGACGCGTTCGCCAGCCGCATCCGGGCGGCCGGGTTCGTCGATGTCACTGTCGATGAGCTGCCCGCCGTCATGGAGGCCGACAGAGCGCACGGCGTCGCTCCCGGTCACGACGTCCAGATGCAGTACCGCATCCGCGCCAAGAAGCCCGAGGCCGCGTCGTCATCTCTCACCCTCTAGGCTAGCTGCAACGATGTTGCAGAAGGCGAACACCTCAGGCCCGGAGGCCTCCACAGCTGGCGGCCTCGGACGGGGCACGCGCCGACGGGCCGCCCTGTGGACCGGCGGACTGATGCTCCTGCTCCTGGTGACCATTGCTCTCTGCGTCGGCATTGGGCCCGTTCCCGTCGCCCCCACCACCGTGCTGGCCATCATCGGGCACGGCATCGGCCTGCCCATCGAGCAGACATGGACCGATGCCGAGCAGTCCATCGTCTGGGAGATGCGCACCCCGGGTCCTGATGGGCCTAGCAGTCGGCGCGGGCCTGGCCGTATGCGGTGCCGCCCTGCAGGGCATGGTCCGCAACATCCTCGCGGACCCCTACATTCTCGGAATCTCGGGGCGCCTCCACCGGAGCGGCGGCATCGATCCTCTTCGGCTTCGCCGCCGGAGCGGGGCAGTACGCCCTGCCGGTCAGCGCCTTCCTCGGCGCACTGGGAGCCTCCCTGCTGGTGTTCTTCCTCGCCCGCGCCAACGGGCACGTCACCTCCATCCGGCTGCTGCTGGCAGGCATTGCTGTGGGCTACGCGCTCTCAGCGACCACCAGCTTCCTCATCTTCGCCTCAGACAACGCCGAAGGATCCCGGTCGGTGATGTTCTGGCTGCTGGGATCACTTGCCCTGGCACGCTGGGATGCTTTCCTCATGCTGGTGCTGGCCATCGCTCTGGCCAGCACCGCATTCCTGGTTCTCTGGGCCCGCCGCCTCGACGCCCTCTCCATCGGCGACGACACCGCACGTGCCCTCGGTGTGCCGCCGATGGCCACCCGCATCCAGCTGCTGACCGTGGTCTCGCTCTGCACCGGGGCGGTGGTCGCCGCCGCTTACGCCATCGGCTTCGTCGGCCTGGTGGTCCCCATCTCGGCCGCCGCCTCGTGGGAGCCGCACACGGTCGGCTGATCCCTGTCGTCGCCCTGATCGGGGCCATCCTGCTGATCTGGGCCGACGCAGGCGCCCGAGTCCTCATGCAGCCGCGCGAACTGCCCATCGGCATCATCACCGCCCTGGTGGGCGCCCCTTCCTTCTGATTCTGATCCGCCGCATGAATGCGCGCATGCCATGACCTCCCACCCCTTTGCCTGAGAGCCCACCATGACCCAATCCCGCACGCGCCGCACCAGCACAGCACTCGCCGTCGCAGGGATCGCGGTGCTCACCATGACGTCCTGCGGCGGCGCGGACGACGCAGCCGCGGACGACGCAGCCGGAGCGCACGAGGACACCGGCCAGGACTACCCGCGCACCATCGAGAACTGCGGCCAATCGGTGACCTTCGACGCCGAGCCTGAACGGATCATTCTCCTGGAGACCGCACCGGTCACCATCCTCGACGGGCTCGGCCTCATGGACCGTGCGGTGGCCCGCGCCGGCGCGTTCCCTGAGGAGTACTACGACGAGGAGCTCTACAGCCGGATCCAGAGCATCGAGTCCCTTTCGGAGGAACTGGATGCCTCCGGCCACCTGATGATCTCCCAGGAGGAGGTCGTCGCACACGACCCGGACCTCGCCCTGGGCCAGCCCGACGGCGTGAGCCGTGAGGGCCTCGCGCCCGCGGGGATCAGCATGCTCATCCAGGAGCTCTACTGCCCCGAGCCGACCGTGGACGCCTCCTACGAGACGCTCTATGCCGAGATCGAGACCTACGGGAGATCTTCGGCGCAGAGCAGGAGGCCGCATGAGCTCATCGCCGAGCTGGACGCCCGTGTGGAGGACGTCGCCGAGCGCGCCGAATATGAGGACCGGACCGCCGCCGTGCTGTACCCCACAGTGGGCGGCGGCAGCTCCTACGCCTACGGCAGCCGGTCGATGGCCCAGCCGCAGCTGGAGGCCGCCGGGTTCGAGAACGTCTTCAGCGACACGGACGAACGCGTCTTCGAAGTCCAGATCGAGGAGCTCGTCGACCGGGATCCTGACGTGCTCATCCTCCTCTACCAGGGTGATGTCGACGGGGTCGAGGAGACCATCGTGGAGCTGCCCGGCGCGGAGACGATGACAGCCGTGCAGGAGGAGCAGATCCACACCCAGCTGTTCAACTTCACCGAACCCGCCACTCCCCTCTCCGTCGACGGGCTGGAGATCATCTCCGAACGCTTCCAGGGAAGCGGGACGGAATGATGCTGGAAATTTCCAGCATCACCCACTCCTACGGGGAGAAGACCGTCCTCCACGACGTGTCCATGCGGGCCGAACCAGGCGAGGTGGTGGGCCTGATCGGACCCAACGGCAGCGGCAAGACCACCCTGCTGCGCACTCTCTACGGAGCCCTGCGACCCGATGCTGGCAGCGTCGAGTTCGACGGTGCAGAGGTCAGGCGCATCCCGCCGAAGAGGCTCGCCCAGCGGGTCGCCGTCGTAGTGCAGGAGCCGCCCAGCGAGCTCATGCTCTCCGTGGCTGACATGGTGCTGCTGGGCCGAACCCCGCACCTCGGCATGTTCAGCCGCCAGGGCCTCGAGGATGAGCGTGTCGCTGAGGAGGCTCTGGACCGGGTCGGGCTGCGGCGCCTGGCGAACCGGGAGTTCAGCGGCCTCTCGGGTGGGGAGAAGCAGCGGGTGCTGATCGCCAGGGCCCTGGCTCAACAGGCCGAGTGCCTGCTGCTCGACGAGCCCACCAACCACCTCGACATCAGCTACCAGCACCAGGTCCTCCACCTGGTCAAAGAGCTCGGCATCACCGCCGTGGTTGTCCTGCACGACCTCAACCTCGCCGCCCGCTACTGCGACAGGGTGGTGCTCCTCTCCAACGGCCGTGTCCACGCCGAAGGCCGCCCCGATGACGTCCTGAACCAGTCCACCCTCGAGCCCGTCTACGACGTGAGCATCGAGCGAGTCGCCGCCGAGGACGCCACCACCCAGCTCCTCTTCCGCCGGGCCTGAAGCAGCACCACAGTGAAAATCCCATCCCCTGCCCGGAATGCCATGTGCCCGAGTGTATTAGCCATAGGCTAGTGCCGTTCGGAGCATCCACCATGAGGGATGCGATGCTCACATCACTCACAGTTTGAAAGACGCATGCAAAGACATTTCCGACCCCTTATTCCTGTGACGCTGATTGGAACGCTCGGGTTCGTTGCCTGTGCTTCCGACCCGGAGACCGCCATATCTGACCAGGAGACTCGCGAACCTCAGGGCCAGGCCAGCAGTGAAGATGAGATGAGTGGGGCCTCCACTGCGGCACGGACCCCGGAAGCGACCCATGAACAGGGTCTCCCTCGGACGAGGACGTCGAAGCGTATATGGAAGCAGTGGTAAGCAACTCACCCTCCGAACTTGAGGACGCTGAGAGCCTCACAGCACTTGGCAGCCCCGCGGAGGGTTATCTGATCTATCTGCGCCACTTAGGCGAGTCCTCGCGCGACGCCGGACTCGGCCCAGAACCGCAGTCCCAGCTGGACCACGACGACGAGAGCTTCGAACTGTGTGAGTCCTACTCCACTTCGGAGGAGTGTCTGACGTTCACCGACTTCAGCGGTGACGAGGGGCTGATCGAGAGTCTTTACATCGAAGACCGCCCACTGGAGGAGCGCCTGGTGGCCGATGGTGAAAGCACCTTTGACGGGCCCGCAGGGAGCGAAGTGACGTTCATATCTGCGTACGAAAATGGTGCTGGTACGCATCTCCTGATCGGCTACGAGCTGCGCAGCGGCAGTTCCGGAATGATGATGCCCTGGGGCAGTTACAGGAATCCCTCGGGACGGCAGAGCCAATCAGAAATGACCCAGGGCACTCCCACCCTGGCCCCCGACTCCATGAGCTACTACGTCGAGTCGATCCCAGGCGGCGAACTCGGGGGCGAGCATTACCTGGAGCTCATCGATGACGAGGGCTTCTCCATGGAGACCATCGTGATCCCTGTTGGTGCAGAGGACCCCGAAGACTGACCGCCGCCGTTCGGTGCTGGAAAGCTGCAGCGATTGAGCCTCTCAGCCGGTCAACCGCTGCGAAAGTCCAGCACCTAACGACGTGGGCGGCCGAAGGGGCGCACGCGTGGGGCCGAAGCAGTGTACGGCGCTCAGCGCGGGGCTTACCGACGGAGGGCGGTGTCAGAGCGAGGGATTGGCCGCCCTCGGCACCGGCACGCCCTGCGTGACTTGGGCTTACCCGTCCGCGGAGGGCCGCAGGTCCAGATCGAAGATCTCGGTGGGGATGTACACGGTCGCGCAGGAGTTCGGGATGTCGACCACTCCGGAGAACCGCCCCTCGATGGGCGCCGCTCCGAGAAGCAGGTACGCCTGCTCGCGCGTGTAGCCGAAGGTGGTCAGGTAGTCGATGGCGTGGAGGATCGCGCGCTGGTAGGCGAGCTGCGAATCCAAGTACTTCTGCTCCCCTCAAGCGTCACGGAGGTGCCTGAGAAGGCGAGCCACTCTGAGTACTGCGGGTCGGTGCGCCCCGGCATGAAGATCGCGTTCTCCGAGACCCCGTAGGTCTCCATGCCGCCCTTGATGATGTCGACGTGCAGATCGATGAAGCCGCCCATCTCGATGGCACCGCAGAACGTGATCTCCCTGTCGCCCTGGGAGAAGTGCAGATCGCCCACTGAGAGGTGACCGCCCTCCACAAATACCGGGTAGAACACCCGCGAGCCTTTGGTCAGATTCTTGATGTCCTGGTTTCCGCCGTTCTCACGCGGTGGCGCGGTGCGCGCGGCCTCCCCCTGCGACGCGGCCGAACTCCTCCGCGGGCACGCCGCCGAGGATCGCCTGGTCCGGCTCCGGCGGCAGGGCCAGCGGAGGGACGCGCTGGGGGTCGGTGGCGATGAGGTCGCCCTCACGCTTGTTCCACTTGGCCAGCAGCTGCGCTGAGGGCGCCGTGCCCATCAGTCCGGGGTGGGTCATGCCGGTGTAGCTGACGCCGGGGATGTGGCGGGAGGTCGCGGTCTGCCCGGAGAAGTCCCACACGGCTTTGTACGCGTCGGGGAAGTGCTCGGTCAGGAAGCCGCCGCCGTTGTTCTGGGGGAACACGCCGGTGTACCCCACCCCTGACCGGCCAACGGGCCCTCCTCCTGGGGAATCGGACCGATGTCGAGGATGTCCACCACTAGAAGGTCCCCGGGCTGCGCACCCTCCACGGCGAAGGGGCCGGACAAGCAGTGGACGCTGTTCAGCGGAGCGTCCCGAATGTCCTCCGCGGAGTCATCATTCTTAATGGCCCCGTCGAACCATTCGCGCACTTCGGCGCGGAAGCTGTCGCCTGGCTTCACGGTGGCCACCGGAGGCACCTCGGGGTGCCACCTGTTGTGGCCGAGCTTCTCCTGCTCGGTGAACGGCTTGGATGAGTCCAGCGGAAAGAGCACTTCAGGCATGACATTCCTCTCGTTTCTGCAGTTCTGCGCGGACGGCGGACGGGAACTAGGGGCGAGGCAGCTTGAGGTGCCTCGGATCAGAGGTGACGGGCGAGGCACGACGCCGACCAGCGGGTCCTTGCACGACCTCCGGCTCAGAGGCGGATCTGCGGGCGTGGTCGATGGCCTTGGCCCGGGGTCGCTCAGGCGGGTGAGACCGGCGGCGGAGAAGATGCGACGCGCCGGTTCGGCGCACTGGGGGCAGGCTCGTTCCTTGGGCACCTCGGCCATGGGGTGCTGCGCGTCGAAGACCCGCAGTAAGCGCACTGGAATTCGTAGAGCGGCATGTGAACCTCCTGCTCCTCAGGCTAGCGGCGACCTATTACGCCCAGGTCACATGCTGGTTCAAGCGGCGGGGATTCGAGTCTCAGCGGCTTAATGGCCCCGTTCGGTGCTGGAAAGCCGCAGCATCCAGGCCGTTCAGCAGGCGATTCGCTGCGAAAGTCCAGCAGCGAACGGAAGGGGTCCGCGCGCGAGCGGTGGAGCGAACAGCAGGGCGCGGGGCGGACGGCAGGGCGCGGCGACAGCCGTTTGGGCGATCACCGGACGGGGTAGGAGACGGGACAGAGCGAGAGGCGGTCCAGCTCAGCGGCAGTGCGCGCAGAGGCCCGTGATGGTGGACTGGTGCAGATCCAGCTGGAACCCCGCGTCCGCCTCGAGCGCCTCTGCGGCCGCGGCGAAGCTCTCCGGGGCAGCGCCACCACGGCCTGGCAGCTGCGGCAGTGGCCGTGCACATGGGTGGAGGTCGCCAAGTGGAAGGATGCGGCTTCCCGGCCACCTGTCGCACAGCCACGATCCCGAGCTCGGCGAACCGCTCCAACGCTCGGTAGACAGTGGTGCGGTGGATGCTATGACTGCTCAGCTCCTCGGCGACCTCGTCCGCGGACAGGTGCCGGTGATGCGTCGCCAGTGTCTGGAGCACCGCCTGCCGGGCGGAGGTGGCGCGCTCGCCGTGCTCCCGGAGCGTCTGCAGGGCGGTCTCGACGAGCTCCTCCGTCTGCCCGTGGTGGTGACGGTGGTGGGCGCGCCCGCTCATCCGCTCACCGCCCGGGAGCGCAGGGGTTCAGCACAGCTTCGGCCGTCCAGGCAGCAGCATCGGCGACGTCGATGGCCGCCATGCCGAATTCGCGGCGCAGCGCGGCCCACGCCCCAGCAGAGTCCAGGTGGCACAGGGCTGCGGCAACCCGTTCGCGCTCCTCAGCGCCGAGGTCAGGGATCTCCGCGTCGAGAAGCTGCTCCACGTGGACGCGGGAGGGAGCCGGATTCGCTGCAGCGGCCCCGCGCATGGTCGTCTCAGCAACGAGGAAGGCAAGCTCGGGCCTCTGGCTGTAGGCGGCCATCGTCTGGCGCAGCGCCAGCGGAAGGTCGAATACGGAGTCGAAGCTGGGCCGCGCGAACACCACATGGTCGGCCCACGCCACGGCTCCCAGGAGCAGGTCCGAGCGGGTCGGATAGTGGCGGAAGATGGTCCGCTCCCCACGCCAGCCCGCCGGGCAATCAGCTTCAGGGACACATCATCGGTGCCGAGCTCCTCGATCAGCTCCACATAGGCGGCGAGGATCCCCGCGGAGGTGCGGCTGAGGCCCAGCCGCTCGGCAATTTCGTCCGCTTCAGGCGTCTGGCCGATCACGGGCGCCTCAGCTCACGACGCCGTCGTATGCGGGGTGAGGCCAGGTCCCCTCGGGCACCGCGCGGAGGACCTGGTGGGCCGCCGCCCGAAAGTGGCGCATCGCAGCCTCCGCATCCAGGTCGAAGCCCACCCGTACGCGCACCCAGAACTGCGCGGAGGCGAAGTAGCACAGAGCCGATGCGGTGCGCCGGCGATCGCGCGGGTTCAGCCCCGGAGCAGACTCGTCGACGAGCGCCCCCACAGCGCCCGCGAAGAAGGAGTGCGACTGTCCTGCTGGGCTGGCGGTGTGGACCGGGGACAGGGAGGCGGAGCGGGCCAGGATGAATGCCTCGGCCGGATGTGCGTCGAAGGCGTCGAAGCGTGCCGCGACGGCCCCGTAGAGCCCCTCCCATGTGGTGAACGCCGAAGGAGCGAAGAGTCGCGATTCCACAGTCTGCGCCACACAGACCAGCAGGTGCGCGCGTGTGGGGAAGTGCCGGTAGACCGTGCGTTCGGAGACACCGACCTCGGCGCCGAGGGCCTTGTAGGTGATCTCGTCGAACTCTGTCCGGCCGAGCTGGGCTGCCGCGGCGGCGACGAGGGCTCCGGCGGTGTCAGCTGCGTCGCTCATCGCTCTCCGTCCGGGTCTCAGGGGCAGCACATGGTGTTCGGAGTAAGCATGAGGGTCAGTGCCAAGGAGGAGACGTACTGAGTCTCTCCCAGCGGTCCGCGCACCGCTGATGCCAACATGTCTGGGCGCTCAAAAGTGTATCCGGTCACATGGCAGCGCAGACGTTCGGCGGAGGGGTTTCCATCCTCGTCGTACATGGGCAGGTCCACGCCGTCACTGCGGCGACGCAGGTAGTACCGTCCTCGTGTGGCCGCGGCCGTCAGCGGCGTGAGCAGTGCTGCGGTGCCGATGGAGATGAGCACAGCGAAGGGCTGAACGACTGCTCCGAAGAGCCCGAAGAACGCCGCGAGCGACAGCACCGAGGCGGCGGTCACGGAGACCAGGCCCACCGGGTTCCAGTTGTGGAGCATGCCCCGTCGGAACTCGGGCCGCATCGGGGACAGCCTCAGCATGTACTTGTTGATCGCAATGTCCGCAGAGATGGTCACCAGCCACGCCATGACGAAATTGGCGTAGAGGCTGAGCACCCAGGCCATCAGGCCGAAGACGTCCATGAGCATCAGCCCCAGCGCAATGGAGAGGTTGAAGAGCACGAACACGGTGCGTCCGGGGTACCGCCGCGTCACCCGGGTGTAGGCATTGAGCCACGCCAAGGAGCCGGAGTACCCGTTGGTCACGTTGATCTTCACCTGGGCGATGACAATGAGCAGCAGCGCCAGGATCACGGCGAGCCAGTCCGGCATGAGCTGCTCGTACACGCCCAGGAACTGCACCACCGGCTCCGCCGCCCGGGAGCCGAGCGTGGGGTCGATCTTCACCAGCACGTAGACGGCGAGCAGCACGCCGAGGAGCTGCTTGGTCCCGAGAAGATCACCCAGCCCGGGCCTAACCAGCAGCATCGATGCCCACCAGACCTTCCGGTTGGCGCGCGTGCGCGGCGGCATGAATCTGATGTAGTCCAGCTGCTCGGCCAGCTGCGGCATGAGTGCGAAGCAGACCGCCGCGGAGGCGACGACGGCCCCGAGCTCCAGATCTCCGGAGTAGCGCCTTCGAAGGTGAGGAAGGCTTCGACGACCTCCGGCTCAGTCAGCACCACCCCCACCAGCGGCACCAGTGCCAGCACCAGCCACAGGGGTGTGGTCCAGAACTGGAGCCGTTCCAAGGCTCGCATGCCGTAGATCACGATCGGAATGACCACCACGGTGGAGAGCAGGTAGCCCAGCGGCAGCGGGACGCCCAGCCCGGCGTAGAGCCCTGAGCCATGATCGCCCCCTCGAGGGCGAAGAAGATGCAGGTGAAGCCGCCGAAGATGACCGTGGTGATGACGGAGCCGTGGTATCCGAAGCCGGAGCCGCGGGTGAGCAGATCCACGTCGAGGTTGAATCGCGCCGCGTAGTAGGCGATGGGCAGCCCGACGGTGAAGATGATGGCTGAGGCCAGGGCGATGCCGGCGACCGCGTTCAGCGTGCCGTGCTCCAGTCCCACGGTGGCGCCCATGGAGAAGTCGGCGAGGAACGCCATCGATCCCAGGGCTGCGCCCCCGACCGCGGGCGCTGACCAGCGGCGGAAGGTGCGCGGAACGTAGCGGAAGGCGTAGTCCTCGAGGCTGTCCTCCGCCGCTCGTCGTGCCCGCGAGGCGTCCGGCATGCTCTGAATCGTCTCAGATGGCCATGGCGTCGCGAACCTGGTCCTGGGCCGCGCTGCCTCCGTCACCGGTGCTGGTGATCCTCCCGGAAGCGAGGACGAAGTACTTCGACGCGCTGTTCAGGGCGAAGCCGACGTGCTGCGCGGCTAGGAGCACGGAGAGTCCGTCCTCGGCGGCGAGACCGGTGATCGTCCGCTCGATCTCAGTGACCACTGAGGGCTGGATTCCTTCGGTGGGCTCGTCGAGGATGAGCATGCTGGGCTCGGTGATGAGTGCGCGCGCGATGGCCAGCTGCTGACGCTGCCCCGGAGAGCAGCCCTGCCTTCTTGTCGATCACCTCGTTGAGGGCGGGGAACCGCTCGCGGGCGTGGTCGACGAGCTTTCGGCGCCGGGAGCGCGGCTTGCCGTCGGCGACGACCTGGAGGTTCTCCAGGGTGCTGAGCTGCTCGAACGACTGCTGCCCCTGCGGCACGTAGGCCATACCCATTTTGACCCTCTTGCTCGGGGCGGCCTGGGTGATGTCTTCGCCGTTGAACGTGATGGTGCCGATGGTGGGCCTGATGATGCCGACGACGGCGCGCAGCAGGGTGGTCTTGCCTGCACCGTTGTGTCCCAGGACGGCTGCGATGCCGTTGTCGGCGCTGGTGAGGCTGACGTCGTTGAGCACCTGGGTGCGCTCGTAGCCTGCGTGGACGCTGCTGAGCTCAAGCATGGGTGCCTCCTGGATTGGCTGCGGCGAGCGCTGGGGCCTGCGCCGCGTCGTCCTCGGACATGGATGCGGTGCCGAGGTAGACCTCTTGGACCTTGGGGTCGGCCTGGACCTCTTCCACGGAGCCTGCGGAGAGGACCTGGCCCTGGTGCAGCACGGTGACCCGGGAGGCGAAGCTGCGCATGAATTCCATGTCGTGCTCGACGACGACGACGGCCCGGTCCTTCTTCACCCGGTGCAGCAGTTCGCCGGTGGCGTTGCGCTCCTCCAGGCTCATGCCGGCGACGGGCTCGTCGAGCATCAGAACGCGGGCGTCCTGGACCAGGAGCATCCCGATCTCGAGCCACTGCTTCTGCCCGTGGGAGAGGATTCCGGCGGGCTGGTGCTGCAGGTCCTCCAGCTGGGTCTGCTCCATGGCGTCTGCGATGCGGCTGTCGATGCTGCGGCGCCGCCCGAGCAGCGACCAGGCGGACCGGTGCATTCCGGCGGCGATGTCGAGGTTCTGCAGGACGGTCAGCTGCTCGAAGACGCTGGCGGTCTGGAAGGTCCGTCCGACCCCGAGCCGGGCGATCTTCTGGACCGGCCTGCCGAGCACGTCGTCGGTGCCGAGCTTCACGCTGCCGGTGCCTCGCACCAGGCCGGTGATCGCATCGACGCAGGTGGTCTTGCTTAGCCCCGTTGGGGCCGATGAGGAAGTGGACCTCGCCGGGGTCTGCGCGGAAGCTTGCGCCGCCGACGGCGGTGAAGGCGCCGAAGGTCACGTTGAGGTCCTCGACGCTGAGTGTGGCGGGTGCTGTCATGCCTCTGCCTTCTTTCGGAAGTTGCTTCCTGCTCGTCTCCATCGGAAGTACCGGCCCACCGAGGCGATGCCGCCGGGGAGCAGCGCGATCACCAGGATCAGCAGCAGGCCTTGGAAGTAGGACCAGCCGGAGGGAAGTTCTCGGCCAGTGTGGTCTCGGCCCAGGCGACGGCGAACGCTCCCAGCACGGGGCCGAAGAGGGTGGCCCGGCCTCCGATGGCCACACCGATGACGAATGCGATGGAGGGGACGACTCCGATGCCTACTTACGAGATGATCCCGACGAGGGGGACGAACATCGCTCCGGCCACTGACGCCATCACCGCCGCCACCACAAACGTGATGGTCTTGATCATGGCGGGGTCGTAGCCGAGGAAGCGGACTCGCTCCTCCGCGTCGCGGGTGGCCACCAGCAGTTCGCCGAATCGGCTGCGCATCATCCAGTAGGCCACCAGCAGCATGACGATCAGCAGGTAGGCGGCGATCATGTAGATCATCTGTCGGTTGGCGGGGTCGTTGATGGCGAAGCCGAAGAACGACTGGAAGCCGGAGAGCCCGTTGGAGCCGTTGAGCGTGGCCTGCTGCCCCACCAGGAGGGTGACGAACGCGAACACCATGGCCTGGTTCAGGATGGCGAAGTACGCGCCCTTGACGCGTCGTTTGAACACCGAGAACCCCAGGGCGAAAGCCAGGGCGGTAAGCAGCAGCAGAATCAGCAGCACGGTGAGGATGGGCGAGTGGAACGGCTCCCAGAACCAGGGCAGGTCCACGCCGAAGGTGGACATGAACTGGGGCGTCTCCTCCCCGCGCAGGGCGGCGTCCTCGAGCTGCATGTGCATGGCCATGCAGTAGGCGCCGATCCCGAAGAACACGCCCTGGCCCAGGGTGAGCATTCCGCCTCGGCCCCATGCGAGGCCGATGCCGACGGCGACCATGGCGTAGCAGACGAAGCGGCCCATCTGCCTCAGCTCGAAGGGCGTCAGCAGTGCGGGAGCCAGGACGAGCAGGCCGAGGGCGATCAGGCCGATTCCGATGTAGGCGGTGCGCGGCCTGGGGACCCCGGGGCTGGGTAAGCCGCACTGATGGCGGCGAGCTTTCCCTTCGTGGGGGTGGAGGCGGCTTTGGGTGCTGCGGCGGTGGCTGTCATGCGAGGCTCCTTGTGCGGACGCTGAAGAGACCCTGCGGCCTGATCTGGAGGAAGGCGACGACGATGATCAGCACGAGGAACTTCGCAATGGACGCAGTCGTCGACAATTCGATGAACGCCTGCAGGATTCCGAGGCTGAAGGCGGCGATGACGGCACCCTTGATCTTGCCGATGCCTCCGGCGACCACCACCAGGAACGCGTCGACGATGTAGCTGGTGCCGATGGTGGGGCTGGTCGCGCCGATGAGGGTGATGGTCACTCCGGCGACTCCGGCGAGTCCGGAGCCGATGAAGAACGTGGTCCGGTCGGTCCGCCGCGTGGAGATGCCGGACGTTTCGGCGAGGCTGCGGTTGAGCACGGTGGCGCGGATGCGGCGGCCGAGGCTGGTGTAGGCCATCAGCGCGGAGAGTCCTGCGACCACAACGATGACCAGGCCCAGGATGAAGATGCGGGTCAGGGGCACGTTGGTCCCCAGAATCTGCACCGAGCCGGAGAGCCAGGCGGGGTTGGCCACCTCCACAGCGGGGCTCCGAAGATGTCCCGAGCCAGCTGCTGGAGGATCAGTCCGACGCCGAACGTGGCCAGCAGGGTATCCAGAGGGCGGTGGTACATGTGCCGGATGAGGATCTGCTCCAGCAGCACCCCGAAGATTCCTCCGACGAGGAATGCCGCCGGTATCGCGACGATGAGGCTGATGCCCGCGCCGAAGAGCCCCTGCATGACGAAGGCCACGTAGGCCCCGATCATGATGAACTCCCCGTGGGCCATGTTGATGACGCCCATCTGACCGAAGGTCAGTGCCAGGCCGATCGCTGCGAGAAGCAGGATCGACCCGACACTGATCCCGGCGACGAGCTGAGGAAGCAGCGCGTCCATGGAAGACGTCACTCGTCCTCGGTGTCGGCGTCGGCGTCTTCCTCAGCTTCCTCGGCGAACTCTGCGGCCTCTTCGTCGTCAGCCCACTCGTAGGTGTCGAGGAACGGGTCCGGGTCGGTGAGCTCGCCCTCCCAGACTGCGTCGATCAGGCCTTCGGAGTTGATGACGCCGATGCGGGGCGTCTTGGTGACGTGCTGGGTCTCCCCGTCGATGGTGACGGTGCCCTCAGGCGCGTCGAAGCTGGTCCCGTCGGCGACGTCACGGATCTCATCGACGTCGAACGAGTAAGCCTCCTCAGCCATCGCGGCCCAGAGGAAGAGGCTGTTGTAGGAGGACTGCATCACGTCCGAGGTGACCCGGTCGTCGCCGTAGGCGTCCTGGAACGCGGAGACGAACTCTTCGTTCTCGGGGTTGTCGAGGGTCTGGTAGTAGTTCCAGGAGGTGAGCTGCCCCTCGAGGTTGGAGGCCCCGATGCCGTCGACCTCCTCCTCGGCGATGGAGACTGACATGACGGGCATCTCCTCGGCGGAGAGTCCGAGGTCGTTGTACTGGTTGAAGAACGCGACGTTGGAGTCGCCGTTGAGCGTGTTGAACACAGCGTCGGCGTCCGATGAGGCCACCTGGTTGGCGATGGTGGTGAAGTCGGTGGAGCCCAGCGGGGTGTAGTCCTCGCCGAGGATCTCGACGTCGTTCTCATCGGCCCACTGCTGGATGATCATGTTGGCCGTGCGGGGAAGACGTAGTCGGAGCCGACCAGGTACATCGACTCGATCTCCTCCTCCTCCAAGAGGTACTCCAGAGCGGGGATGATCTGCTGGTTGGTGGTGGCGCCGGAGTAGAAGATGTTGTCCGACGCCTCGAGGCCCTCGTACTGGGTGGGGTAGAACAGCAGACCGTTGTTGCCCTCGAAGACGGGAAGCATGGCCTGACGGGAGGCAGAGGTCCAGCCGCCGAACACCGCTGCCACGCACTCCTGGTTCAGCAGGGCGTCGGACCGCTCCGAGAAGGTGGCTGGGTCGGACTGGCCGTCCTCTTCGACGATCTCGAGCTCGTAGCCGAGCACTCCTCCGTCCTCATTGATCTGGTCCGCGGCCAGGTGCAGCACGTCGTTGACGGTGGTCTCCGAGATCGCCATGGTGCCGGAGAGCGAGTTGATGAAGCCGATCTTGATGGTGTCGCCGTCGGTGTCGACGCAGGACTCTGCGGCGGCACCATTCTCTGCGTCATCCCCGGCGCGTGCACCGCAGGCCGACAGCAGCAGGGTTCCCGCTGCGCCGAGCGCGGCATATGCTTTGAGGCGGGAGTGACTTCTCTTTTCCCTCATGTTGCTCTCCGATCGTCAAGAATGCGAGTGGTGGCTGCTCAAGCTCCCTGAAGGCCGAATCCTTCAGCGGGCTGGCAACAGCCTGCGTCAGTGGCATTACTCTGACGTTGCTCGGCCATTTCCTGGATGTAAACGAATATCGCTGCTGAGAAGCCTGCTTCCCTTTCCAGAAAAGGGATCAAAGCCCGACGTGGGGATACGCGGAAAATTCCGTGAAACATTCCCGTGGCAGGATCCTGACAGCGATACGACACCGGAAGGACTCCTATGCACTTCACCCCGCCGAGCAGGAGAAGCTGATGCTCGCCACTGCCGCCATGGTGGCCCGGGACCGCTTCTCCCGCGGCGTGAAGCTCAACTACCCGGAGTGCGTGGCTCTGCTCTCCTCCTGGGTCATCGAGGGTGCCCGCGAGGGGCGCACCGTGGCCGCCCTGATGGAGGACAGGCGCACCGTGCTCACCCGGGATCAGGTCATGGAGGGTGTCCCGGAGGCCCTGACCGACATCCAGGTCGAGGCGACGTTCCCGGACGGACGCAAACTCGTGACGCTCCACCACCCCATCGACTGATCCGACGAGGAAGGCAGAGACAATGGCAGGCGCATCCTCAGCAGGACCCGGCGCAGTCCGGGTGAAGCCGGGCACGATCGAGCTCAACGCAGACCGGCGCGACGACGAGCGCATCACTTTGGTCTTCACCAACACCGGCGACCGACCCATCCAGATCGGCTCCCACCTGCATCTTCCGGCCGCCAACCCGGCCCTGGACTTCGACCGGGAGGCCGCCGAAGGCTTCCGCCTCGACGTGCCCATGCGCGCGTCCCAAAGGTTCGAGCCCGGGGCATCGCGGCAGCTCGACTGCGTCGCACTCCGAGGCCGCCGACACGTCGCAGGCCTGCAGATCCGACGAGACTCCGACAGCACCTCGAACGGGGAGGAATCCTGATGGTCAGCATCGACCGCAACGCCTACGCAGTCATGTTCAGGCCCACCATGCGCGATCAGATCAGGCTCGGCGACACCGACCTGTGGATCGAGGTGGAGAAGGACCTCACCGTGGGCGGCGAGGAGGCCGTCTTCGGCGGCGGCAAATCCATCCGCGAATCGATGGCCCAAGGAACGGCCTCCCGGGCAGAGGGCGCCCTGGACACGGTGATCACCAACGCGATCATCCTCGACTGGTGGGGAATCGTGAAGGCCGACATCGGCATCCGTGACGGGCGGATCGCGGGGATCGGCAAAGCGGGCAACCCGGACATCGCCGACGGCGTGGACCCGCACCTGATCATCGGACCGGGCACCGATGTGATCGCCGGGGAGGAAGATCGTCACCATGCGCGCCATTGACTCCCACGTCCACCTGCTCTCCCAGTCCCAGCTCCACGAGGCCCTGGCCACCGGCATCACCACGGTGGTGGGCGGCGGCACCGGGCCCTCAGAGGGCTCGAAGGCGACCACGGTGACTCCCGGGCCGTGGCATCTGGAGAAGATGCACCGCGCCCTGGACTCCATCCCCGTCAACGTCCTCCTGCTCGGCAAGGGCAATACGGTCTCGACCGCCGGTCTCGCGGAGCAGGCCCTCGGCGGGGCTGCCGGATTCAAAGTCCACGAGGACTGGGGCTCCACCCCGCCGCCGTGGACGCCGCGCTGACCGCCGCGGAGAAGTGGGGGCTGCAGGTCGCCCTGCACTCGGACTCGCTGAATGAGTAGGCTACGTGGACTCCACCATCCGCGCCATCGACGGCCGCTCCATCCACGCCTTCCACATCGAGGGAGTAAGCGGCGGGCACGCCCCGGATATTCTGACGCTGGCCTCGCTGCCGCACATCATTCCCGGTTCGACGAACCCCACCCTTCCGCACACCACCAACACGGTCGCGGAGCACCTGGACATGCTGATGGTCTGCCACCACCTCTCCCCAACGTGCCGGAGGATCTCGCATTCGCCGAGTCGCGCATCCGCGGGACCACCATCGCGGCCGAGGACATCCTCCACGACATGGGGCCCTGTCGATCACCTCCTCCGACGCTCAGGCGATGGGCCGCATCGGTGAGGTGGTCACCCGCACGTGGCAGGTGGCGCACACCATGAAGCACCGTCTGGGAGGCCTGCACGGCGGACTGCTTACCGACAATGAGCGGGCCCGCCGCTATGTGGCCAAGTACACGGTGAATCCGGCGGTTGCCCACGGCATCTCCTACGACCTCGGGTCGGTGGAGATGGGCAAGCTCGCTGACCTGAATGTGTGGGACCCCGCTTCTTCGGAATCCGACCCTCCAGTGTGATCAAGGGCGGGGCGATCGCGTGGGCCTCCCTCGGGGACCCCAACGCCTCCATCCCCACCCCGCAGCCCATCCTGCAGCGGTGGCATTCGCCGATCTGAACGCGGGAGACTTCTCCGTCACCTACGTCTCCCCTGCCGCTCTGGAGGACGGCATCGAGGAGTCGCTGGGACTGCGAAGGACGGTCCGCGCGGTGGAGCCCACCCGCGACATCGGCAAGGCGGACATGAAGAACAACGATGCGCTGCCTCGCATTGAGGTGAAGCCGGACACCTTCGAGATCTCGATCGACGGGGAGCAGGTGGAGCAGCAGTAAGCGGAGAAGCTGCCGCTGGCCCAGTTCTACTGCATGTTCTGATGCCCACCGCCGCCCAATCCCCTGCCGCGCAGACGGTGGGGCTGCTTCTCGCCGACTCACGCCTGCCCTCCGGCGGCCATGTCTCCTCCTCCGGGCTGGAGCCTGCTCTGATGGGCGGGCTGGCCCGAGCGCAGGTAGGCGACTTTCTGCTTGTGCGTGCGCGCACCGCAGCCCTGACGGACGCTGCGTGCGCCGTGATGGTCCGCCACGCCCTGACGCATCAGCCTGATCCGTCCGCAGCCCTGCTGCGGACGGATCGCGCCTGGGCTGCGCGGACGCCCAGCGGCGCGGCGCGGCAGATCGCCGCCGAACTGGGGCGGGGCCTGGTGCGTCTGGCCACATCCCTCTGGCCCGATGCGCCACCTTCCAGCCGCTGGGCAGGCGGCCCTCCTGTCCTGCAGTGATGGGCGCCATCGGAGCCCATGCCGCCATCGGGGCGGAGGAGCTGGTTCGTCTGGTGATCTACGACGACGCCGCAGCCGCTGCGGCCGCTCTGCTGAAGCTTGACCCCGGCGATCCCGCCGAGGCCATGAGCCTGGTCCTTGACGCCTGCGCCTCCGTGGAGGAGCAGGTCCCTGGAATCGCTGCTCTCACTGACCCCGCGGACATGCCCGCTGCGTCCGCGCCCCAGATGGAACACTGGATCGAGAATCATGCCCGCACCACAAGGAGGCTCTTCCGTGCCTGAGAACACTGCTGCCACCCCGTCCGCCCCGAAGGACCGCGCCCTGAGGCTGGGCATCAGCCTACCCTGTGGGGACGGGCAAGTCCTCGCTGATCGCCTCCGTCTGCCGCGCTCTGGGCGAGGAGCTGCGACTGGGCGTCATCACCAATGACATCTACACCGACGAGGATGCTCGATTCCTCCGCTCAGCGGGCGTCCTGGATCCGGAGCGGATCCGCCCCGTCGAGACAGGCGCCTGCCCCCACACCGCCATCCGCGACGATGTGACGGTGAACCTGATGGCTGCTGAGGACATCGAACGGGACTTCGCGCCGCTTGATGTCGTGCTCATCGAGTCCGGCGGAGACAACCTCACCGCCACCTTCTCCCCTGCCCTGGTGGATGCCCAGATCTTTGTGCTGGATGTGGTAGGCGGGGGCGACGTCGCCCGCAAGGGAGGTCCCGGCATCGGCCGCGCTGACCTGCTGGTGGTCAACAAGACGGACCTCGCTCCCTATGTGGGCGTGGATGTGGAGCAGATGGTCGCTGACGCCGGCGAGGCTCGCGAGGGCCGCGCAGTGCTCGCGCTCTCGAAGCAGGATGAGGACTCGGTGGCCGCCCTGCGCCGCTGGGTGCTGACGGTGCTCGCTGCGCACCGCGCCGGGGAGCACATTCCCCAGGACCCGGGCCCCATGGCACCGCATTTCCACGCCGATGAGGAGCATCCCGAAGGCGGGCATGTCCACAGCCACGCCTGATACTCGCATCCGGGTCCAGCGGGACGCGTCCCGGGCGCGGGCGCAGCTGGTGGTCGGGAAGCTGGCGCCGCGGCTGATCTCCAGAACCCCGACCGGGTCCACGTGGGGATCACCGCGGCGGAGATGATCCTGCTTGATGCCGACCGCGTGCATCTGGATGTGGAGGTCGGCCCCGGCTGCACGCTGCACCTGGAGGACATCGGCGGGATGGTCGCCTACCCGCGCCGTCGCCCGCAGGAGCCCGGCCCCCGGCGGAGTGGCACGTGTCGCTGCGCCTGGCGGAGGACGCCAGACTGGTGTGGGAGGGCCTTCCGTTCGTCATCGCGGAGTCCGCGGATGTGCAGCGGACCACCTCCGTGCAGATGGCTGCGGGCGCTCGGGCGCTGATCCGGGAGACGCTGGTGTGGGGCCGGTCCGGTGAGACGGGCGGACAGCTGCGCAGCACCACCCACGCCTATGACGACGCTTAGCGACATCCTTTTCGAGGATCTCGCGGCTGATGCTGCTGCACCCGACCCGGGGATGCTCGGCGAGCACCGGGTGATGGACTCACTCATCGCTCTGGGCTTCGACCCGGAACCCGCACCGGGTGACCTGGTCCTCGCGGAGACGGGTGCCGTCGCCCGCCACCTGGGCGCCGACACCCACTCCTCCCCGCTCAGCGGGCGACTGGCTGTGTGGCGAAGGGATATGACAAGCTCACCCAGCAGCTGAGAGGTGGGCTACTGCGGGGGCGGAGGCGGAGCAGGAGCTCCCTTGGGCGGCGTGATCTTCGAATAGGACGCAGCCGTGTTAGTGGCGCGACCCCATCGGCTGGGGCCTCGCTGTCGCCCCCACCGGCCCAGGACCGGTGAGGCGACGGGTCCCAGCCCACGTTGACCACCTTCACCTGCACGAGGATGGCAGCGCCGAGGATCAGCAGACCGAGCGCAGCGACGACGATGAGCCCGCCCAGGGATCCGATCCCGGCTCCGTAGCCGACCAGGATGCCGAACCACCCGAAGTCTGTGTCCCCGAACGTCGTGTTCGCTGTTCCGAAGTCTCCCAAGACCAGCAGAAGCACCGCGGGCAGGAAGGTGATCAGCAGGCCGTTCACGAAGCCGCTTACCAGGGCCCGATGCGTCCGCCCGTCGCGTTTCCGTAGACGCCCGCCGCGCCGCCGGTGAAGAAGTGTGGAACCAGGCCCGGGAGGATCAGCGCCAGGCCCAGGGCGGGGTTCAGCCACAGCGAGAGCACAGCCAGGCCGATCAGCCCTCCGACGAAGCTGGAGACGAAGCCGATGAGCACCGCGTTCTGGGCGTAGGGGAAGACGATCGGTGCGTCCAGAGTAAGCGTCGCACCGGGCACGATTTTGGCTGCGATGCCTTGGAAGGCCGGAACGATCTCGCCGAGGATCGTTCGGACGCCGAAGAGGATCACTGCGACGGCGATGCCGAACTGCAGACCCTGCGTCAATGACTGCATGATGAAGTTGCCGGGGTTCTCCGCCCCGCCTTCGAAGGCTTCGTACGCGGCCTCGCCCTCGCGTGCGAAGAAGATGAGCGCGACGATCACGTACATCAGCACCATCGACAGGGCGGTCGCGACCATGGAGTCGCGGAGGAAGCGCAGCCCCTCCGGAAGCTTGAGGTCTTCGGTGGATCGGCTGCGCCTGCCGCCGGTCACCCTCCCACTGCACCGGCCGCTATGTAGTAAGCCGTGCCGAAGTGCCCCATGGCGATGGTGTTGTCCCCGGTGATGCGCCGCGTCCAGGGCTGTGAGAATGCTTAAGCAGCGACACCATCAGGATCGCCAGGAGGGCGCCGCCGACCCCCACAGTGACAAGGTCCGAGTATCCGGCGGTCGCGAGAACGATGGTCAGCAGGGTCGCCATGAAGAGGATGTGGTGGCCGGTGAGGAAGACGTAGCCGAGCGGGGTGAAGCGGGCCAGCACCAGGCTCAGCGCGAACCCGAGGATCATGAGCCAGGCAACCTGTGCTCCGAACTGCTCCTGCGCGATTCCGACGATCGCCTCGTTGGTGGGGATGACACCTTGGGCGCCGGTGGCTCCCTGGATCATGAACCCGAGCGGGTCCAGGGAGGCGACGACCAGGCCCGCACCGGCACCGATGAGCAGGAAGCCGAGGGTCGCCTTCACCGCCCCTCCGATGACCTGCCCGCTGGAGCGTTTCAGGGCGATGAGTCCGACAGCGACGATGATTCCGATGAGGAATGCGGGCACGGAGAGGATCTCGTTGACGAGGAACTCTGCGAAGACGATCAGCCAGTCCATGGTGCCTTCCCTAAACGTCGTAGATGTCGCGCAGAGCGCCGTCGAGCTCGGCGGTGCTGGTGAAGTTTCCGATCACGCGCACGGGAACTCCGACGTCCCCGAGCGTCTTGGCGATCTCACCGGAGGTCAGGATGGCAGCAGCTTCCTTCGCGCGGCCCCGAGCCGAGATGGTGTCGGTAGCTTCGACCGTGACGTGCTTGCCCCAGCCCCACGTCGAGAGCACCCCTTCGAGAGTGTTCTTCAGGAAGAGAGGTGCCCAGACCGTTGCCGCACACCGTGAGGATGAGGTGCTGATCCACGCTCCGGCTCCCCGCTGCGTAAGCGGCGCCGGAGGGCGCCTCGTCGCCGCTGAGAACGGCCTTCAGCTGAGCGGGCGTCTGCGCCGATTGGAGCCGGGCCATCGCCGACTCGTCTGCGAGCACGCCTGCCAGCTCCGCCATGGCGCTGGTGTGCGAGGAGTCATCCACGGCCGCAAGCCCCACCACAAGGCTCACGGGGTCGTTCTCCGCGTGGCCGAATTCGACCGGTTCGGACAGTCGGACCCAAGAAAGCCCAGTCCGCCGCACGGACTCAATAGGGCGTGCGTGGGCCAGGGCGAAGCCGGGTGTGAGAACAATGTAGGGGCCGTGCTCCTCAGCGGAGTCGATCATCGCGCGGGTGTAGTCCTCCCCTGCAACTCCGCTCCTGTCCAGAAGCGCTCCGGCCTGCCGAATGGCGTCCCGCCAGTCAGCTGCTGACGCGTCCAGCAGAATGGCCTCGTCCGCGAGCATGTCCGCCAGCGCTGAACTCATCCCAAACTCCTCACTGAGCGGGTCGACCAACCGAAGTGTCAGTCCCTACATGATCTCACTCCATTTACAGCATGACCAGGCTGAGCAGCCAGACGGTGGCGAATGCTGTGATTCCCTGGATGGCCGTGGCCGTGGTGAGCGTCTTGTAGGCGGTGCCCACAGGAATGCGGCTGAGCTGGGAGACCACCCAGAAGAACGAGTCGTTGGCGTGGGAGACCATCATAGAGCCCGAGCCCACAGCCAGGACCGAGAGCACTGCTCCTTCTGTGGAGTCCAGTCCGAGCGAGCCCATCAGGGGTGCGACCAGTGCGGAGCCGGTGACGATCGCGACCGTCGAGGAGCCCTGCGCGGACTTCAGCGCCGCCGCGATGAGGAACGGCACCAGAAGGCCGAGTCCGAGTTCTGCGATGTTGTCCGCGAGGAAGTCGGTGAGCGGCGAAGCGTTGAGCACCGCACCGAAGGCCGCACCGGCACCGGTGATCAGCAGGATGGGTGCCGCCACCCGGATCGCCTCGGTGATGTCCTCGTTGAACCGCTTCAGCCGGTCCCGTCCTGAGACGAGGAAGACGGCTGCGATCAGGCCGAGAATGAGGGCGATGACCGGTGTGCCGAGGAAGATCAGGGCCTCCGTCAGAGTGCTTAAGCGCCGAAGGGCTCTCCGGGCAGCTGCGCCACAGACCCCAGGCAGATGAGCACCAGCGGCAGACCGATGGGCAGGAAGGCGAGCGCCGGGTGCGGGAGCTTGCCGTAGGAGGCGCGCAGAGCGTCGTAGTTCTGGACCTCGATGTCGTCCTCGCGCTCGGCGGGCAGGGCGGCGAACTCCTTGTGGGACAGGCGTGAGGCGAACAGCAGGGCGGCCATTGCGGCGACCAGGGAGACCAGCAGTCCAAGCGGGATGATCAGGCCGAGCTCGCTGGTGACGCCCAGCTCTTCGGCGGCGGCCAGCGGGCCGGGGTGGGCGGCACCAGGTTGTGGGTGGCGAAGAGGCCCGTCATCAATGCGGTGGAGGTCGCCAGCGCGGAGATGCTTACCCGAGCGGTGATCGCCTTCCGCAGGGAGTTCAGGATCACGTAGCCGGAGTCGCAGAACACCGGAATGGAGACGATGTAGCCGATGAGCGTCATCGTCAGGTTGGGAACCGCTGGCCGATCAGTTTGATGATCACGTCCGCCATGGCGATGGCGGCCCCGGAGCGTTCAGGATCACACCGATCATGGTGCCGAAGATGATCACCAGACCAATGTTGCCCAGAGTGCTCCCGAAGGCCTCCGTGACGGTGGAGACGCTCTCCTCCAGGGGATCCGGTACAGGAATGTCCCCAGAAGGGCCGCACCCAGCAGGGCGAGGAACGGACTGACCTTCCAACGGGCGGTGACCAGCACGATGGCGGCCACCAGGGCGATGAGGATGAGCAGATCGATCATGGCGCAGAACTCCTTTGTTCCGTGTTCTTCTGTGGGTGTGAGGTAGGCTGGGCGCTGAGGAAGACCCTGAGGACCTGTTCGGCCGTGCTGCTGATGCGGCTGGTCGCTTCCGCGCAGAGCTCATCCAGCGACTCTGGGCGGGCCGCGATGGAAAAGGCTGCGGTCAGACCTGCTGCCGCACACTGCGAGGAGTCGAGGTCCACCGCGCCGACGAGCGCTATCACCGGGATCTGCTCAGGCGTGAGGCGCCGCACGGTCCCCACCACCTTGCCGTTCAGCGACTGTGAGTCCAGGCGCCCTTCCCCGGTGAGGACGAGATCGGCCTCCTCGAGGACGCGATGGGCGCCCAAGGACTCCGCAACGAGCTCTCCGCCGGGCACGATCTCGGCATCGAAGAGGCTGACGAGCGGTGCTGGTATCCCGCCGGCTGCCCCCATGCCAGGCTCGTCCCGCACATCGTGGCCTGCCTCGGCGGCGAGTATGTCGGCGAATGTGGTGAGGGCGGCCTCAAGGGCTTCGATGTCTTGCGGGGACGCGCCCTTCTGCGGGCCGAAGACGGCGGCAGCACCCTCTGGTCCCAGCAGCGGGTTGGTGACGTCGCAGGCGATGCGCCACCGGACCTTCGACGCACGCGGGTGCAGGCTCTGCGTCTCGATGCGCGCCAGGTCTTGGAGGGCTCCCCGCCCGGTCCGATCTCCTGGTAAGCGGTGTTCAGCAGCCGCGCACCGAGGGCCTGCAGGATGCCCGCCCCACCGTCTGTGCTCGCGGAGCCGCCGATGCACAGGAGGATCTCCTCACATCCGGCGTCGAGCGCGGCGGCGATGACAGTGCCGACCCCATAGCTGGTGGCCTCTTGGGGCTGCAGGGGCATGTCGCTCACGGTGGGCAGTCCGTTGGCCTCGGCGGCTTCGATCAGCCCGGTCAGCTTGCCGCGGACCTCCGAGACGGCGAACCGTGCCTGCGCGGGACGGCCCAGGGCGTCGGTGGTTGCGACCTGCTGCGGCTCCACCGCCCATGCGCTGCAGATGGCGTCCAGGGTGCCCTCACCACCGTCGGCGAAGGGCAGAATGCTGAGCTCGACGCTCCGCTCGTTGGCTTCGGCGGCGCGGTCCGCGCCTTCGCCCATGGCCCGAGCCGCTTCAGCGGCGGTGGCGCTGCCTTTGAAGGAGTCCGGGATGACTGCGATGCGCAGCGGCGAAGACGACGGCATTGTCGATGGCATGCATCACAGAGTAGGGGACCACCTGTGACTCGCGACACGTCAGAATGAACATAATCACTCGCGAATACCCCGCCTATATATGTGCATCAGGGTCAAACGGATGCGGGAGCGGACTCAGCGGCCATCAGGGCCAGGCGCAGCAGCGTCGCCTCATCCGCCCGCTTGAGGTCCAGGCCGGTCACGGTGCGGATCCGGGCGATGCGCTGAAGCAGTGTATTTCGGTGAATATAGAGCTGACGTCCTGCCTCGGCCAGAGACCCGGCGCTCGTCACAGCGCGCACTGTCTCTCGGTGCGGGACGGAGAGCCGTCCGCCGATTTCTGCGAACCGCCCCTCGTGGTCTGAGGAAGGTGTGCGACGGCGATCGCCAGCTCTGCTGGGACATGCTCGGTCTGGTCAGGCTTGGGCAGCAGGCCCGCCGTCCGGCCCAGGGCGGCCATGTCCTGTCCCCAGGATCGCAGGGTCGACAGATCCGGGATGCCGCTGACGGTCAGCCTGCGAGCGTCGCTGCCCGCCAGGTCCTCGTCGAACGCGCCTCGGGCCGCGACGGCCCACAGCAGGCCGCGCCACGACGGCCCGGGCGGGCCGGGGACGCGAGGTGCGGTGCCGTCATTGATCGCCATCACGAGCTGCTCCGCCTTCTCGGGCGGCTGCGCGGAACCGTCCTGCCGGGGATGGGCGGACGCCCAGACGCCTAGGCACCAGGGCCCCGTCCCGATCTCTGCGGCGGCGAGCAGCTCCTGAGCCTTGGCGAGCGACTGCCCGTCGGAGACCAGGGCGGCGATGATCTCCCAGGCGCGGCTGCGGGCTGCCATGGAGCTGCGGTGCTCGCGCTCCTGCTCGATCAGCAGTTCGACAGTGAGCACGACGACCTGGGCCACCGGCTCCACCTCGCTCGGGTCGCCGGTGATGCCGATGACGCCGCTGAGCCCGCCGTCGATGGTCAGCGGCAGATTGATCCCAGGCTTGTCAGGGATTCCCTCCACCGGCTGGCTTACCGTGACAGCCCGCCCGGTCCGCAGGACTTCGACGGCAGCCCGGTGCTCAGCGCCGATCCGTTCGGGATCTGTGGAGGCGACGATGATGCCCGAAGAGTTCATCAGGTTGATGTGCTGGTGCACGGTAAGCGCGAGCACATCAACAATGCGCTGACCCAGCCCGCCGGAGGCGCCCCGTGGCTCACTGCGTCCCACCATGAGTTCATGGTCCGATCCTAGATCGGTAGGCCGCAGCTACGAGGCTCGGCTCTGTGCCTCGGATTGGAGCCGTTCGATGAACTCGTCAGCCATCGACAACGTCCGCGCCAGTTTGTCCCGTCTGCTGCGGGCGTCGGCGATGAACTCCTCGAGGCTGCGCCGTTGGTCCTCCGTGGACCCCCATCCTCAGCGTCGATGAGGTGGAGAAGCTCACGCATCTCCTCTAAGGAGAACCCCAGGGGCTTCATGCGGCGAATCAGCAGAATGCGCTCCACGTCATCGTGGGTGTAGAGCCGGAAACCTCCTGCAGTCCGACCGTTGGGACGCACGAGGCCAACCTCGTCGTAATGCCGCAGTGTCCGCAATGAGAGCTCTGTCATTTCGGCGACAGTGCCGATGTGCATGGTGTCCCCGACCCCGTTCGACGCACCAGAGGCATCCGTCGTATCAGTGGCAGCGCCGTCATGAGTCATGCAGTACATTCTGCCCACATTTGAGTCGGGACTCTAACTTCACGTTAAGGTAGGGTTTCCCCGTTCGCCCTGAGAGGCTCTTGACGCCAGTCCTCAGACCTTAGAGTTCCGGCGGCCCCTCACTCGACACTGGCAAAAGCGCCAAACTTCCGAAGGAGACATCTGTGTCCTCTGCCCCCGTGCCCGACCCCGCCGCCGAGCCTCAGGAAGTGACCGGCGCGCCGGAGGTGGACCGCTCGCAGTCGATCTGGGCGGCGCTGAAATCACCGAAGCGCCTGCGCATCGAAGTTCTTGCCGGGCTCGTCGTCGCTCTGGCACTGATCCCGGAGGCTATCGCGTTCTCCATCATTGCTTGCGTCGACCCTCGCGTGGGCCTCTTCGCCTCCTTCACCATGGCAGTCTCCATCGCGTTCCTGGGCGGGCGGCCCGCCATGATCTCGGCGGCGACGGGAGCGATTGCTCTGGTGATCGCACCGGTGGCACGGGAATACGGCATGGACTACCTCATCGCGACGGTGATCCTCGCCGGGGTGCTTCAGATCCTCTTGGCGGTGATCGGCGTGGCCAAGCTCATGCGGTTCATCCCGCGCTCGGTGATGGTCGGGTTTGTGAACGCGCTGGCCATTCTCATCTTCACTTCTCAGATTCCGCACCTGACGAACGTGCCGTGGCCTGTATACGTGCTGGCCATTGCCGGACTGCTGATCATCTTCCTGCTCCCGAAGCTGACCACCGCGGTCCCCGCGCCTCTAGTCGCCATCGTCGTGCTGACGATCATCACGGTGGCTGCAGCTATTGCGGTGCCCACGGTGGGCGACGAGGGCGAGCTGCCGGATTCGCTGCCGGAGCTGTTCATTCCGAACGTCCCGCTCACCATGGAGACGCTGCAGATCATCTTCCCGTTCGCGCTGACGATGGCCCTGGTCGGCATCCTCGAGTCGCTGCTGACGGCGAAGCTGGTCGACGACGTCACCGATACGCACTCCAACAAGACCCGCGAGTCCTGGGGCCAGGGCGCCTCCAACATGATCACCGGCTTCTTCGGGGGCATGGGAGGCTGCGCGATGATCGGCCAGACCATGATCAACGTGAAGGCCTCCGGCGCACGGACCCGGCTCTCCACGTTCCTGGTAAGCGTGTTCCTGCTGATCCTGGTCGTCACCCTCGGCGACATCGTGGCCATCATCCCCATGGCCGCCCTGGTCGCTGTGATGATCTTCGTCTCATGGGCCACGTTCGACTGGCACAGCATTCACCCCACCACCCTGCGCCGCATGCCGCTCGCGGAGACCACAGTGATGGCCTCGACGGTGGTGGTCACGGTGTGGACGCATAACCTGGCCTACGGCGTCGGTGTCGGCGTGCTCGTGGCGATGGTGCTGTTCGCCCAGCGGGTTGCCCACTTCACCCGGGTGGTGCGGCTGGACAAGAGCGACGACGACAACCAGCGCGTGTACCGGGTGGAGGGTGAGCTGTTCTTCGCCTCGTCGAATGACCTGGTGTACCAGTTCGACTACACCGGCGACCCGACGGAGATCGTCATCGACATGTCAGGAGCCCACGTGTGGGACGCCTCCACGGTGGCCACTCTGGACGCGGTCCGCATGAAGTACGAGTCCAAGGGCAAGAACGTCACCATCGTCGGCATGGACAGCCAGAGCGCCGCACGCCACGACCGGCTCAGCGGAAACCTGGGCGAAGGGCACTGACCAGGCGCAGTTAGGGTGCCGCTTCTGAGCATCGCCCTACTCCAGCAGCTGCTTCGCCAGCAGACGAACGGCTTCGGTATAGGCCACTAGGTCCCGTGCAGGATCGCCGGGGCAGGTCCGTGCCACGACCATGACACCCCGCGCAGTGCGAGCCCGCCCTCCAGCATGAGGTTGTCACTCATCTCGTGATCCTCGATCATCACGCCCTTTGAGTCCCAGAGCTTCCCAGCGTCACGCCTCACGGTTGCCGCTCCCTCTCCCTGCTCGACTACCCGTTCCCTATACACCCGAGGGTCGTTGCTGTAAGCCGCCACATGCTTGCCCATACCTGCGGCACAGCCCAGCTCATAGACCGTTCCTACGTCGGCGCTCGCCCCGCGGAACGGCGTCAGATTCGCTAGACAGACATCGGCAGCGGCGACAAGCTCCTCATTGCGCCGACTGATCTCGAGGGCATGCGCTCGGGGCGGCAGATCTCCTGCCGGACCGAGATCCGCGGGAGGAGGCACGGGTGCAAAGCCGTGCTCGGTGAGCACCTGCCGCTTCATATCGAGCACGGACGCGCCGTCGGGTAAGAAGACTTCCGGACCTGCCAGATACACGCTGAGCGTCATGAGATCACCATCAACTGAGAGAGCGGACTACGAATCACGGTAAGGACTTGAGCGCCTGGACAAGGCGATAGCTGAAATCGACGTGGGTCTCCAGCACGACGGAGGTGGTCTGCCCCTCGCGGTGCACGGGGCCTTTGTAGAAGCCCCGGAGGTCTGCCACCGTCTGTCCTCGCGCAGGGCCAGGCGCCAGCTGCACTTCAACGGTGGTCGTTGCTTCCGCGGTGACGAGCTGCGGCTCCAACGCAAGAGCGGCAGCCAGCGGGTCGTGCAGGGCACACTGCCGTCCAGGAAACACCTCTGCATAGAAGTCCAGGTAGTGCTCGGAGGCCTGGCCCACGGCTTGCGCGAACAGGCTGGTCGCACCAGTGAGTTCCTCTTGCTGCTCCCCGTCAGCCGCTGCTGCATGGTCGCATCCAGGGGCACCAGCCGCACTCGCGCTCCAGAGCGCAGCACCCGATCTGCGGCCTCCGGATCGTGCCAGATGTTCGCTTCTGCAGCCGGGGTGGCGTTGCCGGGGTGACCTACGGCTCCGCCCATGATGACGATCTCTGCCAAAAGCTCAGCGATCTCTGGGTCCAGACTCAGTGCGATGGCGAGATTGGTCAGCGGACCCACCGCAATGATGACCAGTTCACCGGGGTTCTCCCTGGCCATCCTCACGAGGTATGACGGCGCCGTCTCTCCCTCCCCTGAGCACGACCGCGGCGTCGGCGGCTCGACTCCTCCGATACCGTTCTGCCCGTGGACCCGGTGACCGGACCCCTGGAACACACCGTCCAGGGACGTGGCCGCACCGGCGTGCACGGGGATATCGCTGCGTCCGGCCAGCTCCAGCAGGGCGCGCGTGTTTGTGGTCGCCTGAGGAACGTCGACGTTGCCGAAGACAGTGGTCACGCCGACGAAGGACTGAGGAGCTTCGGCCAGCAGATAGCCGATGGCCATGGCGTCGTCGACGCCCGTGTCACAGTCAAGGATGTAGAGCCGGTCGTCGTTCATGGAGATCTCCTTCGTTGGGGCTCGGATCACGCGCAGTCTCTGCAGCTCAGGCGATGGCGACGGCGAGCTCCTGCTGACGCCCCTGCGCTTTGGCGCGGATCTCTTCCGTATCCATGGTGGTGACCTGCCCATCGTCGACGACGATCTGCCCGTCCACCAGAACCGTCTTCACGTCGCGGCCCGAAGCGCATTCGAACAGGAACGCCTCGGCCGAAGAGTACCCGGCAGCATCCGGACCGTCAGTGCCGACCAGCACGACGTCAGCTCGCTTGTCCGCTTCCAGCACGCCGGTATACCGGTCCGTGGCCATGGCGCGGGCTCCTCCGGTGACGGCCATCCGAAGAGGCTCCTCCAGTCCCACCCCGTTGCGATTGTGCACAGGGGTGCCCTCAATATATTGCTGGCCCACGCGCGCCAGCATCGCAATGCGGAACATATCGAGGGTGCCGGCACTGGCCACACCGTCCGTCCCGAGACCGATCGGAACGCCCCGGCGCCACATCTTCAATGCCGGAGCGGCGCCTATGGCGTAGTTTCCTTTGGAGCAGTGGGCGGCAGAGACTTGGTGCTGGGCGTAGAGGTCGACGTCTTCGACGCTGGCCAGAACGGAGTGCGCACCATGGAGCGTATGGTCGAACACTCCTAGCTCCAGGAGGTGCTCGACGGGCCGACGTCCAAAATTCTCCAGCGCGTAGTCGATTTCGTAGGTTCCCTCCACGAGGTGAGTGTGGACTTTGACTCCCCGCGCCTGTGCGGCGTGATGAATATTAGTGACGAGCTCAGGTGTGCAGGTGACGATCTGACGCAGAGACATGCATGCGGTCACGCGGTTCCCACCGGTGGGGTCTTGGGGCCAGGCGTCGACCAGGTCGATATTGCGCTGCAGCGCTTCGTCTGTGCTCATCCGCATGGATTCCGGAATGCGCGCTCCGCCGTCCATCGTGTTCAGCGAGACGGCCCCCGTATGCCGGTGTCCACGGCCGCTCTCGCCATCGATTCAGGGTGAGGGCCACCCGCTTCGAAGAACGAGGTGGTTCCGGTGGCGAGCATAGACGTGTAGGCGAGCTGCCCCGAGAGTTCGACGTCCTCGGGCGTCAACGCAGCTTCAAACGGCACCAGGTACTCGCGCCATGTGGGGACCCGCAGCGCTCTGGTGCGACCGAGGGTGGAGAGCAGCCCACGCATGAGGGTCTGCGCGGTGTGTATGTGTGCATCAGTCAGGCCCGGAATGGCGACCTGTCCAGCAGCGAAGACGCGACGGGCGGGCGCATAGGCCGCTGTCAGTACGCTCGTCGGCCCCACCTCCAGGATCCGTCCCTCGTGAATAGCGATGGCACCGTCGGCGATCACGGTCCCATGGTGGTCGAATGTCACGACGTGGGCGTTCTGGATCAGCGTGTCGATGTTTCGTGGCATCACGATGCCGTCATGTTCAGCTGTCATAGGGAACTCTCCTCTTTGAAGAAGGTCTTAGGCTTCGGTGCCTAGTCGGCGGGTGATCGCGCGGTCGGTGATGCCTAAGAGGCCGTGCACCACGAGCGCGAACACCGCGAGCAGGACACCTCCGGTCCAGAGCATGTAGTAGTCCGCCTGCGTCGAGGCCAGCGTGAGGAGATAGCCCAACCCCTGGCCAGTTGCGAGCCATTCGGCCAAGGTTGCCCCAGCAATGGCGCCCGGAATGGCCACACGTGCGGCGGCCAGCATTGACGGCACCGCATACATGAGTCGTACATAGCGGACTGCTTGCCGGGACGTGCCACCGGAGGCACGCACCAGATCGGTGGCCCCTTCGGGGTGGAGCGCAGGCCCTGCATGACAGTCACCAGAGTGGGGAAGAACGTCACCAGGGTCACTACGATCGTGACGCCAAGCATGCCTCGGCCGAAGAGCAGCACGATCAGCGGCGTCAGGGCGGCAAGCGGCACTGAACGCAGAACGACTGCCATAGGCATAAAGACCCGGGCGAGTGTGGGGAACGCATCCAGGATGACCGCCGCTGCCACCGCAACGAGCGACCCCACCACGAAGCCGACTCCCGCATCGACTGCGGTCTGGCCCAGGGCTTCTGAGAACTCCGCCCAGAACGTCCCCGCGCTGGTTCCGTGGATGGGGTGTCCCTGCGTGATGTAGGTGAGGACATCCATAGGCCCTTTGGTGAAGAAGGGATCGAAGTCGAAGACCGTGCGCAGGGACTGCCAGCCTCCGAGCAGAATGCCGATGGTCGCGGCCGAAGCCGTGGCGGAGGCGAGTCTGGAGTGCTTCTTGGCATCCGCGCCGGCGACTGACACGCCTACAGACGCTTCGCTGGCGGCCCACGGAACGAACAGTTTCGCCGCCACGGTCACGAGCCCGTATCCCGCAGCCGCCACGAGTCCGACCACAGCGGCGATGGCCCAGGTGCGGTCGACAAGCAGGCCCTGCTGGGCGTTGACCAGCAATGAGCCGAGTCCCTCGTGAGCGCCGAAGAACTCAGCGATGAGCGCTCCCAAGATCGCCGCCGGGACAGCAATCTGCAGGGCCGAGATGAAGCTGGGCACGGCGGCGGCCAGGCGCGCATACCGCAGTGCAGCCCAACTGCCTCCGCCTGAGGCCCGGATAAGATCCAGTGCCCGCTCGTCGGCCTGTCGGAGGCCGAAGAGGATGCCGACCAGTGCGGGAAAATAGACTTGCAGGGCCGTGATGACGATGCGTCCGGTCTCGTTGTCAAGGGCGACTACCAGTATGGGGGCGATCGCCACTGTGGGAACAACGTTCACGAAGACGCCGATGCGGAGCACCACAGCTTCTGCTGGTCGGATCATCAGACCCAGCGCCGCCAGCGGAATGACGACGCCGACGCCCACCAGCAGACCCCAGAACGCAGTCGTCAGCGTGGGAACAGAGTGCCGCCACAGGAGCTCAACGTCCTGGAATATCTGGTCAGCGAGGCGCCAGGGTAAGGCACCAAGCCCGTATGCTGCAGCGCTGCCGCGACAACCAGCCACAGGCCGATCACACTGATTGTCGCCGCTGCCCAGGGTGCCCTCATGGATCCGTGCTCCCTCTTCTGCTCGCGAAGAGCTCCTCCGAAAGCTCTGTGTGGTAGCGATGGAAGTCCTTGCTGTGCTGAACCTCCGGCTGACGGGGCCGCTTCAGCTCCACGGTGATCTCCCGAACGATACGTCCGGGACGAGCCGCCATGACGATCACCTGATCGCTGAGGAAGACTGCCTCCTCGAGGTTGTGGGTGACCAGAAGCGTAGTAGTGGGGCGTTCCGTCCAGATTCGCTGCAGCTCAATATTCATGTGTTGACGAGTCATGTCATCGAGGGCCCCGAAAGGCTCGTCCAGCAGCAGCACATCGGGTTCGAGCACCAGGGATCTGGCAATTGCGACTCGCTGACGCATTCCTCCGGAAAGCTGAGAGGGCCGGGCCTTCTCGAAACCGCTCAGCCCGGTCAGTGCGATGAGATCGGCGATGGCCTTCCTGTCCACCTTGTGCCCTGCGACCTGCATCGGCAGGGCGATGTTTGTCTCTACTGTGCGCCAGGAAGCAGGGCGGCGTCCTGGAAGGCCACCCCGATCCTGTGGTCCTGCTGAACCTGCTGCGGGTCCTGTCCCAGCACAGATATTCGGCCGGAGGTGGGGTCGTCGAGCCCTGCGAACATCCGTAGAAGTGTCGATTTCCCGCACCCCGAGGGGCCGATCAGCGCGGAGAAGGATCCGGGAGCTGCTGTGAAGCTGACATCGTCCAGCGCCTGAACGGAGCTGCCCCGCGACTGGAAGGTTCTTTCAACGTTCTCCGCACTCAGACCACTTGCACCCGGATCACCCACCGAAGGCCTCCTCGCTTGCTTCGAGGTCGAAGATCTCACTGGCGTCGACATCCACACCTGTGTTGTCGAAGAACTCCTGCTGAGACTCCACACCGGTCTGATCGATGAGCAGCAGCCCACTATCCCGCTCATCAGCTGTGGTCAGGTCGGCCCAGACCTTGGCGCCTTCGACCTGGGTCTCCTCTTCCAGACCGAGATCTGAAGCGTAGGCCTCGAAGACGAGCTCACCGGCGGCCTCCGGGTCCTCAGCTGCGGCTTGCAGGCCCCGTTCGACGGCACGAGCCATGCCCATAACGATCTCGCGGCGATCAGGATCTTCAAGCGAGTCCTCACGCACGACCAGCGCGCCGGACCATCGGTTGTAGTCATAGTCGGCCAAAGGAATCTCATTGACCTCGTGTCCTTGGTTCCTCAGGACAACGGGTTGGTTTGCGCTCACGGCACTCATGGCGTCCACCTCGCCCGAGACCAGCGCCGCCGGGTCCGCACCGGTGTCCACCATCTCAATCGCATCCCAATCGACTCCCACAGATTCGAAGAAGGGCTCATAGACGCGCTGGTCGGTCTGGGACACCCCGAAGGTTCGCCCCTCCAGGTCAGTAAGCGCCTCGATTCCGCTCTCTGCCAGAGACACAATGGCAGAAGGTGAGCTTTGGTAGGCCACTCCGACGCCGACCAGCGGCGCTTCGTTGACCACGGCGTTGGCCAGAGCCTCGGAAGAAAGAATGCCCATATCTGCGTTGCCGGAAACGATCTGCGCGTCGGCAGTGACCTCCGGGCCGCCGGGGAGGATCTCGACGTCGAGGCACTCGTCCTCGAAGTAGCCGTTCTGCTCGGCGACGATAGTGGCCATGTTCTCTACGTTGGGGTGCCAGGCGAACTGGACCGCAACGTCGGTGAGCTCTCCGCACGCGTCGCCTTCCGATGCCTGATCCTGTCCTGCGGCCGTGCTTCCGCTGTCGCAGGCGGCCAAGAGGGTGAGAGACAGGACGGAGGCGGTGCTAAGCGAGCGTGCGGCGCAGGCGTCGGCTGATGGGCGAAGATACCGCTGACGGTATGGCAAAGTCGCGTGACAGGCAGGTGTCTGGGTTGGCGCTCATGGGTGCTCCTTCAAAAGTGACCTCGGTTGTTTCAGGGTGGAGAGCTGCGTAGTGATGAATCGATTTATCACCTCGGTTCTCGGGAGAGAGTTCGGTCGATACACTTGCAAAATCGATTTTTCATCTGCGCTCCGCCCAACGTATGGAACGAATGTTTCATCCGCGCCACCCTGGTGTTACATCAAAGTGAAGCCGGGAGACTACGGTGGCTGTGCACCTACGCACTTAAGGAGGGACCGTGCCTGCTACGGGAAGACGGGCCACTATTGCGGATGTCGCTGCGGCGGCTGGAGTCTCGCGAGGCACCGTCTCACTGGCACTCAATGGCAAGGGCCGCATGGCGGACTCGACCCGGAAGAGGGTGAAGGAGGCTGCAACCGAGCTGAACTACAGACCAAGCCTGCGCGGCCGTCGACTGCGTGGCGGGGCATCGGAGTCAGTGGCACTCATGAGCGCGCTGCCTGACGCCGTGGTAGGCAGGAGTCGCATTTGAACTTCCTTCTCGCGATTTCCCTCCCGCTCTCTAAAGTGCTGCTCGAACGTGGGTACTCCACACTGCTTCTTCCCCCTGTGGCAGACCCATCCGAGGCTTTGGCGCACCTCGATGTTGATGGGGCTGTCGTCATTGACCCTTGGCGAACGACGAGCGCTGCAGAGAGCTCGAGGACCGTGGGGTCCAGTTGGTCACGATCGGACGTGCGGAGGGCGTCGCAGCAAGAGGGGTGGTGGATCGCGCCCATGGGGGTGCGGACACTTCTCTTAAGCATCTGCTCGAGCAGGGCGCTCGACGCGTCCTCGTCCTGCAGACCGTGGAGCGATACACGGTTGCAGGCGCTGCCGAGCGCTACCTCCAGCAGAACCCGCACGCGGGGCACATGGAGACGCAGGTTCTCCACATCCCAGTTGCGGACGGGGTCAGCGGAGGTTACAGGGCAACGCGCGAAGCCCTCCAGTCGCCGTCTCCGCCAGATGCCATCTACGCTCCGATCGATGCTTTCGCGCTGGGTGCCGTTGACGCGGTGCGGCAGGCAGGCCTCCAGATTCCCACCGATGTCATGATCTGCACCAATTTCGACGGCCCTCGGGCGACTACATCCGAGCCCCCGCTGACCGCCCTGGATCTGCATCTTCCTGAAATGGCGGAGACCGCAGGACAGCTCCTGCTCGACTGCCTCGACAACCCCGGCGGCCAGCCTCGCGTGGTGCAGGCTCCTGAGCCCACTCTGAGACCTCGCGAATCCACTGCCCGCCGCACCGAAAGGGTCCTCCCATGATCTACGCCCCGTCCACCGTCGCCGTCGTGGGTTCCATCAATCAGGACGTGACGCTGAGCGTCGCGGAGTTTCCTGCGGCAGGTCAGACACTGCTGGCTCGAAACTCAGTCCGAACCATTGGGGGCAAAGGCGCCAACCAAGCCTTGGCCGCTGCCATGGTAAGCGCGAAGGTAGAGATGATCGGCTGCGTGGGCCAGGACTCGGGCGGCGATGAGGCGCTCACGCTCTTCGCTGCTCACGGGGTCAATTCGGCAGGCGTAGTCCGAACCCCCGCGGCACCGACTGGCTCTGCGTACATCTGCGTCCGTGGCGACGGAGAGAACTTCATCGTCGTTGATCCGGGCGCAAACGCCCTGGTCACAGTGGACCGCTTCACAGTGGAAGGCTTCGCAGCCTACAGCTGGGTGCTGCTGAATTTGGAAATCCCCTGGTGACGGCACACCGGGTGGCAGAGCTCGCCCGCCAAGCGGGGTGTCGGGTAGCGCTGAATGCATCCCCTCTTTCCGGGAGCATCCCTGACCTGGATTACGTTGACCTCGTCATGGTCAACGAGGGAGAGGCAGGGCAGCTCCTCGGCAAGGCTTGGCATGAGGAGCCGAACCTGGCCACGGCCCTCGGGGTGGACGCCGTCGTCATGACGCGGGGCTCGCACGGTGCCATCCTGGATACCGCAGAGGGAGAGCGTGTCACTTGCGCCGCTCCTTCCGTCTCGGCACGCGACACGACCGGCTGCGGCGATGCGTTCAGCGGTGTTCTGCTGACGGGACTCTGCGCAGGGACAGAGAATCTCGCGGCAAGCCTGAGGAAGGCGACCCACTGGGCGGCATACGTCGCCGAGTTTGACGGTGCCGCAGCGAGCTACCAGGCCGCGTTCGACCGGGCTCGCAAGGAGCAGCTCCCCGGCATTCAAACTAAGGAACTCGAGCGCGTGCATAACGCCACCCGGTGAGGTGGTCCGCGCACGCTCTGCAACCCCGCAGGTGCCGGGTCCACCACGGCGACATTACTAAGCGACCATGCAGCAGACCATCCCGACAGACGAAAGAAAAGCCCCGATCCCTGGTGAGATCGAGGCTTTTCGCTTCGGTGCGCCCATAGGGATTCGAACCCCAGACCTTCGGTTCCGTAGACCGACGCTCTATCCAGCTGAGCTATAGGCGCATGTTCCTGAGCTGTACATCGTACTGCCCTGTGGACCTCTAAGACTATACCGCCATAGGTCCCGGGCAACAAATCCCCGCACTGACTGTGAGCCTGCACATTGAAGCCCCTTGTCATGCGGCTGTCACACACGCCGGTTACAGTTGGAGCAGCTGTTCATCACTCAGGAGCCTGAGCGGACAGCGGGTCAATACGGACAAGGACGTCCGCGCACCGGTTCGCCGGGCCCGCTCGCCGCACAGCCCTCAGCGCAGACAGCCACCCCAATTGAAGACAGCAACCTGTAACCCAATGGAGGGAAAACAGTGACCACCGTTGCAACGGCGCCCGGTTCAGCACATCCAGGGATATTTCCAAGAACGCCCCCACAGACCATCAAGGCCTTCTGGCCTTCGTGCAGCAGATCGCTGACCTCACCACCCCGCAGCCATCCACTGGGTGGACGGCTCCGAGAAGGAATACCAGACCCTCACCGACGAGCTCGTCGACGCGGGAACCCTCACTCGGCTGACCAGCCCCGAGTTCCCCAACTCCTTCGCGGCCTTCTCAGACCCGGCCGACGTCGCACGCGTCGAATCCCGGACCTTCATCTGCTCCGAGAACGAGCGGGACGCCGGGTTCACCAACAACTGGGTGGACCCCGAGGAGATGCGCGAAACCCTCAGCGGCGTCTTCGAAGGCGCCATGAAGGGGCGCACCATGTACGTCATCCCCTTCGTCATGGGCCACCTCGACGCAGAGGACCCCAAATTCGGCGTCGAGATCACCGACTCCGGCTACGTCGTCACCAGCATGCGGATCATGGCCCGCATCGGCACCGACGTCCTGCGCCGCATGGAGCAGCTCGACGCGTTCTTCGTCCCAGCCGTCCACTCTGTCGGCTCACCCCTCGACGAGGGCCAAGAGGACGTGCCGTGGCCGTGCAACGAAGAGAAGTACATCGTCCACTTCCCCGAAACCCGTGAGATCTGGTCCTACGGGTCCGGCTACGGCGGCAACGCCCTGCTGGGCAAGAAGTGCTACGCCCTGCGCATCGCCTCCGCCATGGCCCGGGACGAAGGCTGGCTCGCCGAACACATGGTCATCCTCAAGCTGACCAGCCCCAAGGCAAGAGCTACCACCTCTCTGCGGCCTTCCCCTCCGCCTGCGGCAAGACCAACCTCGCTCTCATCGACCCCTCCCTCGAGGGGTGGAAGGCCGAAACCCTCGGGGACGACATCACTTGGATCAAACCGGGGAAGAACGGCGAGTTCCGAGCCATCAACCCTGAGTAAGCTACTTCGGCGTCGCCCCCGGCACCGGCTGGCACACCAACGCCAACGCCATGCGGGCCATCGCCAAGGGCAACACCGTCTTCACCAACTGCGCCCTCACCGACGACGGCGGCGTGTGGTGGGAGGGGATGACCGAAGAGCCCCCGCCCACCTCATCGACTGGCAGGGCAACGACTGGACCCCCGACGCGGACCGTCCGGCAGCTCACCCCAATGCGCGGTTCTGCACGCCCATCGACCAGACCGACATGCTCGCCGACGAGTACTTCGACCCCGAGGGCGTGAAGCTCGACGCGATCCTCTTCGGCGGACGCCGCAAGACCACCGTTCCCCTGGTCACCGAGGCGCGCGACTGGAACCAAGGCATCTTCTTCGGTGCCACCCTCAGCTCCGAGACCACTGCGGCGCAGGAGGGCGCAGTCGGCAACGTGCGGCGTGACCCGATGGCCATGCTTCCGTTCATCGGATACGACGCCGGGGACTACCTCAAGCACTGGGTCGAGGTTTCCAGCGAGGCCGAGGCAGACAAGCTCCCCAAGATCTTCCTGGTGAACTGGTTCCGACGCGGACGGGACGGCAAGATCGCCTGGCCCGGGTTCTCCGAGAACACCCGGGTGCTGAAGTGGATCATCGAGCGCCTCGAGGGCACCGCCGAGGCCCAGGAGACCGTCCTGGGCCACAACCCCACCATGGACGCCATCGACACCGACGGCCTCGACATCAGCGAGGCCGAGCTCGAAGACTCCATCACGGTGCGGCCTGAGGAGTGGAAGGAGGAGGTCACCGGCATCGAAGAATGGTTCGACGAGTTCGGCGACTCCTTCCCTCATCCATCACCGCCGAGCTTGACGAGCTCAAGCGCCGAGTGGGCTGAACGGCCCTCAGCCGCAGCGGCCGCTCTCTCCTCAGCGGGAGGGCGGCCGCTGCCGTGCTCAGCCCTGCTCACACCGCAGGGCGGTGAAAATCCAAAAGATCGGCGTTGCGGTGATCAAGCTCCGCCCACATGCCGCGGAAGCCGAACACGGCCAGTCCGCCGGAGGCCAATTCTCAGCCATGCTGATCACAGCCTCTTCGACTGAATTCACGCTTGCCAGCTCCATGCTGACATCCTGGACGCCCGGCATATGGGCAATCAGAAGCAGCGTGTCCACGGTCTCAGGAGTCTCATTGAGGATCGAGCAGAGAGTGCGGGACGAGCCGAGGTACAGACGCGGATCCACATAGGAGTGGAGCCCTTCTCCCCCATCACGGAACCGATCCAGATCGCCGTCTGCCGAGTGCGCATCGCGTCAGAGACCAGCACAGCATCAGGCCAATAGCTATGCTCGAGCAGGAGGCGGCCGACCTGACGCGCCTCCTCCTCACCGCGGGCGGTCAGATCACGCGAATGGTCCCCGCCGGAGAGGCTCATGCCAGCCTCGGCGTGGCGAAGGACGAGGAGCTTCTTCATCGAGTCAGCCCCGATCAGATGCTGTACTCAGGGGCCGCCCACACGGTCACCTCAGGGTGTTCGTAGAACCTGTAGCCCTGGCCGCGAACAGTGCGCACCGTGTTGGCCAGGCGCCCCAGCTTGGACCGCAGCCGCCTGATGTGGACGTCGATGGTGCGCTCGTTGGGCATCTGCTCGTCATCGATGCTGCGCCACAGCGCCTTCAGCAGCTCCTCGCGGCCCACCGTGCGGACCGAGTTGTCCACCAGGTAGTTCAGCAGTTCGAACTCCTTATAGGTGAGATTCAGCGCCTGCCCGTCCAGCCGGACTTCTCGGCGAGCGAGATCGATGAGGACACCGTTGCTGGAGGCGGGCTGGGATGCCGCGGTCTGAGGCGACGATGGGGCGTCCGCCTACCGGTGGGCGACGGTGGGGTCGCCCAACGCCTGCCGGACCACCTCCAAGTCGGAGCCCTCGGCTGCCGCCGAGGCCATGGCCATAGCGATGTGAACCTGCGACTCAGGGGCGATGTGCTCCACATAGTCCCTGAGCTCAGTGGCGATCTTGTGCAGCGAGGTTCCCTCCGCAGCAGCGGTGTCCTCATCGAGCCCCACATAGATCACGAAACCGCGGGCCACCACATCAGGATGCGCCGCGGAGCTCCTCTCCCGGCGCAAGCTACGACGGGCACAGGGGCGGTGCGGGGCGGATGCACGCCGTTCTTGGCGCCCGCTCCCCGCTGCCGTCACGGCGGCGCCGCGCAGCCTCAGCCCGTCGCGCCGCATTTCGAACCGACACATGGACATAGCCTGGGTTCGAGTTCGGCGATGCAGGCATGGAATCTCAAGCTTTCTGGCGGTGACGACCGGAAATGTGCGATCCCAAGCATCCATGTAATAAATCTCGAATGCAAGTAACATAAGCGCGGAGGTTCCACATAGTGAGACGTCTAGACGGTCTCGACGGACTTCTCCCGCGATTCAGCGGCTATTCGGCGAGGCCGTACAGCCGATCTCCAGCATCTCCCAAGCCTGGAACGATATAGGCCTTCTCGTTGAGCTTCTCGTCGATCGCCGCGGTGTACAGCCGAACGTCGAGCTCCCCGGCCTCCCGCTGAAGCCGCTCGATGCCCTCCGGAGCGGCCAGCAGCGTGATGGCCGTGATGCTCGCCGCCCCGGCCTCCTTCAGGTAGTGGAAAGCGGCCGCCAGGGTCCCGCCGGTGGCCAGCATCGGATCCAGCACGAACACCTGCTTACCGGTCAGGTCGTGCGGAAGACGCTCGGCGTAGGTCACGATGTCGAGCGTCTGCTCGTCCCGAGCCATGCCCAGAAAGCCGACCTCTGCGGTGGGGATCATGGCGGCCATGCCGTCGAGCATGCCGAGCCCGGCACGCAGGATCGGCACCACCAGAGGCTTGGGCCCGGCCAGCCTGGTGCCCGTCATACGGGTCACCGGCGTCTCGATCTCCACCCCTGGGTCGGCAGCGATTCGCTCGCCTCGTAGGCCAGGAGCATCACAAGCTCCTTGGTGAGGTCGCGGAACTGGTGCGACGGCGTCTCCGTACGACGGAGCTGGGTGAGCTTATGGGCGATGAGCGGATGCTCCACAACATGGACCTGCATAGGGCAAAACTACCGCACCCGCCGCGTAGCCTGACCCTATGATTCTGCGCAGCGCGGATGTCCAGCACCGCCTCATGGGCCGATGCCTCGAGCTGGCAGGGCAGGCGACCCCCTCAGGGGACGTTCCCGTAGGCGCCCTGGTCACGGACCCGGACGGTGAGGTGCTGGGTGAGGATACAACACCCGCGAGCGCGACCGGGACCCTCTCGGGCACGCAGAGATGAACGCGCTGGCGGCCGCGGCTCGCACCCTGGGCAGCTGGCGCCTCGACGGATGCGGCCTCGTCGTGACGCTCGAACCGTGCCCGATGTGCGCGGGCGCCATCAGCCAGACACGCATCGCGGCCGTGGTCTTCGGCGCCTGGGATGAGAAGTAGGCGCGGCCGGAAGCGTCTTCGACGTGCTGCGGGAGCCGCGGCTGAACCACTTCACCGAGACCATCCCCTCGGTGCGGGCCGAGGAGTCTGCGGAGCTTCTGCGCGCCTTCTTCGAGACGTTCCGCCGCTAAACTTGCGCCCCATGCCAGCCTCATCGTTCCCGATGCCCGGAGTCAGGCCCTCGACCACGCGCGCTCCCTCTTCGACACCGTGCCTGACTTTCCGCAGCAGGGCGTCAGCTTCCAGGACATCACTCCGGTCCTGGCGGACCCGACGGGGCTGCGGACCATCGCCGAAGGACTGCTTGCGCCGTTTGCGGGCCGCTTCACACATATTGCTAGGCATCGAATCCCGCGGGTTTCTGCTGGCAGGCGTCATGGCGGGCCTCTGCGCAGAACGCGGCCGCCCGGCCGGAGTTCTGACCGTGCGCAAGGAGGGCAAGCTCCCGTCACCTGCGGCTCGGGTCGAATACAGCCTGGAGTACGGCACCGCCGCCATTGAGGCCCCGGACGTGCTCACCCCTGAGGACAGGGTGCTCATCGTCGACGATGTGCTCGCCACCGGAGGCACCATCGCCGCCTGCCGCCAGCTGATCGCCGAGCTGGGGGCACAGAGCATCGGCGTCGGAGTGGTGATGCAGGTCGATGCCCTCAGGGGCCATGAGATCGCTAAACGACGTGCACACACTTTTTCACTGCTGACGCTGGCGCGAAACGTCGCGAGCGACCTCGCTTTGAGCCGAAGCCGCCCAAGCGCCTATAGTGGACAGGCACTGCCTCCGGGCAGTGGTGAGGTGCGGTGTCCGAGCGGCCGAAGGTGCGACACTCGAAATGTCGTGTAGGCAATCCCTACCGTGGGTTCAAATCCCACCCGCACCGCTCTTCCAGCTGCGGCCCCGAACCCCTCCTCGGGTCGGGGCCGCAGCTGTATCCTCCAATGGGTGAGAGGAGCGCATGGGCATCACAGCGGTTGCCGTCGGCAAGAAGCATGAGGACTGGGTCCGGCCGGGCATTCAGCGCTACGCCCAGCGCATGCGCAGGCACCACGAGATCGCGTGGAAGCTTCTCCCCATTCCCAGCGCGAAGGCGACGCCGCCCGCGAGGAGGAGTCCGACCGCATCCTCAAAGCCCTCAAGCCTCAGGACTTTGTGGTGCTCCTCGACGAGCGCGGCAGCAGCCTCACGTCGCCCCAGCTCGCTGCCGCGCTGCAGAAGCAGTTCGACACCGGAAAGAACGTCGTCATGATCATCGGCGGCGCGTACGGGGTCAGTGCGGAGCTCCAGAAGCGCGCCGACCTCGTATGGTCGCTCTCCGGACTCGTCTTCCCGCACCAGCTGGTCCGACTCATCATCGCCGAGCAGATCTATCGTGCGCAGGAGATCTCGGCAGGAAGGCCGTACCACCATGAATAGCGCCCCGAGCAGTCCGCAGCCCCGTGGTGGGCATACTGGGCGCGGGCCGAGCAGGCACCGCGTTCGCCCGAACCCTCCTGCGCGCAGGCATCGAGGTCGACATCTGCTCGACGAGGTCCCCCAAGGCCCTCCGGCACCACCTGAAGATCTACGCGCCGGGTGCGCACCCGGTGGAGCAGGACGTGATCGCCCAGCGCACCCGTCACAGCGGGCCAGGAATCGTGGTGCTCGCTGTGCCGCAGGAGGAGCTGGACGAGGTGGACCCGGACGTAGCGGCTTAAGCACGGTCCTGATCGACGCGACGAACACCTGGCACGACGAGGTCCTGCCCGGCTGGCTCCAGGCCGCCGTCGATGAGCAGATGCCCACCAGTCAGGGCATTGCGGGCCGGTTCCGCCGCAGCAGCGTGGTCAAGGCGCTCAATCACATCTCCCACCACGAGCTGGAGGATGCAGCCGACCCCGACCTTCCGATGTCTCAGCGCCGGGCAGCTGCCCTGGCCGCCGACAGCGACGAGGCTCGAGCGCGCGCCATGGCGCTGCTGGTCCGCATGGGGCTGGACCCGGTATCGATCGGCCCCCTCGCCGCAAGCAGCCTCATGGAGCCCGACGGTCCGCTCTTCAACCGGCCCCTGCGCCGCCCGGACATCCTGCGGCACATGCCGTGACCGGCAGCAGGTCAGAGGCGGCTTCTAAGGTGGAGGCCATGACAGCGCTGGACCAGTTCTCCGAGGCCACAAGAACGTGGTTCGGCGCCGCATTCGGCTCCCCGACCTCAGCCCAGGAGGGCGCCTGGCGCTCAGTCGCCGCCACCGCAGCGCCCTGGTCGTCGCGCCCACCGGATCGGGAAAGACGCTCTCAGCGTTCCTGTGGAGCATCGACCGGCTCATGCGAGCCTCCACGGCACCTGCGGACGAGGCCGGGGACGGCTCACCACGGCCCGCCCCGTCGAAGGGCTCACCTCCCACCGGGGCACCCGAGTCCTCTACATTTCGCCGCTGAAGGCGCTGGGCGTCGACATCGAGCGGAACCTGCGCTCCCCCTGGTGGGCATCCGGCATACGGCCGAGCGCCTGGGCAGCCCATCGCGGACCATCAGCGTCGGTGTGCGCACCGGAGACACCACGTCGAAGCAGCGCCGCGACCTGCTCCGCCAGCCTCCGGAGATCCTCATCACCACTCCCGAGTCCCTGTACCTGATGCTGACATCCCGTGCCCGCGAAACGCTCACGGGAGTCGATACGGTCATCATCGACGAGGTCCACGCTCTGGTAGGCACCAAGCGCGGGGCCCACCTCGCCGTCTCTCTCGAGAGGCTCGATGAGCTGCGCCGTCAGCAGGAGGAGGGGCCGAACTCGCCTGCTCAGCGGATCGGGCTCTCGGCCACAGTGGAGCCGAAGGACGAGGTGGCACGGTTCTTGGGCGGTTCGCAGGCCGTAGACATCGTCGCCCCGCCGCATGGACAAGCAGTGGGACATCACCGTCTCAGTGCCCGTGCCGGATATGTCCGCCCCGGAGGTCGTCTCAGGGGGCGGCGAGGACGGCGGGCAGCCCATGCAGCCGTCCATCTGGCCCCACGTGGAGCACCGCGTGGTGGACCTCATCGCTCAGAACCGGTCCACCATCGTGTTCGTGAACTCTCGACGCCTGGCAGAGAAGCTCACCGGCCGCCTCAACGAGATCTGGCGCGAAAGGGCGGAGCACAGCGACGCCGAGTCAGAGGAGAGCTCCGAGGGCGACCAGGAGCCCGCGGCTCTCGCCAAGGCCCACCACGGCTCCGTCTCGAAGGACCAGCGGGCCATCATCGAAGATGATCTCAAGGGCGGACGGCTCCGCTGCGTGGTGGCCACCAGCTCGCTCGAGCTCGGCATCGACATGGGGGCCGTGGACCTGGTCATTCAGGTCGAGGCCCCCATGCGGTCTCCGCTTACCTGCAGCGCCTCGGCCGGGCCGGGCACCAGGTCGGCGAAGTCTCCGTGGGATGGTTCTTCCCCAAGCATCGCGGGGACCTCATCAGCACAGCCGTCATCGTCGACCGCATGCTCTCCGGACGCATCGAGGCGCTGCGGATCCCGCGCAGCCCCTGGACATCCTGGCCCAGCAGACCGTGGCCGCCGCAGCGATGGACACCCTCGACGTTGAGGCCTGGTTCCAGCTGCTCCGGCGCAGCGCTCCCTTCACCGCCCTGCCACGCTCCGCCTACGAAGCCACTCTGGATCTCCTCGCTTACCGGTACCCCTCCGACCGGTTCGCCGAGCTTCGGCCGCGGCTGGTGTGGGACCGCGACGCCGGAACCCTCACCGGGCGCCCCGGAGCTCAGCGGCTTGCCGTCACCTCCGGAGGAACGATCCCGGACCGCGGCCTCTTCGGCGTCTACCTGGTCGGCCAGGAAGACTCCCGCACCGGCGGGCGGCGCGTCGGGGAGCTCGACGAGGAGATGGTCTACGAGTCCCGGGTCGGGGATGTCTTCGCTCTGGGCGCCACCAGCTGGCGGATCGAGGAGATTACCTTCGACCGCGTGATGGTCTCCCCGCGTTCGGGCAGCCCGCCAACCTGCCGTTTTGGCACGGCGACGGCCTCGGTAAGCCCGCTGAGCTCGGAGAGGCGATGGGCGAGTTCGTGCGCCGCGTCCGCAGCGGCGACGCGGCGCTTGCTCCGCAGCTTGAACACCTCGGGCTGGACCAGTGGGCGCGCGAGAACCTCCTCCGCTACATCGAAGACCAGCACGCCGCAGCAGGCGAGGTCCCCAGCGACACCACACTGGTCATCGAGCGCACCACCGACGAGCTCGGTGACTGGCGGATCATTCTGCACTCCCCTACGGGATGCAGGTCCATGCCCCGTGGGCCCTCGCTGTAGGGGCACGGCTGACGGAGCGCTACGGGCTCGACGGGGCTGCGTTCGCCGCCGACGACGGGATCGTGCTGCGGGTCCCCATGATGGACGAGGACCCTCCAGGGGCCGAGCTGTTCACCTTCGAGCCCGACGAGCTCGAAGAGGCCGTCATCTCACACGTCTCGAACTCAGCCCTCTTCGCCGCACGATTCCGGGAAACCTCATCCCGTGCGCTGCTGCTGCCCAGGCAGAACCCCACCCAGCGCACGCCCCTCTGGCAGCAGCGGCAGCGAGCATCCCAGCTCCTGGAGGTCGCAGCTAACTACTCAGACTTCCCGCTGATCGTGGAGACCATGCGCGAGGTGCTGCAGGACGTCTACGACCTGCCCGCCCTGAAAGACCTCACGCAGCGGCTCGAGCAGCGTCGAATCCGCCTCGTCGAGACCACCACCTCCCAGCCGTCGCCCTTCGCGCAGAGCCTGCTGTTCGGCTACATCGCCCAGTACCTCTACGAGGGCGACTCCCTTTGGCTGAGCGCCGGGCCGCCGCGCTCAGCGTCGACCCCGGCTGCTCAACGAGCTCCTCGGCCGTGTGGAGCTGCGGGAGTTCCTCGATGCCGCCATCATCGAAGAGTCCCAGAACTACGCCCAGCGGCTGAGTCCCTCCCGCAGGCTGCGAGGCGACGCCGAAGGCGTTGCAGACCTCCTTCGGCTGCTCGGCCCCTCAGCGCCGAGCAGCTGGCGCGCAGACTCCGGAATCCCGAACAGGACGATGAGGAGGTCCACGCAGCGCAGGAGCACGTCCGCACCTGGGCGCACGAGCTCATCTCTGCCCAGCGGGCCTTCCCGGTCAGCTGGCACGGCGAAGAGCGCTTCGCCGCCGCGGAGGACGCCGCGCGCCTGCGGGACGGCCTCGGCCTGCCGCTGCCCCAAGGCATCCAGCAGGTCTTCCTGGAGCCGGTCGATGATCCGCTCGGCGACCTCGTATCCCGCTACGCGCGCAGCCACGGCCCCTTCACACCTGACGCCGCGGCGGCCGCGCTCGGCCTCCGCTCGCCGCGGTGCAGCAGACCCTCGACCGTCTCGCCGAGCACGGGCGGATCGTGGAAGGCCTGTTCACCCCTGACCGCACCACTCCGGTCGACCGCGAATACTGCGAAACCGACATGCTGGGCCGCATCAGGCGCCGCTCCTGGCCGCCCTGCGATCTGCGGTGGAACCAGTGCCCACCGCCGCGTACGCCCACTTTCTGACGGAATGGCAGTCCGTCGCGCCCGGATCCCGGCAGGAGGGGACGGCCGGTGCTCTCGCACTGGCCGACGTGCTCTCGCAGCTGGTAGGCTATCCCGCCCCCGCGAGCGCCTGGGAGAGCTTCATCCTGCCGGCGCGGGTCCGCGACTACACGCCGTCAATGCTGGACGAGCTGCTCAGCGCAGGCGAGGCGGTGGTCACCGGGCATGGTGAGCTCGCCGGGCACGACGGCTGGATCAGCATCACGCCGACCGCCGACGCCGACGCGTTGGAGCAGCGCAGCCGTGGAGAGCAGCTCGCTGAGGTGCACCAGCAGGTGATGGAGGTTCTGGAGCGTGGGGTGCATGGTTCGCCGAGGCGATCGCTGGCGCCGCGGAGCTCTCGGTCACGGCCACCCAGAACGCGCTCTGGGAGCTGTTCTGGACCGGCCGTGCAGCACCCGACAGCTTCGCTCCCATCAGGACGAGGCTCAGCGGCGGCAGCACCGCTCACAAGCGGAAGCCCTCCGCCTCCCGGACTCGCCACACGTCCCGCCGCATGGCCCTGAGGCGCGCTGCGGACGCGCAGCAGGCGCGCACGGGCACCACCGGCGGCACGCCCTCCGGAGGGCGGTGGTCCCTCATCTCCCAGCCTCAGGCCGACGACCCCGCCGCAGTCGCCTCCTCGGCGCATGCTCGAGCCGAAATCCTTCTGGACCGGTACGGCGTCCTCACCAGAGGCTCCGTCGCCTCGGAGGACGTGCCCGGCGGCTTCGCCGGCGTGTACAAAGTGCTCGCGGCAGCAGAGGCCGCAGGGCAGGTGCGTCGCGGCTACTTCATCGAGCAGCTCGGCGCGGCCCAGTTCACCTCCTCGGCCACCGTGGACCGGCTGCGTGACATCGGCGAAGGCATGGAGGACGGAAAGATCGGCGCCGCAATCGCCCTGGCAGCCGCCGATCCGGCCAACCCGTACGGAGCAGCCCTGGAGTGGCCCGCCCTGCCGGACATCAAGGCCCGCCCCGGGCGCAAGGCAGGCGCCGTCGTCGTCATGCACCGGGGGACCTGGCCCTCTACATGGAGCGCGGCGGCAAGACGATGCTGCTCTACGTGGACCCAGATGAGGCCAAACCGGTCGCCGAGGCGCTCGTCGCAGCACTGCGGCGCGCGAAGAGCCCACGCCTGGCAGTGGAGAAGGTCAACGGCGAGCCGGTGCTCACTCACCCGCTCGCCGCAGTGCTGCGAGAAGCTTCGACAGCAGCCCCAGCGGCCTGCGGCTCTGAGGACCCCGCCTGGACGCGGAGCATTCCACCAAGCGATACACTTGGACCGTGATTTTCTGCCTGCCGTTCCTGATGTTCCAGGGCCGCGCCCAAGAGGCCATCGACCTGTATCTCGAGACCTTCCCCGACGCTGAGCTCTTGGAAGTCGTGCACCACCCCGAGGGCACAGAGGTTCAGCCGCTGACCAGGACGGGCGAGCAGCCGAACGTTCAGGACACCGCCGCCATGGAGACCGTCGTGGACAGGCTCCCGACCCTCGTGGCCACCTCGCAGCTGAGAATCGGCAGCCAGGTCCTGATGCTGCAGGATTCGCTGATCGAGCAGGCATTCGACTTCACCCCCTCCATGTCCCTCTCGGTGGTCGTGGACAGCGACGAAGACTTCGACCGCATCGTCCACAACCTCTCCGCCGAGGGCGAGTACCTGATGGAGCCCGGGGACTACGACTTCGCCAAGAACTACGCATGGGTCAAGGACACCTTCGGCGTCACATGGCAGGTCGTTCTGCCCTCGAACGCCGGAGCGCCCGCACCGGGCTCCGTCGAGGATGCCTCGCCGCTCCAGGCCCCCGCCTGGGAGTGAGCCAGCCCAACCTGCGCCGCTCACCGCTGCCGGTGCGCAACGGGGTCAACGCCACTCGGCTGCGAATTCCGCTCTCAGGTCCCTGGCCCACCGTGCACGCCTACGTGCTGGAGAAGTTCGGACACCTCGACGCGGCCGGGATCACGGCACGGTTCGATGCGGGCGAAGTCGTCGACGCAGAAGGCACCCTGCTCACGAGCACCGCACCCCTGGGTTCGGCTGAGTTCATCTGGTACTACCGCTCCCTGCCTGCTGAGGATCCGCTGCCGGTGACCGAGAGCATCATCCACGAGGACGACGATCTGCTCGTCGTCGACAAGCCCCACTTTCTGCCCACCACTCCGGCCTTACCGGTACGTGCAGGAATCGCTGCTGGTGCGTCTGCGCAGCCGCCTGGGCTATGACGACCTCATCCCCATCCACCGCCTGGACCGCGGCACCGCGGGCGTCGTCCTGCTCTCGAAGCGTCCCGAGACCCGCGGCGCCTACCAGCTGATGTTCGAGCGGCGCACGATCCGCAAAACCTATGAATGCGTGTCCGCGATGCCCGCGGCCCCGGAGAGCGCAGCCCCTTCGCCCGCTTCCCCGTCACGATGCGCAGCCGGATCGAGAAGACCAAGGGCGTGGTGATCAGCGAGCGCGTCCCCTACCCTCGGAGCTCTCGGGCCGCAGCCTCGAAGGGCGGACCGGACGCCGGCGGCGCAGGGATCAGACCCAAGGCGCGAATTCCTCCAGCCGCGTGGAGCTGCTCACCGCGGGACGAAGCCCGCAGGGCAGAGACGTGGGCATTTCCGACTCACCCCGCATACCGGCAAGACGCACCAGCTGCGCCTGCACATGGCGATGCTGGGCCTGGGCATCATCAACGACAGGTTCTACCCGGACCTCTGGGACGACGCCCCGACGACTTCGGCGCGCCCCTGCAGCTGCTGGCCCGCACGATCGGCTTCGACGACCCGCTCACCGGCTCACCACGACGCTTCACGTCCAGTCGTAGACTCTCTGAGCAGCCAGCACAGTCGCACGAAACGCACACCTGAGGGGTTCCGGATGGAAATGTTCGAGGAGCTCCTCGCAGAGTGGGGCTTCTGGTTCCTCCCCTGCAGGCCCTCGCCGTCGCTCTGACGGCACCTGTCCCGCCCTTCCCTCAGAGCCGGTGGTGATCGCCTCAGGCGCCTACGCAGCCGACGGACGCCTGAGCTTCTGGGCGGTGCTGGGGTTCACCACCGCGGGCTGCCTGTTGGGGACCTGATGCTGCACCTGATGGTGCGATTCCAGGGGCTCCGGCTGATCTACCGCTGGCGGTGGGGGCGCAGGCTGCACCGCGGCATCCTGCGCGCATCGATCCGCGCTGGCACGGCGTCCACGGTGGTGGGCCTGCTGCTGCTCCGCTGGGTGCCGGGCGGGCGCTCGGCGTCCATGCTGACGTCGGCGATGATCCGTCTCTCCTGGCCGCGGATGATCCCCTGCTCGTACTGGGTGCGTTGATCTGGTCGTTATGGCTGGTAGGGCTTGGTTACATTACGGGAACAACTACGGGCTCCCCGTGGGCCAGCACTCTCTTCGGCATCGGAGTGGGTACCCTTGTTGGGTCCTCATCGCACTGGCCTGGACCAGACGGCGTCGGGGCGGCACCCAGGTTGAGATGGAAGCATCTTCAGCCGACTGACATATCTGTGTCGTATTCCATGCTGAATTGAGCGCCCAGGGAGGCTTCACCGTGACCGAGACGTCGTCGGAGGACTCTGCGCCCCGTGCGGGAGCCGCTGAGGAGCCTCAGGGGACGGACACACCATGCGGCACTATGCCTTCAGCCCTGCTGAGGGAGTGCGAAAGGCCGAGGCCCCCACGATCACGTTCAGGCCTCAGCAGACGCAGACTCCGAGGACGTCGTCCTAGCGGCCGACCCGCCGCATGGAGCCCACACCGACCCGCAGCGACGACGCGAAGCCTGACTTCTTCGACGGCATCGACCAGCGCCTGAAGACCTGGTGGAAGGGGCGCAGCGCACGACGGAGGAGAAGCGCCGTCAGCGCGAAGAGGCGCACGCGGCGCAGGCTGCCCCTGAGACTGTCCAGGGCCCTGCCCCTCGGCGCCTACTGACACGCAGGCCTTCCTGGGAGCAGCACGATGACGCCACTCAGGTCATCCCGGCCTACCGCCCCACCGAGCATGAGGGGAGCAGCACGATGCCCCGATGCGGAGCCCGTCGACTCACGCGGCGCAGGACCAGCGCAGGCGCGCCCGGGCGAGGCGAACGTGCCCACGACGCTGCCGCCCGCACCCGGCGAGTTCACCACCAGGCCTTCGCCGCCGCCGCGTGTGCGCCGAGCCCTGACGAACAGCGTCAGCGCACGGTCATCGCCCAGAAGGCCGCAGCGATCGAGGCCGCCACGAGTTCGTACCAACAGCCGGCGCGGTACGAGTTCGCCGACGATGAGGAAGATCTCTACACCTACATTCCGCCCTACAACCTTCCTTCCAGGGATCCTGACCCCGAGCCGGAGCGATGGGACCTCTACCGGCGCATCGCTGTCAGCCTCGGCGCCCTCTCGGCCATCTTCTCCACCCTGTGGATGTTCGGGGTGTTCACTCCCGCAAGCAGCGGCATCCTCGGCGGTCAGCTGAGGCAGACCTGGCTCGACGGCGACTTCGCCCTTCTCTCCCCGGAGCGGTCCTGGTACTGGATCTGGCCGGTGATCACAGTGGGGCTCATCGCCCACGCGATCTTCCAGTGGCAGGCGTCCCAAGAGTCGACGCCGCGTCAGCGGCACTCCGGGTGGCTCGTTGCTTACGCGGGAGTCCTCATGGTCCCCTCACGCTGTCGATCCACTATCAGTGGCTGACGATCGCGGCCCTGCTGTCGCTGGCCATCGTGCCGCCTCTGCTGGAATCGGTGCGCCAGTTCAATCAGCACACTTCCCGCTCACTGTCTGAGCGGCGACTCACCGATGACGCAGTGGGCGCCTTCTTCGGATTCGCCCTGGTGCAGGCGGCTTCGGCGGTGTCGGTGCGGCTGACCTCCTGGGGCTGGGACATCCCCGGAGTCTCCCCAGCCTGTGGGCGATCATCGGCCTCTTCATCTGCGTCTGGACAGCAGCCTTCTACTCCATGACGGAGCGCGGCCGCATCACCATCGCCCTCGCGCTCTCCTGGGGCATGATGTGGCTGGTCTTCCCCGTGTCCTCGGCGAGGCAACGAGCGCGTGGGTGGCCGTAGGCGCCGCCATCAGCGCATTCATCGTCATCCTGGCCACGCAGTCGCGCAGGCACCGGATCAACCATGCGGAGCGCCGCGCAGCCATGGGCTTACCCTGGAAGACATCATCTGATGAGCCTGAGCCGTCTTCGGCCCAGGCTCTGAAAGAATGAGCTCATGAGTGTGCGGACCCCGACCCGAATCCCGGATGGCTCTCCGAGGACGACCTTGACTTCGCCCGGCAGCGCCTGCCCATCGTCTATGTCGAGGCGGTGCCGGTCCGGCTGGACTCTCTCGGCTACGTCACCGAGGTGGGCCTTCTACACGGCCGACGACGAGGGCCAGTTCCACCGGTCGGTGGTCTCGGGCCGCGTGATGTACCGCGAGACGGTCCGTGCCGCCCTGCTGCGCCACATCGAGAAGGACCTGGGCTCGCTGGCTCTGCCGCAGATCCCTCCGTCCCCACCCCGTTCAGCGTCGGCGAGTACTTCCCGTATCCGAGCGAAACAGGCATGGTGGACAATCGTCAGCACGCCGTCTCACTGGCCTACGTGGTACCGGTCAACGGAGAGTGCTCCCGCGCCAGGACGCCCTTGAAGTGTCCTGGCTGACGCCGGAGCAGGTGCTCGACACGGAGACGCAGATGGAGTTCGTGGGGGCCGGGAGAAGCTGGTCGCGCAGGCTCTGGCGCACCTGGGCTGCACGGGCTGAACGAGCGCGAAGGGAACGAACTATGACGACACCCGCCCCGAACGCCCTGCGGGCTTACTGCTGCCGATCGTCCCGCCGGGCATCAGCGAGCAGACCGGTCCTGAGGCTCTCCTGACCGCGTGGCTGCTGGCCTGGCTGGCCCCCACCCTCCTCATGGGAACACTGCTGCTGGGAGCAGGCCTGCTGCCTCAGTGGCTGGACCTCGACTGGAACATGGAGTTCATCGCGCCCCTGATCCCCTACATCGGGGCAGCAGCTGCAGTGGTCGGCATCCCCGGCACGCTCCTGGTCGGATGGCTGCTGCGCCACGAGCTGAACCCTCTGGTCCACGTGCTGGGCTGGGTGGTCGTCGGCCTGCTCTATGGGCCCGTCATCCTCGCGGTTGGCTGCAGGCGGCCTGGTGCCGATGCTGATTCCCATCATCGGCTTCCCGCAGGTGTCCTGATGGGCATCAGCCGCTGGCTTGCCCAAACCATGGCATACGTCACAGTGCCTGATGATGCGAGCGACTCTCTTTAGACGAAAGTGGACTAGTTCGTCTCACATCGTCGCGAAAGAATAATGAAGTGCGGTGCAGTAACGGAGTGCCGTGCACTTCAGGTGGAGCAGACCTCGATGGGCTCCGGTGCAACGGCCCGGCTGAGACCTCTGATTCAACCTGCGGCCCGGGCGGCACCTCTATGCCGCCCGGGCCCATACTTTTATCAGGCCGACTTCAGCCCAGTGATGCTGATCTTCCAGTTGCCGTTGTTGTCGACGCCGTAGCGCGCCGATCCTCCGAACGCCGCGACCCTGTCCCGAACGCCGATCAGCCCCGCGCCGCTGCTGGACCAATGCTGCGTCTGCGCTCCCGAGACCAGCGAATTCGTGACTGTCAGGCAGACCTCCTCCCCACTTCAAGCTCCAGCCGCACTGTGGTGCCCGGGGCGCGTACTTGGCGGCGTTGGTCGCACACTCCTGGAGGATGCGGTAGAGCGCGGCATTGACCGACCTTGAGAGGCCGTCGAGGCTGCCTGTGATGTCGCTGTCCACGGTCAGACCCAGGTGCTCAAGCCTTTCGGTGAACTGAAGGAGACCCCGCCGCACGTCGAGCTCGGAGGCCGAAGAGATGAGCTCTCCGTCGGCTTCGGTCATGGCTTGGCTGTCTTCGGGATTGAGGACGGTCAGCACTCGGCGCATATCGTTCAGCGCGGTCCGCGAAGCGTTCCCTATGACCTTCACTGCCCCTTCGTAGGCCTCTCGGGTGCCCTTCAGCTGGGCTGCGCGTGCTTGCATAGCGATGATCGTAATGTCGTGTGCGACGACGTCGTGGAGGTCTCTCGCGATGGATTTCCGCTCGTAGGCGACCGATTCGCGGTGGCGCCTCTCCAGCTCCTCCAGGTCCCGCTGCGACTGCAGGCTCGCATCTGTGGAGCGCCTGAAGGCTCCTCCGACCCCGTAGGAGGTCAGCAGAGCGATCGCCACGGAGCTTACCACCAGCAGCCCCAGCAGCTGCTCGTCGAAGGTCATCCCCAGCGCGACCGACCATGCCATCATGACCGCCAGTGTGCCCCGGCGGAAGCGCTTGGTGGAGGTCTGGGCCGTCAGCCCGGTGATCAGCAGCGCCAGGAGCACCCCCATCACCAGCCCCTCGACGAAGAGGGAAAGAATGAGGACGACCAGCGCCGCCGGAGCCGCGTAGGTCACGCAGATCCCCAGCAGGAGTACGCAAGCGATGGAGAGAACGCCGACCAGGGCGAGATCCACCGGGAACTCATCGTCACCCATCGCAAAGAGGTCAATGATGATGTCCGCGCCCAGCGCGATCCCAGCCAGGAGGGTCACGACCAGCAGCAGCCACTTGTCGAGCTCTCTGCAGGACCAGAAGGTGCCGGACTCGAACTCCTCCAGGACGCTAGTACGGGAGCTGGTGCTGCCGTTCTGCGGGGACATACGTTTCAGCCTAGCTCCTCACATTTTGTACCACCTGTACAGGTGCTGGACATATCGCAGGGCTGTCGCGCGTTCGGTTTCGTCCAGTATTGGCCCATAGGATGGTTCCATGACCGTATCCGATGATGCCAATGACACCCAGGAGGAGTCCGCCTCTGTGAGTGTCCTCATCGCCGATGATCATCCGGTCATGTCCACCGCACTGCGCACCTACGTGGACTCATCGCCGGGAATGAGGTGCATCGGGGAGGCCAACAACGGCGAGGCGGCGGTCTCTCGGGCTCTGGAGCTCAGGCCGGATGTGGTCGTGATGGACCTTCATATGCCGGGCATCGGCGGCATCGAAGCCACCCGCAGAATTCGGGACGAGGATCCTGCCATATCGGTGCTCGCCGTCACCACGTTCTCGACCGAGCGCTACGTGATTCCGGCTCTGCGCGCGGGTGCCATGGCTACATCGTGAAGGACGCCGAGCCGGAGGAGATTCTCTCCGCCATCCGCCAGGTGCACGAGGGAATCGCCCGCTTCTCTCCCTCTGTGGCGCAGCAGCTGATGGTCTCTGTGGAGAACTCGCTTACCGAGGTGGAGACTGCCCTCGCCCGTTTCCGCGTTCCCCGCACCTGCCGGAGCGGGAGCTGGAAGGGCTTCAGCTGCTGGCCAAGGGCTCGTCGAACGCTGAGATCGCCACGCAGATGTCGGTCTCGGAGGCGACGGTGAAGGTCTACATGGGACGGCTGATGAACCGCCTCGAAGTGCGGGACCGGGTCCAGCTCCTCATCCGCAGCGCCCAGCTCGGCCTGGTGGACCCTCGACTGGACTGAGCCGCGCGATTGTCCCTAAGGACAGGTCCGGTTCAGCGGCGGTAGAACGGGAGTTCGACGACCTCGACGTCCTGAGGCTTGCCGCGGACATCGACCTGAAGCGCCGTTCCCGGCTCTTTGAAGGCGACGTCGACGTAGCCCAGGACGATCGCGTGGCCCAGAGTGGGGCTCGGGGCACCGGAGGTGACCTCACCGATGACATTCCCCGCCTCGTCCAGCACTGTGGAACCGGCACGCGCAGCACGCTTGCCCGCACCCTTCAGCCCTACGAGCCTCCTGCCCGAGGTCTTGCCGAGCCCGGCCTCACGCGCTTTCTCCAAAGCGTCGCGGCCCACGAACGCCTGAGACTTGGAGTAGGAGACCACCGGCAGGCCCGCCTCCTGCGGCAGACGCTCCTCGGAAAGCTCCTGCCCATACAGCGGCATTCCCGCCTCCAGTCGGAGCGAGTCGCGGCAGGAGAGTCCGCAGGGGACGAGGCCGAACTCCGAGCCGCGCTCCAGAAGAGCTCGCCATAGGGCGCCTGCCTTGTCATAGGGCAGGTACAGTTCGAAACCGTCCTCCCGGTGTACCCGGTGCGCGCCAGCAGCACCTGCTCCCCACCGATGGTGACCGTGGTGTGGGCGTAGTACTTCAGCCCCTCCACCAGGTACGTCTCATCCAGCCGCACCGCGGAGGACACGATCTCCTCCGCCTTGGGCCCCTGAACAGCGATCAGGCTGATCCCTCGGTCTCATCCCAGATCTCCACATCGAACCCACTGGCCCGCGCCTCCAGCTCAGCCACAACCCGCTCGCGGTTGGAGGCGTTGGGAATCAGCAGGTACTCAGAGTCCTCGATCCGGTAGACGATCAGGTCGTCGATCACCCCGCCCTCGGCGGTGACCATCAGCGTGTACTTCGCTCGACCCGGCTGAACCTTGGCCAGGTCCGAGACCAGCGCCGCGTTCAGGAATTCCGGGGCGTCCGGTCCGATTGCCCGCACCTCCCCATATGGGAGAGGTCGAAGAGCCCGGCGGCCTCACGGACCGCCCGATGCTCAGACAGCTCAGAGGAGTACTTCAGGGGCATCTGCCACCCGCCGAACTCGGTGAACGAGGCGCCGAGCGCCTCATGCTCGGCAGCCAGCGGACTCTGCTTCAGCTCAGCCATCGTGTCAGCTCTCCTCAGTTGGCGAATGCCTCAGGCGGCGGGCACGCGCACACCAGATTGCGGTCTCCGTGAGCGTTGTCGATCCGGCCCACAGGTGGGAAGTACTTGTCCTGGCGAAGATCTGCCACCGGGAACGCCGCCTCTTCCCGCGTGTAGGCCCTCTCCCATTCGTCCGACACCAGCACGTCGGCCGGGTGGGGAGCGTTCCGAAGCGGGGAATCCTCGGCGGAGAGCTCCTCGTCGATGACGGCCTGAATCTCCGCGCGAATAGTGATCATCGCTTCGATGAACCGGTTGATCTCCTCCAGATCCTCCGACTCAGTGGGTTCGACCATCAGGGTGCTTACCACGGGGAACGCGAGCGTGGGCGCGTGGAATCCGTAGTCGATGAGCCGTTTGCAGACATCCTCGGCGGTGATGCCCGAATCCTTGGTGAGCTGGCGAAGATCCAGCACGCATTCGTGGGCCACCAGCCCCAGCTCCATCCCTTCGGGCGCCACCCGGAGTAGAGGGTCGGGTAGTGCTCTGCCAGCCGCGCCGAGACATAGTTGGCGCTCAGCAGCGCCTGCTGCGTGGCGCCCCGAAGGCCGTCAGCGCCCATCAGGGCGATGTAGGCCCAGCTGATCGGCAGCACGCCCGCGGATCCGTACGGCGAGGCTGTCAGCGGCGCGCCGGTGCGCAGCGTTCCCGCCGCGTCGTACTCCCCGGTGCCCACCGCAGTGGAGGGGAGGTATCTGCGCAGGTGGTCCGCGACGGCAACCGGCCCCACGCCGGGCCCACCTCCCCGTGGGGGATGCAGAAGGTCTTGTGCAGGTTGAGGTGGCTGACATCTCCGCCGAAGGATCCGGGCTTGGCCAGGCCGACCAGAGCGTTGAGGTTCGCACCGTCGATGTAGACCTGCCCGCCGCGGCGTGGACCTTCGAGCACACCTCGCCGACCTCAGCTTCGAACACGCCGTGGGTGGACGGGTAGGTGATCATGATGGCTGCGATGCGGCCCTCATTGGCTTCGAGCTTCGCATCCAGGTCCGCGAGGTCGATCGTGCCGTCCTCAGCGGAGGCGACCACTGCCACCTCAAGGCCCGCCAACACTGCAGACGCAGCATTCGTGCCGTGGGCGGAGGCGGGGATCAGGCAGATGCTCCGGTCCGCATCGCCGTTGGCCAGGTGATACTGGCGGATCGCATAGAGCCCCGCATACTCTCCCTGCGACCCAGCATTGGGCTGCACGGACACCTCTGCGTAGCCGGTGATCTCGGCCAGCTTCGACTCCAGATCAGCGATCAGCGCCCGCCAGCCCTCCGTCTGGTCGTGCGGCGCGTAGGGGTGAATATCGGCGAACTCGGGCCAGCTGATCGCTGCCATCTCCACAGCAGCGTTGAGCTTCATGGTGCACGAGCCCAAAGGGATCATCGTGCGGTCCAGGGCAAGATCGCGGTCGGCGAGCCGACGCAGGTAACGCATCATCTGGGTCTCGGTGCGCACCGTGTGGAAGATCGGGTGCGTCATGTAGTCGCTGGTGCGCACCAGGTCGTCGCCGAATGCGTAGTCACCCTCGATCATCACCTCGTCGAACAGCTGGGCTGCAGCGCTGGGCTTGGCCACCAGTCCGAGGCCGTACGCGAGCAGGTAGAGGTCCCGGGTTGTGGTGGCCTCGTCGACGCTGATGCTCACGACCGAATCGCCTGCGCGGCGTATGTTGATGCCGAGGTCGGCGGTGCGTGCCACCAGGCGCTCGGCCTCTGCCGGGTCCGCGGTGCGGAACTGAACGGTGTCGAAGAAGGAGTCGCTGACCAGCTCGCGGCCCGAGTCGGCGAGCGCCTCGGCAACGGCGCGCGCCTGCACGTGAATCCGCTCGGCGATCTCCTTGAGCCCGTCGGGGCCGTGGTACACCCCGTACATGGCGGCGGCGACGGCCAGCAGCGCCTGAGCAGTGCAGATGTTGGAGGTGGCCTTCTGCCGGCGGATGTGCTGCTCGCGGGTCTGCAGGGCAAGCCTGTAGGCGGGCCGGTCCTCAGCGTCTACGGAGACGCCGACCAGTCGGCCGGGAAGCTGCCGCTGGAGTCCTTCCCGCACCGCGATGAAGGCTGCGTGGGGCCCGCCGAAGAACAGGGGCACGCCGAAGCGCTGCGCGGAGCCCACGGCGATGTCCGCTCCCTGCTCGCCTGGCGGGGTGATCAGGTGCAGGCCAGAAGGTCCGCGGCGACGGCGACGAGAGCGCCTCGCTCCTTGGCCTCGGCGATGAGTGCGCTGCGGTCTGCCACGCGCCCGGAGGAGCTCGGCTGCTGCAGGACGATGCCGCAGATATCGCCAGCGGGCAGGCCCTCCGCTGCGAGGTCGGCGAAGATCAGCTCAATGCCAACGGCTTCGGCCCGTCCTGCGATCACTGCCCGGGTCTGGGGAAGATGTCGGAATCGATCACCACGGGCGCGTCTGCGTGCTTCTTGTTGCTGCGACGCATGAGCAGGATGGCTTCGGCGACGGCCGAGGATTCGTCCAGCAGGGAGGCGTTGGCGATGTCGAGGCCCGTGAGGTCCGAGACCATCGTCTGGAAGTTCAGCAGTGCTTCGAGCCGCCCCTGGCTGATCTCCGGCTGGTAGGGGTGTAGGCGGTGTACCAGGCGGGGTTCTCGAGGACGTTGCGCATGATCACCGACGGCGTATGCGTGCCGTAGAAGCCCTGGCCGATCATGTTCGACTTCAGATGGTTCTTGGAGGCGTAGGCGCGCAGCTGCTTCAGGACCTGGTGCTCCTGCACCGCTGCCGAGAGGCTCAGCGGCCCATCTTGGCGGATGTCCGCGGGCACGGCTGCGTCAACCAGCTCGTCGAGCGACTCGAAGCCGATGGTCTCGAGCATGGTTCTTTCACCGTCGCGGGCGATGTGACGATCAGGAAATCCGGTCAGACGGGGGCCATTTGGTCGATTGTGCCACGTTCACGGCGCGTTCACCGGACCTCGGCCCGCTTCTGCTGCCTCGTCAGCCGGGTGTCGATGATGACGAGGATCGCCACAATGATGAACCCGGCTGCGCCGAGAGCCAGGACGGCGCCGAGGTTGTCGGCCGGGCCCAGAAGCTCACGGCCAGCGGTCTGCCAGGGCCAGAGGGTCCGCAGTGCGCCTAGCATGACCCCGGCCAGAACCACCATGGTGAACGTGTGGTGGTGCATCAGAAGCCACCTGAGACCTTTGACGATGCTGACCACACCCAGCACCATGCCGAGGGCGAAGACGCCTAAGTATCCGAGGTCGAAGTCTCGCGCGGCGGCCATGGTGGGCTCATACAGGCCGAAGGTCAGCAGCAGGAATGACCCCGACAGCCCGGGCAGCAGCAGAGCTGAGACCGCTACCGCTGCGGCGGGCAGAATGATCCACCAGGACGGTGACGCGCTGGTCGGAGGCAGGGACACCAGCACCCAGGTGACGACTGCGGCGGCGGCCCCGCCAGCCAGTGCTTGAGCGCCAGTCGGCTTACCATCCGCACGGGCACTGCGATCGAGGCGAGCACCATGCCGAAGAATGCGGCACGCGTCAGCTCGGGGTAGGTCTCCACGGCGGGGCTGAGCAGCTGCACGGCGCCGAACAGACCCACGGGCATACCGATGAGCACAGGGATGATGACGCGCCAGTCGACGTCGCGCAGGTGCACGCCGGCGGCAGCCCGTCGAGTCGAGGCGGGGTCGTCGGGCCGCGGCCCGGTGATGAGGGCACGACCGGCCGAGACCACCAGTGAGGCGGATCGGATCAGCTGGTGATAGATGCCGACGACCAGGGCAACTGTTCCCCGGAGACCCCGGGACGGTCTCGACGATGCCGATGAGGGCCCCGCGCACCACGTTTCCGGGGAGGGAGGTTCGCCGCTCGGCGGCGGGCGCTGCTGATGCTTCGTTCACAGGTCACCACAGTACGCGGCCGCACTGCGCACGGGCGTCGCTGCGGCGTGATGTTCGTGACTAGGCGAGCCGCAGGCTGAGCATGAGGAGCGCACGGGACTGACCGTCCTGGAGTCCGATTCCCAGGAGCTCCTCGATCTTGCGGATACGGTGAGCAAGGGTGTTCCGGTGGATGAACAGCTCATCGCACACCGCAGCCGTTGTGCCGCTGCTGCGGAGAAAGACTTCGAGCGTCTCGCGCAGCGGAGCGTGCTCGGCAGCAGCCAGCGGCGCCACCAGCCGGCGTGCCATGGACTCCGTGCCGGGATGCCGCAGAGCGTCCACCAACGCGTCGAAGCTCATCGGCGGAGCGCGGCGGACACCGGCGGCATCGGTGCTTGCGTCCACACACCGACGCATATGCCTCAGGACGAGCCCCAGCTCTGCCGCGTTGACCACCGCATCGACCATTCCGCGGGCCGCCGGAGACCTGCCCATGGCCGTGCGCACCGAATCCTGCAAGCGAGCAGCCTCCAGCCCACGGCCCTGGACCAGCATCGTCGACATGTCCGCATCCTCCACGAATCGCATCGTCGGGTACTCGGCGGCCAGACGTGTCCGGATGCGCCACGACAGTGTCCTCAGATATGTGATGGATCGTCCCGGCTCGGCCTGAAGCACCACGGCGCCGATCGGACGGTAGGGGTCAAGCTCAGCCTCCTGGGCCAGGGAGACCAGCTCCTCCGTTGCGATGCTGCTTCGGGCAAAGATCGCACCGACGAGTCTTCCCGCCCCGCGCGAATGCACCACGGCCGTGGACCCCAAGGCTGCCGCCAGGTGCATCGCAAGCACGGCCGTCACCGGCTGAATCAGCGGGCTCATCATCTGCGACGGCGTGGACACTTCGACCACAAGCCGGAACGAGTCAGCATCCTCGGTGGGAAGCGTGAACTCAGTCCGCTGCAGCAGCGGGCCCGGTCCGCCTGCCCGAAGCAGCTCCGCCCCGTCCTGTCCTCCACACTGACCCGCTCCCCGCCGCCGCGGCGATCTGCTCCAGAAGATCCTGCAGCGTGCCGCCCCGAGCCACCAGCTCGGTGCACCTCTGCGCCAAGGCCGAACCGTCGCGGATCATCTCGTACCGCTCCGCGGAGACCGTGTCCTGGACTTCCCGGTGCACGAGGGGAAAGGGGACGTCTGACGGCACCACCAGCAGGGGCAGGCCATAATGCGCGCAGGCCGCCTCCAGCCCTTGGGGAACCTGCTTATGCGCGGGACCGACCCCGAACACCAGCGCTGCCACCGGAACCTTCACCAGCCGCTCCACGTAGGCGTCCCATATGCGAGGGTCGGTGACGTTCAGCGCCACCCCTGAGGTCAGCACCAGCGCACCCGACGTCAGGAACCCGGAGGGATCCATCGCCTCGGTGGGGACCGTCCAATCGATCGGCCGCTCCAAGGCGCCCTCCGGCCCGGAGACACGCACTTCGATATGGAACTCAGAGGTGCGCACGACGTCGGAAACACGCATGCAGCAACCGTAGTGCAACGTGCATCACACTCACGCAAAAGATGGTGCACCTCGCCTCATGACGCATTCATGTGCACCGCCATAGACTCAAGCACATGGCAGATCAGCACATTTTCATCAACTCCGATATGGGCGAAGGCCTGGGCCTGCACTCCTTCGGCAACGATGAGGCGCTCATGTCCGCCGTCGATGCCATCAACCTGGCCTGCGGCTACCATGCCGGCGACCCGCACACCATGGCCCATACCGTCGCGCTCGCTGCGGAGCGAGGCCTGCGGATCGGAGCTCACCCCGGGCTCCAGGACCTGTCCGGCTTCGGGCGACGCCGCATGGCGCTGACCCCGACGAGGCTGCCGACCTGGTCCGGTACCAGACAGGAGCCCTGATGGGCTTTCTTCAGGCCCACGGCGCCGCTCTGAGCCACATCAAGCCCCACGGGGCCTTCTACGGAATGCTCTCCGGAGACGAAGAGCTGATGCGCAGCGTCGCGGATGTGAACCTTCAGTACGGCGTCCCATTCTTCGGCCTGGCTTAAGACAGCGCACCAAAGCGTCTGCGCGGAGAAGGGCGTCGAGTTCATCCCCGAGCTCTATGTGGACCTGAACTACTCCGCCGAAGGCACACTGATCATCCAGCGCAGGCCAGAGATGGCCGACCCGGAGGCGGTGAAGGACCGAGTGCGCCGGGCCCTCACGGGTCAGCCGATCCTGTCGGTGGACGGCACCGAGGTGGCCATCGAATTCTCCAGCATCTGCGTCCACTCAGACGCGCCCAACTCCCCTGATGTTGCCGCCGCCGTGCGCAGCGTCCTCGATGAGCCCCGCTGACCGGTCGAGCACCACCCACCCCCAGCAGCACCTACGAAAGGCACAACCACCATGGCAGAGATCGTCTCCCCTCCCCGGCGTCTTCTACACGACGCCCGGACCGGACAAGCCCCTTCGTCAGCCCCGGCGACACGGTCGAGGCAGGACAGGCCGTGGGTCTGGTGGAGGTGATGAAGCAGTTCACCGAGATCAAGTCCGACGTCTCGGGAACGGTCGCATCGGTGGACTCCGAATCCGGGGCCACCGTGGTCCCCGGCACAGTGCTCGTCACCGTCGACGAGGGCTGAAAGCCTGTGAAGAAGCTCCTGATCGCCAATCGCGGGGAGATCGCGGTGCGCATCATCCGCTCCGCGAAGACCCTCGGCATCTCCACCGTGCAGGTCTGCAGCGAGGCCGATGCCGACTCGCTGTGCGCCCGCATGGCCGACGAGGTGGTCATCATCGGTCCGCCTCCCGCCCAGCAGAGCTACCTCGACCAGGCCGCCGTGCTGAAGGCAGCGCGGGACACGGGCGCGGACGTGATCCACCCCGGATACGGCTTCCTCTCTGAGAACGCCGACTTCGCTCAGGCTGCTGCCGACTCCGGGCTGATCTGGGTCGGCCCAGCAGCCAGCATCATCCGCACCATGGGGAACAAAGTCGCCGCACGCGCTCAGGCGGCCAAGGCGGGGGTTCCCACCCTGGCCGGATCCGACGGTCCCCTGGACGTGGAAGCGGACCCGCTCGCCCGGGCGGAGGAGATCGGATTCCCCTGATGATCAAAGCGTCCGCAGGCGGCGGCGGCCGGGGATCCGACTGGTGGAGGAGGCCGGCGACTTCCTCTCCGCCCTCGATGTCACCCGCGCGGAGGCCCGTGCGGGCTTCGGCGACGACACCGTCTACCTCGAGAGGTTCGTCAGGCAGGCTCGTCACGTTGAGGTGCAGATCCTCGCCGACGGCGAGCGCGCCGTCCACCTGGGAGACCGTGACTGCTCCATGCAGCGCCGCTCGCAGAAGGTTCTGGAGGAGGCTCCCGCGCCGCACCTGCCCGACCACGTCCGTCAGACCATCGCGGAGACCTCAGTGGCACTGGCTGAGCAGTGCGGGTACTCCAGCGCCGGGACCGTTGAGTTCCTCTATGACCCGCAGCGTGAGGAGGCGGCGTTCATCGAGATGAACACCCGCCTCCAAGTGGAGCACCCCGTGACCGAGGAGATCACCGGCATCGACATCGTCGCCCAGCAGCTGATGATCGCCTCCGGAGAGCCGCTGAGCATGGTTCAGAGCGACGTCGCCCTCACCGGCCACGCCTTCGAGGTGCGCATCAACGCTGAGGACCCCTCCAACGGCTTCTTCCCCAGCCCCGGTGAGATCTCCGCCCTGAAGTGGCCCGCGGGCGAGACCATCCGCGTGGACACCGGCGTGGAGGAGGGTGACATGGTGGCACCCTTCTACGACTCGATGGTGGCCAAGCTGATCGTCTCCGGCGCCGACCGTGACAAGGCACTCTCGCGTCTGTCCCAAGCCCTGGATGAGACCGAGATCGGCGGCATCACCACCACGCTGGACATGCACAGGCTGCTGGCCTCCCATCAGGCCCTATCGGAGGCCGCCCACCACACCAAGTTCATCGAGAACTCCGGTCTTCTCAACGAATTGGAGAAAGCATGAGCGCACCAACCATCCCCGAGAACGCCCGCTACACCTTCGGAGGCGACGAGTTCCTCTTCGTGGAGATCGACGCGGCCATGAGCCTGGCTGCCAACACTCGGGCTATGACCATCGCCCAGGGTCTGCGGTCCATGGACCTGGCAGGCCTGATCGAAATCTGCCCGGCCAACGCCTCCCTGCTGCTGCGGGTCGACCCGGACATCTTGGACCCTCGAGACCTCAGGACTGAGGTGCAGAAGCTTGAGGAGCAGTCGAAGGCAGCGTCATCCGTGGTGCTCCAGACCCGCATCGTCGAGGTCCCCGTCTGGTACGAGGACCCCTACACCGACGAGACCGTCTGGAAGTACCGGGAGGGCTACCACCAGGAGCCCACCATGAGCGACCTCGACTACGCGGCCAAGGTCAACGGGCTCACCGACAAGCACGAGTTCATCCGCCGCCATCACTCCTCCCCTGGCTGGTCACCATGGTCGGGTTCGTGGCCGGGCTGCCGTTCATGTTCCAGCTCACCGACCAGGAGAAGCAGATGGAGGTGCCCAAGTACCTCAGCCCGAGGCCCTCCGGCACCCCGGGCTGACCGTGGGGCACGGCGGCGCCTTCAGCGTCATATACTCCGTGCCCGGAGCGCATGGCTACCAGATGTTCGGCCTCGCAGCGGGACCCATCTACGACCCCCAGCAGAGGGGCGAGGACTTCGGAGAATCCATGATCTACTTCCGGCCCGGTGACATCGTGAAGTTCACGCCGGTCACCGAGGAGGAGTACCGGACCATGCAGAAGCAGGTGGCTGCCGGCACCTTCGCCTACCGCACCCTTCCTGTCGAGTTCGACGCCGAGGCGTCCCAGGCCGACCCCGAAGGCTACAACCAGCGACTCTTGGAGACCCTCGCATGAGCATCGAGATCACCCAGCCCGGCCTGGCCACCTCCGTTCAGGACCGCGGCCGCTTCGGCTACTACCACCTCGGCCTGCCGCAGGGCGGCGCACTGGACCAATACTCCTACGAGCTTGCCAACGCCCTCGTCGGCAACACCGAAGGCGAGGCGGCCCTGGAGTGCACCTACATGGGGTCGGCCATGACCGCCTCAGAGTAAGCAGTGATTGCAGTCACCGGCGCGCCTGTGCAGGTGCTGATCAACGGCGAGTCCCGGCCGCAGTGGAGCAGACTCCGCCTCGAGGCCGGCGACGAGCTCAGCTTCGGCATCATTGAGGGCGGCACACGCTTCTACATTGCCTTTTCCGGCGGCGTCGATGTGCCTGTGGTGATGGGAAGCCGCTCCACCTACGCCCTCGGCACCCTCGGCGGGTTCCAGGGCCGAAAGCTCGAGGTAGGCGACGTCATACCCATCGGAGCGCCTCAGACCGTCCCGCAGGGCAGCACCATTGCTGAAGAGCACCGGCCGAACTTCAGCACCAGCCAGCAGGTTCGCATCGTTCTGGGCCTCTACGACCACAGCCTCACCGAACAGGGACTGAGGAACCTGACCGAGGAGGAATGGACACTGACGCCGGTGGCCGACCGGATGGGGCTGCGCTATGACGGGCCCGGTGTGGAATGGATGCAGAAGAAACAGCCCTTCGGCGCAGGCTCCGATCCGTCCAACATCGTCGACGCCACTATGCAATGGGCTCCATTCAGATCCCGGGAGGGACTCAGCCGATCATCCTGCACCGAGACGCCGTCTCCGGAGGCGGGTTCGGGATGGTGGCCACTGTCATCAGCGCCGATATGGACAAGGTCGCACGGGCCGCTCCCGGCACGGCGACCCGATTCGAACCCGTGGACATGGACGAGGCGCTCGCCGCCCGGCGTGAGCGCCGAGCTGCCCTCGAGGCGGCTGCTGCTTCCCTGAGCTGACTGCAGGGAGCGGAGTCACAGGAGGCGGAACGGCGATCCGAGATGCACCGTTCCGCCTCTCCTCACCCGCGCATAGGCTCCGAAGACCGGCTCCCGGTATGCATGGCTAGGCCCCGGCCTACCAGACGCCTGAGCAGATCTCCGTTCCGTTCGCCGGTCTGCGGATCGACGTCGATCACCGCGCAGCGAGGCACCGCTCCGCCGAGGGTGACTGTGGCTGACCCGAGCTGCGCAGTGCGCCCGCACCAGCCCTCCTCGGCCCACGGCACGTCGGTGCGCAGGTGCACCGCAGAGCGAAACCGCCGGTGGTCGGCGTCGCTTCCCAGCTCCGCCAGGGACGCAGAGGCCGTGATGGTGATGTGATCCCCATAGACCACGTCGCCGCGCTGGGCTCGCGCGAACAGAACCGGCCTGCCCAGAAATGCGGAGAAGAGCTCGCTGAGCTCATCGCTCAGCAGCTCCACCCGGATGCGGCGCCCCAGTACTCGACGTCCAGGAACCCACGGGGCTCTGCCGCACCCATGGTGAGAGCCGACTGACCGGGCAGCTGCACGCGCAGTCCCTCCGGGAGCCGCGACACGTCTGCCCCCACCAATTCGGGGTGCTGCACCGTGCGGATCACGCCTCGACGCTCAGGGTCGACCAAGCAGAACTCACGATCCCCGACCGGTCCGTACCGATCCAGGCTCAGCGACGGAACGGCCAGATGACGCGTTCCCTTCATGGGCGACAGCCCCAAGCTCACCACGTCCATGAAGTGCATTGTCCCCTCTAAGCCCCACCCACCAGAGCACCGCTCAGGGCCAGGGCCGTCCCCGCAGCGGCTGTCAGCGACACCGGTACGCAGACCACCCACTCCCGCCACGAGCCTAAGCACTGCCCAGCACGGGGAGGGCCTGACGGCCGCCCGGCGTCCAAACCCGCCGCACGCTGGGTATGCGGCGCAGAGACTGGGGCGGGCGAATGCGCAGCGGCCACACCCAGTTGACGCCCTGCGGGGTCAGCATGTCCCCACGATGTGAACCACCATCCCCAGCGCGACCGCCAGCGGGAAGAGAAGCATCTCTCCGCCGAGGCCGAAGGCCACCAGGGCCCCACCGCTGCGCCCACTGCCCATGGCGCTCTGCTTGCTGAGGACGGCATGAACTTCAGCACCTTCGCGGCAAAGCTGGCCAGCAGCACCGTCATCACCCCGCTCCCACATTGACGGCACCCGCTGGCTGTCTCGACGACGATCAGCGACGCGGCCCACGCGACAGCGGTGAACGCGATGACCCCGACCACGGAGTGGGTGCCGTTGCGGTGCCCGCCTACCGCCCTCCCCACCAGCTCGCAGACAGCTTCGCTCACCGGCGGCAGCGAATGCGCGACGGTGGCGTGGCGGTGGTCGGCGTCGGCCAGAAGGGCAGCGCTTAGGCACACGAAGATGAAGGTGAGAATCTCGAAGTCTGACATGGGGCCGAGGAGCCCGAACCCGAGCGTCAGGGTGTCCGGCAGCCACTCCACATGGCCGGAGAGCCATGTGAGCGGCACCTGGAAGGACGCGGCGGCGAGGACACCTGCGGCGGCGCCGCAGGCGGCGTGATGCGCCCCATCATGAGGCATTCACCAAGGGATTACTCCTGAAGTGAGTGAGCGAAGAGCCGCGGTTCCGTTCCGGCGGCCCCGCCACTCTACTCGGCCGCGCACCGACCCGCGGCTCCGCCGCGAAGACGTTTCAGATCACCGGGCGCGTCCACATCCCAGGCCTCGGCGATGCCGTCCAGCGGCACCCACGTCGTCCGATGCTCGTGCTGCCGGAGGAAGCGGCGAGCCCCTTCGTCGCCGACGGCGAGCGCCGCCGCTGCGAGAGCATCGGGCGTATCCAGCAGCACCGGATGCGAGGGCTGACCCTGGATCCGACCTCGAGTGATGCGCTGCCTGCGATGGGCAGCGAGCACAGCACGGGCTGCAGCTGCGCCGATCGAAGGCTGGTCCACCAGCATCAGCAGCACGTGGTCCGCCGCGCCCTCAGCTGCCCGATGAACGCCCGCCTGCAGCGAATCGGCCATCGCGCAGCTTTGCTGCAGGTGCACCACGCTCGTGCCGCTGAGCAGGTCAGCCTCCTCCGCTCGGAGGGTGCCCAGCACCTCATCGGATCGGTGCCCGAGAACAAGGAGGGGCTCTGTTCCTGCATCATGGGCGGCCTGCATCGCCAGGCCCGAGAGGGTGCGTCCGTTCCAGCGCAGCAGGGGCTTCGACAGCCCGCCGAGCCGCCGCCCTGCCCCTGCGGCGAGTATGACGGCGACAGTCCGAGCCACAGTCAGGCCCTAGTGCGCAGCCATCGGCTGCAGGATGCTGCGGTGCCGCGGTCTGCGGCGGTCGACAGGCCCCGAGCTACCGACAGGGCCTCCCCAGGTGATCGGAGGCGTCGTTCTTGGCCCCGAGGATCTCAGCGAACATCGAAATGGCGCTTTCGGCGGGCGACTGGGACCCGATGTCGAGGCCCAGCGGTGAGCGGACCCGGCCCCTTGATGCTGCCGGGTGTCCCAGCTCCGCCAGCTCCATGTCCCGCCGGGCAGCCGCGAAGCGAGACCCCATGGCGCCGACGAAGCTGACGCCCGGCGAGCGGAGTGCCTCGCTGAGCACCGGCACGTCAAGGTCCGGGTGGTGGGTCATGACGCACACGGCGGTGAATGGGAGTCGGCCGCTGAGATGAGGTCTCTGACGACGAAGGGAGGGTGCCCCACGTGCAGCTGTGCGCCGTGCGGGCACCGTTCGGGATGGCGAATTCGCGCCGGATGTCCACAACGTGGGTCCACCAGCGGCGCGCACGGCCGCTTCGGCCAGCTGCTGCGAGAAATCGTGAACGCCCGTCAGGATCAGCGTGGGCGCGGCGCTCCGTGCGAAGCGCACTGTGGCTGCCAGCTCGGCAACGTCGATGCTGAGGCTCGCCCGGTGCCGCCGGTCCTGGTGGGTGAGCTGCCGGGCCCGTTCGAGGTCCTGCATTCTGCTGAGCGGCAGGATGAGCACCTCCATGGCTCCTCCGCAGGTCAGATTGACCGAGCTTACTCGCTCACCGTCGCGGCTGAAGACCTCCACAACGGCTTCGTCACGCTCGATGGCCTGCTGCGCCGAGAGGGCCGCTGCCGTCTCAGCGCAGCCTGCGGAGAGGGCGCCGATGATCTCCAGGTCATCCGAGACGGCCATGGACGTACCGACCGGCACCGGCGAGGAACCTGTGACGGACACCACCGACGCAATGGCCCATCGCTGCGGGTCTGCGAAGCAGCGGACGTATTCGTGCAGGCGATCGAGCATGGCGGCACTCTAGGTCAGCGATGTTTCGGCTCTGTCACCGCTGCGCGTCGACGAGTTCGAGCAGGCGATGAACTCCTCTGCTCGGGCCCTCGGCGCGCGGGTGAGCAGGCTGATCCCGACGTAGAGCACCACGGCGGCGGTGAGGCCCCACACTCCGCTTCCCTGACCGAGGAGAGCGGTCTGCGTGTACTCCAGCACCAGCACCAGAGTCCCTGCTGCGATGACGGAGATGATCACGGCAGGGGCCGTGCCCTCTTCCAGAAGAAGGCGCCGACGATAGGCGGCACCATGACCAGCAGACCGGCTGAGGCGGAGACCGACAGCACTGCGATGAGGTCAAGCTGCAGCTGGGCGAACCAGAAGGCCAAGCCCGCGATCACCGGCAGCGTCAGCTTGCCCACCAGCAGCTGTCCCCGCTCACCCGCACCCGGACGGGCGGCGCGGTAGACGTCGCGGCTCACCATGGAGGACAGAGTCAGCATGATCGAGTCGATGGTGGAGACGGCCGCTGCCATGATCCCGACCATCACGATCAGCGCCAGCGGCGCGGGCACCACCCCGAGGCCAGCAGGGCAGGAGTGGCCTGGTCGGCGGACTCCAACTCGTCGAACTCGAGGACTGCGCTGAGCCCCCACACCACCGAGATCAGCGTGTAGACGAGCCCGAAGGCCATGAAGCCGATCATCATCCGTCGCAGCTCGCGAATGGAGCCCGGCGTGTAGAGGCGCTGACTGACCTGAGGGTTCGAGATCATGAAGAACACCCACGGCAGCGTCAGGCCGATGAAGGTGCTGACCGTGAAGAAGCCCGGCCCGGGGACGGTGAGGACCCCTCCCGGCTCCGCTGAGAGCGCGCCGAAGAAGCTGCCCACCCCGCCGAAGTGGGCGACGATGAAGACGACCACCAGGCTGGCGCCTACGACCATCACGATGGACTGAAGGGCGTCGGTCCAGGCCACCGAGCGCAGCCCCGCCACCATGGCGAAGAGGATCGCCAGCGCTGTGGCCAGCACCGTCCCGGCCGTGAAGCTCACCGCCCCGCCCGAGAGCCCGGAGAGCAGGTACCCCACGCCTACCAGCTGCACCGCGGCGTAGGGGATGAGGAACACGCAGCTGGCAAGAGCCGTGACGGCGCCCACCGTACGGCTCGAGTATCGATGGGCGAGCATCTCGGTGGGCGTGACGAACCCGTACCTGTTCCCCACCCGCCAGAACCGGGGTCCGAAGATGACGATGAGAACGACTCCGCACAGGTAGAGCAGCTCGAAGCCGAGGGCGCCGACGCCGCCGGCTGTAGGTCAGTCCCGCCAGCCCGATCATCATGAACGCGCTGTAGGTGGTGGCGGAGTAGCTCATGGCGGAGACGAACCCGCCCATGCGGCGCCCGCCGAGGAAATAGTCGGACATGCTGGAGGACCTGCTTACCCGAGACACCACGGCGGCGATGAGCGCGACCAGCACGTAGGCGGCCACTGCAGTCCAGATCCAGATGGGGTCCATGTCAGTCCTCCCAGCCGAAGCTCAGCAGGGCGCTGGCGACCAGCACGGCCGCCGCACCGACGGTCCAAAGCAGGAAGCTGCCATACCACGCATTGACGCCGGTGAGCAGGGTGTACGGCAGCAGCACCATGGCAAGCACCGTCACCGCGATCCCGGCGTAGAGCCAGGGTCTGAGAGTCCGCATGCTGATGAACAGTACTCGCTGGGCGCAGAACGCGTGGTGTGTGACAGTCCGCCGGTCGATCAGAGGGGCTGGAGGGTCTCCGGGTCCACTGCCTGGAAGCTCACCGAGGCCCCGGCGGAGCTGGGCAGCGAGCCCCAGGTCCTCCCGCACGACCACCCCGATGACCGGGTATGCGCCCGCGACCGGGTGATCGACCAGAAGCAGGACCGGGTGGCCGTCGGGGGCACCTGCACCGCGCCACGGACCACAGGTTCGCTGGGCAGCTGCCCACCGGCGGTCACCTCCAGCCTCTCCCCTCCTCCGGAAGCAGCCGCACGCCGACGCGATCCGCATCTTTGCTGACGGTCCACCGCTGCTGCTGCAGCGTCTCCAGGCCGGGGTTGCGCCGCCGGGGGCGCTCCTGGTCCGCGAAGCAGGCCTCACGCGGCCCCACGGCGAAGCGCAGCACCACCGTCTCGTCGCTGGGCAGCGGCGTGCGCGCCACATCTGCGATGCCCACGAACCGTGATGTCACGCCCTCCAGGCCGAAGGTCTCCCCGGCTCTCACCGGCGGCGGGCCCAGCCCCGAGAGCGTATCCGTCGATCTGCTCCCGAGCGTCGGCGCCGCCTCCAGCCCTCCGGAGACGGCCACGTAGCTGCGCAGCCCCGCGGACGGCTGCGCAATGGTAAGCCGCTCCCCGCATGCATCCAGAAGGGCGCTCGCTGGGCGGCCTCACGACATTGCCTCTGCTCCTCAAGCGGGGCAGCCCCTGTGCCCGCCACTGCCATGTTCGACCTGTCCTGCGGCACCGGCGAGCTGATCTCCAGCTCCGCCTCAGCGCCCGTGACCGCCAAGACGCAGGTCTGATGCACCTCGAGAGCGAAGCCTCCCACAGCACCTCGAACGCCGCGGCGCCGTCATCATTGCCGACCAGCTGATTCGCCTGCCGCAGCGCAGCCACATCGGCGGCACCGGAGCGGGCAGCCCCAGGTTGGCGCAGCCCTTGCGGCCCACATCCTGGATCAGGGTCTGCGCACCCGGCTCGATCACCTCGAGCATCGGGCTGCGCGTCGTCGGCGGCGACGGTGCGCGCTCGGCCACTTCAATCCGCTCAGCGGCTCGAACGTACCGCACCCGGTCACCGGGCCGGATGAGCGCGGGGCCTCCGGGCCCGCCCCGCTCCAGGTTCCACAGATCGGCGTCGCTGGTGCCGATCAGCTGCCAGTCCCCGGCGTCCTGCGCGGGCACACTGCGGAGAACTCGTCGGCCAGCACCACGCCTCCGGCCGGAATCGCCGAACGGGGCGAGGAGCGCTTGGGGATCAGCTCTCCGCCTACCAGCAGCTCAGACTTGCGGGGCGCCTGCGACGCGCCAGCTCCTCGGGGACGCAGTAGGCGAAGCCGGGTGCGGCCCCGCCGAACGCGGCCACCCACACGGTGCTGGTGTGCCAGCTGATGAGTGCCTCAGGCGAGGTCCCCAGGTGCTGGGCGAGCGGTTCGAGGTCCTCACCGTCGTAGTGCACGCGCACGTCGATCTGCGGCGCATGGTCGTGGCGCGGTGTGCGCAGCTTCATGCGCCGGACCTGCTTGGCACCTGCCACAGCCTCCCTGTGGGAGCGGAACGCCAGCAGCACGGTCCGCGCGGCCGCCACCGTCTCGGTCTGGCCGGGCAGCGGCGAAGCCTTCACCTGATCGTGGAAGGCCAGGACCTCGGAGAGTGTGCCGAACTCTGCGATCAGCGCCCGCTGACCTGCAGGCAGAACGGCATCAGGCATGGGGCTGGGCTCCTCGTGGCACAATCAAAGACGTGGTTGATGATACGTCGAAGGGTCAAGGTGCTCCACAGCCGAAGGACCCCGAACCGAAGCCTCGGCTCTTCACGCGGGACTTCCTCTTCGCCACCCTGATCAACCTGCTGATCACCACCACCTTCTTCACCCTGGTGACGGGCATGGCCGTCTACGCGGCAGCAGAGTTCTCCGCAGGGGAGACCGCAGCAGGCTTCGCAGCGAGCGCGTTCGTGGTGGGCGCCCTGGGTGCCCGGGTCTTCGCCTACAAGTATGTGAACACGCTGGGCCGCAAGCGAGTGATGATCACCTGTCTGGCCGTGTTCACCCTCGCCACTGTCGCCTACCTCGGCGTGGACTCCTACGAGCTTCTGATCACCGTGCGCATCGTTCACGGCATCGCTCTGGGATTCGCGCAGACGGCTCTCACGGCGTCGGTTTTCGACATCATTCCCAAATCTCGTCGGGGCGAGGGCTCGGGCTACTACCTCCTGGCCAATGCGCTCCCACCTGCGCTGGGCCCCTGCTGTCCCTGCAGCTCTCCGAGCGGTACGGGTTCGACGCGATGTTCTGGGTGGTCAGCGCACTCTCCGCCCTGGCGTTCGCGCTGGCCGTCGTCATGCGCATTCCGGAGATCAGACGACCAGGCACCGGCTGGTGGGCCGCACTGTCGCTACGCCCCTCGGACATCATCGAACCGCGCATCTTCCCCGTGGCCCTGGTGGCCATGCTGCTGGGTCTGACATTCGCCTCCGTGATGACGTTCCTCAACGGGTACGCTCGAGAGCTCGGCATGCTCGATGCCGCCTCGGTCTACTTTCTGCTCTACTCGGGCGGCATGCTGATCACGCGGCTGTTCACCGGACGCATCCAGGACCGGTACGGCGACAATTCGGTGATCTACCCAGCCCTGTGCCTTTTTGTTGCTTCTATGGCCCTGACCGCCTGGGCACCCGGTTCTTGGGCGCTCTACGTGGGAGGAGTGCTGGTTTACGGCGGCTTCGGCACGATGCTGCCGGCGCTCCAGGCGGTCATTGCAAATGCCCTGCCGACCCACCGAATCAGTATTGGTGTCTCCACATTCTTCATATGCATGGATGTGGGATTCGGCTTTGCCCCGCTCATGCTGGGGCCTGTCGTGGAGGCCATGGGGTATCAGTTCATGTACGCGGCCTGCGCTGCGGTCATTGCGCTGAACCTGGTGCTCTACTGGCTGGTGCACGGCCGGTACCGCGTGCGGCAGGGGTGCACGGACGCGGCCCGCTGGCCGGGCAGCGGCGCCCCGAGACAGGCATCGTGCCCTCCGTAGACCCTCGTCGCTGAGGATCATTGTCAGGGCCAAATCGGGCAGAGGTGCTGACACGTCATATTCATCGCGAGAAATACGTGCTTTGCTATGTTGAAGCGTTGGTTATTGCACCAGAGGGAGTATGAGGTTTTGAGCGAAAGCGACCATGCCGCTGCACCAGCAGTGAGCGTCCAGAACGTATATAAGGCTTTCGGCCGCAGGCCGAAGCAGATAGTCAAGCGCCTGAAGGAGGGCGCCACGCGGCAGGAGCTGACCTCCCAGGGGACCGCGGCCGTGATCGACGCGAGCTTCGACGTGAACCCGGGCGAGATCTTCGTCGTCATGGGCCTCTCCGGCTCGGGCAAGTCCACCCTGATCAGAACGCTCAACGGGCTGCAGCCGCCGACGGACGGGGTGGTGAAGATCATGGGCCAGGACATCACTGCCGCCAATAAGACCGAGCTGCGCCGTCTGCGACGTGAGCACCTGGCCATGGTCTTCCAGCACTTCGCCCTGTTCCCGCACCGCACAGTGCTGGACAACGCGGCCTACGGCCTGGAGATTCAGGGCGTGGACCGGGCTGAGCGACGCCGCCGCGCCGGAGATATCCTGAGCAAGGTAGGCCTCGAGGGGTGGGCCGACCACTATCCGGACGCGCTTTCCGGAGGCATGCAGCAGCGCGTCGGCCTCGCCCGTGCCCTGGCGGCCGACACGGACATCATGCTCATGGACGAGGCATTCTCCGCACTGGATCCGCTGATTCGTCGAGAGATGCAGGGACAGCTGCTGCACCTGCAGGAAGAGCTGGGAAAGACGATCGTATTCATCACGCACGACCTCAATGAGGCCATGTACTTGGGCGACCGCATTGCCGTGATGAAGGACGGCGAGATCGCGCAGATCGGCACCCCAGCAGACATCCTCTCCAAACCCGCAGACGACTATGTGGCGTCCTTCATCGCAGATGTGGACCGCACCAGAGTGCTCACCGCAGAATCTGTCATGGTTCCGCCTGCGGCACTCTCAGAGGAGGAGCAGGTCCGCGCACGCACGACCACCGTCAAAGCCGGAATGACGCTCCAGGAGCTTGTCCCGGTGGCCATCCGCTCAGACGGAGCTGTGGCCGTGGAGGGCGACGGCCGCGACGGCGAACCGGTCCAGATGGGCTACGTGAAGCTGGCCAACCTGCTGGAGGCCATGGCGCCGCCGGAGACAGGCACCCACCCCACGGTTCCTGAACCCGAGACATCGACTGTCAAGCCTGCAGGAGAGGATGCGTGATGGCTGACGAGGCAATCGACTTCCGCATCCCGCTCGGCGACTGGACCGAGACCGCCGAGGACTGGATCCAAGACGTCTTCGACACTCCGCTGGGCCTGCTGGCGGACCTGATGCGGATGCTGTTCGACATCATCACAGACGGGCTGGCATCCGTCCTCCCCGTAGAGGTCCCAGAATGGTCTCCGCTGATTCTGGCGCTGCTCCTTGGGCTCGGGCTCGGCTTCGCCGCGAAGTCATGGCGCCTGGGGCTGGGCACAGCGCTGGTGCTGGGACTCATCCTCGGCGGGCTGCACCTGCCGCCGTGGTACATCGTCGCCGTGGTGTTCGCGGCCATCGCGTGGCTCGCCAAGTCGTGGAAGCTCGCGCTGGGAACCCTGGTCGGCATGACGCTGATCTTCGGCGTCGGCCTGTGGGAGGAGGCGATGGACACCCTGGCCCTGGTGGCCGTGGCAACCCTGATCTCCATCGTCATCGGTGTGCCGCTGGGCATCGCTGCCGCTTACTCCCGCACGTTCTCTGCTGGACTGCGCCCCGTGCTGGACTTCCTGCAGACCATGCCCCCGATGGTCTACCTCATCCCTGCCATCGCCTTCTTCAGCGTCGGCGTAGTGCCGGGCATGGTGGCCACCATCCTGTTCTCCATGGCTCCCTCAGCACGACTGACCGAGCTGGGGATCAGGGGCGTCAATCACGAGGTGGTGGAGGTAGGCGAAGCGTTCGGCGCGTCCACCTCACGCATCCTGCGCCAGATCCAGCTGCCGCTGGCGGTGCCGACCATCATGGTAGGCATCAACCAGGTCATCATGCTGGGCCTGTCCATGGTGGTCATCGCGGGCATGGTCGGAGCAGGTGCGCTCGGCGGCGAGGTGGTCCGCGCTCTCTCCGGCAACGACCTGGCACTCGGTGTGGAGGCCGGGATCTGCGTCGTCGTCCTGGCCATGTTCCTTGACCGCATCACCGCCCACTCCGGCCGAGCCAAGACGTGATCATTCGGCCCCGCTGACACCTATAGACCTTCCGAACCCGATAAGAGAAAAAGTAGAAAGGATCAAGAAGATGACACTCGCACATTCAAAGTTCATCAAATCCGCCGCAGTGCTCTCCGTGCTTGGGGTGGCCCTCACCGGCTGCGCCGACGACAACAGTGACGCAGACGACGAAGAGGCCGAGGACGCCGACGTCGAGACTGACGAGAACGGCGGCGACGACGCTGAAGCTGGCGACGACGCTGAGGTAGGCGGCGACGGTGAGGAGATCACCCTCTCCATGTTCGCCGGCTGGGAAGAGGGCATCGTCGCCACCCACCTCTGGGAGATCCTCCTGGAGGAGGAGGGCTACGAGGTGAACATTGAGGAGTCTGAGGCAGGTGTGGCCTACGCAGGCCTCGCCAACGCCGACTACGACGTCAACCTCGACGCGTGGCTGCCCATCACCCACGAGTCCTACTGGGAGGAGTACGGCGACGACCTCGAAGACCTCGGCACCTGGAACGACGAGGTCTACCTGACCATCGCCGTCAACGAGGATGCTCCCATCGAGTCCCTCGAGGAGCTCGCCGACAACGCCGACGAGTTCGACAACACCATCTACGGCATCGAGCCGGGCGCTGGCCTGACCGACGCCACGGAGAACGAGGTCATCCCGACCTACGGCCTGGAGGACATGGACTTCATCACCTCCTCCACCTCCGCGATGATCGCCGAGCTGGACAGCCAGATGAGCGCTTAAGCGAGAACGTCGTCGTCACCCTGTGGCGTCCGCACTGGACCTACGGCGAGTACGAGATCCGCGACCTCGAGGATCCAGAGGGCACTCTGGGCGACGAAGAGGGTCTGCACATCGTGGCCCGTGACGGGTTCTCCGACGACCACCCTGAGGTGACTCAGTGGCTCGAGGACTTCGACATGGACACCGAGATGCTCAACGACCTGCTGGGCCACACCTTCGGCGGCGAGGCAGACGGTGACCCCGTGACCTTGTCGAAGAGTGGATGGACGAGAACAGCGACTACGTGGACGGTCTGACGAGCTGATCGACAGCCTTCACGTCTGAGCACGACACACTGAGGCCCGGTCCCTGGGGACCGGGCCTCAGTGCATTCGCAGGAGCGTCTCAGCCGGTCAGAACGGCCTGCGAATCCTGGTGCGCATCCTCCTCGTCCTGAATGCTGGCGGCGCTGAAGCAGATGGCGCGGACCGTTCCGTCGGGCAGGTCAAAAGCTGCTCGGCCCGGTGGAACAGGTCCTGCCACATGCGCAGTTCGCTCTCGGACTCCATGCCGAGAAGGGAGATGAAGGGCGCGCGGCCCTCGTCCAGCAGGCGGCGGGCGTTGCGGTGCAGGTGCAGCCCGAAGTCAACGATGCCTGCGGAGGTGGGCGCACCATCAGCCTGAATGCGGGTCTCCAGGCGAGCCAGCCCGCGGGGGCGATGTACGTGCAGGGTGGCTCCGTGAGGTGCTTCTCGACCACCGCGGACCAGGAGGCGGCGAAGCGCTCGGCCTCTCCCTGAGCCTTGGTGCTGGCGTCCCCATGGGCCCGAAGCTCGGCGACTCGAGCGCCGAACTCGTCGTGCAGCTGCCCGAGGAATGCCAGGAGGCTCTCGGTGAAGACCTCGTCCTGGCGGGGAGCAGGATCAGCGGTGATGGTGATGTGGGTGCTCATGGCTGACTCCTTTGTCAGTTCAGTCGTGCTGCTGCTGGCTGTCCGTGCTGGCTCGTCCTTGAGCTGTCACGTATGCGATGCGGTCATCGCCTGGTGAAACCAGTCTGCACAGCAGAAAGCGGGTCTGACCCCCGTTGTGCGAGAGAAGATTGGCCGTTCTTCGAAATGGGAAGAAAGCGCTGTTCGGCTTGCCGACGGTGGGCGAGGTGCGCCCTGCGGATGAGTCTCCGGGCCTGTGGACAGGCCTCGGTGCGACCTCCTGAAGAGGGCTAGCCTGTCGGGATGTCCGCCGAACTCCCCACCAGACTCGCTGGCGACCGCCGCGAGGCGTCCGCCTCTGGCTCGTCGTGCTGCTGGTGGTGATCGCCGCTGCCGCCTCCCTGAGCTGGCTGCAGAGCCGGGACGATGGAGCGCGAGCAGACGGCGACTACGCCGAGCCCCAGTAAGCGGTGCTGGAACGCGTGATCGACGGGGACACCGTCGTGGTGCTGCTCGACGGGGTGGAGGAGAGTGTGCGCCTGCTCAGCATCGACACGCCTGAGTCTGTTCACCCTGACCGACCGGTCGAGTGCCTGGGCCCGGAGGCCAGCGCGCGGATCGCCCAGCTGATCAGCCCCGGAGATGAGCTGATTCTGGAGTTCGACCACGACGTGCGTGACCACTACGGCCGCCTTCTGGCTGGTGTCTATGCGGAGGGGCTGTTCATCAACGAGCAGATGGCCCTCGACGGCTATGGGGCTCCTGCGTACTACGAGCCCAACGACAGGTTCCTGGCAACGATCGAGCGCGCCTGGGACGAGGCGAAGGCCGCTAAACAGCAGGTGTTTGCCGACGGCCTTCCCTGTGTGCCGAGATTCCGGACTACCTGTGACCTGATGGTCAGGCGGCTGTGCTGCTCTTCTTCCACCGTCGAGCGGCCAGGAAGCTGCGCACTCCGAGAATCAGGTAGATGACCAGCGCAATGAGCGTGATCAGCGCGGCGATCACAGCTCCCGGCCGTTCGGCCTCGCCTGCGAAGAGCTCGCCGAGGCTCATGAGCGGCATGGCCATCGACAGGGCGCCCAGGAGCGCGATCAGCAGGGCGACGTGGATTCCGGCCATGAGGTTCTTCAGGGCGAGGGCGCCCGACGCCAGCAGCAGCAGGCCCACCACGGAGGGGATCAGGGCGGTGAAGTGCTGGGTGTCGTTCAGCATGGAGAACAGGTAGCCCGCCACACCCACGATGACGAGCAGGCCGCCGGTGATGAAGGTCAGGCGGGGCATAGGACTCTTGGCGTCAGCGGTCGAAGTCATGGACCCAGTCTACTTCTACGAGCTGTAGAACACGAGCCTGCGGGGCCTGTCAGGCAATCGATGGTTGTGGACTGACGGACCGCAAGATCAAGCCGGAACACCTGTGGGCAAGTGGACCCAGATGTGCTCGGGGAGATCCTCTAGCACACTCGAACCTGTGGATAATCCATGCACATACGTTGACATGAGTTCGTGACGTTTAAAAAATATGGCAGATTCTTTACACATCACTGCTGTCTTGCTAGTTTTTGGCATGTCGTCATGGAACGCCGCCACTCCCTACAACGAGCTCCCGAAACTACCTCCGGTGGCCAACGTAGAGACCGTGGAGACTCTGAAGCTTGCTATTGAGGCGCGGGCGTCTTTGGCGGCAATGAACGAAGCGGCACGGTCCATGACAAATGCTTCGGTTCTGATCAACGCGATTCCACTCCTCGAGGCTCAAGCAAGCTCGGAGGTGGAGAACATAGTCACGACTACCGACGAGCTGTTCATGCATGCAAATGATGAATCGTCGGCTAGCCCTGCAACCCGCGAGGCCCTGCGATACAGGACGGCCCTCTTTGAAGGCTTCCAGATGGTGGAACGGCGCGGCATCATCACCACCAATACGGCACGGGACATCTGCTCAATCATCAAGCTGCACACAATTGACCTACGGACCGGCGGAGGGACCTACATAGGAGACCCTGCGACGCGGACGCCTATATATACACCGCCGGAAGGTTACGCCGTCATTGACGAGAAACTGAGCGACTGGGAGCTCTTCGTCAATTCGGGTCAGGGGTACGACCCGCTCGTCAGAATGGCTATAGCCCACTATCAGTTTGAGGCGATACACCCTTTCGATGACGGTAATGGTCGTACAGGGCGCGTGCTGAACGTCTTGATGCTCGTAGCAGCTGGCCTGCTGGATTTCCCCGTCCTATATCTGTCGCGGTTCATCATCAAGAACAAGAACGAATACTACCGACGGCTCCTAGGCGTTACGGCCGAGGGCGCCTGGACGGAATGGGTTGGTTACATGCTCGAGGCCGTCCGGGAAACAGCAGACTCGACGCTGAGGAAGATTGAGGCCATCCGCGAGCTTCAGAATGAGATGAAACATGAGATAGGCGACGCCCTGGCCAGTGGCGGTCACGTAGGACTCTTGGATGTCTTGTTCGAGCAGCCCTACTGCCGAATAGTCAATGTGATGGACGCGTGCCATGTCTCTCGCCCGACCGCCACAAAGTGGCTGACGGCACTTCTTGATAAAGGTGTGCTCCAGGACTTCCGGGTAGGCCGTGAACGGATCTTTATCAACACACGCTTCATGGAACTCCTCGTCGAGGATGGCCAAGAAGCTGCTGATGAGACCCTGTTCTAATACTCGCGGAGGACGCGAGGCCCTTTTGAGAACAGCAAGGTGCCACAAAGACCAGACGCACTGCCTCTGATGCTCCCGGCGGACGTGCCCTTTCGGGATGCGCCTGTTCAAGCACAGAAGAGGCCCCTCCGCGTTGACTGCGGAGAGGCCCTCTTCTTCAGCGGTGACGGTGGGATTTGAACCCACGGTACGGGGTTGCCGTACACAACGATTCCAGCGTTGCTCCTTCGGCCGCTCGGACACGTCACCCTGATTCTGCTGGAACTCCTCACCGGATCAATCCGATGAAGAGCGAAATACATCGTATACGAAAGCCCCGCCGGAACGCACATCCCCGTCAGAGTCAGCACCGCGTCAGCGCACAAGCTTGAGGTGGAGCCGCTCGACCAGCGGGTCTGCCTGCGTGTGACGGCCGAGGAGGCTCATCACTCCGCGCTGACCTCCGAGGTCAGTCAGCATCGCGTCCATGGACTCAGGCGTCGCTCCGAGCAGCGGGTGGTCCGAGGCGAAGAACTCATGCGCCTTCTGCTCCTCCTCGCTGATCTGCGCACTGCTGGCCCGCGCACGGATGTAGGCGGCACCCGCAAGTCGGCTGAAGATGGCGGCGAGGTTCTGCTCGGTGTGCGCGTAGTCCTCCACCACGACGTCCCGGTCTGCTCCCAGCAGCGTCAGCACCACCGCGGCCAGGATCCCGGTCCGGTCCTTGCTAACCGCGCAGTGGAACAGCGTGCCGCCGTCGTTCTCCGCCATCACGCTGAGGCCCTGGACGACCTCCTGCGAGTGATCGCGCACCAATGCGGCGTACCACCGGCCCACATCACCGGGGACTTCACTCTGGGGCGGCCTGGATCAGGGCCATCGGGTGCACAGCCGCCTCCGCCAGAGGAAGGTGGTGGGCACGGATCCCGAACGATTCGGCCGTCGAGTGCGGCGACGCCTGGGACTCCGGGGTGGAGCGCAGGTCAAGCACGGCGGTGACACCTCGCTCGGCCAGCGAGCGGATCTCCTCCTGGGGTGAGAGCGTCGGATCGTCGGAGCGCCACAGCCAGCCCTGGCGCACCGAGCCTCCCTCCACCTTGATGCCGCCCAGGTCACGAATATTGACGAGAGGCTGAGCAGGATCGGACACGGGGGCGGCAGTCAGGTTGTCAGGCATCGAGGCTCATACTATCCGCCCCAGGTTCGCCTCAGGCGGGCTCGGGCAGGTAACATTGAGTCCGGCCCCACGCGTGGTGCCATCCTGCCTAACTCCCCAGGACCGGAAGGTAGCAAGGGTAAGCGGGCTCTGGCAGGTGCGCGTGGGGCCTTTTCGTGCCCAGCGTGCTCGCGTCACACGCAGGACCCTCCCGGGCGGCGTCCCGGAACTTCTCATCCCTCTCGGTACTCTTGAACCCATGCGCTCGCGTCTCTTTTCCGGCCTGACTGCCTCAGCCCTCGCAGTCGCCCTGCTCGGCAGTGCCCCGGCAGCGGCCCAAGAGACAGCGGAGCCCACTGGCACCGGTGAAGCGAGTGCCCCGAGCGCATCCGAGCCGACTGGTGACACGGAGTCAGGTGAGCCCGATCCTGAAGGTGCGGAGACGAGCACTCCGACTCCAACTGGCACTGCCACGGGTGATGCGGAAGGCGAAGAGAACGAGACTTCGTCCCAGGACGAACCTCCCTCTCCCGAGGAGCCCTCGCCCCCGAGGACGACGAGCCGAACGAGGAAGCCACCGCCGAAGAAGACGATGAGGCGTCCGACGAAGACGAGACGGACGAGAACATTCAGTCCATTGAGGACGTCAACGCACTGATCGACGGGGCGCTGAGGACGAGGCTGTGACGACCAGCGGCGTCGTCACGGGCGTCTACCCGGATGAGCGCAGCTTCGGAGGCTTCTACATCCAGTCCCCGAGACTGGCGACGATTCGGACTATTCCGACGCGATCTTCGTCTACGCCCCGACCAGCGTGGACGACGTCCAGCCCGGCGACTACGTCGAGATCACCGGCGACGCCGGCACCTACAACGACCAGCCGCAGATCAGCCTCTTCCCCGGCTCGGATGACGCCCCCACCACGAGCTCGCCCTGATCGAAGACGAGAATCCCGTGGTGGAGCCCGCCGAAATTGCCTTCCCAGAAACATCGGAAGAGCGGGACGCCATCATGGGCATGCTCATTGAGCCCCAGGGCACCTACACGGTCACCGACCACTACACCCTTCACCAGTACGGCGAGATCGGCATCGTCGTGGCGAAGACCCCTCTTCAACCCGACCAGCGTCGTCTCCCCGGCGCTGAGGCTAACGCCCGGGCCGCCCGCAACAGCGAACGGCTGTTCTACCTCGACGACGGCTCCACGGCCGATCTCCAGAACTCCGACCTGGAGCTGCCCTACATCACCGCCGACAGCCCGGTGCGGGTCGGCGCGCAGGTGAGCTGGGAGCAGCCGGTGATCGTCGACTACGACCACGGCGAATATCGCCTCCAGCCCACCAGCCTACTCGACGGGCCCGAGGACGAGGCCACGCCGGCGAGCTTCGAGAACACCCGCACCGGCAGTGAGACACCCGCACCGCGGGCCGCCGATCTGCGCATCGCAGGCTTCAACGTGCTGAACTACTTCGTCCACCTCGGCGAGGACGAGCCGGGCTGCGACTTCTACGCCGACCGCGACGGCAGCCCCACCACTGCCGACTGGTGCGAAGTGCGGGGCGCCTGGAGCACCGAATCCTTCGAGCGCCAGCAGTCGAAGATCGTCTCGGCCATCAACGCGATGGACGCCGACATGGTCGCCCTCCAGGAGATGGAGAACTCCGGGCACTTCCACCAACAGGACCGCGACTATGCTCACGCCGAGCTCGTCGACGCACTGAACGCAGACCTCGGCTACGAGGCCTGGGACTACGTGGTCGAACCCGAGAACGTCCCCTCCATCGAAGATGAGGACGTCATCCGCAACGGCTACATCTACAAGCCCGAGGCGCTGGAAGTCATCGACTCCTGGATCCTCTTCGACGAGGGAATCGAAGAGCTCGATGCTGAGCACTTCGAAAGTCTCGACCGGGATCTCGCCGACATCTACTCCAACGCACGCGAACCCTTCGCCGTTCAGTTCCAGCCCACGCAGGGCGGCGAAGCGGACCAGTTCCTCGCCATCGTCAATCACTTCAAGTCCAAAGGTGCCTCAGGGGTCCCCGAGGGCTCCCCAACGCTGACCAGGGCGACGGCCAGGCACCGTGGAACCTCGACAGGATCCACCAGGCTGAGGGCGTCCAGGCCTTCGCCGACGCCCTCAGCGAGTCCACCGGAGTGGACAACGTGCACCTCATGGGCGACTTCAACTCCTACGAGCAGGAGGACCCGCTGCGCGTCTTCTTCGACCAGGGGTACACCAACGTCTCTGCTGCCACCGGCCAGCACTCCTACATGTTCGACGCTGAGGTGGGCTCCTGGACCACCTGATCTCCTCGCCCAGCGCAACGGATACAGTCGCCCGCTCCGAGATCTGGCAGATCAACGCCGTGGAGCCCATCGCCCTGGAGTACAGCCGCTTCAACTCCAGCGCCTCGGACCTGTTCCGGACGGACCCCTGGCGATCCTCCGACCACGACCCCATCGTGGCCGACATCCGCCTCACCGGAGAGCCCCGCGACGACGGGGAGGACCAGGATGAGGACGAGGACCAAGACGACGACGCCGTCTCCCCGGCCCCACAGACCAAGCTGACGGGGACGCAGGCCCTCAGAGCCCTGCCCCTGACGCATCGGACTCCGGCGACGCTTCAGTGACGCTCAGCCCCGACACCGTCACGGTAGGCGAACAGCTCACCGTGAGCGCAGGGGGTACGGTCCAGGCGAGGAGCTTCTCATCGCCTTCAACCCCGAACTCGGAGAGGTCCCCGCCGACGAGCAGGAGCCGCCGAGACCCAGGTGACGATCCCCGAGGAGACTGAGCCCGGCACCTACACCGTCGAGGTGACCGGCCAGGATTCCGGAATCTACGGCTCCGCTGAGCTCACCGTCACCGCACCCGCGCCGACACAGGTCGAGGAGGAGCAGACCGACCAGCAGGTGGTGACGCTCGCTCGGACCGGTGCGACAGTCGGCGGAATCCTCCTCGGAGCCATCATCCTCCTCGGAGCGGGGGCCGCACTGGTGGCCCTGCGCGCCCGAGAGGACCTCGAGCTCTTCGACTGACACCCCGCGCATAGGCGTGGGCGCCCGCTCCTATGGGGTAGCAGGCGCCCACGCCTTCTGCAGTGCTGTCCTCGAAGGACTCAGTGGCCCTGTGCCGAGGGGCTCACCGTCGCTTCGACCCGCTGGAATGACTTCAGATCCACGTAGCCGGTCGCCGCCATCGCATGGCGCAGACCGCCCATGAGGTTGGATGTGCCGTCCGTGTGGTGACCAGGCCCCACAGCAGCTCCTCCAGGGGCGCGACGGTGCCCACCCGAGTCCTGTGCCCGCGCGGGAAGTCCGGGTGCACGGCCTCCAGGCCCCAGTGCCAGCCCCGCCCGGGAGCCTCCTCGGCACGGGCCAGCGTCGTGCCCAGCATCACCGCGTCAGCCCCCACTCCGAGTGCCTTGACGATGTCGCCCGAGGTGCCGAGACCTCCGTCGGCGATGACGTGCACATAGCGTCCGCCCGACTCGTCCAGGTAGTCCCGCCGGGCCGCTGCGATGTCACTGATCGCAGTCGCCATCGGCACCCGGATGCCCAGCGCGCGACGGGTCGTAGACGCCGAACTGCCTCCGAAGCCCACTAGGACGCCTGCAGCACCGGTGCGCATCAGGTGCAGAGCCGGGGTGTACCCGCAGCTCCGCCGACGATCACCGGCACATCGAGCTCATAGATGAATTCCTTCAGGTTCAGCGGGTCCGCCTGGGAGGAGACATGCTCAGCCGACACGGTGGTGCCCCGGATGACGAACATGTCGACCCCGGCGTCGACCACCGTCTGGTAGAACTCCTGGGTCCGCTGAGGGGTGAGCGACCCGCTGACCACCACCCCCGCCTCGCGGATCTCGGCAAGGCGAGCGGTGATCAGCTCAGGCTTGATTGGCTCTGAGTAGAGCTCCTGGAGGCGGCGTGTGTTCTGCGGGAGATCTCCTTGGCCTCAAGACCTGCGATCTCATCGAGAATCGGCTGAGGGTTCTCGTAGCGGGTCCACAGCCCCTCGAGGTTCAGCACCCCAAACCGCCCAGTCGTCCCAGCGCGATGGCGGTGGCAGGTGACATCACCGAGTCCATAGGTGCCGCGATGACGGGCGAATCGAAGGTGAAGGCGTCGATCTGCCACGACAGGTCCACGTCCTGGGACGCCCGAGTCCGGCGTGTGGGGACTACGTTGACATCGTCCAACGCCCACGCACGGCGCGCGGTCTTGGCCAATCCGATAGGAAGTTCGGTGCTCATCACTTGGTCCTGTAGTTAGGTGCTTCGACGGTCATCATCACATCGTGCGGGTGCGACTCCTTCAGGCCCGCAGAGGTGATCCGGACGAACTCTCCCTTGCGCTTCAGATCATCGACGGTGCGCGCGCCCACGTAGAACATCGTCTGGCGCAGCCCGCCGGTGAGCTGGTGCAGCACCGCAGAGAGCGGCCCCGGTAGGGCACCTGACCCTCAATGCCCTCCGGGATGAGCTTTTCATCGCTGGGCACATCAGCCTGGAAGTAGCGGTCCTTCGAGAAGCTGGTGTTCTTCCCGCGGGTCTGCATTGCTCCCAAAGAGCCCATGCCCCGGTAGGCCTTGAACTGCTTGCCGTTGTAGAACACCAGGTCGCCCGGCGACTCGGCCGCACCCGCCAGCAGAGACCCGAGCATGACGGAGTTGGCGCCTACCACCAGTGCCTTGCCGATGTCTCCGGGGTGCTGCAGACCGCCGTCGGCGATCAGAGGCACCCCGCCGGAGCCGCTGCCTTGGAGGACTCGTAGATCGCGGTGATCTGCGGAACGCCCACGCTAAGCCACCACACGCGTGGTGCAGATGGAGCCTGGCCCCACGCCGACCTTGATCGCGTCGGCGCCCGCGTCGACCAGAGCCTGCGCCCCGGCGCGCGTCGCCGCCTGCCCGCCGATGACATCGACGTGCGCGGCGGTAAGCTCACTCTTGAGCGCGGCGATCATGTCGAGCACACCGCGGGTGTGCCCGTTGGCGGTGTCCACCACCAGCACATCGGCGCCCGCCTCGACCAGGCTCATGGCGCGCTCCCAGCCGTCGCCGAAGAATCCGACGGCCGCTCCCACGCGGAGGCGGCCCTCGTCGTCCTTCGTGGACTGCGGATACTTGTCGGCCTTGTCGAAGTCCTTGATGGTGATCAGCCCGGTCAGGCGACCGTCATCATCGACCAGAGGCAGCTTCTCGATGCGGTTCTTGCTGAAGAGACGGATGACCTCTTCGCGCTCCACACCTTCGCGTGCGGTGATGAGCGGGGCGAGCGTCATCTTTGCCGACACCCGCGTGGTGGCGTACTCCTCGTCCGGCAGGAATCGGATGTCGCGGTTGGTGATGATGCCCTGCAGCGTGCCGTGCTCGTCGACCACGGGCAGCCCGGAGATGCGGTAATGCCTGCAGAGATCGTCCAGCTCAGCGATCGTCGCGTCCGGGGAGATGGTGACCGGGTCGCTGATCATTCCCGATTCGGACCGCTTGACCTGGTCGACCTGCTTGGCCTGCTCCTCGATGGAGAGGTTGCGGTGGATGATGCCGATCCCCGAGACGGGCCAGGGCGATCGCCATGGGGCTTCGGTGACAGTGTCCATCGCCGCTGAGGCCACAGGCGAGTTCAGGGTGACTCGCTTGGAGAACTGAGTGGCGGTATCCGCATCGGAGGGAATGACGTCGGTCTCGCCGGGCAGCAGAAGCACATCGTCGTAGGTCAGGCCGGTCAGGGCAAAGGGGTCGCGCACCTCGGCGGGGGTATCGGTCAAAGTCTCTCCCAAAACGAATCTGGCGTGGCTGCGGGAATCAGGGACAAGTCTACTGGCCGCAGCAGCTCACAAGGACCCGGCCCGGCACAGACGCATAGGTAGGCCCGGGAAAACCCGGACCGGCCCCTATGCAGAGGGATCAGAGGATCAGTGGTCCTCGTCCTCCTCGGGCTTCTCCACCACAAGCGTCTCGGTGGTGAGCACCAGAGCTGCGATGGATGCTGCGTTCTGAAGAGCGGAGCGCGTGACCTTGACCGGGTCGATGACGCAAGCTGCGATCAGGTCGCCGTACTCTCCGGTCTTCGCGTTGAAGCCGTGGTTGGCCTCAAGCTCCGACACCTTGGACGCGATGACGAAGCCGTCCTGTCCGGCGTTCTGCGCGATCCAGCGCAGCGGCTGCACCAGTGCGCGGCGCACAATGCCGACTGCTGCTGCTGCGTCACCCTTGAGGTCGGTCACTGCCGGGTCCTCATCAAGGACGGTCAGCGCGTTGATGAGGGAGGTGCCGCCTCCGGCGACAATGCCCTCCTCAAGTGCGGCACGCGTCGAGGAGACAGCGTCCTCGATGCGGTGCTTGCGCTCCTTGAGCTCAACTTCGGTGGCTGCGCCGACCTTGATCACGCCGATGCCTCCGGCCAGCTTGGCCAGACGCTCCTGCAGCTTCTCGCGGTCCCACTCAGAGTCCGTCGCCTCGACCTGGCCCTTGATGAGCTGTACGCGGCCGTCGACGTCCTCCTTGCTTCCGGCGCCGTCGACGATCGTCGTCTCATCCTTGGTCACTGTGACCCGGCGTGCGGTGCCGAGGTCGTCCAGGCTGACCTGCTCCAGCTTCAGGCCCAGGTCCTCGGTGATGACCGTGGCGCCGGTCAGCACCGCGATGTCCTCGAGCATGGCCTTGCGGCGGTCGCCGAAGCCGGGAGCCTTGACGGCCACAGCGGAGAGCGTGCCGCGCAGCTTGTTCACCACGAGTGTGGAGAGAGCTTCGCCCTCAACGTCCTCGGCGATGATGAACAGCGGCTTCTTGGTCTGAAGGACCTTCTCCAGCGCGGGCAGGAACTCCTGCATGTTGGAGATCTTGCCCTGGTGGATCAGGATGTATGGGTCCTCAAGCACTGCCTCCTGACGCTCAGCGTCGGTGACGAAGTGCGGGGAGAGGAAGCCCTTGTCGAACTGCATCCCCTCAGTGATGTCCAGCTCGGTGGTGGTGGTGGAGCCCTCTTCGATGGTGATGACACCGTCGGTGCCCACGGCTTCGAAGGCGCGAGCGATGAGCTCGCCCACCTCGTCGTTCTGCGCAGAGATTGCGGCGACGTTGGCGGTCTGCTGACCCTCAACCTCGCGAGCGTTCTCATGCAGGCGGCGAGTCACGGCGTCCACGGACACCTCGATGCCGCGCTTGATCTCGCCCGGAGCGGCCCCGGCGGCCACGTTGCGCAGGCCTTCCTTGACCAGAGCCTGAGCGAGGACGGTGGCGGTGGTGGTTCCGTCGTAAGCCACGTCGTTGGTCTTGGTTGCGACCTCTTTTGCCAGCTGAGCGCCGAGGTTCTCGTAGGAGTCCTTGACCTCGATCTCGCGGGCGATGGTCACGCCGTCATTGGTGATGGTGGGCGCGCCCCAGGACTTGTCCAGGACCACGTTGCGGCCCTTGGGGCCCAGCGTAACCTTGACGGTGTCGGCGAGCTTGTCGATGCCGGCCTCGAGGGCCTTGCGAGCATCGTCGCCGAAAAGCAGCTGCTTTGGCATGGATGTGTACTCCTCTGGAAGAGTCGAGCGGGTAGTGGGTTTACTTCTCGACCTTGGCCAGCACGTCGCGGGCGTTGAGCACGAGAAGCTCCTCGCCGCCTGCCTTGACCTCGGTGCCGCCGAACTTCGAGTAGATGACGACGTCGCCCTCGGCGACATCGACTGGGAGGCGTCCGCCCTTGTCGTCGAACTTGCCGGGGCCCACTGCCACGACCTCGCCCTCCTGGGGCTTCTCCTTGGCGGTGTCCGGAATCACCAGGCCGGACGCGGTGGTCTGCTCGGCCTCCAGTGGGCGGACAACAATACGATCCTCGAGGGGCTTGATAGAGACTGACATTTCAGCTCTCTCCTTTGCACATGGTGTGAATGCTTGGACTGCTGCACGCCTCGGGAGTGACCGACCGTCGTCGCGGGTGCCGGCGGCTCATCCTTCGGCTTAGCACTCACTGACGATGAGTGCTAAGCCAAACTATATGACTCCGTTAGCACTCGATCAAGCACAGTGCTAACTCCGAGGGCTGCTGTTCACGCGCACGGCGGGGCGGGCATGCCCAGCTTCTCCGCCAGCCGCCCAAGCGGCTCGCAGATTTCGTCGAAGGCCTGGTCGTACACATCCTCGGGCAGCATGTACGGGTCCACGACGTCGGACTCCTCCCCAGAGGGCCTGTCCGATCGCGCCGGGCGTCGGCGAGGGCGACCAGCGCCTTCAGCCGGTCTGCGGCAGCCGGCGCTTGGAAGCTCATCATCCTGAATGTGCGCCGTGATGCGGCCGAAATGCCTGACCGTGAAGGTCCGGGGAGCGGCTTCCGGAGCATCAGCCAGCATGTCTCGCACGTGCTCGCGCGTCGCTCCGAGGATCAGATCGGCACCCCTCAGCATCTGAGGGGTCGTCTGCTCAGCGACGAAGCCGTCCGTCGCTGCTCCCGCCCACTCCAGCCGCTGCCGGGTGCCGGGCTGCATGTCCCAGCCGCTGTGGGCGAACGTTCCCGCCGAGCGGACGATCACGCTGTCCTCTTCGGCAAACATGTGCGCAAGGAGTCGCTCCATGGCGGGTGAGCGACAGATGTTGCCCGTGCACACCGCCAGGATGCTGAACAGCTCGCCCACCGAGCCGCTCAGCTCTCAGCTGGCTTCTTAAGCGCCTGCGGAGCCGCCTGTGCGGCGCCGACGCCGACGCTTCCGCTGAGCGCCGTCCTTGGCGCCCTCGCCGGACGCCTTCTCGGGGACGGGGCCTTCTGCTCGGCCGCGCCGTCACCGCTGCGACGACGGCTGCGACTGCGGCCTCCCTCGGAGCGGCCTCCGCCCGAACGGCCTCCGCGGCCGCCTCCGGACCTGCCGGCGCTGCGCTCGCTGTCCGGGCCGCCGAGATCCTCGACAGCTTCGGCCTCCAGGTAGACCTTTGACCGCTTGTGGCGAGGCAGACGACCCTTGGTCCCCTGAGGGATGTCGAGATCCTCGAAGAGGTGCGGGCTCGAGGAGTAGGTCTCCACAGGCTCGGGGATGTCCAGGCCGACCGCCTTATTGATGAGGCTCCATCGCGGCATGTCCTCCCAGTCCACGAACGTCACCGCAGTGCCCTTCTTCCCGGCGCGGCCGGTGCGGCCGATGCGGTGAAGGTACATCGACTCGTCCTCTGGGCAGGTCAGGTTGATGACGTGGGTGATGTCTGTGACGTCGATGCCGCGGGCCGCCACATCGGTGGCCACCAGCACATCCACCTTGTCGTTGCGGAACGCGCGCAGAGCCTGCTCACGGGCGCCCTGCCCGAGGTCGCCGTGGATCGCTCCGGCTGCGAAGCCTCGTGAGATCAGCTCGAGCGAGAGCTTGTCAGCCTGCCTCTTGGTGCGGGTGAAGATGATGGACCGGCCACGGCCCTCCGCCTGGAGGATGCGGGCGATCATTTCGTCCTTGTCGAGCGAATGCGCGCGGTAGACAACCTGTCGGATGTCCTTCTTCGTCACGCCTTCGTCCTCAGGGTCCGCTGCGTGGATGTGCGTCGGCTTCGACATGAAGCGGCGAGCCATGGAGACCACCGGGCCGGGCATCGTCGCGGAGAACAGCATGGTCTGCCGCACCTCCGGCACGAATGACAGCAGCTTCTCCACATCCGGAAGGAACCCGAGATCCAGCATCTCATCGGCCTCGTCGAGGATCACGATGCGGACGTTCTTCAGGTTCAGATGCTTCTGGCGCTGCAGGTCGATCAGACGACCCGGAGTGCCGACGACGATCTCGACCCCCGCTGAAGCTCCTCGATCTGCGGCTCGTATGCACGGCCTCCGTAGATCGTCGCGGTGCGCGCACCGAGCTTCGCTCCCGCTGTGGTGATGTCGCCTGCCACCTGGACGGCGAGCTCACGGGTGGGGGCGATGATCAGCGCCTGGGGCGCGCCCGGCACGGGGAGCTGGTCATAGCCCTCCTCGTGCGGGGCCGTGACCCGCTGGAGTGCGGGAATGCCGAACCCCAGCGTCTTGCCCGTGCCCGTCTTGGCCTGCCCGATGATGTCATTTCCGGCCAACGCGATCGGCAGCGTCTCAGCCTGGATCGGGAATGGCGCGATGATGCCCTTTTCAGAGAGGGCATCGACTATTTCTGAGCGGACGGCGAAGTCCGAGAAGGTGATGGTCTTCTCCGCTGCCGCGGAATCCTGCTGTGTGTCTGTCATGCGTTCTTTCATTCGGCGAGCGCGGCGAAGCCCACGCTCTGTTTGGTGTCGGAGCCGATCTCTACATAGCCGATGGAGGCTGTCGGAACGACGATCCGCTTGTCGCGGCGGTCAGTGAGGGTGACCAGGGGCTTGTTGGACTCGATGGCCTCGGCGATCGTCTTCTCGACATCCTCCGCGGCGGCCTCGGTCTCGACGACGATCTCGCGGGCCACGTTCTGGACTCCGATGCGTACTTCCATGCCACTTCCTTCAACGGGCGCGCCGGGCGTGCAGGCACGCGAAACCTGTGCTTATCCTGCGTCGATACTAACGCTCGCGCGCAAATCGCAGGGCTCACGGGCGGGGCGGGTCGCCTGCGGATCTCCTGCTCGCACCAGGAGCTTCCTTGGGAAGCCGCTGATTCCCTTCCACGCCAGTAAGCCCGCAAGCTCTGCGGAGACCTCCATGGGCGGACGTTCGGAGAGCCGGTTCCAGTGGCGGGCAGCCTGGGTCGCCATTCCGATGAGACCGTGGCCGATCATGGTGGCCTCCGCGATCGGCTGCCCGGTGTCCTCGACGATGAGCTCAGCGATCGCCGTCGCCATTCTGGAGTGGAATTGGGAGAGCCGCGCCGCCACCGCCTCGTCGTGGTCCATTCCGGCGGTGAAGACCAGCCGGTACGCCTCGTCCTCACGCGCGATGAACGTGAAGAAGGCCGTCACCGTGTCCTCCACCCGCTCCCGGTTGGGCTTCTCGTAACCAGCGCTGCGGTGAGCTCGCCGGTGAGCTCCTGCAGATGGGTGTCGAGCAGATCGAGGAAGAGCTCGTGCTTGCCCGGAAAGTGCTGGTAGAGCACGGGCTTGGACACGGCGGCCGCTTCGGCGATGTCATCCATGGAGGCGGCGTGGAAGCCTTTGGCCACGAACAGCTGCTGCGCGCATTCGAGCAGCTGCAGCCGACGCTGCGCTCGCGGGAGCCGTCGCTTGGGGTGAGGGGCCGAGGCCGCATCGCTGCTCATAGGGAGACCTCTCCGACCGGCGGGGTGCCGGATCCTGCCTCGAGGATGCGGCGCACCATCTCCGGGTCTGTGGTGTTCTCTCCGAGGCGGTTGGGCTTTCCTGCACCATGGTAGTCGGAGGCTCCGGTCACGATCAGCCGGTGCCGCTCAGCGAGCTCCTTCAGGAGCCTCCTGCCCTGCGGCGTGTTGTCGCGGTGATGGATCTCGACTCCCAGCATGCTGGCCTCCACCATCCGCTCCAGCTGGGCTGTGCTCAGAGTCTCGCCTCGGGTCGAGGCCATGGCGTGGGCGATGACCGGCACTCCCCGGCGTCGCGGATCTGCGCGACGGCCTCCGACGGACTCGGGCTCTGCTGGGCGACGTAGTACTTGGTGCCCTTGTGCAGCAGTCGGGCGAACGCCTCGCTCCGGTCAGCGACGACGCCCACGCTGACGAGGGCGTCTGCGATGTGAGGTCGGCCGACCGTCGCGTCAGGCCCCACCTGGGCGAGAACGTCAGTCCAGGAGAGGTCGAAGTCTCGGCCGAGGTTCTCCGCGATCCTCTGCGCCCTGGCCACCCTTCCCCTGCGGACTGCGCTGCTCATGGCGGCGAAGCCGGGTGCTCCGGATCATGGAGGTAGCTGAGGACGTGGACGCTCACAGGTCCCGCCTGAGCGGTGATCTCAGCCCCAGGGATCAGCAGCAGACCATGGCGGACGGCCGCCGCAGACGCCTCCTCCCACCCGGCGGCGGTGTCGTGATCAGTCAGGGCGACGCCCTTCAGACCGGCTCGGGCCGCAGCCGCGACCACCTGCGCTGGGGTTCGGTGCCGTCCGACGCGTCGGAGTGCACGTGGAGGTCGTACATTCCTCTTACCCTACTGTGGTGAGCATGAACGACGACGACGTGAAGCAGACCTCCTCCCGATCCCAGCGTCCCGCCTCCCAGGCCTTCAAGGACTTCATGGGCTCCAGGTGGGCTCCGCCTCCGGCGAGTGCCGGCCCGGGACGAAGCCGCCGGGTTCGCCGCAGAGCGCCGCGGCCGCGTCTCAGCGCACTTCGTAGGCGAACGACTGATCATCCCCGCGGGACCGCTGAAGACCCGGTCCAATGACACCGACTACCGGTTCCGCCCCCACTCCGCCTTCGCGCACCTCACCGGCCTAGGCACGGACCATGAGCCCGGGGCCGTGCTGGTCCTCGAACCCCGCGAGGACGGAGGCCACGACGCTGCCCTCTACTTCAAGCCCATGGTAAGCCGGGACAGCGAGGAGTTCTACGCGAGCGCCAGGCACGGCGAGTTCTGGATCGGTCCCCGGCCCACCCTCGAAGACATGGAGGCGCGCCTGGGCATCTCGGCCCGCGATCTCGATGAGTTCCCTGCCGCCGCAGGCAGGACAGCCGGCGTCACGGGCATCCGCGTCGTGCGAGAGGCAGATCCGCAGGCGGACGCAGTGGTCGAAGCAGCCCGTTCCGAGCACGGCGTCGACGCCGAGCAGGCCCGTGCCCATGATGCCGCGCTGGGCCAGCTGCTCTCCGAGCTCCGGCTGGTCAAGGACTCGCACGAGGTCTCCGAGCTGCGCCGGTCGGTCGCCGCGACGGTGAGCGGCTTCGAGGACGTGGTCCGCGCCCTGCCCGCAGCATTGGAGCACGATCGCGGCGAGCGGCTCATCGAGGGGACATTCTTCGCCCGGGCGCGCTTGGAGGCAACGATCTCGGGTACGACACCATCGCCGCGTCAGGCAGCAACGCCACCATCCTTCATTGGATCCGCAATACAGGACGCGTAAGCCCGGGCGAGCTGCTCCTGCTCGATGCCGGAGTCGAAGTCGACTCACTGTATACAGCTGACATCACCCGGACCATCCCCGTCTCGGGAACCTTCAGCGCCCAGCAGCGGAAGGTCTACGACGCTGTCCTCAGCGCCGCCGACGCCGCATTCGCCGTCGTGCGGCCCGGGGTGAGTTCAGGGAGATCCACGCCGCAGCCGTGCAGGTCCTCGCCGAGCATCTCGACGCGTGGGGCCTCCTGCCGGTCAGCCTCGAGGAGGCGCTCTCCGCGGAGGGGCAGCACCATCGGCGGTGGATGCCTCACGGCACGAGCCACCACTTGGGCCTGGACGTCCATGACTGCGCCGCCGCCAAGCGGGAGCTCTACCTCGACGCCGAGCTGGAGCCGGGAATGGTCTTCACGATCGAACCGGGCCTCTACTTCAAGGACGAGGACCTTGCCGTTCCGGAGGAGTACCGCGGAATCGGCATTCGCATCGAAGACGACGTCCTCGTCACCGAAGACGGGTACGAGAACCTCTCAGCGGCCCTGCCCCGCACAACGGATGATGTGGAGGCCTGGATCCGCCGCGTTCAAGGCTGATCGCGGGAGGCGCCGCGGAGTCTGACCGGTCATCTGCGGCGCTGTCGGGCTGCGCCTCCGGCACCGTCGCCTGAGCTGACGCGTCGGACTCCGCATCGTCGCGACGCACCCCGTAGCGCGGTAGGCCGTCACTGGTCTGCCACTGGGCCGCACGCTGCCTGGCCTGCTCCTCGGAGGAGGACTGGGGGACGTGTGCCCACCAGAGTCGGCGCTCTTCCCCGTTCCCGAAGAGGGCTCGGGAGCGCGTAAGCGCTCACCGCCGAGGTTCCCGGAGCGTCCCGTGGGGTCGTTCTGCGCGTTGAGGCTCATCACACCTGCCTCCTTCACCAGCTGACGGGCCCGGCCTGCGACTGCGAAGTCACAGACGACGTCATACGTGGTGGCCGTCAGCTGGGAGACCGATGCGAAATCGCGGCGCCCCTTGCGCACCGCGTAGCCGATGGTGTAAGCGATCATCCACACGGCGGCGCCGAGAAGAACGATCGAGGCAAGTTCGATCAGCGGTGTCTCCGGCGTGAAGAGGTAGAAGATCATGGCGATGAATCCGCCGAATATGGCTCCCTGAGCGGCTCCGCCCAGAGCCACCCGCGGGTAGGAGAGCCGGGTGCGAATGTGCTCGACGCTGCGCAGGTCATTGCCGACGATGCTCAGCGCCTTGATGTCGAAGCCCTCCGCTGCGGCAAGGTGGTCGACCACCTTCTGGGCGTCGTCGTACGTTCGGTATCGGCCCAGCAGCTCACCGGTGGGCAGACCATGCGCAGCAGCAAACCTGGGTAGGCTGAACACTCATACCGTGCATTGTTTCAGGTTCTGCTGACCAGCCCCGCTCCGACTGAGACAATGGTCGTCATGCCTGAAACTGATCCCACGGTGATTGACCGAATCCGGCGCCGCCTGGACGAGGTCATGGACCCGGAGCTTCGCCTGCCGATCACCCAGATCGGCATGGTCGGCGATGTCACCGTCGACGACAGCCGGCGCAGCGGAGATCCAGGTCAAGCTCACCATCGAAGCGTGCCCGATGCGCAGCCGCATCGTCGAAGATGTGGCAGCAGCCGCCGTCCGCGCCGAGGGCGTCACCACCGCGGAGGTGGACCTCCACGTGATGAGCCCCGAGGAGCGGGCCGCTCTGAAGGAGCAGCTGCGCGCGGGAGGCGGCAGGACCAACCCTTCTCGGACCCGGACTCCCTGACCAAGGTCTACGCCGTCGCGTCCGGCAAAGGCGGCGTCGGCAAATCCTCAGTGACCGTCAACCTCGCCTGCGCCATGGCCGAGCAGGGGCTGAAGGTGGGCGTGGTCGACGCTGATGTGCACGGCTTCTCAGTGCCCGGGCTCATGGGCATCACGGACAGGCCCACCCGATTGGACGAGATGATCCTCCCACCTGTGGCCTACGGGGTGAAGACCATCTCGATCGGCATGTTCGTCGAGGGCAACCAGGCGGTGGCATGGCGGGGACCCATGCTCCACCGTGCCGTGGAGCAGTTCCTCACGGACGTGTACTTCGGCGACCTCGATGCGCTGCTGCTCGACCTGCCTCCGGGCACGGGCGACATCGCGATCTCCGTGGCTCAGCTGCTCCCCAACTCCGAGCTGCTGGTGGTGACGACCCCCAGACAGCCGCCGCCGACGTGGCCGAGCGGGCAGGCGCTCTCAGCTCCCAGACGGAGCAGAGGGTCGCTGGCGTCATCGAGAACATGGGGCCGATGACCATGCCGGACGGGTCTGTGCTGGAGCTCTTCGGCTCCGGCGGCGGACAGATTGTGGCGGACCGCCTCGGAGATCGGCTCGGAACAGCCGTTCCCCTGCTGGGGTCCGTCCCCTGGACACCACACTGCGTCAGGCAGGCGATGACGGTGCACCCGTGTCTGTGTCGCATCCCGACTCACCAGTAAGCTCAGCTCTGCGCGAGATCGCTGGGAAGCTGACCGCGCAGGGCCGAGGGCTTCAGGGACGCTCCTTCCTCTGAACGTGTGAGGCGTCAGGTGGCGTCGATGTCGAAAGGCGCAGGCAGCTGCCCCGCAGGGTCAGAACCGGAGTCGCCCGAGGGGCTCAGGGAGGCCGCCCCAGCATCCGCGCCCGTTCCTGAGGCTGCTGCGCCTGCCACTCCGGCCGCCATCGCGCCGTAAACCTTCTTCGGACCGCTGCTGAACAGTGCCCTGGGGTCAGCGGCCCGGCGCAGCTCCTCGCCGGTTCCGCGAAGCTCGTCGGCCTCCTCCGCAAGCGCCTCCCGGATGATGCGCCGGGGGTCGTACTGCCGGGGTCGTACTTGTCCCAGTCGACCTCGTCGAAGTCGGTCCCCGTCTCCTCACGGAAGCGCACCTTCGCGTCCTCCGCCATGCGGCGCCCCTGGCGAACCCATTGGCCCAGCTTCTGGGCGTACTGAGGCAGCCGCTCGGGCCCCAGCAGAATCACCGCCAGGAGCAGGAGCACCAGAAATTCGTAGGCATTGATCCCGGGCACGGAACCACCCTATCGGGACACGGGGTAGGCGCTGCGCGCCGGGTCAGGGCTCAGTCGGAGAACCACGACCCCATTTCGTCGAAGCCTCGCTCGAGCCGGTCGGCAGCGCCAGGCTCGTGAGGCATCACCTGCAGCCGTGAGCGGTCAGTGGCCAGGACCCATGAGGTGATCTCGGCCGCATGAGCTTTGGGAAGATCGGAGCTGATGACGTACTGGACACCAGCCCGCTCCGCGCCGGAGGTCCAGTAGTCCTCTCCCAGCAGGAGACTGCCGGTCTGGCCGCTGCTGAGGGAGCTCACCGTCGCCCTCGGCTTCCGCTCCCTCGGAGTTCGCCATGGCCTCCTCCAGAGGCTTGAGCTCCAGTCCCCCTGCTCAGCCCTCGTCTCGGAGACGTTGATCCAATGGTCGCTGTTCGCCATATGGATGCGTATGGTGCGCACACCCTCCACGACGCCTGTCTCAGCGTGGTCCGCCTGCATATCAGTCCGCTCCAAGTAGGGGACCGTCCATCCCATCAGCTTGAGGTGGGCCAGGCTCTCGACAGGAATCTCGTAGATCTCAGCCTCTTCGCGCGCCCCCGGCAGAAGAGCAGCGGTCTCTCCTTCATGAGGTCCCGAAGCATCTCCCCGGACGTCTCATTCGCCTCGTCTCCGCCCTGCAGAGACGCAGCCGTCTCCGGAGTAAGCTGAGGCGAGGGCAGGAGCGCCTGCACATCCTGCGGAGGGCCCGCAGAGCGCCCTCCCAGAAGCCACGCCGTGAACACCGCAGCGCCGATCAGCGCAGCCAAGCACCCGGCGACGAAGATGAGCACCGACCCGACGGAGAGACGACGATGACCCCGAACGCGTTGGACCTCTGGGGTCGGGGTAGAGTCACGGTTCAGGGTGTGCGGTGCGGCATATGGCTCGCCGACGTCACGTGGCATCGGAATGATTATGCGGACGCCGCCTGAAAAGAACCTGAAATTCGCCGGAGAAGAACGATGCCTGAAGGGGTGGGATCATGACCGCCGGGGCCCCACCAGCAAGCACACCAGCTGGGCCTACGCAGAGGAGCACCTGCCGGAGTCCGACCCAGCCGTCCGAGCGAGAGCCCTGGCCCGCGAGCTCGGCGTGAGCGCCGTCACCCCGGCACCGCGGCCGCCCTGAGCATGCTGGCCGCCGCTAACCGGGCGAAGAGCATCGTCGACGTGGGAAGCGGCGTGGGCCTGGCGTCCCTCGCGCTCCTGCGGGGCGCGAGCTCCTCTGACGCAGGCCGAGGCGTCGTCCTGACTGGAATTGAGGCGGATCCGGACTGCTTGGCCGCCTCGCGAAGCCTGTGCGCCCAGACGAATCTGCGAAGCGCCAGAACCCGTTTCATCTCAGGCCGCGCCGAGGACGTTCTGCCGCGTCTCGCCTCAGGGTCGTACGACGTGGTTCACTTCCACACCCCGGCAGAGACGCTCGAACGCTGCATGGAGGAAGCAGTCCGCATGCTTCGATCCGGCGGAATGCTCCTCATCAGCGATGCGCTCGACAGCGACCGCCTGCCCAAGCCCGCCGTCAGGGCGCACTCCGCTCAGACCCTGCGCACGGTGGAGCGCAGAGTCAAGATGACGACCGGATGCTCTCTGCCCTGCTGCCCACCGGCACCGGGCTTCTCGCGGCCGTCAAGGTCAGGGCAGTCGCTACTGGCCCACAGCCTCGATCAGGCACTGCTTGAGGGACTCCGCTTCGTCGTTGTTGATCTCCAGCACCAGACGACCTCCGCCGTCGATGGGAACGCGCATAATCAGGCTGCGGCCTTCCTGAGTGACCTCCATCGGACCGTCGCCAGTACGCGGTTTCATAGCAGCCATCGAGTTGGTTCCCTCTCAAAGTCGTCCATTTCTGACGACCCTATTATCCACCTCACACGCCGGACGTGTCACGCTCCTGCGCACGGGCCTCCGCGAGCTGATCCCGCAGGACATCGAGAAGCCGGTCGACCTGATCCATCCGGTAGCCGCGGAATCCCGTCTGAAGCTGAACTGCGTCGAGATCCTGCGCCGTCAGCTCCCGGTCCTCCGACGCTGCGTGAGCAAGGACCTCCTCCAGCCCGTCAGGACTTCCGGGTGCCTCCTCCGCTGAGGGCTGTGCGCCGCCCCAGCGCCCTGCGAGCACCGTGACGATCAGCCCGATGACGGCCAGCGCTGCGAAGTAGAGCCACATCATGACGCCAGACTACTGCCCCTGGACGCCCGGGAGCCTCTGCTCAGCCCCTCATGGGAGTCGATGTGGTCGCGCAGCTCCATCTGCTCCTCCTCGACGGGCACCTCGTCGACGACAGGGGATCGGAGAGGTCCGGCTGGAAGATCAGGATGAAGACCCCGAAGAGGACTACGTAGACGGCGAACACACGGAAGCGAGCGCGGTAGAGCAGTTTGAGCACGCCCCAGAGGGCGGCGGCCCCCACTGCTGCGGAGACGAAGAAGGCCGCCCAGTAAGCCTCGGCCCCGATGCTGAAGCCGTCCCGGTGCCCCACCAGGCTCAGTGACTGAACGCCTGTGGCGGCGAGAATGGTGGGGATGGCGATGAAGAAGCTGTACTGCGCTGCGATCCGTCGGTGCATGCCCAGCGCAAGAGCAGCGGCGATCGTGATGCCGGAGCGCGAGATGCCGGGGAAGAGAGCCACGGCCTGAGCCAGGCCGATCACCACCGCCACCCAGATCGTCATCTGACCTGCGCCGCGCCATGTTCCCCGCACGCTGTCTGTCCACCAGAGAATCCCCGGTGATGAACAGAAAGACGGCGACCACCCACGGCACGGCGAAGATCCCGGTGCCGAACTCTCTGATGATGAGGCCCAGGCTGCCCGTGATGCCGACGCTGATCACGCCCAGCAGCATCAGACGTATGTGGATGAGGTGGCGCAGCGTGCGCCGCCTGGTCAGAAGCCGCAGCTCACGTGCGGTGCCCACGAGCAGCCGCTTCAGCGGCGACCACATCACCACTGCGACGGAGACCATGGTTCCCAGGTGAACGACCAGGTTGAAGAAGATCATCTCCGGGCTGTCCGGGCTGGGCAGCGGTGACCCCTGCTCCACCAACCAGTGCTCAGCGATCACCAGATGGGACGACGAGCTCACGGGAATGAACATGAAGAGCCCCTGAATCGCGCCCAGGAGCACGGCTTCCCAAAATGTCACCGCGGCACTGTATCGCGTCCTCGCACGCGGCGTCTGCATTCCTCAGCAGTCGGTACCCTGTGAGGCATGACTGTTCAGCCCGAGCCTCCCCTCCGTCCCGGCGAGGAGCAGGGGTGGGGCGTGGCGATCCACCTGGGCCGCTTCCTCCTCGGAGGATTCGGCTTCTCGCTGATCGTACCGCTGGTGATCTGGCTGGTGCTGCGCCGTCGCAGCGCACTGATCAACGACCACGGCCGCAGTGCTCTGAACTGGGAGCTGACGCTGATCCTCGTCGGGGTTCTCGGAATAGGCGCCGCGGTCGGCCTCTTTGCGACGGCGGCGATCACCGGCGCAGCAGGCGGAGACGGACCTATGGTGGGCTTCATGGCGGGCTACGGCCTCTTCTGGCTCGGCGCCCTGGCCCTCTTCGTCCTGAACCTTGTGCTGTCCATCATCGGCGCGGTGCGCGCATATCAGCGCCGACGGTTCCGCTACTGGGCCATTCCGTTCATCCGCTAGGGCGTTGGAGCTCCACGACGGCGTCGAAGTCGTCATCCGGCGCGACCCTGTTCCTGTCCTCTGCCGCGCACACCGTGCATCGGTGGATGAGGACATACCCCTTCTTGCCCGAATAGTCCACGGCGACCGGCCGCATCGGGCCCAAGCAGTGCGCAGCACGGTCACCCAGGAAGACGTCCACGTGCCTGGACCACAGGCACCGCGGGCAATGGTTGCGGTACGAGCCGCGCGGATGAGCCGGGATCAGCTCACCGCAGCGCACACATGCGAAGCCCGTGTTCTCCTCACCGCGCGAACCCGGAGCGTAGAGGCCCACTGCGGCTCTTTCAGCGCTGAGCCATGGCTGAGGTGTACAGGCAGACCGCTGCTGCGGCGGCGACGTTCAGCGACTCAGCCTGGCCGTACATCGGAATGGACACCACGGAGTCTGCGGCGCCTCGCTCCGCTTCGCCGAGGCCGTGGGCCTCGTTCCCGAACAGCCACATCGTCGGCGCCGATGCGCGCGGCTCATGGAGAGCCTCAGCAGAGCGCTCCTTGCCGCCGGACTCGTCGGCGTCAGCACCGGCGGCTCGAGTCATCTGCTCCAGGGAGATCTCGCCGCGGCCATCGGCTGCCAGAACCTGCAGCCCCGAGCGTCGAGCCTCCTCAGCCGCCCGAGCGGCATCAGCGCCGGTGATCAGCGGGAGGTGAAAATGGGAGCCTGCGGCGCTTCGAACCACCTTCGGCGACCAAGGGTCCACACTTCCGGCCGAGAGGACCACGGCATCGGCCCCGCCGCGTCGGCGGCGCGGATGATGGTTCCGACGTTGCCCGGATCCTGCACCTGCATCAGACCCGCGACCAGCGCAGAGCCCTCAGGAATGTGCTGTGCCTGAGGTATGCGGCATACGGCGATGATCCCCTGAGACGTCTCTGCGTCGCCCATTGCTTCCAAGACCTCGGGCGCGGCTTCGCGCAGGAAGACCCGGCCCGCGGACGGGAGATTCGCCTGAGGATCGAAGAGGACGCCGCGCACCCTGTCCAGCAGCGTTTCGACGTCGGAGTGGCGCTCGAGGGCTTGGGGATCGAAGTACAGCGCATCGAGCTCAGGCTTGTATGAGCCCGACGACCGGCGCTCCGCCGCGGCATCCGAGCCAGGCTCCTCGTAGCGCTCGAGCCAGGCCCTGAGCGCCTCTCGAACCGGCTGCGGACCCTCTGCGAGGAACAGCCCCTCGCGCCGTCTGGCCTTGGCCGTGGCAAGAGTCGCGACCTTACGGACGCGATCCGACTTAGGACTGCTCAGGACATCTTCGTGGTGAGCCACCGCTCAGTTCACCGCTCCGGTCCACTTCTCGCCTGGTCCCTTGCCGGGAGCGTCAGGAATGGCCGACTCTTCGCGGAACGCCAGCTGCAGAGAGCGCAGCCCGTCGCGCAGCGGCGCCGCATGGGTCGAGCCGACCTCAGGGGCTGCTGCGGTCACGAGCCCTGCAAGGGCTGTGATCAGCTTGCGGGCCTCATCCAGGTCCTTCAGCTCGGCGGCCTGAGGGCCCTCAGCGAGGCCGACCTTGACCGCGGCGGCGCTCATCAGGTGAACCGAGACGGTGTTGATGAGCTCCACAGCCGGAACGTCGGAGATGTCTCGGGCCTGGCCGCCCACTGCGGCTGCGAGGTCTTCCGGCTCCAAGCCGGGGGCAGGGCTGTTTTGAGGCGTGTCCATGCTGGTAAGATTCTCACAGTCTGAGTGGGGTCGGCGAACCAATGCTGACCGTACACCGCACTTTCCCCTTGAACCCGAAGCAGGAGCAGGACAGATCAGCGAACCACGTATCAACACCCGCATCCGTGTGCCCGAAGTTCGGCTCGTCGGACCGAACGGCGAGCAGGTCGGCATTGTCAAGATCGACGACGCCCTGAGACTGGCAGCGGAGGCTGATCTGGACCTGGTGGAAGTTGCGCCACAGGCCAAGCCGCCGGTATGCAAGCTGATGGACTACGGCAAGTTCAAGTACGAGTCGGCCGTCAAAGCTCGCGAGTCCCGCAAGAACCAGGCCACCACCGCGCTCAAAGAGGTGCGCTTCCGCCTGAAGATCGACGATCACGACTATGAGACCAAGGTCGGCCATGCGCGGCGATTCCTCGAGTAAGCGACAAGGTCAAGGCCATGATCCAGTTCCGCGGACGTGAGCAGCAGCGTCCGCAGATGGGTGTCCGGCTCTTGGACCGCTTCAGCCAGGATGTCGCGGACCTGGGCCAGGTGGAGTCGAGCCCGCGCCAGGACGGTCGTCACATGGTGATGGTCGTCGGACCTCTGCGCACCAAGGCACAGCAGGCCAAGCAGCAGGACTCCGACGCTCCCTCGGACAACGAGGACAACAAGGCCCAGGCCAGAGCCAAGAAGGAAGGCCGTGCCCGCAAGACGCAGGAGCGTCAGGAGAAGGTTTCGACGGACCCGAAGGACGCCAAGTCCCTTTCGAACTCCATGGCCGACTACCTGCCGGACGAGCTCAAGAACCTCTGAGCCGCAGCGCCGGCGTCGAGCATGCGAGAACCGGCGTGACCCGTTAGACTGTGTCGTTGGGTCTGGCTGACCGTGCGCACATCTGCTGCGCCGTACGTCATCAGCCCGCATGAAAAGGGATCGTCGCTCATGGGGCGAACCGATCCACCTCTGCACCGCCATGCACCTCCGTGCCGCTGCACAGGTGCTGCAGGTCCGTTCGATGTAAGGAGTACGGCACTATGCCGAAGAACAAGACCCATTCGGGGGCCAAGAAGCGTTTCAAGCTCACCGGCTCCGGCAAGATCAAGCGCCAGCAGGCCAACCGCCGCCACTACCTGGAGCACAAGTCATCCCGGCTTACCCGCCGCCTGGCCAAAGACCAGATCGTCACCACCAAAGGTGATGAGCAGCGGATCAGGAAGATGCTCGGCTGATACAGCCCAGCACCGGCAGAGACTTTCGACAGAACTTCAGGAGAACGACGTATGGCACGTGTGAAGCGCGCACTGAATGCGCACAAGAAGCGCCGCAAGGTCCTTGACAGGGCCTCCGGCTACCGCGGACAGCGGTCCCGCCTGTACCGCAAGGCAAAGGAGCAGCTGCTCCACAGCTACACCTACAACTACCAGCACCGCAAAAAGCGCAAGGGTGACTTCCGTCGCCTGTGGATCCAGCGGATCAACGCTGCGGCTCGCGCCAACGGCATGACCTACAACCGCTTCATCCAAGGCCTGAAGGCTGCGGGCGTCGAGGTGGACCGTCGCATGCTGGCAGAGCTTGCAGTGTCCGATGCCAAGGCTTTCGAAGCACTGGTTGAGACCGCGCGCAGCGGACTGCCCGAGGATGTCAACGCCCCTAAGGCTGCAGTCTGACTCCTCGTCGGCGACCATAGCTGAGCAGAGAGGCGCCCTTCTCCACACTGTGGGGAAGGGCGCCTTTCATATGCGCAGACCCAGCCCTCGCCCTATGCATCCTTAGGGTCAGGCTCAGGCGTTTCGTCGAGCCACTGCTGAGTGGGGCGGATAAAGAGAAGAATCAGAGCGGCTGCTGCCGGCAGCAGGCCCAGGGCTGCGAAACCGGCGTTCAGTCCGCCGCCGACCAGCAAGGAGGCCGACAGAATGACGATCATCAGCTCCAGCACCATGGCTGGCGTACGAGCCGCGGCCGAGCCGCGAAATACTTGAAACCCCAGAAGAATCAGAATGGCGCCGGTCAGAAGCATCAGCACAAGAAGCGCGATCACTCCCGCCGTGTCAAGAACAGCGGCCTCACTGACAACGACCTCTGCCACGGCACCGAGAATGATGAACCCGCCCTGGAGAAAAAGAATCAGATAGACGAAAAGCACCGACAGGGGTCGGCGGGGACGTGAGATCTCAGACATTCCCCCATTGAATCACCGGGGAGCCGCCGGGCCGACACCGCAACAGTCCCGACTGTTACCGACTGTGATAATAATCACGCCGAGTGCCGAAAATTAACCCGCTGATAGGTCTTGTTTACCTTCGTATAACATGTCAGCCTGGACTGCGTACCCAGACGGGTAATGGATTTCTTCCCCGGGCGTGGGCCTTCCGACTGACTCCGCGCCCTATCCCACGCACCACTTGAGAGCTGCGGGAAGATGTTTCCATCACCCGCTCTACGCACCCGAGCCCGCGGCACGTCCGTGTGGCAGCCCCCAAGGAGCAGTGATCGCCGTGGATTGGCGCAGCCGAGCAGCGTGTCTCGACAAGGACCCCGAGCTTTTCTTCCCTGTAGGCAATACTGGCCCGGCCCTTCTGCAGATCGAAGAGGCGAAGAGCGTATGCCGCCGATGCCCGGTCATGGATACGTGCCTCCAGTGGGCCTTGGACACCGGACAGGACTCCGGTGTGTGGGGCGGCATGAGCGAGGATGAGCGCCGTGCGCTGAAGCGCCGCGCCGCCCGCGCTCGTCGCGCCAGCTGATTCTCCTGACCCTCATCCCAGGATGGGGCCCGCAGGACTGCTTTCGTTCCTCCGCCTTCGTCGGCAGACATCCACTCGATGGAGCCCGACAGTTCGCCCCTGACGAGGGTCTTGACGATCTGCAGCCCCAGTCCCGGCTCCCAGTCCTGGTCCGGAAGGCCGACCCCGTCGTCAATGATCTCCACGTCGAGGCGCTCTCGCCCTGCAGCGTCGGTATGGCGGCTGACCTCCATCACGACGGTGAGGTCTGTCTGCCCCTCACCGAACCCGTGCTCCACTGAGTTCGCCACCACTTCTGTGACGACGAGTGCCAGCGGAGTGACCATATCGGTAAGCAGCTGGCCGAAGCTGCCTCGGAGCTGGGTGGCGGCATACTTCTCGGACTGGGCCATTTCGGCGGCCAGTCGAAGCTGCCGCCGCATCAGCTCATCGACGTCGACGCTCTCCTCCAAACCCTGCGAGAGGGAGTCATGCACCACTGCGATAGTCTGCACACGCCGCATGGCACGCGCGAGCCCTCCCTGCCTTCAGCGGAGTCCATGCGCCTGGACTGCATGCGCAGCAGGGCCGCCACCGTCTGAAGGTTGTTCTTGACGCGATGGTGGATCTCTTTGATCGTGGCGTCCTTGCTCATGAGCTGCTTCTCGCGCCAGCGCAGCTCGGTCACGTCTCTGCAGAGAACCAGCGCCGCGAACCTCTCCCCTCCCCTGCCGAAGGCCCCGGTGCAGGGGATCGTTCGCAGCGTGACCGCAGCTCCATGTGCCTCAAGCTCGCTGCGCTGGGCTTTGCGGCCGGTGAGCATCAGGGGCTGGGACTCGTCGACGGCCACGCCTGTGGCCCGCTGCAGCTCGGCGCCTATCCCGGCCAGCGACCTGCCCTCAAGCGCTTCGTTCACACCCAGGCGCAGCAGCGCTGAGACGGCGTTGGGACTGGCGAAGGTCACTTTGCCCTCACTGTCGAGGCGAAGCAGGCCGTCCCCGACGCGGGGGCGCCCGAATACCCGGTGTACTCCTGCGCAGGGTCGGGCCACACTCCGGCGGAGACCATCTCAAGCATCTCTGTGGCGCATCGCCTGTAGGTGAGCTCCATCCTCGAGGGTGAGCGCAGCGCTGATACCGCGAAGTGCATCGTGATCACTCCGATGGTGCGGCGCTGGCCGCTGCGATCGCGTCGCACCAGCGGGAGTGCGCTCACCCGCGTCTTTGAGGGTAGGGCTGGCCCTGGTCGGAGGAGTTCGTCTCCACTCGATAGGTCCAGGCGCGCTCGACCACCGCCTTCAGGTCTGCGCGTATCCGGTCGCCCACGATGTCTCGGGGAATGATGGTCTGGGTGGTCGAGGGCCGCGCCTGCGAGAGCGCCACATACGAGCGTCCTTCCGCGGAGACGTAGCCCTCAGGCGTGTGAGGGCCCCACAGAACAAGGTCGGAGTATGAGAGGTCTGCGATGAGCTGCCAGTCACCCATGAGGGCGTGGAGCCATTCGACGTCGTCCTCCCCCAAGTGCCGGTTCGAACTGAGACGCTCGCCGAAATGGCTCATCAGCTGCTCACCAGCCCACGAAGGTGCCGCAGCAGAACAGTGATCGAGGCGAGGGACTCATCTCCATCAGGGAGGTCCGCCATGAGCCGCTCGGCGCGATCGACCTGACTTCGGTGGGAGTCCTTCCAGGCACGGAGCCGCTCGGCTGCGCGTCCCACGGGATCATCGTCGCCGCTCTCCGTCGTGGAGAGCACCGCCTCGGCGATTCTCTTGACGGCGGAGTACAGCTCATCGCGCTGGGCTCCTCTGGCCAGAGCCTGCCACTTGTCCCGTCGCGGCAGGGCGCTGATGCGACGCAGCAGCGTCTCCACGTCGAAGTCCGTGTACACCCTGTAGTAGACCGCAGCAGTCTCCTGCGGGTCCGTGCCCAAGCGGTGGGTGAGTGCGGCGACGTCCAGAAGAGGAAGGACTCGAACAGCTCGGCGGTCCATGAGGCGAGCTCCTCCCCACACCGAGGTCGATCAGGTCGCTGCGGTCGGCAGCGAGCCTCTGGATATCGGCATCGCCCAAGTACTCCGTCAGACGGCGGTACAGAGGGTCTGTGGCTTCGCGATAGGCCTCGATCTCCTCAGCGATCGTCAGCTGCGTCCTAGGACGGCCCAAGAACCATCGGACGGATCGGTCGACGAACCGACGCATGTCCATGTACAGCCGGGCGAACTCTTCGGTGGGAAGGGACACCTGCAGCCGCCGCAGCGCCGCGTCGTATGACACCAGGTCGAACAGCTCCCGGACTATCACGAAGGCTCTGATGACCTGGTCCTCAGCCGCGAAAGTCTCCTCCATCGTGCGGAAGACGAATGTGGAGCCTCCGAGGTTCACCGAATCGTTGGCCAGCCGGGTGGCCACGATCCGGTGGGCAAGCGGGTGCTGCGGCAGCAGATCGCCGTAGCTCTCGCGGATCTGCGCGGGGAAGTAGGAGGCCAGCGTTCCTGCGAACCATGGGTCATCGGGAAGATCGGAGGCGGTGAGCGCCTCCTTCAGCTGAATCTTCATGTAGGCCTGCAGCACAGAGAGCTCAGGAGCCGTCAGAGGCGGGATGCCGGACTCTGTCCTGGCGGCCAGCGCGGAGCTGTCAGGTATCTGCTCCAGATCTCGGTTCAGGCCTGCGGTCTCCTCAAGCCAGCTGATCAGCCGTGCAAAGCTGGGAGTCCACTCGGCGATGCGCTGCCGGTCGATCAGTAGCAGCACATTCTGATCCCGGTTGGTCGTCAGGACCAGCTCAGCGACCTCCTCCGTCATGCTCTCCAGCAGCGGATTGCGCTCCTGCCGGTCCAGCTTCCCTGCACTGACCAGCTGATCGAGCAGGATCTTGATGTTGACCTCGTAGTCCGAGCAGTCGACCCCGGCGGAGTTGTCCACGGCGTCGTTGTTCACCAGCCGTCCGTGCTGCGCAGCTTCGATCCGCCCGGCCTGAGTGAGCCCCAGGTTCCCGCCCTCAGCGACAACTCGCGCTCGGAGCTCCTCACCGTCGACGCGTATTGCGTTGTTGGCGCGATCTCCCACCTGTTCGTGGGTCTCGTGGCGGGCCTTCACATAGGTGCCGATGCCTCCGTTGTACAGGAGGTCCGTGGGTGCGGCCAGCAGCGCACGGATCAGCTCCGGAGGAGTCATCGTCTCGACCTCCTCACCGATGTCGAATCGCTCGCGCATCTCCGGGGTGATCGCGATGCTGCGCGCCTCACGGGAGAAGACTCCGCCGCCTGCCGAGATGAGCGAAGACTCATACGCGTCCCAGCCTCGCCGCGGTGCGGAGAAGAGCCGCTGCCGTTCGCGGAAGCTGGTCGCGGGATCGGGGTTGGGATCGACGAAGATGTGCAGGTGGTTGAAGGCCGCCGTCAGCATGATGTGCTCGGAGAGCAGCATGCCGTTGCCGAAGACGTCGCCGCCCATATCGCCGATGCCGATCACCGTGAAGTCCTGCGACTGAGTGTCGTGGCCCAGTGTCGCGAAGTGCGCCTTCACCGACTCCCAAGCACCTCGTGCGGTGATCCCCATGACTTTGTGGTCGTAGTAAGCCGAACCGCCGGAGGCGAATGCGTCTCCCAACCAATGCCCGTACTCCTGGCTGATTCGGTTGGCGGTGTCTGAGAACGTCGCGGTTCCCTTGTCGGCGGCGACGACGAGGTAGGGATCGTCCCCGTCATGGCAGACGACATTGTCGGGGTGGGTGACTGTTGTCCGGAAGTCCTGAGCACCCGCTGGCGCTCCATTCCCGGCGTCTGACTCCTCAATGGGGTTCGCACCTGCTTATCGGTGAGGTCGAGGAGAGCGCGGATGAAGGTTTTGTACGCCTCTCGACCCGCCTCTTGGATCTCTTCGCGGCTTCCGTTCTCGGGCAGTCGCTTGGGGTAGAAGGCACCTTTGGCGCCCGAGGGCACGATGACCGCGTTCTTGGCCATCTGAGCCTTGACCAGGCCCAAGACCTCGGTGCGGAAGTCCTCGACGCGGTCGGACCACCTGAGGCCGCCTCGTGAGATGGCGTCGTAGCGCAGGTGTGAGCCTTCGACTTCAGTGGAATAGACCCAGATCTCGTGCGCCGGGCGGGGCTGCGGGGCAGACGTGATGGCCTGTGGGCGCAGTTTGAAGCTGATCCGCTCGTGCCCCTGGTAGAGGCTGGTGCGGTCAGTGGAGTCGATGAGGTTCAGGAAGCCTGAAAGGACACGGTCCGCATCGAGTGTGGCGACGTTCTCGAGCGCCTCCAGCACCGCTCCTCGGCACGCAGCCTCAGCGTTCTCGCGCGGCCCGGAGAGCCGAGGGTCGAACCGGGCGGTGAAGTAGGACATGAGGGCACGACCAGCCTGCGGGTGGTCATCGAGGGCCTCAGCCAGGAAGTCATAGGAGTGCACGCTTCCCAGCTGGCGCATGTACTTGGCGTAGGCCCGCAGGACGGTGACCTGGCGGATGCTGAGCCGCAGGGTCAGCACCAGTCGCGAGAAGACGTCTGACTCCGCCCGTCCGGTCAGGACGGCTCGGTAGGCCTCCTTGAACATCGGCAGAGTCTCTTGGGGGTCGACCCCTGCGGGTAGCAGAGCCCGAGATCATAGAGGTACAGGCTGACCCCATCCTCGGTCGTGACGGTGTAGGCACGCTCATCGAGGACCTCAAGGCCGAAATCGTCGATCATCGGCAGGGTATCGGTGAGCGTCTTGGGCTCGTCCAGATACAGTTTGAGGCGCAGGTCGGCCGGGTCGCCGTTCTGCGGCGGCGCGAAGCCGAGCCGCGGTCCAGCCTGCGGCTCATGCTCCAGCGTTTCGAATTCGGCGGCGTCGTCGAGGGCGTCCGTGACCTCGTAGAGCACCCGATAGTCCTCGGGGAACGCTTCGGCCCACCGCGTCGATATGCGATCCGCCTGCTTCCTGCTGTACCTCCTGGCAGCCTCCGCGGCGAGGCTTTCGCTCCATGAGCGCACGGCCCGAGCCAGCTCGTCCTGCAGCTGCTGGGTGCTCACCTCGAGCTCCCGGGGTCCTCCCTCAGGTGGATCCGGAAGAACACCCGCGCCAGGACGGAGTCGGAGAGGCGAACGGTGAAGTCGATCGAGGCTGCGTCGATGTGCTCAGCCAGAGCGGCCTCAAGCCGGAGCCTCACACCCGTGTTGTAGCGGTCACGAGGCAGGAACACCAAGGCGGTCATGAAGCGTCCGAAATGGTCCTCGCGGAGGAAGAGCCTCACCCTGCGGCGCTCCTGCAGCTGGAGGATCTGCCATGCCGTCTCCTCGATCTCATCGAGGTCCATCTGCAGCAGCTCGCTGCGCGGATAGGTCTCCAGGATCTGCATCAGGTCGGAGCCGGAGTGCGAGTCCGGGGTGAACCCGGTGCGGGCGAGCAGCTGCTCAGCCCGTGAGCGCAGCAGGGGAATGGTGGTGATCGAGCTCGTGTAGGCGCGCTGGCTGAAGAGCCCCAAGAAGCGGCGCTCCCCGGTGAGGCGAAGCTCGGAGCCCCTGCGCTCGTAGGTCTTGACGGCGATGTAGTCCATGTAGGACCTGGTTCTGACCGTGGACCGGGCATCGGCCTTGGTGATGATCAGGGCCTGATCGCGGTCGGAGCGGTCGGCACCCGAGGAGGCCAGCTCGGAGCTTCGCTTCGGCCGCGGACGGCCGTCGATATCCGCAAGAATCCCGAGACCTGTTCCCGGAAGGGGCTCAAGACCCGAGTCCTCCAGGGCATACTCGCGGTAGCCCAAGAAGAGGAAGTGCCCGTGGGCCATCCACTCGAGGAGCTCTGCGGACTCGTCTCGTTCGGCAAGGTGCTCATGGCTCCGGAGCTCATCTGCGGCCCTGCGGCTGCAGGAGCGCATACGGTCGGCGTCACGGTCAGTGACCCTGACATCCTCCAGAACAGACCGGATTCCATCCATCAGGCGCTCTGCGGCCGCGTCGTCCAGGACGGTGTCGAGCTCCACGGATATCCAGGACTCCACAGCGGCTCGTCCCGAGCCCGATACGGCCTCGGCCAAGGACGGCATCGCCTGTGTATCGCCGGACGAGAGGGTGCGCCCCTCAACGGGTATCTCCTTGACGTGCAGCAGCCGGGCCTGGTCATCGCGCTCTGTGAGGAGGGTGGGGTGGACCACGAGCGCTATGGCGTGACCGTCCCGCGCGATCTCGGCGGTGACGGAGTCCACCAGGTACGGCATATCCTGCGTGACCAGCTGCACGATGCTGCGAGCACCGATGCTGCGCACTGCCAGCGCGCTCCTCCGCGGAGAAGCGCTCGGCCACTTCGATATGCGACCTCAGACGCTCAAGGCGCTCGTCCTCCGGAATGGAGGCAAGATCCTCCTCCGCGATGTGCGAGTAATAGGGGCGCAGCAGCTGGTGCGGATCCATAGGCCTCACTATCTCACTTCTTCAGACCCCAGCGACGACGACGCGGAACAGTGACGCCGACCAGAGCTGCGAAGGCCCGGCGAAGCTCCGAATGCTCGGCGCATTCGGCCAGCACCTGGCCGTGGCGCAGGGCAGTGTCGCAGGCTGAGCGGTCATAGGGCAGGTAGGCCTCGATGGCGGGCGCACCGACCTGCCCTCCCCATACCGTGCCCACGCCTCAGCGATGCGGCGCTGCGGGGAGCGGCCCACCACCTCGCCTCGGAGCTGATTGATCACGACCTTCGGTGCAACGCCGTCGGGGACCGCCTCGGCGTAGTCGCCCAGCGACCGAACCAGCCTGGAGAAGCCCACAGGGTCCGGGGCGCCGACGAGGATCACCTGATCGGCAGCGCTGAGGCTGCTCACGGCCGCAGAGTTTCTCTGCGGTGCCGAGGTGCCGAAGCTGATCTCCTCGTTGTGCTCCAAGGGGCAGCCACATCGATGATGACGTGGCTGTAGCGGGCTGCCGCCAGATGGAGCACGCGTTCGACCGCTCGAGGACGAAGCTCCGCCCAGCGCTCCGGCCGCGGCAGCCCAGTCAGAACATCCCACGAGCTTCCCGCGGTTCGAACCGTCTGAGCCAGTCTGACGAGCCCAGGGCCGTCCAGGGTTCCCCGATCGGCGGCTCGGCATGCCTGCGCGAGCCCGGCCGACTCCTCCAGCAGGCCCAGGTGAGCCGCTGCCGAGGCGGACCAGCTGTCAGCGTCCACCAGCAGAACCTGAGCTCCTGCGATCGCGAGTTCGGACGCGATGCTGATGGCCGTCGTCGTGCGGCCCGGGGCCCCGTGCGGGCCCCACACCGCAGTGATGCCGCGGGGCACCGCACCGGTGTCCTTCGGAATCTCCTGGGATCCGCGGGAACGAGGAGGCGGGGGCAGTTTGGGCATCGGGTCGCCAGACGCTGAGGACAGTCCCCAGCCTTCGACCGCGCCCGGTGCAGCGCTGCGCAGAACCTCCTCCCGAGGTGTGCTCCGCCTGAGTCCGACCCTCCACCTGCAGAGCCTGCGCAAGCGTCTCGGCCGGGACGTCGTCGGGCAGGCTGCGGACGCCCAGCAGGCGCAGCCGCTCCCGCTCCGCCAACAGATCCGTGATCACCACCACTCGCAGGCCGCACCCTCGCAGCTGCTCGACAAAGGAGCCCGTGATGATCTCCGGCTGACCGATGAGCAGAGCAGCGTCGGCCTGCGTGTGCCGAGCCGTTGCGAGCAGCTCGGTAAGCACTTCGCACCGCCGATCGATCGTCACCGGGCCCTGAAGGGCCTCCAGCGCCGCGATGTGGTCGATGTCGAGCCTGCCGGTCGTCAGCACCGAGCAGCGCGGCTTCACCGACTCTCCCCGTATTGTCTGCGTCGGACTCAACGGTAAGCTGGGCGGGCAGCAGCGAGATCTGGTGACCGTCGCTGACGGCCTGAAGGATTCCGGGAACATCGTCCGCATCCACCAGCAGCTCAACGGTGGTCGCCGACTGTGTGCCGAAGGCAGACTCGCGCGCCCTGACGTCTGCGAGCTCCGCCGAGGCCACGAGTCGGGACACCTCCCCATCCTCGCCGTAGCCTCCGCGGCGGATCCCCAGACCTCCGCGGCCCTGCCGCGCTGAGCGCGCGCGGAAGCTCGTGCTCTATCTCGACCGTCACTGGCTGCCGTCCTTCAGGATCGCTTGCAGCCAGCGAGCTCAGCGGAATGAACTCCCCCTCCTCCACACGGCTGATGACCATCCCTTCCAGCGTCCGCTCGCCGGGGAGCAGATACTTGCCTGATCCCTCCCCAGCTGCACATCGACCGTGACCAGATCGTCCTCGGTGATCTCCTCACCCACAGCGAGCGCCCTCGCAGCCGCATAGGCCGGGGCTGTCCGATTCTGCTCCGCAACGAGGGCCACCACACCGCCCACTGAAGCCGCCACCAGCAGCGTCCCGACGATCAGCCGCGGGTCCTTCCACGATGGGGGCTTCATGCGTCGTGCCGTCGATTCTGCCGAATCCGAATCCGGGTATGCAGAGCTGTCAGTGTGAAAAGTCATAGCGCCCTCCGCGCAGAGATGAAGAAACCGTTCCGCAGGCCGTCACTCCTGCTCCCCGGCGGCTCCGTCCAGCTCACCGGGTCGGCCAAAGACTAGCTCAGGGGCATCGAAGATGCCACACTTGAACGAAACATCATCAAATGCGACGTCAGGAGATCATCTGTGCGCAGATTCCTCACACTTCCCGATGTGGCAGAGGCGCTGAACATCTCGATGTCCCAGACTCGGTCCCTCATCCGCTCAGGCGACATTGAGGGCATCCAGATCGGAGGGCGGGGGCAATGGCGAGTCGAAGAGGCCAAGCTCGACGAGTACATCGACCGGCAGTATGAGCTGCAGCGGCAGACCCGAGCAGCTGAACACTCTCAGGCCGCCGGCTCTGCGCGGAGCACGCAGCATGCGGCTGACGCCGCCTAGCGCTCGATGAACGCCGCGGCTTCGCTCCGAAGCAGCAGGACCGCGTCCAGGGGCACAGTGCGCCGTGAGGTTCGCCGCAGTTCAGGCTCACCCTGAAGCACGTCGATGTGGTCCGCGCCCACTGACGCCAGCAGCCCTCGTGCGGCTTCACCCCCGCAGTGTGCACGCTCACCTCGGTCCGGTCACGGACCAGACCCGTCAGCACCCTCCGCAGTCCCAAAGCCGAGTGCGAGCCGTCAGAATCCGTGCAGGATCTCGCCCCCAGACCCTCCACGGAGACCACGGCCTTCAGCGTCACCAGGCAGCTCTGCGCGCCTAAGCCAGCCCGAAGAGCCAGTCATCGCCCACGGCTCCGATCACCAGGTGCACCGCACCCACTCCCGAGAGCTGCAGCCTGACCGACTCCCCGCGGTGTGCCCGCAGCCGCTCAGCCAAGCTCATCCGCCGCAGCTGAAGCTCCGACTCCTCCTCAGCTTCAAGCTCCAGGCCCTGGTGACGCTCCGCCGCCAGCTGGGCCTCCAAATCTTCGAACAGCGCATCCCAACGCACGTGCTCTCCCTCTCTGAATGACGTGAAGCTAGCACGGCATTCACGCGCCATTCGATTCTGTGTATGCTCTAGCGAGACGTCAAAGCATCAAACGTCATCAAATGAACGGTTAATGAGGGGACTCATGGAGGGCCGGTTCAGACCGCAGGATCCCGGCGGGGATCCGCGCGGCATGCAGGACTCCCCATCAGGGAGGACCAGGAGGGCGAAGTCGTGGTCAGACCCGGCGATTCGCTGTGGACCATCGCTGCGGAGCATCTGGGGCAGCGAGCGGCGCCCTGGGAGATCGCTGCCGAATGGCCGCGCTGGTATGAGGGAAACAGGGACGTGATCGGCCAGCACCCGGGCAGGCTTCGCCCAGGCACTGTGCTGCGACGCCCTGCTGAAACGCACCACGGCCCCTCACCCTCCTGACGCCCTCTGGGGCCCTGAAGCGGCCCCCAGCAGCGTCTGACTCGAGAAAAGGAACGGAACACATGACACGTGCTATGACCGCCGCACCGGCGGATTCACAGGACACCATCACGCTGACACGCCGCAGTGTTCGGCGATTCAGGCTCCGCCGCGAGGCCGAAGTGCCTCGACTGCTGAGAGCTATGGGATACGACGATCCAACGATGCTTCCCGACGGGGAGTCGGACGGACGTCGCCCCACAGAGCTCGCCTCAGAGGCCGAAGAGAGCCGCCAGATTCAGGCCATGTCCAAGGTCGTCTGCCAAGCAGCCCTGGAGACGTTCGCAGGGCTGAGGCCCGCCCACCAGATGGAGCGCTGGCTTGCCCCTTCGGTCTACGAAAAGATTGTGGCGCGCGCTGATCTTGTCGCACACATGCGTGCGGGAGGCGGATCCCATTCGGCACGCCTTCAGTTCCTGTCGGTCAGACCCTGTCGCGTGCGGCCGGGGATCTGGGAGGTCTCCGTCGTCTTCGCCGACGCGCGTCGGGTGCGCGCCTGCGCGCTGCGTCTGAAGGCGCACCGACGCCGCTGGCAGGTGACCGCTATGGAGATGGGGTGACTCAGGCCTGACCTCTGGCGTCACGAGCGCCGGGAAGCCGGATCTGAGTGCCGGCGGCAGCACCGCGGCCGTCCTTGATTCCCAGGAGCGAGACCTTCTGGGCGGGTGGTCCCACAGCGGTGACCTCTGCGGCGAAGAGCTTGCGGACAGCCTCTTCGCGAATCTGGTCGGCCATTCCCTGGAACAGCAGGTACCCCTCACGCTGGTACTCCACCAGCGGGTCGCGCTGGGCCATGGACCGCAGGCCGATGCCTGACTTCAGGTAGTCCATCTCGTAGAGGTGCTCCTGCCACTTCTCATCGATCACTGAGAGCATCACTCGGCGCTCCAGCGCGCGAAGCGGGTCCGACCCGATCTCCTCCTCCTTCTGCTCGTAGGCGATCTTTGCGTCCGAGGTGATCTCACGCTTGAGCTTCTTCGCACTGATCTGGTCCAGCCCGCCGGCGTCCTCAACGAGGTCTTCGATCTCCAGAGAGATCGGGTAGAGGTTGGCCACCTCCTCCCAGAGTCCTTCGAGGTCCCAGTCCTCAGGGGATGAGGAGACAGTCTTCTCGTCGACCACCAGAGCGACAGCGTCCTCGATGAAATGCTGCACCTTCTCGTGGACGTCGTCGCCCTCGAGGATTCTCCGGCGATCGGAGTAGATCGCCTCACGCTGACGATTCATGACGTCGTCGTACTTCAGCACGTTCTTGCGCTGCTCCGTGTTCTGCGACTCACGCTGCTGCTGAGCATTGGCGATGGCTGAGGACACCATCTTGTGCTCCACGGGCGTCTCCTCGTCCATTGCTGAGGAGTTCATGATCCGCTGTGCGGCCGCCTGGTTGAACAGGCGCATCAGATCGTCCGTCAATGAGATGTAGAACCGCGACTCGCCCGGGTCGCCCTGACGCCCTGAGCGTCCGCGCAGCTGGTTGTCGATCCGCCGGGACTGGTGGCGCTCCGTGCCCAGCACGTAGAGGCCGCCCAGAGCACGCACTTCCTCCGCCTCGACCTTGGTCGCGGCCTTGGCGGCGTCGAAGACCTCGTTCCACGTGGCCTCGTACTCTTCGGCGTGCTCCTCCGGGTCCAGACCGCGGCTCTGCATCTCCTGGACTGCATTGAACTCGGCGTTTCCGCCGAGGATGATGTCGGTGCCTCGGTAAGCCATGTTGGTGGCGACGTTGAGCGTGACCGCTGCCGAGCTTGGCCAGCTGCTTGGACAGGTACTCGGACTTCTCCACCGACTCGTGCCGCGGATGGGCTGACCCTTGTGACCGACGATTGGCTTTGACGCGCTTCAAACTTCACGGACTCGTTCTTGTAGACTTCTCCACCGAGGTCGGTGTGGTCCAGCTGACGGGGGCGGTTGCGGCGGGATAGGCACACGCCGATTGTAGGTCGACATAAACTCGCTTCCCATGCCCGCGATCTTCTCGTACCCACGGAAGTAGTTCTGGAGGGTGACAGTGGCCCGCGTCTGGTTCTCAGGCTTGATCTTGACGCTCTCTTTGGCCTCGATCGCCTGGTGGAGGCCTTCGTTGTAGCGGCGGCCCTTCAGGATGCGCCCGGTGTGCTCATCAACGATGTGCACTTCGTTGCCGACCACCACGTAGTCGGTGTCCTTCTTGTAGAGCTCTTTGGCCCGGATCGCGTTGTTGAGGTACTGGATGAGCGTCGTGTTCTGGGTTTCGTAGAGGTTCTCGATGCCCAGGTAGTCCTCGACCTTGTCGATGCCGGACTCCATCACGCCGACGGTCCGCTTCTTCTCGTCAACCTCGTAGTCCTCATCAAGGGTGAGGTGCTGCACGAGCTTCGCGAAGTCCGTGTACCAGCGGGAAATGTCCCCAGTCGCTGCACCGGAGATGATCAGCGGGGTGCGGGCCTCATCGATCAGGATGGAGTCGATCTCGTCGATGATGGCGTAGTGGTGCTCGCGCTGGACGAGGTCGTCCAGCGACTGCGCCATGTTGTCGCGCAGGAAGTCGAAGCCGAACTCATTGTTGGTGCCGTAGGTGATGTCGGCGGCGTAGGCCTCCCGGCGGGCGGTAAGCTTCATCGTGTTGGTGATCGTGCCGGTGCTCATCCCCAGGAACCGGAAGACGCGTCCCATCAGGTCTGCCTGGTACTTGGCGAGGTAGTCGTTGACGGTGATGACGTGGACGCCTTTGCCGGTCAGCGCATTGAGATAGGCCGGGGCTGTGGCCACCAGCGTCTTGCCCTCACCGGTCCCCATCTCTGCAATGCTGCCCAGGTGAAGGGCGGCGCCGCCCATGATCTGAACGTCGAAGTGGCGCAGCCCCAGCGTGCGATCGGCCGCCTCTCACCGCGGCGAAGGCTTCAGGCACCAGGGAGTCAAGCGTCTCGCCCTGCGCCACGCGCTCACGGAAGCGGTCGGTCTCTTCGCGCAGTTCGGCGTCAGACAGCTCGCGGAACTCGTCCTCCAGCAGGTTCACGGCATCGGCATAACCGTGCAGCCGCTTGAGGATCTTCTTCTCCCAGTCTTGAGGACTTTCTCGAGCAGAGTCGGCACAGCTGGTTTCTCCAGTCAGGTCAGGTCAGGCGTCAACATTCCAGTGTAAGCACCAGCGCGCTGGTGTGCTAATGCCAGGGCTCATTCCGCGTCATCCTCATCGTCCTCCGGCTGGGGCTCCGGGGGTCCAGATCGGCGCCGGTGAGGTCTTCGAGGATGGTCGCAGCCGCCGCTTCGAGCTCCACGACGACCTCCTCGGCCTCGTTCTCACCCAGCGGCGCCTCCACAGGGCGGCTGACCGCCGTCACCTGAGCCTCGTGCCTCAGGACGACTCCGATGAGGTGCTCGCTGCTGCCGTCCTGGCTGATCTCCTGCTGCAGGGCAAGATGCGAGTCGGCGCCGGAGAGGATCTCGAGCTCGGAGATCTCGGTGGTCACCTCGATGTCGCCGCCCTCGAGCTCGCGGGTGACAGTGTGCTCGCCGCATTGGCCCGCGGCGCGCTGCTCATTGTCCACATAGGTCTGGGCCGCATCGGTGTCCGGGAATGTGTAGACGGCGGTGTGCTCGTCCTCGTCCTCAGCGAAGGCGGCGAGCGCCGCTGAGGGCACCGGGAGCGCGGAGGCTGTCACGTAGGGCTTGCATTCGTTGGGATCGACGGAGAGGCGCTGCAGCTCGGTGCTGAGATCGCGCATGTGCTCCCAGTAGTCATCGGTGTCCGTGATGCTGCCGGAGGCATGCGTGTCGAGTGCTTCGCGCATTTCATCGTGGTCGAGCTGCTCGCCTGTGGGTTCGGGCGCTGTCAGAGTCGGTTCGGACTGCCCGGCAGCGACGTCGCCCGGCTGAGCGCCCTCACCTCCTGCTCCGGGGACATCTCCACCCTCGCCGAGGCAGGAGGTGAGCAGCAGCGCGCAGGTCAGCGCGGGGGTCAGCAGGGCCAAGGGTCGCATTCGTTCCAGTATCCCGCCGCTGCCGTCCGTCGTCACAGTGCACGCGCCGAGGACTCCGACGCGCCAGCATCCCCGGGGCCCATCAGCCGCCGCTCTGCGCGTCGTCGAGTCAGCCCGGTCCATAGCCGCCCACCCTCGTTGACGCCACCTGTCGAAGGACCCTCAGCCCCCGTAGCGGATCTCGACGCGGCGGTTGGCGGCATAGGTGGAGGGGTCATCCGGATCTTCGGCCTCCACCGGATCATCGTCGCCGAAGCCCTCGACGGTCAGCTGCAGGTCGGGCCGCTCCTCCTCAAGGGCATCCGCCACCGCCTGGGCCCGGTTCTCGGAGAGCCCCTGGTTGTCAAAGTCGTACTCATCAGGCACGGGGTTCGAGTCAGTGTGCCCGTGCACCTGCACCTCGACCCCATCGGGGACCTCTTCGACCAGGTCTGCGATGCGGGATCCTGCCCGCTCTGGCAGCTCCCACTCCATGGGTGAGAAGAGAATGTCGGTCTCGAGCGAGATGACGTCCTCCTCACCACCCTCGCTCTCGCCCAAGTACTCGATCGAGTCGCGCGGGTCATAGACGATCAGGAGTCGGCGGGGTCGTACCGAATGACCGAATCAGCGAACTCGCTGCTGCTGAGGTCCACCTCCTCCGGGCGCTCGTACAGTTCCTCATCGGCCGCTGCTGTGGCTGGGGCGACCCCGCTGCTGAGCAGACCTGCTGAGGAGATGACCGCCAGTGCTGCACGCGCCCGACCCATGCTGATCACGCCTCGTCCTCGATCTCGATGTCGCCTTCCTCGTCAGCCTCGGGGTCGGAGCCGTCGCCGCCGAGGTCGCTCGGCTCAGCCTCGCCCCAATCGATGTCGACGTCCTCGAGCTCAGGAGCGTTCTCGTGCACCGAGATGCTCACGACATCGATATCGTCCTCAGGGATCGGATAGTTCGCCCAGTAGGCAAGCGTCTCACCGTCGTGGATCTCGACTTCGCCGGGCGTTCCGGGCGTAGCCCATCCCGGCGATCCGTGCTGAGCGCCCAAGATGGTGTACTGCTTGAGATTCTGCCTATCGCTCAGGCGAGCGGCGAAGCGCCCGTCGTGAAGGGTGAACAGGTTGTAGGCCTCATGCTCGCCGAACTCCGGGGTGACGGTCAGCAGCAGCTCCATCGTCTCGTCGCGAGCGCGCAGATGGTGAAATCCAACCGTGATGTCCCCGTCGATGTCGGGATTCGGGATGCTGTAGGTCACGGTCTGAGCGGCGTCTTCGGGGTCGACGAGACCGGATGATTCGCCGGGCGCAGCAGCGTCGCTCCCCTCATCCGAGTCGTCCTCCCCGTCGGATGCCTCCTCATCCGGGAGCTCATCGTGCTCACTGTCCGCCTCATCGGCACTGCCGGAGGTCTCTTCATTCTCGGAGGTCTGCTCGGCGTTGTCCTCATCTTCAAATTCGGCGTCCTCATCCGGGCCGCAGGCGCTGAGGGACAGGACAGCAGCAGCGGCGATCGCCGTCACCGACTGGGGAGAGTGCTGGAGGGCCTCATAGAATTCTCCTTCATCATTCTGTTGTGCAGTGACACCTGTCAGTCGCATGGGGCGAGCAGAAAGTTGCAGCCACTTTAGAGGACGTCCCGGTCGTCCATCAGAAAAGCTCTGAAAATGATGCAACTTCTCACTGATCCGCTGCGACTCACCGCACGTCAACACATTCCGATGAGAAGGAGAAACTCATGAGCGACCGAGCTATGAACCCCCGCAAGGCTGCAGCTGCCCTGCTCGTCAGCGGTGCACTGCTCGCGACGGCGTGCGCACCAGGTGACGCAGAGTTCGAGGAGGACACGGAAGCATCTGACAACGGTGAGGCACAGACGGACACGTCCGAGGACACTGCTGCTGACGGGACAGAGTCCGACCAAGCGGAGGAGAGCCCCGAAGCCGAGCCGGAGTCAGGCTCCGACGATGACGAGGCGGCGTCTGATCAGAATGATGAGGAGACGCCTGAGGAGAACGGTGCGCAGACGGAGGAAGACGTCCGCGCCGTCGCCCAGTTCCTGACGGAAGAGTACCCAGAAGGGGTGATCGGCCAGCTGGAGAATGAGGGCGGCTACTTCGAGGTGGAGATCTTCGACCTTGCCAGCGGCATGGAGTACGAGTTCGACCTCGACCCCGAGTCGTTCGACATGTGGGACTACGACGAGGAGACCCTCGACGGCGACGACCAGCAGAAGGCTGAGTCCGCAGAGATCAGCTTCCTCGACGCCCTCGAGACCGCCGAGAACGAGGCTTAGCGAGGACCCGACCTTCGACCAGGCCGACTTGGACACTGAGAACGGCGCGGTCGTCTGGGAGATCGAGTTCGTCAATGACGTGGAGGTGTACGTGGATGTCGCATCAGGCGACGTCGTGAAGGTCGACTGAACTACCCTGCTGAGCTGAACCGGAGGCTCGTCACTCCACCACGCGTATGGGGTGACGGGCCTCCAGCTCTGTGCCGTCCTGCGCTCGGCCGCGCACAACAATCTCCGCACGGCCGGGCGCGGTGGGGGTCAGGGAGATCTCCTCGTCGGAGGTCTCGTATGAGCCTGTGGGGAGCAGCCAGACCCAGTCGGCCAGGCCCTCCCCTCGACCTCGAAGCTCACGGTTCGGCCCACCTGCGCCTCCTCGGGCCCTTCGATCTCAAGGGACGAGCTTAAGCAGCGGACTGCGGAAGCTCGCCCGTGCCTCTCATGAGCCAGCCCACGGCCAGTCCCAGCACCATCGCCGCCAGAGCCGCAGCGCACACGGCGAGCGCACCACGACGCAGGCCGATCCGGGCGCCGGCGAGGCCGAGGACCTTCGTCGGGTGCCGGCGCGGGCTCTTGAGCGGGAGCTTGCAGCTCAGGGGCCGGTGGTGCCAGACCTGCTTCGATCTCAGCGAGCCACTCAGCTGCGTCGTCCGGCCGCTGCGAGGGATCTGAACTCATGCTGCGACGCAGCACCTCATGGAAGCTCTCAGGCAGGTCGGCCTGCTGGGTCAGCCAGTTGAGCAGGGCGGACATGGACCAGATATCGGCCCGCGCATCCACCAGACCTGGCCTGTTCTGCTCCGGCGGTCGGAACCCAGCGGTGCCGCCAGAGACGGTCAGACCTGAATTGACCGCGAGATCTTTGCACATTCCGAGGTCGGCAAGGAGCAGCCGCTCATCAGAGCGAAGAAGCTCCGACGTGCCTGTCACGGAGACGCCGTCGGCGCTGGGGCCGTGGCCAAGAGCAGGTTTCCGGGGCTGAGATCGCGGTGCACGAGCTGAGCCCGGTGCACTGCCTCCAGCGCCTCCGCCAGAGGGCGCGCGAAGGCGAGCACATCGTGGGGCGATGCTCGCCACCCGTCGGACCAGAGCCGTCTGACTCGTTCGGCGAGGGTGCCCTGATCGGCATATTCCAGCACCAGATATGGCTGCTGCCGCGCTGACTCCCGATGTCGTGCACAGTGACGACCGCGGCACTGCGTATCTTCCGCAGGTAGCGGCCCTCGCCGATGAAGCGTTCCCGAATCTCAGGGTTCAGGCTGTGGTTCTCAGCGAGCAGCTTCACCACCACCGTGTCCCCGAGGAGATCGTCTGAGGCACGGTGCACCGTGGCGAAGGACCCCACCCCGATCACTCCCTCAAGGCGATAGCGCCCCACCTGCTCACTCATCCGTGAGGCCTTCCTTCAGCTGGGCCGCCACCATCGCTCGGCCCCGGCTGATCTGAGCCTTCACCGTGCCCTCGGCTCGGCCGAGGCGTTGGGCAATCTCCTTGTAGCTGAGCCCTTCAATATCTCGGTGGACCACCGGCTGCCGATACAGCTCGGGAAGCGCCTCCAGAGCCTCACGGACGGTGGTGCGCGTGGCGATCATGGAGCTGATGCGTGCTGCGGGTCCTGCGTCCTCGTCCAGGGGAGCATCCTGACGCTGCCGCCGCAGGTGATCGACCACCCGCCGCCGCACGATGCTGTGCACCCACGTGGTCACTTTTCCGCGACCGTCGTAGCTCTCGATGGAGTAAGCGACGCTGATCAGCGCCTCCTGCGCCACATCGTCGACGGCGGTGCTGTCCAGCAGGGCCGCCCCGGCGAATCGTCGCATCACTCCCGACGAGTCCAGCGCCTCGATCAGCAGCTCTGCCGCCGACCCTTCGGTGCGCGCTTCGGAGGCGAGGACGGCCAGCGCATCGTCGAACGCCGGTGTTCCGACAGACTCCTGGGTGAGGCGGCGCGCAGAGCGCCAGTCGCGGGCCTCGAGTGCCGCTCGCAGCTCATCCATGTGGTCACTCTAGAACAGTACGGTGGCGTAGGTGCCGACCTGATCGAAGCCCACGCGCCGGTAGGTGCTCAGGGCAGGCGCGTTGTAGTCGTTGACGTAGAGGCTCACGGTGGGCGCCAGCCTCAGGCCTGCTTCGACCACGGCCGCCATGCCTGGGCTTACAAGCCCTCCCCGCGGCGGGACGGAGGCACCCAGACCCCTTGGACCTGGACCGCAAGGTCAGTCACAGCACCGAACTCCGCCTTGAAGACGATGCTGCGGGACTGAGGATCCACGGCGATCAGCGAGTGCCCGGACCGGATGAGCCCCTGATCCGTTCGCGGTACTGGGAGACGCCTTGGGTGTAGGGGCTGAAGCCCAGCTCTTCGGTGAACATCGCCGCGCAGGCCTTCTCCACTGCACGGAACTCTTCGATCCGTGAGGGGCGCACCTCGCGCAGCGGCTCCACCGAGGGGGTCCTGAGATCGCCATGAGCGGCTGGTCGGCGCGGATCTCCTGCTCGTGGGACCACCCGGTCGCTTTGAACAGGGCGAGCACCGCGTCGGCGTGGCTGTAGATCGATGAGACGCGACGTCTGAGGGAGGCGGCGGCCTGCCCGAACAGCCGTACGACGGCGGCGTCAGCGCCGATGGGAATGATGTTGGATCCCAGCCAGCACGCTGCGCGGAGCCCGCCCTCGGCGTCGTCGATGCCGAGGAGCATCGCCCCCATGCGGTTCGACGACGGTCCGGCGCTGCCCCGCTGCCGCACAGCCGCGGCGGCGGAGACGTTCCCGACAGGATCCTGATCCAGCAGCCTGAGGAGCGCCGAGGTGTCTTCGGGACGAAGGATGCGCACCGCACCATCGGTGGCGCGGGCGATCTTCGCCTGCGGGTCAGCTGACGGAGACCACAGGGGCACCTGCGCTTGCTGTCCTCTCCTCACTGTCCAGACCCATCTGTTCGGCCAGTCGGTTGGCCTCCTCAATGAGAGTCTCGACGATCTGATCCTCGGGGACGGTCTTGATGACTTCGCCCTTGACGAAGATCTGCCCCTTGCCGTTGCCGGAGGCGACGCCGAGGTCGGCGTCGCGGGCCTCACCTGACCGTTGACCACGCATCCCATGACGGCGACGCGCAGAGGCACCTCCATACCTTCGAGCCCGGCGGTCACATCATCGGCGAGCGTGTACACGTCCACCTGGGCGCGGCCGCAGGAGGGGCAGGACACGATTTCAAGCTTGCGAGGCCGCAGGTTCAGGGACTCAAGGATCTGGTTGCCCACCTTCACCTCTTCCGTTTGCTGGAGCTGACAGGGAGACCCGGATCGTGTCTCCGATGCCCTGAGAAAGCAGGGCGCCGAATGCGGTGGAGGACTTGATGGTGCCCTGGAAGGCAGGGCTTACTCGGTCACACCGAGGTGCAGAGGCCAGTCTCCCCGTTCGGCGAGCAGCTGGTACGCCTGGGTCATGATGACCGGGTCCGAGTGCTTCACACTGATCTTGAAATCGTAGAAGCCGTGCTCCTCGAACAGGCTGGCCTCCCATACGGCCGACTCCACCAGAGCCTCAGGAGTGGCCTTGCCGTACTTCTGCATGAGCCGCTTGTCCAAGGAGCGCGTTCACACCGATGCGCAGACTGACTCCGTGGTCGGAAGCCATCTTGGAGATCTCTTTGACCTGGTCGTCGAACTGCCGGATGTTGCCGGGGTTCACACGCACCGCGCCGCAGCTTACTCGATGGCCGCGTAGACATACTTGGGCTGGAAGTGAATGTCTGCGATCACAGGGATCTGCGACTTCTTGGCGATGATGGGCAGCGCCTGGGCGTCCTTGTCCGTGGGGCACGCCACCCGGACGATGTCGCAGCCGGAGGCGGTGAGCTCCGCGATCTGCTGAAGCGTCGCGTTGATGTCGTGCGTCTTGGTGGTCGTCATCGACTGCACCGAGATGGGGTGGTCGCTGCCCACGCCGACGTCTCCGACCTGGAAGTTGCGAGTCTTCCGTCGGGGGCCAGGACCGGAGGGGGCGCGGAGGGCATGCCGAGATTGATAGCAGTCATCGCATCCAGTCTACTGCCGGTCGGCGCTATCACTCATTCGGAAACAGACGTATGGGATCGATGATGTCGGCAAAGATGAGCATGGCGCCCATCGCGATGATGAACACAGCGACCACATAGGTCAGCGGCAGCAGCTTGAGATGTCGAAGGGCCCCGGGTCCGGGCGCCCGAAGAGCTTCGCGAGGCGACGGCGGAGCGCCTCATAGAGCGCCCCGGCGACATGCCCGCCGTCCAGAGGCAGCAGAGGAATGAGGTTGAAGATCATCAGGGCCACATTCACGCCTGCCACCAGGGACATCAGGGTGGCAAACCGCGACTCCCACGGGATCTGCTCCTGAGCAGAGATCTCACCCGCGATCCTGCCCACTCCCACCACAGACATCGGGCCGTCCGGGTCGCGCTCGGCATCAGTGAAAGTCGTCACCGCGACGTCGTACATTCGCACGGGAAGAGTCATCACTACCTGGGCGATGGCCTGGCTCTGCTCCCAGACGATCGGACCGGCCTCCCAGGGCGGGTGCCTCACGATCTCCTGATCCGCGCCCATGCCGATGAAGCCTGCCCGCTCGGTCAGCACCTCGCCGTCATCGTCGCGCTGGACACGGTTGAACTGGTCGTAGACAGGACGCTCAGTCTCGATGGGAGTCAGCGTGGTGCTCACCCGCTCACCGTCGCGCTCGTACACCAGCGCCGTCTCCTGACCTGCGGCATCGCGGATCCTGCCGCTGAGATGATCCCAGTCCTCGACCGGATCGTCAGCGAACTCCACGATCTCGTCGCCGGGGCGCAGTCCGGCCTCGTAGGCCGGTCCCGCCGGAGCATCGGAGGCGCACTCGCCGTCCTGCTGCTCTGCGACCTCCTGCGTGGTGGCCACGCATTCGTACACCTCGACGACGCGCGGCACAGCCTCGTTCATGCCGTGCAGCGAGACGGTGCCCGCCGTCAGGAACAGCGCGAGCAGACCGTTCATCGCCGGGCCGCCGAGCATCACGATGATCTTCTTCCAGGTGGCCTGGTTGTAGAACATGCGGGACTCGTCGCCGGGCTGCAGCTCCTCCGCAGCGACCTCCCTCGCCTCCGCGGACATCTGCTGAAAGATTCCGGTGGAATGGGACGTGACGGTGCTGTGGTCGGGCCCGGCCGATGCGCTGTGCGCCGGCGGGGTCCCGTACTGCGAGCTCAGCTCCCGCAGGTAGGGATCCTCCGGACCGGCGCTCCTCGGCTGAGCTCGAGGGACCCTCGGCTGGGTCCTGATCCTGAGCTTATGGCGGATACATGCCGATCATGGCGATGTAGCCGCCCAGGGGCAGCGCCTTGATCCCATACTCCGTCTCGCCCTTCTTCGCGGACCAGAGGGTCCTGCCGAAGCCGATCATGTATTGGGTGACGCGCACTTTGAAGAGCTTGGCGGGGAGCAGATGCCCCACCTCATGCAGAGCGATGGAGATGATGATTCCCACCACCATGATGAGGACCCCGACGAGGGTCAGCAGCGCGACAGTCACCGGATCCCGGCCCCGGCGGCCCTGGTCGCCATCGCTGCGAGAAGCTCGTCTGCGCGGGCCCGCGCCCATGCCTCCGCGCCGATCACCGCATCCAGATTCGCGGCGGACGCGGGCACGCCGTCATGGTCGGCGAGGACGTCGGTCACCGTGATGAGGATTCCTTGGAAGGGGATCTCGCCGCGGTGGAACGCCTCCACCGCCTGCTCGTTGGCTGCGTTGTAGACCGCCATGTGGGTGGCGCTGCTCTTCGCGGCAGTCTTGGCCATCTCCACCGCTGGAAAGGCCGAGTGATCAAGCGGCTCGAACTCCCAGCTCATCGCCTGAGTCCAGTCGATGGGCGTATCCACCCGCCCCAGCCGGTCCGGGTGGGACAGCGCCCACCCGATCGGAACGAGCATCCGTGGCGGCCCCGCCTGAGCGATGGTGGAGCCGTCCTGGAACTCCACGAGCGAATGGATGTACTGCTGCGGATGGACCACCGCTTCGATGCTGTCCAGCGGCACGTCGAAGAGCAGATGCGCCTCGATGACCTCCAAGGCTTTGTTGACCATTGTGGCCGAGTTGGTGGTGACCATCCGGCCCATGTCGAAGTTCGGGTGGTTCAGCGCCATCTTCGGTGTGACTTCGGCCAGCTGCACGCTGTCCCATCCGCGGAAGGGTCCCCGGAAGCGGTGATCACCAGTCGTGACACCTCACTGTGCCCATCGTCTTCGGCGTCGGCGGAGCACAGCCCCTGCGGTGGCGGCCCGATGCGAGGGCCTGAGCCAATGCCGAGTGCTCCGAGTCCACCGGGACAACCTGGCTTAGCGCGCGTGCAGGCCTGGGCGATGAGAGCCCCGCCCACCACGAGCGACTCCTTGTTCGCCAGGGCCAGCTGAGCTCCTGCCTTCAGCGCGGCCAGCGTGGGTTTCCAGCCCGATCGAACCGGTCATCGCGTTGAGCACCACGTCGGCGCCGGATTCGGCGGCGATCGTCTCAGCAGCGTCCGAACCGGCGAGCACCTCGGACGCGCGGCCGCTGAGCTGGTCTCGCAGGCGGGCCGCCGCGTCAGCATCGCGCAGCCCCACCAGGGCTTACCCGAACCGGCGCGCCTGCTCAGCCAGCAGGGCGGAGTTGCTGCCTGCGGCGAGCGCAACGACCTCGAACTCATGCGGGTGCTGGTCGATCACGTCGAGCGCTTGGGTTCCGATGGAGCCGGTGGACCCCAGAATTGCGACCTTCTTCATCACCGCTCCATTATCCATCCTCATCCGCCTCACCCCGTTCGGTGCTGGAATGTGGGCCCGCTTCAGCCCGAAATGTCTCCCACCAGCTCCAAAGTCCAGCGCCGTACCGCGGGTTTTCCGTCACGATGGGTAACCCTGCTCCCGAAGCTTGCCCAGGATCTTCTGCACCGCACCTGTGCCGTTGCTGCGCATGTGGTCCTTGGTGATGCGAACCTCAGTCCACCCGAGCAGCTCAGCTGTCTCCTGCCTACGCACGTCGAGCAGAACCCTCTCAGCCGTCGAATGCACCTCTGCTCCGTCGTACTGAATCGCGAGCCTCCATTTCCGCAGTGCCAGATCGGGGCGAAAACAGCGTCGTCCGCGCTCGTCGCAGATCAAGGGGTTCACCTCGGGAGCGGCAGGCCCGCTCGGTGAAGCGCATACCGCAGACGAGTCTCCGGCTGCGAATCCGCAGCATCTGTGGCGAGCTTCGCAGCTGAGCGGGCTGTTCGAATGCCGTTCGCGCGGCCTCTCAGCCGCAGGGCTTCATCCAGCTCCTCCGGCCTGGCCAAGGGCGATGGCAGACCAGGACGCCGTATCCGGGTGCTGAGGACCTGATCAGCAAGCACCAAAGCCTCCTCCTCCGAGCTGCGCAAAGCCACATCGAGCCACGCCCAAGCAGGAGACACCACTCTGACCCCGTTGCGCCATCGAAGGAACTGCGAAGGAACGGACCCTCTGTGGGAGACGACCACACCGGGCCGCTGAACCTGCGGTGCCCTGAGAGGCTCGTCAGATGCAGAGGACGCGTCATCGAGCCGCCTGCGAAGCCCCACAGGGAGGCGGCGGTCTCGTGGGAGGCAGCTCGTCGCCCGTCAGCGGTGAGTGCTTGGAGCAGGGCCCACTCGATGCGCGGAGCTCGTCCTGGTTCGACACCGGCATAGATTCCCCAGGCTGCTCGCGCTGCGGCTCCGTTGACCTCCGCATGCCTGAGGTCTCCGCGGGTCATTCCCTGATTCAGGAGCAGCCCTGCCAGAGTTCCGGAGGCAGGGAGGGACTTGGCAGCTCGTCGGCGCTGATCCGGCTTCTCTTCGTTCATACCCTCAAGTCACGGTCACTGCCGCTCACAGCGTTGCGCCTCAGCGTCAGCTGTTCGCGCACTCCGCGGTGCGTCGGGCGTTCCGGTCGAATGTGGAACAGCGAGCCGCCCACCCTGCTGTTCGCTGCTGGAATCCTGCGGCGAATTCGCTCCTCAGAGCGAGGAATGGGCCCAATATCCAGCAGCGAACGGGTGTTTGGGCGGGCGAGGAAGAGAGCCCCCAGGAGCCCGGCCGGGAACGGGCGGCGGGCGGCGGGCGGCGCCACAGGGCGGCTTACCGCGGGATCGCCCTGGGACGGGTGCCCCGCGGTGCGCGGGTTCGTCAGCCTTCGGGGAGATGGAGCCGGGCGAGCACGTGAGCCGTGTTGCGGGCGGGCGAGCGCCGCCGTACCGGCTGACGAGCACGGCGACGGCGAAGGCCAGCGGCACACACCACAGCGCCGGATAGTTCAGAGCACTGCGTCCGTTCCCCAGCCCAGCTCAAGTCCCCGCCCCAGTGCGAAGGATCCCAGCGACGCTGCGGCACCGGTGACCATCCCTGCGATGGCCCCCTGGGCGGTCACTCCCGACCACCAGATCCCCAGCAGCAGCAGAGGGGTCAGCGACGACGCGGCGAAGGTGAACACCATCGCCACAGCCCCGGCCAGCGCCATGTGCGCGGTGGCGACGGCCATAGCCAGGGGCAGCGCGCAGGCGAGAACCGCCCCGATCCGGAAGCCGAGCACCGACCCGCCGAAGAACTCCTGGGACAGCACCCCGGAGACCGATACCACCAGCCCGGATGACGTTGAGAGGAACGCCGCGAACGCGCCGCCGCGATCACCGCGGTCAGCAGGTCTCCTCCCGCACCGTCGAAGACGGCGCTCGGGAGCCGCAGCAGAGCCGTATCCGGCGAACTCAGCTCCCCTCGGCGAAGACCGCCCGGGAGATCACGCCCAGAGCGACCGGCAGGATGTAGAAGCCGGACAGAAGCCCCAGCAGCAGGAACGTGGTGCGACGGGCGGCGTCGCCGTCGGGGTTGGTGTAGAACCGCACCAGCACGTGCGGCAGTCCGATGGTCCCCAGCATCAGCGCCAGCAGCAGGGAGACGATCCGGTAGAAGTCCGCTGGCGAGGTGCCTGTTCCGTCGTGCCAGACGGACGCGTCCCATCCCGGCAGCCCGGGACCGCCGAGCGTGTTGGTCTGCAGCAGGATGAAGATCAGGGGAATCAGGAGTGCGCAGAGTTTGATCCAGTACTGGATGGCCTGGGCAATCGTTACCGACCTCATGCCGCCGGGCAGCACGGTGGCGAGCACCACCAGAATCACTGCGGCAGGCCCGGTCCACGCAGGCAGCCCCGTGGTGGTGGTCAGCGCGAGCGCCGCACCGTGGAGCTGAGGGACGATGTACATCCACCCCGTCAGCACCACGATGATGACTGTCGCCACCCGCAGCCGGGAGGAGGAGAAGCGCAGGCTCACGAAGTCGGGGACGGTGTACGCGCCTGAACGGCGCAGCGGCCCTGTCATGAACAGCAGCATCGTCAGACAGCTTACCGTGTAGCCCAGCGGAAACCACAGGCCGTAGGTGCCCTCGGCGACGATCAGCCCGGCCACGCCCAGGAAGCTGGCCGCAGATATGTACTCGCTTACCAGCGCGGACGCGTTCATCCGCGGTGAGACGCGGCGCGAGGCGACGTAGAAGTCGCTCGTGGAGCGGACGACGCGCACTCCGAAGAGGCTCACCAGCATGGTGGCCGCGAAGACGAGGATGATCGCCGCGATGGCGTACTCCCGCATGGGCCCCTCAGGCACTCGGCTCCGTCCCGGCGCGTGCGCTGCGGCGGCGTCGGTATGCGCGGTCGTACCGGAGGATCCTCAGGAGGTAGAACCGTCCTGCCGCGAGGATGATCGGATACAGGACCACCCCTGGGATGATCCACATCAGCGGGCCCTGGTACGTGGACAGCGCCAAGGCCGCGCACACCGTCACCAGCAGGACGAAGAATCCCACTCCGATGGCTACCGCAATCCGCAGCTTGGCCGAGATCAGCGCAAGGACTTCAGCATCCGCCTCCGACTCGTGCGAGCCGCCGCGCAGATGCCCGCGACGGGGATCCAGCAGGGCCTCCTCCGCAGTGGGCGGGATCTGGGGGCCCACCACCTTCTGGCGCGACGACGGGGCAAGATGCTGGCTCATCGGCCCACCGCGGAGAGCCGGTCCCGCACATGCGGCATGAGTTAGCGGCTCACCTCCAGGTCCTCACCCGCCACACGGATGCTCATGCGACCGGCGCGCTGCTGGACCCGCTCCACATGGTTCAGACTGATGAGGTGAGAGCGATGGATGCGTACGAACCCGTGCGGACCCCACTGCTCCTCCAGCTCAGCAAGGGCGGCACGCAGCAGGAAGGAGCCGCGGTCGGTGTGGAGCCGGGCATAGTCGCCCTGGGCCTCAGCACGGCGTATGGAGGGCAGCTCGAGGAGAACGATGGAGTCGCCGCGGCTGACGGAGATCCGCGGGGGCGCTGGAGCTGCGCTGCCGGGGTGGGAGCTCAGCGCCTCGGAGGCGCGGCGCAGGGCTTCGCGGAGCCGCGAGGCTCTGACCGGCTTGAGCAGGTAGTCGCGGGCGGCGAGCTCGAAGGCCTCCACGGCGGGCTGGGCGTCCGCAGTGATGAAGATGATCTGCGGGATCGGCTCTCCGTCGGCGACCCTTTCTGTGAGCTGCCGCGCCAGCTGCATGCCGTTCTGCCCGGGCATGTGGATGTCCAGCAGCATCACATCGATGGGCTGGGTGCTGATGATGTGTTTGGCCTGGGCCGCGTTGTATGCGGTGTGGACGGTCTCTGCCAACGGTTCGGAGTCCAGCATCCACTGCATCTGGGTGACGGCGGGCTTCTCGTCATCGACGACCAGAATCTTCATACGGTCTCCTCCGCACCGGGCTGGAACTTCGGCACGCGCATCCACACGCGCATCCCGGCGCCCTCTGCGGTCTCGATCTGCAGACCGTCGGCCCCGCCGTAGGCCTGCCGCAGGCGCAGGTCGACGTTGCGCAGCCCGATGTGGGTGCTGCCCTCTTCGCCCACGAGCACCCTGCGGATCTGCTCGGGGTCTGCGCCCGGGCCGTCGTCCTCCACGCTGATGACGGCGTGCGTCCCTCGTCCTGCCCGGTGAGTCGGACCTTCGCGTGGCCGGTGACGGAGTCCATCCCGTGGCGGACGGCGTTCTCAACCAGCGGCTGGACAGCAAGGAACGGGATCTTGAGGCTCAGGACCTCCGGGGCGATCTTCAGACGCACCTGGACCCGGTCCTCGAATCGGGCCTGCTCGAGCAGCACGTACCGCTCCACGGCGGCCAGCTCCTCCTCAAGGGTGGTGAAGTCACCTGCACCGCGCAGGCTGTACCGGGTGAAGTCTGCGAAGTCGATGACGAGCTCTCGCGCTTTGACCGGGTCCGCGGGAATGGTCGCGGCGATGGCGTTGAGGCTGTTGTAGATGAAGTGCGGAGAGATCTGGCTGCGCAGGGTTCTCAGCTCTGCCTCGACAAGCTGCCGCCGTGTGGCCTCGGCCAGAGCGCGGTAGTCCACAGCATCATCGGGCGTCGGCTCGACCGCCGCGGCATCATCCGCCGAAGGGGCAGCCCCGCGGCCTCGGGCGGCGACATAGAGCACCAGCGCGGTGAGCACAGCGATGATGACCACCAGGATCACTGTCGTCGCGCTCGCCTGCTCCATCCCGCCAGTCTAGGGACTCGCCGACCGTTCTGAGCGCGGACTGACCGCTTGCCGCAGGAGCGATGCCGCTCGTCGTACCTCGGAGGCCGCTGGCGCGAGCATCATGCAAATGTGTGCCGAGTCACAACGGGTGACCACCTGCTCTGTGCCCCTACACGTTTCCTAGAAAGGCAGCTGATGACTGACTCAGCCACCGCTTCCGCGGTCGACGAGCGGCAGACGAAGGCAGCCCCTGCCTCTGCCGAGCTGCGCGCCCCCTCGTACCACCGAATCAAGGCGGGTCCTCGATTCAACCGGTGGCTGATTCCGCCTTCGGCCCTGGCGCTCCACATGTGCATCGGTCAGGTCTACGGGACGTCCGTCTACCAGTCGAGACTTGCGGGCCACTTCGCTGAGGACCCCTGGTCGGGATCTTCGGCCAGGTCCTGGGCCCCATCTTCGGCGGGAGCACCCGGCTCAGACTGCCGTGGCATTCTTCGCCTTCTCCCTCTCGATCTTCCTGATGGGCCTCTCCGCGGCCCTGTTCGGCAAGTGGGTCGACTACCGCGGCCCACGGATGGCGATGCTCGCCTCCACCACCTTCTGGATCACCGGATTCGTCGTCGGCTCGGTCGGCATCTTCACCCAGCAGCTGTGGCTCGTGGGTCTCGGGTACGGAGTGCTCGGCGGCATCGGCCTGGGCATCGGCTACATCGCGCCGGTCTCCACGCTGATGAAGTGGTTCCCGGACCGTCCCGGCTTGGGCACCGGCATGGCTATCATGGGCTTCGGCGTCGGCGCGATGATCGCCGCACCCTTCTCCAACCTGATGCTGGGCGTCTTCGACACCATGGGCGCCGACGCCGGCAATTCGGTCGGATACCTCTTCCTGACCCTCGCGGTCATCTACGCCCCGATGATGCTCTTCGCCGCCTGGATCATCCGTGTTCCTGCCGACGGATGGAAGCCCGAGGGCTTCGACCCGAGCGTGCGGAAGACCTCCAAGATGGTCTCCGCGGGCAACGTCACGGCCAACAACGCTCTGCGCACACCTCAGTTCTGGCTGCTGTGGGTGGTGCTGTTCGTCAATGTCACCGCCGCAGTGGGCCTGCTTCCGCAGGCAGCCAACTTCGTTCAGGACTTCTTCCGCGACGACACCGGCGAGACCTTCGCCCACCCGGAGGTCGCAGCGGTCGCCGCGGCTTACTTCGTCGGCTACCTGTCGCTGACCAACACCCTGGGACGGTTCATCTGGGCCTCGACTTCGGACAAAATCGGCCGCAAGCCGATCTACATGATGTACCTGGGCCTGGGTGCTGCGCTCTACGTATCGCTGGGAACATTCGGCGACACGAACATGGCCGCGTTCATCGTCCCGGCTTAAGCATCATCCTGTCCTTCTACGGCGGCGGGTTCGCCACCATTCCGGCCTACCTGCGTGACCTCTTCGGCACACTGCAGGTGGAGCCATCCACGGCCGACTGCTGACGGCATGGTCAGTAGCCGGGATCGCAGGTCCCGCCATCGTCAACATCACCCTTGACTCGGCCGAGGGCACCGCAGGGACGGATCTCACGGCGGCGGACTACCGCCCGGCCCTGTTCATCATGGCTGGCCTGCTGCTGGTGGGATTCATCGCCAACCTGCTGGTCCGACCGGTCCACTCGAAGTGGCACGAGGAGTCCAAGGACTCCGATGCTCTTGAGGGCGCGGCTCCGTCGGGTGCTCCCGCGGAGCAGAGGGCGCAGCAGGAAGCCGCTGCGGTGAAGCCCGCGGCCGCACCGATCGTTCCGATCCCCGTCGCCTGGATCATCGTGTCCATTCCGATGCTCTTCGGCCTGATCTACACCCTCATCAACGCTGTGCAGCTGTTCTTCCCGCCCGAGCCCGACGAGGTCGCTTAGCGGAGACGAGCAGGTCGGCGGACTGCTCACCGCAGCACGTGCGGCAGCAGCTGCGGTGCGGGTTGTGCACTCCATGATCAGCTGACCCCGTACGCCCCGTCGCAGCCCGGGCAGCGCCTGGTCCATGACGGGCAGGCCTGCCCGGGCTGTGTGGTGCTCAAACACCAGGTTGGTCTGCGTGAGTGCGACGGCAGGGTTGGAGGACAGGTGCTCGAGCACGAACCGTCGCACATGTTCGGCGTCCCTGACCTGAACGTGGATGAGAAAGTCCTCGGTGCCGCCCAGGATGAACAGCTGCGTCACTTCGGGATGCTCGCGAAGGTCCTGCGCCATCTGCTCCATGAGATGCCGCGCACCGGGTCGGATGCGGACGCTGACGAGCGCCTGCAGGTGGTAGCCGAGGACGCGGGGTCCACCTCCACGGTGAACCGAGAGATGACGCCTCTGTCCACCAGAGAACGCACGCGTGCCAGGCAGGCGCTCGGCGAGAGCCCCACTTCGCGGGCGAGCTCGGCATTCGCTGCTCGCGCGTTGACGTTGAGCCGATGCAGAATCGCACGATCAGCTGAGTCCAGCAGCGGAGCATAATCTTTGGCTTAAGCATGCCCTGACCATCCCTTTCGCAGAATATTCGAACCGAATTGTGCCATGTGACCGCCGTTCGTTCGACAGTTCATGATTGTCGGTGAATATCCGTGCATACTCTGAGTGCTGTCCCATCAACTCCACGGAGGATCTTATGCGCGTAGGCGTTCCCGCAGAAGTGAAGAATCACGAGTACCGAGTGGCCCTCACCCCAGCAGGCGTCGATGCGCTGGTCCGCGATGGGCACGAGGTTCTCATCCAGACTCAGGCGGGATCTGCCTCCGGGTACAGCGATGCTGACTACACCGATGTCGGTGCTGAAATCGTCGCCGATGCGCAGCAGGCGTGGGCGGCGGATATGGTCCTGAAGGTCAAGGAGCCTGTTGAGGAGGAGTACGGGTTCCTTCGTCCGGGGCTCCTGCTCTTCACCTACCTGCACCTCGCCGCCGATAAGGCGCTGACTGAGGCGCTGGTCGCCTCGGAGACCACATCCATCGCCTATGAGACGGTGCGGGCCAAGGACGGAAGCCTGCCGCTTCTGACGCCGATGAGCGAAGTGGCGGGGCTCGCCACGCTGGAGGGTGCTGCTCACCTGAAGGCGGCCGCCGGAGGCCGCGGTGTGCTGCTCTCCGGCGTCCCCGGAGCCTCCCGGGAAAGGTCGTGGTGATCGGCGGCGGCGTAGCGGGAGAGAATGCTGCACGAGTGGCCCTGGGGCTGGGAGCACGCGTGGAGGTGCTGGACATTTCTCCGGCGCGCCTGCGTGAGCTCGACGCCCGGTACCGCGGCGCTATCGGAACCCGGGTCTCGAACCCGTACGAGATCGCTCAGCAGGTCGCTGACGCTGACCTGGTCATCGGCTCGGTGCTGGTGCCCGGCGCTGCGGCACCCAAGCTGGTCAGCGAGGAGATGATTCGCAGCTCGCAGCCGGGCACGGTGTTCGTCGACGTGGCGATCGACCAGGGCGGGTGCTTCGAGGGCTCAGCAGGCACCACTCATGCTGAGCCGACGTTCCGGCTCGGCGATGCGGTGATGTACTGCGTCACGAATATGCCTGGCGCGGTCCCTGCCACCTCGACGAAGGCGCTGACCAACGTGACGCTCCCCTACGTGCTTCAGCTCGCGGGGCAGGGCTGGCAGAGCGCACTGGAGAGTGATCCGGGCTTGGCCAGCGGACTGAGCACGGCAGAAGGTGCGCTGCGCAGCAGCGAGGTGGCTGAGGCTCACGGCATGGAGGCCTGAGCGAGCAGCGCGTGCGGGTCAGTCGAGCTGCAGGATCTTCTCGGTGACGACGCTCGCGCGGGCGTTGGAGAAGACCTGCTCCTCCCCACTTCGCGGAAGCCCCGCGTGGTGAGGATCTTCAGCGATCCGCCGTTGTCCGCCACGACTCTCGCCCTGAGGGGACGCGAGGCAAACTCCTGGAGGAACTGGTCGACCGCGGACGTGGTGATGCCCTGAGACCAGAACTGCTTGTCGGTCCAGAACATGATCTCGTGGGCGTCCTCCTCCTGGAACACGGCGATCGAACCGGCGGGAACCCCGTCGACGTCGATGGTGCGGACCAGCGAGGACTCATCTCCCAGGAGCTGGCCCCAGTGGTGGTCGAAGACGCTGCGGTCCCGGGGTTGGTGGGCGCGAATCCGGCCATGTGGGCGGCGTCGGCGTCCTGCTGGAATTGGAAGAACTGGTTCAGGTCGGCCTCGTTGACGTCCCGCAGTGTGATGTTCATTCTGCTCAGCCTACCGAAGCCATGATCTCAGTCATACGATCGAGGAAGGCGTCCACCTGGGCTTCGTCATATGCGGAGCTGCCGGACGCGGTCTCGAAGGCGACCGTGCGGATCTCATCGACGCTCATGGGGTTCTCCCCGTCGAGGTACTGCTCCAGCCGGTGCGCGAGCTGGTCAACGTCTGCCCGGCGGTAGCCGGTGCCGTCGCCTGAGGGCTCGCGGAATCGTTGACCCTCAGGGCGTTCGAGACGGCGGCGCAGGGGCTCGGCGCGCTCAGCAAGCAGCTCGTACCAGGCGTCCTCGCCGTGCGCTGCGATGTAGCGGTCGCGCTCAGCGGAGGCGAACGCGTCTTCGAGACGATCCAAGGCTGCGTCGACTTCAGCGGGGCTGTATCCCCGGCACCGAGGGAGAAGCTTGCCTCGCGAATCTCGGCGAGCGGCATGCTCCGTCCGGAGTCGTAGGCAGTCCTGGCGCGCGCCATGAACTGATCGACTTCCTCCCGGCTGTAGCCGTGCTCGTTCTCGGAGAGCAGGGTGAACAGTGGTTGCGACATGGTCTTTAGCCTAAGTCTGGTCAGGCGAGGCCCAGTGCCACCACGCCGAGGTATGCGGTAAGCATTGCCCAGACGACGGAGTCGAGGCGGTCCATGACGCCGCCGTGGCCGGGCAGTGCGTTGGACATGTCCTTGATGCCTAGCTTCTCTTTGACCATCGATTCGGCGAAGTCGCCAGCGGTTGCCGCCACGACCACGATGACTGCTAGGAGGACAGCCGGCGTACAGGGGCTCATCGAAGACGATCCAGGAGAAGAGCGCGCTGACGGCTGCGGCACCGAGGAGCGAGTAAGCGAACCCTTCCCAGGACTTCTTCGGGCTGACCTTGGGGGCCATGGGACGGCGGCCGAACAGTCGGTAAGCGATGTAGCCGAAGGTGTCGTTGCAGACCACCAGGAGAACGACGACGGTTAGTCGCCATGCTCCGTCGTCCATCTGCACCAGCAGCACAGCGAAGGAGACGAGGAAGGGCACCCAGCATCCGATGAAGACTGCTGCGGCGGCGGACTGGATCGGGGCTTCTCCGCACCGATGGGCGTGGCCCTGACTGCTGAGCTCACCCAGACCCAGACGAGAATGAGCGCGCTTGTCACGGCGAAGCTCAGGACGAGGCCTTCCTCTGCTGCGAAGTAGGCAGCGACCAGCATCCCCACGGATCCGACGCACAGCGGCACAACGGGCACGTTGTAGCCCTGGCCCTTGAGGGCGCGCGCGACTTCCCACACTCCCAAGCAGAGAAGGACCGAGAAGAGGAGTATGAGAACTTCGACGAAGAAGAGGATACCGATGACTGCCGGGACCAGCAGCGCAGCGCCTGTGGCTATTGCGGCGGGCAGGTCACGGCCACCCCGAGGCTCGTTGCGTGCGGGTTCGGGCAGCGTCGGGGAGGGCATGCGGTGTAGGAGGCTCAGACCTCGAGCAGCTCGGCTTCCTTGCGCTTGGCCATGTCGTCGATGCGGTCGACATGCTTCTTGGTCAGGCTCTCGAGCTCTTTGGTGCCGCGTTCGGCGTCATCCTCACCGACTTCGCCGTCCTTGGCGGCCTTCTCCATGGCTTCTTTGGCTTTGCGTCGGGCGTTTCGCACGGACACTTTGTGGTCTTCGGCTTTGCCTTTGACGAGCTTCACGTATTCCCTGCGCCGCTCTTCGGTGAGGTCGGGCATGGTGATGCGGATCTGTTTGCCGTCGTTGGACGGGTTGGCTCCGATCTCGGAGTCGGAGAGGGCCTTTTCGATCTCACGCATCGCGGAGATGTCGTAGGGGGTGATGAGGATGGTGCGGGCGTCGGGGTGTTGAAGGACGCCAGCTGCTGCAGCGGGGTGGCGCTGCCGTAGTAGTTCACGAGCACCTTGGAGTACAGGGCGGGGTTGGCCCGACCGGTGCGAACGGTGGCGAAGTCTTCGCTGGTGGCTTCGACTGTCCGCTCCATGGCCTCTTCGGCCTCGAGCAGGGTCTCGTCAATCACGGGTCTCTCCTTGGGTGTCCGGTTGTGCCAGGTGGCAGTCTACTGAAGTGTGGTCGCGCGCGGCATGATCAGGGGTTGACGGCGGTGCCGAGCGGCTCTCCGAGGAGGGCGCGGGTGATGTTCCTTCCCCTTCCATGCCGAAGACGCGCATGGGGAGTCCGTTGTCGTTGCACATGGTCATGGCGGTCTGGTCCATCACTCGGATGTTCCTGCGCAGGGCCTCATCATAGGTGAGGTGTCGAGCTTCTCGGCGGTGGGGTCGGTGCGAGGGTCGGCGGTGTAGACGCCGTCGACGCCTGACTTCGCCATGAGCACCTGCTGCGCTCCGACTTCCAGGGCACGCTGGGCGCAGACGGTGTCTGTGGAGAAGAAGGGCATTCCGGCGCTTGCGCCGAAGACGACGACCCTGCCTTTTTCCATGTGCCTCACTGCGCGCAGGGGTATGTATGGTTCGGCGACCTGTGCCATGGAGATTGCGGTCTGCACACGGGTGGGCTGGCCGGACTGTTCGAGGAAGTCTTGGAGCGACAGGGCGTTCATCACGGTGCCGAGCATGCCCATGTAGTCGGCGCGTGCTCGGTCCATGCCACTTTGGAGAGTTCGGCTCCGCGGAAGAAGTTGCCGCCTCCGACGACGACGCTGACTTCGACTTGGTCGCGGACGGCGGCGATCTGTTCAGCGATGGCGCGCACTGTGGCGGGGTCCACGCCCACTGATCCGCCTCCGAACACTTCGCCGGAGAGCTTGAGGAGCACGCGTCGGCGGCCTGCTGCGGCGGTGTCTTCAGTGGTGCGTGTGGTCAGGGGCTCTGTCATGGGGTCCTCCGCGGCACGTGGCTTCTCGAACAGGGTGGGCATAGGAAAAGGGGCGGCCACCTGGAAGATGGCCACCCCTTTCCTGTGAAGACGTTCAGCTCAGTCTAGCGTCTTTCGTTCAGGATCCGACGCGGAAGCGGACGAAGCCCACAGCTTTGGTCCCGGCAGCGTCGAGGATCTGGCTGACGCTCTGCTTGGGGTCCTTGGCGAAGGGCTGGTCCACCAGGACGTGCTCCTTGAAGTACGCGTTGGTGCGACCCTCGATGATCTTCGAGATGGCCTGTTCGGGCTTGTTCTCGGCGCGGGCAGTCTCCTCGGCGATGCGGCGCTCATCGGCCACCTTCTCCTCGGGAACTTCGTCGCGGACGAGGTAGCTCGGCGACATCGCGGCGGCGTGCACCGCGACGTCGTGAGCGGCGGCCTTGGCCTCTTCGGAGTCGTCTGCCACTGCAACGAGCACGCCGACCTGCGCGGGCAGGTCCTTGGCGGTCTTGTGCAGGTAGGCGTCGACGTATCCGCCGGTGATTTTGGTCAGGCGGCGGACGACGACCTTCTCGCCCAGGATGGCTGCCTCTTCGGTGACGTAGTCGGACAGCTTCTTGCCGTCGACTTCGTCCTCGAGCAGAGCTTCGACGCCGTTGTGGCCGCTTACCACAGCCACTTCGAGAACTTTGTCTGCGAGGGCGATGAACTTGTCGGACTTGGCGACGAAGTCGGTCTCTGCGTTGACCTCGAGCAGGTAGCCTACCTGGTCAGTCACCTTCGCAGTGATGAGGCCTTCGGCGGCCGACCGGCCTTCGCGCTTGGCCGCACCCTTCAGGCCCTTGATGCGGATGGCCTCGATGGCCTTGTCGACGTCGCCGTCGGACTCGTCAAGGGCCTTCTTGACGTCCATCATGCCTGCGCCGGTGCGCTCGCGCAGGGCCTTGATGTCGGCAGCGGTGTAGTTCGCCATGGGTTGCGTTCCTCCCGGAGGGTTTAAAGGATCAGGCTTCGGTCTTCTCGGCAGCTTCGCTGGCGTCCGCGTTGGTGGGAACGGCGGCTTCGCCGGTCTCCTCCTCTGCGACAGCGTCTCCCTCGTTGGAGGGGGAAGCCTGGTCAGGCTGCTCGGCGCCCTTCTCGGCCGCGTGCTGCTCGAGCAGCTCGCGCTCCCACTCAGCCATCGGCTCTGCGGCTGCCTGGCTGGAGCCGCCGCCGCGCTTCTCGTCGCGGGCGATGAGGCCGTCAGCAGCCGCGTCTGCGATCACGCGGGTGAGCAGGTCGACGGAGCGGATGGCGTCGTCGTTGCCGGGGATGGGGTAGTGGACCTCGTCGGGGTCGCAGTTGGTGTCGAGGATGCCGACCACGGGGATGCCCAGCTTGTGAGCCTCGTCGACGGCCAGGTGCTCCTTGTTGGTGTCCACGACCCAGATGGCGGACGGAGTCTTGGTGAGGTTCCGGATGCCGCCCAGGTTGGAGCGCAGCTTCTCCAGCTCGCGGGAGAGCAGCAGCAGCTCCTTCTTGGTGTACTGGGAGCCTGCGACGTCGTCGAAGTCGATCTCCTCGAGCTCCTTCATCCGCTGCACTCGCTTGGAGACGGTGGCGAAGTTGGTGAGCATGCCTCCGAGCCAACGGTGGTTCACGTAGGGCTGGCCGACGCGGGTCGCCTGTTCGGCGATGGCTTCCTGGGCCTGCTTCTTGGTGCCGACGAAGAGGACGGTGCCGCCGTGGGCGACCGTCTGCTTGACGAACTCGTAGGCGCGGTCGATGTAGGACAGCGACTGCTGCAGGTCGACGATGTAGATGCCGTTGCGCTCGGTGAAGATGTAGCGCTTCATTTTCGGGTTCCAGCGGCGGGTCTGGTGACCGAAGTGAACGCCGGAGTCCAGCAGTTGGCGCATAGTGACGACAGACATGAAAAGTCCTTTCGGTGCCGGGCTTACAACATGGGCGTACCCATGCAGCGCTTACTCGTTTTATCGGTTGCGAATATCTCCGGCTTTCCCGGATTCCTAGCTGCGAAGCAAGCCGAAGCTCGCGGCCCCAGCACCTGCCTTGCCCAGATGTCTGGGCGTCGGAAGTGGACCGAAGGGGACGACCCGCGCAGAACGCGGGGAATCACAGCGCGTAGTCAGTTGGGCGCGCGGAAGGACCACGCACACCAGCTGCTGGGCAAAGTCTAGCGGCACAGGGAAGGAATGCCCAACCACAGGGTGCGTCCTCGCTCTTGCACAGGTGTACCCGGCCGCTGGGCCTCAGGGCAGAGTGGCATTCATGCCTTCGAAGACGACTGCCCGCCCTTGCCGGGGCGATGCTGTGCCTGATGATGCTGGCACTGCCCCTGACGACGGCGAGCGCGGCGGATCATCCCGACGATTGGAGGAGTCCGTCTGCAGGCGCGTCCGTGGTGCGCGCGTTTGCGGCTCCCTGCCCGTGGGCACGGGGCCACCGGGGTGCAGACCTGGACACAGCCCAGAACGCGCAGATCCGCTCCCCGCTGACGGGGTCGTCAGCTTCTCAGGCAAAGTGGTCAACCGCCAGGTGCTCTCGATTAACCACGGCAACGGATACATCAGCTCCTTCGAGCCCGTCGACAGCGACCTCACAGTCGGAGACCGAGTCAGCCAAGGACAACCCATCGGGCACCTAGACACCTACGACAACGCCACCCACCACTGCGACTCCCCTGCCTGCACTGGGGAGTCCGACACCACGGCGAATACATCAACCCGATGCTCCTCTTAGGCCCAGTCGAACCCTCCGTGCTGCTGCCCTCGACGAACGCTCCGATGCGTGACCTGTGGCTCCCCGAGCGAGATTCGTGATCCACCCCACCTGCGGTTATACGCTCATCTGCCGGGGAGTCGGATAGTTGCTCGGCAGATCAGCGATCATGGTCTTATGGAACGTGATGACCAGTTGCCGAGGAGCGTTTACGCGGCCGGAAACTCATGGCCGGGGCTCTCACGATCCTGGTGGCAGTCGGGGTTGTGATGGCACTTGTGTGGGCCTTCCAGCGCTCCCTGATCTACTTCCCGGATACCACGGAGGTACCGCTTACAGCTGAGGCCCTTTCGGGCGGTGAAGACCTGACTCTCCGAACCTCTGACGGCCTTCACCTGGGCGCGTGGTTCGCACCGGCATCAGCAGAGGCAGAGGACCGGGCCTTAGCAGTGCTCATGACCCCGGAAACGGCGGAAACCGTGCCTCTCGGACCGGTCTGGCCAGTGAACTGCAGAATGAGGGTTTCGCAGTGCTCCTCCTGGACTATCGCGGCTACAGCACAAACCCGGGGATCCGAGCGAGGAGGGGCTCGTCCGTGATGGGATGGCCGCCGTTGTCGCCCTCGAGGCCCAGGGGTTTCCGCCCGAGCGCACCATCTATTTCGGAGAATCCATCGGCGGCGGCGTGATCGCCGCACTGCTGACCGAACGTCCCCAGCCGCAGCGGCGTTCCGCTCTCCGTTCACTGAACTGGCCGACGTGGGCCGGGAGCACTACCCGTGGCTTCCCGTGCGTACGATCCTTCGCGACGAGTTCCCGTGGCGGCACACGTGGGCCAGACCCAGGTGCCGATTTCTGTCATCCGGGCGGAGCACGACTCGGTGGTGCCGACTGAGCTGAGTGCGCAAGTTGCCGCTGCGGCTCCGAATCTCGTCGAGGAGCGGATTGTCGAGAATGCCGATCACAACGACCCGATCATGTTCGGCCCGGAGGTCGCAGAGGTGGTTGCCCGTCTCGCCGAGAACGTCGACCCCTGAGCCACGCATCTCCTCATTGCTGCGACCTCACTGAGCCGCAGGGGCGCATGAATCCGCGGGAGCGGCGACGTCCCTATGCGCAGGCGCAGCGCGCAGGGTCATAGCGATCAGCAGGGGGCATCTCAGTCGGATTCGGGGCTCAGCAGAGGAACGGAGCTTGCCTCCACCGGCACGACGAAACTGATTCCGTGCGGGTCTCCGTCTTCGAAGAGGACTTCTTCGAGGCATGACAAGATCGGCTCGACTTTGTCTTCGGTCACCAGAATAATGAGCGCAGTCTGAGCTCCGACGAACCTGGCGCCGAAGAAAGTCCGCCGCGACTTCTGGCCCACCCCGAGCGGAGAGAGCGGTCACGCCGGTGGCCCCGGCTTCCTCAACGAGCGAGATGGCCTTTTCCTCCCGGTCATCGGGGATGATGACGAACACGGCCTTATGAGACATCATGCCTCCGTAGATTCGACGTCGGTGCGGCTGGAATCAGCTCTGACGGAACTGAACCGGATGAGAAGAGCGTAGCTCAGGACGGCGATCACTGGTCCGACTGAAGCGAAAGCGATAAGGCCGAAGCCGTCGACGAGCATGTCGCGCCCAGGCACCGCGGCGGCCAGCCCGATACCCAATGCGGTGATCAGCGGGACCGTAATCTCGCTGGTTGTCACGCCTCCAAGGTCGAAGGCCAGCGGAACGTGCTGTTTGGGTGCCAGAAGCAGCAGGACCATCGCCAGCAGATAGAGGCTTAAGCAATGACCAACCCAAACGGTGCGCCAGTGAGGATCCGCAGCACTCCTATCCCGATGCCCGCAGCTACCCCGCAGGCCACCAGGAGCCGAAGCGTGCCAGCCCGCAAGCGCTTCTCTGAGATCTCTTCAGCCTCTTCAGCAATCGCGATCAGCGCAGGCTCAGCCATGGTCGCAGCGAAGCCGATCAGCACTCCGAAGGCGACGATGAGGAACATCCGGTCAGTCTCTATGAGCTGTTCCGCCATCTGCTTACCATAGGGATCAGCCCGAGTTCAAGACCAACGATGAACCCGTAGAGACCCAGAACCACCATGCCGAACCCCACTGTGGCCTGAATTGGGTTGCCCAGTCGCCGTCGCAGGATCACGAACTGGAAGAACAGCACGACCAGGATGACTGGCAGTACATCTCGGCCCACATAGACCAGCCCAACCATCAGGTCCAGCCACCACGGGAGCACATCCTCTGTCCCATTGGCGACCACGGCCTCGCCCGGTGACCCAAATTGATAAACCACGAGGCCGTAGAGCTGCACCCCGACAATGGGGACCATCACACACAGGGCGACAAGCCCGAAGCCGTCACGGAGCCGACTGCGTCCGGTGATCGAGGACGCCATGCCTATGCCGATGGCAGCTATCAGGGGAACTGTCACGATGTTGGTGGTGACCCCGCCGGAGTCGTAGGCGAGGCTGGCGATCTCCGGCGGTGAGGAGACGGTAAGGATCAGCACGACCCCGTAGCCGATGAGGAGCATGCGGTGCAGCGGCCAGCCTAAGAACACGCGGAGTGCCCCCAGCACCATCACTGCGCCCACACTGACTGCGATCACCAGCCGGAAGACGAAGCCGTCCACCTGGCCTTCACTGACTACCTCGGCCTGGTCTGCCACCGACAGCAGTGCGGGTTCCGCGATCACTGCGGCAAAGCCGATCAGGAAGCAGAAGGGGAGGATTTTCCACAGCGACGCCGACCGGATGAGCTTATTGGTGATGGACTTCCCGACTGGAAAGACGCTGCGTTCCAGACCCTCCAAGAAGAGGGCGATGCCGACAGCCACGATCACCAGACCGCCCAGAATCGCGTACCAGTCGTCAGGCACTTGGCGGAATACCACCAGCTGAAACAGGGCCACCACGCAGAGAATCGGGACCAGAGCGCGCAGTGCGTGAATAAGTCTCCGTGTCAGCGCCTGAGCTAGTTTCACGAGGACCCTTTCGGTAGCCGTCCCACTACTGCCTCCGACCCCGGCCCGGGGCGCAGTGGCTGCCGACGGCACCCCCGCACAGGGAGTGCGGGACTTCAATCCGCGATCAACGGACTATAACAACCAGAAGCCTCGAATCCTGGCTGGAAGTTGCTTTTCTCCAGTTCAGGACGACACTTTCAGCTCCAACAGCTCACAGCAGGCTAATCCAGAGGTCAGTGCAATGAGCCCTGCTCACTGCAAGGTCCTCCCGGTACGGGTGCCGCCACCAGAGAATGGGTGACGGCAGGTCGCCTCGCTTTCGACCTAAGACGATGGAACCTACGCCTGCATGCACCGGGGCGTCCGGCACCGCGGCGAATGGAGGTCAGGGAAGGACGATCTCGAAAGCCGGATCGGGCTTGTCCAGCAGAGCCACGAGATCCTGCCAGCGGCCGATCGCTCCGGAATGCTGCAGCCGACCGGCTTCGGCCAAATCCGAAGGATCGGCCAAGCCGGTGACCAATAGCCGGAGCGTGGTGATGTCGCTGGTCAGTTCAAGCTCCAGGTCAGCCCCTGGGGTCGACGTGGGGTGGTGAGTCAGCACACCGTTGGCCAGAACGATCCGGATGCGACGGGCAGAATCGTTCAGTGCCCATTCGATGACGATGCGTTCGTCCCATGACCGAGGGCCATCAACGCGTATCGCGAGGGAGTCCAACAGCTGCTCCACACTGAGTGCCTGCAGAAAGTCGGGGGACGCTGTGCTCGTCGGCGTACCGACGTTGCCGTGGCGCAGCTCGTGGGCACCGGTGAGGAAGAAGTTTCGCCAGGTTCCGTTCTCTGACCCGTAGGCCAACTGTTCAAATGTTGAAGCCTGCAGTTCGCGTGCTGCCATGTTTTGCGGATCGGCAAAGATGACATGGTTCAGTACGGTGGCCGCCCAGCGAAAATCACCGGAGGAGTGTGCTTCCTGCGCGTGGTGGAGAGCCGCCTGAGCGCCGCCCATGGCTGTGACGTATCGGATGGCCTGCTCCTCCGGGGTGTTCCCACAGATGGGCTGGGTTGCCATCGAACCACCCGAGATACCGCTGGTAGATGGCCTTCACGTTGTGGCTGACCGAACCGTAGTAGCCCCGCGCGTGCCAAGCCTGCTCTATGGCTTATGGCAGTTCGATCAGATCAGCGATCTCCGCTCCAACATATCCCCTGTTCAGGAGCCGCAATGTCTGATCATGCAGGTAGGCATACACATCCCGATGCAGGCTCAGGTACTTCACGATACGTTCATTGCCCCATGTCGGCCAGTGGTGGGAGGCGAACGCCACCGTGATGTCATCGGTGAGAAGCGTGATGCTCTCGGTGAGATACCTAGCCCACTCGTGCGCGTCTCGAACCACCGCTCCCCGCAGGGTCAGCAGGTTGTGCAGCGTGTGGGAGGCGTTCTCTGCCAGGCAGACAGCACCGAGGTCCGGAAAGGTGAAGTTCATCTCGGCGGGCGCCTCGGTGTCGGGCGTCAGTTGGAATACGATCCTGACTCCGTCGACAATCTCCTGCTGACCGGTGGAGATGATCTCGGTCGTCGGCGCGATCAGACTCACTGTTCCGGTGCTGGTCGTCGCCCCCAGGCCAGCGCCGACCTGACCTTCGGGCCCTTTGGACAATGCCGCCCCGTACATGTAGCCCGCACGTCTGGTCATCGCACCACCAGCGAATACGTTCTCAGCGACGGCCTCCTTGAGGAAACCGGCTGGGGCGATCACCCTGCACCTCCCAGCATCTACCTCATCCTGCGAGATCACTCCCTTCACTCCACCGAAGTGGTCCGCGTGGGAGTGAGTGTAGATGACTGCAATCACGGGCCTATCGCCCCGATGCTGCCGATACAGGGCCAAGGCCGCAGCAGCGGTTTCGGTTGAGATCAACGGGTCGATCACAATGACCCCGGACCCACCTTCGACGAACGTGATGTTCGACAGGTCCAACCCTCGAACCTGGTAAATCCCTCAATCACCTCGTACAGGCCGTGCATCGCCACAAGTCCGCTCTGTCGCCATAAGCTCGGGTTGACGCACGGAGGCGCTGGACCTTCCAAGAAGGTGTAGGCCTCGTTGTCCCACACCACTCGACCATCCTCGGCCCGCACTGCCGCCGGGTTCAGTCCCCGACCCACCCACGGCGGGCGTCCGCGTAGTCCTGCTGGTCCTCGAACGGCAGACTGTTGATCAGGTCGGCGTTCTGCTGGGCGATGAATTCACTCACCTCAGGCATCAGGCACTCCAGTCGTTGCACAAGCCCCTATTCTGTGCATTTCAGTGAACCAACAGAACAGCTCTTGGCACAACCCCTCTAGGCGCAATTCGATCAGGTTTCGCACCTTGTTCGTCGGCTCTCTAGGGCCGGGGTGCACTGCGGCTGAGGTCGCTCAACGGCCCCTGTCCCAGCCACATCTGTTTCGCAGCACGCCATGCCTTGAAATGTGATATGAATCACATCCAAGGAGGATCAATGAAAATCCAAGCAGCAGTCGCGGAGTCCACGGGAGCACGAATCACCGTGGAGGAGCTCGAGCTCGAAGATCCAGGCCCCGGCGAAGTGCGCGTTCGCCTGGTCGCCACAGGCGTCTGCCACACGGACACCATCACGCGGGACGGCGACCTGCCGCTCCCGCTGCCCGGGGTGCTCGGACACGAGGGCGCGGGCGTCGTCGATGCCTTGGGAGCAGGGGTCGAGGGTCTCTCAGTGGGCGACCATGTCGTCATGGGATGGCCTCACTGCGGAAAATGTCGCAACTGCCTGCGTGGGGAGCCCCGCTACTGCGCGCTGCTGGGACCGGCAGTGGCGTCGGGCGCCCGGTACCGGGGTCCGCTCGAAGGCAGCAGCGGCTACCGCCGCGCCGACGGATCCCCGATCTCCGGACACTTCTTCGGCCAATCCTCTTTCGCCACCTACTCGATCGCCGATGCGACGTCCCTCGTCCTCGTCGACAAGGACCTGGATCTGAAGCTTCTGGGCCCCTAGCCTGCGGTCTTGCGACTGGCGCCGGGGCCGTGCTCAACACTGCTCGACCGCAGCCTGGGGAGAGCATCGTCATCTTCGGCGCCGGCGCCGTAGGGCTTGCCGCCATCATGGCTGCACGGACGACATCGGCCGCGATCGTCATTGCTGTGGACCTCCATGACTCGCGCCTCGACCTCGCTCGCCAGTACGGGGCCACCCACGTGATCAATGCGCGCGCACAAGACGTGCTGGAGAAGATCGCGGAGTACAGCGGCGGCACTCCTGACTACGCCATCGAATGCACCGGCGTGGTCTCAGTCATCGAGCAGGCGGTGAAATGCATAGGCATGCTGGATACGTGCATCCTGGTCGGCGGAGCTCCGGCCGGAGCCCAGTTCTCCGTCGAGCATCAGCTTAAGCACTCTGGGGAAAGCGGATAGTCGGCACGCTCGGGGGCAGCGGAACGAGTTCTGAGCTGATTCCGGCGCTGATCTCACTGCACCGCCTCGGACGGTTTCCCTTTGATGAGCTTCTCAGGTTCTACCCCTTGAAGACGTCGAGACGGCCATCCAAGACAGCCTGAGCGGAGATGTCATCAAACCCGTCCTGGACATATCGCCAGCGTGATCCTCAGGCCCTCACCAGCGCTGATCGCCCTCGGGGCTGCGTGAGCGCAGGATAAGCAGGATCGGAACAGTGCAGAGGTACATAGCCGCAGCGACCGTCCAACTGAGTGTGAAATCGGTGCCCAGGTCTCGCAGCCACCCCACAGTCAGCGGGCCGAGCGCGAACCCGGCGTACATCCCCATCGACGTGACTCCAGAGGCTCGACCGACCCTGCCGGGCGGTGCGGCACGCATCACGGCCGCGTTGATGATGACGTTCGCTCCCAGGGCGGTGGCTCCGTGGACGATCGCAGCTGCCCACACGAGCGCGGCGAAGCCGCCCAGCTGTGCCGCGAGCAGGAATCCCATACTGACCAAGGACCCGCCGACGATCCCCAGCAGCAGGGACGAGGGCCGGTGCCCCGCACCGATCCTGCGGGCCCACCAGACGCGGGCGAACATCCCGATCGCACCGCTTACCGTGATGGTCAGCCCGCTTACCACCAGCGAGAACTCCAGCTGCTCCACGGCGAAGAGGGGAATGTAGACATTCAGCGCCTGCAGGCTGAAGGCGAAGAGGACAGAGAACAGGGTCAGCAGCGCGACCACTGAAGACTTCTCTGCCGCAGGAGCGGGGCCGTCCGAGGCCTGACTGACAGGCTCCCGGACTGATGGTGCCGATGTCTCCGAATCCACTTCGCGCGGGTGATAGTGCCGACGCAGCACCCAGAAGCCGTAGATGTTCAGCGTCACCACCAGCGCCACCCCACCCAGAGCGGCTCCGGTCCACCCCAGCCAGACAGCCATCACGGGGAAGAAGGCACCGGCGGAGAGCTGCGCTATGGGCACGCCGGACTGCTTCATCCCTATCCAGCTGGCCCGCTGCGCCGGAGGAACCGCTTCGAGCAGCATCCGGTTGGTGGTGGAATTGAAATTGCTTGGCTGGCCCCCGCCAACACCGCCACCACACAGATCAGCAGGTAGCTGGTGGTCAGCGCGGCGACCAGCAGCGAAAGCGCCACCCCGCCGAAGTTGAGCAGCAGCTGCCACCTCAGTGAGACCACATCGGTCCAGCGGCCCAGCGGCCGCGCCGCCACGGCTGCCGACCCGAAGACGAGGGTCGCCACCAGACCCAGCTGACCGGCTGTGATCTCGAAGCGCTCGACCACTGCCGCCGAGGTGGAGGACAGCGTCAGCATGAAGAGCGGGCTTACTCCCATGAGACCCGCCAGCACACCCAGCAGATGCAATGAGGGTTTGACGTGGGACTGCTCACCGGGTGAGCCTATCCCCGTCACAGCCGAGGCGGGCACGGAACCTCCTGCACCCTCAGGCGTGTACGGCTGCGTCCCCGCCCACTGCCCGACCTCTTCCGCCGCGTGAAATGGATAGGGAGAACAGCGTCGCCATGTGCCACCGTTGGAGAAGGTGAAGACCCACGAGCCCACCACATGGATCGGGGCGTGCACACAGTGCGGCAGAAACCGCCGCTTCAAGCCCGATGGGAGCAGTCAGTGACGTCTGAGAGGAACAGGTCAGCAGACGGGTTCTCGACCGCTTACTCCCCGACCGCCTGTCATGTGGGCGCCGACGGAGGAGTTTCGCACCAGCACCCGCATGTGGGACTTCATGCGATGGGTCGGCCGCACCCGAGGCGTCGCTCTCACCGACTACCGGGACCTGTGGCGATGGTCTGTCACCGAGCTGTCAGATTTCTGGGCAGCCGTCGCTGAGTACTTCGAGCTGATAGGTGACGGCCTCCACGGACCGGCACTGGCAGAGGAGCGCATGCCAGGAGCCCTCTGGTACCCCGGGCGCGCCTGAACTACGCCGAAAACGTCCTGCGTCACGCCGCCGACCCGCCATGGCGGACACCACGGCAGTGCTCCGCATAGAGGAGGACAACGCCACGCAGACACTCACGTGGCGGGAACTGGAGGTGAAAGTTGCTTCCTTCGCCGCCCAGCTGCGCGAACAGGGCGTGCGCCCGGAGATCGAGTGGCCGCCGTGCTGCCCAACGTCCCGGAGGCCCTCATCGGGCTGCTGGCGACCGCTTCCATCGGGGCGATGTGGACCATCAGCTCACCAGACCTCTCCCCAGCCGCGACGCTGGACCGAGTCCGGCAGCTCGAGCCCACCGTCTTCATCGGAAGCGACGGCTACCGCTTCAACGGCAAAGAGTTCGACCAGCTGGAACACATGGAAGACGTCCTCGCAGGGCTGCCCACCGTCGAGCACGTGATCATCGTTCGCACCCTTGATCCCAGTGCGAATCTGACAGCTTACCGCCTGGCGTTCGACGAGATGACGGCCCGTACCGTGGCGCCCTCCTACGAGCGGCTGCCCTTCGACCACCCCTGTGGGTGCTCTTCTCCTCTGGCACGACCGGCCAGCCCAAAGGCATCATCCACGGCCACGGGGGCATGCTCCTCGAGGCGTGCAAAGGTACGGGTCTGAACCAGAACATGGGCCCAGGCGACCTCTACTATGTGGCTGCCAACACCTCGTGGATGGTGTGGAACACCTTGGTCAACAACATGGCCTCCGGCGCGGCGGTGGTCACCTACGCCGGGTCTCCCACCTACGGCCGCAAGGACCGGCAGTTCGAGGTGCTGGCAGCAACCGGCGCCACAATGTTCGGCGTGGGCGCCGCCTACCTCACCCTCGTCGAGCAGACAGGGCTGGAACCAGGCAGGGACTGGGATCTGTCCCAGCTGACGTCGATACTCTCCACCGGCTCCCTCTCCCGAACTCCACCTGGGCATGGGTTCACCGCTCGGTCAAGGCCGATGTCCATCTGGGCTCAGACACCGGCGGAACTGATATCTGCAGCGGATTCATCGGCTCGAACCCGCTGGAACCGGTCCACCTCGGAGAGCTTCAGGGCCCCTTGCTCGGCGTGGCAGTGCAGGCCTGGGACGACGACGGCGGACGAGTCATCGGCGATGTGGGTGAGATGGTGATCACTCGCCCCATGCCGTCCATGCCGGTCCGGTTCTGGGACGACCCGGACGCTTCGAAGTACATGGCGGCCTATTTCGAAAAATACCACGGAGTGTGGTGCCAGGGCGACTGGATTTCGGAGAAGCCCGAGGGCACTTTCGTCGTTCACGGCCGCTCCGACGCGACCCTGAACCGTCAGGGGTCCGGCTGGGGTCCGCTGACATCTACGGAGCGTTGGAAGGCATCGACGAGATTGAAGATGCACTGGTGGTGGGAGCGGAGCAGCCCGACGGTGGGTACTACATGCCGATGTTCGTGGTGCTCCGCGGGGAGGCGCAACTCACCGAGGACCTCATCGAGCGGATGAAGCGACAGATCAGGAGCCGCACGTCCGCGCGTCACGTTCCGGACGAGATCATCAGCGCTCCCGCGATTCCCAAGACCCACTCCAACAAGCGTGTGGAAGTCCCGATCAAGAAGCTGTTCGCGGGCACAGCGCCCGAGCGCGCCGTGAACCTGGCTTCGCTGGCGAATCCTGAGTCGATGCGGTGGTTCATCGACTCCGCTGAACAGTTCCATCGCTCCAGCAAGGTCCGCCCCTGACCCGGCTATGCGGTGCGGAACCCCGCCGTACGATGGTCTGATGACTCTCCACCACGTCCGGCGAGGCGCCGGAAGCCCGTTGCTGCTGGTGCACGGCCTCGGCGCGGGCCTGCGCTCCTGGGATCCCATCATCGACGAGCTGGCAGAGCACCGGGAAGTCATCGCCGTCGACCTGCCCGGCTTCGGTGAGACGCCGCCGTTGCCTGGCGAGGTGTCGATCGCCACGCTCACCGATTCCGTCTCACAATTCATCAGCGAGCAGGGTCTGGACGGCGTTGCGACTGCCGGGCAGTCGATGGGTGGGCGAATCGTCCTTGAGCTCGCCAGACGCGGGGTCGGCGGTGACACCGTGGCGCTCGCCCCCGGAGGGTTCTGGAGCGATCGCGAGCTGGCGATCTTCGGCTATACGCTTCGGCCCTCCATCGCCCTGGTTCGCGCCCTGCGCGGTAGCCTGCCGGCACTGTTGGGGAACCGTGTCAGTCGGAGCGCGCTGCTCGCGCAGTTCTCTCCGCGCCCTTGGGCGCTGACTCAGCAGACTGTGCTGCCTGACCTGCTCGGACTGGCCGACAGCCCAGCGACGGATCCGGCGATAGACGCGCTCACGAAGGGGCCCAAGCAGCAGGGTGCACCACTGGGGACAGTTCCCGGTCGGGTCACCATCGGGTGGGGACGTCGGGACCTCGTCACCGTTCCGCGGCAGGCGCACCGGGCCGCAGAGGCGTTCCCGACGCGGCCCTGCACTGGTTCCCCGGTGCGGGCACTTCCCAGTGGGACGCACCGCATGAGGCCGTGAAGCTCATCCTCACGGGTACTCACTGACAGGGGCTCGAATGCCCTCCGACAACCGCAAAGAAGGAGAATCATGAAACCAGCATCTCGTCATGACCTGCCCAGCTCGTTGGAGATGGAGTACCTGACCTGCCTCGAAATCAACGTTGACCACCCCATTGAGGTCGGCAATACGCACGCGGGTCGGCGAAGAGTGGTTCCCATCCTCGGCGGCACGGCACAAGGACCAGCGCTGAACGGGACGGTTCTGCCTGCTTAAGCGCGGACTTTCAGGTCATTCGATCGCCGACGGTTTCAGACCTCGATGCCCGCTACATCATTGAGGCCGACAGCGGCGAGCGAATCTTCGTGTCCAACCTGGCGTATCGCACCGGTTCGGCTGAAGACATCGCAGCCTTGGCACAAGGCACTCCCGTGCCTCCGGAAAGAATCTACTTCCGCTGCTCTCCCAGGTTCGAAGTCGCGGGCGAGGATCTCAAGTGGCTTGAGTCGACAGTAGTTGTGGGGGCTTGGCGTGCGAACACCGACCGCGGTCCTGATCAACCTCTGGTCGATTCTCTAGCACCGCATCTCGTGCCCACTAATTCACGAGCGAGGGCAGCCATAGAACGAGGTCTGGAAAAGCGAAGAATACGACGATGAGCGCTATTTCTATAGCGACGAAGGGCCATACACCCTTAAACACTTCAGATGCCTTTATATCTGCGGCACCCGAGACTACAAAGCAGTTGATCCCTATTTGGCTGCAAAGAGTCAGGCCACCCTGCGTACAGCACCATCACATATGGGAACGCAGAAGGATTATCAGTATCAGAACTCCCAGGCCAGACACTGCCGCAGACAGCAGCAGGAGGCTCGGAACGTTCTTCGGCAAATTGTTGTCACTCAGTCCGGGTCCGTAGTTCCGGTAGCGCCGCCTCTGACCGAGATAGAGCCCCACACTCGTCACCAGGGCCGCAGCTGAGACGGAAAGCACCTGTGCTCCGTATTCGGGAACCCAACGCGGCGCGAAACCTGCTAGGACGGCAAGCAGCAGTGCCGTTCTCCCCACGAAAGAATCGTGCGCTCGGGCTGCAGCCCCGGATCATGGTGCAGGGGCAGATGGCTGCTCGAAGGCATGGCATCAGGCTCCCAAAACTGCCATCAGAGGCCCTCCTGAGCTTAAGCAGCGATGACCACAGCGACAACTGGCCCAATGAGGGGCAGAGGAAGTGATCTTTTGAGCAGCAGATCACCACTCGCACCGTTGGGTCGAATACACCGTGCTCAAACGCCTCCAGACCAATGGCAGCTGCCACGAGCGCGAGTGACGTGCGGATCCAGGCGAGGAAGGTTCACTCGTTCGCCAGCGTGAACCGTGGAGCAGGATCGTCTCCACCGCCTAGCAGGCGGGTCTGCCAATCATTCGACAATGGTTGGCTCACGAGGGCCACCGGTGCGGCTGTACTCGATTGCATACTGGCGTGAGCCTACGAGGATGCGAACTGTCGAACATCAGGGCTGGGGCAAACATGCTCTTCCTCGAATCTGCGGCGCAGGGAAACTCACAGGACGCTTCGCCTGCGTGCCGCCCACATCGCACTCCTCGACGGCAAAATACCCCAGACAGTCAGCGCAGCGTGTGAGGCGGCTTGCACCAACACTGAACGGTGTTTAGCATTTAAGTCAAGGTTGTGTTTAGGATCACACTTGCCGCATATCTCGCTGCGGCTGCTCTTCGCCCAGAGGACAGGATTTTCTATGGACATCTTCCGCACCCCATCGCCGCATTACGAGGAGATGTAATGCTGCTGTTCTTCGCCAAACGCCTAGGGGCGGCTCTCACTCTGCTCGTCGCTGTGTCATTCGTCATCTATATGCTCCTCTATCCAGCTGCGGGGAACATCGCGGCCAATGTCCTGGGGGAGAACGCCACTCAGGAGCAGGTGAGCCTTCTCAATGAGCAGCTGGGACTCGACCGGCCTCTTCCGGTCCAATACGGAGACTGGCTCCTCGGGGCCGCGACGGGCGACCTGGGCGTCTCGTACTTCACGAGCCAACCCGTCGCAGACATGCTGGCGGTCAGACTGCCCGTCACCCTCTCGGTGGTCGCCCTCGTGATGGTCCTGACAGCCCTCTTCGCGTTTGCGATCGGCACCTACGCCGGAATTCGACGAGGCCGTCTGGATCGGTTTCTGCAGCTCATATCGACCCTCGGAGATGCACTGCCGAACTTCATCATCGCCATCTTCCTCGTGACCTTCTTCGCACTGCAGCTGGGATGGTTCCCAGCCACCGGGTACACAGCTCTGAGAGACTCCCCGGCAGATTGGGCCCTTTCACTCACTCTGCCCGTGGCTGCGCTGACCATCAGCGGCGTCGCGGCGGTGGTGCAGCAAGTGCGGTCCGCGACGATAGGGGTGCTTCAGAACGACTATATTCGCACCCTCCGCAGTCGGGGACTGTCGGAGCGCCGCATCATCTTCACGTCAGTTCTCAAGAACAGCTCAACGAACGGACTGACAGCACTCGGAGTGCAGATCGTCGGCATCCTGGGCGGCGCCGTCGTCATCGAACAGGTCTTCGCACTGCCCGGACTGGGCTCCTCGCCATCGAGTCCGCTCGGCGTACGGACCTGCCCGTGGTCATCGGGACCGTCATGGCCTTTGTCCTGATCGTGGTCGCAGTGAACCTGCTCGTCGACCTCGCTGTCGCCTGGCTCAACCCGAAGGTGCGTCTGTAATGACATCACAATCCATGAACGCCGATCCCACGCCCATGACTCCTCCCTCCAGCAGCAGGCAGCGTCAGCGCGCAGCCTTGAGACGATTCCTGCAGAATCCCTCGGCGTCGCCTCTGCCCTGTGTCTGGGAATCATCATCGTCCTCGCGCTGGTCGTCCCGCTGCTCGGCCTGCCCGATCCAGGAGCGACGAACCTGCGGAATGCTACTGAGCCCCCAGCGGTGACCACTGGCTGGGCACCAATACGTCAGGCCAAGACATACTGTCCCGCCTGATGTGGGGCAGCCGCGTCAACCTCGTCGGAGCTGCCATCGCCGTGAGCATCGCCTTCGTCATCGGAGTGACCGCCGCGCTGCTCGCGGGCTACTACCGCGGATGGCTCGACTCGATCGCGAGCTGGTTGAACAACCTCAACATGGCCCTCCCGGGCATCGTCGTCCTCTTGGCGGTGAGCTCCGTGATCGGCCCCTCAGTATGGACCGCCATGGCGATATTCGGCGTCATCCTCTCACCCGGTTTCTTCAGAATCGTTCGCGGGGCTGTGATGGCCGTGCGCGACGAGCTCTACATCGACGCGGCGCGCGTCTCCGGGCTCAGCGACGCGCGCATCATCTCGCGTCACATCCTCACAGTGGTCAGGGCGCCGGTGCTGATCCAGTGCGCTCGTCTGGGGTCGATCGCCATTGGGGTGCAAGCAGGGCTGGAGTTCCTCGGAATCTCAGATTCGCGACAACCCTCCTGGGGCCAAATGCTCAACGAAGGCTTCCGGCGCATCGATGCGGACCCGCTGCTGGTTCTGTGGCCCTCCATCGTCATCGGCCTGGTCTCCGTCTCACTGGTCCTATTGGGCAACGCCCTGCGCGACGCCCTCGAAGACAGAGATTCGGTCGCCTCACCTCATGTGCGGGCAGAGCAGGCCGCTGGTGCGACGACGGAATACTCCGCCTCTGCAGCATATCGGGAGGAGGTCCCCGCTCCTGACCATGAGGCGCTTCTGAGCGTGCGAGATCTTCGCGTCTCGTACAGCCAGGAAGTGGTGCGCGGCGTGAGCTTCGATCTGCACCAGGGAGAGGTGCTGGGCCTAGTCGGCGAATCGGGCTCAGGAAAGAGCCAATCAGCTTTCGCCGTGTTGGGACTGCTCCTGAAGGCGGACGTGTATCAGGGGATCAGTGCATTTCTCAGGCACCGACCTTGTTGCTCTGCGAAAGAAGCAGCATGCGGCTCTGCGCGGTAGCGACATCGCATACATTCCCCAAGAGCCCATGAGCAATCTTGATCCTTCCTTCAAGATCGGCCATCAGCTGACGGTTCCACTCAGGCAGAAGACGCGCATGTCCGCATCACACGCAAGGACGAAGATCCTCGCTCTCCTGGCACGGGTAGGAATTCCTGATCCAGAACGAACATTCAACGCCTATCCTCACGAAATCTCGGGAGGCATGGCACAGCGAGTCCTCATCGCAGGAGCAGTCTCATGCGAACCTCGGCTGCTCATCGCCGACGAGCCGACAACAGCCCTCGATGTCACCGTTCAGGCCGAAGTTCTTGAACTGCTGAGAGAGCTGCAGGGCGAGCTCGGGATGTCCATGCTGCTGGTCACCCACAACTTCGGCGTGGTCGCCGACATATGTGACCGAGTCGCGGTGATGCAGGAGGGGCGGCTCGTCGAGGCTTAAGCACCGTCGAGAGGACATTCGAAGATGCCCAGCATCCTTACACTCAGCGGCTCTTGGACGCCATCCTCGAGGACGTCGAACCCCGTCCGTACCCGTTCGAAGACGCGAGTGAATCCTTCGATTCCGCACCAAGCGACCCGACAGAAACGAACAAGTGATGACTAATCCGCTGCTTGACATCAAAAATATCGGGGTTGAATTCTCCGTTCGCGGACCAAGGAAGACATTCAAGGCACTGGAAGGCGTCTCCTTGAGGATTCGACCTTCCGAGACCCTGGGGCTTGTCGGTGAATCCGGTTCGGGTAAATCTACGATCGGCCGTGCGGTTCTGGGCCTCGTGCCAGTCTCAGAGGGCACCATCACGTTCGAGGGGAAGGACATCACCCGAATACGTCGAGCCGAACGGCGCGCCCTGAGCAGGGACATCCAAGTGGTCTTCCAAGATCCCTACACGTCACTCAACCCCTCCATGACGATCGAGGACATCCTTGCTGAACCGCTGATAGCGGCTGGGTCCGACAGGCGACCCGCCCTGAACCGAATCACGGAGCTTCTGGACCGTGTTCAGCTGCCCGCAGACGCGCGCCACCGACTCCCCGAGAGTTCTCCGGGGGCAGAGGCAGCGTATCGCCATCGCCCGGGCACTGGCGCTCAAGCCAAAACTGATCGTGTGCGACGAACCGGTCTCCGCTCTGGATCTCACGACCCAAGCTCGAGTCTTGGAGCTTTTCACCGAAATCCAGGAGGACACGGGCGTCTCCTATCTGTTCATCACTCACGACCTGGGAGTTGTGCGGGCCATCAGCCACAACGTGTCGGTGCTCCACAGACGTCGCGTGGTCGAAACGGGCCGTGCTTCACAGGTCACGGAAGCCCCACAGCACCCCTACACGCAGAAGCTCTTCATGTCTGCGCCCGTACCGGACCCGAACAGGCAGCGCGAACGGCGCGCAGCTCGTATTGCACACACACGACAGGAGATCACCGATGAGGCCTAGTCACTGCACCTCAGGCGAGACGGCTCACGAGTTCAGCCCCGAGGCGTCAATGGCAATGGCCGAATCGACCCTTTCGAAGACTCGCGCCTCAGCACAGAAGAGCGAGTCAAGGACCTCGTCGGCAGACTGTCGCTGCGCGAGAAGGCGGGACTGATGTTTCAAACCTCCGCCTCAGTGCTTACCAGCGGAGACCCCCACGACGAGGTCCCTCGCATCGGCGCGAGCAAGATCGTGGACCTTGTGGGGCAGAAGGCCATCAACCACATCAATCTGCACTCCATACCGGACCCAGAGACGATGGCACGCTGGGCCAACGCCATGCAGGCAGAAGCCAAGAAGGCCAGCCCTCACGGAATCCCTCTCAGCTTCTCGACCGATCCGCGACACTCGTTCTCGGAGAATTTCGGGGCCTCATTCATCGCTGAGCATTTCTCAGCGTGGCCTGAACCGCTCGGGCTGGCTGCGCTGAACGACGAAGCGGCCGTCTATGAGCATGCCAAGATTGCTGGGGCCGAATATCGTGCGGTGGGAATCCGCGCGGCTCTGCACCCGACCCTCGACCTGGCCACGGAGCCGCGCTGGTCCAGGCAGTATACGACGTTCGGACAGGACGCCTCCACCGTCGGCCGCTTGGCGAAGGCATACCTGGACGGCCTGGAGGGACCAGCTCTAGGGGCAGATTCGATCGCGTGCATGGCAAAGCACTTTCCCGGCGGGGGTCCGCAGCAGGACGGTGAGGATCCCCACTTTCCATACGGCAGAGAGCAGGTCTATCCAGCCGGGCAGTTCGAGTACCACCTCGAGCCTTTTCGTGAGGTGATCGCGCGCGGCGTCTCAGCGATCATGCCCTATTACGGCATGCCCGTGGGACTGCGTCATCGCGGACGGGAGATCGAACAGGTGGGGTTCGGCTACAACAAGCAGATCATCACGGGACTGCTCCGCGACGAGCTCGGCTATGACGGCGTGGTCTGCACGGACTGGGGCCTGGTCACCGAGTCTGTCCTGGGCGGAAAGGTGCTGCCCCCGAGGGCATGGGGCGTTGAGCATCTCTCACCTGAGGAGCGAGTGCTGAAGATCATCGACGCGGGCTGTGACCAATTGGGCGGTGAGGAACGCCCAGAGCTCGTTGTTGATCTCGTGGAGCGGGGCTAATCACCGAGGCTCGCATCAACGAGTCGGTGGCACGCCTCCTCAGAATCAAGTTCGATCTTGGCCTTTTCGACAATCCATTCGTCGATGCGGACGCGGCCGTCGAGAGCACGAAGACGCCCGAGTACGTCCGCGCGGGATTCAGAGCACAGGCCCAATCGGCCACCGTGCTGAAGAACGAACCGACGGCTCTCCCCTGCGACCGGGGATGCGGATCTGCAGCACCAATATCGAAGACGCCGTACTGAGGGAGGCCGGGCTGCAGCCAGTCAAGGAGCCGAAGGATGCCGATGCCGCTCTGATACGCGTCGATGCGCCGTATGAGCACCGTGACACGTACATGCTGGAGAACGCGTTCCGGGCAGGGTCGCTGGACTTCGATGAAGCGTTCATCTTTTCCGTGAGAAGCCTCTCGGAGTCCGTGCCGGTCATTCTGATCGTCCACCTGGATCGCCCTGCCGTCCTGACCGCGCTGGAGCCACATGTCTCTGCATTGGTGGGGGTCTACGGCACGTCGGACGAAGCCTTGATGAAAGCGCTGACGAACGAGATTCCGCCTCAAGGTAGGCTTCCATTCACCATCCCTCGGAGCTCGGAATCGATCAGAGACTCGGCACCGGACGCGGGCGGAGATTTCCACAGCCTCTACCCGCTGGGGCACGGACTCAGGCTGGAGAGCTCCGCTTACTGGGACGCAGAAGTCCGCCACCAGGCCTAGCTCCAGGCCCGCCCGCCAGCTCTCCAATAATGTTCGTTACTGCTCCACCTGACCACCCCACTTTCCGCACACATCACATGACGAAGTTCCCAGAGAACGCCCATCGGAGGCTCTGATGAAGATCATCTACATAGACGTCGACTCCTGCGGCCAGACCACACGGGCCCCTACGGGTACCCCCGCAGAATCACGCCGAATCTCGACAAGCTCGCCGAGAAGAGTGTGCGCTTCGATCGCTACTACTGCTCGGACTCTCCGTGCCTGCCCTCCAGAACAGCTCTGATGAGCGGCCAGTTCGGCATCACCAACGGTGTGGTCGGCCACGCAGGCAGCGCAGCTCGATTTCGGCTCGACTCGGGCCATCGCCCCCAGTCTGGCTAAGCCCCTCCTCGGGCAGCACCTGACGGCCAACGGCTACCTCACTGCAGCGATATCCTCCTTCGCAGAACGCCACCGCGCCTACTTCTTCATGGGCAACTTTCAGCAGAACATTCAGGCAGAGCCGCAGATCGGTGATGAACCTGCCAGCCTCATCACCGACACCGCCATCGACTGGGTCCGACGCCACCGGGAGACCGATGATTGGTACCTGCACGTGACCTATTGGGATCCCCACATGGACTACCTGCAGTCAGCGGAGTGGACTGAGGCCGCAGCACAGAGCGGCCCAGCACCCGAATGGCCGGACCAGGAGGCGATCGACAGCCATCAGGACATCTACGGACCCCGCACCGCACAGGATCTGCACTATGCGGGCCAGCCTCGAGCATCGAGGGTGCCCCACAATATGCCGGATCAGATCAGGACCCGGGGCGACTTCAAGCACCTCATCAACGGCTACGACGGTGCTATCCACTACTGGGACCACCATTTCGGTCTGCTTCTGGACGCTCTCGAAGAGATGGGCATCAGGGACGAGGTCGCAATCGTGGTCAGTGCGGACCACGGCGAAGCGTTCGGCGAACTGGGATCCTACGGCGAGCATGGCTTCGCCAGTGAGCCGGTGCACCACATTCCGCTCCTGATCTCGTGGCCCGGGCTCTCCGAAGATGCGCAGAACTCCAGCGACAGCTCTCTGCTGTACAACATCGACTACGCACCGACGATCTGTGAACTCCTCGGACTGGAGATTCCGGAGAAGTGGCAGGGAGAGTCCTTTGCTTAGCGCACTCACAGGTGCGGAGGTCCCGGATCGCGACTACCTGGTCCTGGGACATGGTGCGCACACCTTCCAGCGATCTGTGCGCACCCGGGACCGCATGTATGTCTGCACGTATCACCCCGGCTCCTACGGAGTGGCCTGGGAGGCCCTCTACAACATGGTGGATGACCCCACATGCAGCACAATCTGATCGACAGCGACACCGAAACGGCCGACTTCCTCCGTGCTCGGCTCCAGGAATGGTGGCAGGCACACGTAACCGCCCCGGTGCACTCCCCGATCCGATGCAGAATGCGATGCAGGAGGGGCCGACCCTCTATTCCCGACCCCAGGACTATGCGGCCCACCTGCGGGCGACGGGGCGCGAGGAGCAGGCTCGCGAGCTCGAGGAGCGCTCCTCCCCGCTTCTACCGGTTCAGTGCCGGTGTCATGGCATGCCGCGGCAGAGATCAATACCGCGCGACTCAGAAAATGACCGTGAGCGTTCCCCGGATCCGTATCCGCAGGATAGGTCTGCCGCCTCGTGCTGCGCGCCCGCTCGAGGTTCCGGAAGCACGGGGCGCGAGTCACGCGCCCAACCCGTTGAGCGTGCGCCTGGTCGTGGCACGCACATGATCGCGCAGGCTGGCATACCCGCGGGAACGTTCCTTATGGGCGATTCCCACGACGATGGGAAGCCGACCGACGGTGAGACGCCGGTCCACGAGGTGCGCTTGGACGCGTTCTCCATCGACACCACCTGTGTCACCAACGCAGACTTCCAGCGTTTCGTTGACGACACCGACTACCTCACCGAAGCCGAGCTCTTCGGGTCATCGGCGGTATTCCATCTGGCATTTGACGGAATGGACAGAGACATGCTGGGAAGGCATCCGAGCATGCACTGGTGGTTGGAAGTCCGGGGAGCGAGTTGGCGCCACCCGGGGGCGGCACAGCAGTCTCGACGGACTCGAGGACCACCCTGTCGTGCAGGTCAGCTGGAATGACGCGCAGGCTTACTGCGAGTGGGTAGGCCGACGCCTCCCCACTGAGGCGGAATGGGAGTGCGCATCACGGGGCGGTGTGCGCAGTGCTCGCTTTCCGTGGGGCAACACGCTCGGCATCGACGAAGGAGAAGCTGGGCGGTGGCCCCTCAACATCTGGCAGGGAGAGTTCCCCACTCGCAATACGGGCGAGGACGGCTGGCTCGCGACCTCTCCGGTGCGCAGCTTTTCTCCTAACGGCTATGGGCTATGGCAGACCGTCGGCAACGTGTGGGAATGGTGCCAGGACTGGTACGACCCGAGGTACTACACCCGGTCGAGCCGCCTGAACCCCACTGGGCCTGAGAGAGGCCGTGCCCGTGTCACGCGCGGCGGATCGTTTCTGTGCCACGACTCCTACTGCAATCGCTACCGGAATGCGGCTCGCTCCGGCAACGACCCAGACTCGTCCACGTCCAACACGGGCTTCCGCACTGCCACGCCCTGACGAAATCGCGTCTGGCGTACGACGTACTCGGTCTGGACGTCTGGGTGTGACACCCCAAGGGTTGTGATCTCGGTCACCATGAGTAATACTGAATAGCGTTCGGTATTGGCGCTTCTCGACACCGCCCAGCGAATGGCTGGTCGCAGCACTCGATCTCAGGAGGGAACGATGAGGAAACAGGAACAAGCGGTTTTGGCCGCTGCATTGGCAGGAGCGCTGGCACTGTCCTCGTGCGGGAGCGACGGCGCCTCTTCAGCGGAAGCTGATTCACCGGAGACGGCACCTCTTCTGCGCATCGGTCAGCTGCAGGAACCCACCAACTGGGATCCGGCGCACGTGAACGAGGGGCACCTGCTCCCCTGTACCAGGCGGCGTACGACACGCTTATCAGAATGGAGCCGGACGGCGAGCTCGCGCCCATGCTCGCCGAATCCTGGGAGCTCTCAGAGGACCGCCTGTCTCTCACGCTCCAACTGCGTGAGGATGTCACTTTCAGCGATGGCGAACCCTTCAACGCAGAAGCTGTCAAGGCGAACATCGAGCACTTTCAGGAGGCGAACGGCCCCATGGGCACCGCACTCAAGGCTGTCGAATCGGTCTCCGCTCCGGAAGAGTTCACCGCTGTGCTGGAGCTTTCGGAGCCGGACCCCTCACTGGAGATGCGACTCAGCACAGCGGGCGGCTTCATGGGAAGCCCGGCCGCCCTGGGCACCGATGAAGTGACCACTTCGCCAGTAGGATCCGGACCGTATGTCGTGGATGAGACGCGCACTGTCACAGGTTCCAGGATCGCGTTCAGCCGCAACGAGGAGTACTGGGGGAGCAGCTCCCGTTCGACTCCGTCGAATTCAGCCTGATGGACGATGAAACGGCACGATTGAACGCACTGCGGAGTGACCAGGTCGACGCCGCCTGGTTCGCGCGGCCCAGCAGCGGCGAGGAGCTCGAGGGCGCTACCTGAACTCCGAAGAGCTGCAGGTCAATTGGCAAGGCGTCCTCCTCTTCGACCGAGACGGCGACATCGTTCCGGAGCTCGAGGATCGCCGCGTGCGCGAGGCGCTCGCTCTGGCTCTCGACCCGGAAGCAATCTTTGAGGCGGTGGCCCAAGGCCAGGGAGAGATGACCAGCCAAACGTTCGCCCTCGACTCGACCGGCTTCGTAGAGGCGCTGGACGAAGAGTACGACTACGACCCGGAACGCGCCGAGGAGCTGCTGGAGGAGGCGGGGGCCGCCGATCTCAGTGTCGAACTTCCGATCTCAACCACTTTCGACCCTGCCATCTACGACTCCGTCCAGCAGAACTGGGAAGACGTCGGAATCACCGTAGAGCGCCATCAATGGGGTCCCGGCGAAGCTATCCCTGCTATGCAGGGCGGTGATCACGAGCTGGCCTACATGCAGCTCGCGGCGCGTGACTCATGGAGACACATCAACTTCCTCCTTACTCCTGACGCTCCGTGGAACCCGATGGAGACTCAGTCGGATGAGCTCGATGACTTGGTCAGCACGGCGAAAGAGGGTGACGAGACCGAACAGGCCGAGGCTGCACAGGCGATCAATCAGTACGTCGTGGATGAATACTGGTTCATACCTGTGCTGCGACCTATGAATTTGTTCTATTGGAATGACAACGTAGAGGTTGAGAACCAGTTCATGAACGATGTCCCCTACCTTTATAACTACTCCCCAAGCGACGAATCATAGCGCCAGCCTGCAGCGTTGCATGGGGTTCCGGGCAGCTAGCCCGGGACCCCATGCAACGCCTAGTCTTGTTTACGATCAGGCAAGACTTCTCTACCGCACCTCAGGAGCCAGGCTGATGCCTCGAAAGCCGTATACCAAAGGCCGAGCGGCCCAAGAGCGTATTCTCGATACAGCTCTGAAGACAATCTCGACTCAGGGATACGGGTCGACATCGCTCGCGGATATTGCGCGCGAGGCGGACATGACTCCTGCGGGACTCCTTCACCATTTCGGCTCGAAGGAGAACCTCCTGGTCGAGATACTGAGAAGGCGGGATTTCGTGGATACACAACGCCTCGCACCCCTGGGCACTGGGCCGGTGCCGAGCAGTCTGCAAGTGGCTCACCATAACGTGAGGGTGCCTGGCCTCATTCATCTCTTCGTCAACGTGGAAGCTGATGCGAGCGACCCGAACCACCCGGGACACGAGTATTTCAGAAGCAGATATGAGACGGTGAGCAATCGTGTTGCCACGGATATATCTATAAGACAGAACGATGGCCGTTTCGACCCGTCTGTCGACGCGCATCAGGTGGCCACCATGATCATTGCCCTGCTGGACGGCCTACAGTCGCGCTGGGCCGTAGACCCAAGCTCGGTCAACATCTTAGAAACGATTATGACTTTCTGGAATAATTTCGTCGAAGAAAAACTGACCGTCGAGTCAATCAATGCCTACATGGCTTGATTGCGATTATTCCGCAAGACTTGTCGTTTCGTCCGTTCACGCAGCCGAGGCTGCGACTGATGCCACCCCGCGCAGCGCCTGAGCCCTCGCTTACTCCACGTCCTCCCGGTCGACTATGACAGTGTCCAGATCAGGCATCTCGTCAATGAAGCCGTAATCGACCATCAGCTCACCCATGTCTTCGAGAGGCTCTCGACGGATCGCACCATCGAACTCCTCCATGTTCACCGGAGCAGCTGCTTCTTCGTCCATATCCAAGAAGTTGGAGAGAGTCTCGGCGGTGCCCTCGGGCTCGCTCTGAGCGGCCTCAATAATCGTGAGATCGCCCTGCCCGTTGAGGACGTTCACCGCAACGGACTGACCCTCAAGGTAACTCCACGTCTCCAGCTCTGAGTCTGCACGCACCACCACGGCATTGATGTCTTGACCTTCGGTCAGGGAGTGGGACCACCCCGAAACGATGCGCATGTCCAACCCCTGCTCGACTGCCACGAGCAGGGACAGCGGATGGCCTGTCGCGAAGTCCATGTCCCCGGTTTGGACTGCAGGCAGCATTGCTGCGCCGCCCTCACCGGGGACCATGTTCACATCTAGGCCGTGCTCTCCGGTGGCCCGGTGGTAGTCGGCTCGGCGCTTCGCGGCTTAGGCCTATTCAGCCTTCTTGCGCCATCCGCCGTCGGTGTAGGTCTGGCGCACCACCTCGGAGTAGGGCACCGGGCTCACATCGGCGTTGGCTGCGTACTGGCGGTGCGGCTCAACGGAGGACTTGGCTGTGCCGCCGTCGGGCTCGCCCCAGAGCACCTGGACCTGGGAGCCGATCTCCACCGAGGGGTCGACGATGGCCAGTGAGAGCGCACGCTTCTCATTCCAGCTGTACCCGGTGAACATGGACAGTCCCACCGTTGCACCTGACTCATCGAGAACTGCGTCGAAGTTCGATGCGCCGTAGTTCGCGTTCGGCAGGTCGAAGAACTTATATGGTGGCAGCTCCTTCTGGTACATGGAGGCGTTGATGGTGGCGACATCGTCGCCGTCCCATGCGAGGTGACCTTCTTGCGCTGGGCCTCCGGGTCCATCTTCTTCAGCGCGTCAGCGCCGATGAAGTCGTGGTCGTGCTTGATGAAGGCCCCGTAGCCCAGCTCCCAAGGAGTGGTGTAGTAGCCCTCGATGGAGTCCGGCACGTAGGACCCTGCCACTGCCGAGTTGGCCTCGTAGCTGTCAGCCCCAGCCACTTGCGGTAGTCCGCGAGCTCGTCCCCGAGTAGATGCCAGGAAGCGGGGAGGGGATCCAGCCGGACTCCAGTGTGTTGCAGGAGTAGGCCCGGGCCCCGGCCTCGAGTCGAACTCAGCGCTAAGCTTCAAGGATGGTCTCGCGGATGAAGTCGTAGTCCTCGTAGGGGCCCCAGAGCTCGAGCCCGGGGCGCCCGCCATACCGTGGCGCAGCGTCCGGACCTGCTTGCCGCCTACGTTCATCGATGACATGTTGAAGAACTTCAGCTTCTCCAGGGGCCCGCCGTGCAGCTTCTCGATGACGCTCCAGGCGTTGGGGCCCTGAATCTGCAGGCGCCATTCCTCGCGGGTGACCTTCTTGCCCATCGGACGGGATGGCGAACGACGGTCGATCGTCAGCTCGACGTTGTAGTCGCCTGTCTCGGCGTGGAACATCAGCCAGTTGGCGGCAGGGCTGCGGCCGACGTACACGAACCTCTCCTCCGCCTCACGGAACAGAATGCCGTCGCCGATGACGTGGCCGTAGGGGTCACGGGCACGTACTGCTTCGCCTTGTTGACGGGGAAGTTCGCCACCGAGTTAATCGCCGTGTCAGAGATCAGCTTCAGCGCGTCGGGCCCCTCGATGTAGAGGTTGTCCATGTGGTGGGTCTGGTCGAAGAGCACCGCGCTCTCTCGCCACGCCTGGACCTCGTTGCGCCAGTTCGTGAACTCGGCCGCCACCACCGGGTAGACGTAGGCGCCCACCTGGACGTTGCGCAGGTGGTTGACGACGTCGCCGGATGCGTCAGGACGTCCTGCAGGGACTTGGTCGACATGTTCATGTTCCTCTCGTTGAGACAGATTTATCGGGTTCGGCAGAAGGCGTCAGGTCAGACCATGACGATGCCGATGGGCTTGGACGGTCTGCTCCAGCAGACATGCGATGGTCATCGGGCCCACCCCGCCCGGGACCGGAGTGATCCAGCTGGCGCGTTCGGAGGCCGCCTCGAACTCGACATCGCCGGTGTTGTCCGCATATCCGGCATCAGCCACGACCGCCCCCTCCTTGATCCATTCGCCCCTGATCAGATGGGGGCGGCCCGCTGCGGCGACGACGATGTCGGCCCGTGAGACGGCCGCCTGCAGGTCTGGGGTCTTTGAGTGGCAGTACGTGACGGTGGCATCGTCTGCCAGCAGCAGCAGTCCCATCGGAATGCCGAGGATCCTGCTGCGCCCCACGACCACCGCCTCGCTTAAGCACGTTCGATCCCGTAGTGATCGAAGAGGCGCATGATTCCGCCCGGGGTGGCAGAGCGGAAGCCCCGCTCGGCGAACGCCATCGACGCCAGCGATCCGGGGTCACGCCGTCGACGTCCTTCGCCGGATCGATCGCGCCGAACACCTGGGCCTCGTCGACCTGGGGCGGAGCCGGGTGCTGGACCAGGATTCCGTCGACGTCGTCGTCCTCGGACAGGGCCCTGACCTCTGCGACGACCTGCTCGGTGGTCGACGCTGCGTCCAGAGTGATCTGCCGCGGCTCGATGCCTGCCTTGCGGCTGCGGTCGACCTTCATGCGCACGTAGGTGTGCGAGGCCGGATCATCGCCAACGATGACGGTGGCCAGAACCGGAGCCTTGCCGGTCTCTGCCTTGAGCTGCTGGACCTGGTCACCGAGGTCTTCGACGATGGCACGTGCCGTCGCGCGGCCGTCGAGGATCTGAGCGGACATATATTGCCTCCTTCGAACTCGTGGGTCAGAAGACGATCGTGGCGTTGCCGTCTCGCAGCACCCGATCCTCACAGTGAGCTTCGACCGCAGTGGACAGGACGCGGCGCTCCACATCGGCGCCGCGGCGCTGCAGGTCATCCGCAGTCTCCCGATGGGTGACGCTGATGACGTCCTGGGCGATGATCGGACCCTCGTCGAGGTCCTTGGTGACGTAGTGCGCCGTCGCCCCGATGAGCTTCACGCCGCGCTCCTTGGCTTTGCGGTACGGGCCCGCACCGATGAAGGCGGGGAGGAAGGAATGGTGGATATTGATGATCGGCACGCCCACTCGGTTGATGAAGTCCTCGGTGAGGACCTGCATATAGCGCGCCAGCACCACCAGGTCCACGTTGTCCTGCAGAAGCTCCAAGTGCCGGGCCTCAGCCTCCTCGCGCCTGCCCTTCTCCACCGGCACATAGAAGTAGGGGATTCCGAACGCGCGGACGTCATCGCTGAGGTCAGGGTGGTTGGAGACCACCATGGTGATGCTGACCGGAAGCTCCCCGCGCCGCTGACGCCACAGCAGGTCCAGCAGGCAGTGATCCGACTTGGAGGCGAAGACGGCCACCCGTTTGAGCCTCTTGGCTTCGACCAGCTGCCACTCCATCCCGAACTCGTTCAGGACCTCCCCGAGCCTGGTGCGGAGATCCTCGACCACGGCGGAGAGGTTCGGCAGTGAGAACAGGGTGCGCTGGAAGAACCTCCCACCCTCCGGGTCGGAGGTGTGCTGGTCCAGGGACGCGATATTGGCGCCGAAATCGGCCAGCGTGCCCGTGATCGCTCTGACGATGCCCGGACAGTCAGTGCCCTGCACGATCAGCCGCGCCGTGTTCTCCTGCTGAGGGTCGGCGACGGTGCTGTCCATGGATGCGGGGCCGAGCTGCTCTCGGGTCTGGAAGTGAGTGTCTCCACTGGAACTCCTGTCACGTGGGGGTCAGTCGTCAATAGGGGTGGGGCTACCGAGTTTGGGCGATCAGCTCTTGTCGCCACTGCTCCGCCGCCGCGAGGTCGTTGAAGGTGAAGATGTGCAGGTAAGCAATATTGGCCTCAGAACCCGCCAGGTTCTGGACCAGGCCTCGGAGAAGCTTGGTGGGCTTGTATCCGCTGGGGCTGAAGAATTTCCAGAGCATGTTCTGCTGCTTCTTCAGGAAGCTCGCCGACTGGCCGAGTCCGAGGCTCGCGGAGATGCGCATCAGCTTCTGACGACTGACCGGTCCGGGCATGCCTGCGTAGATGGGGAGGTCCACGCCTTCGCTGCGAACACGTTCGCCCCACGTGAGGAACGTGTCGGCGCTGAAGCATATCTGGGTGAGGATCCGGTCGGCATAGGGAGCCTTCTCGCGCAGGGCCTGGTCGATGTCCTCGGCCGGGAAGAAAGCATGACCTTCGGGATACCCGCCGATGCCGATGTTCTCGAAGTGGTGCCCGCGCCGCTCGAGGGCCTTCAGCAGATCGAGAGCTCCATGGAACTCACCTGCAGGCTCCTCGGCGTCTCCAGCAATGATGAAGATCCGCTTGATCTGAGCGGCCTCCAGACGGGTGGCGATCCGATCGAGCTCCTCCGCCCGGTGACCAGCCGGGCCGGAATATGCGGAGCCACCGTGTACCCCTGCTGGTGGAGGAGGATCGCGAGCTCAAGAGTCGGCTCCAGCCCCTTGCCCCCTGTCGCGGTGACGGTGAGGGGACGTCAGTGGGCACTTCGGCGAGAACCTTGTCCTTCGCCGACTTGAACGGCATGATCTCGTAGCCGATGTGACTCAGAAGCTTGGCGAGCGCCTGCTTCTCCGCGTCAGTGGCTGCTATGGGTTTGGCCATGGGCGATCTCCTAGAGTTCGAGCTGTAGCGGCGATCACTGCCGTCCGTCGGGTCCGTGACCTGCTTCACCGCAACTCTAAGATGTGACGCAGCTAACTCCGTAGGGTATTAGGCCTGACTTCTTCCGAGACGTATGTCTCGCACTGCGCCTTCGGCGTCGGCGTCGGCGCGCTCAGGCCGGAGGCGCGACCAGCCCGGCGTTGACCGCTACCAGGGCCGCCTGGGTCCGGGAGCTCAGGTTCAGCTTGCCGAGCATGTTGGACACATGCGTGCGCGCCGTACGCTCAGAGATGTACAGCTCCTTGGCGATCTCCCGATTGGAGCGCCCCTCCCTACGAGGGTCAGCACAGTCCTCTCCCGCTGAGTCAGCGAGGAGATGCCGCTGGCAGGAGAGCCCATGATCTGGGTGAGCTTCTTCGCCATGGCCGTGTCGATGAAGACCTCGTTCCGAGCCGCAGCGCGGATCGCCGAGGCGACCTCCAGCGGCCCGGCGTCCTTGAGCAGGTAGCCGACCGCCCCGAGCTGCATGACGGTGTTCAGCCGCTCCGTCTCGCCGAAGCTGGTCAGCACCACCACCTTGACGGAGGGAACTGCTGGCGCATCGCCTTCATGGCGGTCATGCCGTCCATACGCGGCATGACCAGGTCCAGCAGCACGACGTCCGGCAGCCGTCCGCTCCGCTCCAGCTGGGCGAGCTGGTCCAGCGCATCCTGACCGTCCGCAGCCTCCCCGGGACTCGATGTCATCGAGCACATCAACATAGGCGGAGATCCCGCGCCGGGCGACGGCATGATCATCCACGATGAGAACGGTGAGCGGCTCAGTCATAGGAGGTCTTCGTCCTGTCTCTCTGAGGTGCGGGGCGCCTCGTCATCGGTGAAGCTGAGAGTCCGGAAGGGAATCTCCGCACGCACCGCGGTGCCGGCACCCCCTCGGCCCGACTCTATAGTCAGCTCACCCCGCCAGCGCCTCACTCGTTGGCGCATAAAGCTCAGCCCGTGACCCTCCTGCGGATCCGCAGGCACCACCGAGCTCCCGGGCTGACTGCCGTTGTCGCGGACGCAGAGCTGCACCGTGCCTAAGCCTCGTCCAGCTCCAGGGTCACCGTGATGAGGTCCGCCGAGGAGTGCTTGACCGCATTGTGCACAGCCTCTGCGATGACGTGGTAGAGGTCCTCGGCAAAATCCCCCTCGACGTCATCTGCGATCCCTCCGATGCTGGTGCGGAAACGGACTCCGGTCTGGCGGTGGGTGGCTGCTTCGAGCTCCCTCAGCGCGTGGCGCAGTCCGGTCCCGGATGTCGCGGAGGGACGAAGCTGGGCAACCAGACCCCGCAGGTCCTTGAGCACTGATCCAGTGATGTCCTGCAGGTCAGCGGTGATCTCGCGGATCCGGTCCAGGCTCTCCGGGCGGCCGTCCTCGCCGAGCACCTTGAGGGTCTGCGTCAGCATCCCCATGGAGAACACCTGCTGGACCACAGAATCGTGAAGGTCTCGGGCGAGGCGCTGCCGCTCTTCGCGCTGGGCTGCGGATCTCTCCTGCTCCAGGAGGAGGCGTAGTCGATGGCCAGACCGGCCTGCTCGGCCATCGCGGTGAGAAACTCGAGGCCCTCCTCATCAATCTCCTTGCCCGGAGTGACGAAGGCGTTGAGGACGCCGATGGTGGACTGGCGGACTTTGATGGGCACCGAGGCGAAGGCGTCCCATTCGGGGTGCCGGTGATACTCGTGCAGCGGCCCCCAGGCCGGGTTGCTCATCACCGCCTGGTACCGATGGGGGATCACTACCCGCTCGCCGCTGTGGAACACATCCAGCATGCGCAGGTCTGCGCCCAGGCGCTGGCACTCCATCAGGCGTGAGAAGAAGTCGCTGCTCTGGGAGGCCGGAAATCCGGCGATGCCCAGCATATGGAGCTTCTCCCCGGGTGAAGGTTCGTGAGAACCTGCACCCCGGCCAGCCCGTCCGTCTGCAGGATCTCGTGGGCCAGCGCGCGCAGGGTAGCGGGCAGGGAGCGCTCTGAGGCCACCCGCGCAGCAGTGCGGGCGACGGCTGACGCGCGCCGCTCTCGGCGCCGCACCACCTCGGGATCACCATGCGGGTCGGGCGACATCAGCTCACCCCCTTGGTCAGTCTTCCTCGGCGTCGACGTACTCGATGCCCAATTCTTCCAGCTTCGGGCGCAGGTTGTAGAGGTCGAGCCCGAGAACACCCCCGATGAACTGCTCACGCTTCTCCGCCTCGTTGTCCGCGCGGCTCTGGGCCTTCGCCGCAACGGCGCCTACCTCATCGCGGGGCACGACGACGATGCCGTCGTCATCGGCGACGACAGCATCCCCGGACGGACCGTGACGCCCGGCAGCTGGATCGGAACGTTCACCGAACCGGGGTTGAGCTTATTGGTGCCTTGGGAGTGCACGGCCTTCGACCATGCGGGAAGCCCATCTCCGTGAGATCTGCGACGTCACGGACAGCCGGCGTCGATGATCAGGCCCCGCGTGCCGCGAGCCTTGAGCGCAGCGGCGAAGAGATCTCGAACATTCCGTCGGTGGACCCTGAGGTGAGAGCGACCACCAGGACATCGCCCTCCCCGCACTGCTCCACAGCCGCGTGGATCATCAAATTGTCCCCGGGTGGCTCAGGACGGTCACGGCACGGCCAGCGATGCGGGCCCCGGGATAGATAGGGCGCAGCACCGGATCCGCCAATCCCCGCTTGCCCATCGCCTCGTGGACAGTGGCGACGCCGAGCCTGCCGAACGTCTCAAGCGCAGCGGGGTCAGGGGCCGTATGGAGCGGGTCCGGACGATCCTGTGAGTCATACGAGCTCTCCCCCACAACGGGGAAGAGCCGGGCGTGCGCCTCGGCGTGCGTGATGGACTTCGACCCGCCGTTGCGCACCGCCTGAACTCCCCGGCGCACCGCCAGGTCTGTGTAGTACTCGATCAGGTGGCTCTGGGCCCCCATACACTCCATCGCCCGGCGCTTCAGGTCGAAGACGTCCGTGATGTCCAGCAGCAGATCCACCGAGAAGCCGCACATTTCGGGCTGGTGGGGCTCGAACATCAGAACCTGCGGCGCCCCGATGGGCGGGTTCTCGGTCTGATGGCCCATCGCCTGCGCCACCATGCGGGCACGCAGCAGAACCTCGTGAGCCATGTTGTGATCACGGTTGTACGGGTCCTGGGCTACGTGCGTCAGGATGGTGTTCGGCTGGTACTGACGCAGCAGGTCGACCACAGTGTCGAATGCTGACTCGTCGACGGACAGGGGTAGTCGCCGAGGTCCAGGAAGTCTGTGCTGGCACCGAGGATCTCAGCCGCAGAGGACGCTTCCTCACGGCGCACCCGACGCACTGTGTCCATGGTCATGCCCTCTTGGCGCCACAGCCCCTGCGATTCGCCGCGCTCGCCGAAGCTCAGACAGATGACGTGCACGTCGTCCCCTCTGGCCGCCGATTTCGCGATGGCTCCTCCTGCGCGCCAGACAAAATCGCCGGAATGGGCGCTGAAGACTACGACTGAGTTCTTCTCCTGTGCCATGGATCGGTTACCGCCTTTGCAGTTCGGATAGTTGGGTCATCTCATCAGGCCGCCGCCGTCGCAGACCATGGTCTGGCCGGTCACCAGCATGCCGTCCGGCGAGGCGAGGTAGGCGACCATGCTTAAGCAAAGTGGGAGGGCGTGACGAACTCCTGATCGCCTGCCTCTCCATGGTCTTCGCGAAGACCTCTTCCCGGAGTGCTCCCTGGTTCCGGGGTCGCCACCTGCGCGGGCATGACAGCGTTGACGGTGATCCTGTCCTCGCCCAACTCGTGGGCCAGGACCCGGGTCATGCCCATGAGCGCGCCTTTGGAGGCTATATATGCCAGCTGACCGGGGTTGCCGGTGAAGAACGTTCGGGAGGCTACGTTGATGATGCGGCCGCGCCATTCGCTGTCTCGCAGGTGCGGGCAGCAGGCCTGCGACATGAGCAGCGGGCCGACAGCGTTGACGTCGAAGTACCGGTGCATCTCTTCGGGAGTCGCCTCAAGAAAGCTCCGGCGCCCGGAGAGCAGCCCGGCATTGTTGACGAGGATGTCGATCCCCCGAACCGCTCAGCCACCTCGGAGACAGTCCTGCTGACCTGGCCCTCATCGGTGATGTCGCAGTCGAAGAGATGCTCGTTCTGTCCCGGCGAATCGTCGGCCGAGTCCGGTACAGGCTCGGTGACATCGAGGCAGGCGACCGTGCTTCCCTCTGCGGCGAGCCTTGCCGCCAGGCTGCGGCCGAGTCCTCCGGCAGCTCCGGTGACGATGGACACTGTCCCTTCCAGCCGCTGCGGTACGGCCGAGGGCGCACCGACGGACGGCATCGGCATCGCTCACCTCTCCTGCGGGTGGACTGCCAACGGCTCGACGTCGACATCCATCCACGGGAACTGAGGCAGGGAGGACAGCGCCTCGTGGAGCGCAGTCGCATCCGAGGCTTCCCACAGCCCCACGACGGCTCTGCGTCCGGGCACCCGCCAGAGCCTCTTCAGGATTCCTGCTTCGCGCAGCTCTGCGGCGCGGCTTCGCTCTGCGCTCTTGAGCTCCGCCTTCTCAGCGCTGCTCAGCGAGTCAGGGAGGTCGGTTTCGAATCGTACGAGAAATTCCATGGGCGTCTGCTCCTAGGCGCGTGTCTGTTCGGCAAGATCGTGCAGGACCTCCGCGAGCTCGTCAGGGGCTGTGACCATAGCCTCGTGGCCCGTGGCGATCTCCCGGACCTCCCACCCTGCCTCCTCGGCCTGTTCGCGGAAGGGCCGGAATACTCGCATCCAGTCGGTGCACTCCACATAGGTAAGCTGCACTCGGTCTGCACTGCCGAGCAGCGTGAGCGGATCCGTGTAGGTCTTCCACGGGTGCGGCGTGAGCCGCGGCGTGAGCCAGTTCAGGTCCCGCTCCTCAGTGACGCCGAGCTTCTCCAACGGTCGCGGCGGAATCAGCCATCCGAACCCGGAATCCTGCACCGACTCGCGGTAGTGGTGCGCCACCTGCTCCGGAAGCAGCTCGATGGCCGGGCGGCCGTCTCCTATGAAGGCGTCCAGATAGACGCGACGGGCGAGACGCTCCGGCAGCTGGTCTGCCACTCCCGTGATGACCTGTCCGGCATAGCTGTGCCCCACCAGGACCACCTCGGTGAGGTCATAGGCCTGGATGTAGTTCACGACATCGTCGATGTGGGTGTCGAGCCCCACCGACGGTGCGACCAGGTGGGCCCGGTCCGAAAGGCCGGTCAGGGTGGGGTGTGGACCTCGTGCCCCGACTTCTGGAGCCTCGGGACCACACGCTGCCAGCACCAGCCTCCGTGCCACGCACCGGATATCAGAACGAATGTGCTCATCGAAGGAGCCTCCTCAGCTCAGACGGCCGCCCGGACGGCACCGTCCTACTCGGCAGCATCGGTGGCGAAGAGCGCCATCGCGGCCGCAGTGTTGGATCTTAGGCACGTGGTAGGTGTCATGGACCCGGCGAACGTTCTCGCCCAGTGCTCCTCGCATGATGAGCCACATGATCATCTCAATGCCTTCGGCACCTGCTTCCTCCACGTACTCAGCGCGGGAGATCTCTGCCAGGGACTGCGGGTCAGTCTCGATCTTGTCCAGGAAGTTCCGGTCGAACTCCTGGTTGATGAGCCCGGCCCGCTCGCCGGAGAGCTGGTGAGACATGCCCCGGTGCCGAACACCGCCACTTTGATGTCCTCGGGGTAGGAGCGGATCGCCCTGCCCAGAGCTTCGCCCAGCTGGAGGCAGCGCTTCGCGGTCGGCTGTGGGTAGTGGAGCACGTTGACGAGCATCGGCACCACCCGGCAGGGCCACGAGTCTCCCGGATCAGGTGTGTAGACGGAGAGCGGAACGGTCAGCCCGTGGTCCACGTCGATTTCGTGGAAGACGGTCATATCGAAGCCCTCGTCCACCAGATTGACCAGCAGGTGCTCCGAGAGCTCAGCATCCCCGACCACCTGCGGCACCTGGCGCGGTCCGTACCCCTCATCCGCGACGTCGTACTCCTCAGCGGCTCCGATGGCGAATGTGGGGATGAAGGACATGTCAGAGCATTCGCATGGTCGTTGTAGACGACGATCGCCACATCGGGAGTGTGCTCAGCCATCCATTCCCGGGCGGGGCGTACCCGTCGAAGAGCGGCTTCCAGAGGTCGTCCTCTGTCTTCTCGTTGTCCATGGCTGCGCCGATCGACGGCACATGCGACGTCGCCAGTCCCCAGATGATCTCAGCCAAACTTCCGCCCTCCTGCTCGTAGTTCTGCGGTGAATTCCTCTGTGCTCATGCCCGTGAAGACGCCCCGAGGTCCTGCATCGACTTCTTGTCGATCGCGGCCAGCTTGATGACGTAGAAGATGGACGCCCCGATTTCGGTCATCCCCTTCCAGTCCCTCTCGAGGACTGCCCGCTTCTGCTCCTCATTGAGCCGGTGCTTGTCGCAGTAGGCAGCCTCATCGGCGGTGAACTCTTCCCGGTTCTCCGGGTGCTTGAGCGAAAACAGCATCTTGTTGAGAGCCCGAGCCTGTAAGCTCTTGCGGGCGTCGAAGATGTGGGTCCCCTCCACCTCTGGGGTATAGGACGACACGACCGCCTCCATTTCTCTGCGTACAGTGTGATGTTGCTCACTCATGAGTCTAGGGGACTCCAGCGCGAGCGACATAGGCGCCTCGACCTAAGCGGAACGGGACATTTGTCCCCCTTCTTCGCAAGGCGGCCACCATCGCTTGACCCCTCACACCCCCGGCTTAGCGTGATCCAGGTCTCAGCACTGAGATGCGTATCACACTTAGGGAGCCGTATGGACCTGCGCGAAAGATCGAATCCTCGCCGATGAGGATGTACCAGTTCGTCATCATCGGCGTCGTCGCGTTCCTGAACGCCCTGGACGGCTACGACGTCCTGGCGATCTCCTTCACCGCACCGTCGATCCGTGGCGAGTTCGAACTCTCCGGCACAGCTCTGGGGCTGCTGATGAGCGCCGCACTGATCGGCATGGCGATCGGCGCAGTGACGATGGGCCCGGTCGCCGACCGGATCGGACGGCGCAATATGACGGTGGCCGCCCTCATCGTCAATGCTGCGGGCCTCTTCCTCTCGGCCACCGCTCAGAGTCCGGCCGAGCTGAGCCTGTGGCGCTTCGTCACGGGCCTGGGAGTCGGAGGGATCCTTGTCGGCACCAACGTGATCGCCTCGGAGTACTCCTCCCGCAAGCGGCGCGGACTGATGGTCAGCATCTATGCAGTAGGCTTCGGACTCGGCGGCGCGGTGGGAGGCACCATCATGATGGCTCTCATCGATGCCTTCGGATGGCGCTCGGTCTACGTGTTCGGCGGCGTGATGACGATTCTCGCCCTGGCCCTCGTGCTCAGCATCCTTCCCGAATCGCCGCAGTACCTCTACCAGCGGCAGCCGCGAGAGCCCAGCGGAAGCTCGACTCCATTGCTCGGCGACTCGGCTACACCGAGCCGGTGGACCTGCAGGCCAAGCCTGCCTCCCTCTCGGCGCAGGAGCCTGAGACGTCCGGAGGAAACGAGATAGCAGGCCTGTTCGCTCCCGGGCAGCGGAGAGTGACCATCGTGATCTGGGTGAGCTTCTTTGTGGTGATGTTCGGCTACTACTTCGTGAACTCGTGGACCCCGACGCTCATGCACGACAGCGGACTCACCGAATCCTTGGCCATGTTCGTGACCGTGATGCTCACCCTGGGCGGGGCGATCGGCTGCGTGGTCTTCGGACTCTTCACCGCTCGGTGGTCGACGAGGCAGACCCTCACCTGGTTCACCCTCCTGGTAAGCACGCTGATGGCAGTCTTCGTCTTCACCGCCAACTGGATGGCGCTGGTGCTGGTGGTCGGCATCCTCGTCGGCTTCTTCGCGAACGGCTGCATCGCCGGGCTCTACACGCTGACCCCGCAGTCGTATCCCACCAGGCTGCGCTCCACAGGCGTCGGATGGGGACTGGGAGTCGGCCGCCTCGGCGCCATCATCGCCCCGACAGTCACCGGCGTGCTGACCGATGCGGGCTGGACGCCTCAGACGATCTATATGGGAGTGGGCCTCATCATTCTCATCGCCACTGCGGCGCTGCTCTCCATGCGGCGGCTCGACGTGGAGGCCAACCGCTCACCGCGGGAGGACCTGCAGGCCGCGGAGCCGCAGCGAGCCTCGTAGGCTGCTCCAGCCGCTCAGCGGGGCACGCTGGTCACACCTGCGCCATGATCGACCCGACCCGATCGCCCTCCGAGCGTTTCCGGTAGATCCGCGCCGGGCGCCCCAAGCCGTTGCTCCCAGGCGGTGTGGCGCGCTGCTCCAGAGCATCCAAGTGAGGCTCCATTCTCCGGCGGAACGTGTCCTTCTTGTGAGGCTGACCAAGGACCGCGTCGTGAAGCTCGCGCAGCTGAGTCACGGTGAAGCGACTCCCGAGGAGGTCCCACGGATCGGGCTCCTGGCTGTACTTCTCCCGCACGACATCCACTGCCCACGCGATGATGGCATCGTGACCGAACGGCAGACCCGGAATGCCCGTCACAGGCGACAGCTTCGCGTGCCCATGTCGCAGCCCCAGCTCGAGCTCGGCGAGCGGGAGCACGTCCAAATGGGTCACCGTGAGCACCCAGCCCCGCTCGTCACGGTTCGGGTCGTCGAAGACGTGCAGCTGCCGAGGAGATCGGCCCTGAATGTGCATACGAGTCTCCAAGCACCGAAGCACGGCGTCGCCGAGCCGCTCACGATGACGCAGCATAGTCCCCGGCAGCATCCAACTATCCGATTCACTATCGTTCTTACGCTGACGCAGAACGACTTTCAATTCTCCATCAGCCACAGTTAGCAGAACGACGTCGACAGCGACAGAGGGCCGCGGATATGCAAGCAGGTCAGTGCGTTCTGGGGCATACTCGCCAGTATATCGGGTCGGATTGGGCGCCTCTCCGCATGGGAGTGCAGATTCTCAGGCGAAGAGATTCGCTGCGTCACGGACGAATTCCTCACCCGTGGCGAAGGTCGCGGACCAGATCTTGAGGGCATCGGCCACCGGTTCCTCCATGAGAGGCCGACTGAATCCCTCTGTGCCCCAGCGTCCCTCATAGCCCATCGCTCGAACATCTGCCAGCAGCTCACTCAAGTTCAGATTTCCTTCAGAAAGCAAACCGCGGGAGGACTGCCCGAACTCCATATACCCCACATGCGGAAGTGCTGTCTCTATGGCACGCCTGATGTCGATTTCTTCGATCGACATATGGAACGTATCAAATGAATCTTGAGGTTCCCGAACCCGACATCTCCACAAACCGCACGGCTTCCGCCGCAGTGTTGATCATTGACGTTTCGTAGCGGTTGACCACTTCGAACGTCATCGTGATCCCCGACCGGTAAGCCTCCTCCGCCACATCGCCGACAAGCTGGGCCGTGTCAGCCAGTCGCCCTTCGGAGGGGCGGGAGCCGGTGTCGCCGTGGACCCCGTAGGGAATCCCGTTGAGCTGGTCCCCTCCCATCTTTGCGGTGAGCTCAATGAACTGTCGCAGCTGCTGAAAGCCTCGCGAGCGCACGTACGGATCATCGGAGGCGACGTTCGCCTCCGGGGACTGTGCTGCCATGGTGATGGGGCCAGGCCCGAGTTGCGGATGCGCTCACCGAGCTGCTCCACACCTCGGGCGTTGGGAGCTATCGGGGGCAGCACCACGCGCCGATACCCCGCGTCCCTCATGATCAGAAGCGAACGGGCGAAGGTGCTGCTGAACGGGTCAGTGGTGAATGCTGCGCTCTGGCACGCCAGGTCCGCTGCCAGCGCCGTCCGGTCCGACGTCTCTGTCGCTGCCATCGCGGACATCTCAGAACTCCGGGAGATCGAAGCGGTGCTTGAACACCGAGTAGCCGTCATCGACGTTCACCACGGTTCCATTCATCGCGTTCGACTCCTCTGAGAAGAGGAAGGCCACCACATTGGCGATCTCCTCCGGTTCGGTCATTCTGTTCCGCAGCTGCTCTGATGCGAACAGTTCCTTAAGGTGCTGCGGGAACTGCTGAATGATGGCGGTATTGGCCCGCCCTGGCGTGATGGCGAGGACCCGAGTCCCATGCTGGGCGAGTTCGTAGGCCGCTGACCGGGTGAACGAGATGACGGCGGCCTTCGCGGCGCTGTACGTGAAGGACAGCTCAGCAGCCTGTTCGCCGTAGATCGAGGACGTATTGACGATCACTCCCCGCCCCCTGCTTCACGAATTGGCGCGCGGCAGCCAGGATGCCGTAGTAGACGCCGTCCTGATCGATCCGGATCATCGGGTGATAGTCGCGTTCAGGCTCGTGGGAGAGCAGAGGCTTGCCGTAAGCGATGCCCGCGTTGTTGAAGATCCCGTCAAGACGCCCGCAGGCATCCACAGCAGACTGCACCGCCTTCTCGACGGCGCTGAAGTCTGAGACATCCACGGCGACCGCGTGGGCCTTGCCCCCTGCGGCCTCAATCTCATCGGCAACCGCCTCTGCTCCTTCACGGTTCAGGTCGGCGACGACCACCTCAGCGCCCTTCTCAGCGCAGCGCAGGGCGGTCGCGCGACCGATGCCGCTGGCTCCCCGTGATCATCAGAACTTTGTTCTGCAAAGTGCCCATAGATTCTCCTTAGAAATGAGCGGAACTCCGATGCCAGCCGCCGCAGCAGAGCGGGGCCCGAGGTGAGGCCCGGTGAGGACGGATGGGGCTTAATCGCCCCCACCCGTCCTCACCGGGTCAGGCTCACGCAGGCGCGGCAGCTGTTCGTCTCCCGCCGTCTGGCCTGAGAGCGAATGCCCCCAGGCTTCGTGCTGGGTTATGCGGCGCGTCGCACGACGTCACATGCTCGGCGTGAAGTCATCCGCATTGCTTCGATCGATCAGCTCACCTTCGACCTCGACGAAGCTCTCCTCAGGCAGGAGCCGTCCTCGTGATACTCCTCAATGTCTGCGAGCACGAGGTCGACGACGCTGAACCAGTCCTGCTGAACCGATGCGTAGAACGGCCCCTCGTCCCTGATCTCCTCGACCGCCACGCCGAGTGCGTCGATGCCGGTCACGTAGATGTCGTCCCGTCCTGCCTCATCGATCGCCTGAGCGGCACCGAGGGCAGCGTGGTCCCAGCCGACCCACACCCCATCAAGTCCGTCCGGGTTCGCCTGAAGGTGGTCCGTGACGACCTTCAGCGCCTCCTCCTGCGAGGTCCCCGGGTTCAGAACCTGTCTCATCTGTCCCCCTGCGATGTCCGCACCGGCCTCTTCGAGCATGTCCACCGCGATGTTGCTCCGAGTCATGATGCCGACATGCGGGTCGTGGCCGATGACCATGACGTCCTTGCCCTCCAGGCCGCCCATCGCCTCTTCGAGGGCACCCACTGTGAGCTCCGCGAGCTGGGTCTGGTCGAAGGTCACGTCCACCACGAAGTCTTCGTTGGGCTCCACTCCCCGTCGATGGAGAAGATCGGGATGTCTGCCTGCTCAGCTGCTGTGACCAGCGGGGCGATCTGTCGGGGTCGGGAACCCGGCGAGAATCACATCCGCCCCTGGGTGATGGCGGACTGGATGTCGGAGTTGATCTTGTCGTAGTCGAAGTCGCTGGTGTAGAGTGACGTCCCAGCCCCGCTCCTCGCCCTCGTCGACGAAGTGGTCGAGGGTGAGCTTGCCTGCCGGCGTTCCATAGCCGGCGGTGAAGGCAGCGACCTTGAGCTCCTCGCCCTCGCCTCCGCCGTCGGCGCTGCCTTCGGCATCGGCCCCGGCTGAGCATCCGCTCAGCGCCAGCATCCCCACAGCGGTGAAACCGACAATGGCTTTGAAATCAGCACGCATTTTTTTCTCCTTAGATTGGTGCCACGACGCTGTGGCCTTGGAACTGCTGCTTATAGGTTCTTCGTGCGGTGTGCGGTCTAGCGGTTTCGTGATTTGAAGGACGACATCAGGACGGCGCCGACGATGATCACTCCAGTGAGGACCTGCTGCGCGTAGGTGTTGACGCCTTCGATGTTCAGCCCGTTCTGAAGCACTCCGATGATTCCTACGCCCACGAGAGTGCCGCCGATGTTCGCTTGGCCTGATTTCAGGACGGTCATGCCGAGGAACGCCGCTGCGATGGCGAACATCATGTAATCGTTGGCGCTGGTGGCGCTCGCGCTGGACAGCTTACTGACGAGGATGATGCCGCCTATGGCAGAGACGAGACCTGACACGGAGAAGGCAAGCAGCGTGTTCAGGCGCACGTTCACGCCGGAGAGGCGCGCCACCTCACCATTGCCTCCGACGGCGTACCACTGGCGGCCGATCGTGGTGAATCGCAGTACGACCCAGATGATGAGCGCCACGGCAGCCGCGAAGAGCACCGGCATCGGAAGACCCATGACTCGTGCCTGTCCGATGACGTGGAACGAGTCGGGCATCCCGTAGAGGGTCGTACCGTCCGTCACGATGAAGGCGAGCCCTCCGACGGTCGTCATCGTCGCCAACGTGGCGACAATCGCGGAGATCTTCAGGTAGGCGACGAGGATCCCGTTGACGATTCCCACCAGCGCGCCCACGATGAGTAGTAGGCGACGATGGCTGCCGGTATGGGTGTGCCGCCGATCATCAGCGCTGAGGAGGTCGCGCCTGCCAGCGTCGCGGTGGTCCCCACTGAAAGGTCGATGTACCCAGTGACCATGACCACGGTCTGCGCCGCAGCAATGATCGTCAGAATGGCCACCTGGGCGAGCACATTCGTGAGGTTTCCGACGCTCAGGAATGCACCGGGGTTCAGGGTGCCGAAGACGACGATCAGACCGAGGAAGGCGATTACGGTCCCTCCTGCCACAGCATCTGGGTCACAGGAGTCTTGTGCTCGATGTCGACTTTCTTGGGTGCGGTTTCCGTCTGAGTCATCTCAGGCGTCCCTTCCGTAGCAGTAGGAGAGAAGCATTTCTTCGTCGGCACCCGTGGCAGACACTTCCCCGGATACACGTCCCTCATGCATGATGAGGATCCGATCGGACAGGCCGATGAGTTCGGGCAGCTCGGAGCTGACAGTGATGATCGTCGTGCCGTTCGCTGCGAGGGCCCGGATGAGCCGATAGATCTCGGCCTTGGTGCCGACGTCGATGCCGCGCGTCGGCTCGTCGAGCAGCAGAACCTTCGGACTGCGGGCGAGCATCTTGGCCAGCACGACCTTCTGCTGATTCCCTCCGGAGAGCAGACCGACCTCCTGCCGGGGCCGCGCGCCTTGATCCGCAGGTCGGCGATGCTCTTGCGTGCCAGCTCAGTGATGGCTTTGGCCGAGACCCAGCCCCTGCGCTGACCTTGGAGAGGTTCGCCATCGCGACGTTGTTCTCGATCGTGTCGCCCAGCGAGACCCCCTGGGAGCGTCGCTCCTCGGGAACCAGAGCGATGCTTAAGCGCGCAGCGAGCGGTCGACGCCGCCGCCCCGGCGAGTGTGGACCCATCGACGGTGATCGTGCCGGCCGTTCGCTTCTGGTCTCCGGCCAGGAGTCGCATCACTTCGCTGCGCCCGGAGTAAGCGAGGCCCCGATGCCCACCACTTCGCCTGCATGCGCGGAGAAGCTCAGGTCCCGGACCTTGTTCCCGGACAGCGCCTCAACGCTGAGAACCACTCTGTCCGTCGCGGTGCCTCGATCGGGAACATGCTGTCGGGGATCCCCCACCATCGTGCTGATGACTTCGTCGATGGTGACGTCTTCGACGTCTTTGGTCATGATGGTTTGGCCGTTGCGCATGATCGTGACCCGATCGCACAGCTGGAACACCTCTTCGAGGCGGTGCGAGACGTAGACGATCCCGACCCCTTCGTCGCGGAGTCCGCGCAGCACTGCGAAGAGGTCCTGGATCTCCGTGTCGGTCAGCGCCGCAGTCGGCTCGTCAAGAATGAGCACCCGCGCATTGGAGGCCAGGGCGCGTGCCACCGAGACCATGGTCTGCTGAACGGGAGAGAGGCTCCCGGCCAGCCGACGGAGCGGAATATTCCCCTGGTTCAGGCGATCCAGGTAGTGGCGGGCTTGGCGATGCATGGCGCGCCAGCTCACAATCCCTCCTGAGCTGGGGTGCGCTCGCCGAGCAGAATGTTCTCCGCCACGCTGATCGTGGGAATGATGGAGGTCTCCTGGTAGAGAGCCACCACGCCTGCACGCTGCGCGTCGCGAACTGTGCGGATCTCCAGGGGCTCTGCGTCGCGCTCCAGAGAACCCTGATCCGGCTGGTGGACTCCCGTCAGAACTTTGATGAGCGTGGATTTTCCAGCCCCGTTCTCTCCCAGAAGGGCATGGATCTCACCCTCTCGGACATCGAGCCTGGCGCCGCTGAGGGCCGCCACGCCGTCGAAGTGCTTGTGAATGTCGTGAGCTCGCAGGGCAAGTAAGCTGTCCTGGTCCTCCTGGACCATCACGGCGCTCATGCTTCGTCCGCCGCTCGGCTGCAGCGGATGACGACCTTGGGGTGGAGTCCGCTGAGGTGTGTTTCGAAGGCAGCAGCCGCGTCCTCCAGATCGAAGACCGACTGCAGGAAGGGTTCGAGATCCAGCTCATCGAGAAGCCGCAGCGCACGGGGAAACGTATAGGGGCTCACAAATACGCCCGTGAGCGTCAGCTCCTTCCGATAGAGATAGGTCGAGAGGTTCAGCGGCAGGTCGTAGTCCTCCGGGTACATGGCGCCGTAGACGATGGTCCCGCCGGGCACTGCGATGTCCAGCAGTCCCGCCGCCGCGTGCCGAGACCCGGAGGCGTCGACGACGATGTCGAAGCCCTCTCCGTCGGTGATCTCATGGGCTCGTTCAGCCAGAGACTCCGTGGTCGGGTCGACGACATGCCGCGCCCCGAACTCTTGGGCGAGCAGGCGGCGCTCCGCGATCGGCTCGATCATGGTCAGCGACGTCGCCCCGAAGCGCTCCATCACCTGCAGCGTCAGCTGGCCGATGGGTCCGCCCCGCAGATGGCGACGCGGTCTCCCGCGCGAACTCGGGTCTTGTCGGCGATGCGCACAGCGACGGAGGTGGGCTCCAGCAGGCAGCCTTTGAGGAGTGAGACGCTCTCCGGCAGACGATGGACCTGAGACTCGTGCCAGACGATGGACCGGGCCATGCCGGGCCGGTTGGAGTCGAAGAGCCGCTCGCAGAACTGCTGGCGTCCGTCTCGGCAGGGGGAGCATGCCCCGCAGAAGCGGACGAAGTTTCCTGAGACGCGGTCTCCGACGTCTATGTCGGAACGGCTGACGTGGGGCCGACCTCTGCGACCACGCCGGAGATCTCATGCCCCAGGCCGATGGGCACGTCGGTGCCGAAGAAGCCCTCGGCAAGGTGCGGGTCGGAGCCGCAGATCGCCGCGTATGCCACATCGATGCGGACGTCCTCAGGGCCTAGGGCGTCTGCGGGCAGCTCGACGACCCCGATCTCACCGCGGTCCTCCGGGTGGAGTGCCGTCAGGCTGCCGATCTTGGTGACCGCCACGGTCGGCACTCCGCCGGACGCACTGGTCTCAGGTGAAGCGGGGTCGGTGCTCGTCATGGAGTTCACGCCGCTCATTCCTTCTCTCCCACGATCGCAGCAGCAGCCTCAACGGTGGCCCTGAGCCCGTATCCGTGCTTGTCCCGCAGCTCGTCGGCTTCGCCGAATCCTGCGAAGACCTGGGGATGCCCAATCGCCGGAAGCCGTCCAGGCGGATCTGCCGGTCGGCAAGGACCTCCGAGATCTGGGAGGCCAGCCCGCCGTAGGCGAGGTGATCCTCCACGACGACGAAGCGGCCCGTCTCCTCCGCGCAGCGGACGATCAGATCCTCATCGACAGGCTTGAGGGTGAACATGTCCACCACACGGGCGCTGATGCCGTGGTCTGCGGCGAGCACGTCGGCAGCTTCGAGAGCCTGCGCGACGGTCTCCCCGTGGGCGAAGATGGTCAGATCCTCACCCTCACGAGCCGTGATGCCCTTCCCGATCTCGATGTCGACGGACCCGGGCTCGTAGATGACCTTGTCCTTCTTGCCGACGGCAAGACGAATGTAGAGGGCCCCGACATGGACATCGACTGTCGCAGAACCTCGCCGACCATCAGAGGGTCGCCGATCGAGGTGACGGTCATGTTGACGAGGCTCGTCATGAGTCCAAGGTCTTCGACGGCGTAGTGGGTGGATCCCCGTTGCCGACGAGTCCGCCGTGGGTGCCCACGATTTTGACGGGAAGATTGGGGTAGCAGATGTCTGAGCGCACCTGCTCGAGGGCCCGCATGCTCAGAAAGGGCAGCATGCCGGAGACCACGGGGATGTTGCTCTCGTTGGCGAGGCCTGCTGCGATGCCGACGCACGCCTGCTCTGACAGTCCGACATCCACAAAACGGTCAGGGTGTGCGTCACGGAACTCTTTGAGGGTGGCCCCGATGTCCGGCGTCAGGACCCACAGGTTGTCGTTCGCGTCGCCGATCTCTTTCAGGGTCTGACCGATCACGGTGCGAGAGGACAGCATCTCGCCGAATGTGAATGATGCTTCCTGCTGTGTGGTGACACTCATGATCGAGCCGCCTTTCGACCTTCAGCCAGTGAGGACAATGCGCGCTGCAAATCTTTCTCGTTGAGTGATCCCGCATGCCACCCCAGATTTCTTTCCATAAAATCAACGCCTTTTCCTTTGATGGTGTCACAAATAACAACGGTCGGCACCGATGACTTGGGATCCGGCAGTGAGTCGAATGCCGTCACCAGTTCGGCCATATTGTGGCCATCCACTTCGATCACGTTCCAACCGAATGCTCGCCATTTGTCGGGATAGGGCTCCAATCGGACGCGCTCCTCGGAGAAGCTGGTCATGAGCTGGCGGTTCCGATCGATGAAGGCGACGAGATTGCCCAGGTCGTTGCTGTGCGCCGCCAGGGCGGACTCCCACACTGACCCCTCGCCGGTCTCTCCGTCCCCCATCAGGGTGAAGACTCGGTGGTCCATGCCGTTGCGCCGCGCATGCAGCGCCATGCCGGTGGCGAGCGGCAGACCGTGGCCGAGCGAACCGGTCGAGACCTCAACGCCCGGCAGCTGCACCTTGCACGGGTGCATCCCGTAGGCCGAGTCAAGACGTCCATAGGTGCGGACGATGTCGTCATACTCGAAGAATCCGCGCATGGCCATTGCGATGTACATGCACACCGCAGCGTGACCCTTGCTGAGCACAAAGCGATCCCGCTCCGGATTCCAGAGATCATCGGGATCAACATGCATTCCGTATTCGAAAAGCAGGGTGAAGATATCGGCGGAGGAGAGATCCCCACCTATGTGCACGGCGCCGTCGTATTCACCACATAGAAGAAGGAGCTTTTCGCGCAGTTCGTACGAAAGGTCCTCCAACTCGGCGACACTGGCCTCCGGCCGCGTGATCGTTTTAGGCATCTGATCCTCCAGTGAACTTGCGTCATTTCGGCTACTTTGACGAAATGTGATCTATGTCACCTGGAACTATAGGCTCGCCCCCAGGGCTGTAAAGAGCTGTTTGCTCAATCTTGCGATAAGTGGTCGCGTCAGGGCCGTGACCGGCAGCTGCGGCTTGCTTCGGCCGTTCGCACGGCCCGCGAGCGGCCAGCCCCCGGACAGCCGTAAGGCTTAGGGGCACGGGAGCGGAGCGGCACGCAACAGCGCCCACAGCCCGGATCCCTGCATGGCCCCGCACAAACCCTTGACACACCCACAAAGTGTTGCTTCACTTTGCCACAGTGACCTAGCTCACATTTGAGCATTATGCTCGAGGAGCGAGGTCATCGGCTGCTCAGAGCAACTCTCTGACGTTCGAGAGACTTCACGGCACGCCCACAAACCGCACGCATTCACTGGGAGAGATCATGACGGACACCACCACGCCGTTGCAGCACACGGATCAGCAGACGCCGACGAGGACACCGCTGTTCTACGGAGGCCGAGAGCACCACACCGATCAGACGCTGCGCATCACAAACCCTGCCAACCCATCCCAGGTGGTGGGTGAGGCGGCCGCGGCCAGCCGTGACCAGGCGCTGGAAGCCGTAGGCGCTGCCAAGAAAGCCTTCCTGCCTGGGCCGCTCTGACCGGTGCGGAGCGCGCTCAGCAGCTGACGCAGGCTGCTGGCGCCATTATGGAGAACTCAGAGCAGGAAGCCGGGATCCTGTCCCGCGAGAATGGGAAGGTCGTCGGCGAGTCAACATTCGACCTCATGGGACTCGCGAAGCGCTTCGAGCTCGCCTGCGGATTGGCCGAGGAGGTCGATGCGGTCGAGGTCCTGCCGGGACCGCCCACCGAGGTGCACGTCTCTCACAAGCCCATGGGAGTCGTGACCATCATCGTGCCCTTCAACTGGTAAGCTGCCATTCTCGGCGCGTCACTGCCATACGCTCTGATGGCGGGAAACACCGTTGTGGTCAAGCCGCCGCCGTCCTGCCCGTTGGCGACCACGCGGGCGGTGCAGCGCATCGCTGAGCAGCTTCCACCGGGTGTTCTCAACGTCGTCACCGGCGAAGATGCGGAGATTGGTGAGGCCTTGGTGTCCCACGAAGACGTCGCCAAGGTCTGCTTCACCGGTTCGGTCAATGGCGGGAAGCGCATCATGACCATGGCCGCGCAGACCCTCACGAATGTGACCCTGGAGCTCGGCGGCAACGATGGAGTGCTGATCCTCGAGGACGCACAGTTCAACGAGCAGAACATGGACCTGCTCTTCATGGGCATCTTCGGCACGACCGGCCAGGTGTGCATGAACGCCAAACGAATCTACGTCCACTCCTCCAAGAAGGAGGAGCTCGTCGCGGAGCTCACCAAACGGCTCGAGCAGGTGCAGCTCGGACCCGCATCAGACTCTTCCACCACGATGGGCCCGTTCCACCAGAAGGCCCAGCTGGAGTTCGTCCAGACCCTGGTGAAGGAGGCCAAGGACTCCGGCGCTGACGTCCGGGAGTTCGGGAGCTGCCCGGCGGCGAATGGGCGGACGGGAACTTCATGCGTCCTTCCCTCGTTCTGGACCCCGATCCGAACCTGCGCGTCGTCACCGAGGAGCAGTTCGGTCCGACTATCCCCATCATCACCTTCGAGGATGTCGAGGACGGCATCCGCATGATCAACGACACCGAGTACGGACTCTGCAATTCGGTATGGACGGCCGACGAGGCGACCGCCCACTCCGTGGGGACCCGGCTGCAGTCCGGCTACGTCTTCCACAATACGCACGGGTAAGCCCTGCTCGATCAGCGTGCCCCGTTCGGCGGCATCAAGCAGTCCGGCATCGGGCGTGAGATGGGAACCATCGGCCTCCGCGAGTTCCAGGAGCCTCATGCACTGGGCGTCCTGAAGGGCTGACCGTCGTCCCCGTGTCCTGCGGACTCGGGAACGCTTCCCCATCAGCATGATTCGGCCCCCAAGCGAGGATGTCCTCGCTTGGGGCCGATCTGATGCTGTGCATCCGAAGATGCTCAGCTGGTGCAGCTAAGCGCCCGCAGCGACTGGTCGCCCGTCCCGGAAGCGCCGCGCTGCCATGGGAGCAGAACAGGCTCGAGCACCCGGAAGAGCAGATTGATCAGCAGCCCGAGCAGGCCCGTCAGCACAAGACCGGCGTACATCTCATCGACCGCGAACTGCTGGTAGGCCCGGCGAATCATCGCCCCGATGCCCGTCTCGGCGCCTACGAACTCCGCAGCGATCAGGGTGATCAGGCACGTCGCCATTCCGAGCCGCAGTCCGTTGAACAGCGGTCCCGATATGGCTGGGAACAGGAGCTTCGTGACGTACTTCCAGCCGGTCGCTCCGAAGTTGCGTCCTGCTTCGATGATCTCGCTGTCGATGCTCCGCACACTGCTGCGCGTACTGATGATGATCTGGAAGAACGCGGTGGCGAACGCAGTCATGATGTACGCGATCTCGCCGCGGCCGACGATGATGATGAAGAGCGGCAGCAGGGCAATCTTCGGCAGCGGGTAGAGCGTGTCGGTGACAGGTCGGATGAGCAGCTCGAAGGTGCGCCACACGCCCGACGCGATGCCGATCGCAACGCCCAGCACCGCAGCAATCGCAAACGAGATCAGCAGACGCTGGATCGTAATGGCGATGTCTCCGCCCAAGCGTCCGTCGGTCAGCTGCGCGATGATCGTCATGACGACCTCACTCAGCGGGACGAAGAAGCGCTGGTCGAGTACGCCCAGCCTGGTCAGGACCTCCCAGAGCAGGACAATGGCAACAGGAGTCGTCCACGTATGCAGCCCTCGCAGAACTGTGGGACTCATGATGCGCTCCTCTCCTCGGCCCGCCACGGCAGGATCTTGTTGGCGATCTCATCGAACCCGACCGTCGCCAGCAGGCCGAGCACAGCGATGCAGGCCAGGGCGACGTACATATCGGTGACGCGCAGAATCTGCCAGTTCTCCCACAGGAAGTTGCCCAGCCCCGACGACGCACCGATCATCTCGATCGCAATCACGGCGATGAGCCCGAAGCCCAGTGAGATGCGGATGCCCGTGACGATCGACGGCAGCGCACCCGGAACGAAGACCCAGAAGAAGCGCTTCGCTCCGCGGCAGTCGTAGTTGTCGGCCACTTCGATCAGCGTCCTGCTGATGCTGTGCACCCTGCGACGGTGTACAGCATCATCACGATGAGCGGTGTCACGAGCGCGGTCAGCAGGACCGCTGTCTCGGTACGGCCCAGAATGAATGTGAGAAACGGGAAGAACAGCACACCCGGAATCGGATAGACGAAGGCGAGCACGGTGCTGATTCCGCGCTCCGTCCACTGTGAAGCCGTGATCGCGATGCCGAGACTGACGCCGATCAGCACAGCCAGCACGATCGTCACGATGAGACGGAAGACCGTCATCAGAAGATCGCCGCCCAGGCCGCTTTCCATGTCGACGATGATCGACGCACCCGCAGCGATCTGCGTCGGCGGCGGAAGAACGTCACCGGGATCACTCCAGCGCGGGACAGGAGCTCCCAGGCTGTCAGCAGAGCCAGTGGGCCTACGACGAGTGCCCACCGCTCGCGGAGAAAGCGTCCGATCACGCTCATTGGTCCCCGCCAGCCATCGCTGCCTGCACCTCGTCGCGCAGGTGATTCCAGATGTCCTGGGACAGCTTCGCAAACTCCTGTGTGCCGCGAAGCTCGGGCCCGCGATCGAGAGGGAAGTCGAGGTCGATGACTTCGCTGATCCGGCCTGGGCGCGCAGACATCAGCATCACCCGGTCGGACAGGAACACGGCCTCATCGATGGCATGGGTGATGTACATCACCGTAGGCCGGGACTCCTGCCGCAGTTCCAGTATCTGCTCCTGCAGAAGTGTGCGCGTCTGCGCGTCGAGCGCCCCGAGGGCTCATCCATCAGCAGGATCTCGGCATCCTGCGCAAGTGCGCGAGCGATGCCCACGCGCTGCTTCATGCCGCCCGAGAGCTGGTGCGGGTAGAAGTCGCCGAAACGGGCGAGCCCCATTCTCGCCAGCTGCGTCTGAGCGATCTCTGCCGCCTCCTTCTTCGGCACGTCACGGTTGCGCGGCCCGAAGGCCACATTGTCCCGCACCGACAGCCACGGGAACAGCGCGTGCTCCTGGAACACCATGGCCGTCTTCGGGCGGCCCGGCTTCGACTGTCGAATCTCCACCGTTCCGGACGTCGGATGATGGAGGCCCGCGACGAGCCTCAGCAGCGTCGACTTGCCGCACCCTGACGGTCCGACGACTGCGACGAACTCCGACTCGCCGATGTCCAGCGACACGTCCTCGAGGGCAGTCACCTCCTCCGCACTCGAAAACCGCTTCGTCACGTCTCTGAGTCTTACTTTCGGGTCGCTCATCTGATTCAGCCCTTCCGTCAGTTCTCGAGCGCGGCATCACGCCAGGTGAAGTCCCAGATCTCTTCCTCCGGGATGATCTCGTCGTAGTTCAGCGATCCCTGCTCCATGTAGAACTCCTGCAGCTCGAGCACGAGGTCGAGGTCGACTTCCAGATCCTCATCGATGTGGTGCTGGCGCGACGCGGCGATGAGATCAGGGTCGGCACCGGTGTACTGCTCCACCAGGTCGAGCATCTCCGGAGTGTCCCAGCCGCCCGTCTCCAGCTCCTCAGCGGCCATTGCGTATGCCCGCATGAAGTCTGTGGCAGCTTCCTCGTTCTCCTCCGCCCAGTCGGTGTTGAAGAGAATCCCGGTGAAGGGAATCGGCGGCTCGTCAGGAGTCTCCCAGGGCCGGTAGCCGGAGTCGTTGCTCTCGGCTTGGGTCGGGAACGGCTCCGACAGGACGCCGCCGACGATTCCCCGTTGGCCAGGGCGGGAACCTGGTCCGGGAACGGGATGTATTCGAGATTGACCTCTTCTATGGACAGTCCCATCCGCTCCAGGGCAAAGCCCAGGACCGCTTCGGTCACCACACCGGGCCCGTTCACAGCGAACGTCTCACCCGCGTAGTCCGACATGTCCTCTGCAACCGACTCGGCCTCCTCCGAAGAGTCTGCGACCTCCGACGAAAGGATGAAATAGTCCTCCACGTAGCCTGAGTGCATAGGTGCCACGTAGCGAACCGGGAGATCATCTGCGAAGGCGTTGTACGAGGCAGAGCCGATGCCTGCAAAGCCGGTCTCGTACTGGCCTGTTGCGACACCCGTGATGGCGTCGTTGCCGCTGCTGACCTCGACCATCTCGACGTCGACGCCGACTTCCTCGGCATACTTCTCAGCCATGAGGAAAAGAGGAGGGACGAGCCGGTCGCGAGATAGGCGATCTGGATCGCATCGCTCTCACTCTCAGCCCCGCCCCCGTTGGCGTCTGCTCCTTCACCGCCGTTTCCGAGTCCGTCTCCTTCTGCGCACCCGACAGCGAGGACGAGAGCGGCCAAGGCGCCCACTGCCACGGGGACGCGACGGCGTCGCGATGAGGTCGGCGTGAGTTCTGGGACTGCTGGTGTGCTGTTCATGCGGAAACTCCTTTGTCTCTGCGTAGCTGGAGGGCTCCGTTGCCCTTTTACTTGTGATCGGGACTGTGGTAAGCGGCCATGAGCCATGAGGGTCGGCCAGTGATCTTCGCGTCGACCACCAGGGCCGCTCGCGCGGCGACTCAAGCCATGCTCGCACCGGCTCGATGTCATCCATCGAGCGCACCGTCACAGCATCGCAGCCGTAGCCGCGAGCGACGCTGGCGATGTCTGTGTCGGGGAAGCGCACGATCTCCTGCTCCTCCGCCGTCGAGTCGGGAAACAGGTGAATCTCGGCACCGTAGGCTGCGTCGTTATAGACGACGATGAGCATGCCCAGGCCCAGCCGCGCGGCCGTCTCGAGCTCCGCCGCCGCCATCAGCAGCGAACCGTCGCCGACGCCGAGCACTGTCATCCGATCGCGTCGGGCGATCGCAGCTCCCACAGCGCTCGCAAGCCCCATGCCGATCGCCTGGAAAGACAGTGGGAGAACGAAGCCGGCATCGTCAGGCACTCTCAGGTGCGCGCCGGGATAGCAGTTGACGTTGCCTCCATCGACGACCACCGTTCGCTCCATCGGCACGAGTGCGTCGAGCTCGTTGGTCAGCTGGGCAGGGTCGACATACCCGGGCTCCTCGACGCGCTCAACGGGCTGGTCCTTCCAGTAGCGCGAGGATCTGACACGCTCAGCGACTTCAGGTGAGCGATATCCTCTGCGTGCTGGCCCCATGGCCGCCAAGGCATCGCGTGCTGCTCGTGAGACCGCAGCCGCATCGCCGACGATTCCCAGGTCAACGCCCCTGTGCATACCGATCGCCTCGGCACGGTCGTCGATCTGCACCAGCTGCGTCCCGTCGGTCAGCGATCCCCGCGGGTCGTCCATGTGTTGAGCGAAGCGCCGAAGGCGACGATGAGGTCGCTCTCACGGACCAGGGCGGCGGCCCCTCCGTGGCGAACCCGCCCATGATGTCCAGAGCCCATTCATCTCCTTCGAAGACTCCGCGGCCGCCTCCGGACGCGATCAGCAGGGCACCGGCCGTCTCCGCCAGCTCTCGGATGTCGTGCTTCGCCGCACGCGCACCGCGTCCGCCGACGATGACGGGCCGCTCGGCTGCGTCGAGCAGGTCCACAAGGGTCTGCACTTCCGCGTGCGACACGGCAGGCTGCGGTAAGCTCAGCGCCGTCGTGGGACGCGCCGCAGGGTACTGAGTCTGCTCCTCCTGTATGTCGATGGGCATCGAGAGCACGACTGTTCGCCGCTCGACCTGCGCGACGTGGTAGGCCCGGGCCGCGTCGGTCACGGCTGACTCTGCGGAATGAATGCGCATGGGCGTCGCTCCCACTGAGGCGACAAGCGCATCCTGGTCGACGTAGAAGTTCGATGTGACGTCGCCCTGGGCGGTGTCGGCGGCGAGGACCAGAACCGGGGTGTGGCATTTCGCAGCCTCGGCAACACCTGTCAGCGCATTGGTGAGGCCGCAGCCCTGGTGCAGCGAGACCGCCGACACATCACCTGTGACGCGCGCATATGCGTCGGCCATCGTCGCCGCGCCCATCTCGTGTCGGGCTGCCGTGAACTCTGCTCCCTCTCGAAGCAATGCGTTCGTGACCCGAAAGTTTCCGCTGCCGACCACACCGAAGATCTGCAGCAGTCCCAGGTCGCCCAGAACGCGGCCCACCGCGTCGGCGACTCTCATCGTCTGTGCCATGCCACCAAGCCTCCCCATCGTTGTTTGTGACCTCTGTCACAGACGCTATGGTCCCGGATGATGTGTGTCCAATAGATATTCGGCATCTTCAACATGCATGGGACTAATATCTAACGATGGACCTCACCATTGATCTCAACCTGATGAGAACCTTTGTGGTCGTCTACCGAGCCCGGAGCATCACCCGCGCTGCGAAGATTCTGCATCTGTCTCAGCCCGCTGTCAGCCACGCGCTGAGGCGACTTCGCCACCACTTCGAAGACCCTCTGTTTGTGCGCACTCGCACGGGAGTCGCTCCCACCCGACTGGCAGCCAGCATCTACGCCGAGGTCAACGGACCGCTGTCGCAGGTCGCCGCCAGTACGGAGGATCGGACGCGCTTCGATCCCGCGACCTCGACGAGACGCTTCCGGCTGGCACTCACCGACCTCGGTGAAGCGGGCCTCCTCCCCGTATCCTTCAGGCGACCGGAAGCGCAGGCTCGGGGATTCAGGTGGAGACGGTCCCACTCGACATCGAGACCGTGGCGCAGGATGTGCTCTCCCGACATGTGGATGCAGCGATCGGCAGCTCCCTGTGCACGGACCCGTGGCGCAGGAGGTGCTCTTCCATGACAGGTACGGCTGCCTTGTGCCTGAGGACTTGGAGGCGCAGGACGGCATCGTGAGCCTGGACACCCTGCGGGCCCTCCCGAGGTGCGCGTGGGAACCTCGGCCGGGCACCGCATCATCACCGAAGCGGTCACGACTCTCGGCGCGGGAGTCCTGTCGGATGTGCCTCACGTCGAGGTGAACCGGTTTACGTCGCTGCCACGCATCGTTGCGCAGTGCGGCTTCTTCGCGATCGTTCCGGTGGATGCCTTCTCGAGGCTCATCCCCGGGCTCGAGGGAACCAAGCTGCTCGAGCTTCCGTTCGCATCGCCGCACACCGGCGTCCACCTCATCTCCCACCGTGACGCCGAAGCATCCTCAGCTCACGCGTGGTTCCTCGGAGCGGTCCGGGAGGCGCTCTCAGGTCCGTGATGCACACACGCGCACGCGTGCACAGCACCGGACTGTGACACCGCCTCGGCGCACCGAGTGCCCTGCACGCCTACTGCCACCGCGGGCCGCACGCACAGACTTCTCGGCGCCGGAGACGAAGAGCAGAAAGCACCCAGCCCAGATCGCGCCCGCGGAGCCCAGCGGAGCTGCGAGTGCGCCTGCGGCGATGGGCACGGCCACCTGGCCCACCCGGTTGCCCATCAGGCGCAGCGCCAACGCATTGGAGCGCCAGGAGACCGGAACCGCCTGCGTCACCAGACTCATCGTGAGCGGCTGCCCCAGCCCGAGGAAGAACCCTGCAAGGACCAGCAGCACGAACAGGGCCCACAGCCAGCCCGTGACCATCGGCAGGACGGCCAGCGTCAGACTCGACATCCACAGAGCTGCGAGCACCAGCACCCCTCGGCTCCACACTCTCCTGAGGAGCGGCAGCGACAGCCGCGAGGCGACGGAGGCCGCAGCACGAACAGACAGCAGAATGCCCACCATCAGGGGAGATGCCCGCCTCTTCGCCCAGCAGAGGCAGAAACGCCGAGAGGATGTCCAGGATCGAGATCATGGCGATCGACGCGAGCATGTGGGAGGGCACGTTGGGCACCGTGAGGATCCCCAGGATCGAGGGCTTCTCCGCCTCTGACTGAGGCTCCCCACACAGCCGCTGTGAATCCCGCTCGAGGAGGGGCGTCGTCGGTGCTGCCCGTCGCCCGCTCCTCGCCTCGAAAGGCGGCCCGGGCGAACTGCAGCAGCGCGATGACCATCAGGGAGAGCGCCCCACCGATCCACAGGGCGAGGTTGATGAGGGACAGATTCCCGCTTCCGGCCCCGTCGCTCGGGGCGTTGAGAATGAGACCTCCCAGCAGCGGTCCTATGAGCTGTCCCGCAGAGAACCCCGCAGTGAACCACCCGAAGGCGGTATCCATCTGCGCGTTGGAGGCGAACCGGGCGATCGCCGACTGTCCTGCGACGGTGAAGATCAGCTGCCCCAAGCCGAGCACCGCACTGCCCGCTGCGACCGCCCACAGATCGTTCACGGCGGCGACGAAGGCCACTCCCAGCACGCTCAGAGCGGTGCCGCCTATCAGCAGCGGCCTGAGGCTCACCGCTCGCTGGGCCCTGGCTCCTATCTGCATGGCCATCACCAGCGGCAGGACCGCATAGACACCGGTGACCAACCCGATGGTCATCTCGCTGGCGTCCAGCGCCAGAAGCTTGTACGTGGTCGCCGGGCGAACCATGTGGACTGTCGCCTGGCTCAGCACCGCTGCGAGCACCAGCACCCACAGCCATCCGCGCATGGGCCGCTCAGTCATATCTGGAGCCCTGGTGCAGCTCGGCATCGGCGCGAACAGCCAGCATGCGACACAGCGGAAGCTGCCGGTGAAGGCCATTCATCGCGCGTGGACTCCCTCCCGGGCATCGCACCGTCGTGCGGTTGGATCAGCGACCATGAATCTACACCTATCCCACAGGGCCGGTTCTGGAGAAGACGCTGGCTCCTGTGCCCGGCGCCTGTTCAGCTGGTCCTGTGCTCCTGCATGACTCCGTGTGCAACCGTCATCGAAGTCGGGAGTTGAACCTCTCGCCATACGAGGGCCAGTTCAGCGGCAAGACCGCCTGCCCCCAGGAATGACGCATCGAAGCAAGACGGCATTGCCCGTGAGAAGGAGACACACATCATGCAGTACGACGAGTTCATCAAAGCAGTCGGCGAGCGCGGCGGCCACAGCGACCGCGAGGCTGCCCTCCGCACAACCCAGGTCGTCCTGGCAGACCTGGGGCAGCGCCTCAAGGGGAGAGGCGGAGAACCTGGCAGCCCAGCTTCCCGCCGAGCTCAAGGGCCCAGTGACTGAGCACGTGGCAGCGGACCCCGTCGTCGACGATGTCGACGACTTCCTGCGGCGCGTCGCCGACCACTTGGGCGAAGGAACCGACCCAGCTGAGGCGCGCACCCAGGTCGCAGCGGTTCTCACCACGCTTTCCCACGCCGTGTCAGACGGCGAGATCTCGGACCTCCGCTCGCAGCTGCCCGCAGGTTTCGGGCCTCTCTTCGAGTAGAGGGTCGAAGGCCACACGCCAGGGGCGGGGCATACCCACGTGGGGGCGAAAGACCTATTCTGGTCACGAGCCGTCGCCGCAGGGCATCCTCTGCGGCGAATCATGACTCATTCCCTGCTCCCTGACATCGAGGAGAACGCGTGGCCGAGCAAGCGAAGGAAGACCTGGAGGACCGCGTCGACGACGGGAGCAGCTCCAAGCCCAAACGTGTGCCGTCTCTGCGAACCGTCGCTTACTCGGCGCGGAGCAGGATGCAGAAGCCTGAGTTCCTGACCGATGTCATTCAGGTCCTCAAGACTGTGATCGCTGGCACGGCGGCGTGGTGGTTCTCCACCGCCGTGCTGGGATCGGAGCTCGCATTCCTCTCTCCCTGGACGGCGCTGCTCACCGTCCACGCGACGGTCCACCGCTCGCTGTCGCGAGGGGTGCAGACCACCGTCGCCTCCAGCATCGGCGTCGGGCTCTCGTTCCTCATCGGCTACTTCCTGGGCGTCGGAATCCTCACCTTCGCCCTCGCGCTTCTGGTCGGCGTCGCGGCAGCCCGCATCTCATGGATCCGCGATGAGGGCGTCGCTATCGCCACCACCGCCATCTTCATCTTCGGAAGCGGTTTCGACGAGCAGGCGCCGCTGCTGGACGACCGCATCCTCGAAGTCGCCGTCGGAGTGGCGGTTAGCGTCGCAGTGAACCTGCTGATCGTGCCGCCGCTGGGCGACAAGCAGGCTGCACGGTACGTGGACAGCCTCAACGAGCGCATGGGCGGGGTCCTGGCGAGCATCTCGGAGGAGTTCTCCGACGATTGGGACACCGACAAGGCAGAAGCATGGTTCAAAGAGACCGAATCGATGAGCCAGGAGCTCGACTCCGCCTGGGCTGTGGTGCGCTTCGCCCGCGAGTCTCACCGGGCGAATCCGCGCGGCCGCCACGGCAGGAGCAGACTGGACCAAAGCACCTGGGACACCCGCGAGGCCAGCTACGAGGAGATCCTGGAGCGCACCGATGAAGGCATCTCCCACCTGCGCCACCTCGCCCGCTCCCTCAGGGAGGCCTCATACTCCGATGGCCAGTGGGATGACCAGTTCCGCGAGCGCTGGACACAGATCGTCGCAAAGGTAGGACGAGCCATTGCGGACCCGGACAGGGAAGTCGCTCCTCTCCATGATGAGCTGACGTCCCTCTCCGTCGACATGGCCGAGGACAAGGGCTCCCCACCGATTCGTGGCCCACCTACGGGTCACTCATCTCGAGCCTGCGCCACATCGTCGTGGTCGTGGACGATGTGGCCTCGGCCCGCCAGGCGCGCGACAGTCGGGGCGAGAACCCCAAGGTGACCCACTAAGGGCTTCACTGCCCTGTCATTGGGCCGAGGCGACCGCGTAGGCCATCCCCGGGCCTTCAACGTCCAGCCCGATCGTCTCGCCCGGCGCCGCATGGCGGCGTATTCAGCTGCCGCACTCGCAGCACCTCGTCCTGTCCATGAACACGCACCGTCACGGTGGTGTCATGTCCGAAGTAGTCCGAGTCGAGCACCACGCCCAGCACACCTCGGCCTGCAGGAGCCAGGGTGAGCTGCTCCGGCCGGAGCATGACTCGCGCCGGACCCGCTGCGGCGGGAAAGCGCAGCGGAATCTCACCGAGGACGCACGAGGCCCAACCATCCGAGATGACTGCGTCCAGCACGACCGCCTCACCGAGGAACTGCGCGGTCTCCAGATCCGAGGGAGAGGCGTATACGTCCTGAGGCGCCCCGTCTGCCGGATGCGGCCCTCGGTGAGGACGGCCACCTGATCGGCGAAGGAGAGAGCCTCGTCCTGATCGTGGGTGACGAGCAGAGCCGTGGTCCCCGTGGCGCGCAGCACCTTCTGCACCGCCTTGCGGGTGCGCTCACGCAGCCCGGCATCCAACGCGGAGAACGGCTCATCCAGCAGGATCACCTGGGGTGCGCGGGCAAGCGCTCGGGCCAGGGCCACACGTTGGCGCTGTCCACCGGACAGCTCATCGGGCCTCCGCTCGCCGTAGCTCTGCGGCAGGCTGACCAGGTCGAGGAGCTCCCCACTTTGGCGCGCCGCTGGCTCCTGCTGAGGGCAGAGGAATCGAGGCCGAACGCGACATTGCGCTCGACGCTCATATGCGGGAACAGTGCGCCGTCCTGCGACACCAGCCCGATCGGGCGGCGGTGAACGGGCTGCTTGGTGATCGCCGACCCGTCCAGCAGAATCTCGCCGCTGGAGGGCTGGAGGAAGCCCGCGATGCTGCGCAGCAGCGTCGTCTTCCCCGACCCCGAGGGGCCCACGACCGCCGTGGTGGTGCGGGTAAGCAGACTCAGGGCAACATCCGTCAGCACCTCATGACCGGCCAGGCTGACATTCAGCGACGTCACGTCGAGAGTTCGTCCTACGGCACTGACGCTCATCGGACCTCCTTGAGCAGTTTGGAAATGATGATCCCGGTCGGAATCGCAGCGAGCAGAATGAGCAGCACCGCAAATGGCGCGGCGGCGGCGAAGGATTCATTCCCTGTGTAGGTCCACAGCCGTGTTGCCAGGGTGTCGAAGCCGGTGGGTCGCAGCATCAGCGTTGCGGGCAGCTCCTTGATCACGGTCAGCATCACCATGAGAGCGCTTACCCGATGCCCGGCGCCATCATCGGCAGCGTCACCCGCAGGTACGCGAGCCCGGATGAGGAGCCCAGGGACTGGGCGGCCTCCTCGAGCTCCGGCGGGGAGTTCAGCGCTGAGGCGAGCGCCGGGCCCATCGCCAGAGGGAGCATCAGCGAGCAGTAGGCCACGATCAGCATGGGGATCGTCTGATACAGCGCGGGGACCGCCGAGATGCCCAGCATGACCATGGACAGCCCAACCACCACGCCGGGCAGTGAGTGCGCGAAGTATGCCGCCCGCTCCAGACCGCGCGCGATCAGCGAGGACGACGGGCGAGGTAGAGAGCCAGCGGGACGGCAAGCACTGTGGTGGCCGCAGCGGCCAGGGCCGCCACCCACAGAGAGCCGACGAAGGCGCTGCCCACTTCCTCCAGGGACCCGGGAGTCGAGACGCCTCGGTAGGACCAGTAGGACACCGCGGCCACGGGGACGCCGAGGCAGCCGAGCACCGTCACCCACGCAGCGCCAGAGGCGGGCGCGCCCCATCGTCCAAGCTCGAGGCGGATAGGAGTCGTCGCTCCTCCCGATCCCAGGGCGGCGTAGCGGGTGGAGCGGCGGCGGATGCGCCCTCGATCACCAGCACCAGGGCGGTGAGCACCAGCAGGATGGAGGAGAGCGCGATCCCTCCGAGCCGGTCGAAGCCCATGGAGAAGCTGGTGAAGATGGCGCGGGTGAAGGTATCGACCCGAAGGATCGCCGGCGCCCCGAAATCGGCGATGACGTAGATGGCGCAGAGGAGGCTGCTTACTGTGATCGCAGGGGTCACCTGTCTCATGGTGACGGAGAAGAGCGTCTGCGCCGGTCCCCTGCCGAGCGACCGGGCCGCCTCCTCCTGGGCTGGGTCGACGCTCATCAGGGCTGCCACGGCGGGAAGGTAGACGTAGGGGTAGGTCACCGATGTCATGACCACCACCGCTGCCGCCAGTCCTTCGAAGCTGGTTCCCGGGCTGACCAGGCCGTTCATGGCCTGCCACCCGAACGCCGCCACATAGCTCGGGACGGCGAGCGGAAGAGCCGCGAACACTGCGAGGGTTCGCCGGAAGGGTATGGACGTGCGGGTCACCAGCACGGCGAGCGCCACACCGATGATGGCGCAGCAGGCGGTGACGGCTCCGGTCAGTGTCAGGGATGTGAGAGTGAGCCGTGCGGTGCGAGCGCTGAAGACGGTTCCGAAGAACTCCTCGGCAGGGTACTCCGTGGCACGTATGCCCAAGTAGAGCAGCGGGACCAGGACGACGACTGCGCAGAGGACCGACAGAGGGGGCAGCCAGCTGGGCACGCGACCCAGTTCTGCTCCTGATCTGCCTCGGCGCCGGGCACGCTGAAGGAGGCCACCGGGCTCCTGGGCCCGGGTGGCCTCCTGTGCAGCGTCGGCAACGGCTGAGATGGGCTAGCCCACCAGCCCCGCGTCAGTGATCATTTCCACGGTGGTGTCCAAGTCTTCCAGCTGGTTCAGGTCGATGTCGGGAACGTCGAGCTCGTCCAGCGGCGGAAGGCCGTCGGGTGCTTCGAACCCATCGATGAGTGCGTACTCAGAGGTCTCCTCGACGAAGTACCCTGGCCCTCCTCACTGAGGAAGTACTCCAGCATCTCTACGCTGCTCTCGTTCTCCCCGTCGAAGACACCGGCGCTTAAGCAACGTTCATCAGTGAACCGATGTCACCGTCGCCGAAGAGGTGATTGGCAGCAGGCAGCTCCTCGGGCTCGACGCCGCGCTCGGCTGCCTGCGCGTAGAGGTAGTAGTGGTTGACCAGGCCCATCTCCAGGGTGCCGTCGAGCACGTCCGAGACGATCGGGCCGTTGCGCTCCCGGTACTGGGGTCGTTGTCTGCGAGATCTTCGAGCCACTGCTGGGCAGTCTCTTCACCCTCAGTCACACGCAGGGCGGTGACGAAGGACTGGAAGGAGGCGTTGGTCGGGGCGACGCCGACCCGGCCTTCGTACTCGGGACCGGTCAGCTCCGCGACGGTGTCGGGCAGGTCAGCCTCGTCGACCTCGTCGGTGTTGTAGATCAGTGTCCGGAGCCTGCCGGAGAGCCCGACCCATTGGTCGCTGTCGTCCCGGAATGTCTCGGGAACCTCGTTGAGCAGCTCCTCAGGCAGCTCGTCGAAGAGTCCTTCCTGAGCAACGGCGCCCAGAGCGCTTGGCTGTCCTGGGCCAAGAAGACGTCGGCGGGCGAGTTCTCCCCTCTTCGATGATCTGAGCAGCAAGTTCGGCTGTGTCGCCGTAGCGGACGTCGACATCGATGCCGGTCTCTTCGGCGAAGTCGTCCACGAGGGGCTGGATGAGGACTTCGTCGCGGCCCGAGTAGAGGACCAGAGCTTCCTGGCCCTCGGCGCCTTCGGCACTGTCGGCGCCCTCGTCGTTGTCGGCGCACGCACTGGCGCTCAGAGCCAGGACGAGCATGGCCGACAGGCCTGCGCGGTGTCGCTGATGGAGCATGGTTGAGATTTCCTTTCACAGGAGCGAGCAGCGGCGGTGCTTGGGTGCCACACCCGCACAGGGGGCCTCGATCACCCTCTAAGCCCCGTCGGGATGAATAGAACACTACCATGTGAGCTAATGAGTGAAGTACACCGTAGCCTCACCCAAGCCCTGTTCCCAGCGTCAGCCCTGCGCCGCAGAAGCGTCTGCGGAGGGAGGGCTCGGCGGCCTCCCGTGACATGATGGCCGAGGTCGACGGCACGAAGAGAACTGGGAGCCAGATGCAATTCGACAAGACTCCGGAGAACTCTCCGTACCTCCGCTTCCTTGCCCGTGAGTTCGGCAGGCGAGGCACGGATCTGCGCCGCGAGCTGTCGAACAAGACGCAGGTGCACGGAAGGCTGGAGAAGCTGAGGCTCAACGGGGCTTACTCGGTCTCCCCAGCAGCACCACTTCCTCAAGAATGCGGAAGACATCACGCCGGAGGTGCTCGGCGACAAAGCCGCCCTGAAGTTCGCCCACGGATGGTCCGCCCGGGGCGTCATGCTCCTGGAGCGCACAGGCCCGGAGAGCTACTTCGACCATCTGTCGCTTCGCGAGATGACGGTCGAGGAGATCCGCGAAGCCCAGAAGAACGCGGCCGCCAGCTTTCGGCGCAAGAAGACCACCTGGATCGTCGAGGAGCTCCTCGCGGGCCCCCAGCCCGGCACGCTGCCGTTCGACTACAAGTTCTATATGTTCCAGGGCCAGATCGGGATGATCTCTCAGATCGACCGAAACTCAGGGCCCATTCGGAATGCCTTCTTCGACGGGAACTTCCGCCCGCTGAGCAACGAGCGAGACTTCAGGCTCTCCCCTCGAAGGTGCAGCTTAGCAGCGCCTCTGGTGCCCCGCTCGGCGGCGATGCTCTCGCGCTGGGCGATCGAGCTCTCCAAGCTGACGGATGCTCCGTTCGTCAGGGTCGACCTCTACGACACCTTCGCCGGGCCGCACTTCGGGAATTCACGTTCTCCTCGGGAGCCGAGTTCAAGGGAACCATCAAATTCAGCAATGCGCTGATCGAGACATTCGACGACCTGTTCCTCGATGCGGAGAGGCGTCTGAGCGGTGAGCACGTCGCGCGTCCCGACAATTGGAGCACTCTCATCGAGTCCGCGGATGAGGCAGCCCTGACTCAGCAGCCGATGGTGGGGGCGCAGGAGTACGAGCGGCTCGCCCATTATCTGTACAACTTCGGCGAGCTGGGCGGCTTCAGGCTCGCAGAGGCACAGACCCAGTTGGCCGAGGAGGGCGCTGATCCTGCGATCAATGAACGTCTCGCCCGGGCGCACAGCGCGGCCGCCCATTGGGTCCGAGCGAATCGCGGCCCAGCCAAGGCCCCGGAGCCTGCGACGTTCGGCGGCGCGCTCCGCCAAGCCCGCAAGGACCATCCCCGCTCGACCGGCTCGTCCGCACAGCGCGCAGGCCCGTGCGCCTGCTGAGACGAGTCGCAGCAAAGGCCAGCAGCCGCTGAGGCGGACCGCAGGGGCAGCCTCAGCGCTCGAGAGTGGTCGACAGCGGCTTCTCCTGGATGAACAGCAGCAGCACAGCGGACACCAGGACCAGCGGCGCCACCCACAGAAACAGCGGCACCAGGGCGTCGTTGTAGGCCTCGACCACGATCGAGTGCACCGGAGCGGACAGGTGGCGCACCAGTTCCGGAGTCAGCGAGTCCACACGCGTGCCGTCGAGCCCCCGGCGGGCAGCCGCTCATCCAGCATGGTCGACAGGCGAGCTGCGAACAGCGCCCCGATCACGCCTGAGCCCAACGTCGCGCCGACCTGCCGGAAGTAGTTCTGACCGGCCGTCGCGGTGCCCACCAGACGTGCCGCGAAGGAATCCTGGGCGACGAGAGTGAGCAGCTGCATATTGAAGCCCAGCCCCAGTCCCAGGACACCCAGGTACAGGCACTCCAGGATGACGGGCGAGCCCGCCTCGAGCGTTGAGAGCAGGACCAGTCCGCCCGCGGTGATGAGGCTGCCGACCACCATGACCGCCTTGTATCGGCCGGTGACGCTGACGCGTCGGCCGACCAGCACCGAGGACACCAGCAGCATGCCCATCATCGGCACCATCAGCAGTCCCGCCTGCGCCGGGCTGTAGCCGGTGACCATCTGCAGATATGTGGGCATGTACGCCAACGCTCTGAACATGGCGGCACCGGTGATCAGTCCGGCGATCATGGTGAGGACGAAGTTCCGGCTGCGAAAGAGCAGCAGCGGCATAATCGGCTCCTCACTCTTCGCTCCACCAGCACAAAGAGCAGACCAGTCACCAGCGCCGCAGCCCCGAGTCCGAGAATCAGGGGCGAATCCCAGGCATATTCGGTTCCGCCCCACGTGGCCAGCAGCACGATGCAGGTCGTGACCGTGCCCAGCAGCGCCATCCCCAGAAGTCGATGCGTCCGGACTGCCGCGTCGAGGTGGGGGCAGCTTCAGCAGCACCGCAACGGCCACCAGTGACAGCAGGCCGAGCGGCACATTCATCCACATCGTCCATCGCCAGCCCGGCCCGTCGGTGAGCCAGCCGCCGAGCAGCGGCCCGGCCACCGAGGAGAAGGCGAAGACTCCGCCCATCACGCCCATGTAGCGCCCACGTTCGCGGGCGGGAACGACATCGGCGATCGTGGCCTGGGAGAGGATCATGAGACCCCGCCGCCCAATCCCTGAACAACTCGCGCCGCGATCAGCTGATTCATGTCCTGGGCCGCGCCGCCCTGCGGAGCCAAGGACGAAGAGCAGAATCGCGGCCAGAAAGAGGGGCTTGCGCCCGAACATGTCCCCGAGCTTGCCGTAGACGGGCATCGTAATGGTGGAGGCCAGGATGAAGGCCGTCATCACCCAGGCCATGTGCTCCACGCCCTGCAGGTCGCCGACGATGGTCGGCAGCGCCGTGGCGAGAACCGTCTGGCTCAAAGCGGCCAGCAGCATGGTCAGGATCAGCGCGGAGAAGATGAGTCTCAGCCGACTGCCGTCACCCTCGTTCTCCCGAGTCGAGGCAGCGGGTTCGGTGGGAGATGTCATCGCGTCTCGTCGACCACCTTCGGAACAGCGCAATGGAGTCCTCTAGGCAGGTTTCCAGAGGCTGGGCCTCGTCCTCGTGGTGACGGGAGAACGCATGCTTGGTGATGGCGCCTGAGAGCATCAGCAGCGTCTGCAGGGTGCCGCTGTCCCCGGCAGTGGGAGCCAGGTGGTCCCCGCTGCCGGGCCCCGAACGCTCACGCAGCACGCTCCCGACGGCCTGCTCCACCTCCGTCAGCAGCTGACCGATGCGACTGCGCAGCCCGGGATGGTGCTTGAGGATCTCGCGACGCCGCAGAGACTGCTCCTCCGGAAGCGAGGTTCGCAGGACGGCGACCAGCAGTCGGACCACGCGGGTCAGATCGTCGGCCTGGGAGTTCACGAAAGTCTCGACGGTCTCTTCAGACACGGTGGGGAGCCGGGAGCCGAGAATCGCATCCTCCTTGGTGGGGAAGTAGTTGAACAGGGTCCTTCGGGAGACGCCGCACGGGCCGCGATGGCATCTGCTGTGGCAGCGGTCAGCCCTTCGCGGCGCGCCAGATCATAGGCGACCTCGTGAATGGCATTCCAAGTGTCGCGCTGATTCCGCTCACGCTGACTCAAGTCATTTTGCACGAGTGCATTTTATGCACTCGTTACCTAATTGCACAAGTGCACAATTTGAGGGGCCGCTTCGTGATGGACCAACGTGTCGGCAAGAAACGGCTCCTATCCGTAGACGGCCCCTCAGCGTCCCTGGACACAGTGGTGGAGCTGGATGCCTTACGCCGCCGCCAGGCAGGCTGGATAAGCAACGGCCGTCAGAATTGCCGTCAGACGGCGAAAAGGGCCCCCACCGGAACCATCCAGTGGGGCCCTTCCGCATCGTGGCGGGGATGCAGCGTGTAGGGAGTGCGGGACTTGAACCCGCGACCAAAGGATTATGAGTCCTCTGCTCTAACCAACTGAGCTAACTCCCCGTGCCCCCTGCAGAGGGGACCGCCCTATCCTATCCGAGTGGAGGGATCCCCGTCCTTGCTGCTGGGGACTAAGGGGTGAGAGGCAGGCGCACGCTGGCCCGCGCGGTGGGGTTCTCCTCGGCCTCGATCGTCAGCGCCTTCAGCCCGTGGCCCTCCGGGAGGAGCTCTGCCAGCTGCAGGGCGACGTAGTGCACGATGACCTCGGTGGTGGAGAACTTCTCCGCGAAGTCCGGGTGCTCATCCAGGTTCTTAAACCGCAGAGGCTCCAGCACCTGTCCCAGCAGCCGCGACGCTTCGCCGATGTCCATCACCACACCGTGCTCATCCAGCCCTTCCCGCTCGAAGCTGGCATGAATGGCCAGCGTGGCCCCATGCAGCTGCTGGGCCGGGCCGAAGAACTCATGCTGCAGCGAGTGCGCGATCATCACATGGTCGTCCACCTGCAGGGAGAAGGTGGGGCAGCGGTGCTGGACTCTGGCATCAGGGGCTCCTCAGCGGTTCGAATGTTTGTATCTGGGGTGGTCAACAACATGAAGAATCGTCTCAGACTCATCGAGCAGCGGCCCCATACGCTGCGGAAGGTCCTGAAGAGCCGAGTGCCCGGTGATGAGGCGATCGAACCGGTCATCATCCAGCAGGCTCAGCGCCGCACCCAGCCTCTCTCGACGAGTCCGGCGAAGGCGCTTCGGCGCTGCCACTTCACCCACCTGCACTCCGACGATCCTCAGCCGGCGCGCATGGAAGTCGGCCCCAGCGGAACCTCGGGCGAGCGAGTCCCGTACCAGGAGAGCTCAATGACGGACCCATCGTCGCCCGCGATGCGAAGCGCAGTCTCCAGACCGGCGGCCGCGGCAGATGTGTGGACCGCGACGTCGTGGTTGCCCGGCGCGTCCTCCGGAGCGACGGCATTCAGCCCCAGCTGGCGGCACAGGTGGCGTCGGCCCTCGTGGGGCTCCACCATCAGCACTTCGGCGCCCGTCCGCTGGGCGAGCAGTCCGGCGCACAGGCCGACCAGGCTTACCCGACGACCGCCGCACGGTCCGTCAGCGTAAGCTGCGCCTCCCACACGGCGTTCAGCGCCACTCGGCGATTCCCGCCAGGAGAGCCCGTTCGGTCGGCATCTCCTGCGGGACGACGTGGCAGTCCTCGGCGGCCATGAGGACGTGCTGGCGATGCCCGGAGAGGGTGAATACTCTCTGCCCCATCAGGCGGTCAGGCCCGTCGAGGACCACGCCCACATTGAGGTACCCGTGGGAGACCGGAAAGGGCAGCTCCCGAGCTGGTTGGGCGCCCGCATGAGATGAGCGATCTCAGAGGGCACCTGTCCTCGAGCGACCAGCCCCTCGGTGCCTCGTGAGATCCCGGAGACCAGAGTCTCGATCAGCACCTGCCCTCACCCGGTGTCGGCGCATCTGCCTCACGGATCTCGGAGGTCCCCGGGCCGGTGGTCCAATACTGCAGGCTGCGCATCAGGCAGAAGCCTCCCAGCCCAGACCGTATGGAACCTGAATGCGGCATGATGGCGGGCATGCGACTCTTCGTGGACTGCCGGTATGTGCGCACCCGGGTGCACGACGGGATCTCCCGCTACACTGCCTCCCTGGTCCAGGCGCTGGCCTCCCGCAGCTCTCCCGCAGAGCTGACGTCACCATGCTGATCAGCGACCCGGCACAGCTGGAGATGCTCCTGACCTGCCTCACCTTCGGATCAGCTCGCCCACCTCCCCTGGAGCCGTTCGTTCCCGGCAGATCAACCCCCACTCCCCCGACGTCGTCTTCTCCCCATGCAGACCATGGGCAGCGCCGGACGCACCTACCCGCTGATCCTCACGCTGCACGACCTCATCTACTACCAGCACAGCGCACCGCCTCGAAACCTGCCTGCACCCATCCGGCTCGGATGGCGCCTCTACCACCTGAGCTATGCGCCCCAGCGGTGGACGCTGAACCGCGCCGACGCCGTCGCCACCGTCTCCGACACCACCGCACAGCTCATCGAGGAGCACCGGCTGACCCGGCGCCCGGTGCACCTGGTGCCCAACGCGCCCCAGCCTGTGGCGCAGCCGCGGGACCCTGAGGCCGCCCCGCAGCGGGAACTCATCTACATGGGTTCGTTCATGGCATACAAGAACGTGGAAGCCGTCATCGCCGGACTGAATATGCTGCCCGAGCACCGCCTCCATCTCTGCTCCCCATCGACCCCGCACGGCGCCAGGAGCTGATGGGAGCAGCGCACCGCCCAAGCCAGCTGCTCTTCCACAACGGCATCTCCGAGGAGGACTACAGCAGGCTGCTGAGCTCCGCAGCGGCCCTCGTGACGCTCTCCCAGGCGGAGGGATACGGGCTGCCGGTCATCGAGGCGATGAGCCACGGCACACCAGTCATCGTCTCCGACCTGCCCATCTTCCGCGAAGTCGTCGGTGAGGCAGCAGACACCCCGCGGCGCAGGTCGCCGCGACTCCTGAGGATCTTGCCTTCGCCGTACGCCTACTGAGGACCCTGCGGTCTTCGAGGCTGCCAGCCGCAGCGCCTTCGAACGGTCGCGCGCCTACTCGTGGACGGATTCCGCGGAACGGCTTCTTGCTGCAGCAGAATCCGTACGAGGCGCCTACGCCTGAGTCTCAGAGCCCCTGGCGGCAGCCTCCCGGTGCGGGACGCTCACCGACGACGCGGCGGCTCTTCGAAGAACTGGCCTGTCTCCCACCAGTCAGCGCCGCAGTACAGGCCTTCGTACGCCGTCATGGTCCTGTCGATGGCGTGCTGGTTGGCCTTGTCGCGGCTTGCCTCCCCATCGCGCGTCGCTGAGCTGCCGGACGGCTGAACACTGCATCGAGCTTCCGAGCGAGATCGTCTGCGTCGTAGGGAGCGAAGAGCATGCCGTTCTGATCCTCGGAGACCAGATGAGGCAGCGCCAGCGCATCGGCCAGCACCACCGGCTTCCCTGCGCTCATCGCCTCCAGGGACACCAGCGACTGCAGCTCCGCCGTGCCGGGCTGGCAGAACACATCCGCCGCCAAGTACGCCTCCCGCAGCTCCTCCTCACTGACATGCCCGCGCATCTGGACGCGGTCGGCCAGGCCAAGCTCCTCCACCTGCGCGCGCAGATGATCGCGCTGCTCACCGTCGCCGACGACCTCCAGGCGGATGTCGAGGCGAGGATCCGTTCGCGACAGGGCGTCGATGAGAATGTCGACGTTCTTCTCCACCGCAAGGCGCCCGACGAAGAGCACCGTCGGATGGTCGCGTGCAGGCCTGTCCTCTCCCGGGCGGAGGGCGTAGTAGTCCACGTCTATCCTGTTGGACAGGGGAAGCACGTTCTCGAAGCCTACCTTCTCGCGCATAGTCTGCGCAGCAAGCGGTGTGGGCGTGGTGACCACGCTGGCGAGGCCCATGAGCCTGCTCATGTCCTTCCACGAGTTGCGCGAGACCACGTTCTTGAACCATTGGGGGAAGGGGAGGAAAGGATCCAGGTTCTCCGGCATGAAGTGGTTGGTGGCGATGAGCCGGATGCGACGTCTCTGTGCGGCCAGAATGGCGGCCTTGCCGATCATGTAGTGGCACTGCACGTGGATGACGTCGGGCTGCAGCTCGTCGACCAGCCTCTCCATGCCCGGTTCGACCGTCCACGGCAGACACAGACGAAAGTACTCGTGCGTCGGGGCCTTGAAGGAGCGGAACCGGTGGATGGTCGCCTCGGGCCGGCTCCACCATGTCCGGTCCGGGCCCCGGACGCGCGGCCGCGACGTGGACCTCGTGGCCCCTCGCCGTCATGTGCTTGGCCAAGCGGTGGCCGAAGACTGCGGCACCGTTGACATCGGGAGGGTACGTATCAGCAACGATGAGGACTCGAAGCGGGGATCGGGTGGACGGTGACGAAGCGTCGCTCACTTGGTGCGGCCCTCCGTGGCGGGGTCGGGTCTGTCTGGTCGGGTTCGGACACCGGCCTCCTCGGCAGCCGGAAGGGTCCACCGGCTCCAAGTCGGCCGGGTCGATGTACTGGTCCGGGTCCACGATGTGCACCGGTGCGGTCTCCGGGTGGGCCCAGGCGCTGCGGTCCCAGCTGCTGATGCCGAGGTGCCGCAGGCGCCAGAATTTGGCCCACAGCTGCCAGAGGTAGTCGAGGCATGTGATTCCATGCAGAACGCACGCTGCGACGAGTGCGGACTCTGCGACCACGGGCAGGATCTGACCCTCGAACACTTCAGCTTACACCAGGAGGCTGAGCGGGAAGGCCAGCATCAGGAACGCGGTGCGCACCTTGCCCAGGGGCGACACCTTCAGCTGAGGCGACCCCGGAAGAGTGCGAGCCCGACGACGAGCAGGACTGCGTCTGAGATCACGATGGTCCACAGGACCCACGACGGAACAACCCCGTACACCACGAGCGTGACGGCGATGATGATCATCGCCACCCGATCCGCCAGGGGTCCAGCCACAGACCGATCACGCTGACCTGATCCAGGATCCTGGCGAGGAAGCCGTCGACCCAGTCTGTGATCCCCAGGACGATCAGCGTCCAGAACGCCGCCATGAACGCGTCGTTGTGCACGAATATGACGAAGACGGGGACGAGGAGGAAGCGCAGACACGTGATGATGTTCGGCGCAGTCCAGAACGTCTCATGCACGGTGTTCTCGAAGCCGCTCCTGGCCCCCACCCCGATGCGTCTCACGGATTCAATTCTACTCGGAGTCGACGCGGCTGCTCCGGGCGGTCAGCGCTTGACCAGTTCGCGCAGAAACACTGCACCAGCGGCCGTAGCCCCGCGGCCACGGAGAGCGGCTTCCACCGACCGGCCACAAATTCGCGGGCCTGATCGGATCGCGCCGAGCGGGCTCCGCGCGAGGGTCGGGCTCCACGGGGCTCGAGGCAAGCTCGTCGTCAGCCTGCTTGCCCTTGGGCAGACGGGCCATGAACTGATCCTGCAGCCCGGCGATGTGGTCACGACGCAGGGAGGTGCGACGCAGCAGCTCCGTGTAGTTCGGCTTCTCGGGCTCACCGGTGCCGGGAGTCTTCCGCTGCTCAGCGGCCTGGCGCTTCGCCTCAGCCTTGGCCTGGCGCTTCTGCTCATCCGCACGGTCCAGGCTCGCCGGGTCGAAGCTGGTGCCCTCACGCGCCACCCCAGATCGAGGCGGAATCCGCGGATGGCGTCCTCAGGCTTCAGGGGCATCGCGGCCTTCAGCTTGGCAAGTCCCACCAGCACGAAGATCAGTGCGATCAGCAGGAAGGCTCCGCCGACGATCAGCGCAGCGGCCCACATCTGGAAGATGAGGGACAGTCCGGCGATCGCGGCGACGATCAGCGCCACCACCAGGAAGGCGACGAAGACCAGCCCGATGACCATCAGCGCAGCAGCCACACCGGCGGCGACGCCTTTGGCCTTCATCTGCGCAAGGGCCAGTCCGATCTCGTCATTGATCTGCTTGGGCCCTAGGCGCAGCAGAAGCTTCGCGACGTCGAGCGTCGAGGTCTTGACTTGCGCGGCGGCGCGACGTTCTCTGCCACGGTGGGTGCCTCCATCCGGTGAGGGGCGAGCTGATCTTCTGCCCCAAACTATCACCACCCTCCCGCCGAAGCCTGGGCATCAGGGGAGGGCGGCAGCTACCACACGCGGCTGTCAGCAGACCGAATCAGTCGGGCGGGGTTGGCCAGCCCCACCAGCGAGCGCGCCTTCAGCCCGGCCCAGGTGCTTACCAGCGCTGCGAGCGCCCACAGCCACCCGGAGACGGACCCCGAAGCGATGCCGCCCAAGTAGGCGCCGATGTTGCAGCCCTCGGCCATGCGCGCGCCGATTCCCATAAGAATCCCGCCGAAGAAGGCAACCCCTACGTGCCCCCAGCTGATGCTTTTGTTCAGAACCCAGGATCCGCTTACAGCTGCGGCAATCGCAGCCCTGATCATGATGCCGAAGTTCGTCAGTGAGTTCTGGTGGGACAGCACCGGATTCGCAAGCATCTCGGACCATCCGTCCTGCTGCCAGAAGTCCCACGTCTCCGGCTGCATGCCGAACAGCTGAAGGAACTTGGCTCCCCAGAGCGCCAGGGCATTGGTGATGCCCCAGATGCCGCCGGACACCCACATCACCGCACCCCGAGACCGGCCAGCGTCAGAGCCCCGACCCACATGGGCCACGAGCCGCGCAGGGCGCGGGCCCAGCCGCGCGTCGTCGGAGGAACCCCGCCGGGGGCGGATTGCGGCGCGCCTGAACCGCCTTCGAGACAGCGACGATCACCAGCAGAGCTGCGATGGTCACGACCCATCCGCCCACATGGCCTACATGGTCGGACAGCAGCACGGGGTCCATGCCCGGAAGATTCCGCACCAGGGGAAGAACCATGGTGCCGTGAAGATCACCGAGTAGGCTGATGAACCCCAGCAGCGTCGGCACCACGGTGGACTGGCCGGAGCCGACCGCGAAAAGCGTGCCGGAGGCGCATCCGCCGCCGAGCTGCATCCCTATGCCGAAGATGAACGCGCCGATGAGCAGTCCCACTCCGATCGTTCCGCTGTAGGAGTCGGCTCGTTGCCGAACGCCGACCAGCCGGTCACGAACAGCAGCATGAAGATCGTCGCCGTCGTGCCCAGGAGCAGCGCATGGTTGCGGACGCCCTGGCCGTTGCCCACGGCCACCAGCCGCCTCCACGCAGAGGTGAAGCCGAAGCGGGAGTGGAAGAGCGCAATTCCGAGACCGAGCCCCAGCACCAGAAGCACGGCGAAGTACACGCCCCGCTCAGCGCCTTCGCGCAGTGCGTTGGAGAAGAAGACCCAGGCCAGCAGGCTTAGGCAGCAAGCAGAAGGAACACTGAGATTCTGCGGGCCTGGGGCGACTGTGCGGGGTCGGGGACGGGAGGCGCCGCACATGTGGGGCCGGTTGGAAGATCGAGGAGTCGATCCGGGTTCTGTTGGTCGGCATAGCGGGGAGGAAGCTCCTTCGTGGAACGAGCGGTGAGGGAGGGGGTCGCGGCGCAGCGCTGCGGCAGGCCACAGAACAGTAGGGCACTGCGCTCTCCGCGTCGAGAGCCGCCGTCATACGCATTCACATGCCTACGCCTCACGGGAGAGCCGCATCCCCGAGTACCATGGATTTCAGGAGTCGGAAGGCCGACTCAGCCGATCAGCGATGCGACAGGAAGCGAGCGCCCGTGGGCCCGGACTACGACCTCGACGAGCTGTACGCGAACACCTACACCGAAGAGGATCGGCTCGCTCACCGGAACCGCCCGATCAGCGGCAAGCGATTCGTCATCGCGTGGGCAGCGGCCGTGGTGGGCGGCTTGGTCGGTGCCCAGCGCTGGTACCTGGGGCTGTTCGCCACGGCTGCCGTGAAGACTATGCTCTTCGGCCTGGCACTGATGCTCTTCGCAGTGGACCAGATAGGGCCAGCGCTCGCCGCGATGTCGATCACCGGCGCCTGGACCATCATTGACCTGTTCCTTCTCCTGTCAGGCACCATGAGAGACAGAAGAGATCATGAGCTGGCTTACTATGAGAGGTGGGCCGGGCCGTGCGCAGCCGTCACCGTCCTGCTCTTCGCGGGAATGCTGGTGGTGGCACTGGTCATGGGCACAAGTTCAGGCGTCGCCGGGAGTTAGCCCAGCGCTTCCCACCCTCCGCGCGAGGACTCCGCTCAGCGGCTAGTCGTCGTCGATCTGGCCAGCGGGCGTCTTCTTCTCGGCTTGGAAGTCCTGCTCCTTGCGCCCATAGGCCCAGTAGGCAGAGATCGAGAGCTCCTTGCGGCTGAGGCCCCGCTCCTTCACCAGATGGCGACGGATCTCCTTCATCTGGGCCCGTTCGCCGTGCACGAAGGCCTGCACGTCTCCCGGCGGCAGCTCGGTGCGACGGATCTCATCGGCCAGGACCGTCGTCTCCGGCGTGAAGTCAGCACCACGATACAGCCACCTCACCTCGACTCCGGCCGGCGCGTCGATCTGCTGACGCTCCTCCTCGCTTCGCACTTCGACCAGTACGAGGCCTGAGGCATCCAGCGACATCGACTCGACGGATCGTGCGATCGCTTGCAGTGCGGCCTCATCGCTTACGAGCAGATGCCAGTCCGCGTCCGGCCTCGGAGAATATCCGGATCCGGGGCCGAAGAAGCTGATCGGGTCGCCCGGCTGAGCACGCTCAGCCCATGGGCCCGCGAGGCCTTCGTCGCCGTGGGTGACGAAGTCCACCCAGATCTGCTCCGCCTCGCGGTCGATGTGGCGGATGGTGTACGTGCGCGTCGTCGGCATCTGATGCTTGGGCAGCCGGTCCCGCAGGGCCTCCATGTCGAACGGGGCTCCAGGCCGAGCGAGGGGTCGGCGAAGAGGAGCTTGATGTATTGGTCGGTGTCCTCTTTGAACTCGATGGCGCGGAAATCCTGCCCGCCGAGGACAAGGCGGACCATATGAGGGCTGAGCTGCTCGCGGCTGACCACGTGGAGCAGAGTCTGGCGGCGAATCTTGCGCGGCTTGTCCGACATAAGGTCACCCTAACCGCGATCGCTCGAACCAGCACGGGGCGAACCTGTCTGCGGCCCCCGCGTGGACCCCTTCTCGGTGCTCGAGGAGATGCTGTCCGCGCGACGCGGCCCACTGAGCCAGGAGGTCCAGCGCACCTCCGGGTTCATCCCTGCCCTCGATGCCCGCCGCGTGGAGGACGACCTCGTCCTCGCCGCAGACCTGCCGGGCATGGACGCTGAGTCCGACGTGACCGTCGAGCTCTCCGGCCGGAACCTCACGATCTCCGGGGAACGTCGCTCCGCCCATGAGGCGGACGGTCTGCGCGAGATTCGCTACGGCACCTTCTCACGCACGGTGAGCCTTCCGTCCGACGTCGACCAGGACTCCATCAGCGCTTACTTATGAGAACGGAGTGCTGACGGTCCGGGTGCCGGGCGTCTACGCCGAGGACAGGCCCCGCAGGATCCGGATCAGCACCGGCGGCTCAGGCGCCGACGGCGTCGAGCGGAACCAGGAGAAGGACCACACGCGGATCGACGCCTGACAGGTCCTTCCCGACTGACGGGCCGCTCCTCACGGGGCGGCCCGTCAGCTCATCAGAACACGACGGTGGTCCTCCCGTGGCGCAGGACCCTGTCCTGGCAGTGCCACTTCACCGCACGGGAGAGCACTGCACGCTCGACATCGGCGCCGTACCGGGTCAGCTGGGCTACGTCGTCCGCGTGGGAGACGCGAATGACGTCCTGCTCGATGATGGGACCCTCGTCGAGGTCTTCGGTGACGTAGTGGGCCGTGGCGCCGATGAGCTTCACGCCGCGGTCCTTCGCCTTCTGATACGGGCCCGCGCCGATGAAGGCTTGCAGGAAGCTGTGGTGAATGTTGATGACGGGCGCGCCCACCGCATCCAAGAACTCCGGGGACAGAATCTGCATATAGCGGGCCAGAACCACGAGGTCCACGTTTCCTCCGAGCAGCTCCAGGTGCTTCGACTCCGCCTCGGCCTTGACGCCGGAGTGGCGGGCACGTGGAAGAACGGGATCCCGAAGGTGCGCACGTCCTCGGCGAGATCCGGGTGATTGGAGACGACCATGGCGATGTCCATGGGCAGCTCACCCCGCCGATGCCTCCACAGCAGGTCAAGAAGGCAGTGGTCGGTCTTGGAGGCGAAGATCGCCACTCGCTTGCGGCGCGCAGTGTCGTGGAGCGACCACTCCATGCCGAACCGGTTCGCAAGCCGCTCCTGGATCGCCTGCTCCAGCTGCGGGCGCACCGCAGCGAGGCCGGGGAGACGGAAGACTGTCCGCTGGAAGAAGCGTCCCCTCGGGGTCAGTTGAGTACTGGTCCAAGGTGATGATGTTCCCGCCCAGATCGGCGATGGTCTGCGAGACCGCGGCGACGATGCCGGGCTGGTCCGGGCAGGAGATGATGAGGCGTGCGATGTCGGCGGAGTCTGTCACAGCGCTCCATCCTAGTATTCGGGCCTGGGCTTACGCCCCTGCAGTGAGCCGACGATTCCCCACCAGACGACAAGAGGCCCCCGCCGATCACGACGGAGGCCTCCTAGAGAACTCGCTCCCCAGCTGGATTCGAACCAGCAACCGCCTCGATTAACAGTCGAGTGCTCTGCCGTTGAGCTATGGAGGAATGGGACTTAGAAATCTTAGCAGGAACGACGCATCGGCGCGAAATCGATCGATCCATCGCGAAGTCCCCTCATAGGATGAGAGGCGTGGCTGAACTGAACCGTCTCACCGTATTCACCGGCAGCGCCTCCGGAGCCGATCTGGCCTACCAGCGCGAGACCCGTCGGCTGGGCGCGGCGCTGGCCGAGGCCGACGTCGAGGTCGTCTACGGCGGGGGCAAGGTGGGACTGATGGGCCAGATCGCCGATTCGACCCTGGAGGCCGCATGGACGTGTCACCGGTGTGATCCCGGAGGTGCTGGTGAGCCGAGAGGTCGCACACCGAGGGCTCACCGAGCTGGAGATCGTCGAGGACATGCACGCCCGCAAGGCCCGCATGGCGGAGCTCGGAGACGCGTTCGTCACCCTTCCCGGCGGGATGGGAACCCTGGAGGAGCTCTTCGAAGCCTGACCTGGCAGTACCTGGGGCTGCACACCAAACCTGTGGCCCTCTACGGCACCAAGAGGTTCTGGGACCCGCTGGTGGAGATGATCGACCACCAGGTTGCCGAGGGCTTCATCGCCGAATGGCGGCGCGACGCCCTCGTCGTCGCCGACACCCCAGACGAGCTCATCTCCACGCTGCGGGCGTGGACCTCAGCGACTATGAGCCGCGCTCATGAGTGAGCAGGCCTGAGCCTCAGCGCTTCTGGGCGACGGGGCGGATGACCAGCTCCTCAACCGTCGACGCCGGATCGAGGTCCACCGCGGTGCGGACTGTCTCAGCGATCGACTGCGGCGAGACATAGATGCTGCCGTCGTAGTCGGTGCTGCCCGACTGCTGCTGCAGAGCCGCCTGCATGTCCGTGTCCACCCGGCCGGGGTGGATGGAGGTGACCCGCACCTGGCCGCGCTCCTCCTCCCGCAGCGAATCGGTGAAGGCCCGCAGGGCGAACTTGCTGCCGGAGTACATCGCACTGTTGACCCGAGCCACAAAGCCTGAGCCCGAATTGATCGACACCACCTGACCGTGTGAGGCCCTCAGCAGCGGCAGAGCTGCGCGCGTGAGCTCCGCCACGGCAAACAGGTTCACGCTGAACATGCGCTGCCACTCCTCTGCCGATGCTTCGGCCACCGGCTGCAGCCAGGCCACACCGGCGCTGTGGACCAGGACATCCAGGCGAGTCAGATTCAGCTGCGCGAACGCATCCGCGATCGAACCGACGTCGCTCAGATCCGCCGTCCAGCCGGAGGCATCGAACCCTGCCCGGGTCAGCTCCTCCGCGGCGCTCCGCACCCGCTCGGCATCGGAGCCTCCGACGATGATGCGGTGATCACGGCCCAGATCCGCCGCGATGGCACGGCCGATGCCGCGTGTTCCGCCGGTGATGAGAGCAACCTTGTCAGCCATAGGCCCACCCTAGACGACCGGTCGGGTCATGCGGGAGCGGCAGCGGCACGTGCGGGAGACTCCTCGTCGGCTTCGCCCGACCCGCCGCCCCGACGACGACGGACCGCCTGCGAGGCGACTGCCACCCCGAAGACGACCATGCCGGCGACGGAGATCAGCATGTCCGGATACACGAGCAGGACGCCGCCGACCATCAGCAGCACACGCTCGATCACCACAGCACGCATCAGGAGGTACCCGCCCAGGCCTGACGCGAGACCGACGAGCCTGAGGATCGTCATGGCCAGGTACCTCAGCGTCTCATCCCACGTTCCCTGGAGAAGCAGCGCTTACTGAAGAATGAAGGCATACGGGATGATGAACCCCGCAAATGCGATCTTCAGCGCCGTCACGCTTACGGGCCATCGGATTCGCGTGAGCGATGCCCGCGCTTACGTAGGCGGCCAGACAGACGGGCGGCGTGATGTCAGCCAGAATTCCGAAGAAGAAGACGAACATGTGCGCAGCGATCATCGGCACATCGAAGTTCGAGTACAGGATGGGTGCGGCCACCGTGGCGGTCACCACGTAGTTCGCTGTGGTCGGAAGGCCCATGCCCAGCACGATGCAGGCGATCATCACGAAGAACAGCACGAGCAGGAAGTTCCCGCCTGCGATCTGAATCAGCCCCGATCCGAGCTGGCTGCCCAACCCTGTCGACGTCACGGTTCCGGCCACAATGCTTACCGTAGCACATGCTGCGATGACCGGCAGGGCCGTCCGGGCGCCGGCGATGAACATCTCGATCACTGCGTGAAGCAGAGCCAGGAGCAGCTTGCCCGTCTCCACGACGGGGCTCCGGCCCTCCTGAGATGCCTGCGCGATCACCGGGATGAAGTTCTGGAATGTGGCCCGGATCAGGCCGATCGCCAGCGCTGTGCCGATGCCGAAGAGCGCGGCACGCATGGCGCTCATGCCTGAGAGCAGGGTTGCGATGATCACCACCAGCGGCAGCAGCATATCCATTCGGAGCAGCAGGGATCGCCAGGCCGGAAGCTCAGAGGGATCCATACCTTGAGCCCGTTGCGCTTGGCCTCGAAGTGGATGGAGAGCAGGGCGCCGAGGAAGTACAGACCTGCGGGAATGATGGCGATGACGATCAGCCTGTTGTACTCCACCTCGGCCACGTTCTGAGCCATGATGAAGGCTGCGGCTCCCATGATCGGCGGCATCAGCTGACCGCCGGTGGACGCGGTGGCTTCCGTCGCGGCCGCCACATGCGGCTTGAAGCCTACTTTCTTCATGATGGGGATCGTGAAGGAGCCCGAGGCGACCGTGTTCGCCACGGATGACCCAGAGATCATGCCCTGCAGCCCCGAGGCGCCCACCGCAGCCTTGGCCGGGCCGCCTGAGTATTTGCTTACCGCGCGGAAGGCCAGGTCGTTGAAGAACTGTCCGATGTTGGTGCGCATCAGCACCACGGCGAAGAACAGGAACAGGAAGATGAAGTTCGCTGAGACTTGGATCGGAGTGCCGAAGATCCTGGCCGGAGCTGAGGAAGAGATTGGTTCCCACCTCTGTCCAGTCCTGACCTCGATGCGCGAACATCGGCAGGTTATCCCCGTAGACGGCGTAGACCAGAGCCAGGCCCGCGATGATCACGATCGGCAGACCGACGCAGCGGCGTGTGGCTTCGAGGACCAGGGCAACGCCGATCAGCGCCACCATGATGTCCTGGTCCTCGAAGCCGACCAGCTGAACTCGGTTGGAGACCAGGTGGTCATAGTTGAAGAAGATGTAGGTGCTGCAGTAGACCGAGGCGCCCGCCAGGATGATGTCGTACCAGGGCACCCCGCGGTGGCGCCCCACAACCAGGCTCAGCGCTGGGCTGCTGCTCTCCGGGTGTGCAGAAGCCGCTTAGAGGCTGGGTAGAGCAGGAAGATCAGAGCAAGGGCCCCTGCCACATGCAGGGACCCATGCATCCATGTGTTGTACGGGCGGTAGAACGCCGAGAAGAGGTGGTACGCGGTGAAGACCACCGCGATTCCCTGACGAGCCACCCCCACCAGCCGAGCTCCGTACGGAACCGGCTGGAAATGTCATGCTCGCGCAGGATGTCTTCGGCGCTCTCCTCAGCAGCAGCCCCGGGCTTGACGTCCTCAGGGAACGCTCCGGCCCGGGGCTGCTCTGCCGCGGTTCTATTCACAGCGGTGCCGCTCAGTCAGAGTTGGGGAGCCTCGACTCACTCATCCTCGTCAGCTTCAGCGTCCTCATCGGCGTCCCCAGCGGAATCGTCGCCGTTTTCCATCTCGATGCCCTGCTCGTCGAAGTAGCGCTCAGCGCCGGGGTGCAGCGGGATGTCACCGATGCCGAGAAGCGCCTCGTCGATGTCGATGCTCTCACCCTGGGCCACGGACACGTCGTCGACGTTGTCGAACAGTGCGGCCGTGATGTCGTAGGCGAGATCCTCACTGACCTGCGTGGTGGAGGCCACCAGCGCCGCGAAGACGGAGAGGGTTGTGACGTCTTCCTCAAGGAAGTCGTACGCGTCGGAGTCGATGGTGTAGGCCTGTACAGGCCGCCTTCGGCGATCTCCTCGGCCTCCTCGTCGGGCAGGGAGAGCAGGCTGGTGTCGGTCGACTGCGCCAGCTCGGTGAGGGAGCCGACGGGCACGCCGACCACGAACATGGAGGCGTCGATCTGACCGTCGGCCAGCATCTCAGTGGAGTCGCCGAACTCAGTCTCCTCAGCGGTGTAGTCGATCTCATAGTGATCGAGGATCGCGTCGGAGATGGCACGCGTTCCCGATCCGACATCACCCACAGCGATGGTGGCACCGTCGAGGTCCTCGATGGAGTCGATTCCGGCGTCGTCGCGAACCACAATGTGCATGGCCTCGGGGTAGAGGTTGGCGATCCACCCGAAGTTGTCGACGGCGATGAGCTCCTCGTCCTCGTCATCATCGCTGATGTCCAGCTCGCCGTTGACGGCGCTGGCGGCGGTGTCGTTCTGCGAGAGCCCCAGCTGAGCAGTCTCCTGCAGGATGCGGCCCAGGTTGTCCACCGAGCCGCCGGACTCCACGTAGTTCACCGTGGCGTCGGTCTCGTTCTCGAAGATGGTGGAGAGGTCGCCGCCGAGCGGGTAGTACGCGCCGCCGGTGCCGCCGGTGGCGAACTCGAGGTCGTCGATGAAGTCGCCCTCGTCGCCCGTCTCAACCTCGCCGTCTCCGTTGTCTCCGTTGTCTTCGGCGTCATCGCCGTTGCCGCAGGCTGCCAGGGCAGTCATGGCGGCGATGGCGGTCATTCCGGCGGTGAGTCGAGTCATTCGACGGACGCTCATACGGGTTCCTCCTGCAAGTGATGGTGCGCTCCCAGCTGAACATCAGCCGAGACTAGGGTTCACACAGGCTATGCGACCAGACCCGTCCGCGACCAGCTGGGGAGTGATCCGAAACACAACCGTTACACAGGAGCTGCTCCACCCCTGGATAGGATGGGCGGCATGACTTCACGCATTGCTTCCGGACATGGCCTGGCCACCGTCACCGACGAGGGGACCGTTCTCGACACGTGGTTCCCGAGCCCTCGCTGACGACGCTGGCTGAGAACACCGATGAGGCGCTGCTCGCATCCCTGCAGGACGCGGAGAGCACCGACCCTGCGCGAGGCGTGCGAACGCAGGCCGTTTCCGTGGAGGCCGACCTCGACTCCCCGCCTCCTCCACCGAGGATGTGTGGCTGCGGCTGCACCTGATCTCCACCCGGCGCGCCCGCCCCAACAGCATCAACCTCGACGGCATCTTCGGCTACCTGACGAACGTGGTGTGGACCAACTTTGGGCCGTGCGCGGTGGAAGGGTTTGAGAGCACTCGTCTGAAGCTGCGGGCGCGCGGACACGTCACCGTGCACTCGATCGACAAGTTCCCCGGCTGGTGGACTACGTGACTCCCACCGGCGTTCGCATCGCCGACGCCGATCGAGTCCGGCTCGGCGCGCACTTGGCCGAAGGCACCACGGTCATGCATGAGGGCTTCGTGAACTTCAACGCCGGGACCCTCGGCGCCTCCATGGTGGAGGGACGGATCAGCGCAGGCGTCATCATCGGGGACGGCACCGATGTGGGCGGCGGTGCCAGCATCATGGGCACCCTCTCCGGCGGAGGGAAGGAAAAGATCACTCTCGGTGAGCGGGTCCTCTTGGGAGCGAACTCCGGTGTGGGCATCAGCCTGGGCGACGACTGCGTCGTCGAGGCCGGGCTCTACGTCACCGCAGGCACCAAAGTCTCTGTCCTGACCAGGGCCGCAGCGTCACCGACGTGGTCAAGGCCTCACAGCTCTCCGGTGTGCCGGGGCTGCTCTTCGTGCGCAACTCCACCACCGGCACAGTGGAGGCTTCGCCGCGGCAGGGCCAGAAGGTGGAGCTCAACGAAGCGCTGCACAAGAACTGATGGCACCGCGCTCCCGGCCGCCTCGTGACGCGGCGGCGACCCGCTCCATGGCCCGGCGACGACGGCGCCGCCGGGCGCTGGCCGCGCTGGCGCTGACAGGCGCCCTTATCGCGGGAACGGCCTACGGCGCCTGGCGCTACATCGATGAGAACGAGTACCTCCTGGACGAGCACTGTGAAGCAGTGGTCGCGGGGAGACTCAGCGCCTGAGTCCCGCCCAGGCCTACAGTGCGGCCTTCCTCAGCGCCTCAGCGGCAGAACGAGGCCTGCCTCCGGAGGCAGCCCTCCACGCCATCGCCATCTCGCTGCAGGAGACGGATCTCGAGCTGCGGGAGGATGAGGGCGAACTGGGCGAGCGCGTGCTGTTCGCCCGAGGAGGGCAGCTGGGCTTGCGAGGGATCGGCCGAGGGCACGCCTATCGACTCAGCGGGCTTCTACGATCTGCTGGAGGAGCGCGCCGCAGCTGCGGAGGACGAAGACAGCGACAACGAGGAGGAGGTCGTCTGGGAGCGCGATATGCCTCTCGACGAAGCCTCTGAGGCGCTGCTCAGGCCGCACAACCCTCAGTTCTACCCTGAGCACAGGTCCCGAGCTGAGACGTTCCTCTCACCTCTGGCCGGGCAGTCGGAAGCGACCCTGACCTGCACCCTCTCCCAGCTGGAGGATGAGATCCCCTCCCTGACCCTGAGGGAGTCGCCGAGGAGCTCACGGCTCTCCTTCCTGCGGCCCTGGAGATCCCAAGCACCGAGTACGAGGGCGACGAGGACGAGGAGGAGGCGGAGGACTTCGATCCCGAGCCGATTCCGGAGGGCATCGTCGACCTGGAGGGATCCTCCGAGAGCGGCACTGTGACGGTGACGCCGCCAGAGGATTCGGAGCTGCTGGACGAGGGCTACAGCATGGACTGGATGCTGGCCCACTGGGCTGTGGCGTCTGCACGGGAGTACGGCATCCAAACGGTGGAGCTGGATTCCCGCATGTGGGATCGCGATGCTGCTGAGTGGACCGACTCATCCGCCGGGGACGTGGCTGAGGATGCGGTCCGCATCGGCTTCGACCGTGACTGGGATGAGGACTGACGAGGAGCCCGCACCATGAGAGATGCCCGGCCGATCGGCCGGGGCATCTCTCATGGAAGGATTGCGCTCAGGAGGGTACTCGCGCTCCTCGTAGCCTGTGTAGAGCTGACGGGGGCGACCGATCTTGGTGCCGCGGTCACTCATCATCTCTCGCCACTGCGCGATCCATCCGGGGAGGCGACCCAGCGCGAAGAGGGGCGTGAACATCTTCTCGGGGAAGCCCATGGCCTTGTAGATGAGACCGGTGTAGAAGTCGACGTTCGGGTACAGCTTGCGCTCCACGAAGTAGTCGTCCTCCAGTGCCACTGCCTCGAGGCGCTGGGCAATCTCGAAGAGCTCGTTGTCGCCGCCCAGCTTGCCGAGCAGCTCGTCTGCGAGGCCCTTGACGATGCGCGCACGGGGATCGTAGTTCTTGTAGACCCGGTGGCCGAAGCCCATCAGCCGGATTCCGGCCTCTTTGTTCTTGACCTTGGTCATGTACTCTTCGGGGCTCATGTCGGAGGCCTGAAGCTCCTTGAGCATGTGGAGCACGGCCTCGTTGGCGCCGCCGTGGGCTGGGCCGAAGAGAGCGTTGATGCCTGCCGAGACGGACGCGAACATGTTCGCCTGAGCAGACCCGACGAGCCTGACAGTGGATGTGGAGCAGTTCTGCTCGTGGTCCGCGTGCAGGATCAGCAGGGTGTCCAGGGCCTTCGTCATGTCCGGGTCGACCTCGTAGCCCTCCGCGGGGACGGCGAAGCAGCCGCGGATGAAGTTCTCGACGAGGTTCAGGCTGTTGTCGGGGTACAGCATGGCCTGGCCGATGGACTTCTTGTAGGCATAGGAGGCGATGGTGGGCAGCTTGGCCAGAAGCCGGTAGGTGGAGCGCTCGACGTGGTCGGTGTCGAACGGGTCCAGCGAGTCCTGGTAGAAGGTCGACAGAGCCGAGACGGCCGAGGACAGCACCGGCATGGGGTGCGCATCCCGGGGAATCCGGAGAAGAAGTCCTTCAGGTCTTCGTGGAGCAGCGTGTGCCGCCGGGTGACGTGGTCGAAGTCGGCCAGCTGGTCCTGGGTGGGCAGTTCGCCGTGGATCAGCAGGTACGAGACCTCGAGGAAGTTGGACTTCTCCGCAAGCTGCTCAATCGGGTATCCGCGGTAGCGCAGGATGCCTGCTTCGCCGTCGATGTAGGTGATCGCCGACTTCGTGCTGGCGGTGTTCATGAATCCGGGGTCGTATGTGACGGCACCGGTGGTTTTCAGCAGCGGACCGATGTCGAGGCCATCGTTGCCCTCAACGGCGCTCTCGACGGGGAGCTCAAGCTCGTGGTCCTGGTACGCCAGCTTCGCGGCAGCCTGCTCAGTCATAGGTTCTCCTTCAAGCTAGGGCAAGACAGCCCTAACTTATCGTGTTCCAGGCCACACGCGCCAATGGGTTATGCGGTGGGCGGAGTGCTGTCTAAGGCCCTCTGCCTGCGGCGGCAGAGCGGCGATGACCTCGTGATCCTTATCGATCTTGCCCATCTTGGCGGCCCCGCCCGGGAGCTGATGTCGTCGAAGAAATCGACGTTGGCGCGGTAGTACTCGTCCCATTCCTCAGGCAGGTCATCCTCGTAGTAGATGGCCTCCACGGGGCACACCGGCTCGCAGGCGCCGCAGTCCACGCATTCGTCCGGGTGGATGTACAGGGCGCGCTCGCCCTCATAGATGCAGTCGACGGGGCATTCGTCGATGCACGCTTTGTCCTTCACGTCCACACAGGGAAGCGCAATGATGTAGGTCATAGGTCCTCACGGGCTCGCGGAGTGCATGGTCTTCTGCTGAACATTCTACGGGTGGCGATCAAGCGCGGCCGCCGCTCGACGACGCGAGAGGTCATCTCGTGCGAGCACCCACTGGGTCAGGAGCATGGACGCCGCGGTGACTGCTGCGGTGCCGCCCCACCACAGCAATGACACCAGCACAGGCCCCGGCATAGCTTCCCAGGTCAGCTCATTGTAGGGAATGACGAGCTGGTCCGGACCGGGCCATATGTAGGCGGCTGTGGCCACGGTGAACGCGGAGGCGCCCATGACCATCGGCTCCAGTGCGGCGCGGGCTGTGGTCCCGGCCCAGAGCTGGGCAGCCAGCAGCAGTCCGAGGGCCACGAGCACGCCCCATGGCACCAGGGCGAGCGAGCCCGCCTCACCCACCATCCATATATTGCCGTGGAGGGCGGTGCCGATGATTCCGAGGACGACGCCGATGGTGACACAGGCGCCGAGAAGTCCAGCTCGAGGCATCCTTGAGCTCAGACGGCCGCGTCGGCCTGCTTCTTCCGACGCGATGCCTTCATGCGCTCGGATGAGTCAAGGATGACCTTGCGGATTCGGATGGCCTCAGGAGTGACCTCGACGCACTCGTCCTCGTTGGCGAACTCGAGGGACTCCTCAAGTGTCAGCTTCGCCGGTGGGGTGAGTCCCTCGAAGGAATCTGCGGAGGCTGCACGCATGTTCGTGAGCTTCTTCTCCTTGGTGATGTTGATCTCCATGTCGTCGGCCCGGGAGTTCTCGCCGACGACCTGGCCCTGGTACACCTCGGAGGTGGGCTCCACGAAGAACATGCCGCGCTCCTGGAGGTTGATCATGGCGAACGGGGTAGCAGTGCTTACCCGGTCTGAGATCAGGAGCCTGCGAGGCGGTACTCGATCTCACCCTTCCACGGCTCGTAGCCTACCGCGTAGGAGGACGCGATGCACGCCGCGGGTCTCGGTGAGGAACTTGGTGCGGAATCCGATGAGGCCGCGGGCGGGGACCATGAACTCCATACGGATCCAGCCGGTGCCGTTGTTGGTCATCGTGTTCATGGTGCCCTTGCGGCCCGCCATCAGCTGGGTGATGGCGCCCATGAACTCTTCCGGAGCGTCGATGGTCATGTTCTCCATCGGCTCGTGGAGCTTCCCGTCGACCTCCTTGGTGACCACCTGCGGCTTGCCGACGGTGAGCTCGAAGCCCTCCCGGCGCATCTGCTCCACGAGGATGGCCAGGGCGAGCTCACCGCGGCCCTGCACCTCCCACATGTCAGGGCGTTCAGTGGGCAGAACCTTGATGGACACGTTGCCGATGAGTTCCTGGTCGAGCCGGTCCTGACCTGGCGCGCCGTGACCTTCGCTCCCTTGACCCGACCAGCGGTGGGGGCGGTGTTGATGCCGATGGTCATGCTGATGGCCGGGTCGTCGACGACGATGTTCGGCAGCGGCTTGGGGTTCTCGAGGTCGGTGAGGGTCTCGCCGATCATGATGTCGGAGATGCCTGCCACGGCGACGATCTCGCCGGGGCTTATGGACTCAGCTGATACGCGCTCAAGGCCCTTGGTGGCGAGCAGCTCGGTGATCTTCACCGTCTTGTGCGTGCCGTCCTTGCGGGCCCATGCGACCTGCTGGTTCTTCTTCAGCGTGCCGTTGCGGACGCGCAGCAGGGCAAGACGGCCGAGGAAGGGGCTGGCGTCGAGGTTGGTGACGTGCGCCTGCAGGACCTCTTCGTTGTCGTAGGTCGGTGCGGGGACGTGCTCAAGAATCGTGGAGAAGAGAGGCTCGAGGTCCTCGTTCGCGGGGAGGCCGCCGTCCTCGGGCTGCTCCGTGGACGCGCGGCCCGCCTTGCCCGACGCGTAGACGACCGGCACGTCGAGGACGGAGTCCAGGTCCAGGTCGGGGTTCTCCTCCGCAACGTCGGAGGCCAGCCCGAGGAGCAGGTCCATCGTGTCGGAGACGACTCCGTCGATGCGGGCGTCGGGGCGGTCCGTCTTGTTCACCACGAGGATGACCGGCAGGTTCGCGTTGAGCGCCTTGCGGAGCACGAAGCGGGTTTGGGGCAGGGGCCCTCGGAGGCATCCACCAGAAGGACGACGCCGTCGACCATGGACAGGCCGCGCTCGACCTCGCCGCCGAAGTCGGCGTGGCCGGGGGTGTCGATCACGTTGATGGTGACCTGCTCAGCGTCCGCCTTCTCCTGGGCGGCAGGGCCCGAGTAGAACACGGTGGTGTTCTTGGCCAGGATGGTGATGCCCTTCTCCTTCTCGAGCTCACCGGAGTCCATCACCCGCTCCTGATTCTCACCGTGGCCGCCGTAGGCTTTGGTCTGGGTGAGCATGGCGTCCACCAGGGTGGTCTTGCCGTGGTCGACGTGGGCGACGATCGCGACATTGCGCAGATCATTGCGGGTGGTGATAGTCACGCGGATGGTGCCTTCCGGAAGAGATGCGAGTCCAACCTGTCTAGTGTACGGGTCAGCGCCAAACCGTCTCGCCTCATGATGCGATGCAGGGCGGCACCCCGCTGCTCAGCTCAGGCTGCTAGTCGATCGCGGCGACGCTCTCGTTCTGCTCGGCGTGGTGGCAGGCAGCCTGCTGCGAGATGCCGGGCCGGACGATGAGCTCCGGCTCCACCTCCGCGCAGATGTCAGTAGCCTTCCAGCAGCGGGTGCGGAAGCGGCACCCCGACGGCGGATCGGCAGGGTTCGGCGGGTCGCCCTGGAGCACAATCTGCTCGCGCCTGCCGCGCAGCGTCGGGTCGGGAACCGGAACGGCTGAGAGCAGCGCCTGAGTGTAGGGATGGGCCGGGCCTGAGTAGACGTCCTCATGGCGGCCCAGCTCAGCCATCTTCCCGAGATACATCACACCGACGCGGTCAGAGATGTGCCGCACCACGGAAAGATCATGGGCGATGAAGATGTAGCTCAGCCCGAACTCCTTCTGCAGATCCTCGAGGAGGTTCATGACCTGCGCCTGAACGGATACGTCCAACGCGGACACCGGCTCGTCGCAGATGATGACGTCCGGCTTCAGCGCCAGACCGCGGGCGATGCCGATTCGCTGCCTCTGACCGCCGGAGAACTGGTGCGGATACCGGTTGATGTGGTCAGGGTTCAGCCCCACCACATCGAGGAGCCCTTGACCCGGTTGCGCACGCCCTCCGCCGGCTTCGCGTCAGGGTGGAGCTTGAACGGCTCGGCAATGATGTCCCCACGGACATACGGGGATTCAGCGAGGTGTACGGGTCCTGGAAGATGATCTGGATCTTTCGGCGCATCCGCCGCAGCTCCTCGCCCCGCAGCGAGAGGAAATCCTCACCGCGGAACGTCACAGCGCCGGAGTCCGGCTGCTCCAGACGCATCAGGAGCTTGGCCAGCGTCGACTTGCCGCAGCCTGACTCCCCACAATGCCGAGGGTCTCTCCCCGCCGAAGGCTGAAGCTCACGTCATCGACGGCTCGGACCGCCCCAGCCTTGCGGGGCATGAAGAGCCCCTTCGTCAGGGGAAAGTGCTTGACGAGGTTCTGCACGTCCAGCACGGTCTCCGCGCGCTCAAACGGATCACGCTGGCTCATTCTGGCCCTCCTCGCTCAAAGCGTAGATGTCTTCTGCGTAGTGGCACGCGGAGCGATGCCCGGAACGATCTCACGCAGCTCCGGCCGGTCCGTGCTGCAGCGGCTGGTCGCGAACTCGCATCGGGGCTGAAGGGGCAGCCGGGCGGCATGTCCGTCAGGGTAGGCGGCAGCCCAGGAATGGCCTTGAGCCGATCGCCCTCATGGTCGATGCGCGGGATGGAGTCCAACAGCCCCTTCGTGTAGGGGTTCGCGGTGCGTGCGTACGTCTCGTACACGTCAGCAGTCTCCATGACCCGACCGGCGTACATGACTGCGATCTTGTCCGCGAAGTCTGCGACGACGCCCAAGTCATGGGTGATGAGGATCAGGCCCATGCTGAACTCCTCCTGGAGCTCTTTCAGCAGCGCCATCACCTGCGCCTGAACTGTCACATCGAGCGCTGTGGTCGGCTCGTCCGCGATCAGCACGTCCGGATCCAGGGCGATGGCCATCGCAATCATGATGCGCTGCCGCATCCCCGGAGAACTGATGAGGGAAATCCCCGACTCGCTTCTCCGGAGCGGGATCCCCACCCGGCGCATCATCTCGATGGCCCGCTCCCGGGCCTCACGACGCTTCATCCCCTGGTGGACGCGGAACGTCTCGGCGATCTGCCAGCCCACGGGAAGTACAGGATTCAGGCTCGAGAGAGCATCCTGGAAGATCATCGAGATGCTCGCCCCGCGCAGCCTGCGGCGCTTCTCCTCCGGCATCTGGAGGAGATCCTCACCGCGGTATCGGATCTGACCGTTTACGATGTGCCCTGGGGCATGTCCAGAATACCCATGATGGTCTGGGCCGTGACCGACTTGCCGGACCCGGATTCGCCGAGGATGGCCAGGGTCTCGCCGGCATGAAGGGTGAAGTTCAGCCCGTTGATGGCTTGGGCCGTACCTTTGCGGGTCCGAACTCCACCTGAAGGTCCTCGACCTCCAGCAGAGGCGGGCCCTGCTGAGCCCCAGTGCTGTGCTGCTGTGTCACTGCTGGCCTCACTTCTTCTTCGACTTGGGGTCGATGGCGTCCCGGACGGCGTCTCCCATGGCCATGAAGGCGAAGACGGTGATGCCTACGAAGATCATCGGGAAGACCACCAGGTAGGTCTGCTGCTGGATGTAGCCCTGCGCCTGCTGCAGCTGAAGGCCCCATGAGATGGCAGGAAGCTCCAGCCCCACCCCGAGGAAGGTCAGCGCTGCCTCTGCGGCGATCATGATGCCGACGTAGAGCCCGGAGTAGCCGAGCACGGGTCCGAGAGCGTTGGGCAGGATGTGCCGTCGCATGATGGCCATATGGTAGGCGCCCAGCGCTCGGGCTGCCATCACATAGTCGGAGTTCACCACGGAGAGCACCGATGATCGCATCAGACGCATCTGGGTGGGCCAGGTGAACACGATCAGCACCAGCGCAACCTCCCAGACGCCTCGGGACTCGATCACGTTGAGGAAGACGATGGCGCCGAGGATGTAGGGCACAGCGAAGATCATGTCGCCGGTGCGGGAGATGAACGTGTCGACCAGCCGTCCGAAGTAGCTTACGAGCAGACCCAGCACAATGCCGATCACCAGGGTTCCGAGCACGACGACGACGCCGATCGCCATCGAGTTCCGTGCGCCGTAGACCACGCGGGTGTAGTAGTCGCAGCCCTGAACGTCCGTGCCGAACCAGTGCTCCGCGGACGGACTCTCACGGGCTCTGCCCAGCAGGCATTCTCGAGGATCAGTGGTGGTGAAGAGCTGGGGAAGAGCGCCATCGTGATCATGACGACGAGAAGTGCCCCGCGATGATGAACCAGGGGTTGCGTCGCAGCTGGCGCCACGCATCCGCCCACAGGCTGGCCTCGTGGGATGAGGAAGCGGCTTCCCCGCTGCTCTGCGCGGCAGGCACATGCGCCTTGTCGGGTGCGGTGTCACTCATAGCGGATCCTTGGGTCGAGCAGGCCATAGATGATGTCGACGATGAGGTTGATCACCACGAAGAAGAGGACGAACAGGGTGACGATTCCCACGACCACCGTGCCCTCCTGCTGCTGGATGGAGCGGAAGACCTGCTCTCCCAGTCCGGGCAGGTTGAAGATGGTCTCCACGAGAATGGTGCCGCTCATCATGGTGGCCAGGTCGGCACCCATGAATGTCACGATCGGAATCATGGAGTTGCGCATACCGTGCCGGGTGACCACGCGGCTGCGCTTCATACCCTTGGCGGCGGCGGTGCGCACGTAATCAGAGTGCAGAGCATCCAGCAGCTCGCTGCGGAGCAGGCGGGCGATCATCGCCATGGAGACTGCGCCGAGGGCGATGGCTTACAGGATGAAGCTGCGCAGGCCCTCCTGGGCGCCTGCGATCGGGAACCAGCCGAGGTTCAGGCCGAAGACCAGCTGCAGCAGGAACGCGATCACCAGCACCGGCATAGCGACCACGATGACGGTGGAGACCTGGACCAGCCGGTCGATGAACCGGTCCCGGAAGATCGCAGCGAGTGCACCGGCTGCGATGCCGATGATGGCCTGCACCACGAAGGTCACTGCAGCCAGCTGCAGGGTCACCGGGAGGCGTTGGGCGATGATGTCCATCACCGGCTTACCGTTGAAGGTGGTGCCGAAGTCCCCGGCGGTGAACACGCCCCAGATGTACTTGGCGTACTGGACGAAGAACGGGTCGTTGAGGTTGTACTGCTCGCGCAGAACCTCCTGGGCCGCCTCGCTCATAGGCCGGTCGCTTACCAGGGCGCGGATGGGATCACCCGGCAGAGCGAAGACCATCGCGTAGACGATGAGCGTCGAGATGATCACCACGGGGATGAACTGGATCAGACGCCTGATGATGTAACGGGTCATGGTGTCCTCGGATCAGCTGGAGTTTAAGATGGCCGAGGGCACGGCCGACGCTGACGCGCGCCGACCGTGCCCTCGCCTCACAGGGCGTCAGTCCTGGTTGACCTCGATCTGCCACAGGTGAGTGAAGGTGTTGCCCTCGCCCATCTGGACAGTGTCGCCGTTGATCTGGTCGGAGTAGACCACGTTGAAGGTGGAGAACCACATGGGGATGACCGGCATCTCCTCAAGGAGGATCTCCTCGGCCTCCTGGTACAGCTCGGACGCCTCGTCCTCATCAGTGGCCGCGTTGGCCTCGCCGATCAGGCTGTCGAACTCCTCGTTGGAGAAGTCGGCGTAGTTGGAGGACTCACCGGTGGTGTAGATCGGCTCCATGGCGTACTGAGCGTTGGGGTAGGAGATCGTCCAGCCCAGGCGGAACGGTCCGGTGATGGACTGCTCGTCGTGCAGGTCCAGGTACTGCGCGAAGTCCAGGGACTCGAAGGTGATGTCCTCGATGCCCAGGTTCTGCTCCCACTGGTTGGAGACGGCCTCGACCCAGTCTTCGTGCCCGGCGCCGGAGTTGAAGTAGACGGTCAGCTCGCTGGGTCCGTCAGCCTCTTCGTAGAGGTCAGCTGCGGCATCCGGGTCGAACTCGCAGTACTCGCAGACTCCGTCACGGCCCTCAGGCAGGAACGGCGGGATGATGCTGGTGGCAGGCGTCTGCGCTCCGTCGAAGATCGCGTCGATGATCGCCTCGCGGTCGATGGCCATCGAGAGGGCGTGGCGCACGTCTGCGTCCTGGAACTCCTCCTGGTAGAGCGGGAAGCCCAAGTAGGTGAAGGATCCGGTGTCGAACGAGGCGTAGTTGTCTCCGAAGTCGCTCTCCAGCTGAGGAATGCGGTTCGGAGGAGCGTTGTCCAGGATGTCAAGGCTTCCGGACTGCACGTCCATGTACGCGGTGTCGATGTCCGAGTAGATGCGCCACTCGATGCGGTCGGGGAGACCAGCCTCCTCGCCGGCTGTAGTCCTCGAAGCGGTCTGCGGCGATCTGGACGTCGTGCTCCCACTCGCCGTCGATCTGGTACCGACCGTTGCCGATCGGCGCCTGCTCGTAGGCGTCGATGTCTTCGAAGGCTTCCTCAGGCATCGGGTAGAACGCCGTGTAGGTGAGCATGTCGGGAAGCGGGGAGAACGGCTCGGTGAGCTCAATCTCCAGGGTGTAGTCGTCCACTGCGCGGACGCCCTCAAGCTCGTCGGCCTCGCCGTCGATGACCTCGTCATAGCTTACGAAGAGCTCGAAGAAGTTGGCGCTCTGCTGCGCGTTCTCCGGGTCCACCACCCAGTTGAAGGTGTCGACGAAGCTCTGCGCGGTGACCTGCTCTCCGTTGTGGAAGGTCCAGTCCTCGCCCAGCTCGAAGGTCCAGGTCTCGTTGTCCTCGGTGTCCCAGGACTCTGCCACGCCGGGAATGGGCTCGTAGTTCTCCGTGTCGGCCTGGATGAGGCCGGTGAAGAGGTGCTCCAGGACCCAGGATCCGCAGACCTCGGTGGAGTTGCCCGGCACAAGGTGCTGGGGCTCGCAGTTGTACGCGGAAATGGTGCCGCCGCTTTCGCCCTCGCCTACCCTCGGCGTCGTCAGCGTCGCCGTCGCCGTTGCCGCCGCCGCAGGCGGTCAGCACGAGAGCTCCGAGCGCGGCTGTGGCCAGCGCGGACCTGCGCCAAGTAGATGTCTCAGCCATTTAGTTCTCTCTCCTCATGGTGCGTGCCTGGCCGCGAATCCTCGGTCAGCACGCCCATAACATGGGCACCTGCCGAAACCCTGGCCAAGAGATGTGCGTCTCACCGTAGCCCATGTGACGGGCCGGTAATGACGACACCACGCCTCCATTCACAAGGAGATGCGGGCTTTTTTCACATGCTGGGAGAAAAGGGTGATTTATGACACGATGTTACGGACTTAGCGTCGCCAGAGGTCGTCCACGCTGGACGTTTCGCCCTTGGAGATGCGTAGAGCATAGCCCGAAGTGACGATCGCTTCGTACTTCTTCTCCTTCTTGTCCGACCCCTTGGTCTCGCGAGCGGGAAGCATGATGGTCCGCTCCGCCTCGATGCCTACCTGGAGCTGCTTACCACGCTCGAGCTCGGCGTCCACCTCCGCGCCCAGCAGCAGAACCATGTTCATGATGTAGAGCCAGAACAGCAGGATGATGACACCGGCCAGGGATCCGTAGGTGGCGTCGTAGTTTCCGAAGAACGTCACGTAGAGCACCACGCCGATCGTGGCGATCGCCATCACCACGATGGCGATCAGGGCGCCCACGCTGACGAATTTGAAGTTGGGCTGCCGGATGTTGGGAGTGGTCCAGTAGAGCAGGCCGATGGCGGCCGCTGCGACGAGGACGAGCAGCACGGGCGTGGCCCAGTTCCAGACGGTCACAGCCGTCTCCCCAGGCCGACGGTATTGCCCACGGACTCTGCGATCGGCCCGGAGATCACCAGGCTCAGCCCTGCGATCGCGACCAGAAGGATCATGACGGCCGTGAGCGCGTAGAGGATGGGGCGAAGCTTGTAGACGGACGCCCCTCGGTGACCTCCCAGATCCGGTTCATGGAGCGGGAGAATGCATTGACGTAGTTCGAGGCTGTCCACATCGCGGCCAGGATGCCGATCGCAAGGCCGATGCCTGCGCCTTCGGCGGTGCTGATGTTGCCCACTACCGTCTCCACGGCGCCCATGACGTCCTCGTCGCCGTTCGACAGGTCATCCACCGTGTCGACGAAGAAGCCGGTCACCCGGTCGGCCTCCCCACGAGGCTGAGAAGGGACACCAGTGCGATGAGGGCCGGGAAGATGGCCAGCACCGTGTAGTAGGTCAGGGCGGCCGCCAGGTCTGTGCACTGATCGCGGCCGAACTCGGTCAGGGCGCGCTTGAGGCTGTATTTCCACGTGACGCCGGTGAGCTTCACCGGTGAGGCGGCCTTATCGTCGTGGTGTCTTGGCTTGGTGCGCTCTGCGACCTCTTCGCGCTGACGAACCTTCACCAGATGGGGCTGATCGGCGGCGGCGACGACTGATCCGGGACGCAGAGCGTCCTCATAGGTCGCACTCTCCGCGAAGGCGTCGTTTTCGTTGCTCCGCGCCGGTGCCTGGTGCGGAGCCAGGCCCTGCGCAGACTCCTGAGTGGTTCCTTCTCTTGGCTGATCAGCGCTCATGGACGACACTATGGGAGGCCCGGCTGGACGAGCGCTGAACGGCGGCTGGAACTAGTTGCCGTCCGGCTTGATCAGCTGCAGCTCGTCCGTGTGGGTCACGGAGGTAGGCGGCGAACCGTTGAGATAGCCGGACCGCGCGATGGCCATGGAGCCCACTGCGGATGTCAGCAGCTGGGCCACGACCGCCAACGCGGCCTTGATAAGGTTCGCGGTGCTGAAGTCGATGAACAGCACGCCCACGACGATGCTCGCCACCCGAGGCCTAGGCCGACGTGCCGACCGCCGAGGCGCGCAGGTACAGGTCCGGGAGCCTGAAGAGCCCTATGCCTGCCACGATGATGGTTGCGATGCCGAGCAGGATGAGCAGCAGGCCGATGCTGTCCATCACCAGCTCACCGGTGCTGGTGTCGGTGAAGATCTCGTTCATCAGCGCTTGCCTCCCAATCCCAGACGGGCCATCGAGATGGCAGACATGAACCCGAGCAGCGTGGCGATGAGGATGATGTCGAACAGCGCCTCGATCTCTACGCGCAGCCCGATCAGTGCGATGAAGCCGATGAAGGCGAAGAAGATGAGGTCAGCCGCCACAGCCCTGTCCGTGATGCGCGGCCCGAGGAAGGCGCGTATCCCAGCCAGGAGCATTCCTATGCCCAGCAGGATGAGCAGCACTTCGAGTGCGACTTCGGTGATCATGGCTTCTCCCTTGCCTCGGGAGCCAGGGGCCGACTGAGATCGCCCGGGCTTCGGCGCATGGCGCGGAGCATGCGGTTCTCCATGTCTTGGATCTCTTCGGCGAGGGCGTCGCGGGTCTCCGCGAACATGCCGTGGACGTAGAGAAGCCCCTCATCCCGTGAGACGGTCATGGTCATGGTGCCTGGGGTCAGCGTGATGAGCACGCTGATCATGGTCCACTCAGCCTCGGTGCGGGAGGCAGCCGGAATCGCCGCGATCGCGGCCGACATGCGCTGGTGGCGGCGCAGGGTGTCCGCCGTGACCTGCAGGTTGGCCAGGAAGAACTCTTTGGCGTACCAGAGCAGGAACGAGAGGATCCGCAGCGGCCACGCCGCAGATGATGGGTTCTTGGGACTCATCAGGCTCCGCTCACCGCCTCCACATAGTTCTCAGGGTTCAGCAGGTTCTCCGCCGCCACTTCGGAGATGCTCATCAGCACCTCGGCGCCCACGCCGAAGAACAGGGTCACAGCTGCCAGGATCATGCCGGGAATGATAAGCCTGATGGGCACCTTCACCCGCCCGTGCTGAGTGGTGGGGTCCTCCGGCGGGACGATGGTCAGCGTGGGCGTCTCGGCCTGAGCCTCGCTGCGCAGGTAGCGCTTGCCGTGCATCCGCTCCTGATAGGCCAGAGCCCGATCTTCCATACCCTCCGGCTCTTTGGCCATGAACACGCCCGTCCAGATCTTCAGCATCGACAGCATCGTGAAGATGGAGACCAGCACCGCGACGCTTACCACCCAGTAGTGGGACTCCGCGAGGGTGGCCTGAATGATCGAGAACTTGGCCACAAACCCGGAGAAGGGCGGAAGCCCGGCCAGCGACAGCGCGGCAATCATGAAGGTCACGGCGATCAGGGGCTCGCGTCGCAGCATGCCGCCGAGCCGGTCGATCTGCGATGACCCGTAGGTCTCTTCGATGGCCCCGGTGGAGAGGAAGAGGCTGGCCTTCACCACCATGTGGTGGAGGAGGTAGAAGATCCCGGCCGTCAGGCCCAGACCGGTGAACAGGCCGATGCCGATGAGGATGTAGCCGATCTGGCTGATCATGTGGAAGACGAGGATGGAGCGCGTGGACTTCTCCCCGATCGCGCCGAGCACACCGATCAGCATGGTCATCGACGTGACCAGCAGCGCCACCCAGAGGAACCGGTCGTCCCCGTCGTAGATCACCGAGTAGAACCGGTACAGCGCGTAGATGGCCACCTTGGTGTGGATGCCGCTGAACAGCGTGGTGACCGCCGGAGAGGTCATGGGGTAGGTCCGGGTGAGCCACCCATGGACCGGCACGACGGCGGCTTTGATGCTGATCGCGACGAGAACCACCGCCCCGGCAGCCGCGACGGCAGGGTCCTCGTTGGCCGCGCCGTGGAGCTCTGCCAGGTTCACGGTGCCTGCGGTGGCATAGATCAGGGCGATGCTTACCAGCAGCAGCGTGGAGGCCATCAGGTTCACCGAGACGTACACCCTGGCTCCGTGGGCGCCCAGCTTCGCGCCCATCATGGCCAGCAGCCCGTAGCTGGGCAGCAGCATGACCTCGATGAAGACGAAGAAGTTGAAGATGTCCCCGGTCATCAGCGCACCGGCCACGCCCGCCATCAGGATGAGGACGAAGGGGTGGAAGAACCTGGCCCGGGCCTCGTGCGTGGCCATGGCGAAGAGGGCGGAGGTGAGTCCCAGCAGGCTGATGATCATCAGCACAGCAGCGGAGAGCTGGTCGACCACGAACGGTATGGAGATGCCGTAGTCCCAGCCTCCCACCTGGTGGGCCAGCACCGTGCCGTCGTGGGTGGCGATCAGCAGCAGAATGGAGGCCGCCAGCATCAGGCTCATGGTGGTGAGGCTGATGGCATGCCGCACTCCCACGTTCCTGCGCAGGACAGCCCCCAGCCCGCCCAGGATGAGGGGTCCTGCGACGAGGAGCGGCAGAAGGGGAGGCAGGATCTCAGTGAGCTCTGTCATCTGTTCTCCTCCCTGCGCACGGTGCGTGAATTCGGGTCAGCGTCGATATCGCCCTCAAAGTCGTGGACCGGGCTGGTAAGCGACGCATCCGCGCCGCCTGTCGCGGCACCCGCTGCGCCGGTGGTGATGGTGTCCAGCTTGATCCTGCCGCGTCGTGCTCATCGCCGCGGTCGGGCAGCTCCTCATCCGCATAGTCGATGTTCCGCTCTGCTGCGGCGGAGGGTGCGGAGCCCGCCGGACCCAGAATCTTGACGGCAGACTGCTCGTCATCCTCGGTGTCGTCGTCGCGGATGGTGGTGATGGCCAGCGCGAGCATGTACATCGTGATGGCGAAGGCGATCACGATCGCCGTGAGGACGAAGGCCTGCGGAAGAGGATCCGCCCCTCGCCGAAGTCGGACGTGCCGATGTAGGGCACTCCTCGAAATGCGGTGTTGCTGGCGGCGAAGAACATCAGGTTGGCCGCGTGCGAGACCAGGATGAAGCCCAGGATGATGCGCACCATGCCGCGCTGCATGATCATGTAGACCCCGCCGCCGCGAGCAGCCCGATGGCGATGGAGATGCTCATGCCTGATCACCCGCCTTCGGCGCATGCCGGTGTTCAGCCTGCACTTCCAGCGGCGGATCTCCGGGGTCGGCGCTAAGCATGCATTTCGATCTCCTCGCGCTGGCTCTGGATGTGCATGTGCTTGCGCAGCAGGTCGGCGGGATACCGCTGGGCCTGCCCCAGCCGGTCCAGGGCCACAAGGACTGTGCCCACCACGGCCAGGTAGATTCCGACGTCGAACACCAGGGCCGTGGTCAGTGTGAATCCTGCGTCCGTGCCCCATGGGACCCATGTCAGCCCTTCGGCGATGACGATGGGCCGCAGGTAGGAGCCTTCGATGAAGCCGAACAGGCCGGTGGCTGCGCCGACGAGGATGCCGCCGATGATGATCATCGCGTAGTCGAAGCGCAGCTTCACCGATGTGGTCGTGGGGGCCACCAGGTAGCGCAGCGCGAAGAACCCGCCCAGGACCAGCGCGGAGATGAAGCCGCCTCCGGATTCGTAGTGCCCGCGCAGCAGCAGGATCAGTGAGAGCAGGATGATGAAGGGGTCATCCACTTGAAGACGGTCCGCATCGCCACCGTGTTGTCGGTGGAGTCATCCAGAGCGGTGCCCTGCCACTGCTGAGCGGCACTGGGCTGGGTGTCCGTGGTGGAGAAGGCGGAATTGAGCACAGCGAGGATGGCGAACCCGGCCACGCCGAGCACCACCAGCTCCCCGAAGGTGTCCAAGGCACGGAAGTCGACCAGGATGGAGTTCACGGTGTTCAGTGCGCCCACTGCCTCGTAGGTCTCCGTCAGGTACCACTCCCCGGCATCCGACTGCCCGTTGCGTCCGGTCAGGGCGAACGCTGCGATGAAGGCCATCAGGCCGAAGGCAAGAGCAATGACGGCGGAGACGACGGTGCGTCCCCGGGAGACCCGGTGGAACTTGCGCGGGAGCTTCTGGAGGACCAGGACGAGGACCACGACGGTCAGGATCTCGACCAGAAGCTGGGTCATGCCCACATCGACGGCGCCGAGGGCGAAGTACCACGCGCCGACGACGAAGCCGGCGCCGCCGACGAGCACCGCAGCGGCCGTACGCGATGCGCTCATGACCGAGCCGAGCAGGAAGATGGCCAGAAGGCCGATCAGCACCCAGTCCGTCATCACTGTGTGCCCCGCGTCGAAGCTGCCCACGTCCCCGACGTGGAGCAGACCCGCCACGAAGATGGCGGCGAGGAGGATGCCCGGAACAGTCAGGTGCAGAGCGTGCATGTCCGTGCGGGTGAGGTCCCCGACCCTCCGGCCGAGGGTGATGGAGCCGGTCCGCATCTTCTCGGCGACGGCCACACCCGTCCACGGGAGGATGGTGCGTGGGATGAAGCTGTCGATGCGTGTCCGCCCGAGGACGACCACCGCACCAACGCCCATGATCACCACAGAGAGCATCAGATCGGTGCTCAGGCCGCCCCACAGGTAGAAGTGCGGCATGTAGTCCGAGGTGCTCGCCGCCTGGGTCGCCTGGGTGATCAGGTCGTCGAAGATGAACGGGATGAACCCCAGGACGGCTCCGGCGAAGGCCGGGATCAGTGCTTAAACAGGTAGAAGGCCGGGGATGCCTCGTGGGCGCCGTCCCTGTCCATGGGCGGGTATTCGCCGTCGTCGTAGTAAGCGTCCTTCCGGCTGACGCCCCGGTAGCTGCCGAACGCTCCCAGGACGATGCGGCCGCAGTACGCGAAGGTTCCGACTGCGGCGAGCACGCCGAGGACGGTGATGGTCCAGGTGAGGCCTGTCCCGAAGCCCGCCGGGTCCTCGCCCGCGGAGAGGAAGCCCTTCAGGAGATTCTCCTTCGAGACGAACCCGAACAGGGGCGGGATGCCTGCCATGGAGAGGCAGCCGACGAGGGTGATGGCGAAGCTGACCGGCATGGTGCGGTGCAGGCCGTTCAGCACACGGATGTCACGGGTGTGCGACTCGTGCTCGATGATCCCGACCATCATGAACAGAGCCGATTTGAACAGCGCGTGGGCGATGACGTGGATGACCGCTGCGGCGATCGCGGTGGGCGTCCCCACTCCGATGATCGCCACGAGGAAGCCCAGCTGGGAGACCGTGGAGTACGCCATGATCTCTTTGATGTCGTGGCGCTGAAGAGCGAAGAGCGCCCCGATCAGAGCAGTGATGAGGCCGCAGACGATGAGCAGTGTCTGCCAGACGACCACGCCTTCGAAGACGGGGAGAAGCGAAGCAGCAGATAGATCCCGGCCTTCACCATGGCGGCCGCGTGGAGATAGGCCGAGACCGGCGCGGGGGCCACCATCGCATCCGGCAGCCAGAGGTGGAACGGGAACTGGGCCGACTTGGTGAACGCGGCGAACGCGATGAGGACGGCGACCACGGAGGTGAAGGTGGCGTTCTCCGCCCACACATCCGAGGCCAGCGCCTCAGACAGACTTGTGGTGCCTGTCTCCACAATGATCCAGAGCACTGCGGTGAGGAGGCCGAGCCCGCTTACCATGGTGATCAGCAGGGTGCGCTGAGTAAGCGCGGGGCTTTGTCGCCGCTGCGGTTGATCAGGAAGAACGAGCAGAGAGTCGTGAACTCCCAGAAGACGAAGAGCAGGATCATGTCGTCGGCCAGCACCATGCCGGACATGGCGAAGACGAACAGCAGCATCCACATGTAGAAGTCGCTGGTCTTCTTCTTGGGGCTGAAGTAACGAGTGGAGTAGGCCATCACCAGGGCCCCGATGAACAGCACCAGCAGCAGGAAGACCATGCCGAGGCCGTCGAGCCGAAGGGAGATGCTCACATCGACCGCCGTGGGGATCCAGGGCACCTGCTCGGAGACGTTCTCTCCGTCGAGCAGCCCGGGAGCCACGTGAGCGAGAGTGCCCCAGCACGGTGAGGGCCGCCGCCGCGAACCATCCGGTGTTGCGTCGCAGAACAATGTGCACGGCAGAGGCCGCTTGGCACCAGAAGAAGAGTGAGAAGGACCAATAGTATGAGGCTCACCAGGGGTCCTCCTCTTCAGTGGGGCGTACTCGGGCAACGACTCTCGGCAGCGATGGGCACGCGCTTCTGCGCAGGACTGAAGCGTCCTTACATCTGCCGACCCGTCTTCCCGGCGCACCAGGACAAGATCGTATGCGGCTCAGCGGCCTGGGCGCAAAACCTACTCAATGACCCCGCAGGCCGTCCGCTCCCCAGATCCCCGGTGATCTGCGAGGTCTCGTCCGGCCCATAGGGGCGTAGCGCTGGGGAAGGGAGCCATGGTGTGTGGGCTCGCCGCGCAGAATGACCGAGGTGCCCTCCGTCTCTGTGAGGAGGCTCTCAGACAGTCGGTCCGAGACGAAGCTCATCTGCCCCTCCCCGCTCTCCATGACGAAGACGTTCGGCAGGTCTCCGGCGCGGTCAGGGTGCATGATGTCCTCATCCTCATCGCTACCTCCCCGGGTCGGTGACCTGCGCGGCTGTGTGACCTTCGACGGAGCCCTCGGGGTAGCCCTCCAGACTGGTGCTCACCCCGTCGGCCTCTGCGCCGTCCTCAGCCTCACCGAGTCCCTCCTCCTGCTCCTCGCCGTCGGTCTCCGCGTCGGGGTCCTCAGTCTCGAGCTCGTCCTCACCCTCGACGACTCCAGCCTCCCCGGAGCCCGTGCCCGGCAGCACATCGCCGGAGGAGAAGTAGTCGCCCACCTCCCCGGCTTCGTTGGAGGACTGCGGCTCGCAGACCCCCTCCTCGTGAAGGGTGACGGCTCGGAATCCAGGGTTGATGTCCCACAGCTCGATGTCGACCATGACGCAAGCATCGTCTGCGTCGCTGAAGCGGACCTCTCCTACGCTGTTTCCTGCCACATCGGAGAGCTCCGCCGATGCGAAGGCGTCGTCGCCGGAGTCTGCGTCCGCACCCGTGCCCTCGGCTGAATCCTCGGACCCGTCGTCGTCCTGCCCGCCAGTTTCAGCGCCGCCGTCACCCTGGGGCTCCGTCCCAGCACCGTTCTGCTCATCCCCGGCAGACTCCTGCTCCCCGCCCGGCATGAGGTCGCAGGAGGTGACCAGCAGCACGCTCAGCGCTGCCGCAGCGGTCAGGGTTCGACCACGGGTATTCCAAAAGCTCATAGCGGCACACTCTACCGCCGAATGTCGAAGCTCTCCGGGAGCTCGACGAGCTCTTCGGGCGATGCGTCACGGGTGTGCACCTGCTCCACCTCGGCGCCGCTCGGCCCCGGCGGCACCACTCGATCAGGCTCTCCACCGCATCATCGGGGCCCGATGCGAGGAGCTCCACGGATCCGTCCGGCAGGTTGCGGACCCAGCCGGTGACCCCGAGGCCTTGGGCCTTCTTTCGCGCGGCGGCCCGGTAGGAGACCCCTGGACCTTGCCGGTGACGCGAGCCAGCACCTCAGACATGGGGGATCAGGACAGCTTCAGGAAGGGGATCGAGAGCGGGTACTTGTAGATGACCCGGTCGCTGGCCTTCACCGCGGCGAGGATGGAGAAGATGATGTGCAGGACGTAGATGACCAGCATCGTCAGGAAGCCGATGAGGATGAACGCCAGGATGAACGAGACGACGTAGTAGATCATGGCGCTGATGTTCCAGTTGAGCGCCGTCCGACCCTGCTGGTCCAGCACGTAGCTGCGGTCCTTGAAGATGAGCCAGAAGATCAGCGGCGACAGGAATCCGAAGAAGATGGCGAGCACGTGCATCAGAATGCCCATGGTCTTCTCGTCGTTGGGGCTCACCGGCGACTGAGCCGGATCAGGATGCTGCGGCGGATAGTCAGTCATGATCATTTCTCCCTCAGGGCGTGTGTCGTATGCTCAACACCCTAGCGTGTGGGAACCAGCTTCGGGAGGACTTCGCCGCTGGGTCCGCGCACGCAGTGGTCCATCAGCTCAGAGAGCTCCGTCTCCTCCGGATTGACTTCGATCAGCGGCGTTCCCGCTCCAGGGCAAGCAGCGGCAGAGAGGCGGCTTAGCTGGACAATGCCTGAGGTCCCTGCAACCAGCACCAGGTCCGCGGCCCGGACGGCGGCTGCCGTCTGCTCGAAGGCCTCCGTCGGCAGCATCTCGCCGAACCACACCACACCGGGACGCACCGGCCCGTCGCACGCACCGCACGTGGGCGGCGGCTGCGCTGCGGGAGGGATTGGAATCCGTCGTAGTCAGCGTCCGGGAGCTCAACAGGCTCATCGCAGGAGAAGCACCGGTGGGCAAAGATGCTCCCGTGCAGGTGGGCCAGGACGGAAGCCCCGGCACGCTCATGGAGATCGTCGACGTTCTGCGTCGAGAGAGTGAGCCCCACACCGGGAAGCTGCTGCCACTCTGCGATGGCGATATGCCCCGGGTTGGGCTCCACCGCGCGGATCAGCGACTGGCGCCACCGGTACCAGGTCCAGACGAGGGCAGGGTCTGCTTCGAAGGCCTCGACGCTCGCCAGATCCTGGGCGGAGAATCGCTCCCACAGCCCCGTTTGGACCTCCCGGAACGTCGGCACGCCTGACTCGGCCGAGATGCTTACCCCGTCAGCACCACCGGCCTGCGCGCTTGGGCGACAAGCTGGACGACATCGTCGGGAATCCGGTCGGGAGGGTGGGCGGCAGACATGGCACCAATGTACCGCTGTGAGCCAGGTCTCAGCTCTTGCGGTTGTACAGCACCATGCAGATCGGCGAGAAGACGGCGACGAGCACTGCACAGCACAGCGCCACCAGGGCCAGGCTTCCTGGTCGGTGCCGAGCATCAGGTCACGGATGCTGGCGACCACGATCGAGACCGGATTGGCATCCACCACCGGCTGCAGCCAGTCCGGCATGGTCTCCGTGGGCACAAAGATGTTCGAGGCGAAGGTCAGCGGCATCATGATCGTCATCGACACCCCCATCACCGCCTCCTCATTGGGGAGCAGCAGGGCGATGGTGGTCCACACCCATGACAGGCAGAAGCAGAACACCAGCAGAAGCACAAAGGACCCGAGGATTCCCGTCAGCCCACCCGTCGGCCGGAAGCCGACTGCGAAGCCGACGCTCAGAATGATGATCCCGGCCAGCGTGTAGCGCACCTGATCGCCCAGCAGCGCTCCCACCAGCTGGGAGGGGCGCCAGGTAGGCAGGGAGCGGAACCGGTCGAAGATGCCCTTCGACACGTCCTTGTTCAGGGTCATGCCGGTGTACATCGTCACCATAATCAGGGTCTGCACAAAGATGCCGGGGATGAAGAACTGCACGTAGTCGCCGACGGCCGCGCCGCCTGTCTCCCCGCCTTCCGAGACCGTGGCGCCGATCGCGCCGCCGAAGATGAACGTGAACATCACCGTCATCATCAGAGGAAGACCGTCACGTCGAACAGCTGCATGGGGATGTGCTTGATCTTCAGCATCGCCCGCCAGCCGAAGGCCAACGACGAACTGACCGCATTCGCAGGGGCTTAGCCGCTGGTCAGCGGGCAGCAGCACGGAATGGATAGCCTGGGCCTCGGCCTGGACAGGTGCGTCGACGCTCATGCGGGAATCTCCTCATTCTCCTCGGCCTGCCCCTCTGTGGGCTGGCCGGTCAGTGCCAGGAACACTTCATCGAGGCTGGGCTGACCCAGTGCGAACGTCTCCAGCCCGATCTGCTCCTCCTCCAGTGCGCTCAGCCCCGGTGCGGCCGACTGGCCGTCGGCCAGGCTTGCGCTCAGCCCCGCCGAGTCGGCTTCGCGGACGATCTCCACGCCCAGCGCGCCTCCCAGAGCCGATGCGGCACGCTCGCGCTCCGCGGGGTCAGTCAGCCTGACCTTCAGGGCGCTTAGCGCCGACCTGGGCCTTGAGCTGGCCCGGCGTGCCTTCGGCGATCACGGTGCCGTGATCGATCACCGCCAGACGGTCCGCCAGGTGGTCGGCCTCCTCCAGGTACTGGGTGGTGAGCACGATGGTCGCCCCGCCCGCCACCAGGGTGCGGATGATCTCCCACACCTGATTCCTCGAGCGAGGGTCGATGCCGGTGGTGGGCTCGTCCAGGAAGATGAGCTCCGGAGTCACAATGAGCGAACCCGCGATGTCCAGGCGGCGCCGCATGCCCCCGAGTAGTTCTTCACCTGACGCGCTGACGCATCCGCGAGCCCGAAGGCGCTCAGAAGGTCCAGTCCGCGAGCTCTGGCAGCCGGTTTCGAGAAGCCGAGCAGCTTACCGAGCAGGGTCAGGTTCTCGATGCCGGTGAGGTCCTCGTCCAGTGAGGCGAACTGGCCGGTCAGCGCGATCTTCTCGCGGACCAGCCGGGCCTCGGCATAGACGTCATGGCCGAGCACGGTCGCCTCGCCGGCGTCCGGCCGCAGCAGGGTTGCAAGCATCCTGATCACCGTCGTCTTGCCAGCCCCGTTGGGGCCCAGGACGCCGTAGATCCCTCCCCGCGGGATGTCCAGGTCGACGCCGTCGACCGCGGTCTTCTTGCCGAAGCGCTTGACCAGCCCGCGGGTCTGGACAGCGAAGTCGGAGGAAACTGAAAGCATAGCCTCAAGAGTAGGTCATGACGCGCTGCGGCGGGAGAGTGCGAGGGGTCCTATTCGACGCTGTGGTCAGCGGGCTGAGTCTCGAACTCGGGCGGGTGCAGCGCCTCCTCCACGCCTCCTCGCCGATCTCTTCGCGGAGGTGGTCCTGAGACTCCTGCGCAAGTCGGCGAGCGCGCTCCAGGAGTCGCTGCGGAGCAGCCTAAGCACGCTTCATCACTGTCCCTCCGACCATCACGGTGTCCACCTCGGACCGCTGCGCCTGGAAGACGACGTGGTGCGCCGGATCGCTCAGCGGCGACATGGAGGCTGTGTCGGTGCGAAGCATGACGAGGTCCGCGGCTTTGCCGGGGTGATCGACCCGAGACGAGCTCCCATGTGCAGCGCATCGGCGCCGCCCTGGGTCGCATAGCCGAGGACGTCCTCGGTGCGCAGATCATTGTTGATGACGGTCTCGTCGCGCTCGTGGGCCTGCATGTGGTCGAGGCCGCGGTCGGCGTTGAGGGTGGCGCGCATGGCGGCGAACATGTCCGCGCTCCACCACACCGAGGTGTCCATCGACAGGGAGATGGGGATGCCGTGGTCGCGCACCTCACCCGTCGGCGGATACCCTGGTAGGCGTTGAGCTCGGACTCTGCGGAGATCGACACGGTGCCGCCGGACTCGGCCAGCAGCTCGTAGGACGAGGACTGCAGGGATGCGGCGTGGACATAGGTGTTGGTGGGCAGCAGAAATCCGCTGCTGCTGAGGTTCTCGATCGCGATGTCCAGCGGGTACCCCAGACTCCGGCGTGAAGCGTGACGGGAAGGTCTCGGTCGACGGCGAACTCCCAGGCGGGCCGCTCGGGGAAGTCGGGGTCCTCTCCGCCGCCGTCCCATGCCAGCTGCATCGTGACCAGCTGGTCGGTGCTGGTGTGCGAGGAGGGGAAGCGTTCGTTGAGCAGCCGGTCCGGATCACCGCCGGGCACCCAGTTCTGCGGGAGGTCGAAGATGTTTCCGTAGGCCAGCCGAGCCCGGCCCCGGAGTCGAAGAGCGCGTCGGCGGCGGCATCCGCGTGATCCGGGGTGCGGAGGCCGTGGGACCAGTCGAGGCTGGTGGTCACACCGGCGTCGATCGCTTCGACCATGGAGAGCAGGTTCCCGGCGTAGACATCCTCGGGCCTCCACAGCGGACCCCACTCCTCGTAGATCCGCTGGAAGTAGTTGGTGATGGTCCAGTCCGCGCCGACTCCCCGCAGGACGGACTGCCACATGTGGCGGTGGGTGTCGATCATGCCGGGCATCAGGATGGCGCCAGCGGCGTCGATGACGGTCGCGTCCTCTGGGCTGGAGAGGTCATAGCCGACCGCCTGGACCTCACCGTCGGCGACGAGCACGTCTGCCTCGCGCAGGGTCCCCAGGTCCGAATCCTGCGTGACGACGGTGGCGCTGCGGAAGAGCACGGGCCGCCCGTCCTGAAACTCTTCGGCCGGGTCCGCCTCAAGGGTGCGCGCGGTGAGCTGATATCCATGCGCGCCGAGGGCGGCCAGTCCCAGGCCTGCCGCTCCCCGACGAGGAATGACCGCCTGTTCACCCCTCCCTGGGGCTGGACTCGTTCGACTGGGGGCTCTGACCTTCGTCCGTCACGCGTGCTCCTGATGGCTCGGGGCGCTTTCACTGCACTGCTCGTATGTGCAGATACTGTACATACAGATATTGTAGATGCAGCTATGCGGCATGGCCAGGGCGCTACGATGGCCCGCATGACCTCAGCGCAGAGCGGTCCCGAAAGGATCGACGAGCAGCGGCTCCATGCATGGACCCAGCTGCTGGAGGGACACACCCGCGTCATGCACGAGCTGGAGCAGGAGCTCCGCGACGGGCACGGCCTCAGCCTCTCCGAGTACGACGTGCTCCATCGTCTTCAGGACGCGGACGAGCACTGTCTGCGCATGTCGGAGCTTGCCCGTGCGCTGCTCTACTCCACCGGGGCCTCACCCGCCTGATCGACCGGATGGAGAAGCGCGCACTGGTGGAGCGCCGGACCTTCTCCGAAGACCGCCGCGTCACGCGGGTTTCTATCACCGCTGAGGGCGAACAGTCCCTCAGGCGCGCGTCAGGCACGCACCTTCGCGGCCTGCAGCGACACTTCGGCCACCTGCTGCACGACGACGAGCTTCCCGCAGTGGGCGCATTCCTCGGCCGCTTCGCGAAGGGCTGAGCACATCAGAGGGACGCCCCTCGACTGAGAGGGACTCAGCCGGTGTTCTGCAGGCCAGCCGCCACGCCCTTGAGGCTGAGCAGCAGCAGGTTGCGCGGATCCTGGATCTCGTCCTCCTGCAGGTCCTTGGAACGCAGGCTCTTCAGCGCACGGAGCTGAATGAGGCTCAGCGCGTCCACGTAGGGGTTGCGCAGCTGGACGGCGCGCCCCAGCACACGGTGCTTCTGCAGGAGCCGATCCTGATCGGTGATGGCCAGCACCCACTTGACCGTCAGCCTCAGCTCATCGAGCACCGCCTGGGAGAGGTCCTCGCGGTCGCCCAGCGCCAGGTAGCGGTGGGCGATGCGCTCATCCGTCTTCGCCAGCGACATCTCCACGTTGTCGATCATGGCCCGGAACAGGGGCCAGTCAGCGTAGGCCTCCCGCAGCTGGTCAAGATCGCCCACAGCCTCCAGCGCCGTCCCCAGGCCGTACCACCCGGTGAGGTTGATGCGCGCCTGCGACCAGGCGAAGTTCCACGGGATCGCCCGCAGATCCTCCAGGGACTCCACCGAGAGGCCGCGCTTGGCAGGACGGGATCCGATGGCCAGCAGGCCGATCTCGTCCTGCGGGGTCACCTGAGCAAACCACGGGGCGAAGCCGTCCGCTCGGATCAGTGCGTGGAACCGGGTGCGCGAGGCCTCATCGAGCTGCTCGGCCAGGTCCGCGTAACGTCGTGCGGCCTCAGCGTTTCGCCTCTCCGTCGACGGGGCCGAGGCCATCAGTGCGGCGGCTGCGACCTGCTCGATGTGGCGAAGGGCGATCTCCGGGTTGCCGTACCGCGCAGAAATCACCTCGCCCTGCTCCGTAACTTTGAACCTCAGGTCGACGGAGTGGGGCGGCTGGGCAAGGATCGCTCGGTTGGCGGGCCCGCCGCCGCGCCCCAGCGCACCTCCGCGACCGTGGAACTGAGTGAGTGTGATGTCGTTCTCGACCGCCCAGGCTGCGATCTTCTCCTGGGCTTCGTACAGGGCCAGGGTCGCTGCCACCGGGCCCACGTCCTGGAGGAGTCCGAGTAGCCGAGCATGACCTCCATGCGACGTCCGGTCTCGTCCAGGCGCTGCTGCAGCTTGGGGTGGGCCAGAGCCTCCTCCAGAATGCGGGGAGCGTTCTGAAGGTCCTCATAGGTTTCGAAGAGTGGAATGACGTCGATGACGGGTGCGTTCTCCTCCCCGCCCAGAGCTTGGGCGGCGAGATCATAGACATCTGCGAGGTTCTGCGCCGACTGTGTGAAGGAGACGATGTAGCGACGCGCTGCGTCGGGGCCGTACCGGCCCTGCACGGATGCCACCGCACGGAAGGTCTCAAGGACCTCCTCGCCCGGCACCGCCATGCGCTCCTCCGAGTCCGGATTCTCGAGCCACCGGAGGGTCTGGCTGTGGACTGCCGAGTGCTGACGGACCTCCAGCTCGGCCAGGTGGAAGCCGAACGTCTCGACCTGCCAGATGAGCTCCTGGAGGTCGCCGTAGGCGGCCCGCTTCGCCCCGCCTCCACCAGTGACTCCTGCACGCAGCGGAGGTCCTCGATGAGCCGAGCCGGGACGTCGTAGGCAAGATCCGCGTTCCGATCACGCGTGGCGGCAATGCGGCTTACCACCGCGAGCATGACCTGGCGGTGGGGCTCCCGCGGCGAGTGCTCGGCGGCGGTCGAGGTCAGCTCCTCGGAGAGCTGCTTCTGCCGGTTCCACAGGGCGAGGAGGCCCTTGCTCGGCGGGGTGTAACGCCTCGTCCAGCGTCATGGACAGCGCCAGGCGCTGGGCCCGCTGGGTCAGGTCCTCGAGCACGCGGTCAGCCATCTGGGCCACCGCCTTGCGAGTGATGGTCGCGGTGACGTTCGGGTTGCCGTCACGGTCTCCGGCGATCCATGAGCCGAGCCTGATGAACGCGGGGCCTTGGGAGCGGCCGCACCGGCCCGCTCCTCCTGGAGCCAGTCGTCCATCCGCCGATAGGCCTCCGTGAAGACGCTGGAGAACGAGTTGTCGAAGACCCTGAGGGCGGTGCGGACCTCATCCAGCGGCGAGGGGTTGGAGACTCGCAGCTGCGCGGTGCGCCACAGGTTGTCCACCTCCTCGAAGAGCTCGCGGGTGTTGCGCGCCGCGGCGGCGGGCCCGGTGCGCGGGTCATCGCGGATGTCGAGCAGCTGGCCGATGCGACGGATGGAGGCGGTCACCGCGTTGCGCCGGGCCTCTGTGGGGTGGGCGGTGAGCACCGGGTGGAAGCGCAGCTCCTTGAGCCGACGCTCGGCCTCCCGCTGACCCACCTCGTCGGAGAGATGCCGGAAGGCCGCAGCGACCGAGTCGGCAGCCGACTGCTCCTCGAGAGAGGTCTCCCCGTCCCGGGTGCGCAGGGTGCGGATCCGCTGCTGCTCCTCGGCGAGGTTCGCCAGCAGGAAGTAGCAGGTGAAAGCGCGGGCGACCTCCTTGGCACGCTCAGGGTCCAGCGACTCGACGAAGCTCTCGGCCTCTGCGAGCTTCTCCTCGGTGTCGTCCTCCACGGCGCCGATGCACAGTCCGCGCAGCCGCTCGACGTCGTCGTAGAGGCTGGCAGGGCTGGAGCTCTCGGTGCCGTACTCCTGGAGCACCTCTCCGAGCAGCCCGCCCAGCAGGCCGACATCTCGGCGCATACCCTCCGGCACTTCATGGCGGGCGGCAGTACGGGAAGGATCCTGAGTCATGAATCACACACTAACAGCGGGGGCGGTGGTGCAGGTCACAACGTGAAAGGTCCTCGCGCCCCGGCGGACCGAGGACTCAGTCGACCGTGCGCAGGGCCCGGCGTTTGCGCTCCAGGAGCATCAGCTCCTCGTTGAGGCGGCGATACTCCTGGGACTGCTGAGAGTGGTCCATCCGCTGAAGCTGACCGAGCAGGTTGGCCTTCTCGTGCTGGATCTTGAGCTCGACGAGCCGGTTGAGGATCTCACGGCAGTACCGCTCCATGTTCTCCTCGGTGCTGGCCGGAAGCTCAGTGACGGCCAGCTCCCCACCAGTCCGCGCAGAGGCTCCGGGACCTCCTGACGCACTGTGGCCACCCACGAGCGAGGATCCGTCGCCTTGGCCGCTGCGAGGCGGATGCCGTCGTGCAGCGCCTGGTGCGCCGCGGCGGTGAAGCGGACGCTGAAGACCTCCTCCCACTGCTCGGCAGTGAGCCGTGCCGGGTGCTGCAGGATCACCTCCAGCGCCTGCCGCTCCATCAGCACCGCAGGATCCCGCGTGTCAGGGCGCTGGTAGCGCGGCTGCGGAGGCTGCCCGGATGCACCCTCGGATCGCTGCTGGCCGCGCGCGGCAGCATCGGGGCCCGACGCGGCGTTCGCCTTGGCCTGGCCCGCTTTGGCCGCTGACCGGACTGCTGAGTCCACCTCGCCCACGTCGGTGCCCAGCCAGCCTACCAGCTCCCGCGTGTACGCCGAGCGCAGCGCCGCATCCCGAATGCCTACCACCACCGCAGCCGTCACCCGCAGGGCTCCGACCCGCCCTCGATCGTGGCGAGGTCCCAGTCCGCCAGACGACGCCGCAGCACGAACTCCACCAGTGGGGCCTTGGACTCGATCACCTGCGCCACGGCGTCATCTCCGCGGTGCTGCCGAACATCGCAGGGGTCCATACCGTCGGGGCCGACAGCGATGTAGGTCTGGGCGTTGAACTGGCTGGCCTCATTGAATGCCCGAATCGCGGCCTGCTGACCGGCCTCGTCGCCGTCGAAGGTGAAGATCACCTCCGCCGGGGAGCCGTCGTCGGAGAGGAGCCGCGCGCGATCTTGATGTGCCCGTCGCCGAAGGCGGTGCCGCAGGTGGCCACGGCGGTGTCCACCCCGGCGATGTGGCAGGCCATCACGTCCGTATAGCCCTCCACGACGACCAGCTGGCGCTTCTTGGCGATGCTGCGCTTGGCGTGCTCCATGCCGTAGAGGACCTGAGACTTCTTGTATATCGGAGTCTCGGGGAATTCAGGTACTTCGGGCCCTGATCGTCGTCATAGAGGCGGCGGCCGCCGAAGCCCACGGTGTTCGTCGCCATGTCTTTGATCGGCCACAGCAGCCTACCCTGAACCTGTCGTAGAGGCCTCGGCCGCCCTCTGAGAAGAGGCCGGTGTGCTTGAGCTCCTCATCGCTGAACCCTTTGCCGCGCAGGTGTCCCAGCAGGTTGTTCCAGCCTCGGGGCGCGTAGCCCACTCCGAAGCGCAGGGCATGCTCCCGCGTGAACCCTCGGGAGGTGAGCTCGTCGCGGGCGATCTGCGCCTCCGGCGAGTTCAGGTGGTGCGCGAAGAACTCCTCAGCGATCTTGTGGGCGTCGAGGAGACGCTGCCGCCTACTTACCTCCTGCTTGTCCGGGCCTGAGCCGCCGTCCTCGTAGCGAAGCTCAACGCCGTACCTGTTGGCCAGGCGCTCGACGGTCTCGGCGAAGCTGGTGTGCTCCATGCCTTGGATGAAGGCGAAGACGTCCCCGACTCCTCGCACCCGAAGCAGTGGTAGGTGCCCACCTGGGGACGGATGTGGAACGAGGGCGTGCGCTCGTCATGGAAGGGGCAGAGTCCTTTGTAGGAGTCGACCCCGCCTTCTTGAGGGTGACGTACTGCTCAACGATCTCGCGCAGATCGGCACGCTCGCGGACCGCATCGATGTCTTCGCGCCTGATCAGTCCTGCCACAGCACCCATGGTCCCACGTCCCCGTCCTCAGTGCTCTGCTGTGAAAAACTGAGCATCATGACTGAATCTTCCGGACGCGATCGCGTGCAGCACGACGCCGACCAGCGCGGGGTCCCCGTTGAATTCGCCGGACGAGGACCGGCCCGCTCCGTCGAGGAGGCGGCGGCCTCACTCGGCGTCGAGGTCAGCAGGATCGTGAAGACCTTGGTGGTCCGCGCCAGACGCACCCAGACGGCCTCCGAGTCCGAGTTCGTCCTCGCACTCATTCCCGGCGACCGAGCGGTCGACTGGGCCAAGCTGCGCAGACTGGTAAGCTTCAAGAAGATGGCGATGGCCACCCCCGAGGAAGGACTCAGTGCCACCGGATACCACCCCGGGACAATCACTCCCTTCGGCACCCGCTCGGCCCTTCCGGTCTACGCGGATGAGAGCATCAGCGGGCGGATCGCGATGGGCGCAGGCGAGCCTGACCTGAACCTCTACGTGGAAGCCTCCGAGCTGTTCGGCAGCTTCGGCGTGACCACAGGAGACATCGGCAGGACCAACGGGTCATAGCCCGTCTGCATCACTCGACGTCGTCGATCCCGCGGGCGGCAAGAGCCTTTCCGGTGTCTCTGGCATAGGCGACCGCGGCCAGCAGCACAGGGACCGTCCTGGCCCGCAGATCCCTCTCCAGGCCCCTGGCCCGCGCCTGCTGCTCGGCCACACGGAACTGGTCCGCCAGATACGGCACGGCACGCAGCATCACCATCGCCGCCAGCACGATCCTGCCGGGCCTCAGCCCGATGAGCCGAAGCGGACGCAGCAGGGCTGAGAAGACCCGCAGGAGCTCCGGGACGGAAGTTGTCAGAATCATCAGCTGAGCGGCCAGGACCCCGCCAGGACGCGGGTGATGACCTCCAGCCCCGTGGCGACGTCGTTGAAGATCAGCTGGGCCAGCAGCACAGCGGCGATCAGCAGCCAGATCCTCCTGAGCAGCACCAGCAGCATGCGCAGCGGGACTCAGGCGCCCACCGCCAGCACGATGATGCTTACCACCACGGCTGCGCTCACGGCAGGATCCCGCACTGCCATGACGAGGATCGCTGTGGCCGCCATGCCTGCGACCTTCGCCCCCGCCGGCGTCCGGTGCAGGAAGCCCACGGTGGGAGATCGCTGGCCGAAGACCTGATCGCGGGGACGTATAGGCCGCGGTCGTCTGCGGGTGCGCCGCTTCCCTTCGGGGCGCCGAGTCTCTGTGCTCATGCATCGACCCGTCGGATGTACTCGGCGACGACCGCCTCGGGGTTCCGTCAGCGGCAATCTGCCCATCCTGCACCAGGATCGTCCTCTCGGCCTGCACTGCGAGCTGGAGATCGTGCGTAGCCGTGATGACCTGGATGCCCTGTCGGGACTGGATGCGATCCACCACCGCGGTGAAGCGCCGGGCGTTGACCCGGTCGAGGAGGGTGGTCGGCTCATCGAGGAGCAGAACCTCAGGCTGCAGCACCAGAACGGTCGCCAGCGCGACGAGCTGCTGCTGGCCCGCGGAGATCTCATGGGAGCTGCGCTCGGCAAGCTCGGCGATGCCCAGCTCCTCCAGGCACGCCATCGCCTCCTCGCGGCCCCGCGACCGTGACTTCGTGCGGCGACGCAGCGACAGCTCCACGTCCTCGAGCGGGGTGGGCATCACCAGCTGGGCAGCCGGATTCGCGAAGACGAACCCTGCGCGTCGGCGCACATGGGTGCCGCTGTCGACCGTGTCGGCGCCATGGACTGAGACGTACCCGTGGGTGGGCTCGACCAGGCCGTTGATGAGCTGAAGCAGCGTGGACTTTCCGCCGCCGTTGGGGCCGATCACACTGATGCGCTTCTCGGTGAGCGACAGGTCAGGAACGCGCAGCAGCTCTCGCTCGCCGACGAGCACGCGTACGCGGTCGAAGGCGATCAGCCTCTCGGCAGCAGGGGTCACCGCGGCCGGACCAGCAGAGCGGGGAATGCTCGATGGATCAGGGCTGCGGCAAGGGCGGCGACGAACGACTTCACGAGATCGCCCGGCCAGAAGACGACGTCGGCTAGGAACGCCTGCTGCAGCGAGAGGTCCAGGTTGAGCATCATGCCTGCGATGCCCAGCGGATGTATGGCCAGGATGCTTCCGCTCAGCGCCGCGGCAAAGAGCAGCGGAATCCACCAGCGGGGGCCGTTCGCCTCAGCGCGGCCCGCGCGACGAGGCCCACGATGAGGGCTGATACGGGGAAGGCCAGCAGGTAGTTACCGAGGGGCCCACGAGCGCGCCCAGCCCTCCGGTGAATCCGGCAAGGATGGGAAGTCCCAACAGGCCCAGGCATACATAGAGGCCTGCTGCGGCGGCGCGCGCCACGGGCCCAGGACAAGCCCCGCCAGAGCGACCCCCAGGCTCTGCAGGGTGATCGGAACACCAGCATTGCCCGCCGGGATGGGCGGGGCGAAGGTCAGCACCGCGATCAGCGCCGCGAAGACGCCGATGAGGGCGACGTTCATGACCGTCTCCGGGCTGCGGGAGCGCTGCGCAGCTCGTCCGGCGGATTCGTCTGCGGTGGCCTCGGTATTTGAACGGTGTTCAGCAAGCATAGGTCGAGACTAGCCCGCCATTGAACGGTGTACAAAACGGGGTCAGCTGCCGCTCAGCACCGAGCGCATCGCATGCTCATACAGCTTCGCGCTGCGATCCTCATCAGCCGTTCCGAAGAGGCTGGCGTTCTGCTCCACTGCGACAGCGCCCAGGGCGCAGCGCATCAGCACCGCAGCCACCTCGGCGGCCGAGTCTGCGTCAGCCCCTTCGGCCTCAAGGGCCGCCGTCAGGCCTGGCACAGGCGGAAGCTCCGCATCCAGGGCGTAGGCGATCAGGACCAGATCAGCGCCGTCGCGCAGTGAGAGCAGCGTCCGGCGCAGGCGCAGCAGCAGATCGAACGGGGCCTCCTGAGCATCATCCAGGGGCACGAGTGCGTAACGGGCGACCAGCCGCAGCAGCTCCTGCTTGTTCGGCACGTGGTAGTACAGGGCCCCGGCCGCACCTCCAGGGCTGAGGAGATGCGACGCATCGAGACGTCCTGAAGGCCGTAGTCGCGAAGCAGCTCATAGGCCGCCTCGACGATCCGCTCTCTGGACAGCGCCATGCGGGTCAGGCGAAGAGCCGGTTCACCACAGGCTTGCCGTGGACCAGGGTGGCGTACCACTCCAGGGCGGCGCCGTCGGTGAGCGAAGCGATCTGATCGATCACGGCCCGGTGCCGCGCAGCATCGTCGTCCGCAGCCCGGTAGTCCGCCTGGAACTGAGGGTCCAGGAACCGATCCTTGGTGTCCATCAGGAGGCTGTGCAGGTCCGTGAGCACGTCCTTCTGCCTGGTGTAGACGGGCATCTGCTCCCGGGAGGCCATGATGTAGTTCGCCGCGATCCCCTTCATCACCTGGATCTCCTCCAGGGTCTCGGTGGGCACCACCAGGTCCGCCTCGTGGCGGACCAGCGGCTGTCCGCCGTGGGCCCTGCGTGTGGCGTCGTAGATGGCGCCGCAGAACCGGCCGATCAGGTCGGAGGTCATGTTCTTCAGCGCCGCGAGGGATCGTCGGGAGCCGTCCGACTCGCGAACCCAGGACTCCGCCGCGGACAGCCGTGCGATCGCCTCGTCCAGACGTCCCTCCGAGGTGTGCGGGAGGTACCACTCCTGGGTGGTCTGGATGACTCGGGCCCGCTGCAGATCGTTGTCCAGGAAGCCGAGCTGGAATCGGCCTGAGACGATCCGTCCTCCACATCGTGCACCGAGTAGGCGATGTCGTCGGCGGCGTCCATCACCTGCCCCTCCATGGGGGTGCGGACTCCGCCGGTCCCCTCGCGCATCCAGTCGAAGACGCCGAGGTCGTCCGCGTAGGCGCCGAACTTGGGGCTTCTGGCCCCGTCATGCCTCAGCGGCGCCTGGTGCGCCTGCCACGGGTACTTCACCGCCGCATCAATGGACGCACGGGTGAGATTCAGGTAAGCAGAGCGCCCATCAGGGTGGAAGCGCTTGGTCTCGAGACGCGTGAGGATGCGCAGCGTCTGCGCATTGCCTTCGAATCCTCCGATGCCTGCGGCGAGCTCGTTGAGGACCTTCTCGCCGTTGTGCCCGAACGGCGGGTGCCCCAGGTCATGGCTGAGGCAGGCGCCGTCCACCACGTCCGGGTCGCAGCCCAGCTGACGGCCGAGCTCCCTGCCGACCTGCGCCACTTCCAGAGTGTGCGTCAGGCGAGTGCGGGAGAAATCGTCGACATCCGGGAGACCACCTGCGTCTTGGCGCCCAGGCGGCGAAGGCTCGAAGAGTGCAGGAGCCTGGCACGGTCCCGTTCGAAGCTGGAGCGGTAGACGGACTTGCCGTGCTCGGGAACCCACCGATCCTCGTCGGATTCCGCGTAGCCCGGGGGCAGGGCCGAGTAGTCACCCTCGATGCGCTCCACATTCCTGACATTCACGGGCTTCAGCCTACCGGGGCGCTGCTCGGGCCGCAGGGCTGGGGCCGCTAGCCGCCCGAGATGTCCACTTCGGCGGCCTGGATCATGCGCTGCTGATCCTCGTTGAGCTCCTGGGAGCTCAGCCAGTCCTCCGGTAGGTGAACCTTCTTGGCCGAGCCTGCACGGCCCCGGGGCCCTTCGGCAGGCTCCCCGGGTAGCCGATGGACTGGTCGAGCCTGCCGAGCAGGTCCTCCAGCTGGGCGAGCGTCTCGACGGTGACCAGCTGCGAGCGCAGCTCGCCGCCGATCGGATAGCCCTTGAAGTACCAGGCCACGTGCTTGCGGATGTCCTGCATGGCTTTGCGCTCGTCCCCGTCGAAGTAGGGGATCAGCATCTGGGCGTGCCTCAGGAGGGTGTCGATGACCATGGGCAGTCCCGGTCGGTGCCGGTCCTCCCTGCCCTCGAAGGCGGCCTGCAGGTCTCCGAACAGCCACGGGCGTCCCTGGCAGCCGCGGCCGACGACGACCCCGTCGACACCGGTCTGCTCGACCATCCGCACCGCATCCTCAGCGGACCAGATGTCTCCGTTGCCGAGCACCGGAATGTCGGTCAGCGCGTCTCGAAGGCGCTTGATGGCGTCCCAGTCGGCCTGGCCTGAGTAGTGCTGGCGGGCGGTGCGTCCGTGCAGCGCGACCGCGGCCACTCCTGCATCGCGGGCCGCACGGCCTGCCTCGAGGAAGGTGAGGTGGTCTTCGTCGATGCCCTTGCGCATCTTCACCGTGACGGGGATGTTCGCCCGGGAGGCCTCGCGCACCGCAGTGCTGATGATGGATTCGAACAGGCGGATCTTCCACGGCAGCGCGGAGCCGCCGCCCTTGCGAGTGACCTTGGGCACCGGGCAGCCGAAGTTCAGGTCGATATGGTCGGCGTGGTCCTCCTCCACCAGCATCCGGACGGCGTGGCCGGTGGTGACAGGGTCCACGGAGTACAGCTGGACCGATCGCGGGACTTCGTCGGGCTCATGCCTGATGATCCGCAGAGACTCGGGACGGCGTTCGACCAGCGCCCGTGCTGTGACCATCTCGTTGACGTAGAGGCCCCGCCGTGCTCGCGGCAGAGACGACGGAAGGCGGTGTTGGTGATGCCTACCATCGGCGCCAGGACCACGGGTGTGTCGACCGTGATGGGCCCGAGCTTCAGGGGCGGGAGGAGCTTATTCAGCGTCTGCATCGCGGGCGTAGATCAGGGCTTCGAAGTCGACCTGTGCATCGCTGCGGTCCACCAGGGCGTCGGTGAGACGCTTGAGGGGACCATGGAGCTGTCCACCTCCAGACGCACCGGGAAGCGGGCGGCGACCATGGCGAGCAGGTCGCGGACGGCGGCCTCGATCTCTTCGTCGCTCAGGGACGGGTTCCAGCCAAGCAGCACATCGGCGGGGTCCTCGCTCTGCTCAGCGGTGTAGCTGACGGCGAAGGCGAGGATGCGGCTCTGCTCGGTGTCGCGCAGGACGACCGCACCGGATGCGCCGGTCTCCGGGGAAAGCAGCATCTGCTGCGCCTTCCCAATGGTCATCTCCGCCCGGTCCCATTCGTGGACAGCGTTGTAGAACTCGGCGACCAGTTCGCTCAGCTCGACGGAGCCTGTGGCGAGGTCCTCGATCTCCAGGGGTGAGGATTCGAGATCCGGCAGGGCGAGGGAGCCCGGCGTGACGACCACGCTCTGGGAGCACTGGATCTTGGTGAACCCGCTGTCCTTGAGGAAGCACTGGGCGGCGGAGCCTTTGGCGCAGCGGGCCTTCAGCGACTTCACGCCGCAGGAGGGCGCCTCGGCCTGCAGCAGCTCGAGCAGCTGGGCTGCCGCGCCGGACCGGCGGTGCTCGGGCGCCACCTCCGCATAGAAGGAGAGCCGATCGGGGTGCAGCGTTGATTTGAAGAGCGTCGCCGCCGCCACGGGAAGGCCGCCGAATTCGGCGACCACGCAGCGCGCCCACGGCGAGTTGGAGCTGGGCCGCAGCAGCGCACGGTCGGCATGGTGCATCGGGTTTTCGGGGTCGCCCCAGACCTCCAGGAGCGCTAGGTCATCTCCGTCGCGCCAGGGGCGGACGGTGAAGCCGTTCTCCAGGGTCAGGCGAGGTTCCACAGGGGTCTCGGACACACCGCGGGATTCTACGCCTGTTCTCGTCCCTATAAAACCCGAGGCTCAGGCTCCCATGAGCCGGGAGGCCAGATAGCTCTGCACCTGGTCGAGCGACACGCGCTCCTGCGTCATCTCGTCACGGTCACGGATGGTGACCGCCTGGTCCTCGAGAGTGTCGAAGTCGACGGTGATGCAGAAGGGCGTGCCGATCTCGTCCTGTCGGCGGTAGCGGCGCCCGATGGCCCCGGCATCGTCGTAGTCGATGTTCCAGTGCCGGCGCAGCTGGGCGGCAAGCTCCGCCGAGGGTCCGGCGAGCTCGGGCTTCTTGGACAGGGGCAGCACAGCCGCCTTGACCGGAGCGAGCTTGGGGTGGAGCTTCAGCACCGTGCGGACGTCGACGCCGCCTTTGGTGTTGGGGCCTCATCCTCCACATACGAGTCCACCAGGAACGCCATCATGGAGCGCGTCAGTCCGAAGCTCGGCTCGATGACGTACGGGACGTAGCGCTCCTCCGTGCCCTGGTCGTAGTAGGACAGCTCCTTGCCGGAGTGCTCGATGTGCTGGGAGAGGTCGTAGTCGGTGCGGTTGGCGATGCCCATGAGCTCGCCCCACTCCGAGCCGGGGAAGCCGAACTTGTACTCCAGGTCGATGGTGCGGTCCGAGTAGTGGGCGCGCTCGCCGTCGGGAACGTCGAACTGGCGCAGGTTCTGCGGGTTCAGCCCAAGGTCTGTGAACCAGCCGACGCAGTCCTCGACCCACTGGTCGAAGGAGGAGACGGCCTGCTCCGGGTGGATGAAGTACTCGATCTCCATCTGTTCGAACTCGCGGGTGCGGAAGATGAAGTTGCCCGGCGTGATCTCGTTGCGGAAGGCCTTGCCGATCTGGCCGATGCCGAAGGGCGGCTTCTTCCGGGCGGTGGTGACCACGTTGGCGAAGTTCACGAAGATGCCCTGGGCCGTCTCGGGCCGCAGGTAGTGCAGGCCGGACTCGTCGTCGACGACGCCCAGGTAGGACTTCACCAGGCCCGAGAACGCGCGGGGCTCGGTGAACCTGCCCTTGGTGCCGCAGTCGGGGCAGGGGATCTCGAACAGGCCGTCCTGAGGATCGCGGCCCTTCTTCTCCTGGAACGCTTCGATGAGCTTGTCCTCGCGGTGCCGCTTGTGGCACTGCAGGCACTCCACCAGGGGTCGGTGAAGGTGTCGACGTGCCCCGACGCCTTCCAGACCGCACTGGGAAGGATGATGCTGGAGTCCAGGCCGACCATGTCACCGCGCCCGCGGACGAAGGTCTGCCACCACTCGGCCTTGATGTTCTCCTTCAGCTCGGTGCCCAAGGGTCCGTAGTCCCAGGCCGACCTGGAGCCGCCGTAGATCTCACCGGCCTGATAGACGAAGCCGCGGCGCTTGGCCAGGTTGATGACTTTGTCCAGCGTGGTTTCGGTGGCCATATGGCGTGAACTCTCCTGAAAAGCTGAGGTGCGGGGTGCCCGAGGGCGGCAGCCCCGCAGGTCGCAGGCCAGCTTACCTCTGCCGCACCGGACGTCGAGGACCGGACAGGCCGATCAGGCAGGACGCTCCCAGTGCGATCACGATTCCGCCCAGAGTCCACCCGGTGACGACGACGCCTTCGGCCGGTGCGACCAGGTCCACCGCCACGGCTCCCAGAAGATGGCCCGCTGTGATTCCGATGCCGGCCGCCAATGCGCCCACTCGCCCGATCAGCACTGCCGAGACGGCGATCAGCAGGCAGCCGAGGGGACCTCCGGCGTAGTACCACCAGTTCGTGGGCTCAGTCAGCTCCGGCAGGGATCCGAGGGCAGATTCGGTGCCGCGCACCAGGTAAGCCACGACCAGTGCGAGGAGCCCAGCGGTGAAGTTGATGAGCGTCACCGGCGCAGGACTGACGTAGGCCGCCGACTGCCGGGCGTTGATCACCTGCTGGTAGGCGTTGAGCATGCCCGCCAGAAGAGCAAGCCCGGCGCTGAGGATCCACGCTGCGCCGAAGCCGTCGCCGGAGATTCCCGGGACCAGGATGAGCATAATGGCAACCACTGTCAGGGCCGCCGCAGTGCCGCGCATGAGCGTCAGCGGCTTGCGCCCGGCGGGGCTCAGGCCCACAGCGTCAAGAGTGATGTTCCCAGGAGCTGCCCCACGATGAGAGCCACGATGAAGACGGCTGCGCCCACCAGCCCGATCGTCAGCGCCTGCGTGAAGACGACCAGTCCTCCGACGGCGCCCGCTCCGAGGTGCCACCAGCGCACCTGCCCCGACCGCAGGGCTGCCGGCACCCGCGCGGTCGCCCTGCGGCTTCCGGGGTGCAGCGCGCAGATGAGAATCATAAGGAGCAGTCCTCCGGCGAAGGAGGCCGCAGCGGCCAGAATCGGGTCGCCTGCTTCCGCGCTCAGTGCGGCATTGATGCGCCCCTGGACCGGAAAGACCACTCCCGCCAGCAGCGCCAGGAGGACGAGGAGCAGCTTCTTCACGCCGATCAGCCTGCCACAGGGGCGGCGATCAGAGATCCTCGAGCTCGCCCATCTCCTCGTACGCCGCGGAGATGTGCGAGATGCGCCGGTGGCCGCTGGTGCGGCGGGCGTCGAGGACGCCGCTGGAGAGGATGCTGATCAGCGACATTGCCGCCGCATAGGAGTCGAAGGCGCCGTCAGCATGGTGTGAGCACTCGATCCACGCATCCGCTCGGTAAGCATAGGGACGCGCCGTGGAATCCCCGATGAGGAGCAGCCCAGCCTCGGCCGCATCGACTCTCTCCACCACGCGCCCGAAGAGAGCCACCTGCGGCGGAACCCCAGAACGATCACGAGATCCTCAGCCCCAGAGCGGCCAGCTCCTCCCCAGGGACTGTCCGGGCAGAGGCGCCAGCGTCACATCGCCGCGGATCTGGGTGAGCTGCTGGCGCAGATGAAGCGCGAGCGGGAACCCGTTGCGCAGCCCCACCACCACCACGCGCCGCGCGTCCGAGATCAGCTGCACGGCCTGCTGCAGGCGTCCGCCCTCCAAGGCGGCCATGACCCTGCTGAGGTTCTCCCGCTCCTGCGCCTCGTGCCGCTCCAGGACGGTGAGCCCCTCGGTGTCCTCGGAGCTGGCCGGAGCAGTCGTGGGGATGCCCCGGTGCCGCAGCTCCCGCACGTGGTCGCGGACCTCGCTGAACGATTCGAACCCCAGCTTGCGGAAGATGCGGGAGACGGTCGCCTTCGACACGCCCGCTTCGCGGCTGATGTCGGCGGCGGAGAAGATGGCGAGGTCCCCGAGATGCTCCAGCAGGAAGTCCGCCACCCGTCGCTCCTGGGGCGGAAGCTCCCCGTATGCGGCGTCGATGCGTGCGTCGATCCGCCTGCTGGCGGGAGTGCTGACCTCCATGGCGTCAGGATACCGAAACGAATGTTTCAGCAGATGAGCTGGGTGCGTCTCAGCGGGGACGAGAGCGACGGATGTCCGGCAGCGACGCCACCAGCACAGCGACGAGGGTCAGCACCGTTCCGGCCACCGTGGCGAAGGCGATCACGGATCCGGGCGCAGGGAAGATGATGTCCAGCACCAGGAGCCCACCAGCTGCCCGGCGATCATCCCCATGGCGGTGACCAGCACCCCCACTTGGGTGATGAGGTAGGCGCCCAGCCCCACAAAGATCAGCCCGAGGGCGCCGCCCAGATAGTTCCACCACACCGTCGGCAGCGCCTCCCCGTCCCGGCGATGAGCACCTTGCCCCCGTACACCGCAGCCATGAGCAGCGCTCCGGTGAGGAAGTTGAAGAGAGTGGCCGGAAGCAGGGTCCCGTAGGCAGCCGTCTGCCGACCATTGATGGCCTGCTGGGCCGACTGCACGAACCCTCCGGTGAAGGGAAGCACCACCATCAGGGCCCAAGCGAGCCCGCCGTTGGAGCCCAGCTGCGGGAGACGGCCCAGAGCACCGAGACGATGGTCAGCGCCGCACCGATCAGCCGAAAGCCGTTGAGCTGCTTGGGCCCTCCGGAGCCCAGCCCGATCTTGTCCCACAGCAGGCCTCCGATCGTCTGTCCGGTCACCACCGCCACGGAGAACACCGCGACCCCGACGACGGCCATGGCCACGCCTTGGGTAAAGATGAAGTAGGTGCCCAGACAGCCTGCGAGAAGATGCCACCACGACACCTCGCCGCTGCGCAGCGCCGGTCCGACCGCAGCGAGCCCCCACCTGCCGCGGCGGGTGAGGAGCGTGACCGGGGCGATGATTGCCAGCCCCACGAGATAGGTGAAGAGCGTGGAGATGAGAGGGTCATTCGCCGCCGCAGCGAGCTCCGCATTCACACGGCCCTGGGCCGGGATGGCCGCCCCTGCCGCGAGCATCACTCCGAGGAGCCACAGCCACTTCACCATGCGGCCGTGCGCGCTCCTCGGGGTCCTCGCTCATCGGCTCACTCTAACCACACGTACGTGCCGGACGCGGCAGCCCGGACGCGCTGACATACTCGTAGGCATGAGTGATGTGGAGCAGGTGCCGATCCGCGATGAGTCGATCCGTCTGGGACAGCTGCTGAAGCTTGCTTACGTGGTGGAGAACGGGGCGGTCGCCCGGGAGCTGATCGCTGAGGGCGCGGTCACCGTCGACGGTGCGGCGGAGGACCGCCGGGGAGCGCAGATCCGGGCGGGCCAGACGGTGCACTTCCGCGGTGAGGACTTCGGTCTGCCCACGGTGACGCTGACTCCCGTGCGCGAGGACTAGCCCGTCAGGCGTCGGAGGCGGCGCCGGTTCCTGGGGCATCGACCCGCCGAACAGGGGCTCGATGTTGGGGCGCTTGGCGGTGATGTTGTCTCCGGATGACTGGCCGCGAAGCGGCGGATCACCCACGGGAAGAGATGATGGCGCGCCCACACGGCGTCGTCGACCCGGGCCTCCCTCCAGGTGCGCTCCCCACCGGACGGGCCTCCGCTGGGCTGAGGTCATGCGGCACGTTGAGGGTGTCGAGCACCCGGCGAGCAATGATGTGGTGGCCCAGGGGCGAGAAGTGCAGACGGTCCTCATCCCAGGTCTCCTTGGCCGTCAGCTCCCGCAGGCTCCACATGTCCGCGACGACGGCGTCGTGGCGGAAGGCCACAGTGCGGATGTTCTCGTTGTAGATGGCCACCCTGCCTCGGATGGAGCCCACGACGGGAGTCTCGCGAAGGTCCGGCCCGGTGAAGAGCACGATGGTGGCGCCCGTGGTCGCAAGGATCTGCACCATGGTGTCGAGGATGCGGGCCGTTTCGTCCGGATCGGAGCCCGGCCGAATGACGTCATTGCCGCGGCGCACAGCGTGATCAGGTCAGGTTTGAGCTCCAGGGCGGGTGCGAGCTGGTCGTCCCGGATCTGTTCGATGAGCTTCCCGCGCACCGCGAGGTTCGCATACGAGAAGCGGGCTGTTCCCCGGGCGAGCTCCTCGGCGACCCGATCAGCCCATCCCCGGTGGTAGCCGGGCCGTGACTCGTCGGGGTCGCCGATGCCCTCAGTGAACGAATCTCCGAGGGCCACAAATCGCTGCCACGGGTGCTTGGCACGCGCAGCAGAAGGGCCGCCCTCCGATACCTTCAGATCGCCCCCGGCCGCTTCCACGGCCTCAGGCGCAGCTGACCGGCCCTCCTGGGCACCGGGGACAGGTTCCGGGCCGATGCTCTCCTCGCGGCTGTTCGATGCTGGCTCTGATCCGCTCACCCCTCTGTTCTATCGCAGCCGCACAGGAAGATCCATCCTCCCCAGGGCTGATGCTCAGCGGGGCTTCAGCACCGCATGGGTCAGGAACTCGCCCACATGCGCCAGCTCCTGAGGCACGATGCCGTGGTAAGCGCCCGCGTAGAGCACCTTCGTCAGCTTCACCGTGGAGGTGGCCCACCGATGGGTGTACTCCACATGGTCAGCCGGAATGATCGGGTCCTCCTGGTCGCGCCCCAGAAGAGCGGAACGCCGCTGGAGGCGACCTCGTCGTCCTTGAAGTACCCCTCCGGGATGCCCTCGCCGCGTTCGGGGTCGACGGCGAACCCGGAGAGGCCGACCACGGCGGCGAACTCATCCGGCCTGGAGCGCAGCAGCGACGTCGCCATCGCCATACCCATCGAGAAGCCCAGCAGGGTCACCGAGGAGTGGTTCGGCTTCACCGAGGCCACCCAGCTCCAGAGGTCCTCCACCGCATCGTGGGCAGCCATCGACGAGTAGGCCAGTCGCTGCACGTCGAGCTCGAACCAGGTGTACGCCCCGCCTCCCAAGCTCACGGGTGCCTGCACAGAGGCATAGGTGAAGTCTGCGGGGAGGTGCGGAACGAGCCCGGCAAGGTCCTGCGCGTTGGCGCCGTAGCCGTGCAGCAGCACCACCAGCGGCGTGCCCTGCCGCTCGGACTCGTCACGCGACCACAGGACGTCATAGGGGAAGGCATGGCCCCCACCCTAGCGGCCTGAGCACCCCTCAGAGCATCACCTGACGGTTGACGTCCTTGTAGAGCAGGTAGCGGAACGGCTCGTCTCCGCCGGCGTAGCAGGCCTGGGGGCAGAACGCCCGCAGAGACATATAGTCGCCCGCCTCGACCTCCACCCAGTCCTGGTTCAGGCGGTACACGCCCTTGCCCTGGAGCACGTAGAGGCCGTGCTCCATCTCGTGGGTCTCCATGAAGGGGATAGAGGCTCCAGGCTGGAAGGTCACGATGTTGACGTGCATGTCGAAGGCCAGGTCGGAGGGGTCGAGAAGGCGGGTGGTCGCCCACCGGCCGTCCGTGTCGGGCATCGGGCTGGGCTCCACGTCCTGCTCGCGGCCGACGACGATGCGCGGAGTCAGCCCGGGCACGTCCTGGTAGCGCTTGCGGAACCAGTGAAGCCGCGATGGGCCCGCTCCCTGTCCTGTCAGGGACCATTCGGTGCCGGGCGGCAGGAATGCGTATCCCCGGGCGTCAGCGTGTGGGTCTGGCCAGCAGCAGTGAGGCTGACCTCGCCCTCCATGACGAAGAGGAAGCCTTCGACCTCGGCCTGGGGCTCGGGCGCCTCGGACCCCCGCCGGGCGAGACTTCGAGGATGGTCTGGGAAAACGTCACCGCTCCTCCGGCGACCGGCCTGCTGAGAACCCAGCTGCGGGTCCCCTGCCATTCCGGGAGCACCGTGGTGACGATGTCCCGCAGGACGCCCCTGGGGATCACCGTGTACGCCTCGGTGACCACAGCGCGGCTGGTCATGAGCTCCTTCTGCCCGGGCATGCCGCCGTGGGGAGCGAAGTAGGTGGGGGTGATCATGGGGTTCCTTCCTCATCGGCGGGCATGAGCCCCGTACGTGTCAGGCTCGAAATCTGCGCGGCTGTGAGCCCGGTGGCTTCGGTGACGTCCTGGCGGCTGAGCGCGCCGCAGGCGACGCCGCGCTGCAGGTAGTAAACGAGCGCCTTGGCGGTGGTAAGCTCGTCGAGGACTGTGCCGCTGGTTCCGTGCGCATAGGTGCGCAGACGCGCCGCGCAGGGGGCGAACTCCTGCCGGTAGAAGCGGAATGTGGCGGCGTACCGGGTGATGAGCTGGTGGGGATGGAGGTCCCAGCCCTGGTATATGCCGTTGCCGAGGTGCCGGGCGACGAGCCGTGCGTGCAGGCGCCAGCCGCGGAGGGCCTCGTCGTCGGTGCCGAGGGGCAGGATGTTGGTGGACCCCTCTGAGATCTGCACGCCGGTCTGTGCGGCGGCGGCCTGCATGTGGGCTTTGGCGAATTCGGCCACCGGGTGCTCCATGGACTGGAAGTGGCGGCGACGCCGAGGGCTGCGGAGTAGTCGTAGGTGCCGTAGTGGAGGCCGGTCATTCGACCCTCCGCAGCGTGGATCGCCTCCGCGACGGGGATGCGGCCGTCCGGCCCGAGGATGATCTGGGGCGTTTCGACCTGCACTTCGAACTGCAGCTGCCCCTCCGGCAGAGAGTGCGCGCGCTCCAGCTGTGCGGCCACATCGACCATCACCCTCACCTGATCCACGGTGGTGACTTTGGGCAGGGTCAGCCGCAGCCCCTCGGGCAGCTGCCCGGCCTCGTCAGGATCGTCGCGAGGAAGAGGTCCAGAGTGCGCAGGCCGCGCCGACGCACGGGGCTTCCATGCTCTTGAAACGAAGTCCGATGAACGGAGGCAGCGTCCCGCCGCTCATCCCTTCGGCGACGTGATGAGCCGCCATGGTCGCCCAGTGGTCCTCCTCGGCGTCACCCCGGATTCCGAAGCCGTCCTCGAAATCGATCCGCAGATCCTCCAGCGGCTCCGCGGTGAGCTTGTGCCGGACGGCGGAGACCAGCGCCTCGCACTCAGCCTCCTCGTCGTTCAGCTCCGGAAGAGCGTGACGCAGGAGCGCGCCGAGGCCCCGGCAGCCTCTGCGGCGTCCAGCGCCTGACGTCCCCACTGGTCAGCCAGACCGGGAAGGAACTGGTCTGCGGGCACGTAGGCGGTGTGCACCGGCTGACGTCCTGCCGCCTCCCCGGGTAGCTGCGGGCCAGCAGCTGATCAGTGGCGCTGAGACGCCGGTCGGCGGCCGAGAGCGTCTCCTCACCGAGTACCGGCGATCCCACCATGCGGCTCCTCCTTCATCGACCTGTGGAACATAGGTTTCTCTGCGTGCAGCTGAGTGCAACCTACGTTGCTCTGCTGGACCATACATGTGCGCCTGCGGAGGTCGTCGCTCGGCGGCCTCAGGCGGCGTTGAGCCCGATGCCGGTCCTGCGGGCGACGAGCCGCTCCACGACGCCGACGAACGAGTAGATCAGCAGGCTCGCCAGCGTCACCACCACCACTGACGCCCAGAGACGGTCGTAGTCGGTGTGCGCGATCGCCTGGAAGACTCCGTATCCGACGCCGTCTCCGGTGGCCAGCCACTCCGCGAGCAGCGCCCCGGTCAGCGCACCGGGGATGGAGACCCGCGTGGCGGTGAAGAAGCTGGGCAGGGAGGCCGGTATGGCGACCTTCCTCAGGATGGTGGCGTTGGAGCCCCCAAACACCTGGACGACCTCAGTCATCGCCCCGGAGGACGATCGCAGGCCCTCGACGATGGTGACCAGCGCCGGGAAGATCACCACGATGGTGCCCATAGCCGCCACGGAGACCCAGTCGCGGCCGAAGATCAGCACGATGATGGGGGCCATCGCCACCAGCGGCACCGAGCGGCAGATCATCGCCAGCGGCATGACCGCCGCCTCGAAGCCTTTGAACAGCTGGAACATCATCGCGGTGGTCGCGGCCACCACCAGCCCGGCGGTGAATCCGATGAAGGTGTCCGCCATCGTCACCCGGAAGTCGCCGAAGACCACATCACGGTTCGCGGCAGAGCCCTCCTCGGCGAAGAGATACTCATAGACGTCCAGGGTCCTTTGCCGATGATCCCCGAGACGTCGAAGATCTCCAGCAGGGCCACCCACACCACGGTGATCACCGTCAGGGAGAGGGCCAGGTTCAGAATCGGGCGCATCGCTGCGCGCAGCACGTTGCTCATGGCCTCACACCTTCCTGGCCCAGGGGCGGCGAATCAGGACACCAGCGCGATCACCGCGTACGCCGCACCCGCCACCAGAACTCCGACCAGGGCCAGCGCCCACAGCCGCTCCACATTCAGCGTCTCCTGGGCCGACACCATCGCCGGACCCAGACCCGTGGTGACGCCGCCGACGTACTCGCCGAGGATCGCTCCCAGCACCGCGGCCGGGGCAGCGATCTTCAGGGCGGTGAAGATGTACGGGATGGCCGTGATGAGCTGCACTTTGAGCAGCTGGTGCACTCGGTTTCCATAAGCCACACGGACGACGTCCAGGCCCGCCTTGTCCGCAGCCTTCAGCCCTTGGATGGTCGTGACCACCGTGACGAAATAGACCGACAGGTAAGCCAGCACGTTGGCCGTCATCGACGGATCGCCCGGCGAGGGCGGCCCGGCCACCGCGAAGACCACAGGGCCGATCGCCACCAGCGGCAGGCAGTAGGTGATCACTGCGAGCTGCGTGGCGATCCGCTCCATCCACGGCGCGATCAGCACCAGCGCCGCGGTCATGACCGCCAGCAGGTTGCCGACGCCGAATCCGATCGCGGCCTCGGTGAGCGTCACTGAGGAGTTCCTCCAGTAGAAGGCGAAGCCGTCCTCGGCCAGCTGGCCGATCACCTCAGGCGGGGAGGGGATCGCCGAGCGGTCGCGGTAAGCGCCGACGGCGCCGCTTGCGCCGAGGGTCCACCACAGCGCCAGCACGACGCCGAGACCGATCAGACCGGGAGCCCAGCGCGGCAGGCTCACGGTCCGGCGAGCGCCGCCCTTGCTAAACCGCCTTATCGTCTGCAGAGACCAGTGTGCTCATCAGCGCCCCTCAGTGCTCGCCGTCCGCGGAGTCGCCGAAGAGCAGGTCCGACGCGTGGTCGACCAGAGCGTGGAACTCGGGGTGCGCTGCATCTCCGGGGTGCGGGGTCGCGGCAGGTTCACTTCGAAGACCTCTTTGATCTCACCGGGCCGGGCACTCATCACGGCGACCACGTCTGAGAGGAATATCGCCTCGGAGATTCCGTGGGTGACCATCAGCGTGGTGGTAAGCTTCTCCGTCCAGATGCGCAGCAGCTCCAGGTTGAGCGCTGACGCGTCATGTCGTCCAACGCGCCGAACGGCTCGTCGAGCAGCAGCACCGATGGTTTGACGACCAGCGCCCGGGCGATGGAGACGCGCTGACGCATGCCGCCGGAGAGCTCCGCGGGGCGGGACTTCTCGAACCCTTTGAGCCCCACCAGCTCAATGAGGTCCTCGATCAGCCCCGGCTCGGGCCTGATCCCGGCCACCTCCAGGGGCAGCCGGATGTTGGAGTGCACCGACCGCCAGGGCAGCAGGGCCGAGTCCTGGAACGCGATCCCCAGGTGATTGGAGGAGCGCAGCTCCTCCGGGGTGTGGCCGTCCACCAGGAGCTCACCGCTGGTGGGCTCCTCCAGTCCTGCGAGCATCCGCAGGATGGTGGACTTGCCGCACCCGGAGGGCCCCAGGAGGGAGAGGAACGTGCCTCGTCCGGTGGCAAGGTCCACGTCCTTCAGCGCCTGGACCTGCTTCTTTCCGGAGCCGAAGATCTTGTTCAGCCCCTTGAGGCTGACGCCGTCCCCGGTCAGATGCGGGCTTGTCTCAGCGGTCGCTGCGATCACGGCTGCCCCACCAGGTCAGGGTTCTCCTCGTAGACCTCCTCCAGCAGGGAGAGGTCGAAGAGGTCGTCGGGGACCTCGTAGCCGACCATCTCGATGGCGGTGTGGGTGTCCTCGATGAGCTCGTCGGACATCGTCAGCAGGCCATTCTCCTCGGTCCACTCGTCGGCGATGAGGGACGACTGGCGCTCGGCGGTCAGGAGCTGGTGCTCGTAGTCGAGGCCCTGGTCCTCGCCCCACTCCTCCACCGTGGTCTCGGCAGCGGCATCGTCGTCGGCGAGCGCGTCCTGCCACCCGCGGATGGTTCCGGCGAGCAGGGCCTTCAGCGCCTCCCGCTCCTCTTCGATCATCTCTTCGCTGGCGATGATCGATCCGGCGGCGAACGGCAGGTTGTGCTCGTGGAACCACAGGTAGTCGACCTCGTAGTCCTCCAGCTCGACGGAGAGCGCCTGGTTGGTGGCGTAGCCGATGTAGGCGTCGACCTCGCCGTTGATGAGCGGCTGGGCGTCCCCGCCGGTCGAGACCACATCGACGTCGTCGTGGTCGATGTCGTTGGCGTCGAGGAACGCGTAGAAGACGCCCTCGTTGTTGGGCGCCACACCCACGCTCATCTCGGTGAGGTCCTCAGGGTCCTCCATGGGGTTCTCGTCGGCGAGGCTGAAGATGGCGAAGGCGTTCTGCTGGAACACGCTGCCGATGATCTTCAGCGGCGCGTCCTCGCCCTCCTGGTCGATGAAGCTGCCGGTGTCGATGGGGTTGGAGAGCCCGGCGAGTCCGGTGCCGGTCGCGATCTGGGTGGCTGACGGTGTGGCGGAGGGGCCTCCGGTGACCAGGGTGACCTCTTCGAAGCCCTCCTCCTGGTAGTAGCCCTCATCCACGGCGAAGTACATGTGGCGAACTCAGCGGTCATGATCCAGGACAGCGGCACCTCTGCGGAGCCGAAGTCCTGCTCGCCGCCGTCTCCGTTCTCCTCGGCTGCGGCGTCGTCTCCGCCGTCGCCGCAGGCGGTCAGGGCGAGCAGGTAGGCGAGTGCGGCGGCGCTCAGCTGGGTCTTCAGGGTCAGGCGAGGGTGCTCATCATGTGCTCCTTCAATGCGGGTGAATGGGGTGGGGTGACGGTCTCAGGAGAGGCCCTGCATGGCTCGAGCTGCGCGGGTGTGGCCGACGATGTTCTCCTCCAGCGCTGCCAGCTGCAGCTCTCCGGAGTCGAGGACGTGCCGCCCGCCGATGAACGTGTGCCAGGCTCTGGCGGGGCCTGAGCGCAGCCAGCCTTCGACGGGATCGGTGAAGGAGCCCAGCTGTGTGAGCGGCGCGGACTCCCACACGACCAGGTCGGCGCAGTCGCCGGGCCGCAGCTAAGCCCAGCTCGTCGTCCCAGCCGAGGTTGGCAGCGCTGCCGCGGGTCGCCATGTTCAACGCATCCCGTGCTGAGAAGAGCGCCGGGCCGTGCTTGAGCCGCCCAGCAGCATCGCGCCGCGGGTCTCCTGCCACAGGTCTGCGGAGTCGGCCGAGGCGGACCCGTCGCAGCCGATGCCGATGCTCATGCCCATGCTGCGCAGCGTCTTGGCATCCGCGGCGTCGCCGCACAGGATCATGTTCGAGCTGGGGCACTGGGTCGCGCTCACGCCTGCGGCGGCCAGACGGCGCGACTCCTCCTGGGAGCCGTACACGTAGTGGGCCACCCAGGTGCGGTCGGTGGCCCATCCGACGTCCTCCAGGTACTCCACGGGGCGGCGGCCGTAGACCTCGAGGGCGTAGGTGTCCTCATCCCGGTCCTCGGCCAGGTGGGTGTGCAGCCTCACGTCGTGCTTCTCGGCCAGCAGGGCGGTCTCGCGCATGATGTCCTCTGTCACGGAGAACATCGAGCAGGGCGCCAGCGCCACCCGCGTCATCGCTCCCGGGGAGGGTCGTGCCACGCCGCAATCAGCCGCTCCGAGTCCTCGAGGATGGTCTCCTCGTCCTGGACCACAGAGGCCGGGGGCAGGCCGCCGTCCTCCACGGAGCGGGTCATGGAGCCCCGGTTGGCCATGAACCGGAATCCGATCTCTTCGACGGCCCTGATCTGCGCGTCGATGAGCCGCGGCTGCGGGTGCACATACATGTGGTCGGAGCTGGTGGTGCATCCGCCCCGGATCAGCTCAGCGGCAGCGATGTAGGTGGAGAAGTACACCGATTCCTGGTCCAGAGCAGCCCATTTGGGGTACAGCGTGGTGAGCCACTGGAAAAGGCTGCCGTTGACCGCAGGCGCATAGGCCCGGGTGAGGTTCTGGTACATGTGGTGATGGGTGTTGATCAGGCCTGGGTGATCAGCCTGCCCTGCGCATCGACTGTGCGCTGCGCCTGCGGCTGCGGGTCCGCAGCGGCACCGACGCTGTGCACGCGTCCTGGTCGAGCGCGATCCACCGCCGTCGATCTCACGGCCAGCATCGTGGGCAGCCTGGACCTGCGTCATCTCGAGGCCTGCGTCTGGGGGCACCTCGCTCGATGCTTCAAGCACCAGGTAGGCGTTGGTGATCAGTGTTTCAACGGCGAACATGACGGCCACGCTATGAAACGCTTGTTTCAGAACACTCTCCTCGCTGTTACATCCGCGTTAAGCCTGAGATTCCGCCCCCGCCGCAGTAAGCGCGTGTAACCGCGCCGTAACGGCAGGCCCCTATGCTGAATCCGCAACGATACGAACGTTTCATTCGCCCCTGCTCCCCCGTCCTGAGGAGGCCGCCGCTGTGGATATGACCAGTGTGAGAGAGCTGCTGCGCACCTCAGAGCCGGACCTCTTCGCCCCGGAGACGCATGGCTGGTAAGCGGCACGAACCTCTACTCGTACGGATACGACGGGAGGACCGGCCCCAATACGCCCACGGCCCCAGCGCCTTCTGGATCTGCACGGGTGCGGGTGGGACGCGCTGCGGTGGCATGCCGGAGACGACGAGCACGCATTCCGCGGCCTCGAGATCAGGGCGACCTGCACTGTCGCCGAGTTCTTCTCCGGCCGCGACGCGGCGGCCCGTCAGGGGCGCACGTCGACTCTCTGCCCGGTCTGGACCTCATGCGTCCCGCAGCGGAGGCCTTCGTGGCCTCCTGGAAGGTGTGGACGCTCTCGACCGTCGGCGGCAACGTCGCCTCCGCCCTGCCCGCAGGGCCGCATGACCTCCTGGTTGGCCGGTATGGATGCCGACGCGCTGATCCTCTCCCCGGGGCGCACAGCGGACCGTGAAGGTCGCGGATCTCGTCACCGGGGACGGCCGAACGGATCTTGCCGACGCCGACCTGATCCGGGCGTTCTTCATCCACGAGCATGCACTCGCCCGGCCCAGTGCGATGGCCCGGGAGTCCCTGACCCGCTACGGACGCTCCGCGGCTCTGCTGATCGCCTCCCGGACCGCGCAGGGCGTGCGGCTGACGATCACCGCGTCCACTCTCCGACCGGTGATTCTGATGCTCTCCGATCCCGCGAGCGTCTCCAGCGCGATCGAGGCCGCCGTCCCAGACCGCATGTGGCTCGACGACGTGCACGGGGATCCCCGGTGGCGCCGTCAGACCACCCACCGGCTGGCAGCGGACCTCGTCGCGGATGTGCTCGCCACGCGCGAGCCCGCTGACGAGCCGCACCCGGGAGCGCTGCCCGCCCCATCGCGTGCGGCTGCTGCCGCGGCACCCTCCGACAGCATCACCGTGGATGGGCACGAGCACAGCTTCGACCCCTCCGCAAGCCAGTGCCTGCGCACCTGGCTGCGCGATGTCGGCGCCCACGCGGTGAAGCGCGGCTGCGACGCGGCGACTGCGGAGCATGCACCGTGCACCTGGACGGCAGGGCGGTTCACTCCTGCATCACGCCGCCCAGCGCGCAGCCTACCGCACCGTGACCACCCTGCGCGGCCTCGCCCCGAGGCCTCCCATCATGCCGCCGCCCACCACGGAACGGCGGAGTTCGCGGCGCTGCGCGAAAAGCTGCACCCCACCCAGCGCGATTTTCTGGAATCGCACGGCTTCCAGTGCGGCTACTGCACAGCAGGGTTCGTGATGACCGCCGCCGCCGAGGACTCCCCTACGGAGATGACAGCCAGGAGCAGCAGGACCGCAGGTTCAAAGGCAACCTGTGCCGGTGCACCGGCTACTGCTCCATCAAGGACGCCCTCGCGGGCAGGCCTCGCGCCACCGAGGACCAGAGCCCCGGTCAGAGCCCCATCCCACCGGCCGGACCTCGGGTGGTGACAGGGACCCAGGACTATTCGATGGACGCACCAGCGTCGGACGACGGTGCCGAAGACTTCCCCACGGAGCCGCCGCTCCACGCGGTTCTGGTCCGGTCGCCCCACGCCCATGCTCGAATCCGCGGGATCGACGCTGAGCAGGCACTCGCCCAGCCCGGGGTCGTCGCTGTGCTGACCCATGAGGACGCCCCGGACTCCTTCTACTCATCCGCGCAGCACGAGCTGGTCTCGGACGACCCGGCGGACACACGAGTGCTGGATCGGACGGTTCGTCATATCGGCCAGCGAGTGGCCGCCGTGGTGGCGGAATCGCGCGCCGAGGCGGAGCGAGCCGCACGGCTGATCGACGTGGACTATGAGCCGCTTCCAGCAGTGTTCGACCCGGCCGACGCGCTCACGCCGGACGCGCCGACGCTTCATCCTGATCCGGGCTCGGAGCGCACCGATGCCGTCGGCAGCGGCTATTTCCCCATCAATTACCCTGATCGCAATCTCATCGCCGAGATGGAGGCTGCGGAGGGCAACGCCGAGGGTGCGCTGGCATCCGCGGCGCATGCGGTCAGCTTGGACTTTCGCACCCACCGCACCAGCCACGTGGCCCTCGAGACGCACGGAACCCTGGGGTGGATCGACGAGGACGGCCGACTCCTGCTTCGCTCATCGACGCAGGTGCCCTTCCTGGCACGTCGTTCCCTCTGCCGGATCTTCGGGCTGCAGCCGGACCAGCTGAGGGTCTTCGCGCCGCGCGTGGGAGGCGGGTTCGGCTCCAAGCAGGAGGTGCTCACCGAAGACATCGTCGTGCTCATCCTCCAGCGGCTGGCCGCGCGAGGCATCCGCAAGCCGGTGTCGCTCGAGCTCACTCGCACGGAGGCGCTGACGGCCACCACCACCCGCCACCCCTACCGGATGACCTCAGCCGCAGCCGCAGACTCCTCAGGTAGGCTGACCGCCCAGACGCTGCAGGTGCTCTCCGACACCGGCGCATACGGCAACCACGGGCCGGGAGTCATGTTCCACTCCGTGCACGAGTCGATGCAGATCTACTCGACCGCGAACAAGCACGTCAGCGCGCAGGTCGTCTACACCAACAACCCGCCCTCCGGCGCATTCCGCGGGTACGGGCTGAGCCAGACGCTGTTCGCGGTGGACTGCACCATGGATGAGCTGGCCCGCCGGGCCGGGATCGACCCGCTGAGCTTCAAGGCCGCCAACATCATTCAGCACGGGAGAAGCTCTTCGGCTCGGGAGAGGGAGAGCTCGAGGACGACGTGGAGGTCGACGCCCGCGGCCTGCACCAGTGCGTGGAGATCCTCTCCGACCGCCTGCGCACAGGGACGCTGACCGAGGCGGAGATCGCACAGTGCGAACAGTGCCTCACCGAGGAGAGGCACGCCTTGACCGTCGGCGAACCGTGGGGCGACTGGGCCCTGGGAACCGGCACAGCGGTGTCGATGATCGACACCGCGCCCCCAACAGGCACCACTCCTCCGCCCAGGTGCGCGCGACCGGCCCTGACGCCTACGAGCTGCACGTCGGGACCGCGGAGTTTGGGAACGGCACCTCGACCGTGCACCGGCAGGTGGTGGCCCAGGCCCTGGGCACCTCCGCTGATCGTGTGCGGCTGCGACAGTCGGACACCGACCTGCTCGGCCATGACACCGGCGCCTTCGCCTCGACCGGCATCACCGTCGGGGTCAAAGCGGCCCACGCCGCAGCCCTGGATCTGCGCGCGAAGCTCGACTCCGGCGAGGACCCGTCCTCAGCCGTCGGAACGGGGTCCTGGGACGGGACGCCCCGGACCGCAGCGTTCAATGTGCACGGCTTCCGCGTGGCCGTCGACCGGCGCTCCGGGACCCTGGTCATCCTGCAGTCGGTGCAGGCCGCTGACGCCGGCGTGGTCCTCAACGAAGCTCAGGCGCGCGGCCAGGTCGAAGGAGGCGCGGCGCAGGCCATCAGGGCAGCCCTCTTCGAGGAGGTCCGTGTGGACAGCACCGGCCGCATCGAGACGGACATCCTGCGCAGCTACCACGTGCCCCAGATGGCGGACCTGCCGGCCACCGAGGTGCACTTCGCCGTCTCCGAGGATGCGGTGGGGCCCCTGGGCGCGAAGTCCATGTCGGAGTCTCCCTTCAACCCCGTGGCCCCGGCGCTGGGCAACGCAATCCGCGACGCGGTCGGCATCCGGCTGACCGAGACGCCGTTCTCGAAGGACCGGATCGCCCTGGCGCTGAGCGACGGGACTCGCTGACTCTCACCGGCGGTGCTCAAGGCAGCATCGCCGGTGGCGCCCGCTGCTGTTGCCGACCTCTCAACGGAGGTCTACGCTCTAGGACGTGCCAACACACGCCCCCTCGCGCGGGGTGCCACCAAGGAGCTGGAAGCTGCGGTAGCTCACACCATCCTTCTGGGATTCCTTGCCGTCATCGGCGGCGGAGCTGGCCTGCTCATGCTCCCCGCAGCCACCGCGGGCGGACCGAGTGCGGGCTTCGTCACCGCTCTGTTCACCTCCGCTTCAGCAGTCTGCGTCACCGGACTCATTGTTGAGGACACACCGACGTACTGGTCCGGCTTCGGCCAGGCAGTGATCCTCGTGCTGATCCAACTGGGCGGACTCGAGTAATGACGTTCGCAACCCTCGTGGGGCTGGCGGTGCTGAGGAAGCTGTCGCTGCGGACGAAGCTCGTCGCAGCCGCCGAGTCCAAAAGTCCCGGCCTTGAAGACATCCGCTCAGTGGTGACGGGCATTGTGAAGGTCTCGCTGACGATCGAAGCAGTCCTGGCGATCATTCTCACCCTGCGCTTCTGGCTCACGTATGAGGAAGCCTTCGGCGAAGCCCTCTGGCTCGGTGTGTTCCACGCTGTGTCAGCTTTCAACAATGCAGGGTTCGCGCTCTTCAGCGACTCCATGATGGGCTTCGTCTCGGATCCCGCAATCTGCCTCCCTATGGCGGCAGCGATCATACTCGGGGCCTCGGCTTTCCGGTCCTCGTGCAGCTGCGCAAGCACTTCCGCACTCCGCGCCTCTGGACCATGCACACGCGCCTCGTTGTCGTGGGAACCGCGGTGCTGCTCGTTCTGGGCACAGCCCTCATCACCGTGCTGGAGTGGTCCAACCCTCAGACTTTGGGACCTCTCAGCTGGCCCGACAGGCTGCTTGCCGGATTCTTCCAATCTGTGCAGACCAGGACAGCTGGATTCAACAGCGTCGATATCGGCGAGATGGGAAGCACGACCTGGCTCGGCATCGACCTTCTGATGTTCATCGGCGGCGGACCCGCGGGCACAGCAGGAGGGATCAAGATCACCACCATCGGGGTCCTCATCTTCATCATCATCTCCGAAGTCCGCGGAGATGCGGCGGTGAACGTCTTCGGCAAACGCCTCTCCCGAGCGGTGCATCGCCAAGCAATCACCGTCGTCATGCTCGCCCTGATGCTGATCACGGGGTGCACGGGGATCATCATGCACGCATCTCAGCTGCCCCTGGACCAGGTGCTCTTTGAGGTGTTCTCCGCCTTCTCGACGGTTGGACTGTCCACCGGCATCACTGCGGATCTTCCCGCTCTGGGCCAGATCCTCCTGGTCCTGCTGATGCTGGTAAGCAGAATCGGCCCCATCACGTTCGCTTCCATACTGGCCCTCCGAGAGCGTCACCTGAACTACGAACTTCCTAAGGAAAGGCCCATCATTGGCTAGCTTCAAACTCTTCGGCGGCACCAACCCGGCCGATGTTGCCGCTCCCGATGCGGTGGCCGTGATCGGCCTGGGGCGTTTCGGCCGAGCCCTATCCCTAGAACTGATGGAGCACGGCACGCAGGTGCTCGGCATCGACAATCGTGAAGAGATCGTCCAGTCGCTCAATGGCCGACTCACCCACGTGGTGACCGCAGACGGAACGCAGGAGGCTGTCCTGCGTCAGCTCTCAGTCCATGAATTCGACCACGCAGTGGTAGCGGTGTCCGGACGCCTCGAAGCGAGCATCCTCATCACCTCACTGCTGCTGCGGTTCGGCGTGCGCGAAGTCTGGGCCAAAGCCACAAGCGACGCCCACCGAGACATCCTCAAGCAGCTGCACGTCCGACACATCGTATTTCCGGAGCAGGACATGGGGCGGCGAGTGGCGCACATGGTCAGGGAAGCCTCGAGGACTACGTGCTGGTCGACGACGACTTTGCCCTGGCCAAGACTCACCCTCCTGCTGCCCTGGTGGGCAGACCGCTGGAGACGCTGAACACCAGTGCGAAGCATGGGGTGACCATCACCGCGGTTCGAAAATCTGGAGCGTGGTCCACCGCAACAGGCAGCACAGTCCTGGAGCCCGATGATGTTGTGCTGGTCGTGCTCCGCCAAGAAGACGGAGGGTTTCAGCCGACTGACATGACGCGGAGCCCTTCGCGTGACATCAGTGTGATCTCCTTCTAGCGGCCCCTGCGCCGGGCCGCCGCCTCTCCGAGCGGCACCAGCTTCTCACCCAGGCCGTAGCTTCGGTTGCGCAGCTGGACCGCATAGCCCTTCGCCGTCATCGTCTTCAGCAGCCGATGCGTCGTGGCGGCTAAACAGCGAGGTTCTGCTCGCCAGCTCCGAGAGCGTCGCCGAGCCGCCCTGCGACGCGATGACCTCCAGGATCTGCAGGGCCCTGTCCACGGACTGCACCGAGGAGCGGCGCGGCACGGGCTCGGCGCTCACGAGACCTCCGCCGCTCGCACGCTGAGCGCCGCCGCGCCGATCCCATCGGCTGCCCCTGCGCTGAGGAGGAACTGGCCCGCACGAGCCAGGGCCGTGGAGGTGTTCTGGGGGCTGAGGACTTCCCGGCCGCGGAGGATGGTGCCCACCACGGCTCCTCGGATCTCTCGGCCGGCGTACGCGGTGATCGGGTTCTTGTGCGCCAGCTCGGACGCTGCGACCACGTGGGTCTGCTCGGGGTCATAGATCAGGAAGTCAGCATCCTTGCCCACCGCGATGCTGCCCTTGCGGTCCAGACCCACCAGCTCTGCGGTGCTGGAGGACATCCACCGGCTGACCTGCTCGATCCCGATGCCGCGACGACGCGCCTCATCGGCCACCGCCGCGAAGCCGACCTGCAGGCCCGAGATCCCTCCCCAGGCCTGTGTGAGGTCAGGGGCTCCGCGATACTTCTCCTCACGGGTGGCGGGCGAGTGGTCGGAGACGACCATGTCGATCAGGCCCTCCTGCAGCCCCTGCCACAGGGCGTCCCGGTTGCCCGCATCGCGGATCGGCGGGCAGCACTTGAATTCAGCAGCACCGTCAGGAATCGCCTCGGCCTCGAAGCAGAGGTAGTGGGGCACGTCTCCACCGTCAGGGGCAGACCTTCGTCCCGGGCGGCCTTGATCACATCGAGCCGCTGCCGAGGCCAGGTGGAGGATGTGCGTGCGGCAGCCGGTCTCGCGGACCGCATCGATCAGCCCCTCGACGGCGGTGGTCTCTGCCTCGTGGGGGCGGGTGCTGGCCCAGTCGGCGTACCCGGTCATCCTGCGGACCGGCGAAGGACGCTAACTCATGACGGCTTCGGTCGCGGTCTTGATCGTCCTGGCATCCTCCGCGTGGACGATCACCAGCCCGCCGAACGAGCGGACCTCCGTCATCGCCTCGCGCAGCTGCCCCGGAGATACAGGAGGGAACTCTTCGACGCCGGAATCCAGCAGGAAGCACTTGAACCCGAAGGCCCCGCCTCATGCAGCGGCTTCAGCTCGGCAGTGTTTCCGGGGACGATGCCGCCCCAGAACCCGGTGTCCACGTAGATCTGCGAGGCCGCCGCCTCCTGCTTGATCCTCAGGGATTCGACGTCGACCGTGGGCGGGATCGCGTTGAGCGGCATGTCCACGAGTGCTGTGACTCCGCCCAGAGCGGCTGCCATGGTTCCTGTGGCGAAGCCTTCCCAGTGGGTGCGTCCGGGCTCGTTGATGTGGACGTGGGTGTCCACGTTGCCGGGGAGCACCTGCACCCGCTCCCTGAGGCTGATCAGCCCCGGCAGCCTCAGGGCCGCCTTCGCGAACGCGCGCCGCGCGTGAGGCGGCGTCGCCGGGCTGCAGACGGGTGATCCGGGCAGCGGTGCCGTCGGGTGCGATCTCAATGTGGGCCGGGACCAGCTCTCCGTCGAGGAGGACCTGTTCGGCGACCAGGTGGCGGACAGTCATGAGCGGAGCCTAATGAGAATAGGTTTCGGACATGTTGACGGCGTGTTCACGTCCCATGTCAGCAGAACCCGCCGATCCACTCCCAGGCCGCGGGCCGGTGAGGCGCTGAGGCCCGCGTCACCGAGGCGTTCATCAGCCCGTAGGGAGAACACCGGCCTCGAACACCTCATTGGGATTCTCGAGGCCGAAAGGTTCGAGGTTCACGGCGTAGTGGTGGTTGTTGGGCATCTCGAACCGAATGTCCTCGATCTCCGGAACTGCCTCGAGCACCGCCTTCCCGCCGCGTAGAGCGTCTGCTGAAGAGACAGGGAGTGAACCAGGGCGAACTGCTCGAGCACCTGCTGCTTGGCCCTCTCATATGCGTCGTCGAAGTCGAAGCTGCTGAGGCTGATGTCGGATGCGTAGAGCCACCGGGCGGTGATGTCGGTGGCCATGATCCGATCGGTGACCTCCGGCAGGGTGGTGTACTCGTCGCGGGGAACCCGTGGAACTCACTGCCTGTGGACTTCAGCACGGTGAGGTCCTTGAACCCGGTCAGAATGTGGGCGTCGCCGTCCTGGATGGTGACGGCCGCGGTGCGCACCTCCTGCTTGGAGCGTACGAAGCTGTGCGGATGGGGCTCGCCCCGAACGCTGATCCGCTCCCACGGGTAGGAGTCCGCCGTCCAGCGGCCCCCTTCCACCTGCGGTGCGTCCACGAAGTGCTGGCCCAGAGTGTGGAGGAACTGCTCCGGCGTGACGATGCCGTACTTCTTTGCGAAGGCGTACACCGTGTTCTTCTGCGTATCGGTGGCGATGACGCTGGTGTTGTCGCCCTCGGTGTAGCAGCGCTGGTAGTCGCCGCGGAGGAAGCTGGTGACGTTGAGGTCCTGGAGGGTGTGGGTGTCGGCCTCTCGGCTGACCCGGACCACCCGCACCTCGGCTTTGCCGTACTGGTTGGGGCCCAGCACTATGTCGCTGCGGCTGACGAAATCTGACATCGAGGCTCCTGGTGGCTGGGAGGGAGGTGGACGGGCGGGGTCAGCTGCCGCGATACGTCGAATAGGCGAAGGGGCTCAGCAGCAGGGGCACGTGATAGTGCGCGGCATCGCTGACTTCGAAGGCGATGAGAACTTCGGGAAAGAAGGTCTCCTGATTCCGGGACGCGAAGTACTCCCCTGTGATGAAGCGCAGCCGGTACGTGCCTGGGTCGAGTGCCTCCGGCCCCAGCTGGCTGACGCGTCCGTCGGCGTCGGTGACGCCCGCGCCGAGCTGTTCGCCTGTCGCATCCGTCAGGGACACGGCGATTCCGCGGGCCGGGGATCCGGTGGAGCTGTCCAATACGTGAGTCGTGATGAGGCTCATGGGCTCACTCTATGAAACGTGTGTTTCAGCTATGCAACGCAGGCGCTCAGCGTGCCGCTGGGCGGCACGTGCGCTGCCGGGTGGGCTCTCTAGCTGCGGAGCGACTCTTCGAGCCGCAGCAGCGCGATCTCGGCGAGCTGCTGACGCCTGACCTCGTTCTCCGTCTCGGCGTCGTGCGAGAGCCGACGCTGCAGATGTTCGAGCATCTCCTCTGAGCTGCGGCCCTTGGCGCGGATCAGGAAGATGCGGTCGAACCGTGCTTCGTACTGCCGGTTGGCTTCGATCCAGTCGATGCGGGCCTGCTCATCCGCCGTGAGCTCGCCCTGCTCCCGACGTGAGGCGGCAGCCTCGGCGTCATCTCCTGAGACCTTCTCGCCGATGCGGGGTGGTGCGCCAGGGCGGCGTCCACCTCCTGGTCCGTCCAATCTTCTGCCAGGTCGGCGGCGGTGCGGCTCAGCTCGTCGAACGATGCGTAGAGTAGGCGGGCCAGCAGGCCCGCTCTCCACGATGCGACAGGCGCGCACGTGCTCAGCACCTCGCCGCCTGATCGGCCGACGCGTCGTTGAATTCGCTGAGCCTCACGCCACCTCCTGCGGCCGCAAGGCCGGTTCAGTCCTGCTTGTCGTCAGCGGAATCGGGTGTGCGGCGCTGCTCTTCTTTCGGGGCACCACCGGAATCGCGCCGGTTGCCATGCCGCCCATCGCGACGGGGCTGATGCCTTGCCGCGCTCGGGCTTCGAGCTCTTGTCAGTCATGTGGGCCACCTTACTTCACAGGGACGAGGGTCTCAGACCGTGCTCCGGATGGTCTCCGGGTCAGAGGGCGAGAGCCTCACGCAGCTCTGCGCCCAGCTGCTCGGGGCTGGTGAGGAAGCCGTCGTGGCCGATGGGCGATGAGATGACGTGGGCCCCGTCTGCGCCGGGCAGCATATCGGCCAGCTCGTGGGACTCGCTGGGGTAGTAGAGCCGGTCAGAGTCGACGGCGACGACGAAGGCGCGGGCCCGGACGCCCGCCAGTGCGGCTCTGGCGCCTCCTGCCACGGCCCACGTCGTGGCTGATGAGCGCCTCGGCCAGCGTCAGGTAGGCGTTGGGGTCGAAGCGGTCGGAGAGCTTCCGACCGTGATAGTCCATATAGGACTCCACCTGGTAGCGGCCCGCCCGCGAGAGGCTCCGCGGGGAGCCGAACGGGTCCTCCGCGCCCTGGCGGGTGCGCCCGAAGCGTTCATGCAGGTCAGGGCCGGTGCGGTAGGTGATGTGCGCGATGCGGCGTGCCAGCTGCAGCCCTGCCTCCGGACGGGGCCCGGCGTAGTAGTCGCCTCCGTGGAAGTGCCGGTCGTTGCGGATGGCAAGGACCTGCGTCTGCCCGAAGGCGATCTGCTCCGCCGTCGAGGCTGCGCCGCACGCGAAGACCCCCACCCCGTCGACCAGGTCGGGGCAGGTCGCAGCCCATTCGAGCGCCCGGGCGCCTCCCATTGAGCCCCCGATGACCGCATGCAGCCGCGACACTCCGAGCTGCTCCAGCAGGCGGCGCTCGAGATGCACAGAGTCGCGGATCGTCACAAAGGGAAATCTGGAGCCCCACGGCACCCCGGTGCTGTCCGGTGAGCCGGGGCCGGTCGAGCCGTAGCACCCGCCGACCATCGCCGGGGCGACCACGAACCATGTGCGCGTATCGATCGGCCGACCGGGTCCCACGAGCGACTGCCACCAGCCTGCTTCCGGGTCCTGGCGCGTCGACGCCACGTGGGAGTCCCCGTGAGGGCGTGAGCGACGAGCACAGCATTGTCGCCTGCCGCGTTGAGGGTCCCCAGGTCTCGTAGGCCAGGGTCACCTCGGGCAGGTGCCCGCCGGTCTCGAAGTCGTAGGCGCCGACCTCGGCGGCGCTCAGCGCGCCGGGCCGGTGGTGGCCGTAGTCGTTGGCCAGAGGGGCAGCCGGCGATCCTGCGCCGCGGCCGGGCGCAGCGCCGGCAGAGTTCTGGGTCAGCACATCAACACCTTAGGCCAGGGCTCCCGACGCGGCGTACGCGTCATCGGCGACTGCACACGCTTCCAGCGATGCGTCGAGGTCCGCGATCAGGTCATCAGCATGCTCCAGGCCCACGAACAGCCGCACCATGCCCGGCCGAATCCCAGCGGCATCCCGCTCATGGTCGGCGAGGCGAGCGTGGGTGGAGCCTGCAGGATGGTCGGCCAGGGCACGGATGCCGCCGGTGCTCCCGCGCCGGGAGAACACCCGCAGCGCTCGCACAAGCTCTTGAGCGGCCTCGTGCTGCGCCTGCGCGCTTCGGCCTGCCCTGACCTCGAAGGCCAGCGCCGCGCCGACGCCGGCAGGCAGGTAGTCCCGGCGCGCTCCGCGCAGGGGCTGGTCTCCAGTCCGGCGTAGTAGGCACGGTGCACCCGGACGGCCCTGAAGGTGCTCGGCGATCCGCTGGGCGGTCTCATTCTGCTGGCGGACGCGCGCTGCCAGGGATTCGAGCCCTCGGATCACCTGCTCGGCGACCACGTCGGGCAGCCGCACCTGCTGCGGGTAGCCTACCGGTGCGCGTGTGAGCTGCTCCGCGCAGCGGGCTCCACTGTGCTTAAGCGTCGACGATCACGCCTCCGGCCTGGCCGCCGCGTCCGGCGAGCAGATCGAGGCTGGTGTGCACCACAAGATCCGCGCCCTGCTCCACCGGTCTGGCCAGGAAGGGGGGGTGGCGAGGGTGTTGTCGATGATCAGTGCCGCGTCGGCCTGACGGGCGAGCTCCGAGATCTCGGCGAAGGCGAAAACGTCGCCCCGCGGGTCGGCGATGGTCTCTCCAAGCAGCGCAGCTGTGCTGGGACTCAGGTGGGCGGCCCAGGAGGCGGCGTCGTCGGGATCTTCGACCACCTCGGCGTCGACGCCGTAGCGGGGCAGGAGCTCGACGAAGGTCTCCGGTTCCCGGCGAACATCGATGGGGTCACCAGGACGCTGGTGCCGGGCTCGGCGACGTGCAGCACGGCAAGTGCCAGGGCGTCGGGCCCGTGCGCGACGGCGCGCGCCTGGTGGCCGGATTCCAGCGCGGCGAGCGTCTGCTCGAGTGCGGGAGTGGGGGCGTCGGTGTCAGCGGCAGCCTGCAGCAGCCGTGTTTCGAATTCGGTCATGAAGGTTCCTCGTGTGTCCTTTAGACCTGCTCCTGCGCAGTCTGCCGATCGAGGCAGAGCGCGCTGGAAAGGTCCGCGCTTGCTTACCCCGGCCTAGGGGTCGGCCAGGTCATCACCCGGGGCACCCCACCGCGAACTGGAGGGTTGCTTACCAGCAAACCGGGGTTTGACGCTGGCACTCTTGACCTTGTCCCAAGTGTGCCGGAACCAGGCGGCGACATTCAAGTGCGGTGCGCGAGGTCCATCACGTGAGCAGCCGCAGCCTCTGCGTCGGCCAGAGTGCTCGCCGTGGTGCGCGGGTCGCCTCCGGCCTCGGCAGCGATGGCCGTGCCCCACTGGGCGGAGGACAGCTGCAGGCCGAGGACGTGGATCGGCTGGACCTCGCCACGGTGCTCAGAAGGCGATGGGGGCTGGGGCTGACGTCGAAGCCCTTGTGCTCGGCACCTGCCAGCACGGCGGGCCGCGCTTCTCCGCTGCGCAGCAGCGTCCGGATCAAGGGCTCATCCGCCTGTCCCACACGGTTGGGCGGCATCATCGCTTCGATCAGGTGCGAGGCGGTGTGCTGCACGTCGGGCACCTGCGGGGATCGGGCTGCGAACAGCCCGGCGGAGGAGTCCACGGCGAAGATCGGGCTGGGACCGAGCACCTCGATGAGGCCTGCCCGTACCAGGGCCGCCATCTCCTCGGTCCGCTGGACGGGGGCGCCGGACGCGAGGCCTTCGGAGAGGGGCTCGAACCACGGCTCGATCTGCGCGGTCCGGCTGGCTTCGTCGACGAGGCCCTCCGTGAGCACCGCCTTGAGCGCGAACCGCGCAGCGTGGAGCGTCTTCACAGCAAGCTTCTCGGGGATCCCTCGGCGGCCGCCGAGGAGGCGGCGTCCTGCTCCAGCCAGTCGAGCACGGCGGCGCGGTGCTCGTCCCGGTCGGAGAATCGACGACCGTGGAAGGGGCTGCGTAGGCCCTGGGGTCGAAGGTGCCCGCCCCGCCGAAGGAGCTGTAGGTGGCCTGGACGTCGGCCATGATCAGCGGAAGCAGGTGCTCTTCGAAGTCGAGTGGTCCGTGCTGCTGGGCCAGTCCGCGCACGGCCTCTGGGCTGAAATGGGTCAGCGCCGTGCCCTCAGGCAGAAATCCCGGGGCCGTGGTCTTGGACCGGTATGGGGTTCCTCGCCGCGCACCGGCGATGAGGCGCGGCTCCTCCCGGAGGCGATGTACTCCAGCTGCTGGCCCGGAGCGGCGCCCGGGCGGGTGCGGAACCGGCCTCCCCGCCCGACGGTGACGGCGATCATGAGGTCGAAGAAGTTCAGCCCCATGCCTCGCACCAGAATGGGGGCGGCGGCTGGGAGCGCGTCCAGATCCACGTCGGTGGGGATCGCTTAACGGCTGATAGTGGAGCCCATGGCCGGACGCGGCATCGGCGAGCGCGGCCCGCATCGGGTCTGCGCTGAGGTCGGCGGGCACGTGGCCGAGGCTGAGAACGGCTGCGTCCACCGTGTCGAGGCGGTCCTGCAGCTGGAGGGTGACGGCGCGTGCTGGGGCTTCGCAGGCGAGGCTGAGGATGCGCTGGTGCACGCGGTCGACGGTGACGCTTAAGCTCCTTCGAGAGCTTCGACGACGCGGTGGTGCAGCCACGTCAGGTACTGCCCGTATTCGCTGCGGGAGGAAACCATGTGCCGCTGCGTCTCTGACGTCGTGGTCTGCCCCGTGCTGGGTCCACCACTGCAGAAAGCTGGCCGAGCATGAGGAGGCGGCCAGCCTCTCCTGGGTTCCTGCGACGGGCGCCGCGGTGGGAAAGGCTGCCGGGGTGTTCATGAGGTAGAGGGGGACTGAGCGGGATCCCACACTCTGCCTGCCCCGTGGGGCGCAGGATCCGCCACGACGACGCGCAGGCCGCGGGCGGGCAGCCCCGTGCTCTCGACGCGGGCGAGGAGACGCTCCAGGAAGGAGGTCCCGCGGGGTCCTGCCCCGACGACGGCGATCGCGTACTCAGTCACAGGGCACCACCTTAGTGCGGGAAGGGGCGTGCTTTGCTCCATGGGGTCACGACCGCTACCCTGGATAGGCACGGATGCCGGGAGACCGGCGCCTGATGCGAAGGAGGCGTGCCGGAGCGGCCGAACGGACTTCACTGCTAATGAAGGATCCCTTAACCGGGGATCGGGGGTTCAAATCCCCCGCCTCCGCTCTTCACCCCGTCTGTCTGCGGCAAGCGCCCAGCCAGGCGGGGTTTTCATCATGGACCGTCTCCAGTGATGGTCCTCCCGAGAACCCCACCCCGATCACCTCGTACGACTGGAGCCCTGTGCCCCTCTGAAGACTCAGGAAGACCTCGACCAGGTCAAAGGCTTTCTGCGCGCAGAAGGGATCAAGCCGGGAACGGGCAACGCGCTCATCGTCCATGAGGCCCTGAGCAGGGGGCTGAGGGTGACGGGATCACCACGGGGCAGAGCTGTCATCTCGGAGGGTGCGGGCGCCTCATTCCACTGGCGCAACGGCGTCTCGAACATCAACCATCGGCTGGCCCGGCAGATCGTTCCGCAGAAGGAGGTGGTCAGCCGCATTCTGCGCGCATCCGGCGTCAACGCTTAGCGAGAACGCAGTGTTCAGCCCCTCGGATGCGGAGCGCGCGTGGGCGTGGGCCCGCTTCGCCTCCCCTTGGTCGTCAAGCCCTTCAACGCCTCCCAGGGACGCGGTGTCCACATAGGGATAGAGACGCGGGAGAGGTTCATCGAGGCGTTCACCTCGGTCGGCGAGCAGTACGGCGAGGTTCTCGTGGAGAACTTCCTGCCCGGCACCGAGCATCGCGCCCTGGTGGTCGACAATTCGCTGGTGGCCGTGACACGCCGCGTGCCCGCCCACGTGGTCGGAGACGGCGCATCCACCGTCGAGGAGCTGATCGCTGCGAAGAACCGCCGCCGAGGCCTCATCCACAAGCCCCTCAGGACGGATGACTCCGCCCGCGCGAATCTTCAGCAGGATGGTCTCAGTCCGGCATCAGTCCCTCCGAGGGCCAGACTGCTCATCTTCGCAGGACGAGCAACCTTCACACGGGCGGAGACGCGATCGACGCCACCGATGAGCTCCACGACGGCGAGCGCGAGTTCATCGAGAAAGCAGCACGAGCCATACCGGGTCTGCGGGTGGTAAGCTTCGACGTGCTCCTTCCCGAGGCGAGGACGACGGGGAGTAAGCGATCCTCGAGGTGAACCCGTTTCCCATGATTTCGATGCACCACTTTCCCGCCGAGGGGCAGTCGCGGGACGCCGCCGGGTCGATCGTCCGGGCGATGTTCCCGTGAGGCGCTCCTTCCAGGTCGCGCTAAGCTTGGCCTGATGCGAGAGGGAGCTTCCGCCGCGACGGCGCGCGCAGGCACGGACGCGCCGTAAGCCCCGGATGGACTGGATGGATGCGCTGCGCGGCGTCGCAGTGCTGCTCGTCGTTGTTCTCCATGCCGCGGGGATTCCGCGGGCCAACGGTGCAGGCATCGAGGCCTGGACCGAGCTCAACATGTACCTCGAGCCGTTCCGGATGCCTCTGCTGATGTTCCTCTCCGGCATGCTGCTGCCCCGCTCGCTGTCGAAACCCGTATCCCACTACCTGTGGGGCAAATTCGCGGCCATCGTGTGGCCCCTGGCGCTGTGGCTGGTCAGCTTCGGCGTGCTGATCTACCACGGGGCCCCGGCGATCTCAGCTACTGGCTGAACGGCGACTACCTCTGGTTCCTGATGGCCCTGATGCTCTGCTACGCAGCCGCGCTGGCGCTGAGACCAGGCACCACGGCATCCGCCGCATGGATGCTGCCTGCCTGCGCGGCCCTCCTCGGGGCCTCATGCTCGTCGTGCGGCATGCTGAGCTGACCGATCTCCTCCTGCTCAACCGCACGCTGTACTACGGGGCGTTCTTCTTCCTCGGCGCGGCGGCCGCGCGCCTGGTGCAGCGATGGGTGGGGGCTCCCGTCGCCGTCGTGATGGTGCTGGCGGCCTACGCGGGAATCATGTCGCACCTGGCCGTCGACGACCGCACCCTCAGACTCGGCTCCCTCTACGCTGCCCCCACCGCCCTGGCCGGGATCGCCGTTGCCCTGTGGGCCGCCCCGCGCATCTGCCGCCTTCGGATGATGCCTGACGCGATCCTTGACTTCCTCACGTGGTGCGGACGGAATTCGATCGTCATCTACGTGGCCCACTTTCCCGTCATCATTCTGATCCACCGGCTCATGCGCGAGCTGGGCGCCTCCCCTCTCGCCTACGTGACCGCATGCACCGTCGGCGGACTCATCATCACTCTGCTCATCGCCGCCGCCAGGCCGTGGACCCCGTGGCTCTACGTCTTCCCCGCGCCGCGGTCGTCAGCGCACGGCTCTCCGCACGCTCCGCGGCGCGGGCCTCCGAGACCCCGCGCCCACGCTCCCCACTCGATGACGCGTCCGGCAGCCGACGCGCAGGCCGCTCAGGGCACCGACACCCGGATGCGCTGGATGGACATGCTGCGCGGGCTCGCCGTCCTTCTGGTGGTCGTCCTGCACGCCGCAGACATTCCGATGTCCAACGACAGCGGGAGCCGGGAATGGTCGCACATCAACCGGTACTTCGAACCGTTCCGCATGCCGCTGCTGATGCTGCTCTCCGGCATGCTGCTTCCCGGGCGCTGTCCAAGCCCGTCTCCCACTACGCGACGGGGAAGCTCGCGGCAGTCGTGTGGCCCTGGGCCCTGTGGATGGTCGGGTACGGGGTCCTGGTGCACCACGCGGGGCCCGGCAATCCCGACTACTGGCTCACCGGGGCAGCTACCTGTGGTTCTTGGGCGTGCTGACCATGTGCTACGCCGTGGGCCTCCTCTTCAAGCGGGGCGTCTCCCACCCTCACGTGCTGCTCATCGGCGCGCCGATGCTGGGGGTGACGATGCTGACGCTGCGTCACGTCACTGACTGGGACATCACCCTCATCAACCGATTCCTCTACTACGGAGCCTTCTTCTTCCTGGGCGCGGCCCTGACTCATCTCGTCATCAGATGGGCTCGGGCGCCGTGGCCTGTGATCCTCCTGCTCGCCGCACCGGCGGCCGCACTCTCCCATCTGGGGGTCTCCGAGGTGCAGCTGAGGTTCGGCACGTTGTACTCGGCCGCCACGGCCGTCCTGGGCCTGGCCGTGCTGCTCTGGGCCGCACCCCGGCTCTACCGCTATCGCCTCCTCCCCAGCCGCTGCTGAGGCTGCTGGAGTGGTCGGGGCGGAACTCCATCGTCATCTACGTGGTGCACATGCCTGCGGTGGTCCTCACCCACCGCCTGCTGAGCGCCTCTGATCTGGAGCCCTTCGCCCACGTCGGGCTGGTCACGGCGGCAGGCTTGGGAATCTCTCTGCTGGCAGCGCGGCTGCGCCCGTGGACGGGATGGCTCTATATGTTCCCGCGCAGGTAAGGTCTTCGTCGTGACCACTGCCCTGTACCGCCGCTACCGGCCCGACACCTTCGCCGACGTCATCGGGCAGGAGCACGTCACCGCTCCGCTGGTCACCGCATTGGACAAAGACTCCGTCTCTCACGCCTACCTCTTCTCAGGGCCGCGCGGCTGCGAAAGACCACCTCGGCCCGCATCCTGGCACGGTGCCTGAACTGCGCCCAGGGCCCCACCGGGACACCGTGCGGCGAATGCGACTCGTGCCGCGAGCTGGCCACCGGCGGTGCAGGGGCCCTCGACGTCATCGAGATCGACGCGGCCTCGCACGGCGGCGTCGACGACGCCCGGGACCTGCGCGAGCGGGCCACCTTCGCCCCGGTGCGCGACCGCTACAAGATCTTCATCATCGACGAGGCGCACATGGTCACCGCAGCAGGGTTCAACGCGCTGCTGAAGATCGTCGAAGAGCCTCCCGAGCACATCAAGTTCATCTTCGCGACCACCGAGCCTGACAAGGTCATCGGCACGATCCGTTCGCGCACCCACCACTACCCTTTCCGCCTCGTCCCGCCGGAGCCGCTGCTGACCTACCTGGAGCGCCTGTGCTCCTCGGAGGGCGTCGCCGCAGCGCCGGGTGTGCTGCAGCTGGTGCTGCGCGCTGGAGGCGGCTCAGTGCGGGACACCCTGTCCGTCCTGGACCAGCTCATCGTAACTCCGGCCCAGAGGGCATCGCCTACGACCGGGCCGCCGCACTGCTGGGCTTCACCCATGCTGCGCTGCTGGACCAGGTGATCGACTCCGTGGCCGATCTCAACGGCGCCCGCGCCTTCGAGGTCGTGGACCAGGTGGTGCAGTCCGGGCAGGACCCTCGACGGTTCGTCGAAGACCTCCTGGAGCGCATCCGCGATCTCATCGTGGTGAAGTCCATGCCGGAGAGCCCCGGGGCGATCCTTCGGGGCACACCGGAGGATCAGATTCGTGTGATGGTGGCACAGGCGGCGAAGGTCGGACCCGGTGAGCTCTCACGGGCCGCCGACACCACTGCCGCGGCCCTGACGGAGATGGTGGGCGCCACGTCTCCGCGCCTGCACCTGGAGCTGCTGATGGCTCGGCTGCTCCTTCCTCACGCCGAGTCCGGCCATGCCTCCCTGGCAGCACGGCTGGAGCGCCTGGAGCGCCGCATGGACTTCACCTCGGGGGCAGGCTCCACGCCGCTTACCGAAGCGCCGCCCGCAGACGCCGAGGCGTCGCTTACTGCGGCCGTCGAATCGCAGACTCCCCGAGTAGGCGCCGTCCGCCCCGCAGAGTGGCACCCGCACCGACCCCGCGCGCAGACGACGGCTGGGCCGCGCCCGGCGTCACGTGGGGCGCTCCTCCGAACCGGAGCCCGCCTCAGCGCAGCCTGAGCCCGCCCCTGAGAAGCCCGAGCGAGCACAGTCCGGGCCAGCGCAGCCCGGTCCGCTTGCGTCGGCACCCTCACCGGAGCCTGCGGCACCTGCGCCCCCGACACCCGCTCCGGCCTCCGCCCCGGAGCAGACCCCGTCCCGCCCCGAGAGCCAGTCGGGGACGAATTCCAGCCAGATGATGCAGCGCGCCTGGCCGGACATCGTCGAGGCCATGAAGTCGAGATCCCGGATGCTGTGGATGCTGGTCAAGGGCAATGTGACCGTCGGCGGATTCGACGGCCAGACCCTCACGCTCAGCTTCGCCAACGACGGAGCCCGCAATACGTTCGCCAACCGAGGCGGCAAGGACACACTCACCGAGGCCATCCATCAGGTCCTGGGCATGCAGGTCACGCTGGATCTCGCCACAGGCGGTGGGACGCCCCAAAAGCTGAGGGCGCGCCCTCAGCAGCCTACCGATCCCGCACCGCAGGCCAGCGACGACGATCACGCTCCCGCTTCCAGCGCGACGCATCCGCCCAGCCCTGCACCCTCTGATGAGTCCCCGCAGTGGGCTCCGCCCCAGGAGCCGGCGCCTGATGAGGAACCGCCCCATGATGCCTGGCAGCCGGGGCCCGAGGACCAGAGCTGGCAGACGCAGCCTGAGCACGCGCCGCAGGAGGCCGCACGACCCCGCGTTCCGGAGAAGCCCGTGATACCGGCCTTCGCCCGGCGATCCCAGGCCGCACCGGCCTCCCAGCCGCGGACGGACGGACTGGAGGACGTCGACGATACGCCGCCCCGGAGCCGCTTACCCTGCCCCCATCCGGAGGAGCCTGAGGATCCCGCCGCACCCCGCCGGACTGGGCAGAGGCCGCACCCTCCCCTCGAGCCGGTCGCACAGACCTCCCGGCCTGTGTCGCCGCAGCACGCGTCACGGTGGGCCGGTCCTGAGGACCCTGAGGAGGACGTCCCCAGCGAGGATGATGAAGAGATCATGCATTCGGGCGTCTTCGGCCGGCGTGCCATCGAGCGGCTCCTCGGCGGCACGCTCATCGAGGAGCGGCGCCTCGGCGCCGAGGGGCACTAAGGTGACTAGCTGTGTATGAAGGCGCGGTCCAGGACCTGATCGATGAGCTCGGTAAGCTGCCCGGCATCGGCCCCAAGTCCGCCCAGCGGGTGGCATTCCACATTCTCGAGGCCGACGCCGAGGACATGAAGCGCCTGGCGGCCGCGATCAGCACCGTCAAGGACAAGGTCAAGTTCTGCGAGGTTCTGCTTCAACGTCTCCGAGGAGACGAGATGCCGAATCTGCCAGGACGAACGGCGCGACGGCTCCGTGCTCTGCGTGGTCGAGGAGTCCAAAGACGTCATGGCGATCGAGCGCACCCGCAGCTTCCGAGGGCTCTATCACGTGCTCGGCGGCTCGATTAACCCGATCGCCGGCGTAGGCCCTGATCAGCTGCATATCCGCGAGCTTCTCACTCGACTGTCGGACGAGAGGGTCCAGGAAGTCATCATCGCCACAGACCCCAACCTTGAGGGTGAGGCCACCGCCACCTATGTGGTGCGCATGCTGGGGGCAGTGGGCATCAGGATCACCCGTCTGGCCTCCGGGCTGCCGGTCGGCGGGGATCTCGAATATGCCGACGACGTCACCCTGGGACGGGCTTTCGAAGGCCGCCGAAGCGTCACCTGAGCGGCCGTCCCAGCGTCCGTTCGTCACCCGCACGGGGCCGTTCAGAAGAATTAATTCAAATGTAATTGTCATATTCGGCCTGAAAAAGCTTCTTCATTTTCTTCTGCGGCGGATCGCGCTTCTGACTAAGGCAGCGGAGATCAGCGTCGATATTCTCCCTCTTTTTCCAAGAGGTTACGGCGAACACAAACTGAGGCTCTCACCAGGCCATCACAGTTTTTTCGCGCATTCTTTGGACGTAGTGTGATCTGCATCCCAAGCCGAGCCGCGGATGCCGCGCTCGGCACGGACACTTGCACCGGCACCAACAGAAGAGAACTGAGGTACTACCGATGGACTCCAATACACCCCTGCTGCGCGTCACCGCCTTCAGCGCTGCGGCGCTCCTCGTCCTGACCGCATGCGGCGACAACGGTGACGATGACACAGACGTCGACGAGGGCAACGGCGCCGACGTTGAGACAGACGAGACAGAGGACGATGCCGAGGCCGGTGGTGACGGCGAGGCGATGACGATCGCCATCGCTTACGAGGAGCCGTATTCCTGGCTCGATGAGGGCGGCGAGCCCACCGGCGCCACTGTGGCCATTGCCGAAGAGATCCTCGGCGAACGTATGGGCTACGAGGTTGAGGCGGAGTACACCGACTGGGACAGCCTGATCCCAGGCCTGACCGCCGGAAACTGGGATGTTGTGTCTGCGGGGATGTCCATCACCCCGGAACGCTGCGAAGAGGCCGCGTTCTCGGAGCCTGAGATTATGTACACCACCGCCTTCCTCGTCGAAGAGGGCAACCCCATGACGTGGAAAGCTTCGAGGACCTCGCCGAAGCCCAGGCGGACGGCGACCTTGACGTCGTCGCCCTCTCTGCCGGGATCGAATCCGGCTGGCTCGAAGAGGAGGGCGTCGAGTTCGAGGGCGTCGGCTCAGCTGAGGACGGTGTGGACTTCGTCGACGGCGGGGCCTCAGACGTCATGGTGCTCACCGCAGCTTCCTGAATGCGATGAGCGAAGACATGGAGGGCGTCGAGGTCACAGAAGAGTTCGCCTACGAAGTCTCGGCCGGTGCCCACACCTTCCGCCCCGACGACACCGAGCTGCTCGAGGAGTACAACGAGCACCTGGAGGAGCTCATGGACTCCGGAGAGTTCCTGGAGATCATCGAAGAATACGGGTTCACCGAGCAGGAGCTCCCGATCCGGAGATGACCACAGAAGAGTTCTGCGAAGGCGACACTGACGCCATCGAGGAGCAGTACGGCGACGACAGCTGATCAGCTCACCAGCTGAACCTGGTTCTGCGGTAAGCCCCTCTGCTCGAGGCCTAGGCCGCAGAACCCGTCAACAGACTCCTGAGCCGAGAGGGCACTAGTGGACTTCTTCGAGGACTGGCCTCAGTACTTCCAAGTCGTAGGCAACTGGTCCGAGCGCCTCCTTGAGGGAATCTGGACTACGGTCCAATTGACGCTGCTCGGCGGCGCGGCGGCCTTGGTGGTGTCGCTGGTTCTGGGCCTGGCCGCTGGGAGCCTGAGCATCTGGCTGCGTCTGCCAGCCCGAGTGCTCATCGAATTCTTCCGAGGCATCTCGCTGCTGGTCCTTCTCTTCTGGCTGATGTTCGTCCTGCCCCTGTTCTGGATGCACTACGACGTCCCTCTGCCCGCGCCGCAGGAGCATACCTTCGCCCTGGGCGTGGCGGCGCTGGGAATCAATTACGGCGCCTACGCCGCCGAGGCAGTGCGCGCATCTCTGACCACAGTGCCCAAGGCCCAGTGGGAGGCCACCACGGCACTGTCGATGTCCTGGCCCCACAAGATGCGCCGCATCATCTTCCCGCAGGCGTGGGCACTGATGCTGCCGTCCCTGACCAACTTATGGGTCCATCTGCTGAAGGGCAGTGCGATCGTGTACCTGGTGCCAGGCGTCAATGATTTCACCGCTGAGCTCAACAATCTCCGTCGCCCCACCGATATTTGGTTCTCCCACGCGTTCATCGGCCTGGTGGTCTACTTCATCCTGGCCCTCGTCCTCACCCTTTTCATGCAGATGCTGGAGGCCCGCGCGAAGCACAGGCTGGGGCGCGGACCGTCACTGCGTGAGATTCTCTCGCCGAAGCCCAAGACGGCACCGTACGAAGCGTCGGCTTCGCCGAAGCAGCCTGCCGCGGGAGGAGCATCATGAACCCCCATCAAACAAGCCTGCAGGCAGAAGAAGTCAGCGACCCTCCTCATCGACGAATCAGGCCCGATCTTCGACCCTGAGTTCGCCTGGGAGGTTCTGCCAGACATGCTCATGGCTTTCCTCCAGGTGACGCTCGTCGTGACGGTGGTCAGCACGGTCATCGCAGCGGTGCTCGGCCTCATCATCGCGATCCTGCTCATGGTCCTTCCGCGGCCCCTGGCCTGGATCGTGCGATGGGTCGCCAATTTCATCCGCATGACCCCGATCGTCGTACAGCTGATCTTCGTCTTCTGGAGCACCTTCCAGTGGCTCGAGCCTATGACGATGGGAATCATCGTCTTCGGCGTCCACTACGCGACCTATATGTCCGAGGTGTACCGCGCCGGGATCGAATCCGTTCCCAAGGGTCAGTGGGAAGCCACGACGGCCCTGTCGATGTCGGCAGCGCGGACCTGGCGCAGGGTGGTCATCCTGCAGGCGCTGCGCTCCACTGTTCCTCCTTGGGCAACTATGCGATCTCGATGTTCAAGGACACACCGTTCCTCTTCGCCATCCAGGTCATGGAAATGGTGCGGGTGGCACAGACGATCGGCGCCCAGACTTTCCGCTACACCGAAGTGATCACCATTGCCGGGATCATCTTCCTGGCCGCCAGCTATCCGACCGCCGTCCTGGTCAACCGATTGGAGAAGCGTCTTGCCTACGCCCACTGAGACCCCATCCCCACTCCGGGAGCCTCAGCACGAATCCGGTGATCGAGTTCGTAGACGTCGAGAAGCGATTCGGCGACAACATCGTCCTCAAGGACCTGAACTTCTCGGTGGCCCGCGGGGAGCGGGTGACCCTCATCGGTCCCTCCGGCTCCGGCAAGACCACCATTCTGCGTCTGGTGATGACGCTGGAGGAGCTCACCGGCGGCTACATCTACATCGACGGCGATCCGCTCACCCACGAGAGCCGCGGCGGCAAGCGGGTGCCGGTGACGAAGAAGCAGCAGAAGAGGCTCCGCACCCGCATCGGCATGGTGTTCCAGCAGTTCAACCTGTTCCCGAACATGACGGTGATGGAGAACATCATTGAGGCGCCGGTCCACGTCCTCGGCCGCTCCAAGAAGGAAGCCACGGAGAAGGCCCACAGCCTGCTCGAGCAGGTCGGACTGCCCGACAAGGCCGACGCCCACCCCACCTCGCTCTCCGGAGGGCAGCAGCAGCGCGTGGCCATTGCACGGGCCCTGGCAATGGACCCGGAGATCCTCCTGCTGGACGAGGTCACCTCCGCCCTGGACCCCGAAGTGGTCGGCGATGTGCTCAACATCCTTCGCGGCGTCGCCGACGCCACGGACGTGACCATGCTGATCGTCACCCACGAGATGAGCTTCGCCCGCGACGTCTCCCACAAAGTGATGATGTTCGACGGAGGGCGCGTCGTGGAGGAGGGGCACCCGGAGAAGATCTTCACCAGCCCGGAGCACGAGCGCACTCAGCGGTTCCTCTCCGCAGTGCTCGGGGACAGATGAGCACGCCCATTATCACGTTCGGCGTCACGACGCACAGCTCCCAGTCAGCTTTCCCGCAGAGTCAGTACACTGCGGTTCCATGAGTCTTATCGTTCAGAAGTACGGCGGCTCCTCAGTCCAGGACGCCGAGTCCATCAAGCGGGTGGCCCGGCGGATCGTAGACACCAAGAACGCGGGCAACCGCGTCGTGGTGGTGGTGTCAGCCATGGGCGACACCACCGACGACCTGCTCGACCTGGCCGCAGACATCTCCGAACAGCCTCCGCTGCGTGAGATGGACATCCTCCTCTCCTCGGGCGAGCGCATGTCTATGGCGCTGCTCGCCATGGCCATCCACGAGCTCGGCGAGCGGCGCAGTCCTTCACCGGCTCGCAGGCCGGAATGATCACCGAGCCCCACCATGGCAAGGCGAGGATCATCGAGGTCTCCCCGCCCGCGTCAAGGAGTCTGTGGACTCCGGCCACGTCAGCATCGTGGCGGGCTTTCAGGGATGTCCCGCGAGTCCAAGGACATCACCACCATGGGACGCGGCGGCTCCGACACCACAGCGGTGGCTCTTGCGGCAGCCCTGGACGCCGACGTGTGCGAGATCTACTCGGACGTCGACGGCGTCTTCACCGCCGACCCGCGAGTGGTGAAGTCCGCCCGCAAGCTCGATGTGGTCACCAGCGAGGACATGCTCGAAATGGCCGCGGCCGGGACCAAGGTGCTTCACCTGCGCAGCGTCGAGTACGCACGCCGCTTCGGCGTGAAGCTGCACGTCCGCTCCTCCTTCTCCGACAAGGAGGGCACCTGGGTCATCCCGGATGAGAAAGACAAAGTCACCCTCAAGGAAGGCGATCCCTTGGAACAGCCCATCATCACCGGCGTCTCCCACGACGCAACCGAAGGCAAGCTCACCATCACCGGCGTCCCGGACGTGCCCGGAAAGGCTGCCGAGATCTTCAACCACATCGCCGGTGCGGGCATCAACATCGACATGATCGTCCAGGACGTCTCGGTGGAGCAGCAGACCACCAACATCTCCTTCACCCTCCCGGGCTCCGACGGCGACAAGGCTCAGCGGATCCTTCTGGAGCACAAGGACGTCATCGGCTTCAAGGAGCTGAGCTTCGTGCCGCAGGTCGGCAAGGTGTCCCTGGTGGGCGGCGGCATGCGCAACCACCCCGGCGTCTCGGCGCGGTTCTTCACCGCGCTGCGCGATGCCGGCATCAACATCGGCCTGATCTCTACCTCAGAGATCCGCGTCTCAGTGATCACCGACATTGAGCTGCTCGACAAGGCGGTCGCCGCGATCCACACCGCCTTCGGGCTCGACTCCGATGAGGAAGCGACCGTCTACGCCGGCACCGGGCGCTGAGACCCTCAGCTCACGACGACGAAGGGCCGGGAGGATGTCCTCCCGGCCCTTCGTGCTCAGCGCGATGCGATTCAGCTCCATCTTAGCTGCCGCTCAGCCTCCTGTCAGCCGCCGCCTCCGCCCTGAGCAGTGCCTGAATCCTCCTCGACGCGTATTCTTCTGCCCATCGACCGCTTGCGGGAACAGGATGCGTCGCCTCCGCGTTGTGCTGCGACAGACCATTTCAAATTTTGAATAATCACCGTCGAGGGGATCACATGGGAGAAGGACTGAGCATCGGCATCCTGGGCGCAGGGCGCGTCGGCACCGCGGTGGCGCGGCAGGCCATTCGAGGCGGCCACAGCGTGAGGATCGCAACATCCAAGCCTGCGGACGAGATCCGGCTGCTGACCGAGGTCATCGTCCCCGGCGCCCAGGCCGTCGACAGAGAGGCGCTGCGCGGGTCCGACATCATCGTTGCCGCCGTGCCGCTGCACAAGTACCGCAGCATCGCCGCCGACGTGCTCCAGGGCCACATCGTCATCGACACCATGAACTACTGGGCGCCGGTGGACGGGGTGATGGACGAGTTCGAGGAGAGACATCGACCTCTGAGGTCATCGCCGAGTTCCTCGGGGACGTTCGCCTGGTCAAGACGCTCAATCACATCGGATACGGGGACCTCGAAGTCGACTCCCACGCCGCAGGGGACCCGAACCGCAGGGCCCTGGCCCTCGCGGGCGACGACCACCAGGCCAAGAGCCTGGTCACCGAGTTCATCGACTCGCTCGGCTACGACGCCATCGACGCTGGACCGCTGGCAGCCGGCAGAGCCTTCGAGAACGGCACCGAGATCTTCAACGGCAGGCACACTCAGGACCAGATGGCGGCGCTGCTGGACCGTCGGGTCTCCGCGACTCCCGAAGCGAGCCTGGATCACCGCTAGACTTGTGCGGTAATCCTTGAGCTACCGCAGGAGACACCAGTGCCGAGAATCGTCGTCGAGGTCATGCCCAAGCCTGAGATCCTGGATCCGCAGGGCAAAGCCATCGTCAGCGCCATGCCCCACCTGGGCTTCACCAGCTTCAGCTCGGTGCGCCAGGGAAAGCGGTTCGAACTGACGGTGGAGGGCGAGGTGACCGAAGAGATCCTCGAGTCAGCCCGAAGCGCCGCAGCAGACATGCTGTCGAACCCGGTCATCGAAGACGTCGTCTCCGTGCAGGTCGAGGAGGATGCCTCTTGAGCTCGGCCGCCCCGCTGATCGGCAGCGTCAGCGCCCAGCCTGCGGAGGCGCTGGACGGAGCCCGCATCGGGGTCGTCACGTTCCCCGGCACCCTGGACGACGGAGATGCCGCTCGCGCCGTCCGCCTGGGAGGCGGCAGTGCGGTCCCGCTGTGGCACGCGGACCAGTCCCTGCACGGCGTGGACGCGGTCGTCCTGCCCGGAGGGTTCTCCTACGGCGACTACCTGCGCGCCGGAGCCATCGCCCGCTTCGCACCCGTCATGGAGACCCTGGTGAAGGAGGCGGGCGCTGCCTCGACGTCCTCTGCCCCCTCCCGGTGCTCGGCATCTGCAACGGGTTCCAGATCCTCACCGAGGCGCACCTGCTGCCGGGATCCATGATCAAGAACGACCACCTGAAGTTCATCTGCTCCGAGCAGGCCCTGCGCGTGGAGAGCACCCGGACGGCGTGGACCAGCCAGTTCACCCAGGATGAGATCATCGCGATCCCGCTGAAGAACCAGGACGGCCAGTACGTCGCCTCATCCGAGGAGCTCGAGCGGCTCGAGGGCGAGGGGCTCGTCACCTTCCGCTACGTGGGCGGAAACCCCAACGGCTCGCGCAACGACATCGCGGGCATCAGCAACGCAGCCGGAAATGTGGTGGGGCTGATGCCCCACCCCGAGCACGCCATTGAGGCTTAGGCTACGGCCCCGACGACGCCACAGGGATGCGCAGCGGAACGGACGGGCTGACCCTGTTCACCTCCGTGCTCTCGTCCCTTGCAGGAGGATCCCAGTGACTGAGCAGAGCGTGAGCGAGCAGACCTTCAACATCGACACGGTCGACCACGCCGCATCCACCCCGGACGACGAGCTCCCGTGGGCCGATCTGGGCCTGAAGGACAACGAGTACACACGCATCGTCGACATCCTCGGCTTACGCCCCACCGCGGCAGAGCTGGCCATGTACTCCGTCATGTGGTCGGAGCACTGCAGCTACAAGTCGTCCAAGGTGCACCTGCGCCAGTTCGGCGAGAAGGTCACCGAGGAGATGAAGCGCGACCTGATGGTCGGCATCGGCGAGAACGCCGGCTGTCACCGACCTCGGCGACGGCTGGGCCGTGACCTTCAAGATCGAGTCGCACAACCACCCCAGCTACGTGGAGCCCTACCAGGGCGCCGCGACCGGCATCGGCGGCATCGTCCGCGACATCATCTCCATGGGCGCCAGACCCGTAGGAGTCATGGACCCTCCGGTTCGGAGCGATCGATCACCCCGACACCCAGCGGGTGCTGCCCGGCGTGGTCTCCGGGATCGGCGGCTACGGCAACTCGCTGGGCCTGCCCAACATCGGCGGCGAGGTCGTCTTCGACGAGATCTACCAGCAGAACCCGCTGGTGAACGCTTTGGCCGTGGGCGTCATGCGGCACGAGGACCTGCGTCTGGCGAATGCTTCCGGCGTCGGCAACCGCGTCGTGCTCTTCGGCGCGCGCACCGGCGGCGACGGCATCGGCGGCGCCTCCGTGCTCGCCTCCGAGTCCTTCGACGACTCCAAGCCCTCCAAGCGCCCGGCTGTGCAGGTGGGCGACCCTTCGCTGAGAAGGTCCTCATCGAATGCTGCTTGAGCTCTTCAAGGGCGAGCTCGTGGAAGGCATCCAGGATCTGGGCGCGGCAGGCATCTCCTGCGCCACCAGCGAGCTGGCCTCCAACGGCGACGGCGGCATGCACGTGGAGCTCACCAACGTGCTCCTGCGGGACCCCACGCTCACGCCCGGGAGATCCTCATGTCGGAGTCCCAGGAGCGGATGATGGCCGTCGTCACTCCCGAGAACGCCGAAGCGTTCGAGTCGGTCCTGGGCACCTGGGGCGTGGAGTACTCGTGGCTGGGCGAAGTCACGGACACCGGTCGGCTCGTCATCGACTGGAACGGGGAGACCATCGTTGACGTGGACCCCCGCACGGTGGCTCACGACGGACCCGTCTACGAGCGGCCATACCACCGTCCCGTGCGGCAGGACGAGCTGCAGGCCGACACCTTCCGGTCCTCCGAGGCCTCCGCCGACCTGCCCGCCTCCGCGGAGCAGCTGGGCGAGACGGTGGTGGAGCTGATGTCCCAGCCGAACATGGCTGACGTCTCGTGGATCACCGACCAGTTCGACCGCTTCGTGCGCGGAAACACCGCACTCGCAGCCCGACGACGCCGGTGTCATCCGCGTCGATGATGAGACGGGGCTGGGCGTCGCCCTGGCCACCGACTGCAACGGCCGCTACGCCTACCTGGACCCCTACGAGGGTGCGCGCGCCGCCTTGGCCGAGGCCTACCGGAACGTGGCCACATCGGGGCCGTGCCGATGGCCGTCTCGGACTGCCTGAACTTCGGCTCCCGGAGGACCCGGCGATCATGTGGCAGTTCGCCGAAGCTGTCCGCGGCCTGGCGGACGGCTGCATGGAGCTGGGCATCCCTGTCACCGGAGGAAACGTCAGCCTGTACAACCAGACCGCAGGGCGTGCCATTCACCCGACTCCCGTGGTGGGCGTGATGGGCAGGTTCGACGACGTCAGCCGTCGCACCCCTCAGGGCACCAACGCTGGGCCGACGGCCAGGCCGTCTACCTGCTGGGCGTGACCCGGGACGAGCTCGACGGCTCAGAGTTCGCACGGATGCGCGGACACCTGGGCGGCACTCCCCGCGGGTGGACCTCGCAGCGGAGAAGACCCTGGGCGAGCTCCTCATCAACGCGTCCCGCGACGGCATGGTCGACGCGGCCCACGACCTCTCCGAAGGAGGCTTGGCGGCCGCGCTTGCGGAGATGAGCCTGCGCTTCGGCGTCGGCGCCCGAGTGGCCATCGACGACCTCTGCGAACGCGACGGCGTAGACGCCTTCACGGCGCTGTTCAGCGAATCGCAGGGCCGTGCGCTCGTCGCCCTGCCGCGCTCGGAGGAGCTGCGCTTCACCGATATGACCAGCGCCCGCGGGTTCCCGCGCTGCGCATGGGAGTGGTCGATGCGGAGTCAGGCGGCCTGGAGATCTCCGGGCCCTTCGAAGGCGGCAGCTTCGGCATCGCCCTCGACGAGCTGAAGGACGCGTGGAGCAGCGTGCTCCCCAGCACTTCGACACTCTTCAGCAGGCCACGGAGGCCGTGCGCCAGGAGCCCTGAGCCGTCTCAGACGCCCAGGGACGCCTGCACTGACTTCAGCGCCGCAGCGGAGGCCTGCAGCTGCTCCGCCTCCTCCGAGGAGAACGGGGTGCTGCGGACCGGCTCTGCGCCCCGGCGGACACCACGGAGGGTATCGACAGGGCTGTGCCTTCAATGCCCAGGAACCCGTCGAGCACGCTGCTGACCGGCAGGATCGCATGCTGGTCCTGGAGGATGGCCTCCACGATCCGCACGGCGGAGAGCCCGATCGCGTAGTTCGTCGCGCCCTTGTTTACGATCACCTGGTAGGCGGCGCTGCGCACCTGGTCGGTGAGCCCATCGAGCTCGTCGCGGCTGAACACGGGCGCACCGTCACGCTCCCAGTCCAGCAGCGGGGTGGCCCCGATGCTCGCCGCTGACCAGAGGGGAAACTCCGTGTCCCCATGCTCGCCGACGATGTGCGCGTGCACGCTGGACTGCGCGACTCCTGCCCTCTGCGCCAGCTTCCATCGCAGACGTGCCGTATCGAGGACCGTTCCGGAGGAGAAGACCCTCTGGGAGGCAGTCCGGACAGAGACTGAGCTGCCACGGTGAGCACATCACAGGGATTGGTCACGAGCAGGTAGATCGCATCCGGGGCCCGCTCCAGCAGCTGCGGCATCATCTGCCGCAGAATCTCCACATTCGTGCCCGCCAGGTCCAGCCGGGTCTGGCTTAGGCGTGCTGCTTCGCGCCTGCGGTCACGACTACGATGTCGGCTCCTCGATGTGGGCCAGGTCAGCCCCTCCGGCGATGTCGGTGGCGCCGGTGAACTGGCTGCCGTGAGCCAGGTCCAGCACCTCAGCCTCCACCTTGGCCGCGTCGATGTCGTAGAGCCGCACATGACGGGCGGCACCTCGGATCATGGCGGCATAGGCCGTGGCGGTCCTGACGCTGCTTACCCGACGATCGCCAGGGTCGAGTTCTCAATCGCACTCATAGGCTCAGCTTGGCACACGCTCTGCCCGCTGAGGAAGACCTCAGGCTCCGCGCTGCTACGCCCCCATGCGGCGGCACGCAAAGGGGCGGCGAGCCCCTTTCGTCTCCTCGCAGAGAGGAAGACGTGGGGAGCTCACCGCCCCTTGTGCGGCAGTGCTGAGGATCAGACGCGCGTGCTGTCCTCCAGCGGAGCCGGGTCCTCGAGCAGGCGGCCTGCCTTGCGGTCGGCCACGTACTGCTTGACCTCTGCCTTGACCTTCGGCGCCAGCACCACCAGGCCGACGACGTTGATGAAGATGCAGAGGAACAGTGCCGCGTCGGCGAACTCCAGGATGGAGCCGAAGCTGGTCAAACAGCCGAGCACCACGAACACCAGGACGAGCGCCCGGAAGATGTTGTCCTTCACCGGCGACTTGCCGAACACGTGGCGCCACGCCTGCGCCGTAGTAGGCCCAGGTCACGATGGAGGAGAACGCGAACAGTGCCACACACAGCAGAAGCACGATCGGGAACCAGCCCATCACAGTGGCGAACGCAGCCGAGGTGTCAGCCACAGAGCCGACCTGCTCGCCCTCTGCGTGCATCTCGTTGAAGGCGGGGTTCTGCATGCCGATGATGATGACCAGGGCGGTCATGGTGCAGACCACCACAGTGTCGATGAACGGCTCCAGCGACGCGACGAAGCCCTCTGAAGCGGGCCGACGCGTCTTGGCCGCAGAGTGGGCGATCGGCGCCGAGCCGATGCTTACCTCGTTGGAGAACGCAGCGCGCTGCGCACCCATGATGATGACGCCGAGGATGCCGCCTGCGATGCCCTCAGGGTTGAACGCTCCGGTGATGATGATGCCGATAGCGTTCGGCACTTCGGTGATGTTCACCAGAATGACGATGAGGGCGCCGACGACGTAGATGATGGCCATGGCGGGGACCAGCCGGGAGGTGACCTTGCCGATGGACCTGATGCCGCCGATGATGACCAGGCCGACCAGGAAGGCGAAGATGATGCCGAAGATCAGTGCGCCTGCGGTGGAGGTGAAGAAGTCCTCCAGGGCGGTGCCGCTGAAGTACTGGGTCGAGACCGCCTGAGCCTGCGTCATGGTCTGGTTGGTCTGGTACATGCCGCCGCCGCCGATGCCGAAGGCGATGATGGCGAAGGCGAAGATGCCCGTGATGACCGCGACCACCGGCTGCGGCAGCTTGCCGAATGCGACCTTCAGATACTGGAAGGGACCGCCGTGGACGATTCCGTCCTCATCGATGTAGCGGTACTTCACACCCAGCGTGGCTTCGACGAATTTGGTGGCCATGCCGCACAGGCCGATCAGAATCATCCAGAAGGTGGCGCCGGGGCCGCCCAATGAGATGGCTGCGGCCACACCGGCGATGTTTCCGAGTCCGACCGTGGCCGAGAGGGCGGAGGTCAGGGCCTGGAAGTGGGGACCTCGCCGGGGTCGTCAGCACGCGAGTACTTGCCGCGGACCACTTCAAGCGCGGTCTTGAACCCGGTGAACTGGACACCCTTGAAGTAGATGGTGAATCCGATGGCCGCCAGGACGGACCATACGACCACCAGCAGAATGCCCTGGCCGTCGTACTCAGGTCCCCAGAAGATGATGCTGCCGAACCAGTCGGCGACGACGCCGAAGTTGCTGTCAATCTGACATGCGACGTCATCGAGGAAAGTTTCTCTGACGGCCGGGTCGCAGGACGCCGGGTCAGTCTCGGGGTCGAAGCCTGCGCCGGTGTCGGCGTCGGCTCCTTCAGCCAGGAGAGTCCCTGTGCTCATATCGTTCTCATCCCCTCGGATGTGGTGGTCGAGTGATGCAGCTGAGAGGGTTTTCACAGCATTGCGCCAAAGAGTACCGAATGAGCTGTTTCAAATGCGTTACTAAATGAAAGAGATCCAGGTCACACCCTACAGGCGGTCCTGGATCCTCCGAGCGGCAGTGCCGAGCACCGTTCAGCCTTCTATGCCGAGCCTCTCCAGCACGATGGCACGCACCTTCCCCGCGTCGGCCTGGCCCTTCGTCTCCTTCATGACGGGGCCGATGAGCGCGCCGACGGCCTTGAGCTTCCCGCCCCTGACCTTCTCCACGACGTCAGGATTCTCGTCCATGGCCTTCTCCACAGCGGCTGTCAGGGCGCCATCGTCTGAGACCACCTCCAAACCACGGTCCGAGACGATCTCTGCCGGAGTGCCCTCACCGTCCACGTGATGCTCGAGCACCTGCCGGGCAAGCTTGTCGTTGATCCGCCCTCGTCGATGAGCTGGTGAAGCTCCACGATCGTGGCAGGCGTGACGCCCAGCTCGACGGGCTCCACGCCTCGAGCGTTCGCCAGGCGGGAGATCTCGCCCATCCACCACTTGCGGGCCGTGGCCGGGCTCGCCCCGTGGGCCACCGTCTCCTCAATCTCGTCGAGGAGGTCGGCGGCGACGACGTCGCGGAACTCCTTGTCGGCATAGCCCCATGCCTCGCGCAGCGCCTCCGGCGGGCTGCGGGCGGCTCAGGAGCTGCGCGCGAAGCTCCTCGACCCATGCTGAGGTGGTCACGATCGGAACCAGGTCAGGCTCCGGGAAGTACCGGTAGTCATCCGCATCAGACTTGGGCCGCCCGGACGACGTGGTCCGGGACGTCTCCAGCCAGTGGCGCGTCTCCTGGACGATGCTGCCGCTTACCAAGGATCAGGCATGTGGCGCCGGATCTCATAGTGGACCGTGTGCTCGACGGCGCGCATGGAATTCACGTTCTTGGTCTCAGAACGTGTGCCGAACGTCTCCGCCCCCGGGGCATCAGGAGACGTTGGCGTCGCAGCGCACGTTTCCGTGCTCCATCTTGGCGTCGGAGATATTCAGCGACCTGACGATGTCGCGGACGGCGGCCACGTAGGCGCGTGCGATCTCGGGGCCCTCCTGTTTACTCCGGCGATCGGCTTGGTGACGATCTCGATCAGGGGAACGCCGGTGCGGTTGTAGTCGACGAGCGAGTAGTCGGCCCCCTGGATGCGGCCCGAGGTGCCCGCGTGGGTCAGCTTGCCGGCGTCCTCCTCCATGTGCGCACGCTCGATCTCCACGCGGAAGATCTCACCGTCGTCGAGCTCGACGTCGAGCCATCCCTCGTAGGCGATGGGCCTCGTCGTACTGGGAGGTCTGCCAGTTCTTGGGCAGGTCCGGGTAGAAGTACTGCTTCCGTGCGAAGCGGCAGTATTCGGCGATGGAGCAGTTCAGGGCGAGCCCCAGCCGGATGGCCGACTCGACGGCCTTGCCGTTGACCACCGGCAGGGTGCCGGGGAGGCCGAGGTCGACCTCATTGACGTTGGTGTTGGCCTCGTCGCCGAATGCGTTCGGAGCCGAGGAGAACATCTTGGACTTGGTGTTCAGCTCGACGTGCACTTCGAAGCCGAGCACCGGCTCGTACTTCTCGAGCGCCTCATCGAAGCTCAGGAGCGGCGTCGACGCGCGCTGCGGCGTCGGCCTGCGCCGTGGGTGTCTCGGTCATCACTTGACCTCCTCGAGGTCGGGGATCTGCTGCCAGATGGCTTCGCCCTTCTCGCCCAGCAGGTGCTCCAGGGCGCCCGCTGCGTGATAGGCACGAATGTCCTGGCGCGCGGGGGCGAGGAACTGGATTCCGACGGGCAGACCCTCGGCCAGTCCGGCGGGAATGGAGATGCCGGGGATGCCGGCGAGGTTCGCTGGGATCGTCGCGACGTCGTTGAGGTACATCGCCAGCGGGTCGTCCATCTTCTCGCCCAGCTTGAACGGCACCGTGGGCGCCGTGGGGCAGATCAGCACGTCGGCCTCCTCGAAGGAACGGTCGAAGTCCCTCTGGATGAGCGTCCTGATCTTCTGAGCCGAACCGTAGTAGGCGTCGTAGTAGCCCGCCGAGAGGGCATAGGTTCCGAGCACGATCCGGCGCTTGACCTCTTCGCCGAAGCTTACCGCACGGCTGGCAGCCATCACGCGCTCGATGGTGATCGGCCCTCCTCGGGCAGCGCACGGCTGCCGTACCGGACGCCGTCGTACCGGGCCAGGTTGGAGGATGCCTCCGACGGCATGATCAGGTAGTACGCGCCCAGGGCGTAGTCGAAGCTCGGGCAGTCCACCTCGACGATCTCCGCTCCGGCTTCGCGCAGCGAGTCCAAGGACGACTGGAACGCGTCGAGCACGCCCTGCTCGTAGCCCTCGCCGTGGGACAGCTGCTTGATGACCCCGATGCGCATTCCGGTGATGTCGTGGGTGCTTGCGGCCTTCGCGAACTCCGGGACGTCATCCGGCAGTGAGGTGGAGTCCTTCGGGTCGTGTCCCCGATCAGTTCGTGGAGCAGAGCGGCGTCCTGCACGGTGCGTGCGCACGGACCGATCTGGTCCAGCGAGGAGGCCATGGCGATGGCCCCGTACCGCGACACGCCACCGTATGTGGGCTTGGTCCCCACGGTTCCGGTGAACGCGGCTTACTCCCTGATGGAGCCGCCGGTGTCGGTGCCCAGCGCCAGAGGAGCCTCGAAGGCGGCGACCGCTGCGGCCGAACCGCCTCCCGAGCCTCCGGGATTCGGCTGACGTCCCACGGGTTGCGCGTGATTCCGTAGGCCGAGTGCTCGGTGGAGGATCCCATGGCGAACTCGTCAAGGTTGGTCTTTCCCAGGATGGGAAGCTTCGCCTCACGGATCTTCTCGATGACGGTGGCGTCGTAGGGGCTCATCCATCCTTCGAGCATCTTGGACGCCGCGGTGGTGGGCTGGCCCTTGGTCACGATGAGGTCCTTCACCGCGATCGGCACGCTTACCAGCGGGTGCAGCGCCTCGGCCTCCGGGCCTCCGGCCTCACGGATGCGGTCCACCTCTGCCGCGACCTCGAGGGCCTCCTCGGAGTTGACGTGCAGGAACGCATTCACAGTGGGCTCCACCTCTGCGATGCGGTCCAGGTGGGACTGCGTGAGCTCCACCGACGTGATCTCGCGGGAGAGGAGCTTCGAAGCCATCTCGACGGCGGTGAGCCTGACGAGCGGGTGTGCTTGAACGGTCATGTGTAGAGGATCACTCCTGATCGAGAATGGCAGGAACCTTGAAGCGGCCGTCTTCGGCGTCGGGGGCGTTGGCCAGAGACTGCTCCGGGGTGAACGTGTGCCCGATGACGTCGTCGCGGAAGACGTTGGTGAGCGGAATGGGGTGGCTGGTGGCGGGATGTCCTCACCAGCGGCCTCCTGGACCGTCTTCACCGCATCCACAATCTCAGCCAGCTCAGCGACCGTGCGGTCAAGCTCACCCTCAGTCATCGCGATGTGGGCAAGCTTGGCAAGATGCTCGACGTCGGCGCGCGAGATCTCCTCTGACATTCAGTTCCCTTCTTTGACGTCTACGAGTACGACCGTGACATTATCCCTGCCGCCCGAGCGCAGGGATCGGTGTATGAGCCAGTCCACGGTCTCCTGGGCGCTGTGATCGGCGTTGAGGATCGCTGCGATCTGCTGATCCGTCAGCTCGCCGGTGAGCCCGTCGGAGCAGATCAGGAGCCGCTGGCCCGGAGTCACGGTGGCGGTGGAGAAGTCGGCGCCCCAGACGTCGCCGCCCCAGGGCACGAGTGATGACGTTGCGCTGCGGGTGGCTGTGCATCTCCTCCGCGGTGATCATCCCGGAGTCTACGAGGTCCTGGACCTGCGAGTGGTCCCTGGTCAGGCGGATGAGCGCCCCGTCGTTGAGCAGGTAGGTGCGGGAGTCCCCGATGTTGAAGACCAGCCACTGCCACTGGGAGGAGCTTCCTCCGGTGGGGCCTCCACCACGGCAGCCCCGGAGAGGGTGGTGCCTGCCTTGGAGTCGGTCGCCTGCCGGATCCGGCGGTCTGCCTCGTCGAGGAACTCCTGGATCTCCGACTCGCTCACCTCGCCGCGCGCACGCTCCCAGCCTTCGGCCAGCGCCTGACGGCGAGGAGGAGGCGACTTCGCCTACCTCATGGCCGCCCATGCCGTCGGCGACGGCGAAGAGGCCGTCGGTCACCACGTACGAGTCTTCGTTGAGCTCACGGCGCAGCCCTACGTGCGAGCCGTAACCGTAGTCGACGTACGGCCCCTGGAGGGCTTCGGTGCTGTCGTCGCTCAGAGTCACTCTCCCATCTTGTCACGGATCGTTGCCGGTCTGTGATGCTCCGGCACCTCCTGTTACCAGGCTGTGATGTCCGCCTCGTCGAGCATGATTCCGCCGCCTTCGGAGCGGAGCAGCATCGATGGCACGACCTCTCCGAAGCCGCGCACCACTCGTGGGTGCTGCGGCACCAGCAGGTATGAATCATTCTCCTCCAGGGCATCGGCAGTGGCGGTGTCCACCAGCACCGTGCCTGGATCGGCGAGCGCGGTGAGCCGTGCCGCCAGGTTCACGGCCTACCATAGATATCGCCCATGCGGGAGAGCACCCGGCCCCACACCACCGAGACCCGGGCCTGGGGCAGAACGTCGTCGGCTGCGATCGCCTCCGCCAGGGCCAGGGCAATCTCCGCCCCCGCCTCGGGAGTCTCGGCGTTGTAGAAGACCTCGTCCCCACGGTCTTGACCAGCCGTCCGCCGCCGATGCTGATGATCTCGGCGCACTTGGACTCGAACCGCTGGACCATCTGGGCCAACGTGCGCTCGCTCATCTGCCGCGACAGCGAGGTGTAGGAGACCAGGTCGGCGAAGCCCACGGCGCGGGCCAGAGGGAGGGATGCGTCGGTGGCCTGCTGCGCCCCCGACCCCGCTGAACGGCTGCCAGCCCGGACTCCACGCGGACCGTCAGACGCTGGAGGCCTGCTGAGAGCTGGCGGCGCCAGGCGTAGGACATCAGCCGCTGCAGCGGCTCGATCAGCTCGGGCAGCGTCTCGACCACGTGCGTGCGCGCTTCGGCGTCGTCGTAGTCCTCGTTGGCGATCTTGTCCTCGACCAGCGCTTCGATCTGCCAGACCACCATGCGGTCAGTGGTCTGCCCCACCGATCGGGTGAGGCTGATGGCCGTCTCCTCGTTGAGCAGCCCCCGTCGGACGAGATCGACCATGGTGGTCAGCGCCTCTGCGTCCGCCGCGGTGAAGGCTCGCACCTCGTCCTCGAGGTTGGGAATCCCAGGGCCCGCCACAGCTTGCGTGCCGACCGGGTGGAGACACCCATGTGCTCCGCCATCTCGCGGTACGTCAGGGTGCGCTCGGCGCCGAGGAGGCGGGTCTCGAGATCCCGGATGCGCCGATGCCATGTCCGACTCACGGTGTCGGCCTCGACCTGCATAGGAGTGGGCACCGGGATGGCGGCGGTCTCCGGATGGCGCGCGTAGTCATCCTCGGGCTCGTCAGCGAGTCCTGCGCCGGAGAAGGCTCCAGCCTCCGACGTCTGGGACAGCCCCGGATTCGCGGAGGCTGCTGCGGCCGCAATCTCGGCCGTCCCCTCTGCTTGGGGGCGGAAAGTCCGACCAGTCGGCCCGAGCCGCCTCGAGCTCCTTGTCGGTGAAGGAGCGCTTACCACTGCATCCATGACACCGGTCTCCCCGGCCATGTAGTCCGGGCCGGGCTCAGTAGCCATGACCGGCCGCGTAGGGGTGCGCCCGCATCTGAGCAGGCGAGAGCTGTTCGGGCTGGGGCGGCCCGGCGGAGGGCCCCGTAGCCGCCGAACGGCTGGTGGGCACCCATGTGCTGGCGGGCCGCCTGGCGGCGGTAGTCCTGAAGCTGCTGAGCCACCAGCCCGTGGAGGCGGGCGGCGTCGGGCATGTCCTTCAGCTTGGTGCGCTGGTACTGGTCGTACGCACCGTGAGTGAGGACGATGTCGCCCGCGTCGAACATCTCCTGGGCCTTCGACTGCCGCCAGTCAGCGCCGGTCACCAGCCCCAGGGGAACCACGACGGCGTTGGCCCCGCCGACGATGTTCTTCTGCACCACCCGATGGGTGGTCAGGTATGTGAAGCGATTGAGCCAGCTGAGCACCGGCTTGATCGCGCCGAAGAGAAGAAGGAGTCCCCCACCGCCCACACGATGAAGATCCCGATGTGGCTGTAGTGCTGCACGAAGGCAGGCTGCGACGGCCGCCCCAAGTAGCCGATGAGGAACATCATGACCGCGATGGTCGCCAGCATGCTCACCAGCGGCGGGATCAGGGCCCGGAAGTGGGCGCGCGCGCGGACCACCACCTGCTCGTCATCAACAAGCTTCAGCAGCACCGAAGGCACCTCCTTCACGGGTCTTTGGGTCTGAGAGCAGTCTACGTGTCGCGTCTGAGATGCACGACGTCTCCGGCGTAGAAGCTCCGGGGCCCCTGCGCCGTCTCCACGGTCAGGGCCCCGTCCTCCTCCACGCGCGCGGCTGTGCCCATCACCCGCTCCTCGCCGGGGAGATGGACTCTCACCTGCTGGCCGATCGTGCTGACCCTCTCCACGATCATCGGCCGTACCGGCGCGATGTCACCGGCGCGCTCCGACAGAGCGCTGAGGCGCTGGAAACGGCTAAGCCACGCAATGAGGAGGTCGGTCCTCACGTCGTCGGACAGAGGAGCCCGACTCTCGAGCAGCAGGGATGCGGCGGTCTCGGTGGGCAGGTCCTCCTCGCCCAGCAGGACGTTGATGCCGCAGCCGACGATGACAGCGTCCCGCGCACCGGGGAGCAACCGCCGCACTCCCCGCGATCTTGCGGCCCGGCTCATCGCGTGCCGCCCCTATCAGCACATCATTGGGCCATTTGAGCGACGCATCGAGACCGTAGTCCTCCTCGAGGGTCTGCACGAGCGCGAGTCCCGAGACCAGGCTCAGCCAATGCCGCTGCGACGCAGGAAGAGAGGGCCGAAGCACCACAGAGGTGGAGAGGCTTGAGCCCCGCGGGGATGCCCAGGCCCGTCCTGTGCGGCCGGTTCCCGCCGTCTGCTCCTCCGAGGTCAGCACCGACGCGTGAGGCCACTGCTGGGCGAAGTCCTCCCGACGAGCCGCCTCAACAAGGTCCGCGGTGGTGGAGCCCGTCGAGTCCACCCGCACCACGCGGCTGCAGACCCCGGAGCCGACCAGCTCTCGCTGCAGCCGCCCCTCATCAAGCGGCGCCCACGCCCGCACCGACTCCCTGCTCTCCATGACGATCACATTAGACGGTCCGCAAGATTTGTAGGGGTCCACAACGGAGCACTGTGATGCGGTGCATAGACTGACGTCAGTTTTGTGGATTTCCGACGAAAGCGCGTGCTGATATGACCCCTGAGCCCGACTTGAAGACGACCGTAAGCAAGCTGGCCGAGTTCCGCCGTCGTCGCGACGAGTCCCTGGCCCCCGCGGGTCAGGCCGCCGTGGAGAAGCAGCACAACCGCGGCAAGCACACCGCCCGGGAACGGGTGGAGATGCTCCTCGACGAGGGCAGCTTCGTGGAGTTCGATGCGCTCGCTGTGCACCGCTCAACATCGTTCGGCATGGACGCCAAGCACCCCATCGGCGACGGCCTGGTCTCCGGGTACGGAACCGTCGACGGAGCCTGACGGCGGTCTACTCGCAGGACTTCACCGTCTTCGGCGGATCTCTCTCGAAGGTCAACGGCGAGAAGATCGTCAAGGTTCAGGAGTTCGCAGCCCGCAACGGCTGCCCCGTCATCGGCATCAACGACGGCGGCGGAGCGCGCATTCAGGAGGGCGTGGCCTCCTGGCGATGTTCGCCGACATCTTCCGCAACAACGTGCACTCCTCCGGCGTCGTCCCGCAGATCACCCTGATCATGGGACCCTCGGCCGGGGGTGCGGCCTACTCGCTTACGCTGAACGACTTCATCATCATGGTCGACAAGACCAGCCACATGTTCATCACCGGCCCAGACGTGATCAAGTCCGTCACCGGTGAGGACGTCGACATGGAGTCCTCGGCGGTGCCCGCTCGCACAGCACCACCACCGGCACGGCCAGCTACATGGCCCAGGACGAAGAGGACGCCATCGAGTTCGCCAAGGAGCTCCTCGAGTTCCTTCCGCTGAACAACCTGGCAGAGGCCCCCGTGGACCAGGAGGCTCTGGACGCCTATGAGACCCGCCCCAAGGTGGAGCCTGAGGATGAGGCCCTCAACGAACTCGTCCCCGACTCAGCGTCTGCCCCTATGACATGACGGAGCTGGTCGAGCAGATACTCGACGACGGCCACTTCCTGCAGCTGCAGCCGATGTACGCGCCCAATGTGATGATCGGGTTCGGCCGCGTCGAAGGACGCAGCGTCGGCGTGGTCGCCAATCAGCCGTCCCAGTTCGCCGGCACCCTGGACATCTCCGCCTCGGAGAAGGCTGCCCGCTTCGTCCGCTTCTGCGACGCCTTCAACATCCCCGTGCTGACCTCGTGGACGTCCCCGGCTTCCTGCCCGGCACCGACCAGGAGTGGAACGGGATCATCCGTCGCGGCGCGAAGCTGCTCTACGCCTACGCTGAGGCGACCGTTCCCAAGATCACCGTCATCACGCGCAAGGCATTCGGCGGCGCATACATCGTCATGGGCTCCAAGAAGCTGGGCGCCGACGTGAACCTGGCGTGGCCCACCGCCCAGATCGGCGTGATGGGAGCCCAGGAGCGGTCAACATTCTCCACCGCCGCGACCTGGCGCAGACCGAGAAGAGCGGCGGCGACGTCGAGGCGCGGCGCACCGAGCTGATCGACGACTACGAGGCCGAGCTGCTCAACCCCTACCAGGCCGCCGAGCTGGGCTACATCGATGCGGTCATCGAACCTGCGGAGACCCGCTGGCAGGTGGCCAAGGCGCTGCGAGCCACCTTCCACAAGCGTGAGACCCTCCCCGCCAAGAAGCACGGGAACATTCCGCTGTGAGCGCCCTGGATTCCGGAAGCGGGCTTGCCGCAGAGACTCTCACCGGCGAGGCAGCGGCTGACGCTACCCGAGGAGGTAAGCGCGGGTCCCGACGAGCCCCAGCTGAGCATCACCGGGGCGCAGCTGTCGTACGAGGAGACGGCCGCCGTCGTCAGCGTGATCGCCTCACTCGCCGGGGCGGACAGCGACGAGAACGGAGATGCTTACCAGACCGGACCCCGGGACCGCCGTCTGCAGCGTCGTCGCAGCCTGACCTTCAGCCGCATCGGACTGTGGGGCGCCCGGGCCCAGAGTCCTGGAGAAGCGCAGGGGTCCCCGATGAGCGCCCGAGCGAACCGCCCGCGGCTCATCCTCGCCTCCGCGTCCCCAGCCGACGGCAGATCCTGTCCGATGCTGGCATCGACTTCGACGTGGTGGTCTCAGACATCGACGAACGCATCCTGGTCGAGCAGGCGGTGGAGGCGGGCGGCCCGGTCTCGCTTACCGAAGAGGCCCTGATGCTCGCCCAGGCCAAGGCCGAGGACGTCGCCTCCCGGCCCGAGGCTCGCGGAGCCTTCGTCCTGGGCTGCGACTCGGTCTTCGAGCTGGAGGGCGTCGCCTACGGCAAGCCCTACGACGTGGAGACCGCAGTGGCTCGCTGGCACAGGATGCGCGGAACCACCGGCACCCTGCACACCGGCCACTGGCTGGTGGAGGCGACGCCCCACAGCTCCAAGGCCCGCCACTGGGCCGGGGCCGGGATGGAGGTCCTGCTGGGATCGACCCCGGGCGACACCGGCCAGCTCGAGGCGGCGGCGGAGACCGTCTCCTCAGACATCACCTTCGGCCGCCCCAGCGACGAGCAGGTCCGCGCCTACTGCTCCTCCGGAGAGCCGCTGCACTGCGCAGGAGCCTTCACCCTCGAAGGCGGAGCGGCCGCATTCATCGACCACGTCGACGGCGATCGGGACGCCGTCATCGGGGTCTCCCCGCGGCTCTGGCACGACTGCTGGAACGGATGGGCCGCACCGTTCAAGACTTCCGCAACGACACGACGAAGGACGCCTGAGATGACCGAGTTCTCCAAAGTACTGATCGCCAACCGCGGGGAGATCGCGGTGCGCATCATCCGCGCCGCCCACGACGAAGGCCTCCTGGCCGCGGCGGTCTACGCAGAGCCCGACCGCGACGCGGTGCACGTGCACCTGGCCGACGAGGCCTACGCACTCGGCGGAGAGTCTGCTGCGGAGTCATACCTCAGCATCGAGAAGATCATCGACGCCGCCCGTGCCACCGGCGCCGACGCCGTGCACCCCGGCTACGGATTCCTCTCCGAGAACGCCGACTTCGCCCAGGCCGTCATCGACGCCGGGCTGGTGTGGATCGGGCCCTCCCTGCGGCGATCAGCAAGCTCGGCGACAAGGTCACCGCCCGCCAGATCGCCGAGAAGGTCGGCGCCCCTCGCGCCCGGCACCAAGCAGCCTGTCAAGGACGTCCAAGAAGTGCTGAAGTTCGCCGACAAGCAGGGCCTGCCGATCGCCATCAAGGCAGCCCACGGCGGCGGCGGCCGGGGCATCAAGGTGGTCCGGGAGCGCGACGAGATCGTGGAGCTCTACGAGTCCGCGGTCCGCGAGGCCACCGCCGCCTTCGGCCGGGGCGACTGCTTCATCGAGAAGTTCCTCGACCGGCCCCGCCACGTGGAGACCCAGTGCCTGGCCGACGCCCACGGAGATGTCGTGGTCGTCTCCACCCGCGACTGCTCGCTGCAGCGGCGCAACCAGAAGCTGGTCGAGGAGGCGCCTGCTCCGTACCTGTCGCGGCAGCAGACCAGGCAGCTCTACCGAGCCTCGAAATCCATCCTCAAGGAGGCTGGATACACCGGCGCCGGGACCTGCGAGTTCCTCATCGGCCAGGACGGCACTCTGAGCTTCCTCGAGGTGAACACCCGGCTGCAGGTGGAGCACCCCGTGACCGAAGAGGTCACCGGAATCGACCTGGTCCGCGAGCAGTTCCGCATCGCACGCGGAGAGAGGCTCGGCTACGACGACCCCGCGGCACGGGGCCACAGCATCGAGTTCCGCATCAACGGCGAGGATGCTGGACGAAACTTCATGCCCGCCCCGGAAGCCTGGACCGCTTCGACGTCCCGTCCGACCTGGCGTGCGCGTGGACTCGGGGGTGCGGGCCGGAGAGACGATCTCCGGGAGCTTCGACTCCATGGTGGCCAAGCTGATCGTCACCGGCCTGACCGCAGGCAGGCCCTGCAGAGGGCGTCGCGCGCGCTGCAGGAGATGCAGGTGGAAGGCATGCCCACGGTGCTTCCTTCCATCGCCTGGTAGTCAGGGACGAAGCCTTCGCTCCTGAGCTGAGCGAGGAGTCCCCTGCCTCCTTCAGTGTGCACACCCGCTGGATCGAGACTGAGTTCGACGGTGAGATCACGCCGTTCAACGCCCTGGCCGCCCACGCCGGAGGGTCGGAGTCCGAGTCCCGCGAGGACGTGGTCGTCGAGGTCAACGGCAAACGAGTCAGCGTCTCAGTCCCCAGCAGCCTCGCCAACGGCAGACTCGGGGCGGCGCGTCCGTGAGCTCCAAGAAGGCGCGCCGCAAGCGCACAGCCGCGACGACGGCGGCAAGCGGAGACGCCCTCACCTCGCCCATGCAGGGCACTGTGGTGAAAGTGGCCGCATCAGACGGCGACATGGTCGCCGAGGGCGACCTCGTCGTGGTGCTCGAGGCCATGAAGATGGAGCAGCCGATCTGCGCCCACAAGTCCGGAAAGCTCAAAGGCCTCAAGATCAAGCCGGGAACTGGCGTCAAGGGCGGCGACACCATCGCCACCATCGAGGACTGAGGCCAGCCGGGGCTATTCGCCCAGCTTCTGCTCCACACGCCTCGACCTTGTCCCTGAGCTGGTTGGTGTAGCCGGGACGGATGTCTGCCTTCACGACCAGGCTCACCCTGGGCGAGACAGCCACTACGGCGTCGGTGGCCTGCCTGATCACGGAGAACACCTCGTCCCACTCGCCCTCGATCGTGGTGAACATGGACGTCAGCTCGTAGGGCAGGCCTGACTGCTTCACCACCTTCACTGCTGCCGAGACGGCGTCGCTGACTGAGCCGTCGTCGGAGGCCGAGGCGGAATCTGGGGCAACGGAGAATGCAGCTAACATGCCTGCCAGGCTACTCGGGAGTTCAGGCATGAGGAAGGCCCCGCCCCGCTGGGGTGGAGGCCTTCCTCATCGCAGGAGCGCCGCTCGCCGATCAGGCCGAGAGCTTCTCCTCGGTGTAGAGCGAACGGTGGTTCGTCTCCGGCGAGAAGAGCAGGCTGATCATCGTCAGGCCTCGCCAGGAACACCAGATAGAAGCCCACAGCGTGCACCCTGTAGCTCTGGACCAGGTAGCTGGCCACCGGCGGGTCGCCGCTGCACCGAGGATGGACGACAGGTTGTAGGCCACCCCGAGCCGGTGTACCGGGTGTTCGTCGGGAACAGCTCCGGAAGATATGCCGACATCGGCCCGAAGGTGAGCCCCATGAGCGCCATGCCGACGCTGAGGAAGGCGAACATCTGCCAGACGTTCATGTCCGCGCCGGTGCCCAGGACCTCCGGTCCGATGAACAGGCCGAAGCTGAGGCCGAAGACGATGATTCCGGACGTGGTCGTGATCAGCATCCGGCGTCGGCCGAAGCGGTCCGCGAGCTTACTTACGATGGGGATGAAGATCGCGAAGAGCACGATGGAGACGATCTGCAGCCCCAGGAACGACTGGTAGTCGTACCCCAGAGAGCCCACGGTCTCAGGCTGGACCGCGTAGGTCACGATCCATGTGGTCATGATGTAGAAGAGCCCATAGGTGGCCAGCATGATGAAGGTGCCGAGGATGATCTCCCGCCAGTTCTGCTGAACACTTCGCCGATGGGCGCTTTGACCTTCTCGTTGTTCTTCAGCGCCTTGGCGAAGACGGGGTCTCCTCGATCCGCAGCCGGATGTAGAGCCCCACGGCGACCATGATCAGGGAGAGGATGAACGGCACACGCCATCCCCACACCAGGAACGGGTCATCCAGGGCACTGGTGCCTGCCGCGGCAGCATCGGCCAGATTGAAGTCGAAGCCGACGGCCAGGCCAGGAACAGTCCGTTGGCGAGGATGAAGCCGAAGGGCGCGCCGAGCTGGGGCCACATGGCAGCCTGGGCACGCTTCCCCGGGCGGGCGGTCTCCGAGGCCAGAAGTGCCGCGCCGGACCATTCGCCGCCCAGGCCGAGGCCCTGGCAGAAGCGCAGCACCGTCAGCATCGCCGGAGCCCACAGCCCCACCTGGTGGACGGTGGGCAGCAGGCCGATCAGGAAGGTCGCGATGCCCATGATCAGCAGGGCACCGACCAGGGTGACCTTGCGGCCGATCTTGTCGCCGTAGTGGCCGAAGATCACTGCGCCCAGCGGACGCGCCAGGAAGGCCACGCCGAAGGTGGTCAGCGACAGCAGCACAGCAGTGCCCTCGTCCTCGCCGTAGAAGAACAGCAGCGGGAAGATCGATGCTGCGGCGGTCGCGAAGATGTAGAAGTCGTAGAACTCAATCGTCGTGCCGATGAGAGAGGCGGCGATGATGCGTCGCCGAGGCGTCCTCAGGTTCTCGTCGGCGATCAGGTCGTGCTGGTTGGGGTTCGCCTCAGATTCTGCGCTGAGGGCGGTTTCGGCAGTGTTGGGCATAGCTGTGGTGACTCGTTCGTTTCGGGAATGGGAAAACTGACCGATCGTAGCTCTCGTCGCACGCGTGCGACAGGGCTCTGCTCAGAAGTCCGACTGCTGGACTTCCTGACTCGTGACACTCGGTAGGCTGGAACGTATGGCAGGGAAGCTGATGAAGGCAGGCGCGGCGGGAGCGGCGACGCTCGCGGGAGCTCAGGCTGCCGCTGTCGGGGCCTTCTGCTCTGGGACAGGCACCGGCAGAAGGAGCGCGGATCGCGCCGCCCGCCGCAGCCCGGGCTCTTCGGAACCGAGGTCGAAGAGTCTCAGATGACGATCTACACCGCAGGCGGTTTACTGTTCGACGACATGGTCGCTGCGATCGACAGCGCCCAGACGTCGGTGATGCTGCAGACCTACATCTGGGAGAGCGACTCCGTCGGCCAACGGATCATGGATGCGCTGAATGCCGCCGCCGCACGCGGTGTGCAGGTGTACGTCATCTACGACCTCTACGGGAATCACACGGTGCCCTGCTCCTTCTTCGGGCAGCTCGATCCTCGGATCTCTTCCCACCGGATGCCGCCGCTGCAGTCCCAGATCTGGCGCGGCCCGATCCGCTACACGGGCCTCAGCCACTCAAAGATCCTCGTAGTGGACGACGAGACCGGCTTCGTCGGCGGGTTCAACATCGGCGACGAATTCGCCCGCGAATGGCGAGACACCCACGTTCGGGAGGTCGGCCCGGCTGTCTGGGACCTTCGGCAGGCTTTCGCGAATGTCTGGAACGAGGGCCGAAGCGGAAGCACGCGCATCGGTTGGATTCCTCCCCAGTCCTGGAACCCCAGGGTTCGCGTCGCATCGAACCTGCCGGTGCAGCTGGTCTATCCGATCCGCCATATGTACCTGAAGGCCATCGAGCGTGCAGAGGACAGGATCTGGCTCACGACGCCTTACTTCGTCCCAGACCAGCAGGTGCTCAAACCGCTCATGCGAGCGGCCCGTCGCGGGGTCGATGTCCGGATCATGCTCCCGAAGGAGTCCAACCACGTGGTCGTCGACTGGGTCACGCGCGGCTTCTACACAGACATGCTGGAGGCGGGGGTGAAGGTGCTCCTCTACACGCTTACCATGATCCACTCCAAGACCGCGACCATCGACGGCGTCTGGTCCACCATCGGCACCGCGAACATTGACCGGCTCTCACTGGGCCTGAACTACGAGACCAACCTCGAGGTCATCGATGAGGGCTTCGCGGCCGAGGTGGAGAAGGTGTTCGAGGCCGACGCCGAGCACTGCGAACTCCTGACAGCTGAGGAGTGGCAGCAGCGCCCGCAGGCGGTGCGCGCCGTGGAGCTCGCCTCCTCCAGCTGCGCGGCATCCTTTGAGCCCGGCTCAGTAGTAGACCGCCAGCGGACCATGGGGGCCTTCGATGACGCTCACCTCCGTGTTGAAGATGTCCGAGAGCACCTCATCCTGCATGATCTCGGCGGGAGTCCCGTGCCGGACCACCTGGCCGTCCTTCATGGCGAGGATCCTGTCCGAGTAGTGCGCGGCGAAGTTGATGTCGTGCAGCACGATGACGATGGTCCTGCCGAGCTCGTCGGCAGCCCGGCGCAGCTGCTTCATCATCGCGGCCGCGTGCTGCATGTCGAGGTTGTTCAGGGCTCGTCCAGAAGCACGTAGTCGGTGTTCTGCGCCAGAACCATCGCTACGTAGGCCCTCTGGCGCTGGCCGCCTGAGAGCTGATCCAAGTACCGGTTCTCCAGCTCCGTGAGGTCGAGGAAGTCGATCGCTTCGAGATGTAACGCTCATCGCCGAGCGTGAGCCCCGGGAGTGCGGGAATCGGCCGAACCCGACAAGCTGGCGCACGGTCAGGCGGGTGACGAAGTGGTTCTCCTGCCGCAGGACGGAGAGGATCGTGGCGATCGTCTTGACGGGGTGCTCGCCACGTCCTGCCCGCCGACCGTGATCCGGCCAGCGTCGATGTCCAGGAGCCACTGATCATCGTGAGGATCGTGGACTTGCCTGCACCGTTCGGGCCCACCAGGGCGGTCACTCCCGGCTTCGATCTCCGCGGAGACCGGGCCGATCCTCACGGTGTCGGAGTAGCTCTTGGCGACGTCGGTCAGGTGATGCTCACAGGCGCCCCTTTCTCATGAGGACGACGAGGAAGACCGCGCCGCCGATCAGCTCAACAATGATGGTGACGGCTCCGCGGCTGTCCCAGATGTGACGTAGGACGAAGTAGCTCCCCGCCAGAATCGTGTACGCGAAGAGCACCGCCATCGGGAACAGCATGCGGTGCGAATAGGTGTCCCTGAACTGATAGGCGAGGATCGCTCCGAGGAATCCAAGGAACATCATGGGCCCGGTGAGGGCTGTGGCCGTGGCCACCAGCAGGGAGACCAGCGCCATGATGACGATCAGCTCCCGCTTGTAGCTGATGCCGAGATTCAGCGCACTGGTCCTGCCCAGGGCCATGACGTTGAGCGTGTTGGCTCGGATCCACAGCAGAGCCGCCACGGCGAGGACGATGGGGATGGCGTACGGCAGGTAGTCCGATCGCGCGTTGGAGATGTTGCCGAAGAGGCGTGCCTGAAGAACGTCGAACTCGCTCGGGGTGAGCATCCGCTGCATGAAGCCGGACAACGAGCCGAGGACGCCTCCCAGGACGACTCCGACGAGCAGCATGATGTGGACGTTCGAGAACTTCCCGCCCAGCAGCCAGGTGTAGAGGACCGTGGCGAGCAGCACCATGGCGGCCATCTGAAGAAGAAACGGCACGACACCCACCAGCGCACTCGCCCCGCTGACGCCGAGCAGGAAGACGGCCGAGGTCTGAATCACCGTGTACAGGGAGCCGAATCCCATGATGCCCGGCGTCAGGATCCGGTTGTTCACAGCCGTTTGAAGGCGACCGTCGCCACGGAATGGCAGATGGCCACCACGGCGATGGTGATCAGGAGTCCCGCCTCATGTCCACGATGAGCCACCACGGCCGTGAGCCACTTCAGCAGGGTTGTTCCAGGTCATGATGCCGAATGTGAGGCCGACGGCGAGCACCACCAGCGCAGTCATCGTCACCCCATAGCGGCGCATGTGCCGCCGATCGGCGACCGGACCCGAACGCCGCTGCGGACCTGCGGCTCCGGTTCTCGCCTCGGCGCGCGCTCGGATGTCGGCTGTCTTGAGCATCACGCGGCCAGACTGCCCTTTCGCCGCTGGCGCAGCAGCAGTCCGAGGAACACGGCTCCGCCCACCAGCCCGAGCACCATGCCGGCAGGGATCTCGAAGGGGCGATGATGACTCGACCGATGAGATCGCAGACGGTGACGGTGCAGATTCCCACCAGCACGACCCACGGCAGGTTGGTGCGGAGGTCATCGCCGCGGAAGAGGGCCACCATGTTGGGCACCACCAGGCCGAGGAACGGCAGCACGCCGACCACGGTCGCGGTCACACCCGTTGCGACCGCGACCATGGACGTGCCCATGAAGAGGACCATTCCGTAGTTCAGCCCGACGTTGGTCGCCATGTCCCTCCCCAGTCCGGCAACGGTGAACTGATCAGCGACGATGAAGACCAGGACCGTGACGCCGAGGACGATCCACAGCAGCTCGTACCGGCCTTGATCACCCCGGTGAAGGATCCTTGGAACCAGATGGCCAGTGTCTGCAGCCGGTCGGTCATCAGGGCGAGGTAGGTCGTCGCCGAGGAGACGACTGCTCCGGAGCATGATGCCGATGATGGGCACGATGAGACTGGACTTCAGGGAGACTCGACGCAGGAACGCGAAGAACACCATCGTCCCGATGAAGGACATGACGACGGCGCCGATCATCCGCTCGAAGAGGGTCGCACTGGGCACCAGCCACATCATCAGCACCAAGCCCAGGCCTGCCCACTCGGTGATGCCCATCGTGGACGGCTCGACGAAGCGGTTCTGCGTCAGCAGCTGCATGATGACCCCGCACATCGCCATGGCCGCACCGGCGAGCACCAGCGCGGCCGTGCGGGGCACGCGCGTGATGCCGAACATCCAGAGGTTCTCCCACTCGTCTCCGCCGAAGACGTCGAACTGCCCGGTCAGGAGGGAGAGAACGAGCAGTGCGACGGTCACCAGGATCGCCGCCAAGAACGTCGGGGTCCACAGCCGCTTGTGCCGCCGGGTCCGCACATCCTCCACCAGGATCTCCCGGCTGGTCTGCGAGACGTCTTGGCGCAGAGTGGTGGTCATCAGAGAGCTTCCGACCGCTAATGGGCGCCCTCGAGGGCGTCAGCGAAGTCGTTGAGGAAGTCGGTGTATGCCTGGACGTCCTCGGTGAGGTACATGCCCTGCGGCATGTAGACGATCTGGTCCTGCTCGATCGCAGAGGTCTCCTGCAGGGCAGGCGAGTCCGCGATGAGGTCCTCGGCCGGGGTGTACTCCGGGTCCTCGGGGTTCATGCCGTCGCGATCCAGCACGATGATCCAGTCCGGATCCGCGTCGGCAATGGCCTCCACCGAGATGTCATCCCCTCGTGGTCGCTGGATTCGTCCTCCACCTCAAGGGCGGGCTCCAGGTCGAGCTCCTGGAAGATCTCGGCAACGGCGCGGCCTTCGTTGGGGCCTGCATAGTTGATGTCGCCGCCGGAGGTCAGCAGACCCATCACGGTGTCCTCACCGTTGTACGCCTCGGATGCACGCTCGATGGCGGCGTCGAGGTCGTCGATCAGCGCCTGAGCCTCATCCTCGGCGGCGAAGATCGTCCCGATGCTCTGTGCCTGCTCGCGCAGACCGTCGAAGAGGGTCTCGGGGTCTTCGAGCGCCTCGCTCCATTCCAGGATGACGCCGCCCTCGGGCATCAGGGCGGCCATGTCGTCGTAGTACTGGGAATACCGCTGACCGGTGATGACCAGGTCCGGCTCCGCAGCGGCGAAGACTTCGAAGTCGGGCTCCTGGTGGTTTCCGGTGTCGAGGATGTCCTCGTCGTCGGCATAGACCTCGTGGATGTGGGGCTGCATGAGCCCTCGGGCGGCGACGTCCAGCTCCACGCCCAGATCCTCCAGGAGGCGGAAGGTGCGGTTGTCGAACGCCCGACGGAGTCGATCTCATCGAGACTGATGTCGTGGGTTCCGTGATCGTCCTCGATCTCGACGGTGCCGCCGCCCTCCTGGGCACCATCCTCCCCTCGGCCTCCTCCGCACCGTCGGAGTCGCCTGCGTCCTCTGCCGCGGTGTCCGCGCTTACTCAGCCTCTTCGGCTTCCTGCTCACCATTGTCGCCGCAGGCGGTGAGCGCCAGGAGAGCCACCGCCCCTGCGGAGAGCAGTTTGGCCAGTGTCGTCGTCTCGCCGGAAATCGCAGCGGGTGGAGTGATCATCGAAGGCATACCGTCCTCATCGTCGAATTTACTTAGCCTGTCCTAAGCTCAAAAGAGCATAAACTTAGGTGGCACCTTCGGCAACAAGGCGACCATTACGTTACACAAATGTTGCGAAATGGCTCAGGGTGCTTCGGCGCCGACCTCCTATAGCGTGGCCCCGTGTCCGACACCGAACTCAAGCCGGTCCTCAGCCCCGAGGGGTGGGAGCTGCTGAACTCCCTGCCGCCCTACGACGCCGCCAGCTCCGCAGCGCTGAACGCGCGCCTGCGCAAAGAGGGGTGGGACCCCAGCACCGTGGCCGCAGCGCTGACGCAGTCGCAGCTGAGGGCCGAAGCCCGGCCCAAGTTCGGGGATGCTGCGGCCCGCATGCTGCTCACCCGAGAAGGGCTTCAGCAGTCCACCAGGCGTTCTGCCGCAGCCCGCCACGCGGCTCGGATGCGCGAAAGGGCGGAGCACGTCATTGACCTCGGGTGCGGGCTCGGAGGCGATGCCATGGCCTTTGCCGGCGCAGGGCTGAAGGTGACCGCAGTGGACGCCGATGAGACCACGGCGGCGGCCGCCACGATGAACCTGCTGCCCTTTCCGGAAGCCAGCGTGCTGCATGCGCAGGCACAGGACGCCCTCCGCGAGGCCGATCCCGCGGCCGCGCTGTGGTTGGACCCTGCTCGCCGTGATGCTCGATCTCGGCTGTGGGACCCCGAAGACTTCTCCCCACCCCTGAGCTTCGTCGCCGAACTGGCCGCCACCGGGGTGCCGATGGGCGTCAAACTGGGTCCCGGCATGCCCCACGACCTGATCCCAGCTGACTGCGAGGCCGAATGGGTCAGCGTCGACGGCGAGCTGGTCGAGCTGGTCCTGTGGTTCAACGGCCTCGCTCGCACGGGGGTGCGACGAGCTGCGACCGCCCTCTCGGACAGGGACGCGGAGCGTTCGGTCACCGAGCTGACGTCCTCGAGCGACTTCGGCCAGGGAGTGCACCCTGAGGCTGCCGGCAGAGACGGGCTCATGGGAATTCTGTGGGAGCCGGACCCTGCCGTGATCCGCGCAGGCCTGGTGGCCGAGCTCGCCGAATCGCTCGGGGCGGTCCTGCTGGATGAGCACATCGCCTACCTCTGCGGACCGGAGGATCACGCTCCTTCGAACCTCGCACCGATGGCCCACGGCTACCGAGTCCTTGAGGTGCGTCCGTTCAAGCCCAAGGCGCTGCGCCGGTGGGCGGCCGATGAGGGTGTCACGTCGCTGGAGATCAAGAAGCGCGGGGTCGACGTGGTGCCTGAGCAGCTTCGCTCCCAGCTTCTGGCCGGGCGGCGCTGCTCCGCATCCCCGTGCATCGGGTGCTCGTGATCACGCGCGTCGGGAACGAGCGGCTCGTCGCGATCGTCGAACCCTCGGCCGAGGAGCCACGGCGCTGAGAGTGCAGCACCCGCCGGCCGCCTCGACGCCGCGGGTCAGCTGCGGTCGTCGCGCGAGCCTGCGGCGCAGAAGCACAGCTGCCGCAGCGACCGCTGCGAGCGCTCCCAGACCGATCAGGATGGGCCACCACTGGCCGCCCTCATCAGCGTCGTCCGCCGTGAGGTCCGCATCGTCATCGTCGTCCCCGCAGCGGGCGCGTCGGGATCCGCCTCCTGATCCTCCTCTGCTTACTCGTTCTGACTGTCCTCCTCGGCGGCCGCTTCACCCTCCGACTCCTGGGCGTCGACCTCGAACTCAAAGCTGAGCTCCTCATCGTGACCGTCCGAATAGGCCACGCGATAGAGAACTTCGTACTCCCGCTGGGCAGCTCCTCGGCAAGGTCGGTGCGCATCGTGGAGCCCTCGACCTCAGCCTACTCTGCGGAGGCCCAGTTCTCATCCTCCTCGTCCAGCACCCAGATGTCGTTGGTCACCGCATCACCCGTGGTCAGCCCGTCGCCGGAGAACTCGAGCACAACCTCCGACGGAGGGGCGTCAAGGACCTCGCCCGCTTCGGGGTTCGATCCGATCAGCGAGTCATGGGCGTGGGCGGGGACCACCGTCAGGCCGGCGAGGGTCAGCGCACCGGCGGCGGACAGGGCGACGACGGCGGGCAGGTGGGCAGAGCGATGCTCATAGGTGTTCATGTCATGTCCTTCTTCAGCAGGCGCTGCGACTGCGCCCCGGACGGGCGCAGGCAGCTTAAGGTCACGGTTCGTCAGTGCTGATGGGAGAGGGTGGGCCACGCGTGGGGCATGGGCCCTGGTTGACAGAGCTGGGTCGGGGCAGCCGAGGAGATCGCGGCATCTGAGGCAGCCGCGCCTGTGCTTAAGCAGCGGGCCCACACCCCAGAGATCCAAAGCGGTCGGGGCTATGCCGAACATCCGGCTCAAGGCGGCCAGAACGCTTCGCCTCGGCGCAGCAGCAGGTACGTGACCAGCGCTGCCGCAGCATGGGACGCAGCCATCCACGCGTCGGACGGATGCGACGCTTACCGAGCCCGCCGGAGACCGTCACGAAAGCTGCATGATGAGCGTGGGGACCTCGGCCGATCCGTGCTGGAGGCTGCTCGCCCTGCCGCCGGCAGAAGCACGAACAGCCCGTGCAGCGCCGCCTGACTGGCCAGCACGGCGAGCGCCAGACGAAGCCGAGACAGTCTCGCGGCGGTCAGCGCGGTGCTGATGGGAGCCGCGACCGCCACGGCCAGAAGAATCACCACGGGGTGGGGCCCGTGATGGCCTCCGAGCACATGAGCCAGGGCGTAGGCACCTACTGCGCTGGAGGCGATGAGCAGCCCGCGCAGAAGTCGCGCGGCGGGGCCTCTCGGGCGCACTCATCAGCTGCATTCTAGCGGCGACCCCAAGGGTCAGGCGTCACTCCTCAGTGCCCTGCGGGCTGCGGTCTCGGCGGAGAATGATCCATACCAGGATTGCGGTGATCAGCACCAGGGCAGCAGTGAGGAATCCGGTGAGGCTCACAGCATCGGCGAACGCGCTCTGGGCGCTGGCCCACAGCTCCGTCCCCACTGGGCCTCCGATGCGCTCGGCCACCACCGAAGCTCCGCTGATGGTCTCCGAGGCTGCGGAGACGTCTCCCGCAGCGGCCTCCTCAGGCGCAGCGCTCGTCAGCTGCGCCCGGTAGCCGGTGCTGAGCACACTGCCCAGCACTGCGATCCCGAGTGCGCCTCCGAGTTCGTAGGCTGTCTCCGAGATGGCGGACGCGGCGCCGGCGACGGTGGGGCGGGGCCGCGCTGAGCACGGCGCTGTTGGTCACTGTTTCGGCCATTCCGCTGCCGAGGCCGACGGCGGCGAAGGCCAGCAGGGCCAGCAGCACGCCGTCCTGGGCCGGCAGCTGCGAGATCAGGGCCAGCCCCGAGGCCGACACGGTGAGGCCTCCGGCGATCACCGATCGCAGGGAGAAGCGGCGGGCGATGGGGATCACGATGAAGCTGGCCAGCACCGAGATGGCCAGGCCGGGCACAAGCACGAGGCTTGCTCGCAGAGGGCTCATCTCGTAGCCGGACTGCAGCAGCTGCGTGAGGAAGAACAGAGTTCCTACCAGCGAGAAGATCAGCATGAAGTTGGTGACGATGCTTAAGCGCGGAACCTCGGCACCGCGAAGAGCGAAAGGCCCAGCAGCGGGTGGTCCAGCCTGCGCTGCCTGCGGATGAAGACGCCGACCGCCGCCGCGCCCATCAGCAGCGCGGCGACGCTGATGACGGTCACTCGCGGCGGCAAGCCGCTTGAGCCCGTAGACCGCCATGAGCATTCCCGTCAGGGAGAGCAGGACCGAGGCCGCATCGATGCGCCCCGGGTTGGGGTCCTGGACTCGACGACCAGCAGCGGCACGGCGATGAGGATCAGGGCGACGACGGGCAGGTTGATCAGAAATACCGAGCCCCAGAAGAAGTGCTCGAGCAGCACTCCCCGAGGATGGGGCCGAAGGCAGCACCTGCCGAGAAGGCCGAGGCCCAGACCGCGATGGCGACCATGCGCTGACGCTCGTGGGGAACAGGCTGCGGATCAGCGAGAGGGTGGAGGGCATCAGGGTCGCTCCGGCCACACCGAGAAGGGCCCGGGCTGCGATGAGCATGCTTACGGTGGTGCTGAAGGCGGCCAGCGCTGAGGCGATCCCGAACGCGGCGGAGCCGATGAGCAGCAGGCGCCACGACCGATGCGGTCACCGATGGATCCCATAGTGATCAGAAAGCCTAGGCGATGAGGAACCCGTAGATGTCCACTATCCACAGCAGCTGCTCGCTGGTCGGGGCCAGGTCTGCGGAGAGATGGGGACTGCGAAGCTGAGCACCGTCATGTCCACCGCGATGAGGATGACGGGGAGCACCAGTGTCGCCAGGCCCAGCCAGGCGCGCAGTCCGGCACGTTGGGCGGGCATGCTCTGGGGCTGCGGGTGGGCAGAAGTCTGCACAGTCATATGCACCGTTGCGACGGCCGCATGGGACGACAGATGCGGCGGCGCGAGATCAGGCTGCGAGTTTACTGGGGCGGATCGCTTACGTGAGGTGGTCGTCCTTGCGGGAATTCCCGCCGGAGCTCACCCTAGCAGAGGAACCGTACGTTTGTAATGTTTGGTGTCGCCCTCACCCGTCGGCCTCAGAGCTCGTCGCCCACCCCGGAAAGGGGTCGGCGAAGGAGGACCACCTGCTCGGCCCTGCGGCGAGCTCCTCATCCGTCAGGAGCGCCTCGTCGAGGGCCGATGTCAGACCCTCGTGGTCAAGGTCGATCCCTGTCAGGGCAAGGTCCTGCCTGAAGGCCAGAATCTCCTCAGGGTCGGTCATCTGGTGGTCGAACGTGAGGGGACTCATGGAGAAGAGCGTGCCCACATGCTCCCAGTGCGCTGTGATGTGCGGGCGCGTCGCCAGCCTACAGAAGCCCGAGGAGCGAATGAGCTTCCCAAACTCTTCGTGCTCCACAGGCCCGTCCAGAAGCGCCTTCAGGCGCTCCGGGTGGAACGCCCGCGGAGTCTCGTACCTCAGCGACAGCACACGCGGGTGATCGTGCGCCACTCTGAAGTCGCTGTTGAGCAGGCAGACCCACCCTGGGCGGGTCTGGTCCTGAGTGTAGAGCTGGCCGCTGCGCCCGGCGGGCTCCTCCCGGGCTGTCACGATGGCGGCGTGCGGGCTGAGGTGGCTGATCAGCCCCTGCAGCAGGCCGACCTGCTGAGCGCTCAGCCCGTCGCTGCTGACGAGAACCACAGCGGAGGCGTATTCGACCTGCTGCACCATCAGCTGGGCACGCGCTGTGAAGCGCGCCTCCTCCCTGACGCCCCGGCGCGTCAGGTCGGTGACCACGTAGTCCTCCCCGCGCAGGTCTGCAATCAGGTGCAGGGCGTCGACGACCGCGATGATTCCGCTGAGCTGAGTGCCCCCGCCCGGGTCTGCATACTCACCGATGAGATGGGTCATATCGGCGTGCAGCGGCGCCTCCACGACCGCGTCGCGCGGGTCGGCGGACAGGGCTCGCCCGTGCAGCCATCGGACGACCGCATCGGGGTCTCTGGCGATGCGGCTGGCGTCGAAGAGCACGCGGCCCTCGCGCCTGGCCAGGCTGCGGGCGTACTGATGGCGCTCCGGACCGCATGCTCCAGCGACCACGGTCACATCGGCCTTGCACTGCGCGCGGGGTTGATTGCGTCATCCATCCGTCGTAGATTACATGCTATTGCATCTCATTCTCAACAGGAGGTCGACATGAAGGTCCGGAATTCACTGCGCTCCCTGAAGAATCAGCCGGGCTCACAGGTGGTGCGACGGCGCGGCAAGACGTACGTCATCAACAAGCGAAATCCACGCCTGAAGGCGCGCCAGGGCTGAGCTCCTGGGCATGACTGTGCCCGAGCCCTTCAAGAAGCGGGCTCGGGCACAGTGCTGCTCAGCGACGGCGCTCAGTGCTCGTCGTAGTGGTCACCGTGCTCGTGGTGACGGTGACCGTCGTGGATGTAGTCAGTGTGTCCGTCGTGCACAACGGACTCGTGACCGCAGGAAGGACCGTGCTGGTGCTCGGTCACAGTGTGCTCGGCGGTGGTGCATGCAGCCATGATGGCCTCCTTCTGCGGCGGGGCCGCGACGGAACTATTTCTCTTCCTGCGCGTGAGCCACGGCATCGTCGACCACGTGAGCCACATGCTGGTCGGCGAGGTGGTACTCCACCACGACCATGGCGGCCCGCGGTGACGAGTCCGGCCTGCTTCAGAGTCCGCAGGTGCTGTGAGACGAGGGGCTGCGACATTCCTGTCGCCTCCACCAGCGCTCCCACAGTCCGCGCCCTCTGTCCGATCAGCCTCACCAGCCAGAGCCTCGACTCGTTGCCGAGAACTTTGAACAGCTCAGCCGCTTCAGCCAGACCCGGCTCATCGCGCACAGTCCTACCCTCCCAGACATATAAAGAGATTGCAATATATTTATTGCAACGCAGTCGCATTATGCGCCCAATGTACGCACGGGCCCACGCTCAGCACGCGGAGTGTCCCAGCTCGAACTCCCCACCTGCACGGGAAGCTGCCCGGGAGCCTCCGCCCCTGGAGAATCTCGATCAGAGCATCGAAGCTCTCTTCGACCGTCCGAAGAGTCCCACCTTCGTCGCCGCAGCGGAATCGGCGAGCGCCTCCGGGCGGTCCACGGCGACGACGACATCCCCACTGCCCGCGGTCGTGCCCCGAGCAGAGTCACCACGGTGCCCCACCCGATTTCCAGTCCGGCGCCCTCCGCAGCCTGCGAGAAGCGTGCGCGATCCTGTTCGGTGCCGCCGACGACCTGCACGGCGTCCTCCACCGCCGGGACACCGCACTCGCCCTCCACCAGAGTGACGGCCTCAGCGGCCACCCTCTCGGCCACGCCTGGCCCGTCAAGATCCCAGAGGCTCTCACCCTCCGGGACGATCTCCTCAGGCAGCTCAGCCCCGGGACCGGCCGCCAGCGCGCTACTGCCAGCTCCTGCTGCCACAGCGCCAGAGCGACCACGCGCTCAGCCGCCTCGACGAGCCTCTCCTCGGGAACCTCCTCCGACTCCACCGCCTCCACAACGGCTGCGTGAGCACCCGCGGCGCTGGCCTAAGCATCAGCAGCAGGTCGGCGCATGGCGAGCGCATCGACCACGGCTTGGTCACCCCGTAGCCCTGGGCGATAGCCCCCATGTTCATCGCATCGGTGACGATCACCCCTCATGGCCCATCTGCCTGATCTCGTCGTACGCCGCTGAGGACAGCGACGACGGCACCCCAGGGTCCAGGTCGGGAACATCCAGGTGGCCCATCATCACCATGGGCACTCCCGCCTCCGCCGCTTCGGCGAAGGGGACCCAGTCTCGGCTGCGCAGCTCATCCACGCTCTGATCCTGCACAGGCAGCGTGTCGTGGGAATCCTCAGAGACGGACCCGTGACCGGGGAAGTGCTTCACCGATCCTGCGAGTCCGCCCTCCGCCAGACCGCGGATGCCGCTGATCGCCAGGTGCCCGACCGCCTCCGGATCGCTGCCGAATGAGCGCGAGCCGATCGTCGGGTCCTCGACTCCCATCGTGACGTCGGCGTTCGGCGCGAAGCTGATCTGGAACCCGATGCCCTCCAGCTCCGCGGCCATCTGCCGGTGACCATGGTGGACCTCCGCCGCATCGGCTTCGACGGCTCTCTCGGCATCCTGCTCCGCCTCGTCCGAGGGGATCGCCCCGTATGCCATCGGCGCGGGCCACTCAGTGAGCGGACCGCCCACCCTCGTCACCAGTCCGCCCTCCTGGTCGACCGAGACCATCGGGGCGACGGCTCTCTCCCCATCGCCTGCAGAGCGGATCCGCTCCAGCTCGACGGCGAGCCGCTCCACGTCGACCTCTCCGGCTTCGGCGGGCACGTTGTGGCCCATCACGATCACGCTTACCAGATGGTGCTCCTCGATGAGCTCGGCGGCTTCCGCGCCGTCGACACCCGAGTACTCACCCATCAGAACCTGCCCAGCCAGCTGGGGCAGAGACATCTCGGCCACCAGTTCGGCCGCCTGCTCGGCGTGCTCCTCGCCCGGCCCGGACAGGGCTGATGCCCGCTCCTCCAGGGCCTGCTCCGCAGCCTCCCGCTCTCTGGCCTCCTCCTCGGCGGCCTCCTGCTCCGCACGCTCCTCCTGGGAAGGCCCTTCGTCGTCTGTCCCCGCCTCCTGCGTCTGGTCATCCCCGCAGGCGGAGAGAAAGAGGGCAGCGACCAGCGCGGTTCCGTCACACGGTGTCTCAGAGTCATCCGGGCCAGGATACGGCCGAATGCGGAGCCGCGGTGCGGGGAGCGGCTCAGAGAGGCGAGAGGCCGTTGATGCTGGTGCGGGTGCGGGCCGCAGAGTCCAGGACCACCTGACGGAGATCGCCGTCGTGGAGCTCCGCCACCTTCTTCTGCCGCTGATAGCCAGCCTGCTTGGCCATCTGGTCCACGTAGCGCAGCTCCTCCGCGCAGCCCAGCTGCTTCGCGATCGGCTCCAGGCGGTCCAGCTCCTTCGCCAGATGATCGCCGACGAGCTCCTCATCCCCGCCTCGTTGAGGATGATGATGGCGTCCATCCCATACCGCGCGGCCCTCCACTTGTTCTCCTTGATGAACCAGGCGGGCATAGGCGTCACTGAACCGCCTACTCCAGAGTGCGAAGCGTCTCCTCCACCAGGCACTGTGTGAGCGCCGCAAGACCTGCTATCTCCTCCAGAGTGGCCACGCCGTCGCACACGCGGAGCTCCACAGTGCCAAGCCGCGGCACCGCGCGAACGTCCCAGCGGACCTCCGCCACACCGTCGACCACCCCGGTGTGCATGAGGTCGCTGACCGCACGCTCGTACCCTGACCACTCCTCGAACATGTACGACTGACCGGCGGTGGGCAGCTGCTGGAACATCAGGGCACGGTTGGAGGCATACCCGGTGTTCTCCCCGGACCAGAAGGGCGAGGACGCGGACAGGGCCTGGAAGTGGGCGTTGTAGTTGCACAGCGCATTGACGGCGGGCATCGCGTACTTCACATCGGGAAGCCCCACGTGCACATGGACGCCGTAGATGACCATCTGGCGTCCCCACCACTGCGTGCGCTCGATCAGCCTCGTTGTACCGCTCCTTGTCCGTCACCGGCTGCTTGGTGGGGGCGCGAAGGGATGCGAGCCCTGGCAGTAGAGCTCCACATCCAACGGCTCGCAGTGGCGCATGACGTTCCGTGCGGTCTCACGCAGCTGCTCGACGCCCTCGCCCACCGTGCCGCACACATCTGTGATCAGCTCCACGGTGTTCAGCAGCAGCTCCTGCTTGACGTAGGGGTGCTCATCCTCGTCCGTCAGGTGGGGCATATCCGTGCGAACAGCCTCGAGGATCCGCTGCGCCACACTGCGCAGGTCGCCGGTCTGGCGATCGACCAGGGCCAGCTCCCACTCGATGCCGAGCGTGGCCCGCTCGGACTGGGCAAACGTCAGTTCCACAGTTCTCCTCACCGTCGATGCAGCAGGCTCCCACCCTATTCATCCAGCTGAAAGCCGCCTGACAAGCCTCTTGACGCCGTCTGCGGGACGTGGGGAATCGACGCAGGAGGCGGCACAGGGCCCCGCACGACGCCGAAGGCCCCGTACGCGGACCGCAGCTTCGCGGCGGCCCCCTCCCTCGTTCGGTGCTGGACTTCCGCGCCGTCTGACGCCGGATCCGCCCGAATTGCTGCGCGAATCCAGCAGCGAACGGGCGGGCGCTTCAGACCGTGATGCGCCGAGCCGGGAGGGTGGAGAGCGCGGGAATGTCCAGATCCGACGGTGCGGCGCCTGCGGCCACCAGCTCCGCACCCAGGGCAGCGACCATTGCGCCATTGTCCGTGCAGAGATTCACCGGTGGGATGGTCAGACTGATCCCGGCAGCGTCGCAGCGTTCGGCCAGCAGCGCGCGCAGCCGCCGGTTGGCCGCCACGCCTCCGCCGAGCAGCAGGTGCTCGATGCCGTGCTCCCTGCACGCCCGGACTGCTTTCGCGGTGATGACGTCCACCACCGCCTCCTGGAAGCTCGCGGCGATGTCCGCGACAGGAACCGGGAGCCCGGCCCGGTGGAACTGCTCCACAGCCCGCGCGACGGCCGTCTTCAGCCCTGAGAAGGACCAGTCGTGCCGGTGCTTCCCGGAGCGGCAGCCGATCCCACGAACTTCGGGGCGGTCAGCCCGCGCGGGAAGGTGAATGCCTTCGGGTCGCCGTCGGCGGCCGCAGCGTCGATCTTGGGCCCGCCCGGGTACCCCAGTCCCAGCAGACGGGCTGTCTTGTCGTAGGCCTCTCCGGCGGCGTCATCGATGGTCGAGCCCAGCAGCTCGACGTCGCTGCTGAGCGAGCCGACCCGCAGCAGCTCCGTATGGCCGCCCGAGACCAGCAGAGCCCCCGTGTGAGGCGGAAGGGTGAAGCCGCTCTCGTCACTGCTCAGCGTGCCTGCAGCCACGTGGGCGACCAGGTGATTGACGCCGTAGAGCGGCGCGCCCAGGGCCAGGGCCAGCCCTTTGGCCGCGGAGACCCCCACCATGAGCGCCCCGGCCAGGCCCGGCCCTGCGGTGACCGCAACCGCGTCGATGTCCTCAAGCTCCACGCCTGCCGCGTCCAGGGCTGCGCGGAGAGTGGGGCCGAACGCCTCCACGTGGGCTCGGGCGGCGATCTCCGGGATCACTCCGCCGAACCGGACATGCTCCTGCATCGACGAGGCGACCTCGTGAGCAAGCAGCGTCCGGCCCCGCACGATCCCTATCCCTGTCTCGTCGCAGGAGGTCTCGATCCCCAGCACCAGCGGCTCGGTCATGATGTGCCTCCTACGGGGCCCAGCGGCGCTGGACGCTCTGCGAGTCGTTTGCGCATGATGAGGGCATCGCCTCCGTCGGCGTAGTAGGTGCGACGCAGGTGAATCTGTTCGAAGCCGTTCCGCAGGTAGAGCCGCTGCGCACCGGGGTTGTCCGCCCGGACTTCCAGGAGCAGATCCTCTGCGCCCCAGGTGCGCGACTCAGCCTCGATCAGTCCCAGCAGCTCACCCCGAGTCCCTGGCCCTGCGCCTCGGCGGCGACGGCGAGCGTCTGCACGTCAGCCAGAGGCAGAACGCACATCATCCCGGCGTACCCGATGATCCGGTCCTGCTGCTCGGCGACCCAGTACTTCCGCGTCGCCCGCTCGACGGGGAGGGTCGGCGAAGCCTGCGCGAGCTCGTCGTAGAAGAAGGCCTCCGGCCAGGGGTCAGAAGGAAGAGCTGGTGCTCCAGCGCCAGGACGGCAGGCACGTCGGCGGCGGTCATACGACGCAGCGTGATGGGACGGTCCTCAGCGGCCCCTGAGGAGGTGCGCTCATGCCGAATCCCGCTGAAGCTGGGCGGGGACCTTAGCGTCGGAATCGCGCAGATAGAGCGGACGCGGGGCGCACAAGACCCCCATCAGCTCACCGGCGAGCGCGGCCTCTGCCAGCGCGGCCAGCTCTGCGGCGTGCGGCACCCACACGTCCGAGCCCTCACCCGAGGCGCGGAGATGCTGCGGGTAGAGGCTGACTCCTGCTCCGACTGCGGGAAGGTCCGGCAGGTCAGCCGCCGGTCCGACGAAGGGCCCCTCCAGGAGCCTTGATCCTCGTCATCGTTCTCGTAGCGGCCCCAGTAGACCTCGCGGCGCCGCGCATCGGTGGCCACGAGGAACTCTCCTCGACAGTGTCGCTCTCCACTGCGCGCAGAGCCAGAGAGTCCAGGCTGCAGACCCCATGGAGGGGCCTTCGCCATCCGATGGCCAGAGACTGCGCGAGCGCGAGGCCGACCCGCAGACCGGTGAACGGGCCGGGGCCCACCCCGACGACGATGCCGTCCACATCTGCACCTGAGAGGTGCTCCTGCTTGAGCAGCTGCTGCACGGCAGGTGCGAGGACCTCAGCGTGAGCGTTGGCCGCATCGGTGCTCCACGCGGCGAGCGTCTCGCCGTCGCAGGTGATGGCGGCGGAGGCGCCACGGAGGTGTCCAGGGCAAGCAGAAGCACCCACCAATTCTAAAGGGGGCCGAGCCCCTCCCCTGCACACTGCTCTGAGCGTCGGTGCGGGGCTCAGAAGCCGGGCAGGTCGCCCCACCGGTCGCCGTAGGCGCGCACCGTGGACGCGCGGGGCGTGCCCATGAGGTCGTCCGAAGTCTCGGTGAAGTCTGTCCGCAGACCGGGTGCAGCCGCAGCTTCAGCAGCGCCCTCCGGGCCCGGCATGCTGGGCGGGGCCCCTCAACCTCTGTGGGGCGCAGCTCGATATCGAGCCAGGAGCCCGCGGGGCCCAGCAGCGGTTCCTCAATGCGGCCGCGTCCCCACTCCACCACGGTCACGGAATGGGGCAGCGTGGCTCCCAGGTCCAGTGACTCCACCCCGTCTGCATCCGTCCTGTATGCGTCCACATGGACGAGGTCAGGCCCTCGCCCTCATTGCGGTGGACGCGGAGAGAACGAAGGTCGGTGAGGTGACCGGGCCCTCGACGCCCAGCGCGGCGGCCAGCGCCTGGGTGAAAGTCGTCTTCCCAGCGCCCAGGCCTCCGGAGAGCACGATGAGGTCTCCTGGTGCGAGGCGCTCAGCCAACCGATGGGCGAACGCGGACGTGTCCTCGAGATCGGCGAGGACCGCCTCCTGAGTCCATCGCGCTCCTCCGGCGCCTGCGGCAGCTCGGAGCTCACCATCACAGCGCGCCCTGAGCGGAGGGGTCGTGCCCGTCCTCGGCGCTGTCGACGACCTCGCGGGGAACGCGCGGGCCGATGCGAGTGATGATCTCGTAGTTGATGGTCTGGGCCGCAGTGCCCCAGTCCGCGGCGGTGATGCCGGACTCTCCGCCGAAGATGACGACGTCGGCGCCCACGGCCACGTCCGTCTCGTCGGCGCCGAGGTCGACGACGAACTGGTCCATCGCGACGCGCCCGGCGGAGCGGTACACCGTGCCGTTGATCCACACCGGGGCGTCGACGGCGATGCGCGGGATCCCGTCGGCATAGCCCAGCGGGATGAGAGCCAGGGTGGTGGGGCTCGAGGTGCGGTGGGTCAGCCCGTAGCTGATTCCCTGGCTTACCGGGACCCTCTTGATATTGGCGACGCTCGTGCGCAGCTCCATCGCAGGACGAAGGCCGAGGTCATCCGGTGTCCGGTCGGCGAAGGGGCTCTGCCTGTAGACCCCCACTCCGACCCTGACCATGTCGAAGTGCGCATCGGGGCGGGACAGGGCCGCAGGAGTGTTCGCCGCGTGCCGCAGATCCGGCACCACACCCTGCGCCTCAGCGATGTCCACCGCAGCGCGGAACGCGTCGAGCTGCTCGTCGGTCTCCCTGCGGTCGGGCTCGTCGGCCACCGCAAGGTGCGTGAAGATGCCCTCGACGCTGATGAGGCCCTGCTCCGCGTACTCCGCGGCTTGGGCCACCAGGGACGGCCATTGGTCTGCGGGGCAGCCGTTGCGGCCCAGACCGGTGTCGATCTTCAGGTGGACACGGGCGGGCATGTGCAGCTGCTCGGCGGCCTCAGCGATGAGGTCGAGCTCCCACCCGGAGACGCCGAGATCGATCTGCTGGCGGATGCCTTGCGAGAAGTCGGTGGTGCGGGTGTGCAGCCAGGCGAGGATCGGCGCCTCAATCCCTGCCGCGCGCAGAGCCGCAGCCTCGGTCACATGTGCGGTGCCGAGCCAGTCCGCGCCTGCCTCGACGGCAGCCCGCGCAGCGGTGAGGGCCCCGTGGCCGTAGCCGTCGGCCTTCACCGCCACCAGCACTTTGGCGGGACGGACGTAGTCGGCCAGGGTGCGCACGTTGTGCCTGAGGGCATCGGCATCGATGCGTGCGGCACGCTCGCGCCCGGCGCTGCCGGAGATATTCATGGCATAAACCCTAACGGGAGCTCACCCTGCGTGTCGGATCGCATCCACAAGATGGGAGGCTCCGAAGCGGCCCCGTCTGCGCGGATCGAGCCGCTGCGCTGCCGCCCCGTGCAGCCTGACGGCCAGCATGGCGACCACGTGGGCTGCTCGGGCTGGGTGGCCAGCAGGGCACCCAGAATTCCTGCGAGCACGTCCCCTGTGCTTATGGAGGCGAGCCCGGTGCATGAGCGCGATGCGTGCGAACAGTGCCGTCGGGACGGGCGACAGCGGTCTGAGGACCTTTGAGCACCACCACACAGTAAGCGGCCTCCGCCAGGGCCGCAGCCGCGGCGGCGGGGTCCTTCCCTTCAGGCGAGCCTGCGCCTTCTCGCTGCCCAGCCGCTGAGCCAGGCGGGCGGCCTCACCGGCGTGCGGGGTGAGCACGATGTGCTCCCCGAGCTCAGCGGCCGGAACCTGCTCGGGGATGAGATCGAGTCCGGTGGCGTCGACGACGCACCGTGTGCCTGCGCGGGCTCCCGCGCTGAGAGCCTGTGCGGCCTCTCCGGTCCTGCTCTGGTCGAGGCCTGGGCCGATCACGGCGGCCTGGGCAGAATTCATCCTGTCCCGGGCGGCCTGCGCCTCGACGGCGACCACTTCGGGGTAGGCGGCGAGGACGAGGTCCGCGGAGCGCCGCGGCGTCTGGAGAGTCACCATGCCGACGCCGGTGCTGACCGATGCGCCTGCGCAGAGCACCGCCGCCCGGGGTACTGCTCAGAGCCACCACCAGGTGAACGGTGCCCCTGCTGTATTTGTGGTCCTCCGTACGAGGCCCGCGGATCGAAGGCATCAGCTGTCTCCTTCGGCCACCACCATGGCGGTGGCGATATCGCCGTCGTGCGAGAGGCTCAGGTGCCAGCGGGCCACTCCCCGGGCCTGAGCGACGGCGGCCACGCTCTCGGTGATCTCCACGCGCGGAGCGCCGGAGGCGGCCGGCACGACCTGGCAGTGCTGCCAGTTCATCCCGGCCGGGGCGCCGAGCGCTTTGGCCACGGCCTCCTTCGCCGCGAAGCGCGCCGCCAGCGAACGGTCGCTCAGTCCCTGCTCCGCCGGGGTGAAGAGCCGCTCCCGGAGAGCAGGAGTGCGCCGCAGCTGCTCCCGGAACCGGGAGACCTGCACAACGTCAACACCGATGCCCAGAATCACCGACGGATCATTCGACGGTGACGGATTTGGCGAGGTTGCGGGGCTGGTCGACGTCGTAACCCTTCTCCGCGGCCAGGGCGCAGGCGAAGATCTGTAAGGGCACGGTGGTCAGCAGCGGCATCAGCAGCGGCTGAGTCTCAGGCACGAAGAAGACCTCCTCGGAGAACTCAGTGACTGCCTCATCACCCTCTTCAGCCACCGTGATCGTCTTAGCACCCCGGGCCCGGACCTCTTGGATGTTCGAGACCACCTTGGAGTGCACACTGTGGCGACCGTGCGGTGAGGGCACCACCACGAACACCGGCTGGCCCGGCTCGATCAGAGCGATCGGCCCATGCTTCAGCTCACCGGCAGCGAAGCCCTCAGCATGGATATAGGCCAGCTCTTTGAGCTTCAAAGCCCTCCAACGCCACCGGGTAGCCCACATGACGGCCCAAGAACAGCACACTGGGGGTGTCCTTCATCGCCCGGGCCAGCTCACGGATCGGATCAGCCTGATCCAGGATCTGGGCAATCTTCTCGGGGATCTGGCCCAGATCCGCCATCACATCCCCGATCTCCTCAGCGAACATCTGCCCCGCAGCTGCGCCAAGTACAGGCCCAGCACATAGGAGGCAGCGATCATCGCCAAGAACGCCTTCGTCGAAGCCACCGCGATCTCCGGGCCTAAGCATGCAGATACAGCACCGCATCCGACTCCCGCGGGATCGTGGACCCATTGGTGTTGCAGATCGCCAGGGTCTTCGCGCCCTGCTCTTTGGCGTAGCGGACCGCCATCAGCGTATCCATCGTCTCCCGGACTGGGAGATCGAGACCACCAGAGTGTTGGAGTCGATGATCGGGTCCCGATACCGGAACTCATGAGCCAGCTCCACCTCCACCGGAATCCGGCACCAATGCTCAATCGCATACTTCGCCACATGCCCGGCATAAGCCGCCGTGCCGCAGGCGATCACCATGATCTTCGAGACCTCTTTGAGCTGGGCGGGATCGATGCGCAGCTCATCCAGACTCAGCCGACCCGCAGCATCAGTCCGGCCCAGCAGGGTGTCCTCCACCGCCTTGGGCTGATCATGGATCTCCTTCTCCATGAACGTGTCGAACCCGCCCTTCTCAGCCGCAGCAGCATCCCAATCCACATAGAACCGCCGCCCCGTGGCCGGGACACCGTCGAAACCGATGATGGAGACCTCATCGGCAGTGATGGTCACGATCTGATCCTGCTCCAGCTCCACCGCCTCACGAGTGAAGTCAATGAACCCCGAGACATCGCTGCCCAGGAAGTTCTCCCTCACCCAGGCCCACCACCAGCGGGCTGTTGCGCCGGGCCGCGACCACCTGCTCCGGGGCATCCGCATGGACCGCCAACAAGGTGAACGCCCCCTGAAGCTCATTGACCGCCAAACGCATCGCCTCGGTGAGATCCCCACAGCCTCACCACGGTAGAACTGCCCGATCAGCTTCGCCGCGACCTCAGTATCCGTCTGAGACTCAAAGACCTCACCCGCCTCCACAAGCCGGGCCTTCAGGACCGTGAAATTCTCAATGATCCCGTTATGGATCACCGCCAACCGGGACCCATCACCAAGATGCGGGTGAGCGTTCTCATCCGTGGGGCCCCATGAGTCGCCCACCGGGTATGCCCAATACCCACCCGGGCCGGGGCCATCGGAGCCTGGTCGATCTCATCCAAGAGATTCACCAGCTTCCCGCCTTCTTCCGAGCAGCGACCTGCCCACCGGCGATCGTGGCCACACCAGCAGAGTCATAGCCCCGATACTCCAACCGGCGCAGACCCTCCAGAAGCACATCCAACGCCCGAGGCGCACCAACCCGATCAGCCGAAGCAACATAACCCACAATTCCACACATGCAGGCAAGAGTACCGGTGCCGCGTACCGGAGGCCGAGCCGCTATCGTGTCAGGGTGTCCGCACCTGATCACTCCGCCCGCGAGCGGCCCGAGGCCCACGCCGACCACCGGCTCCCGCCTCTGCGGCCCGCCCTGCACACCGCGCCCCTGCCGCGGCTGAGCGACGCCGCCCCGTGGGCACAGTCCCCTCCGGCGCTGCAGACCCGCAGCAGTTCGCCCTTCGTGGAGCTCGAGCGCGACACATGGGCTCATCTGGCCGACACCATTGAGCAGCCCCTCAACCAGGACGATGTCGACCGGCTGCGCGGCATCGGCGAGCATCTCAGCCTCAACGAGGTGGAGCAGATCTACCTTCCGCTGAGCAGGCTGCTGTCCATCTACGTGGAGTCCAACACGGAGCTGCGGCAGCGCACCAACGAATTCCTCGGCGAGGACACCCGTCGCACCCCGTTCGTGATCGGCGTGGCCGGTTCCGTCGCGGTCGGCAAGTCCACCACGGCCCGCGTGCTGCAGGAGATGCTCTCGCGCTGGTCATCGACCCCGAGGGTGGAGCTGGTGACCACCGACGGATTCCTGCACTCCAACGCTGAGCTGGAGCGCCGGGGCCTCATGGACCGCAAGGGCTTCCCGAAGCGTATGACCGCCGTGCCCTGCTGAGATTCGTCTCTGAGGTGAAGTCCGGCCGCCCCGAGGTGACGGCGCCCAAGTACTCGCACGTGAAGTACGACATCGTCCCCGAGGAGCGCGTCGTGGTGCGCCGCCCGGATGTGCTCATCGTGGAGGGACTGAATGTGCTGCAGCTTACTCGTCCGCGGTTCGACGGGACGACGGGGCTGGCTCTGAGCGACTTCTTCGACTTCAGCATCTACGTCGACGCACGCGCCGACCACATCAAGAAGTGGTACGTGGACCGGTTCATGCGATGGCGCGACTCCGCGTTCGCCAAGCCCGGCGCCTACTTCCATCGCTACGCCTCTCTGAGCGACAGTGCGGCGACCGCCTGGGCCACCGACATCTGGAACCGGATCAACGGTCCCAACCTGCGCGAGAACATTGCTCCGACCCGCTCCCGCGCCAAGCTGGTGATGGTCAAAGGTGAGGACCACGCCGTATCCCGGGTGCTGCTGCGGAAGATCTGAGCCTCGTGTGCACTGACCGTCCCACCCCGTTCATCACCCGTCGCGCGCTGCTTGCCCTCAGCGGGGCCGCAGCGCTCAGCGCCTGCGCGCCGAACGCAGACGAGTCAGCCAGCCCGAGCACGCCGACGGAGACCGTCCCTGTGCCCGAACCCACCAGGAGCGCACAGAGCTCACCGCCCTCACCGGAGCCCACGGAGGAGGACGACGAGGCGGCCGAGGAAGAGGAGGACCAGCGCACCTCTGACCCCAGCTGGGACCCTGAATCCACGTATGTGCTGGTGAACAAGCGCAATCCGCTCGAGCCCCCGACCATGTTCCCGCAGACCTTCGCGAGGTCGACGTCCTTCAGCACTACCCCGGCCAGCGGATGCGCGACGAGGCCGCAGGTGCGCTGGAGGAGCTGTTCGCCGCGGCAGAGGAGGCCGGGCACAGGCTGGCCGTCACCACCGCCTACCGGGACTACGATCACCAGTTCGCCCTCTACGACAGCTGGTACAGGGAGCACGGGCAGGAATGGACCGATGCCGTGTCTGCGCGGCCGGGATACTCCGAGCACCAGACCGGCCTTGCCGTGGACATCCTGACGGAGGACTCGCATCCCGACGAGCTGCTTGACTCGTTCGGCGGCATGCCGGAAGGCCGATGGGCGGCCGAGAACGCCCATGAGTTCGGCTTCCTCATCCGCTATCCCGAGGGGGCGGAGGACATCACCGGATACCGCTATGAGCCGTGGCACCTGCGCTACGTGGGCACCGAGACGGCCGCCTCGGTCTTCGAGGAGGACGTCACTCTCGAGGAGTACTGGGATCAGCCTCCCGCACCCGACTACGAGTACGACTACGGCGAGGACCCGGCCGCGCCCTGACCCCGGCGGCGCAGAGCGTCACCGTGCGGAGCGCCGGTGGACCTCGGGGCTCTCCCCGGCAGCCTCAGGTGCTTCGCTGATGAGCTGCTCCTCCCCACGACCTCGAGGACCCGCTCCCAGCGCGACTCCAGAGCGTCCTGGGAATGTCATGGCTGTGCTCACCGTCCATCAGCTCAGCCAGGGGATAGATGCCCCGGAAGACCTCGTCGTCGCGGCTGGCGCCCTCACGGTCGACGGTGACGGGGACCAGCTCATCCCTGTGATGCGGGCACCCTCCTCATCCGCCTGCGCCTCCGCAAAGCCATGACGCCCACTGCAGTCTCGGGGATGCAGCACTCCTCGTCCTGATTGGCGAAGAAGTTCCCCAGAGACCATGTCACCCACATGCCCTCGTCCTCAGGCCCTCCCTGGAGCTCCTCCATCGGCTGAGGGGTATGCGTGTGGTTGCCGAAGACCAGGTCGATCTGGCCGCCGTCAGCCAGCTGCGCCGCGTAGTCCCGCTGCTGATCGTTGGGCGAGTGCGCGTACTCCTCGCCCCAGTGCACGGATGCGATGACGAGGTCCGCGCCGTCTGAGCGGGCCTGCTCGGCCAGGGCGCTCAGCTCATCCGGGCTGCCGTCGGAGACCGCCCAGGGTGCGTCCTGAGGCGGATAGAACGGATCGTTGTGGATCTGAGTGTTCGCCACGTGAGCCACCACGATCTCCCGCCCGCCGCGCTCCAGGGTGTAGAGCTGGGGCTCGGCAGCCTCCTCCTCGGTGCGGGCAGTGTGGCGTGGCCCAGCCCCGCCGAATCGAGGGTCACCAGCGTGTGCTCCAGCCCTTCCATTCCCATATCGAGGGAGTGGTTGGTAGCCGTGGCGCAGCCGTCGAAGCCGACCTCCGCCAGGGATTCGGCGAGGCCTTCGGGCGCACCGAAAACGGGGTATCCCACGGGCTCTGTGCCCGGAGGCGCGATCGGCACCTCGAGACCGCACAGTGCCAGATCAGCCCCTTCGATCCAGTGCTGGACCCCGCTGAGCTGCTCGACGAAGTCGTGTCCGCCGTCCTCCTGCGCTGCGGCGGCGATGACCGCGTCGTGCGGCAGCACATCTCCGGAGGAGAGGATGGTGAAGGTCTCGGGGTCGCCCTCGTTCGGCTGCTCATCGGCGCCCGGCGCTTCGTCGGGCTCGTCCGTCGCCCCCTCGAGCGATTCGGAGGGGCCGCCCGGTTCGCTCCCTCGTCCGGACCCTGGGAATCCTGCGCCTGGCATGCCGTCGCCGCACCGGCGATCAGCGTCATCAGCAGCGCAGCGCGAATACTTCTCCTCATGGGACCGCAAGTCTAGGGGCTCGGCCGACGGGAATTTAGGATGGCGGCATGCTCAAGGGATTCTTCGACTTCATCAAGCAGGGCAATGTGGTGGACCTCGCGGTGGCGGTGGTCCTGGGAACAGCATTCGGCGCTGTGGTGAACGCGTTCGTGGAGAGCGTCCTGATGCCTTTCATCGCCCAGCTCATCGGAGGTTCGGAGCCTGAGTTCGACCAGCTGTGGGCCTACACCATCCCCGGCCTCCAAGGCCCGGATATGGAGTTCGGCGTCCTTGTCACCACCGTGGTGAACTTCTTGCTCATCGCTGCAGCCGTCTACTTCGTCATTGTGATGCCGATGAACCGGATGATCGCAGCGCGCGCCGCACAGAGCACTCCTGAGCCCGAGGAGGAGAACGTCGTCCTGCTCAAGGAGATTCGGGACCATCTCAAGGCCCAGACCGAGGTCATGAACCCGGCGTTCGTCCAGCAGCTCGTGGAGGCTGAGCGTCGGGCCGAGCGCGAGAGTCAGATCGACGAGCACCAGTCCCTGGCGCAGGGAGGGCTTCTGGGCCGCGCGAAGAAGCTTGTTCGAGGAAAGGCCTGACCATGGACGCACCTTCGCGCATTGCTGTGCTCGGCGTCGGGGCGATGGGACGGGCGGTGATCGGTGCTCTTCGCCAGCGCGTCCCCGAGGCAGAGCTGCTGTTCTACGAACGTGAGCACCGTGTGGATGCCCTGGCTCAGGACCTGGGCATCTCAGGCTTCGGCAGCATGACAGAGCTGCTTCGGAGGAGCCGCATCTCGTCGTGGAATGCGCGGGCCACAGCGCAGTCTCCGATCTGGTGCCCGAGGTGCTGGATGCGGGGATCGACGTGGTGGTGGCCTCGGTGGGGGCGTTGGGCGATCGGGGCCTGCGTGAGTCGCTGGAGCACCGTGCATCCTCGGCGGGCGCGCTGCTCCAGCTGGTGCCGGGAGCGGTGGGCGGCTTGGATGCCCTGCGGGGCGCGATGCTCGCCGGGGTGGACTCGGTGATCTACGAGGGGCGCAAGCCGCCGGGGCATGGAAGGACTCAGCCGCGGAACGTGTGTGCAGCCTCGAGAGCCTCACCGAGGAGGTGACGTTCTTCCGCGGATCGGCAGCTGAGGCTGCGTCCGAGTATCCCAAGAATGCGAACGTCACCGCTGCCGTGGCGCTGGCTGGCGTGGGGTTCGAGTCGACCGAAGTGCAGCTGACGGCCGACCCTGAGGCCGAGGAGAATTCCCATACCCTCAGCGTCGAGGGCAGGTTCGGACGCTTTGTCATCACCCTGGCCAACGGCCCGCTCCCGGAGAACCCTCGAACGTCGTGGCTTGCTGCGCTCAGCGTCGTGGAAGCGGTCGTGAATCGGACACGGCCGATGCGCTTCTGATGGGCGCCGTCCGTCATGCCTCGGTCTCAGCCGCGGCTGGTCAGAGGGTGAGTTCTTCTTTGACGATGTCGGCCAGGGTCTGGCATTCGGCCTCAGCGATCTCGGGGTGGGCGGCTTCGACCATGACCCGAACCACCGGTTCGGTGCCTGAGGCGCAGCAGCACACGCCCATGCTCACCCAACCGCTGCTGAGCAGCGGCCACCGCGTCCTGGACCGGGCCATGAGTCTTCGCCCGGGCCCTGTCCACACCCTTGACGTTGAGCAGCACCTGGGGAAGACGTGTCATCGCCTCCCCGCCAGCTCCTTCAGACTCTTACCCGTGGCAGCGACCCGGGCCGCCAGCTGCAGACCCGTGAGCACCCCATCACCAGTGGTCGCGTAATCAGCGAAGATCAGATGCCCTGACTGCTCACCACCGAGCGAATAGCCGCCCGCGCGCATGCCCTCGAGCACGTAGCGGTCCCCCACTGCGGTCTCGACCACACTGATCCCCGCCTCAGCCAAGCCCAGCTTCAGCCCCAGATTGCTCATCACCGTGACCACCAGGGTGTCATCAACCAGGCCCCAGCCTCTTTCAGCCCCCGAGCCAGAACCCCATGATCTGATCACCATCGATGACATCGCCGCAGTGATCCACCGCCAGGCACCGGTCCGCGTCCCCATCATGGGCCACCCCAAATCCGCGCCGTGGGCCAGCACCGCCTGCTGCAGGTTCTGCAGATGCGTGGACCCATAGCCAGCATTGATGTTCAGCCCATCCGGGTCAGCGCCGATGACGATCACCTCAGCCCCCGCAGCAGCGAAGGCCTCCGGAGAGCACCCGGACGCGGCACCATGGGCACAGTCCAGCACCACCTTCACCCCTTCCAGCGAGATCCCGCCCAGGGAGGCCAGCAGGTGGACCACATACCGGTCCTCCGCGTCAGCGAAGCGCTGAACCCTGCCCACATCAGCGCCCACCGGGGCAGGAGCATCCACACCCATCTGAGCCTCGATCGCGTCCTCCAACGCATCATCAAGCTTATGGCCGCCCGCGCCGAGGAACTTGATCCCGTTATCCGCCGCCGGGTTATGCGACGCGCTGATCATCACCCCGAAATCAGCGTCAATATCTCCGACCAAAAACGCCGCCGCAGGAGTCGGCAGCACCCCCGCATCAAAGACATCGACCCCGTGGAGGCCAGACCCGCCTGCACCGCAGCCGAGAGGAACTCCCGAAACCCGAGGATCACGAGCCACCACCCCCACCGGACGGCGCCCATCACCACGGCCCTCACCGCCGAGGACCACCGCAGCCGACTGAGACAAACGCAAAGCCAGATCCGCGGTCAGCAGCTCATTAGCCACCCCGCGAACCCCATCGGTTCCAAAGAGTCTTGTCATATCGATGATGAGTCTAATAGGCCGAGCACCAGAAAACCCCGCAGGCAGAGCCATGGGGTTTTCTTCAGAGCGCTGGGGTCAGCGCTTCGAGTACTGCGGTGCCTTGCGGGCCTTCTTGAGGCCTTCTTGCGCTCCACGGCACGGGCGTCCCGTGTGAGGAAGCCACCTTCTTCAGGGCAGGGCGATTGTGGTCGCGGTCGATGCCGTTGAGGGCACGGGAAATGCCCAGGCGCAGCGCACCGGCCTGGCCGGAGGGGCCGCCTCCGTCGATCAGGGCGACCACGTCGTAGGCGCTGCTCAGGCCCAGCAATGTGAAGGGGTCATTCACTTCCTGCTGGTGCAGCTTGTTGGGGAAGTAGTCCTCCAGGCTGCGGCCGTTGATGGACCATTTGCCTGAGCCGGGGACGATGCGGACGCGTGCGCGAGCCTGTTTGCGGCGACCGATAGCGGCGCCGGAGACGGTCAGGGGTGCTCGCTCGGCGGCGGGCTCTGAGGTCTCTGTCTGCGTCGACTCCGAGGTGAAGCTTGAGAGCTCCTCGGTTTCGGTGGTGAGCTCTTCAGTGTTCTGAGCCACGTTTCTCCTAAAATTCTAAGTTTCTGGTGGCCAGGACTACTGAGCGACCTGGGTGATTTCAAATGGCTTGGGCTGCTGTGCAGTGTGCGGGTGCTCACTGCCTGCATAGACGCGCAGCTTCTTCAGCTGTGCGCTGCCGAGCTTGTTGTGGGGAAGCATGCCTTTGACGGCAATCTCCACGGCCCGGGTGGGGAAGCGGTCGATCATTTCCTGGAAGGTCATCGACCGAATGCCGCCGGGGAAGCCGGAGTGGCGCCAGTAGCGCTTCTTGGCCGCCTTGTCGCCGGTGACGGCGACCTTGTCAGCGTTGATGATGATGACGAAGTCGCCCATGTCCTGGTGCGGCGCGAAAGTCGGCTTGTGCTTGCCGCGCAGCAGGCCGGCGGCGTGAGTGGCCAGCCGTCCCAGGACGACGTCGGTGGCGTCGATGACGTGCCACTGAGGGTCCGCGTCGCCTTGCTTGGGGGTGTACGTACGCACGATGTTCATGCCTTTACGGTCGGTTGTTCTACGGTCAGGCTCCCGCTTCCGCCCGTGTGTGAGATACACAGCAGGGCAGGCGCCTGTTCACTCTTCAGGTCCGGGGCGCCGAAGCGCCCCTGATGTGTCGGTGCAGTTCCGGCTTTCCAGGTGAGGGCTGGAATTATGCCGGGCCCGTAGGTCCCCGTCCCGTCTCGCGGAGGCTGGATGGCCATGCAACTGAGCCGCCTCGACACGAATCCAGGCAGGGTGGACACGCACAACAGCTCTCTACTGTACCGGATCCCCGCCCGGCCTGCACCGCGGGGCGGTCCAGTGGGCACATGCAGACGACCCCGTTGCAAACAAAGATTTACGCAGATATCGTGTGGCATAACGCACATTAATATGGCGCACATCACATCTGCTGCTTCTGAAGGAGACCGTATGCCGCTGCTCGCCGCCGAGCGCCACAGCCGCGTTCGCACGCTTCTGCTCCAGGACGGAAGCGTCAGCGTCCAGCAGCTGGCCGACACCTTCGCCGTGACGAGAGAGACGATCCGCCGCGACCTCGACCAGCTGGAGCAGGAGGGAGCGCTGCGTCGTATTCATGGAGGCGCCGTGCCTGCGGCCTCCGCATCCCGCACCGAAGAGCCGCTCCAGGCCCGGCAGGCCGGACGACGCCGAGCAGAAGCGCCGCATCGCCCGTGCGGCAATGTCCTATCTTCCCCGTCGGACGGAGGCTCCATGCTCATCGATGCCGGCACCACCACCGAGGCCCTGGCGGCCCTTCTGACAGATCCGCTGGAGAAGAGCGCATCGGACTCCGAGCAGCGTCGCTGCCTGATCACCAACGCCGTCCCGATCGCACTCATGCTCAGCTCATCCGCGGACGTCGACGTCGAGATGCTCGGCGGCAGCGTGCGCGGCATCACCGGAGCCGCAGTCGGTGTGCAGACCACTGCGGCCCTGCGCAGGCGGCGTGCCGACGTCGTCTTCCTCGGCACCAACGGCGTGGACGCCGGATTCGGCCTCAGCACGCCCGACACCCAGGAAGCCGCGGTGAAGACTGAGCTGCTCGCCGCTGGGCGTCAGCGGGTGGTGCTCGCCGACTCCTCGAAGCTCGGCCGGAGCTCCCTGGTGCAGTTCGCGCAGCTGGACGACATCGATGTGCTGATCACCGACGCCCCTCCGTTACCCTTCTCGCTGAGGCGCTCAGCGAGGCAGAAGTGTCTGTGGTGGTGGCCCCGTGATCCTCACCGTCACTCCTAATCCCAGCCTGGACAGGACAGTGGAGCTGCCCGCCCCTCTGGCCGTCGGACAGGTCCAGCGCGCCGCCGCGCAGCACTCCGAACCCGGGGCAAGGGCGTCAACATCACTCGTGCCCTTGCCGCAGCCGCATGAGTCTTCCCTCGCGCTGCTGCCCGGGGATCCCGGCGATCCCGTTCTTCTTGCCCTCGAAGAGCTCGAAGTTCGCCACGAGGCGCTGCCCATCGGCGCGGCTCTGCGCACCAACATCACCATCACCGACCCGGCTAGGCACCACCACCAAGATCAACGAACCCGGCCCCGCGCTCGTCCAGGATCAGGTGGAGGCGCTGGCCCAGGCGGTGATCCGGCGTGCAGGGACCGCCTCCTGGACAGCCCTGGCAGGCTCACTGCCGCCAGGCGTGCCTGAGACCTTCTATGCAGATGTCATCTCCCGGCTCCGCAGCGCAGCGCATGAGGCACCGCACGCCATCGCCGTCGACGCCTCGGGCCCCGCGCTGGCGCACGCCGCCGCCGCTTACCGGACCTCATCAAGCCCAACGCTGAGGAGCTCCTCGAGCTCCACCGCGCCCTGATCGGCCCCGAAGCCACACCCGCCGTGCACGCGTCCGAGCTGGAGGGTGACCGAGGCTTGGCCGTCGAGCTGGTTCGCCGCCTCCAGACGCGCGGCGTCCGGTCTGCGCTGGTGACCCTCGGTCCGCACGGCGCCGTCCTCATCCCGGAGGAGGGTTCGAGTGCCCCGGTCCTCGCCGCGTCAGGTCCTCCCCTGGTGGTGCGCAGCACCGTCGGAGTAAACGACGCCTCCCTGGCCGGATACCTGCTGGCCGCCCATCGGGGCGGGACGGCAGAGGAGCGCCTCCTGCGCGCCGCCGCGCAGGGCCGGGCGGCCGCCTCCTTCCCGGGTCCACGATGCCTCGCCCCCATGACCTCAGAATCCTCGACATCGTCGTCGAACACATCACTCCCACGAAGTAAGGAAATCGCCATGTCCATCACTGCCTCTGACCTGGTCAGCCTGGATGAGCTCACGGAGGACGAGCCGCGCGCCGTCATCCGAGCCCTGGCCGAACGGCTCGCTGCGGTAACCGCGCCGAAAGCGCCGATGCGGTCTTCGACGCCGCCTGGGCACGGGAGGAGCAGTCCTCCACGGGAATGCCCGGCGGCTTTGCCATACCCCACTGCCGGACAGCTGCGGTCAGCGAGCCCACGGTAGCCTTCGCCCGCCTGCCGCAGCCTGTCGCGTTCGATCCGGACGAGCCGTCGGACCTCGTCTTCTTCATCACCGTCCCTGAGAGCGCGGGCCAGGAGCACCTGAAGATCCTCTCGACTCTCGCCACGTCGCTGATGGACGACGCCTTCGTCGCCTCGCTGCGCTCAGCGCAGAGTCCCGACCACGCGGTCGAGCTGCTCGATTCGGCTCTGGGAGGCCGCACCCGCCAGCAGGCAGAGCAGCCTACACCAGCTCCTGCCCATTCCGCCGGCGCTTCGCAGAGCGTGGTTGCTGTGACGGCATGCCCCACCGGGATTGCCCACACGTACATGGCCGCCGATGCGCTCAAGCAGGCCGCCGAACGGCTCGGCATCGCGCTGCAGGTGGAGACGCAGGGCTCCTCGGGCTCCACTCCCTGGAGCGCAGCGCCATCGCCGAAGCCTCGGCCGTGATCTTCGCAGCCGACGTCGACATCCGCGACAAGCAGCGGTTCGCAGGCAAGCCGGTGGTGGCCGCTCGCGTGCGGCGCGGCATCAACGAACCGGAGTCGCTGCTGCGCGAAGCCCTTGCTGCCGCCGACGACCCGCAGGCCCAGACGGTCGACCCGGACGACGCCGCCGCCCCGCACGCCGCGGACGAGAAGCCGGAGAGCTTCGGGCGAAAGACTCAGCGCGTCCTCATGACCGGCGTGAGCTACATGATCCCCTTCGTCGCCGCTTACGGACTGCTCATTGCTCTGGGATTCCTGCTGGGCGGATACAACATCACCGACACGGCAGAGGACATTGCCTTCGGCAGCACCCTCTGGAACCTCCCTCTGAGGCTGAGCTGCCTGATCCCTTCCACGGCTTCGGCGCCCTGGGCGGGTACCTGGGAGCCGTGTTCTTCGTCATCGGAGGGGCCGCCATGAACTTCCTGGTGCCTGCACTGGTAAGCTACATCGCCTACGGCATGGCCGACAGGCCCGGCATCGCTCCCGGCTTCACGGTAGGCGCAGTCGCACTGAGCATGGACGCTTACTTCATCGGCGGCATCGTCGGCGGTGTGCTCGTTACGCGGTCGCCGCAGGGTTCCGGCAGCTGGACGTTCCCCGCTGGCTTGCCTACCTCATGCCCGTCGTGATCATCCCGCTGCTGGCCACCATTGTGGCCGCAGGCTCCATGGTTCTCTTCCTCGGCGGCCCCATTGCGGAGCTGACCGGGGCACTCGAGGCGTGGTTGGAAGGCATGACCGGCTCCGCCGCCGTCGTGCTGGGACTGATCCTCGGGCTGATGATGTGTGTGGATCTCGGCGGACCGGTCAACAAGGTTGCCTACTCCTTCGCCGTCGCCAAGCCTGTCGGGGCGGTCGCCGCCGGTGCCGATGCTCCGCTGATGATTATGGCGACTGTGATGGCTGCCGGAATGGTGCCGCCGCTGGGCATGGCCCTCGCGACGTTCCTGGACCGCAGACTGTTCACTCGAGCGGAGCAGGAGAACGGCAAGACGGCCGTGCTCCTGGGCGCCGCGTTCATCTCCGAGGGCGCTATCCCCTTCGCCGCAGCGGACCCGCTGCGCGTGCTTCCTGCCTCGATGCTGGGCGGAGCGACCACCGGTGCACTGACGATGGCCTTCGGAGTCACCTCGTTCGCTCCCCACGGCGGTGTCTTCGTGCCCTTCGCCGTGGAGAGCTTCCCGCTGTTCCTCATTGCCGTGGTCTGCGGCGCCGCGGTCACCGCACTCAGTGTGATCGCCCTGAAGCGGTGGGCCCGCCGCGCACCGGCCGAGGCTGAGACGCCGGAGATGCAGCTGGCTGCAGCCTGATCTGCCGGCGAAGGACACGTGGCGCCCCGCTCTGACAGAGAGCGGGGCGCCACGTGTCTTGGGCGGACCGAGCTCAGACGCGGGAGGCGACGACGTCCCGGACCCGGTCGAACAGGGGGTGCAGGGGTCCAGCCCGGTGATCTCTGCGGTGACGGCCTCCGCGGAGACATCTCCTGCGCGCATGCGCTCCAGCAGCTGGTGCAGCCGGGCCGCTTCCTCATCTCCGGTGAATTCCAGGGCAGCCCCACGGCGTTCAGCAGGCCGTCCACACTGAGGCCGCGTTCGGCGGCCTCCCAGCAGGGCCGATGAGGCGCTCGTGGCGCGACAGTTTGCGGAGCGGCTGGCGGCCGACACGATCGACGGTGTCCGGCAGTGCAGGATTGCGGAAGCGCTCCAGAATGGTGGTCCGGTATTCGGTCATCTCCTCGGCGGTGAAGCCGTGCTTGGCGCTCAGCAGCGCGGAGGTCTCCTCCAGAGCCGCAGCGACCCCTGAGGCGACGTCCGTGTCCGCGAGGGCCTCCGCGATCATGCTGTGGCCTGCCCGTCGGCCCAGGTACGCGGCCGTCGCGTGCCCGGTGTTGACCGTAAAGAGCTTCCGCTCGATGTATGGGCCCAGATCCTCCACGAAATGCGCGCCCGGGATGGTGGGCAGCCGGTCGCCGAAGGGTGCACTTTCGATGGCCCATTCGTAGAACGGCTCGACGGTGACGTCGATGCCTCCGTCGGCGGGCTGTCCGGGGACGATGCGATCCACTGCTGTGTTCGCGAAGACTGCCTTCGCGCCCAGCCCGTCCCATTCATCGCCGCGAGCTCCACGAGGTGTCCGCGGAGCGTGTCGGTGCCGCCGATCGCGTTCTCGCAGGCCATGACCTGCAGCGGGTCGGCATCGGCCGCACGCACCCGCAGTCCGGCGAGAATGTGCGGCGCAATGAACTTCAGGATGCTTGGGCCCACTGCGGTGGTGACGACGTCCGCCTCGGCGATCTCAGCGGCCACCGCGTCGGGGTCCTCCGCGGAGCTGATGGCCCGGAAGCCGGTGACCGTCCTGTCCTGGCCGCCGACGCCGACCTCACGCACCGTGTAGGAGTCGGAGTCGGCCAAGGTCTCGACCAGAGCGGCCGCGACGTCGGAGAAGACAACCTCGTAGCCGCCCTCGTGGAGCAGGAGCCCCACGAATCCTCGGCCGATGTTGCCAGCGCCGAAATGAACTGCCTTCATGCTGCGGTCCTCTCCTCGGGTGCGGGGCATCACTGGTTGACGGCCTGCAGCATCCGGAAGATCTCCTCTTCAGTGGCTGCCGCCTTCAGCGCCTGAACCTGTGACTCATCGGAGAAGAGCTCTGCGATCCGGGAGAGGATCTGCAGGTGCTCGTCACCCACCCCGGCGATGCCGATGACGAAGGTGACGTGGTCTCCGAACCAGTCCACACCGCCGTCATACCGGGTGACGGACAGGGCGGATGCTTTGACCGCATCCTTGGCATCGTTGGTTCCGTGCGGAATGGCAAGCTCGTTGCCCATGAAGGTGGAGACGGTGGCTTCGCGGTCGCGCATGGCCTGCAGGTAGTCGCCGGTCACCGCGCCTGCGGAGACGAGGATCTCGCTGGCCTGCTCGAGGGCCTGCTCCTGAGTTGCCGAGCCGGAGACGATGGTGACGCGTGCCGGTGTCAGGACTGCTGACTCGGTCACCACGCCGCCGTCACCCTCCTCAGCGGCTCCGGGTGCTGCCGCTCCTGCAGTGGTGGTTGCTTCGCCCTCGCGGCTGCTCCTCACCAGCTCCACCACTTCGTCGTACTCAGGAGCGTTCATGAAGTTGTCTACGGACACGTGGATGGCCTCGGGCTCCTGGCCTCGGGCACGGTCGGTCAGCTGCTGCTGGGTGATGACGAGGTCGGCATCGCCCGGAAGGTTCGCCACCGCCTTATTGGAGACGGACACACCGACGATGCTGGCCTCTTTGATCTTCTTTCGGAGGACGGAAGCACCCATCGCGGAGGAGCCCATACCGGCGTCGCAGGCGAAGTAGATGGTCTGTATCTTCGCGGAGGCAGCCGCGGGGACACTTCCTGAGTAAGCGGCGAGGCCGCTCAGGTGCTCAGACTTCTTGCCCTTAGCCGTCTCCGTTCTGGCGATGGCAGAGGTGAACTCATCGTCTCCTTCGAGGTCCCGCCGACGGCTTGCCAGCAGAATCATTGCAGCAACTGCAAACGACACGGAAGCGGAGAGCACTACGGAAAGAACGACGCCGATATGACTGCCCTGCGCCGTCATCCCGAGGACAGCAAAGATGGACCCTGGCGCCGCAGGGCCGACAAGACCCGTGTCGAACAGCACATTTGTGCCCACTCCTGTCGCTCCGCCAGCAACCACCGCCAGCAGAAGAGCAGGCTTCATCAGCACGTAGGGAAGTAGACCTCGTGGATGCCGCCGAAGAAGTGAATGATGAGCGCGCCGGGGGCAGTTGCCCGCGCCGCACCGACCCCGAAGACAGTGAACGCCAGGAGCACACCGAGACCCGGACCCGGGTTTGCTTCCAGCAGGAAGAGAACCGAGCTGCCCTCACGTGCCGCCTCGGCGCTGCCTAAGGGCGTCAGCACACCATGGTTGATCGCGTTGTTCAGGAAGAAGACTTTGGCGGGCTCGATGACCAACGAAGCCACCGGAAGAAGGCCGTTGTCGATCAGCCAGCTCACCATGGATTCCAGCACGCTCATCAGACCGTTGATGACAGGTGCCAGGAGGTAGAACCCGGCGATTGCCATGCCGAATCCGGTGATGCTTAGGCCGAGAACATGTTGACCAACATCTCGAAGCTACCCTGACCTTGCCTTCCCAGAGCCTGTCGAGCTGCTTCATCACCCAGGCGGCAAGCGGCCCCATGATCATGGCGCCGATAAACATGTGGATCTCATCCAAGGGGTCCTGACCAGCAGCCAACTCTTCGTTGAGCAGGTGTATGAGCCAATCCGAGCCAGCGATGACACCGAAGGTAGCAACAGCGCCGACGACCGCCCTCGCATGTCGTACACCATCTTCCCGCCCTGGACGGCAATCAGAATCGGGAGCAGGTAATGGATCATCGGCCCGACGATGGATGCAAGAGCCTCGTTCGGCGTCCATCCCACGTCGATGAAGAAGGCAGTCACCAAACCCCAGGCGATGAGTGCCGGAATGATAGGCATGATCATCCCGGACATGAAGGAGCCGACCTTCTGGACGCCGACCCGGAGCGCGCCGGGCTGCTTCTGGGTCTCTTGCTCTGCGGCAGCTGACGTCGTCGACATCGCGTGCCCTCTCGTGTTGTTCTGCGTGTGCGGTTATTGAGCGTGCTGTGTGGCCAGCGCCTCGCGTGCGGCCTCGCGGGCCGCAGCGGCGCTGGTGGCGCCCAGCGCAGCCGCAGCGGCTGCGCGGGCGGAGTCAGCAGTGTGCTGGGACAGTTCGTAGCGCACCTCGGCCAGAGCCGCAGGCGCCATGGAGAGAGTGGTGGCGCCCAGTCCCACCAGGACGACGGCGAGCAGCGGGTCCGCGGCGGCCTCGCCGCAGACGCCCACGGGCTTTGAGGTGACCTGCCCGGCCGCGCCGACCTCACGGATCAGACGCAGCACAGCCGGGTGCCACGGGTCCTGCAGGGACGCCACAGACCCCAGGAGACGGTCCGCAGCCATGGCGTACTGGGTGAGGTCATTGGTGCCGATGGAGGCGAAGCCCGTGCGCTGCAGAATCGGCTCAGCCAGCAGGGCTGAGGAGGGCACCTCCACCATCACGCCGGAGGTCTTCAGGCCGTGGGCGGACGCCAGCTCGGTGAACTGCTCCGCCTCCTCCACGGTGGAGACCATCGGTGCCATCACCCAGACGTCGGCCTCAGCGGCTGCCTCAGCACGAGCGAGGGCAGTCAGCTGATCCTCCAGGATCTCCTGCTTCGCCAGCAGGGCACGAATGCCGCGCAGGCCGAGAGCCGGGTTCTCCTCCTCGTCGTTGGTGAGGAACGGCAGGGGCTTATCGGCGCTGGCGTCGAGCACGCGGACGACCACCTTCTTGCCGGGGAACGCCTTCAGCAGCTCGGTGTACGCCGCAGTCTGGTCCTCGACGGAGGGCGCCCGATCGGAGGAGAGGAAGAGGAACTCGGTGCGGAACAGGCCCACGCCTTCGGCTCCCAGCTCCACCGCGTGCTGTGCGCCGTCGGGGCTTCCGAGGTTGGCCAGCAGCGGCACCGGTGTGCCGTCGGCGAGCGTTCCGGGAGTGACGGGCGCAGCCTGCACCGCAGAGCGCTGTTCGATGCGGCGCTCCGCCTCGGCCAGCTGCTCGGGGCCGGGGTCCGCGATGACCTGCGAGGAGGCGGCGTCGACGATGACCTCCTGTCCCTCCGCGAGAGCCGCGGCGCCGCGCGCGCCGACCACGGCGGTGATGCCGGCGCTGCGAGCGAGGATGGCGGTGTGAGATGTGGGGCCGCCCTCCACTGTGACGAGCGCAAGGACCTTGTCGAGATCCAGCAGCGCAGTGTCGGCTTAGCGCAAGGTCTCGGGCCACCAGCACGAAGGGATGCCCAGGATCCGGGACCCCGGTGCGGGAAGCCCGCGCAGGTGGGCGATGACCCGCTGTGAGACGTCGTTGAGATCCGCTGCTCGCTCCCCAGGTAGCCGCCGAGGCCCTTGAGCATCTCGGCGAACTCCTCGAACGCGCTGTGGACGGCCCACTCGGCGCGGTACCCTTCGGCCGCCTTGGCCTCCACGGCCTCGGCGAGGACGGGTCCTGGGCCATCATGGCCTGGGCTTCGAGGACCTCCTGCGCCTCTCCTCCGGCCTGCTCGCCGCGGGCGGCCAAGTCGGCGGCGACGACCCTGATGGCCTCAGCGACTCTGGCCGTCTCCTCCTCGGGGGCGAGGAGGACCTCTCGGCCACAGGGGCGGCTAGGCGGAGGGACATGCGTGCCACCGGGCCCCGGGCGATGCCCTGCCCGATGCCCGTGCCGATCAGAAGTCCGGCGCTGGATCCCGCGGGGGTCATGATCAGGCCTCGTCGTGGTCGGTGACGAGCAGCTGCTCGAGGGTGTCCAGTGCCTCTTCGGCACCCTCGCCCTCAGCGGTGAGGACCACCTCGTCGCCCTTCTCCACTCCGAGGGAGAGGACGGTGAGAATGCTCGCCGCGTTGACGGTCTTCTCACCTTTGGTGATGGTCACAGGGATGCCGGTCTCCTGCGCTGCGGAGACGAACATCTTCGCTTACCGGGCGTGGAGGCCGTTGGAGGAGGCGACGGTGACGGTGCGCGATGCGGACATCTGAAGGGCCTTTCGTAGGAGGTGGGATCTCATCTGGGTCGAGCGGAGGGATCGTCCGCCCCGCTGATGAGCTCACGCAGCACGGACAGGGCCGCACTGCCGTCGAGGTCTGAGCCGATGCTGTCCGGCAGCACGCCCACAGGCACGCTCCGAGGCTCGGAGAGACCGCGGACATCCTCTGCGAGGTCTGCCAGATGCGGTCCGAGGAGCACGGCGTCGGCGAGCTCCAGCTCGAACAGCAGTGAAGACTGGGCTCCTGGCTTCGCCGTGTGCGCCAGCCCTTCGTGCTCCAGGGCACGATTGAGGCGCTGCGCGATGAACGTGCTGGACGCGCCTGCGCCGCACACCACCAGGATCTTCATTGATCTGCCTTCTGCTGCTCGTCCTGCTCGCTTCGTCCATTGCTCTGAGCCTCCATTCTCCCGTGATGCAGCACACATCTCTATAGGGTGACGGGGCATGCTTTTTCCGCCCATGCGGAAAGTCCGCTGAAACGTCTGTGGGAAGATGCAGGCGTGAGCACCCGCCGGCAGGATCAGCTGATCTCTCTGCTTCTGAAGGAGGAGGGATGGCTCACCGCCGCATACCTCGCCGACGCGCTCGGGGTCACTCCGCGCAGCGTCCGCAGCTACATCTCCCAGATCAACTCACGCGCCTCCGCAGCGCACATCTCCTCCGAGACGGTCCCGGAGGATGAGTCTGCGGCTCCCGCGGTGGAATCCGGGCCCGACGGCTACCGAGCTGACGCCCCCACCCTCAGCCGCCTGCGTCCTGAACGGTCTGAGGCGTCGCCCGACGCTCGGGCTCGCGCCCTCATCAGCGCACTGCTGGATGCGCCCTCCGGCGTCGACCTGACGCGCACCGCTGCGCGCCTGCATCTGAGCGAAGCGACCATCGAGGCAGACCTGCAGCGAGTACGCGCTCTGGTGCTCGGCCGGGATCTGCGCCTGGAGCGGGTAGGACCCCGCGCCGTCCTCTCCGGGAGCGAGGCGGCCCAGCGGCGGCTGATCTCGTCACTGGTCCATGAAGAGATGGACCAGGAAGGCTTCGATGTGAGCTCGATGCGGCGAGCGGCAGCGCTGCGGAGCATCGACGCCACTGCCTTGGGCCCGCTGAGCCGCGCCCTCGGTGCGCGGCTCAGAGACATGGGCTACTACGTCAACGAGTTCGCCTGCGCCGACGCAGCCCTCCACGCGGCGATCGCCTCAGACCGCGCGGCCCAGGGACGCCCGCTCGAGCCGTCAGCACCAGCAGATGCGGAGCCCGGGGACTCCTTCGAGGGGCGAGAAGACATGAGCCGGGTGGTGGACCTCCTGCGTGACCTGTGCTCTGAGCATCTCTCGAGCGACCTCGGCCCCAGCGACCTCGAACATCTGGCCTCGCTGACGCTGACGCGCGTCGTGGCGCCGGCAGGATCGGAGACGGTCCGCGCAGATCCGCACGTGGAGGAGGTCGTCTCCGCCGCGGTGGGCCGCGTGTCCCGCTGCTACATGGTCGACCTCGAAGATCCGGCATTCACCCGGCGGCTCTCCCTGCACGTGCAGAATCTGCGGCTGCGGGCGCAGCAGCAGGCCTGGTCCCGGAATCCGATGACCCAGTCTCTGAAGGCTTCGTACCCCATGGTCTTCGAGATTGCCGTCGCCCTCGCGTCGGACATCTCAGAGAGTCTCGACTTTCACCTGCCTGATGACGAGATCGGCTACCTCGCCATGCATGTGGGAGGACGGCTGGAGGCTGAGCGCCGTGCCGAGACGACGATCACCGCAACGATCGTCAGCCCCGGATACTACGACCTGAACGAGCTGCTCCGATCCAGAATCGACGAGACGCTGGGCTCCTCCGTCGATGTGGTCAGTGTGGAGACTGGCATCGATCCGGACTGGAGCTCCTTCGACACGGACCTCATCCTGAGCACCGTCCCGCCTCCGTCGCCGAATGAGAGAACTGTCACGCTGGCGCCGTTCCTCACGCAGAACGATGTGGAGCGGGTGGCGGCGGCGGTGGCCCGTGTTCGGCGCACGCGGCGTCTGGCCGAGCTGCGCACCAAGCTGCGGCGGTATTTCAGCCCCGACGCGTTCTTCCGACCGTTGGAGGCCTCCACCGAGGAGGAGGCCATCCGAATGCTCGGCGAGCCTCTGGTGGAGCGCGGCATCATCGACGCCTCCTACGTCGATGCCTCCGTTGCTCGCGAACAGATGTCCTCAACAGCGTTCACCGACTCATTCGCCGTTCCTCATGCCATGGATATGACCTCCACGAGGACGGCGATCTCCTTCGGGATCGCGGAGGGCGGGCTGCCGTGGGGCGACCAGCGGATTCAGGCCGTGGCCCTGGTGGCATTCAGCGAAGCCGAGCGGGATGCGTTTCAGACCATCTTCGAGCAGCTGGTGGAGGTCTTCGGAGACAGGAAGTCCCTGCAGCGCATCCTTCAGCGCGGCAGGGACTTCCCGGGTTCGTCGACGCTCTGGCTCAGGCCTTGGAGTAGGCGCCCTCGCGCATGTCTTCGATCTCCCGGTTCTTGGTCTCGGGGACGAACTTCAGCACGAAGAACAGCGAGACGAGCGCACTGATCGCGTAGAAGCCGTAGGCGAAGACCAGCGAGAGCTCGGCCATGGAGGGAAGAGCGAGGACACCAGGAAGTTGGAGCCCCAGTTGAAGGCGGACGCCACACCGAGCGCCACCGCTCGCACTCGGTTGGGGAACATCTCGCCCAGCATCAGCCACATGAACGGGCCCCACGTCGCACCGAAGCCTACGACGAAGACATTCGCCGAGATCAGCGCGATGATATTCCACGGCTCTGGCAGCATGACGCCGCCGTCCTCACCCGCGTCTCCGACGACCTCTGCGAAGGAGAAGGAGATGGCCATCATGCCCAAGCCGACGGCCATGACGGCGGAGCCGATGGCCAGCGGAATGCGGCGGCCCACCTTGTCGACGATGAGGATGCCGATGATCGTGGCAAGGATGTTGAGGCTGGTGGTGATCACCTGCACCAGCATCGCCTGGTCCTCTTCGATGCCCACGGCCTGCCAGAGCGTCGTGGAGTAGTAGAAGATGACATTGATGCCGACGAACTGCTGGAAGACTGCCAGCCCGATGCCGACCCAGACAATGGGCATCAGCTTACCGCCGACGAAGAGGTCCTTGAGCTTCTGGCGAGCTTCGAGGTTGATCGTCTCGCGGATTTCGGTGATCTTGTTGGCCACGTAGCTCTGCCCTCGGATGCCGACGACGTCCTCCAGGACCTTCGCAGCCTCCTTGTCGCGGCCGCGAGAGACCAAGTACCGAGGCGACTCCGGAACGGAGAGGGCAAGAAGCCCGTAGATGAGGGCGGGGGCAGCCTCCGACAGGAACATCCATCGCCACGCATCCAGTCCGAACCAGAGCTCGCTCGAGGCCCCTCCGGCAGCCTCGGCGAAGATCCAGTTGGAGAAGGCGGCCATGAAGATGCCGGTCACGATGGCCAGCTGGAAGAGCGAGCCGAGTCGGCCGCGCCAGTTGGCGGGTGAGACTTCGGCGATGTAGGCCGGGGCGATGACGGACGCCATGCCGACGCCGATGCCGCCGACCACGCGCCACAGAATGAGGTCGTAGACGCTGAAGACCAGGGCGGTTCCGATCGCTGAGACGAAGAACAGCGAGGCGGCGATGAGCATCGCCTTCTGGCGTCCCACACGGTCGGAGATCGTCCCTCCGGCGAAGGCGCCGAGCACACAGCCGAGCAGCGCGCTGGAGACGCTGAAGCCCTGCATGAACGGGTTGAGGTCGAACTCCTCAGCGATCGGCCCTACGGCGCCGTTGATGACAGCGGTGTCGAATCCGAAGAGGAAGCCGCCGAATGCAGCGACTAAGACAACCCATGCGACGGCGCCGCCGAGCGACGCCTCAGGGCCATCTGTGTTGGTGGTCATCGTTGACTCATTTCCGTCGTGTCGGGCAAAACCGCGTCGATTCTGCCCACATATATCGCGCTATGCAACATATTTGCCTGCAGGCTCATCGGCCCAGGTCCTCGCATTCCCCGCACGTGGTGATGCAGGTCTCACGAGGCCTCTCGCAGGGCCCGCGTCTGACGAGCCCGCGCCCTCAGGTGAGCGTCCTGGGGATACTGAACCGAGTCGAGCACGAGCCCGTGAGGCGGGGCGAGGCGCACGTCCTGATCCCAGGACGCCCGGCCCAGCCTGGCTGTCAGCCACCCAGGCTCTCGTCGACCCTCCCCACCTCGATGCAGGCGCCGACGAGTGCCCGGACCATGTGGTGGCAGAAGGCATCGGCTGTGATGCGCACGCTCAGCACCCCGTCCTCTCCCCTTCGGATCCTAAATTCCTGAAGCTCCCGGACTGTGGTGCTGCGGTCCCTCGGCTTGCAGAAGCTGCCGAAGTTGTGGAGTCCCAGGACGCTCATCGCCTCGAGGTCCATCAGCGTCTCATCGAGTGCGCTGCGCACCCAGGCCGTGCTCCGGCGGCTGAGGGGTCCCATCGGATCTGCTGGTCTGCCATGCGGTAGGAGTAGGTGCGGCTGAGAGCGGAGAAGCGCGCGTCGAAGTCTGCCGGCGCCTCACGCACCGCATGGAGCACCAGTGCCCCATCCTCACGGCCCAGAACCCCCGACAGTCGTCGGTGCATAGCGTCGACGGGGCTGATGTCCCGTCCGCGGCCGAGCGCCTCGAACTCCTCCTCGCTCAGATCCAGGTGCACCACCTGTCCGCGGGCGTGCACCCCGGCATCCGTCCGTCCTGCGACGGTCACTGGGACTGGCCGTCGGACGACGGTGGCAAGCGCCTCCCGCAGTGCTCCTTCGACGGTGGGAAGGCCGGGTTGGGCGGCCCACCCGTGGTACGCGTTGCCGTCGTAGGCGAGGTCCAGGCGCAGTCGGGGCATACTGAGAACGATACAGAAATGCCCCCGGCCCTAAGGGCTCGGGGCATTTCTGATGAGGGACGGGGACTTACTTGTCCTCCTCCGGAGTCTCCTCGGCGGCAGCCTCAGCTGCTGCTTCGTCAGACTCGGTGTCGGCGGGCGCCTCAGCAACGGCGGCGTCGGACGCCTCCGTCTGGACTGCCTCGTCAGCAGCCTGCTCCTGCGGAGCCTCTTCCTCAGCGGGAGCAGCGGACGCCGCAGCGGCCTCTGCGTCGCGGACGACCTGCTGCTTGGGGCTCACGGGCTCCATCACAAGCTCGATGACAGCCATGGGGGCGTTGTCGCCCTTGCGGTTGCCGATCTTGGTGATGCGGGTGTAGCCGCCTTCGCGCTCAGCCATCGCCGGCGCAATGACGGTGAACAGCTCGTGCACGATGCCCTGGTTGGTGGCGTTCTTCGCGCTGATCTGGCCGACCACCTTGCGGCGTGCAGCAAGGTCGCCCTTCTTGGCGAGGGTGATCAGACGCTCAGCGTACGGGCGCAGGCGCTTGGCCTTGGTCACCGTCGTGGTGATCGAGCGATTCTCGAACAGCTGGGCCGAGAGGTTGGCCAGCATGATCTTCTCGTGCGCTGGGCCTCCGCCCAGACGAGGTCCCTTAGTGGGGGTTGGCATTGTCCTACTCCTTGGTTACACGCTCACCCTGCGAGGCGAGCCGAATCTGTGCGGAGCCTCAGTTGGAGAACTGAGGATCCTCGTCGTCGTACTCTTCCTCTTCAGCGGCGAAACGCGCGGCCGTGGGATCGAAGCCCTCAGGCGAGTCCTTCAGCTGGAGGTTGTACTCCACGAGCTTCTCCTTGACCTCATCGATGGACTTCGCACCGAAGTTGCGGATGTCCATGAGGTCGGCCTCGGAGCGTGCCGTGAGCTCACCGATGGTGTGGATGCCCTCACGCTTGAGGCAGTTGTAGGAGCGCACGGTGAGCTCCAGGTCCTCAATCGGCAGAGCCATATCCGCAGCCAGGGCAGCGTCGGTGGGCGAAGGCCCGATCTCGATGCCCTCAGCCGAGAAGTTCAGCTCCTTGGCCAGGCCGAACAGCTCCACGAGTGTGGAGTAAGCCGAGGCCAGCGCGTCGCGCGGGTCCATCGACGGCTTGGTCTCGACGTCGATCGTCAGCTTGTCGAAGTCGGTGCGCTGCTCCACACGGGTGGCTTCGACCTTGTAGCTGACCTTCACGACGGGCGAGTAGATGGAGTCCACGGGGATCCGGCCGATCTCTGAGTCCTCGAGCTTGTTCATCGCAGCGGAGACGTAGCCGCGTCCACGCTCGATGGTCAGCTCCAGGTCCAGCTTGCCGTGCTCGTTGAGCGTCAGCAGCTGGAGATCTGGGTTGTGGAACTCCACTCCTGCCGGGGGTGATGTCTGCCGCGGTGACCGCACCAGGTCCCTCTTTGCGCAGGTAGGCGACGACCGGCTCGTCGTGCTCCGAGGACACCGAGAGCTTCTTCACGTTGAGGACCATCTCGGTGACGTCCTCCTTCGCGCCCGAGATCGTGCTGAACTCGTGCAGCACGCCGTCGATCCGGACGCTGGTGACTGCGGCGCCCGGAATGGAGGAGAGGAGGGTCCTGCGCAGCGAGTTGCCGAGGGTGTAGCCGAAGCCGGGCTCGAGGGGCTCGATGGTGAAGCGGGCGCGGGTTTCGTTGACGACTTCTTCTGTCAGCGTGGGGCGCTGTGCAATGAGCACTTGCGGTTCCTTATCCGCGTGCGTCCGCTATTTGACGCACACTGTTTTCGTCGGGGAACTTCATGTATTGCGCACGACGTCGCTGGGCGCGTCGATGCTGTGGCGGAGCGAAGAAGCGTCAGACGCGACGGCGCTTCGGGGCGGCAGCCGTTGTGGGCCGAAGGCGTGACGTCGGAGATCGATCCGACCTCAAGGCCTGCAGCCTGAAGCGACCGGATCGCAGTCTCGCGACCGGATCCCGGGCCCTTGACGAAGACGTCAACCTTCTTCATTCCGTGCTCCTGCGCCCGCTTGGCAGCCTGCTCGGCGGCCATCTGCGCGGCGAAGGGCGTGGACTTGCGTGAGCCTTTGAAGCCCACCTCGCCCGACGAGGCCCAGGAGACCACAGCACCGGTGGAGTCGGTGATGGAGACGATGGTGTTGTTGAAGGTCGACTTGATGTGAGCCTGACCCTGGGTGATGTTCTTTGATGCGCGGCGGCGCGGCGCGCGCGGCGGCTCGAGTCTTGGGGGCATGATTCTCCTGCTGAACTACTTCTTCTTGCCTGCGACGGTCTTCTTCGCGCCCTTGCGGGTACGCGCGTTGGTCTTTGTCTTCTGACCACGGACGGGCAGGCCGCGACGGTGGCGAATGCCCGCGTAGGAGCCGATCTCAACCTTGCGGCGGATGTCTGCTGAGACCTCACGGCGCAGATCGCCTTCGACGGTGAAGTTGGCTTCGATGTAGTCGCGCAGCTGGACGAGCTGGTCGTCCGTCAGGTCCTTCACGCGAGAGTTGGGGTCAATGCCGGTGGCCTCGAGAGCCTCGGCGGCGCGGGTTCGGCCCACGCCGTAGATGTAGGTGAGTCCGATCACCGAGCGCTTCGCATCGGGGATGTCGACTCCTGCCAGACGTGCCATCTGGTCAGTCCTCCTTAGTTCGTCCGAAGGTCTTCAGCAGCGCTCCCCGCAGGGGCCCAGGGGCCCGGCCTCGGAGGTGAGGCTCTCAGCGGGTCTCCGGCCTTCGGCAACCGGAGGTGTGCTCGCCAGCTCATTCGCGAGCCGCACTGCTGTTCTGTGTATTGAGCTGTGGTGCGCTGGGCCTCAGCCCTGGCGCTGCTTGTGGCGTGCGTTCTTGCAGATCACGCGGACCACGCCCTTGCGGCGGATCAGCTTGCATTCGGAGCAGATCGGCTTGACGCTCGGCTTCACCTTCATGGCTATACCTCTGTCTTGGTTTACTTGTAGCGGTAGACGATGCGGCCGCGGTTGAGGTCATAGGGACTCATCTCTACGACGACCCTGTCCTCAGGGAGGATACGGATGTAGTGCTGGCGCATCTTGCCCGAGATGGTCGCAAGCACCACGTGCTCGTTCTCCAGTCTCACTCGGAACATGGCATTGGGCAGAGCCTCAACGACTGAGCCCTCTACTTCGATGACGCCTTCTTTTTCCCCATACGCTCCACACCGGTCGCGATCCTTCTCCGCCCGGCCTGTCGGCCACGCTGGCCCGACAGGTGATTGGAAGGAAGGATCTGGATTTCTGCTTCAGAGCCTCTGGGCGCGAATGACCGCAGAGACAACCAACAGACGATCGTACCGGAGTCAAGGCCGCCGCGCCAGTTCGGCCGCGCGCGTCACCGGATGGCTGCTGGAGAGACCCCGTACGGGGCCAGATCTGCGGCTCCGCCGTCGGGGCGGTGAGGACCCATACGCCGTCCTCGTGACGGCACACGGAGTGCTCCCACTGGCTCGAGCGGGACCGATCGGTCGTCACGACTGTCCAGTCGTCGTCCAGCACCTTCGTGTCGATGCTTCCGCGGACCAGCATGGGCTCGATGGCCACAGCCATGCCCGGCCTGATCCGGGCGCCCTTCATGCCGGTCGAGTAGTTGAACACGTCGGGCGCCATATGCATGGCCGAGCCGATTCCGTGTCCTACGTAGTCCTCCAGGATTCCCAGGTCGGAGCCGCCGTTCGACCTGACGTAGTCTTCGACGGCCTCTCCCACCTCGCCGACGTGCTTGGCCTCGGCGAAGGCCGCGATGCTTAAGCCCAGAGGGCGCCCCTGGTGATCCGGGAGAGCCGTTCGTCCTCGGGGTCTGCCGTTCCTTGGGAGGCGGAGCCGAGAATGACAGTGCGGGCGGAGTCCGAATGCCAGCCTTCGACGATGCACCCGCCGTCCACCTTGAGAACGTCACCCTGTTCGAGCAGACGATCGCCAGGGATCCCGTGCACCACCTCTTCGTTGACGGAGGTGCAGATCCAGCCTGGGAACCCGTGGTAGTTGAGAAAGTTCGGCTTCGCTCCGTGAGACGCGACCACGTCGGCGAAGACGCGGTTGAGCTCTCCGGTGGTGACCCCTGGCGCGGCGTGCTCGATCGTGGCATCGAGTGCCTCGCAGAGGATGGTGCCCGCAGCATCCATATGCCGGAGCTGCTCCGGCGTCTTGAGCTCTACGCGCGACCGGTTGAACATGCTCAGGGAGCTCTTTCATGATGCGGGCGTTGACCTCGTCGACGCCTCCGAGGCCGTCGACCTGCCTCAGCACGCCCCGCGTGGAGTACTCCGCGATCATGGGGGCAGTCTCCGACTCGAAGACCTCCAGACGATGCCGGATGACGTCTTCGGTGTCGTCCCGACGCCCCTCCATCTCTGCGCGGTTGGACAGTCGCGAGACGAGCTCCTCCTTGTCCGCCACCAGCTCTAGGACCACGTCGAGACGGGCTCCGAGGCGGGCGAGGATCCCGTCGAACGCTTCGACCTGAGTGAGGTTGCGGGGTAGCCGTCCAGCAGGAAGCCATCAGCCGCGTCCTCCCACGCAAGCCTGTCTTCGACCAGCCGGTTGGTCAGCGAGTCGGGCACGAGATTCCCGGCCTCGACATAGCGCTGCGCCTCCTGGCCCAGCGCAGTGCCTCCCTTGATGTTCTCGCGGAAGATGTCGCCTGTGGAGATGGCGACGATGCCGAGCTCCTCAGAGATCTTCTTGGACTGAGTCCCTTGCTTAAGCACCGGGTGGTCCGACGATCAGCATGCGTGTCATCGCAGAAGCCCTTCGTAGTTGTGCTGCTCAAGCTGTGCATTGATCTGCTTCACGGTGTTCAGACCGACGCCGACCATAATCAGAATGGACGTGCCGCCGAACGGGAAGTTCTGGTCGGCCCCGATCAGCACGAATGCGATCAGCGGGATCAGAGCGATGAACCCGAGATAGAGCGCGCCGGGGAACGTGATTCGGCTGATGACGTATGCGAGGTACGACTCGGTGGCTTTGCTTAGCGCGCACGCCGGGGATGAAGCCGCCGTACTTGCGCATGTTCTCGGCCACCTCGTTGGGGTTGAACGTGATCGACACGTAGAAGTATGTGAAGCCGACGGTGGCCAAGAAGAATGCGGCCATGTACAGCGGGTGGTCACCGCTTCCGAAGTACTGAGCCACCAGCTCGTACACGGGGCCGACGTCTTCGCCCGCCGCCTACTGGTTGAACTGCATCCACACGCTGGGGAGCATCAGCACCGAGGAGGAGAAGATCACGGGGATGACGCCCGCCATGTTGACCTTGATGGGGATGTAGGTGGACGAGCCTCCGACGGTCCGGCGCCCCATCTGCTTCTTTGCGTACTGGACGGGAACTCGGCGTTGGGACTGCTCGACGAAGACGATGGCTGCCACCAGGAGAAGTCCGATCACACAGACGACGGTGAACACTCGCCAGCCCTGAACTGCCCAGATCTCCTGCATTGAGCCGGGGAAGCTTAGCTGCGATGGCCACAAAGATGAGGATGGACATGCCGTTGCCGACACCTCGCTCGGTGATCTGCTCGCCGAGCCACATAATCAGGGCGACGCCTGTGACAAGCGTGAGGATCATCAGCAGGATGATGAACATGGACTGGTCGGGCATGATCCATTCGCCTTCGCACCCCAGCAGGCTTCCGGTGCGGGCCATGGTCACGAGGACGGTCGCGTTCATCAGTGCGAGGGCGAGAGTGAGGTATCGCGTGTACTGAGTCAGCTTGGCCTGCCCCTGGGCACCCTCACGCTGGAGGGACTCGAAGCGCGGTATGACCACGCGGAGCAGCTGCACGATGATGGCTGCCGTGATGTACGGCATGACTCCCAGCGCGAAGACGGAGAGCTGGAGCATGGCCCCGCCCGAGAACATGTTCACGAAGTTGTAAAGGCCGCCCTCGGCGTTGCCCAGCGCGAGGCACCGCTGCACCCCGGCGTAGTCAACCCCGGGGCCGGGATGAATGCGCCGATGCGGTAGATCACGATGATCCCGAGCGTAAACAGGATCTTCGTGCGCAGGTCGGGCGATTGGAACACCCTGGCTATTGCGCTGAACAAGCGTCCTCCTCTAATGGTCAGGCGACCACACAGTCTGCCATCCTAACGCGAACGGCCCCCTGCGGCCTCTGCTGAGGCCCCAGGGGCTCGTCTCACGTCAAGTCGATCTTCACTCGGGCTTCGGAGAGCCCTTCACCGCGAGGTCTCGACGGACCCTCCAGCTGCGGTGATCTTCTGCTCGGCGGACGCAGAGAAGGCGTGGGCCTTCACTGTGAGAGCCGATGAGATCTCTCCGGAGCCGAGAACCTTCACCGGCTGGCCCTTGCGTGCAAGGCCTTTGCTGATGAGGTCGGCGGCGGTGACGCTGCCGCCCTCGGGGAAAGCTTCTGCAAGCTTGCCCACGTTGACCGGGGAGTACTCCACGCGGAAGGGGTTCTTGAACCCACGCAGCTTCGGGAGGCGCATGTGCAGCGGGAGCTGCCCACCCTCGAAGCCGGGGCGTACTTGATACCGGGCCTTGGTGCCCTTAGTGCCTCGACCAGCAGTCTTGCCCTTCGATGCTTCACCGCGGCCGACGCGCGTGCGCGCCTTGCGGGATCCGGGGCTGGCTTCAGGTCGTGCAGCTTGAGCACATCGCCCTCTGCAGGGGTGTTCTCTGCCATTAGTTGGTCTCCTCAACCTTGACGAGGTGCTTGACCGCGTTGAGCATGCCCACGGTGGCCGGGTCGGCCTGTCGAACCACCGTGTGGTGGATCCGCTTCAGGCCGAGGGACCGGACGGTCTCGCGGTGGTAAACTTGGCACCGATGGTGGACTTGATCTGAGTGACCTTCAGCTGCGCATCGGAGGGTTTGAAGTCCGGTGCTGTGCTGTGCTGGACCTTCTGTGCCATCTCTATGCACCTGCCTTCTGCGCGCGGGCCTCGCGGTCCGCCTGCATGGTCTTGACCATCCGCGCAGGAGCAACTTCGTCGAGGACTTGCCGCGGCGCGCTGCCACTGCCTCAGGCTCTTCGAGCTGCTTCAGAGCGTCAATGGTTCCGTGGACGATGTTGATCGCGTTCACCGAGCCCATGGACTTGGTCAGAACGTCGTGGATGCCGGCGCACTCGAGCACTGCACGAACCGGACCGCCTGCAATCACACCGGTACCGGCGGAAGCAGGACGGAGCAGCACGACGCCCGCAGCGTCCTCACCCTTGACCAGGTGAGGAATGGTCGAGCCGACGCGCGGCACGCGGAAGAAGCTCTTCTTGGCCTCCTCAACGCCCTTCTGGATGGCTGCGGGGACCTCTTTCGCCTTCCCGTAGCCGACGCCGACCATGCCTTCGCCGTCTCCGACAACGACAAGTGCAGTGAAGCTGAAGCGACGACCGCCCTTGACCACTTTGGAGACTCGGTTGATGGTGACGACGCGCTCGAGGAACTTGTCCCGGTCGTCGTCACGGCCGCCGCGTCCTCCGCGACCTCCGTCACGTCCACCGCCGCGTCCGCCCCGACCGCCGTCGCGGCCGCCTGAACGTTCGCCTCGGCTCTGGTTCTGGGTGTTCTCGGACTGGGGCTGCTGCTGGACAGCGGCCTCCGTGGTCTCGTTGGCCTCAGTCACCTGTGCGTCCTTCTCGTTGGTGTTCTCGCTCACAGCTCCAGCCCACCTTCCCGTGCACCGTCAGCAACTGCTGCGACACGTCCGTGGTACTTGTTGCCGCCGCGGTCGAAGACCACGGCTTCGATCTTAAGCAGCCTTGGCTCGCTCAGCGATCAGCTCACCAACGCGCTTGGCCTTGGCGGTCTTGTCGCCGTCGAAGCTCCGAAGGTCCGCCTCCATGGTGTTGGCGGAGACCACGGTGTGGGACTCCACGTCGTTGACGACCTGGGCGACCATGTGGCGCGAGGAGCGGTTGACCACCAGGCGCGGACGCTCGGCGGTGCCGGATACCTTCTTGCGCAGGCGCAGGTGGCGTAAACCGCGGGCAGCGGACTTTGACTTGCCCTTGATACCGATAGCCATGATTACTTACCTGCCTTTCCGGCCTTGCGGCGAAGCTGCTCGCCCTCGTAGCGCACGCCCTTGCCCTTGTACGGGTCAGGGCGGCGCAGCTTGCGGATGTTTGCGGCGACCTCGCCGACCTGCTGCTTGTCGATGCCTGTGACGGCCAGCTTGTTGGCACCCTCGACCGTGAAGGTGATCCCCTCAGGGGCCTTGATCGGGACGGGGTGGGAGTAGCCAGGGCAAACTCAAGGTCGTTGCCCTTGGCCTGCACCCGGTAGCCGGTGCCGACGATCTCAAGCTTCTTGGTGAAGCTGTCGGTCACACCGATGATCATGTTGTTGATCAGGGTGCGGGTGAGGCCGTGCAGCGAGCGGGCCTCGCGGGAGTCGTCGGGACGGCTCACCGTGACGGTGCTGTCCTCGATCTCCACGATGATGCCCTGAGCGAGCGTACGGGAGAGCTCTCCCTTGGGTCCTTTGACTGCGACCTCGCGGCCGTTCATCGTGACCTCGACGCCTGATGGAATGGTGATCGGAAGTCGACCAATACGTGACATTTCTGGTGCGCTCCTTCCGGTTACCAGACGTAGGCGAGGACTTCTCCGCCCACGCCCTTCTTGTAAGCCTGCCGGTCAGTCAGAAGACCGGAGGATGTGGACAGGATCGCGATGCCCAGGCCGCCCAGCACGTGCGGGAGGTTGGTGGACTTCGCGTAGACCCGGAGGCCGGGCTTCGAGATCCGGCGCAGGTAAGCAATCGAACGCTCACGGTTCGGACCGAACTTCAGGTCGATTACGAGGGTCTTGCCGACTTCGGCCTCGTCCTCGCGCCAGTCGGTGATGTAGCCCTCAGCCTTCAGAATGTCGGCGATCCGCACCTTCAGCTTGGAGCTGGGCATGGACACCTGATCGTGGAAGGCCGAGTTGGCGTTGCGCAGACGCGTCAGCATGTCTGCGACAGGATCGGTCATCGTCATATTGGGCTTGTGCCCTTCCTCGCCGCGGTTTCTCCCTCTCCGGAGTCGAGCTCTAGTGAGGGACCTACGACGTCGTTCTTCGTAAGGTAGTCAGTCCTGCTTGAAGGGAAGCCGAGTGCGCGAAGCAGTGCGCGGCCTTCCTCGTCAGTCGCTGCAGTGGTCACCAGTGTGATGTCCATACCGCGCGGACGGTCGATCTTGTCCTGGTCGATCTCGTGGAAGACCGACTGGTCGTTCAGACCGAAGGTGTAGTTGCCGTTGCCGTCGAACTGCTTGGGGCTCAGGCCGCGGAAGTCGCGGATGCGCGGCAGCGCGAATGTCACCAGACGGTCTACGAACTCCCACATGCGGTCTCCGCGGAGAGTCGTGTGAGTCCCGATGGGCTGGCCCTCGCGCAGCTTGAACTGCGCGATGGACTTGCGTGCCCGCGTGACCTTGGGCTTCTGACCGGTGATGCTGGTCAGGTCGGTCACGGCGCCGTCGATGAGCTTGGAGTCGCGAGCAGCCTCGCCGACACCCATGTTCACGACCACCTTGACCAGGCCGGGAACCTGCATCACGTTGGAGTACTTGAACTCCTCCTGGAGGGATCCGCGAATCTCATCGCGGTATTTGCCCTTCAGGCGAGGGACGATGGCGGACTCGTTGACGGTCTCAGTCATGACAGCTCCTTCCCGGAGGCCTTGGCGTAGCGGACCTTCGTGGTCTCGCCGTCCGCGTCTTCCATGCGGAACCCGACGCGGGTCGGCTTGCCGGTCTCAGGGTCGACCACAGCCACGTTCGAGACGTGGATGGCCGCCTCGGACTCGACGATGCCCCCTCAGTGCTGCCGAACTGGTAGGCGCGGAGGTGCCGCTTCATGCGGTTGACCCCTTCGACGACCACGCGGTCGCGCTTGGGAAGAACCTCGAGCACCTTGCCCTGCTTGCCCTTGTCCTTGCTTAGCGAGCACCTGGACGAGGTCGTCCTTCTTGATCTTTGCTGCCATGGTCTACAGCACCTCCGGAGCCAGGGAGACGATCTTCATGAACTTGTTGTCGCGAAGCTCACGACCGACGGGACCGAAGATACGGGTTCCGCGTGGGTCCTGACTGTCACCCTTGAGAATGACGGCGGCGTTCTCGTCGAAGGAGATGTACGAGCCGTCATTGCGACGGGTCTTCTTCTTCGAACGGACGACGACCGCTTTGATGACGTCGCCCTTCTTGACATTTCCGCCTGGAATGGCGTCTTTTACGGTGGCGACGAATGTGTCGCCAATACCTGCATAGCGGCGTCCTGAACCGCCGAGCACGCGAATGACAAGGATTTCCTTGGCACCGGTGTTGTCAGCGATCTTGAGCCGCGATTCCTGCTGAATCACGTGGTTTCTCCTGCCGTCCTACTGGTCCTCACGCGAGCGCGAGCCTGGTGGAACATATAGAAATACGGGCGTTCTCTCCCGCCGCTTTCCCAGTGAGCCAGAACGACGTGAGTCGATCTTTGGATCTGGAGAGTGAGCTCCAGGTCCTGTCACTGGCCGAGGCGGCGCTGGGAGACGTGCGCTGTCCGCGGCGGAATCGAATCGAAACCAACGCACACGGGCGCACAACTTCATTATCATACAGAAAAAGGGACCAAACCCCAAAACGCGGGGCTGGTCCCTTTTTCTTGGATGCTGCTACTTCGCCTTTTCGACGACCTTCACCAGGCGCCACCGCTTGGTGGCGGAGAGGGGGCGAGTCTCGGAGATCTGGACAGTGTCCCCGATCCCAGCCTCGCCGTTCTCGTCGTGGGCCTTGAACTTGGTGTGCCGCTTCATCACTTTCCCGTAGAGGGAGTGCTTCTTGCGGTCCTCGACCTCAACGACGATCGTCTTCTCCATCTTGTCGGAGACGACGACACCGCGAAGGTTCTTGCGGTAGTTGCGCTCGGAGGCTGCATCGCTCTGCGCCTTGTTGGCGGGCGCTGCGGCCGTAGTGTTCTGCTTGCTCATGCTCAGTCCTCAGTCTCCTTCTCGGCCTCAGCTGCACCTTCACGGATACCAAGCTCACGCTCGCGCAGCACCGTGTAGATGCGCGCAATGTCTCGCTTGACGGCCTTGAGGCGAGCCGAGTTCTCCAGCTGCCCGGTGGCGTGCTGGAAACGGAGGTTGAACAGCTCCTCCTTAGCACCACGAAGGTGCTCGGCAAGCTCTGAAGCCTCCATGTTGGCAAGCTTCTCCACGGTCAGGTCCTTAGATCCGACTGCCATTTCACTCACCACTCTCTCGGCTGATGACGCGTGCCTTCATAGGCAGCTTGTGGATTGCCAGACGGAGGGCCTCCTTGGCCACCTCTTCGCTGACACCGGAAAGCTCGAACATGACGCGTCCGGGCTTGACGTTGGCGACCCACCACTCGGGCGAACCCTTGCCGGAGCCCATGCGGACTTCGGCAGGCTTCTTGGTGAGGGGTGGTCCGGATAGATGTTGATCCAGACCTTTCCGCCACGCTTGATGTAACGGGTCATAGCGATACGGGCCGACTCGATCTGACGGTTCGTCACGTAGGCCGGGGCCATCGCCTGGATGCCGTACTCGCCGAAGGCCAGCTCAGTGCCGCCCTTGGCCATGCCGCTGCGCTTAGGCTTGTGCGGCTTGCGGAACTTGACGCGCTTTGGCATCAGCATCAGTTCTGCCCTCCTTCTGCGGCAGGTGCTGCGGAGGCCTCGTCGCGACGTCCGCCGCCACGACGACGGCGCTCACCGCCGCGCTCGTTGCGGCCGCCGCGGGCACCGCCGCGGCCGGACGGCTGCGAGGCCTGCTGCGCAGCGAGTTCCTTGGCGGTGAGGTCACCCTTGTAGACCCAGACCTTCACACCGATGCGGCCGAAGGTCGTCTTCGCCTCGTGCTTGCCGAAGTCGATGTTCGCCCGGAGTGTGTGCAGAGGAACGCGGCCCTCGCGGTAGAACTCGGAGCGGGACATCTCAGCACCGCCGAGCCGTCCGGCACACTGGATCCGGATGCCCTTTGCGCCGGAGCGCATGGCGGACTGAATCGCCTTCTTCATAGCGCGGCGGAAGGCGACACGGGCAGCAAGCTGCTCGGCGACGCCCTGGGCGACGAGCTGAGCATCTGTTTCGGGGTTCTTCACCTCGAGGATGTTCAGCTGGATCTGCTTGTTCGTGAGCTTCTCGAGCTGACCGCGGATGCGGTCCGCCTCGGCGCCGCGGCGACCGATGACGATGCCCGGCCGAGCGGTGTGGATGTCCACACGAACCCGGTCGCGAGTGCGCTCAATCTCCACGCGGGAGATGCCTGCTCGTTCGACGCTCTTCTCGAGCAGCTCCCGAATCTGAGCATCTTCCTTGACGTAGTCCTTGTACCGCTGACCCGCTTTGTTGGAGTCGGCGTACCAGCGAGTGACGTGGTCAGTGGTGATGCCCAGACGGAAACCATTGGGGTTGATCTTCTGTCCCACTACTGATCCCCACCTTTCTCTTCTGTGCCGACCACGATGGTCACGTGGCTGGTGCGCTTGTTGATGCGGAAGGCGCGTCCCTGGGCACGGGGGCGGAACCGCTTCATGGTCGGCCCCTCGTCCACGCGCGCCTCAGTGATGACGTAGTCGTCTTCGTTGAACGCCGTGCCCGCACGGTCAGCGTGCTGACGTGCGTTGGCCAGCGCTGACGCAACCACCTTGTACACCGGCTCAGAAGCCCCTGGGGCGAACTGAAGAATAGCCAGCGCCTCGTTGGCCTGCTTGCCGCGGACAAGGTCGACGACGCGCCGGGCCTTCATAGGCGTCACACGCAGGTAGCGCGCAATTGCCTTGGCTTCCATTGCTCTCCTTCTTTCCTGAAGTGCAGCCCCGCTCAGCGGCGCTTGCCCTTCTTGTCGTCTTTCACATGTCCGCGGAACGTGCGGGTCAGAGCGAACTCGCCGAGCTTGTGCCCGACCATCGACTCCGTGATGAACACCGGAATGTGCTTACGCCCATCGTGCACGGCAATGGTGTGGCCGAGCATGTCCGGGATGATCATGGAACGGCGGGACCAGGTCTTGATGACATTCTTGGTGCCCTTTTCGTTCTCAGCCTGAACCTTGAGGAACAGGTGCTGATCAACGAAGGGCCCTTCTTCAAGCTGCGTGGCATGTTTCCAGGCTCCTATCGCTTGTTCTTAGTACGACGGCGACGCACGATGAGCTTGTCGCTTTCCTTGTTGGGACGACGAGTGCGGCCCTCGGGCTTGCCGTTGGGGTTGACAGGGTGACGACCGCCGGAGGTCTTGCCCTCGCCACCGCCGTGCGGGTGGTCGACGGGGTTCATGACCACACCGCGGACGGTCGGGCGAATGCCCTTCCAGCGGTTGCGGTAAGCCTTGCCCCAGTTGATGTTCGACTGCTCGGCGTTGCCGACCTGGCCGACAGTGGCGCGGCAGCGAACATCCACGTTCCGCACTTCGCCCGAGGGCAGGCGCAGCTGCGCGTACTTGCCCTCACGAGCGACGAGCTGAATGGCCACACCTGCTGACCGTCCCAGCTTTGCTCCGCCTCCGGGACGGAGCTCCACCGAGTGGATCACGGTGCCCAGTGGGATGTTCCGCAGGGGCAGGTTGTTGCCGGGCTTGATGTCAGCGTTGGGGCCGGACTCAATAGCGTCGCCCTGGTTCAGCTTGGCCGGGGCGAGGATGTACCGCTTGGTGCCGTCTGCGAAGTGCAGCAGCGCGATGCGTGCGGTCCGGTTGGGGTCGTACTCGATGTGAGCGACCTTGGCGGGAACGCCGTCCTTGTCGGACCGACGGAAGTCGATCACGCGGTACTGGCGCTTGTGTCCACCGCCCTTGTGACGCGTGGTGATCTTGCCCTGACCATTGCGGCCGCCCGTCTTGGTCAGCGGCCGAAGCAGGGACTTCTCCGGGGTGTCCCGGGTGATCTCTGCGAAGTCGGCCACTGACGCGCCGCGCTGGCCCGGTGTGGTCGGCTTGAGGTTACGAATTGCCATGTGCTCTTCCTTCGATCAAGTGGTGCCGGCAGCCGTCAGGCTGCGGCTCCTCCGAAGATGTCGATTGCATATCCCTCTTTGAGGGTGATGATCGCGCGCTTGGTGTCGTTGCGCTTGCCCCAGCCGAAGCGGGTGCGGCGGCGCTTGCCCTCGCGATTGATCGTGTTGACCCTGTCGACCTTGACGCTGAAGATCTTCTCAACGGCGTATTTGATCTCGGTCTTGTTCGATCCGGGAGCCACCAGGAAGGTGTACTTGCCCTCGTCGATGTTGTTGTAGGACTTCTCGGAGATCACCGGCGCGAGGATGACATCGCGGGGATCCTTATTGATGGTGGCGCTCACTTGGCCTCCTCCTTGTCCTTCTGTCCGCCTTCAGCGTGGGAGAGGAAGGCGTCGTAGCTAAGCCTGAGTGAACACGACCTCGTCGGAGACGACGACGTCGTAGGTGTTCAGCTGGTCCGCGTAGAGGGTGTGCACCTCGGGCAGATTGCGCAGGCTGAGTGCGGCGTTGTCCTCCCCGCGGCCGATGACCACGAGCCAGTTCCGGGCACTTCCGACTGCCTGAAGCGCATCTTTGCTTACCTTCGTCGAAGGCCCGTCAGCAGCGATGGCGTCGATGACGTGGACGCGGCCGTTGCGCGCCCGGTCAGACAGCGCACCGCGCAGGGCCGCTGCCTTCATCTTCTTAGGAGTCCGCTGTGCATAGGAGCGAGGGGTCGGTCCGTGAGCGACGCCGCCTCCGATCATGTGCGGGGCGATCATTGAGCCCTGACGGGCACGGCCGGTCCCCTTCTGGCGGAAGGGCTTGGCGGTGGTCGCAGAGACCTCTGAACGTGTCTTGACCTTGCTCGTGCCCTGGCGGGCCGCCGCCTGCTGGGCCACCACAACCTGGTGGATCAGCGCGGGCTTGGTCTCAGTGTCGAAGATCTCGCCGGGGAGATCGACAGCAACTTTCTTAGCCATGTGGATCAGGCTCCCTTCACGGCCGTGCGGACGAGGATGGTGCCGCCGCGAGCGCCGGGCACGGCGCCTTTGAGCAACAGCAGGCCCTTCTCGGCGTCCACGGCGTGGACGGTGAGGTTGTGGGTGGTGTGGCGGGCGTTGCCCATTTTTCCGGCCATCCGCAGACCCTTGAACACGCGGCCGGGGGTTGCGGCCATACCGATGGCGCCCGGCTTGCGGTGGTTCTTGTGCTGACCGTGCGATGCCCCGACGTTTAGCGAAGCCGTGACGCTTCATAACGCCGGCGAAGCCTTTGCCCTTGGTCTTGCCGATGACGTCGACCTTCTGGCTTACCTCAAAGGCTTCGACGCTCAGGTCCTGGCCGAGCTCGTAGTCGGATGCGTCGGCGGTGCGGATCTCGACGACGTGACGCCGCGGCGTCACCCCGGCCTTGGCGAAGTGGCCCGCAAGGGCTTCGTCACCTGACGGGGTCGATGGCTCCGAAGCCGATCTGTACGGCGCTGTAGCCGTCCGTCTCAGCGGTTCGGACCTGTGTGATGACGTTGGAGTCAGCCTTGATGACAGTCACGGGTACGAGGTTGTTGTTCTCGTCCCAGACCTGGGTCATGCCGAGCTTGGTGCCCAGCAGACCTTTGACGGGCAGCTCAACGCGAGAAATGTTGCTCATTGTTCAGGCACCTCCCTCTTAGAGCTTGATCTCGATGTTGACATCGGCGGGCAGGTCGAGACGCATCAGCGAGTCCACGGCCTTGGGCGTGGGGTCGACGATGTCGATGAGTCGCTTGTGAGTGCGCATCTCGAAGTGCTCGCGTGAGTCCTTGTACTTGTGAGGTGAACGAATAACGGCGTAGACGTTCTTCTCAGTCGGCAGCGGCACGGGGCCGACGACCGTGGCGCCTGCGCGCGTGACTGTGTCGACGATCTTGCGAGCGGAGGTGTCGATCACCTCGTGGTCGTACGACTTCAGCCGGATGCGGATTTTCTGTCCCGCCATGGCGTTGAGCCTCTCTGTGGTCCTTGCAATACGTCCTCGATGCGGCCGGGCGCGGCTGCAGATACGATGCGGACTCCAGCGCCAGAGAGGCGGTCGCAGAGCGACCGTCAAAGAGCTGTGAACACCTTCTGCAGTTTTTGCCTGGCCTGACAGGGCGAATCCGCTGATTCAGCGGGATGCTCTCCCTGAAGGCTTCCGGCCCCCGCGGTCGGGCGTGTCGCTTACGATGCACTTCTCAGTGCACAGCAACACCCGCGGTAGCGGCCGGGTGGATTGTCGAACTGTTCTGCTGCACTGCTGGGCACACAAGCACCCGGCGGTGAGCAACTTGTCTATAGTGCCACGCCCGGAGGGTGCGCCGCAACTCCGAACGCGTCAGGGTCTCTCGGTGCGCCGCACCTCGTCCGCAGCCCGGGCACGCAAGAGGCCCCGAGCACCTGATGGCGCTCGGGGCCTCTTGCAGCTCTCAGGTCGTTATCCGATGCTCACCGCACCGGGGCCAGCCTGAGCAGCCCGGAAGGCACAATCACTGAGTGATCTTGGTGACCTTGCCGGAGCCGACGGTGCGGCCGCCCTCACGGATGGCGAAGCCGAGGCCCTCTTCCATGGCGATGGGCTGGATGAGCTCAACCGACATCTCGGTGTTGTCACCGGGCATCACCATTTCGGTGCCCTCAGGAAGGTGGATGACGCCGGTGACGTCAGTGGTCCGGAAGTAGAACTGCGGACGGTAGTTCGTGTAGAACGGGTTGTGGCGTCCACCCTCGTCCTTGGACAGGATGTAGACGTTGGCCTCGAACTTGGTGTGCGGGGTGATGGAGCCGGGGCTGCCACCACCTGACCGCGCTCCACATCGTCGCGCTTCAGACCGCGAAGCAGCAGACCGCAGTTCTCGCCGGCCCATGCCTCGTCGAGCTGCTTGTGGAACATCTCGATGCCGGTGACGGTGGTCTTCTGCTTGTCACGGATGCCGAGGATCTCGATCTCGGAGTTGATCTTCAGCGTGCCGCGCTCGGCGCGACCCGTCACCACGGTGCCGCGGCCGGTAATGGTGAAGACGTCCTCGATAGGCATGAGGAACGGCTTGTCCTTGTCCCGCTCCGGCTCCGGAATGAACTCGTCGACCTGGTCCATCAGGTCCTCGACGGTCTTGACCCACTCAGCGTCGCCCTCAAGAGCCTTCAGCCCTGAGGTGCGGATCACGGGTGCGTTGTCGCCGTCGTAGTCCTGGTCCGAGAGCAGCTCACGGACCTCCATCTCGACCAGGTCAAGCAGCTCCTCGTCCTCCACCATGTCGGCCTTGTTCAGGGCGACCAGCAGAGCGGGGACGCCGACCTGCTTGGCGAGCAGCACGTGCTCGCGGGTCTGCGCCATCGGGCCGTCAGTGGCGGCGACCACGAGGATCGCGCCGTCCATCTGAGCCGCACCAGTGATCATGTTCTTCACGTAGTCCGCGTGGCCGGGAGCGTCGACGTGTGCGTAGTGACGCTTCTCGGTCTGGTACTCCACGTGGGAGACGTTGATCGTGATGCCGCGCTCGCGCTCCTCAGGAGCGTTGTCGATCGAGGCGAAGTCGCGCTGGTCGTTCAGGTCCGGGTACTTGTCGCCCAGAACCTTCGAGATCGCAGCGGTCAGGGTGGTCTTGCCATGGTCGACGTGACCGATGGTGCCGATGTTGAGGTGCGGCTTGCTCCGCTCGAACTTTGCCTTGGCCACAGGTTCCTCCTATAGAACGTGTTGGTGAAGAAGACTTCTTTCAGGCACAGGGTTGTCCCATGCTGAAACTCCAGAAAGTCTACTAAATGAAGGTGTGTTTCTTGAAATTGACGTAAACCGACCAGTGAGCTATCACTCGCCGCGTGACTTTTCGATGATCTCCTCCGCCACAGCCTTGGGAACCTCGGCGTAGGACTCGAAGGTCATCGTGAAGACCGCGCGGCCCTGGGTGCGGGAGCGCAGCTCGCCGATGTAGCCGAACATCTCGGACAGCGGGACGCCGGCCTTGATGACCTTGACGCTTAAGCAGCGTCGTCCATGGACTGGATCTGGCCTCGGCGGGAGTTCAGGTCGCCGATGACGTCCCCATGTACTCCTCGGGGTACGGACTTCGACGGCCATCATGGGCTCGAGGAGCACGGGGTTCGCGCGCTTCGCACCCTCCTTGAAGACCTGTGAGCTAAGCCAGCTTGAACGCCATCTCCGAGGAGTCGACGTCGTGGTACTGGCCGTCGGTGAGGCGCGCCTTGACGCCGACCATCGGGTACCCGGCAAGCACGCCGAGCTGCATCGCATCGTGGATGCCCGAGTCGACCGAAGGGATGTATTCGCGAGGGATGCGACCGCCTGTGACGGCGTTCTCGAACTCGTAGAGCTCCTCGCCCGAGGTGTCGAGCGGCTCGAAGTCCACGATCACCTTGGCGAACTGACCGGAGCCGCCGGTCTGCTTCTTGTGCGTGTACTCGACCTTCTGAACAGCCTTCTTGATGGTCTCGCGGTAGGCGACCTGCGGCTTGCCGACGTTCGCCTCAACCTTGAACTCCCGCTTCATGCGGTCGACGAGGATGTCGAGGTGCAGCTCGCCCATGCCTCCGATCTCAGTCTGGCCGGTCTCCTCGTTCTGGTTCACGGTGAACGTGGGGTCCTCGGCCGCGAGCTTCTGGATGGCCGTGGAGAGCTTCTCCTGGTCACCCTTGGACTTCGGCTCGATGGCCACCGAGATGACCGGCTCCGGGAAGCTCATGGACTCCAGAACGATCTGCTCGTTGGGGTCGCACAGAGTGTCGCCCGTGGTGGTGTCCTTGAGCCCGATCACGGCGTAGATGTGACCCGCCTGGATCTCCTCGACCGGGTTCTCCTTGTTGGCGTGCATCTGGAAGAGCTTGCCGATGCGCTCCTTCTTGCCCTTCGTCGAATTGACGATCTGGGCACCGGAGGAGAGCTTGCCGGAGTACACGCGGATGAAGGTCAGCTGGCCGAAGAACGGGTGGGCAGCGATCTTGAACGCCAGCGCCGAGAACGGCTCGTCCTTGCCCGGCTTACGGGTCAGGACGACTTCCTCGTCGCCAGGCTTGTGGCCCTCCATAGAGTCGACGTCCGCTGGTGAGGGCAGGTAGTCGACGACTGCATCGAGCATCGGCTGGACCCCACGGTTCTTGAACGCGGACCCGCAGAACACCGGGTAGGCGTCGCCTGCGATGGTCAGCTTGCGGATTCCGGTCTTGAGCTCATCGATGGTGAGCTCCTCACCGTTGAGGTACTTGTCCATGAGCTCGTCGTCTGCCTCAGCGACGCTTTCGATGAGCTCATTGCGGTAGTCCTCGGCCTGCTCCTTGAGGTCCTCAGGGATCTCGCGAGTCTCGTACTCGGCACCCATGGTGACGTCGCCCTTGGCGTCGCCGGGCCACACCAGGGCCTTCTGGTGGAGCACATCGATGACGCCGACGAAGTCGGACTCCGAGCCGATCGGCAGCTGCATCACCAGCGGCTTGGCGCCGAGGCGCTGCTTGATGGTGTCAACCGTGAAGTAGAAGTCCGCGCCCAGCTTGTCCATCTTGTTGACGAAGCAGATGCGGGGAACGTTGTACTTGTCGGCCTGGCGCCAGACGGTCTCAGACTGCGGCTCCACACCCTCTTTGCCGTCGAACACTGCGACGGCACCATCGAGCACTCGGAGCGCGCGCTCCACCTCGACGGTGAAGTCGACGTGCCCGGGGGTGTCGATGATGTTGATCTGGTTGTCCTCCCAGAAGCAGGTGACCGCGGCGGAGGTGATGGTGATGCCGCGCTCCTTCTCCTGATCCATCCAGTCCGTGGTGGACGCACCATCGTGAGTCTCACCGATCTTGTGGTTCAGACCGGTGTAGAACAGGACGCGCTCGGTGGTGGTGGTCTTACCCGCATCGATGTGTGCCATGATGCCGATGTTGCGGACCTTCTTCAGGTCAGTGAGCACCTCTTGTTGTGCCACGGTTTTCCCCTTTTGGTGGTTGCTTCTGGAAGTAGTGCTTACCAGCGGTAGTGGGCGAAGGCCTTGTTGGCCTCTGCCATCTTATGGGTGTCCTCGCGGCGCTTGACTGCTGCCCCGAGCCCATTGGACGCGTCAAGAATCTCGTTCATGAGACGGTCGGTCATCGTCTTCTCGCGGCGGTCCTTGGCGTAGCCGACCAGCCAGCGCAGGGCCAGAGCCGTGGCGCGTCCGGGCTTGACCTCGACGGGCACCTGGTAGGTGGCGCCGCCGACGCGGCGGGAGCGAACCTCGAGCGCCGGGCGGATGTTGTCCATCGCGGTCTTGAGGGTCTCCACAGCGTTCTCGCCGTTCTTGGAGGCGACGCCGTCGAGGGCTCCGTAGACGATCCGCTCGGCGGTGGACTTCTTGCCGTCGACGAGAACCTTGTTGATCAGCTGGGTGACCAGCGGGGATCCGTGAACAGGATCCTGGACGAGGGCGCTTCGGCGCGGGTCCCTTACGAGGCATTACTTCTTCTCCTTCTTCGCGCCGTAGCGGCTGCGGGCCTGGCCGCGGCCCTTGACACCCTGGGTGTCGAGGGCGCCGCGGACGATCTTGTAGCGCACACCGGGAAGGTCCTTCACACGGCCGCCGCGAACGAGCACGATGGAGTGCTCCTGCAGATTGTGGCCTTCGCCGGGGATGTATGCGGTGACCTCGACGCCGCCGCCGAGACGCACACGGGCAACCTTCCGGAGTGCCGAGTTCGGCTTCTTCGGCGTGGTCGTGTACACACGTGTGCACACGCCGCGGCGCATCGGGCTGCCCTTCAGGGCAGGGGTTGGGTTCTTGGTGGGCTTGGGCTCGCGGCCCTTGCGCACCAGCTGCTGAATAGTAGGCACTAGGTGATCTCCATTGGTTCAGAGGTTTGTGGCCGTGCTTACCGGGTCAGGTCTCTGCGGGGAACAGCGTGGGGCTGTTGCCCTGTCTGCGTGCAGACACAAAAACATGTGGCATTCGTTGCGCACTTTCCCGCAACCCGGACCGGGTCCTTTGCCACACAGAAACAATCGAGTCAACGATAGCAGGTTCGTGTCGGTAGACGCGAACGGCGAAGTTTACCCGCCGAGGCCGCGGCGCCCAGCTCCTTCGGAGCCTGAGCGTCGCGGCACTCGGTGCGTGAGCGGCCCCGCCGATGCGGGGATCGAACGACTGCCTCGTCAGCGGAAGTCGACGTCCGTGTTGTACTCCTCAAGCGGAATCGCGTGGAACTCCGCGTCACCCTCAGCGCCGGCGTAGTCGAAGCTGGAGCCGTACATGGACGGGCCTGTGAACAGGTTCTCCTTGGCCTCCTCTGTGGGCTCCACCTCGGTGTGCACGTACCGGTCCAGACCAGTGCTTACCGGGATGAGCTTACCGATGATGACGTTCTCCTTGAGCCCGAGCAGCGGGTCAGACTTGCCCTCCATCGCCGCCTGGGTCAGGACCCGGGTGGTCTCCTGGAAGGACGCGGCCGACAGCCACGAATCGGTGGCCAGCGAGGCCTTCGTGATGCCCATGAGCTCGTCACGGCCGGACGCCGGCTTCCTGCTCGCCTCGAAGGCAGCCTTGTTGGCGGCCTGGAAGCGGAACCGGTCGGCCAGCTCACCGGGGAGCAGGTCCGTCTCACCGGACTCGATGACGGTGATGCGACGCAGCATCTGCCGCACGATGACTTCCACGTGCTTGTCGTGAATGTCGACGCCCTGCGACTGGTACACCTCCTGCACCTCTGCGACCAGGAACTTCTGCGCCGCCCGTGGGCCGAGCACCCGAAGGACCTGCTTGGGGTCGACGGAGCCGCGGGTGAGCTGCGTGCCCACGTCCACGTGGACCGACTGGTCCATGTTGTCGCCCAAGTCAATCAGCATGGTGGCACGGCGGAGGATCGGGTAGACCTGCTCCTCCCCGCCGTCGTCCGGGGTGAGAACCAGGCGAGCCTGCTTCTCATCCTCTTCGAAGCGCACCCGACCCGAAGACTCCGCGATGGGAGCGACACCCTTCGGCGAGCGTGCTTCGAAGAGCTCCTGGATACGGGGCAGACCCTGGGTGATGTCGTCCGCGGAGGCGACACCGCCTGAGTGGAAGGTCCTCATGGTGAGCTGCGTTCCCGGCTCGCCGATGGACTGGGCGGCGATGATGCCGACCGCCTCGCCGACGTCGACGCGTGAGCCCGACGCCATGGACCGGCCGTAGCACGCTGCGCAGGTTCCCACGGGAGCCTCGCAGGTGAGCACGGAGCGCACCTTGATCGTCTTCGTGCCTGCCTTGAACAGCTTGTCGATGAGCACATCTCCGAGCTCGGCGCTAAGCCTCAGCCAGCACCTCACCGTTCTCATCCGCCACAGTCTCGGCCAGCGTGCGGGCATAGGCGGAGGTCTCCACCATGTCGTGCAGCTCGAACTCCACACCCTCAGTGTCCGTGACGTAGGTGCGGCCGGACTTGACCAGCACATCGTGGGCGCCATGCCGATCGTGGCGGTGGCCCGTCGGCTGAGCGATGGGAACGGTGACGCCGCGCGAGGTTCCGCAGTCCTCGTCGCGAACGATGACATCCTGCGAAACGTCGACGAGACGACGCGTCAGGTAGCCCGAGTTCGCGGTCTTCAGAGCGGTGTCCGCCAGGCCCTTACGAGCGCCGTGGGTCGCGACGAAGTACTCGAGGACGGTTAGCCCTTCGCGGTAGGACGACTTGATCGGCCGGGCGATGATCTCACCCTTAGGGTTCGTCACCAGGCCACGGATGCCGGCGATCTGACGAATCTGGTGCCAGTTTCCTCGGGCTCCGGAGGTCACGGTCCGGTTGATGTTGTTGAGCTTGTCCATACCGGCCATCATGGCGTCCTGGATCTCGGCTGTTGCCTTGTTCCAGATCTCCTGAAGCTCAGTGGTGCGCTCATCCCGGTCCATCAGACCCAGGCCGAAGTCCTCTTCGACCTTCGCCACCTGCGCCTCGTACTCCTCCATCATCGCGGCCTTGTCGAAGTCCGAGGTGATGTCAGAGATGGCCACAGTCACTCCCGAGCGCGTGGCCCAGTAGAAGCTAAGCGTCCTTGAGGTTGTCCAGGGTCTGAGCGACCTGAACGGTGGAGTAGCGCTCGGAGAGGTCGTTGACCACGTTGCCGAGCTGCTTCTTGTCGGCGACCTTGCCCTGGTAGGGGTAGTCCGCCGGGAGGAGCTCGTTGAAGATGACCTGACCGAGAGTCGTCTCGATCAGGGCAGGTGAGCCCTCGGTCCATCCTTCGGGTGCCGGAACCTCGTCAGAGGAACGAAGCCGTCCACCGCGATCCTCACCGATGCGTTCAGGTGCAGGTCGTGGAGGTCATAGGCCATCCACGCCTCGCCGACGCTGGAGAAGACGCGACCGGCTCCGGCCTCGTCCTCACGGACAGTCGTGAGGTGATGGAGGCCGATGATCATGTCCTGCGTAGGCAGGGCCACGGGCCGTCCGTCCGAGGGCTTCAGGATGTTGTTGGAGGAGAGCATCAGGATGCGCGCCTCTGCCTGGGCCTCGGGGCCCAGCGGCAGGTGCACTGCCATCTGGTCGCCGTCGAAGTCCGCGTTGAAGGCGGTGCAGGCCAGCGGGTGCAGCTGCAGAGCCTTGCCCTCCACGAGCTGCGGCTCGAATGCCTGAATGCCGAGGCGGTGCAGAGTGGGCGCACGGTTCAGAAGGACCGGGTGCTCGGTGATGACCTCTTCGAGAACATCCCAGACCTGGGACCGCTGGCGCTCCACCATCCGCTTGGCAGACTTGATGTTCTGAGCGTGGTTGAGATCCACCAGACGCTTCATGACGAACGGCTTGAACAGCTCGAGCGCCATCTGCTTCGGCAGACCGCACTCGTGCAGCTTCAGCTGCGGGCCGACCACGATGACCGAACGGCCTGAATAGTCGACGCGCTTGCCCAGCAGGTTCTGGCGGAACCGGCCCTGCTTGCCCTTGAGCATGTCGGAGAGCGACTTGAGCGGGCGGTTGCCCGGCCCGGTGACCGGGCGGCCGCGGCGACCGTTGTCGAACAGGAGTCCACTGACTCCTGGAGCATGCGCTTCTCGTTGTTGATGATGATCTCAGGGGCCCCGAGGTCCAGCAGCCGCTTCAGGCGGTTGTTGCGGTTGATCACTCGCCGGTACAGGTCGTTGAGGTCGGAGGTCGCAAAGCGGCCGCCGTCGAGCTGAACCATGGGCCGGATCTCCGGCGGAATCACCGGCACGGCCTCGAGCACCATTCCGGTGGGCGCATTGCCGTTGACGAGGAAGGCGTTCAGGACCTTGAGGCGCTTGAGGGCGCGGGTCTTGCGCTGGCCCTTGCCGGTGGCGATGGTCTCCCGCAGGGACTCCGCCTCGGCCTCCATGTCGAAGGTCTCGAGGCGACGCCTGATGGCTTCGGCGCCCATGAATCCTTCGAAGTACTCGCCGTACTTGGCGCGCATCTCGCGGAACAGGGTCTCGTCGCCCTCCAGGTCGCCGACCTTGATGGCCTTGAAGCGGTCCCAGGTGTTCTGGATCTGATCGATCTCAGCATCTGCGCGCTTGCGCAGCTGGGCCATCTGCTTCTCTCTGCCCTCGCGCAGCTTCTTCTTCTCGGGCGCCTTGGCACCCTCGGCCTCGAGCTCGGCCAGGCCGTCCTCGAGCTCCTTGGCGATCGCAGCCAGGTCGGCGTCGCGCTGGGAGGCCAGGTGGTTGACCTCCTGCGTCACCTCTGCCTCAAGGTTCGGCAGATCGTTGTGGCGCTTGTCCTCGTCGACCGTGGTGATCATGTAGGCGGCGAAGTAGATGACCTTCTCGAGGTCCTTCGGCGCCAGGTCGAGCAGGTAGCCCAGCCGCGACGGCACTCCCTTGAAGTACCAGATGTGCGTCACAGGTGCGGCGAGCTCGATGTGGCCCATGCGTTCGCGGCGAACCTTCGAGCGGGTGACCTCGACGCCGCAGCGTTCGCACGTGATGCCCTTGAAGCGAACGCGCTTGTACTTGCCGCAGTAGCACTCCCAGTCCCTCGAGGGGCCGAAGATCTTCTCGCAGAAGAGCCCGTCCTTCTCAGGCTTCAGGGTGCGGTAGTTGATGGTCTCCGGCTTCTTCACCTCGCCGTGGGACCAATTCAGGATCTCATCAGTGGTGGCAAGGCCGATGCGCATGGTGCCGAATGAGGATTCAGTGGACATAGTCCGTATCTCTCTTTTCTGTCTGAAAGCTTCGTAAGACGTGCTGGCGATGCTGAAGGGGGCCTCAGACCTCTTCGACCGAGCTGGGCTCGGCGCGCGAGAGGTCAATGCCGAGCTCTTCAGCTGCGCTGAAGCCGGAGTCGTCGGAGTCCGCGTCTCGCATCTCGAAGGCCTTGCCTTCGGTGTTGAGGACTTCGACGTTCAGGCACAGGGACTGCATCTCCTTGATGAGGACCTTGAACGATTCCGGAACCCCGGGCTCGGGGATGTCTTCGCCCTTGACGATGGCCTCGTAGACCTTGACGCGGCCGTGGATGTCGTCGGACTTGATGGTCAGCAGCTCCTGCAGCGTGTACGCCGAGCCGTATGCCTCGAGAGCCCACACCTCCATCTCGCCGAATCGCTGGCCGCCGAACTGGGCCTTACCGCCCAGCGGCTGCTGGGTGATCATCGAGTACGGTCCGGTGGAGCGGGCGTGAATCTTGTCGTCCACGAGGTGGTGCAGCTTCAGGATGTACATGTAGCCGACTGCGACCGGCTCGGGAACGGTTCGCCCGAACGGCCGTCGAAGAGCTGCGCCTTGCCCGAGGCCGCCACCATCTTCTCCCCATCACGGTTGGGGTTGATGGACTCGAGGATTCCGGTGAGCTCCTCGGGGTTGGCACCGTCGAACACCGGAGTCGCAACCTTCGTGGGGCCGGTCTCACGCGGCAGGCCAGGAAGATCCTTGAGCCATTCGGCGTCTCCCTCGATGGTCCAGCCCTGGGAGGCGGCCCATCCGAGGTGGAGCTCCATGACCTGGCCGATGTTCATACGGCCGGGCACGCCCATGGGGTTGAGCACAACGTCGACGGGGGTGCCGTCGGGCATGAAGGGCATGTCCTCCACAGGAAGGATCCTGGAGATGACGCCCTTGTTGCCATGTAAGTAAACGAGCTTGTCGCCGTCGGTGATCTTGCGCTTCTGCGCCACGTACACACGGACGACCTGGTTCACTCCGGGAGGAAGCTCGTGACCCTCCTCGGCGTCGAGGATGCGCACCCCGATGACAGTTCCGGATTCGCCGTGGGGCACCTTCAGAGAGGTGTCGCGCACTTCGCGGGACTTCTCGCCGAAGATGGCGCGCAGCAGGCGCTCCTCGGGGTCAGCTCCGTTTCGCCCTTGGGCGTCACGCGGCCGACGAGGATGTCTCCGGACTCGACCTCAGCGCCCACGTGGATGATTCCCCGCTCATCGAGCTGGGAGAGCATCTCCTCGGAGACGTTGGGAATGTCCCGGGTGATCTCCTCGGCACCGAGCTTGGTGTCTCGGGCGTCGACTTCGTGCTCCTCGATGTGGATTGAGGTGAGCACGTCGTCCTGCACGAGCCGCTGGGAGAGGATGATCGCGTCCTCGAAGTTGTGGCCCTCCCATGACATGAAGGCCACCAGCAGGTTCTTGCCCAGGGCCAGCTCGCCGGACTCAGTGGAGGGGCCGTCGGCGATGATGGAGCTGCGCTCCACCCGGTCGCCCTCAGAGACCCGCACGCGCTGGTTGTAGGCGTTGCCCTGGTTGGAGCGCTGGAACTTCATGATCGGGTAGTGGGTCTGGGTACCGTCGTCGTTGAGGACGGTGACCAGGTCCGCGGCGACCTTGGTGACCACAGCCAAGCCCGCTGGGCCGTGACGGAGTCGTCGGCGTCCACTGCGGCGTACTTCTCCATACCCGTGCCGACGTAGGGCGACTCCGCCTCGAGCAGCGGCACCGCCTGACGCTGCATGTTTGCTCCCATGAGCGCACGGTTCGCGTCGTCGTGCTCGAGGAACGGGATCAGAGCCGTCGCCACAGAGACCATCTGGCGCGGGAGACATCCATGTAGTCGATGTCTGAGGGCTCGACGAGAATCGGCTCGCCCTGCTCCCCCGCTGCGGCGTCAGCGCGGCCGCGGCAGAGAACCTTGCCCTCAGTGAAGGAGCCGTCCTCCTCCAGGGGCGCGTTCGCCTGGGCGATCTGCGCCAGCAGCTCGTCGTCGGCGGTGAGGTACTCGACCTTGTCGGTCACCATCCCGTCGACGACCTTGCGGTAGGGAGTCTCGATGAATCCGAAGTTGTTGATCCGGCCGTAGGTGGCCAGGGAGCCGATCAGACCGATGTTCGGACCCTCAGGGGTCTCGATGGGGCACATGCGGCCGTAGTGCGACGGGTGGACATCGCGGACCTCCATCTTAAGCTCGGTCACGGGAGAGGCCGCCTGGGCCCAGTGCCGAGAGGCGACGCTTGTGCGTCAGACCCGCGAGCGGGTTGTTCTGGTCCATGAACTGGGACAGCTGGGAGGTTCCGAAGAACTCCTTGATGCTGGCCACCACGGGGCGAATGTTGATCAGCGTCTGCGGCGTGATCGCCTCGACGTCCTGAGTCGTCATACGCTCACGGACGACGCGCTCCATCCGGGACAGCCCGGTGCGGACCTGGTTCTCGATGAGCTCGCCCACCGCACGGATGCGGCGGTTGCCGAAGTGGTCGATGTCGTCGACGGTGACGGGGAGGTCGATCTGCTCGCCGTCCCGGATGCCCTTGACCGACTGCTTAAGCCTGCGTGCAGAGCGCACAGGTAGTGGACCATCGCAGTGATGTCCTCTTCCGTCAGCACAGCGGCGTCCGCGTCGGAGAAGTTCTTGTCCACTCCGAGCTTGCGGTTCAGCTTGTACCGGCCGACCTTGGCCAGGTCGTAGCGCTTGCGGGTGAAGTACAGCGACTCCAGCAGGGAGCGGTAAGCCTCCACCGTCGGGGGCTCGCCCGGCCGAAGCTTGCGGTAGATGTCGAGGAGCGCCTCGTCCTGGTCCGCGAAGGTGTCCTTCTCGAGAGTGGCGCGGATGGAGTCGTAGTCGCCGAACTCCTCCAGGATGCGGGACTCGGTCCAGCCGAGGGCCTTGAGCAGAGCAGTGACCGGCTGCTTGCGCTTGCGGTCGAGGCGGACTCCGACCTGATCGCGCTTGTCGATCTCCAGCTCGAACCACGCACCGCGGGAGGGAATCACCTTGGCGGTGTAGATGTCCTTGTCGCTGGTCTTGTCGGCGGAGCGCTCGAAGTAGGCGCCGGGTGAGCGGACCAGCTGCGAGACGACAACACGCTCGGTGCCGTTGATGATGAAGGTGCCGCGGTCGGTCATCAGGGAAGTCGCCCATGAAGACCGTCTGCTGCTTGATCTCACCGGTGTTGTGGTTCATGAACTCGGCCTTGACGTACAGCGGGGCCGAGTAGGTGGTGTCGTGGTCCTTGCACTCCTCCACCGTCATCTTGGGGTCAGCGAACTCCGGGTCCGAGAAGGAGAGCGACATCGTCTCTTGGAAGTCCTCGATGGGGACATCTCCTCGAAGATGTCTGCCAGGCCGGACGTGTCTGAGACGCCCTTGATGCCCTTCTCGCGAGCTTCCTCCACGCGAGCTGCCCATGAGTCGTTGCCGACGAGGCGGTCGAAGGACTCGATCTGAAGAGCGAGGAGCTCCGGAACGTCCAGGGGCTCGTGGATCTTTGCGAATGAAATGCGGTAAGCGTACTCAGCTGTACGGGCCGATGCAGCGGTATTGATTGAGGTGCTCGAGGCGACCAAGAGGATCCTTCCGAAGACCTTCGTAGCTTCCGAATGTCAGCGTCCAATGGTCTATAGGTCCGCGCCGCCGCTCCGGGCGGCGCCATCTAAGCTGCCCACCGCAATATGAAGGCATGACAAATGGAGACGACGCGAACTTTGAGAATACACCCGATTGGGCATGCGAGCAAGTGCGCGCAGAAAGAAGCCCGGCCAACATCACGAGCTGGGTCACACATTAGCAGTAGACCGCGCCAGCCCGCGATAGCGGCGCCCATCCGCGGCGTGTTTGCCGTCCGCATCAGACGATGCGGCGCTGCTCCGCCCACCGCGTCAGCTCATGCCGAGAGCTCAGCTGGAGCTTGCGGAGCACCGGAGACGTGCGTCTCAACGGTCTTGATGGAGATGAACAGCTCAGCGGCAAGCTCCCGGTAGGTGTACCCGCGTGCAATCAGGCGCATCACCTCAACCTCCCGCGCCGAAAGGCGGTCCAGCTCCTCGTCGCGGACCCCATGCGCCGCACCCCCGCCGTCCCGAACGCGTCGAGGACGAAGTAGGCCAGTCTCGGCGAGAACACGGCGTCGCCCAGCGCCACCTGCTCGAGGGCGTCGATCAGATCAGGCGTGCTGATGGTCTTGGTGACGTAGCCGCGTGCGCCCGCTCGGATGACGGAGACTACGTCGGAGGCATCATCGGAGACGCTGATGGCGAGGAAGCGCGTTTCACTGTGCACAGGACGGCACAGGCGCACGACCTCCGCCCCGCCGCCTCCCGTGCCGCCCGGCAGGTGCACATCGAGGAGCACGACCTCCGGCCGATGGGCGGTGATCAGACGCACAGCTGAGTCCACATCCGACGCCTCGCCCACGACGTCGACGGCGTCGCCCAGCTCCGCCCTCAGGCCGGAGCGAAAAATGCCGTGATCATCGACTATCACTACTCTGCGAGTCATTCGGAAGAGCCTTTCTGCGCCTCATCGGAGGACCCATGCGGCGGCAGGTCGGCGCGCTGCGCCGCGACGGGCATGTACAGCTGAATCTCGGTTCCGCGTTCGCTCGAACGGACCGCCGCCCGCCCCCGGCTCGGCTCATGCGGCCGATGATGGAGCCGCGAATGCCCAGCCGATCAGACTTCGCCGGATCGTGGGCCAGGGCGTCGAGGTCGAAGCCCGTGCCGCGGTCGCGCACAAACACCGCATCGCTCTCGGGCGAGGACTCGATGTAGACGCTGGCCGGTCCGGCATGGGTGAGGGCGTTGAGGATCGCCTCCCGCGCCGCGGCAACGAGCGCCGCATGGTCGGTGCCGAGGACTCTCCGACGCTCACCACCTCGACAGGAACGGCATGCGCCTCCTCGAGCTCGGCCGCCACAGCGAGGATCTGATCTCTGAGGGTTCCCGTCGCCCGCGCATTCTGACGATAGAGCCACGAGCGCAGCTGCCTCTCCTGGCCCCTGGCGAGGCCCTCGACCGCTGACGGGTCAGCCTTCTGCTTCTGGATCATCGCCAGCGTCTGCAGGACCGAATCATGAAGGTGGGCGGCGATATCGGCGCGCTCCGCCTCCGCCGCGGCTCTGGCGCGCTCCGCCTGAGAGGTTCGGTAGAGGCGGATGACCCACGGTGCGACCACCAGCCCCATGCCTGCCAGCAGCATCGCCGCCACGATGACCCCCACCAGCAGCTCCGCCGCCGGAACGAGTCCGGATGCGATGACGAGGACGGCGGCCAGGACCAGCACCGCTCCCCGCCCGCCTGCCAGAGAAGCCCCGCGCCCTGGTCGTCCGACGTCGAGTGAGCCCCGGTTCTGTCCAGCTGGTGCCACACGAGCAGCACGCCGAGAAGGAGCCCCGCAGGCGGGAGCACGATGCGCCAATCGAGTCCCAGGCCGAGCAGCTGCGCGGCCAGGAAGCCTGCTGTGACGAGCAGAACTCCTCCGGCGAGCACCTCCGGTGAGCCGGTCATCGATTCGAGCGCTCTGCGAACCCCGCGCCCGGACCTGGCATCCGCCGCGGCGCGGCCCGGTGCGGGCGCTTACTCAGCAGCTGGACCTGACAGGCCGCGAGAAGTAAGCCGTGGGGGCAGGCTCATTCTCTGCGGGCACAAAGATCCACAGCCACAGGTAGAGGAGGATCCCAGCGCCGCCCAGGAGTGCAAGAAGGATGAAGCCGCAGCGCACGGTGAGCACTGAGACGCCCAAGTGCCGTGCTGTGCCCAGAGCCACGCCCGCGACCGGAGCCCCCAATGCCCGTCGCAGCGCAGGACGCGGCGCCGAGCGCTGGGGGTGGCTGAGCTGCGCTGTCATACAGCCATCCTGCCACGCGTCAGGGCGCCTGCACCCGGGCTTCCCCATAGAATCCGGGGCCGTGGAGGCGCAATCAGGGTGCGAATCAGGGTCGCACCTCATATCGGCGAGCAGTCCTCATTGTCGAAGATGGGTGCATGAGCGACAAAGAACACCGCGATGCACGCCCGGTCGGAAGCGGAATCTTCGAATGGGTGCGGTCCACCGGCTGGCACAGGCCGCACAGCAGCTGGGTCGGCGGAGTTCTCGCTGCGGTCGGCGACCGGCTCGGATGGGACGCCGCACTGGTCCGCGGGCTCGGCGTCCTCGCCTTCATCGTCGCCACGGCGCCCACTGCCCTGCTCTACGGGCTCGCATGGATCCTCCTCCCCGACAGGAAGGGGCAGATACATGCTGAGCGTGCACTGCGCGGAGACTTCACCAGCGGCGCTGCAGCAGGCGGGCTGCTGGCCGTCGTCGGACTGCTGAACCTCTTCACCCCCGCCGCAGCAGGCCCCTCCAGTTCCTGCTGAACGTCGCGGTGCTGGGTGCGGTCGCCTGGATCGCACTGGCAGCCGTTCGACGCATCTCACACCGGCAGGGTCCGGAGGCGGATCATCCAGACCGAGGCGGGTCCGCAGGGCCGCGCGAAGCTCAGGCCTCCTCCCGTGCCCGCTGGGCACCCCAGAGCGACAGTAGGCGTGGTACCCCAAGGACGGGCCTGAGCCGACTCCCGCCGCTGGGCAGGCACACCGTGCGGACCAGACCTCGGCGAAAGCTGGGCCGCAGTCGCAGACGGTGCCCCTGACGCGCCCCTCCTATGGCGAGCCCCGCTCGGCCTCCGGGTCAGGCATCCCATATGAGGAGAAGCGGCGCCGTCGTCTCGTCACATTCGGCCTGCTTCTGCTGACGGCACCAGCTGTGGGTGCGGCCATGCTGTTCGCCTCCGTGATCGGGCTCTCCGCCGCGGCCGCGGCGCTGACTGTGCTCGCCGCCTTCGTCTCCCTCACGGCACTGCTGCACATCGGCGCCGGGCTCAGGGGCCGACGCGGACCGACAGCTCTCCTCACTGTCCTCACGGGCGCCATGCTGGTACTGGCCCTGATGCAGTCTGCGGGCAGTGCGACGCATGTGTTCGGCAGCTATGCGACGTCCTCGGAGGAGGTCAACACAGCCTTCGCGAACACCACAGTCGACCTCACAGACCCCAGTCCTTCGCCGGAACCGATCAGGGCTACGCCCATGAGGTGGAGATCAACGGCAGGTTCGGCAACGTCGACGTCGTCGTGCCCGACGACGCTCGGGTCACCGTCACGGCCGCCCACGCCTTCTCCAACTTGGACTTCCGCACCCAGACGCTCACCCAGTCACAAGCCGGGATCGGCAGCGACGAGCAGCGCTTCGGCCCCGCCGATGAAGGTGATGACGCTGAGGCCGCTGGGGAGATCGACGTTCACATCAATCAAGCATTCGGAAACGTGACCATCTTTGACGCCACGACCTTCGCCGAGGAGAACTGAGCATGGGCAGAGACGCCGATCGGACCCGACCCGCCGCTCCCAAGGAGCAGGCCCACCCTGCCGCGGACGATGTGGATGCGATTCTGGCTGAGTCGCTTCGCGCGCAGCCGGGCGATGACTTCACATGGAAGGAGCCGGAGCGCAGGCCGCGCTGGTGGCAGCGGCAGGACGTTGAGCAGCCTCAGAGCCGGTCCGAGACGACTGCGCTCGCCCAAGCTCCCACGAGGGCATCCGACTGGGCTCGGTCATCCTGGGCACAGCCTGCCTGATGCTGGCGCTGTGGGTCATGGCGAGCACCGCGTTCGGGCTCTCCATCGACCCGCTCGTGGTGGGGCTGGTGGTGTGCACAGTCGCTGGCCTGGTGCTGGTCGCAGCGGGCCTCAGGCCCAAGCCGGGTGCCAGGCTATAAGCCGTCGAGATGCAGAAAAGCCCCGGAGGGGACCTCCGGGGCTTTTCTGCGATTCAGCTGCCGCTTCTCAGCGGCAGGAATCACTTGAGAGTGACAGTGGCGCCTGCGCCCTCAAGAGTCTCCTTGGCCTTCTCGGCGGCGTCCTTGTCGACGCCCTCCAGGACTGCCTTGGGCGCGCCGTCGACGAGCTCCTTGGCCTCCTTCAGACCGAGGGAGGTGAGACCGCGCACCTCCTTGATGACGCCGATCTTCTTGTCGCCGGCGCTCTCGAGCACGACGTCGAACTCGGTCTGCTCCTCTTCGGCCTCGCCAGCGTCGCCGCATGGCGGCAGGCGCGGCAGCGGCTGCGGCAGGTGCGGCAGCAGTGACGTCGAAGGTCTCTTCGAACAGCTTCACGAACTCGGAGAGCTCGATCAGGGACATTTCCTTGAACTGCTCCAGCAGCTCTTCATTGCTCATCTTAGCCATTTCAGCGGCTCCTTAACTTCTGTTGCTGATTGCGGATCTTGACGTGCAGTGGGCGCTCTGACAAGCGTCAGGCAGCCTCTTCTTCCTTCACGCGCAGCGCCTCGACCGTGCGAACGGTCTTGGACAGCGGTGCCTGGAATACGGCGGCAGCCTTGGACTGGGCACCGATGAGGGCGCCAGCCAGCTTGCCGAGCAGAACCTCACGGGATTCAAGATCCGCGAGCTTCTTGATCTCGCTCTCGTCGAGGACGGCGCCATCCATGTAGCCGCCCTTGAGGATGAGCTGAGGGTTCTCCTTGGCAAAGTCACGCAGTGCCTTAGCCACGTCGACAGCGTCGCCGTGCACAAAGGCGATCGCGGATGGGCCCTGCATCTTGCCCTCAAAGGCTTCGATGCCGAGCTCCTTGGCCGCAATCTCGGTCAGCGTGTTCTTCACCACGGCGTAGTTCGCGTTGGCCCGCACGGAGTTGCGCAGCTTCTGAAGCTTCTCCACGCTGAGCCCGCGGTACTCCGTCAGGACGGCCGCGTCTGAGCTGCTGAGCAGGTTCTTCAGCTCCTCAACCGCGGCGGCCTTCTCAGGATTCGCCATGGCACTCCTTCCAATTGCAGGGCCGGTCAGACAGTCCCAGGCGAATGGGGCATTAAAAAGCCCCGCTGCACAGGTGCACGGGGCTTCCAAAGAGGTTCAGGGGCATACGCCCGCTGTCCATCTGGTTCGGCTCAAGTGTCCTGCGCAGGTCGCCCGTATGGGTCTTTACAGTTCTGCTGCACTCCGAGAAGTGATTCCCGGTGACCGAAGCTCCAGAGCCAACTGGTGCTTCACAGCATGAACGACCGGCGGTCTTTGGTCAGTGGTCAACTATACGGCACAGGTTCCGCATAGTCCAAGCGCATAGGAGGCCCGCACCCTCAATGGGATGCGGGCCTCTCCTATGGCATGCGGATCAGGAGTCGGCGATCACCTTGGTGACGTTCGGGTCCACCGGAATGCCGGGGCCGAATGTCGTCGCCAGTGTGGCGCGCTGGATGTAGCGCCCTTGGAGGCCGACGGCTTGAGACGAAGAATCTCCTCAAGAGCGGCCGCGTAGTTCTCAGCGAGAGCCTTTGCGTCGAAGCTCGTCTTGCCGATGATGAAGTGGAGGTTGGAGTGCTTGTCGACGCGGAAGTCGATCTTGCCTCCCTTGATCTCGCTGACGGCCTTGGCCACATCAGGGGTGACGGTGCCCGTCTTCGGGTTGGGCATCAGGTTGCGGGGCCCAGGATCTTGCCGAGACGCCCCACCTTGCCCATCATGTCCGGCGAGGCCACGGCCGCGTCGAAGTCCGTCCAGCCGTCTGCCACCTTGGCGATGAGCTCATCGCCGCCGACGTGGTCAGCACCGGCCTCCTCTGCCTTGGCGACGTTGTCGCCCTGGGTGAACGACCACTCGTGCCGTCTTGCCCGTGCCGTGAGGCAGGTTCACCGTGCCGCGGACCATCTGGTCCGCCTTGCGGGGTCCACCGAGAGCCGCATAGCGACCTCCACGGTGGCGTCCGTCTTGGACGGGTTGGTGTCCTTGGCCAGGGCGACAGCCTGAGTCGGCGAGTACAGAGCGTCCTCGTCGATCTTGGCGGCCGCGGCCCGGAATGCTTTGCTGCGCTGTGCCATCTGCGTTCTCTCCTTAGCAGTTGTGGTACGCGGGCCGCGCTCGGCCCTTCCCACGCCGCCCGGCAGTCCTGCCGGGCCGGTTCTTCGATTCTGAAGCCGACAGTCAGCTGTCGACGGTGATGCCCATGGATCGGGCGGTGCCTGCAACGATCTTGGAGGCAGCCTCCATGTCGTTGGCGTTGAGGTCCTCCATCTTCGTCTGTGCGATCTCCGCAACCTGGGCCTGCGTGAGCTTGCCGACCTTCTCGGTGTGCGGAACGCCGGAGCCCTTCTTCACGCCTGCGGCCTTCTTGATGAGCTCTGCAGCGGGCGGAGTCTTGGTGATGAAGGTGAAGGAGCGGTCCTCGTAGACCGTAATCTCCACAGGGATCACATTGCCGCGCTGGGTCTCAGTCGCCGCGTTGTACGCCTTGCAGAACTCCATGATGTTCACGCCGTGCTGACCGAGCAGGACCGATGGGGGCGCCGGGTTGGCGGCGCCCGCTTCGATCTGCAGCTTGATCAGACCGGCGACCTTTTTCTTGGGAGCCATAATCTGTCCTTACTGTTCGTGCGTCCTGCTTGCTCAGGAGCGAGGCAGCAGGGGTGAGCGGACCTGGCCGGGCCGCCCGTACCGTCGCCGGGCTTCCAAAGCTTGAAGCGCGACGACGAATTCTGGGGTCAGTAGATCTTCTCGACCTGGTTGAAGTTCAGCGTGACCGGAGTCTCCCGCTCGAAGATGGAGACGAGGACCACCAGCTGGCGCGAATCGGCATGAATCTCGTTGATCGTTGCAGGCAGGGTCGCGAACGGCCCGTCCGTGACCGTGACAGACTCGCCGACCTCGAAGTCCACCTTGACGTCACTGGAGGACGCCTGAGCAGAGCCGCCCTGGCCTTCTCCGGCCTCGCCCTTCTTCTGCTCGCCGGGCTTGCCGAGGCGGTGGTCCTGAGCATCTGGAACACCTCGTCCGTGGACAGCGGCTGCGGGTCGTGCGCGTTGCCCACGAATCCGGTGACGCCCGGCGTGTGACGGACGACGCCCCATGACTCATCGGTAAGGTCCATGCGGACCACGACGTAGCCGGGAATGCGCACGCGGTTGACGATCTTGCGCTGGGTGTTCTTGATCTCGACGACCTCTTCCATGGGGACATCGATCTCGAAGATGTGCTCCTCCATGTCCTGGGTCTGGATGCGAGTCTCCAGGTTGGACTTCACGCGCTTCTCGTAGTAAGCGTAGGTGTGCACCACGTACCAGTCGCCGAGGCCTCGGCGGAGCTCGGCCCGGAGCTCTTCGGCCCGCTCCTCGTAGGTCTTCTCCTCCTCAGCAGGGGCGACCTCCTCCTGGGCAGCGTCGGGCTGCTCCTGGTCGGCCGGGACGGCTTCTGCCGTCTCTTCCTGCTCAAGCTCCTGGTCAGACACGATTCTCCTTGGTATGTGTACGTACTGCGGCGTCGCCTCAGCCGCCGAAGATGAAGTCCGCTCCGCGGCTGAAGATCCAATCCAGCCCGGTGACGATCCCGATGACGATCAGCACGAAGACCAGCACCACCAGGGTGTAGTTCAGCAGCTCCGAGCGGGTCGGAACAATGACTTTGCGAAGCTCATCGATGACCTGCTTGAGGAACCGCCATACTTTGACGAAGGGGTTCTTGGAGCCGTCGCCGGAGGCACCGTCGACTTCTGTCACCGGGGTGTGGGACACGCAGGCTCCATCTTCTGTGCGTTGCCGTGGTCAGTTCATCAAGCGGATCACTGGGTGACCACTCTTCAGGCTGAGGCCCGCTGCCCGGGAGGGCGGCGGACTCGCCAGCACTGTGCAGGGCAGACAGGACTCGAACCTGCAACCTACGGTTTTGGAGACCGTTGCGCTACCAATTGCGCCACTGCCCTTCAAGAGCCTCATCCGACTCCTGCTCCGCCGGGTGGAAGGCGCACTGAACAGGGGCATCTGAGACACCGGGGATCCAGTCTACGCACCAGAGAGGGCTGAGGCCAACTGGTAAGCGAGGATGCCTGCTCAGGCTGCCAGCGCGGAGCTGGTCCGCAGGGGCACAGAGAGCAGCGAGAGCTCGCGTCCGTCGACAGTGCGCCGGTGGGGATTGCGCTGGTCCGAGGATGAGCGGTCGACGAGGCGGCCCAACGGACAGTCGGCCTGGTCACGCCATGGCACGCACGCTCCGGAGCAGTCGTAGAAGCTGTAGCCCAGCTCCGTGCCGCGCGGCATGCGCCAGGCGATGGCGAAGAGCCCGTCGCCGAGGAACTCCATCTCAGAGCGCTGCGCATCCTCGACCTCCGTCAGGCCGTCCAGGATGAGCAGCACGGTGTGAGCCGCGGGAGCGTGGCGCAGGAACGTGACCGTGACGCAGCCGTCATCCCCGTCATCGTCCTGGACGAGGGGCCACTGTTCGGTTCGCCACCGCGACGGCAGGGCGGGGACCGCCGTGCGCCGCACCTCAGGAAGGCCCCTGAGATCGGAGCGGTGAGCCCCAAATACGCCACTGTCATGTTCACTATTGTGCATGCTATTGGGTCAGGAAGCCAATCCGACATACGGTCGGCATCAACACGTGGAAGCCCATGACGACTGGGACAGTGCGGGTTAGGCTGTTGCTATGCCTGCTCCAGCCTCACGACTGTCGGACCGCATCAGCTCGATCACCCCCTCCGCCACTATGGCGGTCGACGCGAAGGCCAAGGCCATGAAGGCCGCGGGAGAGGACGTCATCGGCTACGGTGCCGGAGAGCCCGACTTCCCGACCCCCGACTACATCGTGGACGCCGCAGTCGCCGCGGCCAAGGACCCGAGATTCCACCGCTACACCCCTGCCGCAGGCCTGCCAGACCTGCGGCAGGCTGTGGCCGAGAAGACGACCCGCGATTCGTCGTACGAGGCGGAATCGTCCCAGGTCCTCATCACCAACGGCGGCAAGCAGGCCGTCTATGCGGCACTCGCCTCACTGGTGAACCCGGGCGACGAGGTTCTGCTCCCCGCGCCCTTCTGGACGACATACCCGGAGGCGATCCAGCTCGTAAGCGGCCGTGCCGTGGACGTCTTCGCCGGACCGGACCAAGGCTTCAAGGTCACTGTCGACCAGCTCGAGTCCGCTCTGACCCCGCGGACCAAGGCCCTGATCTTCGTCTCCCCCTCGAACCCCACGGGCGCCGTGTACTCGCCCGAGGAGACGCTTGAGATCGGACGGTGGGCCGCCGAGAAGGGCCTGTGGGTCATCACCGACGAGATCTACGAGCACCTGACCTACGACGACGTCCCGTTCACGTCGATCGCCTCACTGCCCGAGCTTGCCGATCAGACCGTCATCGTCAACGGAGTGGCCAAGACCTACGCCATGACCGGCTGGCGCGTGGGTTGGATGGTGGGCCCCAGGACATCATCAAGGGCGCGACGAACCTTCAGTCCCACTCCACCTCGAACGTCGCCAACGTCTCACAGGCGGCCGCGCTGGCCGCCGTCACCGGGCCCATGGACGCCGTCGAGGAGATGCGCACCGCCTTCGACCGCCGCCGCCGGACGATGGTGGAGGCGCTCAGCGCCATCCCCGGCTTCGAGTGCCCCACACCCAAGGGAGCGTTCTACGCCTATGTCGACGTGCGCGGCGCCCTCGGCCGAAGCTTCGGCGGATCAGTGCCGCAGACATCCGCCGAACTGGCCGAGCTCATCCTGGAGCGGGCGAAAGTGGCTGTGGTGCCCGGTGAAGCCTTCGGGCCCGGCGGCTACTTCCGCCTCTCCTACGCTCTCGGCGACGAAGACCTGAAGAACGGCATCGACCGCATCCACCGCTTCATCGAGGGGCCTGACCATATGCGCATAGGACTGCTGACCTCCGGGGGCGACTGCCCCGGGCTGAACGCCGTGATCCGAGCAGCGGTGCTGCACGGAGAGAAGAGCTTCGCCGATGAGTTCGTGGGCTTCCGGGGCTGGCGCGGTCTCATCGAGGCCGACTACTTCCCCTCAGCCGCCACGACGTCCGAGGCATCTCGCGCAACGGCGGCACGATTCTCGGCACCTCCCGGACCCACCCCTACAACCATCCCCAGGGCGGGCCTGAGAACATCATCGCCACCATGAAGGCACACGACGTCGACGCGGTCATCGCTATCGGAGGCGAAGGCACCCTCGCCGGTGCGAAGCGGCTGGCGGACGACGGTGTTCCCGTGGTGGGCGTGCCCAAGACCATCGACAACGACCTCAAGGCCACCGACTACACCTTCGGCTTCGACACGGCGATCAGCATTGCGACGGACGCGATGGACCGGCTGCGCACCACCGGAGAGTCCCACCACCGCGCCATGGTCGCGGAGGTGATGGGGCGCCACGTCGGATGGATCGCCCTCCACTCGGGCATGGCCGCAGGCGCTCACGCCATCCTCATACCCGAGCAGCGAGTGAGCATGGACCAGATCTGCGAGTGGACTGAGCAGGTCCACTCGCGCGGCCGCTCGCCGCTGATCGTCGTCGCCGAGGATTCATCCCGGAGGGCGCCGAAGAGGCTCTGGTAAGCAAGGGCGTCGAGGACTCCGGCCGCCCCCGACTCGGAGGAATCGGAGAGTGGGTGACAGCTCAGCTCGAGGAGCGCACCGGGATCGAGACGCGCAACACCACGCTCGGACATATTCAGCGCGGCGGAAACCCGACGGGCTACGACCGGGTGCTGGCGACCCGCTTCGGCATGCGCGCCATGGATCTGGTCCACGAGGGCGCCTGGGGCCACATGGCCTCACTGCGAGGCACAGAGATCCTGAAGGTGAACTTGGAGGAGGCGCTCGACGGGCTCAAAGAGGTGCCGCTCTCGCGATACGAAGAGGCCAAGATCCTCTTCGGCCGCTGACTCGGCGGCCGAGTCAGCGGGGGCGGCCGCGCAGGAAGTCTCCTGCGGACGTCCGACCGCCTGCCCAGCGTCCGGACGAACGATCAGCTCCTGCCCTGCGGCGTAGAACACCGGCTCCGGCACCTCTTCTGATCCCTCCTCGGCGGGAGGCTGATCGCGCACCACAAGCTGCGCCTCAGGGTCGACCTTCCGCTTGACCAGGGCCAAGGCGATAGGACCTGCCTCGTGGTGGCGGGCCACCGAGGTCACTCGCCCGACCGGACGCTCCTGAGCCATGCTTTCGCGACTGCCTGCATCCTTCGGCGCGAGGACGTCAGCTCCTGGTGCCGGCATCGTGTGCTCGGAGCCGTCAAGGTGCAGGAACACCAGGCGCCGTGGGGGTGGCCCAGGTTGTGCACCCGCGCGATGGTCTCCTGACCCTTGTAGCACCCCTTGGTCAGGTGCACCGACGTCGGATGAGGTCCAGCTCGTGGGGAATCGCCTTCGCGTCCACGTCCCAGGCAAGCCGCGGACGCCACGCAGCGACGCGGAGCGCCTCATACGCCCACACGCCCGCGAGGCCTGTTCCGTGCTCAGAGAGAAGATCTGCGCTGCGCTCAAGCTGCTCGCGGGGCACGACGGTCAGCAGCCAGGACCAGTCTCGGCCGGGGTGCTCCTCCTCGGCCACGGCCGTATAGGGCTCCGCGCCCGGGGCCAAGTTCGGCCACGGGTCGGCCCACACAGTAAGCGCACCCAGGCTTTCGGGCAGACGAGCGGTGGAGCCCAGCACGGCGAAATCAGCGCTGCGGTCCGTGATCTCGACCCGAAGCATGAACTTCATCGAGTCCAGCCATTCGGCCAGCTCCGCACCGTGGGAGCCCTCAGTGATGAGCCAGGCAGTCTCACCATCGTCGGTGATGGCGGGCGCCTGTTCGATGCGGCCGGAGATGTCCAGAAGCAGCAGCTCGGAGGAATCCCCGGCTTCAGGTAGGCGACCTGCTGAGAGCTCAGCGTGGTCAGCCACGACAGACGGTCCGGCCCAGACACTGTCACCACCGCACAGTGAGACATGTCCACAGCGGCCCGTCCGTCCGCCAGTGCGCGCTGCTCGGCGACTGGACTGCCGTAATGGGCCGCGACGCCTTCGTCGGGCCCGGAGGCGGCCACCGCGCCGGGACGGTTCAGCAGGGGTGAGGGTGAAGCCACTGCTGAATCAGCGCTGACCCTTGTAGAGGCGTGAGAGCACCAAGTAGGCGACGTATCCGATCACCAGGCCTGCCAGAGCGATCAGGCCGATGAAGAACACCTCAAGTGCAATGATCTGTGCGTCAGTCATAGCGGTCAGTGTACCGGCTCACACGCGGCACTAGCCCAGCCAGAGTCGCTCGATGACGTAGGCCGCAGCCCCGGCGCCCAGCGCACCTGCGGCCAGGCCGCCCACCATGGTGAAGGTCCGCTCCAGCCTGCGCGGCCCCGCTCCCCACAGCACCTGGGCAGTGACCGCAGCCATGAAGCCCACCGCCAGGACACCTGCAGTCGCCATGGTAGGCTGAACACCGAGAAGCACAGCGGCCGCGACAGCAAGCACCGCGGCGGAGGCGGCCACAAGCAGGGGTCTTCATCACGGCTCCATCCTGCCAGAGACTCAGGTCACGCCATGGTTATACTCAAGCTCGGACCAGACCGGGCCTTTTTCGTATGGCGGACATCGCTGTGCCCGGACCCGTGGCTGCGGTGTAGTGTCGCTGGCCAGAGTGAGTTGTTCCGATGAGTGGAGGGAATGCCGATGGCGCAGGTGCTTCTGCTCTCTGACTCCCCTGAGGATGCACTGCCGTCGCTGGAACTGCTGAACCACCGGGCTCGACCGTTTCCCGCTGAAGCCTCCTCCATCGTCCGTGCTCCCACGGTCGACATCACACTGGTGGACGCACGCAGCAACCTCAGCCACGCGCGGTCGCTGTGCCAGCTGCTCAGGTCCTCGATGCTGTCTCCGGTCATCGTGATCGTCAATGAGGCCGCCCTGCCGACGCTGAACGAATCGTGGCAGGCCGACGACTTCATCCTCACCGGCGCCAGCCCCGGCGAAGTCGATGCCCGCATCCGCATGGCCGCCGTGGTCACGCAGGAGGAGGCGCCCGCAAGCGAGATTCGGGCCGGAGCCATCGTCATCGATGAGACGACCTACATGGCCACCATCCACGGCAAGCTCCTGAACCTCACGTACAAGGAGTTCGAGCTGCTGAAGCACCTGGCTCTGCACCCGGGGCAGGTCTTCACCCGTGACCGCCTGCTCCATGAGGTCTGGGGCTATGACTACTTCGGCGGCACGCGCACAGTGGACGTCCATATTCGTAGGCTGCGCTCCAAGCTGGGGCCTGAGCACGAATCGCTGATCGGCACTGTGCGCAATGTCGGATACCGGCTGCTGGTCGACAGTGACGCCGACGCCGGGTAATCCCACTACCCTGGGGACATGAGCTCACATGCGCCGCAGATACTCCCAGCTCTTCTCAATGCGGAACTCGCCGACCAGCTTCTGACGCTCGCTGACGCCGCGCACGCGGCGGACGGCGCAGAGCCGTTCAACGATGAGACGAAGGCGCAGATCCGGGCCGGAGCACAGGGCGAGCACCCTTCGGCCACAGTGATCGGCGCCTGGTCCGCAGACGGCGCCGGAGGAATGGAGCTCACCGGGGTAGCGTCGTCCTCCACTCCCGCGCGGAGGTCGGCACGGAGTCCGTGCTTGAACTGGTGGTCCATCCGGAGCAGCGCGGCCGCGGACTCGGGACTGCGCTGATGGAGCGTCTCTCCTCGGACACGCTCGCCCCGGCGGAAGGCCGCGCCCGGAGAGCCTGGGCCCATGGAGGTCACCCGCTGCTGCGCGGCTCGCCGCTCGGTGGGACTGGGAGCCTGTCCGAGAGCTGTGGGTCATGCGTCATACCGACCCCGGCAGTCTCCCCGACGCCGCGCTCCCCGACGGCGTGCGCATCAGACGCTTCATGCCCGGCCACGACGAGGACGCCCTGCTGCGCGTCAACGCGGCCGCCTTCGCCGATCACCCGGAGCAGGGACGCTTGGACCTTAACGATCTGCGCGCACGGATGGCAGAGGAGTGGTTCGACCCTGCGGGCCTGCTGATGGCCTGGGAGGACGGTGAGCTGCTGGGGTTCCACTGGACCAAAGTGCCCCTGCGCGACGGCGCTCCCGGCCCGGTCGGAGAGGTCTACGTGGTCGGCGTATCACCGGATGCCCAGGGACGCGGGCTCGGCAAGCAGCTGACGCTGGCAGGTGTGCAGCACATGGCGTCGCAGGGCCGGACGGAGATCATCCTCTACGTGGACGCGGCCAATGCTCCGGCCGTCGGCCTCTACCGCAGGCTGGGCTTCGAGGTGTTCAAAACCGACACACAGTATGCCCCGGCTGGTACTTTTGAGGGTGAACCGTCCGGAGGCCCTGGATCCATCGCCGCTGCTCATGCAATACGTTCCCCGACGCCGCAGTGCGTCGCTCTCCGACGACGGCACTCAGGCGGAGGTCCTCGCGGCAGGTGCGCTCATCTGGCGCCTGCATCAGGGACAGCTCCAGGTGCTGCTCATCCATCGCCCCCGCTACGACGACTGGTCGTTCCCCAAGGGCAAGCTCGACGAGGGTGAGACGCTGCCCGAATGCGCAGTGCGGGAATGTGCTGAGGAAGCATCCGTCAAGATCCGACTGGGCGTTCCCCTGCCGGTGACGCGGTATGAGATCCAGGGACAGAGCGGCCCCCGCACCAAGGAGGTGTGGTATTGGGCCGCGCAGATCATCGACGGCAGGCCCACGCCGGACGGCCAGGAGGCCGATGAGATCCGCTGGGTCACTCCCGAGCAGGCCCGCGGAATGCTCAGCCAGCCCGGGGACCACGAGCCCCTGGACGAGCTGCAGCGCCTCTGCGACGAGACCCGGCTCCACACGGTGCCGTTCGTGGTGCTGCGGCATGCGAAGGCAAAGCCGCGCTCATCCTGGTCCAAGCCGGAGTCGGAGCGCCCGCTGGCCGCCACGGGCAAGCGCCAGGCCAAGACCGTGGAGCAGCTGCTGTCTGCGTGGCGCCCTCGTACCCTGCACTGCTCTCCCTGGAAGCGCTGCGCGGAGACGGTCGCCCCTACGTCAAGAAGCACCGCCACCGCATCAAGTACCGCAAGTCGCTCACCGAGAAGCGGGCCGCTCAGGATCCGGCCAAGACGGCGCGCCGGGTGCGCCGCTCGCTCGAGCTGGTCGTGCCCAGCCTGGTGTGCACGCACCGGCCTGTGCTGCCTCTGGTGCTGAACGCCCTGGAATCCTGGCTGGATTCGCCCTCGTTGGCGGAAGCGATCCCGAAGGCAGACCCCTACCTGCAGCCGGGCGCGGTTCTCATCGCCCAGCAGGCGGTCGACTGCGGCGGACGAATCGTCTCCCTTGAGATCTACGAGCCCTACGAGGACTAGACTCGTCTGCGTGAACGCCATACCCACGCCCTATGAGGACCTGCTCGCCGACGTGCTCCACCACGGAGCCCTCAAAGAGGACCGAACCGGCACGGGGACCCGCAGCGTGTTCGGGCGGCAGATCCGGTTCGACCTCTCGGAGTCTTTCCCGCTGATCACCACTAAGCGGGTCTACTTCAAGGGCGTCGCCCTCGAGCTCCTGTGGTTCCTGCGCGGCGACTCCAGCAGCACCTGGCTGCAGGAGCGCGGCGTCCGGATCTGGAACGAATGGGCGGACGACGACGGCGAGCTCGGCCCCATCTACGGTGTCCAGTGGCGCTCGTGGTAAGCTCCCGACGGCACCAGCATCGATCAGATCGCGCAGGTCGTCGAGCAGATCCGCAGCAGTCCGACTCGCGTCGGCACGTGGTGAGCGCATGGAATCCGGGGCAGATCGATGAGATGGCGCTGCCCCCTGCCACATCCTGTTCCAGTTCTACGTGGCTGACGGACGGCTCTCCTGCCAGCTGTACCAGCGCAGTGCGGACATGTTCCTGGGTGTGCCGTTCAACATCGCCAGCTATTCGCTCCTGACGCTCATGGTGGCCCAGCAGACAGGGCTGAAGCCGGGCGAATTCATCTGGTCCGGCGGGGACTGCCACATCTATTCGAACCACGTCGAGCAGGTCCAAGAGCAGCTGGAGCGCAGCCCGCGGCCCTACCCGCAGGTGAGACTGGCCCGCAGGCCGGACTCCATCTTCGACTATGCCTACGAGGACTTCGAGGTCCTCGGCTACGACCCCACCCGGCCATCAGGGCACAGGTCGCCGTATGAGGCGCGGCGTCGTGGGAATGATCTGGGCTCAGACCCCGGAGAGGGTCATCGGCGCCGACGGCGCCATGCCGTGGCACGTGCCCGAGGATCTGGCCTACTTCAAGAGCATCACCGTTACTGTCCCGTCGTGATGGGCCGACGGACCTGGGATTCCCTGCCGGAGCGCTTCCGGCCTCTGCCGGGGCAGGTCAACATCGTGGTCACTCGCAGCCCGGAGCAGCGAGGCCGCCTCGCCGGGGAGGGCGCGGTCCCGGCGGACTCGCTGGAGGAGGCCCTGGATGAGGCGCGCGAGCACATCAATGATGCCTCCAGCCTCATCTGGATCATGGGCGGCGGCGGCGTCTACGCCGAAGCTGTGGAGAGGGATCTGGCGGATATGGCCAGTGTGACGATCATCGACACTGACGCACCCGGTGATACCTACGCCCCGGAGCTGCACCCTCCCAGTGGGTCATGGTAAGCAGCGCCCAAGGTGAGGGAAATTGGGACACCTCAGAGTCCGGCGTACGCTACCGATTCGAGACCTACCGCAGAGTGTGACCGATGCCCTGCGCGGGCATTCGGGAATTCGCTAAGGTGGGTGGCATGACTTCTGCGCCTGCTGCGTCCGCAGCCACCTCGTCCGTCGCCGCCGAGACCCCTCCGTGGGGCTGATCGGCTGGCGCGGAATGGTCGGCTCCGTGCTCCTCCAGCGGTTCGTGGACGAGGGAGACTTCGCGCACTTCGACCCGGTCTTCTTCTCCACGTCCAACGCGGGCGGGCCCGCACCCGCCTTCGAAAACCTCGAGCCGCAGACGCCGACGCTCCAGGACGCCTACGACGTCGACACCCTGCGGAAGCTTCCCATCATCGTCACCGCGCAGGGCGGGGACTACACCAAAGCCGTGTACCCCAAGCTGCGTGAGGCGGGCTGGGACGGCATCTGGATCGATGCCGCCTCCACCCTCCGCATGGAGGACTCCAGCATCATCACGCTGGACCCCATCAACCGTGACGTCATCGACGCCAGCCTCGACGCGGGGGTCAAAGAGTTCATCGGCGGCAACTGCACCGTGTCCTGCATGCTCATGGGACTGGGCGGGCTGTTCAAGGAGGACCTCGTGGAGTGGGGCACCGCGATGACCTACCAGGCGGCCTCCGGCGGCGGCGCCCAGCATATGCGGGAGCTGCTGACCCAGTTCGGCGCCCTGAGCAGCGTCGTGGGGGCGGAGCTCGACGACCCTGCCTCCGCCATCCTGGACATCGACCGCAAGGTGCTGGAGGCCCAGCGCACCGGCGTGGACGCATCCCAGTTCGGCGTCCCGCTGGCCGGGTCGCTGATCCCCTGGATCGACGCCGACCTCGGCAACGGCGTCGCCAAGGAGGAGTGGAAGGGCGGGGTCGAGACCAACAAGATCCTCGGCCGCGGCGACAGCCTCGCTCCGGGCGTCGAGCGCCGCGGGGACGCCGTTCCCTTCGACTCGCTCTGCGTCCGCGTCGGCGCCCTGCGCTCCCACTCCCAGGCGCTGACCCTCAAGCTCCGGGAGGACCTCTCCGTGGAGGAGATCGAGTCGATCATCGACAAGGGCACAGAATACTCCCGGGTCATCCCGAATGAGAAGGAGGCCACGGTGGCCGGGCTGACACCCGTGGCGGCCACCGGTGAGCTGACGATCCCGGTCGGGCGCATCCGCAAGCTGGAGATGGGGCCCGAGTACATCAGCGCCTTCACGGTGGGCGATCAGCTTCTCTGGGGCGCGGCTGAGCCGCTGCGCCGTATGCTGCTGATCAGCGTCGGGAAGCTCTGAGCGGCCGCGTCAGAGGTCGCAGCCGACCAGCACCGGCTCCGGGTGCAGATCGATGCCGAAGGCGTCCCGCACCCGGTCCCGGGCAGCCTGAGCGACGGTGAGCATATCTGCGGCGGTGGCCGATCCCCGGTTGGTCACCGCGAGTGTGTGCTTCGTGGAGAGTGAGGCGCGTCCGTCCGTCAGCTCCGCACCGAATCCGCGACCGGCGCCGGCATGCTCGATGAGCCACGCCGCCGACAGTTTGACCATCGGCTCGTCGGCTTCGTCGTGCCCGGCCGGAAACCTCGGGGCCTCCTCCGGCACACCGGCGGCGTCCGACGCACGGAGAATGGGGTTGGTGAAGAAGGAGCCGGTGGACCACGTGTCGTGGTCCTGCGGATCCAGGACCATTCCCTTGGAGCCTCTCAGCTCCAGCACCTTCTCCCGGACCTCGCGCAGGCCGGTGCGGCGCTCCTCGGGGAAGGTTGGGGTCCATGCCCAGCTGGCGGGCAAGCTCGGCATAGCGCACGGGGCGGACAGCGGGCGTCCCGGCGCGTGGTGAAGGCGGAAGCGGACTTCGACCACCACATAGCGCGGCGACCCGAGGATCGTCTCCCTCTTGAGCAGCGAGTCCCGGTAGCCGAACTTCAGGTCCTCGTTGGTCAGGGTGATGCGCTCATCCTCCACACGGTCCCAGGCTGTGACGTCGAGGATGGTCTGCGAGACGTCGGTGCCGTATGCGCCCACGTTCTGAACCGGCGATGCGCCGACGGTTCCCAGGATGCCCGAGAGCGCCTCAAGCCCGCGGAGACCCCGGTCCACGGTCCATGCCACCAGCGCCTCCCAGGAGTGCCCTGCGGCGACTGTGACGATGACGGCGTCGTCCTCGGCGGAGCTGTCCGGGGCTGCGCTGATGCCCGAGAACGCCAGCTGGAGCACGGTTCCGTCGAATCCCTCATCGGAGACGAGGAGGTTGGAGCCGCCTCCGAGGACCAGGAGGGTGTCACGTCCTGCGGCGCGATCAGCGTCACTGGGCAGGTGGTGCTCTCGGAGCACGGCAAGCGCCAGCTGGTCGGAGTACGCGGTGACCCACTCCCCGCGCTGCCTCCGACCCGGGCAGTCGTGTGGTGGGCGAATGTCTTCATCGGCACTGACCCTACCGGAGGCTACTGCTCGGAGAGAGGGTTCAGAACCCGTCGGAGGAAGTCCTGTGTGCGAGGCTGCTCCGGCGCTCCGATGACCTGGGCCGCCGAGCCCTCCTCCACCACGACGCCCTGGTCCATGAAGACGACGCGATCGGCCACTTCGCGCGCGAAGCCCATCTCGTGGGTGACCACAATCATGGTCATCCCGGCCTGCGCCAGCTGACGCATGATGGCCAGCACGTCACCCACCGTCTCTGGGTCAAGAGCTGAGGTGGGCTCATCGAAGAGCATCAGGGAGGGTTTCATCGTCAGCGCCCTAGCGATGGCTACGCGCTGCTGCTGACCGCCGGAGAGCTGATCAGGGCGTCGCTCCGACAGGTGCTTCAGACCGACCTTCTCCAGCTGCTCCATCGCGTCGGACTCAGCCTGGGCCTTCGAGGCCCTGAGCACCTTCCGCGGAGTGATGGTGCAGTTGTCCAGCACGCTCAGATGAGGAAAGAGGTTGAACTGCTGGAAGACCATGCCGATCTCGCGACGCATCGCGTCGAGGTTGACGTCAGGGTGCGTGGCGGTGTGCTGCCCCACCGTGATCTGCCCGGCGTTCGGCTCCTCGAGGCGGTTCACACAGCGCAGGAGCGTGGACTTGCCGGATCCGGAGGCGCCGATGAGGCACACCACCTCGCCCGGCTCCACCCGCATGCTGATGCCCTTGAGCACCTCGTTGTCGCCGAATGACTTGTGAAGATCCTCGATGGTCACGTAAGTGGCGTCTCCGGCGTGAGATTCGCGCTCGCGCTCATGCCTTGACCTTCTTTCGCCGTGTCGGCCTGGAGCCGCGGGTCTCCATACGTCGGGCCAGCAGGCTCAGCGGAATAGTGATGAGCAGATAGCAGAAGCTTACCACGACGAGGGGCGTCAGACCTGCCTGGTACATGTTGATGCCGTCGCGGCCCATCTTGGTCAGCTCCGCCGCGCTGCCCGCCATACCGACCACGAAGATGAGCGAGGAGTCCTTGGTGAGCAGGATGGCCTCGTTGGTCAGCGGCGGGAGGACGATCCGGAACGCCTGCGGAATCTGGATGGTCACCATGGCGCGCCATGCGGGCATGCCCAGAGCTCGGGCCGCCTCCACCTGGCCCTTGGGCACCGCCTGCAGCCCGGCGCGCAGCGTCTCAGCGATATACGCGGACCCCACGATGGCCAGTGCTGACGAGGCGACCTGGAGGGTCGAGAGGTTCCAGCCGAATGCCAGGGAGGCGCCGAAGCCCAAGGCGATGAACACCAGGATGGCGGGGATTCCGCGGAAGAACTCGATGTAGGCGGTGGCCAGCCAGCGGTACACGGGGAATGTGGCCAGCCGCATGAGTGCCAGCACGGTTCCGCCGAGCAGTCCGAAGACGAACCCGAAGAACGTGTACTGCAGGGTGTTGACCAGTCCGACCGTGAAGATCTCCGGGAACATCGGGAGCACAGGCTCGACGTTGAAGAAGCTCTGCCCGATCGCCGTCCAGTTGACGACGAGGGCCAGAACGACGACGACCAGGGCGAAGAGCCCAGCCTGGATGCCCAGGCTGATGCGCTGCCTGGTCCGGTTGGAGAGGTCCATACGGATCAGTCGTCAGACTCCTCGTCGGCGTCCTCGACGTCGCCCTCTTCAGGGGTCTCGTCGGACTCGAACCAGCGCTGCTCGAGCTCGTCCATGTAGCCGTTCTCCTCGAGCTGAGAAAGGACGTCGTTGACGGCTTCGATGAGCTCTTCGTTCTCGAGCTGCGCGGCAATGCCGAGCTGCTCGCCCGTGTCGATCTCCTCGACGAACTCGAACTCGTCGGAGTCGCCTACCTGGTAGCCCAGGATGGAGATGTTGCCGACTGCGGCTTCGACCTGCCCGGCCTCCAGGCCCTGGATCAGCAGGCCGGAGTCCTCGAACTCGATGGTGTCGAGACCCATCTCCTGGGCCTCATCGGCGCCGGTGGTGGCCTGCTGCACACCGACCTGCACGTCTTCCGCGTCCTCGAGGGACGCAATGCCGGAGTCCGCTGCGGCCAGCAGGCCCAGGTTGTCGTCCAGGTAGGGGTCGGAGAAGGCCATGTTGCCCTCGCGCTCCTCCGTGATGGTCATTCCGGAGATGGCGAGGTCGCACTGCTCGGCGTTCAGGGAGACGCCGGACTGAATGCCGTCGAAGCTGGACTCGATGATCTCGAGGTCCTTGTCCATGGCGTCGGCGATGGCCTGAGCGATGTCGATGTCGAAGCCGACGACTTCGCCGTCCTCGTCGTAGTACTCGAACGGCGGGTAGGGCACGTCCGAGCACACCTGAAGGGTGCCCTCCTCGAGCGTGGTGACCTCTGCATCCACTTGGATGTCGAAGTCGACGTCCGACTCGGCCTCTGCCTCCTCAGCGTCGTCCCCGCCGTCGTCTCCGCAGGCGGTCAGGGTCAGGGCGGCGATTCCGGCGAAGGCCGCAGCCTTCATCCAGGGCGTCTCAGCAAAAGTCATGGGGTCCTCACAGGTGCGATGGTGCTCAGTGATATCAGGCGATTATAGGCACAGCTGGTCCCGGCGGCGGGTGAACGCCGCCCCGTCGAACGTCAGAGGCGGACGAGAGCCTGCGTCTTGGCCAGCACCTTGGTGCGGGACTCCCCTCGACCAGTTCGACCGTCAGATCGATGCGAACGGTTCCTGCCTCTTCGTCGAGCTTGCCGACCTTGCCGGAGACCTCCAGCTCGGCGGTCGGCTCCGAGGGAGAGCCGGAGTCTGCGTCGGCCACGGGGACGGGCTTGGTGAAGCGTGTCTGATAGTCCAGGATCGCACCCGGGTCGCCCGCCCATTCGCTGACGATGTCCGAAGCAGCGCCCATGGTCAGCATGCCGTGGGCGATGACCCCGTCGAGGCCGACCTCCTGGGCGAAGCGTTCGTTCCAATGGATCGGGTTGTGGTCGCCGGAGGCTGCGGCGTAGGCGACGAGGTCAGCACGGGAGAGGCTGATGCGGCGGGTGCCGATGCTCTGGCCCTTCTCCAGCTCGGTGATCTGCGGTGCGGCCATCAGGCAGCCTCCTCGTCGTCGGCGCGGACCAGGAGCGAGGACGTCACCGTGGACTTGGCCTCACCGTCCTGGTTGGTGATCTCGGTGACGGTGGTGACCATCGCCCCTCCGCCCATCACACGGATGCGCTCCAGCGTGGTCTGGCCGGTGAGGGTCTCGCCCGCTGCGATCGGGGCATGATGGGTGAACCTCTCCTCGGCGTGCACCACCCGCGAGAAGTCGATGCCTGCGGCCGGGTCGCTGACGACGGCGGCCTCAGCCCGCTGCGCCACGAGCACCGCAAAGGTCGGCGGCGCCACGAGGTCGGCGTGGCCGAGCGCGACGGCCGCTTCGGGGTCCGTGTGCGCCGAGCTCCGAGCCTTCACAGAGGCCGCGAACTCGCGTATCGCCTCCCGGGAGACCTGGTACGGCTGGGCCGCCTCGTAGGTGTGCCCTTCTCGTTCCGTGCTGATGCTCATGCACTGTTCCTCTCAGCGTCTTCCTCTGCGCCGCGGGCGCGAATCATGTGGGCAGCCTGCCTTTTGCGCAGCCCGATGCCCACCAGGTGGGAGACCATGCCGATGCCGAGCGTCACGAGCCCCACGCTCTGCAGGGCCGGGGTGTCCGTCATTCCGGAGGCGACGATCAGGATGATCCCGATCAGGCTCTTAGCCATGCCGATGATCAGAGCGGCGCGATAGGCAGTGGTGCCGGTTGACCACGGGTCCATCTGGGCGTTGGAGAGCTGCTGGGACATCCCCTCATCCTACCGTCGTGGGGAGCCGCCGCTCATGCTTAAGCAGCGCCCTGAGGCTAAACGCGGAATCGGTCCAGAACCAACTCTGGGATGCCGTCGGGGACGCTGCCCTCCAGCAGAAGAGGCTTCGCCACGACGTCTGCGCCCTGTCTGCGCAGCAGGCCCTGGAAGTAGCCGGGGGCGAGCAGATAGCTGGCGATCGCGACTCGCCCTCCAGGCGAGTCCGCACGCGCCTGCTCGACAGCCTGGTGGACCGTCGGCTCCGCAAACGAGAGGTAGGAGGCGGTCACAGGGACGCCGAGATGATCTGCCAGCATCTCGGCCGTGGTGCGGACATCCTGCTGGGCCGAGGTGTCGGAGGAGCCCGCCCCGCCCAGAATGATGGTGTCCCGGCTGAGGTCGGCGCCGCTTCGCGGAGCCGCTGCGCCATCGCGCGGACGAGCCGCTCGTCGGGGCCCATGGTTAGCGCCACAGCCACCGGCTGATTCGCCTCCTCGAGGGCCTCCTGCATGTCGACGTTCACATGGAAGCCCGCCGACAGCAGAAGCGGAACCAGCACCGCAGGCGCCCCGGGGAAGAGACTCCAGGGTGGCCGCAATGTCCGGCTGCTCCACATCCACGTGGCCCAGCCTCGTCTCGCTGACCGACGCGGCCCCGCCGACGAGCGCCGCGACCCGCTCGGCGAGAGCCTTCACCGCAGCTCGGCCCTTCTCCGACGAGGTGCCGTGCGAGATGGCGGCCAGCGCCGCAGCCCGGTGCGGGCCTGAATCCTCCGGAGCAGTGCTGTGCAGGTCTGCTCCGGAGGCGGAGACGCTCACGCTCTGACCTCGATCTGCCCCTGGGCGACGCGGACTTCGTAGGTGCTGATGGACGCTGCCTCGGGATCGGAGAGGCATTCGCCGGTTTCGAGGGCGTAGACCTGCTTGTGGATCGGCGAGGCGATCGTCGGGGTGCCTACCTTGGAGCCCACGATGCCTCGGGCGATCACGTTCGCTTCGGCCACGGGGTCCCAGTGGTCGACGGCGAAGACCCTGTCATCGGGCAGTCGGACCAGTGCGATCTGCTTGGAGCCCACGAGGGCGGCTTCGCCCCACATCGGGTCCAAGTCGTCCAGGCGACAGATCGTCTGCCAGGAGGTCATCTCTTCGGTGTCAGCCATCGGAACTCATCGTAGCCAGCGTTCGTTTCGGATGAACAGGTCGGGCGTAAAACAGATCTCACACGGGGCCCCTGCGTTCGTGAGGAGAGCGTCACATCGGTCTCACACCGCGGTCACGGCCCTTTAATGCGCACCTGTCACGGTGGGTGAGCAATCAGACTGCCCCGACGAAGGTGATAGCCATCATGTCTGCTCACGCTCCGCACCCAGCACCGACCGGCGTCGCCATGTCGCTGTGGTCGGCGGCGGCCCTGCCGCCCACCGCCTGGTGGAGGCCCTGACTGACAGGAATGAGGCCAGCCTGCGCATCAGCCTCTTCACCGAGGAGGCGCTGGCGCCCTATGACCGGGTGGCGCTGTCCAAGCGGTTCGAGGACCGCGAGAACAATCTTCTGCTGGGCGATGAGAGTCTGTGGCAGAACCCGCAGGTGCAGCTGCACACCTCCACTGCGATCGCCGCGATGGACGCTGAGGCCAAGACGATCACGGACTCCTCGGGCGCGGTCCACCACTACGACGACGTCGTTCTCGCCACCGGCTCCTCAGCGACCCGCCCGCCCATCGACGGGGACCAGCACATTGCGGTCTACCGGACCCTCGATGACGTCGACTGGCTGGTCGACGAGGTGAGGCGGCTGGCTGAGGAGCTCGGCCGGACCCCTCGCTGCACGGTGATCGGCGGCGGGCTCCTGGGGTTGGAGGCCGCCGGAGGGCTCAAGGGCCACGGGGCGGACGTGACGATCGTGCACTCCCGTGAGTACCTCATGAACGCGCAGCTGGATGAGGGCGGGGGCGGACCCTGAACCGTTTGCTCTCCCAGGAGGGTACACCCTCAGTCTGGGTGAGCGCCCGGCGTCCGTCGCTGCTTACGAGGACCCTCAGGAGACGCGGTTCTGGCTGAACTTTCCGCAGAAGGAGGCGATCGCCTCTGACCTGGTGGTCGCGGCGGTCGGGATCACCGCGCGTGACGAGCTGGCCGTCGCCGCCGGGCTCGAGCGCAGCTCGGCCGGAGGTGTGGTCATCGATGAGACCTGCGCCGCCTCCGCCGAGAACGTGTGGGCCATCGGCGAGGTCGCCAGCTTCGACGGCATCTGCATGGGCCTGGTGGCTCCCGCCAACGCGATGGCAGAGGTCGTCGCGGACCGGCTGTGCGGCGGCGAGGCCAGCTTCGAGGGCTTCGACACGGCCGCCAAGCTGAAGCTTGCGGGCATGGATGTGGCGAGCTTCGGCGACACCCTCGGCACCTCGCCCCACGCACTGGAGGTCACCTTCGCCGATGCGTTCGCTAAGCATCTATCAGAAGCTGGTGGTCACCGATGACGCCAAGACTCTTCTGGGCGGCGTGTTCGTCGGCGACGCCTCGCCCTACACCGCGCTTCGCCCGCTGCTGGGTCGGGAGCTGCCTGCTGAGCCGGGCGCCTTCCTCTCCTCCACCGGGGCGGGGTGGACATGGATCTGCCTGACGACGCCGAGGTCTGCTCCTGCAAGGAGTCGAAGCGGGCATCTGCGATGCGCTGTTCGGGGCGAGACCACCGGTGAGCCCGTCAGCGACATGGGCGGGATGAAGAAGTGCAACAAGGTGGGCACTCAGTGCGGCTCCTGCATCCCCATGGCGAAGAAGATCATGGAGAAGGAGATGGCGGTGCAGGGCATGGAGGTCTCCGCAGCCATGTGCGAGCACTTCGACGACTCCCGCCAGGCCCTCTTCGCCAAGGTCAAGGACGCGGGGCTGCGCAGCTTCACCGAAGTGGTCGACCATTTCGGCTCCCCGCCGACAGCACCATCAACCTCGGCTGCGACATCTGCAAGCCCGCGATGGCATCCATGATCGCCGCGCTGCACGACGAGTACATTCTGGGCGAGGGACGCGGGGCCCTGCAGGACACCAACGACCGCGCGCTGGCCAATATGCAGAAGAACGGCACCTACTCGGTGATGCCGCGGATCCCGGCCGGTGAGATCACCCCGGACAAGCTGGCCGCCATCGCCCAGGTGGCCAAGGAGTTCGGGCTGTACACGAAGATCTCGGCCGCCCAGCGCATCGACCTCTTCGGCGCTCGCCTCGAGCAGCTTCCGAAGATCTGGATGCGGCTGGTCGACGCTTACTTCGAATCCGGCCAGGCCTACGGCAAGGCCCTGCGCAACGTGAAGTCCTGCGTGGGGACCACGTGGTGCCGGTACGGGCTGCAGGACTCGGTGGCGATGGGCATCCGCCTGGAGAACCGGTACAAGGGCATCCGGTCCCCGCACAAGATGAAGTTCGGGGTCTCCGGATGCGCCCGGGAGTGCGCGGAGGCGCGGGCCAAGGACGCAGGCGTCATCGCGACCCCGACGGATGGAACCTCTACGTAGGAGGCAACGGCGGCGCTACACCGGTGCATGCGCAGCTGCTGGCCAAGGACCTCGACGACGAGACGCTGCTGAAGTACATGGACCGCTACATCATGTACTACATCCGGACGGCCGACCGGATGCAGCGCACCGCACGCTGGATCGAAGAGCTCCCCGGCGGCGTGGACCACATCTACGACGTCGTCGTGGACGATTCCTTAGGCATCGCGTCGGACCTCGAGGAGGCCATTCAGCGGCACGTGGACCGGTACGAGGACGAATGGACCGCCACCCTCAACGACCCGAGAAGCTCCGCCGGTTCCGCAGCTTCATCAACGCGCCGGACGCGCCGGACACCGACCTCAAGTACGTCATCGAGAGGGAGCAGGTCCGCCCTGCCACGCAGGAGGAGAAGCAGGCAGCCGACTCGGGACAGGCCCGGTCCTGCTGGGACCGGAGATCCCCGTCCGCTCGAATGGGTCCGCCGAGCCGGAGGCTGAGGAGGAGCCGCTCGCGGAGCCTGAGCTGGAACTGGTGGGCGCGCCCGCAGACGGGCGACTGTGAGCGAGACGGGCACTAGGCTTGACGCTGTGGAACCTGAACCCGGCCCCAGGAACGGTCCGCAGCTCCGGGCGGCCCCGCAGAGGCGCCCGCCGCTGGGTCACTGCCCCAGACCCTGTCCGGGTTCCGCATCGGCGTCACCTCGGACAGACGTTCCGATGAGCTGATCAGCGCCTTCGAGCGCCGCGGCGCGGACGTGATGCACGCTCCCGCCCTGCGGATCGCCTCACTCACCGAGTCCATCAGCCTGCAGCACGATACGAACAAGGTGGTGGACTCCGCGCCGGACTACGCCGTCATCACCACGGCCTACGGAATGCGCCGCTGGGCCGAGGCCGCCGAAGCGTACGGTGTGTGGCCGCAGCTCTTCGACGCCCTGAGAGGGCCTCGATCCTGGTCCGCGGTCCGAAGGCACGAGGGGCCGTCCGCGCCGTGGGACTCGACGACGACGGCGCCGCCGAGGATGAGCGCACCGAAACCATGCTCGACATGCTCCTGGAGAACGACATCTCCGGGAAGACGGTCGCCTTCCAGCTGCACGGGCTCCTCAACCACGATCAGGTCTCACGACTCGAGGCGGTTTAGCGCGCGGGTCATCACCGTGATGCCCTACACGTGGACGAAGCCGCCGGAGGATTCGGATCTGCTGAGGATGATCGACGCCGTCATCGAGCGGCAGCTGGACCTCGTGACATTCACCGCGGCCCCTGCGGTGGATGCGATGCTGGGCGTCGCTCAGCAGTACGGCAAACGGGAGAGCCTCATCGAGGCCCTGCAGACCGACGTGATCGCCGCGGCCGTCGGCGGGGTGACCGCGCAGCCTCTGGAGGAGGCGGGAGTGGAGGCGGTCACGCCCCATCGCTGGCGCCTCGGTGCGATGATCAAGAAGGTCATCGATCATCTCGAGACCCATCACACCATCCGACTGGACACCCAGCTGGGCCCCGTAGAGCTCCGGGGCCGAGTTCCGGCGCCCGAGCTGACCGACGATCCGGTCCGCCTGGCGCCCGGGCCCCTGAGCCTGGTCCGCACGCTGATGGAGGCCGAAGGCGCCACCCTCTCCAGGGAGCACCTGCTCGAGCAGGTGAAGTGGTGCGACTCCGAGCATGCCCTGGAGATGTGGGTCTCCCGGCTCCGCAAAGCCCTGCCCTCCTCCGAGCTGGTGCAGACCGTGGTCAAGCGCGGCTACCGCATCAAGACCTGAGAGTCCTTCTCAGCCCTGCTCGCTGTCCTCGTCCACCCAGTCGAAGCTGCGGGTGACGGCCTTGGACCAGTTGCGCATGAGGCGCTGCCGCTCCTCATCTTCGATCTGCGGGCTCCAGCGCGAGTCCTCGGACCAGTTGGCGATCACATCGTCGATCGAGTTCCAGAACCCGACTGCCAAGTTGGCTGCATAGGCGGCGCCCAGTGCGGTCGTCTCGATCACGGCGGGGCGGACCACGTCGACTCCGAGAACATCCGCCTGGAACTGCATCAGGGTCTCGTTGACGACCATGCCGCCGTCCACCTTGAGCTCTTTCAGCGGGTCCGAGGCGTCATGGGCCATGGCGTCGACCACCTCGGCTGACTGATAGGCCACGGACTCCAGGGCAGCCCGGCAGAGGTGGTTCTGGTTGACGAAACGAGTCAGTCCGACGATGACGCCCCGGGCATCGGGCTTCCAGTGCGGAGCGAAGAGGCCGGAGAATGCTTAGGCACGATGTAGGCGCCGCCGTTGTCCTCGACCCTCTTCGCCTTGGTCTCGACCTCAGGCGCGGAGGAGATCATGCCGAGGCTGTCGCGCAGCCACTGCACGAGTGATCCGGTCACGGCGATGGAGCCCTCGAGGGCATACACCGGCCTCTCCTCTCCGAGGCGGTAGGCCACCGTGGTCAGGAGCCCATGGTCGGAGCGGACCATCTCCTCGCCGGTGTTCATGAGCATGAAGTTGCCGGTGCCGTAGGTGTTCTTCCCCTGACCGGGTGTGAAGCATGCCTGCCCGAACGTGGCGGCCTGCTGGTCACCCAGGATGCCGGTGATCGGGGTGTCGATCAGCAGGGACTCCTTGCGTCCGTAGCCGTAGACCTCGGAGGAGGAGCGGATCTCGGGGAGCATGCTCAGAGGCACGCCGATCGCTTCGGCCAGCTCCTCGTTCCAATCGAGGGTGTCGATGTTCATCATCAGCGTCCGGGAAGCGTTGGTGACGTCGGTGATGTGGACGCCCCCATTGACCCCGCCGGTCAGGTTCCAGATCAGCCACGTATCCATGGTGCCGAACAGCAGCTCGCCGGCCTCCGCCCTGTCCCGGGCACCCTCCACGTTGTCGAGGATCCAGCGGATCTTGGGACCGGCGAAGTAGGTGGCCAGAGGCAGCCCGGTGCGCTCCCGAAACCTCTCGCTGCCGTGTGCGGCCTCGAGCTCGTCGCAGATCTTCTGGGTGCGGGTGTCCTGCCAGACGATGGCGTTGTGGACGGGCTCTCCGGTGCTCCTGTCCCAGACCAGGGTGGTCTCCCGCTGGTTCGTGATCCCGACGGCTGCCAGCGAGTGCCGGTTCACGTCGGCGTCGGCGAGCGCGAGTCCTATGACCTCCCTGGTGTTGCGCCAGATCTCAGTGCCGCTGTGCTCGACCCAGCCTACCTTGGGGAAGATCTGCTCATGCTCGCGCTGGCCTGAGGAGACGATGCTGCCGGAGTGGTCGAAGACCACGGCCCGGGTGGAGGTCGTTCCTGGTCGATGGCCAGTACGTATTGGGCCTCGGTGGGCCGCTTGGTGGTGGGAGCGGTCTCAGTCATGATGCTGTCCTTTCGGAGCGGGGACGTTCAGCGGAGAGGGGCGGCGGTCAGCCGACCAGCAGGATGGGGGCGGTCAGCCCGGCCAGCACGGCGCCGGCGAGCGGGCCGACGATGGGGACCCACGAGTACGCCCAATCGTTGCCTCCCTTATTGCGGATCGGCAGGAGCGCGTGCGCCAGGCGGGGGCCGAGGTCACGGGCGGGGTTGATGGCGTAGCCGGTGGGTCCGCCGAGCCCGGCGCCGATGACCACCACCAGCAGGCCGACCTCCAGCGGGCCCAGCTCCGAGGGGTCGCCCCGAAGAGCAGGACGACGAGCACCAGCACGTATGTGGCGATGACCTCGGTCACGACGTTCCAGCCGAAGTGCCGCTCAGCCGGAGCGGTGCAGAAGGTCTCCTTGATGACGCTTGCGTCCTCAGCCTTGTCGTAGTGCTTCTTGTAGGCGATCCAGGCGAGTACGGCGCCTATGAACGCGCCGATCAGCTGCGCGGCGAAGTAGGCGAGCATGTGGGGCACATTCGCGGCGATGCCGTCGGCGAACTCGCTCTCCCGGAGACGAAGATGCCCAGAGTGACCGCCGGGTTGATGTGCGCCCCGGAGGCCCACGCCACGTAGACGCCGGAGAAGACCGCCAGCCCCAGCCGAAGTGGATCATCAGCGGGCCGCCGCCGTACCCCTTGGTGCCGGGGAGCAGGGCGTTGGCGACGACGCCGGTGCCGAGAAGGATCAGGGTCGCTGTGCCCATGATCTCGAAGAGGAAGATGGTTTCCACCGGATGACTCCTTTGTCACGATGCTCGTCGGAGCGGATTCGGTCGGGTGGTCAGAGGGTCATGCTGCGTCGAGGCTCTGGTGGACGGGAAGCACGCTCTTCATCGCCTGGGCGGCTTCGGCATCGCTGGATGAGCGCTCGGCGGTCAGCTGCGCGTCGACGTAGCTGGCATAGGCGCGCTTCTCGTAGGCGGCGCGCTCCGCGTCCCAGCCGAGATCGTCCGCGACCAGGGCGATGACGTGGTCGGCCGCTTCGAGGCCTCGGTCGGCGACCTCGTGGAAGAGCCGCGTCCTGCGCTCCAGGAGGTCCTCCAAGTGGACGGCGCCTTCGTACCGGGCGGCGTAGACGTACTCCGCCGCAAGGTATCCGGCCCCGCCGGGCACCTCCTCGGCGAGCGCGGGCTCCTCGCGGATCAGGAGAGAAGCTCTCCCATCAGGGAGCCGTAGCGTCCCAGGAGACGCTTCACCGTCTTGGGCGGGAGGTTGTGCTCTGCGGCGACCTCGTCGGTGCGGCTAGCCCACTCGCCGTAGCCCTGACCTCCCAGCAGCGGCAGCCGGTCGGTGAGGGACTCTCGGTCGGCGAACTGCTCAGCGACCGCGAAGTTCACGGCGTCCTCGGCCATCGAGCGGTAGGTGGTGAGCTTCCCGCCCGCCACGGCTGTCAGTCCGGGGCCATGCGCATCACCGTGTGCTCGCGGGACACTTTGGAGCTGGACTCCTCGTCGCTGGCGACCGGCTGCAGCAGCGGCCGAAGACCGGCCCAGGTGCCGATGACGTCCTCCGGGCTGAGGTCCGTCTCGAGGACGTCGTTGGCGTGGTCGAGGACGTATCGGATGTCAGCGGCGGTGGGGGCCGGGACGTCCACGGGCTCGCGCCATGAGGTGTCTGTGGTGCCGATGGACCAGTAGTCGTCCATGGGGATGATGAACAGGACCGACTTCTCGGTCTGCGTGATGACGCCCACGTGCTCCTGGGCCGGGATTCGATCTTTGGGGACCGTGATGTGGATGCCCTTGGAGGCCAGCACCTTCAGGGCTGGACCGGATCCGTCCTCGGCCTCGGCGTGGGCCATCTGCTCCTGCTCACCGGTCCACACGCCTGCGGCCATGATGGTCTCACGCGCATAGACGCTCATGGTGCGGCCTGTCTCCTGTCCCGCAGGACGACGCCTACGACCTGCTCCTCCCCTGCGCGGGTCTCGCGCAGGTACTCGACCACTTCGGTCCGCACTGCGACGTGGGCCCCGAGGCTCGCCGCGGAGCGTGCGAGGGTGAGCACCAGGCGCGCGTCGTCCACCTGGGCGTCGAAGTATTCGAGCGCGCCGATGAACTTGCTGTGGTTCAGCCCGTCGAAGCGCTTCCGGAGGCCCCGGCGCGTCATGTGGCGGTGCAGCGGTGCGCGGCCTTTGGCGCTGAGCACGGACTTCAGGCCGTTTCCGCGCGCTGATGCGGCGAATGACAGGCTGTCGTACAGCATGACGCCCGAGCCGATGAACGCCCGGTCGAGCCCTCGCTTCTGGAACGGGAACACGAAGGGCAGTCCCGGACCAGGTGCGGCGCGGTGCGGGTCATCAGCAGGTTCCGCTCACGGAGAGCCTCTGAGACAAGCTTGAAGTCCAGCATCTGCAGGTAGCGCAGCCCGCCGTGGATGAGCTTCGATGAGCGCGACGAGGTTCCTGGGCCAGGTCCTGGGCCTCGACGAGCCCGGTGCTCAGGCCTCGGGACGCCGCGTCGAAGGCCGCCGCAGCTCCTACAACGCCTCCCGACCACCAGGACATCCAGGGGCTGCTCGGGCGTGGTGCCGTCGAATGCCTCGAGAGCGTCCGTGCGGGACGAGGGATTCATGGGCCGTGGCTTCATGGCACATCCTGTAGATCGACGTTGACTGTGATGCTCATAACATCCGAGGTGCGGTCTTTTTCTCAATACTTATGCACATACGTGCACAGAGGGTCCACAATGGGGAAATGAAGCCCTCATACAGGAGAAGGTCGAGTACGTCGCTGCACGGATGTACTACGCCGAGAACTGGACGATGCAGCACATCGCGCATGAGCTGGGCGTGTCACGATCCACCGTCTCCCGACTCCTGACAGAGGCGCGTGAGCAGGGCATTGTGCGCATCAGCCTCCACCCGCCCACCGACCGCCCCAACGCCTTGGAGCATCGCATCGCCGAGATCTACGGCGTGACCGTGCACGTGGCCCACACCCTCGCCCGCGAGGACGCCTACGCCCGCCACGAAGCGGTCGCAGCGCTCGCGGCATCAGTGGTGGACTCCTCATCGAGCCGGACATGGTCGTCGGGGCCGCCTGGGGCGCCACGATGACCTCGGTGGTGGACCGGCTCCCGGAGCGGGCCGTCCCCGGGCTGCAGATCGTCCAGCTCAACGGAGCGGTGAACTCCCAGCCCGCGGGCGCGGAGTCGGACGGCACCGGAATCGGCATGGGGTCGTCGAGCGCTTCGCCAAGGTCTACGGCGGACGGCCGCATCTCTTCGCAGTGCCCGCCATCTTCGACTATGAGCAGACCAAGCAGATGCTCTGGCGGGAGCGCTCCACCTCGCGCGTGCTCAACCTGCAGCGCCGCGCCACCCTGGCCGTCTTCGGAGTGGGCACGTTCGCCGCCTACCGTCCCTCGCAGGTCTACGCCGAGGGATATCTGAGCCGTGAGGACCTGAACCAGCTCACCGATGAGCAGGTCGTCGGCGACATCTGCACCGTGTTCCTCCGGGGGACGGGTCCTGGAGGAACATCGAGCTCAACAGCCGCTGCTCCGGCATCAGGCCCGACGAGCTCTCCCGGGTTCCTCGTCGGGTCTGCGTGGTCAACGGTGCGCACAAGGTTCCGGCCCTGCGGGGCACTCGCCGCAGGGCTGGTCACTGACCTGGTCCTGGACCAGGCCTCCGCAGACCTGCTCGCCCACGGCTGATCAGACCGGCTGGGCCGCCGACTCCTCGAGAATCTTCTCGATGGTGCGATGGCAGGTGCCGCATCCGGTGCCTGCCCGGGTCCGCGAGGCGACGTCCTCGACGCTCCGGCAGCAGGGGGCAGCGTCCTGAACCATGCCGACCGTGGTCCCGGCGCAGCGGCATAGAACATCCTCAGGCCCCAGCTCCGCTTCCTTGGTGGCATGCTCGGCAGCCAGCAGTGCGGTGCGGTCCGCCGTCGGCAGCGTGCCTCGAGCCGCGTGCATGGACAGCTCCGCTGCGGTCCGAGGCATGCCGATGACGACGAAGCCGGTCAGCCGCTCGCCCTCGGTGACGATCCGCAGGTACTGGCCGCGCCGCGGATCCGCCCATGTGGAGACATCAGGAGCATGCGGATCCCACGGGTCGATGTCCGTCTCACCGGCGCAGGCCATGTTCAGACTCTTGACTTCACCAGGATCACGTCCAGGTTAAGCAGACGGCGCCACTGGGCAAAGTCGACCAGCTCACCGGCCGCATCACGGTCCGGGGAGGACGCGAGTCCCAGGTCATCACGCAGACCTGAAGCGACCATCTCCGCCTGCATCCACCCCGGTGCGATGAGGCCGGAGGAGCCTCGGCCCTCCACAGAAGCACAGTCCCCGGCGGCGAAGATATGAGGATCTCCCAGGCTGCGGCCATCGGCTCCCACCGTCACGCCCCAGGAGCACGGCAGCCCCGCGTCCTTCGCGAGGGAGTCGCGGGCGATGACCCTGATGCACACCACCAGCAGCGCGGCAGGGATCCGCTCCCCGAGGAGGTCCGCACGGCGACGAGCTCCCCATCGTCGGACACCGCCTCGCGCACATCCGTCGCCGCTCGGACATCGACGCCCATGCTCGTCAGCTCACGGCGCAGCAGCATGCCGGCGTCGGGGTCCGCCTCGCGGCTCATCGGTGTGCCGCCGCGATGCAGCAGCGTCACCTCAGCGCCTGTCTCCGCCAGTGCCAGAGCGGCCTCCACGCCGAGCACGCCGCCGCCGAGCACCGTCACCGGTCTGCCTGTGCGCGACCTTTCGCGGACGGCGAGCGCATCTTCGATGGTGCGCAGCGGCACGACGCCTCGGGGCATCTGCGCACCAGAGCGCTCCCCGTCGAGCTTTCCTCCGCGGCGGACCTCCACGGTGCAGGGAGGCATGCGCGGCTCCGCCCCGGTGGCCAGAACCAGCCTGTCGTAGCTCACTCTGCGCCCGTCGGAGAGTGTCAGCTCCTGGGCTTCGCGGTCCAGGTGAGCGGCCTCGGCCCCCAGGATCAGCTCCACGCCCTGTGCCGCGAGCGCCTCGGGGAGTCGACCATGATCTCCTCGGGCAGAATGCGTCCCACGCTGACGTCCCCGATGCGGATGCGGTTGTACGCCGCATGCTGCTCCGCTCCGATGATGGTCAGGGCTGCGCGGCCTCGCGAATCTCCGGCAGGAGCTCCTCGGCGAGGCGGGAGGCGACGGGCCCGAACCCGACGATGACGATGCGCTGCGACCGGCTCATGGGGCTGCCTCCTCTGCTTAGCCTGATCGTGGCGGCGTGGATTTGAACTCCGGCATAGAGCTGAGCGGGTCGGTCAGGCTTCGGGTGAGCAGGTTGGCGGTGCCCGCCCCTGGGAAGTGGAAGGGGCGAAGACGGTGTCGGCCCGAATGCCGTCGGTGATCCGGACCCGGGCCCTCATCTGCCCGTGCGCTGAGGTGACGACCGCGCACTCATCCTCGGTGAGCCCGAACTGGCGGGCGGTGGCTGGATGGACCTCGACGAAGGCCTCGGGGTGAGCAGCGGCCAGTGCCGGCACTCGCCGCGTCTGGGTTCCCGACTGGTAGTGCTCCATGACGCGTCCGGTGGTGAAGGTGATCTCTCCCGCGCCCCGCGGCTGATTCTGCCGGCGGGGCGTATCGCCGAGAGCCTCGCGCGCCCGTCCGGGTGGGCGAAGCGCTCCTGGAACATGCGTGGGGTGCCGACCATCGGCTCGCCTGTGGCGGAGGCCTCTGCTGAGTGCTGCGCGGCGGGCACGGGCCAGTAGGCGGCGTTCCCGTCGTCGAGCGCGGCGTAGTTCAGGCCTGAGTAGTCGGCGGCGGCTCCGGCCGTGGCACGACGGATCTCTTCAAAGACCTCGCACGGCTCAGTGGGCCACACGGAGGGCGCACTGAGGCGCTCCGCCAGGTCGGCGAAGATGCGCAGCTCGGAGCGGGGCCCGAGTCGGAGTCCTGGGAGGCAGGGGACGCCACGGCGCGGCGCCGCCTCAGCACGCGGCCCTCGAGGCTGGTCATCGTGCCCTCCTCCTCAGCCCACTGGAGGACGGCAGCACGACGTCCGCCTCCTGAGCGGTCTCGGACATGAAGAAGTCGGCGACGACCAGCAGGTCGAGGCTGCGGAGGCTCTCCGCCACACGCCCGGCGTCCGGTGCCGAGACGGCGATGTTCGACGCATGCACGAAGAGTCCTCGCACGCCGTCGGCAGTGCCGATCCGATGCAGCATCTGGGTCGCTGGGGTGCCCGGCCCGGGGATCTGCTGAGCCTCCACTCCCCAGACCTGGGCCATATGCTCACGGTCCCCGTCGTCGGCGATGCTGCGCATGCCGGGGAGCTGATCGGACTTCTGGCCCATCTCACGGCCGCCCTGCCCATTGCCCTGGCCGGTCAGGTGCCGTAGCCGCCGCGCCGCCCGCCGTCGGAACCTGCCCCGGGCAGTCCCAGCAGCAGCGCGAGGCTGATGGCGGCTCGGGCTGTGTCAGTGCCGTCACGGTGCTGCTCGACTCCGCGTCCGGTGAGGATGAACACGGGGTCGCCGCTTACGCGGGCGCCCTGCGCCGCATGGCCGAGCTTCCGGGCCAGCAGCCGGATCTGGTCGGCGCCGACCCCGGTGGCCGCCTGGGCCCGCTCGGGCCACCAGTGCGAAGCTGAGCGGCGGAGCTCCTCGAGCCCCGCCGTGCGCGCCGCCAGGTAGTCCCAGTCGGCGAACCCCTCCTCGAGCACCACCTGGGCGACTGAGAGCAGCAGGACGAGGTCGCCGCCCGGGGCGGGCTGGATGTGAGCCCCTGCTCCGTCTGCGGTGAGCTCTGCGGTGGCGGTTCGTCGCGGGTCCACCACGATCAGCCCGCCTTTGCTGCGGACGCCGTCGAGGTGCTGGACGAAGGGCGGCATGGTGTCGGCCACGTTGGAGCCGAGCATCAGCACGGCGCACGCGTCGTTGAGGTCAGTCAGGGAAAGGGCAGTCCGCGGTCCAGCCCAAAGACCATGGTGGAGGCTTTGGAGGCCGAAGACATGCACCAACGGCCGTTGTAGTCGATCTGGGAGGTGCCGAGCGCGATCCGAGCGAATTTGCCGAGCGCGTAGGTCTTCTCGTTGGTGAGCGCTCCGGAGCCGAAGACGCCGAGAGCGTCCTTCCCGTGCGCTAACTGAAGGCTGCGGACCCTGCCTGCGATCAGGCTCAGGGCCTCGTCCCAGGTGGCCTCACGGAGACCGTCCTCCTCGCGGATGAGCGGGGCGGTGATGCGGTCGTCACGACGGCCGAGCAGCTCATGCGCGGTGCTGCCCTTGCGGCAGAGGCGCCCCCTGTTGGTGGGGAACGAGGCCCCTCCACGTCGAAGCTGTCGGGGGCGTCCGGACGCTCGGACACTGTCAGCCGCATCGCGCACTGCAGTGCGCAGTAGGGACAGTGCGTCTGCACCGTACGGCTGCGGGCGGACCCGGTCCCGGGCGTCGGCAGGGCCTCGACCATCAGAGGAGCCTCATACCCGTGCGGAGGCGAAGACGGTGCCGGGCCGCATGTAGACCGCCCAGGTCAGGAGGGCGAAGCCGACGTAGGCTCCGGCGAAGCACCAGAACGCTGTGTCGAAGCTGCCGGTGGCTTCGTTGGACGCGTTGAGGATCTGTGGGATGGCGAAGCCGCCGAAGGCCCGATCGCACCGATGAAGCCCAATGCGGCGGATGCCTTGCGCTCATGCCCTACGCGGTCCCCCTCAGGGACTGAGAGGCGGAAGACGAGCGGGATCATGCGGTAGCTGGAGCCGTTGGCCACGCCGGTCAGGGTGAACAGCGCCAGGAACAGTCCCAGGTAGAGCCAGAAGCTCCCCAGTCCAGGGTGACCACGACCACCGCGGTGACGGCGGCCATCGCCAGGAAGCTCACAGCGGTGATGCGCGCCCCGCCGACCCGGTCCGCCAGCTGTCCGCCGTAGGGCCGCGCCAGGGAGCCGACCAGCGGGCCGAGGAACGCCAGGGAGAGGGCAGCGCCGAGCACCTGGAAGCTGGAGAACTCAGGGAACTGGATGCTGATCAGCGTGGGGAAGACGGAGCCGAAGCCCATGAATGAGCCGAAGGTTCCGATGTAGATCACCGCGATGATCCACAGGTGCCGCTCACGCAGCGCCGCCAGGGTGCCCTTGACGTCGTTGGAGGCGTTCGTGAGGTTGTGCATGTACTTCCACGCACCCCAGGCGGCCAGCAGGATCAGCGGGATCCACATGAGCCCTGCCACGGGGAGGCTGGGGCCGAAGTGGCCGAAGGCGAAGAGCGAGACGACGATCGGAACCGCGAGCTGCGCGGCCGCCACTCCGAGGTTGCCGCTTGCGGCGTTGACGCCAGCGCTGCGCCCTTCTCCTTGGCCGGGTAGAAGAACGTGATGTTGGCCATGGAGCTGGCGAAGTTTCCGCCGCCGAAGCCGGCTGTGGCCGCGATCAGGTACAGGGCCCAGATCGGCGTATCGGGGTTGGCGAGCGCGACGGCCATGGCGACGGTGGGGATGAGCAGCAGGAGCGCGGAGATCACCGTCCAGTTGCGGCCCCGATCATGGCCACCATGAAGCTGTATGGGATCCGCATGGCGGCGCCCACCAGGGGCGGGAGCGAGACCAGCAGGAACTGCTGCGCGCTGGTGAGGTCGAAGCCGGCGGCGGGCAGGAACACCACGGTGACGGACCAGAGCTGCCACACCGCGAACCCGAGGAACTCGCAGAAGACCGACCAGATGAGGTTGCGACGGGCCACCGGGCGCCCCGGACCTTCCCAGAAGTCCTGGTTCTCCGGCTGCCAGTTGGTGATCCAGCGGCCTCGCTCCTCCACAATCCGCTCAGTGGGGGTGCGTGCTGAGTTTCGTTGATGACGCTCATGCCTTCGATCGTCCCAGCGGCATGTTTCAGGCCTGCGGCTCAGTGTTACCGATGTGAAAAACGGGTCTCACGCGCAGAGGGGAAGCCTGTGAGGCCTCCGTTTGGGGTTTTGGCGATCGGGCACGTATGCTTGCTGGGCATTCTCCGGATAATCCCGTTTATCTGTTGCTGACTCCCGGCACAGCTGCATTTCGATCAGCTGGTAGGCCCGGTGGAGTTCTGTTGTTCTGTGTGCGGGTCGACTCCGGAGCCTTTCCCCGGCCTGAGTCCCCGTGATCCTCGTTCCAGCGAAAACCGTCCGATAAGTCCTGCCGTGCCCATGCACGGCCTGCTCCTGATGGAGTAAGCCGTTCGAGCACGAGCGGTAGACACTGTCGGAGCGCTGGAGCGCGGCCGCGGCGGTCCAGGCCGCCTACGTGACAAGGAGTCACCCGCATGTCTGAGACAGACGCCCCCACTATTCCCCCTTCAGCGACCTCGGCCTCGACTCGCGCGTCATGGCTGCCATCGAGTCCATGGGCTACGAGACCCTCCCCATCCAGGCGGAGACCATCCCCAGCTCATCGCTGGCCGCGACGTGGTCGGCCTGGCCCAGACCGGCACCGGAAAGACCGCCGCCTTCGCCCTGCCCGCGCTGACTCACATGGCAGCAGCCCACGACGAAGGCACCCTCGGCAACCGGCCCAACACTCTGGTGCTGGCCCCACGCGTGAGCTGGCCATCCAGGTGGCCGAAGCCTTCACCACCTACGCGGCCAAGGTCGACGGCATCTCCGTGCTGCCCATCTACGGCGGCGCTCCCTACGGCCCCCAGCTGCAGGGTCTTCGGCGCGGCGCCAACGTCGTGGTCGGCACCCCGGGCCGCGTCATCGACCACATGGAGAAGGGGTCCCTGGACCTCTCCGAGGTCGAGCACCTGATCCTCGACGAGGCTGACGAGATGCTGCGCATGGCTTCGCCGAAGAGGTGGACAAGATCCTCGCGCAGACGCTTACCGACAAGCAGGTCGCGCTCTTCTCGGCGACGATGCCGACCGCCATCCGTCGCATCTCCGAGCAGTACCTCAACGACCCGGTCGAGGTGAAGGTCAAGTCCAAGACTCAGACCAGCTCCAACACCCGGCAGCGCTTCCTGTTCATCAAGCACCACGCCAAGGGCGAGGCGCTGACCCGCATTATGGAGACGGAGGCGCACGACGCCGCCATCGTCTTCGTTCGCACCCGGTCCGCCACCGAAGAGGTCGCCGGGATGCTCAACGCCCGCGGCTTCCGCGCCTCCGCCATCAACGGCGACATTCCTCAGAACCTGCGGGAGAAGACCGTTGAGCAGCTGAAGTCGAGCCGCATCGACGTCCTGGTCGCCACCGACGTGGCCGCCCGAGGCCTGGACGTGGAGCGCATCAGCCACGTCTTCAACTACGACATCCCACTCGACACCGAGTCCTACGTCCACCGCATCGGACGCACCGGGCGCGCCGGACGCTCCGGTGAGGCCGTCCTGTTCGTCACTCCTCGTGAGAAGCGCATGCTGCGCTCGATCGAGAAGGCGACCCGCCAGACGGTCGAGCAGATGAGCCTGCCCTCCGTCGAGGACGTGAACGCGTCGCGTCTGGACCGATTCTCCGAGCGGATCACCGCCACCCTGGTAGGCGAGGACCTGGAGGAGTACCGCGGGCTGGTCAGCAGCTACGTGGAGAACCACAACACTCCCGCTGAAGATGTGGCCGCCGCACTGGTCTCCATGGTCCACGAGGGCCGATCCCTCCTGCTGGACGAGAAGGACGACTCCGGCATGCGCGGCGCCCTTCCGGAGTTCCGCGAGGACAACGACCGGGGCGGACGCTACGAGGACCGCGGCCCCCGCACAGACCGCGGCCCCAAGGGAGCGCCCAGCGCAGCGCCGGGCAACGCCCTCTACCGGCTGGCTGTCGGACGCAACAACCGGGTGACCCCGGGCCACGTGGTCGGAGCCATCACCGGCGAGGCGGGGCTGACCGGGGCACAGATCGGCAGCATCGACATCCGCCCCACCCACACCCTCGTCGAGCTTCCGGAGCACCTCTCCGGCGACCAGTGGGCTGCCCTCACCAAGACGCGGATCGGCGGCGAGCTGATCCGCATCGAGAAGGACGCCGGGGACCCGCGCCGCGCACCGGCGGCGGTCGCGGCAACGACCGGGACGGCGATCAGGGCGGCTTCAAGAAGGGGCCGCGCAAGGGCGGATTCGGCGGCCGCAAGAAGCCCCGCCACTGAGCCGGATCCCCGTGCTGACGGGGATTTGGGCGGCATGAATATCCGATGCTAGGATGTTCTGTCGTTGCCCCAATAGCTCAGTGGTAGAGCGCAGTCTTGGTAAGACTGAGGTCCCGGGATCGATTCCCGGTTGGGGCTCGAGTGAAGGCCCCGCGCAGCGCATCATCAGAACTGCGCGGCGTGGGGCTTCTCCACTCCAGTCATCTGCTCACTCAGGGCGGTGTAGCTCAGCTGGTTAGAGCGCACGACTCATAATCGTGAGGTCGGGGATCGAGCCCCCCACCGCTACGCGAGCAGGACCGAAGAAAGCCCCAGGCCATGGCCTGGGGCTTTCTTCGTGCCGTCGTGCTTACCGCGCTCAGTCGTCGGGGCGTGCGCTCGCCGGGCCTTGGGCCAGAGCCGTCTCACGCATGGTGGGACCCTCGCCCTCCTCAAGCACCGTGACCGCGTCGCCTGACCGGATCTCTCCCGGTGTGAGAACCCTCAGGTACGTCCCCGGACGTCCGGCCTGCAGAAACCGCTTCACCCACCGAGCCTCGCCCATCCAGCGTCCGAACGTAGCGCACGGTATCCGGGGCCCGGTGACCTCCAGGACGGCCCGGTCGCCCACCTGCCACCGTTCGCCGCTCTGCGCGGCATCCACGTCGAGGCCGGAGACCCTCAGGTTCTCGCCCAGGCTTCCGCCGGAAGATCGCGCCCGAGCGCCTCGGCCCACCATGCGGCGTCCGCGGCTGCGTACGCGTACACGGCCTTCTCGGGGCCGCCGTGATGCGCGCGGTCAGTCTGGACGTCCCCGTGCAGGCCGAGGGCGCGCACCCGCACAGGACCCTCCACGGGCCGCTTGTCGATCGCGGTGGTTCCGACCGATCCAGGATCCGGGGTCAGCTGATGGACGACGCATACCGCGTCCACCGTGCCCTGCAGACCCCGTCGTCCCGTCACAGCCCGGCCAGGGCCTTCTCGACGTCGTCGATGAGGTCCTCGACGTCCTCGATGCCCACCGACAGGCGCAGGAGGTTCTCCGGCACGGCCAGCTCCGTTCCCCGGACCGAGGCGTGGGTCATCTCGTGGGGATAGTTCATCAGCGACTCCACTCCCCGAGCGACTCGGCGAGAATGAACCACTTGGTGCCCTCCGCCACCTTGCGTGCGGTGGCTCGCCTCCCGCCAGCTGCAGGGACACCATGCCGCCGAAGTCCCTCATCTGGGATGCCGCCAGCTGGTGCTGTGGGTGCGACTCCAGGCCGGGGTAGAGGACCCGCTCCACAGCGGGGTGGCCCTCGAAGTGCTCGGCCAGCGCGAGCGCGTTCGACGAGTGGCGATCCATACGCACGCCGAGGGTCTTCAGGCCCCGAGTGGTCAGGTAGGCGTCCAGGGGCCCGGAGACCGCACCCACAGCGAACTGCTGGAACGCGACCTTCTGGGCCAGGTCATCGGCGGCGTCCCCTCACCGAGCACCACAGCACCTCCGACCACGTCGGAGTGGCCACCGATGTACTTGGTGGTCGAGTGCACGACGACGTCCGCACCGAGGCTCAGCGGCTGCTGCAGGTACGGGGTGGCGAAGGTGTTGTCCACCACCAGCAGGGCGTCGTGGGCGTGCGCGATGTCAGCCAGGGCGCGAATGTCTGTGACGCCCATCAGGGTTGGAGGGCGTCTCCACCCACAGCAGGGTCGCGTCGCTGTGCTGAAGCTCCGCGGCGACGCGCTCATGATCCGACAGGTCGATGGGGGTGTTGGTGATTCCCAGTCGCCATGGACCCGGGCGAAGAGCCGGTACGTTCCGCCGTAGGCGTCGTTGCCCATCACCAGGCGCTGGCCGGGCCTCATCAGGCCCCGGATGATCGCGTCCTCGGCCGCCAGCCCGGAGCCGAAGCTGAACGCGTGCCGCCCGCCCTCCAATGCCGCCAGCTGCTGCTGCAGGGCGGTGCGGGTGGGGCTGCTTTACGCGTCCGTAGTCGTAGCCGTTGCGGAGATTGCCGATGCCGTCGGGGGCGAATGTGGTGGACAGGTGCAGGGGCGGGACGACAGCCCCGTACACCTCGTCGATGTCCTGGCCGGTGTGGATGGCGTGGGTGGAGAATCCGGGGTGCGCTGGTTCTCACTCATTGAGGTCGATCTCCTGTCGTTTGGCTCCGGAGAGGTGGGCAAGCAGATCATTGCGGGTCAGCACGCCCACGATGTCTCCGCGGTCGGCGACCAGGAGGGTGGGGTGGCTGCGCAGCTTGGACAGGATCTGCGGGAGGGTCTCTGTGATGCCCAGCAGAGGCAGATGGTCGCGCAGGTGGTCGGCGACCGGCTCGTCCGGGCTGGCCTGGCCTTCGATGACATCCTCGGAGAGGTGCTCGACGTCAACCACCCCGTACACCTCGCCGATGCGGGCCACCGGGCCCGGATGGTCGATGACCGGGACGATGTCCACGCCGTAGCGGTTCATCACGCTGACCGCCTCACGCAGGGTCGTCTCCCGGCTGATGGAGATGACCTCCGGCAGCGCCTCGGAGAACATGCCCCGCTTGGCCTGCAGGAGGGCTCCGGCCGTTGTGGTCGCAGGGTCCTGCTCCCTGTGCCGGGGGCCTGGTGATGAGTATCGGTGCCGATCACTCCGTCGCGGACTGCCTGGGAGAGCTCCTCGGAGGTTCTGACCGCAATCTCGGTGCCGGTGGAGGTGGAGACCACTTCGCCGAAGCCGTGGTCGATCATCCACTGGTCGTTGAAGATCTTGCCGAGGTATCCGCGCCCGGAGTCCGGCAGCACTGCGACGATCACGTCGTCGGGCCCGAGGCCTTCGGCGACCTTCAGCGCCGCGGTGACTGCGGTGCCCGAGGAGCCGCCCACCAGCAGACCCTCCTCGGTGGCGAGGCGGCGGCACATCGCGAACGACTCCGCATCCGTGATGGCGTGGTGCTCGTCGGGGACGCTCGGGTCGTAGTTCTTGACCCAGACATCCTCACCGACGCCTTCGACGAAGTAGGGGCGTCCCTCGCCGCCGGAGTAGATGGAGCCGTCCGGGTCTGCGACGACCACGCGCACCGGCCCCGAGTCTCTGTCCGCTGAGACCTCTTTGAGGTAGCGCCCTGTGCCGGTGACGGTGCCGCCGGTTCCGGCGCCGACGACCAGGTGGGTGACCTTCCCTCGGTGTCCTCCCAGATCTCCGGACCGGTGGTCTCATAGTGCGAGTGGGGCGCATTCGGGTTGGAGAACTGATCAGGCTTGTGCCCGCCTTCGATCTCCCGCGCCAGCTGATCGGAGATGCCGTAGTAGCTCAGCGGGGACTCAGCATCGACACCGGCGGGGCCGACCACGACGTCAGCGCCGTAGGCCCGCAGCACGTCCCGCTTCTCCTGGGCCACCTTCGGCACCGTGACGAAGACGGCCCGGTAGCCCTTCTGCTGGGCCACCAGCGCGAGTCCCACGCCGGTGTTGCCCGAGGTCGGCTCGACCACCACTCCCCGGGGCAAGCGTGCCCTCGGCCTCGGCGGCCTCGATCATCTTCAGCGCGATTCGGTCCTTGATGGATCCGCCCGGGTTCAGATATTCGAGCTTGACCAGCACAGTGCAGGAGAGGCCTTGGACAACACTGTTGAGCCTCACCAAGGGCGTGGAGCCGATGAGCTCCACAACGGACTGGGCATATTTCACGGTGGTTCGCTTCCGTCGCTTGGGTGCTGAGTAAGCGTGCCGCTCCTTCCTGCCCCCAGACTACCGGGGCGCTCCCCTCCTCAATAAGGTCTGGACTCAAAGGGAAACAGTGCTGAGGACTCGTTCGGGTGGCACAGTGTGGGGTGACTTTCTCGGCTGAGCGCACGGTGGACCTGGGGCGCCCTTCGACCTCCCCGGACTCTGCGTCCGCTGCAGCGGGGACACGCAGACCCGGCCGTTCGGGTGGATCCCGGAGGGTTCGACGGGGCTCGCGCGGCACCGCCGGTGCTGGAGCCTGGGTCGCCCTCCGTGCGGCGCAGGTACGCCGCTGCCCCCACGGAGGACGTCGATCAGGCGATTCTCCGGCTGGATCAGCTCGACGCCTCCCAGGTGCGAGTCCGGATCGTCGCCGCCTCGGAGGCTGCGGCAGAGGCCGCCGCCGAGCGAGCCCCCGCACTCCTGGGCGCTGCCGACGAATGGGCGGAGCTGGACGATCTGCTGGCCGACTCCGACGAGCACATCGACCAGGCCATGGCGGCGGTCCGGCGTCGACACCCCGGGTGCGGCTGCCTGCCACGGGCGCCCTGTTCGACCAGCTGGTGACGGTGGCCCTGGAGCAGAAGGTCACCCACGGCCAGGCGCGCCACGGGTGGCGGAACCTTCTGCGGCGCCACGGCTCGGCCCCGGCCTTCGACTGGGCCCGCCGTGCGCCTATGCCTGTGCCCGAATGGCTTCGCATGCCCCTGACCGCGGAGCAGCTGCGGGGCGTCCCCTCGTGGGAGTGGCACCGGCTGTGGGTCCAGCCGCCGCTGTCGAAGACCATTCAGAGGATCGCCCAGCGCTCCGCCGCCCTGCACCGCCTGGGCGCCCAGACGCCGCCCAGCACCGACGCGGTCAATGCGCTGGCCGAGAGCCTGGCTGCGATTCCGGGCGTCGGAGTATGGAGTGCGGCAGAAGCGCTTCAGCGCTCCCACGGCGCAGCCGACCTGCTTAAGCAGTGGGCGACTATCACTTGGCTCACTTTGTGGGCGAGGCCATGACGGGTGCCCGGACCGACGACCCTGGGATGCTCAGGCTGCTGGAGCCGTACAGGCCCCACCGGCAGAGGGTGGTTCGGCTGCTGAAGCTCTCAGGGTTCGCCCATCAGCGGATGGGGCCCAAGCTCGTGCCCGAGGACCACCGGAGCCGGTAGCAGCTCAGAGGAAGGTGGGGCGGAGGTCGCCGGACGCCGCATGGCTGATCATCTGCGTCAGCTCCGCCGCCCGCTCGGGCGACTCGGGAGCTGGGCGATGCTGATCCTCAGACGAGAGGGCGGGTGCTCCTCCAGCGACGCTGAAGCGCCCACGTCGACCACGACGCCCTGAGCCGACAGGGCCAGGGCGGTGCGGTGCGCGTCAGCCACATCGACCCACACGCTCCAGCTGTTCGGACCGCTCGAGGCTGCGAAGCCTGCATCGGCGAAGGCGCCGAGTGCCACGTCCCGGCGCCGCGCGTAGTGCTGCCGGACGCTCTTGAGCCGCCGCCGCTGGCCTGCCGATCCTGCCAGCTCTGCGACCATCTGCTGGAGTATGCGGCTGTGCGAGGACAGGCCCTCCGCGCGCAGCCGGACCGCTCGGGCGATCAGCGGGTCAGGGCCAGCGAGAATGGCCGTTCGGATGTCCGCGCCGAAAGCTCGTGCGTAGTCGAGAACACGGAGGCTGCGGTCCGGGCAGCGGGCGGCGAGGCTTGCCGTCGGGGACTCCACCAGCGGGCCCAGGGGTCGTCCTCGATGATCAGCGCGTCGGCCTGCTCCACCACGGCCTGCAGCGCGTCCGCCCTCTCCTCACTCAGCGCATGCTGGGATCCGAACGGTCCGGACGGGGCGAGCACGAAGGCCGAGGCTCCGGCGTCGAGGGCCGCCTGCAGCGCGTCCGGCAGAGGGCCCTGCGCATCGGTGGCAACGCCCACCAGGGTGAGGTCCATCTTGCGCGCAGTCTCCAGGAAGCCGGGGTCGAACGGCGTTTCGACGGCGAGGACGTCTCCCGGGCTCGCCGCGACGGATGCTGCGAGCCAGAGGCCCCGCGCGCCGCCTGCGACTGCTATCGCACGGTCAGGGATGTAGGGCAGGTCCTGGGCGGAGGCTCGTCGCAGGTCCTCGGTGAGGTATTCGCGGGACCACGCGTTGATGCTGGGGTGCTTCAGCGCAGCGGCAGCGGCCTCCTCGAGCGGGGGCAGCAGCGCCGGGTCAGGGCTGCAGGCGTGGAGATCCACCGAGCCGAAGCCGCGGAAGTAAGCCGCGGGATCGCTCTGACCGTCCACCACACGGGTGCCCCCTCTGCGGCGGGTCTCGACGGCGTTCTCCTCACGCAGCAGCCCCCACGCCTGGGCGATGGTGCCCACGGAGACGCCCAGCTCCTGGGCGAGGTCGCGCACAGTGGGCAGCCGCGCGCCCGGAGCCAGCGTCCCGTCGTCGATGAGCTCCTGGACCTGGGAGGCGATCCCTGCAGGAGTTCGGGATTCGAGCCGCCGCGCCAGCTCGGCGGCATCGATCTCTGCCATCAGGGCCTCCGGAAGTGTTCGGATAGTAGGAGAAGCTTCGCCTCACAGGGTAACGCTCCATGCCCGGGCAGACATTGAGAAGGGGACCCTGGATCATCCAGAGTCCCCTTGCTCGCGTGCGGTGGCAGGTGAGGGATTCGAACCCCGTAGGCAATGCTTAAGCTGATTTACAGTCAGCTCCCTTTGGCCGCTCGGGTAACCTGCCGCGCGACTGCTTGCGCCCCAACGAGGCACCCCACAACTTTACCCAAGAGCGGAAAAATTCTCGAATCCGGAGATACCTTGCGTACCGTGGGGGTATGGCTACTACAGACCTGACCGCTGACACCTTCCAGCAGGCGCTCGAGGACAACGACATTCTGCTGATCGACTTCTGGGCAGACTGGTGCGGTCCCTGCAAGCAGTTCGCTCCCATCTACGAGCAGGTCTCCGAGGAGCACCCGGATGCCGCCTTCGGCAAGGTGGACACGGAGACGGAGCAGGAGCTGGCTGCAGCAGCCAACATCACCTCCATTCCCACGCTGATGGTCTTCCGCGAGAAGGTGCTCGTGTTCTCCCAGCCGGGCGCTCTGAACGCCGAGCAGCTCGGCGGAGTCGTCAAGGCCGTCAAGGACCTCGACATGGCCGAGATCCACAAGCAGGTGGAGGAGCAGCAGAGCGAGGGCGAGGCCCCGCAGAGCTGAGCCTCTCTCACAGACCACGACGGCGGCCCGCCACCTCGCATCACTGCTGGTGGCGGGCCGCCGTCGTCTCAGGGCGGGTCAGAAGCTCCTTGACGTCGCGATGGCCGCCCCTGGGCGAGAGACTCCAGCTTGGCGAATGCGATGTCCGGATGCAGGCGGCCGCCCAGCCCGCAGTCGGTGCTTAGCCTGGACGTTCTCACGGCCCACCCGTTCGATGAAGCGGCCGAGGCGCTGAGCGACCAGCTCGGGGTGCTCCACCACATTGGTGGCGTGCGATACGACGCCGGGGACGATGACTTTGCCCTCCGGGAGCGTGAGATCGTCCCACACGGTGTACTCGTGCTCGTGGCGGACGTTCCCTGCCTCGAAGGTGAAGTACTTGGCATCGGCGCCCAGGCACAGGTCCGCGATGTGCTTGAACTCGATGTCCGTGGTGTGCGGCCCGTGCCAGGAGCCCCAGCAGATGTGCAGCCGGACCAGCTCAGGGTCGATGCCCCGCAGCGCGTAGTTCAGGGCGTCGATGCGCAGCTGGGTGAACGCCCGGTAGTCCTCAACGGAGGGCGCTGGGGTGATCTGGTCCCAGTTCTCGGCGAGGCAGGGGTCATCGAGCTGGAGGATGAGGCTAGGCGTCGGTGATGGCCCTGTACTCGTGCCGCATCACGTCTGCCCAGGCGTAGAGGTGCTCCTCCTCGCTGGCGTAGTGCGAATTGGGAACGCGCGCTCCGGAGCCCGGTGCGATGGAGGTGAGGAACCCCTGCTCCAGCCCTGCCGCCTCGAGGCCCTTCTTCAGGTTGGCGATGTCGGCCTCGATGGCCTCCTGGCCGCGCCAGGTCAGCTCGCCCGTGGTGGCCGGGAAGGGGACAGCGTGACTGCCGGTGGGCGCACCGTTGGTGTAGAAGTCGACGAACTTCACCCAGTCGCGGCGGTTCATCATGTTGGTCAGCCTGAGGTCTCCGGGGGCCGATTCCTGGTGGGGCCAGTTGAAGAGGTTCTCTCCGGTCACCTCGAGGCCGCCGACGCGCTGGAAGACGTATGACCACCACGCTCCGTAGTCCACGGCTGAGCTCATGGCTTTGCCGTACTCGCCGTCGCCGGGGAGGGTGACGCCCAGCTCAGCCTGACGCTTGACGAGGTTGACCACAGCATCGGTGAGCAGCCCGTCGAACTCGGGCGTCTTGGTGAGGGTGAAGCCGTCCTCGGCGATCTCGCGCGCGGCGTTGGCTTCGATGAGCTCCGGGGTGCGCGGCAGAGAGCCTGCGGTGGAGACCAGTATCTGCTGGCTAGGATCTGGGGAGAGCGGCATGCGGGCCCGCGTCCTTTCGTATCGGCTTGCCCGGCCGGGAGGACGCTGCGCCGGGCAAGGACCCGACCGGTGCGAACCTCTTCTGGCCAGGCACTCATGTCAGGTGCGTGGAGGGAAGGGTTCGCAGCGGTGACCACTACAGTCGCGAGGCTTCGCATTCTCGCTGCGAGAAATGTTCATCATTAAGTTATGGGCGTTATCTTACACACAGCATCCGACGACGAAAGGTATGGCAGTGGCTAAAGAGTCAAGCTTCGACGTGGTCTCCCAGGTGGACAGCCAGGAGGTCTCCAATGCACTGAACCAAGCTCAGAAGGAGATTGCTCAGCGGTACGACTTCAAAGGAACCGGCACGGAGATCGACTTCTCCGGCGATGCGATCCTGATTCGCGCCAACTCTGAGGAGCGCGCGAAGGCGGCGCAGGATGTGTTCGAATCCAAGCTGATCAAACGCGGCATCAGCCTGAAGTCCTTCGAGGCCTCGGAGCCCAAGGCCTCGGGCAAGGAGTACCGCATCGAGGGTCAGATCAAGGAGGGCATCGACCAGGCGACGGCGAAGAAGATCTCAAAGATCATCCGGGACGAAGGACCGAAGTCGGTCAAGGCTCAGATCCAGGGAGATGAGCTGCGTGTGACCTCGAAGTCGCGCGACGACCTGCAGGATGTCATCACCCTGCTGAAGGACTTCGACGACGCCGCGCTGCAGTTCATCAACATGCGGTGATGCTGGCCGTCCGCCCGCCGCCGGAGGCGCTCAGAGCAGGACGATGAGCCCGAGGGGAACCGCGATGAACACGACGGCGACCCATGCGAAGGCGGCGGGCGCACGGCGGACGGCCAGGTCGGAGAGCCAGCGCGCTCCGATCAGAGGCAGCTCACGCAGGCCCGGAATCCCGAAGATGAGCAGCGTGGCGAACACGTTGAAGAACAGGTGCACCAGGGCGGCGGTCAGGGCGATGGTTCCGAGCTGACCGTCGAAGGCCATAGCGGCGATCAGCGCGGTGATGGTGGTGCCGATGTTGGCGCCGAGGGTGAATGGGTAGATCTGCCGGAGCGAGAGCTTCCCGGAGCCTGCCAGAGGAACCATCAGTGCGGTGGTCGTTGAGGATGACTGGACCATGACGGTCACAGCGGCGCCGGAGCCGATGGCGACCAGAGGATTCCGGCCGACGGATGCATGCAGAATGCGCTCAGCCCTGCCGACCAGCACTGCCTTCAGCTTGCGGCTGATCATGTTGATGACGAGCAGGATCAGGGCGATCGCGAAGACGATCATGGCGATGCCTGCCCACACGTCGGGCAGCGGGGAGAACACGAGGCCGATCAGCTCCCCGGCCGGAGCGGTGGCGCCCTTGATGAGCGCGCCGACTCCGCCCAGCATGGTCTCGATGAGGCCCGTGTCAGCGGCCTCTGAGCCGTCGATGAGCCCGGCAGCTGCGGTGGCCGCACGCTCAAGGAGGCCGAAGGCCATCTCGAGGGGCAGGAAGATGGCCACGGCGAGCAGGTTGAAGAAGTCGTGCACGGTGGCGGCGGAGAAGCCGCGGCGGAACTGCTCCTTGTCCCGGACCATGGCCAGCGAGACCAGCGTGTTGGTCAGAGTGGTGCCGATGTTGGCGCCGAGGATGATGGGGATGGCGATGCTCAGCGGGAGCCCGCCCGCGACCAGGCCGACGGTGACCGAGGTGGTGGTGGAGGAGGACTGCGTCAGAGCAGTGGCTGCGATGCCGATCATCAGACCGATGACAGGGTTCGCAGCGAAGCCGAACAGCGCTTCGGCCTGATCTCCGGCTGCGAGGGAGAAGCCTGAGCCGATGACTCCCACGGCTGTGATGAGGAGGTAGACGCTTACTGCGACGGTCAGCCAGTTCAGCACGGCGCGGCGGCGGCTCAGCGGCTCCTGCAGCTGCGTGCGCAGCGCCGTCTCGGCTGATGATGCGGTGGAGGAACGGATGCCTGGAGCGCGAGCGATGACCTGTCGCTCGGCGGGGGTAACGGCCATAGGGTGAACAGTTCCAACCGAAGGTGAACGAAAGGTTAACTCGGTGCGAACGCCGTCCAAAGGATCGGGCGGAATCTCCCCGGATACCATGATGTTGATCACGGGGATCATTCACTGCGCGAAAGGGACCGCATGCATCATCATCACGGACGCCTCAGAACCGCCTAAGCCTGCTCGCATTCCTCTTTGCCATGGTGCTGGTGGTGGGGGCCATCGTGGCCGCTGCCACGGAGACTCCTGCATTCATCTTCGTCTTCGGCGCTCTGGGCCTGATCTCTGTGGCGTACTCGTACTGGAACTCGGACAAGATCGCACTGCGGGCCATGCAGGCCTATCCGGTCACCAGGGAGCAGGCTCCTGCCCTCTACGCCATGGTCGAGGAGCTCGCCTCCCGGGCCCAGCAGTAAGCGCCCAGGATCTACATCTCGCCCCAGCCCACTCCCAATGCCTTCGCCACGGGACGGAACCCGGAGAAGGGCGTGGTCTGCTTCACCGAGGGCATCCTCAACCTGCTCAGCGAGCGGGAGCTGCGCGGCGTGACGGGCCACGAGCTGATGCACATCTACAACCGCGACATCCTCATCTCTTCGGTGGCCGCAGCCGTTGCCGGGTTCCTCACCACGATCACGCAGTTCTTCATCCTCTTCGGGCGCGGCGGCCGCGGCCAGAACCCGCTCGCCATTGTGGGTGCGCTGCTGGCGGCCATCCTGATGCCCATCGCAGCGAGCATGATCCGCTCAGCCATCAGCCGGACCAGAGAGTACGACGCAGATGCGGACGGCGCGGAGCTCTCGGGGACCCGCTCGCCCTGGCCTCGGCCCTGAACAAGCTGGACGGCGGGATCCGCCAGGTGCCCCTGAACGAGGACCCCAAGCACGACGCCCACGCCCACATGATGATCGCCAACCCCTTCGGAGCGCGGGCCAAGCAGATGTTCTCCACACACCCTCCGATGGACGACCGCATCGAGCGTCTGAAGAGCATGGCCGGGCAGTAGGCTGTCTCTGTGGCAGAGATGTTCTACGAGAAGTTCCAGGCGCTGGTTCCCCGATACCTCGACGACGCGTGGACTCCCGATGAGGGGCTGTCCGCCGAGGATCTCGCGGGCATGCTCTCCGATTCTGAGCTCCCGGACGCCTCAGGCCTTCCTCTGGTTCTCGAGGAGTTCTACCGTGCGCTGGGCCGGTGCGAGGAGCTCATGGAGGCCTACCACTTCTTCTTCGACCCGGACGAGCTGGTCACCGAGGAGGGTCATCTTCTCTTCCTCGAGGACGAGGAGGAGCGCTTCGCCTGGGGCGTGGACGTCGCAGACCTGCGGGTTCCCGATCCCCTGATCCGGCGGCGGAAGAACGCGACGCACGAATGGTCCTCCGAGGGCGCCACCGTCAGCGAGTTCATCTTCGATCTGCTGGAGTTCTCCTTCGAGGACAGCGAGGCATAGCGTGGCGGTCGCATGGGCCTCGCACGCGCCCCCGAACTACTCCTGCCCCTTCTGCGGACTGGTGGAGGGGATGTGTCCGATCCGTCGAACAGGTGCGAACTGGGGGATCTCGTCCACCAGGACGAGGATGTGATCGTGTTCATCGGGTGCGACGGTTTCGGTCCCTACCCGGGGCACGCCATGGTGTCTCCCGCGCAGCACCTGGAGGCGCTCTATGACCTCGACGACTCGATCCTGGCGAAGATCAGCTCCATGTCGCGCGATGTGGCGCTGGCGATGAAGCTGGCCTGGAACCCGGAGGGAACCAGCACCCGGCAGCACAACGAGTAGGCGGGAAACCAGCACGTCTGGCACTACCATCTGCATGTGTTCCCCAGATGGGCCGACGACAGGCTCTACCGGCAGCTGCGCGAGCCCCTCAGCCCTGAGTTCCGGGCTCAGAAGGCCGCGGAGCTTCGTCCCGCGCTGCAGCAGGTGCTGGCGGAGAAGCTTACTTAGGACCGCACTGCGGCACGCAGGAGCCCCGCTGAGGGTGTCAGCCTTCGCGATCCACGACGGCGTCGGCGAAGCTGTCCAGCGCCTGCTTCACGATCGAATCCGGCAGGTCGGAGATGGCCTCCTTGGCGCGGGCCGACCAGGACCGGGCGACCTCCCACGCCTGCTCTGTCACAGGGTGAGCCACCACTGAGGCGACCGCCTCGGCCAGGGCCTCGTCGGAGCTGAGGTCGGCATCGACCAGGCTCACCGCCTGGGATGCCTCGGCGTCGCCCTGCGCGGCCGCCTCACGCAGCAGCAGGACGGGAAGCGTCGGAACGCCTTCGCGAAGATCTGTTCCGGGGTCTTGCCTGAGGCTTCGCCGTCAGCTGTGAGGTCGATGATGTCGTCGGCGAGCTGGAAGGCGATGCCGACCGCTTCGCCGTACTCCTCGAGGAGCTGAGCCTGCGCGTCGTCGGCGCCGCCGAAGTGCGCTCCCAGACGTGCGGCAGCGGCGACGAGGGAGCCGGTCTTGTCCACGATGACGCTCAGATAGTGGTCATAGGCGTCCTGGTCGCCCTGCGGGCCCAGAGTCTCGTGCAGCTGCCCGAGGACGAGGCGCTCGAACGTGCGGGACTGAATGCGTGAGCCCTCCTGGGACAGCTCCGCCATGAGCAGCGACGCTCGCGCCAGGATGAGGTCTCCCGTGAGGATAGCCACCGAGTTCCCCACACCTCATGAGCAGACGGCGTTCCCCGCCGCAGGGGCGCCGAGTCCATCACGTCGTCGTGGTAAAGGGTGGCCAGGTGGATCATCTCGATGAGCGCGGCCGCCTGCCGCACGTCGGCGTTCAGGCCTCCGAAGAGCTCGGCCGTGAGCACTGTCAGCAGCGGACGCACCCTCTTGCCGCTGGCGTCTGCCAGGTACCGCGCCGAGGGGTCGGTGAGGTCGTCGCTTACCGTGAGCGCGTCGAGGAGCCTCTGCTCCACGTCGTCGAGGGCCTCGGTGATGTCGGCGGCCAGCGTCTCGTCGGAGGCGAGCACGTCGAAGCCTGCGGGAAGCTTGATGGTGGGTGCATCCTCCGGGGACACGGGCTGCACAGAGGGATCAGTCATCGCACACAACTCTATCGGGCGTCAGCGGACTTCACTGCGCGATGAATGGCAACGATCCCGCCGGTGAGGCTTCGGTAGCGCACCTCGGACCATCCGGACGCCTCGACCATGCGTCCCAGGGCGTCCTGGTCCGGCCATGCGCGGATGGACTCCGCGAGATAGACATAGGCATCCGGGTTCGAGGAGACGGCGCGAGCGGCAGGGGAAGAGCGCGCATCAGGTACTCCTGGTAGACGGTGCGCAGGAGCCGGTTGGTGGGGTCGGAGAACTCCATGATGGCCAGCCTGCCTCCGGGCCTGGTCACACGCAGCATCTCGGCCAGCGCCTTGGAGGGTCGGCGACGTTGCGCAGGCCGAAGCTGATCGTCACCGCGTCGAACTGCCCGTCGCCGAACGGCAGATCCATGGCGTCGCCCTGGATGAAGGTCATGTCCGGACGTCGCCTGCGGCCCACGGCCAGCATGCCTTCGGAGAAGTCGCAGGCGATGGCGTGGGCGCCCGCGTCGTGGAAGGGCTCAGCGGATGAGCCTGTGCCCGCTGCGAGGTCCAGCACGTCCTCCCCGGCTCCACGCCCAGGGCCTCGACGAGGCGACGACGCCACACCTTGGTCTGCCCCAGTGACAGGACATCGTTGGTGATGTCGTAGCGCTCGGCCACGTGGTCGAACATGCTTACCACGTCGTGCGGCTTCTTGTCCAGACTGGCTCGGGGTCCTCGGAAGGCAGGATTCACCCCAGCATTCTTGCAGATAAAGCGACGAGTAGGATTGATGGGCCATGACCTTCGCGCCCCGCCCCTGACCCTGCGCACGGCGGACGTGAATCTTCCGCCGTCGGGGCTTGCAGGGCTCGCTGGCGGGCTTCGACCTTCCGCCGCCTGGATCAGGCAGGGCCACGGACTTCTGGGGCTCGGCGAGGCGCTCAGGGTCAGCGCATCGGGGCCTCGGCGCTTTCAGCAGCTGGACGCAGCGTGGCGGCAGATCACCGCCGAGCAGAGCGACCTCACCGGCTTTGTATCCGTCAGCTTCTCCGCAGCCTCCGAGTACGAGTCGCTGCTCACGGTGCCCGCCGTCCTCCTCCGAAGCGACGAGAGCGGCGCCCGTCTCCAGGTCGTCGAGGAGACCGGCAAGGACCTGCGCACCATGCTCGCAGAGCATGGTCTGGTGCTGGAGGACGGGGCCCTCCGTCTCGCCGCACCGGAGCTCCCTCAGGTGCCGCCCGCCGCCCTGGGACCGGGCACACAGACCCCTGCCCAGTACCTCAGCGCCGTCGCCGCGGGGCTCAGCGCGATCGACTCCGGAACGGTGGAGAAGCTCGTCCTGGCTCGCGATGTGGTCGTCTCGGCCGATGCGGCCCTGCCTGCCGGGCCGCTGCTGGCACGTCTGGCTGCCGACTATCCGCAGACCTGGACCTACCGGGTGGGGCAGATGATCAGGGCCACCCCGGAGATGCTCATGCAGCTGCGCGGCGAACGGCTCTTCTCACGCGTGCTGGCAGGCACCGTGGACCACGATGCGCCTGCGGAGTCGCTCCTGACCGACCACAAGCAGCACCGCGAGCATGACCTCGCCGTCGCCTCCCTGATGGATCAGCTCGCTCCCTGACGGAGTCGCTGCAGGCGCCGCGGATCCGCGGCTCCTTGAGCTCCCGAACGTCTACCACCTGGCCAGCGACGTGACGGGGTGCTGGCGCACCAGGACGACGGGGCGCTCCCCAGCCCGCTGGAGGTCGCAGAGGCGGCCCACCCCACTGCGGCGGTCTGCGGCACGCCTACGGCGGCCGCGGGGCAGCTGATCGAACAGCTGGAGGGTCTGGACCGCGGGCCGTTCTCCGGGCCCGTCGGCTGGTTGGACGCCGCCGGCAACGCGGAATTCGGGATCGCTCTGCGCGGCGGAGTGCTGGAGTCGGACGGTTTAGCGGGTGCGCCTCTACGCCGGCGCGGGGATCGTGGTAAGCTCAGACCCGGAGGCGGAGCTCGCCGAGACCGAGTCCAAGCTGCGTCCGATGCTCAGCGCGCTAGGCGCTCGTCAGACGGCATCCGGGTAGGCGAGCGCCCTGATCCGGGCGTGAAGATCGCGCAGCAGCGTCCTGTCGGAGGCGATCTCCACAATGCGGATGCCGACCCTGTCGTCGGGGTGAGCCAGCGCGTCCTCAAGCTCGCCGAGTGATTCGACGAAGCGATACTCGTGATGATGGGCGTCGGCGAGCGCCTCCACATCGACACTCTGGGGCGTGCCGAAGAGCCGTTCGACGGCATCGGCCTTCCCGGACGGCGCCCCACCGTCCCGTGCTCCAGCTGATCGAAGATGGCGCCGCCGCCGTCGTTGATCACCACGACATCCATGGTCGGGATGCGCTCAGTCGTGGGGTAGAGCAGCGCGTTGGTGTCGTGGAGGAACGTGAGGTCCCCGACGACTGCGGTCACTCGTGTCCCCGCGGCGAGGGCGATGCCTACCGCCGTCGATACGTTCCCGTCGATGCCGGACAGGCCCCGCAGCGCGTGGACCCGGCGGACCCGATCTCTGCGGGTCAGCACAGCACCGAGGTCCACATCCCGGATGACTGATGAGGACCCCAGCAGCATGGGGCCCGGCGCCGACTCGGCGACGAACTGGGCTGCGCGCACCGAGGACAGGCCCCAGACTCTTCGCTGAGGACCGCGTCGACGGCGCGCTGCACATTCAGCCCAGCCTCCTCCCAGGCCTCGGCCCAGCCTGCAGGCGCCCCTCCTGCGAAGTCGGCGAGATCCCCGATCTCTCCGATCACCGGCCTCGGAAGCCCGTCGCTGAACCAGGGCTCGGCGACAGGTGCGTACTGGGCGGCACGCACGTCGGTGCGGCTGATGAGCTGCTGGACCGGTCGGGACAGGGTGGGGCGTCCCGCGACGACGACGCGCTGGACCGAATCCACCAGGTCGGCCGCGGCGGTTCCGGAGGGCGCCTGCAGCACGAGCCGGTAGCCCTGGACGGGTCCCAGCTCGGCCCACCGGGCGCCGGAGGTCGGCTCGGCGAGAATGGGCTGTCCCAGCCTGCGGGCCGCGCGGACTGCTTCGGCGGGGGCATCGTGGCCGAGGACGAAGACGGTCCGCTGAGCAGCGGAGACTCGCGGAATGGCCTGTGACGGGCTGTCGGACGCCTCCCCGCCCTCGTGGAGCCAGGCGTCGTCCACGTTGCGCCGGACGCGGAGGTGCTCGGCAGGGCTGAGCTGATCCGCCTGATCATAGAGTCGCTGCCGCTCCTTGGGCGGGATCACGCCACGACGTGCCCAGCGCCCGGGTCCCCGCGCTGAGGGAGGCTCGACGGGCACCAGCGGATCCGCGAACCCGATGTTCAGGTGCACCGGACCGGGCACCTCCTGGCGGCTGCGGGCACCGGCCTGACGCAGCAGGAGCGCCACCTGAGCCTCCGCAGAGAGGATGTCGTCGCGCGACTCCGGCTCCAGACGCAGCTGCCCCTGGCGGATGAGGCCCTGCTCGAGGTGCAGCTCGTCACGGACGCGGTAAGCGAACATCTCCTGCTGCCATGTGGTCTGGTTGGCTCCCGTGCCGTGAAGCTCATCGGGGCGGTCAGCGGTGATCGCCACGAGCGGGACGCCGCGAGGTCGGCTTCCATCACCGCGGCGTGAGGTTTCCCGCCGCGGTCCCGGAGGTGGTGACGACAGCCGCCGGCTCCCCGCGGCCATGGCCAGGCCCAGGGCCGTGAACGCTGCGGAGCGCTCGTCGATGCGAACATGAATGGTGATGGCCCCGAGCTGCTCCGCCTCTGCCAGCGCGTATGCCAGGGGCGCTGAGCGGGAGCCTGGGGCGAGGACGACGTGACGCAGGCCAGGGGTCAGTCCGCGGATGACGCGGCGAGCCAGTCGGATCGACTCGGCGTCGTGGGAGTCGTCGAACTCGCGGAACGGACGCCGGGGTGAAGTCACCCCACAATCCTACTGGCGAGTTCCGCGTGCGCGGCGTGGACGCGGTCGAACCACCACGCCTGGCGTGCAGGGCTGAGCCTCACCTGAGCGATGAGCTCCGGGGCAGGGGCGGGGCGGTGATGACTCCGTCGCGTACGGGAACGGCCAGTCGGCCCGCGGACGGCAGCAGGGGCGCGCTGACCGCATCGCGGGCGAAGAGAGCAGCGGTCCCGAGGCCGCACGCGTAGGAAGCCGCGGCAGGCGCGCCGCAAGCGCCAGCCCGGCGGCCAGGCCGACGCTGGTGTCCAGGGCGGAGGAGACCACAGCGTCCAGGCCCGCCTGCTCCACCAGGTCGAGAACCCGGCTGACTCCGCCCAGCGGGGACCTTCAGCACCAGAAGGTCAGCTGCGCCGAGGCGTGCCACCCGCAGCGGGTCCTCCTCCTTGCGCACAGCCTCGTCAGCGGCGAGCCGCACGGCGACGCCGTCTGCGCTGAGCAGCTCCCGCAGACGAGCGAGCCCCTCCACACCCGGGACGGGCTGCTCGGCGTATTCGAGCCTGCCCTGGGCGGCCTCCGCGATCCGCGGCAGAGCCGCCGCCGCCTCCGCCAGCGTCCAGCCCGCGTTGGCGTCGACCCTGACGGCCGCACGGGAAGCTGCCTGACCACAGCCGAGACCCGCGCCACATCGTCCTGGAGGCTCTGGCCCTGCTCGGCGACTTTGATCTTGACCGCAGTGATCCCGTCGCCGTAGCGGGCGAGCACCGCGGGGACATCCTCAGGCTCCACGGCCGGAAGCGTGGCGTTGACCGGCACGGACTCCTCAGCGGCGCCCCAGTCCGCGCCAGCCTGCCTCCACGGCCGCCCCGAGCCAGGCCGCAGACTCCTCCGGCTGGTACTCGGCGAAGGGCGCGAACTCTGCCCATCCCTTCGGACCCCGGATCAGCAGCGCTTCCCGGACCGTCTGACCCCTGAAGCGGGTGCGCATAGGCAGTCCGACGGCGACGGCGTCGCGCAGAAGATCGGAGACGGGGGCAGCTCGGCGACACGGTCCTGCATGGTCCTCACCCTATGTTGCTCCGTGGGGTCCGGAAGCTGGGATACTTCTGTGCATGTCAAGCACGCTGCGCCCGCCTGCCCGCCGAACAGGCCTGTGGATCGCCGGAGTACTGGTCTGCTGCGCACTGCTCATCGGCAGCTATGAGATTTTCGTGCGGACCACGCTCGGGCAGGTCATCGATACGGTGCCGCGGCTCGCGGCGGTGCACTTCGAGCACCCGCTGCCCTACCTGCCGCGCGAGGACGGCGAGAGCTTCTGGACGGCGCTGTGGATGGTCATCCCGCCTGCAGTCGTGTTCGGACTGCTGGTGCTGATGCGTCAGAAGCTCGTCACGGGCCTCATCGTTCTGGCGGGCGTCGTCGGCGCCAATGTCACCACCCAGATCATGAAGTACAGCTGGCTCGAGCGTGAGGTGGTCGAGGACGACCGCAGCGTGGGCCTCTTCCTCACCCAGGCCGACCTTCCCAACTCGCTGCCCAGCGGGCACACCACCCTGGCCGCGTCCGCCGCCGTCGCCGTGTTCCTGGCCGCGGGTCCGCGCCAGCGTCCCTTCATGGGATTCGTGGCCGCGCTCTGGGCAGGAGGCTGGGGCACCTACATCTTCATCGAGGACTGGCACAGAGCCTCGGACATGATCGCGGCCTACCTCGTCGTCGCCGTCTGGGGCTGATCGCAGGATGGGCCATCATGCGGGCGGAGCCTCAGCACAATACGGTGCTGTTCGACAACCCTCCGAGCGCGGCTCCCGCAGCCGTCCTCTGCTGGATCATCGGGATCGTGTCCGTCGTCGCCGCCGGGCTCTGCTTCCTCTTCGGGGCGGCTGGTCGGGACTCTTCGCCAGCGCGGAGGACCCGAGCCTGTGGCACTGGCTGGCGGGGGCGCTGCTCTCCGGGGCCTGCGTTCATGATCGGCGGCGCGGGGATCAGTCTCTTCGCCGCAGAAGCAGGACGCCGCCAGCGAGGCATCGCTGCCCCCAGCACCCAGGCCGAACCGATCCGCTACCCGATCCCGGAGAACTTCGCGCACCTCTACCGAGTCTGAGGCGCCTCGAGGCGCTCCTGCCCGTGGCCTACGATGCTCCCGAACGGAACATTCAACAGGAACGGAGGAGCCCTCATGTCTGATGATCATCAGCTTGCAGGCACATGGACCATCGACCCCTCTCACTCACGGGTCGGGTTCTCCACCCGGCACGCAATGGTGACCCGCGTGACAGGTGCGTTCACCGACGTCGCCGGTGAGGCGGTCTTCGACCCGGAGGACTGGAGCGCCTCCACAGTGAACGTCGCCGTGCAGGTCTCCAGCGTCGACACCCGCAGCGCGGACCGTGACCAGCATCTGCTCTCCGAGGACTTCTTCGACGTGGTGAGCTACCCCGAGATCACGTTCGTCTCCACCGGGGTGGACGAGGTGGGCGAGAGCAGCTTCATCATCACCGGCGACCTGACCATCCGCGGCACCACGAAGAGCGTGGCGATCCCGCTGGAGCTGCTCGGCATCACCAGGGACCCCGCAGGGACGCTCCGGGCCGGTTTTGAGGGGTCGCGCAGGATCGACCGCCGCGACTGGGACGTCCGGTGGAACACTCCCTGACTCCGGAGGCGTCCTGGTCAGCGACCGCATCACCCTGGAGTTCGAGCTCTCCTCACCAGGAGCTGACTCTTCGACCTGCTGAGGCTTAGCGCTCACCCGAGGACGGGAAGGTGGGCGTCGGCCTCGTCGTGCTCCATGCCGGTGGCCTCCAGGAGGTCTACGACCATGGTGCGGATCAGCAGGACGATCGTGTCGCCCTCGAGGTCATGGATACCCATGCGCTTGGGGTGAAGCTGCGCAGCTACGGCTGTGAGCGACTTCTCGGCGGCCTGCATGCCGCGGTCGAACCCGGGGCCTCGGCGACCGCACGCGTGAGGAGGGCTGAGCTGTCAGCCAGCTCGTCGAGGACGCGCGCCAAGTTCTCAGCCCCGTCGGTGTCCAGAGCGGCGTGGTCGATGCTGCTGATGGATCGGCGTATGACCACGCGCAGGGACCGCACGGCGAGGTCCAGCTTGTCGGTGGCGCGGCTGATGCGCTGTATGTAGTGCCGGTGACGGCGGTGCGGGGCGAGTAGCGGGTGAGCTCTTCGGCGGTCGTGATGGATTTGACGCACTCATCGATCTTCGGCTGGGTGCCGCGGGCACGGATCAGGGCGTGCCAGCCTTCGCGCGAATCGCCGTCCCGGACAGCCGCCGCGGTCTCCCGCAGCGACAGGGTGAGGTCACCGGTGACGCCCTTGAGCTCACGCACGGGCTCGGAGCGGGGTCGCGCGGGGTCAGCAGTGCGATGGTCATGGCGGTGATGCCGCCGACCATGGCGTCCGCGCTGCGGCTGAATACGCCGAGGGCAGTGTCCTCCGGTGCGGGAAGCATGACGACCAGCAGCGCCTGCAGGCCCATCTGCATGGCGAAGGTGGCGCCTGAGTCCAGGAACCTGGCCACCATGACGGCCAGGAAGACGACCACGACGGCCACCATCCACCCTTGGCCGAAGAAGTGGACGACGATGTCTGCGATGAGCACGCCCAGGGTGCAGCCGATGGCGACCTCCAGGACCTTCCGGCCTCTGGGCTCCTTGGTGAACCCCATGGCGACCAGGGCGGCCACGGCGGCGAAGATCGGCTGGTGGTGTCCGAGCAGCTGCTCGGCGATCAGGTAGGCGCCGACGCCTGCTGCCGTCATCTGAGCCGCCGGGATCAGCGAGTTCTTCGCCCGGGTGAAGCCCGCCCGGCTTCGGGTCAGGAGGAAGCGGCCGCCTCCGCGGCCCGCGTGCTTGAAGGAATCGGCGGCGCTGCTCACAGGGACGAGTCTATGACGAGGAGTCGAAGAGCAGATTCATCGCTTCCGGCAGGGATCCCACCTCACGGACGGTGAGGCTCTCGGGCGCGTTCTCGCCGCCTCCGCGCGGAACCAGTGCGTGGGTGAAGCCGAGGCGGGCCGCCTCCTGGAGTAAGCGCTGCAGCCCCGTCACGGGACGGACTTCGCTTACCAGTCCCACTTCGCCCAGTGCCAGGAACCTGTTGGGCAGCGACCTCTCCAGGGCCGCCGACGCCACGGCCAGGGCGACGGCCAGGTCCGCAGCTTACTCCGTGATCTTTGCTCCCCCACTGTGGCCACGTACGTCTCGGACTTCATGAGAGCGGCGAGCTTGGCGCGGCGCTGCAGCACCGCCAGCAGCATGGACACTCGCGGTGAGTCGAGTCCGACACGGCCCGGCGAGGCTGGGCGGCTTGGGATTCGGCGACGAGCGCCTGGACTTCTGCGGTGAGGGCCGCCGCCCTTCCAGCGAGATGGTGATGCAGGTTCCGGGCACACGCTCCGCCATGGCGGAGACGAAGAGCCCGGACGGGTCGGCGAGAGATTCGAGGCCGTTCTCGCCGAGGTCGAAGCAGCCGACGTCGTCGGTGGGGCCGTACCGGTTCTTCACCGCACGCAGAAGACGCAGCCTGGAGTGCCGGTCGCCCTCGAACTGGCAGACGACGTCCACCAGATGCTCGAGCATCCGGGGGCGATGTTCCCGTCCTTGGTGACGTGGCCGACGAGGATGGTGGTCATGCCGCGACGTTTGGCCGCCTCGATCATCGCGGCGGTGACTTCGCGGATCTGGGTGACGCCGCCGGGCGAACCTTCGACCTCCGCGGAGGAGAGGGTCTGGACCGAGTCCATGATGGTCAGCTGCGGGTCGGCCTTCTCGATCTGCCCGAGCGCCTGGCCGAGGTCGGATTCGGCGGCAAGGTACAGGTGCTCCGAGAGCCCGTTGATGCGCTCGGCCCGCTTCTTCACCTGCGCGGCGGACTCCTCGCCGGTGAGGTAGAGCACCGGCTGCGAGCGGCCGTGGCGCTCCGCGACGGCGGCGGCGGCCTGCAGCAGCAGGGTGGATTTGCCGACGCCGGGCTCACCCGCCATGAGGATCACCGCACCGGGCACCAGCCCGCCTCCGAGGACCCGATCCAGCTCCCCACCCCGGTGGGACGGAACTCGGCGAGCGAGGAGTCGACCTCACCGATCGTCGTCGCGGGTCTGGCCACAGTGGTCGCCGCCGCGGTGCGGACCGCCGCGGCCCCGTCCTTCTCATGGACGCTGCCCCAGGCCTGGCACTCCGGGCAGCGGCCCACCCATTTCACGGTCTGCCAGCCGCACTCAGCGCACTCAAACGTGGGAGCGGAGGACTTCTTCTTGGCCATAGCTCCCCACAGTATCGGCGAAGGCAGACATCGATGGAGGTGACCGACACCGCCCTGACTAGGATGTGCCTGATGAGCAGCGTCCCGACTGTGCCTGCGGGCCGAGAGCCCGACGCCGTGCCCACTCTTCCCTCCGCCCCTGAGCCGGAGCAGGTGCACGGCCCGGTGATCGACTGGTTCCATGACCAGAAGCGCGACCTGCCGTGGCGTCGCCCGGAGTGCACGCCGTGGGGAGTCTTCGTCTCTGAGGTGATGCTCCAGCAGACCCCTGTGAACAGAGTTGCTCCCCGCTGGGAGGAGTGGATGCGGCGATGGCCGACCCCGCCGCCTGCGCCGAGGCTCCCACCTCGGCGATCCTGACGGTCTGGGACCGGCTGGGCTATCCACGCCGGGCCCTGCGTCTTCAGCAGGCTGCGGCCGCAATGGTGGAGAAGCACGGGGGCGAGGTCCCGGGACACGGGATCAGCTGCGCGCCCTGCCGGGGTGGGCGAGTACACGGCCGCGGCCGTGGCATGCTTCGCCTTCGAACAGCCCGAAGTGGTGGTGGACACGAACATTCGCCGAGTGCTCGTGCGGGTCTTCGATGCTCGGCCGCTGGCGGGCAAGACATACACGGCGGCTCAGCGACGGCTCGCCCATGACGCTTTCCCTGACCCCAATCTCGACGACGGTGGGGTGGCCTGCGCCTGGAACATCGCCTCCATGGAGCTGGGATCGCTGGTGTGCACCTCGAAGTCCCCGAAGTGCGGCATCTGCCCGGTTCGGGACATGTGCGCCTGGCGTGCTGCTGGGTCGCCCGCACCCACAGAGGAGCAGAAGACGCGCGGCCAGGCCTGGCACGGCACCGACCGGCAAGTCCGCGGAGCGCTGATGACCCTTCTCCGCGACGCATCGGCCTCGGGGAGCATCTGAGCGAGGACGCACTCCTCGAGGCGCTCCCCTCCCGGAGACATCCTCTGAGCAGCGGCGAAGGTGCCTGCAGTCCCTGCTGCAGGACGGACTGGCACAGAAAGTGCCGGGAAGATCGCTCTTCCCGGCACTTTCTGACCCATGCGGTGATCAGCTTTCGATCGCTGCGGGCTCCTGTCCTGCTTCGAGCTCCTCCGACGGCATCCGCCAGTCGAAGGTCAGCTCGCGGCTGGCGCCCTCTCCCGACAGGCCGACGAGGATCTGTGCGCCGTGGGGAATCTCTCCGTAGAGGATCCTCTCGGACAGCTGGTCCTCGACCATGGACTGGATCGATCGACGCAGCGGCCGGGCACCCATCGTGGGGTCGTAGCCCTTCTCCGCCAGGAACTCCCGAGTAGGCTGAGCGACCTCGAGGGTCATCGCCTGCTCGGCGAGCCGGGAGCGGAGGCGGTTCACGAACAGGTCCACGATCTTCACGATTTCGGACTGCTCGAGCTGCGGGAACACGATGGTGTCATCCACACGGTTCAGGAATTCGGGACGGAAGTGCTGGCGAAGCTCCTGGTTGACCTTGCCCTTCATCCGCTCATAGTTCGTGGAAGTATCGGCGTTCGAGGTGAAGCCGGTCATCACGCCCTTGGAGATGTCCCCGGTGCCGAGGTTGGTGGTCATGATGATCACCGTGTTCTTGAAGTCCACCACGCGTCCCTGCGAGTCCGTCAGACGGCCATCCTCAAGGATCTGCAGCAACGAGTTGAACAGGTCGGCGTGAGCCTTCTCCACCTCGTCGAAGAGCACCACGGAGAACGGCTTGCGCCGGACCTTCTCGGTCAGCTGACCGCCCTCCTCGTAGCCGACGTAGCCCGGAGGGGCACCGAACAGGCGGGAGACGGTGTGCTTCTCGCTGAACTCCGACATGTCCAACGTGATCAGCGAGTCCTCGTCGCCGAAGAGGAACTCAGCCAGAGCCTTGGCCAGCTCCGTCTTGCCGACGCCCGTGGGCCCGGCGAAGATGAACGAGCCCGAGGGCCGGTTCGGGTCTTTGAGGTAAGCACGGGTACGGCGGATAGCACGCGAGAGCGACTTCACGGCCTCGTCCTGACCGATGACCCGCTTGTGCAGCTCCTCCTCCATCCGCTTCAGGCGGTCGGACTCCTGCTCGGTGAGCTTGAAGACCGGGATTCCGGTGGAGAAGGCGAGGACCTCGGCGATCAGGTCGCCGTCGACTTCGGCAATCTCGTCCATGGAGCGTGACTTCCAGGCCTGCTCCTTGGCATCCTTCTCCTCGATGAGCTTCTGCTCATCATCACGGAGCTTTGCGGCGCCCTCGAAGTCCTGCGCGTCGATGGCGGCTTCCTTCTCACGCCGCACATCCTCGATCTTGGTCTCGAACTCCTTGAGCTCGGGAGGCGGAGTCATCTTCTGGATGCGCAGCCGAGCGCCCGCCTCATCGATGAGGTCGATCGCCTTGTCCGGGAGGAACCGGTCGTTGATGTAGCGGTGAGCCAGGTTCGCGGCGGCTTCCAGGGCCTCTTCGGTGATGGACACCTTGTGGTGGGCCTCGTAGCGGTCGCGCAGACCGCGAAGCACCTGAACGGTGACCTCGACGGTGGGCTCGTCCACCTGAATCGGCTGGAAGCGGCGCTCGAGGGCCGCGTCCTTCTCGATGTGCTTGCGGTACTCGTCCAGGGTGGTGGCGCCGATGGTCTGCAGCTCGCCGCGGGCCAGCATCGGCTTGAGGATGTTGGCCGCATCGATCGCGCCTTCGGCAGCGCCTGCACCGACGAGGGTGTGGATCTCGTCGATGAAGAGGATGATGTCGCCGCGGGTCTTGATCTCCTTGAGCACCTTCTTCAGCCGCTCTTCGAAGTCACCGCGGTAGCGGAGCCCGCCACCAGAGAGCCGAGATCAAGGGTGTACAGCTGCTTGTTCTGGAGGATCTCTGGGACGTCGCCGTTGACGATGTCCTGAGCAAGGCCTTCGACCACAGCGGTCTTGCCGACGCCCGGCTCACCGATGAGGACAGGGTTGTTCTTGGTGCGGCGGGCGAGGACCTGCATCACGCGCTCGCGCTCATAGTCGCGTCCGACGACCGGGTCCAGCTGGGCCTCACGGGCTGCTGTGGTCAGGTTGCGGCCGAACTGATCGAGCACGACAGAGCCTGCGGGCTGGCCTTCGCTGCCGCTGCCCACTCCTGCGCTTACCTTCTCCTTGCCGCCCTGCTCACCCCGGAGTACCCGGAGAGGAGCTGAATCACCTGCTGGCGAACCTTGTTGAGGTCGGCGTTGAGCTCCACGAGCACCTGCGCCGCAACGCCCTCGCCCTCTCGGATGAGGCCCAGCAGGATGTGCTCCGTGCCGATGTAGTTGTGGCCCAGCTGCAGCGCCTCGCGCAGGGACAGCTCCAGGACCTTCTTGGCGCGGGGGTGAAGGGTATGTGCCCCGATGGCGCGCTCTGGCCCGGGCCGATCTTCTCCTGGACCTTCTCGCGCACCCCTGGAGGAGATGTCGAGGACTCCAGCGCCTTCGCGGCCACGCCCTCGCCCTCGTGGATCAGCCCGAGCAGGATGTGCTCGGTGCCGATGTAATTGTGGTTGAGCATCCGGGCCTCTTCTTGGGCCAGGACGACGACGCGGCGGGCGCGGTCAGTAAATCTCTCAAACATGGCCAACAGACACTCCTTGCATTGTCGTTCCTGCACTCAACAGTAAGGGAGTGCGAGGGCGGATGCGCCCCTGTTCGCCACAGGGAAAAGCTGAGGGCCCGGAAGCGGCTGCCTCCGGGCCCTCAGCGCCTGCCGTGCGGCGACTACTTCTTCTTCGCAGCGCGGTAGGCCTCGACGATGTCGCGGTGGAGGCGGCCGCGCTTGGCCACGGTGTAGCCGTTCTCCACGGCCCACTCCCGGATCTGCTTCGCCTCGTTCTGCGGCGAGGGCGGCCCTATGGTGCGAGCCTTGCGCTTGTACTTGCGCAGCAGGTCGCGGAGCTCCTTGGCGTGCTCCTCGTTCAGGTCGATCTCATAGAACTGCGAGTCGACGCCGAAGTTGACGGTTTCCTTGGCGGGAGTTCCATCCAGATCATCGATGAGAACTTCTTCAACCTTCTTAGCCATGGGCTGAATTCCTTACTGGTCAGCGAAATGAAAGCCTGGTACCCACCCCTGGGTGCTTCATTCAGGCATACGAATTATGGGTGTCGAACTACGAAGTTGCAGTGCGACTGTCTAATAAGTGTTTCAGGAAAATTACGCGCCAGTCAACCCGACCAGAAACCTAGTATTTTTTCGGCAAAAATTCAGGTTGACGTTTAGTTGATCAACTGTGACCGGCGTCATTCTGGTCCGGATGATCCTCACGAACCTCAGCCTCAGCCGCGCGCTCCTTGCGATCTGCACGGAAAATTGCCCGAATGGCCAACCAGAACAGCAGACCGACGCCCACTGAAGGTGCAAGTGCTGAGAAATAGTCCCAGAAATCTTCGCCCATGGTGATCTCCTAGGAGTCCTTAGCCTCAGGCTTGAGCAGCGGAAACAGGATAGTCTCACGGATTCCTGTTCCGGTGAAAAGCATCACCAGCCTGTCGATGCCCAGGCCGAGCCCGCCCATCGGCGGTGCCCCGTACTCCAGTGCGCGGAGGAAGTCCTCGTCGAGCTGCATCGCTTCCTCGTCACCGGCAGCCGCCTTGCGGGACTGCTCCACGAAGCGCTCACGCTGGACGACGGGATCGATGAGCTCCGAGAACGCGGTGCCGAGCTCGCTGCCGCGATGATGAGGTCCCACGCCTCAATGACGCCGGGCTTGTCGCGGTGCTCACGTGCCAGCGGCTGAGCAGCGGGCGGGTAGTCGCAGACGAAGGTGGGCTGGAGCAGGGTCGGTTCGACGATCTCGCCGAAGAGCTCCATCACCAGCTTCTGGGCATCCCAATCGGCGGCGACGGACACGCCGCGCTCCTCGGCGACGGCCCGCAGAGTCTGCTCGTCGGTCTCAGGCGTGATCTCCTGGCCGAGCGCCTCCGAGAGGCCCGGGTAGACCGACATCCATGCCCATTCGCCGTCCAGATCCACGGTTCCGGCCTCGGTGGGAATCTGACGGCCGATCTCTGCCGCATCGGCTGCCGCCAGGATCATCTCCCGCATGCGCTCGGCCATGGTGTACATGTCCGCCCAGGACTCGTAGGACTCCAAGGTGGTGAACTCCGGCGAGTGGGTGGAGTCCACACCTTCGTTGCGGAAGACCCTGCCGATCTCAAAGACGCGGTCGATGCCGCCGACCACGGCCCGCTTCAGGTAGAGCTCAGTGGCGATCCGCAGGGTCATCGGCTGGTCGAAGGCATGCAGGTGCGTCTGGAAGGGGCGCGCCTGAGCTCCTCCGTGGAGCAGCTGCAGGATGGGCGTCTCCACCTCGACGTAGTCGCGCTGGTGGAGGGTGTCGCGGATCGCGCGGGTCACTGCTGACCGGGTGTGCACCATCTGGCGGGCCTCGTCGCGGACGATGAGGTCGGCATAGCGCTGCCTGACGCGGGTCTCCTCGTTCAGGTCTGCGTGGAGGACGGGAAGGGGACGCAGCGCCTTCGATGCGACCGCGAATGAGGAAGCCATCACGGAGAGTTCGCCTCGTCGGGACGCAATCACTTCGCCGCTGACCTGGATGTAGTCTCCGAGGTCCACCAGAGCCTTCCAGTCCGCGAGGGCGTCCTCGCCCACTTCGGCCATGGAGATCATGGCCTGCAGCCGCACTGCCTCACCCCGGGGCCGCTCTCCTGCAGGGTCGCGAAGCAGAGTTTGCCGGTGTTGCGGATGAACATGACCCGGCCGGTGATCGAGACCCTCTCGCCGGTGGAGTCCCCTGCTTCGACCTGACCGTCGAACTGCTCGCGCACAGCTGCCAGAGAGGCGGTGCGCGGGACCGTCACGGGATAGGGGGCCACGCCCTTCTCCATCAGGCGGGTGCGCTTGTCCATGCGGACAGCGCGCTGGTCAGTGGTGTCCACGGCGTTCTCGGCGGCGGGGGCGTCAGGTGTCACGCGCATAGTGTAGTAGTCACCAGATGGTGACGCGCTCCTGCGGCGCGAGCCACATTCCGTCGCCTTCGACCGTGCCGAAGGCCTCGTGGAACGCGTCGACGTTCTTGACCGGCTGAGTGGCGCGGAACTCGGCCGGACTGTGCGGATCGATGCTCAGCAGCGTCAGGGCGCGCTCGGGCCTGATCACCTGCCGCCAGCCCGACGCCCATGCGCTGAAGAACCGCTGGTCACCGGTGAGTCCGTCGATCTCCTCGTCCTCGCGGCCGTCGAGCCAGAGCGTGTAGGCCTTGTGAGCGATCCCGATGCCGCCCAGGTCGCCGATGTTCTCCCCAGGGTCAGCTCGCCGTTGACGGTGTGCTGATCGTCGAGCACGGATGGGGAGAGCTCGCCGAACTGGTGCACCAGCTTCCCGGTGCGCTGCTCGAACGCTTCCCGGTCTGCTTCGGTCCACCAGTCAGTCAGGAGCCGTCCGCCGCATACCGGGAGCCCTGATCGTCGAAGCCGTGACCGATCTCATGCCCGATGACCGCTCCGATGCCTCCGAAGTTCTGCGCCATGTCCCGATCGGCGGAGAAGAAGGGCGGCTGAAGGATCGCTGCCGGAAAGCAGATGACGTTCTCCAGCGGGTGGTAGTAAGCGTTGACCGTCTGGGGGTCATGTGCCATTCCTCGTCGTCCGGGCCCTCGTCGATCTTTGCGACGTCACGGTTCCAGGCGGCGATCGATGCCCGGGACGAGTTCTCTACGGCGTCGGGGCCGACGGGGACGTCCGAGTAGTCGATCCAGCGGTTGGGGAAGCCGATCTTGGGGGTGAAGGAGCCGAGCTTCTCGAGGGCGTGGACGCGGGTGTCCTCGCCCATCCAGTCAAGCTCCGAGATGGACTGCCGGTATGCCTGCAGCAGGGAGTCGATGAGCTCGTCCATCGCGGCGCGGGCTTCGGGCGGGTAGTGGCGGTCCACGTAGATCTGGCCGACATCCTCACCCAGGTGTGCGTTGGTCAGGGCCACTCCGCGCTTCCACCTCTCCTTCAGCTGAGGAGTGCCGTTGAGCGTGCGGCCGTAGAAGTCGAAGTGCTCATCGACCATGGCCTGGTGCAGCAGGGGTGCTGCGCTGCGCAGGAGATTGACGCGCAGCCAGTGCTTCCACGTCTCCAGCGGCTCCTGCGTCAGCGCGGCCTGGAACCCTTCGAGCACGTCCGGCTGTCCGACGACGATCTCTGCCGCCTGCGCGTCGGTGAGCTGCCAGCCGTCGATGGCCTCGGCGAGCAGCGGCATCAGCGCCTCGGCCTCGGCCCGGGTCTTCAGGTTGTACCTCTTCTGCGCGTCGCGGAGGGTCACCCGGTCCCAGTGGTGCCCGGCGAGCCGCTTCTCCAGGGAGACGACATCGGCAGCCGCGGATGCTGCCTCCTCCTGCCCATAGCCGCCCAGCGCGAGCAGCCGCACCAGGTGCTCCTCGTACTGGCCGAGGGTCTCTGCGTGAGTCTCCTCGCGGTAGTAGGCCTCGTCGGGCAGACCCAGTCCGTCCTGCATGACATGCCAGAGCACGCGCTGCGGGTCACCGGCGTCGCGGACGGCGCCTGCACCGATCAGCCCGCTGACTCCCTCGCGCTGCCAGGCGCAGGACAGGCGGAGCAGCTCCCCGGGGCTGTCGGCTGCGTCGACGGCGATGAGCTTCTCGGCGATGGGAGCGAGCTTCAGCTCCTCCGCCCGCTCGGCGTCCATGAAGGCGGCGTAGAACGTTCCGATGCGGTGCTGGATGCGGCTGAACTCGGGGTCCAGCGACTGAGCGGTGTCGGGGGAGTTCACCGCCTGCGCCGATTCCTCCAGGATGGCTCGCACGTCCTCCTCGGCTTTGTCCCGCAGGTGATGGAAGGCGCCGTAGGCGTCCTGGTCCTCGGGGATCTGCGCGGTGGCCAGCCACGCGCCATTGACGTGGCGGTTCAGGTCATCCTGCGGCCGTACGGACTCATCAGTGTGCGGAAACAGCGCGGAGGTCATGCCGCCAGCCTAAACCGTGGGTCCTATTCTCATGGTGTCGATGAGACGGACTGGTCCCACCCGTGCGGCGATGAGGGCCAGAGCCTCGTGCCGCAGGGGGCGGTCTCGCTGAGATCCAGCTCCTTGAGCGTGGCGGGGTCGACGACGACGAGGTAGTCCAGGTCTGCTCCCGCGGACCTCACATGGGCGCTCTGGAGAGGGATGTCCAGCGGCCGCCCTCGGCGAGCATCCTCGGCGAGGGCCCTCAGCGCTCCGCTCAGGCTCAGAGCAGACTGGTAGTGCTCCGGTGTGAGCCGTTGGTTCCGTGAGGAGAGGGCGAGCCTGTTCTCGTCGCGGACGATCGGCACAGCACGGATCTCTGCGGGAAGGTTGAGGTCTGCGGCCAGCCGCCGGATGATGGCGAGCTGCTCGGCGTCCTTCTCCCCGAACCAGGCCTGCAGCACGGTCCGGCGGCCGAGAGGGGCGGCCACGATGCTCAGGAGCTTGGCCACTGCGGTGGCGACACCGTCGAAGTGCCCGGGGCGTGAGGCCCCCTCCCACATGCGTCCCATGTCTCCGACGCTGACGCGCACCTGCGGGTCCGGGGCGTCCGACCCTCAACCTCGCCCGGGTACATCTCGTCGAGCGAGGGAGCGAAGACGAGGTCCACGCCGTGCTCCTCGAGCAGGACGGCGTCGGCTTCCAGCTGCCGGGGGTAGTGCAGGTAGTCCGAGGCATCGTCGAACTGCAAGGGGTTGACGAAGACGCTGGCCACGGCAATGTCCGCGCTTTCGCGTGCGGCCCTCAGCAGCTCTCCGTGGCCGGAGTGCAGGGCACCCATCGTGGGCACGAAGCCGACGGTGGGCGTCGAGGCTTCGGCGTGCTCGACGGCGGCGGCGAGCGCATCCTGGAGCTCGGGGATGGTCCGGAGAATCTGGGTCACGGCATCCCAGTCTAGGGCGGGGCGGCAGCCTCGTTCCGCAAGCTCGCCGGGCACGTTCCCTCAGGCGGCGGGGCCGCTCAGGGGTGCTTGAGGGCGTCGAGAATCTCGGCGGCCTGCGTGTGTGTGATCCTCCCGCTCGCGAGTGCTCGCTGGGCTGTGGACGTGGCCAGCTGGGTGTAGGCGGCGAGGATGTCCGGGGCATGCCCTCGGCGCTGAGCCGTGCGACGTGGAGCCGGACGGTCCCGACGTCGCCGCGGGCCACGGGGCCCGTCAGGGCTGATTCCCCGGAGGCCAGCGCGTTGTCCAGCGAGGCCTGCATCAGCGGGCCCAGAAGCCTCGAGGGCCTCTCCACGCCGACGCCCTCGAGGAGCTGCGCGGCCTGCGCGGTGATGGTGTTCAGATGATTCGACGCATGGGCCAGAGCCGCGTGATACGTCGCCCGGTGCTCGTCGGCGACGACGACCGGCTCGGCACCCATCTCCACCACGAGCGCCTGGGCGACCGGAAGCACATCCTCAGGCGCAGTCACGGCGCACGCCGCAGCGCTCAGGCGCTGCAGGTCCATAGGCGTTCCCGTGAAGGTCATGGCGGGGTGGATGGCCAAGCCGATCGCCCCCGCCTCCTGGGCAGGCATCAGCACCCCTGTGCCGAAGCGTCCCGAGGTGTGGACCACCAGATGCCCGGGCTGGAAATGCCCGGCCTCGGCAGCGCCGGAGACGACTGACGGGAGCGCATCGTCGGGCACAGCGAGGAGGATCAGCTCGGCGCGGCGCAGAATCTCCGGAACATCCAGAATGGGAGCATCGGGGAGCATCCGCTCCGCCCGCTCTCGCGACGCCGCCGAGACGGCATGGACTCCGACGACGTGGTGCCCCGCAGCCTGCAGCGCGGCCCCGGCCACAGCCCCTACCCTGCCCGCTGAGATCACACCGATGCCCAGGCGGCCCTGCCGGGAGGGACCAGGCAGATCTGCGGCGTAGGGATCAATCGACACGGGACTCCTCCTTCTCCGTCTCGATCTTCTCCACCATCCGCTCGAACTCCGCGAGCTCCTCGGACTGCATCCACTGGTTGCGGTCCGATATGCGGCGCGCCACCGCTGCCTGCGAAGCTTCGAACTCGTAGAGGTCCTGCGCGGCGGCCAGGTCCTGATTCTTCGCCAGGCCGAGCACCGGACCCGAGGGAAGGTGAACCCTGACGTCGGCGACGCGTCGTCGCCGGGCCAGGGACCCTGGCTCAGCTCCAGCGACTGGACCCGCTCGTGGGGATCATGCGCAGCACGCGGGCGGCCCAGCCGTCACGGAGCATGAGCACGCTGGGGTCGTCACAAAGCCTCGGCGCCGATGGACCAGGGGTCGAAGACACGGGCGCGGCGGGGCACGGCGGTGAAGCCCAGCTCCTCCCCGGAGCCGGTGATCCCGTGCATGAACAGCTCCTCGGGATTGTCGACCCGCAGATCCGGGAAGATCTCGGCCGCCACCGCCATCACATCGTCCTTGGTGCCGACGGGCAGCACCTGATTGCGCGCATCGAGGCCGTACCCGGCCACGGTCACATTCATCTGGAACCAGCCGGGCATGCGCCACAGCAGCGGCTGGCGGATGCTCAGACCCTGGACGCGTCCTGGGGGCACCGTCTGAGTGTTGGTGGTGGTCAGTCCGTAGCGCAGCCTCAGGTAGGCATCAGTCATGGTGGCGGTGAAGCCGTAGGCGCTGTTGACCTGGCTCCAGATGGTGAACGCGAAGCCGATGACGATCGGGATCAGGAACGGGAACGCGCCGATGCCCCCGGCGATCACCGCCCAGAGCCCGCCCGGGGTCCCGGTGTCGCCGAACAGGGTCGGGATGAGGGTGATGAACGCGGCAGCAAGGGACGCGAACACGGTGATGAAGACGACGATCCCGACCACCGGCCCCAGCAGGACCGAACCGATGAGGCGTCGGGTGGGCACCTTGGTGATGAACCGTTCCTCGGCTGCCCTGCTCGGCTGCGGCTGCGGCTGCGGCGCGTAGGGACCGTCGGCGTGCACGGCGTGATCCTCAGGCTCGGCCCCATAGGCATCCGGGTCAGGCTGATGTGCGGGCTCCGCCTCGCGTCCGGAGGCACGGTCCATGATCTCGCCGCGCAGCTGCTCCGCCTCCGCCCGTCGCAGGAACGAGAGCGTCACAGCTGTGCCGTCCCCTCAGCCACCTCGAACTTCAGCTCAGCGAGCCGGGTGAAGCGGGCCAGCAGCGGCTGACGCAGGTCCACGGACTGAACCCGGTCGATCCGCGCCTGCCGGTGCTGCCTGACGAAGACCCCGGACTTCACCATCACATGCTCATCGGTGACCTTGTATCGGGTGAACCACCAGCCCAGGAACGCACCCCGAAGATGAGAAGGAAGAGTCCGACGAGAGCTGCTGCCCCGATCAGCGTCGCGGTGGGGTTCTCCTGAACCGTCTCCTGGAGCTCGCCTGAGCGGATCGCCTCCCAGAGTCCCTGCCAGGCCTGCCAGTTATAGCCCAGAACCAGCACGGGCAGACCGATGAAGATCGCCCACCCCTGGACCACCGGGCTGAGCGGGTGGACCCTGGTCCAGGTCTCGTCGAACCAGGCCTCCCTGCCCTCTGCGGCGGCGGGTTCGGGCTGCTCTGTCATCAGAGCCCTGCCAGCCGGGCCTGCCCGCGGGCTGAGAGCTCATCGCGCAGACGTGCTCCCTCTGCTCGGGTGGCCCCGGTATGGACGCATCGGTGTCGGCGGATGCTGTCTTCAGCTGCACCGTGCAGATGGCGAATCTGCGCATGATCGGCCCGGCCTCAATGTCGACGTACTGGAGTAACCGTATGGGACCGCCACGACGCGCTGCCAGAGGATGCCGGTGCGGATCAGCAGGTCGTCCTGCCGCTCGCAGTATCCGATGGCTCGCACTCGACGGGGCACCAGAGCAAGGTCGATCACCGCCCAGATCAGCAGCACGGCGAGCACGAGCCCGAGAAGCCACGCCCAGATGTCCCAGATGCCCAGAAGGGTCAGCGTCAGGGCGACCGCCGGAACCACCAGCCAGATCAGCCACCCGGCCACCCCGGTGATGAGGCGGACCGTGATGAGCTTCTCGTCCACCCGCGTCCATTCGACCCCTGCCGGGTCGATGGCTTCAGAGTGCATATCCCTCGTTTCCCTCCTCGGTGTTCCTCTCGTCTGCGAGCGTACCGCTCCGGCCCCCGCCTGCGTCAGGGGATCCGGCAGAGCCGCTCCACCACGAATCCGACGAGGACCCAGCCTACGCCCGCCAGCCCGATGACCACCGCGGCGTTGACGTTGGGGTCCCGAGCCCGGCTGCGGGACCCAGGTCAAGGAGCACGCCGCCGTGCCAGCTTACGACCAGCGCACCGGCGTAGGCGGCAGCCTGGTTACCACCGCCACCCGCATGGCCTGCAGCGGATGCAGCCAGCGTTCGGGATGCCGGGGCGCCTCGTTCTTCAGCCGGGCCTGCTCCGCCGCGCGCTCGATGCGACGCTGATCAGCGCGCACGACCAGACCAAGGCTGATGAGGAGCAGCCCGAGGCCCACAAAGGTGACCACGGAGATGATCGGAAGCACCGGCGAGGGCAGGCCCCACGCTGCGGTGAGGTGCAGAGCGAGGAACCCGGCGACCGCGGAGCCTCCGAGGGCCGCCAGCAGCCACAGGGCGCGCATCGGCCTCATGGGTGCGCGGGATCCATGTCTGCACCCGGCACCGGCTCGGACTCCGAGGCGTCAGACAGGCGGATCACATCGTCGTGGTCGTGCGCCTCGGCGGCGAGCTCACGCACCGGCCGCCCTTCGAGCAGCGCAACCGGGTCCATCCAGGACCAGGGCAGCAGAACGAACGCCCGCTCCGCGGCGGACGGGTGCGGCACCTGCAGCCGCGGCGAGTCGATCACCGCCCCGGCATAGGTGACGATGTCCACGTCCAGGGTCCGAGGGCCCCACCGCTGCTCACGAATTCGGTTGTGCTCATCCTCGATGGTCTGGGCCAGGTCCAGCAGGGCATGCGGTGAGAGACGCGTCTCGATCTCCACCACCTGGTTCAGGTAGTCGCGCTGCCGGGCGGGCCCGCCGACGGGCTTGGTCTGGGCCACCGGAGAGCGGCTGAGGACCATCACGTCGTCGCTCCTCTCCAGGGAGGCGACGGCGGAGGCGAGCGTCAGCGGCGAGTCTCCGACGTTGGAGCCCAGGGCGATCACGCTGCGCACCGGGAAGGCGGCAGGCAGGTCGGGGTCGCGGAGGTGCCGCGTGCTGGCCTCCTCCGCGAGGTCGGCCAGTGATGTGCGCTCGTACGGGGACTCAGCCCTCGGCCCCTCCGCCGGGGAGCGCATGGACTCAGCGCCCTGTGCCAGAGGAAGGTCTGCTCGGTTCCGAGAGATGGTGACGGAGACATCGTCGAAGTCCTGAGACATGGGGCCTCAGGCTTGTGCACTGTGAGCGTGACGGCGGCGGCGCGAGGGTCCAGCAGCAGCACACGCTCGGCGCAGACCGCAGCGAGCCGCTCGATGAGCTGGTAGGACTGGCCGGTCACGACTCGCTCCAGATCTGCGGCGACGTCGGCGTAGGAGAGGCTGTCGCGCATGTCGTCGGTGCGCCCGGGGCGGGCCAGCGGAATCTGCACCTCGGCGTCGATGACGAAGAGCTGCGCCGTCTCCCGCTCCGCCTGGAAGACGCCGTGCCGCCCCGGACCCTCAGGCCCGTCAGCCGAATGATGTCTGCGCCCATGCCACTACTCTCCCCAGGGCTGAGGGTTGCGCTACCTCAACCCTCAAGTGCGGTGACGGCTTCGGCAGCTCTGACCGCGTCGGCGCTGGGGCCGACAGCGTGGACCCTCACCGCCCAGACCCCGGCGGCGGCCGCCAGGGCCGTGAGGGCAGCTGTGGCATGGTCGCGCTCGGAGGCGGGCCGAGGCTCGCCGTCCTCGTCCTTCAGCAGCTGTCCGAGGAACCCCTTGCGGGAGGCGCCGTAGAGCACCCGGTGCCCCAGCCCGGTCAGGCGGCTGAGGTCCCTGGTGAGGCGCCAGTTCTGCTCATGGGTCTTGGCGAAACCGATTCCCGGGTCCAGGATGATGCGCTCTGGCAGTGTCCCCGCATCGAGGTAGCGCTTGCGCACCTGATGCAGCTCGTCGATCACGTCTGCGACCACATCGTCGTACTGGGTGCGGTCCTGCATCGTGACGGAGTCGCCCCGGTTGTGGGTGATGACGATCTCGCATCCGCTCTCGGCGACGGCTGCGGGCATCTCGGGGTGTGTGAGCAGGCCCGAGACGTCGTTGATGATCAGGCCGGATGCCTGTGATCCGGCGCACTCGAGGACGGCCCGGGCGGTCTCCGGATGACGGGTGTCCACGGACAGCTGTCGAGGGAAGCGCTCCAGCAGCCGCTCGAGCACGGGAAGGATGCGGCTCTGCTCCTCGGCCGGGTCCACGGGCGCAGCTCCGGGCCGGGTCGACTCCCCGCCGAGGTCGAGGATGTCCGCGCCCTGGCGGGTCATCCGCTCCGCCTGGGCCAGCGCCTCGCCGAGCGTGTCGTGCCTACCGCCGTCGGAGAAGCTGTCGGGGTGAGGTTGAGGATCCCCATCACCTGGGTGCGCATGCTCACCGGCCTGAGACGATCAGACTCATCGCTTCGCTTCGGGTTGCGGCGTCGCGCAGCTGGCCGCGGACTGCTGAGGTGATGGTCTTCGAGCCGGGCTTCGCCACCCCCGCATGGACATGCACAGGTGCTCGCCTTCGACGACGACGATCGCGCCGGAGGGCTCCACATGGGTCATCAGGGCGTCGACGATCTGCGCGGAGAGCTGCTCCTGCAGCTGGGGGCGCTTGGCGAAGATCTCCACCAGCTTACCCAGTTTGGACAGGCCGGTGACCTTGCCGTGCTCGGAGGGGATGTAGCCGATGTGCACCACGCCGTAGAAGGGAAGCAGGTGGTGCTCGCACATGGAGTAGAAGGTGATGTCCTTGACGAGGACGAGCTCCTCGTGGCCGATGTCGAAGCTGGTGGTCAGCAGCTCGGCCGGATCCTGCGTGAGGCCCTTGAAGGTCTCGGCGTAGGCCGCGGCGACGCGGCGCGGGGTCTCCCGGAGGCCTTCACGGTCCGGGTCCTCCCCACGGCCAGCAGGACCTCTCGGATGGCTCGCTCAATGCGAGGCAGGTCGATGCCTTCGGACATCTCGGCTGTGCTTTCAGACATCTCGGCTCTCCGTGGGACGGGCATCCGACTCGGTGCTCTGAGGGGTGCCGTTGACGGTCTCCCCGGCGACCACGATGGGCCGGTCGGGGCTGGACTCCCATATTCTGCGCCTGGGGCGCTTCTTCACATCGTGGAAGATCGCCGCGACCTCCTTGGCTCCCAGCGTTTCGACGCGCAGGAGCTCTTCGGCCAGACGGTCGAGGACGTGCCGGTTCTCGGTCAGCGCCCAGTAGGCCTCGTCATGGGCTTCGTCGATGATGCCGCGCACCTCAGAGTCGACCGTGGCGGCGAGATTCTCGGAGTACTCCTTGCCGGTCGTCATCTCTTTGCCCAGGAAGGGGCTGCTGTCGCCCGAGCCCAGCTTGACCGAGCCGACCTTCGCGGACATTCCGAAGTCTGTGACCATCTTGCGGGCGGTGTCGGTGGCCTTCTCGATGTCATTGGCGGCGCCCGTGGAGGGTCATGGAAGACGATCTCCTCGGCCACGCGGCCGCCCATGGCGTAGGCGATCTGGTCCAGCAGCTCGTTGCGGGTGGTGGAGTACTTGTCGTCCTCCGGGATGACCATCGTGTAGCCGAGGCGCGGCCGCGCGGCAGGATGGTGATCTTGGTGACGGGAGCTGAGTAGTTCAGCGCCGCGGCCACGAGGGCGTGTCCGCCTTCGTGGTAGGCGGTGACTCGCCGCTCGTGATCCTTCATGAGGCGGGTGCGCTTCTGCGGACCGGCCATCACACGGTCGATGGCCTCGTCCACGGCGCGGTCGTCGATGAGGTCCGCGTTGGAGCGGGCGGTGAGGAGAGCGGCCTCGTTCAGGACGTTGGCGAGGTCCGCACCGGTGAATCCCGGGGTCTTGCGGGCCACGGAGGCCAGGTCCAGGCCCTCCACCATGGGCTTGCCCTTGGAGTGGACTTCGAGGATGGCTCTGCGGCCGGAGAAGTCTGGGGCCTCGACGGGGATCTGCCGGTCGAAGCGTCCGGGCCTCAGCAGCGCGGGATCCAGTACGTCGGGCCTGTTGGTGGCTGCGATGACGATGATGTTGGTGCTGGCGTCGAACCCGTCCATCTCCACCAGCAGCTGGTTCAGGGTCTGTTCGCGCTCATCGTTGCCGCCGCCCACGCCGGCGCCGCGCTGGCGTCCCACGGCGTCGATCTCGTCGACGAAGATGATGGCGGGCGAATTCTCCTTGGCCTGCTTGAAGAGGTCGCGGACGCGGGAGGCGCCGACGCCGACGAACATCTCCACGAAGTCGGAGCCGGAGATCGAGTAGAAGGAGCCATGCGCTTCCCCGGCGACGGCCTTGGCGAGCAGGGTCTTGCCGGTGCCGGGCGGGCCGTAGAGCAGCACGCCCTTGGGAATCTTGGCTCCGAGGCGCTGGAACTTCTCCGGCTCGGAGAGGAACTCCTTGATCTCGTGGAGCTCCTCGACGGCCTCTTCGGAGCTAACCACGTCGGCGAAGGTCACCTGGGGCATGTCCTTGTCGAACATCTTGGCCTTGGACTTGCCGAACTGCATCATGCGCCCGCCGCCCGCGGACATCCGGGTGATGAGCCAGATGAACAGCAGGGCGATCAGAAGGAACGGGATCATGAACCCGAGCATGCTCAGCAGCCAGTTCGACTGCTCAGGCTCATCGGTGTAGCCCTCCAGGTAAGCATCCGCGACGGTCTCAGCCACTGTCTCGGCGCGCGCCTGGGAGAAGTGGAAGTGGACGGCGTCGCCGAGGTCCTCACCGTCGAGCTCGAAGGACTCCGACAGCGTCAGGTCGACCCGGGAGTCCCCGTCGTCGATCCGGGCCTCTTCGACCTCGTCCTCCTGGAGGAGCTCCATGCCGACGTTGGTGTCCACCTGCTCCCGGAGCCGGAGGACCCGAAGAGCAGAGGCACGACGAGGAGCAGAAGGACCACCGCAGTCACGATCCAGAACAGCGGTCCGGTGAAGATCTTCTTGAAGTTCAATTGCACTCCGTCGTCGGGCCAGGTTCAGATTGACTCTACGGTACTAGCGTCCGCCCCTGCCGCGGAATGGAGGGCGCTGTCCTCGCCGAGAGCGTAGCGGCCGTCAGCGAAGAGTCACGGCGCGGTTACCAGCATGCCCACCCCTGCCAGCAGCGCCGTGGCGACGAGCATGCCGACGATCACCGGCATCCATGATCCGGTGAGGTCGAAGGCGGCCCCTGCCAGCAGGGGTCCGGATCCCGCGCACAGGTAGCCCACGCCCTGAGCCATCCCGGAGAGCTGCCCCGCCTCATGGGTGGTGCTGGCGCGCAGGGTGATCATCGTGAGCGCGAGCAGCAGCATGGTGCCGGTGGAGAATCCGCCCAGCAGGGACCACAGCGGAACCAGCGCGGGCGCAGCAACCAGTCCGATGAGCGAGGCTGCCAGGCTCGTGCAGACGAGGGCGGCGACGAGCCGCTGGTCTCGGGAGCGCTGCAGGACCGGTCCCACCGTCAGGCTGGCCACGATGCCGATGCCCTGCCAGAGCGAGAGCATCCATCCGGCGTAGGCCTCCCCGATCCCCTGGTAGGCGAGCATGGAGGGATACCAGGTCAGCAGCAGGTAGAACAGAGTGGACTGGAGCGCGAAGTAGGCGGTGACCTGCCACGCGACGGCGGAGGTCCACACCGTGGACGAACGGGATGAGCCGCTGACGGCCGAGAGGGCAGCGCCCCGGTGGCGAGGTCCGGCTCACGAAGACGGACGGCCCACACGCCGGCGGCGATGAGCGCGATGAGCGCACCGGCGCCGAGGGCGAGCTCCCAGCCGGCGAGCCTGGAGATGGGCACCGCTGTGCCGGAGGCGAGCGCGGCGAAGCCTGCCATCGTGGCAGTGTAGAGGCCGGTCATGAATGGCACCCGGGTGGGGAAGTCGCGTTTGACGACGGCTAGGCACCAGGACGTTTCCGACGCCTATGGCCGCCGAGAGGATGACGGTGCCGCTGAGCAGCGAGAGCTGTGCGCTGGTGCTCTCATCGCCGGGCAGCGCCCCTGGCGGCAGGGACCTGAGGACAGTGCCATGGCGGCGAGGAGAAGCAGGGAGGCGAAGATGCTTCGTTCGAGTCCCCACCGAGCGGCGAGGCCCGCAACGAAGGGGAGATGACGCCGAAGCTCAGCACCGGGATGGCGCCGAGCAGGCCCAGCAGCGAGGGGCTGAGGCCGGTGTCCGTCCGTATCTGCTCCAGCAGGGGCCCGACCGCGCTGATGGCGGGGCGAAGGTTGGCGGCGACCACCAGCACGGTGGCCACCAGCAGAACCTGCGGCAGCCCAGACTTTTCTCGACTCACCACGCAGTTCTATCAGCTCCCTCGTCCCGCGGCCGACCGGATCGGGGCGAGAGGCTCAGCCGATCACGGGAAGGAGCAGGCTGACGACCAGCAGGACGATGGCGCCGCCGATGCGGGAGGACACCTGCAGGAACGGCATCAGTTCGAGGCGGTTCGCTGCGGAGACCACGGCGACGTCGCCGGTGCCTCCCATATCCGTCATGCCCATGCCGATGGCGATGGAGGTTTCCGCGTAGTACATCTTCACCAGCCAGCCCAGGGCGCCGGAGACGATCACTGCGGTCAGCACTGCCGCCAGGACCAGCACGGGGTAGCGCCAGTCGGACAGCAGCGCGCCGAGCTCGTCGAACTCGAAGTAGGTGATCGAGATGCCCACCAGCAGCGCCGGGGTCAGGGTTCCTGAGACGAATCCGAACCAGGTGGACACGGCATCCTCGAACGCGGCGGGCATGAGGCCGAAGATCTTGATGGTGGCGGCCAGCAGGATCGTCCACGCGTAGGCGTGCAGGCCGGGGACGAATTCTGCGATGAGGGTGCCCGCCAGGAAGAGGGTCGCAGCGGTGGTGAGGCCGATGGCCAGGACGTTGAACGTTCCGCCGGTGGGCTTGGGCTTCGCCTTGAACTGGTCAGCGCTGCCCTCCACGCGGACAATCTGGCCGTTGCCGTTGAACCCGAGGAAGAACTGCTGCCCCTTGTAGGTCATGCCGTTGAAGACGCCCGCGCAGAAGATGGTCAGAATGTTGGCGATGATCACCGCCGGGATCAGCTGCGCGACGAACGAGTAAGCGTCGCCGCCCAGCTGGTCGGCGTAGATGCCGGACATGGGCACGATGCCCGCACCGACGCCTCCGCCCATGACGGGGGCGGCGACGAACAGCACCGCTTCGCGCATGCCGAAGCCCAGCACAGCGCCCAGAGTTCCGATGAGCACGAAGACCACTGCGATGGTTCCCAGCAGCGGCACGGCGATGCGGGCGCAAACCTTCAGCAGCAGGGCACGGGGCATGCCGAGGATGGAGCCTGCGATGAGGCTGGCCACATAGAAGTCGATGAAGCCGATCTCACTGCCGTCGGTGAAGATCTCCATGTTCTCCGCAAATGACTCCGGGAACAGCCCGAAGTGCAGCAGGACGGTAGGCGTCAGGATCGCAAGGACGGTGGGAAGCCCGTAGTTGCGAAGCACCGGAACCCGTCCGCCGATCCAGTTCAGCAGCCCGCCCACCAGGATGACGACGGCGAAGCTTACCAGCATGGTGTTCGGGAGCACATCCAGCACCGCGCACGCGGCGATCACGACGAAGAAGATCGCAAACCAGTGGAGCGGCAGGCCCATGATGCGGGTCCACGACTCGGGCTTGTCGAACTCAGCTGAGGCTGCGGCCGCGGCGCCGTTGACGTCGGCGCTCGTCCCCTGGGGGCTGTCGGAAGTGTGGTTGCCGGGCACCGTTGCCCGGTCATGCGATTCGACGCTCACCGTCGCTCCTTCAAGGTCTAATGCAGGAGTGTTACCCACGTCACGTGGTGTGACCGGCGCTACATTAGCTTGGATTTTATAAAGTATCAAAGCTGGACATGGCAGAGGCGAAACCGTGGCCGATGTGCCGCTCGAGCTCCGCGGAGGCCGTCTCGGCATCGTAAGCGGACACTGCATCCGCGATTCTCCGGTGCTCCCCAGCGAGGCCCGCCCGCCGTCAGGGTCCCGGAAGATCAGCTGGGACGGATAGGGCATGCCCGCCCACAGCTGCTCGATGAATCCGACCAGCAGCTCGTCGCCGCTGAGCCGGTAGAGCCCGAAGTGAAACTGCTCATTCGTCTCAGCCCGCTGCTGGGAGTGGCTGCCGCCTCAGCATGCCGGATCAGGTCCTCGAGGATATGCTCCGTCTCGTCATCGGCCCGCTGAGCCGCCAGGCGCACTGCCATCGGCTCGAGCACGCGGCGCAGACGGTAGATCTGCTCAACCCGTGCAGGGGTGAGGTCTGCAATGCGGGTGCCGACATGCTCGTCGTGGACCGCATAGCCCTCGGACACCAGGCGCTTCAGCGCCTCGCGGATGGGCGTCAGGCTCATGCCCTCCATCTGGGCAAGCTTATTGAGGGTGACGCGCTCTCCGGGAGCGAGCTCGCCCGCCTGAATCTTCCTCCGAAGTGAGGCGTACGCTGCAGCCGCCTTGCTCAGCGGTAGGGGGACTCTGCCACCAGGGCCTCCAGGGGTCGTAGGCACGTTCGAGCCTACAGCAGGCCTAGTGAGGCAGATCACTCATACACGTGGGGGCAAGGATGCCGATGCAGCTGAGGTTGCGATACTTCTCCGCAAAGTCGAGGCCGTAGCCGACGACGAACTTATTGGGGATGTCGACGCCCACATACTTCACATCGATGTCGACCTTGACCGCCTCAGGCTTGCGAAGCAGCGTGCAGATCTCCACGCTGGCGGGTCCGCGCGACTCCAGGTTGGCCTTCAGCCACGACAGGGTGAGGCCGGAGTCGATGATGTCCTCGACGATGAGCACATGCTTGTCCGTCAGGTCCGTGTCGAGGTCCTTGAGGATGCGGACCACCCCGGAGGACTTGGTGCCGGAGCCGTAGGAGCTCACGGCCATCCAGTCCATGGAGAGGTGGCAGGTCAGGGCACGTGCCAGATCGGCCACCACCATCACTGCGCCCTTGAGGACTCCCACCAGAAGCACGTCTTTGCTTAAGCATAGTCGGCGTCGACCGCCGCCGCCAGCTCTCTGATGCGTTCGTCGATCTGCTCCTTGGTGAGCAGAACCTCTTCAAGATCAGCTGACACGTCATGGCTGTCCATGCGTTGCATGCTCCTTCTCAGCGGAACGGGTGGTAGGCGTGCACCTTCTGACTGCCTCATCCGGGCGACGGCGGAATGAGGATCAGTTTTCCATACTCCGAGGTTCCCGCGCACCCCGGTACACCGCAAGCTCACCCTCCAGCTGGACGGGTCCCCGGGACCGCCCGCCGTCGACCAGCCGGTCCACGGCCTGGATCCGCTCGAAGCTGGGCGCCGGCGCACCCGCAGCGACAGCCGCAAGTGCCACGATTCTGCGTCGGATCGCCGGGGGCTGGGCACGCAGGCCGGTGAGGCGCAGCCGAAGCGCACCGGAGGGTCGGGATCCTCCAGGAGTGTGGGAAAGATCTCCTTCGCCTGCTCCTCCAGATAGGCGGCATCCTCCGCGGCGATGGACGCGGTCCGGGCCAAGGCGTCCTTGATCGTAGGGCTCAGACGCTCCTGCAGGTGGGGCATGATCTCGGTCCGCAGCCGGGAGCGCAGGTAACGCGGGTCGCTGTTCGCAGGATCGGTCCACCAGCTCAGACCGTGGTGGAGGCATATGGCTTCCGTCTCTGCCCGCGAAAGGCCCAGAAGAGGTAGGCGGTAGGGCCCGCGGACTGCCGGAATGCTTAAGCCAGGGATCGGGTGCCGGATCCTCGTGCCAGCCCGAGAAGAACCTGCTCCGCCTGGTCATCCTTGGTGTGGGCGGTGAGCAGCCGGACTGCGCCGAGCTCCTTCATCGCTGACCTGAACGCAGCGTATCGGCCGGTCCGGGCAGCGGCTTCGGGCCCCTGGGGACTGCTGGTCAACCGCTGCAGGCACAATGCGCACCGGCTCCAGACCGAGGGCCTTGAGCTGACGCACCGCCTGGCCGGAGATCTCCACACTGCGGGGGTGCAGGTGGTGGTCGACGACGACTGCGCCCACTCGGGTATTCCGGTGCGGGTGGCGTCCTTGCGATGGTGCCATGCTGCGGCGGCCGCCAGAGCCAGAGAGTCAGCGCCTCCGGAGCACCCGACGAGGTTCAGCTCCCCTTCGGCCAGGGACTCGGCGACGGCCCGGCGAGCGGCATGGAGCGCAGCGGGAGCTGCCACCGCTCAGCCTCCGAACGTGATGGTGCCGGTGTCGGAGAGCCTGGGCAGCCGAAGGCGTTCGACCCATTCCTCGGGCCGGTGGATCTCCTCCTCGGTGGGCAGATGCTCGGGTCTCTGCCACACGGTGTTGAACTGGTCCATACCGACCAGCTCCACGACCCGGGAGACGAAGGACTGGCCGTCCTTGTACTGGGCTGCCTTCTTGTCCAGCTGCAGAAGCCGTCGGATGAGCTTCTGCAGGGCACTGCGGTGCTTGCTGCGGTCGTTGAACCGCCGCCGGATGGTCTTCACGGAGGGCACGATCTCGGCGTCGACGGCGTCCATGACGACATTGGCATGGCCTTCCAGGAGGCTCATCACCGCGGTCAGCCGGCTGAGAATCTGCTGCTGCTCGGGCGTCTGGATGGCGCTGATCAGCTCATTGCGGCCCGGACGGCCCCCTCTGCGCAGCTCGGAGCGCAGCTGCTTGACCGTCTCGGCGAAGCGCTGGGGCAGGGAGTCGGCGTCCTCCATGGTGGACACGGAGAGTTCGGTGATCTGCCCGCGGAGGTAGTCGGCCATCCATGGGGCTGCCGCGAACTGCACGCGGTGGGTCTGCTCATGCAGACAGACCCATAGGCGGAAGTCGTCCCTGTCCACGTTGAGCTCGTGGGCGATGGCCGCCACGTTGGGAGCGGTGAGCAGCAGGCGCGACTGCTCGAACGGCTCGAACTGTCCCAGCACCTGCGCGGAGAGGTAGCCCAGAATGGCGCCGAGCTCAGCGCCTGCGGCGGAGGCTCCGAGGATCTGGCCGGTGGACGCCTGCCCGTTCAGCAGCTCCGGCTTGTTCCTCACCGCGGCGTGCAGCGCGGGTCCCAGCAGCTGACGGAAGGTTTCGGCGTTCGCGCGGGCCCACCCGGCCCTGTCTACGATCAGGACGTCGCTGAGGTCTTCGCCGAGGCCTTCGGCTGCGGCGATGCCGGTGATGCGGTGCACATGCGGCACAGCATCGGACGCGGCCTGCCGGAGGGCCTGCACCTCTGCCCGTGCGCGGGCGGGCTTCATTCTGGGGCTAAGCCGGGATGAGCCGTGCGGCCGTCTTCTCGGCGATGTCCCAGTTGATGAGCAGGTCTGCGGCCTCGTCCTGGGTGATGTCCGGCTGCTGCCCGACGTCCGGCGTTGTCCTCATGGACCCACAGTACTGCGCGGTCAGTAGACTCGTCTGCTGTGACAGACTCTCAGCTTCCAGCCCAGGTCTCCGACGTCTTCGATCCGCACCGGTGGCGGACTGTGGAAGGCATCGAGTTCACCGACATCACCTACCACCGGCAGGTCGAGGCGGGATGCTGAGGGCCGTGGTCCGAGATCTCCCGGCGGTGCGGATCGCCTTCGACCGCCCTGAGGTCCGCAACGCCTTTCGGCCGCACACGGTGGACGAGCTGTTCCGGGCGCTGGACCACGCGCGCATGACCTCGGATGTGGGTGCGGTGCTGCTGACCGGCAACGGCCCGTCGGCGAAGGACGGCGGGCACTCGTTCTGCTCCGGCGGCGACCAGCGGATCCGCGGGCGCGACGGCTACCGGTACGCGGAGGGCGACACTGCGGAGACCGTGGATCCGGCGCGCGTAACCGCCTTCACATCCTGGAGGTTCAGCGGCTCATCCGCACCATGCCGAAGGTGGTGATCGCGGTGGTCAACGGCTGGGCGGCCGGAGGGGCCACTCGCTGCATGTGGTGGCTGACCTGACCATTGCCTCCCGGGAGCATGGGAAGTTCAAGCAGACCGACGCGACCGTGGGCTCCTTCGACGCTTAGCTACGGGTCCATGCTCCTGGCCCGGCAGGTGGGGCAGAAGAAGGCCCGCGAGATCTTCTTCCTCGCTCGGGAGCATTCTGCGCAGGAGATGGTCGAAGCCGGTGCTGTGAATGAGGCGGTGGATCATGACCGTCTTGAGGAGACGGCCCTGTCCTATGCGCGTGACATAGCCAAACAGTCTCCGCAGGCTGTCCGGATGCTGAAGTTCGCATTCAACGCCGCCGACGACGGGCTGGCTTACCAGCAGGTCTTCGCCGGTGAGGCGACCCGCATGGCGTACATGACCGATGAGGCAGTGGAAGGCCGTGACTCGTTCCTGCAGAAGCGTGATGCCGACTGGTCTGCCTTCCCGCACTACTACTAGGCGGCACGCTCGGACGCCAGTGGCTCGGCGGCGTCCCGGCTCAGGGCCGAGCGAACTCTGCCCTGGCCCGGTCCACGGCGGGCCAGGTCGCGCAGGCGCGGAGATGATCGTTGAGCAGACCCATGGACTGCATGAACGCGAAGATCGTGGTGGGGCCGAGGAACGTCCATCCCCGGGCTTTGAGCTCCTTGGCCATGGCGACTGACGCGGGCGAGGTCGTCATGGCCTGCGCCTCGCCCAGCTCGTCCGAGCGGGGTTCATACGACCAGATGAAGGCCGCGAGGCTCCCTTCGTCTTCGACGAGCTCCTCGCAGCGGCGTGCATTGTTGATGATCGCCTCGATCTTGGACCTGTTCCGGACGATGCCCGCGTCAGCGAGGAGGCGCCCGACGTCGTCCTCCCCGAACCGCGCGACCGTCTCGGCGTGAAAACCTGCGAAGGCTGCTCGAAAATTCTCGCGCTTGCTGAGGATGGTTCGCCAGCTCAGGCCCGACTGGAAGCTCTCCAGGCAGAGCTTCTCGAAGAGTCTCCGGTCGTCTGCGACGGGAAACCCCATTCGGCGTCGTGGTACTCCCGCAGCTCAGGGGACTGCTCGGCCCAGGCGCAGCGGGTCATCGAGCAGATCGTCGCGGCTTGCGGGGACTCGGAGCCATAGCGACAGGGTACTCAAGGATCATGCGGATATGACCCTGCAGAAGTTTTTTCGGACGACGTGCAACCTTTCTCGTCCCGCGACGGTAGTCCTGATGTGAGCACAACAATGTGACCACAATCACTGCCACCAGGCACTAGCAAAGGACACGGTCATGCGTAAATCATTGCCCCTCGCCGCCACTGCCGCTCTCGGTCTGGCAATTGTCGGAACTGCCGCACCTGCCCACGCAGACGAGCATGAAGACTCTGCCGCACACCTCTCCGTTCTGCACGCCGTCCCCGACCTCCCGGTCGACGTCTATGTGGACGGTGACCTGACCCTCGACGACTTCATGCCCGGGGACCTCGCCGGACCTCTGGAGCTTCCGGTAGGCGACTATGAAGTCGCCATCACTGCGGCCGACGCCGAGGACGATTCCGACCCCGTCCTGGGCCCGGTGAGCGTCTCCTTGGATGAGGGCATGAACTACACCGCCGCCGCACACCTGGACGCTGACGGCGAGCCGACCGTGACTCCCTTCGTCAACGACACCTCCGACATCGCAGCGGGCGAGGGCCGCCTGACGGTCCGCCACACCGCCGCCGCCCCGAAGTGGACATCTGGGCCGACGGAGAGGTCGCCGTCGAGGCCCTCGCCAACCCCGATGAGGCGACCCTCGACCTTCCCGCAGGAAGCCTTGAGGCAGCCGTCTCACTCGCCGGTGAGAGCGACCCGGTCCTCGGTCCGCAGGCCCTGGACGTGGCGGAGGGCTCCAACACCATCGTCTACGCCTGGGGCTCAGCCGAGGACGGAACCCTCGATCTGGCCACCCAGGTCGTCGACGGCATGCACTCGGCTCCGGACGGCGTGCCGACCGGCAACGTGCAGGTGCCCGGCCAGCAGTCGCAGCTCGCACTGATCGCAGGTGTGGGCCTGCTCGGACTCATGGGAGTAAGCGCCGCCGTGCTGGGCATCCGGCGAGCCCGCGCCTGATATGGGCGCTCGCCGATTCGCCGAGGCTCCGCGGGCAGCCGCAGCGCTCACCGCTGCGCTGCTGGGGGCAGCCTGCTCGCGGGCTGCTCCGCCGGTGCGGCCGAAGCCGACGGTGAGCGCCTCCCCTCCTCCCTGCCCCGGAGAGCTCGGTGCAGCCCATGAGCTCTTCGGGGCAGGGGCGAGAGGACCCTTCGGCAGAGGTGCCCGTGCAGTCGGCTTCCCTCGACGGCACGACGACCGCTGCTGCCGCACCTGTTCTGCTGGACTACCCGGACATCGATGCCGATATCCCGGTGCGCCCCTACGGCGTCTCCGCAGACGGTCAGATGGACGTCCCCGACGATGCGGCGGTTGCCGCCTGGTACCAGTTCGGCAAGACGCCTACCGACGGTGTGGGCACCACCGTGATCGCCGCCCACGCAGGCTCCGAGGAGACCCCGATCGGTCCGCTCTACGCACTGACGGAGGCACGGCCCGGTGACGAGGTCACGGTCACCGACGAGGACGGCGAGGAGCACCGCTATGAGGTGTCGGAGGTCGAGCAGCTCGGCAAGGACGGCCTGGACTTCGCTCCCTTCTTCGAGCGCACCGGCGATCACCGATTGGTGATGATCACCTGCGGAGGCCAATGGATCGCGGAGGAGAGCAGTTATGCTGACAACGTCATAGTGATCGCCGAGCCTGTGCAGCGGTGATGCGCATCGAGGTCCGCGCGCACCGCATCGCCGCACAGCTGCCGACGGGCGACTGAGGAGGCACTCTGGACAGGGAAAGCCTGGGAGCCAGGTTCGCAGTAAGCGACGAGGACGCCATGCGTGAGCTCTTTGCTGCGCACGGGTCGCTGATCTTCTCCCTGTGCCTGAGCGCCCTGCGTCACCGTCAGGACGCAGAGGACGCCGCGCAGCAGGTCTTCGTGCGCGCCTGGCGATTCCGGGAGTCCTATGATCCGGCCAAGCCGCCGGGAGCGTGGCTGACAGGGATTGCCCGACGAGTCATCACCGACACGTTCCACGCCCGCCAGCGGAACCAGCGATCAGCCGAAGTAAGCGGCGCCGCTTTTCTCCACGCGGCACCCGACCAGCCGATCGAGACCGTGGTGGACCAGGTGACGGTTCATCAGGCGATCAGTGAATTGGGACCGCCGCAGGATGAGATCCTCCGGATGGCCTACGGGCAGGACCTTCCGGTGCGGACCATCTCCGAGCGGCTGAGCATGCCGGTGGGGACCGTCAAATCGCACATGCACCGCGGGCTGGCCCGACTGCGCAGGACATTGGAGGTGACTCATGACTGACCATCAGCACAGCGAGGAGACCTTCGCCGCCGAGGGCCACCTCACCGACGCCGCGCTCGCCGCCGCAGCCTCCGGGTCCGCCGGCGCCTGGGACGGCCTGGACCACACCGCTGCCGAAGGTCATCTGCAGCGGTGCCCCTGTGCGCTGGCCAGGTCACAGCCACGCACCGCGTCATCACGGCACTAGCAGTGCCCAGCCCGCTGGAATCAGCGCCCGAGGGCCTGTGGGATCGCATCGCCGAGGAGCTTCAGATCAGCCCCGCCGCTGGTGAGGACGCCGAGTCCGCCCACGGCGTATCTGCAGCCCGCGGGGCCCCTGCCGGAGGCTCGGAGGCCTCCCACCACGACCGCATCGCGACCGTGCATCAGCTGAGGCCACGCCGTACGGCGAGCTCGCGATGGATGCCGGTTCTGGCAGCGGCCGCAGCGGGACTCATAGTCGGCGGGGCCGCAGTGACGCTGTGGGTCAATGCCGTCGAAGAGGAGGAGCAGCCGCCTGCGGCTGATGCGCCGGCCGTGGTCGGAGGCGCCTCACTGGAGCCTGTGGCGAGCGACGACCTCACCGGTGAGGCACAGATGGTCGACCGCGGAGACAGGGTGCTCGAACTGACGGTGGACCTCAGCGGGACCGCAGATCCAGCCGACGGCTACTTTGAGGTCTGGCTCCGCGACGAGGAGGCCAGCCAGCTGATCTCCTGGGCGCTGCAACGGCAGAGTCCACCACGCTCCAGGTCCCGGTAAGCATCGACCTTTCGGAGTACCCGATCGTGGACGTCTCGCACGAGCACTTCGACGGCGATCCCAACCACAGCGGGACAACCCTGGCGGCCGGTCCGATGGAGGGCGCCGACGAGTAGGGTAGGCGGCTGATCCTCAGCCTCCCTGCCGCTGCTGTGCGGTGTGGATGCGCTCGATGATCGCCATCACCTCAGCCGATTCCCTGGGATCGACGGGCAGGGGTCCACCCGCAGGAGTGCATCGGCAAGAAGCGTGTAGAAGGCGGGGTACTGGCCCGCAGGGCTCGACGCGCTGGTCGGACTCACCCGCGCCGAGCGTTCCCCATGACTCTTGGGGCTCGAGGCCGTAGTCGGCGTCGGTGACCGCGCCATGCGGCTTTGAGGAAGCCCTCCTGGGAGTCGAGACCCCACTTCGTATAGGCGGCCTTCGAGCCGATGACGTGGAATCTCAGGCCCATTCGTGGGGCAAGCCCGTTCATCGACAGGTGGGACCTTGTCCCTGACGTGTGCTCGAGCGCTACGAAGACGTCGTCGTCGGCAGCCCGCCGGGGCGGTGGGTCGTCACTTCAGCGGTGACTTCGGCGACCGGCCCGAAGAGCTGCAGAGCCTGGTCGATCAGGTGCGGCCCGAGGTCATAGAGGATCCCGCCGCCCTGTTCGACGGTGGACTCCGCCTTCCAGGACTTCGTCAGCTCCGGCTTCCACCATTCGAACCGGGACTCGAAGCGGCGGACGCTGCCCAGTAAGCCGTCGTCGATCAGTCGGCGCAGGGTGAGGAAGTCTGCATCCCACCGCCGGTTCTGGAAGACCGTGAGCGGCACTCCCAGGCGCTCGGCCTGGGCCACGAGTGCGGATCCTTCCGCTGCATCAAGGACGAAGGGTTTGTCCACCACCACTGCAATGCCGCGGTCCAGCGCCTCAGCGGCCAGTGGCGCGTGCGATGCCGGAGGGTTCCGATGATGACGAGATCGAGCTCCATGGACCACAGCTGCGACGGGTCGGGGACCACTTTCGCCTCAGGGTGCTGCTGCCGGGCCAGCTGAGACCGCTCCGGGTTCCCGGTGACGATCGCGTCGATGCGGTACTCGTCGTCGGCCGCAACCGGGGGCCCGTGGAACACCTGCCCTGCCAGGCCGAAGCCGATCAGTGCGGTGCGCAGCGGCGCAGTCCTCGTGGTCATGTGATGGTCCTCTCTGATCAGCGAGTCAGCCCTGGCTCGAGCCTACCCTCCTGATCCTCGCCGATGACCTGCGGCATGAGCGCGGGAGGATGTTTGTCACCGGCGTAGGGCAGTTCGGGGACGCTCTCTGCCGCAAGGAGCCGCTCGGGCGGAGCAGCCGAGGGCGTCAGTCGGTGCGTGGAGTGCCCGCAGCGTGCTGCTCAACTGCTTAAGCCAGACCTGCTTCAGGACGTCGGCCCAGGTGATGACCCCTGTGAATCGCTCATCGGTCCGGACGACGACGAGCTGCTCGCTGTTCTCACGCATTCTCCGGAACACCTCATACACCGAGGTTCCCGCCTCCACGGCGAGAGCGGGGCGCGCGAACCCCTCAGTAAGCTCGTCCCCTTCCGCTTGGAGCGTGTCCCTGACGTGGACGACCATGGGGGACGCGGATGCCTCCGGGCCGATGAGGATCCTGAGGTGGCCGCTCGTCTGCGCGGCACGCTGAACGTCCGCTGCCGTCGCTGCGGTAGGCACCTGGGTCGGAGCACCGCTGCGTGTGGCCAGCACATCGTCGACGGTGAGAGATTCCAGCCCGATGAAGCGTGCCATCTGAGAGCCTGCATCCACGTCCAGCACACCGGCCTGAGTGGAGTCCTCCACCAGCTGACGGATGGTCTCGGAGTCATAGCCTGCCGCCGCTGCGCGGTTGATCGGCTCCACTCCGGCTGCAGAGACGAGCCTGTTCGCCATGCTGTTGATCCAGGTCAGCAGCGGCCTGAACAGTCCGATGAAGGCCCAGTAAGCAGCGCAATGACGCGAGCTGCACGCTCAGGATGCGCGATGGCCCACGACTTCGGCGTCATCTCACCCACCACAAGGTGGAGGAAGGTCACCAGAACGAGAGCCAGGCCGAACGCTGCGGCGTCAGCCATCCACGGCGAGAACCCCATGCGTCGAACATGGGCGTCATGGCGTAGTGAACCATAAGCTTCGTGACGGCGCCGAGGGCGAAGGTGCACGCCGTGATGCCCAGCTGCGCACCGGCAAGCATGATGGTGAGCTCGTTGAGGCTTCGCACGGCTGCCCGCGAGGACGCGCTCGAGGGGCAGCGTCCTCCAGGCGGTGCCGCCGTGCCGCAAGCAGGGAGAATTCGATGATGACGAAGAAGGCAGAGAGGACGATCAGCCCCGCCGTGATCGCGATGACGCTCAGTGCGCTCATCGAGGACCCTCCGACTCAGTGCTCTGCCCGGACCTGATCGACAGGGCCAGCCGGTGCGGAACGTGCCGATCAATGCTCAGGACAGTGACACGCAGCTCGCGCGTCAAGACCTCATCCTCGTCGTAGTCGGAGGACGCCAGCGGCATCTCGAGCGTGACAGTCTCACCGACGTCCAGAAGGTCCCCAGCGTGGCTCAGCAGCAGTCCGGAGAGCGTCTCGTAGTCCCCTGGGGCAGGTCGCAGCCCAAGCGTCGCTCCACCTCGTCGAGGTGGACGTCGGCATGGGCCTGCCAGCTCCCGGCGGAGATTTCGATGAGATCCTCGGGCTCCTCATCGTCATGCTCGTCCGTGATCTCGCCGAAGATCTCCTCGGCTAAGTCCTCCACCGTCACGATTCCGGCGAACCCCCGTACTCGTCAATGACGCAGGCCATGGCCGAGGTGCTGCTCTCCAACTTCTTCACCGCTTCCGGCAGAGGCATGACGGTCGGGACGATCACCGGCTCACGCATCAGCTCTGTGACAGCAGAGCTGTCGGGGAGGGCCGAGGTGAGGAGGTCCAGGAGGTGGACGACGCCGATGGGCTGGTCATCTGCATCCACGACCGGGTACCGGGTATGCCCGTCGGCCATCAGTGTGCGCACCTCGCCGACGGTGGTCCGAGGCTGGACGCTGTCGGCCCGCGAGCGCGGGATCATGGCGTGCTCCACATCGTGCTGCGGGAAGTCCAGCACGCGATCCAGCGCCAGGTACATCTCTTCCGGGAGCTCTCCGGCGACTCGGGAGCTCGCGACGATGTATTCGAGGTCTTCGGCGGTGGCGCGGGTGTCCACGTCATGCACGGGCTCGACGCGCATCAGTCTCAGCAGCGCGTTCGCTGCGACGTCGAAGACGCTGATGAGCCACCCGAACACCAGAAGGTAGGCCCTGGTCGATCTCGCCATGCCCTTCGCCAGGGGTCCGGGGTTGGCAATGGCGTAGTTCTTCGGAAACAGCTCTCCGAAGATCATCTGCACCACCGTGGAGACCGCGAGAGCGAGCGTTGTTCCCACCCCGATGCTGACTGCCGCAGGAACGCCTGCACCGCCGAACAGCACCCCCAGCGAGCGGCCGATGAGGGGCTCGGCGACTGTTCCGACGAGCAGGCCGGTGACAGTGATCCCGAGCTGCGCCCCGGAAAGCATGAAGGACGTTCGGCGTGTGACGTTCAGTGCCCGGGCGGCTGAGCGGTCACCGGCTGCGGCCTGGGCGCGCAGCTTGTTCCGATCCACCGACATGTAGGCGAATTCCTGAGCGACGAAGTAACCATTCGCCGCAATGATGAACAACGTGAGAATGACTCCTGCGAGAAGAGTCAGCAATGCAGTCAGCATGGATTATTCGCTGACGTGCGTTGATCAATTTCCACTGAAGTGGAAACACCTCCTGAGCGATGTGACCTGAACACTCCACATCATAAGCTCCCGTATGGGGCTCCGCCACACGCCTGCGAGTGGCGAGACTCTGATGAGCCGAGCAGCTCGCAGGCTCCGCACAGCGTCGCGCCGAGGTGCGGATACTCTGGTCGCATGAATGGTTGGGCAGATCGGCTCCTCCACGCCGTGGACGAGGCGCTGAACGATGACTCCCAGGCCCTCGAGCTCCTTCCGTCTCAGCCGGGGCAGCATCCGTCGTGGATGCCTCGCCGGGACGCCGCGGCTCACGGTGCCGCTGCCGTGGTCCGCACCTCAGGGTCCACCGGCACCCCCAAAGAGACCCTCCTTCCGGCCGATGCTCTCCGCGCCTCTGCCGCGATGACTGCCCAGGCCCTCGGCGGGCATGGACAGTGGCTGCTCACTCTGCAGCCCTCCTACGTGGCCGGACTGGCGGTCCTTACCCGCTCACTGGTCGCAGGCACGGCGCCGGTCCCGCTCCTGGAGCGCACCACCGATCCCAGCGCGTTCGTCTCCGCGGCCGGACGCCTCACCGCGGAGCGCCGCTTCGTCTCCTGGTTCCCACCCAGCTCCAGCGGCTCCTCGAGGAGGCAGACCCCCAGCGGAGGATGACGAGCCAGCACAAGCACGGCCCTGAGGAGCTGCTGGAGGTGCTGCGCAGCTTCAGCGCAGTCCTGCTGGGAGGCGCCCCACCTCCCCGGAGCTGTTCGACCGCGCTCAGGACCTCGGCATCAGCGTGGTGCGCACCTACGGGATGGCCGAGACATGCGGCGGGTGCGTCTACGACGGGACCCCCTGCCGGGCGTCACGATGGAGACCGATAATGAGGGCCGGGTCCTGCTCTCCGGCCCCAGGTGGCCCTCGGGTACACCGACCCGGACCTCACCGCCGAGAAGTTCGACTCTCCCACCCCCGGTGCCCGCAGATTCCGCACCGACGACATCGGCACCATCCGACAGAACACCCTGAGCATCACGGGCCGGGTCGACGACGTCATCAACACCGGCGGGGTCAAAGTCTCAGCCGCCCAGATCCAACAGGTCCTCCAGCGTCAGCCCCAGGTCACAGACGCGTTCGTCGTAAGCGTCGCCGACCCGGAGTGGGGCCAGAAGGTGTGCGCCGCCGTCGTCCTCTCGCACGTCAGCCGCACCCACCCATCGATCGCTTCCCTCAACGATGCCGTCCGTGAAGAGCTCGGCGCTGCGGCCGTGCCCAAGCACTATGAACTGGTGAGCACCCTGCCCCAGCTTCCCAACGGAAAGCCCGACCGCCAGCAGCTGCTGACCCTCCTGCAGTCCGGGGACTGAATCCGATCCACTGCGCGTTCGGAGGCAATGCGCCATACTTTTGGGGTTCCCCAGGCGGCACAGGCCGTCAGCATCGAGGCATCACAACGAGTTGGAGGCTCAGTGGCGACAGTGAAGCAGTGGGCGGCCGGAGCCCGGCCCCGGACTCTTCCGATGGCGGTGGCGCCCGTGCTCATCGGCGCGTCAGCAGGGCTCGCTCAGGAGATCAGGGTCGGATGGTTCGCCGAGGCTCCGCTCTCAGGGGCAGACTATTCCCCTGAGAGCCCTGCTGCAGGAATCTATGCCGTCCAGTGGGCTGCTGCCCTTCTCGCCCTGGTCGTCTCGTTGGCCCTGCAGGTCGGCGTGAACTACGCGAACGACTACTCGGACGGAATCCGCGGCACCGACGACGCCCGGGTGGGCCCGCTGCGGCTCACCGGGTCCGGCGCGGCGCGGCCTGCCCGGGTGAAGCGGGCCGCCTTCCTGAGCTTCGGCGTCGCCGGGGCGGCAGGTCTGGGCATTGTTCTGCTCACCGGCCACTGGTGGCTCATCGCGGCCGGAGTGGTGTGCATCCTCGCCGCCTGGTGGTACACCGGCGGGAGCAGGCCCTACGGCTACATGGGGCTGGGCGAGATCATGGTGTTCATCTTCTTCGGCCTGGTCGCCACAGCCGGAACGGCATTCGCCGTCGTGGAAGCCGCCTCAGCCCAGGGGCCGCAGTCAGCTTCCCGCACGAGGTGTGGATCGGAGCCGTCGGCCACGGCCTGATCGCCTCAGCCCTGCTGATGGCGAACAACATCCGCGACGTCCCTACAGACCGCGAGTCGGGGAAGCTGACGCTGGCGGTGCGCATCGGCGACAGGCGCGCCCGCGGCGCCTACGTCGCCATGCTCGGACTCCCGTTCCTGCTTCCCCTCGTCCTTGTCCCGAGCAGTGCGGCGTTTCTGATTCCCGTCGCCCTTCTCATCAGCTGCCTGCCCGCCGGGCGGCGCATTCTGGACCCCTCGGTGACGGGGCCCGCGCTGATACCCGTCCTGCAGCAGACCTCCCTCGTCGGACTGGCGTTCGCCGCCTCGTTCTCTGCGGCGCTCCTCCTGAGCTGAACGCCCAGTGCGCAGAGGAAGACCCCGGCGGGATCACGTCCCAGCCGGGGCCTTCCTCTCATACTGCTCCTGCCCTGTGGGTCAGGGATGCTGGTCAGGCTGTCAGGCCTTGTTCATCGCAGCGACGATGATGGCGATGATTCCGCCGATCACCGGGAAGATGAGTGCCAGAATCGTCAGCAGGATCTTCGGCACGGTGCCGAGCGCTGATTTCCACACCATCACAACAGCGATGATGAAGACGATCAGACCGATGATGCCGACGCCGCCCAGCAGCCCGCCATCGGCAGCGGCGAGAGTGGTTCCGGCGAGCAGTGCTTCAGCCATAGTGGGTGCAACTCCTTAGATGCGTTGTTCATGTACTGAACGTGAGCATGGCATTCTGCCCTTAGTGCCAGTTGACCGAATGCTGAAGGATGCCTGAGCGCTGGGTCTACGTATTCGGGTGGGCGGGAGGCTCGTCGTCCGGGGCGGCCGTGCCCGAATCGGCCTCGCCCGCATCAGCCTCGCCTCCGGAGGCGTCCCCTCGGCGTCGCGCTTCTTCTGGTCACGCTGCTTCTTCCTGCGCTCCTCTTCGCGTCGCCTGCGGTCCTCTTCCTCGCGACGCTGCGTCTGCCGCCTGCGAAACTCCACGCCCCGCAGGAACTCAGGGTCATCGTCGGGGCTGGAGGGACGCTGCTGCTGAGCCTCAGGGCCCTGCTTCCGCATCCTGCCGAAGAACAGCCACAGAAGCGGGCCGATCAGCGGGACGAGGATGATGACGGCGATCCAGGCGAACTTGGACATCACCCGCACCCGGTGGCGCGGGGTCTGTAGGGACTCAATCAGGGTGAAGATCGTCAGCGCGAGGGCGACAACACCGAGTCCGAGCAGCAGTCGAGGCATACCCTCAAGGGTAGATCACGGGGGCCTTCAGAGCCTCAGCGAGCGGTCGAATATTCCCCTCAGCGATCAGGCCCGGAGCCGGGGCTGTCCTGCTCCCGGTGGAACTGCTCCGCGAGCTCGTCCTCGGCGCTGTTGTCGTGGGCCTCTGTCCGAGACTCCGGACGGTGCCCGTCCATGCGGCGCCCGAACTGCAAGCTCGCCGCCAGGCGCAGGCGGTTGAAGAAGAGGAAGCCGACCGCGTAGGAGACGATCAGGCCCATCGCCATCGCCAGCAGCGCACCCGGCAGGGCCTCCAGCGGCAGGGCGTAGAACGAGGCGAAGAACACCACCAGGAAGACGCCGAGGCGGATGAGGAGAACTTCACAATGGCCATGGGATCACTCCGGCAGACCTGCGTAGGAGTGCAGGCCCGGGAAGTAGACGTTGACCACTGCGTAGTTGAAGACGATGCAGGCGAAGCCGATGATGCTCAGCCATGCGGAGCGGGTGCCGGTCCATCCTCGGGTGGCGCGGGCATGCAGATAGCAGGCGTAGACCACCCAGATGACGAACGTCCAGATCTCTTTGGTGTCCCAGCCCCAGTACCTGCCCCAGGACTGCTGGGCCCAGATCGCACCGGTGATCATGGGGCCGAGGGTCCAGAACACGAACGCCACAGCGTTGAGCCGGTAGGACCAGTTCTCGAGGGAGAACGCGTTGGGAACCAAACGCAGGAACGAGGTGCGTGCAAGAGTGCGCTCAGCACCGGAGGGGCCCGCCTCTGCCAGGGCCTTCTCGCGCTTGGCCTGGATCAGCTGCAGCACGTTCATCGCAAAGGTGATCACGAACAGTCCGATGGCCATCGACGCCAGGGACACGTGGATCGCAATCCAGGGGACTGCAGGGTAGCTGCACGTGGCCGATGGGGGTCGGGAAGACGATGGTGGCCACTATCATCATCGTGACGATCAGTCCGAGCACGAACGTGCCCAGGAAGCGCAGGTCGCGCCGAATGAGGGTCACCAGATACACCGCTGTGACCAGCACGGCTGTGGAGACCAGGAACTCGTACATGTTGCCCATCGGCCACCTGTTGGCCGCCAGGCCGCGGGCAGCCACGGCAAAGGCATGGGCGGCGAGCGCCACGGCGGTCAGTGCCACCGCAGCGTTGGCGAGCGGACGGCGCGCGCCGGTGTAGGCCATGTCGTTGTCGACCAGCTCGTCGTCCATCGCGGACTTGTCCGGCAAGTCCTGCGCCTCGGCCGGGGCGTCGCTGCGCCTGCCGCGACGAGGCTGCTCTGCCGCTCTGCGGCCTGCTCCTCGGCGAGCTCGGCCTCCACCCGGCGGATGGTCGCGGAGGACCGGGCCGCATCGATGGTGAAGAGGATGAACGCAAGCGTATAGATGAACGCTGCGATGAGCATGAACAGCTCGGAGTATTCGGCCAGCTCCACATTGATGGTGGGCTGATCCGCCGGTGCCGTAGCGAGTGTGATCATTGTCAGCTGCCTCGTGTCTCTGTGGGGCTGTCTGCCGGATTGGGCCTGTCCTGCTGCTGGGCGTCAGGGGCCGCACCGGCCAGTTCTCTTCCAGCTGCGTGCGCAGTGCGATGCTCTCCTCACGCAGTGTGAAGTCCTCGCCGCGGGAGAGCAGGCCGTAGCGAACCAGTGTACGCCCGGCGTCTGTGCGTTCGACCGTCACCCAGGCTCGCGGCGGCGCAGGAAAAGGCTGCCCAGCAGGCCTCCGGTGGCCAGGAGCGCGAACGCCAGCACGCCCAGCTCTCCGGGGTTGTAGGTGATGTCTATGGCGATGTAGTCCTGCACGTCGTGGAACTCGATCTCGCCGAGCCCGTCCGGCAGCTCCTGGACCTCGCCCGGCGAGAGGACGACTCCGCCTGCGTCGACTTCGCGGGAGTTGAGGACGTCAAGGTCTTCGGTGTCCAGCACGTAGACGTTCTGGGGCAGGCCGTCATCGAGGCCGAGATCCCCGTAGTAGGAGTTCAGGTGAAGCTCAGGGTTGCCGAGCTCCGGGTCCACGCTGACAGCCATGCCGTCGCCGGCGTCCACGGCAGACGGAAGGAAGAGGCCCTGGAATCCCAGCTGCTCCGGGTTAGCATCCGGCGCTTTGACGACCATCATCGAGGTGTAGGTGCTGTCGTCCGGCCGGGTGATGACCGGGCCCGAGAAGGCGACCTCCCCCTCGCCGTCGCGTACGGTGATCACCGGGGCGTATCCGTTGCCGACCAGGTACAGGTTGGCGCCGCCCAGGGTCACGGGGTGGTTGACGCGCAGCGTGGTCTCCTCCGGCTCGGCGTCTGCGCCGTCCTGCACAGTGACATCTGCGGTGAAGTCGATGGCGCTGCCGAAGCCTTCGCTGGGCTCACCGTCAGCATCGAGCTGCCGGTCGAACGTCCTGTCGAAGCCGTTGAGCTGAATGCCGAAGGGGTCCAGCTGGCCCTCTTGGAACCATGCGCCCGGGTAGAAGTTGTCATAGGCGGCGAGCGCGTTGACGAAGCCCTCATCCTCGACGATGACCTTCTGGCCGCGGTAGCTGAAGAGCGAGCCCAGCGCCACGCAGATCAGCACGCCGACGAGGGAGACGTGGAAGATGATGTTGCCGACCTCTTTGAGGTACCCCTTCTCCGCGCCGACGGAGCCGGTCCCGTCCTCCTCCGCCCGGATGTCGGTGCGGTAGCCGCGCTTCTTGAGCACCCCTGCGGCATCACGCAGCGTCTGCTCGGGGGCGGGGCGTCGTCCTCCAGCTCCAGGGCGCCGTATTCGGGCAGCCGCTGGAGCCGTTTGGGGTCCGCGGCGGCGCACTCCTCATCTGCTGCCAGTGCTTGCGCGCCCGCGGGATGATGCAGCCGATGAGGCTGATGAACAGCAGCAGGTAGATCGCACTGAACCAGAAGCTGCTGTAGACGTCGAAGAACTGCAGGCTGTCGAGGATGGGGCCCCACGTGGGGTTGTCCTCCATCCAGGTCTGCACGGCGAAGTCGTCCTGGAGCCGCTGCGGGAACAGGGATCCGGGCACGGCGGCGACAGCGAGCAGGAGCAGCAGCATCAGGGCGGTGCGCATGCTGGTCAGCTGGGTCCAGGCCCAGCGCAGCAGACCCACGAAGCCCAGAGTAGGCGCGTCGCCCTGGCGGCGGGGCCGGGGCTCGCCGGATGCTTCGTTCATCGCGTCCTCACGGGCGTTGTCCCGGTGGGCGGAGGGCACGACGTCGTATCTTCTGCTCATCAGATGGGCATCACAATCTCGGTGGTGAACCAGTCTTGGAGGGCCCAGACCCAGGTGTTCCAGAGCCCGGTGACCATCAGCACTCCGATGGCGATGAGTATGCCGCCGCCGGTGCGCATCACGGCGGCCTTGTGCCGCTTGAAGAAGTCCAGGGCGCGCATGCCGCGCTGCAGGCCCAGGCTGATCAGGATGAATGGGACGCCGAGGCCCAGGCAGTAGATGAAGACCAGCAGGGCTCCCGCGCGGGCTCGCTGCCGTAGGTGAGGGTGAGGACCGCAGCGAGGGTGGGCCCGATGCAGGGGCCCAGCCGATGCCGAAGGTGGCGCCCAGCAGAGGTGCGCCCAGCAGTCCGTCCGGCGGACGCCGGTGAATCTTGGCTTCCCGCTGGAAGAGGCTGAAGGCGCCCATGAAGATCAGCCCCATCAGGATCACCACCGCGCCGAGGGCCTGGGTGACCCAGCCGCCCTCGACCCGCAGCCAAGTGGTGGCATACGTGAAGACGGCGCCGATGAGTACGAAGACGATGCTGAACCCCAGGACGAAGAGAGCGGACCCTGCCACCATGCGCGGCCGGGGCCGATCCGTCAGCGCCGTGCCGGAGAGTCCTGTGACGTAGCCGAGATACCCGGGGACCAGGGGCAGCACGCAGGGCGAGAGGAAGCTGACCAGTCCCGCGATGAGCGCCACGGGGCTGCCACCAGAAAGCTGCCGTCGAAGATGATCTCGGCGAACCGGTTGTTGGAGACCGCGAGCGCAGGCAGGAGGCTCAGACTCATCCCTCGTCCAGGGCGGTGTCGATCAGGGCTCGCAGCGTTCCAGGGTCCACCAGGCCGATGATCCTGGCGGAGACGCGTCCCTCACGGTCGACCACAAGGGTGGTGGGGACAGCCGAGGGGGCACATAGTCGGTCACGGCGAGCATCACGGAGCCGCCGCGGTCCTCGATGGAGGGTAGGTGATGTCGAAGTTCCGCTCGAACGCCTCAGCGGTGGGCTGGGTGTCGCGCGTGTTCACTCCGAGGAACTGCACGCCGTCGTCGGCGAAGTCCTCGTTGATCTCCTGGAGGTCCGGGGCCTCCTTGCGGCACGGCGGGCAGTTCGCGTACCAGAAGTTCACCACGGAGACCTCGCCCTGGAAGGTGTCCTCGCTGATCTGGTCGCCGTCGAAGGTCTCCGCCTCGAAGGCGAGCGCCTCGCCGCGGCTCTCCGGAGCGTACTCCTCCACCGTGCCGTCCCCGGCCACGTAGTTGGTGCCGTCGTTGGAGGCCCGCTGTGCCAGATCATCGTTCTCGGAGCCGCAGGCGGTGACGACGAACGCAGCGCAGAGCGCGGCCGCGGTCAGGGCACGTGAGGCGTGAGGGGCACGACGGCGAAACATCACCTGTGAATTCTACCGGCGGTAGAAAACATCCGCCATGCGGGCTTCGTCACCGCCCCACCGGAACTGCGGGCAGCTGCTCGACTGCCTGTGCGGATCATGATTCCGAAGAATTGAGGTCATGCGAGAAACGATTTGATGGTGAAACGCGCCATTCACAACTCGTATCGAAGCCAATATGCGCATAGGCTCTCGGTTCAGTGACATCGATCACGCTGAGCACGCACTCGCAGTCCCGCGACAGAGGAGAGACACCGATGCCCCAGAGCACCACCACCCTGAAACGCACCCTGGGCCTGCCGTCGGCGGTGTTCTTCGGCCTGGCCTACATGGTGCCGCTGACCGTGTTCACCACCTACGGCATCGTCACTGAGATCACAGCCGGGCACCTTCCCTGGCCTATGTCTTCACGCTGGCCGCCATGATCGTGACCGCGCTGGCCTACGCCAACATGGTGAAGGCGTTTCCGATCGCATAAGCTCCGCCTACACCTACACCCAGCAGTCCTTCGGCTCCGGCATCGGCTTCATGGCCGGGTGGGCCCTGCTGCTCGACTACCTCTTCCTTCCGATGATCAATTTCATGGTCATCGGGCTCTACCTCAACGCCGCGCTTCCGCAGCTGCCTGTGTGGCTGATCATCATCGTGACCATCGTGCTGGTCACCGCGATGAACGTGCTGGGCATCAAGGTTGCCGCCGGGCTCAACAGTGCCCTGGTCGGCATTCAGGCTGTCTTCATCGTCGTGTTCGCTGTGATGAGCTTCGCAGCCGTCTCCGGCTACGCCGAGCCGATCAGCCCCTTGAGCCGTTCCGCAACGCCGACTTCGAATTCACCGCGATCGCTGCCGGTGCGGCCATCCTGTGCCTGTCGTTCCTGGGATTCGACGCCGTCTCCACTCTCTCCGAGGAGACGCGCAACCCCACCAAGACGATCCCTCGCGCCATCGTGATCTGCACCCTGTCCGCCGGAGCGATCTTCGTGTTCATCTCGTGGCTGGGCCACATGGTCTTCCCCGACTACGGCTCGTTCACCGACGCCGATACGGCTGCCGTCGACGTGATGACGCAGGTAGGCGGACCATTCCTCGCCGCCTTCTTCACCGCGGCCTACGTGGCCGGGGCGATCGCCTCCGCGACGGCATCGCAGGTATCGGTCTCTCGCATCCTCTTCACCATGGGAAGGGACGGGGTCCTTCCGCGCGGGGTCTTCGCCGTGCTGCACCAGCGCTTCCGCACACCGTATGCGGCCGCGCTCATCGTCGGCGGCGTCTCCCTGCTGGCACTGATCTTCCCGCTGGAGCTGGCCTCCTCCATGATCAGCTTCGGCGCCCTGATCGCCTTCAGCTTCGTGAATCTCAGCGTGCTGAAGCACTACGCCATCAATCAGCGCCGGTACAGGGGCTACGACGCAGTGAAGTACGTCGCGCTGCCTGTCATCGGCGTGGGCCTCTGCCTCTGGCTGTGGACCTCACTGACCGCCGAAACGTTTGCGGTCGGGCTCGGATGGGTGACGATCGGCTTCGTGTGGCTGCTGTTCCTCACACGCGGTCTGCGTCGCCCCACACCGACCCTCGATCTGACAGAGTCCGCCTGACCTGCCGCCGGTGCGGCCCCAGCGTGAAAGACTCTCAGCCATGGCTAAGCAGAAGGCGACTGCGGTCGAACTGGATGAGACCTCAAAGAGGATCATCGAGCACCTCCAGCAGGACGGCAGGCGCTCCTACTCATCCATAGGCAAGGACGTCGGCCTCTCCGAAGCCGCCGTGCGGCAGCGAGTCCAGAGACTCACCGACCAGGGCATCATCCAGATCGTCGCTGTCACGAACCCCCTGGAACTGGGCTTCCCCGTCAGGCCATGATCGGCATCAAGGTCGCGGGGCCGCTGGAGCCGGTGGCCGAGGTGCTCGAGGCATATGACGAGGTGGACTACGTCGTGATCACAGCCGGAACCTTCGACCTGCTCGTCGAGGTCGTCTGCGAAGACGATGAGCACCTCCTCGACATCATTTCCCGCCGCATACGCACCATCGACGGAGTCATCGCCACGGAGACGTTCATGTACCTGGGTCTGCGCAAGCAAACCTACACGTGGGGTGCGCTGAGGCTGAGCGGGCCGCTCAGAGAACCTTGGAGAGGAACTGCTTGGTCCTCTCATGCTGAGGGTCTGTGAAGATCTGTGCTTGCGGGCCGTCCTCAATGATGCGCCCCCGTCCAGCACCACCACCCGGTCAGCCACCTCTTGGGCGAAGCCCATCTCGTGGCTGACGACGATCATCGTCATCCCTTCCCGGGCGAGGTCCTTCATCACGGCGAGGACCTCGCCGACCATCTCCGGATCCAGCGCGCTCGTCGGCTCGTCGAAGAGCATGAGCGCTAAACCGCATAGCCAGGGAGCGCGCGATGGCCACCCGCTGCTGCTGGCCTCCGGAGAGGGAGCGCGGACGGGCATCGGCCCATTCCCGAGACCGACCCGGTCGAGCAGCTCCCGCGCGTGGGCGACAGCCTTCTCCCTGGGCTCATTCTTCACATGCACCGGCGAATGCCAGATGTTCTCCAGAACCGTCATGTGGGGAAAGAGGTTGAAGTGCTGGAAGACAAACCCGATGTTCGCCCTCTGCCGGGCGAGGTCCTTCGCCGAGCGCTCCACCACCTTGCCCGCTGGAGTCACCCGCTGCCCGATGCGCTCCCCGCCGATGAGGATCTCACCGTCGTCGATGGGCTCGAGCATATTCAGCGTGCGCAGGAACGTGGTCTTGCCCGCGCCGGAGGCTCCCACCAGCACGACGACCTCCCGCGATGGACCTCCAGGAGATGCCTCCAAGGATGGCCTTCTGGCCGAATGCCTTGTACACCTCGTGGGTCTCGACGATCGGGACAGATGCGTTCCCGGACTGCGATTCGTTGATCATGAGTTGCTCCCTCAGCCCTTCGCCGCTGTCAGCTGCTGCTGCATCTCTAGCTTCGTCATGCGCTTCGGACGCACCCCGAAGAGCCTCTTGTAGATGGGCTCTGCCTTCGGCAGTCCCGCTCGAGCATTCAGCACGTTCTCGATCTTCGCCTGAATGATGGTCCAGATGGTGGTCAGCAGCAGGTAGTAGATCGCCACCACGATGTAGATCTCGAAGACCCGGAAGGAGGCCGAGCTGATGATGGTTCCCACCTGGAACATCTCAGAGACCCCGATGATCGACAGGATCGAGGTCTGCTTCATCAGCTGATTGAAGGAGTTCCCCAGTGGGGCACCATGATCCGGATGGCCTGAGGCACAATCACTCGCCGCATAGCCCCGCCGGGCGTCATGCCCAGCGAGAGCGCAGCCTCATGCTGCCCGCGCTCGACCGATTCGAGCCCTGAGCGCACGATCTCGGCCACATAGGCGCTTTCGTTCAGCGCAAGCCCGATGATCGCCGCCTGCACAGCACCCTGGATCACGATTCCGGCAAAGTCAGCATCCTCGAATCGATACAGTCCAGCGGCCGCGAGGCCCGTATAGATGATGACCAGCTGCACCAGCAGCGGCGTCCCGCGGACCACCCAGATATACAGGCTGGCGAGAATCGTGAACGGCAGGAAGCTGCTCCTGCCCATGAGTGCGACCACCAGGCCCAGCACGAAGGCGCACACCATGGCCACCGCTGAGATCACAATCGTGAGCGTGAGCCCATCCAGAAACCGATCGCTGGGGTGAAAAGCGCGCCCCAGAAGAAGCCCCAGTCGAAATTCATGCGTTCCGGATGTCCTGGCGCTCGAAGCCCCACTCGCTGAGGATGTCCTCATACGTGCCGTCTTCGACGATCTCGTCGAACGCGGCCTGCATGGCCTCGTGAAGCTCCTCGTTCTCGCGCAGGGTGGCTGCCCCGATCTCGATCTCTCCGAAGGGCTCACCGATCATCTGGAAGTCACCGTCGCTCTCGTTCTCGTAGTAGGAGACGATTTCTGAGGTGTCCACGAAGGCGTCCTGCTGCTCTGCCATGATCGACTGCAGAGCGTCCGCAGAACGGTCGGTGAGAGTGATCGCGATCGGCTCCTCGCCGTCCGCCTCACACTCTTCGGACTGCTCCTCCAGCAGGGAGGCGCCTGTAGCGCCAGTGATGGCGATGGCACGAGTGCCGCAGAGGCTCTCGTCATAGCCGCTCACATCCGCAGGATTGCTCTCCGGCACAGCGACGGCTGAACCGGAGAGCAGGTACGGCACGAACTCGGCGATCTCCTCCCGCTCCTCGGTGATGTAGAGCGACGACATAATCGCATCGCACTGCTGGCCCTGGAGGGAAGTGACGAGCCCAGAGAAGTCATACTCTCTGAAGCCCAGTTCCAAATCCATATTCGTAGCTACTGCCTCTGCGATATCAACTTCTGCACCAATCTCTTCACCCTCCTCGTTCTGGAAAATGTTCGGAGGAATCGTAAATGTGGCGCACACGGTGAGCTGGCCGTCCTGCACGAGGTCAAGACCGCCGGACGCCTCTTCGGTGCTCTCGGCACCTCCTCCGCAGGCGGACAGCAGAGCCGCTCCGGCGACGAGAGCCGTGGTGGCAGAGAGCTTGCGGTAGCGCATTGAACGATGAAGCATGGTTTTCCCCTTCAGCATGCCGAGTGACTATATGAATGCTTTTCATTTACTTGTATAGTCGGTCCATACGCATGAGAGCAAGCCAGAATCTACGCGTTACAAAGATTTAACATGCTGAGAATATAGAGTTCTTATGCCGGTAACTTCAGGGAGAGAAATGACGACGCACACCCAGGACGACGTGAGCGGATCCATCGCGACATCCCACCACCTGGCCACCGAGGCAGGCGCGCGAGCCCTCAGGGAGGGCGGCAGCGCAGTGGACGCCGCCATCGCTGCCGCCGCGGCGCTCTGCGTGGTCTACCCGAACAACGTCGCCCTCGGAGGAGACCTCGTCGCGCTCGTGCGCTCGCCGGAGGAAGGTCACCTTCATCAACGCGACAGGACCGGCCGCTCGGGCCGCATCGCTGGAGTCCATGCGCGCGACCCATGGGGATGCCCTGCCTCTGCGCGGCATCGACACCATCACCGTGCCGGGCGGACCCAGGGGTGGGCGGCCCTCGCCGACACCGGAGGGAATCTCACCTGGAGTAGGCGCCTGGAATCGGCCGTCTCCTACGCGCGGGAGGGCGTCCCCACGGCCCTGTCGGTCTCCCGGGCCATCCGCGAGCACCAGCAGGTTCTGGCGCAGGACGAGGGCGCAGCAGAGATCTTCCTGCCGGAGGGTGCCCCACTTCAGGAGGGCGAGCCCTCCGGCAGCCCGCGCTCGCACAGACGCTGAGCCGACTCGCCGAGCACGGACCGGAGGAGTTCTACACCGGCGAGACTGCTCGGCGCTGGGTCCAGGGGCTGCAGCGGCTCGGCAGCGGGATCGCCCCGGAGGACCTCGCTTCCTACGCCCCGACATCAGGGCCTTCCATGAGCGCCGAGGTCATGGGCCTGAGAGTCCACACCGGGGTCCGAACACTCAGGGCTTTGCGCTGCTCAGAACCCTCCTGCACCTTGAGGCTCAAGAGCCTGCGGATCCCTTGGGGCCCGAGGCTTGCTCGATCGCGAAGCAGTTCTACGACGCCAATTCCCTGCGCGCCGAATATCTCAGCGACCCGCGACGCTTCCCGTCGCACCAGAGGAGCTCCTCAACATGCTGGCGCCGGATGCCCCGATGGCGGTTCCTCACCGGCCGCTGGGGACACGGTCGGCCTGAGCGCCGCCAGTTCGGACGGCTGGGCCGTGTCACTGGTGCAGTCGGTGTACCACGCGTTCGGCTCCGCGGTGCTGGAGCCCACCACCGGAATCCTGTTCCAGAACCGAGGCACTGCCTTCTCCCTCGATCCGGACCACCCTGCAGCCCTGACACCAGGAGCCCGCCCTCCGCACACGCTGATGCCCGTGCTGGCTGAGGAGCACGGCGAGCTGAAATGGGTGTGCGCCACCATGGGGGTCAGGCTCAGCCCCAGATCCACACTCACCTGCTGCTGAACCTTCTTCGCGGGGCATCCCCTTGGAGGCGGTCAGCCTGCCGCGCTGGGTCATCGGCGCCCAGAGCGACGGTGACACCCTCCGCACAGCGACGGCAGAAGCCGATGTGCCCGAAGCGGCGAGCAGAGCTTTGGGCGCCTCATTCGATCTGAGGACCGTGGCGCCTCGGCACGAATCGCTGGGGCACTCCAACGTCATCGAAGTCACCCGGCACAGCGATCGGCCCGCCTTCCGAGCCGCGAGCGATCCCCGAGCAGACGGATCGGCCCTGATCGTGTGACTCCGAAGGCGGGCCGGGGCCGGACGCCTCAGTCGGCGATGTAGAAGAGCCTCTTGTTCACAAACTCCTCCATGCCCAGAGGGCCGAGCTCACGGCCGTAGCCGGAGCGCTTCACTCCCCGAACGGAAGCTCCGCGCCTTCGGCGGCGGGGATGTTCACGTTGGCCATTCCACCTCCAGCTGCGAGGCGACCGCAGAGGCGCGCGCCTCGTCGGCGGAGAAGACCGACCCGCCGAGTCCGTAGGGAGAGTCATTGGCCAGACGAACAGCCTCAGCGTCGTCGCCCACCGAGTAGACCACGGCCACCGGGCCGAAGAGCTCCTCGTGATAGGCGCGCATCTCCGGGGTGATTCCGGTGAGGACGGCGGGGGCGAAGTAGGAGCCCGGCTCATCCAGCAGCTCGCCGCCGGTGTGCAGCGTCGCCCCTTGCTGACGGCGTCCTGCACCTGTTCGGCCAGCTGCTCGCCTGCGGCTCGGGAGGACAGAGGCGTGTAGGTGCCCGGCTCGCCCTTCATCAGGTCCCCGGCTTCAGAGCGGAGACGCGTGCCACCAGCTCCTGGACGAACGGCTCGTAGATGTCCTCGTGGACGATCATCCGCTTGTTCGAGTTGCAGGCCTGGCCGGTGTTCTCCAGTCGCCATGCCCAGGCGGTCTCAGCGGCCTCGGCGACGTTCCCGGCGTCGAGGATGATGTACGGGTCGGATCCGCCGAGCTCCAGGACTGCCTTCTTGAGGTGACGGTTAGCCAGTTCGCCCACGGCCGCGCGGCAGCTCGGAGCCGGTCAGCGAGACCCCTTGGATACGGGGGTCTGCGATGATCCGGCTCGACTGCTCATGGGTGACGAACAGGTTCGCATAGACGCCCTCCGGCACACCGGCGTCCTGGAGGATGGAGGCGATGGCCAGGGCCGAGCGCGGGCAGCTCTCTGCATGCTTCAGCAGGACGGTGTTGCCCAGCATCAGGTTCGGGGCGACGAATCGAGCCACCTGGTAGTAGGGAAGTTCCAGGGCATGATGCCCAGCAGCGGGCCGATGGGCAGCCGCTGAATGACTGCGCGCCCGCCGGAGAATGTCTTGATCTCCTGGTCGGCGCTGAGCTGCGGGCCCTCCTGGGCGAAGTATCCGAAGATCTCCCCGGAGAACTCAGCCTCCGCCTTCGACTCCGCAACGGGCTTGCCCATCTCTGTGGTCGCGATCTCGGCCAGCTCATCGGCGCGCTCGGCGAAGAGCTGGCCGATGCGGGCCACGATCTCGCCGCGCCGCTCGATGGTCTCGCTGCTCCATGAACGGTACGCATCGGCGGCGGCCGCCACAGCCGCCTCCACCTCAGCGTCCGTCGCCGCGGGTACGTTTCGAGGATCTCTCCGGTGGCCGGGTTCTTCGACTGGTAGGACGTCATCGTGCAGCACCTTTCACAAGTGGGTCGTTGTGGACAATCTTGCCGTCAATCGTGGTCATCAGCACGGAGATCTGCGTCAGCTCGTCCGCGTCGGCGGCGACCGGGTCCTCCGCCCAGAGCGTCAGGTCAGCCGTCGCTCCGGGCCGAATGACGCCTCGATGGCCATCCCCAGCGCCTCGGCGGCCCAGCGGGTATAGCCCAGCAGAGCCTCCTCGCCCGTCAGCCGCTGCTCGGCCTCGAACACCGGAGCGGAGGGGTTCCCGGGCTCCCGCCGCAGACGGGCCCATGCCATGCCGAGACGAGCGTCGAGACTGGCGACCGGCCAGTCGGAGCCCAGGGCGAGGCGCCCGCCTACCTGGAGGATGTCACGTGTGCGCCAGCTGTTCGACGCTCGCTCATCGCCCAGCCGCGCGCCCCAGGAATCGACGTTGCCCGGTTCCCTCCACTGCATATGGAGGGGCTGCATGGAGGCGACGGTCCCGGTCCTGGACAGCAGAGCGACGTCGTCGTCGGTGAGCGTCTCCAGGTGCTCGATCCGCGCAGGGTAGGCGACGAAGTCCGAAAGGCCCTCGTAGACCCGTGCTGCGTGGGCGACCCCGGCGTCGCCGCAGGAATGCGTGGTGAGCTGGAATCCGGCGTCGTGATAGCTCCTGCAGACCTCCGCGAACCGGTCCAGTGATTTCCAGAAGGGGCCCGTGGAGTCGCCCTGAGCGTCGGGCTGGTGCAGCCATGCTGTGCCCGCGTCGATGACCCCGTCGAGGAACATCTTGATCATCCGGACTCTCCACCGGTCACCGCCGACGCAGAGCAGCCCCACCCGATGGGCCACCAGGTCGTCGCCGTCGCCGGGCTCATGCCACATCGCGACGTCCAACCGGACGGGCAGCCCGCCGGGCAGCGCCTCGGCGGCCCGGATCACCTCCACCGTCCAGTCTCGACCGTCGAGCACCGTGGTCCCGGTGACGCCGGCAGCGGCCGCCTCACGGAGGATTCGCCGCACCTCATGGGCTGCTTCAACAGGGTGCAGGCCGGGCGCCCCCTGAGCACGCGGTGGAACGCCGGCATCTCCTGCAGCTTGCCGGTGGGACGGCCATACTCGTCCACGACGATCTCGCTGGCGTCGTCGAAGGTCTCGGACCCGTCGACGCCCGCCGCCTCGAGAGCCGCCTCGTTCGCCACGGAGGTGTGCACGTCGAAGAGCAGCAGCAGGAGCGGGCGCCCTGGGCCGCGTCCTCGAAGAGGTCCCCGCGGATCTCCCCGCCTTCGAATGCTTTGTAGTCCAGGTTCCATCCGCGGAGCCAGTCCCCGCCTCAAGGGTCCGGGCGTGCTCGGCCAGGGCCGACCGCACCTGGGCCAGCGTGACGAGGCCCCGAGATCCACGCCCTGGGTCATTTCGATGCCGCCGACAGGGTGCATGTGCGAATCGATGAGCCCAGGGGTCAGCGTGGCGCCCTGCGCGTCGATGACGTGGGTGCGAGGGCCGGTCCAGGCCGCGGCGTCCTCGTCGGTGCCGAGCCAGGCGATCCGACCGTCGACGACTGCTGCGGCCGTCGGGCGTGTGTGCGCGTCGGCGTCGTGGGCCATTGTGCGGATGTGCGCGCTGCGGATGATCAGGTCACTCATGGTCTGCTCTCTCGGGGTGGTCGGAGGAGGTGTTCAGGCGCGGGGTCCGGGCCGGTTCGGTGCGCCGCGGACGCAGCCGCTCGAAGGCGGCGGCGATGCGCAGCAGGGTCTGGTCGTCGTACGCCCGGGACGCGAACGTAAGCCCGACGGGCATGCCGGTGTCATCCATCGTGCCCATAGGCACGGTGACGGTGGGGATCCCCAGGTGACGGGGCACGAGGTTGCCGTTCGCCACCCACACGCCGTTCCTCCACGCCGCATCGGCTGCGGCGGGCTCCGTGTCGGCATCCGCGGGTCCCACGTCTGCCGCGGCGGGGAAGGCCACCACGTCGAACCCGTTCCGGTCCATCCAGTCCTCAAGGTCGACGCGGCGCGTCTCCTCCAGCCCCGCAGTCCGTGCTCGACTCCGGGCAGGGACTCGAGCGTCGGAGCGCCTGTCCTTTGAATGAGATCCGGGTATGTGCTGATGTCGTCGTCGAAGCCGTCGTACCTGTCGGGCAGTGCGCCTTCCGGGTGCGGGAAGATGTCTTCGCCTCGAACCTGTGTGAGGCTGCTCAGCGCGGGTCGCCGTTGGCCTGAAGGAAGTCCTCCCACGCCCATGCGGCCAGTTCGTTGACCTCGAGCTTCAGGTAGTCGGGGTCGACGAGTCCTCGGCTGAAGACTGTCGGAGCACCCGCGCGGTCCCCTTCGTAGCGGCTCACGGCGGGAAAGTCGGTGACCTCCACGCGTGCTCCGGCGCCCACGAGATCCGCCTCGGCCTCCCGCCACAGCTGCAGGATGCTGTCCCGCACGCGGATCGGCTGGCCGGTGGGCCCTCCGATGCTTAAGCACTTTCGCGGCTGCCCGCCTCATGGTCCTCACCGATGTACATTCCAGGCGCCGCGATGCGCAGACCGCTGAGGGTTCCGTGGGCGCGCTCTTCGGAAGGGCAGTCCAACTCACGATGGCTGCGGGGACTGACGTCCGAAGCCTTGGGCAGTGCGATCCAGGGCTGGGTGCGCCAGAAGTCTCCGCGGGAGTCGTGGTCGTCGGCGACGATGACGTCGAGCACCTCAAGCATGTCGGTCATCGTCCGCGTGTGCGGGACTACCACGTCCATAGTGGGGACCAGCGGCCAGTTGCCCCGCACGGAGATCACTCCGCGTGAGGGCGTGTAGGCGCAGAGCCCGCTGTTGGAGGCGGGCGCCCTGCCCGAGGACCATGTCTCCTCCCCAGCCCGAACGCTGCGAAGCTCGCCGCAGTGGCCGTTCCCGACCCGTTCGAGGAACCGGACGCGAAGGCGGCGGCGAGATAGTCGGCGCTGTAGGGACTCTCGGCTCGGCCGTAGAGGCCCCTCTGCATCCCACCGTTCGCCATGGGCGGCATGTTCGTCAGGCCCAGGAGGACCGCTCCGGCCCCGCGAAGCCGCTCGATGGTGAAGGCGTCCTGCTGAGCGACCAGGTCTTTGAACGCCGGGGACCCCGCCGCGACGGTCATGCCTCGGACCTTGTAGCTGTCCTTCGCGGTGTACGGGATTCCTTCCAGCGGCCCGAGAGGGCGCCCTTCGGCGCGGCGCCGGTCGGAGGCTCGGGCTTCGGCCAGCGCCTCCGCGTTCCGGACCACCACAGCGTTCAGGCAGGGTCCCTGCTGATCGTAGGCATCGATGCGGCGCAGGTAGGCGCCCACAAGCTCTTCGGAGGTCGTGCTCCCGTCCTCCAGGGCGGCGCGCAGCTGGGGATGGTGGCTTCGACGACGTCGATCATCGGCTTCCTCTCAGGGTGCGGGCACTGCGCCCGGCGCGGTCGGGGACGATGGCTGCTGCTGGGTGATGCAGTGCACTCCGCCGCCGAACGCGAAGATGTCACGGGCGTCGACGCGTTCGACGGTGCGTCCCGGGTATTGCTCCTCGAGGATCTGCTGGGCCTTCTCGTCGCTGGGGTCCTGGAAGGCGCCCATGATGACGGCTCCGTTCGCGACGTAGTGGTTGATGTAGGACCAGTCGGACCAGCCGCTCTCATCCTGGAGCTGCTTCGGGGCGGGAGCTCGGTGATGCTGATGGGGTCTCCGCTTACGACTGTCGCGCTCTCCAGCACCTCGCGCAGCTCGCGGCTCACCTGATGGTCAGGGTGGCTGCGGTCCCGCTGGGTGTGCAGCAGGACCGAACCTGCCGGGGTGAAGCAGGCGACGATGTCGACATGCCCGCGAGTCCCGAACTCGTCATAGTCGCGGGCGAGGCCCGGGGAAGCCACACTGCGTGGTGGGTGCCGAGGCGCTGGTGGATCTCCGCCTCGATCTGCTGCTGGGACCACCCTGGGTTGCGCCCCGGATCCTGCTGGACGGTCTGTGTCAGCAGGACGGTTCCGCGACCGTCCACGTGGAGCCCGCCTCCTTCGTTGACCAGGGTGCTGGCGATGCGAGGGACCCCGGCCAGGCTAGGCGATCTGCTCCCCGACCCGTTGGTCCGCCTCCCAGGCGGCCCAGGATTGGGCTCCCCAGCCGTTGAACACCCAGTCCACGGCTGCCACCGCGCCGCTCTCGTCCCGCACGAAGGTGGGGCCGGAGTCCCGCACCCAGGCGTCGTCGAGGGAACGGCGTGGAGCTCGACGGCCTCAGGGAGAAGCGTCCTCGCCACCGCGATGTCCTCTGGCCTGACCAGCATTCTGACCGGCTCGTAGCCGCAGACGGCGGCGGCCACGTTCGCCCACGCCTGTCGGGCACGCTGCAGCGACGCAGAGCCGTGAGCGCCGAAGGTCTCGTTGGTAGGCGGGAAGGCCATCCACGTGCACTCGTGCGGCTCCCATTCGGACGGCATGCGCCATGAGGTCACGACCGGGCCTCCAGGATCTCTTCGGCCGCCAGCCTACTCTGGCGCAGCGCACCGTCGACGTGCTGGTACCCCTCAGCGGCCAGATCGGAGCAGGCCCAGCGGATCGGCCCCACGGGGTCGCGCTGGTGGGCGCCGTATCGGTGCAGTCCGCCCAGGTCGTAGCTGGTGGCGTAGGCGCCTCTGGTCCACTCCTCGGAGGCGAAGTCCGACTCGTAGTACACCTCTGGGGTCAGCGCCTCCTTCCCGAGATAGTTCGCGAAGGAGCGCAGGATCCTGCTTCGGCGCTCCTCGTCGGGCAGGGCGAACAGCGCGTCGGCCACCTCGTCGGTGGCGAATCCGACCAGGGTGCCGCGGGCGTCGCCGTAGTTGGTGTTGTCATAGACCTCCTGGCACACCTCATCGGCCCCGAAGCCGGTGCCGGAGAGGCCCTTCTCACGCCAGAACGGACGGTCGTAGACGGCGTGGACCTTGATCACCAGACCCATGGCCTGGTGCTGGTGCATCTGGTGCTGCAGGCGCGGCAGAGGCGGCTCGAAAGAGATGCGGCTGTAGAGGTTGGGCGGGACGGCGACGATCACATCGTCAGCCTGAACGGTGACACGGTCGGACCACAGGGTCGCTCCGCCTGTCTCGTTCCAGCGAATCGTGCGCACGGGGGTTCCCAGGTGCACGGCCTCGCCCAGCTCTTCGGCCAGGGCGACGGATACGGACTGCATGCCGCCCACCACCCGGCGGTCGAGGATGAAGCCTTCGTCGACGAGATTGCTGAAGGAGCCCGCGGAGGCCGCCATCAGAACGGCCTGGAGCGCCGAGAAGGCGTGCGCGGGCTTGGTGAGCATGCCTCCTGCGACGAAGATGCCGATGTTCCGGCAGGCCTCCTCATCCGATGACTGCGTCCTCAGCCAGTCGTGGAAGGAGATGGTGTCGAGCTCGCGCGCCTTGGGGTGCGCCCACGGCTCGTGCGGCCCGATCTCAGCGGCCAGCTGGTCGAGGACCCCGGTCAGCCGCTCGATCTCTTCGGCCGTCTCCGAGGCGACGGGGAATGTGTCGCCGGTGTAGACGTGCCGGACTCCGTCGGAGCCGATGAAGACGTTCGAGCCCTCCCGGTAGCGCTGGTAGGTCTCCTTGCCCAGCTCCTCCACCAGACCGAGCAGCTCGGTCTGGTCGGGCGAGACCCACTGGCCCCCGATTTCGAGGAAGGCACCGTCGACGGTGTCAGACCATGTGCGTCCGCCGACGCGGTCGCGGGCCTCGAGCACGACCACCCGCAGGCCCCTGCGCGCTGCGGTGCGGGCAGCCATCAGGTTTAGCAGGCCCAGCCCCTACGATGGCCAGGTCGCACGTCACGACGTTTTCGCTGCCTATGTGCCGGATGTTCTCCACAGCACCTCCCATATGTCTGCGCATCAGATTAATGAACAGCATTCATATTACAGCTTCTGTGTTGCTGGCGTGTTACTTCCATCACTAGACTTGCAAAGTTCCCACCCCTGCCGATAGGAGCCCCTGTGCCGACCGATCAGCCGCGTCGCGGCAGGGGACGTCCCCGCCAGCCCATCCTCTCCGGACAGGCGATCACCGATGCTGCGCTGAAGATAGCCGCCGATCGGGGCCATCATCAGCTGACGGTGGCGAGCCTGGCCCGCGAGCTGGGCGTCTCTGCGTCGGCGCTGTACAACCATGTGAGGTCCAAGGACGAGCTGATGCTCTGGGTCCAGGATCGGCTGAATGAGGAGATCGACGCGTCGGTCTTCGACCGCCTGCCCTGGCATGAGGCGCTGATCGCCTGGGCACGCTCCTACCGGAACTGCTTTGCCCGGAATACGGCCATGATCCCCATCATGGCGGTGCTCCCGATCGCTGACGCGCCTCGCACCCTGGACATGTACGAGCGGGTGATCCGGGGCCTCACCGATGCCGGGATCGATCCGCAGGATGCCCTGGAGATCATTGTCGCGGTGGAGGCGTACGCCTTCGGCGCCGCATATGACGCCACAGCGCCATGAACATCTTCGAACCGGGCGACCCGGAGCGGGCCCCACCTTCGCCGCCGCGGCAGCGGCCCGCGCCAAGGAGCCCTCAGAGGCTGCCGATCGCGCCTTCGAGCGAGGCCTGTCGGCGATGGTGCGCGGCTTCAGAGCCGACGTCGACAGCGTCGACGCCTCGGGCGCTACGCGCCGGGCAGAGCCAGGGCCTGCTTGCTGAGCTCGCGGTTGGGCTCCTCGTAGCTGACGGCCTCGACCCCGCGAGGACCGATGTGCAGGCTGGTGATGCTGGTCAGTGTGCACTCGCGGGAGCGTGGGTCGTGGAAGAGCGGCCGCTGCTCGGCCCATAGACGGGTCACGTAGATGGGGAGCTGGTGGGAGACGAGCACCGCCTCGGACCCGTCGCCGTGCTCGGCGATCGCTTCGTCGGCCAGGTCCTTCACCGCGGCCAGCACTCGGTTCACCTGTGCTTTGTAGGGCTCCCCATGAGGGGCGGATCGGGTTGATGAGCAGTGGCCAATGCTTGGGCCGTCGCAGCTGACGACGCACCGAAGACATGCCCTCGAACTTGTTCTCCGCCTCCAGGACCCGCCCTTCGATCCGTACCGGCAGGTTCAGGGCGGAGGCGACGGGGCAATCGTCTCTTGGGCGCGCTGAAGCGGGGAGGACGCAAGAATCACCGGGCCCTGGCCACGCTCAGCTCGTGCCGCGAAGTGATCGGCCAGCCCCTGCGCCATCTCTTTGCCGAGCTCGGAGAGGCCGAAGCCCGGCAGTCTTCCATAGAGCACGCGGTCAGGGTTGTGCACCTCGCCATGACGGACCAGGTGCACCGTGGCGTAGCCGGTGGTCGGGACGGGCTCAGCAGAGTGGGCGGCGGCGGAAGAGGTCATGCGGTCCAGTCTTCCAGAATCGGGCCTGACTCTCAGCGCAGGCCGTGCTCATTGCGGGCGATCTGGGCGAGCACCTGGTTCAGCAGGGTTCGCTCGGCAGTTTTGATGCGCTCGTGGAGGGTAGCCTCATCATCCTCAGCCCTCACCTCAACGGGGTTTGGGCAAGGATCGGGCCGGTGTCGACGCCGGAGTCCACCTGGTGCACGGTGCAGCCGGTCACCTTCACCCCGTGAGCAAGCGCATCACGCACCGCATGGGCGCCCGGAAAGCTGGGCAGCAGGGCCGGGTGCGTGTTGATCATCGGCACTGCGCGGCCATCCGCGCGCCTCAGGGTGTCGAGGAACTCTGCCGAGACGATCCTCATGAACCCGCTGGAGACCAACACCTCTGGGTCGTAGGAAAGCACAGCATCGCGCAGCCTGCTGTTCCAGTCGGCCCGCTGCTCCGCGTCTGCCCCGCGCTCGAGGGGGACGCTGAACGTCTCGATCCCTGCAGTCCCGGCTCTCACCAGCCCGTAGGCATCGGGGTTGTCCGAGCCGACCGCCGCGATCTCCACGGCTAGCTCCCTGCCTGGGACGCGTCGATGACCGACTGAAGATTGGACCCCGAGCCGGAGATCAGCACCACGATTCGCATAGGGCTCAGCCTACGTCCGCGCTCGCCTCAGCTCTGCGGTCAGCGGGGCGCCTGGGCGCGCCGAGCGATCTTCCACTGGCGCCGCTGCCGGAAGAAGGCGTTGGAGCTCGGGAGGAACATCATCACGATCGCGAGGACGGACAGCGCAACCACCGCGCCCACGAGCGCGAAGGCGGCGGGGTGAAGCCGAAGAAGAGCATGAAGACGCTGAGTGCGCACCAGACGGTCGCAATGATGCGGCAGGCGTTGTTGACCATCGTTCCGAGGAATCCCCAGAGGATGTACATGCAGAGCACAAAGATGCCCCACACCAGTGCCAGCCCGCCGAGCATCGTCATGCTGAGCTCCAGAAGCTCCTGCGGCGCCATGTCGTTGAGCTCCGGGTTGGCCTCAGCCTGACGCTCCATCTCCTGGAGGAACATGTCGTACTGCTCCGGAGACATCAGCTCCTCAATGCTGGCCGTGCTCGCGACCACCATGCCGTAGATGCCCCAGGCCAAGGCCGCGACGCTTACGCCGATCATCGCCAGCAGCGCCACCAGCAGAGAGGCGGGCCGTTTGGGCTTGTCCACGGGTGCTGGTGCGTAGCCGTGCTCGCCCTGCGAAGGCGAGCCGTGGCCGTAGGGCACCGGCTGATACCCGGTGTGGTGCTCGCCGTCGGCGGGAGGCTGGCCGTAGGGGTTCTGACCGTAGGGACTCTGGGCGTACTGGCCCCCATCATGCGCAGAGGGAGCGGCGGAGGCGCTTCCGCCGGGCTGCCCCCACACCGGCTGGTAAGCGGGTCCGGGCTGACCTGCCTCCTGCGGGGCGTATGCCCCGTACTGCGGACGTGGTCGCTCCTGCTCCCCCTGCGGCTCGTCAGGGCCTGCGGGGTCGCGCTCTGATGGGCGCTGACCGGACGGATTCTCTGGGGCGCTGTCACCATTCGGCGTCGTCATACCCTCAGCCTACGCTTCCCCTCAGCGGACGCATCATCCCTGAGGAGGACTCCCCGGCCCCGGCGTTGGATACCATCACGGTGATGACCGCGACACCGCCATCCGGCCAGCGGCCGGGCAAAGATGACCAGTCTTCCCGCTCAGACCCTGAAGGGAAGCGCAGCCGACCATCCCAGAGTCTGGCCGCCGATGCCAGATGGCTGGGCTGGGGCCTGCTGGCCATCGTGCTCACCTGGGGCGGCTTCCAGCTGCAGCTTCCCTGAAGCTGCTGGCAGTGCCTGCAGGACTGGCCGGGGTCGCCGTCGGCACCTTCATGGTGATCCGCGCCGTGCGCACCAAAGCGGGCGCCATGCTGCTTCTGTCCGGCGTGCTCACCGCGCTCAGCTGCGGACTCTTCGGCGTCAGCGCGGGGCTCAGGCCCTCTTCTGGGACGCGACATCCGAGTTCGAAGCATGCACCGACCGCGCGGTCACTGACCGTGCCCTGAATCAGTGCCAGCAGGAGTACGAGAATGCCATTCTCCGACCCTTTCCGGGGACCGGAGGCTGACTCAGCTCGCTGAGCTGCGCGTGAAGAGCCGTACGCATGGGGCGACCAGGTAGCTTACTGCGCATCCCGCAGCAGCCCAGGCCCCCAGGAGCCCGGCTGCGACCAGCGCATCGGGGCCCACGTCGACGAAGCGCCCCACCCCCAGCGACAGGTGCGAGAGCCACAGCGGACCCACGAGCAGCAGACCCGCCATCAGGCCTGTCAGCGTGCCCAGCACCGCAGTGGACACCAGCAGGGAGACGGGCCGGAAGCGGATGGTGCGGGCGCACCAGTCGTCGAAGTGGTTCTCGCCCTCTCGAGCCAGCCAGATGCCGGCTGCAGAGCCCAGCAATGACCGGCAGAGCGAGGACCAGCCACGCGTGCTCCAGGCCCTCCTGCGGCACTGCTGCCAGCAGCGGAGATGCTCAGCCGCGGAGGCACCCGCCGTTCCGGGCTGCACAGTGGTGCTTACCCTACGCTGAAGCTGGCACCGGTGGTGTAGGCGAGCGTCCACATCACCATGTTGGGCACCAGAGCAAGCTGGAGAACCGTCAGGCCCACGGCGCTTACCACCCCGCCTCGGCCTGCTGGTAGGCGTTGGCGATGTCGATCCACTGCACGAGCACCACGACGGCGAAGAGAGTCCCGGCGAGCGCGAGAGAGGCCGCCGCGGCGACGGCACCCGCTCGAGTGACAGCCCACAGGTAGGAGCCGGTCCATTTGATCCGGGCGGACCAGCGATCGATGCGCTCGTCCATGTCCATCCCGAACATGCGCGTCACGCTCCGGGCCTCCCAGACGCAGCCTCCCGCAGAGGCGAGCACGGCAATTCCTCCTGCGGCCGCGGCAGCCCACACCGGTGAGGTAGCGCCGAACGGCGTGTCCACCCAGGCGGCCAGCTGCACCGCGGCGAGCACGACGATCAGGACGAACATGAGCAGCCCCAGCCACAGCTGCGTGGGATAGGCCCCATCGCCAGTGGCGCCCGGAGCGCCAGCAGAGCATCGCCGGAATGAGCGTCAGCCCCAGGGGCACGGCATGGAACGCGGCCTCACGGCCCACCTCGCCGCCTCCCAGATCCAGGGGCTGCGAACATGATGAGCCACAGCTGCCCGGCCAGCTGGGCCGCACCGATGACATCCCACGCGGCGGGCTCGGCCAAGAACGTGAGCAGCCCCACCGGGATCGCCACCAGGAGAGCTGTGAGCAGAACGACCTGAACCCCTTCGAGCAGTCCGAAGAGCCACAGCGGCGCCGCTTAAGCAGGCGCAGCCAGCGCCGACGGCGGCCGGCGGAGGCGTCGTCACGTGCGGGTTGAGGGTCCTCGGACATCGTTCCCATCGTGCCAGCGCGCGGCCGAGTCCACGCGGTGAAACCCCGGGAGGCCGGACGGTGATTATGATGAGCGGTGATGATGTCCTCCGACGATCGACGCCCGCAGGACCACCCGGGCGCGCCTTCGTGGGCGAACCAGGATCTTGCCGCGCTGCGCCGCCACTACACCGACGCAGGCCGCAACAAGGCGATGAAGATCGAGGACCGCTGGCATCAGCTGCGGCTGGGACTGGCCCGTCGTCGCGGCCAGCAGGTGACAGTCCTCTCGCTCGCCGGGTACGGGTCCCCCGCTGGGTCCGAGTCCTCTCACGGGTAGTCATGGCCCCCGACCAGGACTTCGAGAATGGTCGGCGGGTCGCCAAGGTCATCGCCGACGGGGTGCGCGGCTGGCGGAACTTCGTCTCTGCGCCGGTTCCCTTCGCTCAGCTCAAGGTGACCATCGCGGGCCGGGAGTACGACATCGCAGCGGACCGCGGCGGCATCGTCGACGAGGTGGTCGAGCTGAGGGGTGAGCCGCTGGAGTCGGGGTGGACCCGCATCACCCTCCAGGCGCCCGGGGAGCAGCCCACCAGCGCCGGGGTTCGGATCATCGGTGAGGACACCGCCGCCGGCATCATCTGCGACATCGACGACACCGTCGTGGTGACCAAGCTTCCGCGGCCCTTCCTCGCCGCATGGAACTCCTTCGTGCTCGACGAGCATGCCCGCACCCCCACACCCGGCATGGCGGTGACGATGGAGAGGCTGAGGTCATCCATGCCCGGCTCCCCGGTGCTGTACCTCTCGACGGGCGCCTGGAACGTCGCGCAGACCCTGACCCGCTTCCTCAGCGCCAACCTGTACCCGTATGGGCCCCTGCTGCTGACCGACTGGGGACCGACGGAGGAGCGCTGGTTCCGGTCCGACGCCTGCACAAGGTGGAGCAGCTCGAGCGGCTCGCCGAGGAGTTCCCGCACGTGCGATGGGTGCTCATAGGCGACGACGGGCAGCACGACCCGGCGATCTACGCCGATTTCGCCCGGGCGCACCCCAGAACGTTCAGGCAGTCATCATTCGGGAGCTCACCTACACCGAGGCGGTGCTGGTTTACGGCCGCGCCGAGGCGCCTGAGGGCCAGGAGCTGCTGCATGCCGGCGAGCCCGGCGAGGATACGCACGGCTACCAGCACGTGGGCGAGAACCGGATCCCATGGATCTACGGCCCGGACGGCAAGGCCATCAGCGAGCAGCTCACGGAGCTGGGGCTGCTCCGCTAGGCAGGGCAGCCGCAGCGAGCGCAGCGCGCCGCATCATCCGGGAAGCAGGTTCGTGAACAGGCGGCTCTGCGCCCGCAGGTATGTCTTGGCGCGCATCGTGCGAATTCTGCGGTTGACCTCGACGGCGCGGGCGTAGTGCCCCACGAGCTCGTTGCAGATGGCCTCCCAGGTGCGGCCCTGCACCTCTGTGTGCGCGGCATCCGCGAAGTGCCTGCGCGCCGCGTGGTCGCTGACCAGGTGCTCCACCCTGCGGCGCATGCCGTGGAGATCCCCGGGGCCGTAGAGCCATCCAGTGCGGCCCTCATCCACCAGGTCGAGCGGGCCGCCCCGGCCCACCGCCACCACCGGCAGCGCTGCGGCCTGGGCCTCCTGGATGGTCTGGCAGAACGTCTCCGCCTCACCGGGGTGGACGAAGATGTCGAGGCTGGCGACGTGAGCACCGAGGTCCGCTCCGGACTGGAAGCTAGCAAAGTGCGCTCGTGGGAGCCTCTTCGCCAGTGAGCTCTCCATCGGGCCGGAGCCGATGATGACCAGACGGGTGCCGGGGATGCCGTCGAGCACCGCAAGGTCCTCGACCTGCTTCTCCGCTGCCAGGCGACCCACGAATCCGATCAGGAGCTCGCCGTTCGGAGCGATGCGCGCTCTGAGCTCGGCAGAGCGCCGGGCGGGGCTGAACAGGTCGGTGTCCACTCCGCGACGCCACGTGCGGAGCCGTTTGACGCCCCGCTCGCGCAGCTGCTGCTTCGCGAAGGTGGAGGGCACCAGTGTGTAGGTGCAGGCCTGGTGCATCCTCTCGACGTGCTGCCACAGCAGCTCCTCGGCCCATGGCACTCTGTAGCGCGCGGCGTAGGCAGGCACCTCTGTCTGATAGATCGACACCGCCGGCAGGCCCAGCGCCTCAGCGGCCTGTATGGCCCGCCATCCCAGCACGAACGGTGAGGCGATGTGCACGACGTCCGGGCGGAGCTCCTCCAGAAGGTTGCGGATGCGCAGCACCGAACCGGCCGCGACCCGCACTTTGGGGTAGTCCGGAAGGGGCAGCGAGGGCACTCGGATCACCGGATACCCGTGGCAGCGCTCTGCGGAGCTGCTGATCTGATCGGTGAGCGGGTGGGCGTCGAAGGCCGAGTCCGCCGGGGCGATCACGGTGACGTCGTCGCCGCGGCGACGCAGGTGAGCAAGCACCTGCAGAACGGAGTTGGTGACCCCGTTCATGTGAGGGAGGAAGCTTTCGGCAACAACCGCAACTTTCATCGCTCCCAGGCTACGACGCCGTGGGTGACCCCAGGAGGCTCCCAGGTTGAATGATGATGAACTCTCCATGAACAGAAACGCGGGGTCAGGCAATGCGAGGGCGGTAGCCTGTGGCGGGTGAACTCCATACCCTCCTCCGCGTCCCTGAGGACCATTGCCGTCTCCGCCGCGCACGCGGTGGGACAGCCGCTCCGGGAGGCCTTCCGGGCCTCCATGGAGGTCCAGATGAAGACGTCCAACAGTGATCTCGTCACCATCCACGATCAGCAGACGGAGGAGGCCCTGATCCGGCTGCTCTCCGAGGCGGTGCCGGACTCGCGGTTCACCGGTGAGGAAGGCGGTTCGCACGGCGAGGGCTTACTGGAGTGGATCATCGACCCCATCGACGGCACGTCCAACTTCGCCCACGGCTTCGACCACTTCAGCGTCAGCATCGGGGCCGCGATCGACGACGTCGTGGTCGCCGGGGTGGTCCATGACCCCATCAATGAGCTCACCTTCTCCGCCGACGATGACGCCGCATACCTGTCCACCCGGGACGCGTCCGAAACGGTGCTGGCATCAGCTCCGAAGACCGGCACCGCCGAACCTCACCTGAACCTGCTCACCAACTTCCCGGCCCACGGATCGTTGCCGAGTACGGGACCGAGGCGCTGGAGGTGTTCGGGCATCTGGTGGGCACCTACGCCACGGTGCGCCGCATCGTCTCCGGGGCCCTGGAGCTCTGCTACGCCGCGGCGGGCTGGGCCGATGTGGTCATCAACTGCCGCACCAGCCCGTGGGACATCGCACCCGCCCAACTCATCCTCACCCGTGCCGGGGCACGTTCCTGCCCTACGGCACCCGCGGCGAGCGAACCTTCGACGGCACCTCGTCCCCCCACGCCCACCTGGCTCCGGGATACGTCGGGCTGGGCCCCGGCGTGGACTCCCCAGCGCCCTCGCCCCGGTCGAACGGTTCGTGCTGAACCAATAGCTGCGCGTTTCAGCTGAGGCAGACGCTCAGCAGCGGACACTGTTCGCGGGAGTTCAGGCCTGGCCCCACTCCTGAGGGAAGGTCTGCTGCGCCACATGCCCCACGTGCAGAGGACCTAGACCGCGCCCGCCAGGAAGGCAAGCAGCAGCCAGCGCAGGCTGTAGGAGTGGAACATAGTGACCACCAGAAGCATGAGGCAGGCGGTCGTCAGGACGAGACCGACGAGCCAGAAGATGAAGCGGCTGTCCTGATCCTTGATCAACCGAAGCACCTCACAGTACGAATCTATCCGTACGTGACGCAGAGGCTGAGCCCATCCCCGTCTCGGCGCCGATTGTCCACCACAGGGGTACATGTGAGCAGGCTTGAGGTGCGTCGACGGCTTAGGGGTGCTGAAGCTTCGTCATGCAGCGAGTCGAGCCGCCGCCCGGCCGTGAAGTGTGCGCACCATAGTGCCGTGAGCGATACACCTGAGACGGTACGGCCGGAGGGCGAACCCACCCCGAAGCAGGTCCGCCGGTGGCGCAGATACCTGGCCGATGAGGAGGCCGAGGCGAAGCTCTACTGGAAGCTCGCGCAGAAGCGCACCGGTGAGGAGAAGCAGATCCTGCTTGGGCTCTCCGAAGCCGAGAAGCGCCACCAGGAGCACTGGAGGCAGCTGCTCGGCCCACACTCGTACAACCTCCCGCGCCCCAGCGCACACCGCGTTCTGCTGGGGTGGATGGCGCGCGTCTTCGGCTCCGTGTTCGTGCTCGCCCTGGCTCAGCGCGCCGAAGGCGACTCTCCCTACGCCCGCGACGATGACGCCACCCCGCGCATGGCTGCGGACGAAGAGGTGCACGAGGAGGTCATCCGCGCCCTCGCCGCCCGCGGCAGAGAGAAGCTCTCGGGAGGCTTCAGAGCCGCCGTATTCGGAGCCAATGACGGGCTGGTCTCAAACTTCGCACTCATCATGGGCATGGGCGGCACCGGAGTCGGCCCCACCGTGGTGCTGCTGACCGGCATTGCTGGGCTGCTGTCCGGGGCGCTCTCCATGGCCGCCGGGGAGTTCATCTCAGTGCGCAGTCAGCGGGAGCTTCTGGATGCCACACGGCCCACCCAGGCGACCCTTCGTGCCGCGCCTGACCTCGATCTTGATCACAACGAGCTGATCCTGGTCTACAGGGCACGGGGCCTGAGCGAAGCCGACGCTGAGCACCGGGCCCTGGAACGGCTCAACGTCTTCGACTGCAACTGCCGCCCCGAACTGTCGCACGACCCGGACGAGCTTCATGACGAGCACCGCGCCGTAGGTTCTGCGTGGACCGCCGCCGGGTCAAGCTTCTGCTTCTTCGGGCTCGGAGCGATCATCCCGGTGCTGCCCTATCTCTTCGGCGCCGAGGGCTTGCTCGCCGTGGGGCTCTCCACCGGCCTGGTGGGCCTGGCGCTGCTGTGCACCGGCGGCGTCGTGGGGCTGCTCTCCGGCACGAACCCTCACCCGCGGGCTGCGCCAGCTGGCGATCGGCCTGGGTGCCGCCGCGGTGACCTACGCGTTGGGCTCCGCCCTCGGCGTCACCGTCGGCTGACCACAGCTCCCTCCTCTTGCAGATCCCAGGGGTTGACTGTGAAGCCCTATCCCAGGCGCGGCTCGACGAAGCCCAGCTCTGCGGCACGCACCAGCAGCTGCGTCCGATCATGTGTGCCGAAGCGCTCGTTCAGGCGCTTGCTGTACGTCTTCACCGTCTCCCGGCTGAAGTGCAGCTCCCGAGCGATCTCTGTGTTCGTCCACCCCCGCGCGATGCCCTCAGCACCTTCAGCTCTCCAGGCGGAACGTGGGGCATACCAGCCTGATGGGCAACCGCCTCGGCGATATCTGTAGGAGCCGTGTCATGAGTCTTCTGGGCCGCACGGGCGCTGGGCGCGGTGAACGGGTGCTCCCCGCGGCCACTGAACGGATCGCGTCCAGCACTGTGCTGGCGTGTGCATCCTTCGTCACATACCCACGGGCACCAGCACGCAGGGCGCGCACCACATGATGATCGGTGGTGAACGTCGTCACCACGAGCACCCTGATGTCCGGGCTCTCCTCCAGGATCTCCCGTGTGGCAGCCACACCGTTCTGCCCGGGAAGGTCTACGTCCATCACGACCACGTCCGGGGCCGACTCGCGCACCATCTCAACAGCGTCCACACCGTCGGCGGCCTCCCCTGCGAGCACCAGGTCATCAGTGGAGTCCAGGTAGAGACGCAGGGCCTCCTGCATCATGGGCTGATCCTCGACAAGAAATACTCGAATCATCGGAACCTCCTCTGCAGAAGCCTAGATCGAAGACCAGCAACATCACGAGAGGCGGCGAGAACTGTCCACCACAGGGGACTCTTCGAAGCCGGACACAAGAAATAGTCTGCTCAGATGAACCGGATCCTGCACGCCGCGGTCGTCATCGCGGCCTGCGTGCTGCTGCACACGGCGGGGGCCGATGTTCAGCGTGACTCCTGGCTCGGGGAGCAGTGGTGCGAGCTCTTCCCGAACCATTCGGCCTGTGATTGACTGAGATCCAAATGGGGTTCGAAGCAGCTGCGGAGTGGCGTGCTGAGAAGCCTGACCGGAAGGTCCTGAGTGCGCTGACCGGCATATCAGCTGCCTGGATTCTCCTAGACCTGAGCCTCTTCGGAGTTTTCAGCACTGGCCCTGTCTCGGTCGGCGCCCTCGTGTCGCTGCTGCTGTGGACGCTCTGCCTCTGCCTCCTATGGGTAGGCGTCATCCCAGGGGCGACAGCTGCCCAGGCGGCATTGGCGGCTATCCTCGTCGTGGGCTACATCCCCTCTACCAGGCCGTTTTCCTCGTGCTGATGAGCGCGGTCGTGGCGATGTACGCACCTGTCCGGCCTCGACGGCTCTACGTCGTCACCTCGGTGCTCTGGACGGGCGCTGTGGGAGCACAGTTCGGCGACTGGGAGACCGCAGCTTACGCCGCTGCATTCCTCAGCCTGCTGGTGCTGATCGCCTACGCGATCGGCCGAGGCATCAGACGAGTCGCAGACCGTGCGCGGGAGGAGCGCACGCAGAGACTCCACGCGGAGCAGGCCAGGGCGCACGCACTGCAGCAGGAGCGGCGCCGCTTTGCCCAGGAGCTCCACGACAATATCGGCCGTGATCTGACCATTCTGGCCATGCGGGCTGATGCCATGAGCCTCCACCCCCACGCGGCCGCACCGGAGGCGGTGCAGGTGCTGGGAGACACTGCACGCTCAGCGCTGGACGACCTGCGCGAGATGGTCATCCTCCTGAAGGGACAGGGCGTCCTTCCCTGCCGTCGACGGCAGAACATTCCCTGAGGACCTTGAGACGCTCCGCAGCGGACTACGGCCCGAACGAGGCGTCTTCGAGGCGGACGTGCGCGGAGACTGGTCACGAGTGGCCCAATGGGTGCGCACACAGCTGTTCGCCATTGTGGGCGAGGGACTCCTCAACGCACAGAAGCACGGCGCAGCGCCCGACGGCGGGATCGCGGGCATCAGGCTGGATGCTGAAGCCGCTGCCGACGCGTGGTCAGTGACGATCGAGAACGACGCGGCGCCGGTGCCCGACGGGCCGGAGAGCTTCCCTACGGCTCCTCGAGCGTCGGCCTGGAGGGCATGCACGTCCGCGCACAGTCGATCGGCGCCCGTCTGGAGGCCGGACCCTCAGAATCCGACCGTTGGGTGCTGAGAATCAGTTCCTCCGCCAGTGCAGCACCAGCTTGATCAGTTCGGTCAGCAGGAAGATCACGAGCCCCGCGCCGGTCACCACGGCCAGATGCTCCGGATTCAGCGGCTGGGACTCGAACAGGGCCTGCAGCGGTGCCGCGTAGATGAACAGCAGCTGCAGGACTGTCAGCCCGGCCACGCATGCCCACGCGACCCAGCTGCTGCCCAGCACGGTGGGCCGAAGGCTTGAGGACTCCAGGGCCTTGACGTTGAACAGGTAGAAGGCCTGGCACACCACCAGCACCGTGGTGGCCAGCGTCCGCGCGGACTCCAGATCGTCCCCGCTGCGATCCGCCACTGGAACACAGCGATCGTCGCTGCAGCGATCAGCAGCGACACCAGTGCGATCTGCACCATGTGCCGCAGCTCGACGAGTCCCTTGGCGGGGTCCCGCGGCCTGCGCCTCATCACACCGGGCTCGGCGGGCTCGAAGGCGAACGCGAACGCCAGGGTCACTGCCGTGATCATGTTGGCCCACAGGACCTGCAGCGGGGTCAGCGGCAGAGTCCATCCGAGTGCGACGGCGAAGAGCACCACTGCGGACTGGGCACCGTTGGTCGGCAGGAGGAAGACGATCGCCTTGCGGAGGTTGTCATAGATCCGCCGCCCCTCCTCCACTGCCGCTTCAATGGTCGTGAAGTCGTCGTCGGCCAAAACGATCTCGGCCGACTCCTTGGTGACCTCCGTGCCCTTCACGCCCATGGCGACGCCCACATCGGCGCGGCGCAGGGCGGGGGCGTCGTTGACGCCGTCGCCGGTCATCGCCACCACCTCACCCTCGGCCTGCAGAGCCTTCACGAGCCGGAGCTTGTGCTCCGGGCTGGTGCGGGCGAATACGCTGTGCCCCGCCGCGAGGCGACGCAGCTCCTCGTCGTCGGCCTGTTCGAGCTCAGGCCCGCTGATCGCGCCCGCTCCTCCGTCGATGCCCATCTGTTCAGCGATGGCACGCGCAGTGCCCACATGGTCTCCGGTGATCATCTTCACGCTGATGCCGGCTGTCGTGGCAGGTCTCGATGGCTGCGATCGCAGCCTCTCGGGGCGGATCAACGATGCCCACGACTCCGAGAAAGGTCAGCTCCTCCAGCGCGTCGAGGCTCAGAAGCCCCGCATCGCCCTGATGGGCCGGACGCTCAGCGGCGGCCAGGACGCGCAGGCCCTGAGCGGAGAGCAGTTCGATCTGCTCCTCCCAATACGCGCGGTCCAGCGGCTCCTCCTCGGTCCCGCGGAGCTGGGTCGCGGACCTGTCGAGCAGCCGGTCCGGCGCACCCTTCACCAGGATGCGGGCTGACCCGTCCATGTCGGCGACAGTGGCCATCAGCTTGTTCTCCGAGCTGAACGGCAGCGTCGAGGTGCGCCTCGCGGCAGTCGGGTCGAAGCCCAGCTTCCCGGCGAGCGCCTGCAGAGCACCCTCTGTCGGCTCCCCGCTGATTCCCCAGCGGCCCTCCTTCTGCGTCAGCTGGGTGTCGTTGGCGATGCTCATCGCTTCGATGAGGCGCCGGAGCTCCTCATGCTCCATGCCTGTCGGAGCACCGTCCGCCAGAACCTCCCTCGGGAGCGTAGCCCGTGCCGGAGACGCTGACCTGGGCGCTCGGCAGGGCGGCGGCGGTCACCGTCATCTCGTTCTTGGTGAGGGTGCCTGTCTTGTCCGAGCAGATCACTGTCACGCTGCCGAGGGTCTGCACCGCCGGCAGCCTGCGGGTGATCGCGTTCCGGCGGGCCATCGCCTGCACCCCCAGGGCGAGGGTGATGGTGATCAGGGCGGGCAGCCCCTCGGGAATGGCGGCGACGGCGAAGCTGGCGGCTGCCTGCAGCAGCTCACCGGTATCGGTGTCATGGGCGAGGGTGCCCACCAGGACCAGCACCAGCGTCATCAGCACCACGGCGAGGGCCAGCCAGCGGCCGAAGGCTGCAATCTGGCGCGTCAGCGGAGTCTGCAGCGCTTCGACGTCACTCATCATGGTGCTGATCCGGCCGATCTCCGCCTGAGATCCTGTGCCGACGACGACGCCCTGGCTTACCCCGGACGTCACCATCGTCCCGGAGTAGGCGAGGCACACACGATCGCCCAGCGGCGCTTCGGGACTGACCTCGGCGGTGCTCTTCTGAGCGGGGACCGACTCCCCGTCAGGGCGGACTCCTCGACGGTGAGCTCGTGGGCTTCGATGAGCCGCATATCGGCGGGGACTCGGTCACCGGCACGCAGCCGGACAATGTCGCCGGGGACGAGGTCCTCCGCGGCCACGGTCTGCCACTGGTCTTCGCGACGGGCAGCCGCGGAGGGTGACAGCATGTCGCGAATGCCTTCGAGGGCGCGCTCGGAGCGCCCTTCCTGCAGGAACCCGACGACAGCGTTGATGAGCACCACAGCGAGAATGACGACGGTATCCACCCAGTGCTGCAGCGCGGCAGTCAGTGCGGCCGCACCCAGCAGCACGTAGATGAGCACGTCGTTGAGGTGACGCAGGAAGCGAACCGCCGCACTGTCCCTCTCTGCGGCGGGGAGGGCGTTCGGCCCGTGCTCGCCGAGGCGGGCCTGGACCTGCGTCCCGGTCAGACCAACGCTCGGATCCGCCTCGAAGCGGCTCAGTGCCTGCTCGGCGGTGAGCGCATGCGCCGGTCCTGTCAGCTCGCTGTTCGTTCCGGTGGTGACCTCAGGCATGCGTCTACCTTCTCACTGACGCGGGGCCTCCGAAGCTGGGGCCAGCTCCCCGTATTGCCGAGACCCTCAGCACGTTTCTGCGACGGGCGGAGCAGCACTGTGGCGGCGGACGCAGAAACGCCCTCGCCCTCCGCGCGGAACGGAGGGCGAGGGCGTCAGGCTGCAGAGAAGCTGAGGGGCGTCAGCCCTTGAAGATCTCCCGCAGCAGCTCGGCGGTCTCGGAGGGCGTCTTGCCGACCTTCACGCCTGCCGCTTCGAGTGCTTCCTTCTTGGCCTCGGCCGTGCCCGAGGAGCCGGAGACGATGGCGTTGGCGTGGCCCATGGTCTTGCCCTCGGGAGCGGTGAAGCCTGCGACGTAGCCGACGACCGGCTTGGTGACGTGGGCCTTGATGTACTCCGCGGCGCGCTCTTCGGCGTCTCCGCCGATCTCGCCGATCATCACGATCGCCTTGGTGTCCGGGTCGTTCTCGAACGCTTCGAGCGCATCGATGTGGGTGGTGCCTATGACCGGGTCGCCGCCGATTCCGATGCTGGTGGAGAACCCGATGTCTCGGAGTTCGTACATCATCTGGTAAGTCAGAGTGCCGGACTTGGACACCAGTCCGATGGGGCCGGACTCCGTGATGTTCGCCGGGGTGATGCTTACCAGCGCCTCACCGGGGTGATGATGCCGGGGCAGTTCGGGCCGATGACGCGGGTGATCGGGTTTCCGTCGTCGTCAGTGGTGGTCGCAGCCAGGTTGTAGAACTCGGCTGTGTCCTGCACCGGGATGCCCTCGGTGATCACCACGAGCAGGCCGATGCCTGCCTCGATGGCCTCGATCGCAGCATCCTTGGCGAACTTCGGAGGGACGAAGGCCACGGACACGTCGGCGCCGGTCTTCTCCATCGCTTCGGAGACGGAGCCGAAGACGGGCAGCTCTGTCTCGTAGCCGTCCTTGTGGATGTGGGTGACGTGCGAGTTTACTTTGCGGGCGTTGACTCCGCCCACGATGTTGGTGCTTACCCTGAGCATCAGGGCGGTGTGCTTGGTGCCCTCGCCGCCGGTGATGCCCTGGACGATGACTTTGGAGTCTTTGTTGAGGTAGATCGACATATGTGTCTCCGTCCCTTTACTTGTTCGCCAGCTCGGCGGCCTGGTCGGCCCCTGCGTCCATGGTGTCGGCCGTGGTGACCAGCGGGTGGTTGGCGTCGGCCAGGATCTTCCGGCCTGCCTCCACGTTGTTGCCGTCCAGGCGCACGACCAGCGGCTTGCTGGCGGTGTCGCCCAGAATGTCCAGAGCCTTGACGATGCCGTTGGCGACGGCGTCGCAGCTGGTGATGCCGCCGAAGACGTTCACAAACACCGACTTCACCTGATCGTCCGACAGGATCACGTCGAGGCCGTGCGCCATGATCTCCGCGGAGGCACCGCCTCCGATGTCGAGGAAGTTGGCGGGCTTGACCCCGCCGTGAGCCTCCCCGGCGTACGCGACCACGTCGAGAGTGGACATCACGAGACCGGCGCCGTTGCCGATGATGCCGACCTGACCGTCGAGCTTCACGTAGTTCAGCTCGTGCTCGGCTGCCTTGGCCTCGAGCGGGTCCACAGCGGACTCGTCGATCAGGTCAGCGTGCGCGGGCTGGCGGAAGGCGGCGTTCTCGTCGAGGGTGATCTTGCCGTCCAGCGCGATGATGCTGCCGTCGGCAGTCCTCACCAGCGGGTTGACCTCCACCAGCGAGGCGTCCTCTTCCTTGAAGACTCTCCAGAGCTGCTTGAAGACCTTGGACAGGGCAGGGGCGTCGGCTGCGTCGAATCCTGCCTTGGCGGCGATGTAGCCGCCCATGGAGCCGGTGATGCCCACGTTGGGGTCGAAGTTGACCCTTGCCAGCTTCTCCGGGGACTCCACGGCGAGCTGCTCGATCTCCACGCCGCCCTCCTTGGAGCTCATGGCGAGGTACTGGCGCTCTGCGCGGTCCAGGAGGATGGAGAAGTAGTACTCTTCGACGATCTCGGCGCCCTGGGCGATCATGACCCGGTGCACCGTGTGGCCTTTGATGTCCATGCCGAGGATGGCCTCGGCGTGCTCGTAGGCCTCCTGCGGCGTCTTGGCCAGCTTCACGCCGCTTACCTTGCCGCGGCCGCCGACCTTCACCTGGGCCTTGATGACCACTGTTCCGCCGATCTTCTCAGCGGCGTTCTTTGCTTCTTCGGGCGTGGTGGCGACGATGCCGCGAGCACGGGGACACCGTGCGCCTCGAACAGATCGCGCGCCTGGTACTCGTAAAGGTCCACAGGTGTGTCCTTCTGCGTTGACGACAAAGCGAGTGATGAGATGCTCGCTGGGCCGCACCGCAGGACGGCGTCGGCTCAGCCGAGTTTCTCCAGGGAGCATATCGCAGGAGAAGACGCTTCTCGGCACCGCTGAACGCGACCTTCGCCACTGTCTTGTCCCCTGAGCCCTCCACGGACAGGACCTCGCCGATGCCGAACTTGCCGTGCTTCACCTGGTCCCCGGGGCTGAGCGAGGGAATCTCCCGGTCGGGGTTCACGTTCTTCGGCGGCGCCGAAGCGGGCGCTCCCCATACGACCCCTGGTCAGGGCCTCGTCGCCGCCCCAGCCTGTCCTGCCGAGACTTGAGCCTGAGCCGAAGCCCGACAGTGCCGAGCCGCGGGAGCCCGGGGTGCGGCTGGTGACGGAGTCCGGGCTCAGGTGGAGGAGGTGCTCCGGGATCTCCGCGAGGAACTGGCTGGGCGGGTTGTAGGAGACCTGGCCCCAGAGGCTTCTCGACTCAGCGCGCGTCAGGAAGAGACGGTGCTCAGCTCGTGTGAGGCCCACGTAGGCCAGACGACGCTCCTCGGAGAGCTGGTCTGTGTCGCCCATGGCGCGCTGGTGGGGGAAGACACCGTGCTCCATGCCGGTGAGGAAGACGACAGGGAACTCCAGCCCCTTGGCGGTGTGCAGCGTCATCAGAGTGACCTGCCCTGCTCGGCCGCCAGCCGGGCCGACTCGTCATCGGGGGCGTTGGGTATCGCGTCTGCGTCAGCGATGAGGCTGACCTGCTCCAGGAAGCCCTCCAGGGAGGCGCCCTCCGTGCCTACCTCGTACTCCTTCATCACCGCGACCAGCTCGCCGAGGTTGTCCGCGCGGGACTCGTCCTGAAGGTCCTTCGACTCTCGCAGCGCCGCCATCATGCCGGACTGCTCCAGCACCGCCTCCAGCACCACGGAGGGGTTCTCGTCCGCTGCGAGGCTGGTGACATCGTCGATCATGCGCACGAAGGAGGCGATCTGCTTCACCGCGCGGGTGGAGGCTGCGGTCTCGTCCGCCCGGCGCAGCGCTTCGAGGAACGTGATCCGGTCCCGGCCTGCCAGCTGGGCCACCGCACTCTCCGCCTTCTCACCGATGCCCCGCTTCGGCTCGTTGAGCACCCGCCGAAGATTCACGTCGTCATCGGGGTTGTTCACCACGTGCAGGTAAGCCAGAGCATCCTTGATCTCTTTGCGGTCGTAGAACCGTGTGCCGCCGATGACGCGGTAGGGGATGCCGCGGTGGATCAGGCGCTCCTCCAGGGACCTGGACTGGGCGTTGGTCCGGTAGAACACCGCCACATCCGAGGGCTTCACGCCCTCATCGTCTCCGAGACGGTCGATGGTCCGAGCGATCCACGCTGCCTCGTCCGACTCCGAGTGTGCCACGTGGAGGGTCACGTCCGGCCCAGCGCCGGACTCCGTCCAGAGGCTCTTCTCCTGACGGGCGGTGTTCTGGGGAGATGACCGCGTTGGCGGCGTCGAGGATGTTCTGGGTGGAGCGGTAGTTCTGCTCCAGCTTGATGACCCGCGCCTGCGGGTAGTCCCGCTCAAACTCGGTGATGTTGCGGATGTCTGCGCCGCGGAAGGCGTAGATCGACTGGTCGGAGTCGCCGACCACCGTCAGCTCGGCAGGACTGGTCTCCACCTCGTCGTCCGGTGCTGTGAGCTGCCTGATGAGGCGATACTGGGCGTGGTTGGTGTCCTGGTACTCGTCGACGAGGACGTGTCGGAATCTGCGGCGGTAGCTGTCGCGCACCGCGGGAACGCCTCCAGCATGTAGACGGTCTCGGTGAGGAGGTCGTCGAAGTCGTAGGCGTTGGCAGCTCGCAGCCGCGCGGAGTATTCGCCGAATACCGTGGCGACCGCCTCGGAGAACGGCTCGCTGGGAGCCGTGGCGCGGAAGCTCTCCGCATCGACCAGCTCATTCTTCAGCGCGCTGATCCTGTTGCGCAGGGCCCGGGGTGCGAACCGCTTGGGGTCCAGCTGGTGCTCCTTTGCGATCTGGGTGACCAGGCGCAGGGAGTCTGAGGCGTCGTAGATGGTGAATGTGGACTTGCGGCCGATGGTGGACGCCTCCGCCCGGAGGATCCGCACGCAGGAGGAGTGGAACGTGGAGATCCACATGCGCTGGGCGGCCTACCCGATGAGCCGTTCGATGCGCTCCTTCATCTCCCGGGCGGCCTTGTTGGTGAAGGTGATCGCCAGGATCTCGTGCGGCCGGGCCGCTCCGGTGCGGATCAGGTGGGCGATCCGCCGGGTGAGCACCGCCGTCTTGCCCGAGCTTAAGCACCGGCGACGATCAGCAGCGGAGAGCCGCCGTGGAGGACGGCCTCCCTCTGCTGCGGGTTGAGCCCCTCGACGGCTGTCTCCGAGGGCGCTGGAGGCTCCTGAAGAACGGCCGGGCCGCTGTGGTCGTGGACGCCGTCCCGCTCGTCGTTCCGGGCTGAGCGAGGCCTCTCGCCTACGCGCTGCGAAGGCGGAGTGAAGAGAAAATCCATGGCGGCACCAGTGTAAGGGTGCTGCCTGACACGGCCTCCGCGGCGGGCCCTGAGGCGCACCTCTGCACCCGCGGCGGCACGTAGGGTGATGAGCATGCTGTGCTCATCGGTGGCCATAAGTGCGGCCGCTTGAGCGGCGTCGCCCTGGCGATGGTGCTGTCCGCCGCGGTCTTCCACGCAGTGTGGAACCTGGCGGCCAAGACTGCCCGCGGGGACACCACCGTCCTCATCTGGATGTACTACTCGATGGGCTGCCTCATCACCCTGCCGATCGGCATCGTCCGCGCCGTCGTCACTGGAGCTGACCATGGCTGGGAGCTTCCCTGGCGGCCTTGGTCACCGCGGTGCTGCACATCGTCTACGCCCAGCTGCTGCAGACCGGCTACCGGAAGGCCGAGCTGGGCGTGGTGTATCCGGTGGCCCGCGGCGTCGGCCCGGTGCTGACGATCGTGGTGGCCGTCGCCGTCCTGGGCGAGCGGCCCGAGAGCCTGGCGCTCCTCGGCGGGCTGGTGGTGATCGGCGGCATCCTGCTCGTGACGGGGCGGAGGCTGCTTCGGCGGTCCTCCGGGCTGGGAGTGGGGCTCATGTACGGTTCGGCCACGGGCGCGGCCATCGCGGCGTACACACTGTGGGACAGCTTTGCGGTGAACGGCCTGAGCATCGACCCGATCCTGTACTTCGGGCTCAGCGGCGTGCTCCAGTCTGCTGTGATGCTCCCGTGGGTGGTGCGGAAGCGGGAGCTCATCGCCCCCACCTGGCGCAGCGACCGCCGAGCCGTCGTCACCATTGCGGTCCTGTCCCCGCTGGCGTACATCCTGGTGCTCTACGCCATGACGACGACGTCGGTCGCCCTGGTCGCCCCCGTGCGGGAGTCCTCCATCATCATCGGTTCTCTGCTGGCCTGGTGGCTGTTCAAGGAGAGGGATCCTCTCCGCCGGCTGGCAGGGGCCGCAGTGGTCGCCGCGGGGATCGCGCTGATTGCCATCAGCTGATCAGCCGCGGGGTCAGCGCCGAAGGCATTGCACCCGACGACGGGAGCTTCCTCGTGGAGGTGGAGGGCGCACCGGAGGACAGCGTCTGGTCACTCCAACCAGGCGTCGCCGCCGAGTGAGCGTCTTGGGGCTGAGCGCTCAGCCGACGTAGAAGGGGTAGTCGGTGTAGCCGCGCTCCCCGCCGACGTAGAACGTCTCCGGCTGCGGTTCGTTCTCCTCAAGCTCCTCCCGCCACCGGCGCGCCAGATCCGGGTTGGCGATGACCGCCCGTCCCACGCTCACAGCCTCAGCCAGGTCATGGTCCACGAGCTGCTCGGCGGTCAGCCGATCCGTAGGAACGCCGAAGCCGGTATTGGCCACCAGCGGGGCACCCGACATGCTGCGGATGACCTGAACCATCTCCGACGCAGGGTCAGCACTGAGCACATCGATGTGTGCCATGCCGAGGGGTGCAAGCCCTTCGGCCAGCGCCCGGTACGTGGCCAGGGCGTCGGCGTCGTCCTCCTCGAGAGCGCCCTGAATGTTGTGCTGAGGCGACAGGCGTATGCCGGTCTTGTCGCCGCCGATGGCCTGGGCGGTCGCGGCGGCGATATCGATCGCGAACCTGGCGCGGTTCTGCGGTGAGCCGCCGTACTGGTCAGTGCGATGGTTGGTGGTGGCGGCGATGAACTCGTGGATGAGGTAGCCGTTGGCGCCGTGGATCTGCACACCGTCCATGCCTGCCGCCACGGCGTTCTCTGCGGCGCGGGCGAACTGCTGCACGGTCTGCTGCACCTCGTCGGTGGTCAGGGCGTGCGGCACCGGGTGGGGCTGCTTGCCCTCAGGGGTGCGGATCTCGCCGGGAGCGGCGATCGATGATGGTGCGGTGACCCGGCCCGTGGCGGAGATGGAGGGATGGCCGATCCTGCCTCCGTGCATGATCTGCATGATGATGCGTCCGCCCTCGGCGTGCACGGCCTCAGTGACCCGGCGCCACCCCTCGATGTGCTGCTGCGTCTCGATGCCCGGCTGGCCGATCCAGGTCCGGCCCTCGCCCACCGGCCACGTGCCCTCGGTGGTGATCAGCCCCATGCTGGACCGCTGCCGGTAGTACTCCACCACCGCATCGTTGGGGTGCCGTCCTCATCGGAGCGGATGCGGGTCAGCGGCGCCATCACCAAGCGATTGGCAAGGTTCATGCTGCCGAGCGTCACGGGCGTGTAGAGAGCGGAGGTCATCGGAGTCCTTGATCGAGAAGCAGGGGTACGGTCAGGGCCAACCCGCCCGTCCCCTCAGCATTCCGCACCGTGGCAGACCCCACACCCGGTCGGCCCGAAAGCAGGCTTACGGTGCGGGGGCAGGCTCAGCTGCTGCCCGCAGCCGCGGAGGCGAGCTCCTCCATCTGGTCCCGGCGGTCGACGACGTATCTGGTCTGCCGCATCCGCGACGTCACCGGCCGCATGAGCACGTCTCCCAGCGCGATCCCGCGGCGATCGCCAGAATGATGATCAGCGCGGTGAAGAGCTGGTGAAGCCCAGCATTCATCATCTCGGATGAGGAGCCGAGGGCGATCTGGTACATCCCGCGGAAGATGATGAGGCCTGGAAGCATGAACATCATGGCAGGCACTGCGATGACGAGGATGGGCGCCTGCATGCGCAGCGCGATGATGCGGGCGAGCGCCCCGATGACCACAGCCCCACGATGGGTGAGAACCAGATCCCCAGCCCGAGAGTGTCGGCCGCGTAGTACGCCGAGAATCCCAGACAGGCCACTGCGCCGGTGGGCAGCAGCAGACGCCAGGGGCCTGTTCGACGATGGCTGCCGTCACACCGGTGGCCAGGACGAGGACCGCGAGCGCGGACGGGTGGTAGAGGTGCGTGATGCCCTGGACGATCTCCACCTCAGGGGCGCCCAGGACGTCGGCGACGATGACCGCCGTCATGATCCCCGCCGTCATTCCGGCGAAGGACACCAGCGTGGAGACCAGGCGGTAAGCGGCGGTGATGGGGAAGGAGTGGATGACGTCCTGCATGGCGTTGACGATGCGCACACTGGGAAGAAGGATCATGAGGCCTCCGGCGACCACCATGGAGGGGGTGATGTCGGCCCCGAGCCAGAGGGCGGAGAGCGCGACCGAAGTGGCTGCGAATCCGCTTACTGCGAGGGTGAAGATCTCCGGGACCCTCCACGCATGCAGCTGGCGCGTGATGCCCAGCACCAGGAGTGTGGCGGCGAAGCCGAGGAACGCATCCAAAGGTGGAGCGCCGGTGTAGCTGGCGAACAGGCCCGCGAACAGTGCGCCCGAAACCGTCACGACCCAGCGGGCGTAGGGCTTGGGCTGGCGTCGGATGTCCCGCAGGCGCTTCTTCGCCTGCGCACGCGTGACGCGGCCGGTGATGATGTCTGTGACCATCTGGTGCAGCTCGCAGAGCGCACGGAAGTTGCCGGACCAGGATCGGACCACGCGGACCCGCGAGTAGGGAACCTCCTCGGGCGCCCAGTTGAAGATGATCGACTGGTTGGTGATGTCCACGTCGGTGTGGTCCATGCCGTAGGCGGCAGTGACCGCGATGATGCTGGTCTCTACGTCGAAGGCTCCCGCCCCGTAGCGGAAGAGGGTCTCGCCGAGGTCGAGGACGAAATTGATGGTCTCCAGCTCGTCGGCCTCGTGGGTCTGCTCGGCGAGGATGGGGTTGGCGTAGGGCGTGCCGGTGAGCCGGTCGACCAGCGGCAGGACAGCGGTGGCCGTCTGCACAGGCTCGATGACGCGCCGGAAGATGTGGCGCGTGTCGGCCCTCTGCTCGAAGGCGGACGGGTCGAAGGCCTGCTTCTTCGGTGCGCGGCCGCGCCGCTGCTCCCGAGGCTTGCGGCGCGGATCCTTCTTCGGTTTCTCGGCCTCCTCGTCGGCAGCAGGCCTGACCACCGGCATCAGCTGCGAGGTGGTGTCAGGCTTCGAGACGGTCGGGTCGATGGGGACTGGTGGGCGGTGAGGCGGCATAGGCCCTCCAAGGCATCTGTGAGGGTTGCAGGGGATGAACAATCGGATCGAGGCGGCGTGAGGCTCGGGACTGCACTTTGACGGCGTCGTCAGAGTGCCAGAAAAGTCCCGTGAGAGATGTTGAATACCCTTCGAAGCTCCGGTCCTCGACAATGCTCCCACGCGCGGGAGGCACGGCACAACGCCTCGGGCGGGGCGCTCAGCCGCGGCTCTCAGCGCGCTCGCCGCCCATGGGCACCTCGAGGGCCGAGAAGGAGTAGGAGGCCACGGGCCGAGGAATCGAATGCGGGTCCCCGGGGCCTCGTCCTGGATGGCGGAGAGCTCGGCGCCCAGGTCCTCGATGCGGTCCGCGCGAAGCAGACAGGCTGCCGAGAGCACGCGCACGAGCCCCTTCGCGTGCTGAGCGCTGGTGTACTCCTGAAGCTCCGAGCTGTGCTGGGCGATTCGCTGCCGATAGTCGGGGTAGAGACGGTCGGCGGCCTGGTCCGTCAGCTGCTTCTGCAGCTTCTCCAGGCGCTTCTCCAGCAGCCGACGCACGCCTGCGGGCCTGGACTCCATCTCCTCACGGAGCTGAGCGACCGACGGGTCGTCCTGAGCGAACTCGTCCGGGTCGAGGCTGATCTCGACGCGGAGCTCCGAGGAGCCCTCCAGCTCATCGAGCCGAGTGCGCAGCTCGTCCCCAGCGCTGTTCAGCCAGGCCTGAAGCTGGTCGTCGGCCGTGGCGCCGCCGTCCTCGTCCGGTCGGACGATGACGTTGAAGGAGACCGGCAGCACACTGGCCGCGCTGCTCCAGCACGCCTCCACGACGTCGCTGTGCTGGAGCACCCACCGCTTCACGTCGTCATCCGGACCTTCGTACGGGGCCGCGTCGTGGGTGTGCACCACCGCCGCGACTCCCGAGGGTGCGCTCACGATGTGGAGGTCAGCACCGTTGATTCCCCTCTCTTCGGGAAGCGGGCTGTTTACCGGGACCAGGGCGTAGATGTACAGGGTCCTCATAGTCAGCCGGATCCTCTCTCGGTCTCGTCGGCCCACTGCTGCGGGTTGATGAGCTTTCCCACGACCTCATCGACGACTTCGTCCAGACCGCGGTGCAGGTCCGAGACGGAGCCGGTGATGCCGTGATCGGCTTTGATCTGGTCCATCGCCTCATCGAGCTCCAGCAGTGCTTCGCCGAGGCGGTTCTGCTCCTCCTCCGTGAGGTCACCGCCTTCCATGCGTCGCACCGCCTGGGTCTCCAGCGCCTCCTGAATGACTTCGACCAGGGTGACGACGAGCGTGAGCACGCCGTGCTTCAGGCTTTCTTCGTCAACCTGCAGCGCCATCGCCTACCTCCTTCGCCTCGGTGCTCCACTCGGTGAGGTGCTCCCTCCAGCGCTCCGGGTGGGACGATGCCAGGCGGAGCACGGAGTGGGATGTCTCCACCACCAGGATCTCACTCTCATCGGTCGGGTTGGACCGGCGCTCGAGCGCGACGGACAGCACATCCGCCGGATCCAGCCGCACGGAGGCCCGGGAATCCATCGGCGATCTCCAGGTGAGCTCCGTCCTTCCGGACGCCGAATCCGCGCCCAGCGTCGCGCGTCCCCGCGCCAGGTGGTGCTGTTCGCCAGTGTCTCCAGGTACCAGACGTGCCCGCTCATCCGGGGAGTGGCTGCCTGATCCGGCAGCAGGCTCTTCGAGCTCCGGGGCGCACCGATGCTCTCCTGAACGAGGCTGGCGAGCCGTTGCGGATCGGCGGCTGAGAGGGTGGCCTCGCTGCCTCCCTCAGTCCGTACGAGCAGCCGCGTCCGGGCTTCGCCCCCAATCGACGCGTCCTCGAACGGCTCGATGCTCTCGATCGCTGTGAGGGGCGCCTCCCAAAGCGTCTCCGCGGGATCGCGGCGATGGATGAGGAGCCGCTCGGTCGTCACATACGCCCTGCCGGGGCGCCAGGTCCGATGGAAGCCTGGTAGTGGCTGGCGGCCATGGCTGCGATGACCTCTTCGTCCGGGCCCATGGCCAGGTGCTTCGCCAACGACTTCTGCACCCACGCGCGCGTCTGGTCGTCCCACTGCCGCATCATGCCGTACTCGAGCATCGTCTCAATGCCGGCGATGGTCGCCCGCAGATTGACGCCGATCAGCGGGATGTCGGCCACGGAGATGATGAGGTCCAGATTGAGGTGGACCCCTTGTTCAGGAGGACCTCGAGGAGGTCGGGCAGGGTGGCATTGGGATCGCGGGTGGGCTCCATGGCCGACCGGTCCGCGTCAGCCGTCGAATGTGGCTGCTTCACAGCGCTGCCTACTCGGCGCTGCGGGCTGAGAGCGACTCCTCTTCGGCGTCCTCACCCGTCGTCTCGGGAAGCGGCTCGCCCTCGTCGCTCTCGAGCTCTTCGGCGCCGCTCTGCTCCAGGCTGCGCGCGTAGGCGCTCTGCCACCCGCACCATGGGCAGAAGGTGTCCATCAGCTGCTTCAGCGACGCACGCTTCCCGCACTCGGGGCAGGTGTCCTTCTCCTCCATGGCTTCCTGCCATGCGGCCGTCTCACGGTCCGTTCCCGCGGGGAAGTCCAGACCGAACTTCGCTGCGGTTTCGAAGGAGGCGAGGGCCGCACGGATGCGGATTCCGAGAAGCTCCACCCCGGCGACTGAAACCATGATGTCTGCGTTGAGGACCAGGCCCTTGTCCAGGAGGGTCTCCACGACCTGCATCAGCGTTCCTTCGCGGTCCCGCTGCGGTTCCATCGCCTTGCCGGGCTGTCTCGTCGCCATAGTGCTCTCCTCAGGGGTAGGTGAGTGCCGCCGGAGCGGGCACTGGGTCGAATCCTCAGCTGGGGCGGCCGCGGACGTAGCGGCTGGTCCTGCTGTAGCCGAGGAGCTCCGCGTCGGGGCTCAGACTCACCTCATACTCTGCCAGGAGGTCGGCGGTGTCAGGCACGCGCCTGGACTCCACCACTTCCATGCTCACTGTCCACCCCTCGCTGGTCTTCTGGACTCCGATGATGGACTCCGGGGTTCGGCCCACGAGGCTCTCGAACTGCTCCCGGGCTTTGCGACTGGCAGCCACCGCCGTCACCTTGGACGACCGCTCGCTGCCTGATGCCTTCTGAGCCTCGGCGGACTTCTGACCCTCCGAGGACTTCTGCCGCTCGGGCGACCTCTGACTCTCAGTCCGCTCCGACTGGCTGCGGGTGCGGGCAGTGCCTTTGGCGGCGGTGCCGCTGCTTGAGCTGCTCTTGGTGCTTGAGGACGCAGTGCGCTTCGAGGCGTCGCCCCCGCTCTGCTTGGAGCTCTGCGAGGAGCTGCTCCGCTTGGCGGGGTCCGCTGGCTGCTCGTGCTCTTCTCTGCTTCGTCTTCACTCATGGGTCCTCCTTGTAGGGTTTCGGCGCTGACTGGCCTCCATAAGTCGCGCAATGAGCTCTCGCTCCAGCGCTGCGGCCTCGTCCTCGCTCAGCTCTCCAGCATTCCGGGCGTTCTCCACCTCGAGGAGCTGACGCCGGATGGTGTGCGGATCGTAGTGCTGCTGCTCAGCCTCCTGGGCGATCTGCTCCGCAAGCCACACAGTGCCGCGCAGGGTGCCAGCGGCAGGCCCAGCAGCGATGTGAACAGCCCCACGGCTACACCTCCGGTACGAAGTCATAGGAGCCTGCGGCCCCACCAGGCGGAACCTGAGCCGGGGTGATGCTCCCGGGCGAGATCCTCCACAGCCTGCTCGAAGTCCTCGAGCTGACCGTACTCTACGAGGACCGCCGCTTCGACCACATCATCGGGCTGGCGACGGTCATGGATCATCAGATCGCTCGTGACCTCCTCCAGCCGGTCGATCACCGGCTCGGCCGCCTCAGGCTGACGCTCCTCGAGCGCCCGCACCATCAGCTCGCCGAGCTGGATCCGCTGAGGACGCGTCTCATCCTCCGTCGTGCCCGCTATGGCGGCCTGGAGCTCCGCCGCAGCGGGAACCTCCTCGACGATGGCTCGGAGCTCGTCGTCCCGGCTGAAGGTCACCGTGACGGTGAACTGCGTCCGCCCGGCGACCGACTCGAGCCCAGCGGCATACGCATCCTCGTTGGGCTCCAGGACCTCGGCCTCCACGGCATCGGCTCCGGGAATGATGGTGCCGAAGGCCAGCGGAAGGACAGGCCCGGCGGCTGCGAGCGCGTCCAGAAGCTGCGTGTGGGCCAGCAGGTCCGCCGGGGTCCCCAGCACCTCATCAGGATCCGTCTCGCTGATCACCGCAGCCACTCGCCCATGAGCCACGAGGCGCACGGCACCTCCCTGCACACCCTCGGATGAGGGCGGCAGCTCGGCATCTGCGGGGACTACGGCGTAGAGATACGTGTCCTGGGGGAATCCCCGGAGGCGTCACTCATTCAGATCGGCTGCCTGCTCGGGAGCGGGTGCCCTCTTCCTCTTCGTCGTCGTCGCCTGTGACGGCTTCCTTGAGACCTTCGACGGCACCCTGCGTCTTGTTCTTGGCGCCGCCCTGAGCCATGCCGCTCATGAGGTCGGGCAGGTCACGTCCGCCCTGGTTGCTGAGGTCCAGCCGGTTGGTGGCCTCTGCGAAGCGCAGGTAAGTGTCGACGCTGGCGATCACGATGCGCGCGTCGATGGTGAGCACCTCGATGCCCACCAGAGAGACCCGGACATATGCGTCGATGACCAGACCTTTGTCGAGGATGATCTCGACGACGTCCGCCAGCGAGCTGGAGGAGGGGCGGTCAACGTAGCTCCCTTGGGAGCGCGATGTTCCTACACTCATTTCGATTACCTACTTTCACAGTTCGGCTCAGGGGTCCCTGAGCACATTGGGTTTCGGCCGCTTCTCAGTCTTCTTCCTCCGCTGGAGCCTCTTCCTCGGCGGGCTCTACGTCCTCTTCGTCCTCGGCAGGAGCGTCATCCTCCTCAGCGACGGGCTCCTCCTCGACGTCCTCAGGAGTAAGCTCTTCCTCGGGCTCGGCCTCATCCTCAGGTGCCGGTTCCTCCTCGACGTCCTCAGGCTCGGCCTCATCCTCGGGGGCGGGCTCCTCGTCGACGTCCTCAGGCTCCTCCTCGGCGTACTGCTCCTCAGACTCCTCGGCGGGGACGTCCTCCTCGCCGCCTTCATCCTCCGGGGCGGTGTCCTGCTCGGATTCGGCGCTCTCGTCCTCGGCCGCCTCAGACGCTGCCTCCTGCTCCTGCTCCACTGCTTCCTCGTGGGACTGCACGAGCTCTCCGTCGCGGATCTCCCGCGCCATCCCTCGACAGAGTCGGGGTCCTGGATGACTTCGGTCATCACGTGATGGACGAAGAACTTCAGCTCGAGCCTGAACCGGCGGCCGACTGCTCGCCAGAGATTTCCGGTGCGCTCCACGAACCCTTGCGGGTGGTACTCGCCGATGGTGAGCATGCGGGTGAGCGTGGGCGTCACTTCGTGGAAGGACACGCTGCCGCTGATGCTGCCCTTCTCCCCGTGGATGACCACACGATGTGCGAGTCAGCCACCTGTTCGGTGATGGTCGCCTCCCAGGTTCTGTGGGAGAGGAAGACCTGTCCCTTGAAGCTGAGCTTGGTGTCGTCCACACGCTCGACGTTCTCAACCTTCCTCATGAAGGTGGGCCAGTCCTCGAACTGGGTGAACGCGTTGTACGCGACGTGGAGAGGGACTCCGATGTCGGTCCACTCCACGATGTTGATGAACTTCTTTCCGGAGGAGGAGCTCGAGGACCCGGACCCCCGGGCAGCGCGTCCTTCACCTTCGCCTGGGCTCCCGACGCCACGCCTGATGCTGCGGCGGAGACCGGCGACTTCCCTTCGGCCATCTTCTCCGCGCCTGCCTTGACGCCTTCTCCTGCGGCACCTCCGCCGCTTTCGATCCGCTCGGCGAAGTCGTCGACGCGGTCGCTCACGGAATTGATGGCTTTGCGTCCGAGGGCCTGTGCGTAGTCACCCAGCTGGGACTTCAGCCCTCCGAGCATGTCCTGATCGCTCATTTCTTAGCCCCTGGCTCTTGGATGCGGTCGATTTCCCGGCGTTGGACGACTTGCGCGTCGTGCTGCCGGTGCCGCTCTTGGCACGCGAGTTCGAACGGCTTCCGGAGCTGCCCGAGCGCGCCCTGCTCTGTGAGCTGCTGGAAGACTTCCTGCTCGAGGAGGCGGACCCCGTGCCGGACTTCGCCGTGGAGCGGCTGCGCTGCGAGGAGGACCTCTTCGCCGCGGGCTTCTCCTCCTCCTCGGATGAGGAGTCGTCAGCCTGGGGCTCCTCGGCCTCCTGCTGCTCCGGCTCGCTCGATTCGCTCTCCATCGCTCCTCGGAACCCTCTGGTTCAGCCTCCGCAGGCTCCTCAGCCGCGGATTCTTCCTCGCCGGAGTCAGGGCTCTTCTGCTTCAGCGAGGAATTGATGCTCTCGGTCTGCTGCTCAAGTCGGGAGCCGACCTGGCTCAGACCGGCTGATGCGACTCCCTGCACCGAACTGGCCAGACGGCCAAGTTCGGGTGAGCCCTCTCGAGGGAGCCCAACGCTTTGCTGATCTCTTCGCGCTGGCTGTACAGCTTGGAGCCGCCGACCGTCGCTGCGACGGTCAGAGCAAGTTTGAGCTTCTTGCCTCGGCCCAGCATGTAGCCGCCGAGCAGAAGTCCTGCAACTTTCGCTTTGTTGCCCATAGATTTCCCTCCGTCATGCGCTGACCAGCGCTAGGAACCTGCGTGAAGTGTTCTGGATTACATCTTTCCGACACGCTAGGGGCGTCAGCTGGAACAAAACATGAGGTTTTCTGATCGCCACGTGGATGCGCCGCGGCCAGTATCCTGGGCTCTGCACAGGAAGAATCATGGCCTGAAGAACACCCGGGAACCCACGATGAGGCACATGACCCCGTTCTCGAGCGGAGGAGGAGCATCACCATGAGCGGCATCCACCCCCAAGACCTGCTCCAGGTGCAGGACGCTGCGGAGCAGACCGTGCTGATCGACGTCCGATCGGCCGCAGAGTTCGAGAGTGTGCGCATTCCCGGCTCGCACAGCCTTCCTCTGGACCTCCTGCAGCAGAGGCCTGACGCGGTGGCAGCGAACCTTCCCGCCGGAAGTGTGCTGCTCTGCCAATCCGGCGTGCGCAGCCAGCAGGCGCTGACTGCGGTCTCGGCAGCGGGAGGGGCGACGCGCAGGTGCTCGTCGGAGGCATCAATGCGTATGAGGACGCCGGGGAAGCTCCTCCGCGGTCGCAGCACCTGGTCCATGGAGCGCCAAGTGCGGATGGCCGCGGGCAGCCTGGTGGCGGCTAGGCGTGCTGGGAGGTCGCCTCATCCATCCGAAGCTCACATGGCTTTCGTTCGGGGTGGGCTCCGGCCTCATCTTCGCCGCCGCATCGAACACCTGCGGCATGGCATACGCGCTCAGCCGCATGCCGTGGAACAGAGCCGAGAGGGTGCCCACCCTCGACTCCGCCCTCGCGAGCATCGCCGAGACGCCGCCCTCGACTCCCTGAACCGATCGGCGCTCACGGCCGCGCATCGGGAACGCCGCCGGGACGGCTTCGAAGAGGACACGCGTGGCAGGATGCTGCCACGCAGGGCTCGTGGGATCATTGTGCTCCCCACGGCCGTTCCACAATCTCCGGAGGATCATCGGTGCGCAGCGCAGACGCAGAGACCCAGCGCAAGATCGTCAACAGGCTTAAGCGCGCCCGAGGTCAGCTCGACTCGGTGATCAGCGCGGTGGAGGGCGGCGGCTCCTGCCGCGATGTGGTCACCCAGCTCGCTGCGGTATCCACCGCCCTGGACCGGTAGGCTTTCTGGTGGTCTCGGGCGCGATGCAGTACTGCATCGCTGAGCCTGATAAGGCAGCTGAGGACGAGGACGGGCTGACCGTCGAGGAGTTGGAGAAGCTGTTCCTCACCCTGTCTTGAGCTCCCGTCGTCGAAGCAGGGCAGCCGCACGCCCGGTTGCGCCCAGACTGCCTCGACAGGGTGCGAACACAATGCGCATCGAGCTCCCGCCGCGAGCTTGCGGAGGACGCTAGACTCAGTTGCGACGCATGAGCCTGGCGCCCTTTTGTGCCTCAGACCCGGGGAGACTGGATGTTCGAGCTGTGAGGAGAGCCCCTTCAGCTGCGACCGACGGCGAGTCCGGGTCCCGCATTCAGGCTCTGGACGCCGCCCGAGGGCTGGCCATAGTCGGCATGATCGCAGTCAACGTGGGGCCCCTCGACGGCACATCGTTCTGGGACTCGCTCTACCGTCTCCCCACGGACGGGCATCTCTCCTCTTCATCGTCCTGGGCGGCATCGGCTTCACACTCATCACCCGCCGGGCGAGGTCCGGTCACCTCAGGATCCCCTGGGGAACGTTCCTGTATCGCAGCGGCCTCCTGCTGCTCCTCGGCCTGCTGCTCCAAGAGCTGGACCACGGTGTCCGGGTCATCCTGACCAGCTATGCCGCTCTCTTTCTTCTGGGACTGCCGCTGGTAAGAGTAAGCAGCAGGGTGCTTCTTGCGCTGGTTACACCAGCGTGGCCCTCGGCCCGTTGGCATGGATCGTCATTCACGATGACCATCCGACCGGCTTCAAGCGCGAACCGATCACCGCAGACCAGCCCGCCCTTGAGATAGTGGCCGACATCCTGGTGACCGGACCCTACCCCGTGGCGGTATGGGCCGCACCCTTTCTGCTGGGCATGTGGCTCGGCCGACTGAACCTGCGGGACCCCCGCGTCAGCCTGCGCCTGATTGTCTGGGGCGGACTGACAGCCGTGTCCGCCCGCGCTGCATCTGCGCTGCTCATTCGGGCCCTCGGCGAACCGTCCAGCCACAATGACTGGCAGAGGCTGGTCAGCGATGTCGCCCACTCCGAAATGCCTCTATGGGTGATCGGCGGCACAGGCTCCGCCGTCTTCGTTCTCGGCCTCTGTCTCAGAGTTCCGACGTGGAATCGGCCCTGGCTGTCTCCCCTCACCTCACTGGGGCGTCTCGCGCTGACCGCCTACGCAGCGCACCTGGTGGTGCTGGCCCTGCTCGTGAGACCAGGCCCTGAGGGACTTGCGGCTGGGGCCGCCGCGACTGCGCTGCTGTGCGGCGCGCTCATGCTCTTTGCCGTGATCTGGCTGCGCGTGATGCAGAGGGGCCTCTCGAAGCGCTGCTCAGGCTCCCGAGACAGGCCAAGGCCCCATAGCACCCCGCGCGGCAGGACTCGAAGAAACAGGCTGCGGAGGCCGCACGGACGGCCGGAAAGAAGCAGCCTGCCGAGCCCAGCCCTCGTCAGGCGACCTAGACACACCGACCGGCTCACCAAGACCGGTGCGGCAGACAGCGCATGCGCACCGACGAAGGCTTCGCTTGTGCCCCAGACAGGATTCGAACCTGTGACACCCGCTTTAGGAGAGCGGTGCTCTATCCCCTGAGCTACTGAGGCGGGGCGCGACCATCCTACCTCTCATCGACGTGTGACCCCACGTGAAGGGGCTGTAACACTGCCATTACACATCACCCCTACTCTTGAAGAATGATTGAACAATCTTCGTCGCACGGGGGCGTGTGACCCTGGTGGGCGCAGGGCCGGGCGCGGCCGACCTGATGACGGTCCGGGCTGTGCGAGCCCTGCAGTCGGCCGATGTGGTCTTCTATGACCGGCTTGCCCCTACCGACGCGCTGCGCGAATGGGCTCCGCAGGCACGGCTGTTCGACGTGGGGAAGCGTCCGGGGCATCACCGGGTGACGCAGGAGAATATTCACAGCATGATGCTCTCCTCGGCCAGCACGGGCCAGCATGTGGTCCGCCTCAAGGGCGGAGATCCGTTCGTCTTCGGCAGAGGGTGCGAGGAGGTCGCGGCCTGCAGGGAGGTAAGCGTTCCCGTCACCGTCGTTCCGGGGTGACCTCGGCGATCTCTGTCTTAAGCAGCCGCCGGGATACCCGTGACCGCTCGCAACGTCACACGCACCTTCACCGTGATCTCGGGGCACGATCCGCTCAGCGAGGACGAGCTCTCCGGGCTGGTCTCCCTCGGCGGCACTGCCGTCATTCTGATGGGCGTGGGAACGCTCGGGAACACGCTCACCGGACTCCACCGCATGGGGATGAGCCCCACAACGCCGGTCGCCGTGGTGGAGCGCGGCTTCAGCGACGAGCAGCGTGTGCTCATCGACGGTTCAGCGAACATGATCGCGACCGCTGCCGCAGCGAAGATCCGACCCCCTGCCGTGCTCGTCGTGGGCGAAGTGGTCAGCCTCGCGGCAGCCAGCGACGACGAAGGACGTGCCGTGCTGAACCCTGACAACGCCCTCTCAGAGCTTCGCGCCATGGCGAACCAGAGCTGATGCGGACCGCCGGAAAAATCCTCCGGACATGGCTGTGGCCCCTGATCCGTGAAGATCAGGGGCCACAGTATGCGTCAGGCTGCTAGCGCCTGATCATCGCTGCTCTGCGGATCAGAGCGGGCTGACGTTCTCAGCCTGCAGACCCTTGGGTCCGCGGGCAGTCTCGAACTCAACCTGCTGGTTCTCCTCGAGCGAGCGGAAGCCTGAGCTGTTGATCGCGCTGAAGTGCACGAACACGTCGTCGGAGCCGTCCTGGGGGCGATGAAGCCGTAGCCCTTTTCGGCGTTGAACCATTTAACTGTGCCAGTGGCCATGGTG